>CADASL010000001.1 GCA_902790595.1 uncultured Bacteroidales bacterium
ACCACCTGTTCCCATCCCGAACACAGAAGTTAAGCCCTTCAGCGCCGATGGTACTGCGTACAGTGGGAGAGTAGGTCGCCGCCCGCCTTCAGAACCCCGGTTCCTTTTTGGAGTCGGGGTTCTTTTTTTGGTGTTTCCTGGAAATGGTCGGTCACGAGTCGCTTTTTCACTAACAATCGCCGTTCTTTTTGCTATTTTAGCAACGCAATACAGCGCACAATGAGTCGCAAAAAACTGATAATACTGACGGGCCCCACGGGCATTGGCAAGACCGACTTGAGCATTGAACTGGCTCTGAAGTTGGGCACCGAAATCGTGTCGTGCGACTCGCGGCAGATGTATCGCGAACTGCAGATTGGCGCCGCGCCACCGTCGGCAGAGCAGTTGGCCAGGGTGAAGCATTATTTCATTGGAAATCTCTCGATAACAGACTATTACAGCGCTGGACGGTTCGAACTGCAGGCGCTCGAATTGCTCGACACGCTGTTCGCCACGCACGACAAGGTGCTAATGGTTGGCGGCTCGGGAATGTATATAGATGCTGTTGTGCAGGGCATTGACGATTTGCCGACAGCGTCGCCCGAAATTCGTGCACGGATGATGCAACGCCTTAAAAATGAAGGTATTGACGCTTTGCGCGCCGAACTGGCCCAACTCGACCCCGACTATTACAACACGGCCGACATTGTGAACCCCAAACGCGTGCTGAAGGCGCTTGAAGTGATTGCGCAGACGGGCAAAACCTACTCGTCGCTGCGGACGGGGCAAGGCAAACAGCGGCCGTTCGACATTGTGATGGTTGGCCTGACAATGGACCGCCAGAAACTCTACGACCGAATCGACAGCCGCGTTGACGCGATGCTTGCCGCAGGATTGGAAGTCGAAGCGCATAATCTGCACCAATACAAGCATTTGAACTCACTCAACACGGTCGGTTACAAAGAGTTTTTCGGCTACTTCGACGGTGAGTATGATTTTGACGAAGCCGTGCGCCTAATCAAAAGAAACTCACGGCGTTACGCAAAAAAACAGATGACGTGGTTCAACCGTTATCCGCAAATGCACTGGTTCGACCGCGCTGATGAGAAGGCAATATTTGATTTCGTTCTAAACCAATGAGCAGCAAGGTTTTATACATATCGTACGACGGAATGACCGACGCTTTGGGGCAGTCGCAGGTGCTGCCGTACCTGTGCGGACTGGCGCAGCGCGGACACCAAATCACGCTCATAAGCGCCGAAAAGCCCGAAGTTTTTGCTGCTGGCCGCGCCACTATCGAAAAGATTGTGGACGAAGCGGGAATCGATTGGCAGCCAACGGTTTATACCAAACGTCCGCCAATCGTGTCAACGCTGAAAGACATTCAGAAAATCAAGCGTTTGGCACTGTCGCTGCAGCGGCGCAGTGGCTTCGACATTGTGCACTGCCGCAGTTATATTGCTGCTTTTGTTGGACTTGCGCTGAAAAATAAATTCGGTTGCCGCTTTGTGTTTGATATGCGCGGCTTCTATGCCGATGAGCGCGTTGATGGCAATATCTGGAATACAAAAAAACTGATTTACAGGCTTGTATATAACTTTTTCAAGCGTAAGGAAAAGGTGTTTATGACCGAATCGGACGCCATTGTTAGCCTGACCAACGCCGCCAAAAGCGAGATTCTGCAATGGAATCTGCCAAATGTGACGGCCGACAAAATAACGGTTATTCCCTGTTGCGCCGATGTCAATCACTTTGATTATAATGCTGTGAATCAGGCGGATATTGATAATTGGCGCAAAAAATTGAATATCAGCCCCAATGCATTCGTGCTGTCGTATCTGGGCTCGGTTGGCACTTGGTATATGCTGCCCGAGATGATGGATTTCTTCAGCGAACTGCTTAAGTATAAGCCAGATGCACAATTCTTGCTTATCACTCGCGATAGCAAAAAAATGATACTCGACGAAGCCGAACGTCACGGAATCGGCGCGGACCGCATAGTTGTACAGCCCGCCACGCGCAGTGAAGTGCCGTCGCTGGCAATGCTGTCCGATGCTTCGCTGTTCTTCATAAAGCCTGTCTGGTCGAAAAAGGCGTCGTCGCCAACCAAACTTGCCGAGTTGATGGCGCTTGGCATTCCTTGCCTGACCAATCGTGGCGTGGGCGATGTCGATGAGATTATGAGCCGCAACCCGCAGGGCGTGCTGATTGACGGTTGGAATAGTGCCAACTATGCCGCAGCAATCGAAAAAATGCTAAAATTGCCGCCCGATGGTCGCAGCCAATCGCGACAGATGGCTTGCGAGATGTTCTCGCTCGAAAATGGCGTTGCGGCGTATAATATTGTGTATGAGAGAGTAAAGAGTAAAGAGTAATTTGCCTAACACCTAACACCCAACACCCTAAAATAAATGCCGTCAAAACTTCTATATATCGCCCCACACCGCCCAGGACGTTCGCCTGGACAGAGATTCCGATTCGAGCAGTACACCGATTTTCTTGAGTCTGAAGGATTTACGATTACCTACTCGTTTCTGCTCAACGCCTGGGACGACCGCCATTTCTACCAGCGCGGCAACTATCTGCTGAAATGCTGGATTGCGCTCAAATGCGTGATTATAAGGCTGCTCGATGTTTTGCGTGCGTGGCGTTACGACTATATTATTGTCTATCGCGAAGCGCATTTCTGGGGGTGGGCAATCTTTGAGAAACTGCTTTCGATGAGTCGCGCCGCAATGATTTTTGATTTTGATGACGCTATCTGGCTGAACGACACGTCGGAATCGAACAAAAACCTGAGTTGGCTCAAGAGTTCGGCGAAGACCGCCAAAATAGCCCACTTGGCCAATGTGGTGACCGTAGGCAATTCATTTTTAGCCGATTATGCGCGGCAGTCAAACCCGAATGTGGTGATTGTGCCGACTGCCATTGACACCGATGCGTACAAATATCGCGGGGCGGTTGATTCTGAACCAGTTACGATTGGCTGGATTGGCAGCACCACCACGCTGAAGCACTTTCAGAACGCCATTCCCGCCCTGACGGCCATAAAACAGAAATATGGCAACCGCGTGAATTTCAAGGTGATAGTAGATGTTGACTATGAAGTGCCCGAACTTGGACTGAAAAGCACCAAATGGCGCAAAGACACTGAAGTAGAAGAACTTAACAAGGTGGATATTGGCATTATGCCGCTGCCCGATGACCGCTGGTCGTGTGGAAAATGCGGCTTCAAGGGCATTCAGTATATGGCGCTCGGCATTGCCACGGTAATGTCGCCTGTGGGCGTGAACACAGACATTATTGAACACGGCGTAAACGGTTTTCTGGCTTCCACCGACAGCGAATGGATTGATTGCCTTTCGCAACTGATTGAATCCGTGGAACTTCGACAACGATTAGGTGAAGCGGCTCGCAAAACTATCGACGAGCGCTATTCGGTCCGTTCGCAGGAAGGTAATTTGCTGAATGCCATATTGTTGGCGGGGAAGATTAAAGGCACTAGGAATTAGAATTTAGGCATTAGGCACTAGGCACTAGTTAATTATGAATTACTAATTACGAATTACGAATCACCGATTCACCAATTAAACATTAAACAATGGAATATACCGAAATAGAACGCAAGTTTTTGGTTAAAAGCGAGTTTCATCACCTAGCAACGGCTGAATACAAAATCTGTCAGGGCTACTTGGCTGCTGACCCGCAACGCACTGTGCGTGTGCGAATTAAAGGCGACAAAGGCTATCTGACCATTAAAGGCGCCAGCACCGCCGACGGTCTGAGCCGTTTTGAGTGGGAAAAGGAAATTGCTGCGAACGAAGCCGAAATGCTGTTAAAACTCTGTCTGCCAGGCGCAATCGAAAAGACGCGCTACATTGTCCCGTTCGGCGGCCTGACATTTGAAGTTGACGTGTTCGGCGGTGAAAACGAAGGACTTACAATGGCCGAAGTGGAAATTGACCGCCCCGACCGCCCCGTTCAACTTCCCGATTGGATTGGCCAGGAAGTAACAGGCGACAAACGGTATTACAATTCGTACCTGTCGCAGTGCCCGTTTGGAAAGTGGGGAAAGTAGAAAATTCTATTCAAAAACCTTCGTCTATTTTTTTTAAGTCTTCCGAAAAAGTTTCCCAATAACCAGGTGATTCAGTATCATCAGACGCATTATATTTAACAATGTAACGCTTGCCTGTAGAATAATTTATACTAATTCTCTCACCTTCCATTGTGCCTCTGTTAAATTCATCAGAATCATATCCGATTTTGTAAAAATCGCCATTTTGGAAACGATATGTAACTGTATAGTTTGGATTTGTCCAGCCACCAGCAGAAAGAAAGATTCGAACTTTAAATTTTAAAGTGCCTTTAGGAGTGATGTCTACTGATAATTCATCATAAGTGGAAGACCAACTTTCTGGCCATACCAAATTGTTCCAATCCTTATAATGTGTAAAAATTCCGTTAGCATTTCCCCAATAGATTGCCACTATAAAATTATTTTCATCAATTATACATCCATCGTCATTTATCTCAATCAAATCTTTATTTTGTTGGCGGACAATAAATGCCAAATCATTCAAGCCGTCTTTATTTAAATCGCCTGTATCCGAACTAAAAATTTCCCAATCATCAGGAATAATATCACTGATGTTTTTCCCTTCGTGTTTTAGTTCTTGAGCAGTTGCAAAGAAAGAAATGGATATTAACAATCCTATCATTAAAAAGCGTCTCATATTTCTAATAATGATATGTTTAACTTGTAAAGAGTTTATGCAAAAATACAAAAAAAACGTCCTAATGGAACGGATTTCAATGGCTTACAAATAGTATTAAACAAAGTTCGATGGAAAGAAAACTCGTGCTTAAATAATTTCTAAAAGCAAATTCTCGCACTTTCTCTGCTTCATTCCCCCTTTTCCCAAGGATTGTTTTCCTGCCAATGGCGGAAATTGATGTAGCCATTTTCGGGTTGGTCCCAGTCGCTGTTGCCGTCGTAGAATTTGAAAGTTAAGTTTGTAAAACACTTAAATTCATTACATTATCTATTGCTTGGACAAAACATATAGTTGACTATATGATTTGTCCAATATCAAAAGTAAAACGTTAGGGGCGGGCCATTGAGCGGCTGCAGCAATAAAAAAATCCGCCCCTTGTGCAGGGACGGATTAGCGTCGTTGGCGGAATTTCGATTTCTCTGCCTATTTTATTCTGACAATATTCAGCGAGTATGGCGGCACATCGAGTAGCACGCTGTCGCCGACGGGTGAGAGCAGTTGCTCGACGGGGTGAATGTTGGTGGGGGTGTCGAGAGTGTTCTCGTCGGTGCCGTCGCTTGCGGCCAGACGCACCACGCGGGCGCTCTGCGGTTTGAGATTCCTAAGGTTCAGGCTGGCGGTTGTGGCCACATCGCTGGTGTTGGCCACCTTGACTATCAGTTCGCCTGTGGCCTCGTCAATGGTGGCGCTGCTGAATATGCCCTTCGTTTCATCGTGTTTCAGCACGGTGTCGAAGACCATCTCGCCGTCGAGCCAAGCCTTGACGCTGTCGCCAGCAACTTGCAGCGTAACGTCGTACCAGCGGCCTTGCTCTACGTGGCCGCGCTTGCCTGCGGTCAGCAGTTTGCCGCCGTTGCTAATCTGCTCAATGGCGTGCTGCGTGTTGGTCCACCCGCCAAAATTTACCCAGCAGTAGTTTTTGTCATCGACATAATTGAATATGATAATGAACCCCTCGGCGCCCTCGTCCTTGCGAGCGCAGAATTTGCAGGTGTAATGGTCGCTGTCAATGATATCCTTCTCAATGCAGAGCGTGGCATCCTTGCCGCCCGTCTGACGCACGGTGCCGCCATCTTTCTGCCAGTCGCCATAGACGAATTCAACATTTTTTGTGGTCTCAAATGTGGCGCGGGTGTTCCAAGTTCCGAATCCCACTCGGTTCTGCTTGGGTGTCAGCGGTTTAAGGCTTTGCTTGTAAGGATTGCTCTGGCCGACTTTCACCACCTGCGTGCCCAGGTTGGCGGGCATCAGTTGCTGCACGTAGTAACTTGGCGTGCCCATAACTCGGCTGCTGCTGAAGCGTATCATATCGGGGCGCCAGCGGGCATCGTTCTCGTTGACGAAGATTGGCGCATACGAAGCCAGTTCCACAATGTCAGAGTTGTTTTCCATTCCCATCATATAGACGGCCTCGCCCAAGGCGGCGTTCATATTGCCGAGCACGCCATAGCCGTTTGTCACGGCATACTCGCCCACGTAGATTTTCGGGCCGCGGCGGTCGTAGGCGTCGTATTTGCTGAAAGCGGCGGCAAACCAGTCGGGCGAGCGGTAGTAGTGCTCGTCGAGCAGGTCAACGGGCAGCGTCGAGTTCCATTTCGGGTTGTCATCGCCCCAGGCCACCACGTTGCCAATGATTTTCATTTCGGGATATTTGGCCTTGACGGCTTTGTAGAACTGCTCATAGCGCTCGTAATAGTGGTCGCTCTGCTGGCTCTGGACTGGCTGGTTGTTCTCGTTGCCAACTTCAAGATATTCAATGCCGAAGGGCTCTGGGTGGCCGTTTTTGGCACGAATGGCGCCGTATTTCGACGTCACGGGGCCGTTGGCGTATTCGAGCGCGTTCATACACTCGTCAATCCAAGGCTGGATACTGTCGAATGGCGTTTGGCCGCCGTGCCATATTCCCACGTTGACGACAAACAGCGGCTTTGCGCCAAGGTCTTCGGCCAGTTGCAGATATTCGTGATAGCCCAGTCCGTCGGTGGTGCGGTAGCCCCAGTTCACGTTCCAGTGCCCTTCGCGTTCCTCAATCGGACCAATGGTGCGTTCCCATCGGAAGGCGTTGTCGGGGCTGTCCTGGCCCTCAACAAAGCATCCGCCAGGAAACCGCATAAACTTCGGGTGCATCTGCCACAGCATATTGGCCAGGTCGGGGCGCATACCGTTCTCGCGGTTTTTGAACGTGGGCGGAAACAGGCTCACCACATCAATCTGCACCACGCCCGAGCCGTCGAACACAAGGGCGAACTGCGCCTGCGAATCGTTGTCGCTCGCGGTGAACGTGGCCTCATATTTGGTCCAGCCTTTCGCCTTGGCGGGAAACCCAGCAATGGCGCTTTCGGCGTAAATCTGCGAGCCGTCCTTCGAGCAGAGCACGGCCTTCAGCGAGCCTTGGTATTTCAGCGTTTTTGCCCAAAACGACAACCGATAACTGCGTCCCTGCACAGCGTTGATACCCCAGAAACCTTCATTCACAAGGCAGGCAGGGTTTTGCGCGCTAGCCTCGACGGTCAGTTGCAAGGCGTTGTGCTGCACGTTGTTGAGCAGCGGCGTTTTCTTGGTGTTCTGAATGAGTTGCGCCGTGATTAGCGACGTTGGTGCCGCCTTGGTTGTCCAGCCTTGCATATCGGCAGGCGCGCCATATTGCGGCCCGTCCTCAAACGAGCGGTTGCGTATCAGTTCGGCATACAGCCCGCCGTCGGCAGCGTGGTTGATATCTTCGTAGAAAATGCCGTAGAGCATCGGGCTCACCTTTGGCCCGCGCTGCTGAGCGTCGATATCGATAATTACTTGCGCTTGCGCGGATACGGCAATAGCGGCGCACCCAGCGGCAAGAAGAATGTTTTTGAGCGGCTGAGCCACCCTCAGTTTTCTGTTCATACTCAGTGGTTTATTGTGATTATGGTGTAAAAGTAAAAAATACTTTTAATATTCGGCTGTGTTTTGGGCAAAAAAAAGCCGCACGCAATTGCAAAGCGCGTCCGAAAGAACTCTCGGCAAGCCACGTGAACAAAAAAATCCGCCCCTTGCGCAGGGGCGGATTATAAAGCCGCGCCGACGTTCAGTGCTGCCTATTTCAGTTTTTGGCCGTCGGCGAAGGCGTTGCCGACACTCTTCCCAAGTTCGATATATGTGTGGTGCACAGGGTCGAAGGTGATAATGCCCATTTTCTCGACGTCGGGTTTGCCGTCGGCGGCCAGATACTTCTCGTCACACAGAATGTTGACAATTTCGGCCACAAGGTTGCAGCCGCTTGCATCTTTGCCAATCGTCTGCTTCACGCGGCACTCAAGCGTCATTGGGAATTCGCCGAACACAGGCGCGTTCACGTTGGGCGCTTTCGCGATAGTCCAGCCCGTTCGGGCCATTTTGTCGGGGGTGTTGCGGCCGCTCACAATGCCCACATAGTCGGCGGCAACCATTGTGGCCGCGGTGGCGAAAGCAACGGTGAACTCGGGATTAACGTCCAGATTGTCAGTGGTTTGGTGCGAACCGAGTGAAATGGCGATTTCGTGTGCGTCCCATTGTCCGCCCCAAGCGGCGTTCATTGCGTTCGGTTTGCCGTTCTTGTCATATGTGCCGATAATCAGCACAGGTTGTGGCAGCAGCCACGCGTTCGATTTAAAACTTTTCATTTCCGTAAAATTTGTTTGTTAATGTAAAATATTCATTTTGTAAGCAGATACATATCTTCATAAATATCAACCAGTTGCTACGTGTCGCGCTTCAGGTTCTTTTTGAGTTGCGCAATCATATCGTCGAGCGTTTGGAACAGTGCGGGCACGGTTTCGGGCGTCAGGCTTTTGCAGGCAATGGCGCCGCCAACGGCAAAGGGCACATCGGTCAGGGCAGTTTGCAGTTGCTGCCCCTTATCTGTCAGACTGACAATTATTTGCCGTGCGTCGTTTGTCCCTTTCGCGCGGGTGACAATGCCCTGTTTTTCCATTCGCTGCACGAGCGGTGTCACGGTGTTGGTCTCCAGGCAGAGCCGTTTGGCAATGTCGTTGACGGGCTGCGCGTCGTTCTCCCACAAAACCAGCAGAACCAGATACTGCGGATAGGTGAGCCCGTGGGCCGAGAGTAGCGGATTGTAGGCCTGCGTGAGTAGCCGCGACGCGGTGTAGAGCCTGAAACACAATTGGTTATCGAGCCGAAACTCTTCTTTCATCACAGCAGGGTTTTAAGGTCGGCTTCAATCTCCTCGGGCGTTGTGGTGGGCGCGTAACGCTTCACGGTCTTGCCGTCGCGGCTGATAACAAACTTGGTGAAGTTCCACAGAATGTCGCCATCGTTGACAGCCGAGTTGCTGATTTTTTTCAGCATTGTGTGCGTCGCCTTGGCTTTCAGGCCTTTGTACTCCTCGGTCGGGGCTTGGCTTTTCAGATACTCGAAGACGGGGCTCGCATTGCTGCCGTTGACGTCAATCTTTTTCATCAGCGGGAAGGTGACGCCGTGGTTCAGGCGGCAGAACTCGGCAATCTCCTCGTCAGTGCCAGGCTCTTGGTGGGCGAATTGGTCGCAAGGGAAGCCCAGAATGACCAGCCCTTGGTCTTTATATTTCTGATAGAGAGCCTCCAAGCCGTCGTATTGCGGCGTGAAACCGCACTTTGAAGCGGTGTTGACAATCATCAGCACTTGGTCCTTGTACTGCGCAAGGTCCACCTCGGCGCCCTTGTTGTTCAGGGCTTTGAAATCGTAAATTGTAGCCATTTTGTTGTTGTTTTGCGTGCAGGCCGTCAGTGCCAACGCAAGGCAGACCACCGCACTTGTTATACTTTTATTTATTGCGTTCAGTGTTGATTTGTTCTTTTTCATTGTTCAAAATCTTTAAATTGCTATTTATATCGTTCGCGACACAAAAGTAGTATAATTAATTTATATCGCAAGCGATATATTTGAAAAATCATCAAAAGGGTTAAAAATTGGCTTGCAACTCAAGTTTGTAGCAGACGCATTCCGCATCGCGGTAGAACTCGGTCGCGCCCCAGCGCTGCCAGTATTGGTGGGTTTTCAGGCGGTGAAGCACGGGAATGAAAAGGAAGTCGTAACGGGCCTTCAGTTCGGGCATTATCGACATTAACATATTGTAGTTCAGTTGCGTGCCGCGGTAGGGCTCGGCGACAATGAACGAGAAAACCGCCGTGTAGCGACGGGCGTTGAGTCGCGCAAGCAAATCGGGGGCGTCGGTGGCAATCTGCGGCACTTCGTCCTGAATGCGGTAGTCGCTCATATTGAGCAAGCCGATAACCTTGCCGTCGGCACCTATCGCCTTGACACTCAGCGGCCAGTTGAAGTGCAGCGTGCGCACCCATTGCTCCACATCGGCGCGGTCGAAGCCGTATTGGCGCACCATCCAATCGGTGGTCAGCGGTGCGTCGGCGGCGGTCATCCGCTCCAAAGTGTAGGGTTTGCAGATTCTTAACGTGTTGTAAGTCAGCAATATTTCGGGGTGATACGACAGTTTGGCCTTTCGAAGTCCAGGCAGGCCCATATCTTCTTCGCGGTTCAGATAGGTGAATTGTTCGGGTAGGTGTGCGGCAAATTGCTGATTGATAATGGCAAAGGCACCTTCAATGTGGCGGTCGGCCTTCTCAACGCAAACGTCGAAGGTGTCGGTGGTGACGGCGGCGCCATAGGTGAAGGCCACCATCTGCCCGTCGATAAAAATGCTTCCGCCAGTCATTTGCAGGGCGTCCCAATTGGCAAACACCGTCTCCATCACGCGCTGCTCGGCCAGAATGGTGCGGTTGGCGTCTTTCTCTTCGAGCCACGTTGCCGTGAGTCGTCGGCACTCGTCGAAGAGTTCGGGCGCAAGCGGACGGTACTCAAAATCGGGGTGCTCGGCGCGGAAACGGTTCGCGTGGTTGCGCTTGGCCTGATAGGCGCCGCCCTGAAGCGTGGCAAGGCTACTGCGTCGGTAGATATAGTCGTATTGGTTGCGGACGGCTTCCGCCTTGATTATCAGGTCGGAATGCTGACTCTCGACGGCCTGCACCTGCGAATCTTCAAGTCCGAGCAGCATCAGGCAGCCGCCGCTGTCGGCAAGAAGGTCGCACAGCAGTTCGGGCTGAAGGTTGCCCGCCGTGCAGACCATATAGGCCCGTCGGCCATCGAAGGTGAAGCGCAGCACCACGGCGTCGGCCAGCACGCAGACTTCGGTTTGAAACCAAAACTGCCAGCCCACAAGGTTGGCGAAGTCGTAGTTGCAGTTGCGCCGTCCAGCCTTGAGCGACACGGCCTGCACAGCCGCACGGTCGGAAACTGAAAGGGTATGGAACGTCAGCATAAAACAATTTCCATTGTGGTTTTCTGCACCTGCATTCCCATATTTTGGTAGAACGACAGGGCAGCGTCGTTGCCCGCCCAAACATTCAGCGTAATGTTGTGGCAACTAATCGATTGCGCATAGTTGCGGACGTGCTCGAACAACGATTTGCCAACGTGGCGGCCGCGGGCGCTCTCGTCAACGCAAATGTCGTCGATATACAGAGTTTTGGTGTCTTGCAGCAGTTTATTGTTCTGAACTTCAGTGATTTGGCAAAATGCGTAGCCGAGCACGCCGCCGTCGTCGAAAACGAAAATCGGCTTGTTGTCATCGGTCAGCATTTGACTGAGTTCCAACTCGTTATACTTGGTTGTGTGCGGTTTGAACAAATCGGGGCGGATATGGTAATGAACCATATTCACTTGGTGCAATAGGTTGATAATCTGCCCAATATCGGCAGTGGTTGCGCGTCGAATCATTGTGTTGATATTCATTGCTTTCCGCAAAAACTGCGCAGTTCGCCTTCTTTGGCAAAGTTGAGCAAACGGCCGTCTTGAATGTTGATTTCGGGATAGGCGGCCTGCAAATCCTTCACAGCCTTGTCGATACTGCTGCCGCCGCTGGTGGCGAACAGACGGACGGTTTTGCCGCTGAAATCGTAGCTCTCGAAGAATGTGTTGATAATGGTCGGCGCGGTGTACCACCATATCGGGAAACCGACGTAAATGGTTTGATATTCAGCCATATTGGCAAGCTTGTCGGTAATGGCCGGGCGCGAATTTTTGTCGGCCATTTCAACCGACGAGCGGCTCTGCTTGTCGTGCCAGTCGAGGTCGGCGCGGGTGTAGGCCTTGGCGGGTTTGATTTCGTGCAGGTCGGCGCCAGCCACTTTTGCCAATTGCTGGGCAATGCCCTTTGTTGTGCCCGAAGCCGAAAAATAGGCGACTAAAGTTTTGTTACTCATTTGTTTGTCATTTTGAATGTTACTGTTTTGCGCGTTTGCGGCAACTGTTGCCGTCCAAAGCGCAGCTAAAATTAGATAAAGCTTTCTCATTGTTAATTGCTGAATTTGAATTTTTTCTCGCCGCCCTGAATGTAAATCTGTCCGCGGACAGGTGCGCTGATTCGGCGGCCTTGAAGGTCGTACATTGGCCCGTCGGGTGTTGCCGCACGGTCGGACTGCCGAATTCCTGTCGGCGTCTCGTTATTGTTCTGATTTTCAGAGTTGTTTCCCGCCGATAACGACAGCGTGATTGTGCAATCGCCTTCGCCCAAAGCGGCTTTCAGTTCCTGCTGCGTGGCGTTGTCGATTTTGCCCAAACGGGTGTAATCCCACGAGTTCGAGCCGTAGAAAATCACAATCTGACTGCCGTTGTAGAGAACAATGTCGCCAGGTTCGGTGGTCGTCTGCTCGTTGGCTGTAGGCAGCGAGCGCCCGAGCGGCCCCACTTTCTCAAAACTGCCGTAGTCGGTGGCGCTGTAGGTGATAGGCGATTCGCGCAAAGCGGCCACAAGTGCCTGAGTGGCAGTGTTTTCGGCCAGCGTGGCGGTGAGCGTGACGCTGCCAATGGTTATGTAGAGTTTTTCGGTCATATTGCTTTTAAAATCAAGAGTTTTGGTCCAATTGGCGAGCAGAGTCGGCATATTGCTGCGGTTTTTGTTGTTAATCCAAAGTGGTTCGCCGACGAATTTTCCGTTGGAAATCAGCCGTTTGGCGTCGGCCACGACCGAAGAAATGCCGCTGCTTGCGCTCGACACAATCAGAGCAATGTTTTTGCCAGCCATTTCCGCGCCGTTCGCGAAAAGAAACGTCTGCATTGGCGCCGCCATATTGCTCCACCACAGCGGTGTGGCCACTATAATGTTGTCGTACAGGCCAAAATCGACGCTCAGGGGCTTTATTTCGGGGTAACTTTCAGCCTTGTCGGGATTCTCGCGAATGGCCGAAATGAGCGCGCTGCCAATGGCGTAGTTGTCGGCTTCGTATCGCTCGCCTTCCTTAGCGGGCTGAATTTCAACAATATCGGCATTTGTCAGCCCTTTCAGTTCGTCAACAATCGACCGCACATTGCCCGTGTAACTGTAGTAGGCCACAAGGGTGCGGTTTTGTGCTGATAAATTGTTTATTGTCAGTAAAATAAATGCGATGGTGATAAGATGTCTCATAGTCGTGAAATTTTATTGCACAAATGTATATCGTGCATTGCTTGAGCCAGATAGCCGTATTTCGGAAAGAATTACCCGAATTTTGGGATTTGCTTACGCCGCGCGGTATTCGGTTGGCGTTTTGCCCGTTTTGCGCTTGAAGAACCGCACAAAATGCTGCGGATAGCCGAAGCCTAGACGGTCGCTCACTTGCGCAATGGTAAGTGTCTGACTGCTAAGCAGTTCTTTGGCGCGGCGCACAATGTGGTCGGCAATGAAATCCTGCGCCGTGCGGCCCGTTTCAACCTTCACCAACTCACCGAAATAGCCCGCCGTCAGGCTGCATTTGTCGGCAAAATAGGCCACCGTCGGAATGCCTTCGGTTTCAGCCTTGTCGGTCAGATATTCGTCTAAAAGCGACTCAAACCGCTGCACAGTGGCGTGGTTGATTTCTTCGCGCGTAATGAACTGACGGTCGTAAAACCTTAAGCAATAGTTCAATAGCAGTTCGATGTTCGACACAATCAACTCGCGCGAGTGCTTGTCGATGGCGTGCTGAAGTTCCTGCTGAATCATTGTGAGCACGCTGCGGAAAATCTCGATTTCGCCCACCGAAAGATGCAGCGCTTCGTTGCTCGAGTACGAGAAGAACTCGTAGCGCGAAATCTGTCGCCCCAACTGCGTACGAGCCAGAAAATCAGGGTGGAAGAGCAGTGCCGTCCACTTCGGATTGGGCACTTCGGGGTTTGGCTCAACGCGGACGCTCTGCCCAGGCGCAAACGACGTGACGGTCATTTCGTCGAAGTCGTATTTGGTGCGGCCGTACGAGAGTTTGCAGCCCTTGTTTTCCTTCAGAAACAAGGCATACACGCCGTAGTGCACCACGCACTCTTCAATGGGCAACTGCTTGTCGTAGCGCACCACACTCACAAGCGGGTGCAGCGTCTCGAATCCGTAAAAATCGTTGAACTGCTGAATTGTGTCGAAATGTATCTCGTTCATTTTCTTTTGTTTTTGCAAATATACTGAAATCTTATTAACCCACCGTTTTACCCAACTCATAAGCCTCGCTGAGCGCCTTGTGGCCTTCAATCTCGCCCATATCGTTTACGCCGCCGGCAAAAACGGTGCCCGCCAGCCGCGCCCGCTCAAAGCAGTCAATCCAGCCCGTCAGGCCAGAGACGGCTCGCTGCGGCACCTGCGGCTCGTCTTCGGCGGCGGTGGTGAGCAGATAAATGTTTCTGAACTTATAATCAGACGGATAGAGCGGATTGGCGCGGTCGAGCAGGGTTTTCATTTGGCCGCACATTTCGTAGTAGTAAATTGGTGTGGCAAAGGCGATTACGTCGGCATTGTGCATTTTTGCCACAATGTCGGGCGCGTCGTCTTTTATGACACATTTTTGCGTTTTCTGGCAGGCGAAACAGCCACGGCAGAACTCGATTTTCTTTCCGCGAAGCGAGACAACTTCGACCGAATGGCCAGCAACGACCGCGCCGCGCGCAAACTCACGGGCCAGAGCGTCGGAATTGCTTGTGGGGCGCAGACTTGTTGATATAACTAAAACGTTCATATTGTTGGATTTAAATGCTCGTTTTACTTCAAATTTTCCTTGAAAAACGCTTCAATCTTGTCATACGGAATGCGGCCGTTCTTGTCGTCGTAAAGGTCGGTGTGGACGGCGCCGGGGATAATCAGGATTTCCTTGTTGCCGTCGGTCATACTTTGGCCGTCGCATTTCTTGCCCGTCATTTTCTCGAAGGCATACTCGCTGAAGTAGCGGCTGTGCGCCTTCTCGCCGTGAATGAGCAGCACGGGCGTTTCGATTTCCGAAGCCCACGCCAGCAGCGGTTGGTTCAAAAATGATTGGCAGCCAGTGACGTTCCAGCCGTCGTTCGAGTTGCCGCTGCGCTTGTGGTAGCCGCGCGGCGTCTTGTAGTAGTCGTAATAGTCCTTCACAAACCACGGCGCGTCGTCGGGTAGGGGGTCGATAACGCCGCCAGCGCGCTTGTAACTGCCTGTGCGATAGTCTTCTGTGCGCTGTGCCGCGATGGCCTTGCGTTTTTCCATACGCTGCTCGGGCGTGTTCTCGCTTTCAAAATATCCTTCGGCGTTCACCTTGCTCATATCGTACATTGTGCTTGCCACGGTGGCCTTGATGCGCGGGTCGATGGCGGCGGCGTTCACAGCCATTCCGCCCCAGCCGCAGATGCCGACAATGCCAATCCGCTCGGCGTCAACGTCTTGACGGTTAGACAGATAATCGACAGCCGCCAGAAAATCTTCGGTGTTGATGTCGGGCGAAGCCATACGGCGCGGCTCGCCACCGCTCTCACCCGTGAACGACGGGTCGAAGGCCAAGGTCAGGAATCCGCGCTCGGCCAAATGCTGCGCGTACAGGCCCGAGCACTGCTCTTTCACAGCGCCAAACGGTCCGCTTACCGCGATGGCCGCCATTTTGCCATTGGCGTTTTTCGGCACGTAAAGGTCGGCCGCCAGCGTAATGCCGTAGCGGTTGTGGAACGTCACTTTTGAGTGGTTCACCTTGTCGCTTTGCGCGAAAACCTTGTCCCACGCCTGTTCGAGTTGCAATTCTTGTTTGTCCATAGTCTTGTCGGTTTTTGTTTGCGAGCAGCCCCACAGAGCGGCAATGCACGCAATGGTTATTACTGATTTTTTCATTTCAAATAAGTTTTTAATCCGAAACAAAAGTACCCACATTCGGATAGTTGAAGTTATCCGAAATTCGGAAAGGATTACCAAAATTTGGGGTGGAAGTGAAATACGACTTTTTTAATAGGTGTACCTAAACAAACGCTAAAAACCGAAATAAGGGTAATTCTTCCCGAAATAAATGTTTCTGCAAGAAGAATGAGTATCGTATTTTTGCATAGTGATAAATATTTAAATGTAATTTTATGAATATCAAACAAATAATTCCACTTGCAATGCTTGCCGTGCTGTCGGCTTGCGGAAATAGTAAACAATCAGAATCTAAGGATATGAACACATTGACATTCAACGAGAAACAGGCGGCTTGTATGTCGGCCATCGCCTGCAATGAGGCACAGGGCGACCTTGTGTCGCTCGAATCGGCCATCCACAACGGTTTGGAAGCCGATTTGACAGTAAGTCAGATTAAAGAAGCGCTTTCGCAACTCTATGCCTACACAGGCTTTCCGCGCTCGCTCAATGCGCTGGGCGTGCTGCAGCGTGTGGTAGGCGATAGGGAAGCGAAGGGCGTGAAAGTGCTGGCGGGCAACGAAGCATCGGCTCTGCCAAAGGATTACGACGCACTGAAACAGGGCACCGAGGTGCAGACCCAACTGTCAGGACAGCCGTTCAACTACGATTTCTGCCCTGCCGAGGATTATTACCTGAAGGCGCATCTGTTCGGCGACATCTTTGCCCGCGACATTCTCACCCACGCCGACCGCGAATTGGTTACGGTGAGTGCCCTTACAGGGCTGGAAGGCGTTGAACCACAACTGAATGCGCACGTCCGTGGGGCACGCAATATGGGTGTTACCGACGAGCAACTGCAACAGATTCCTGTGGCATTGGCGGCGAATGGTTGCAAGGCGGCCGCATCGAGGGCGCTGAAGGCCGTGAACGCTTTATTGGGCATTGAGGACAACAGCCGCAGCGAGTATGACCAAGTTGACCTGAAATCGTATTGGCGTCGTGGCAACCCGAACGACGCTTACGCACAATACTTTACGGGACGCAGTTACGTGTCGCCTTATGGCGAAAGCGTTGTGAATGTGACATTTGAGCCTGGCTGCCGCAACAACTGGCACGTGCATCACGGAGCCGTTCAGGTGCTGATATGCGTTTATGGCCACGGCTGGTATCAGGAATGGGGCAAGCCCGCGGTGGAACTCAAGGAAGGCGTGGTGATTGAAGTGCCCGAAGGTGTGAAACACTGGCACGGTGCCGCCAAAGGCTCGTGGCTGCAACATCTGACATATCACAAAAACCTGCAACCTAACCCGACTAACGAGTGGCTGGAAGCGGTGAGTGAGGAAGAGTATAACAATCTGAAATAAAACGAATTATGAAAATCAAATTATTGCTGACGGCCTTGCTGATAAGTACATTTTGTAATGGTCAAACCACTAAAAATCAAAACAATATGAGCAAATCAATCGTGATTTTCTTTTCCCACGCGGGCGACAACTACTCGGTGGGCAACGTTGAGGTTGGCAACACAAAAATTGTGGCCGACTATATAAGCGAAATCGCTGGCGCAGAGCAGTTTGAAATCGTCACGCACAAGTACGACGGAATGGCTTACACACCGCTCACCCGTCTGGCTCAAGAGGAAGCCAACAAGGGCGAGTTGCCGCCGTATGAGGGCTCGGCACCAGACCTGAGCGGCTACGACACAGTGTTCATCGGCGGGCCTGTTTGGTGGGGAACCTATCCGCAGGTAATGTTCACGCTGTTCAAAGACATCAATCTTGACGGCAAAACCGTCTATCCGTTCACCACACACGAAGGCAGCGGCCTGGCAAGTTGCGTAAGCGACGTAAAGAAAGCCTTCCCGAAAGCCAACGTGCAGAAAGGCTTCTCGATTTACGGACACGAAGTCCGCACCGAAAAGGCGAAGGTTGAAAAATGGCTAAAAGGAATTGGGTATTAATGGGTTACGCGAACCCTGACGAGCAGAAGGAATAAAAATGAATAATGACGAGCAATTCACAGGAAAAACATACGTCGGCAGCGACGAACTGTATGCCGACGTGCAGCGCTGTATGGCTTTGGTGGCCGAAATGAATACTGGCTACAAGACCGAAGCCGAGGTGCGCGGCTATCTGCGGCAAATCACAGGCTCGGATATTGACGAGAGTGTGCGCGTTTTTCCACCGTTCAACATCAATTATGGCAAGGCAACTACGTTTGGCAAAGGCAGTTTCGTGAATTTCGGCTGCACGTTTCTTGCGCTTGGCGGCATCACCATCGGCGAGGGCGTTTTCATTGCGCCGCATTGCGTTCTGGCCACCGAGTATCATCCTGAAGACCCCGAAACACGCCACACTCTGCTCACCAAGCCGATTGTTGTGAAAAAGAACGCCTGGATTGGTGCAAGCGCAACCATTCTGGCTGGCGTAACCATCGGCGAGAATGCCATTGTGGCGGCAGGCGCGGTTGTCACCAAAGACGTGCCCGACAATGCCGTTGTGGGCGGCGTGCCTGCAAAAGTGATTAAAATGATAGACAAATCGCACAAACAATGATTGTGCAGTAAAAAGACTTCGATATGATATTAGACAAAATCAACTCACCTGCCGACGTTAAAAATCTGTCGGTCAATGATATGGAACGTCTTGCGGACGAAATTCGCGAGGCATTGTTCAATCGTCTGACTAAAATCGGCGGACACTTCGGCCCTAACTTCGGATTTGTCGAGGCAACCATCGCTATGCACTATGTGTTCAACTCGCCAAAAGACAAGTTCGTTTTTGACGTTTCGCACCAAAGTTACACCCACAAAATTCTCACGGGTCGCAAGGCGGGTTATATCGACGACACAAGGTTTGCCGAGGATTCGGGATATTCAAATCCTGAAGAAAGCAAACACGACTTCTTCAACATCGGACATACTTCTACGTCGGTGGCTCTCGCCCTTGGGCTTGCCAAAGGTCGCGACATTCTTGGGCGCAAAGAGAATATCGTGGCGGTAATAGGCGACGGCTCGCTCTCGGGCGGCGAGGCTATGGAAGCACTCAACGTGGCAGGTTCGGAACTTGGCAGCAATTTCATCATCATTGTCAACGATAACGAACAGGCCATTGCCGAAAGTCACGGCGGTATCTATCAGAATCTCAAAGAATTGCGTGATAGCAACGGCAAGGCGCAAAACAATTGGTTCCGTGCGTTCGGGTTGGACTACATCTACGAGGAAAACGGCAACGACATCGCATCGCTCATCAAGGTGTTTGAGAAAGTGAAAGATTCAGTGCAACCCGTTGTAGTCCACATACATACGCAGAAAGGCAAAGGCTACCGCTTGGCTGAGGAAAACCGCGAGGCCTGGCACTGGTGTATGCCGTTCGACCGTGCGACAGGCAAGCCGACCGTAGATTTCGGCAGTGGCGAATCGTATTCGGACATCACCACAAAATACATTATGGACAAGGCTCGGAAAGACAAGGATTTCATTGTTGTGTCGCCCGCTATGCCTATGTCGGTTGGTTTGGGTATTGAGGAACGCAAGCAACTCGGCCGTCAGTACATCGACACGGGTATTGCCGAAGAAGCCGCTGTTGCCATTGCGTCGGGTATTGCCACCAACGGTGCCAAACCATTGGTTGTCACCAATATGACGTTCCTTCAGCGTGCCTACGACCAAATTTCGCAGGACGTGTGCATCAACAACGCACCCGTGACAATGCTGATGAATTTCACGGCGTTTGACGGACTCACTGACGTGACGCATCTCGGAATCTTCGGTTTGGCCGCCTTCACCAACATACCTAATTTGGTGGTGCTCTGTCCGTCGAGTGCCGAAGAGTACGTCAATATGCTCGACTGGTCCATCGACCAAAAGGAACACCCCGTTTTGATACTGATTCCTGGCAATGCGATGGCACACCGTGCGGCGGATAAATCGTTCAGCAACATCAACAAATATAAGGTGGAGCAGCAAGGCGAGAAGGTAGCCATCATTGCCCTTGGCGATTTCTATCAGAAAGGCGAAGAGGCAGCCGCAGCCATCGAAAAGGAACTTGGATTCAAGCCGACGCTTGTCAATCCGCGGTTTGGCAGCGGTTTGGACAAAGAACTTCTGGACAGCCTGAAATCGCGTCACAGCCTTGTTGTCACGTTGGAGGACGGCATTGTGGACGGCGGTTTCGGCGAAAAAATTGCGTCGTACTACGGTCCGTCGGATATGAAGGTAATCAATCTTGGACTTGAAAAGAAATTCTACGACCGCTACAATCCGCAGCAACTGCTTGAATCGCTGGGAATTACGGCGGAAAAGATTGTTGAAAGAGTAAAGCGTGTGATATAAAACAATAATCTTTTTGAATAAAGAAAAAAACGAATAAAAACGGGGCACGATATGAAGAAAGCATTAGAATTTTTAAAAAATCACGTAGAAGTGGCCTTTGCCACCTGCGAAAACAATCGCCCAAAGATCCGTGTGTTTCAGATTATGAAGATGGACGGCACGGATTTGTATTTTGCCACGTCGCCTGTAAAAGGGGTATATAAGCAATTGCAAGATAATCCGTACATTGAGATACTTTCGAGAGAAGGCCAAATATCCGTCCGCTGTGTGGGCAAGGCCGTGTTTGATGTAGATGAAGAGACAAAGAAGTGGATTTACGAGCATAACAGTGTCTTGTCACGTCTCTACTCGTCGTACGACAAGATGGTCTATTTCAAAATGACCATCGAGCAAATGGACTATTACGATTTGGAACCTACGCCACCCGTATTGAAACATTTCGACCTTGTGAATCATACCGAAGGAAACGGTTTTGTGGGCGAGCGGTTTCGGTGAAAAAATTGCGTCGTACTACGGTCCGTCGGATATGAAGGTAATCAATCTTGGACTTGAAAAGAAATTCTACGACCGCCACAATCCGCAGCAACTGCTTGAATCGCTGGGCATTACGGCGGAAAAGAATGTTGAAAGAGTGAAGAAATTTGTATAGCCAATGAAAAAGTTTTTCGTACTCATAACATTGATTATGTCAGCAGAAATGGTTATGTCACAGAAAGTTACCAGCACGCAAAGCACTGACGGATTGATTGTCCGCATTGCCGAAATCGAGGGTTATCCTGAATATCTGAGCGAATACCTTGCCTTTGCCACCGAAGTTGACCGCCTGTCAGTTGAGCGTGAGCCAGGCGTTATCTGTCTGTTCCCGATGCAGGACCCTGCCGACTCGTGCCAAATCCGCATTCTCGAAATCTACGCCAACGACGCCGTCTATCAAGCCCACCTGAAAACCGACCATTTCCGGAAGTACAAACAGGGTACGCTCAAAATGGTGAAATCGCTCAAACTCAACACTATGCGGCCGATGGACAGGGAGATGATGAAGGCGATGTTTGGGAAGATGATATGAATTATAAGCATTTCAAACCATAAAAAAGAGCGCCCAGCATAACGCCAGACGCTCTTTTTATACTTGATTATAAATCAATTACAAAACTTTTACCGTTGTTGGCGACAATCCTTTGCCTTTTACGGTTACGGTAATGCCTTTTGCACCTTTTGGGATGCGGACGATGGCTTGGGCGCGGCCGTGCCAAGCGTTGTGAGTGTTGTCGCGGGTGTTGGCACAATCGCGGAGATCGCCGGTGCCGAGGGCGAGAAGTACGCCGCCTTTTACGTCAACGGTGATTTCGTCTTGCGACATTGCGCAGAGGTTGCCTTGCTTGTCGGTGAGGGTTATGTCGATGAAAGCCACATCGTTGCCGTCGGTTTTGTAAGATTTGCGGTCGGCTTTGGCTGCAATTTTGGCGGGTTTGCCGGCGGTGATGAGGGTTGATGTTGCGCCGTCGGATTCGGCTTTGAGAGTTCCGGGCTGATAGTTGAGCGTGAAGGTGGCTTTGCATTGCTCAACGGGTTTTTCGCCAATGAGTTGGTTGTTGAGGTAGAGTTTAACGGTTTTGCCGGTGCTATATACCTCTACGTCAATTGGTTTGCCTTCCCAACCTTCCCAATTCCACGAATCCCAAGTGGGCCAAGTGCTCCACATTGTGGTTCTTATAGAATCTACATAACCATTTGGTTCACAGACTGCAAGATGAATTTTTGAGGATGCCTTGCTGCCGTTCCAAATAATATCGCGGTAATACGAAATTGGCTTGCGGAAACCGGTGATGTCAACGTCGCCGCAGTAAGCACCGTGCCAAGGCCATTGGGGATTTTGCCAACTTTCGCCCTGAGGCCAAGCCTTGTAACGCCATCCGCCTATGCCCGATTCGCCAAGATAGTCGAGACCCGTCCAAACCATATCGCCGATTACGTAAGGATTGTTGGCAACGGTTTCATAATTGCGGTAAGCGTCGCGGGGGTAAGATTCGGTCTGCCACATTACACGCTTGGGGTCGCGCTCGTGGTCGGTTTTATGCTTGAAAATCATATAGTTGTAACCCACAATGTCGAGCACTTCGGCGTGAGGGTCGTAGATTTCCCAATCGCGGTCCCAAGCGCAGAGAGCCTCGGTAACGGGACGGGTGTTGTCTTCTTCGAGAATTGCCTTTTTGAGCATACGTGCGGTGTAGATGCAGCGGATGTCCTTGCGCTCAATAATCTCGTTGCCGATGCTCCACGCCACAATGCAGGGGTGGTTGCGGTCGCGGAGTACCATACGCTTTACATCGTCGGTGGCGAGCGAATCAAAAAGGATTGAGTAGTCGAAGGGATTTTTCTCAGTGCGCCATCCGTCGAAAGCCTCGTCGATAACCATCATACCGAGTTGGTCGCAGGCGTTGAGGAAACCCTCCGACGGTGGGTTGTGACTTGTGCGGATAAGGTTGAAGCCCGCATCTTTCATCAGTTTCACCTTGCGGTATTCGGCGGCGTCGTAGGAAGATGCGCCCAAAAGTCCGTTGTCGTGGTGAACGCACGCGCCGTTTATCAACACATTTTTGCCGTTGAGGGCGAATCCTTGTTCGGCGTTGTATGCAATGGTGCGGAATCCGAAGGTCTGTTTCAAATTGAGTGTTTGGTCAACGGAAATCTCTGCCTCATAGAGATTTGGCGAATCGTTGCTCCAAAGTTTGGGATTGCTGATTTTGAGTTCCAACGCTGCCTTGGCATTAGACTTTGCGTTGATTTCAACGGATTTGGAAGTCTCCACGCCACCTGCCGCAACTTTCACATTTACAGTGCGTTTTTGGTTGCTGTTGTTTTCCACGATGGCGTTGATTGTTACCTTGCCGTTTTCCAAGGCGATGATTTGCACGTCGGTGGGTTTTACGCTAACAGCCGGAAGTTTACGCAAATTAACGTTGCGATAGATGCCGCTGCCCGAATACCAACGAGAGTTTTTCTGATTTGCATTGTTGACGCGGACGGTAACAACGTTGTCGCCCGTGGTGTTGAGATATGGCGTAATGTTCACACTGAAAGGCGTATAGCCATATCCGTGCCAAGCGGCGCGTTTGCCGTTTACAAAAACTGTGGCGTGGTGGTAAACGCCGTCGAACTCCATTATAAGTTGCTCGCCTTCATTGAGTTTCGGCACTTTGAGGTTTTGTTTGTACCAAGCAACGCCGGTTTCAAAATAACCGTTTTCGTTGCCCGAAGGTGCGCTTTGAAACGGAGGTTTCAGGATGCTCCAATCGTGCGGGAGGTCAACATTTTGCCACGAAGTAGGCACGTTGGCGGTGTCGTTGTTGAGCGCAAACTGCCAACCGAGGTTGATGTTGTTTGCCAACTGAGCATTTGCTGCAGTAGCAACAATTATTGCAGAAAGCAATGTTGTGAAACGTTTCATAAAAAGTTGGTTTTTACGTGTATTAAAATTAAAAGTAAAATTAACTTTTATAAATTGAATACGCAAATAAAAGTTAGAGTTTAGTCGTTTTGCTGGTTAGGGTGGGGAAGGTTAGCCTTTCAATACCTTAATAACCACCGATTCACCTTTTCAGAATCAGTTTCCATCGCTCAGCGACAAATAAACCGCCCAATGTGCATAAATCGACGTTTTTTTTAGGCATTGTCAGTTATTCGCACCTATATTTGAAAAATTTCTGACTGATATGGCAAGTTACTCTATAGGCGACATTGCCGCTGTGGTTGGCGGCAAGTTGACACGCGGCTCGGGCGGCAACATTTCGCACATTCTGATTGATAGCCGCAAGGTGGTTTTTGCCCGCGAGAGCCTGTTTTTCGCGCTCAAAGGCACCCGCAACGACGGGCACCGCTTCATCACCGAACTTTACAAGTCGGGCGTGCGCAATTTTGTGGTGGACCATCTGCCGCAAAATGTTGAAAGTTACCAATATGCGAACTTCATTGTTGTTGAGAACACGCTGAAGGCGCTTCACCAACTTGTCAGTTGGCATCGTCAGAAGATGACAATGCCTGTGGTTGGAATCACGGGCAGCAACGGCAAGACGATTGTGAAGGAATGGGCCTGCAAATGCCTTGCACCCGAAAAGTTAATTGCCCGAAATCCAAAGAGTTACAATAGTCAGATTGGCGTTCCGCTGTCGGTTTGGCTGCTTCAGCCCGACAACAATCTGGGCATTTTCGAAGCGGGCATTTCGCAGCCTGGCGAGATGGACGCGCTTGAGAACATCATCCGCCCCGACATTGGCATTTTCACTAACATCGGCGACGCCCACCAAGAGAATTTCACAAGCATTGAGCAGAAACTGACCGAGAAACTGAAACTTTTCAAAAACGCCAAAGTTTTGATTTTTGGCGCTGACAATCAGTTAGTTCGCGAGAAGATAAAAGCGACCGTCAATCCTGAGACAAAACTGTTCACTTGGGGCACGCAACCCGATGTAAATCTGTATGTGGAATCGGTTGATTATCAGCCAACAAACGCTACCATCCACGCAATGTACAACAACGAGCGGTTTGCGGCGCAGATTCCGTTTGCCGACAAGGCTTCGGTTGAAAACGCCTTGCAGGTCTGGTCGCTGATGTTGGTATTTGGGTATGATAATCAGACAATTGTGCAGCGGCTGGCCACCATTGAGCCAATCGCTATGCGCCTTGAACTGAAGGAAGGCAACAACAACTGCTCGATAATCAACGACAGTTACAACTGCGATATGGAATCGCTGCGGATTGCGCTCGACTACCTGAGCGTGCAGAATCAGCACCCGCAGAAAGTTTTGATTCTGAGTGATATAGAGCAGAGCGGTTACACCAAAAGCGACCTTTATCACCACATTGCGGTGCTTATTAGGCAGAAAAACATTGACCGACTGATTGGTATCGGTCAGGATATCAAGTCTTTCTCGAACTTTTTCGACCTGCGCAAGGATTTCTTCGCCACCACGCAGGATTTTCTTGACCACTTCGATTTCAGCAAGATACAGAACGCGTCGGTGCTGCTGAAGGGTGCGCGCTCGTTCAGTTTTGAGCGCATTTCGACGGTTCTGCAGAAGCAGTCGCACCAAACGGTGATGGCTATCGACCTTTCGGCTATGGAACATAACTTGAACTATTTCAAGAGTTTGCTGAAGCCGACAACCGAGATGTGCTGTATGCTGAAGGCGTTTGCCTACGGAAGCGGCACGCACGAAATTGCCAATCTGTGTCAGTATCAGCGAGTTGCGATGATTGCAGTGGCTTTCGCCGACGAAGGCGTTGAGTTGCGCCGCGACGGCATCCACATTCCAATTCTGGTGCTCAACCCCGAGCGCGACAGTTTTGCGCAGATGATTGAGTATCGGCTTGAGCCTGAAGTGTATAACTGTGTGACGCTCAATACTTTCAATCAGGCGGTTTTGGATGCGGGGCAGACCGATTATCCAATCCACTTGAAACTCGACACGGGTATGCACCGCAGTGGTTTTATGCCCGACGACACCGACAATGTGATTGAAGCCATCCATAACGCAAAAGGATTGAAAATCAAAACAATATTCTCGCACCTTGCCACCGCCGACGAGTACGACCAAGACGATTACACTCTGTCGCAATTGAACACTTTCGAGACGATGAGCAGTGCGATAATGGCGCAAATGGACTATCCGATTAAGCGCCACATACTTAACTCGGCTGGCATTGAGCGCTTTGCCGACAAATGGCAGTACGATATGGTGCGCCTTGGAATCGGTCTTTACGGCCTGAGTGTGGCAGGTGCGCAACTTCAGCCCATTGCCACACTAACGAGCTCATTGGCGCAAATAAAGCACCTTCCCGCAGGAACAACCGTGGGCTACAGCCGTCGTGGCAAGCTGACGCGCGATTCTGACATTGCCACCGTGCCAATCGGTTACGCCGATGGATTGCGCCGCTGCCTGGGCAACGGCAACGGAAAACTTTGGTACAAAGGACGTTTGGTGCCGATTGTGGGCAACATCTGTATGGATATTTGTATGGTCGATGTCACAGGCCTTGACGCGCACGAGGGCGACCCGATTGAGATTTTCGGCAAGAACCTGCCCATCACGCAAGTGGCCGAATGGATGAACACCATTCCGTACGAAGTGCTGACAGGCATTTCAAGGCGCGTGAAACGGACGTATGAGTATGAATGATAAGTGTTTAGTGTTTAGAGGTGAAAGGTGAGAAGTTGTTTCATATTATTCTCATAGTGCACAATCGCTTCTTATAAAAACTTATAACTCAAAAACTTATAACTTAAAACATAATCGGCTATGAATTTCAGATTTTATGCGATTGCCGCAATCGGGTTGATATTTAGTAACATAAGTGCATCGGCGCAGACCGACACTTCAAAAGTTTACGTATTTCTTGAAAATATGCCCGATGCCGGCATTTATCTGCCTGCACCGCCCGACACGTCGAGCCTTGAGTATGCCGATGATGTGATTCAGTGGCAGTGGGGCAAGACCGTCCGCAACACGCCGCGTGGCGCAATGGCCAACCGCGACGGCAAGTGGGGGCACGAGATTATGGCCGAAATCTATTCGGGCGTTTTCGGGTTTACAATCTGCGAAGACAGCACGCCTGCCATTTGGAAATTGCTTGTAAAGGCTTCGTACACAGGACATTTCAGCACTACGAAGGCCAAGCGGAAATATATGCGTACGCGTCCGTTCGCACAGTTCAACGAGCACACGTGGTCGGAATTCGACGACGATAAAGAGCTGCGCCATAACGGCTCGTACCCGTCGGGGCACACGTCGCTATCGTGGTCGATGGCGCTGGTTTTTGCCGAGATGGTGCCCGAACTGCAAGACACCATTTTGCGGCGCGCCTATCAGTATGCCGAGAGCCGCGTGATTGTGGGGGCGCACTATCAGAGCGACATTGAAGCCGGTCGGCTGGCGGCTTCGGCGGGTGTGGCAAGCATTCACACAAGCCCGTTCTTCCTGGCCGATTTGCAGGCCGCCCGCGCCGAATATAACCGCATTAAAGGCCTGAAAACCACGCCAATAACAAACGCAATGCCCGACGGACAGAAAATTCTCGATTCGCCCGTCGATACCATTAGCCGCCGTTTTTATGGCGATGTGGCGCAGTATTGGCAGTCGAAGGCCGAACGCGGCACCGAGCGCGGTCGTCAGGCCATTGCCGATGCCGATGGCAGTATCGATGCTCTGCTGGCCGGATTCAGCGTTCCTGCCGGTTTTGAGATTAGCCAAAAGGCAACGCCGGCGCTTGCCGCAATGTTGCAGATGGGGCAGGAATCGTTATCGGCAAATGCCAACCAAATGAAAACCACCGCTTTCCGCAAGCGCCCTTATGTGCAGTTCGGAGAGCCGACGCTCATTCCCGAAGCCGAAGATTCCACAGCGCAAACGTCGAGTTATCTGTCGGTCACAGCCGAAGTTGGGTGGGGGCTGGCTCTTTTGCTCGCCGAAATAGTTCCAGAACGCCAAAACGAGATTCTGACGCGCGGATTCGAATACGGACGTAGCCGCGTCATTGCCGGATACAACTACGCAAGCGATGTTCAGGCCAGCCGCGTTCAGGCAGCTTGCGTTGTGGCGCATCTTCACGCCGATGCCAATTTTGCCAAGCTGATTGACAAGGCCAAAAAGGAGTACAGCAGGAAGTAATTTTTTTTATTGCTGAAAAACAGTGTTTTATCGGGTTTTAACCGAAATGAACACACCCTTGTTGACAAGTCCGAAAAATAGTTATTCAAACTATTTAGGTTGTTTTATTCCTTTATAAGGGTGATTCACAAAACCACTTTCCGATTTTCAAAACATTGTCTGACAATTCAGAATTGGTGCGGTTTTGTGGCCATCAGCAACTATAACAAAACGTAATAATTTACCACAATGGAAGCAAAATTAAATCTGCCGTCAATCAAAATCTGCAAGCGCGACGGGCGCATTGTCAATTTTGAAGCCGAAAAAATCAGTTATGCAATCTTCAAGGCTCTGCGCGCAGTTGGCAAACCCGACCGCCAATTGGCCGAAGACCTAATGCTTGAGGTAATCACGAAACTTAATTTGTTCGACAAACTTGATTACACCCCGACGGTGGAAGAAGTGCAGGACACTGTGGAGAAAGTGCTGTTCGACAATAAGTTATTCGACGCTGCAAAGGCTTACATCGTCTATCGCAAGCAGCACGAGAGTATGCGCAACACCAAGGAATTGCTGTCGAATATGGACATCATCGATAAGTATATCGACCTGAATGACTGGCGGATAAAGGAGAGCGCCAACTCGTCGTACTCGCTGCAGGGTCTGAATCAGCACATTGCAACCATCATCAGCTCGCAGTATTGGCTGGAACGTGTTTATTCTGAAGAGATTAAGCAGGCTTACCAATCGGGCCACATCCACATTCACGACCTTGGATTTTTGAGCGTTTACTGCGTGGGTTGGGATTTGGAAGACCTTCTTATGACAGGTTTCACGGGTGTTCCGGGCAAGATTGAGAGCAGTCCGGCAAAGCACCTGCGCACGGCTTTGGGACAGATTGTCAACTTCTTCTATACAATGCAAGGCGAAGCCGCCGGCGCACAGGCATTCTCAAGTTTCGACACCTATCTGGCGCCGTTCATCCGCTACGATAATCTTGATTACGAGGGCGTTAAGCAGTGCCTGCAAGAGTTTATGTTCAACATCAACGTGCCAACGCGCGTCGGATTCCAAACACCGTTCACCAACATCACGCTCGACCTGAAGGTGCCTGGCAACTTGAAGGACCATCCGGTAATTATCGGCGGAAAAATGCAGGATGAGACCTACGGCGATTTCCAAAAGGAAATGGATATTTTCAATGCCGCTTTCGCCGACGTTATGTCGGAAGGCGACGCCCACGGCAGCGTCTTCTCGTTCCCGATTCCTACCTACAACATTACCAAGGATTTCGATTGGGACAATCCGGCTTACGCCAAAATTTGGGAAATCACGGCCAAATACGGCATTCCATACTTCTCGAACTTTGTCAATTCCGATATGAGCCCCGACGACGTGCGCAGTATGTGCTGCCGTCTGCGTCTCGACAAGCGCGAACTGCAGAAGCGCGGTGGCGGCTTGTTCGGCGCCAATCCGCTCACGGGCAGCGTGGGTGTTGTCACAGTCAATCTGCCGCGTTTGGGCTACGAGTCGAAGTCGGAGGCCGAGTTCTTCCAACGTCTCGACAAACTTATGGAACTATCGAAAGAGAGCCTTGAGACAAAGCGCAAAGTGATTGAAAATCTGACTGAAAGAGGCCTTTATCCGTACTCACGTTTCTATCTGCGCAACATCAAGCAGCGCACGGGCCGCTATTGGAAAAACCACTTCTCGACCATCGGAATTGTTGGTATGAACGAGTGCTGCCTGAACTTCCTGGGCAAGAGCCTTGTCGACGAGCAGGGGCACAAGTTTGCAGTGAAGGTGCTTGACCATATGCGCGCTAAACTTGCTGAATTCCAAACAGAAACAGGTAATATATACAACCTTGAGGCAACACCGGCCGAGGGCACATCGTATCGTTTGGCAAAAATCGACAAGGCCGAATACAACGACATTGTGACAGCCAACGAGGAGCACGTGCGCCGCGGTGCCAAGCCGTACTACACCAACTCGAGCCAACTGCCCGTCTATTACACCGACGACCTGTTTGAGGCTCTGCGTCTGCAAGACGACCTTCAGACCAAATACACCGGCGGAACCGTATTCCACACGTTTGTGGGCGAGAGTCAACTCTCGAGCGCCGCTGTGAAGAAGTTGGTTCAGAAGGTGACATCGACATTCCACCTGCCTTACATCACGCTGTCGCCTACGTTCAGCATCTGCCCCGAGCACGGCTACATCTACGGCGAGCACCACAAATGCCCGAAATGTGAGGCCGAAGGACAAGAGACTGATTGCCAAGTATATTCGCGAATTGTCGGCTACCTGCGCCCCATCGAGCAATGGAACGACGGCAAACGTCAGGAGTTCACCGAAAGGAAATTGTTTGATAAATCGATAATGTAAAAAGGTTAGAAGTTTAGAGTTTAGAAGTTTAGAAAGTTGAGAAGGGTTAGGTTTCTTGACTTTCTAAACTTTTTTAATTAATCGAAAGTCTTTAAAACTAATAATTTACCGATGCGCTAATAAAAATCGCCGGACTTGTAAAGCAGAGTTTCATCGACTAAACCATATCAACTTTCTCATTCACATAAAAACGCTTATTATTGCCGTCTGAAATCGAAGTATGTAATGGCAACTAAAAAAAGTCAGGCACCGGATTACAAATTTTCATCGATGGCCGTTCTGATTGACGGCGAAAACGTTGACCGACTGAAAGTTGAGAGTATTCTGGAACGCATCGGACAGTTGGGAACAATAACAACCCGGCGCGTTTATGGCGATTGGTCGCAGGAAAAGTTGCAGATGTGGGACGATACCATATCGGTGTGCGCCTTGCGGGCAATGCACCATTATGTTCACAGCACTCAGAAGAATACATCCGACATTGCTTTGGTCATCGATGCTATGGATTTGCTATACACCGGCAAGTACGATGCATTTGTCATTGTGTCGAGCGACGGCGATTTCAGCAATCTGGCCGTCAGAATACGTAACGAAGGCAAGTTTGTAATAGGTGTGGGGCGGCGGAAAACCAATTACAACTTCATCACCATCTGCAATATGTTCATAAACCAGGACAAGCTGTCGTCGTCGGTTGGCACATCGAACCCCGACAGGCTGAAAAATATGGTGGAGACGCTTAATTCGAAGATTGCGGAACGCGACACTGCCATTAAAACGCAGCGCGACAAGATGAAGGAGAAGAACAAGGCAATGACCGATTTGAAGAAGGAACTGGCTTCGGTGAAGAAGGAGTTGCGCACATCGGTCAGTGCAAACAAAAAGCTTGAGGCGCAGTTCGCCCGATTGCAAAGAACCAACGAGAAACTCCAGAAACGCAACGGCGATTTAAAGAAGACGAAGGAGATATTAAAACATAAAACTATTGAGCAGAAGACAAATGCGGAGCATTTTGTATCCGATTTGCTGCAAAAGGCCATTGAGGGTGAAGAAATTGCGCCCAACAAATATCCGCTCGATGTTATCGGCAAGAAAATCAGGCTCGAAGCTCCTAATTTCCGTCCGTCGGACTATGGCTTCTCATCGCTGTCGAAACTGATTGGCTCAATTCCGGGCGTTGAAATGCAGACGGAACAAAACCGATTGGTCTTTTCTTTTGAAGATAAAGATAAAGTGCTGAATTGTAATTAATTATACGATTCGGATTCTAAATCAGCTTTTAATCTTTAATACCCAATAATTTTGCGGCGTTGTCGTACAGAATCAATCGCTCTTCTTCGGTTGTGAGTCCGATTCGGTGGAACAGTTCAAGCTCTGAGCCGCTTTCCCACATAGGGTAGTCGGTACCCCATAGCACGCGGTCGGCGCCGTATGCGCGGATTATCTGCGCGGCTTCGTCGGGCGTCAGCCACGACAGGCTCGATGAGCAATCGACATATAGATTCGGCGAACCGGCAAGCGTTGCGGCGGCTTCCTTCCAAACAGACCAACCGCCAAAATGCGCGCCAATGACGGTCAGGTTGGGGAAGGAGTCAAGGAATTTTTTTGTCTGCGACGGATTTGAGTAGTTGTATCGGTGGTCGCCGCAATGAATGAGCACAGGCACGCCGCCCTTGCTGATGACCTTGCCGAGTTCGTAAGCTCGTTCGCCGTCGAGAGCGAATTTCTGAAAATCGGGATGCAGTTTCACGCCTTTCAACCCAAGTTCCAGCAGATGGTTGAAATCTCCCTCAATATCAGTGCTTTCGGGGTGCAGAGTGCCGAATCCGGTGAACAGGCCGGGGTGAGCTTTCACTTCGCTGCTTATAAATTCGTTTATTGTTCGCACTTGTTTGGGCGTAGTTGCCACAGAATGAACCAGATAGTGCACTACACCAACTTTCTGTCCATCGGCGATGAGGCCGTTTGTGGTACCATCGAGCGACATTCGCAGTTTGTAGAAATCCTTTATACCACTGACGGCTCGGGCGGCAATGTTTGCCGGATATATGTGGCAATGAGCGTTTATTGCTTTTTGCATTTTGCTGTTTTATAATGTTTTGTGCCGACAAAAACGTTGCGGCACGGCTTTGTTTTTCGGTCGGCAAATGTGGGGAAAACTGATGCAAATCTCAACTTTCTAAGCCACTTTTTCGTAAGTTTGCCGCTATGAAACGGATAATAATTGCAGTCAGCGACGATTTGAATACCGACCAGCGGGTGTTGCGGATAGCGGGCTCGCTCAAGGCGATGGGGTTCGATGTTTTTCTGCTCGGACGGACAACGTCGGCCAGTCAGCCGCTTAATATCGATTTCCGCGCAAAGCGATTTAAGTTGCTGGCTAACAAAGGAATGGCCTTTTATGCGTTGCTCAACTGGCGGCTGTTCTGCTATTTGCTGTTTCATAAATTCGATGTTGCTTTGGCCAACGATTTAGACACGCTTGCGGGTGTGTCGCTGGCGGCTGGGCTCAAGCGCCGGCCGGTTGTTTACGACAGCCACGAGTATTATACCGAACTGCCCGAGCTGGTTGGCCGTCCTGCAAAACGCAAAATCTGGCTCAAAGCAGAGCAAATGTTTGTGCCACACGTGTTTGCGGCTTATACGGTTTGCGATTCGCTTGGCGCGATATATTCCGAAAAATATGGCAAAACGTTCGCCGTAGTGCGGAATCTTCCTTATAGAAAGGCAGATACGCAGCCGGCAGAAAAACGCAATGTTGTGATGTACCAGGGTGCGTTGAATGTGGGGCGCGGCATCGACCTGATGATTGACGCTGTGCGCTATCTGCCTGATTGTGAGTTGTGGATAGCGGGTGCTGGAGATGTTGAGGCCGATTTGCGCCAGCGGGCGGAGGCTTCGGGGTACGGGCAGCGCATAAAATTCCTTGGACGTTTGTCGCCCGATAAATTGCGCGCAGTGACTTGCCAAGCCAAAGTGGGGCTGTCGGTTGAGGAAGATATGGGGCTGAACTATCACTACGCTCTGCCCAACAAACTTTTCGACTACATTCAGGCTTGTGTGCCGGTTGTGGTAGCCGATTTGCCAGAAATGCGCAAAGTGGTTGAGGATTATGGCGTTGGAGAGGTTCTGACGGAGCGGTCGGCCGAGGTTCTGGCGCAGACCATCGGTCGAGTTATGGCCAACGCTGCCGCATACGAGCCGCGGCTGCAGCAGGCGGCCGGACAGCTTTGTTGGGAAAACGAGAGTGTCCGACTGAAAGAAATTTATAGTCCGCTTCTATGAAAATTGTTTCCGACATATCGTCACCGCGCTTGCGTTATGTGCTTGACTACGTGTTTAATATGCGCTTGGGAGTGGAGTATGATTTGTGTGAGCCGGGCGCTTGTCGCGATGATGGCGCGGCGTTGTATTACACCGTGCAGCCGCAGCCGGACCGTTTCAGTGTGCCTTGCAGCGGCTTGCTGTCAGAAACCGATGTCTGGCAGTTCACGCCCGACCTGACATTCGACAACGGCCAGCCCATAATTTTTGCTGACCATTCCGGTTGCACGTTCAAGTTCGACGTTTTTGCGGCAATTTTCTGGATGTTAAGCCGATACGAGGAGTATTTGCCGTTTTTGCCCGACAGTCACGGGCGGTTTTCTCCTTCAGAGTCGTTTCTGGGGCGCAATGGCTTGCTCGAAACACCAGTTGTTGACCAATGGATAATGCTCATACGCAATGAGTTGCATCTGCGGTTCCCCGATTTGCAAATGAAAGACGAGCACTTTGAATTCCGTCCGACAATTGATATCGACAGTCCGTGGAGCTATCTGCATAAAGGCCTGATTCGCAATGCCGGTGGTCTTGTGCGCGATGCCGCCCGGTGTGATTTTGCATTGGTGGTTGAGCGCATATTGGTTTTGCTGCATCTTCGTCGTGACCCGTTTTTTACGTTCGATTACATCGATGAAATACACCGTGGGTTGCCGTTGAAATATTTTGTGCTGGTTGGCCGTCACGGCAAGTTCGACAAGTCGGTAAACCCGCAGAACCGGACTTTCCGTCGTTTTGTGCGTCAGTTGTGCGCCAAAGCCGATGTGGGGCTGCATCCATCGTATGCGGCGTCACTCGATGAAAATCGTTTTTTGACTGAAAAAGCAGATTTTGAACAAATTGCTAGTGTGAAATGCAATGAGTCGCGGCAGCATTTTCTGCGGATTGTATTACCGCAATACTATCAAATGCTTGAACGTGTGGGCATTACCAGCGACTATTCCTTCGGTTTTGCGGACAATATCGGATTCCGTGCGGGAACAAGCCGTGCGTTCAAATTCTATGACCTGCAAAACGAGCGTGTGCTCAATGTCACCTTGCAACCACTTGTGATGATGGATGTTACATTGCGCAACTATATGGAACTGACTCCGCAGCAGGCTTCGACTCGCATTGAATCGTTGGTTGACGTAATCAAACAGACAAACGGCACATTCACAACCCTTTGGCATAATCAGCATTTCGGCCAGCCTGAGTGGCAGGAGTGGAACCAGATATATGTTGATATGCTTGGCTCATTGCGATAAGTCGGATAATTACTTAACAATCATTTTCTTCTGATAAAAACAAAAACGGCTGACACTTTCGTGCCAGCCGTTTTGTTTATACTCTGTTTCTATCAGAATTTCATAAGCTTGATGGTCTTCTCGCCAACTTTCACGAAGTAGGTGCCTTCGGGTTCGTTGGTCAGATTGAAGCGGGTTGTTCCGATGTTCATTTCGGTTGCAACCAGCTTGCCAACTGCGTTGTAAACGTAGATGTACTCAACATTGCTGTTAGTCTCGACTACAAACATACCGTTTGTCGGGTTCGGGTAAGCCATCATCTGAACCTCGGTTTCGGCAATGGCGGTGGTGTCGTCTTTCGCCTTAACTGTCAGTGTTCCGTTCACATAGTTGAAGTTGTAGTTGGCCGATTCGCCGCCCGAAACAACAATCTCGTAAGTGCCGGCTTCGTTGGTGTTCGCATTGCAAGTGGCAACCGGGACAGTGTTCAGATTGCTTTCGTTTTCATCGAATACAAATCCGTTGTACGAGATTGCAAATTCTGGCATTTCATCGCCTTGATTTATTGTTACATCCGCAACCGCAACCGTCAAACTGGCTTTGTGAACAAGTATACTATTCGTGTCGCGAACTATCATTACAGTTGAATCTGCCGGATAGAAAGTGGCATATAGATAATAGTAGTAACCTGCAGGTGTTAGAGTGTCACCAATGTTTAGACTACGAATAGTATCTTCCAATTGCAGAGGATTCGTTTCAATTACACGTCTTGCCGAATATTCAAATCTGCCATCATAATCGGCTGTTGCGCACAAGTACATAGAGTCGATGGGTCTTCCATAAGTATTTGATTTCGGAACACTCCAAGTAATGACAGGCACCACAGGAACATCAATCACAGTCAGTTTGCCGCTAACATATTCGAATGTGTAGTTGTCGGCCTCGGCGCCCGAAACCACAATCTCGAATGTGCCAACCGAGTCGGCCGGAACGTTGCAAGTGGCTGTGGCCAAGGTTGTCAGGCTGCTTGTGTCATCATCGAATACGAATCCGCTGTAGGCGATTTGCAGTTCGGGCAGTTCCGAACCAATCACAATCGTATCGTTGATGGCGGTCACGGTCAATGTGGCCTTGGTGACGGTCAATGTAGTGGTGTCGGTGGTAGCCAGATAGTTGCTGTCGGTAGCTATGAACATTGCGATAATCGGGTAGTTGCCAGCATTGAGCACCGAGTCGGTCGGTTTCATATATGTGAGCACGCCTTCAACATCGGTGGTGGCGTTCAGCATTGAGTCGGCCAGAACGGTTCCGTAAACAATGCTGTTCGGCTCGCTCCAGGTGATGCTTGGCTCTGCTTTTTCCACAACTATTTGGGCTGTTGCCGATGCCGGATAGTAGTTGGCGGAGTCGGCCGGAGTGAAGACAACCGAAAGCTCGTGGATGCCGGCGTTCAATATCGCGTCAGCGGCCGGAGTGTACTCAAAGTTTCCGAGAACATTTGAGGTTGCGTTCAGCATTGAGTCGGTCAAAGCTGTTCCGTAAACAATGTCGTTCGGGTTGTTCCAAACAATTTCCGGATTGGCCTTTGCAACAACGATTTCAACTGTGGCCGATGCCGAATTGTAGTTGGCGGTGTCGGCCGGAGTGAAGACAGCAGAAAGTTCCTGAGTACCGGCGTTCAAAATCGCGTCAGCGGCCGGAGTGTACTCAAAGTTTCCGTCAACATTTGCGGTTGCGTTCAGCATCGAGTCGGCTATCGGAGTACCGTAAACAATGTCGTTCGGGTTGTTCCAAACAATTTCCGGATTGGCCTTTGCAACAACGATTTCAACAGCGGCCGAAGCCGAATTGTAGTTGGCGGTGTCAGTCGGAGTGAAGACAGCCGAAAGTTCCTGAGTACCGGCGTTCAATATCGCGTCAGCGGCCGGAGTGTACTCAAAGTTTCCGTCAACATTTGCAGATGCATTCAGCATCGAGTCGGCTATCGGCGTACCGTAAACAATGTCGTTCGGGTTGTTCCAAACAATTTCCGGATTGGCCTTTGCCACAAAGATTTCAACTGCGGTCGATGCCGAATTGTAGTTGGCAGTGTCGGCCGGAGTGAAGACGGCTGAAAGTGTCTGCGTACCGGCGTTCAATATCGCGTCAGCGGCCGGAGTGTACTCAAAGTCTCCGAGAACATTTGCGGTTGCGTTCAGCATTGAGTCGGCCAGCGGAGTGCCGTAAACAATGTCGCTCGGCTTGCTCCAGGCAAGAACCGGGTCAGCCTTGGCAACACCGATTTGGACAGAAACCGAAGCGGTGTTGTAGTTGGCGGTGTCGGCCGGAGTGAAGACAGCCGAAAGCTCCTGAACACCGGCATTCAGTATCGCGTCAGCGGCCGGAGTGTATTCAAAGGTTCCGAGAACATTTGCGGTCGCGTTCAGCATCGAATTGGTCAGAGCGGTTCCGTAAACAATGTCAGCCGGGGCGTTCCAGGTGATTATCGCGTCAGCTTTAGCCACGTTGATTTTCACTTCAGCCGAAACGGTCGTATAGTTCTTCGTGTCGTTCGGAACAAAGGTTGCGGTCAAAGTCTGGTCGTTGCCAGCATTGAGTTTCGTGCCAACCGACGGACTGTAAGTGAATTTGCCAGCGGCATTAACCTCGGCGTTCAGTTGCTTGCCCGTCAAAGCGGTTCCGTAAACAATGTCGGCAGGTTTTTCCCAAGTAATGACAGGTTCCGCCTGAGCGACGTTGATTGTTACCGAAGCTGATGCCGGTTTGTAGTTCTTGGTGTCGGTAGGAGCAAAGGTGACAGTCAAAGTTTGATTGTCGCCAGCGTTAAGTTTGGTTTTGGCGGCCGGGCTATATGTGAGCTTGCCGGCGGCGTCAACCTCTGCATTTAATTGTACGGCAGAAAGCGCCGTACCATATACAATGTCGTCAGGATTGTTCCAAGTGATTGTCGGCTCAGCCTGGCTGACGTTGATTTTCACCGAAACAACGCTTGACTTGTAGTTCTTGTCGGTCGGGTTGAAGGTTGCGGTCAAAGTCTGGTTGTTGCCAGCGTTGAGTTTCGTGCCTGCGGCCGGATTGTAAGAGAACGAACCGGCAGCGTCAGATTCTGCGTTCAGTTGAGCACCGGACAATGCTGTTCCGTAAACAATGTCGGCCGGATTGCTCCAAGTGATTGCCGGCGTAGCCTTCGCAACATTGATTGTAACATTAGCCGAAGTCGAATTGTAGTTGTTGTCGGTCGGAGTGAATGTAGCGGTCAAAGTCTGGTTGTTGCCAGCGTTGAGTTTCGTGCCTGCGGCCGGACTGTATGAGAACGAACCGGCAGCATCGGCAGTCGCATTCAGCTGAGTGCCCGAAAGCAGAGTTCCGTATTCAATGTCGGCCGGATTGCTCCAGGTAATAACTGGCTCTGCCTTCGCAACATTGATTTTCACTGTAGCCGTAGCCGATTCGTAGTTGTTGTCGGTCGGGGTGAAGGTTGCGGTCAAAGACTGGTTGTTGCCAGAGTTGAGTTTCGTTCCGGCGGCCGGACTGTAAGAGAACGAACCAGCTGCATCGGCAGTCGCGTTCAGCTGAGTGCCCGAAAGCAGAGTCCCGTAAACGATGTCATCCGGATTGCTCCAAGTGATTGTCGGCGTAGCCTTCGCAACATTGATTTTCACAGTAGCCGTAGCCGATTCATAGTTGTTGTCGGTCGGGGTGAATGTAGCGGTCAAAGACTGGTTGTTGCCAGCGTTGAGTTTCGTTCCTGCGGCCGGACTGTAAGAGAACGAACCGGCAGCATCGGCAGTTGCATTCAGTTGTGTGCCCGAAAGCAGAGTTCCGTATTCAATGTCAGTTGGATTGCTCCAGGTGATTGTTGGTGTAGCTTTTGCAACATTGATTTTCACTGTAGCCGTAGCCGATTCGTAGTTGTTGTCGGTCGGGGTGAAGGTCGCGGTCAAAGACTGGTTGTTGCCAGCGTTGAGTTTCGTTCCTGCGGCCGGACTGTAAGAGAACGAGCCAGCAGCATCGGCAGTTGCATTCAGCTGAGTGCCCGAAAGCAGAGTTCCGTATTCAATGTCAGCCGGATTGCTCCAGGTGATTGTCGGCGTAGCCTTGCTGACTTGAATGGTAACGCTCGCTTGTTTTGCCGTATAGTTCTCCGAAGCAGGCAGAGTAGCGTAGAGTGTATGCGTTCCGGCGTCAAGAACAGCACCTAAGGCTGCATTTTGTCCGGCAGCGTCAAGCGAATATGTGAAGTTGCTACCAGCGGCAGACGAGGCGTTCAGCTGTGTGGCCGATATGGCAGTTCCGTAAACGATGTCATCCGGATTGCTCCAAGTGATTGTCGGTTCAGCCTTTGCGACAAACAATGTGCGCGATTCAACTTTCTTTGAATAGTTCTGAGTTTCGGCAACAGTAACATAAATAGTATTGTTCCCGGCATTCAATATCGCATTAATTGCATTGGCGCCGTCTTCAGTTCCGATATTGTAAGATATTGCGCCATCTGACGTTGATGTTGCGTTCAGTTGTACACCTTCTGTCAGGCTGGTTCCGTACACGATGCTTTGCGGAGTCCAAGTGATTTCAGGAGTGGCCTTGGCTATCGACAAAGTTTTAGGCTCCGTTTTCGCAGTATAGTTGTTGGTTGCGGCAACGCTGATATAGATAATGTTGTTGCCTGCGTTGGGAGTTGTGCCGATTGCATTTTCCAATCCCGATTCATCCCAAGAGTAGGAGAGTTCGCCTTCAGAATCTGAGCTTGCTGCAGCGTCCAACATCGCTTTTGTAAGAGCAGTTCCGTAAACAATATTCGTTGGACTGGTCCAAGAAATTGAAGGTGTGGCTTTGTTGACTTTAATCGATACGCTTATTTGTTTATCGTTATAGTTTGCCGATTGAGGTAGAGTGGCGTAAATCGTGTGTGTGCCAGCGTCAAGTGTCACGCCAGCGGCTGGGGTTTGACCGGCAGCATCGAGCGAGTAAACAAAGTTGCTGCCTGCAGCTGAAGAAGCATTCAATTGGTTGTCAGATAATACTGTTCCGTAGGTTATGTCGGCCGGATTGCTCCAAGTGATTTCCGGGTCGGCTTTAATAACGTTCAGCGATTTGTGTATGGATGTCGCTGTGAAGTTACCCGATTCGGCAATATTGGCATAAACCGTGTATTCACCGACATTTAATAAGGCATCCATTGCATTAGTACCAGTGGATGAGCCCAACGTGTACGAGATTGTGCCATCTGATGTCGATGTGGCGTTCAACAGAATAGCCGACAACGCTGTTCCGTACGTGATTGTAATGGTCTCAGGCTGATTCCAGGTGATTGTCGGCTCAGCCTGAATCACCTCAATAATTGTTGTGTCGGAAACGGTCTTGTAGTTGCTGTCATCCGGATTGAAGGTGACTTTGACAGTTTTCGTTCCGGCGGTTAATGCGGGAATTTCGTAAGTGAAGAATGATGCGTCAGTCCAATTAGTGCCGTTGCACGAAGCTGTGGCGTTCTTTATGTTGCTGATGATTTCCTCATCCGAAGCACCGAATGTTACGTTTTGTGGGTTCCAGGTGATGACTGGAGTTGCTGCAACGACTTTAAATTTACCGCTTGTCTGAACTGAGTTAAAGTTGTCCGATTCGGCAACTGTCGCATAAACATCGTATTCCCCGACATTGTAATCCGAAGCGCCGTTCATCGCGTCTTGAGTGCCAGCGGCATCAAAAGTGTATGCTATAGTACCAGCTTCGGCAGGCGATACAGAAGCATTGAGTTGTGTGCTTGACAGCGTTGTTCCGTAAGCGATGGTTCTGTCTTCCAAAGAATTGTTCCAGGTAATTGTTGGGGTGACCTTACCAATATTTATATGTACTTCTGCCGATGTTGAATTGTAGTGAACTTGGTCGGTAGGTGTAAAATCAACGTGAAGGGTCACATTTGTGCCGGCATCTGGAACGTCATTAAAATCAGGCGAGTACGAATAGGTTCCAGGCACATTCGCCGAGGCGTTCAGTTGCGCATTAGTCAGCGCGGTGCCATAGGAGATATCCGACGGATTGCTCCAAGTGATGACAGGATTAGCTTTGGTGACGGCAAGAGTCCTTTCAATGGTTACATTTTTGTAATTAGGATTTGTCGGTTCTACAGTAGCGCAGATTACATAGCTGCCAATTTCTAAAGTCGTACCGGTCGTGACAGCACCTCCGTTTTTGTATTGATAAGATATCGGGCCAAAAGTAGAGAACGCGCCTAATTGAACATTAGAAATAGGTGTTCCATATTCTATTGGAGCAATAGTCCAGGAAATGGTTGGCTCTGCTTGCGCGATGTTGATGTTTCTTGTTAAATCTTCAGATTCCGATAATTTGTAATTCAAGCTTTCGAAGTTTGTGATTTCTACAGTTTTGCTGCCAGCGTTAAGTGCGGGTATCGAGTACGTAAATGTGCCATCAATAACGGTGTTTCCATCTTTTGCAATGGCAGATTGAATTTTGTTAATGTTGTCTGATAAGCCATAAGTGTATGTGCTATCTTGTGGAGTCCAAATCAAAGTAGGTACATTTTTCTTTGTAACTATCAGAGTTGCACTTTTGGATGATGGCATAAGACCGCTATCATCATTTGGAACAAAAGTTGCAGTAATGTTGTGGGTACCGGCATTCAGTGTTTGACCAACTTCTACGCTATACCTAATAATGCCTCTTTCAGCTTCTACATAGCCATTGTGTTCGGTTGCCGTGAGCATTCCTGCTGTTATTGGAGTGCCGTATTCAATGGATTCGAGTGTTGTCGGCCAATTATCGATTGATGTTGCTGTTCCTAAGGAATGATTAATAGCCATTCCAATGTTTTTACTTGCCTTACCTTTTGAAACAGTAATTACGACGTTCTCCGCATCTTCATCAGGGTTGGCAGGGTAGGCGGTTCCATTTATGAATGAAACAAAAGTGGGCTTGTCGCAACTCCATTCTACAGAATTGTTTGTTACGTATGTGAATGAAGAAGATACACCGTTTATGTTTTCTGATGATGATAAAGACACTGGCGATGATGCTACAATCATAAAATCAGTATTTGCGAGAGTCTTTATCCTTGGGTACATACCAGATGAGAATACCCAATTGGTTTCGCCTAAAGCAGTTTTCAATTCATTCCCAAGCATTTCTGAAGTCAGTTTTGCTGATTCATCAGTCGAAGGGCACATTTGGCTGTCATAAAAACTATTTGCAGACGTGGTCGCAATGGCTTTGTTTGTTGTTTTACCAATGTTTATGCAGTTTGTGATTGTCCCGTTTGATGCAATGCCATTACCACTGGATTTTCCTGCGTTGAACGAATTTGATATAGCAACGGTACTTCCAGAACCAATAACGCCGCAGGAGCTGCTATTATTACCAGTAATAGTGCCTAAATTTAGACAAGAAGAAATGGTTACTGATTGTGTGGAAGCGGATGAACCGACGATACCACCAATATTTGAACTGCCATTTATATTGTTGGTATTTATACAGCTAGATATAGTAACATTTTGTGTGGCTTTATTTGTAATTGTTCCAATAATACCACCAATGTTGCTTTTTCCGGTAGCGGTTATTGCGTTATGGTTTTCGCAATTACTAATTGTAGCACCGCCATCGGTTGAAGCAATAGTTCCGCATATTCCACCCACATTATTATTGTTACAATTAATGACCCCTTTGTTTATACATCCATTGAATACTGTACCCATTTGGCTTCTTCCTAAGATACCTCCGGAATGTTGTCCTCCAGTGATACTTCCGGTATTTATACAATTTGTGAATGTTGAAAAACCTCTGTCACAACCGGTAATACCACCAATATCAACTTTTCCATTGCAGTTCATTGTGCAATTTGAAGTGCAATTAGTAAAAGATTCATTGAAAGACGCTCCGCAAATACCTCCCATAAGCTCTTTCTCATTAATGTTGCCGTTTGTTATGTTTATGTTTTTGATTTCACCCTGTGATAAACTGCCAAACAGACAGATTGAATTGTTGCTTATTTTGCATCCTTGTCCATTAATGTTACCTTTAAAAGAATTGTGAATACCTATAGGTTCTGTCCAAGATGACAAATTGATAGCATTTACTGTTATTTCAAAATAAATGTTCTTAAATCCATCGTAGTTCGCGCACCCCTTATAAGGCTTGTAGTTGTTGACAGCATCGCGTAATTCTTCTAAGTCGGCTTCACTTCCGATTGGCAGAGGCGCATCAATTGAACCTATAGATGTGCCGCCATTGTTGGTTCTTAGATACACTTTCTTTGTATATTGTGTATTGTCATTGTGCTTTCCTATCAAAACGACGCTTGTTGATCTTACAATTGATGCGGTGTCGTTACTAATTGTCAAATTTTCTACGTTACCGCTAGTCCAGGTAACTTTATTCCCAGCATTGGAAACGGTAAAAAAGTTATTTGTGACATTGTCTGCTTTGTCTCCAGGTGTCAAATTAACTGGAGTGGCGGCAAGAATAATTGCAGGATGATCTGCGTTTATATTTAATCGAGGATACAATCCTGTGGAGAAAGACCAAATGTCAGAATCAAAATCGTTAGATGGTGCGTTGCCATTGCATAATTCATTTGTGGCTTTACCTTCTATTTGCCCAGTCAAATCCCCATCTTCTGGCCTTGTACCATTTGTGTTGAATGACGTCGTCGCCATTCCAATCGATGCATTTATCTGATTGTCAAAGAAACAATTTTCGACTGTGGCACTTTTGTTTAGATTGAAGCCGATTAAGTTACCGGTAGTGATACGCATACCGAATACTTGACCAACGTTTATGCAGTTCGTAACAGTGACAGAGTTTTTATTACAATGCCCTAATACGCCACCGATGAAATTAAATCCTGACATAAAGCCATAGTTGATGCAGTCGGTAATGGTAGCAGATTCAGCCCAACCGCAAACTCCTCCATTGCGCTCCATTTTACCGTATACGGTGGCATTGTTCGCACAGCAAGATATTGTACCATTTTTGAGCGCTCCGCAAATGCCTCCAGAATATTGATATCCATATATGAAACCATTAATGACGGTTATGTTTTTAAGCGTCCCTCTTACAGAACCAAACAATCCCAAAGCGGAAGCCGCAGGGTTGTTTATGTACAAATTACTAATAACAAAGCTGTTACCATCATAATGACCTTTGAATGCCTTACCACCATTATCTTTTGATAAATCAGCATTGTCATTATAAGTGCCAATGGGTATCCATTGAATGCTATTTACCTCATCCCAGGTTCCATCGGCATTTTGAATACCGCCAAGGTCAAGGTCGGCAGTTTGTTTGAAATATACTCCAGAGTAGTCTGTTCCAGAGTTAACTTGGGCTGCTAAAAAGGCTAAATTAGCTTCTGAATTAATCTGATAAGGATTATCTCTCGTGCCATCTCCAATAGTCCATGTTTCAGATGCTGTTCCATTCCATCCAGCCATCAAAGATGTACTAAGTAGAGTTGTAATTGCCAAAAGTGTAAATCTGCGTTTCATACTGCTATTATTTAAAGGTTTATATTTTTCCTTGTTATAAATCAAATTATAAAATCAACGAAAAGTATACAATAGTTTTATTGCATACTGTTTTTATTGATAGATGGTAATATTATTTTTATGTATGTTTTTTAAGTGTCCGTTTTGAGTAAATCTATTATTCCATAATTTCTATTTTTTTGAATTTATACGATTGAAATGACACAAAGTTCTAAATGTTGAAATGGTATGATTTGTTAATAATAGCAGAGACGATACATCGGTAAGATAATTATCGTTAAATGAAATGATGTAAGCTCGCTTGATAATTTCATTTTACTTGTGTAACCATTTCAATCAATTCATCCCATTGTTTCATAATATTTTCTTTATTAAATCGCTTTATTTCCTCTATAGCTCCAGCCGACAGCTTTTTTCGTAATTGTTTATTGTCAATCAGCAATTGCAGTTTTGTTGCTAAATCGTTGACATTACCATTTCTGACGAGCAGGCCACTAGTACCATCGGTGATTATTTCGTTTATTCCGCCTTCGCAGTTTGTGCCCAAACAAGCACAGCCTTGACTCATCGCTTCAATTAGACTATTTGGGCACCCTTCATATCTTGATGCTAATACGAAAATGCTTTTAGTGCGTAATGTTTCGCAAACGTTGTTTTTCCAACCTAACCATACAATTCGTTCTTGATTTTTAAAATCATTAGGAATCGGACAATCATCATTGTTCCCTAATATCTCTAAATTCCAATTGGGATTTTGCCTGGATATTAATCCCCAAGCTTTTATGAGTAAATCCAGTCCCTTGTTATACCATCGGTTTATTGGCGCTATTGTGATTATAGAGTTTTCTCGATGATTATAATCTGTAAAAGGTTCGAATATGGTTGGATTGTATATTGTTATACTTTTTTGTGGCAATCCGAATTTTATGTTGTCGGCTTTTGTTACAAAAACAATTTTATCAGCCAGAGGGTAAAGTATTCTCCGTATTAGTCTGACAATTCTTGATTGTATCCTATTTAATGTGTTCCTTTCCGATATGATTATTTTTTTTCTTAAGAACAAGTTCGCTGTTAAAACATAAATGTTGGTAGGTGTTAAAAACGAGATAATCAGGTCTGGAGAGTTTTTTTTGATTTCTTCATTAATGTTCTTTATTCTTTTTAAGAAACGAGATATTTTGTATTTATTTTTTATGGTTATTTTCTGAATGTTTATTCTGTTGTCCATAGGGTATGGATCTCTTGAATCATTAAAGATAATAACAGAGACATTGTTTTTCTCACATAAATGGTTCATTAGTATTGTTGCGACACGTTCCGCCCCTCCACCGTATAGCTTGTCAATAAAAAACAATATTTTCATTTCTTGTTTATTTTTTCAATTATATCCTCAATAATCCAATTGCAAATATTGATATTCGTCTCTTCGTGCCATTGCATATCATTTGTCCAATAACCCGGGTAGTCTTTGTTCCTTTTTCCGCTACAATAGCTGATTTCTGCTATTACGGGAGATTTGTTTTCACAGAATAAGAAATCGAACGCAACACTTTGCATTTTCAGTTTTTTGTTGACTTCAAATGCGATTTCTACACATCTGGTATCAACCTGTTCTTTGTCGAATATTTGAAAATCACTTCCTGAAGCGCGGAAATCATTTGGCTTGTTCATCCGTTTTTTTGCTACAGCGCGGTTGCCAATCAAAAAAACACGAGTGTCAGAGTCGTTGTTGGGTAAATAGTCTTGAAAAAAAACATAACCTATTTCTCTTGGGTGCATTCTTGAGAATTCAGTAGAAACAAATAACCTTTTGATGCTTCTTAATAATTCAAGTAAAGACCCATTGCTGTTTTTATATTTCGACCATTGTACTCTTATGTCGTTTATTCGATTGTATTGCTCAAATCCTTTGCCAAATGCTTGATTAATAATTCGCCTGGCCTTTTTTTGCGTTTTTACTAAATATACATTTTCAGAACTCGCCCCGCAGCGTAATTTAAAAACTTTAGGAAATGTTGCAGTTTTTGCCCACTCAAGAGCCTCTTGTCTCGTGTAGAAATTGTATGTTGGTATTAGTGGCGCCCCAATTGATCCAAGTAAGTATTTCTGACCCACTTTGTCATCATAGTGCCAGCAAGTGTCATAGTTGGGAAATGTAATTTTACCCATCTGCTTTTCAATTACATATATCAATTGCTTGGCAAACAGATAGTCTTTGTACTGATGCAAATGAAAATGCCACATAAACGCATCGCAGTCAGCTATTTGTTCTAAAATGTCATTGGCGTAAGCATCTACAATTCGGTATTGTATATCGTGTTTTTGGCAATATTCAATCCATAAGTCGCTGTATGAGCCGGGTCGGTGATGTATGGCGATTTTCATTTCAAACTCAATCGTTTTTTTATTTGTTTTATTGACCGATGTATAATAATCTTTTCCGATTTAAACTGAAAGATAATTGAAAGATATAAGATGGCGCATATTATTATCGAGAGAATTTCCCACAAAACGGATTCGCCAAAAACAGAAAGAATGGTTGCTATTGCAAACATCACAAGGCATCCTGTAAGCTCTGGCAAAATGTTAATTATTGTTTTGAGCACTGTTAGCTTGATGGTGTGGAAGATGAAAATACAGTTGAGTACTATTATCCAAATTTTTATGAATGTGCGGGTTAAATATATCGCATTAAAACTAATGTTGGAAGATATTATTATGGCGGGAATGAGTGCTGCGGCATACAGCATCTGCACATATACCGGTATTTTGGGTTTCCCAATGGCAATAAACGCATTGGTATAGCAACGGTTCAATAGTAATGAAAAAGAGTGCATTAGCCCCCAGATGCCAATTATTGGAGCGGCCTCGCACCATTGATTGCCTAATAAAATGTTGGTTATCAAATCTCTATATACATAAATGCCGATTCCTATAGGTAATATAACAATGGCCAAATGCTTTTGAATGTTCAGTATGACGTTTCGGAGTTTTGTGTAATCATTTTGCGCTTTTGAAAACGTTGGTAGCAAAACAGGAACAACAATTGCTGATATTAAGGCTATTATATGTGTTGATGTTTGTGTCGATGTACGGTATATGCCAAGCAGATGCTGGTCAAATTTTCTGCTTATAAGGAACAAATCAATGTAACCGGTAATATAAGTGATGATTCTTTCGGCCGATGTCCAAAACCAAAAACCGGACATTTCTTTTGCATACAGGAAACGAAACCGAGGAGAAGGTCTCCATTGTGAGTTCGTTGTGAGGATTATCGCGTATGCGATTTGATGTGCGATTGAACCGAGTATTAATGCCCAATAATTGCGTAGCCACAGTGCTAATGGAATGGTGATGCAGAAAGGAATGGCTATTACTATCATTCTGGCTTTGAAAAGCGGTTTGAAGTTGAGGTCGCGTTTATAAAAGCCAGCCTGAATGCTTGAAAAAGCGGTGATTGGAATAATTGAGCACGCAATGGCGATAGCATTGCCCAATTCAGGGCTCCCAACAAATTTTGCAAGAGGATGTCTGAATGCAACTATTAGCAGCCAAGCGATAATGCTTAATGAAAAGTTTAGCCAAAATGCGGTGTCGGCATATTCAAGTTTCTCTTTGTCATCGGTAAAATTGTGCTGAATCAGATAGCGTTGGAATCCGGCTTCAGTAAGCATTTCCGCAAACGAAATGATAATCGTTGTTGTGGCAACCGCGCCGTACGCTTCGGGGGTGAGAAGGCGGGCCAGAATCATTCCCGCTATCGGCGAAATCAGCTTCGACGCTATCTCTGTCAGCGCCGACCATTTGGCGGCGGTTACAACTTTCGATTCCAGACTGTTCATACCGCAAAAGTATTCCAAAAAGGTTGATTTCGCGATTCCACTCAGGCTTCAGTCTTCGTTATTTTTCAACATAGTCGCCTGTGAGATTGTTCTTCGCGCAGATTTTTTGTCACCAGACAATTATAGCAAAAAAGCAGATGTTGAGGCAACTAGGTATTTTGCTATATCAGCCTGATTCAAAACTTGTTAAACAGCATCCATCTGTAGAAACTCTCGCGCCAGGTGCCGCTGGTGTTGCCGGTGTCGGCGGTGCCGAACGGACCGTAGCCGTCGTCGTAGAGGTGAAGCTCGGCGTTGGCCCCGGCTTTTTTCCAATCGAGGTAGAGCGAGAGCAGGCCGGCGGCCACGTTGCGGTGGTCGCTGCGGGTGGCGATGAACAGATGGGGTGCGTTGGCCGGCACATCAACATCAATGAGCGACGGGCCGAAGATGGTGGCCACAAACGCCGGACGGTGACGGCTGTCGGCGCGGATGGTAGCCCCGAGAGCCACTCCGCCGCCTGCAGAGAATCCAAGGTAGCCGATGCGGGCCGTGTCAATCTTCCATTCGGCGGCGTGCTGGCGGACAATCTCCATCGCGCGCAGCACATCGTTGATGGCGTTGTCGATGCAAGCGATGCCTTCGCCGGTCAGGTCGGGGTTGGCGTTCGATTTCTCAAGCTTGTCGAACTCTGTGATAGTTACGTTGAGCGTTTTGTTCGGGTCGGGTTTGGGCCGGGGGCCGTCGGTGTTGCGGGTGCGGTATTTAAGCCCGATGGCCGCAATGCCGCGTTTGTTGAGCCATTCGGCCATATTGATGACGTTGTCGCCCCACGAGTGTGCGGCCAGTCCGCCGCCCGAGCAGAGGATTACAGCCGTGCCGCGCGCCTTGTCGGCGTCGGGCAGATAGACTGTTATCGACGGGTCCACAACGCCGTAGATGGTCTGAATCTGGCCGTTGGCATCACGCAGGGCGCGTTCTTTGTTCACGGCATTCTCGCTGCCCGGAGCCGCGCCGTTGTAAAGTCTGATTTCCTGCTGCGCCATCGCGCCAAGCGATAAAAAAGTCAGTGCAATTGCAACAAATCCTCTTGTCATATCATTATAAATTTTGTTCAAACACCGATGGCTCAAAAGCACATCAATAACAAGTAATTATAGAGTTTTTTTGCGTGGCGTCGGCGGTCGGTCGTCAAAGCGGCGGGCGATGTTGTCAAATGCTGACGGACGACTGTCAATCTCAAACTGAAAACGGCCTCTGATTGGGAGTCGGAGGCCGTTTCGGTAGCGGATTGGGAGTCCGCGTTTAGCAACTAATAAAAACCAATTATGAAAAGAATGTTCTGTTTTTTTAACGATGCAAATGTAGGCCGGCAAACGGCGCGCGGTGGTTAAGGCCTGGTTAAAAAGAGTTAACGAAACGTTAAACCGTGCGGAAAGTGCCGCAGGAACGATAAATTTGCATCGCCGGTTCCGAAAAAATCGGCTTTTGACTAATTTTGACAAAAATTCTAAAGCAGTGAAACGACAACGTTTTTCGGGCATTCTGGCGCTGATGATTATATCACTTTTCGGCATCATCGCCGTGCAGATTTTCTGGGTGCGCAAGGCCATCTCGGTGCGCGACGAGCAGTTTGCGCAGCACGTCAACTTTGCTTTGCAGAATGCGGCTTTCCGCATCGAGCGCAATCAGAACGCCTTTTTCATTTCGAATTTTATGTCGGGAATGGCGGGCAAGGCGCGCAACCGTCAGGAGGAGTCGCTCATTATGACGCTGAGCGATTTCGGCAACCGCAGCAAGGAGCACGTCATCGACCTTTCGAAAATGAAGAAGGAGAGAAACGGCAATACCGAAACCTATAGTTATCAGATTGATACCGTGGTCGATGGTGGCAATGTGTCGTTTCAGGCATACTCGTCGGTCACGCAGCCCGACGGTCAAGGCGGCTGGGGGCGCGCGGGTATGGAGCAACTGATGGAGCAGATGCTTTTCGAGTTCAACATCAAGGACCGCCCAATCAGCGAGCGCGTCGATTTCACAACCATCAAGCCCACGCTGGCCTTCGAGTTCCGCAACGCGGGCATCGACCTTCCGTTTGAGTTCGCCGTCACCGACAGCAAGGGCGTGCCGTACGAGAATCTGAAATCGAAGGGCTACAAAAGTCAGAAGCGGACCTTCAAAACAAGCCTGTTTCCCAACGATTTCGCGCAGCACGACGAGAAACTCTCGGTCTATTTTCCCGACCGCCGCAATGTGATTTACAGTTCGGTGATGCTGCCCATTTGGGGCTCGGTGCTGTTCACAACTATCATATTGATAACATTTTGGGTGACAATTCGCACAATGGTCGATCAGAAACGCACGTCGGAAGTGAAGACCGATTTTGTGAACAATATGACGCACGAGTTCAAAACGCCGCTGGCCACAATCCAACTGGCCGCCGACTCAATCACGTCGCCGTCGGTGATTGGCGACCCCGAGAAAATTCAGCGTTTCACAAGCATTATCAAGGAGGAGAACCGCCGAATGAACCGTCAGGTGGAGACGGTGCTGCAAATGTCGATGCTCGACAAGAAAGATTTTAATCTGAACTTGCAACCCACTCACGTTCAGCCGTTTATTGAGAAGGCGGTGAGCAATATCAGTCTTCAGGTTGAGCACCGTGGCGGCACAATCAAACTTGTCAACAATGCTAAAAACGATTTTGCCCGCGTTGACCAATCGCACTTTATCAATGTGATTTACAATCTGTTGGATAATGCTAACAAATACTCAATCGATACACCGCCCGACATAACTGTCACCACCCGCAACATTGGCACCGACCTGCTTATCTCGGTGAGTGACAAGGGAATAGGTATGGACAAGGAGACTCAGGAGAAGGTGTTCGAGAAGTTCTACCGCCACCCGACGGGTAACGTGCACACAGTCAAAGGTTTCGGGCTCGGATTGAGTTACGTGAAGGCCATTGTGCTCTCGTGCAAGGGCGAAATCAAAGTGTCGAGTCAGAAAGGCGAGGGGAGCACCTTCGAAATCTGGCTGCCGACAATCGATGAAAACGTTGAATCATAAATACTTACAGATATGTCAAAGCAACAGATTCTTTTGGTTGAGGACGATGTGAATTTCGGCTCGGTGCTGCGTTCGTTCCTGGAAATGAACGATTTGGACGTTACGCTTGTCGATGACGGCCTTAACGCGGTGTCCACCTTCAAGGCAGGTCAGTTCGACCTTTGCATTCTGGATGTGATGCTGCCGCACGTCGATGGCTTCACCATTGGTGCCGAAATCAAGCTGTTGAAGCCCGCCACGCCGATTATCTACCTGACTGCCAAGAATATGAAGGAAGATATGATTAAAGGCTACAAGATAGGTGCCGACGATTATATCACCAAACCATTTGATTCTGAACTGCTTATCTATAAGATAAAGGCCATTCTGAAACGCACGCCCGCAAGTCAGCAGCCCGATAATTCTGTTGAGGAACTGACGATTGGCCGCTATGTGTTCAACGTGAAGAACCGCACCCTGACGTTTGAAGACGGCTCACAAACCAAACTCTCGCCCAAAGAGGCTGAACTGTTATGCTTTCTGAATCAGAACGTTAACAATGTTGTGGACCGCAACCTGACGCTCGAGAAAATTTGGGGCGAGACGGGCTATTTCACCGCCCGCAGTATGGACGTTTTTATCACCAAACTGCGCAAATACCTGAAATCCGACCCGAACATTGAGATTACCAATGTGCACGGAACGGGGTATATTTTGGGGGTGAAAGGGTAGAAGCCTATATTGTTGAAACGGCTAATCGGTGAATTGTTGAATCGTAATTCTGAATTCAATACTTTGGTTGATTGTCATACCAGCTCTTAGACTTGTTGTACTTCAAGTCCTGCAGGATGGCCGATTTGACGGCGATGTTGAATGTGTAGCTCTGCAGCTGACCAAACGGAATAAGGTTGAGCGAAGCCGCCCAGCAGTGCAGGTCGCGCGAAAGGCTGAACCGTGTGTGGGTGAACTGTTTGGAGTCGAAATCGTAGCCAGACGAAAAGCCAACTTTCCATTTGGGCGTCAGGCTGAAATCGCCGCTGAAACTGAGCGATTGCGACAGTTTGCCAACGCGGCCGGGCTTCGAGTAGGTGAGACTATAATCGAAATGCAGGCTCCACGGAATGTCAAAATAATCGTATTCCTCAAGATCGCTGTCGTCGTACATTGAGTGCTCGGCATCCACAACCGGCGTTTTCTCATCGCTGTCTTTCTTCTTGTTCTTGCCATACAGCTTGTCGGAACTAAGTGTGTAGCTGTATGATGTTGATGCTTTTGTGATTCGGAACGGCTTGCCGGTGTGGTTATATTCGAATTCATCGATTTTCTTGCCCAACGAGTCGGTTGCGTAGAAACAGCCAGTGGCGCTTATTTGTATCGGGAAAGTTTTGAAAATTGTTGTTTTGGCGGTAATGCGCAGGTCCCTCCATTTGAACTCTTCGGCAAGCATATTGTACGATGTGCTGAAGTTGAGTGCTTCAAATATAGGAACCTTGCGTTCCTGTTTCACGGTGTCCGATTCGTCTTTCACCTTCATTTCCAGCTTGTTGTTGAGCGAGAAACTGAACTCGCTGCTTCGTCCGCTGCCGGGTATGTCCTTATTGCCATAGGGCGAATATAGTCTCGTGCCTTTGGGGTCGCGCGGGTCGGTCTCGTAGTACCCGAATTTTTCCTGACCGAAATCGGGGCGCCAGCTGTAGGTCACGCTCGGTGTGATAACGTGGCGCAGAGCCTTCACCGGTCCGCGGCGGTAGCTGTACATACCGTAGAGCGTGGTGTTCAGCGTCAAGTTGAAACTATAGTCATACACTCTGTAGAAGCCGCGTTCTTCGCGTTCGCGATAGTGCTTTGAATCGATAGGGGTGGTGTCGTTGAGCGCTTCAATGAAATGACGCTTGAAATACCATCGTTCGCTGTACGTTGCACCAGGTTGTAATATAAAGTATTTTAATATTTTAAATGATTTTGATAAAGAGGGATTGTGCTTTACGCTATATTCGAATTTTTCAAGCGTTCCGTGTGTGAAAAGGCTGTCAATGTGGGTTTTAACCTCGTTTATGAAAACTCCCTTATAGCTTATGCCGATATCTTCGTACCACCGCATCGGGCCAACAGCCTTACGGCGTTTGAACGGTTGTATGCGGCTCATTGTCAGGGAGAAACTCGGCAATGTAAGGCTCAGGCTTGAGTCGCACGTGTTTTGCGTGTGCCGGATATCAATCGATAGGCTGAATGGCGAGTTCATAATCCGGTCCATTCGGTACGATATGCTCGACGATGTGGTGTTGGTCAGATAGTCTTGCGACGATCTGGTCTGGTACTTGTTGTAGCCGCTCGACGAGAAGTTGACGCTGGCCGAGAAGGTGCTGTTCGGCCGGGCCTTGGGATCCTGCCTGTGCGACCAACCGAAGCGGTATTCTTGCGGTTCACTGTAGCCTTTCAACCCTTTATCGCCGAATACATTCTTGGCGTAGGTCACGTTCACGTCGCCCGAGAATTTGTATCGCAGCGTGTATCGCGACGAGCCGTTGAGCGACCACGAGCCTTTCGAGTAGATGCTTCCGCGAAGCGTGAAATCAACATAATCGTTGCCGGCAAAGTAGTAGCCGCCGTCCGACAGGAAGAAACCGCGGTTGTTCTCTTCGCCCACGCGTGGCATCAGAAAACCCGAAGTTTTCTTTTTGGTGATGGGGAAGTAGCCGAACGGAATCACCAGCGGCAGCGGAATGTCGGCCATCACCATATACGACGGTCCGGCAATAATGGCCTTGTCAGGGATGTACTTGCCTTTGGTCAGCTCAAGGTAGAAGTGCGGGTCCTCAAGCTCGCAGGTGGTGTACTTGCCGTGAAGCATATTAATCGAGTTATCCACTTCTTTTTTAGTCAGTTCGCTATGCAGATAGCCGTCTTCCTGCTGGGTGTAGAGCTTTTCAATGTAGCCGCGCTTGGTGTTCACGTTGTAGGTGATGTTGATGGCCTTCATCTCTTCGTCGCCTTGAGTGAACACCGGCTTTCCCTGAATGGTTCCGGTCGAGTCGGTCACACCCTCGGCGTAGATGATGCCCTGGTCCATATCGGCCTCAATGTAGGCGGCAGTCAGAACGATGTCCTCATATTCGATTTTGGCATCGCCGAAAAGGAACACTTTCTTGCCGTCGAGCGAGAAAATGGTGGAATCCTTGGCGCTGGTTTTCACGTCGGTGGTCAGCAGATTCTTCTTCGCTTTCGGCTTTTTTGTCGCCGACGAGTCGGCCACCGATAACGAATCAGCCGCCGTCGCAAGCGTGTCAGCCGCGCTGGCCGTTACAGTTGTATCTATATTCGCGACAGCGTTAACAGAATCATTATCAGTGGTTTGAGCCCCAACTGTTAAATTGATGATTAAGCATATCAACAATGTCGCAAGAAGGCTTTTTGTTTTCAAATCAAATAGAAAAATATACTATTTTTGTTACGCAGCAATACATATTTTTATTGCGTGCCAAAACTAAACAAAAATAAGGTGCAATCGAAAGTTCGCCGTTTTATAATTTTCAGATGGGAAAAAAACTTGCAATCGCGACACTGGTCTTGACAATATGTTTGGGATTCGGCACCGCCGACGCTCAGAAAAAACAATCGTATAAACACACCGTGGTGCTCGATGCCGGCCACGGCGGCCACGATACGGGCGCCATCGGCAAGAAGGGCAAGGAAAAAGATGTGGTGCTCTCAATTGCGCTCAAGGTTGGCGACTACCTTAAGAAGAACTCGCCCGACACCCGCGTCATCTATACCCGCGACGCCGATTTCTTTGTTCCGCTCGACGAGCGCGCCGCAATAGCCAACAAAAACAACGCCGACCTTTTCGTCTCGGTTCACGCAAACTCAAACAAAAACACAAAACCGTTTGGTACCGAGACGTTTGCAATGGGTTTGCACAAATCGCAGGGTAACCTTGAAGTGGCTCAGAAAGAGAACTCCGTTATTGTGATGGAGCAAGACTATAACACTAAGTATGAGGGATTTGACCCGTCGTCGGCTGAGTCGTACATCATCTTTTCGCTGATGCAGAACGTCTATCTGGATAAGAGCCTGAAGCTTGCGTCGATGGTGCAGGACGAGTTCCGCGAGAAGGCCAAGCGCGCCGACCGCGGCGTTAAGCAGGCCGGATTCCTTGTTCTCTGGCACACCAAAATGCCGAGCATCCTGATTGAGACCGGCTTCATCTCGAACGAAGAAGAGGAGAAGTACCTGATGTCGGAGAGCGGTCAGGATTATCTGGCATCGGCCATCTTCCGCGCCATCCGCGACTATCTGGCATCGCTCGACGCCGAGGAACAGGAGGTGAAGAAGGCCACCACTGTGGTTCAGGATGACACTGAAGCTGCACAAAGCGCATTGTGCTACCGTCTGCAGGTGGCCACCACATCGGCGCCCGTGGCCAACCCGATTGAGAAGTTCGCGGGCAAGCCCGACGTTTTCGAGTACAAAGACGGCAACAAATACAAGTATATGATTGGCCGTTTCGCTACATTAGACGAGGCGTCGGCCTACAAGAAGACCATCAGCGCCGAATATCCCGACGCGTTCATTGTTCCGTTCAACAACGGCAAGAAAATATCGATGAGCGACGCCAAGAAACTGGAAAAGAAGTAGAAACCGAAATTTCTTCCGATACTATATAATATATGTGAAAAATCTGGCCGGATTTTGGGAAAAGCGATGCCCGAATCCGGCATTTTTTTGTTTTTCAACACACTGGATTTTTGCCGGTTTTTGAAGGAGGAAAAAAGGCGTTTTTTTTCGTCGATTTTTGTCAAAAAAACGGTCGGAAAATTCACTTAAAGTTGCCCGAAAATATTACCGATTTAGTTTTCAACAAGTTATGAAACTTACTTGTAGCTTGCTGGTAATCAGTATTTTATAAAAATTTTTAAAAAAGTGAAATTTTTTTTCGTTTGATATTTAGAACAATAACGGAAAAGTGAATTTTGCAACACCCAAAACAGTTTTTTTTCTCCGATTTTTTAACAATGTTTGTACGTCGAAAACGACAAAAAACAAATCATTAATTATCAGATGAGTAAGGATTACAAGCAAGTATGGGATAACTGCTTGCGCTTTATTAAGGACAATGTAAAAGCCGCTGAGTACAGAACCTGGTTTGAGACCATAGTTCCAATCAAGCTTGATGGTAAGTTGCTGACGATTCAGGTACCGAGCCAGTTCTACTACGAGTACATCGAGGAAGCCTACATCGATTTGCTTCGCAAGGCGTTGCAGATTGAGTTGGGAGAGGGCGCCGGTCTTGAGTATTATGTTGTGATGCAGAACAACATCCGTCCGGACGACCGACCGACCATCACCAAGCTGCCTACTTTTGACAAGAAAGAACGTTATAATAAGCCGGTTACTCTGCCCAACGAGGACCACTCATCGATAAAGAATCCGTTTGTGATTCCGGGCATTCCGCGCGTGCAGATTGACCCGAAACTCAACAACCGCAACACTTTCAACCGTCTGGTGGAGGGTGAGTTCAACCGGTTGGCGCGTTCGGCGGGCTATGCCATCGCTACCAATCCGGGCAAGACAACCTTCAATCCGTTGTTCATCTACGGCGGCTCGGGACTTGGCAAGACCCATCTGGCGCAGGCCATCGGCAACGAGACCAAAGACCGTTTCCAGGACAAGGTGGTGCTTTATGTGTCGGGGCACGAATTCCACACCCAGTTCGCCTATGCAACGCAGAACAACACCCGTACCGATTTTCTGCATTTCTACCAAATGATTGATTTGCTGATTGTTGATGATATTCACGAGTTTGCCGGCAAACCGAAAACGCAAGACATCTTCTTCGAGATTTTCAATAATCTGCACCAGAACGGCAAGCAGCTCATTATCACTTCGGATACGGCTCCGGCCGATATGGATGGCATTGAGGAGCGTCTGCTGTCGCGATTCAAATGGGGCTTGTCGGCTGAGCTGACCAATCCCGACTACGATTCGCGCAAAGCGATATTGAAGCAGTTCGCCTACAACGAGGGCATTGAGATTGGCGATGACATTCTCGACTACGTTGCCGCTCACATTACCAACAACATACGTGAGCTGGAAGGCGCCCTGATTTCACTTTTGGCGCACTCAACGCTCAACAAGGAGACCATCACCATTGACCTGGCCCGCCAGATTATCGACAAGCTGGTGAAGAACACCACTCGCGAGCTGAGCGTCAGCTACATACAGAAGGTTGTGTGCGATTATTTCAACCTGCAGTCTGACGCCATCACGTCGAAGACGCGCAAACGTGAGATTGTTCAGGCACGGCAGATTGCAATGTATTTCGCAAAACATATGACTAAGCTGTCGCTGGCAACCATCGGCTCGCAAATCGGCGGAAAAGACCACGCAACGGTTCTGCACGCCTGCAAGACGGTGAACAACCTCATCGACACCGACCGCCAGTTCAAGGGCTACATTGAGGAGATTGAGAAAAAACTGAAAATTTGATTTTTGTAAAACATCGATATTCATAACTTTATGCAGAGCCAAGGCCTACAAGTCTTGGCATTTGCATTATAAAAAGGACAAAATTATGGCACAAGTTCAGACACCTTCGATACCAAAAGGCACGCGCGATTTCGGCCCGGCCGAGATGATTAAGCGCAACTACATTTTCGACACCATCAAGAGCGTGTTCAAACTCTATGGTTTTCAGCAGATTGAGACACCCGCAACCGAGAACCTCTCAACTCTGATGGGCAAGTACGGCGAGGAGGGCGACAAACTGCTCTTCAAGATTCTGAACTCAGGCGATTATCTTGGCAATGTTGATGCCGAACTGCTGCAATCGAAAGATTCTGTGAAGGTTACGAACAAGATTTCGGAAAAAGGCCTACGCTATGACCTCACCGTGCCCTTTGCGCGTTTTGTGGTGCAGCACCGCAACGACCTTCAGTTCCCTTTCAAGCGCTATCAGATTCAGCCCGTTTGGCGTGCCGACAAGCCTCAAAAAGGCCGTTACCGCGAGTTCTACCAGTGCGATGTTGACATTGTTGGCAGCGACTCGCTGATGAACGAAGTCGAACTGATTCAGATAGTTAACGATGTCTATCAGCGTTTCGGAATCCGCGTGGCGCTGAAAATCAACAACCGCAAGATTCTGGCTGGCATTGCCGAGGCCATCGGCGCACCCGACAAGATGATGGACATCACCGTTGCCATCGACAAACTTGACAAAATCGGAATTGAGAACGTCAACAAAGAGTTGGCCGATAAGGGTTTGAGTGATGATTCTATTGCCCGCCTGCAACCAATTCTGGCCTTGAGCGGCGACAATCGCCAGAAACTTGCACAAATTGCCAACGTGCTGAGAAACAGTGAAGTGGGACAGAAGGGCATTGCCGAACTGACCGCTATTTTCGATGCCATTGAGCCGCTTGGCCTGCAAACGCAAATCGACCTCGACCTGACGCTGGCCCGCGGCCTGAACTACTACACGGGCGCAATATTCGAGGTTAAGGCGCTCGATGTGCAGATTGGCTCAATCACGGGCGGCGGCCGTTATGATGACCTGACGGGAATCTTCGGAATGCCAGGCGTTTCGGGCGTTGGCATCTCGTTTGGTGCCGACCGCATCTACGACGTGCTCGACCAGCTCAATCTTTACCCTCAGTCGGCAACGCAATCAACTCAACTGCTGTTTGTTACATTCGGCGAAGCCGAGCAGCAATGGTGCCTACCCGTGGTTGCGAAAATGCGCGCAGCCGGCATCAGCACAGAACTTTATCCCGAGCCAGCCAAGATGAAGAAACAGATGTCGTACGCCAATGGGCGCAACATTCCGTTTGTGGCTGTGGTGGGTGAGAATGAGGTGAACGAGGGCAAGGTGATGCTGAAGAATATGGCAACCGGTGAGCAGCAGTTGCTCTCGCCCGACGAAGTTGTTGACTTGCTGAAAAACAGATAGACTCGTTGTAAACGATTATTATCGAATTGGTAAAATAGAAAACGGCTGCTCAAAGGGCAGCCGTTTTTGTTATACAACTTGTAGAATTCTATCTGATTGGATATTCGTCGTGAATGTCAGATAGCACCTCGACGCCAGTTTCGGTAACCAGCACGGTGTGCTCAAACTGCGCCGACAGCTTGCCGTCGATGGTGCGTGCCGTCCAGCCGTCGTTCTTGTCAATATCAACGCGGGCCTTGCCTTGGTTAATCATCGGCTCGATGGTGAAAATCATTCCCGGACGCATAATGGCACCCGAGTTGCGGCGGGCGATGTGGTCAACCTGCGGCTCCTCGTGGAATTCAATGCCAACGCCGTGTCCGCAGAACTCCCAAACAACGCTGTAGCCTTTCATCTGCGCGTATCGGGCAATGAAAAAGCCGATGTTGCCGAAAGTGTTTTTCGGACGCACCTGCTCAATGCCCAAATCGAGACAATGCTTGGTTGCATCTATCAGGTCCTGAGCCTGTTGCGAGATTTCGCCAACGGTGAACATCCTGCTTGTGTCGCCATAGTAGCCGTTGAGAATGGTGGTGACATCGATGTTGACAATGTCGCCTTCTTTGAGGATGGTGTCGGGCGAAGGAATGCCGTGGCACACCACGTTGTTGGGCGATATGCAGCAGTATTTCGGGAAGTCGCCGTAACCCTTGCACGCCGATATGGCGCCGTGGTCGCAGATGAACTCGTTGATGAGGTTGTCGAGGCGCTCGGTGTCAACGCCCGGCTTAATGTATTCTCCGATGAAATCGAGCGAAGCAGCCGCCAGTTTCGCGCTCTTGCGGATGCCGTCAATCTGCTCTGCGTTCTTGATTATGATACCCATTTCAATATTTTTTTTGCGGCTGCAAATTTGCGCTATTCTTTAGAGATACGAAAGAGTTTTTTGCAGATGTTTATAGCATCGCAATTTGAGTCGATGGGGCGGCAAAAACTGACGGCTATTTTCTCTCCAGCCGGTTAATCTCCTCATACAGCAACCTCACATCGTTATCGTTTTTCATACGGATGTGGTTGTGGAAGAGGAATTTACGTAACTCATCCTTGTATTGCGGATATTGGCGCAGAATCATACGGCGGAAGCGGGGAACGCCCTTCAGCTCGTTGCCGTCCCACGTGTAGCGGCTCTCTTTCTGCACAAACGCGCCAGTTTTTTTCAGCGTCATATTCACGTTGCTGTACCGCTCTTCTTTGGCCTGATATTTTTTTATCATCGATAGGCTGTCTTCGAGAATGATGGCGAAATAACTGCCGTTTAAATCTTTAAGGTTTTGATGCTCAATGAGTTTGAACGTCTCAATTTTGCCGTTTGGCAATGTAAGGCAGAACTGCGCAATCGAGTTTTTGTCGATGATGATGACATTGTTGGTGACGTCGTTCTGGTAAATCAGGTCGTCTTTGTAGTCGTCGTAGCGCAGTTGGAGGCCGTTGTACGTCTCGCCGCTTTTCATAGTCACGCTGCCCGTCAGCCAGTCGCCGCGGTAGAACGGCACGCCGTCGAAAGATGCGTAGTAGTGCACAAAAGGTTCGCCCGTGATGTGCTGGATGGCCGATTTTCGTGTTAGTGAGCCTTGTGCGTCGGCTATTAGCGCTGCCGCGATGCAAATTATTGTTAATATGTGTTTTATCGATGCCATTGCTATCTTACGTTAATCAGTTTGTAGTCGCTGACGATTTTGCCGTTGCGGTCGATGCCGAAGAATTCAATCACAAACTCGCCGGTCTCGTCAGACAGTGTGGCGCTGACGCTTTTCTGCTCAGCAGTGTTCACCAGCGGATTCCAATAGATGGTTTGCCGCAAATCGGGCAGCCGGTCTTTCGACGGTGCGGGTACAGACTCTGTCACTGGCGGCTGAAATCCTTGAACCACAAACCGATAAGTGCCGGGTACGTGAAGATTTTCCCAGAAATCGAGTTTGTGCGTCCAGACGGCCACAATGCCATTGTTGAAACTGATGTTGCCAAAGTTTCGTGGTTTGTTTTGCGTGTCAACGCGTTTTATGGTTGTGCTGCCCTTGTCCATCAGCAGGTTAAGATTGGTCAGTGGCACGCCGTCGACAAGTAGCAGCGGGTTGGGAGTTACCGTACCGTTGTCCGAAACAATGCGCAGTTCTGGGTTGCCGTTTTTGTCCTTGCGGAGGCGGATGAATGGGGTAATCTCGCGGGTTATCTCTTTGAAATTGTCGAGCGCGATAAAATCATCGGTTAAGACTGTGTGGCGCGGTTTGCCCAAAACAAAATGGTCGTAGAGCGTTTCGGGGCGGTTGCTGATGCCTACGGGCGCAAACGGTTGTATCTCGAAAGCTTTGGCAATCACGGCTTTGTCAAGTTCGGCGCTGTCGGCTACCGGATATGCATCCACCAAACCGGGAGAGTCGGAAGTTGTAATATCGAACTGACTTTTCAGTTCGATCCGAGCGTTGAAAATCGGTTCGAGCCTTTGACTGAAGGCGTTGGCAAAAACCTGCTGAAGGCCGTAGTAGTTGTGCAGCAGCACGCAGAATGAGCCGTCGGAGTCAGTAATATCATATTTGAGCCGGATAATGCTGTCTTGCAGCGAAATAAGCACAATGGCATTGCTAATCGGTTTGCCCGAAACCGAATCGGTGACGGTGCCGGCCACCAGAATGCCGTCGTATGGGGCAATCGGGTTGTAGCCCTCGTTGATGCTGATTGGCTCGCATTTGCCTGTTACGGCGGCCGTCTCGTCGGCCCACTGGTTGCGTTTCACAATTCGCAATGTGCCGGAAACGGTATCTTGGTAGGAGAGTGCGATTTCAAGCTTCTCGCGTGGTGCGAAATCAGTTTTTGCCAACCCAATGACTCCGTTTTGCGCCCGTTGCTCTTTTTTTGAGTTGCTATTGCGGAAAATATGGTTGGGCTCGTTGCCGAAACGGTTGATAACCAGTATTTCGCGACTGCAATAGTAGTTGTCGGTGTTGGGATGGCAAGTGTAGGCGCGAATGTTGTAATAGCCGGTTAGCAGAGTGTCGGGGAGGTTGATGAGTCCCGCCACGGCGCCGCTTTCAATTTTTGTTACGGAGCCTGTAATCCAGCGGCCGTCGATGGTTGTGATGTCGATAAGCGCATCGTTGCCGCTGTTGTTCGGTAGGTTACTGTCGAACATAACACTAAACATCACGTCGTCGCCCGAAATGTAGTTGCAGCGGTCGGTTTTGAGCAATATATGGTTATTGGCGCTTAGCTGTTGTGCTGATGACCAAAAGCTCGATATAAGCAGAGAGAATAATATAAATATCTTGTAAATCATTTAGTTAGCAAATGAAATGGTGTATTTTTGTGGATGCTCATAGTAGGCAACTGTGTCAGTGTCGGGGAATGAGTCTATTTTGTAAATCATAATATTGCGACTCTTCTCAATCAGGCTGAATGCTCCAAAATTCTGTTTTACTGCTGATGCACCAAAAAGACCAAACGCATGGTCGCCTGACTTGCAACTTATATTTCCAACAGGTTGATTTTCAATTTGTCCGAAGAGGTAATTGCTGTTTTCTTGCTGGTCCTTCACGGCATTCCAAAATTTGTATTGACTTTCTGTCATTGAGTACTGCTTGACAAGAACAAATTCTCCTCGATGCTGTAATATAAATTCGGGCATTGAGGGAATAAGAGTATCAACAGTCAAGTTGAAGATTTTTTTTCTTGTCTTATACAATTGATTTTCAACGATTCGGTTGTCAGTGTAATTATTCGCATTGGCAATGAATAGCAATCCTTGCTGCGTGATTGGGTGGTAGACGTAACGGTTTTCGGGGAATAGGCCTGGATAGTATTGGTGGATTTGTATAACAATTTTGCATTCGTAACGATAGTATGGTGTGAAACCTGTGGCATTGGTGGTATTTGTCGCACAAATACCGAAGTCGGTTTCGTCGAAATAATTGCTCCCGTTTGTTGATAAAACTTTCTCCTCGTAATATTTCGCAGAGACATCTTCAATATCAGGACATGGTAGAAGTTCTTCCCACGTTGATTCAAATGTTTTGCCTTCGGAAGTGGTTACCAATAACATATAACTTTTCCCAACTTCGCCTACAAATGAGGCGGAGTCTGAGAGGTAGTAGCCGGATTTGTCGAAGATTAGATTGTACGATTTGCCGTCGCTGCAATCAATTCTAACTCTTGCGTTTGTAATGACTTCATTTGTCCTGTTGTCGTTGTAACCATTTGTGCGTGTAACTTTCACCTTGTACGGCCCTGGCTGGTCGGTAACTAAGCCTTCAAACACATAGATGGGTTCGGTGGCATCGGTATCGGGGTTGAAATACTCCTCACAACTCACAAGCAAAATCGCAAACAATATTATTTTCAAACTTCTCATAATCAGAATTTAAGATTAAGTGTCACCGATGGAATCGGCACGCCGATTATCGATAGTTTGTAAAGACCATAGCTGTTGTAATTGTTCTGCGCTGTCGGCTTATCTTTCTTATAGAAAACCGAATAGATGTTTTTGTGTCCGTAGGCGTTATACACTGCGAACGTCAGCGAGGGGTGAACTTTTTTCTTCTTGTTGAGGAATCCGTCGTAGGTGGCCGAAAGGTCGAGGCGGTGATAGGCCGGCAGCTGGTATTTGTTGCGGTCGGAGTAGTTGACAATCGTCATATCATCCATCACGTAGCTGTACTCGGGGTAGGTGGCCGGCCGGCCGCTGGTCAGCACAAAATTGGCCGATGCAATCCATCTGCGCGTTATCTGATAGCTCGAAGTTACGCTTAGGTCGTGGCGGCGGTGCGTGTTAGCGAGATAGCTGCGCCCGCCGTTGATTTTCTCCTCATCGAACTGTCCGTCAACTTTCATCCGGGTGTCTGATAATGTGTAACTTATCCATCCGGTAAAGTTGCCGACGTTCTTTTTCAGCATCAACTCAACACCATACGAACGCGCCTTGCCCGACAGAATGTCCTGCTCAACGTGCTTGTTCATACTTAGCACCGCGCCATTCTTGTAATCGAACTGATTTTCAACTACTTTGTAATAAACTTCGGCCGATAATTCAAGAATGTCCTCGAGCAGTGTTGTGAAGTAGCCTGCCGACAACTGCTGGCAGGTCATCGGCTTGATGTGGCTGTCGGCCATCTTCCAATAGTCCGACGGCATTGCAGATGTGTTGCTGCTCACAAGTTGCTGATACTGACGTGTATAGCTGTAGCCAAACTTTAGCGCTTTGGTGTTGCTGATTTTGTATCGCAAGCCGATGCGCGGTTCCAAACCCTGATATGGTTTAACGGTCTTGCCCTTGGCGTAAGTGTTTGTGCCGCAAATAGAAACGTTGCTGCGAGGCAACGTGTCAGAATACACAGCCTCAGTGCATTCGCCCAATTTGCTGAACCAGGAGTAGCGCAAGCCGGCAAGCAGACTCATTTTGTCCGAAATCGAGTAATTGTCAGCTATAAATGCAGCAATTTCGAGCCCCAATTCATTGTCAACAGCATCCGGAAGCACCGATGATTTGTTGTTGTAAGGAGTTTTTTCTCCAGGTTTGATTTTCAGTCGGTTTGCCTCGACACCCACACTCAGGTTGTGGGGGAGGATGTCGGCCATCAGTTCGGCCTTGCCGCGGATATGATTGATTCCTGTAGCCACATCGCTGGCCAGCGACTCCTGACTTAAATCGGAAAGTGTTGATTTATAGTCGGAATAAGCGGCCGACAGCTTCATCTGCATCTGAGGCATAATGCTCCAGCGGTAGTTCAGCCCCGCTATCTGCGATGTGTAATCGAACTGGCTGATATTGTTATAGTTGAAGAAATCGTTACTGCGGTAGCCGAACACTTCGAGCCTGTGTTTGCGTCCGGGTCTGAAATCAATTTTTGCAATGAGGTCGTAAAAATTGGCCTCGCTATTTTTGATGTTCGCATTCTTGATTTTGTGCATTATCCAATTGGAGTAAGTTGTGCGGCCACCGGCGTAGAAACTGCATTTTTTACCAACCGGCGCTTCAATAAAAACCTGACTGTTCAATACTCCAATGCCGGCGTTGCCGTGGAATTTGGTTGTGTCGGCGTTTTTCAGACTGATGTCCATTACAGAGGCCACACGGCCACCAAAACCGGCCGGCTGCGAGCCTTTGTACAGCTCCACACCGCTGATTGCCGACGGAATGAACGTTGAGAACAGACCGAACAGGTGTGATGTGTTGTAAACCGGCGCTTCGTTAAGCAGCACAAGGTTCTGGTCAACATTGCCGCCGCGAACGTTGAATCCGGTTGACATCTCGCCCTGAGTCTGCACGCCTGGTGCCAGCGTCATACTGCGAATAATGTCGGCTTCGCCCATCAGCACGGGCAACTTCTTGATTGTCTGCATATCCATCATTTCGGTGCCCATCTGCGTGCGGTTCACTTGGTTTCGTCCGCCGGCAGCCGTAACTGTCACTCCGTCAAGCGCTATTGAGGCCTCCATCAGGTCAACATCGAGCTTGCCGGGGCTCAAAACGTCAATCTTAATCACCTCGGTTTCAAGCCCTACAAACGACACCTCAATCTCGGTTTGTCCGGCGGGTAGCATCAGCTCGTAGTGGCCGTTCACGTCGGTGGTGGTGGCCAGTCGGTTAGCACGGTTGTTGACAACGGCTCCCACAATCGGTTCGCCAGTCTTGCCTTCGTGCACGGTGCCCTCGACATTGTTGAGCTTGTACCGGCCTTTTTCCATCAGATTACCAATCACTTTCACGTAGCCGACCATTCCCTCAATCAGCTTGTCGTTATCGACGGTAAAGCCTTGCGGAATGAAAATAATGTTGCGTTCCTGAAAAACAATGTAAGTAAGTCCATAGGCCGCAATCGCATTGTCAATCACCCATTTGATTTCTTTCCCCGATGTTGCTGTCGGAATGGTGATGCTGTTCACCCAATTGTCTTTATAGAAGAATCGCACGCCCGCAACGGGTTCGGCCTTGTCGAGAAATTCGGTCAGCGGACGCCCCTGACACTCAAAGTCGGCCTTGACGCTTAGTTTTTGCGCATTGGCGGCGGCTGTCAGAAACAGAAGAACAGTCAGTGTCAGAAGAAGTTTTTTCAAATTGCTGATGTTTAAACGCCGTAAAAGTATGTTTTCGGCTGAAGAAAACATAGCCTGAGCCATACGTGCAGCCCGCAATGTCGGTTTATATATCGATGTTTCGCCTATTCTGACACAAGTTATGGCTGATTTAATCGATAAAATCTTTGTTAAAACGCCATTTTATTGTAGAACCGGCATTCTTTCATTGAACGCTAATAATGAGAGCAAATATTTTATTTACAATTTTTTATACTGTCGAGCAGAATTTTGTACTTGCGGTTAAATATAAATCCTTGTTCAATATCAGCCCAAACTTCGTTTATGAATCTCGTTTCTTCTTTAAGTAATGGTATGTCGTTGATTTTTACCAAAAAAGAATCTTTAGTCACAATGATATTGATTGTATCGGGATAGAAATAATCGATATAATTTCTATCACCGGGACAATTGCTGAATTTCAGTGTGTCTTTCAAAAAGAAATATTCGTCTAATTTGTTGGAAAATGTTTGTATGTTATTCCCTCGATAATACAACATAGAGGTGGTCGCAAAAGCACCACAAGAAAAACTACTGCCACTTAAACAAGAAAAACAACTGCTTCTTAAATCTGATATTTCCCAAAGTCCGTTCCTTAATCCTTTGTATACTTTGCCACTTGTCCACTCTTTTTCAAGACATTGGTCTATTATTTCCCCTTTTGAATCGAAAAGCCACTCTTTGTGCCAATATTGAACGAAGAAAACGGTGTCATTTCCAACAATGGTATCGATTGTGTATTCCTTGTAAACAATTACAGAGTCTTTTTCTCCATTCTGCCGAATCCAAACATCAGTTTTAATAATTTGAGAAGATGCCAGTTCGGGTGTTGCAACTAATGCCAACACAATCGATAATAGTGATAAATATTTCATTTGTAGTTCTTTGTGTTTTTTACGCTGTCGCGAATCATTTTGTATTTACGAGTATTCCAACCACCATATATATCAACCCTCAATATTGAATTCAAGTCACGAAGTTTCATCGTGTCAACAAGCACATCATCAATATAGAAAAAGCAATCGTCAGTAGTGATTTTAAAATACATAGTGTCAGCCGAATACATTTTCAAAACATAATCTTTATGGTATCCGTCAACACTGAAACATATAGTGTCGTCAAGAAAATAGTAATAGTTAAACGGATGAATAGGGTCATCGTACCAGTGTGCGATGAATTCGTTTCTATAATAGTATGCGAGTTCGTGTCTGTATGTTCCTTCATCAAACAGTTTTGGCGCATAAGATATATCCCACAAACCCTCTTTTTTCCCATTCATTACATAACCGCCATTTTGGTATTTATCTTGACGATGCTCGTATAAAGTGTCGTGTCGGAATTGCCAACCTTCAGCAAAAAAATCCTTTTTAAAAATCGTGTCTCCGTGCGGTACAATTGAGTCAATGCTTGTTATGGTATAATATAAAACAGAATCTTTTCTATAGCCCCAACAGTGCCTGACTTCAACATTATAAATGCTTTTCAAAGGATACTGCTGCTGCGCTGCTGCCGCCACACTAATTATCATTAGTGATATACAAAGAATTGTGTTTTTCATAAATAATGTATGTAGTGTTGTTTATAATTTGATACAAATATATGCGAAACTTGCCTATCTTAGCCAACGAAAATTATCTAAAACAACACAAAAAATGAGTGAGACAAAAACATACCAATTGTCGAACAAAAACGGTTTGACAATTGAATTTATGCCGCGCGGCGCAAAGGTGATTTCGGTGCAACTGCCTGACACACAGAATCCGGGCAAGAAGGTTGACGTGATGATTGGCTACGACACCGTTCAGGAATCCATCGACGGCGACGCTTACATTGGCGCCATCTGCGGACGCTTTGCAAACCGCATCGCCAAAGGCCACTTTGTGCTCGACGGCCGTGAGTACCAACTTGCGCTGAACGACGGCCAAAACCACCTGCACGGCGGCCCGACAGGCTTCAACAGCCGCGATTGGGACGTGAAAGAAACCAAAATTGCAGGCCGTGCCAGTGCCTACGAACTGACACTTTTCAGCCCCGATGGCGACGAGAATTATCCTGGCAATCTGAATGTTAAGGCCACCTATTCGCTGACCGACGACAATGAGTTCATCATCGATTTTGAAGCCACAACCGACAAACCGACTGTCATCAACCTGACGAGCCATCCGTACCTGAATATGCGCGGGGCGGGTAGCGGCCCTGTGTTCAGCCATCAGATTGAAGTGAATGCCAAGCAGTTCACACCCATTGCCGACGGCGTTCCTTCGGGCGAGATTCGCAACGTTGAAGGCACCCCAATGGACCTTCGCAAGCCTGTTGCAATTGGCGACGCCATCAACACACCGTACGAGCAGATTCAACTCTTCAAAGGCTTCGACCACAACTGGATTATCGACAAGCCCGCTGGCGAAATGGGCTTCTGCGGCCGTGTAACCGACCCCGAGTCGGGCCGTTTTGTTGAAGTTTACTCAACGCAGCCCGGCCTGCAGGTTTACACCGCAATGCACTTCAACAGCTCACAGATAGGCAAGGGCGGCAAGCCGTTCTGCTCATACTGCGCCGTAGCTCTCGAGCCGCAAGGCATCCCTGACGCGCCAAACAAACCAATGTTCCCGTCGGCAGTTCTGCGCCCAGGCGAAGTTTACCGTCAGACGCTGGTTTACAAGTTCGGCTGGTAATGACCAATCACGAAATTTCGGGAAAACTATAATTGGAATTGGCGCTTTCGGGCGCCTTTTCTTTTATTGGTGCGAAGCGAAAAAATGCACGAAAAGTTTTGATTATTCATAGAATTTGTAATTTTATTGAAACTTTTGGCGCCGAGAATGACCGCAAGGTTGTTTGGCATCTGATGTAAATGTAAAAAACTGATTATTATGGAAATAACCATTATCTGTATCGGCCTGCTTTACTTTTTTTCGCACTATCTGACAATACTCTACCAAAAGACGCGCATTCCCGATGTGCTCATTTTGATTTTTGTCGGCATACTCATCGGGCCGGTTTTTCATCTGGCTTCGGTTGACAGCCTTGGAATGTTGGGGCAGGTGCTCACAAGTGTCGCACTTATCATCATTCTTTTTGAAGGCGGCCTGAATATGGAACTATCGAGCATTGGCGGCTCGATGCGCACGGCATCGAAACTGACGGTCAGTTTCTTCTTCATAACCGCCATTATTGTCGGGGTGCTGCTGCACTATATGCTGCATTACTCGTGGCTGCTGTCGTTCATCACCGGTTTTATTCTGGGCGGCACGTCGTCGGCAGTGGTGCTGCCAATGGTCCGTCTGCTGCGTATGAGCGACAAGCCAAGCACCGTTTTGGTTTTGGAATCGGCTTTGACCGATGTGTTGTGTATCGTGTTTGCAATCAGCTTTTTAGGTAGTTATTCGACGGGCGTTGTTGAATTGGGCAAGATTGCCGGCTCGCTTATTTCGTCGCTAGTGCTGGCATCGGCGTTGGGCGTTGGCGCGGCTTATGTCTGGCTGCGGCTGATGAACTGGATTAAGACATTCCCCAACACGCAGTTCACCACATTCGCGTTTATGTTCATTGTATATGGTATGGCCGAATATTTCGGGTTCAGCGGCGCCATCACAGCGCTTGCTTTCGGCATTGTGCTGGGCAACTACAGCAAGATTCATCTGCCTGAAAAGATTAAAAGCAAGCTGCCCGACGGCATCATCACCGAGCTGGAACGCAAGCTGTACAGCGAAATCGTCTTCCTTCTGAAAATCTACTTCTTTGTCTATCTGGGAATGGCCATTCCGTTCGAGTCATCGTACTTCTTCATCATTGCGGCGGCGCTGGTGGGTGCCATCTACCTTGCAAGGCTCGTTTCAACGCGGTTTTTGGTGCGTGACACCGACATCACCTGGGAAGACAAGTCGGTTATGTCGGCAATGGTGCCCAAAGGCTTGGCCGCAGCCGTCCTGGCCGGATTGCCGCTTCAGTATGGCATTCCCGAAGGCTCTGAGATTCAGATAATTGTGTATAATGTGGTGTTTGTCAGCATTCTGACCACATCGGTTTTGATACCGCTCATCCGCACACGGTTCATCAGCCGGTTCTATCGTGTTTTCTTTAGGCCGATACCAAAACTCGATGCTATTTCGATTGCCAAGTGCAAGGCGGATAAAGTTGATTCTGAATCGATTATCGAAAATAAGGAAGGTGAGTTATGAGCAATGTTGAGATAATTGGATATGTGGCGTCGGCGCTGCTGCTGCTGGCGATGATGATGACTTCGGTCATCCGGTTGCGCATTATCAACACAATGGGCTGTATTCTTTACATTGTGTATGGTTTGTGCATCGGTTCCTATCCTGTGGCCCTGATGAATACGGCCATTGCCTGCGTCAACATTGTCTACATTGTCCGCAACCGATTTATGAAGCACGTCTTCAAACTGATGGAAATTAATAGCGAAGACAGTCTTGTTGTGCCGTTTATCAATCATTATAAGGCTGATATTCAGCGGCATTTTCCTGAATTTTCGCTGAACGACGCGCCATATTCCTGCGCCTATATGATTGTGCGGAATATGAACATTGCCGGCATTTTTCTGGCCAACGAGATGGAACCCGGACGCTTGCTTGTGGAGCTCGATTATGTGATTCCAACTTACCGCGACTTCAAGGTCGGCAACTTCCTTTTCAACGAGAATCGCGATGAGTTTAAAAAACGTAAAATCAATAAGATAACCGCCATTTCGGGTAGTAATTACCATACCCGCTATCTGAAGCGTGTGGGTTTCAGTGAGGTGTCGTGCGATGGCGGAGTGAAGGTGTTTGAGTTGATGGTTTAGGATTGCTTTATAAAGTTTAAAAGTTGATGCCTGTGTGTTTGCAACAACATCTTCAATCGTTTAATTTTGCTTTCGTAATAAACAAATAGAAATCACAGTTAACACTATGGCTGATAATTATTTGGAGCGCCACTACGAGGAGTATGAAGCCAAAAAGGCCGCTTGGGAGAAGGCAAAGCGGTTGGGCAAAATCCGTCCAAAGCTGACTGCAAAACCGGCATCGGCAAAACCCCAAAACAATAGCAACGCCTCTGCACAATCCAATCAGTAATCAGAATAATTTATTTGACAATGAATAACTTAGCATTAAAAGTCCGCCTTATTGCAATGAATCTGATGATATACGCCGTTTGGGGCGCATATCTGAGTTCGCTCGGTATCTATTTGGGCAATATCGGGATGGGCACAAGCATTGGCGCCTTTTTCGCCGTGCAGGGCATTGTGTCGCTTTTTATGCCAGCCTTGATGGGCATTGTGGCCGACAAATGGATTCCCGCCCAGCGGTTGCTCGGAATGTGCCAGGGATTGGCCGCCGTCTTTATGGCTTTGGCGGGACTGATGGGAATGCGGTACGGCGCCGATGTCACTTTCGCGCAGATATTCCCGTTCTATGCCGCCAGCGTGGCGTTCTTTATGCCGACGGTGGCGCTGGGAATCTCGGTGTCGTACAATGCGTTAGAGCGCGGTGGATTGGACACGATGAGCGCCTATCCGCCCATTCGCGTTTTCGGCACCATAGGTTTCATTGTGTCGATGTGGATTGTCGATTTGACTGATTTTAAGGAAGATTACCGACAGTTGTTCATTTCGGCGGCGTGGTCGCTTGTGCTGGCCGTTTATGCCTTCACGCTGCCCAACTGCCCAACAAGCGGCAGCAAACGCTCGGCGTCGATAGTTGAAGCGCTCGGGCTGCGGGCGTTCACGCTCTTCGGCAACCGCCAGATGCGGCAGTTCTTCATTTTCTCGTTTATGCTCGGAATGTGCCTTCAGGTGACGTTCGGTTTTGCGGGCACTTTTATGAGCGACTTCGGTCAAAATCCCGACTATGCGGACGCCTTCGCAGTTCGTCACAACATAATGTTGAGTTCGCTCTCGCAGGTTTCCGAAACGCTTTGCATTCTTCTTATTCCATTCTTTTTGAAGCGGTTAGGTATTAAGAAAGTGATGCTGATTTCGATGCTGGCGTGGGTTTGCCGCTTCGGATTCTTCGGTTTGGGTGACCCCGAAGGCGGCGTTTGGCTTTTCGTCCTTTCGATGATTGTTTACGGTGTTGCGTTCGACTTTTTCAACATCAGCGGCTCGCTATTTGTTGACCAAAACACCACCGACGACATCCGCTCGAGCGCGCAGGGCGTGTTTATGATGATGACCAACGGCCTTGGCGCGACAGTTGGCTCGCTGCTTTCGCAGATGGTGGTTAACAGATTAGTTTACAACCGATTGGGCGAGTCGTCGTTCGATATGATGCAAGGCTGGTCGCTGGCTTGGTACGTCTTTGCGGCGTTCGCATTGGTAGTGGCAATTTCGTTTGCTATCATATTCAAATACAAGCATATACCAGAAAGGCAATAACAACTTATCACTTTTAGATTATTCATTATGTTATAAATAAATACAACTATGAAAACTTATATTAAATACTTTGAATTACTTGCTGCCATTATTGTTGGAATACCCGTGTTTTTCAAAATAATGCCATTTCCAATCATTATTGTCAACATAGTTATCGCGTGTTGTGCTGTATATTACTACCTTATGTCGTGTATTAAATACGAATACAGTGACATTCGTTTTTTCCTAAAAAAACTATCATTTATATCAATATGTATTGTATGTGTAGGAACGTTATTTAGGTTGAATCACTATCCTGATGGTTCGTTTATGGTGATGATAGGAACCATAGTTTCTTTTCCGATGTTGATTTACTATTTAACTCAACTCACTAAAAAAGACGTGGCAGGTAACATTGAATTACCAGAAATAGAATCCAAACACAAGGCTATTCTATTTATCTTAAAAATGTTATCATATTTATCTATAGGAATTGTCTGTCTAACAGTGTATATAGAAATAAATGACGGTTTTGGTAGTCCGTTTATGCATTGTGTGTTTATGCTGGCGCTAGGAGCAATTGTGGCCATTCCTGCGATTATTAATCGCTCAACCAAAGCCCATAAAACAGACAGAAACGAAGCATTAGCGGACAATGAATCTAAACCTAATCAAATCGCTTATATAACAGATAATGAAAATAATAAATTCACCAGTTTGGGGATGTTAATACGGTTGTGCGTTACATTTGCATTCTGTTTGAAATTGTTTCTTTGGGCTTGGATAATTCATTTTTTTAATTGGATGATTCATTAATTAAAATTGTACCCAAATACTTATTGTTTAAATTTCACTTTCAATCATTTATAATGAATGTATGAAACTATCAGTCGGAATCGATATAGGTGGTACAAACACTGCTTTCGGTCTTGTTGACGAGAGCGGACGGATTGTTGCCCGTGGCAACATTAGTACACGTAACAACTCTGATTTTCAGGATTATGTGAATCAGGTTTCCGATGGAATCCGCCAGTTGCTTGAGCAAACTAATGGCGCCGAACTGTCGGGAATCGGCATTGGGGCAGCCAACGGCAACTACTTCAGCGGCTGTATTGAGAATGCCGCCAATCTGCCGTGGAAGGGTCTTGTGAAGATTGTGGAAGCCTTTAAGAATCAATTCGGTGTGCCCGTGTTCCTGACCAATGACGCCAACGCTGCCGCCATTGGCGAGATGGTGTACGGCGGCGCAAAGGGAATGACCGATTTCATTGAGATTACCCTTGGAACAGGCCTTGGCAGCGGCATTGTGACTGGTGGCAAGATGCTCTACGGCCACGACGGATTTGCTGGCGAGTGCGGCCACGTGATTGTTGAGCGTGACGGGCGCGACTGCGGCTGCGGACGCAAAGGCTGCCTTGAAACCTACGTGTCGGCCACAGGCGTGGTGCGCACAGCAACCGAATTGTTGGCTAAACGCAATATTGATAGTGAGTTACGCTCAATCCCAAACAGCGAACTGACGGCTTTGAAAGTGTCGCAGGCGGCTGGTCGTGGCGATGCCATTGCCAAAGAAGTTTTTGAGTTTACAGGCAAAATGCTTGGTCGCGCATTGGCTGATTTTGTGGCAATTACAAGCCCGCAAGCAATATTTTTGTTTGGCGGTTTGGCGAAGGCAGGCGAGATTTTGTTTGAGCCTGTTCGCCGCTCGATGGAAGCCAATATGCTGAATATCTTCAAGAACAAGACGCAGGTGCTGCCGTCGCAGTTGGGCGACGATGCGGCAATTTTCGGTTCAGCCGCGCTGGTTTTGTTTAATCAGTAATTTGTTGAGAATCTTTACTCTGATTGTATTTTTAGTAGAAAAATGGTGTTAGGTGTTAGTAAAACTTTCGATTCACCGATTATCCAGTTCACCAATTCACCAAATAACGTTCGCTCATAAAAAACATTTTCCTATGCCCGAAACCAGCACTTGCCTTTTAAGCACCGCCTATTGGGCGCCAGTTCAATGGTTTACAAAGATTGTCAGCCACAGCAAGGTGCTGATTGAGCAGTTCGAGACCTTTCCCAAACAAAGTTTTCGCAACCGCTGCGCGCTCTACGGCCCCAACTGCGTTCAGACGCTGCAAGTGCCTATTCTTAAGAGCGATACGCACAACCCAATGACGCGCGACATTCGCATTGCGTACCAAACACCGTGGCAGAAGAACCATTTCAACACTATTCGGTCGCTCTACAAGTCGTCGCCGTTTTTCGACTACTATGCCGACGACATTCTACCGTTCTACGAGCGCCGTTTCGACTTTCTGCTTGACTATAACCGCGCAATACTCGAAGTGTGCTTAAAATGGCTGAAAACGCCCGATAACACGGCTTTGACCACCGATTACGTGCACACACCCGATTGTCCCGACTATCGCAACACAATCCACCCGAAACAGTCGCACCAATCAGCCGACCCGCATTTCGAGCCGCAGCCTTACACGCAGGTTTTCGACGAGCGATTCGGCTTCATTCCAAACCTGTCGATTATCGACCTTGTAATGAACTGCGGACCTGAGGCGCTGCAAGTGCTGAGGGAGAGTTGTGAGTAGGGAAGAAGCTGACTTATCTGTCCGTTTGTGTCCAATAAAAAACCGCCGAGCCCCAACGGACTCGGCGGTTTCACTTGCATTTTATCGCTTAATTAAAACTTAAAGTTAAAGTCAACATCAGTCTCCTTAATGAAGATTGAGCGCTGTGCGTTCTGCGTGCGGGCGAATTTCAGGAAGATTTCGGCCGAGCGGCGGAACATTGCGTCGCGGTTGGCGTCGAGCATCAGCAGGTAGGCCATAATGGTGTAGCCTGCCATCTCAACCATACGGCGGGCGTGCAGTTCAATGAACTCCTGCGACTCCTTGCCCATAACGTAGGCCACTGTCTCCTCGTATTCGGCCGTCATACGGTCCAGAACGTCGTGCATCGGCTTCAAATCATCGGCAACGGGCTGTGCGGCGTAGTCTTTCATCATCGAAAGATAGAAACCTGTGGTGGCATAGCGTGTTGCGGCAACAACCTGAAGTTGTGTGGTGCCTTCGTAAATGCTTGTGATACGGGCGTCGCGGTAAAGGCGCTCGCAGGTGTAGTCCTTCATAAAGCCAGAGCCGCCGTGAACCTGAATGCAGTCGTAGGCGTTTTGGTTGGCGAACTCGCTGCCCAAGCCTTTCGCCAGCGGTGTGAAGGCGTCGGCCATACGGTTGTAGCGTTTGCACTCGTCGCGCTCCTCGGGTGTGAGTTTGCGCTCCTTCGATATGTCTTCCAATGTCTTGTACATATCAACGAAACGTGCTGTTTCATAAAGGATTGTGCGGTTTGCGTCGAGTTTGGCCTTCATTGTTGCCAGCAATTCGGCAACGGCGCTGAACTCAATAATCGGGTGACCGAATTGCTGACGGTCGCGGGCGTAAGAGAGAGCCTCGTTGTAGGCTGCTTGCGACAGGCCAACCGACTGTGCGGCAATGCCCAGACGGGCGCCGTTCATCAGCGACATCACATATTTGATAAGGCCCAACTTGCGGCTTCCGCAGAGTTCGGCTTTGGCGTTGCGGAACACGAGTTCGCAGGTCGGCGAGCCCTTGATACCCATCTTGTTCTCAATGCGGCGCACGGTCACTCCACCGTTGCGCTTGTCGTAGATAAACATTGAAAGGCCGCGGCCGTCGTGAGTGCCCTCTTCAGAGCGTGCAAGCACAAGGTGAATATCGGCATCGCCATTGGTAATGAATCGTTTAACACCGTTCAGATACCAGCAGTTGTCAGCCTCGCTGAAAGTTGCCTTGAGCATCACCGACTGCAGGTCGGAACCAGCATCGGGCTCGGTCAGGTCCATAGACATTGTCTCGCCCTCGCAAATGCGCGGAATGTAGCGCTGCTTCTGGTCGTCGTCGGCAAACTCGTAAATGGTTTCGGCGCAGTCCTGCAAGCCCCAAAGGTTCTCGAAACCTGCGTCGGCGCGCGACACCATATCGGCGGCCATCAGGTAGGGAACGGTCGGGAAGTTCAGTCCGCCGTAGCGGTACGGCATATTCACGCCGCAGAGTCCTGCCTTGCGAGTTGCGTCAAGGTTAACCGAAGTGCCGCTTGCGTAAGTCACGCGGCCATTGGCGCAAACGGGGCCTTCGTGGTCCACGCCCTCTGCGTTCGGGGCGATAATCTCGCCGCAAATCTCGCCAACAACATCGAGCACTTTATCGTAACTGTCCATTGCGTCGTCGAAGTCGGCTGGCGCGAAATCGAACTGGCCCGCATTGGCATAGTTGCGTTCTTTCAACTCAACAATGCGCTTCATCAGCGGGTGGTTCAAATGGAATTTGAGTTCGGGGGTGTCTGTATAAAAATTAGCCATAATTGTCTGATTTATTTAGAGTTCTGTTTGTAATACTTAATCAATTTCGGCAGAACGTCCTCAATGGTGCCTGTAATCACGTAGTCGGCAATTTTGTTGATTGGGGCGTTGGGGTCGCTGTTGATTGAGATAATCATACTCGACTCCTGCATTCCTGCAATGTGCTGGATTTGGCCCGATATGCCGCAGGCAATGTAGAGTTTCGGACGGACGGTTACGCCTGTCTGGCCAATCTGACGCTCGTGCTCAACCCAACCTGCATCAACAGCGGCGCGGCTTGCGCCCACTTCGGCGTTAATTAGCGACGCGAAATCGAACAGCAGTTGGAAGTTCTCTTTCGAGCCCACTCCGTAGCCGCCCGACACGATTATCGGCGAGCCTTTAATGTTGATTTTTGATTTTTCAATCTGGCGGTCGATAATGCTGACGGCGAAATCAGTGGCGCTAACGTATTTGTTTACATCGAGTTTGACAACCTCGCCCTTGTAGTCGGCCTTGAAAATCTCTTTTTTCATCACGCCTTCGCGGACGGTGGCCATCTGCGGGCGGCACTCGGGGTTGACGATTGTGGCGATAATGTTGCCGCCAAATGCGGGACGAATTTGATAGAGAAGGTCCTCGTAACTCTTGCCTGTCTTCACATCGGTGTGGGGGCCGATTTCAAGGTTGGTGCAGTCGGCGGTCAGGCCGCTGTGCAGTTTCGACGACACGCGCGGGCCAAGGTCGCGGCCAACGGTGGTTGCGCCCATAAAGGCGATTTGCGGTTTCTGCTCCTCAAACAGTTTGCAGACGATTGACGTGTGGGGCAGTGTCTGATAGTGCTCCAGACGCTTGTCGGCAGCCAGATAGACTGTGTCGACGCCGTAGGGGAACACCTGTTTCTCAACGCCGTCAAGGTTTGCACCGATAATGAGCGCCTCGAGTTTGCAGTTGAGTTTGTTGGCCAGTTTGCGGCCTTTGGTAAGCAGTTCAAGGCTTACGTCGGCAACGCGGCCATCTTCAAATTCGCAATATACTATAATGTTGTTCATCTGTTTTTGTGTTTACTGATTCTTAAATATCATTGATTGCCAACACATTAACCAATGGTGTGGTTTGCAATCAGTTCTTTCATCAGGTCGTCGATTTCAGCGTCGCTGTTGCCCAAGACTTTGGCTTCTTTGGCCTGGAAGACAATGTTCTCGATTTGTTTCACTTTGGTTGGCGAGCCTGCCAGACCGAGTTGGTTCACATCGCACTCAATGTCGTTCACTGTCCACTCGTTAATGTCGAGATAAGGTTTTGCGGCAACCAGTTTCTCGAGAGCCTCGTTGTTGGCGCGCTCGCTCTTGCCTGTGGCTTTTTTGTACTTCATCAGGCGTTTTGCGTTGCGCGGGCGGCAGGGTGCTGCCGAGCCGTTCACCGTTACCAGCACGGGATATTGACACTCAACGGTCTCAACACCGCGCTCAAGACGGCGCTTAACGCGGATTTTCTTGTCGTCGGCAGCCACAATCTCCTCGGCGTATGTGATTTGCGGAATATTCAGTTTTTCGGCAACCTGCGGGCCAACCTGTGCGGTGTCGCCGTCGATAGCCTGGCGTCCGCAAATGATAACGTCGAAGTCTTTAATGCGGCGAATGGCGCACGACAGAGCGTAAGAAGTTGCAAGTGTGTCGGCACCTGCAAAGGCGCGGTCGGTGAGCAGGATTCCGTCGTCGGCACCACGGTAGATACCTTCGCGCAGAATCTCGTTTGCACGTCCCGGGCCCATAGTCAGCATAGTGATTTCGGTTCCGGGGAACTGGTCTTTCAGCCGCAGAGCCTGCTCAAGAGCGTTCAGGTCTTCGGGGTTGAAAATAGCCGGTAGGGCGGCACGGTTCACAGTTCCGTCCTCTTTCATAGCGTCTTTGCCAATGTTGCGGGTGTCGGGCACCTGTTTGGCCAAGACAATGATTTTTAGTCCTTTCATATATTTATTATTATGTGATTCAATGTTTTGCCGCGACGGCGGAATGCAGCCGCAGCATACTTATCAGCCGGTTTTCGGAACCGACGGCGCAATGTTGTACAAAAAGCGTGCAAAAAAGCCTTGCAGCAATATTTTTTTTGCGGCAAGGCTTATATTTATATAGGAGAGGGGATGCCTGGCTGTTTTTGGTCCGTTAGTTCGTTTTTGCAATCATCCGGCTACACTTTCTTCATTCCTTCCACCTTCGATTTCAAGGCGCGGTAGGTGCCGTCTTCCTGAATGCACATTGTGCGCATAATCTGCTCTTTTTCAAAGCCTTTCGCCTGAAGGATTTTGAAGAATGTCTGGCGCGGGTTGAGCGAGTTGTATTCTTCTTCGATTTGCGCCAAAAGGCTCAAATCCAATGTTTTGTAGTATTCAAGGAAGCGTTCGTAGTCGCGTTTGTTCCACTGGCCGCTGTTGCCGCCGCGGGCGAAAATCTCTTCGTAGAGTTGCTTGCCCTGGCTGTAGATTTCGGCGTAGCGGCTTTCGATTTCGTTGATTTTGCGCTGCAGGCGGGCTATTTCGCGCTCGTTATCAATCGATTCGCCTGCTGTGCGCAACTCTTCAATCTTGTCGTGCGACTCTTTCAGAATCTGGCGGTTTTGAGCCAATTCGCGCTCGTAGCGGCGGCGCTGGCGGACGAAAACAACCGTCAGCAAGGCTATCAGCGCAGCAAAACCCAACACCAAAGCAAAAACAATGCGCTGGGTGCGATTTTGGTTTGCAAGTCGCAGTAAATCAAAATCGTAGTTGGTGCTGGCTGAATACACTCGGCTGCTTTCGGTGATACCCTGAAGAATTTTATGGTATAACGAAATCAGTTCGGCAGCCACACGGTCGGCTTCGGCTGACATACCGTGGCGGTGGTAATAATGGAAAAAATCTTCAATAACAAGGAATCGGTTCCCGTCGCCTATAAATGCGCTATTCTGATAAAAATCAATGGCATCCTGCAATCGGTTCAACCAAAGATAACTCTTTATGCGTGCCATTTTCGCGGCATCGTTCCACGGATTTATCTCGGACGCCTTGAGCGCATAGCGAAGCGATTTCTCGGGTTCTTCTTCGGCAAAAACAAGAGCGTAATCGCTCAAAAATCCATAATTGGCAGTGTCGATTTTCTCACTTTCGCGCACATAATATTTCGCACTGTCAATCATTCCATTAAGATAGAAAATACTGATTTTTGCATCGAGATAGTGAGCCTTTTGGTCGGTGCTGCGGGCGTAGGGGCGCATTTTCTCGACAAGTCCCATACCGCGTTCGCCTAAATCGAAAGTACTGCCATCGGCAGTGAACCGCCAATATGCAATATGAAATTTCAATTCGTTGTTTGTGAGCGTTTTGGCAACATCTTCAGCCTGACGCAGAACAACAACGGCCTTGGCATAGTCGCCCGAAAACAGGTTTTTGACCGATTTCAGATATAGAGTCCACGCAAGTTTCTCGGAATCAGACGTTTTGCGATAAAAATCGATACAATGGTTGAGCCGTGTGGTGTCAAGGCTTTTCCAATCGAGCAACGTGAATTTGCCTTTGTAGAGTGATTTCAAGAGCGTTAGATAAACGCTGTCGGCATCGGACAATGGTTGCTTGAGGTCGGACTCGTGGTTTTTCAGATATTCTTCGGACATCTCGTACTCGCCATCGCAGAAAAGCGCGTAGGCACGGTCGAAAATGGGTTGATTTTCAGACTCTTGGGTGCAACCGAACAAAACGGCGGCAAGAGTTATCGATAATAATAGTTTGAGTTTCATATAGTTATTTATTTGACGCAAAAGTATGATTTTCTTTTAATTTTGCCCCGCATTATTTTTTTGCCAAACAGATTGTTTTTCGTATTCTTGCTAAACAAATTGATTTTTATGCAATCAGCAATAAATTATCAGGATATGTCGGCGGTTGAAGCACTATGGACGCTCTACCAACAGCAGTCGGAGCGTGTGCGCAAGGCCTTCCGCAGCCGCATAGCGCAGGAAGAGACCGAGGAAAAGCCGTGCATCAGCGAGGCGGAAGCCAAAGCATTGACTTTGCAGCGCGGACGCGACATCAAGGCTGGACGCTCGAAACTAATTGCCCACGATACGGTTATGCACGAAATGGAGCAAATGATTTCCAACTATGGAAATTGAGTGGAGTGAGCAATCGCGTGACGACCTGCGCAATATACTGTTGTATGTTGCCGAAAACTTTGGTCGCCGCACGGCCGAAGCGGTGTTGGCCGATATTCGCAGCCGTGCCAATTTGCTGAAAGACTTCCCAATGTCGGGACGTGTTTTTGTAAAAGACCCCGAACAAGGTATCATCTACCGTTCAATCACCACCAAACTGAACAAAATAGTATATTTCATTGACGGCGAGACGATAGTTATTGTCACTGTGTGGCAGAACCGCCGCGACATTGGTCGTCTAAAGAAACAATTAGCACAATAGAAAATGGTAAAAAACAGGACCGAAATCCTGTTTTTTTGTGCTTCCAATTCTGTACTTTCCCATACTTTTCTTGAAAAATCCGCCGCCGCCCGCCAAAAAGTCCCGTTCCCGAACCGAAAACACGGCTTTGTAAAATGCTGATTATCATTGGTGTTGGAAATGTTGCGGTTTTGGTACATCTTAATAATCAGCCGATTAGCCCAAAAGGCGGTTTTTAGAGTGTCTTTCTGACACAAATTTCAGCAAAAAATCAAAAAAAATACGAGTGCCGATTCCGGGCTTATAAGCCTGACTATCAGTGTGTAACAATACGGCAACGCTGTTAAGATTTTGCCGTTTGAAACCACTTATCGGCTTGAATATCAGTAATATAAACGGCAACGCGCGTGTGAAAACACTGAACATCAATCGATTAACTGCTGTAGATTTGTCAGTGAAGTCAGTTGACAATGGACAATGGACAGTTGAAGGAATTAGTGAACAAACATTAAATAACAATTAAAAACTTAAAAAAATGAAAAGATTAGTTTCAGCAGTTTTGGCGACCTTGTTTGGCGCGCAGATTGCAACCGCACAACAGACAATCAACGGACGCATCACCGACGGTGAGGCTCAACCTGTTGAATTTGCAAACATTATTCTAATGGCCGCCGACTCGGCATTCTTGGGCGGCACAGTGTCGGACCTTGAGGGGCGCTTCACGCTTGCGCAACCCGCCAACGCACACTATATTAGTATATCGAGCATCGGCTACGAGCGTTTCTTGAAACCGATTGCTGAAGTGGCTGATTTTCAGAACATCACGCTGAACGCGGAATCGACCGAACTTGGCGAGGTGACGGTGAAGGCCATCGCGCCGAAGACGCAACTGAAAGACGGCGCAATGGTGACAACCGTGCAGGGCACCACGCTTTCGCGGACGGCCAGCACCACGCGAATGCTGTCGAACATTCCAGGAATCATCAGCCGCAACGGAAATCTTGAAGTCATCGGCCGCGGCACACCCGAAATCTACATCAACAACCGCAAGGTGCGCGATTGGAACGAGTTGGAAACGCTGTCGCCTGAAAACATTAAGAATGTGGAAGTTATATCGTCACCAGGGGCACGCTACGACGCTTCGGTGACATCGGTGGTGCGCATCACAACCATCGCGCCCACGGGCGAAGGCATCGGCTTCTCGCTTGAGTCGAGTTTCGGCCAGGGCTTCCGCGACTACACCCGCTGCTACCAGGAAAAGGCCAACTTCAACTATCGCAAAAACGGTTTCGACCTGTTCGCCAACTTCCGCGCCGACATCAACCAGAAGACGGGCAATCGAATGGACATCTACACCCTTAACAATTCCGACCACCGTTGGGAAACCAACAACTCGATTAAGGGCACGCAGAAAAACCAGATTGTGCCGACCACCTTCGGGCTCAACTACCAGATTGACGAGCGCAACTCGGTGGGCGCGCAGTTCACCCACAAAACCGTTATGAATGAGAAAACCAACGCCCGAAACACGCTCGACGTTATGCGCGACGGACAATTTTTCGACCACATTCTGACGCAGACCGAAGAGCGCCGCACCCACGATTTTGAGAACGACCTGAACGCCTATTTCAATGGTGCGATTGGCGACTTCACAATCGATTTTAATGCCGACTTTGTTTACAATCCTACTGAAAAAGAAGGCGTTACACCAGAAGAGAGCGACAACTACGACGACCGCAACATTGTAACAACCAACAGCGTGCTGAACAAGTTGGCGGCGCAGAAACTTGTTGTGGGACACGAACTTTTGGGCGGCCGCATCGACGTTGGCGCCGAGGCCACCTTCACCAACCGCACCGACGAGACTTCGAGCAACCTTGAAGAGTTTGTGCCGTCGGTGAGCAGCGAGGCGCGGCAGAAGGCCATTGCGGGTTTTGCCGAGTACAAACGCACTTTCGCCCAGAAATACAGCCTTACGGCGGGCCTGCGCTACGAGCATCTGAACCTTGACTTCTACAACAACGGCCAACTTGACAACGAGGCTTCGACGGTCTATAGCGAACTGTTCCCGTCGGTGACGTTCAGCGGGGTATTTGGCAAAATGATTCAGTTGCAATTCGCTTATAATGAGAAGATTTCGCGCCCGTCGTACTTCAGTATGAGCAACAACGTGACCTACGCGAGCCGCTACCTGCAGCAGAAGGGCAACCCCACGCTGAAGCCGACCATCATCCGCTCGGCCGAACTGACGGCAACGCTCGTGGTGCTTCAGTTGAAGGCCATCTACACGCACAATAAGAACCACTACATACAGTATCAGGTTGTTAATGAGGAACATCCAGAGTCGGAAGTTCTGCATTGGATAAACCTTGACAAACCGACGCTGAACCTGCAGGTTGCCACCCAACTGCCATTGGGCATCTACAAGCCGACAATCGCCTATTTCGTTATGAAACAATGGATTGACGACATTGAGTCGGAAGGCAGAATGGTGTCGTGCAACAAGCCGATTCAGGGATTTATGTTCAACAACTCGGTTGAACTGAAGAGCGGTTGGCTGTTTGAGTTGAACACGCAGTTCCTTGGCAAAGGCGGCTGCCAGGATTTGGTTGAGTTGCGCAACCGCACTCTCGACGTCAACTTCTATGTTCATAAATCGTTCTTTAACAAGGCTTTGAACATCGAGGCGGGCATCAGCGACATCTTTGAGAAGGGCGACAACAAAGTCAAACTCTACAAGCAGTCGGGCTATCTTGAGCAGACAAACACCTACGACCGCCGCCGCTTCTCGGTGAGCGTGAAGTACAACTTCAACCCCGCAAAGAGCAAATACAAAGGCACCGGCGCAGGAAACGACGAGAAGAGCAGACTTTAATTAAGGATTGAAGGATTGAAGGATTGAATGAGAGAATAACTGAAGGATTGAATAATTGAAGGATTGAATGAAAGAGAATTAATCATCATAAAAGTTTTTTTGCACGGTTGGAAGGGTTGGCAACCCCGACTCTTCCAACTTTATAAGGAAGAAACTGTAAAGCATCTGTAAACTCACTGTAAAGGATTTTACAATTTCTTACACTTTGTAAAAATCAAACTTTGCTGATTATCAACAAAATAAAGTTTTGGCACAGACGGTGTAATATCATTGGCACGAGAATGAACTTAAAATTTTAACTAATAAAACTTAAAACTATGATTATTACAGCAAACCGTTTGGAATCGTGGCGCAGAAGCAACCGCCGCAATCACTTGGCAAAGGCATCGGCACAAATTGCCAAAACAATCAAAAAGTAAAACGTTAACAATTAAACACTTACAACTATGATTAATTCAGCAAACCGTTTGGAATCGTGGCGCAGAAGCAACCGCCGCAATCAATTGGCAAAAGCATCAGTTAGAACTTCAAAAAGACGTTAACAAAATGCGTAACCAAACAATGAAAAACACATTCACAATTATCGCAACAATAATCATCGGTGCAAGTCAAATGGCTAATGCACAAACCATTAACGGTACAATCCGTGACGAAAACGCCAATCCCGTGCCATTTGCCAACGTTATCCTGCTGAAGGGCGACTCGACATTTGTGACGGGTGCGGTGAGCAGTGACGACGGGCACTTTGCGGTTGAGCGCAAAGCCGGTGCGCAATTAATTAAAATAACGAGCGTCGGCTATGAGATCTTTTGTCGCCAGATTGCTGACATTCAGGATTTCGACAACATTGTAATCAATAGTCAGACAACTGAGTTGAACGAAGTTACGGTGAAGGCGGCTCAGATAATTACCAAATTGAAAGGTACATCGTTGGTAACAAACGTTGCGGGAACTATTCTGTCGAGCAAGACAAGCACGATGCGTATGCTTGGCCAAATTCCCGGATTGTGTCCAGCTGCAGGCGGTACAGTCACCGTGCTTGGAAAAGGCGCGCCTATTTATTACATCAACAACCGAAAGGTGAGCGATGCCCGCGAGCTTGATGAACTTTTGCCTGAGAACATCAAAGATGTTGAGGTCATTGCGTCGCCGGGCGCCAAATATCCGTCGGGAACGGGTGCGGTGGTACGCATTAACACGGTGAAGCCTACGGGTGAGGGCTTTGGGTTCTATGGACGCCACTACGGTGCCGCCAACTCGAAAAATCTCATTACCGATAATCTTTTGAATATCAATTATCGGAAAAAGAATCTCGATTTGTTCGTTTCGGGGCGTTATCTGTACGACGACAATATCACCGATATGGAATCAGAGACACTCAACAACTCGAATCACAAATGGGTTACCAAAAGTGTGAGCAGCGGGGAAAACGAGCACGATTATGTTCCGCTAAGTGTCGGATTCAACTATCAGATTAACAGCAATCATTCGCTTGGTGCGAAGGCTACGGGAGCATTCTCGACTTTGAATCGGAATAGATTCGAAAATACGCTCACATCGTACTGCGATGACGCAGAGTACGACAAACTTGACCTTAAAAAAAACGTTGAGTACCAATACCGTCCAAACTTGAATGATATGAACGCCTACTACAGCGGAAAAATCGGCGATTTGACTATAGATTTCAACACCGATTATGTGTCGACTAAAACGAAGGAGAAGTCGAACTGCAACGAATTGAGCGCAGACTACGATGACCGCGACATTGTCACCGAAAACGACAGACGGAGCACCCTTTTGGCCCACAAGATTGTATTTGGGCATCCGCTTGGCGGCGGCAAAATCGAGTTTGGCGGCGAAACGGTATTCACCGAATACACCGACAATATGAGTAGCCAAAGTCAGGAATTCGTGCCATCGTCTGAAAGCCATTCCGAGCAGAAAGATATCGCAGCGTTCATTGAGTATCAACGTAATATATCAAAAATGACACTTAATGCCGGCTTGCGTTACGAGTATGTCGATTACGATTTCTTTCATAACAATATCCGCAACGAAAACGCGTCTTGCGTCAATAATCAACTTTCACCAACGTTGTCTGTTTCGGGCGAATTGGGACCAGTCAGAATGTCGCTGACCTATAGTGACCGAATCCGTCGGCCATCGTATGGCAGTATGGGCAATTATCTGAATTACATTAGCCGATACTCTTACAGCAAGGGCAATCCGGACATCAAACCATCATTTTCACACGAATTTGCGCTGTCGTCGGCATATAAGTTCTTTCAGGCCGGCGCCACTTACACGCTGACAATAGATGATTTCAAGTCGTTTTCGATTGTCAATCCCGACAGCCCGGAATCGGTTGTGAGAACATCGTTCAACATTGGAACAACATCGAAACTTATGCTGTTTTTCTCAACGCAACCGTCGTTTGGCATTTACCGTCCAAGTCTTAATCTCAATTGTGGATTGCAATGGCTTGAAGTTGAATCGCAGGGTGTGACGGAAAAACTGCACAAACCGGCTTTTTGGGGCAGTTTCGCGAACAGGTTTGTATTAGAGTCGGGATGGAATTTCGAGATGAATATTTTTTTCCAAAGCAACGGACATAGTGGGTATAATCTTCAGAAAAGGATAGTTAGAGCGGATGCCAATATCAATAAGTCGTTTTTCAAGAACGCCCTGCGTGTTGAAGTGGGTCTTGATGACATTTTCCACAGTTACATTGCTAAGAATAAGGAATACAGCGAGTCGGGATTTGACGATACGCGCTTCGACTATAATCAACATATGATAAATGCAACTATCATATACAACATTAATCCGTCGCAGAACAAGTACAAAGGAACCGGCGCAGGAAATGCAGAGAAGAGCAGACTTTAACTAAATTTGAAGACAACAAGTCATACTTTACGAGTAATCATAAAAACAAGAAAAACATATTATTATGAGATACAATCTATTAACAACAAGCATTTTGGCAGGGGCAATTATTTTTTCGGCTTGCGGCTGTAACGCAAGTGGCACTGCAAGTAAAAATCCATCACCATTCGCCGGCAATTGGTACGGAACCATTAACGCCGGCGGAATTAATATTGATTTGACAATCTACATTGATGAAGCGGGGAAATCCATTCTGCTCGACATTCCGCAACAAAATGCGAATGATATTCCGCTCGCAATCGATTATATGTCAACCGATTCGTTGGCATTCAGTCTTGCCGAGGCAGGATTGAGTTATCGCGGACGGCTCACATCGGACAGCACTATCAACGGCACATTTGAGCAACAGGGAATGAAATTGAAATTGGATTTTGTGCGGGGTGAACTTGGCGACAAACCAGAGCGCGTCAGTCCGCAAGAACCGCAGCCGCCCTTCAACTACGAGGTGCTCGAAGTGTTTTTCGAGAACAAAGCCGCAAAAGTTGTTCTTGCGGGTACGCTCATCTACCCCGAGGGCTTTCAAAAAGGCCAAAAAGTGCCTGTTGTGCTGATGGTTACGGGCGGTGGCGACCTTGACCGCGGCAAGACAAAACCGTTCCGCGTGATTACTGATTATTTGGCCCGCAACGGAATCGCCAGTCTGCATTACGACAAGCGTGGATGCGGCCTATCGACAGGCGATTTCGCCTCGGCTACAATATCCGATTTTGCCGAAGATGCCGCCTGTGGATTGGATTTTTTGAAAGCGTTAGGCGATTTTTCGCAAACGGGTGTCATCGGGCATTCTGAAGGCGGCAGTGTGGCCTACATATTGGGTGGCCGCGGCTTAACCGATTTTCTTGTCACTATGGCCGGTCCGGCAACGCGGATGGATACAATTCTATCGTACCAAATAAACGCTATGATGCAGGCCAGCGGTGTCTCATCAAATCCGGCAATCAGTGTGGTCGAAGCGCGGCTGATGCTTCTTCAGCAGGATGATTCGCCTTACAACCGGCATATTATCGATTTTAATCCGGCAGCTGATGTGCGAAAGGTTGCGTGTCCGGTTTTTGCGCTGATTTGCGACAAAGATTTAAATGTCGACCCCAAAATGACACTTGAATCGCTGAATAAAAACTTGCGGCAAAATCCTCAAAATCAGGTTAAAATATACGAAAACCTGAATCATATTTTCCAACACTGCAACCCCGACAATCCGCTCGAAACCACAGATGGCGATGAACTCATCAGTCCCGATGTTCCGGTGGATATTGCGAAATGGATTAATGAATTGCGTAATAATTAAACAGGCATTATAGTTCTTGAAATATGAAATTGTAAATTCGAAAACTTAAAAACTTTAAACAATGAAGCAATCATTTATCGCGCTATGTTGCGCAGCCGTCTGCACCGCTTGCAGCCAGCAGACAATCGACCAAAAACTCGACGCTTATTTCAGCACTCTCGACGGGCATTTTATGGGCTCGGTGGTGGTGCAGCGCGACGGGCAGACCATCTATCAGCGCTCGTTTGGTTGGGCCGACGTTGAGAACCAGATTCCCTGCACGGCCGAGACGCAGTTCCGCATCGGGTCAATCTCGAAACCGTTCACAGCCGTTATGGTGCTGAAGGCCGCCAACGAGGGCCGTCTGTCGCTCAACGACAACATTGCCAAGTATTTCCCCGACGCGCAAATTCCTAATGCAGTACAGATTACCATCAACCATCTGCTTTATCACCGCAGCGGTTTGGTGGACATTGTCAACGACAAGCCGTATGAGTATCTGACCTATTATTTGACACCGCAGACGCGCCAGCAGATTCTTGAGCGCGTGGCCGCCGCAGGCACCAATTCCGCGCCCGACAGCACTTTCCGATACTGCAACACGGGCTACAACTTGCTCGGCTACATCTTGGAAGACGTTTACGGAAAGCCGTATGCCGAGGTTGTTGACGAACTGATTGTCAAACCGTTGGACCTGCGACACACACGCTTCAGCGAGGCCGTAAATCCGCAGTGCGGCGACGCACGCTCATACGCGCTGCTTGACCATTGGCAGGTTCAGCCCGAAACTGACGCGTCGGTGGCGTTGGGCGCGGGCGCAATGGCATCGACACCCGCCGACATTGCGAAATTCGGCAAAGCGCTGTTCGACGGCATCTTTGGCGACAATCTGCGCGAGCAAATGAAAGAACTGAACGAGGGCATCGGCCGCGGCCTGTTCACGTTCTCGCACAACGGCCATTCGGGCTACGGCCACTCGGGCGCCATCGACGGCTTCAGGTCGCAACTTGAGGTTTTCGACAACCTGACAATCGCCATCTGCTCAAACGGCACCGACATCGACCTTAACAAAATCACCTTGGCCATTCTCGACGCTGTGGACGGGAAGGACATTGAAATGCCCGATTTCTCGAAATACATCGAACTCTCGGCCGAGCAACTTGCGCAGTACACGGGCGTTTTCCGTTGCGAGGCGCTTGGAATGGAAGTGACGGTGACGGTGGCAGGCAATCGGCTGTGCGCGCAGGCGGCGGGGCAGCAGTCTTTTCCGCTCGACGCCCTTTCGGCTGACCAATTCGAGAATGCAAGTGTGGGCGTTGTCATTACTGTCGCACCCGACCGCAACAAAATCACACTCAAGCAAATGGGGCAGACGTTTGAGTTTGTGAGAAAGTCGGCCAATACCGCTAATCAGACTGAAACACAATCGGTTGTGCTAACCAGTGAGCAGTTGGCGGCATATGTCGGAACCTACTCGTCGGCGCAGTTGGGAATGGACTTGAAAATCACGTCAGACGGCACGCGGCTGCAAGGCCAAGCCACGGGACAGCCAGCCTTTCCGCTCACCGCAACATCGGAAACCGATTTCGAGTTCAAGCCTGCAGGCATTGTCATAAAATTCAATCTTGCGGATAAAAAACTGACACTCAAGCAGAACGGCGGACAATTTGATTTTTTGAAGAAAGAGTAGAATATTTAGGAATTATAATGTAGTGACGCGATTTATCCCGTTCACATAAATCTGAAATACAATATGTTATCGGTTAAAATCGGATTAAATCGGTTAGAAACAATAAAACTTTTAACAATGAAACTATTACCATTAATAATGATATTCGCCGCAATGCCGATAATCGGTTTTGGGCAAACCACCGTCAGCGGCAACATTCTGAACGAGCGCGGCGAAAAAGTTGAATACGTCAGCATCGGGTTCAATCGCGACAGCGTGGGCACCATTTCGGACGGCGACGGGCATTTTTCGCTGAAAATCCCCGCAGGACGCACTAACACGATAGTTTTCAGCCACGTATCGTATCTGCCGACAGAAATTCCGTTTGAGACATATTCGGCAGGCAGCGAACTGACTATCGTTTTGAAAGACAAAATGATAGTGCTGCCCGAAGTTACGGTTGGGAAACAGAGCAAGCCCAAAACCATTGTGGGCCGCGGAATGCCAATGCCAGGCAGTTGCGTGCTCACGGGGCGCGGCACCCCCGACGGCCCCGAAGGCGGACCAATGTTCACGCCTGATAAAGATTTCATTATCAGCAACATACTATTAGACATTAAAAAATCTACTTACAAAGAGTGCAAGTTGAGTTTCAACCTATACGAGAGACGCGACAGCCAACTTGTCAACGTTCTTCAGAAACCGATTTATCAGACTGTGCAACAATCAAATAAAGGCTTCACGCTCGACGTTGAACCGACTGATATTCTGTGGCTGAAACGCGGCACAGAGTACTATTTAAGCGTGTCGATGGTGGACAGCGAAGGCGAAGGCACGCTTATGCTCGATGCAAGTATGAAAAGCGGCTATTTCCGTAAAGGACTGATTAACGGCGAGATAAAGAAAGTGCCCGTCTGCCCTGCGATTGCGGTGAAGGGGGATGAATTGTGATTTGTGGTATTGGGTGTTGGTGATTTATGATTTTATTTAAATTAAATACAGTACGGACGCGGCGCGCCACGTCCCTACGTCTAAACTTCAAACTTGTTAAACTTTAAACTTAAAACTTTAGATTATGAACTTTTTTGAAAACGCCCGTGAGGGCAAAAACCACTGGCTGCGGTATGTGGCAGTGATGGCAATCGCTTTCATTGCGGCGCAAATTCCGTCAATCATTTATATAGTGGGGTTGGTTGTGAAAAAAATGAGTGAAGGCAATTTCAGCCCTGAACAGTTGGCGGGTCTTATCAATCTGAATTCACAAACAGGATTCTTGGTTCTGATGCTTACATTCGTGTTCTGGGTTGGCCTGATGTGGCTTCTGTTCAAACCGTTCCACAAGCGCGAGCCGATGACGATGATTTCGGGCGACCGTCGGTTCCGCGCCGACCGTTTCTTTGGCGCGGCAGGCGTCTATTTCGTTTGTCTTTTAATCTTTTGGACGCTGTTGGCCATTGTCAGCCCCGATGCTTTCACCTTCCATTTCAGCACCACGAAATTCTTTGTCGGCCTTTTGCTGGCAGTGATTTTTGCGCCTTTCCAAACGGGCTGCGAGGAACTGATAATGCGCGGCTACCTGCTGCCTGGATTCGGACTCTGCACCAAAAGCAAAATCTGGGCGCTGGTGATTGTGACGCTTATCTTCGCTCTGTTGCACTGCAACAACAACGAGGTTTCCGACTTCGGATTCATACGCGCAATGGTTGTCTATCTGACAGGCAGTCTAATGTTTGGATTTTTCACAATTTTAAACGATGGAATCGAATTCTCGTGGGGAATGCATTTTGCCCACAATTTTACGGGGTTCACGTTGTTTGCCGTTGAGGGCAACGAGTATGGCTCTTCGCCGCTCTTCACAGTCACAAAAGATTTCGCATCGGACACATTGTTGCTTATTCCTGCTTTAGAAATTCTAATATCTGTGGCTCTCTACTTCATTTTCCGCAAGAAATTCGGCTGGAATATCCGCGAGGCGTTCGACAGCAGCCGATTGAAGGCGGTTTGTGAGGGAAAATTAACTACAGAAAGTGATTTTGCTTGAAAAAGATATTAACCTGTGATATTTACACGTTAAATCACTTTAAACCAGTTCAACCCGTTAAACTTTAAACCAAACTACTATCTTCGGCAAAACTTAAAACTTCGAAAACTTAAAACTCAAAACTTTAAGCAAAATGTCTGATTTACTAACAGTTAATAATCTCTACAAGACCTTCAAACTCTCGCTCAAGCAGCAGAAAATTGAAGGCACGAAGCAGAAAACGGCGGTCAGCGACCTTTCGTTCACCGCTCGGCGCGGCGAGATTTTCGGCCTGCTCGGCCCCAACGGCGCGGGCAAGACCACCACGCTGCGCATTCTCTCGACGCTCATCCGTCCCGACAGCGGCAATGCCTTTTTCGACGGCGTCAGCGTGGTTGACGAACCTGAAAAGGTGCGTTCGAAAATCGCTTTCCTGACATCGGAACTCAAACTCGAAGACTTCTTCACGCCGAACTATCTGTTCGACTTTTTCAGCCAGTTGCACGGCGTCAGCCCCGAAGTGGCCAGAGAACGTAAAGAACAGTTGTTCAGCCGTTTCGGCATCGACCGCTTTGCCGAAGTGAAGGTGGCCAACCTTTCAACGGGAATGAAGCAGAAGGTGTCGATAGTCATCTCGCTCGTGCACGACCCCGACATCATCATCTTCGACGAGCCTACCAACGGACTCGACGTGCTCACGGCGCGCACCGTCACCGATTTCCTTCAGGAACTGCGCGCCAAGGGCAAGACGATAATCCTGAGCACCCACATTTTCAGCCTTGTTGAGCGCCTATGCGACCGCGTGGGCGTGATTATCGACGGCCGAATGGTGGCCTGCGGCTCGCTCAGCGAAGTGTGCAACGGTCTGCAACTCGAAGACCGCTTTTTTGAACTCTATAAAGAAGTGAAAGGGAACGAAGAATGAAAAGTAACGTATTGACAATCATAAAGAAAGAGTTTGACCGTGTCTTCCGCGACCGTCAACTTATGTTCACCACAATCATCCTGCCAGGCCTGCTCATCTATTTCATTTACAGTTTTATGGGCTCGAGTGCCGACAAATTGACGCAGCAGAACCGCGAAGAGAGTGTTACCGTCCAGGTTGACAATCTGCCGCAAAGCGTCACGCAGTCGTTCAATGCGTTGAGCGGCAACGTCACGCTTAGCCAGAGCGCCTTCGGTCAAGCCGAAATCGACGCGCTTAAAGACAAGAATGTCAACACGGTGCTTGTGCGCTTCCCCGCCGATTTCGACGCCGCGGTGAGCACCTATACCACCGCCGACAGCACGCCCGCGCCAAACATCGAGATTTACTACAACTCGACCAACGAAGCCACGCAGCGCATCTACTCGATAATCTGCGGTGCGCTTGGCGGGTACGAAGAATCGATAGGCAACCGCTTCGACATCAACCGCGCCGACAGCCCCGACGTGCGCTTCAACCAGGCCAACGACGAGCAGGTGAGCGGACAGATTCTCGGCCGTTTGCTGCCAATGCTGATTCTGATTATGCTTTTCAGCGGCGTAATGTCGGTGGCGCAAAACTCGATTGCGGGCGAGAAGGAACGCGGCACCATCGCCACGCTGCTTGTCACCCCAATGCACCGCAGCGAGTTGGCTTTCGGCAAGATTGTGGCCATCAGCGGAATATCGCTGTTGAGCGCCATTTCTAGTTTCATCGGAATTGTGCTGTCGCTGCCCAATATGATTGGCGGAATGGGCGGCGCCGTATCGTTCAACTACGGCACCAGCGATTACATCATTCTGTTTGCCATCATTATCAGCACGGTGCTGATTATGGCGGCCATTGTGAGCATCCTGTCGACATTGGCCAAAGACGTGAAAAACGCCGCGTCGCTCTGTATGCCGCTAATGCTTGTAATGGTGTTCCTTGGCATTATTTCAATGCTTAGCAGCGACATTTCCACCAACACTGCCGTCTATCTGATTCCGTTCTACAACTCAACGCTCGCAATGACAGCCCTGCTGCAGCACGAATTGGCATTGCTGAACGCCGTTGTCACCATCGGGGCGAACATCGCCTACACGGTATGCGCCGTTTGGGTGCTGACGAAAATGTTTAATAATGAGAAGGTTATGTTTAGCAGGTAGGAGGAGAACGTAAAAAACATAAGGTTTTTCAAATTGGCGCCGTAGTTACAGCATCTACGGCGCTTTTTCATAATTTCGCCCCCAGATTTTAACACTATACTAAGAAAATGAAGTACCGATACCAAACAGTTGGCACTTGCAGTCAACAAATTGATTTTGAGATTGATGATAACAATATTTTGAGCAACGTTCAGTTCTATGGCGGCTGCAATGGCAACCTGAAAGGCATTGGCAGACTGGTTGATGGAATGCAGGTTTCCGATGTGATAAGCAAGCTTGAAGGCGTTCAGTGCGGAATGAAAAGCACCTCGTGCCCCGACCAGTTGGCTACGGCGCTCAAAAAGGTGATGGCCAAGCGGAATGCTGCCGAATAATTTTGTCGTTCAGCAAAGTAAACTGCCGATGGATAAAAACCGGACATTACTGTTCAATCTGCTCGCCTTTGCCATTGTCTGCGTTTGGGGCACAACGTTTGTGTCGAGCAAGATGCTCATTAATAATGGATTACGACCGATAGACGTATTCTTCTGCCGTTTTTTGTTAGCCTACATCTTTATTTGGTTTGTCGCGCCACGCAAGCTGTTGTGCGACAGCGTTAAAGATGAACTTTTGGCTGTCGCTTTGGGCGTTACCGGCGGTTCGGCCTATTTTCTGGCCGAGAATACGGCGTTGCAGATTTCAACCGTGACAAACGTTTCGTTGTTGGTGTGCACAACCCCGTTGCTGACGGCACTGCTGTTGAGCATCGGCAATCGCGACGAGCGGATGAACCGTCGGCAGAAAATCGGGTCGGTGCTTGCTTTTGCCGGAATGGTGCTGGTGGTGCTTAACGGCAAATTTGCGCTCAAACTCTCGCCCGTGGGCGATATGCTTGCGTTTGCGGCTGCGTGGGCGTGGGCATTCTATTCGCTCATTACCAAATTGTTAGCACCAAAATACAACAATCTGTTTATCATCCGCAAAGTGTTTTTCTACGGATTGCTCACGCTGGTTCCTGTGCTTTTTTTCACAGGTCTCAAAATCGATATGGCTGTTTACCGGCAGCCGCAGGTGTGGCTTAATCTGCTTTTTTTGGGCATTGTGGCCTCGCTGGTGTGCTATGTGCTGTGGAACATTGTTATGAAACGCATCGGAGTCGTAAAAGCGTCTAACTACATATATTTCAATCCGGTAGTGGCAATCATCACGGCTTCAATAGTCATTGGAGAGCGTATAACTCCGTTTGCAATGCTCGGCTCGGCAATGATTCTGATTGGAATGTACCAGGTGGAGAAAGTTGGTAAGTCAGCCTTGAAACGTCAAGGCGATTCTAAGTGATACACTTACTTTCAAATTTGTTGAAAAAAAACGGTAGGGTAGTTCGCATTTTTTTTGTCAATAGGTATATTTGAAAAATGAAATATTGACATTATATGGATGCAGAAAATACCGTAAAAATCCTATGGGGGCCAGAAATGGAGGAGCATTTCGTTGAAAAAGAGTTCCTTCCCGAAGGCCAGGATGAATACTACCTCCGTAACCAACAAACAACCAAGCCCATTGGCGGATGGCGTCATTTGCGCTCCGACGAGATTGAGCGCCTTGTTAAAAACAACAACAGCTGCGAAAATTGGGACAATTTCTTGGTTACCGATGAGTTTAATCCCAAACAGATAAAAAACAACAAATTCTACGGACTGGTGCGCATTGGCGAAGTCCGCGACGCTATGCTCCAATACCACGATTTGCGTTTGCGCGTGGGTATAACCAACAGTGTGATAACATCTTGCGACATTGGCAACAACGTGGCTATCCACGATGTGCACTACCTGTCGCATTATATTATAGGTGACAACTGCATCATCTTTAACATTCAGGAGATGTGTTGCACCAACCACGCAAAATTCGGCAATGGCATTGTTAAAGACGGTGAGCCGGAAGATGTTAGAATCTGTCTCGACCTGATGAACGAGACGGGCTGCCGCAAGGTTTATCCGTTCGACGGAATGATTGCCGCCGACGCCTATTTGGGCGCTAAATTTATCGATGACAAGCCGCTGCAAATCAAACTCGCCTATCTGACACAGAACCGTTTCGACTCGCACCGCGGTTACTACGGAACCATTGGGGCAAACTGCGTCATCAAGAATTCGGCCATCATCAAAGATGTGAAGGTGGGCGACTGCTGCTACATCAAGGGCGCCAGCAAACTGAAAAACGTCACCATCAACTCGTCGGTCGAGGAACCGTCGCAGATAGGTGAGGGCGTGGTGCTGGTGAACGGAATTGTGGGCTACGGATGCCACATTTTCTACTCGTGCATTGCCGTGCGGTTTGTGCTCGGCAACAACTCGAACCTGAAGTACGGTGCGCGCTTGATTCACTCATTCCTGGGCGATAACAGCACAATATCGTGCTGCGAGGTGCTGAACAACCTGATTTTCCCTGCTCACGAGCAGCACCACAACAACTCGTTCCTTGTGGCTGCCGTTCTTAAAGGACAAACGAATATTGCCGCCGGTGCCACAATGGGCTCGAACCACAACAGCCGCACCAACGATAACGAGATAGAAGCTGGCCGCGGATTCTGGCCGGGCTTGTGCTCGAGCGTCAAGCACTCGTGCAAGTTCGCGTCGTTCACGCTGCTGAGCAAGGCCGACTACCCAACCGAAATGAATATTCCGTTGCCGTTCTCGCTTGTCAATAACAATGTGAGTCACAATGAGTTGGAAGTGATGCCGGCATTCTGGTGGATGTATAATATGTATGCGCTGGCCCGCAACGCCTGGAAGTATCAGAAACGCGACCTACGCAAGCGCAAATTCCAGCATATTGAGTTCGACGCATACGCGCCCGACAGTATGGAGGAGGTGATAACCGGCCGTAAGCTGCTCGAAATTTGGACCGCCAAAGCCTGGTTGCGAACTCAAAACAAGAACATCGAAGGCCAGAGCGAGAAAGCTTTGCGCGAGGTGGGCAAGGAGTTGCTTCGTGGCGACCGCAAAGTGGTTGACAATCTGCAGGTTTTCGGTGAAAATATGGAGAAAGGCAAACGCCGCGTGCGGATTCTGAAGGTGTACGATGCTTACAATTCATACGCCGATATGATTGTTTATTACGCAGTTAAGAACGTAATGAAATATTTGCTCGACAATCCGCAGGCCACGTTTGAGTCGCTTGCCGCGATGATTCAGGGCCGCCGTCAGAAAGAGTGGTCGAATCTGGGCGGACAGCTGATGCAAACCTCTGACCTTGACCAACTTCGGGCCGACATCCGCAACGGAAAACTTGACTCGTGGGAGGCCATCCACAACCGCTACGATGACATTTGGGAGCGCTACGGCGCCGACAAACTGCGTCACGCATACCAATCGCTCTGCTATCTGCTTGAAACAGAAACCATAACCAACGAAATGTGGAGCGATGTACTGAAACGCGCCATCGGCATTCAGCAGTACATCTGCGACCAGGTTTACCAAACGCGCAAAAAAGACTACGACAACATCTATCGCAAACAGACATACCGCAACGATGAGGAGATGATTGCCGCCATCGGGCCGCTCGAGGAGAACAGCTTCATCAAGCAGGTGCGCGGCGAGACCGATGATTTCAACAATAAAATTGAACAGTTAACTAAACTTTTATAATACTGATTATGAATCTTACTGATAAAAAATACGCTGATTATGCGTTGGTGCAGGAAATGATGGGCACCATTGACACTGTTCGGAAATTCGACCCGACAGTAACAAAAAAACTGGCCGATGAGGTTAAAAAATCGCAGCGCCTTTACTTGACGGGCGAGGGTTCGAGCCGCATTTTCCCGGCCAAAAACGCTATGCGCAAGGCCAAACGCTGGGGTTTGGACATCAATGTGCAGACCGATGGTTCGCGCCAATCGTATGAGTACGACTTGTCGAAATACACCGTTTGCTGCGCATCGAACTCAGGCCGCACAAAAGAGGTGATTCTCTTGGCCAAAAAGCTCACAGAATCGGGCAAAAAAGACGTTTTCGGCCTTACAGCTTGCGCCGACACAATGATTGCAAAAGCTTGCGCCAGCACCCACATTCTTAACTGCGGATGGGAGCAGGCCGTGGCCGCCACAAAGAGCGTTGTTGAGCAAGCATTGTATTATGAGTCAATACTTTGGAATCTGCAAGGCGTTGACAAATCGGCAGAACTGAAAAAACTGCCCGATTTGTTGGAGAAGGCTCTCACACTGCCGATACCGGCGAGCGTGGTTAACTATGTGAAACAAGCCGAAACCATTTACTTCTCAGGCTACAACGATGGTGTTGCTGAAGAATTGACTTTGAAAACCAACGAGATAACCCGTCGCAAATCGGATTTCCTTGAGGGAACATACGCTGTTCACGGAATAGAGGAGGTGATGAGTCCGAGTGATGTTGTGTTTGTGATTGACCCGATAGAGGAGGAGATTGAGAAATTCCAAGAGGTGTTGGAGAAAGGCGTTGGCTTGAAAATCATCGCCATTGCCGACCACGACACACCGTTTGAGACAATCAAAGTTCCGGCCGCAGGTGAGTTCAAACCGTATGTAATGCTTTGCGCCGGTTGGAATCTGTTGGTTGAGATTGGTCTTGCCACAGACATCAATCTCGACAAACCCGAACGCGCCCGCAAGGTGGGTAACGAGTTGATTCTTTGATAATAGTTTATATCCGTCAGTAAAGCCTGCGATTATTGTCGCGGGCTTTTTTTGTTTTGTAGACATAGATGTTTGCTGCGGGGGATGTTTGTCAGCACACGTGGTTAAGTACGAATAAGTACAAAAAAGCAGGAGACCGCCTTTTGGCGGTCTCCCTTCGTTACTGCCTTTCGGCAGAAACTACGAACAACTCTAATCGGGAAAACTTTTATGTATGATGTAAATTACTCAACATTGTAACCAGGGTTTTGATAGGCCTTGATTTCCTCTGCGCTCATATCCAAACCATCAAGCTGCCCTTGCGGAATTGGTCTCAAGTAGTGGTGAAGGTCGATGTTGCGAGTGAACTCTTCAAGAGTAACGTCTTTTTTATCGGCACCGCAGATTTTGTAAGTTTGAGACTTCTCAATCCAGGTTTGTGTGCGGACAAGGTCGTACCAACGGTAACCTTCGCCAAAGAACTCACGAGAGCGTTCTGCCAAGATGTAGTCAATATCGATAGTGGCCGGGGTGGCTTCTGTCATCTCCTTGCTGTAATCGAAGCTCACAGCTTTTGCACCAGCCACACTATAATTCCATTTGCCGGCGCGGGCACGCAGCACGTTAACAAGGTCGCGAGCCGATTTCTCGCCAGTGGCACCTTTAACAGCGGCCTCAGCGGCGACAAGATACAACTCAGAGAATTTGGCAATATAGTACGGACGGACGCTTCCTGCATTCGGGTCACCTAGAGCTTTGGTTTTATCATAGTCGGTACGTTGGTCGCTGATTTTGAACGGACCAGGATAGCGCAGACGGCTGAAGTGACGTGGGTCAACAACATAGCTCGACTCACCGGCTTTTACACCAAGACCAAGAGAACCACCATTGGTAGCTACGTCAGCATAGTCAATGCCATCAGTGTCTTCATTAAGGAATGTCAGAACTGCGTCTCCTAACTTGATGGGCAGACCGTTAGCGCAGTAAACGTGGTCATAATCCATACCATTTTGGTTCCAGTTGCTACGGTAAACGGTTTGGAAAGTCGCATCGTAGCGCGAGTCGTGAGTCTTGTCAGCGAATGTCTCTGTAAATACGTTGTAGGTCGGAGCCATACGCGACCACGGACGGCCGTAGCCTTGTTTTGCCTCGCGGGCAACCGGGTTAATTGGGTCTTTCATAACGCCTTTGGCATCAAGTGTGTCGTTGGCGTATGCCACAATTGTTGGGTAGTTCCAGTTGCACATCCAGAAAGCAAAGTTGTCAGGAGCACCACCTGAACCATAGGTCAGGCTACCGCCGTTGTAAAGTTCGCTCTTTTCTGTATGGTCTGCCCATAGCAGCATTTCGCTGTTGCGTTCGTTTGATGCAATACACATATCATAGAATGTCTCTTGTAATTTGTAAGGGCCAGGATTGTTGATACCATCCAAGGCAACGTTATAAGCCAACTGATAGTATTGAGCCGGAGACTTGCCGTTGGGGTCTGTACGAGGTCCATCGAGTTTTCCGTCAACTGCAGGATAGGTTGGTATGTTTTTGGGATTCTCAAGCCACCATCCATATGTCAGATAAGCCTTCGACAAGTAGAGGCGTGCAACGGTTTTTGTTACGGTACCAGAAGCACGAGGATTGTCTGGCAAGTTTTCTACTGCGTACTCAAGGTCTGGCAAAATGCATCGGGTGTAAACTTCAGCCACATTGTTGCGGACAGAAGATCGAACTGGTTGGTCATTCGGCTCAAGTTCGCCAGAACCAAAGTCGAGAGGAACACCGCCAAAAGTCTGCACAAGCAGGAAGTAATCGAAAGCACGGAAGAAATAGGCCTCTGCAATCAATTGCGGTGATGCAGTCTGTCCATATTTTATCAGCTGGTTAACTGAGTTGATGTTGGTAATCATAGGATCCCAAATGACATCAGCGCGGCAGTTTTGAGAGTTAAGAGGAGAAGAAACTTCTGACATATCAGCGTCTTTGAAGTTCGCATCAGCACTTGCACCCCATGTGAACTCGTCGGTACCGGTTTCGCATGAATTGTAGTAGTAGCCTTGACCATACATATTACGCAGGTTATTGTACATATTGTTCAATCCTCCGCTGATGCCTTGGTCGGTACCGAAGAAGTCAGGAGTGAAGATGGCACGCGGGTGTTCGTCAAGAACATCGGAGCAGCTGCCGAAGCACAGCGACACAGCTACTGCGGCGCCAAGCAATGTTATTATGTTGTTCTTTTTCATCTCTATAAGTTTTTAAAATGTTACGTTCAAACCAAAAAGAAAGGTACGTGTTTGCGGAGTGTTTGTACCAATGGTCAGCAAACGGCGTTGGTATGAGCCTGATGCCATATTCTCATTACCATATGAGTTGGTCTCGGGGTCGAGTCCTGTCTCTTTGTGGAATTTCGAAGCAATCACAAATGGGTTTTGAACAGTTCCGTAAAGGCGGATTCCCTGAATGCCAATGGTGTTCATCCAATCCCAGTTGTTTTTGTCGAAATTGTAACCAAGAGTGATTGTACGAATTTTGCAATAAGTGGCACTGAAATAGCCAAGAGAGTTGCCGTATTTCGGGTTGTCGCCACTTCTCAAACCACCAGGTCTCGGGTATTTGGCTCCAGTGTTTTCTGGAGTCCAGTAATCAACGTCAACGTTGTTGCGACGTCCGGTGAGCATATTTAGATAGCCGTTGGCAGCATAGAGTGTGCAAATGAGTTTGCCGCCGATTTTGTAGCCGCCAATAACATTCAGATCCCAACCTTTGTATGTCAGACGAGTGTTGAATCCGCCTTGAAGTTTCGGATTAATGTCCATTTTCTGGCGATCTTCATCGCTGATTTGACGTGTTGGCAGACCGTTTTCATCAAAGTCGCCAGTGTATTTTACGCGAATATCACCAGGTTCGGCCGATGGTTCCTCAATTTCCATAATTGCAGCGTCTTCAGCCTGCCATAAGCCTATTTTTTCATAGTCGTAGATTACGTCAATAGGATAACCGACAAACCAACTGTTATCTTTCATTTCTTTAACGCCTGTTGCCAATGCAATGATTTTATTCTTGTTTGATGACATATTCATGCCAGCCTCCCAAGTCAGACCATTATAGTTATCGAGGATAATGCCATTCAAGTTCAATTCGAAGCCTTTGTTTTCGGTCTTGCCTATGTTGCTCATAATACTTTTAACACCAGTTGTGGCTGGTAAAACTTCAGCACAAAGCACGTCATGTGTCTTCTGAATGTAATATTCGAAACTACCGCTCAAGCGGTTGTTGAAGAATCCGAATTCGGCACCAAAGTTCCAAGTGTTAGAATACTCCCAACCTAATTTCGGGTTTTTAAGTTCCGATACATAATAGCCGTACCCCTGTGTGTCACCAAGATTTGTGGCACGACTTGAGAGCAATCCTAAAGTTTTGTACGGTTCTACTGCTTGGTTTGAAGTCTCACCATAACCTACGCGCAATTTCAACGTGTTTAGGTATTCGAAGCTTCCCATAAAATCCTCTTTGGCAATGTTCCAGCCTGCAGAAATGGCAGGATATGTGTGAGCATTGTTGCTTTTAGCCAATTTTGATGACTCGTCTTTGCGAACTGCTACAGACAACATATAGCGGTCATCGTATGAGTACATCACACGTCCCATCATCGAGCGGAGGCCGTAGTCTGTGTAGTTCTGCCACGATGGGTTGAAATTCAAATCTTCAGCAGGAGCTTGTGCAATGTTGAAGTACAGCATATAGTCGTTCGGAATGTTTTTGGCTGAAATGTTAGAACTGTAGTAAATCGATTTCTCAGCCGAGAACAATCCAACAGCATTAATGTTATGTACGCCGAAAGTACGGTCAAATGTGAGCAGGTGCTCAACAGCCCAATTGTATGTTGTAGCTTTGCTTTGCGATGCAGAATTTGGCGAATCTGCATTGCCCGAGAATACACCTTGAGCTTGGAAGTTTCCAGTTTCAGAATATTTGAAGTTCAATCCAGCGTTAACTCGATATTTCAAACCTTCGATAAACGGAGCTGAAATTTCACCATAGAAACTATTGTATGTACCATAGTTGGTGTTTTTGTTCACCCATTGCTCATTGTCAATCAGTTCTTCAATTGATTCTCTGGTGTAGAGCCATTGGTTTTGATCCTCAGGCATATCTACGGTGCGGCGGCGGTTGCCATTCTTGTCAGTAGGGCTGATGAGTGGCGATGTGCTTAAAATACTGTAAATGCCGAGGCTTGCATAATTGCTGACAGTATAGTTGTTGCTACTTGTGAATCCAAATCGCAGGTATTTGCCAATTTTCTGGTCAATAGCGGCACGAGCCGACAGACGTGAATAGTTTTGTCCGGGCAGAACAGAAGTCTCTTTGTAGTAGCCACCGCCAAAACTGTAAGCAGCTGATTTGGTGCCACCAACAATCGAAAGATCGTGGTTTGTTACAATACCAGTGCCGTACATTTCATCTTGCCAATCAGTATCTGCGTTATCTTCTTGCTCCATCAGAGAACCATCCTTATTTGTATAATCTGCATCTTGACGCATTTTTTTAAACTTCTCAGCGTTCATCATAGGGTATTTCGAGAACACTGTTTTAGCACCTACATAGCCGCTGTAGGTTGCAGTAGCTTCTTGGTTCAGAGTACCCTTTGTCGATGTTACCAGAATAACGCCGTTGGCACCACGAGAACCATAGATGGCTGTTGCCGAAGCGTCTTTCAGGATGTCGATGCTTTTGATAGAGTTGGGGTTGATGTCGCTAAGTGAGCCTGCAAACGGGATTCCGTCCAAAACAACCAATGGGTCGTTGCTACCGGTCAGCGAGCGGGAACCACGAACGCGAATCTGCATTTCGGCACCAGGCTTCGATGACGTTTGAGACATCTCGACACCAGCCACACGTCCTTGCAGCGACTGGGTGATGTTTGCTGCGGGCATCTCGCGAATAATTTCGCCCTTCATTGAGGCAACAGAGCCTGTGACAGCCTCTTTGCGTTGCGTACCGTAACCAACGACCACAACCTCCTCCAATCCCACCATATCGGGAATCAGACTAACGTTGTAAGGGCCGTTACCATTTACGGTAATCTCTTCCGACGTGTAACCGATGTACGATACAACAAGAACATCGCCATCCGACGCTTGCATCGAGAAGTTTCCGTTACCGTCGGTGATAGTTCCCAAAGTAGTGCCTTTGACCACTACGTTCGCTCCCGGTATGGGGAGCTGTGATTCATCTGTGATAGAGCCGCTCACGCTGTGCTGCTGCGCCATCGTGCAGAATGAAATCAACAATGTTGGCAGCATCGTGGCCGCCTTTCTCCATAATTGAAGTTTCATCATAAATGTTTTTTAGTTATTAAATAGTATTTAGTTCCGAAATCAGCCTGCCACTGGCAAAGCGGCGAGGCATTCGTCCGAAATTCAAATTTTGAGAGGCTTTCAGCCGAATCGGCTTTAGCACTTCGAGCACAACTTATAATTATAAGTATTACCAAAGTTGAAATGCACAATGCGCATATCACCTTCACCCAAAACTCGGCGTTGGGCTTCTTTCCAAAAAAATCGTGTGTGTTTTTATTGTTACTCATAAAAACTTGTTGTGTACATTTTTGGTGATAGTAAAATTACCCTTGGTGCAAGAATGAGGCTTTCAAATACAGATATTTCGTTTGTATTTTTAGATATTTTGACAAAATCTGATTTTGCAATACGCATTGCAATCGGTTGCGGTAATTGGTTAAATGATTTATATTCAAACGAGTGTGCTTTGAGAGTATATTGCAATCGGTTGTGCAGCATCGGGCAAAATAACTCAGAATTAAAAGTTCAAAAAACGAATTTTGAAAACCAAAAACGGCCCTCACCCGAAGGCGAGAGCCGTTATTTTCTGTCGTAAAAGATGTTAGCTACTCACTAATCCTGAACCAGTCGAAATCGGCATAGCCGCCGGGCTCTTTGGTAGAGTAGAAGAAGAGTGCGTAGCGCTGGCCCATAAAGTGGTCGAGGCTGTACGACATTGGCAGGGTGTCGCCGATTTGGTTCCATTGCTTGCCGTCGAGCGAGTAGTGGAAGACGGCCTTGTCAACGCCGTGGCTGCCAATGGCGCTCTCGTCGGCAATGCGGCTGAAGTCGCAGTCGGCTTTGAAATAGACGGTGCTGGCATCGACAGGAACGCTTGCCACAACGTGCTGAACGCCGCGGCGTGGCGGCCAGGGTGCACCGTCGGCGTTGGCTTCGGGCTGGTTGTTAACCATCACAATCGATTTCTTGTCGCCATCGTTCTGAATGGCCACAAAGCCGAATTTTCCAGCCAGCAGGGCAAGTCCCGCAACATCGCCGTCCTTCAGGTTCGAGGCATCGAGACAAGCGCTGCCAGAGCATTTCGGACCAATGGTGCGCTGTGTGAGCATATTGCGGCTCTGGGTGAACAGAGTGTCGGTGCGGTCGGTGCGGAAGCGGATAAAGCCTTTGCGTTCGGTCATCGTCCATAAAGAATTGACTGGATTGTGGTTCCACTGCCAGACAATTTTCGGCTGGTCGCCGTCGAAGTCATCGCTATCGACAATGCCAGGAATCAGACTGCCGTTTGCGGGCAGGTCGAGCGTTTCGGGCACTTTGCCATCGACACCCAGAACGGGCCATCCATCTTCCCAAACAACGGGTACAAGGTAGGGGATACGGCCCACAGCGCCACGGTCGCCGAACAGGTAGGCGAACCAGCGGCCGTCTGGCGTGTCAATGAGTCCGCCCTGAGCCACGCCCTTGTCCTGCAGCACAACGCGGCCTTCGTACGGGCCGAACAAACTGTCGGCGCGGTGGCAGATAACGGTGCGCACACCGCCGCGCGGCCAGCAAATGTTGAACAGATAGTATTTGCCGTTGATTTTGAACATCTGCGAGCCTTCGGCGCCCAGCATCAGGTTTTCGCCTGCGGGCAGACCAGCGTTCTCAATCAGAACCTTCTCTGATTCTGGCTTGATTCCGCTGAAATCGGGCTCGACTTCGCGAATGAAGATTTTGCCGCCGCCGTTTATCATATAAATGTGTCCATCTTCTTCAAACACAATGGTATGGTCGTGGTGCGAAGGACGGAACTCGTGGCGCTCCCACTTGCCATTCTCAATGTTGTCGGTGGTGAAGAAATAGGTTTTGCCCGTCACCTGGTCGAAGGTGCTGACAAAGAATTTGCCGCCGACGTAGCGAATGCAACTTGCCCACGAGCCTTTGCCGTAGGTGTTTTTGCCGTTCAAGAGCATCGTCTCGTCCTGGTCGCCCAGAGTCTCGTAAGCGTAGCCCGCTATCTGCCAGTTGCTCAGGTCTTTCGACTTCATAATGGGCACGCCTGGGTTCATATGCATCGTAGTGCTGCTCATATAATAGGTATCGCCTACGCGCATCATCGACATATCGGGCACATCGGCCCAAATCATCGGGTTGGTGAAGCCTGTTTCGGTGCTTGCACTCTTCTGGCCGTTGCATCCGCACATTATCGCGGCAGCGGCTAACAGGGTGATTGATAGGTGTTTCATTGAGTTGAAAGTTTAAAAGTTATAAGTTTAAAGAGTTGAAACGCTTCGCTGTTTAACAGGTTTAATCACTATTCAAAAATCAAAAATCGAAAATTAGAAATCTGCGTAAATCCGTTAAATCTGTGTCATCTGCGTTCCTTAATACTCTCTATTCAAACAGCCCCAAATCAACAAACTCGCCTAGAGCCTTGTGACCGTTGGCGTTGGGGTGCAGGTTGTCGTTGTCGTGCAGATTGGGGTTCATCACGGTAGTGTCCGAATCGCTGCAAATGGCTTTTTCAAAGTCGATTACGGCGTTGAACTTGCCGCAGGTGCGAATCCAGTTGTTCACGGCCAGACGGCACTCTTCCTTCTCGGGTGAGCCGTAGAAGCACTCTTTGAACGGCGTTACGGTGGCGCCGTAAATCTTCAGTCCGTGGGCGTGCGCTGTGTCAATCATCTTCGAGTAGGCGTCAATCAGTTCTTTTTCAGTTACCGACGGATTTGGCGAGTAGCCCATATCGTTAACGCCTTCAAACAGAATAACATACTTAACACCAGGCTGCTCAATCACGTCGCGGTTGAAGCGCACCGAAGCGTTGGGACCCAGTCCGCCGCGAATGACGCAGTTGCCGCCAATGCCCATATTGAGCACGGCCAGATTGCTTGTGGCGGGATTGGCCAGCAGGCGCTCAGAGAAGACGTCGGTCCAGCGGTTGACCTGATTGGTCGTCGAGCCGCGGCCGTCGGTGATTGAGTTGCCCACAATGGCAATGGCTGCAGTGGGTTCGTCGGCCACCACGTCGAGGCGCTCAATGGTGTACCAATGGTCGGTGGTGACAGCATCGGCAAAATCGGTGTTATTCAGTTTGTTACCTGTCAGAATGTACGAAGTGGTGCGTGAGCCTGGGTGGCCAGTAATGTCGCTCGGCACAAAGGTGTAGGCAATGGTCACGGCCACGTCCATACGCGGTGTCAGCGCAAACTGCAGCGCGTCGGAAATAACCGATTGGCCTTTCTCAATATCAATGGCCTGTTTTCCGCCAAACAGCACGTTCACGGCCTTTGCGGCGTCAATCTTGCTGCCTTCGAGGGCGGGGGCGAGGCTCACGGCGGCAATCTTCAGCACGTCGTTGCCGAACTCGTTCGAGAGTTTCAGGCGCACGGTCTCGCCGCCGATTGACACGCGGATTTTCTGGCGGATAGTGTTTCCGCTGATTCCTGGCTCGGGCGGGCAGTTGTGCGGCTCGGTGAGTTGCACGGCTGTGCCCCAGGTTCCAACCCAGCGCTGATTGTCTTGCTGCGCAGTCTGTTGCGAGCATCCCGCAACCATCATCGCGCAAGCCATCAAACAATAAATTCTGATACTGTTTAAACGTCTCATAGTTTTGATTTTTAGTGTGTTACTATATGTGTTTAGTTAAAATGCTTTCGGTTGTAAAATATGCAAAAAATCGACACTCGGAACAAAATGCAACAAAAATAACAATCGGTTGCACTTTGGTATTTAGGAGTTAGGAATTAGGAGTTAGGAATTAGGAGTTAGGAATTAGGAGTTAGGAATTAGGAGTTAGGAATTAGGAGTTAGGAGTTAGGAGTTAGGGAATTAGGAGTTAGGAATTAGGAGTTAGGAATTAGGAGTTGGGAATTAGGAGTTGGGAATGAGGAATTAGGAGTGAGGAGAGAGAAGTTAGAATTAGTCAAACCTCTGTGCCCTCAGTCTACTTTGTGTTCTCTGTGTCAGCATTATAATCCGACGGCGCCACTCCATACTGTTTTTTAAACACCGTGCTGAAGTAGGCGGCGCTTGCAAAACCGCACATCTCGCTGATTTCCGTTATGTTATACCGCTGCGATTTGAGCAGTTGCTGGGCGTACTCCAGTCGCGCCGTTTTTATGAAATCGGTGGGCGAGAGGTCTGTCAGTGCCTTTATCTTCTTGTATAACAGCGACGAACTGACGTTCATTGCTGCGGCAAACTGCTCTTTGTCGAAATCGCTATTGCTCATATTCTCTTTTACGGTAAGGTGCAGTTTCTGAACAAACTCGTCGTTCTGTTTATTGCCGAGTTCAACGGGCGTGCCGTGCGATAAGCTGTTGATAATCTTCGATTTGGTCAGCTGGCGGTTGCGCACAATTGTTTTAAGTCGAAGCCGCAGAATATCCATATCGAACGGCTTGGTCAGATAGTCGTCAGCGCCAAGACCAAGGCCCTGCAGCTGCTCGGCGCGGCCCGACAGGGCGGTGAGCAGAATGATTGGAATGTGCGCTGTCTCAAATGTCGATTTCATCAGGCGGCACAGCTCAAAACCGTCCATTTCGGGCATCATAATGTCGGAAACCACAATGTCGGGCTGCTGATTGGCGATGCTTTGCCAGGCTTCGCGGCCGTTGGCGGCTGTGGCGATGCCGAACTCGTCGGCCAGCGTGTCGCGCATAAACCGCAACAGGTTTTCGTTGTCTTCCACTATCAGCAGACTGATGTCAGAATCTTTGTTGTCAACAGTCTTGTTATCAGTTGTTTGCAAAGCAGGTTTGGCTGCAATCTCATTGCTGACGGATTGGTGGCGGTCAGTCACGGCAGCCGGAATCTCAATGGTGAACACCGAGCCTTTGCCTTCCTGGCTCTCGCAGGTTACCTTTCCGTTGTGCAACTCAACGTAATTTTTCACCAGCATCAGTCCGATGCCAGAGCCGATAATGCTTGAGTTTATGGCGTTTTCGCTTCGGTAAAACTCTGTAAACAAATGCTTTTGCGCCTGTCGGCTGATGCCAATTCCGTGGTCGGTAACCGATAGTCGCCACATATTTTCATCGCACTCGAGGCCAATGCTGACAATGCCGCCTTTGGATGAGTATTTTATGGCGTTAGATATCAGATTATCAACAACTTTTGCCATCATATTGGTGTCGATGGCGGAGCTGTAGCTGTTGGTGTTGTGTGTGTATTTCAGTCCGATTTCGCTCTTTGCGGCCATCGATTCGAACATTTGAATCCTATTGCCCACAAAATCAACAATATCGACCATCGCCAATTGCAGTATTTCCTTACCGATGTCCGATTTCTGGAAGTCCATCAGCTGCGTCACCACTGCCGACAACTGCTGCGCCTGAGCCGATGCCAGTTCAAGATTGTGCTGGCCTGTGGCTGTCAGTTTTTTCTCTTTGTGGAGTTCCTCAATCGGCGCCTTTATCAGCGTCAGCGATGTGCGAATCTCGTGCGCCGTGTTGGTGAAGAATCGGATTTTGTCTTCGGCGTGCTGCCGCTTTATGTTTTGGATATATTGTGATATAACTATATAAACTAACAGACACACAGCGAGATAGCAGATAATAACAAACCACCAGCGATGCCAAAGCGGCGGTGTGATTTCGATGTGCAGCTTGCGCTCATCGATAATGCGCGATAAAGTATTGTCGTACAGTCTGATAATTAGTTCAAAATTGCTCGACGGCAGGTTGGGGTACGAGATTATGTTTTGTGTGGCAGGCTGGTTCCAGTCAGCGTCGATACCGTTCATTTTCCACGCAAATCTTGGCCCGACAACTCTTCCAAGCGCTTCCAACTCAACTTTGATGGTGTTCTGAGTGTAGTTGAGTTTCAAGCTGTTAAGCTGGTTTACAGGCATATTGCCTGTTATGTCGGCCTGATTGCGGATTGTGCTGCCCGCCACGCTGATGTCTTGAATGAAAATTTTGCCGCTCGACTGGGCTTCGGGTTCAAAATCAGGGTTTAGGCACACAGCGCCATTACTGGTGCCCCAAATCAGATTGCCGTTGCACAGAACTAAAGCTGCGTGGCGGTTGAACGACGCCGACAGCTGCGATGTTGATGGAAATATGAACGCTTTTTCGCTCTGCGGCTCAAATTTGCAAAGCCCAGTTTCGGTGCCAATCCAAAGATGTCCTGCGGCGTAAAGCAGGCTAGTTACAAAATCCGACGGCAGTCCGTTCCGAGAATCGTAACGCGCTGTTATTTCGCCGTTTAAGTTCATTCTAATCAGTCCGTTGCCGTGGGTTGCCACCCAAACGGTGTCGCTGCGCACCAGAATGTCGTTCACAATACAACTGTCAATCATAACTGTCTTATTGCCAGTCGTTTTGTCGAGTTTGATTAGTCCGCTGGTGCAGCCTAAAAGCAGATTTGCGCTGTCGAGTTCGGCAATTTTGTTCACCGGCGAGTATTCGAAGCGGCTGAAACTGTGGTTGTTGCGGTTGTAGCGGAAAATTTCGTTGTTGGTGCCGCCAATCCAGATGTCGTGGTATCGGTCTTCTATCAGGCTGAAAACGAAATCGTTGTTGTAGTTGCTGCGGTTGCCGCTTGTGTAGTGGGCCAGGGTGCAGCCGTTTCTGTCGAACACATAGAGCCCCGACGAGTAGGTGCCGGCCCATATTTGCCCTTCAGCGTCGGCGCATATTGATAGGAATACGTGTGAGCGGTCGCGTGCATCGGCCTGCATATGTAACCATTTGTCGGTCAGTGGATTGTATCGGCTGACGCCGTTGTTGGTGGCAAACCAGAGATTGCCGTCGGGGTCTTCGCACACATCGTTCACGTGGTTGTCTTTTATTGAGTTGTCGTTGTTGGGCTGATGCAGGAATTGTGTGACGTTCTTTGTTTCGACGTTGGCAAAGAGCACACCGTCGTCATAGGTGCACACCCAAATGCGCTTTCCTGGGTCGCACAGAATGTCGTAAACGCCATTGCTGGCAAGGGTTTGCGGGTTGTTGCGGTCGCTTTGGTATGTTTTCCTGATGCGGCCGCTGCCAATGTCAATCGCACTGATTCCGTGTCCGTCAACACCAGCAAGCAAAGTGCTGTCGTTGAACTGCTCGAGTGCCAGAACCGGCAGTGTTGGTATGCCTTTCACCTTGTTCACAGAGTGGCTTGCAAAGTCGAAAATCATCAGCCCGTCGGTTTTGGTTCCAATCCAGAGCCTGTTGTGTGCGGTGTCGCAGAAAAGGCTGGTCTTGATGCTTGGTGACAGGCTTGCGCCGATGTCGCGCGGTCGAGCGTTAGCAGCTTCAGTGTCAATGATTTGCACTTTTGTCAGCCCGGCCACAATCAGCTCTTTTTCCGACAGCCATTCCAAATTGAAAAATGCGTTTTCACTGTCGATGGTTGTAATCTGGCCATCGGCGTAAACAAAAAAGCCGTTAGATGTCGCAACCCAAAGGTTTTGCTTTGTGTCGATGGCTATCTTGTAAATAATCAGATTTTGACTATTTATATATTGAGTTAGATTGATGAGTGATTCAAATTGGTCTGTAACGCGGTTATAGATGAATACCTGTCCTGAGTTGCAATAGGCAACCAGCATTTTGTCGCGACATTCAAGTCTGACTGTCAGTGCGTTATGCTCGGAGTAGGGTAGGTTATAGATGCGGTAGTTGTGGCTTGCAAAACGCATAATGCCCATCTTCGACGACGCCCATACAAAGCCATCGGCGTCTTTGCAAACCGAGTTTGTCTCGCGTATCGATATGTTATACAGATTGTTGACACTGAAAAACTCAGGTTCCGCACCCTGGCAAGTCAAACTTGCAGCGGTCAGCAGCAATGCGGCGGTGTATGTCAGAAATCGTTTCATCAGTTTTTCCGTTTCCAAACGCATAAAAATAGTAAGAAAGTTGGAAGCTTGCATCTCAACTTTTAAACTTTTCCGCCAACACTTTCTGCAACTCAAACATTTCGTCGCGCAGGCGGGCGGCTTCCATAAAGTCGAGTTTGTCGGCGGCGCGTTCCATTTGCTTCTTGGTCTTGTCGATGGCCTTCTGCAGGGCTTCGCGGCTCATATAGGCCACAACGGGCTCGGCGGCAAGGTTCACCTTCTCGGGCTCGACGTAATACTGCGCGGCGGTCTCGTCGGTGCCCACGGTGTGGCGCTTGGCCTTGACAATCTGCGTTGGGGTGATGCCGTGTTCCTCGTTGTAGCGCAACTGTTTCTCGCGGCGGCGGTTAGTCTCGTCGATGGTGCGCTGCATTGAGTCGGTAATCTGGTCGGCATACATAATCACAAGGCCGTTCACGTTTCGTGCAGCACGTCCTGCGGTCTGAGTCAGCGAGCGTTCGTTGCGCAGGAATCCTTCCTTGTCGGCATCCAGAATGGCCACCAGCGACACTTCGGGCAAGTCCAAGCCCTCACGCAGCAGATTGACGCCCACAAGCACGTCGAACAAGCCGTTGCGCAGGTCGTCCAATATCTTCACGCGCTCGAGCGTGTCCACATCGCTGTGAATGTAATTCGACCGTATTCCCATACGGGTCAGATATTTCTGCAACTCTTCGGCCATACGCTTGGTGAGCGTCGTCACAAGCACGCGCTCGTCTTTAGTGGCCCGCTTGTTGATTTCGGCCACAAGGTCGTCAATCTGGTTCAGGCTCGGACGCACGTCAATCGGCGGGTCGAGCAGACCTGTCGGGCGAATCACCTGGTCAACAATCACGCCGCCGCATTTCATTAGTTCGTAGTCGGCGGGCGTGGCGCTCACATACACGGTCTGGCCCGTCAGCGCTTCAAACTCGTCGAACTTGAGCGGACGGTTGTCAAGTGCGGCTGGCAGGCGGAATCCGTATTCCACAAGGTTTTCCTTGCGCGAGCGGTCGCCGCCGAACATTGCGTGAATCTGCGGCACGGTGACGTGACTTTCGTCTATGACCGTGATGAAATCCTTCGGGAAATAATCGAGCAGACAGAACGGCCGAGTGCCCGCCGCGCGCCCGTCGAAATAGCGCGAATAGTTCTCAATTCCTGGGCAGTGCCCCAATTCGCGTATCATTTCAAGGTCGTAGTTCACACGCTCGTCGAGCCGCTTGGCTTCAAGGTTTTTGCCGATGCTCTTGAAATACTCAACCTGCGCCACAAGGTCGTCCTGAATCATTCGGATGGCCTGCTGGATGCGGCTTTGTGTTGTCACGAAGATGTTTGCGGGGTAGATGGAAACCTGCTCGGGGCGGTCGATGACGCTGCCGTTCAGCGGGTCGAAAACTTCGATTTGGTCAATCTCGTCGCCCCAAAACATTAGGCGGTAGGCCGAATCGCCGTAGGCCAGATAAACGTCAACCGTATCGCCCTTCACACGGAACGTGCCACGGCTGAAATCCACTTCGTTGCGCGAGTAGAGAGCGTCGACAAGGCGGCGCAGCAGTTGGTTTCGGCCAACGTTTTCGCCCACCTTCACGCTGATGCTGTTGCTGTAGAAATCGTCGGGGTTGCCGATGCCGTAAAGGCACGAGACGGACGAGACCACAATCACGTCGCGGCGGCCCGACAGCAGCGATGACGTGGTGTGCAGACGCAGTTTCTCAATCTCGTCGTTGATGCTCAAATCCTTCTCAATGTAGGTGTCCGTCACGGGAATGTAGGCTTCGGGCTGATAGTAGTCGTAATACGAAACGAAATACTCAACCGCGTTGTTCGGGAAAAACTCTTTAAACTCGCTGTAGAGTTGTGCTGCAAGCGTTTTGTTATGGCTCAGAATGAGCGCTGGACGCTGCGCCTGCTCAATCATATTGGCAATGGTGAACGTCTTGCCCGAACCCGTCACGCCAAGTAGCGTCTGAAACTGCTGGCCGCTGTTCAGGCCGTCCACAAGTTGCCTGATGGCTTGCGGCTGGTCGCCTGTAGGCTTGAATGGCGAGTTAATTTCGAAGGGCATTTATTGAAGGATTGAAGGATTGACTGATTGAAAATATAAATGTCTGATGTCTGTAGTCTGATGTCTGTAGTCTGATGTCAAAAACTAAACTTCTAAACTTTCTCAACCTTCACTACTTCTTATAAAAAACCATATAAACAGGATAATGGTCGCTATATCCGCCGTAGTATTTGCCTGAATACGAGCGCGAAGGGGCGATGTCGCCGTTGTTTTCCTTAAAACTGATGAAGTCGGGCGCGAAGATGTAGCCTGTTGGCTCGTAAAGGCGGAAACCGCTTGTGCGGGTGAGTAGCGGATTGCTCACAATCAAGTTGTCGAGCATTGAGTATTCGCCTTTGTAATAATAAGTTCCGCTGCCGAACTTGCCTTTGTTCTTCTGCTGCTGCAGATACATTATATTATTGAGCTTGCTGTATTGCGTGGTGCTTTTCGCTTGCAGAATGTTGAGAACGCTCTCATCGTCGGGCTCGTCGTTCATATCGCCCATAATCAGTATGTTGCATTGCGGCTCGGCCTTGATAATCGAGTCTGTGATTTCCTTCAGGCAATCGGCGCACTGCGCGCGCTTGTTTTCGGTTTTCTCTTTTCCGCTGACGCGCGACGGCCAGTGGTTCACAAAAATGTGCAGAGTCTCTTTGTCAACCATTCCCTTCACATACAGAATGTCGCGCGTTGTCTGTCCCGAAGGGCGCAGTTTGACTTGAATGGCGCGGTGCGATATGTATTTGAATGTCTTTGAGTTGTATAGCAGTCCGCAGTCAATTCCGCGCGGGTCGGGGCCTTCCTCAAGAATGCATTGGTAGCCAACCTCGCTGATGGCTTTCTGTGCGGCCAAATCGCGCAAAACCGAAATGTTTTCGGCCTCTTCAATCGCCACAATGTCAGGATATTGGCCTTTTTCAGGATTCAACGCCGCAATAACCTCGGCCAGGTGTGAAAGCTTTGTCTGGTAGCGTTCCGATGTCCATTCTTTTTTGCCGGCAGGAGTGAACTCCTCGTCGTTCTTGCCGTTGGTGTTGAGCGTATCGAACAGATTCTCAACGTTGTAACTCATCACTGTAAAGTATTTCTTCGACGACCATTTGTCGGGTTGCGCGTTTGCGGCCATACAGGCCACAACAAGCATTGATGCGAAAATTGCTCTCATAATTTTGAAATTTTGATTGCAAATATAGGTTTTCCGTTCGCCTTTTCCACTTACAATCGCAAAATCTGTCACCACATCGACATTCATTTTTTGTTAATAACATCGGTATAAAAAAATTGCGAATTTGACTTCAATTTTTTTTTTTTGTCAAAAGAAAATTCTCAGAAAAATGAAATTAAAACTTCTTTGCGCATCATTGTGCTTGTTTGTTTGTGTAGGCACGTTTGCCCAAGTGAAAGGCGGCCATAACGCAAAACTCTCAAAACTCTATACATCAGGTAAATACGAGGTCTGTCTGTTCAAGGCGGAAGACCTTTGCGAGGACCCGGCCGCCGGTCGCGAAGCTGAACCGCACTTGTATGCGGCAATGTGCTACGTTAAGCTGTACGAGTCGTCGGACCCGGAGATTGCCGCCGATTACAAAGACGGTATGCGCCAGGCTGTCAAATACACGCAAAAGTTTGTCCGTAAGGATGTTGAAGGTGAGTTGTATGCACAAAACACCGATTTCATTGACCAGATTAAGAAACACGTGAAGGCCGAGATGAAAACCAATTTTGACAAGGGCAACTACTCCAAAGCCGCTTCTTCCGCCAAAAACTACGAAAAACTCTATCGCACTCCCGATTATCTGTTTATGTACTTCTCGGGAATGCTGAAATGTATGTCGAACAACGAGACACAGGGCGCTCACGAGATGGACGAGGCCCGCACCAAACTTTCGGAGCAGATTGTGAACAATGAGACCATCAAGCCGGACCCGATTGTGAAAAGTCTGATTGTTGACGGCATTATGAAATACACCCAGGACCTTCTGAACGAGAAGCGCAAGAAGGATGCGGAGGCGGTTATCACGCTGGCTAACAAGATTTTCCCGAACGATGGCTACATCAAAGTTCAGTACAATATGATTGTCGGTAAAAACTGATTTTCAGTAGTTTAAAATATAAAAGCGCGGCTGTTTGGTCGCGCTTTTTTTATGCTGATGCGGTTGTTCAGAATCCGATTTTTGCCGAAAACGATGTCTTTCCGTTGGAAAGTTCGCCCGAAACCACAAAACTGTCGCCCGTTTGCTGGCACAAGAGCGTAACAATTTCGCCTTCAGGCATTTCGTGCTGAAAATTTATATCGACAGATTTTGCAGTGTGCGTGTTAAGATAGTCGATGTTGATGCAGTCCATTGTCCAATCGAGATAGCGCATACTGGTCAGGTGCTTGTTCATATCAAGGTCGCTGAACATTACGCGGCGAGTGGTTTTTGCGGCCGTTTCGGCGTTGGCGGCCGGCACTTTTGCGGTGTTCACGTTCAGGTGTTCCTGCTCAAGGTTGAACTGCGCGATGCTCTCAACAATCGACTGCACATTGCACAGGCTGCGGTTCTCGAAACTCATTATCACCCAATCAGATGCGCCTTCGGCAAGTAACGTCCCGGTTTCGTCGGCAATCTGAAAATAGCGGCGAGCGAACAATCGGTTATAGCCTGACGGCCAAGTGGTTACGGTTACTTTCTGATGCCATACCGGTGTTTGGTAAATATCGAAATGCACTTTCGACAGTGCCCAAAACGCGTTGTGATTGTCCTGCAGGCTCTTGTGCCCGATACCGAGCCGTTCGGCGTGCATACTTGCCGCTTCAATGAAATAGGCGAACAGCGCGCCCGGTTTGGCCAATTTGCGCGAGTCGGCGTTGTTGGTGTAAACCTGAAAGGTGGTTTTGAATTTGTCAGCCATTGTTTTTAGAATTTGCCAAGCCGATAGCAAATTTTATGCCGAAAAATGCTCAAACTCGCACAGAATTGCTTTTGCCAGGAACGCAGATGACGCAGCCCCGATAGCTATCGGGATAACTGATTTACACAGATTAATATTGGATTCAATCCTTCAATCCTTCAGTCCTTCAATCCTTCAATAAATGGTATGTATCAGCTTGTAAGCAATCGAGCCAGGCTGCGGGCTTGCGGGGCAGTTGTCGCGGCTAAACCAGTCGGCGTCGGCAATCTCGTCTTTCTGCAGGCGTATTTCGCCGCTCTCGTAATCGGCTGTGTATCCGAGCATTAGTTGGTCGGGAAAGGGCCAACTTTGGCTGCCGCGGTAGCGGATGTTCTTCACGCGGATGCCGATTTCTTCCTGCAACTCGCGCTCAACGGCGTGCTCGGGTGTCTCGCCGCCTTCAATGAACCCCGCAATGCAGGCGTAGATGTCCTGATTGCGCTGAACGTGGCGGGCAAGCAGAATCTTGTCGCCGCGGCTCACAAGCACAATCACGCACGGCTCGATGCGCGGAAAATGAATCTTGCCGCACTGCGGACACTCGCGAGCTGTAAACTGCTTGCTCTCAATGAGTTTTGCACCACACGTGCAGCAAAATTTCGTGCTCTGCCGCCAGTTTGCCACCGCCTTTGCCCGCGATGTGCGGAAAACGGTCGGCTCGTCGCTCTCGTTGAAGAACTGACGGATGGTTTTGGTGACGAAACGGTCGGGCAGTGGCTCGGCCGTCTCGAAGTTCAGAACGCAAATGCCAAATTCTTGTTCTTCAAACAAATCGGCATTGCTATCTAAAGTTTTTATTTCAGTTAGGTCGGCCAGCGTCAGGGCACTGCCGTCGGCTTTCAGCACAATGTTGCGCCCCGTTAGCGCAAAGCATTGGCAATTAGTTGTTTGCGGATTCTCTATTATCGGCATAGTCTGTAAGTTTTCTTTTTTATATGATATGGCAAAGTTGGGGAAATTTCGGCTCAAAACATAGGCAAGTAGGTTGTAAATTTAACAGAGAAACTATATTTCAACGCATAATTGTATTTTGTATGTAAAGAATAATTGTCTGAAAGACTGAACCTTTGTATTGTTCACTCTTTCAGAGTGTTTCTTTTTTTTGCTTTGGCAACCGGCGGCTGCGCTACGCTTGCGGCCGGTTATGCAAATTCAGTCCTTCGGACTGTTTTGTGTAAAAACGTATTATTGCGAAAAATCTTCACTTTTTTCAAAAAATTTCCAAACCTCTGCTTCAATCTCGCATAGGTTGCGGTTTCATTTGCGACAAATTTTATTGTCTAACTTTTAAAAAGCATTGATTATGAAAGCAAGAAAGATGTTTTTTATGGATTGCCACTTGGCAGGACGTATGTATCACGATGCCGACGAGGTTTGGGACGAACTGAAGGTTGGCACGCAGTTGCAACTGGTGCTTGACACCGAAAACCGCTACGACCCCAAAGCCGTGGCCGTGCTGTACAACAAACCAGGCGAAGATGAGCCGTATTTACTCGGCTACATTCCGCGTGGGCGGAACTCAGAAATCGCTTGTTTCTTAGAGTCTGGCTGGACAAATGTTTTCAGTTGCCGTTTCGCCGCATTACACCCGATGCACACCCTGAAAATCAGGTGTATCTCACAATCAATGTCAACCGCAACCCCGAAGCCCAATAAGGCCGAAAAGTTGAGTGCTGAACTTGCAGACGGGCGTTGAGCCCGTTTGCTTTTTTGGGGGTGAGTTTGAAAGGGATAGGAATTATTGTTAGATTTGGAAAAAAATACAAACAATTTTAATTCTAAATTATCGGAGATATGGAAAATACAATGTTTAAATGGATTCCTTTTTATGAGGAATTAGCCGACAAATTACTCGAATACAAAAATAAGCCCAAAAGGTTAGTAAATCTTATATATAAACACTTTGATAGTGAAGATGCTAGTTTCTTGTATGATGATTCAAAAAAAGAAATGCCTATTTTTGAAGAAATTGACCCATTCACGATATACAGCATATTTAACAGAAATAAGGGCACAAGAAGTGATTTGGCACAAACAATGAAAGATGCGTTTGAAATTAGTGCGGAATCACCACTAACATTTGAGGGAATACCAGTTCAAAATTATTCAAATTTATCTTTTGTTGCTAGACACAAAGCAGCAGATGGTGATGCAAAACGATTGTGGCAACTATTTGAGTTGGCTTTAAGTCAAGATGCAGAACAGGAAGATGTTGGAAAAGTGTTTGACAGAGTTCTAAAACAACTCTGTATAGGTATGGCTAAAATTACTATGGGATTATACTATATACGACCATATGATTTTTTAGCATTGGATGGAAACAATGTCAATTATTTAGATAATTATGGTATTATAGTAGACCCGAAAAAAATGAATTATGCCGATTATGTGAATTTAATGAATGAAGTAAAAGTCAAGATGAAAGATAAAACAATTAAGGAGCAGTCCTTCCCAGAATTCTCTCTAGCCGCTGTTGGAGAAAATTATAATGAAGAAATCAATAATGAATTTGTTGATGAATATGTTGATTTGCTTCGTGCCAACCACAACCTAATCCTGACAGGCGCCCCAGGTACAGGCAAAACCTATTTGGCAAAGCAGATTGCCCAGGCAATGGGTTGCACTGACAATGAAATCGGCTTTGTCCAATTCCACCCGTCGTACGACTACACCGATTTTGTCGAAGGCTTGCGGCCATTGGATGATGGTAACGGAAATGTCGGCTTCGAACGCAAAGATGGGGTTTTCAAAGAGTTTTGCGCAAAGGCACTTGAGAATTTGACTGATTCTCAAAAGAGTTTACAAACCTTGCAACAAGAAACTTCTGTGCGAGATTTGATAGATGATTTCGTTCAAGATGCAATTGATTCCGACTTAAAATTGGCGACTCAAGGCACCAAAAATGTGTTTCATATTATTGAAAATAAGGCGAAACATATCACCATTGACATTCCTAAAAATGAAAAAACGAGAGTTATCGCCTTGCCAAAATCTGATTTGATAACGCTACTTGAAAACAAAGTTGACATTTCGGGCAGCAAAGACATTCAATTGTATTTTCAACGCAAATATCGTACGCAGCAAGACTCGTACACTTATGTTCTTTACGAAAAGTTAAAGAGTTTAGAATCAAAGACTAAAGTTGAAACCGTTTCGCTGATACCCAAAAAGAATTTCGTCTTCATTATCGACGAAATCAACCGCGGCGAAATCAACAAAATTTTCGGCGAGTTGTTCTTCTCAATCGACCCAGGCTATCGCGGCGAGAAGGGCCGAGTGCAGACCCAGTACCAGAATATGGTTGAAGATGGCGATGCTTTCAAAAAAGGCTTCTTCGTTCCCGAAAACGTCTATATCATTGGTACAATGAACGATATCGACCGCAGCGTCGAGAGTATGGATTTCGCCTTCCGCCGTAGGTTCGCGTTTAAGGAAGTTACTGCCGATGACTCGAAAGCAATGCTTGATGATTTTGAGTGGAAAGACGATGCTGTCAAGCGGATGGATAGTCTGAACGCCGCCATTGAGAAAATCGAAGGCCTTTCGTCGGCATACCACATTGGCGCAAGTTATTTCCTGAAACTGAAAAACTACAATGGCGATTTCGGACAACTTTGGGATTGTCACCTGAAAGGACTTTTGTTTGAGTATCTGCGTGGAACACAGAGTGTTGACGAGAATATGCAGAAACTTGAGAAAGCCTACAATTTAAACAACACCGCAGCCGATGATTCGGATACCGACAACTGATAACTCAACTCGCACGCTGACAGACAGTGAGTTAGCCGCCAAATCCGACATTGAACTGATTTCTGACAAGAAAATCTGCGATTTGCTGTCGGGGCAGAAGAACCTGCTTGTCTTTCCGCTCGATTTGAAACAGCACGGCGACGAAATCGGCGATGACCAGATTCTGTCGTTTTCCGACGGCAAAATCAGTACAGGCAACATAATGGGCTTTGTGGGCGTGAACCAGACGCAAATCGACATTCGCTCGCGTTTCGCCCAAACCGACGGCAACGACTATTTCCTGCACTATATGTTGCAGAAAGTGTTCGCAATCAATCTGTTCGATTTGAAGCACGACACAAGCGCCGAGCGGATTTTCGATTTTCTGTTCTATCTGTTTCCGCATTTTCTGCGGAAGGCGGTGGCGCAGGGCGTTTTCAAGAAGTACCGCCGCTTTGAGCACAACGACGCCAACATTCGCGGACCCATTGATGTGAGCCGCCATATCCGCCAGAATATTCCGTTCCGCGGCACGGTGGCCTACACCACGCGCGAGCACACCTACGACAACGAACTCACGCAACTTGTCCGCCACACCATTGAGTTCATTCGCAGCAAGGAGCAGGGGCAGGCAATTCTGAACAACGATGCCGACACCAAAACGGCTGTCAGCCAGATTGTTATGGCCACGCCAACCTACAACGCTCGCGAGCGCGCCAAAATCGTCAGCCAGAACCTTCGGCCCGTGCGGCACCCGTACTTTTCGGCCTACACCGATTTGCAGCGGCTCTGCCTGCAAATCCTTCGCCACGAGGAACTCAAATACGGCCGCCAGAAAGACCAAATCTACGGCATTCTGTTCGACGGTGCTTGGCTTTGGGAAGAGTATTTGAATACGGTGTTGAAAAATTTGGATTTCAAGCACCCGAGGAACAAGGAAAGTCGTGGCGGTATCAGAATGTTTGAAAAGCCTGATGATGAAAACTTTTTCGACAAAAACAGCCGTCGTCTATATCCCGATTTTTGGAAAGAAAACTTCATTCTCGATGCCAAATACAAGCGTTTGGACAACGGAGTTGGTCGCGAGGATTTGTACCAAGTTGTAACCTATATGCACTGTATGAAGGCTGATAACGGCGGTTTTGTGTATCCTGTTGAAACCGAATCTAAAACAGAGAAATATGGTCTTGCAGGCTACGGCGGCACAATGAGGTTGATAGGCTTGCAAGTACAGTACCAGTGCGGTTCGTATACTGATTATGTTGCTGCAATGAAAGGTGCGGAGAGCAATTTGTCGGAGTATTTGAAGCAAACCTGAAAAAACAATGTGTATATTTGGGCATAATGAAGACCGATTGGAAAGCATATTGGGAGAGAAAGCGAAAAGCGGAAGGTTCGGAAAAGCCAAACAGCGTATATCGTCCGCACACCAAGTGGTACAATTACAAAGGTGTGGGTGTTTATATGATAACAATTGTCACCTACAATCGAAAGCCGATACTTGGTGAATTGAATAACGACACCAGCAATCCGCGAGTCGAACTGTCCGCACTCGGGAAATATGTTGAGCAGCAATGGTTGCAGATACCAGCCGTTCAAGCCTTGCACAAACGCCGCGTCAGTCTGCTTGGTCACCAGGTTATGCCCGACCATTTTCACGGTATACTGCGTGTGGATGCGGAGTTGGATGTGTCAATGGGAGAAATAATCCGTGGATTCAAGATAAGTTGTACAAAAGAGTGGCGCAAAAGATTTCAGACATATATGTCTGAAATAGAATTGGAAAAGAAGAAGAGCCACCTTTCACACATATCGCAAAAGAAGCGCCAGGCGTATTACGCAACCCACCCCGAAATGGCGCCGCTTTTTACCGATGGTTATGACGACACCATTTGCTTTCACGAAGGCCAACTCAACAATGTAATCAACTACGTTCGCGATAATCCGCGTCGCGCCATACTCAAACGAGCGAACCCGCAGTTGTTTGTGCTGAATCAAAACATTGAGGTTGCAGGCTTTCGATGCACAACGCTCGGCAAGCAGTTTTTGATCGATTACCCGCAAAAGGCCGCATTGCAATGCTCTCGCTCGCTGACGCAAGAACAGATTGACATGCAGAAAGAGCAATGTTTGGCCGATGCCGAGCGAGGAACAGTTTGGGTTAGCGCTTGTATTTCAGAAGGTGAGAAGCAAATTAGCAAAGCCTTGCGCGAGGCGGGTTTCTCGATTATCATTCTGCTCAAAGATGGCTTTCCAAAACCCGATAGTCCGCACTACAAGTATTTCAAGCCGCAGGGGGCATATTTTGAGGCTTGCGCCGATGGTCGGCTATTGCTTGTTGAACCAACCCTGCATTTATTCGATGACCGAACAATCGATGCCAGTGTATCTCAAAAAGCAGGAATGCTACCGCACGACACATTGCGGTATAAATTTCTGGCACTCAATGTCTTCGCTCAACTAATAAGCAACCAAACGCTTTGTGTTAGCAACCGTTCTTGAATGACCGATTTTCCCTTTCCACCCATTCCCCAAACTTCCTTGCCAGCCAATGCGCCAGAAGCAGATTGGCGCCCACGGCCACCACAGCGGCAAGGCTGTAGATGGTGATTTCGATAGGTGAGAAGTTGGAAGTTTTGATGCAATTGACTATCAGCCAAAGGCTTACAGGCAGAACCAAAATGCTTGTGGCAAGCGCGGGAATGTATTTGTGGATGACAACTGCCTGCCCAATGTGAACCACCAGATGCAGCGCGAAGGCGATGAACGTGCCCAGCCAGAGCAGGTTGAACGCGCGGATGCCTGTGAATGTCAATCCGCAGATTATCAGCAGCAAGACAAACTCTTCGGCAACGGCAAGCGCGAAGCCTTCGGTGGTGGTTGTGCTCTTGAAAATGAAAGCGAATCGCGGAAAGCGTTGGCAAATGGTGGCGGCGTTTCGGGCAGTCCACGCGCGCATTCCGATAATCTCTTCGAAATCGTGAAAAACAAACAGCAGCGGCAAAAGCCAGATGTATTGGTCCATTTTTACTCGAAATTCTCAGCCAGAAGTTTCCGTTTTCCGGCCGCAAAAGCCATCGCCGCAAAGGCAATCAGGAAGAAGACGGAGAGGAGTGCCACGCTGTTGCGCATTGAGCCGGAAATCTGCTCAATGAAGCCAAATCCGAACATTCCGATGACAATGCCGATTTTTTCAGTGATGTCATAGAAGGTGAAGTACGACGCGGTGTCGGTGGTGTCAGACGGGATGAGCATTGCATAGGTTGAGCGCGCCTGCGACTGAATGCCGCCCATCACAAAGCCCAGGAACGTGGCCAGAATGTAGAACTGCGCGGCGTTCTGAATGAAATAGCCGGCCACGCAGATTACAATCCAAATGACAAGCATCACCAGAAGCGATGTGAAGTTGCCGTATCGGTTTGATACTCTTGCAAATACAACCGAACCGAACATTGCCAGAAACTGAATGAGCAGAATCACCACAATCAGCTCGATGGTGCCGATATGCAGCTCGGCGCTGCCAAACAGCGTGGCTACCAGCAGAATGGTCTGCACGCCCATACTCAGGAACAGGAACGACACCAGAAAAAGGTTCATAACCTGCTGACGGAAAAGGTTTTTGGCAACAGTGGCAATCTCTTTGAATCCTTTCGAAAGAATGCCGGTGTCAATTTTTGTTTTTGCCTTAAACTCAGTCAGATAGCGGAACGAGAACAGCGCAATGCCTATCCACCAGATGCCCACCAGCAGAAACGAGAACCGGTAGGCCGCATCTTCGCTGCCAAAGCCCCAGAAATACCACGTGTAAATCATTATCACGCTGAAAATGAACAGAATCATACTGCCAAGGTAACCCCACGCGAAACCTTTGGCGCTCACAATGTTGTGCAGGCGCGGTGTGGCGATTATCGGCAGAAACGAGTTGTAATAGACCGTTGCGCCCGCCCAGCCGATGACTGCTAAAATGGTCATCATCAGGCCGAAACCAATGTTGCCGCCAGTGAAAAAGTAGAGCCCCGAGCAGGCTGCCGCACCAATTGCGGTGAACATCACCATAAAGCGCTTGCGGTAGCCGCCCATATCGGCAATGCCTGATAATAAAGGCGTTATAAGAATAATTATGGCATAGCCGATGGCAATTGAGTAGTCGTAGAGAACGGTGTTTTTGATGCTGTGCCCGAAAATGCTCACCATACCATTGGCAAAGGCATCTGTGGTAACCCGCTCATAATAAATGGGAAACAACGCTGACGCTACAATCAGGCTATAGACAGAATTGGCTATATCGTATGAGCACCAAGCGTTTATGACCCTCCGGTTGTTCTTCTCAATCATATCACTTTTGATTGAAATCGTGCAGCAAAGTTTGCAAAAAAGCCTGACTTTGCATAACAATCGAGTCGCAAACTTCGGAATCCGACAGTTTCGATGATTCTAAATCGTATGTAAATTGTTCGTTTTCAGTTACAAAACCATAGCCGTTGTTGTAGGCGTAGATGGCGAACTCGGGGCTTCCGGACAGCACGTCCTTGCCAAAGGTGAATTCGCTGTTGCTGATGCCGAGCTGGTCGCAGATGAGTGTGGGTATGTCGCTTTGGTTCAGCACTTTGTTGATGATGGTGTCGGTTAGGTTGAGTACGCCGCCAAGCCAAATCATCGGAATGTGGAACTTCTCGGGCACGTGGATGGGTGAAGCGCCGGGGTGGCGGCTTCCGTGGTCGGCAACCAGAATCATTAGAGTGCTGTCCCACCAGGGCTCAGCCGACGCGCGGCGCACAAAATCGCCAATGCAGCTGTCGGTGTAGTGCACCGAGTTCAGGAACAGGCTTTCTTCGTCAGAACCATTGAACCGGCTCGTGTGCGGCACTTCAAACGGCTCGTGGCTGCTGAGTGTGAACAGCGCGCTGAAAAATGGCGGCTGCATTGCGCAAATGTCGCTGTGCCAGCGGTCGAGAACCACGTGGTCGTGGGCGCCCCATTTCGAGTTCATATCGCGGCGGCTGAATTCGTCCATCGTCACCATTCGGCCGTAATTGCCTGTTATAAAGTACGATTTGAGATTTGCAAAATCGATGTCGCCACCGTAGTAGAACGACGATTGGTAGCCTTCGGTGTGCAGCTTGTGGCTCAGGTGTGGCAGTTTCTGCGCCTTTTCGGTCAGTTTGACGATAGATGTGGTGGGTTGTGCCGGATAGCCGCTCAGAATGCAGATGAGCCCCTTGTCGGACCGGTCGCCGTTGGCGTAGCAGTTGCTGAACAGCACGCCGGTGCGGGCCAGGCTGTCGAGATTCGGCGTCACGTCCGGCATTCCGCCCACACAGCCCACAGCCTTCGCTGTAAAGCTTTCCATCACCATTATAAGAATGTTTGGGCGCTTGGTTTTCAGAAGGTTAACTCGCTCATTGCCGCTTTTCAGCATCTGAGCGGTCAGGCTGTCGGCTTTGGCTTGCGGCATAAAATGGGGTGTGCGCGCATTGTCGATGTAGCGCAGCGAGTTGCAGAAGTTCCACTGCACGTTGATTGCCGCGTGATTGGCATAGGGCTTGTCGCTGAAAAAGACCGTGCCTGTGCGGATGGGAGCAATGCCCACGCCGCCGCGCATCGGAATCACAAACAGTCCGGCAGTGAGCAGCAGAACAGGTGCCACAAACCACCGCGTGGGCTTCATTTGAGCCATCGGCTTGCCCACATATTTAAAATAAACCTTGATGCTCGCCCACGCAAACGCCGCAATCCACACCACAAAAAGCGCCGTGAGCCACACCGGAGTCGATGCGGCGGCCTCTTTGGGCGTTTTCAGGTACATCAGCACCGAGCTGTCCATACGGAATCCCCAGTTGCGGTAAAGTTCGCAGTCGCAAATACCTATAATTGAGAATGATACAATGCACAAAACAGTGATTGTGTTGATAATGGCGGCAGTCACACGGCCATTGCACCAGAATGCCAAAATCATTATAAGTAGCGCAACATCAACAAGATAGCTGCAAGTGGACAAGTCGAGCTTGATGCCGTGGCCGAAGGTGCCGAGAATGGTTCCAAAGTCGAGCGCGGCTGTCAGCCGGATGTTGTAAATCTCAAAAAAGAGCCTTGTGACCACAAAAAACAGCAGCCAGAAGATGAAATATTTTGCAATAATTAATAGTCGTTGTATCATCGCATTAGCTTGATAATTAAATCGTTTGCGGTGTTTTGTAAGCACTGCCCGCAACACCCGCCGCGCCATTTTCGCGGTCGGCCGACGAAAATAGCAAAAGAAAATTTTGTCGGGTAACTAAAAAAAACAATATATTTAGGTTTTCTACTTAACAATATTATGGATGAAATTTTGTTCGACATCAAAGATGCCATAGATTGTAATAACTGGTTTGCTCACAGTCCGCAACCGATTTTTGTGATGAAGGTGGACGGCGGCAGCCTGAAACTACATAGAATCAACCGCAGCGCGTGCGAATTGCTGAAATGCACCGACGATGGCTACCAATCGCTGACGCCTGTCGGAATCGGGCTGTTCAAGTCGGAAGCTGACGCACAACAATATATCGACTCGGAGATTGGCCCCGAAGGCGTTGTTTACGTGACACAGATTATGCCGTTAATTGAGCCGGCAATCTCGTCGGAAATCTCGCTCTACAAAATGCGCGCCGCCGACGGATATACTTATCTGACTGCTTTTCAGCAGAATATCGGCAATATGTCGAAAATTCTGACAGCCTTGCGCCACAGCGAGTTCCGTTTCCTGATGATGGCCGAAAACATCACCGACGGCATAATGATTTATGAAAATGGCAAGCTGATGTTCGCCAATACGGCCAGCACGCGCATCACAGGCTTAACAAAAGAACAGCTCAAAACGGCGTCGCCGCTGTCGCTTATTTGCGACTACGAGCGCGAGCGGGTTCAACGGCTGATGGAAGAGCAGAAAAAAACGAATCCTAACTTTTTCAGCACCGAGGTGTGGATTATGAACCGGTTGGGGCAGGAGAAGTGCATAAAATGCATATTCTCAATGACAAAAACCCAGACGGGCGAAACTGTTTCATATAATGTTGTTACCGACATCACGGCGCAGAAACTTACCGAGAGGGCGCTCATCAAAAGTCAGGAGGAATTCAAAATGCTGGCCGACAACAGCCCCGACCTCATCTCGCGCTACAATCGCAACCTGACGTACGCCTACGTGAACCGCGCCGTTGGCGAGGCAATGAAGATTCCGTTGGAGAAGTTCATCGGCCAAAATACGATGGATATGGAAATCGAGCAAAATGTGGCTTCGTTTATCGAGGAGATGCATCTTGAGGTTTTCCGCACCGGTCGCAAGCTGAAATTTGAGTTCAGGATGAATATCGATGGCAAACAGCATATTTTCCAGTCGAGTATGGTGCCTGAAATGTCGAAAGACGGCACTGTGAGCACGGTTCTCAACGTCTCGCGCGACATAACACAACTCAAAGAGTTTGAGACTGAGCTGAACAAGGAAAAACAACGGATGCTGGAGAGCAACAGCAACATCGCGGCGAACATCAAACTATTGGGAGTCAGAATGTTGGAAGCCTGCCCCGAGCTTAAGAAATCCAACCTTTTCTCATCGATGACACATATTGCCGATTGGACCGGCATCGGTGCACGGCTGCTGAAAATGGAGCCCGCCACGGTGGATGTCATCAAACTCCTGACCGAATATCACTTACGCAATGTAAACGAACTTGCTGCACAGGGCATAACCCTGAAACTCGAGTTCCCATACGATACTCAAAAAATCTATACCGACAGCCAGGTGCTAAATATGATTCTCGATAATTTGCTCGACAATGCCATTGAATCAAAGGGAGTTAGCGAGATTGTCATTGGCTTTGGTATGGCCGAGAACAACGAGGTGGTCTTTTATGTGAAAGACAACGGCGCCGGCGTTCCTTCCGACTTGCTGGAGAAGATTTTCGAGCCGTTCTGCACCATCGGCAAAGACGGGCATTCGGGCCTCGGACTGAGCACCGCCGCCAAGTGCGTCGAACATCTCAAGGGGCGCATTTGGTGCTACTCAACAGAGGGCGAGGGCGCGCAATTCTTCTTCACGCATCCCATTGGAGTGTTGCAACCGCCTGTTAAACAAACCAATAACGACACCAAGCGCTGGGCCGGCAAGAAGATTCACGTGGTGGAGGACACCGATGCCAACTATATGCTCATTGAGGCGATGCTCAAGCCGCAGGGCGATGTGGTTCTAACCCGCTCGGTCGATGGCCTGCACGCCATTGATTATGTCCGTGCCAACCCTGACATCGATATGATTTTGATGGACATCCAACTGCCTGATATTGACGGCTATACGGTAACGCAACAAATCCGCACATTCAACACCAAGGTGCCCATCATCGCCCAAACGGCCTATGCAATGTACGCCGATGTGGTGAAAGCAGTGAATGCCGGCTGCAACGATTTCATTGCCAAGCCGATAAAGATTAAAAAGATGCTTGCGCTGATGGAGAAGTATTTGGGATAAAAAATAGTTGTAAAGTTTTAATTGTTGGACGGGTTCAGAAATGAGCCCGTTTTTTTGTCATCTCATATCAGTCCATCATAAAACAAAAAAAGGCGAACCCCGAAAGATTCGCCCTTTTCAATTATTTTGATATTTAACCAATCAACTTTTCAGTTAATCGGTTATTCAATCCTTCAATCCTTATTTTGCAGGAGTCGGAGCAGGCATTGGTCCAAATCCGAAGCCACCACCAAGGGTTGACTTGATTGGGTCGCCCATCTCTGAATTTTCTACATCAGCGTCGTTCAGTTTGAAGAGCATAAACTTGTTGTTCTCTTTGGTGTATGGAGTCCATTCGCCACCTTGCGGGCCGTTCGGGTCGCTGTATTTGGCAAAGTTGGTCCAAGCGGTCAGCATCTTCTCTGAAAGGTCCCAGTCGCCTTTTGTCCAAGGACGCCAGCAATGTTTGAGCGATTTAAATACAAACCACAGGTCTGACGAGTGGAAAGCGCCTTTCAAGCGTTGAGTAACTTCAGGGTGTGAACCGTCGTCAGGCAATGGACGGGCAAATTCATAAACATAGCATTTATTGCCAACGCTGTCGCGGTTTAAGCCAAATGCGGCAATGCCACCTGACATATCACCCATATCGTCGAGTGTGTAACCCATCATATAAGGAACGTCAGCAAGTGTGCCGTCGAGAGCAGCCTCATCGAAACTTTCGCGAGAAACATAGCCATCAACCATCGGCATAGCAGTGATACCGCCAAAGTTGCCTGTTGCATTCGAATAAATTGTGCCAACAGTATGCATTACTTCAGTTTCAGCGGCACGCATCTTGGCCAGTGTGTTATAACCAGCCCAATCCATAATCACTTTAGTGTTGAATTCAGCACGTTGAAGAGCGTTAAGGTTTTCAGGGGCTTGTGGTGCTTTGTAGGCTGCGATTTTCTTCTCAGCAGGACGATTGCCAAAATTGCCGAAATTGAAACCTGCAGGCATACGCATACGGCCGCCACCCATACCGCCAAGACCGCCAGCACTCATAATGACTGCCTTGTGGAAAAGTCCGCGTGCAAGCGGCGATTCGCAGATTGTGCGGACACTACCGCCACCAGCACTTTGTCCGAATATCATCACATTGTCGGGGTCGCCACCGAATTGTGCAATGTTTTTCTTAACCCATTTCAAAGATTCGATTTGGTCGAGAATGCCATAGTTGCCAGAAACGCCATTTTCGCTTTCAGCCGACAGTTCGGGGTGTGCAAGGAATCCGAATACGCCAAGACGATAGTTGATTGTTACAAGAACAACGTCTTTGTTGCCCCATTCCTGACCATCAAATTCGGGTTCTGTGCCAAAACCTTCGCGATAGCCACCACCGTGAATCCAAACTGCAACAGGAAGTTTAGCGTCAACCTTGCCTGAAGCCTTTGTCCAAACGTTCAGATAAAGGCAATCTTCAGAGAAAGGTGCTTCGTCGCCGTAGCCCCATTCGGTGTAGTAACCACCTTTATACTGAATGTGTTGGTAACTTGGGTTGGCAAAACGGTCGCACACCTTAACGCCTTCCCAGGGTGTAACAGGCTGCGGTGCCTTCCAGCGCAAATCGCGAATTGGGGCTGCTGCGTACGGAATGCCGCGATAAACAAGCACGCCTTCGGTTTCGGTCTTAACACCTTGAACCTGACCGCCTTCAATGGTCAGCACGGGATTTTTTGAGTTGTCGCAGCACGATAGGTTGCAACCGCTGTTGTTGCAGCAACTGACCATTGTCAGGGCCGCAAATCCGAATAGAATTGATTTTCTCATCTCAATTACGTTTAATAGTTGTTAAATATTTATTTGTGAATGGGGCGGGGACACGTTTCCGTACCCCCGTCCGCAGTTTCATTTCACTTCAAAATCAATCGATTTCAAATCTTTGTCGAGCGACGAGCAGCCATACAGAATCTGATATTTGCCTGCGCGTGTCGAGAGTTCGTCAATCGAAGCGTCGTAGTATTCAAACGATTCGCCGTTGAGCGTGATAGTAGCCGTAGCAGTCTGTCCTGCAGCGATTTGCAGTTTTTGGAATCCTTTGAGCGATTTGATTGGCGCCTCGGGATAATCCAGAGCCTTCACGTAAACCTGAACAATTTCAGCACCGTCGCGTTTGCCAGTGTTGGTAACAGGAACGGTGATTGTAACCGAGCCGTTCTTGTCCATCTCAGTGGCCGACAGTTTGCCCTCGCCGTACTCAAAAGTGGTGTACGACAGACCGTAGCCAAAGGCGTAGAGCGGCGTGCCAGTGAAGTATTTATAGGTGCGGTTCGCCATACTGTAGTCAAGGAAGTCGGGCAGGTCGTTGTTCGAAGCGTAGAACGTTACAGGCAGTTTGCCCGACGGGTTGAAGTCGCCGAAGAGCACATCGGCCAGAGCCTTTGCGCCGCCCTGACCTGCGTACCAGGCCTGAATGAGTCCGTCAATTTGGTCCTCAATGCTTGCGAACGCAATGCACGAGCCCGAGCAGTTGACATAGACAACAGGCTTGCCAGTCTCGTGCATAGCCTTAATCAGACGTTGCTGAACAGCAGGCAGTTCAATGTCGGCCTTGTCGCCGCCTTCGCCCTCAAGTTGTGCCGAAATACCGCCGATAACAATGATTGCGTCAACATCGGCAGCCATCTTCTTTTCCTCGACAAAATCGGCGTATTTGCGCTCGCAGAAGTCGGCGCGAAGCATTGCAAACGGGCCAGAGCCGCGCTTGTACTCAATGCTGATATTGTAGGTCTGACCAGCCTTCACGTCGAATGTCTTGTACTCAACGCCACGGCGGCCAAAGCCGAAGCCGAATCCACCGCGACCCATTCCAGGTTTGGCGTCTTCAACAACCTTGCCGTTCACTTTGAACACATATCCGTTGTCCGACGAAATGGTGTAACTCATCGGGCCGCTGAATGTGGCTTTGTAAGTGCCTGTGATTCTGACAGAAAGGCTGTCGGTGCGAATGCCTTCGGCAAATCCGTAAGCGCCGAAAGTGCTGAAATTCAATGTGGTGTAATCGCCAGTAACGTCAGGATTGCCCTTCATCTCGCTGTTGTTCCAGAACTCAACTTTCACGCCCTTGCCGTCGTTGAAATCGGGCAGGTGATAGAATGTGTTGTATTCGTCGGTGAGTTGGCAACCTTTTGAGTATTTGACATTTGCGTTAGGCAGTGCGTTCTTGATACCTTCCAGAAGCGAGTGTGTGTGCTCTTTGGTTGGCGAGCCGCCGTAGTTGCCTTCGAGCAGTTTGGCGTCGTCAGCGTTCGGGCCAACAACCAGCACGCTCTTAATATCTTTCGAGAGTGGCAGAATGCCGTTGTTCTTCAGCAGAACCATCGACTCGCGTGCGGCCTGAACAGCCAGAGCGTCGTTCGACTCGCTGCTGATAACATCCTCGCCCAGATTGGCCCACGGCAGCATTTCAGCAGGGTCGAACATACCAAGTTCGAAGCGGCCGCGCAGTGTCTTGCGCAGGTGCTCGTCGAGTTCGGCTTCGGTAATCTTGCCTTCTTTAAGTGCCTCTGTCAGAACCATAAACACTTTGCCGCACTCAAGGTCGGTGCCGTTCAGAACAGCGTCAACCGAAGCCGACAGCGGACCGTCGTGTGTGCCGTGTTGGTTCTTGTTGTAGAAGTTGTTGATAGCGTCGCAGTCGGTCAAAACAATGGCGTCGTAGCCCCATTTGTCGCGCAGAATGTTCTGCAGCAGACGGTCGCTAGCGCAGCACGGAACGCCCTCGTAGCGGTTGTAGGCGCACATAAACTCACGCACGTTGGCGTCGGTCACAAGTTTCTTGAAGGCGGGAAGATAGGTTTCCCACAGGTCGCGCATCGACACGCGTGCGTCGTACGAGTGGCGCAACGGCTCGGGACCGCTATGCACGGCGTAGTGTTTCGCGCAAGCGTGAGTCTTGAAGTAGTGCTTGTCGTTGCCCTGCATTCCCAACACGGTCTGAACGCCCAGAACACTAGTCAGATACGGGTCCTCGCCGCAGGTTTCCTGACCACGTCCCCAGCGCGGGTCGCGGAAAATGTTCACGTTGGGGCACCAGAAGGTCAACTCGGGGTTGCCAGGGTAGTAGGTGACGCCCATCGGCACGTTGAAGAGCGACGAATCGCTGTGGTTGGTACGGTTCCAGTTGGCGCGCGCCTCGTCCGAAACGGTCGAGAAGACGTTGTAGAACAGTTCGGGGCTGAACGAAGCCGCCATACCGATAGGCTGCGGATAAACCGTGTAGCCGTCCTGCCGCACGCCGTGGCAAGCCTCGCTCCACCAGTTGTACGACGGGATTCCCAGTCGGTCAATCGATATGGATTTGTTCATCATCAAGCCCACTTTCTCCTCGGGTGTGAGAAGTGAGATAAGGTTCTCAACCCGCTTGTTGATAGAGAGTTTCGGGTTTTGGAACGGATATTCGTATTTCTGCCCGCAGGATACGAATGTGACCGCAACGGCGGCCAGTGCTAATGGTTTGAAAAATCTGCTCATTTGCATTTCCTAATTATTATTGTTACTGAAAATTAATTCCTTAAATGGTCGCTGTGGGTCGTTGGTGAAGATTTTCACGCTGAATTTTCCGCCCTGTTCGGTTTCGGCTTTCACGTCGATTTTCCGCCCAGGCTTCACCACCGTTCCGCCGCCAATGTTCACCCGCACGCCGTCGGGTTTCTCCACGGCGTGAATCACAAGGTCGGCTTTCCCGTTGTTAGTCAGGCTGATAGTTCCCGACAATGTGCTCGACAGCCAGCCGCTTTCAAGTTTCCCTTCCGACGGATAGGTGGTCATCTGCGGTGCGGCCGCGCTCTCGTCAGTTTTCGCCAGACAAATGGCCGAAACAGCTACAGGCACTCGCGCCTTCTGTCCGTTGACAATCAGCCATATAGTATCGTTAAAAGTGCGGAAAAGCGATTTGTCGTCGGGCATTGTGTAGGTGATTGTTATGGCCGATTCGCGTCCAGCCTCAAGTCTGTAGGGCGCCACGGCGCGCAGTTCGGGTGTTGGTGTGGTCTGAACCTCAAGGTTCATCTCTCGGTCCGACGCGTTGGCTATAAACACTTGTTTTTGAGCCATTTTGCCTTGATAGACGTAGCCGAAAGGCAGCGTGTTCTTGTTGGCGTAGAGCATATCGGCGAGCGTGTAGAAGTAGCGTTCCTGAATGCTGCGGTCGGCGGGTACCACGTTGGCTTTGGTTGAGAGCGTGCCCAGGCTGCGGCCGTCGGCGGCCATAATCTCAATGGTGCGGTAAGTGTCGCCCACCGCACCCGACGGCGAGTAGGTGACAACCACATCGGTCATCTTGCCAGGCTCAACAGGCGTGCTCACAAAGTCGGCGTTTATGCACGAGCAGCCAGGAATGGCGCGCGAAATGGCAACGCTCTTATCGGAATTGTTGAGCAGGTGAAACACGTGGCTCACAGGTCCGTCGGCCTCGCTAATGGTGCCGAAATCGTGCTCGTAGGTGTCGAAAACGGGCATAGCGGCATTGTTCTGCGCGTTGGCGCAAAAAATGGCAATCGAGGCATAAATCGAAATAATCAGTTTTCTCAAAGTTGCTTAAGAGTTTGTCCAAATTTAGGCATTTCTTCCATATGGTGTATTGCCATTGTATAGTAAGTTATGGGTGATTGGTCGATAAAAATGGGGAGAAGTTGGAGCGGGGAGCGTCGGCAGATTCTTTGTACCCGTCCACAAACAAAAAAAATCCCCGCAGCAACCGCCACGGGGATTTTCATTTCTTCAATCAATTCTTATTTCAGAGCGTCAAGTTCCGCTTTGATTTTCTCGGCATCTTCCGGACGGTCGAGTGCGGTGTAGATGTTCGACAGAATCTTCAGAGCGTTCTTGTTCTTGCTGTCGTATTTGTAAGCCTTCTCAATGAGCGGGAGGGCCTTCTCAAACTCAGCTTTCGATTTGTCGAGTTCGGCGTTGTAAGCGTCCGGGTCGGTCTGGCTCATACCGCTGTCGTTGGCGGCTTTCTTGATGTTGTTGCCCTCTTTGTAGAAAGCGTTGCCTTTCTGAACGTAGAGGTTTGCCATCAGTTTGTTCAATGCTTTGTCGTTCGGATATTTTGCCAAACCTTCCTCAAGGGTTTTCTCATACATATCGTTGTCTTTCTTTGCCTTGTATGTTTCGGCAAGGTTCTGGTAAGGTTTTGCTTCCTTCACGTTAAGTTCGATGGCCTTTTTCAGATAGGTGATGGCCTCGTCGTGTAGGTTGGCCTTGTGAGCGCAGTAGCCGGCGTTGTAGATGGTTTCCGGAGCAATCTCTTTTGCCTTGCCTTGTTTTTCGTACAAGGTGAAAGCTTTCTGATAGTTCTCAAAAGCGCCTTTGTAGTCTTTAATCTGAACAGCGGCGTTGCCCTTGTTGATTAAATCTTCAGGTGCCTCGGTTTGCGCATTCAGGTTGAATGCCAGTGCAATTAATGCTAAAGTGAGTAAACGTTTCATTTTTTTATTTTTTAGTTATTAGTGGTTATAGTTATGAAAATACTATTGTCTTGTTGTTGTATACCAAAGTTTTACGTTGTATGTGCAGATTTATTGCCCGAGAAAGTACAATTTTTTCCAAATCACGGCCTTTCAGCACAAGGTCGTCAACCGTGTCGCGGTGGGTGATGCGGGTAACGTCCTGCTCAATAATCGGTCCTTCGTCGAGGTCGGTTGTAACGTAGTGCGATGTGGCGCCGATAATCTTCACACCGCGCTTGTAGGCTGCGTGATAGGGTTTCGCGCCAGTGAAAGCGGGTAGGAAAGAGTGGTGGATGTTGATAATCTTGTTCGGATACTTGCTGATGAATTCTGGCGAGATTATCTGCATATATCGCGCCAGTACAACAAACGTAATGTTGTATTTATCAAGCAGTTCCAATTCTTTGGCTTCCTGCGCTTCCTTGTTGTCTTTGGTGATGGGGAAGCAGTAGAATGGTATTCCGAACTGCTCAACCACCGAGCGCAAATCTTCGTGATTGCTGATTACGAGCGGAATCTCAACATTCCATTCGCGGCCCTGGTAGCGCGCCAGAATATCGAACAGGCAGTGGTCCATCTTCGAAACAAACAGCGCCATACGCGGCTTGTCTTCAGAGAAATAAACCTTGAACTGCATATTGTAGGCCGATGCAATCAGCGTCTGGAAATAGTCTTGAATCTTGTCTTTCGGAATGGCAAATTCGGCCAAATCCCACATAATGCGCATAAAGAACTGGCCTTCTTCGTGGTCAACGTGCTGGTCGAGAGCCAGAATGTTGCCCCGATTGTTCTGTATAAATTCCGTAACTTTTGCCACAATGCCTATCTGGTCATCGCAGTGCATAAGAATTGTGGCAGTGTTAACTGTTTTATTCATTATATCCTTTTTTCAAGTGCGACCAAAAATATAAAAATCGACCAAATGCGAACATTTTTATTTATTGTTTGCAGAAAAATGCCCATCAAAGGTTGGAAATCATTGATGGGCAATCAGGTACGCATTTGTTCCGATGTGTTACAACTCGTGAATCACCAGTCCAGAGCGCAGTTTCGGCTCGAACCAGGTGGTTTTGGGCGGCATAATATTGCCCGAATCGGCAATGTCGATGAGTTGTTTCATCGAGACAGGGTAGAGTGCGAAGGCGCATTTCATCTCGCCGCTGTCAACTCGGCGTTTCAGTTCGCCCAGACCGCGAATGCCGCCCACAAACTCAACGCGGGTGGTAGTGCGAAGGTCTTTCACGCCCAGAATCTCATCCAAAACGTGGTTTGAGAGAATGGTAACGTCAAGAACACCAATCGGGTCATTATCGTTGTAAGTACCTGGCTTTGAATTCAGTTTGTACCAGTTGCCCGACATATAAAGGCTGAACTCGTGCAACTGTGCAGGCTTGTAGATGTCGGCACCCATCTTGGTGACAGTGAAGCATTTTTCCAACTCTTTCAAGAAAGCGTCCTCGCTCAAACCGTTCAAGTCTTTGCAAACGCGGTTGTAGTCGATGATATTCAACTGGTTGTCAGGGAAATGAACAGCCATAAAGAAGTTATATTCCTCTTTGCCCGTGTGGTTCGGGTTCTGGCTTTTCTTCTCAAGACCGATGCGAGCTGCGGCTGCCGTACGGTGGTGACCGTCAGCAACATAGCAGTAAGGCACCTTAGTGGCGAAAAGTTCCTCAATACGTTTGTTGGTCTCGGGCGAGTTAATCGGCCAGAAGGTGTGTCCGAATCCGTCCTCGGCCACAAAATCGTAGTCGGGTTTCTGATTCTTGACAATGTCGGCAACAATGGCATCAATCTCAGGCACAGCCTTATACGAGAAGAAAACAGGCTCAATGTTGGCGTTCAGGTAGCGAGTCAGCACCATACGGTCTTCCTCTTTGTCGGGGCGGGTGAGTTCGTGCTTCTTGATGATGCCCGTGTTATAATCCTCACACGACGCGGCGCCCACAATGCCGTACTGCGTGCGGCCGTTCATTGTTTGCGCGTAGATGTAGAACTTCGGCTCGGCATCTTGTACCAGCCAGCCTTTCTGCTTGAACATCTTGTAGTTATCGACAGCCTTGTTGTAAACGGTGGCCGAGTGAATGTCGGTGCCAGCGGGGCAGTCAATTTCGGCGCGTGTGACGTGCAGCAGGCTCTCGGGCTTGCCAGCGGCCATTTTTGCAGCCTCTTCGGTGTTCATCACATCGTAGGGCAGGCACGCCAGTTTCTCAATTATCGCTTTCGGCGGACGAACGCCTTTGAATGGTTTTACTGTTGCCATTTTCTATTGTTTATTTTGTTGATTTACAATTGTGTTGTTGTCCGAAATGTTTCTCGGTTCAGCGTGCGAATGTATAAAAATTTGAATAAAGTGTAATGTCGATTTCTCGCACAGATGACACTCGATTACACAGATTTCTTTATATTTGTCAATCACAAGCGATTTTTGAAAAACCAATTCATAAACTATAAAACTAAAATTATGAAAATCAAATCATTATTCATTGTTGTCTGCGCCGTAGTGTTGACATTCAACAGCGGAGCAACTGAAAAAAACCGAGTAAAACTGCCAGGAATAGTTGATGGCAAATTGTTTGCGGCTAATATTGAATCTATTTCGGTGATGAATCTTCAAATGGATGATGACTGGGTGTTTTCCAATGATTTGGAAATCAACATTGCCAATAACTATATCTATTTCTTCGAGGGAGGACAAACTCGCCTGATAAGTTTTGACTCCAAAACAGGAGGCAAACTATCGTCGCGTACAATCAAAGGACGCGGCCCTGGCGAAATAAACGGTTTGAATTCAATGTTTTGCTTTGGCGACACATTGTGTATTCAAGATACGTGGAATAGGGTTTTATGCTATGACCGAAATTGTAAATTTTTGAGCATACTGCACGAATTTGAGGCAAAAGGACTTAAACAACATATTCTTAGGCTGAATAACGGGAAGTACGCACAGATTTGGCTCACGAGGCTTCCTTCCGACACAGAACAATCTGCTATAATACTGACAGACAAATCGTTTAAAACCATATCCACACATTTCGAAACGCCCAAAGACAACGTATATATATATCCAGCGGATGGTAAGCCTTACATTGCCAATAACGATACCATACGTTTCTTTTTCCCTTGCGACAACCATCTTTACTCGCTTTGCGGCAATACCGAGCAATGCACAGAACTAGCGCTTCCGAATCCGTTAACGCCCCAAATAATCATCAAGATGATTAAAAGCACAGGCCAAATTGAAAAAATGTATGATTATGACGGATTTTTCGGTGGATTAGGCGAGTCGGGGCGTTTTTTGTTTTTCAAATATCAAATGGGAAAGAACAACTATATATCAATGTTCGACAAACACACCAACAGTGCAGTGTCGATTAAGAGCGATGATGACGATAATCTTGTTAACAATATCATAAGGCATTCGGTTGTTTCGATAACTGACGGAAAATTCATTTACGCACTCTGCAGAAATAGCGATTTGGCAAAATATTTGGAAGGCCACGATGCCAAACTCAATGCCTGCCTAAAGCAAACCCAAGCCGAATATCGAGCCTTTTTGGAGCGCAACGCTAATTACATTAAAGGGTTGGAACCAGAGGAACGTGAAGTGGCAAATGTGCTGCTGAAAATCAAGTTGAAGGATTAGTTTTTGAAATTCAATTTTTTTTTTGCATATTTGCATTGGAGATTTCAAATCCACCAGGGTCTTAACGCATTGACGGGGGCTATAGCCGCTGTGTACCAAGTGCCGATTGTTGAAATACTTTCGGGGCGAAAGAATAAAAAGGGGTTCTGTTAAAGGAATCCCTTATTTTATATTGAGTTTTGTATTATTTCCGTGTTTTCTGTGCGTTCCGTGGTAATCAACCACCAACAAAAAAGGCCACTCAAACGAGCAGCCTTTTTTCTGTATCGGTTTGTAACGAATTACTTGTTCACCTGGAATTTCTTGTTGCCAGTGGCGAAGAAATCGACAATCTGATTGGCAGCGGCCAAGCCAGCGTTGATGTTGGCCTCGGCGGTCTGTGCGCCCATCTTTTTCGGAGTTGCAAAGTAGCGACCTTCGAATTTGGCTTTGAAATCGGCATCGGCATCAGGAGCAATGTCGGTAATGTATTTCAAATCCTGGCGCTCTTCCATCAGTTTGATGAGTTCGGCCTCGTTGATAACCTCTTTGCGGGCGGTGTTGATAACAATGCCGCCTTTCTTCATCTTGCTCACAAGAGCGTAGTTGATGCTCTGCTTTGTCTCAGGTGTTGCTGGAATGTGAAGCGATACAATGTCGCACTGCTCGAACAAAGCGTCCTGATTGTCAACGGCTTTAACGCCAGCGGCCTCAATCACTTCTTTCGGGCAGAAAGCGTCGTATGCGTAAACGTCCATATCGAAGCCTTTAGCCACGCGGGCAACATTGCGGCCAACCTGACCGAAGGCCAGAATACCAAGTTTCTTGCCTTTCAGTTCGGTACCCGACTTGCCGTTGTAGAAGTTGCGGACGGCGAACACCAGCAGACCGAATACCAACTCGGCCACGGCGTTTGAGTTCTGACCAGGAGTGTTCATTACAACAATGCCGCGTTTTGTGGCAGCCTCAAGGTCAACGTTGTCGTAACCTGCGCCTGCGCGAACCACAATCTTCAGGTTCTTTCCGGCAGCCATCACCTCGTCGGTAACTTTGTCGCTGCGGATGATTATTGCATCGGCATCAGCCACAGCGTCAAGCAGTTGCTGTTTGTCGGTGTAGTTTTCCAGCAATTTGAATTTGTTGCCCGATTTCTCGACAATCTCTTTAATGCCGTCAACAGCCTGTTTTGCAAAAGGTTTCTCTGTTGCAACTAATATTGTTTTCATTTCTTACTTTTTAACTTGTTTTTCAAATTCGGCCATACAATTAACCAAAGCCTGGCAGTCCTCGATGGTGCAGGCGTTGTAGCACGATGCGCGGAAACCGCCAACCGAGCGGTGACCTTTGATGCCGACAATGTTGCATTTCTTTGCGAAATCCATAAAGGCATCCTGATACTGCTCGTTGCCCGGAGTCCAGACGAACGGAATGTTCATACGTGAACGCGAGTCTTTTTGTACAGGCGATGTGAACAGTGAGTTGCGCTCAATCTCGGCGTAAACAATATTTGCACGCTCGATGGCGAGTTTTTCCATAGCCTCAAGACCACCGACTGATTTAATCCATTTCAGAGTCTCGCGGATGGCGAAGATGTTGATGCACGGCGGTGTGTTGTACATTGAGCCGTTCTTCATATGGATGTCGTAGCGCAGCATCGACGGAATGGCGCGGTCGGCAACCACGCGGTCGAGCATATCGTCGCGGATGATGACAACTGTACATCCTGCAGGGCCGACGTTCTTTTGTGCGCCAGCGTAGATAACAGCGTATTTGCTAACGTCGACTGGGCGGCTCAAAATATCCGACGACATATCGGCGAACAATGGAACCGGCGAGTCAATGTCGGTCAGAATCTCTGTTCCGCGGATGGTGTTGTTGGTTGTGATATGCAGATAATCAACATCAGTCGGGATGGTGTATGAGCCCGGTTTCGGGTAGTAGGTATGGTTTGCAGCCTCTGACGATGCGATAATCTCAACCTCACCGAACAGTTTTGCTTCTTTAATTGCTTTGGATGACCAGGTGCCGGTGTCAACGTATGCGGCCTTAGTTTTCAAGAAGTTGAAAGGCAGCATAGCGAATTGGGTACTTGCACCGCCACCAAGGAACAAAACGTGGTAGTTTGCCGGGATGTTCATAACCTCGTGGAACAAGGCGTCGGCCTCGTCGATTACAGCCTGAAAATCTTTTGAGCGGTGTGATACTTCCAAAATAGATTGTCCGCAATTGTCAAGTTCAAGAACGGCTTTGGCAGTGTTCTGCAAAGTCATGTCGGACAACTTACATGGTCCTGCGTTAAAGATGTGCTTTCTCATAATAAAATATGTAGATAATTGTTCTAAAAAACGCCGCAAAGGTAACCTTTTTATTCAATGGAGGCAGTGGGTGCGGCTTTTTTAGTGTTATACGTAATTCTTGTGTGCCGGCAGCTCTCAAAACGGCCGTGCGAGCCGTTTGCGGGCCAATGTGCATAATTCTGTTAAAAATTATTGCTGTTTTTTGGGTTGATTGCGGTTTAGTTGTTATTTTTGAGGGATAAAAAGATTTTATATGAACGATTTGATTATTACCCCAAGCAAGCAGAAGCCTGATTTGCAGTTCAGCGCCGAGAAGGGCGAGCTGTCGATAGCCGGTCAATCGTTACCCGAAAACGCCACTTTACTTTACGGTTCTGTTCTTGAATGGATTGAGGAGTACGCCAAAAATCCGGCGCCGAAGACTACAATGTCATTTAAAATGAAATATTACAACACCGCATCATCGAAAATGTTCTACAGCATCATCAAGCGTATGAATGTGATGTTCAAGGCGGGTGCCGATGTCGAAATCCATTGGTATTATCAGCAGGACGACGAGGATATGCTCGACCAGGGCGAATATTTCCGCGATTTGGTCGACCTTCCGTTCAAATTCTTCCCGGTCGACAAATAGGCGGGTAGTTATACCATATATAATATAAGCAGGCTAAATCATCACGATTGAACCTGCTTTTTTTGTGTCAGTGCCGCGCTGGACGGCTATGAATCAGCCTTTTACAGCATCTCTTTTACTTCGAGCAGCATCTCTTTAATCGATTCGAGCGATTTCACCACCTCAAAGTTGTTGATTGTGTCCTCACGATTGTCGTGCATCTTCCGCTTTGCGCCTTCGAGCGTCAGACCGCGCTCTTTCACAAGGTGATAGATGATGTAGAAGTTCTCGACATCCTTCTTCGTGAACAGGCGGTTGCCCTTCTTGTTGCGCTGCGGCTTGATGATGTCGAACTCTTTCTCCCAATAGCGGATTAACGATGTGTTCACCTCAAACATTGCGGCCACTTCGCCGATGGTGTAAAACAACTTTTCGATTTTTTGTTCTTTGTATGGCATAACTGTAAGATTTAGTCGAAACTCATTGTCATTTGGCTCGATACGTTAATCATTTCCTCATATTCCTCAGGCGTCAGGTCGGTGTAGTAGTAGTTCACCGGATTTTCGGTCTGGTCGTTTTTCCTTACCTCATAGTGCAGGTGCGGAGCGGTTGAGCGGCCGGTGCTGCCCACTTCGCCAATCACATCGCCGCGGGCCACGCGCTTGCCAACCTTCACATTCACTTTGTTCAAATGTGCATAGAGCGTCTTGTAGCCATATCCGTGGTCGATGATAACCTTGATGCCGTAGCCTCCTGTGGCATATCCGGCGCTGATAACCTTGCCGCCGCCCGTGGCGTAAACTTTTGTGCCGGTGGGCGCTGTCAGGTCAATGCCCTTGTGCATTTTCAGCGTGCGGTAGATGGGGTGGATGCGGTAGCCGTAGCCCGACGCAAAGCGTTTCAAATTACGGTCGGCGATGGGCGAGATGGCCGGAATCGACGCCAGGAACTTCTCTTTGTCCTGCACCAATTTCATAATATTGTCGTACGATTCGGTCTGCACAACCATTCGGCGTGTCAGGTTGTCAATCTTTTTCGATGTCTCGATAAGCAATTCCGATTTCGAGTATTGTTCAAGCTCCTTGTATGGGTTTGAGCCGCCCACGCCGGCCTTGCGGACATTCTCTGACACAGGGTCGATGCCGAAAATCAGCCGGTAGATGTTGTCGTCGTGCTGCTGAATTTCGTCCATACTCTGCTCCATCTTCTCAACCTTCTGATTCAGAAGCTCATACTGGTACAGAAGCTGCTTGTTTTCGCGTTTTTGGATTTTCTCGCCCGGAGTGTCGAAAAACAGCGACAGAATCAACAGAAAAACAAACGAAACCGACAAAAGCAACACCGCACCACGTAGAAATTTGAATATTTTCTGGCGAGGGGAGAGCTTTATTTGGTCATAGCTCAGACTTTCCGGATTAAAACTATATTTCGGTTTCGACATTATTTTCTGAAAACACGATTTTTACATAGCAAAACTAATGAAAAAAGAAATAAGTTTGCAACTCTGTGTAAAATGAAACAATTATACATATAATAATATGAATTCTAAAGAGATACGCAATCAATTCAAAGACTTTTTTGCGTCGAAGCAGCACCAGATTGTCAGCAGTGCGCCGATGGTTATCAAAGACGACCCGACTCTGATGTTCACCAACGCGGGTATGAACCAGTTCAAGGACATTTTCCTTGGCATATCGCCGCGCAAGTGGCCGCGTGTGGCCAACAGCCAGAAATGCCTGCGCGTGTCGGGCAAGCACAACGACCTTGAAGAAGTGGGCCACGACACCTATCACCACACAATGTTCGAGATGCTCGGCAACTGGTCGTTTGGCGACTATTTCAAGAAGGAAGCAATCGCCTGGGCGTGGGAGCTTCTGACCGAAGTCTACAAACTGCCGAAAGACCGCCTGTATGCCACTGTGTTTGAAGGCGATGCGTCGGAAAACCTTGACCTTGACACCGAAGCCGAAGAGATTTGGCTGCAATATCTGCCAAAAGACCGCGTAATCCACGGCAACAAGCACGACAACTTCTGGGAGATGGGCGCCACTGGCCCCTGCGGTCCGTGCTCTGAGATTCATATCGACCTGCGCGACGACGCCGAACGCGCCAAACTGCCTGGCCGCGAACTTGTGAACCAAAGCAATCCGCTGGTTATCGAGATTTGGAACCTTGTGTTTATGCAATACAACCGCAAGGCCGACGGCTCGCTCGAACTTCTGCCGCACAAGCACGTCGACACGGGAATGGGTTTCGAGCGCCTGTGTATGGCTCTGCAGGGCAAGAAATCGAACTACGACACCGATGTTTTCCAACCCATAATCAAAGAGATAGGCCGCATTTGCGACTGCGAGTACGGCAAAGACCCGAAGGTTGACGTGGCAATGCGCGTTGTGGCCGACCACGTGCGCACAATCGCCTTCTCGGTAACCGACGGCCAACTTCCGTCGAACGCAAAGGCAGGCTACGTTATCCGCCGAATACTGCGCCGCGCCGTCCGCTACGGATACACCTTCCTGGGGCAGCGTAAATCGTTTATGTACAAACTGTTACCCGTTTTGGTTGACACAATGGGCGACGCCTATCCCGAACTGAAAGCGCAACAGGCTCTGGTTGAGAAGGTTATGAAGGAGGAAGAAGACGCGTTCCTTCGCACCCTTGAGACAGGTATCCGTCTGTTGGACAAGATTATGGCCGACGCAAAAGCCGCAGGAAAGAAGGAAATTACGGGTGTGGATGCGTTCACGCTCTACGACACCTACGGATTCCCGCTCGACTTGACCGAACTTATTCTGCGCGAGAACGATTTGACTGTCAATCAGGCAGATTTCGATGTCGAGATGCAGAAACAGAAGGAGCGCGCACGCAACGCCGCAGCCATTGAGACTGGCGACTGGGTTTACCTGCAGGAGGGTGAGTCGGAGTTTGTGGGCTACGACCTGACGGAAGCCGATGTCGAGATTCTGCGCTACCGCAAAATCAAACAGAAGAATCAGGAACTTTATCAGATAGTGCTCAACCGCACGCCGTTCTACGCCGAAATGGGCGGTCAGATTGGCGACACGGGCTACATTGAGGCCGACGGTGAGCGTATCGAAATTATTGATACTAAGAAAGAAAACAAACTGAGTGTGCACCTTGCCAAAAAGATGCCGAAAGACCCGACAACCACGTTCCGCGCCGTTGTCGATGTGGAGCGCCGCCAACAGACGGCCAACAACCACACGGCCACTCACTTGCTGCATTACGCTCTGCGTCAGGTACTTGGCACTCACGTTGAGCAGAAGGGCTCAATGGTGTCGCCCGATTGTCTGCGTTTCGATTTCTCTCATTTCCAAAAGGTTACCGATGAGGAACTGCGCAAGGCGGAGCATATCGCCAACAGGCTTGTCCGTCAGAATCTGCCGCTCGAGGAGAACCGCAATATGCCGATTGAGGAGGCCAAATCGCTCGGCGCGATGGCGCTGTTCGGTGAGAAATACGGCGACACGGTGCGCGTTATCAAATACGGCCCGTCGATTGAGTTGTGCGGCGGAACGCACGTTCATTCAACTGGCGAGATTGGACTGATTAAGATTGTGTCGGAGAGTTCGGTTGCCGCGGGCGTGCGCCGTATCGAGGCTGTAACCGCCGAAAAGGCCGAGAATCTGTTCGATGCGCAGCAGGATGTTCTTCGCTCGCTGCGGGAGATGTTCAACAACGTGCCTAATCTGGCGCAGACCATTAAAAAGACCGTTGACGAGAACGCCGAACTGAAGCGCGAGATTGAGAAGTTTATGCAGGAGAAAATCCAAAAGATAAAAGCCGACTTGCTCGCAAATGCAGAGACGAAGGGCGATGTGAAACTGTTCCGTCTGCCTGTGGGCGTTGAGATGAGCCCCGACGCACTGAAGGATTTGGCCTTCAGAATCCGCGGCGAGGTGAAGGATAAGTTCCTGTTTGTGGCTGGCGCTAAATTTGATGGCAGACCGTCGCTGACAATTGCAATGAGCGACGCACTGGTTGCCACTGGCCTGAACGCTTCGCAGATGATTCGCGAGGCTGCCAAAGAGATTCAGGGCGGTGGCGGTGGCCAACCGTTCTTTGCTTCGGCAGGCGGCAAAAACGCCGATGGTCTGGACAAGGCCGTGAATATGATTGTTGGAATGATTTGAGATACAGTTAATTGAAATGAAAAAAGCGAAGTCAGGAGAGTGGCTTCGCTTTTTTTGTTGTTATTACTTAATACCTTACAAATAAATCTTCTCGTTATCCTTGTCCAAAAACGCGTATTCGAGGAATGCGTGTGTGCTTGCGGCCTTGACTCTCAGGCGGTGCAGGTATTTCAGCTTCCAACGGCGTTTGATTGAGAACAGACCTTTGTTCAGATAGGCTGCGATGAACGGGTGCACAGCCAACGTTATCCGCTTGTTTTTGTATGTTTTAAGCCCCCAGCAGATGATGTTTTCGAGCTCGTCAATCAGCAGGAAGGTGGGAGTGACCTCGCCGGTTCCGTTGCACGACGGGCATTTCTCCAGTGTGCGCACGGTGGTTTCGGGACGCACGCGCTGGCGGGTGATTTGTATAAGGCCGAACTTGCTCAGCGGCAAAACGTGATGGCGTGCGCGGTCGTGCTGCATACACTCCTTCATATACTCGTAGAGCTTGTTTTTGTTCTCGGCCGTGTGCATATCAATGAAGTCGATGACAATGATGCCGCCCATATCGCGCAAGCGCAACTGGCGTGCGATTTCGGCTGCGGCCACCATATTCACATCAATGGCATTCTCCTCCTGGTTGGTGCTGTTTTGTGTGCGGTTGCCCGAATTGACGTCGATAACGTGCAGAGCCTCAGTGCGTTCAATAACCAGATAGGCACCTTTCTGCATAGCCACGGTCTTGCCGAAGAGCGATTTTATCTGCTTCTCAAGCCCGAAATGCTCAAAAATCGGTTGCGCCCCATCGTAGAGTTTCACAATCTTCTCGCACTCTGGCGCAATGCTGCGGATGTACTCCTTGGTCTCCTCAAACAGCTTGGCGTTGTTGATGTAGATGTTGTTGTACTCGGGAGTGAACATATCGCGGAGCATAGCCGTGGTGCGGTCGAGCTCGCCAATGAGCAATTTCGGCGGCTGGCTCTTGATGTTCTGGAAAGCGGAGTTCCATTTGTCCATCAGCTCGCGCATCTCGGTGTCGAGGTCGGCAAGACTGGCGTTTTCGGCAACCGTGCGCACAATCACACCGAAATTCTTCGGTTTCACGCTCTGTATCATCTTGCGCAGGCGGTCGCGTTCGGCCTGCGACTGTATTTTCTGCGACACCGAAACCTTGTCGGAGAAGGGCATAAGCACAAGGTTGCGTCCGGCAATCGATATTTCCGATGTCAGGCGCGGACCTTTGGTCGAGATAGGCTCTTTGGCAATCTGCACCAGAATGGTCTGTCCGTCACGCAGCACCTGGTTGATTTTCCCGTGCTTGTCGATGTCGGGCTCCATATCGAAATTGCTGATTGACGTGAGCGGATTCTTACGTTCCAAGTTGCTCTGTACGAACTTGTTGATGGAGCGGAACTGCGGACCGAGGTCGAGGTAGTGGAGGAAGGCGTCCTTCTCATAGCCCACGTCGACAAACGCAGCGTTCAGCCCCGACATTATCTTCTTGACTTTGCCCAAATAGATGTCGCCCACCGAGAAGTTCGCGTTCGTCTTCTCGCGGTTCAGCTCAACAAGTACTTTATCTTCAACAAGCGCAATCACAACCTCCGAGGGGGTTGCGTTGATTATCAATTCCTTATTCACAATATGTGCTTTTAGTTGGGGGAGGCAGATAATATTTGAGGCTTGCAGGTGCAAAGCCGTTCAGTCTTGCCCAACCCGTTATTTTCCAGGCGAGTTCGGTGAACGCGCCCGATAAGTTTAGTTCAGATGACAATAAAACCACAACACACCGCAGTGCGATGTGTGCAAGGTTACCTATATATAAAACAATAAACCTTAAGAGCACGCTCCAAGGTTTATTGCAGTTCATCTAAAAGAGATTATTTCTTCTTATGACGATTCTTGCGAAGGCGTTTTTTACGCTTGTGCGTAGCCATTTTGTGCCTTTTGTGTTTCTTTCCGTTTGGCATATTCGTACTGTTTTAGATTATTTTACGTTGTCTTTTACTTTCACCATAAAAGTCTTGGCGGGTTTAAACGCAGGAATGAAATGCTCTGGAATAACCACTGTAGTGTTCTTGGTGATGTTACGAGCGGTCTTTTTGGCTCTTTTCTTAACAATAAAACTACCAAAACCTCTCATATAAACATTGTCACCTTTAGCAATTGAACTCTTGATGCTATCCATCATAGCCTCAACAATCTTCTGAGAAGCGACTTTCTCAATACCTGTGTTCTTCGAGATTTCGCTAACGATATCTGCTTTTGTCATTGTTAAAAATATTTTATAATCAATAAATTATTAGTGTTCAAAAGTGTTTGCAAATATAGGCTAATAATTATTACGTGAAAACAAAAACGTGCTTTTTTTTGAAAAACATTGCATTAAGTATTAACAAATTGATTTATAGTGTGATAATCGTGCGAATACCCGCGTCGGTCAAGCCGAATATGGCGCGTAGCAGCAGTAAAACGCCAGCCAAATTGCCGAGTGAAGTGGTGTCGGTTGGCGCAACGGAAGTAATTATTTGAGGGGTATATTATAATAGGTTTCAACAATATATCTCAAGCAAACGCTGAATCTTTGCTGACAAGAAAGGTTTGCCGAGCAAATCGGTGAAACGGGCTGCTGCTAGGTCAGCGGCAATCTCGTCGGCGGAGTGGGCGGTGAGGGCAACAATTGGCACTATCGCGTTTCGGCCGCCTTGCGCGCGGATGGCCACAGTTGTTTCAATACCATTCATCACTGGCATCTCCAAATCCATCAGAATCATATCGAATGGCCGTTCTTGCGACAGATGGAGAGCTTCTTCGCCATTCTTTGCTTCGGTAGTTCGGCAACCTAAACTGGCCAAAATGTCAGCAAGCATCATTCGGTTGATGAAAATATCATCAACAATCAGAATTTCAGGTTGTTTTGTGGTGTTGCTATCCATTGCTTACTTAAAAAACTCGTCTTTGAAATTGACCAGATAGAGCCGCACCGTTGGACGGGTGAAGGCTGTGTAGAGCCAGCGCATCAGCTCGGTGTTCAGCATATCGTCGGTGAGCCAGCCCTGGTCGATGAAGACGGCCTGCCACTGACCGCCTTGCGCCTTGTGGCAGGTGATTGCATAGCTGAATTTCACTTGAAGCGCGTTGAAATAGGGGTTCTCCTTCACCTTCTTAATACGCTCGCGCTTGTTGCCAATGTCGGCGTAATCGGCCATCACTGCCTCAAAAAAACGTTGGTTCTCAGCCCAAGTTAGCGACGGCGACTCCGATGTGAGCGTGTCGAGCATAATCTTTGTCTGAATCTCGATTTCCGGATAGTCCGTCAGACGCAAATCAATGTCGGCAAAGCGGAAACCGTACAGCTCGCGGTACTTGCCAATGCGGGTGATTTCGGCAATATCGCCGTTGGCGATGAATGGCGTTGTCTCTTTCTCCTCGTCGCTGAGCCAGAAATAGTTGTTCTTGACCACCATCAGCAGGTCGCCTTTCGAAATCTCCTCGTCGCGCCAGAGAATGGTGCGGCGGATGCCCTCGTTGTAGCGGTTTGCGCGTTTGTTTGAGCGGCAGAGCACAATTGTGTTGCCAATGCCGAACTCGTCGTAGCAGTTCTCAATCTCCTCAATCAACTCACCGCCGCTGATGCGCCGCACATCGGCAAAGCCATCGACCTTGAGGTGCGGGTAACCCTGGCCGCTGTCGGCAAGAAAATGGCGTAGGAGAGTGGCGTTGTACAGGATTCCCGAGTCGCCAGCCTGCCTAACAACCTGTTTCAGCTCAAACTGGCTGACGCTGAAGCCCATCTCGCCAATGACCTTCGCTTCAAGCGCCGGACTCACGGCCAAACCAACGGGCGGAAGCTGCGCTGTGTCGCCCACCAGAATCAGCTTGCAGAGCTCGCCGCTGTAGACGTACTCAAAAAGGTCGTCGAGCAGGCGGCCGCTTCCGAAAATGGAGTTCTCCGACGAATCGTTTGCAATCATCGAGGCCTCATCTACTATAAATATGGTGCGCTGGTGCTTGTTCTTGTCGAGCGCGAAATTGCCCAGACCGTTGGCTGTGGCCGATTTCTGGCGGTAGATTTTCTTGTGGATGGTGAGCGCCTGATGGCCCGAATATCCGGCCAGAACCTTGGCGGCACGTCCGGTGGGAGCGAGAAGCACGGCTTTGAGCCCGATTTTTGGCATAATCTTGACCAACGCGGCCAGCATCGATGTCTTTCCGGTTCCGGCGTACCCTTTTATTATAAGTGTGTCATCGCGATGGTCGGGCGAGAAAAAGCTGCCCACAAAAGCCGTCAGCCGCGCAATAAGCTCGCTCTGGTCGGGCGTTGGCAGATAGCCGAGGGCGTCAATCAACAGTTCGGAAACACTTTTATTCATACCACGAACTAAAAAAAAACAAACGGATTTGCCAAACTAAAATAAGTTTTATATTTGCACTCGTTTGCAAGGCGCGCAAGAGCTGAATTTAAGCGGTTTTGCGGTTTTGCTTCAAACAGTTAATAATTAAAAACTAAACATTTATATTGTAATGAAAGCATTTATTCACGTATTGTTAGCAGGATTGATTGTCTTTTTGGCTTACGAAACAGTCCAAAGCATTGTTGAACCTATCGAATTTAAAAAAGAGCAAAAGAAACGCTATGATGAAACAATTCAGAAATTGAAAGATATCAGAGCTGCTCAGGGTGCCTACAAAGAGGTTAATGGTGACTACACCGCCAGTTTCGACACCTTGATTGATTTTGTGAAGAATGGCCAGTTCTCAATCATCCGCAAGATTGGTGAGATTCCTGAGGAATTGCTTGGTCAAATCTCTGAAAAAGAGGCCATTCAGAAGGGTATGATTTCACGTGACACCACAAAGGTATCGGTGCTCGACTCACTCTTCCCCAGCAACTACAAAATCGACTCGTTGCGCTTTATCCCTTATTCTGGCGGACACGAGTTCACTCTGAAAAAAGGCGTTGTTGAGACCGCTTCGAAGCTGAAAGTTAAGGTTTTCGAGGCATCGGCTCCTTCGAAACTCATTCTGAAAGGTTTGGACGAGCAGGAAATCATCAATCTTAACGACGGCCTTGACTATAAGGGCCTGAAGGTTGGTTCGATTACCGAGGTTAACAACGGCGCAGGCAACTGGGAATAATAAAATGTACTGATTTTGTGCAGAATATTCATTTTATAGACAAGTCGTTCGATTACGTCAGTGTTGACAAATACCATCTATCCCTTCAGGTTTTCCTGAAGGGATTTTCGTTTTCGGTGCTCGACCGCGAACGGAACAAATACGTGGCGCTGGCGCATTATCAGTTCAACCGCATAACATCGGTCCGCACACTTGCAAGGCAGATTGATGGCATTGTGGCTGCCGAACCGCTTTTGCAGTGCCCTTTCAAGCACGTTAAACTGATGTTCTGCACACCCGACTACACCTTTGTTCCGGCCGCTTTCTACTCCGACGATGACAAAACCGTGTGGTTCGATTTCAACCAGGAACAGAAACGCGACTGCGAGCTGATGTCGAACTACATCTTCGGCAACTCATCGTATGTTGTGTTTGGATTGCCCAAAGTGCTGGCCGCAGTGTTGCGCGAACGGTTCAGCGCGGTGCGTTTCTATCATCAGTCGGTGCCGCTCATTGAGGAACTGACGCTCAAAAGCAAGCTGGAAGGCGAGGGCAGAAGGGTGCTTGTGAATATTATGCCGGCTTTTTTCGATTTTGTGCTGATTGAGGATGGCGAAATAACGCTCTACAACACATTCAGTTACAAATCGACCGAGGATTTCAACTACTACTTCCTGAACGCCATCGACAATATGAAACTGTCGCCGCTGAACACCCAAGTGAGCGTGTGCGGCATTGTGCCAACCGACAGTCCCGTGCTTGAGTCGATGAAGGAGTACATCCGCAACATCAACTATTTTGTCCGGCCCGGCCATTTTGAGTATGCTTACGGCTTCAACGACGTGCCGTCGCACTATTTCACCAATATGATAAACCTCTACCAATGCGGATAATCAGCGGAAAATATCGTCACCGGGTAATTCTGCCGCCAACGAACTTCAAGGCGCGCCCAACCACCGATTTGGCCAAAGAGAGCTTGTTCAACATCTTGGAGAATCGTGTTGATTTTGAGGCGCTTAAAGTTCTTGACCTTTTTGGAGGCACAGGCGGAATTTCGTACGAGTTTGCCTCACGCGGCTGCACCGACATCACCTGTGTTGAGCTTAACTACAACCATTACAGCTTTATTCGCCGCACGGCAGCAGACCTGAAAATTGAAGGTTTGAAGGTGGTCCGCGCCGATGTGCTGAAATTTATCGGCAATTGTGAAGAGAAATTCGACCTCATATTCGCCGACCCGCCATACGATTTGCCACAGTTGCCAGAAATACCTAAAATGGTGATTGACAAGCAACTGTTAGCCGATGGCGGAATATTCGTTATGGAGCATTCCGAAAAAAACAGCTTCAGCGATTTGCCGCTATTCATTATGCACAAGCATTATGGCGCGGTGAATTTCAGTTTTTTTGAAAACAGCACCGAGGAAGCGGAGGAGAATGATGGCGCCGGGAATTGATTTTCCCGATTTTCGGCCAACTTATCCAACTCCGACACAACTATTCACGTTGATTTCCCCTTTTCCTGCGACGGCTGACAACAATAAAACATATTGTCAACACCAACACTGCTATATCGGCCAGAAAAACAACCGATTGCTTTTTGCTACTGATTTTCAGAATGTTATTCTCGTCCTTGCTTTTTTGCAGCTCGGTGTCCTTTTCCTTCACTTTAATCTCGTAGAGCGATTGCAGTTCGAGCATTCGCCGGGTGTTTTCGCTGTTGCTTATCGAATCGCGGCAAGCGTTATATATCTTGTATATTTCCAACGCTTTAGCGCTGTTGCCCGTTTTGTCGTAGAGATTGAAAAGGTCGAAACTGACATTCTTTGAAATCTCAAGGTCATTAATCTCTTGCGCACACCGTAAAGCATTGCTGTAGAATGGTTTGGCTTCATGATAATGTTTCGCTGAATAGTAGAATTGGCCAATGTTCTGCGATGTGATGGCAATGCCGCGTTTGTCGTCCATCTTTTCAAAGATGGCGAGTGCTGTTTTGTATTGAGCCACAGCCTGTTGGCCCTTACCGATGAGTGTGAGAACATCGCCAATGTTGTTCAGCACAAACCCTGCAGCCTGCTGATTGCCAGACGATTGGTAGATTTCAAGCGCTTCGTTGAAGAAGTCGATGGCTTTGTCAGTGTCGCCTAAATCGCGGTAAATCAGCCCGATATTGTTCATCGAAGCGGCGCAACCGTTCTTGTCGCCAATCTCTTGACGGATTCGCAGCGCCTGCATATGGCTGTCGAGCGCAAGTTGCTGATTGCCAGCCATTCGGTGCGTGCTGCCAATGTGATTCAGCACGTAGGCCGTAAGTTCTTTATTTCCAGTGCTTTTGTGAATGTTAAGCGCTCTTTCCAAAAAACTGATAGCCTTGTCGTAGTCTGTTAAATCTCTGTAAATGAGACTGATATTTGTCAGTGAACTTGCGGCGTTTGCTTTGTCGTTCAACTCTTCGCGAATGTCGAGCGCTTGAAAATAACATTCAAGTGCCTGCACGTATTTTGTTGTATTCCAATAGATTGAAGCAATATTTGAAAGTGAGTAGGCAATGTCGGGTTTGCTGCCCAACTCTTCTCTTATGGCCAGCGCCGAATTGTAGTAGTGCATTGCTGAATCGAATCGGCTGTTCATCTTGTAGGCGTTGCCAATGTTGTCGTTCAGGCTTGCGGTTTTCAGTCGGTTGCCCATTGATTCATAAAGAGTTATCGACTGCCGATAGTAGCAAAGCGAACTGTCGTAAAGGCTGCGGCGCCAGTAAATGTTGCCTATATAGTTCATTATCTGCGCTATAGTGAGTTTATTTTCCCACTTTTCGGCAATCTGCATTGCTTCGGTCTGATAGGTGAGCGCATTGCTGAAATCGCCCATATTTTGGTAGGTATTTCCTATGTTAATCAGAGAGTTAACAATATCAAACTCGTTTTTGTAGCCTTTGCGTATTTCGAGCGCCTGACGGTAGTAGTCGAGCGCTTGAGTGTAGTTTCCGTTGCGCCAGAAGTGACTGCCTAAAAAGTTCAGACTCACGGCTTTAAGTTCGGGAAAATCGCTGTGGCTCTCAATCTCAATGGCCTTCAGAAACGATTTTTGCGACTGCTCTGCCATACTTTTCTCGCGGTAGATATATCCGAGTTGGTTGGCGGCGGTTATGGCAATATCGCAAAAGTCTGATTTTGAGTAGTCTGCAACCAGTTTTGTGTAGATTTCGGCCGCCTTATCCAATTTGTTTTCAGCCACAAGAAGGTCGGCTTGGGTAAGAGTGGCACGAGCCTGCAATTCCTTGCTGCCAGAGCGTTTGGCGGCTTTTTCTGCGGTTTTCAATTGGTTTTCGGCTTCGGCAATACTGTCGGCGGCGCAAAGCAGTTTCAGTTTGATTATCAGTGCGTTTACAAACGTTTCGTAATCGGTTGAGCCCTGCGATATGAAAATGGCTTCGGCTATCTGCTCGCGAGCCAGAGTGGGATAGGTGTTGCGGTTTTGCTCGGCGCGCTCAAGCAGAATGCGGCTTTTGCGGCCATCGGGCTGATTGGTTAAATCATCAAATTCCGCATTGGTTTGCCCAAAGGTGGCAGTTGCACTTACAAAAAAAATAAGTGTTGCTAAATTATTGATTTTCATATATTAATAATCTGTGTTAATCTGTTAAATCTGTGTCATCTGTGTTCAAATTTGACGTGGAAAAAGCATCAAAATCTAATTCCCATAACCGACATATCGTCAATTTGGCGGTAGTTGCCTTTCCATTCGGTAAACCGCTGATAGAGAAAATCTTTCTGCGCGTCAATCGGGTTCAGGCTTGCTTCGGCCAGCACCTTCTTGAAGTTTTTCATCATCAGTTTACGGCCGTTGTCGCCGCCAAATTGGTCGGCAAAACCGTCTGAAAACATATAAATTGTGTCGTTCGGCTCAAGGCTGACTTCGGTGTTGGTGAAGTCGGTCTCATCGAAAACGTGAATTCCGATTGGCATCTTATCGGCTTCATACTCAATAATTTCGCCATTGCGGACAAGTATCAGCGGATTGTTGGCGCCCGAGTATTGCAGCCGCTTGTTTTCGAAGTCGATTACGCAGAGCGCGCAGTCCATTCCATCGGACTGTGACGACTGTTTATCTTCTTGGTGCAGAGAGTTTTTCACCGATTTACGCATCTGCTCAAGAATATCGGCGGCGCTGCTGAAACCGTTCGTGACAATCTGCTCGAGCAGCGTGGTGCCCAGCATACTCATAAACGCGCCAGGAACGCCGTGCCCCGTGCAGTCCATTACGGTTGCAACCACCTGATTGCCAATCTTTTTCACCCAATAAAAATCGCCGCTCACAATGTCGCGCGGCACAAGCAGAATGAAGTGCTGCGGCAGCAGTTGGCCGCACACGTCGGCGGGCGTGAGCATTGCGTTCTGAATGCGGCTTGCGTACTCAATGCTGTCCGTAATCTTCTCTTTTTGTTCGGCGATTTGGTCGCGCTGCATCGTCACATAATCGCGCTGCTGCTCAATTTCTTCGTTCTGTTGTATAATCTGTTTGTTCTGTAAATCAAGCATTTCGTTCGCCTTGCGGATTTTTTTGTTCTGCCGCGTCACCACCACCGCGAAGGCCAGCACAATCAGCAGCCCGATTGCCGCAAAATAGATAATTATGCGTTGGCGGCTGTTGCGTTCCTGCTGCTGCAGAATCTGTATGTCCTTGATTTTCAGTTCCCGTTCCTTCTTTTCGGTCTCGTAACTGATTTGCATATCGGCAATGCGCTTTATGCTTTCCAGGCTTAAAATGCTGTCTTTCAGCGCGGTGTAGTGTTTCATATTTGTGTACGCTTTCGCGAGATTGCCACTTGCGGCGTAAGTGTCTGACAGTGCGAGCAGTACGTCTTTTTCAAGTTCGCTGTTTTTGATTTTTCGGGCGATTCGCAAAGCGTCGTTCAGCAGCGGTAAAGCCTTGTTGTACAGTTTTTTACTGATATAAACCGTGCCAAGGTCGAGTTCGGAGTAGGCAATGCCCGTTTCGTGGCCAATCTGTCGGCGCATTTCGAGTGCCTTAACAAACTCATTTGCAGCCATTTCGGTCTCGCCGAATTTCAAATACAGGTTGCCAATGTTGTTCACCATTGCCGCTTCGTTCATTTGGTCGCCAAGTTCGCGGTAGAGTTCCAGCGCGCTGTTGTATTCCGCAAGCGCCGAATCGCGCTCATTCAGGCTCTTGTAGGCAAGGGCTAAATTGTTGTGCGACCGTGCGATATAACGTTTGTCGCCAACCGCCACGCGCATTTGCAGCACCGTTTTGTAAACATTCCGTGCTTCGGCGTAACTGCCTGATTGCCAATAAACACCGCCAATCAAATTCAGCGCTTCCGATTGCAGAAACTGATTGCCGCTTGCCCGATACTGTTCAAGCGATTTGTTGTAGTATTCGAGCGCTTTGTCGTAGTTGTTCAAATCTTTATATATCAGGCCAATATTACTTGTTGTGGCAGCAATTTTTTCTGTGTTGCCAAGCTTTTCGCGGATATCAAGAGCAAGCAGGTAGTTGGCCAGCGCGTCTTTGTAGTTCTTGTTCTGCCAGAAGAGCCCGCCAAGGTTGTTGTAGCCTTCGGCCAGGCCGTTTTGGTCGCCAGTGGCGGTGAGTAGCGCAATGGATTTTTGCAGATTAACAAGCGCCGAGTCAAACAGATTTTGATTCTTGTAGGCGGTGGCTATATTGTTGTATGTCTGCGCGATAGCGATTGTGTCGTTCAGTTCGGCGCGGATTTGCAGCGCCTTGCCGTATTGCGTCAGCGCCGAGTCGAAAAGGTTGCGCGACAGATACATACTGCCGATTTTGTTCACCGTCGAAGCGTATTCGGCAAGGTTTCCCGCCGCCTGCCAGCCTGCAGCCACTTTCTGATAGTAGTAGTTGGCCGAGAAATAGTCGCCCTGACTTTGGCTCACAAGCGCCAAGTTGTTCAGAATCCGTATTTTATCGTCCTGATTTCCGCTTCGGGTGCAGGCTTCGAGCGCCATTTCGTAGTAGTGCTGCGCCGAGTCGAAACTATTTGACCGCCAATAAGTTGAGCCGATATAATTCAGTGTTTTGGCTTCGCTTTCGGCGTTGCCCGTCTCGCGGCACAGTTTCAGTGCCTTTTGGTGATAATCGACGGCTTCGGCTGTGGCATTCGCGTTGCGGGCCAGGTCGCCAAGGCGGTTCAGCAGCGTAATCTGCTCGCCCTTGTCGCTCGTGCGCTGCAGTTTCTGCTGCAGTTCGTCAGCACTTTGCGCCGCCGCCGATGCTGAAAGAAACGCGCACAAAACCGCCAAAACCGATTTGGCAACATTGGCCGCCATCTGCGCAGGTAAGTATCCCTTCATCTTATAAATTGTTGTAAACGTTTTAGTTATTGCGATGCCGGCAGCATTCTGCCAAACATCAATTGGTTAGCCTAAAAATAACCCGCACCCTGTAAAATTCAACCGGCAAATCATTTGGTTATTAACCGCTTGGTGTTGATTAAGCCAAGTTTCTTTTATTCCTCTCTTTCTTGTTTGTCACCTTCCCAATTGTTTGTCCCATTTGAGCGCATCATTGCGCTCACTTTTTTTCATTCCTAAAGAATCGTTTATTCCATCCTAAATCCTATCTTGCACCTCAATTTAAACCACATTTAAATGTAATTGAAATGAAGAATAACCAAATCAAAGCCATTGCGCCGATGTTGCTTGCATCGTTGGTGATGGCGGGTTGCAACAGCGACTCGAAAACACAGGCTATGTTCGACAACATCGAACTGGCGAAATCCTACAAACCGCAAGGCGAGCACAATCCGCTGGCCACACAGCGTTTCGGCGCCGACCCCTACGCAATGGAGTACAACGGCCGCGTCTATGTCTATATGACCAACGACGTGCTTGAGTACGACACCGCAGGCGTTGCCAAAAACAACTCTTTCCAGACCATCAACAAGATTTTCTGCATCTCGTCCGACGACCTTGTCAACTGGACCGACCACGGCGCAATGCCGATTGCCGGACCCGACGGCGCCGCCAAATGGGCGCAGTTCTCGTGGGCTCCGACAGCCTGCCACAAGACCATCGACGGCAAGGAGAAATTCTTCCTCTACTTCGCCAACAGCGGCAACGGCATTGGCGTTGTAACCTCCGACACCCCTTACGGCCCGTGGACCGACCCAATCGGCAAACCAATCGTTTCGCGCGAGACGCCAACCTGCGCCAGCGTTACCTGGCTGTTCGACCCTGCCGTTCTGGTCGATGACAACGGCGACGGCTATCTGTTCGTTGGCGGCGGTGTTCCGTTCATTCCCGGCAAGGGCCCGCAGTTTGCCGACCCCGGCACAGCCCGTGTCGTTAAACTCGATGCCAGCCTTACCGGCCTCGACGGCGATCCTGTGGCAATCAATCCGCCATATCTGTTTGAGGATGCCGGCGCGAACAAGATTGGCGACACATATTATTACAGCTACTGCACCAACTTCAACAGCCCCGAAATCGGCAACGGCCGCATTGCCTATATGACAAGCAAGAACCCGATGGGACCGTACACATTCCAAGGCACATTCTTCAACAACCCGGGCGATTTCTTCGGCATTGGCGGCAACAACCACCACGCCGTTTGCAAGCTTGGCAACGAGTACTTCCTGTTCTATCACGCTCAAATTCTGCGCGAGCGTATGGGCATCACCGCCGACGGCTACCGCTCAACAAATGTTGACAAGGTTACTATTACCGAAGATGGTAAGATTGAGCAAGTTACAGGCACTTACACCGGTGTTGAGCAGACCAAAGCTTTCAATCCGTTCAACTACACCGAGGCTGAAACAATGGCTCGTATGGGCGGCATCGAAACCCGCTACCTCGACGGCACCACCAACCTCTGCGTAACCGGCATAAACACTGGCGATTGGCTCGAACTTGAAGGCGTCGATTTTGCTGAGGGCGCAAGCCAATTCACCGCAAAAGTTGCCAGCAACAGCAAGGGCGCAATCAAAATCTGCCTCGACAAGGTCGATGGCGAAAGTGTTGGTTATCTGACAGTTAAAAACATCAACGGACAATTCTGTGATGTAACAGCCAATTTGGCAAAACCCGTCAGCGGCAAGCACGATTTATACTTCGTTTTTGCCGGCGAGTTCGAATTCGACGGCTGGCAGTTCAAATAGCCAGTTAGCTGATTAACAGCATAAAGGCGGTTTCCCGAAAAGAGGGAAGCCGCCTTTTTTTGTCTGTTACCCCAAGCGCCCTCGCTCTCCAACCATTCTCTCTTTGTATTTGTCCCTTTAGAGCGCATCCTTGCGCTCTAATCTTTTTTCCCTTCCTTCCCCGCATTTTTTCTCTGCATATTTATTCAAAACCCCGCCATTTTCCCCCAAAAACAGCCCGTTTTTTCCGCCGATAATCATCCAAAACCCGCCGTTCGTTAAGTCAAACCCGCCGTTCAATAGTTCAAACCCGCCATATGCACTTTTGCGTTTTTTTATTTGTATAGCATTAATTATATTTGTGTTTTTAGTGCTCATTGAAACACTAATGCTTTAGTAACTAAATAAATAGGAAGAGAAATGAAAAGAAAACGCAACCGCCGATTAAAGTATCACTTCAAGTGGGAACACTGAAAATACGCAGAAAGCGGCCACTAAAAAACCGATAATCAATAACCAAAAACAAAAAGTATATGAGAAAGTTTATCCAATCAATGTTAATGACAATGGCGGCGATAGTGCTTTCAACGGCAATCGCCAATGCCCAAAACGATGGATTCAGCTATCAAGCTGTAGTTAGAGACGCGCAAGGAGAGCTGCTTGCCAACACCAAGGTAGGCTTGCGCATAACGCTGACCGACGAAAACGGCCGGCAGGTGATGTACCGTGAAACGCACACGGCTGTCACAAACGCTTATGGTTTGCTGTCAGTAACTGTTGGTGCGGGAACACCAGCCGACGGCAAGACTCTTGACGATGTTGACTGGGCCGGCGGAAACGTATGGATGCGTGTTGAGATGGACCCCAAAGGCGGTACCAAGTACACCGATATGGGCTCAACCAAGCTTCAGTCGGTGCCGTATGCCTATTTTGCCGCCAATGCCGCTTCCAGCCAGCCCGGCGAAAAAGGCGACAAGGGTGATAAAGGTGACAAAGGCGATAAGGGCGACCAAGGTGAGCAGGGTATCCAAGGTCCTGAGGGCGCACAAGGCGCTAAGGGCGACAAGGGTGACAAAGGTGACACCGGCGAGCAGGGAGAGCAAGGTGAGCAGGGTGTTGAAGGTCCGCAGGGTGCCAAAGGCGCCAAAGGCGATAAGGGCGACACTGGCGCAACCGGTCCGCAAGGCCCGAAAGGCGACAAGGGTGACAAAGGTGACCCCGGCACAGGCCTTACCAACGGCGGTGGCTGGACGGCCGGAACAACCTACAACATCGGCGACTATGTTTTCGCGCCAAGCAAGACCGACAGCACCAAAAACACAATGTGGATAGCACAGAACAACGGCATCAGCGGCTCAACAAGCCCGAAGGACGATGCCGCCAACTGGATTGAGTTCAAGGCTCCGGCCGGAGAAGCTGGCGTTGGCGTTGCTGACGTCACCAACACTAACGGCACCGTAACCTTCACAATGACTGACGGTAAGACATACGCCTTCAACCTCAAGGGCGATAAGGGCGACACCGGCGCTCAGGGTGCGCAAGGCATTCAGGGACAGACCGGTCCGCAAGGTCCGAAGGGTGAGAAAGGCGACAAAGGCGCCAAGGGTGACACCGGTGCGCAAGGTATTCAGGGACAGATTGGTCCTCAAGGTCCAAAAGGTGAGAAGGGTGACACCGGCGCCGCTGGTGAGATTGGCCCTCAAGGTCCGCAAGGCGAGAAGGGCGACAAAGGTGAGCCGGGAACAGGCCTCACCAACCGTGGCACTTGGAAAACAGGGCAGTCGTATGCCGCTGGTGACTACGTTTTCGCTCCAAGCCGCACCGATGCCACTGTCAATTCAATGTGGATTGCGCAGAACGCGATAAAATCAGACGCCCAGCCGAAAGACGACATCGGCAACTGGGCTGAGTTCAAAGCTCCCGAGGGCAAAACGGGCGTTGGCATTGCCACCGTAGCCAACAACGACGGAGTTGTAACCTTCACATTAACAAATGGTAAGGAATACGCCTACAACCTGAAGGGCGACAAGGGCGACCAAGGTGTCAAAGGTCCGCAGGGTATCCAGGGCCCGCAAGGTTTGCAGGGTGTTCAGGGTGCTCAAGGCCCGCAAGGCGAGAAGGGCGAGACTGGCGCTCAAGGTTTGCAAGGTGCGCAAGGCGCCCAGGGTCCCAAAGGCGACAAGGGTGACAAAGGTGACACTGGCGAGCAAGGTGAGCAAGGTATTCAAGGCCCGGCCGGTCCGCAAGGTGTGAAAGGCGACAAGGGCGACAAAGGTGATAAAGGCGACCAAGGTGAGCAGGGTATTCAAGGTGAGAAAGGCGCCAAAGGCGATAAAGGCGACAAGGGCGACACCGGTGAGCAAGGCGAGCAGGGTGTTCAAGGCCCCGCCGGTCCGCAAGGCTTGAAAGGCGACAAGGGTGACACCGGTGCCAAAGGCGACAAAGGCGACAAAGGTGACACCGGCGACCAAGGTGAGAAAGGTGCCAAGGGTGACAAAGGTGACAAAGGTGACACCGGCGACCAAGGCGAGCAGGGTGTTCAAGGCCCCACTGGTCCGCAAGGAGCCAAAGGTGACAAGGGTGATAAAGGTGACACCGGCGACCAAGGCGAGCAGGGTATTCAAGGCCCCGCCGGTCCGCAAGGTGTGAAAGGTGATAAGGGCGACAAGGGTGACCAAGGAGAAAAAGGTGACACCGGTGCCCAAGGCCCGAAAGGTGAGAAGGGTGACAGAGGTGAGGCCGGAACCGGTCTGACCAACCGTGGCGCCTGGATTGCCGACACCACATACAATACTGGTGACTACGTCTTCGCGCCAAGCCTGAAAGACGCCACCATCAACACAATGTGGATTGCAAAGAACGACGACATATCCGGCTCGACCGCACCTCGCGCTGACGCCGACAACTGGGTTGAGTTTGAGGCTCCTTCCGGACCTGCAGGAAACGGCATTGCCAACGTTGTGAAAGACTCTCTTGGCGTTGTAACCTTCACAATGACAGGTGGACAGACCTACGCTTTCAACCTTTTGGGACCCAAAGGCGACAAGGGTGACAAAGGTGACCAAGGCGTACAAGGTGTTCAAGGCCCAACTGGACCGCAGGGGGTGAAAGGCGACAAGGGCGACAAGGGTGATACCGGCGCTCAAGGCGAACAGGGTATCCAAGGCCCCGCCGGACCTCAGGGTGTGAAAGGCGACAAAGGTGACAAAGGTGATACCGGCGAAACCGGCGAGAAAGGCGACAAGGGTGATACCGGCGAGAAAGGTGCCAAAGGCGACAAGGGCGACAAGGGTGATACCGGCGCTCAAGGCGAACAGGGTATCCAAGGCCCCGCTGGTCCGCAAGGTGTGAAAGGTGACAAGGGTGATAAAGGTGATAAAGGCGACCAAGGCGATCAGGGTATTCAAGGAGAGAAAGGCGACAAAGGTGACAAGGGTGACCAAGGCGAGCAGGGTGAGAAAGGTGAGCAGGGCGAGCAAGGACCTGCCGGACCGCAAGGTGTGAAAGGTGACAAAGGCGATAAAGGTGACAAGGGTGACACTGGCGAGCAAGGTCTGCAAGGCCCGGCCGGTCCGCAAGGAGCCAAGGGCGACAAGGGTGACACCGGTGCCAAAGGCGACAAGGGCGACCAGGGCGACCAAGGCCCGCAGGGTTTGCAAGGACCCAAAGGCGACAAAGGTGATACCGGAGCCAAAGGCGATACCGGTCCGCAAGGTCCGAAGGGCGACAAGGGTGACAAAGGTGACCCGGGTGTCGGCCTTACCAATCGTGGCAACTGGGCTGCCAATGCCGAATACAACGCCGGCGACTATGTCTTCGCGCAAAGCAAAGACGACGCCACTGTCAACTCAATGTGGATTGCGCAGAACGCTGTCAAATCATCGACACAACCGAAAAACGACGCCACCAACTGGGTTGAGTTCAAAGCTCCGGCCGGTCACGACGGCGTGGGCATCGCTTCGGTGACCAACAGCGGCGGAATTGTTACAATGACGCTGACCAACGGACAGGAATACTCATATAATATGAAAGGCGACAAGGGTGACAAGGGCGACGCCGGCGCCGACGGTAGTGACGGCGTGGGCATTGCCTCGGTCAGCAACTCGGGCGGCATTGTCTCAATGACTCTCACCAACGGGCAGGAGTACGCCTACAATCTTAAAGGCGACAAGGGCGACCCGGGCCGCGACGGCCGCGACGGTATGCCCGTTCCCGGACGCGAGGGCCAGACTCTCGTGCACAACGGCACAACCTGGGTTGCCACCGATGAGATTGCTCTTAAGAAACTCGACGTGAAGGCCGACACCGTAGCCGACGACTCCGCCGACGAGCCTCTGTTCGCCGTGAAGGACCGCAACGGAAACATCGTGTTCGCCGTTTACCCCGAGGGCGTCCGCGTCTATGTCGATGAGTCGGCAAAAGCCCGTCGCAGCGGATTCGTGGTTACAGGCCGCGATGCCACTAAGGACGGCGAAACCAACGATTTCTTCGCCATCAACGCCGACGGAACTCACATTTATGTTGACGACACCGCCAGCAGCAAGGCCCGTCGCAGCGGATTTGTGGTTACAGGCCGCGCCGCTACCAAAGACGGCAGTAACAACGATTTCTTCGCCATCAACGGCGATGGTACGCAAGTGTTTGTGGATGAGGGCGATGGCAAGGCCCGTCGCAGCGGATTCGTGGTTACCGGCCGCGATGCCACCAAAGACGGCGCCGCAAACAACTATTTCGCAGTCAACACCGAAGGTACAAAAGTGTTTGTTGATGACACAGCCAGCGACAAGGCCCGCCGTAGCGGATTCGTAGTAACAGGCCGCGACGCAACCAAGAGCGGCGAGACCAACGATTTCTTTGCCATCAACGGCGACGGCACACAGGTGTTTGTTGACGAGGGTAATGGCAAGGCCCGTCGCAGCGGATTTGTGGTTACCGGCCGCGACGCCACCAAAGACGGCGCCACCAACAACTATTTTGCTGTGAACCAGGAAGGCACCAAAGTCTTTGTCGATGACTCGGCAGGCGATAAGGCCCGTCGCAGCGGATTTGTGGTTACCGGGCGCGACGCCACCAAGAACGGTGAGAATAACGACTTCTTCGCAATTAATGGCGATGGTACGCAAGTGTTTGTGGATGAAGGAAATGGCAAGGCACGCCGCAGTGGTTTCGTGGTAACCGGCCGCGATGCCACCAAAGACGGCTCACGCAATAACTATCTGGCTGTGAACGACGAAGGCACCAAGGTTTTTGTCGATGACTCTGCCGGAAGCAAGGCCCGCCGAAGCGGTTTCGTGGTAACAGGCCGCGACGCCACCAAGAGCGGCTCAAGCAACGACTTCCTGGCCATCAACGGCGATGGAACACAAGTGTTTGTGGATGACGACGATAGCAAGGCCCGTCGCAGCGGATTCGTGGTAACCGGCCGCGACGCCACCAAAGACGGCACCCGCAACAACTATCTGGCTGTGAACGACGAGGGTACAAAGGTTTACGTTGACGACAACGACGCCAAAGCCCGCCGCAGCGGATTCGTGGTAACCGGCCGCGATGCCACCAAGGATGGCGCCGCCGCCAACTATCTGGCTGTAAACGACGAGGGTACGAAAGTCTTCATCGACGATGAGCTGGAGAGCGGCAAGGCCCGTCGCAGCGGATTCGTGGTAACAGGCCGCGACGCCACCAAGACCGACCCGACCAACTACTTGAAAGTGGCCACCGACGGTACTCAGGTGCAGTTCGATGGTAGCGACAGCGACAAGGCCCGCCGAAGCGGTTTCGTGGTAACAGGCCGCGACGCCACCAAAGACGGCGAGCTGACTGACTATCTGAATGTGAACCCCGAAGGCACTCAGGTGCAGTTTGAGGGTAGCGACAGCGACAAAGCCCGCCGCAGCGGTTTCGTGGTAACAGGCCGCGACGCCACCAAAGACGGCGTGCAGACCGACTATCTGAATGTGAACCCCGAAGGCACTCAGGTGCAGTTCGAGGGTAGCGACGGCGACAAGGCCCGCCGCAGCGGTTTTGTGGTTACAGGCCGCGACGCCACCAAGGAGGACGACGGCACCGACTATCTGAACGTGAACCCTGAGGGCACTCAGGTGCGTTTTGAGGGCGATTCCGACAGCAAAGCCCGTCGTAGCGGATTTGTTGTAACCGGCCGCGACGCAACCAAGGGCGGCGACGACGACTATATGACCATCAACACCGACAGCACACGCTTCTATATCAATGGCGGCGATGGCTCGAAAGACGGCAATGCACCATCGGGCTTTGCCGTGAGCGGACGCGGCGGCTACGGTGCGGGCAAGGGCGGCGACGAGCCTTCGGGCTTCGCCGTGAGCGGGCGCTCGGCTGCCAAGGGCGGCGACCCGTACAATCTTTTCAACATCGACCTTGCCGCCAGCGCAAAAACACTCGACTCGGTGAACCGCATCTACTGGTATCCTGAAAAGAATGCCTTTATGGCTGGCAATCTGCAAGTTGACAACTCGGGCGATGTTGGTACAAACTCTTTCAACGCCGGATTCCAGAACAAAGCGCAAGGCGAATACTCGCAGGCTATGGGTTACAAGTCGGTTGCCACTGGCGACTACTCAACAGCGATAGGCAACCAGGCACAGGCGTCGGGCGCAAGCTCGTTTGTGTTCGGACAATCGGCCATAGCATCGGGCGCAAGCTCGGTGGCCATTGGCGACGGCGCACAATCAACACAGACCAACGCCTTCTCGTTCGGTAAATCGGCGCAAGCCACAAACTCACAGGCTATGGCGCTCGGTTTCAGCTCGAAGGCTCAGGCGCAATACGCCACCGCAATGGGCGCCAGCACAATCGCTTCTGGCTCGTGTGCCACCGCGTTGGGTTACAGCTCAACAGCTTCGGGCGCTTACGCGATAGCAGGCGGCTACCAGTCGAAAGCCACTAAACAGGGCGCTGTGGCTCTCGGCTACAGCAACACCGCCAGCGGCGAGAAATCGTTGGCTCTGGGCACCGGAAGCACCGCGTCGAACACAAGCGCAATAGCCATTGGCGACGGCGCTCAGGCCACTCAGGCCAATGCCTACTCGTTCGGCAAATCGGCGCAAGCCACAAGCTCACAATCAATGGCTTTGGGCTTCAGCTCGAAAGCACAGGCGCAAAACGCTACCGCAATGGGCACAAGCACTTTAGCTTCGGGGCAGTCGTCCACAGCAATGGGCGCAAGCACCACGGCTTCGGGCCAGTATTCAATAGCAGGCGGCTATCAGTCGCGCGCCACATCGACCGGCGCCGTGGCAATGGGCTATCAGGATACCGCATCTTACAGCTACTCTGTTGCAATGGGTTACCAATCGAAAGCGGCGGGAACATCGGCCGCAGCCTTTGGCAACCAGGCAAAATCAACCAACTCGTATGCAATGGCTTTTGGTAACCAATCGAAGGCTTCGGGCCAATCGGCAATGGCTATGGGTTCGAGTACGACTGCCTCAGGCACATCGGCAACAGCAATGGGCTCAAGCTCAACAGCCTCGGGCACCGCGGCCACCGCTATGGGTTCGGGTTCAACGGCTTCGGGAGCTTACTCAATAGCAGGCGGCTACAATTCAAAAGCACAAGGTTCAGGCTCTCTGGCTTTGGGCTACAACAATACAGCTTCAACGCAATACACCGTGGCATTAGGCTACGGGGCAACGGCAGCAGGTTCAAGCGGTGGTTCAACAGCCATTGGCTATCAGACCAAATCAAACTACTCTTATTCGACAACCATTGGTTATAAATCGGAAACAACCGGCCAATATGCCACTGCTTTGGGAACAGAAGCCAAAGTAACTGGTGGTGTTAATTACGCAACCGCAATTGGTTACAAAGCAACCGCAAGCAAAGCAAGTGCTATCAGCTTTGGTATGAGCAGTTCGGCATCGGGTACAAGTTCGGTGGCCATAGGTGAAAACGCCAAAGCCCAAGCCGCAAACGCTTATGCTTTCGGTCGAAAGGCTAACGCCCAAAGCGAGAGAACTTACGCAATTGGCGACTCGGCACAGGCTGTAGGAGCTGGCAGCTACTCAATCGGTTCGGGCGCAATAGCTAATGGTATTGGTAGTTTCGCTATTGGTAGTGCATCTAAAGCAATTCTCGGACTTATAGGTTGGAATGATACGGAAGTTAATTATAATGGTGCCTCAGCCGTTGGCAACTTCAGTTTTGCCATTGGTAGCAACTCAGAAGCAGACGGTGAACAAACTTTCGCCATAGGAATTGATGCCAAAGCAAATGGAGACAAAGCTGTCGCTTTGGGTATGGCGGAAGCGAATGGTTCGAGTAGTGTTGCCATAGGTTTTGGAACCGTTTCAAATGGATTGGCTAACTTTGCTGCCGGATATAACTCGGTGGCTAACGGAATTGGTGGTCTCGCAATCGGTTTTAATGCAAAATCAGGAACTATAGACAGCCAAATCACTGCGGGAAGTGTTTCTATTGGCGGTATGACAGAAGCAACAGGCAACACGTCGGTTGCCGTTGGATATAGTTCTAAAGCCTCAGCAACTAGTTCGATAGCTCTGGGAAACCGCGCAACTGCTAGTGCTCCAAACTCTGTTGCATTAGGTACTAACGCAACTGCCAGCGGTGAGCAGTCTTATGCATTAAGAGGTACAGCTAGCGGCAATTACTCTTATGCTTTAGGAGGTACTGTCAGTGGAGATTACTCTTATGCTTTAGGTGGTTCAGCTAGTGGCAAGTATTCTTATTCTTTAAAAGGTTCAGCCCAAGGAGATTACTCTTATGCTATAGGTGCGTCGACACTTGCAATTTCGTACGGCGAAACGGCAATTGGTTATTATAATACTAATTACACACCAGCGAGCACAACCGAAGCAAATAATAACGACAGACTGTTTGTTATAGGAAATGGTACAGGAGCTTCATCAACACAAAGACACGATGCACTTGTAATGCTCAAAAATGGCAACACAACACTTAACGGAGCACTTACAATGGCAGGGCACATAACACCATCTGCCACTACAACTTATGATTTAGGAAATACCACATACCGTTGGAATAACATTTATGGCAGATATGGAAATTTCGTCAATAGCACTTCGGCAACAGGTGTGAATGTCACAAACAGTTATGCATATTCAACAACTCAGGGTTTGAAGAGTATCAATAATGGAGCTACTGGTACAGGCTATGGTTTGTATGGAAGTGCAGAAAGCAGCAGCGCATCATACAATTACGGAGTTTATGGTATTGCCAAAAACAGCAACGTTCAGAATTATGGTCTATATGGTAAGGCAACTGGCCCAAACTCTACAAACTCAACCAATCACGGAGTTTTGGCAACAGCAAGTGGTTCTGGTTCATCAACTGGTGGTGCCACAAACTATGGTGCAAGTGCAACTTCATCCGGAAATGGATATTCCACTTCTTATAAAAACACAAACTATGGTGTATATGCAGCCGCAAGTGGCAATTATGCATACAACTATGCCGTGAGAGCAGCTGCAAGTGGCACTAATTCAACCAATTATGGTATTTATGCAAGTGGTAGCACTTATGCTGGATATTTTGATGGTGCTGTTTATGTTAAAGGTAGTATTACTTATACGGGCAGCTGCACATCATCTGACGAGCGTTTGAAGAAAAATGTTCAACAACTTGGTGGCGCGTTGGATAAAGTGCTGAAACTGCGTGGCGTAAGCTACTACTGGAAGAACGCTGACGAACTTAAGGCTATGCCAAACACAATGGAAGATGATAGCACTCTGCATTATGAGTTTAATGACAAGAAGCAGATTGGCGTGATTGCCCAAGAGATAGAAACCATTTTGCCCGAGTTAGTCTCAACCGACAACAACGGCTACAAGGCGGTTGATTACTCAAAACTCACCCCGGTACTCATCGAGGCAATGAAGGAGCAGCAGGCCATCATCGAGAGCCAGCAGAAGGAGATAGACGAGCTGAAAGCGCAGATGCGTGAGATTTTGGAGAAACTGAAATAGAAACGGCGGTTACGCTGCTATAACAAAAAGGCCGGTGGATTAAGGTTCACCGGCTTTTTTTGTGTGCGATTGCCTTTATGTTTATGCGTCCTTCGGACGGAAATTTTTAGAAAATTGATTCAAAAAATTATGCAAAATTTTAAAATCAATTTTTTATTAAAATTTTGTTTCAATTTCTCGCGTCAGCGAAAACCAACCTTACATCTTCACCTCATTGAAAAAGCAGCTTTCAGAGCCCGTGTGGCAGGCTGGGCCGCAAGGTTCGGCTTTCACAAGAATGGTGTCGAGGTCGCAGTCGAGAAAAACCTGCTTCACCATCATAAAATGCCCCGACGTCTCGCCCTTGAGCCACAACTGCTTGCGGCTGCGCGAGTAGAAGGTGGCCTTGCCTGTTTTCAGCGTCAGTTCGTACGATTCGCGGTTCATATAGGCCAGCATCAGCACCTTGCCAGTGTTGGCATCCTGAACAATTGCCGGCAGCAATCCGTTCGGGTCTTTGTCAAAATCAGGAATCATTGTCATTTAGGATTTAGAAATTAGAATTTAGGATTTAGAAATTAGAATTTAGGATTTTTAAATTATCAATTGTAGGGACGCGATTCATCGCGTCCGTTTTATTGTTGGAATGTGATTCATCGCGTCCGTTATATCTGTTCGTGTCCGGTTTTATTTTATCATTTTCGTTTTTCCCAATCATTTCCGCCAGTGTGTCTTTCAACTGTAACATATTGTCGAGCACCAGGTTGGCTCCGGCGGCCTCAAGGTCGGAGCGGCTCAAAATGCCGGTGTTGACGGCAATGGTGAACACTCCGGCGGCCCGTCCGGCTTTCACACCCAGCGGCGCATTCTCAACCACAACGGCCTCGCCGGGCTGCACGCCGAGTTTCCGCAGTCCCATCAGATACGGCTCGGGGTTTGGCTTGCCGTGCTTCACATCGCGGGCGGTAACCATCAGCTCGCGGCTGAACATCGGCCCGAAGATGCGCTCCACACGGTCGAGGGTGGAGCTTTCGCCCGAGCCAGTCACAATGGTGCGCGCAATGCCGCTGTCGGCCAGAAACCGCACCACATCGGTAATATTGTCGATGAGGCCGGGAGCGGGCATCTGACGGAAAAAACCGCTCTTGATGCGGTATATTTCCTGCTGCTCGTCGGGGGTGCTGTGGCGGCCGAAAAACTTCAAAAACTGCTCGTCGATGGTGTCGGCGCCGGTGCGGCCTTCGTTCAGATACACCTGATACTCAGTAAAATCGACACCCACTTCGGCGAAAGCCTTAACCCAAGCCTTTGCGTGCAGCGGCATACTGTTGAAGATGACGCCGTCCATATCGAACATTACAGCCTTGAGGTTCATAGCAAATCCTGATTCTATCGTCTGTAGTCCGTCGTCTTTCAAATCCTCACACTTATCCCGTTCTCTTTCAGGTATTTCTTCAAGTCCATAATCTCAATTTCCTTGAAGTGGAAAATGCTTGCAGCAAGTGCGGCATCGGCGCGGCCTTCGCGGAAGACGTCGACAAAGTGCGCCATTGTGCCTGCGCCACCCGACGCAATCACAGGAATATTAACCATTTGCGATATGGTGCTTGTTATGTCGAGCGCAAAGCCGTTTTTGGTGCCGTCGTGGTTCATACTTGTGAGCAGAATCTCGCCTGCGCCGCGGTTGTAAGCCTCTCGCGCCCAGTCGGTTGTGCGAATGGGGGTGGGGCGTGTCCCGCCGTGGGTGTAGACGAACCACTCGCCGTTGTCGAACTTGGTGTCAATGGCCAGAACCACGCACTGCGACCCGAACTGCCCAGCCAAATCGCTGATTAGTTGCGGATTGCGCACCGCCGCCGAGTTCACGGTAATCTTGTCGGCACCAGCGTTGAGCAACGTGCCCACTTCGGCCACACTGCCGATTCCGCCGCCCACGGTGAACGGAATGTTCACGTTGCGGGCAATCTCGCGCACCAGTTCGGCAAACGTCTTGCGCTGCTCAAGAGTGGCCGAAATGTCGAGAAAGCAAAGTTCGTCGGCACCGTTGCGGGCATAGAGCGCGCCCAACTCAACAGGGTCGCCAGCGTCGCGCAACTCAAGGAAATTCACGCCTTTAACTGTGCGGCCGTTCTTCACGTCAAGGCAGGGGATTATTCGTTTGGTTAACATATTCTTTAGGTGTTAGGTGTTGGGCATTAGGCAAAAGGCAGCATTGTCTGTAGTCTGTAGTCCAATTTTAAATTTTAAATTTTAAATTTTAAATTTCTAATTCTCCATTGCCAACTGCTCCAACTGCTTCATTGTTATGGTTTTCTCGTAAATGGCTTTGCCGATAATGGCGCCGTACATTCCGTTGATTTTCAGTTTCAGCACGTCGTCGAAGCACGATATGCCGCCGCTTGCAATGAACTTCTGCTCGGGGAAATCGCGCATCAGGCTGTTGTACAACTCAAACGACGGGCCTTTCATTGCGCCGTCCTTCGAAATGTCGGTGCAGATAATCTTGTCGATTCCGTCGGCTTTGTAGTTGTCAATCAGTTGGTTGATAGTCAGTTCCGACTCTTCCTGCCAACCTTTTATGGCGATTTTTCCGTTGCGCGCGTCGGCACCCAGAATAATCTTTTCGGGACCGAAATCCTTCAGCCATTGGCGGAACGTTTCGGGCTGACGCACGGCAATGCTTCCGCCCGTAACCATTTGAGCGCCAGAACTGAAGGCAATGCGCAGGTCGTCGTGGCTGTTCAGGCCGCCGCCAAAATCGATTACCAGCGGCGTACGGCCCGCAATCAGTTCAATGGTCTTGTAGTTGATTATGTGGCCAGCCTTTGCGCCGTCAAGGTCCACAAGGTGCAGGCGGCGGATTCCAGCGTCGCAGAACTGCAGCGCCACGTCGAGCGGATTTTTTGCATAGACGGTCATTCGGCTGTAATCGCCCTGCGTGAGCCGCACGCACTGCCCGCCAATTATGTCGATTGCAGGTATTATTTCCATATCTTATAGATTTACAAAATTTTGCAGAATTTGCTGACCAACAGCGCCGCTCTTTTCGGGGTGGAACTGCAGGCCGAAGAAATTGTCTTTGCACAAGCCTGCCGTGAAGGGTTCAATGTACTCCGACGTGCAGATTGTGGCCTCACCAATTTCGGCGTGATAACTGTGGACGAAATAGACGAATGGCTCGTCGGGTAGGCCGCGGAAGAGCGGATTGTCGGCGCAACGGATTGAGTTCCAGCCCATATGCGGCACTTTGTCGAGTGGGGGGAACTTGCTGACATTCAGGTCGACAATGCCCAGACAGTCGGTGTTGTTCTCCTCCGAGTGGCGGCACATCAGTTGCATTCCAAGGCAGATACCCAGCACAGGCTGCCGTAACTCCTTGATTACCTTATCCAAACCGCGCTTGCGCAGATAGTCCATTGCGCTGCTCGCTTCGCCCACGCCAGGGAAAATCACCTTGTCGGCGGTTTGCAGTTCGCGCACATCATCGGTCACAATGGGGTTGATTCCCAAACGGTTAAGCGCAAACTCAACCGACTGCACATTGCCAGCGTTGTATTTTACAATTGCTAATTTCATTGAGAGTTATAAGTTTTTTAAGTTTTAAGTTTTAAGTTTAAAGGCTTTATGGCCGCTTGACGGGACGAACAGAGAACCCAAAGGAGCGGGAGTCGAACAACGGGCGCACATCGCTGCTGTCGAAGAAGCAGTACCAAGCCCAATACGGGGTGTTTTCGTCGAGCGAACTCGACCAATAGCGACCGTAGTTGCCTACATCGCAGACGCTACTGCCGAAGTAATCACCTGCCGCGGGAAGGAAAATATGCGCGTCGGCCAAAGAGTATGACGCTGAAGGCGTGCCGTCACTAAATACTTTAGTTCCTTTGTCACCTTCCGACTTTGCTTTGTAAACAATGTAACCTCTTACGTTCTGATTATTGTAGTTTTCAGTCCAAACCCAATAGCATTGGTTGCCAAGTTCCCTCCACTCTGCGTTGGTGGACATTGCCCAGCCTTCACCAAATGCGGCGGTGGCGGCATCGTCGGCTGCTACAAGTGTGGTAAGGGCATCGGTGAAGCCATTGTTGCCATATTCAGCATCGTAGCAATATTTGGTTAACAAGTTCCAATCACCTTTGCGATACTGATACTTATATGTATCCCAATTGTATTCGTCTTTTGTTTGAGTTTCACCCCAAGCGTAATAATCGCCATAGTTCCACGGGTTGGCAGCGCCTATGTTGCAAGTAGCCCAAAGCGTACCACTTTCAAGACCAAAATCAACGGTGGTGAAAAACAATGCTGCCAGACTAACATCTTTGTTACGAATGGTAATGTTTCGTGGATTTTTGGTGCTGCCATCGCTCCATTGGCTAAAACAGTAGCCATCGGCGGGAATCGCCGTAAACACAACCGTTTCGCCTTCTTTGTACTCGCCGTTTTGCCCTTCAACGGTTCCGCCTTCGGTGGCAGTAACTTGAACCGAATAGGTTGGGTCTTCTTTTTTGCAATTTGCAAACACCATCGAAATCAATGCTATGCCCATCGCTGCCCAAACCAACCTTCTCATAACAGTAAATATTTAATTGTTAACAATTTATTCTGAATTCTAAATTCTAAATTCAAAATTCCTAATTTCTAAATCCTAAATCCTAACTATAGTACTCCCTTCGTGCTCGGCAGTTCATACTTGTAAATATCCCGCTTCACAGCCATTTTGATTGATTTTGCCAGCGCCTTGAAAATGCCTTCAATCTTGTGGTGCTCGTTGTCGCCTTCGGCCTTGATATTCAGATTCATACGAGCCGCGTCGCTCAAACTCTTGAAGAAGTGCAGGAACATTTCGGTGGGCACGTCGCCAATCTTCTCGCGGGTGAATTTGGCGTCGTAAACCAGCCAGGGACGGCCGCCGAAATCGAGTGCCACGCTGCACAGGCAGTCGTCCATTGGCAGGCAGAAGCCGTAGCGCTCAATGCCGCGCTTGTCGCCCAGAGCCTTCAGAATGGCCTCGCCGAGCGCGATTGCGGTGTCCTCAATGGTGTGGTGCTCGTCAACGTTCAGGTCGCCTTTCACACGGATATCAAGGTCGCTGCCCGAGTGACGGCCAATCTGCTCAAGCATATGGTCGAAGAAGCCTAAACCTGTGGAAATGTTGCACTTACCAGTGCCGTCAAGGTTTATTTTGATATAAATGTCGGTCTCTTTGGTGGTGCGCTGCACGGTGGCCACGCGCTCGCCAGCAAACACAATCTCGCAAACCTCGTCCCAGTTCTTGCAGGCGCGGCAGTTGGGCAGTGCAACTTCCTCTGTGCCAAGATACAAGCCTTTGCAGCCAAGGTTCTGCGCCATTTGCATATCGGTGGGGCGGTCGCCAATCACATACGAGTTCTCAAGGTCGTAATCGCCTGACGTATATTTAGTTAGCATAGCAATGCCAGGCTTGCGCGTTGGTTTGTTCTCTTCGGGCAGCGACGGGTCGATAAGTATGTCGTCGAACGTTACGCCCTCGTTTTCAAATGTTTGCAGCATTTTTGCCTGAACCTTGTCGAAGTTCTCCTGCGGATTCGACGGCGTGCCCAATCCGTCCTGATTCGAGACGATAACCAATTCAAAATCAAGGTTTTTGCGAATGAAATAGAGATTCCGCAAAACTCCAGGCAGAAACTCGAGTTGGTCGAGATTGTCAACCTGAAACGTTACGGGCGGCTCAACAATCAGCGTGCCGTCGCGGTCGATAAACAATGCTCTGCGTTTAGTCATATCGTTATGTATTAATAAGTTAGCGTTATTTATGTCTGTGCAAATCAGTGTAATCTGTGCACTCGGCGACAGCCGAGTCAGAGCGAGTTATTATTAACTGTTTTACAATGTTTTACCAAATTCATTTAAAGCGTTAATCAAAGTGTCGTCTTCGCCCGCTTTGCCCACCGTAATGCGCAGTCCGTTGGTGCAGAGCGCAACGTTGTGGCGGCTGCGGACAATGATTCCGCGGCTCACCAGATAGCGGTAGATTGCGGGCGCGTCAGTAACCTTCGCCAGCACAAAATTGGCATTGGTGGGGTAGGTGCATTCAACACATTTACAAGCGTTTAGCCTGCGAATCAGTTCGGCGCGGTTGGCAAGAATCTCCTTCACCATTGCGTTTTTCTCCGCCTCGCGGTCAAGTGCCTTAAACACAGTCTCTTGCGTGAGAATGTTAATGTTGTAGGGGTACTTGATTTTGAGCAGCACGTCAATCACCTGTTTCTGCGCAAAGGCCATTCCGCAACGCAGTGCGGCCATTCCCCAGGCCTTGCTGAACGTTTGCAGCACAATCAGGTTGGGGTAGCGGTCAATCAGTTGCGTAAACGACTCTGTTTCAGCAAAATCGATATACGCCTCGTCAACCACCACAATGCCGTTGAAATTCTCGATAAGTCTCACAATATCAGCACGTTTCATTAGGTTGCCCGACGGATTGTTCGGCGAGCAGACGAAAATCAACTTTGTGTTGGGCGTTACCGCAGCCAGAATCTTATCGGTTTGCAACTGAAAATCAGGCGTTAACAGAATCTCGTCAATCGGCGTCTCGTTGATTGCGGCCTGCACCTTATACATTCCGTAGGTGGGCGGATTGATAATGGCGCGGTCAATCGTGGGGCGGCAGAAAGCCCTGAAAAGCAAGTCGATAGGCTCGTCGCTGCCGTTGCCGAAGAACACTTGTTCGGGTTTCACGCCCTTTATTTTCGCCACCTTCACGCGCAGTTGCGTCTGACGCGGGTCAGGGTAGCGGTTGTAGCCATCGCCAGCCAGCGAGCCGAGCGAATTCTCGTTCGCGTCCAGAAAGACGGCGGCTTCGCCCTCAAACTCGTCGCGAGCGCAGGAATAAGGCTCCATTGCAAGCACGTTCGGGCGGACAATTTTATTTAAATCAAAACTTGACATAACTGTATGTATTTTGTTTATTTTCTTGGTGTTGGGCACTAGGCACTAGGCATTAGGCACTAGGCATTAGGCACTAGGCATTAGGCATTAGTCCGAAGTCCGTTGTCTGTAGTCTGTAGTCTGTAGTCCATTTTAAACCTGTTAAACCTGTTAAACCTGTTAAACTTTAAACATTAAATCTGTGAAAATCAGTTAAATCTGTGTTATCTGTGTTCAAATTCAATCATTTACCGCCTTCAGCCTCACCGTCACAGCATTCTTGTGTCCGTCGAGCATTTCGGCGGCGGCCATTGTCTCAATCACGGGGCCCAAATGTCGGATTCCGTCGGCTGTAAGTTGCTGAAATGTAATCTTTTTCATAAAACTGTCGATATTCACACCGCTGTAGGCGCGGGCATAGCCGTTGGTGGGCAGCGTATGGTTGGTGCCCGAAGCGTAGTCGCCTGCGCTCTCGCACGAGTAGTAGCCCATAAACACCGAGCCCGCCTGACGCACGCGCTGCGCCCAGTCGTCGGGGTTGCTCACCGACAGAATAAGGTGCTCGGGGGCGTATGCGTTCACAAAATCCATTGCCGTGTCAATATCGTTGAAGCAGACAAACCGCGAGTTGGCCAGCGCCTTCTGCGCGAACTCACGGCGCGGCAGTTCGTCGAGTTGGCGCTGCGTCTCCTGCCAAACGTCCTCAATCTTGTGCTGCGAGAGCGACACCAGAACCACCTGACTGTCAGGGCCGTGCTCGGCTTGCGAGAGCAGGTCGGCGGCAGCGAACTGCACAGGCGTTTGGTCGTCAACTACCACCAGCACCTCCGACGGTCCAGCGGGCATATCAATAGCCACACCCATTGACGAAACGAGTTGCTTGGCGCACGTAACATATTGGTTGCCAGGGCCGAAAATCTTATCAACCTGCGGAATGGTCTCCGTGCCGAACGCCATAGCCGCAATGGCCTGCGAGCCGCCCACCTTGAACACCCGCCGAACGCCCGTCAGCCTTGCGGCGAACAGAATGGCAGGGTTGATTTTGCCTTCCTTGTTAGGCGGCGTGCAGAGCACAACTTCCTCGCAACCAGCAATCTGCGCCGGAATGGCCAGCATTAGAACCGTCGAAAAGAGTGGGGCGGAACCGCCAGGAACATAAAGCCCGATGCGGTTTATCGGCGTTGCCTTCTGCCAGCAGCGCACCCCTTCGGCGGTCTCCACTTCAACCTGCTTGGGCATTTGCGCCTGATGGAATTTGGCAATGTTATCTTTCGCCGTGCGGATGGCATTTTTCAGATTATCAGACAGTTTGGCCTCGGACTCGTTGAATTCCTGCTCACTTGCGAGCCAACTTTCGGGCACCACCTTGTCGAATTTCAGCGTCAGTTCGCGCAAAGCCTCGTCGCCGCGCTCGCGCACCTGCGTCAGCACGTCGTTCACCATTGGCGCCAGGCTCTGACGGTCAATCAGCGGCCGCGCCACAATCTCCTTCCAGGCAATTCTTTCGGGGTTGATTATAATGTTCATTGTTTTGAATGTTTAGAGTTTAGGGGGAAGTGTTTAGAGTTTAGATAGTTGCAACGCTGCGGTAGAGACGTAGCGCGCTACGTCTCTACTGTGCCTCAGTTCGTAATTTGCAATTCATAATTCAAAAATCTCAACCCTTACCTCTTACCCCTTACCATTAATAAATCATTTTCTCAATCGGCATTACCAGAATGCCTTCAGCGCCAAGGTTTTTCAGTTTGCCGATGATTTCCCAGAAGTGTTTCTCCTCAATCACCGAAGCCATTGACGACCAGCCGTCGGTCTCCAGTTTGGTGATGGTGGGGGCCTTCATACCAGGCAGCAGCTCGCTTGCGGCGGCAATCTTGTCGTTCGGGATGTTCAGCACTATGTATTTCTTGCCTTCGGCGTTCTTGTACGAGTCGAAGCGGAACAGCAGTTCGTTCAGAATCTCGCGTTTGTCGGCCGTAAGTTTCTTATTTCCAATCAGAATGGCTTCCGATTTCATAATCACTTCCACTTCCTTCAGGTTGTTGCTCACCAGCGTGCTTCCCGAACTTACAATGTCGAAAATGCTGTCGGCCAAGCCGATACCAGGGGCAATCTCAACCGAACCTGTAATCACGTGGATTTCAGCCTTGATGCCGTTTTGGTCAAGGAAACGTTTCAGGATTCCAGGGTACGAAGTGGCAATCTTCTTTCCGTTGAACCACTCAAGTCCCTTGTAGTCAATCTCTTTTGGGATGGCCAGCGACAGACGGCACTTGCTGAAGTCCAAGCGCTTGATAATCTCCGCGTCTTCCTGACGCTCTTCATACTCGTTCTCGCCAACAATGCCCACGTCGGCAATGCCGCTCGCCACGGCCTGCGGAATATCGTCGTCGCGCAGATAAAGAATCTCAACGGGGAAGTTCTTTGCCGGCACCAGCAGGGTGCGCTTTCCCGATTCCACCTTAATGCTCGACTCCGCAAGCATTGTCATTGTCTCGTCAAACAATCGGCCTTTGGCCTGTACTGCAATTCGTAACATATTATTTCTGTTTATATTAGTTTCGTTTTAAAAAGAAAGGCCCGCATTGATGCGAGCCTTCTGTATATTCACATAGTATCACCCTCAATGCCTTTAGATTGATTCGCAGCAATGATGATGATGGTGTTTCTGTAACATTTCCGTTTCTGTTTTTTTATTTTGATGGTGCAAAGGTAAGTGCATAAATTAAATACGCAATAGTCATCGGGAAAAAATAAGAGAAACACGTTTTTACTGAGAAAACCGATGGAACGGATGTGTTTTTTTCCTACTTTTCAAAAATCTTTTCGAAACTAAATTAATATGGAAAAATTTGACGTTCAAACGGCGTTTGACCTGTTTTTCGAAAACAGCAACGATTTGATGCTTGTTTTGGACTCCGATTGCTGTGTTGTGAGGATAAACCCAACCTGTTTCAAAATATTCGGATATCAGCCCAAAGAGCTTATTGGAAAGCATATTATGCAGCTTGTGCACTCCGACGATATGGCGCGCGGCGAGCAACAGATTAAGGCGATTTTTAAGAGCGAGGGCGTCAATTTCCCGTTCAAAAACAAAGCCATACACAAAGACGGCACAACACGCTATCTGTCGTGGTCGTCGCAGGTAATCGACGGTTATCTGTACGCCACCGGCGTCGACATCACGCTTCAGGAGGAGAAGCTGCGCAACATTGAGTACGTGCGCCGCAAATACCTCTCACGCAACGATTCGGGCATCGGCCTTTGGGAAATAAATACTGAGACTCACGACTTTTTGGGCGACGAGCACGTTTACGAGATTTTCGGCCTGCCGTTCCAGATTAGCTGCCCGCTGCGCAGTCTGGAGTTCATACTCACTCCCGAAAGCCACGAGATTGTTGTTTCGCATCTCGACAAGGTTATCAATTCCAACATCTTCGAGAATTTCGACTGCGAGATTATCCGACAGACCGACAAGCAGATACGCACCATCAGCGTAACCGGCAACTTCATCTTCGACGAGAATTTCAACATCAAATCGTTCTTTGGCACAATGCAGGACATCACCGAGCAGAAGGCCATAGCCAGCAAGCTCTCGGAGCTCAACACAATGCAAAGCACTATGCTTGGGGCTCTTGAACCTTTGGTGGCGCTTTACACTCAAGAAGGCATTCAATGGGCCAACAAGAACGAAATGCTTGGCTACACCCTCGATTATATGAAGGACAAGCCAATATCGTGCGTGTTCAAAAACTACGACGATTATGTCCGCATTAAAGCCGAAGCCTATCAAACAATGGCCAAAGGCGACAGATACACGATTGATTTCGAGGCGGTTTCGTTCAAAGGCGATTCGGCCTGGATTCACCTCTCGGGCAAACTGCTGACGCCGCAGTCGGTGATTTGGACCGCCAGCGACATCACCGAGCAGAAAAACGCCACCCTGTCCATCGCCAAGAGCCACGCACTGCTCAAAGACACGCAGAAAGCCGCGCACATCGGCTGCTGGGAGTCGATAGAAGGTGGCAAGACAATCAAAATCGACGAGGCGACCAGCCAGACGCTCGACCTTGGCGACGATGCCAAAGTCATAAACATCGACTTGCTGATGGAGATATTCGACGAAGAGGGACGGAAATATCTGGAGGAAAGCGTTGCCGCAAGAGAGCGGGGCGAGACGTTTATGAGTTTCGACTGCCACGTCCGCACCAAGAAAAACAATGTAAAGCACCTGAACATCTCGGGCGGCACGCTGAAAGAGTCGGGGCGCGTTGTGGGAATTGTGCAGGACATCACCCGAATGGAGCTTCTGGAGCGCGAGCTGGAGGAGAAGCGCCGTCGCATCGACGCCATCTACGCCACATCGCCAACAGCCATCGGTCTGATTCACGGATACAACATTTTCGACTGCAACAACGAATTCTACCGACTGACCGGCTATAATGCCGACGAGCTGCTCGACAAAGGCTTGAAGCGCATTATGTCGCAGAGCGAGCTGGAGCGCCTTAACCGGAAAGCCCTTCAAGTGCCAAGCAATATGGCGGTGCACTCATTCGAGACGGTGTTCCTCCGGAAATCGGGCCGCAAGGTCAACGTGCTGCTGAATTTCTCAATCTTTGAAACCGACAACCAAAAGCAGCGGAGCAGCATTATATCAGTAACTGACATTACCGCGCTCAAGATTGCCCAACAAACCAACTATCAGCTTGTTGAGTCAATCAACCAGTCGCAGAGCGAATTCATCATCTACGACAGCAACTGGATTGCCGTTTATGCCAACGACAAGGTTTTCGAGGCCCACAACCTGACTTCGGCCGACATCATTGGTCAGCCGATAAAGGAATTCGACCTTAACAACAAGCAGCATAAGGCGATGTATCAGAAACTTATGGAAACCGGATTCGTCAGCGGCGAGTACCAGGCAAACCAGAACGACGCCATTTGGTACAACATCCGTATATCGCCAATCTACGACCAGAGCAACAATAAAATAACCGGTTATGTGTCAGTAAAAGACAACATTACCGACCAGAAGAATATGCAGATGGAGCTGATGAAGGCTTTGAGCAAGGCCGAGCAGTCGGACCGTATGAAGGAGACGCTGCTTCAGAACCTGTCGCACGAGGTGCGGACGCCGCTCAACGCCATTTCGGGCTTTGCCGAAATCATCAGCGACAGCGACAATCTGCCGGCCGCAACCCTGAAATCGTACACCAATATTATAAGCAACAGCTGCAACCAGCTTCTGGGCATTGTGTCGGATATGCTGGTGATGTCCGACATTCAGCTGGGGCGCGTTTCGGTTGCCGTGAACCGCATTATGCTCGACGAGATGCTCAACCGGCTGCACCGCATCTTCCTACAGCAGGCTCAGGACAAGAACATCAGCCTCGAATATGTTGCTCCGGCCGACAGGCGTCTGGCCATTTATTCCGACGAGACCAAGCTGGCGCAGATTCTGACGAACCTGCTCACAAACGCCATAAAATTCACCGACAAGGGAGGAGTGAAGTTCGGCTATTCGGTTTCCGACAAGCAGGTCGATTTCTTTGTGGAGGATACCGGCATCGGCATTTCGGATGAAAACAAGCAGCAGATTTTCGAAAGATTCTTCCAAGTCACCAAAAACAAGGCCAGCAGCCGCGGCACCGGATTGGGCCTTGCCATCTCACAATCGTTCGCAAAAATGCTTCACGGCGAGATTTTGGTTGAATCGGAGCTTGGAAAAGGGTCGGTTTTCCATCTGATTGTCCCGATAAACGCCTAATAATTAGCCGGATGCAAACTGATTTTGATTATTTTTCGATAAATTGCATTTTCTGCTTGCAATAATCAAAAAAACATTACTTTTGCACCCGCTTGAAAGCCTAAGTGGCGGAATTGGTAGACGCGCTAGTTTCAGGGACTAGTGTTAGCAATAACGTGCAGGTTCGAGTCCTGTCTTAGGCACCACAAAAAGTTCTTTAATCGAATGCCCAGATGGTGAAATTGGTAGACACGCTACTTTGAGGGGGTAGTGGCCGTTAGGCTGTGCAAGTTCGAGTCTTGTTCTGGGCACCCTGAAGCTTCTGCAAATGCAGAGGCTTTTTTTGTGCCCTATTTGAACGTAGAAGGCGCTTATTTTATGTGATTTACACAGACACCGGCAAAGCCCATCAATCTCTGTCATCCGCAACTAAAAATTTGTTATAAAGTTGTCAAAAAAGAGTATTTAACAACTCGTTTTGCCATCAAAGAAAGTAGTATGTTTATAACAATAATAAAAGGAAACAGTATTTAACTATTGTTTAGATGTTTTTGAAGGGGAAAAACTAAATTCACAATAAATATGTTTGTAAAAGCGATAGAAAAAGTATCAAATTTCACACGTCCCATACATTCAATCCTTAGAAATTATGGGAGTACAGAAATAGAACCTGCTTGTTCTACATTGATGGTAATCAATGATGAGGGGTATGCCATCACTTGTAAACACGTTATAGAGGGACTTATTGCACCAGGAAACTCAATAAACGAGAACTACAATCATTTTAAAGATGAATTGAATGCGTTAACTTCAAAAGTAAATATAAGGGAATCGCGTCAGATATTAGAAAAAAAATATGGCTATTCAACAAAAACACCGGTAACGGTTCAATTAAAAAATCTGTTTGTTGATGTTGTTGATGAATTTACAGAAATTAGATGGCTAAATCATCCTATTTATGATTTATCCTTGATAAAATTTGAGGGTTTCAACGAGATACTTTGTTCTGATTATCCAGTCTTTGCAAAAAATAGTGAAAATATTAAGTCTGGAATGTCATTATGCAGATTAGGGTATCCGTACCCGGAATTTTCAAATTATCAGTATGATGAATCAACAGATGACATTGTTTGGTTAAATAATGGAGGAGAATACTCTCCGAGGTTTCCAATTGATGGTATTGTGACACGACTTGTTACCGATAATAACACTCTATGTGGAATAGAATTGAGTACGCCAGGACTAAAAGGACAAAGTGGTGGGCCACTTTTTGATGTAAATGGAATTATTTATGGTATGCAATCAGAAACCGTTACTTTACCTTTAGGTTTTGATCAAATAAACAGAGAAATCATAGTTAATGGGAAGAAGAAAAAAGTAAATGATTATTCTTTTATTCACTTGGGTAGATGTGTTCATATCGATATTATTAAGGATTTTCTTAATAGTAATAATGTGAAATATAAAGTTGAACCCTAAAGTTGTAGTTATACTATATTACATTGACATAATAATCTGCTTAACAACCCCAATGAGCCGATTAAGTAATTGTTCGTTTCATTTTCGAAAAACGCAACTAATTGCTAAAAACAACAAGAGCCGCTTCCCGAAAGAAACGGCTCTCATCATTCAATATAAATTATATAGCTAAGACGTCTTAGAAATTCACCTCAATGCCAAGGCCGAGCACGCGGTTGGTGCGGGTGAACTTGTCGCTGATGAGCGGCTCAACCGAGGTCACCTTCTCGTAATCCTCGTAGTTGGTCTGGAAGTAAGCGGCGGTGAGCTTCATATTGTCAGTCACTTTATACGCCACGCCGAAGCCGAAGCTGTACGAGTCAACCACAAACGACATATCGTTCATATATTCGTCAGTCAAGGGGTAGCGGGTGAGCTGCAGGCCGGCCGAGGCGGTCAGTTTATCGTTAATGTCCCACTCAAGGCCGCCCAAATACTCGTTGGTGTTGCCGTCGAGCAGGTCCTGCGAGTTGTTGTACCATTTCACATTCTGGTCGAAGAAGTGGTGGTAGCCGAGGTTCAGGCGCAGATTGTCGAGAATGCTCCATTGGGCGCCCACGGTGAGCAGTGCCGGCGCGTCCTCGTCAACCTTGTCGCCGTCGCGGAACTTGTTCACAGCCGGAATCTCGCTGGCCTCGTTCACAGTCGATTTGTTTTTCATCTTCATCGGGGTGCGGAACTCGTATTTGGCGGCAAAATTGAATTTCTCCAGCTTATAATCGATGCCGATGACCGGAGCCACGCCAACGCCAGTCTGGTCACATTGCAGATTCACACCCTGCGAGTATTTTTCCAACGCGCCGAATTTCTGCAAAGTGCCCTCAATGGTGGCTTTTGTGGTGGCCAGTTCGGTCTGCTTGGCTGTCAGCTCGGTTTGTTTTGCCGAAAGCTCGACAGGAACTTCGGCTCCGGCGCTCTGGTATTGGGCGATGCCCGCGTTCACCTGCTCCAAGCCAGCATTAACCTGTTCAATTCCGGCGTTCACCTGAAGCAAATTGTTGTCGAGAGTAGCTGTGGTACCTTGCAGAAAAGCGCCAAACTCCACGTAGTTTTCGCCTGTTTTAACCATAATGTCGCTGATTTTGGCCTTGTACGACGCCGTTCCGTAGAGCACGCGCAAACCGCCGTAAACCGACAGATTATCAGTAACTTTGTAGGCCGCGCCAAGCTGGAAGCCGAAATAGTACTGCTTGCCCTGCATATAGCCGTTCATATCGTAGCCGGTCACGCCAAGCGGTTGCAGCTGGCTGCCAATGTTGCCAACAACGCTCTCAAATGAGCCCAGGCCGTTGTCGAACTCGCATTTGCCACCACCGCCCGGAACCGAGAAGTTGAACTGGATGCTCCAGTTTCCGGTGTTATAGGCGCCTTGCAGCGAAGGAATGATGGGCGCATCGGCCACACCCTCAAATGTTTTGGTTGCCGAGCCGTTGTTTTTCCGCCCAAGCGTGAAAAGCGGATTGGTTGATTCGATGGTGCGCGTCTGATGTGCGTACTGCCAGTTGAAGGCCAAATGAAAGCCCTCGTCGAGGAAAGCCACGCCGGCCGGGTTTGAGTAAACGCCGTCGAGACCAATGGCGCCGTCGCGTGCCGGATTGCGCAGAAAGTCAACACTCTGGTTGGTGTTTGTCAGGATGCCGCCGGCCATTGCCGTGGTTGTCGCGGTCAGCACCGAGCCGACCATCAAAAGAAGTTGTTTCTTCATTTGTCTGAAATTTTTAGTTTTTTAGTTTTCAAAATAGTTTTCCAAAAAGTGCCGCATATTTTCGCGGCCGCGCCAACCATACAAAAGCCGTGCCACAATCGGCGAGGGGTGTTTTTTGTTTTTCGGCCGTCGGGTAGTAGTACAACGGCAACCGATATATGTGTGAATATTTTTCGGATAAAATGAGACATTGCCGGTGTTTAATTCGGATTTGAATCAGGTTAAATCGGTTAGAAAAAACGCCTCACAACCCCACAATAATTCAAAACTCGCCCCGAAAAGTGTAGCAGTTTGTCAAAAACTCCCCACGAAAAGTGTAATGATTTGTAAAAAAGTCGCCAATAAAAATGTATATTTGTGGCGAAAACTCGCCCCGAAAAGTGTTAAATATTTGAAAATCAACAGATACCTTCGGAACCAAAATGACGCAAAAAATGTATCGTAGAAAAATTGAATCGGTGCTAATTCAGTGGAAAGAACGAGAAAACCGTAATCCATTGGTAATCAAAGGTTGTCGTCAGTGCGGCAAAACAAGTTCGGTTTTGGATTTCGCAAAAAAAAATTATGACAATGTGATTTATCTGGATTTTCACGAGCACAAGGAGTACAAATCGTTTTTTGCCGGCGCATTGGATGTTGACACACTTACACTTAACATTTCGGCTGGCATTAAAGGCGCGCGATTTGTGCCAAACAAGACGTGCCTTGTGTTCGATGAAATACAGGACTGCCCGAACGCCCGCTCATCGCTCAAATTCTTCAAATTAGACGGTCGTTACGATGTTATTTGCACAGGTTCGCTTTTGGGGGTGAATGGCTACAAGTCGAAAGAGGAACAGCGGGAGGAGAGTGCGGCATCGATTCCTGTTGGATTTGAGCAGATTGTCACTATGTATCCGATGGATTTTGAGGAGTGGCTGTGGGCAAACGGTATTGAAAATCAGCATATTGACTATCTGCGCGATTGTCTTAACAAGGAGATTCCTGTAAATGAGGCCATTCACCAACGGATGCGTCAGTTGTTGCTTCGCTATGTTGTGGTTGGAGGGATGCCCGAGGCCGTTTCCGCATTCTTTAAGACCAACAATATGAACGAAGTTGCTGATATTCAGCGAGGAATCGTTGATACATACAAGGCCGATATGCTAAAATATGCGTTACAGGAGGACAAGTCGCGCATCCGCGAGTGTTTTGAGTCGATTCCAGCGCAGTTGGCCAAAGAGAACAAGAAGTTTCAATATTCGACAATCAGGAAAAGCGGGCGCTCGCGCGATTATCTGGGTTGTCTGCAATGGATTGAAGATGCGGGCATCATAAATAGATGTTACAACACTACAATCACCGAATTACCGCTCAATGGCAATGCCATTCCCGATTGTTTTAAGGTTTATATGACTGATATTGGACTGTTGGTCAGTATGTTGGAGGATGGAACGGCGTGGAGCATTCTTCAAGGCGATTTGCACGGCTATAAGGGTGCCATTTTCGAGAATCTTGCAGCTGACATTTTTGGTAAGATGGGGCGCAAACTCTATTATTTTCAGAAAGAAGGCACTTTGGAACTTGATTTTTTGCTTCGATACAAAGGCGAGTGCTGTCCGTTGGAATGCAAAGCCCAATCGGGTAATGCCAAGTCGATGCGAACAGTACTGAAGAATCCCGACCACTATCACGTTTTTCACGGACTGAAAATTGGTGATTACAATGTCGGGCGCAACGGTGCCGTGCTTACATTGCCGTTTTATATGGCTTTTTTGCTTGATGAGTATTGATAAAATCCATTTTTATCAGTTCATAAGTCTCTTTGGGGCTGAAATTAAGCAAAAAACGTAAAAAGCTGCAGCCGTAGGAATAATGCCCCTAAAATGCTATCTTTGCGATTTAAAAGCAGTGTCCGTACATTTATGCGGGAAAGATGCATAAATATTTGGCCGCTGGCTTTTGATGATTGTTTAAGATGTTGATTTACAATAATCGGGGAGAGGCCATCTTCCCAAAAAACACAAATAAATAATGCTATTCGATTTAGAGATGATTGAGCAATTCTACAGCGAATTGCCCGCAAAAGTGGCCGCGGCACGCAAAATGCTGGGCCGTCCGATGACTTTGAGTGAGAAAATCCTATACGCGCACCTGTCGCCTGAGGCCGAGGTCCGCAAATACACACGCGGAGCCGACTACGCACTGTTTGCGCCCAACCGCGTGGCTATGCAGGACGCCACCGCACAAATGGCTCTGCTGCAGTTTATGAACGCTGGCAAAAGCCGCACAATGGTGCCGTCAACTGTTCACTGCGACCACCTGATTCAAGCCAATGTGGGCGCAGAAAAAGACCTTGCAGTGGCCAACGACCAAAACCGCGAGGTTTACGGCTTCCTGCACGACGTGGCCGCCAAATACGGAATCGGATTCTGGAAACCAGGAGCAGGAATCATCCACCAAGTGCTGCTTGAGAACTACGCCTTCCCTGGCGGAATGATGATTGGCACCGACTCGCACACCGTCAATGCTGGCGGCCTGGGAATGGTGGCCATTGGTGTTGGCGGTGCCGACGCTGTTGACGTAATGGTTGGTCTGCCGTGGGAACTGAAAATGCCGAAACTCATCGGCATCCGCCTGACGGGAAAACTCAACGGCTGGGCATCGCCGAAGGATATTATTCTGAAGGTGGCTGGACTGCTCACCGTGAAGGGCGGAACAGGCTGCATTGTGGAGTATTTCGGCGAGGGAGCCGCCACGCTGTCGGCAACGGGCAAGGGCACCATTTGTAATATGGGCGCCGAAATCGGGGCAACCACTTCAATCTTCGCCTTCGACAAGAAAATGCACGAATACCTTTGCGCCACTGGCCGCGAGAAGATTGCCGCACTGGCCGAGAAGAACGCAGCCAATCTGGCAAGCGACCCCGAGGTTTACGCCAATCCCGAGAATTTCTACGACCAAATCATCGATATAAATCTCTCAGAAATAGAGCCTTACGTGAACGGACCGTTCTCGCCCGACCTTGCAACGCCAATCTCGCAGTTTGCCGACTATATCCGCAAGAACAACTATCCCGAGAAAATGGAGGTTGGCCTGATTGGCTCGTGCACCAACTCGTCGTACGAGGATTTGGACCGCGCCGCATCGGTGGCTCGTCAGGCTAAAGAGAAGAATATCAAGGTGAAAGCCGAATTTATTGTGAGTCCTGGCTCGACTCAGGTGAAGAAAACCACCGACCGCGACGGTCAGATTGCCGCCTTCAAGGAGATTGGCGCGCTTGTTATGGCCAACGCCTGCGGCCCGTGCATCGGTCAGTGGGCACGCCACACCGACGACCCGACGGCCAAAAACAGCATCATTCACTCGTTCAACCGCAACTTTGCCAAACGCACCGACGGCAACCCCAACACTCACGGGTTTGTGGCTTCGCCCGAACTGGTTACGGCAATGGCGATTTCGGGCTCAATGCTGTTCAACCCGCTGAAAGACAAACTTTTGACTGAAGACGGTCGCGAGGTTATGCTCGACGCGCCTGTGGGCGACGAACTGCCGAAAAGCGGCTTTGTGACTGACCCCGACGGCTTTATTGCACCGCCTGCCGACGGTTCGGCCATCGAGATTAAGGTGGACCCGAAGAGTGAGCGTCTGCAACTGCTGGAGCCGTTTGCCGAGTGGGACGGCAAGGATTTCGACAATCTGCAACTGCTCATCAAGGCCAAAGGCAAGTGCACCACCGACCACATCAGTATGGCGGGCAAATGGCTGCGCTTCCGCGGACACCTTGACAACATCAGCAACAACCTGCTGATTGGCGCCATCAACGCGTTCAACGGCGAGGCCAACAAGGTGCTCGACACTGCAACTGGCTCATACACAGCCGTTCCCGACCTTGCACGCTCGTACAAGGCTCGCGGGCTGCGCAGCATAATCATTGGCGACGAGAACTACGGCGAGGGTTCGAGCCGCGAGCACGCCGCTATGGAGCCGCGTCATCTAGGTGCGGCGGTGGTTCTGGCCAAATCGTTCGCCCGAATCCACGAGACCAACCTGAAGAAACAGGGTATGCTGGCGCTCACATTCGCCGATAAGGCCGATTATGAGAAAATCCGCGAGAACGACACCTTCGCCATCAGCGGCCTGACATCGTTCAGCGCTGGCGTGCCGTTGAAAATGACCATCCGCCACGCCGACGGAACACAGGAGCAAATAACTGTAAATCACACTTATAACGCGGCTCAAATTGAATGGTTCAAGGTGGGCGGCGCATTGAATCAAATTCGTAAACAATCTAAAAACAAATAAAACTATGGCAGAGAAAATCACAATCAGCAACGGTAAACTCAACGTTCCTAACAACCCCGTAATCCCCTTCATCGAGGGCGACGGAATCGGCCGCGACATCTGGCCTGCATCGCAAAAAGTAATGGACGCGGCTGTGGAGAAATACTACGGCGGCAAGCGCAAAATTGAGTGGAAAGAGGTTCTGGCGGGCGAAAAAGCCTTCAACGCCACTGGCAGTTGGCTTCCCGACGAGACTCTGGACGCTTTCCGCGAATATCTGGTAGGCATCAAGGGCCCGCTGACAACCCCGATTGGCGGCGGCATCCGCTCGCTCAACGTGGCTCTGCGTCAGACACTCGACCTTTACGTATGCCTGCGCCCCGTGCAGTATTACGAGGGCACACCGTCGCCTGTGAAGCGCCCCGAGTTGGTTGATATGTGCATCTTCCGCGAGAACACCGAGGATATTTACGCTGGCATTGAATATATGAACGGCACGCCTGAAAATTTGAAAATCAAGAAGTTCCTGATTGAGGAAATGGGCGTTAAGAAGATTCGCTTCCCCGAGTCGTCGAGCATCGGCATCAAGCCTGTGAGCCAAGAAGGCACCGAGCGCCTTGTCCGCGCGGCCATTCAGTACGCCATCGACCACAAAAAACCGTCGGTTACGTTTGTGCATAAGGGCAACATTATGAAGTTCACCGAAGGTGCGTTCAAGATTTGGGGCTACGAACTGGCCGAGCGCGAGTTCGCCGACAAGGTTTACACCTGGAACCAATGGGAGGCCCGCAAGAAGGAAGTTGGCGAGGAGACGGCCAACGCCGAAATGGACGCAGCGGCAAAATCGGGCAAAATCATCATAAAAGATTGTATTGCAGACGCTTTCCTGCAGCAGATTCTGACCCGTCCTGCCGAGTATTCGGTGATTGCAACGCTGAACCTGAACGGCGACTATATTTCAGACGCTCTGGCAGCCTGCGTGGGCGGCATCGGCATTGCACCTGGAGCCAACATCAACTATCAGAGCGGATACGCCATTTTTGAGGCAACTCACGGAACTGCACCGAAATACACTGGCAAGAACGTTTCGAACCCGGGCTCGCTGCTGCTTTCAGGCGCTATGATGCTCGACTATATGGGCTGGACCGAGGCCGCCGACGGCATCCGCAAGGCTATGAGCAAAACCATCTCGCAGAAAACCGTCACCTACGACCTGCACCGAATGATGGAAGGCGCCACAAAACTCTCGACATCGGAATTCGCTGACGCGCTGATTAAAAATTTGTAATTAGGCATTAGATTAAAGAGTTTTGAACAACGAATATGTAAATGGTGTTGGGTGTTAGGTGTTAGGTGTTGGTAGGGACGCGATTCATCGCGTCCGAATTGCCGAAACAACCGATTCACCAATTCACCAATTAAACAGTTAAACGATTAAACAACAAGAAAATGGAGAATTTCATTTCCGACGTTTCAAGATTAGTTGGCCAATCGTGCCAAATCGACAAGGACCTGTTCGACAAATACAACGTTAAGCGCGGTCTGCGCAATGCCGACGGTTCGGGCGTTCTGGTCGGGCTGACAAGCATCGGCGATGTGGTTGGCTACCGCCGTGAGGGCGACACGCTGATACCCACCGAAGGCGACCTGCGCTACCGCGGATTCCCAATCCGTGAGTTGGTGAAGGGCTTTCAGAAGGAGAACCGCCACGGCTTTGAGGAGACAACCTTCCTGCTGCTCACTGGCAAACTGCCCACATCGCTGCAATTGGCCGAAATGACAACCCATCTGGCAAGCAAGCGCGATTTGGACGACTCGTTCGTCAATATGATTCTCACCCTTCGCGGCCGCGACCTGATGAATATGCTGTCGCGTTCGGTGCTGATTCTCTACACTTTGGACGATACGGCAGAAGACTATTCGCTGCCATCGCTCGTTAAGCAGTCGCTCAATCTGATTGCCAAACTGCCGATAATTGTGGCTTACTCGTATCAGGGAATGCGCCACTCATTCTATCGCAAATCGCTGGTAATCAGACACCCGCAGGCCAATCTGTCAGCAGCGGAGAACTTCCTGTATCTGCTCAAGGGCAACAAATACACGCCGCTCGAGGCCGAAATTCTCGACCTGATGATGATTCTGCACGCAGAGCACGGCGGCGGCAACAACTCAACGTTCACAATGCGCCTTGTGTCGTCGGCAATGACCGACACCTATTCGGCCACAGCCGCTGCCATTGGCTCGCTAAAAGGCCGCTTGCACGGCGGCGCCAACCTTCAGGTTCTGGAGATGATGACCAACATCAAGAAGAACGTGAAGAACTGGAACGACAAGGAGGAGATTAAGTCGTACTTGATGAAGATTCTGCGCAAGGAGGCTTACGACCGTTCGGGCAAGATTTACGGCATCGGACACGCCGTCTATACACTCTCTGACCCGCGCGCCCAACTGCTGAAAACCAAGGCAATAGAACTGGCCAAAGCCAAAGGTCTTGAGGCCGAACTGCAACTCTATCTGAACATTGAGGAACTGGCGCCCAAAGCACTCGCCGAGTACAAGAACGGCAACGTGAAGCCCGTCTGCGCCAATGTCGATTTCTTCAGCGGCTTTGTGTATGAGGCCATCGAGATTCCGCACGAACTGTTCACGCCAATGTTCGCCATTGCACGTATGTCGGGCTGGGCAGCCCACCGCCTTGAGGAGATGACCTTCGCATCGCGCCGCATCATCCGCCCGGCTTACAAGAACATCCTGCAAAACGAGTACCACTATGTTCCGCTGCAGGATAGGTAAAGGAGAGTTAGGCGTTATGAATTACGAATCGTTAATTCAACTTAAAACTTAGTACTTCAATAACTTAAAACTAAAAATAGCGAAGTCGGATAGGGGCTTCGCTTTTTTTGTGGCGGTTGCAATGCGGTTATGCTTTATTCAAAAACTTCGGTTCAATTTGGATTCGTTTGGTTAGCGCTAAAAATCAGTGTTATCAGTGTAATCTGTGCGAAAACAAAATAGTCAGCGTATCTATAAGCCTTTCCACACTCTCTTAACTTTTGATATATTTGGCCGTTTATTTTTCGAACGCAATGAACAGTTTTGCAATATACCGGTTGCCGCACGCCGCAAGCTGCACGCTCATTGAGCAGACGACGGGCGAACCTAAGACGTTTCTGTCGTGTACCGGGCTCGACGGCCGCCGCGGGTTTGTGGTAGCGCCGTTCTGCGCCGAGCCGGGCCGGCCAATCGTGCTTATCAAACCCGACAAGGTGACCGAAATGCCTGTCGAATTGGGCTCTTTGACCGATGCCGATATGCTGCCGGCGGTTGTCCGCAGACAGGAATATTCGGCTGATTTTGAGCGTTTTCATAGTCAGCTGGCGCAGGGGCGCTTCCGCAAGATTGTGCTGGCGCGATGTGCCACCGAGCAGACGTCGGCGCAAATACCGCCGATTGAGCTGTTCCAACGCGCGTGCAGGCTCTATCCGCGGCTCTATATCGCACTTGTAAACACGCCGCAGAGCGGAATGTGGCTCATTGCTTCGCCCGAAATCCTGCTCGAGAACGCCGGCGGCCACTGGCTCACCATTGCCCTGGCCGGAACAATGCAACTCGATGAGAATGAGCTGAATGGCGAAGGTGAGCAAATCCATTGGTCAACCAAGAACATTCAGGAACAGCGCTATGTGGCCTCGTATGTGGGCGAGTGCCTGAAGCAGTTCAATATCGATTACACCGAAAACGGCCCGCGCACCGTGCGTGTGGCCAATCTGGTGCATTTGCGCAGCGATTTCGCCTTCGATATGGACCCAAGCTCAATGGGCGGCCTGCTCGACCGGCTGCACCCGACACCGGCCGTGTGCGGACTTCCGAAGGCCGAAACGTTCGATTTCATTCTCAACAACGAACACACGCCGCGCCTTTACTACAGCGGCTTCACAGGTCCGCTGGGCATTGGCGGCGAAACTCATTTGTACGTATCGCTACGCTGTATGAAAATAGTTGACAATCAATATAATCTGTACGCTGGCGGCGGACTGCTCACCGAGAGCAACGAGGCAACGGAATGGCAGGAAACCGAAGCGAAACTCGAAACAATGCGAAAATGTATTGCAACAAAACAAATGTGAACATACTCACGTCGCTGCTGGTGGCTCACGGCGTGCGCCGGGCGGTTGTCTGCCCCGGAAGCCGCAACGCCGCTATTGTCCACAATCTGAACGAATGTCCTGATATTGAGTGCTTTCCGGTTACCGATGAGCGCTCGGCCGGATTTTTCGCCATTGGCATTGCGCAGGCAACCGGCGAGGCGGTGGCGGTCTGCGTCACTTCGGGGTCGGCGTTGCTGAACCTGGCACCGGCTGTGGCCGAGGCTCATTATCTGCACGTTCCGTTGATTGTTGTTTCGGCCGACCGTCCGCAGCAGTGGATTGACCAACTCGACGGTCAAACGCTTCTGCAGCCCGGCGCTCTGGGCTGCTTTGTGCGGAAAACGGTGCAGCTGCCCGAGCCCGCCAATGCCGACGAGCGCTGGTATTGCAACCGCCTTGTGAACGAAGCTCTGATTGAGGCGCAGCAGGGGCCCGTCCATATCAACGTGCCCATTACCGAGCCGCTTTTCTGTTTCGATGTGCCGCAGTTGCCCGCCGAGCGCGTCATTCGCCGCTATTTTCCGAGTTCAGATGTCCGTTTGCCGGACGATTTTCTGACCGATTTGCGCCACTCGCACCGGCCGCTAATTATCGTCGGTCAATGCGGCAAACCGCTGAATATCAATATCGACGAACCCGATGCGCCGATAGTTTTACACGAAGCGCTGTCGGTTTTCAACCGCACTTGCAATGCTGATGAGGCGCTGGCCGGAGCAACGCCCGACACCTTGCAGCCCGACCTTGTGATTTACGTCGGCGACGCCATTGTGAGCAAGCGCCTGAAAGCCTTTGTGCGCAAGTCGGCAGGGGCGAAGACGTGGCGTGTAGGTGCCGACGGCAACGTCGAAGATACATTCCAAAACCTGTGCGGCATTATTGTCGGCCGCCCCGAGAGCGTTATGCCTGAGGTTTGGCGTGCTGTCAAGGCTTGCGCCGATACCGATGCTGATTTTGCAAACGCTTGGCGCACAACCATTTCCGATGCCCGTACCAAATCGCGGGCCTACAATCCCGACTATTCGCAGGTAATGGCCGTAAAGCTCTTTGAGCAGAAAATTGAGCTGGCGGCCGCCGATTGTTTTGTGCATTATGCAAACTCAATATCTGTCAGATTGGCAAATATTTACGCCAACCATTTTGTCTGGTGCAACCGTGGCGTGAACGGTATCGAGGGCTCGCTCTCGACGGCTGCGGGCTTTTCGGCCGCGACCGACAAAACCACCTTCTGCGTCATTGGCGACCTGAGTTTCTTCTACGACCAAAACGCCCTTTGGAACCAAAACTTAAAGGGAAACTTCCGTATATTGCTGATAAACAATGGATGTGGCGCAATTTTCAACCAACTGCCCGGTCTTGACAAAAGTGCCGCCCGCAACCGTTTCGTGGCGGCCGAACACAACACAACGGCAATGGGTATCTGTCAGCAGAACAATGTTTTATACCTTTCTGCACACAATCAGTACGAACTTGCCGCCGGTCTCGACGAGCTGTTCACGTTGCATAGCGACAGACCGATACTGCTCGAAGTGCTTACTTCGGCGCAGACCGACGAAAAAAACTTCCGAGAAATAACTTTAAATAACAATCGATAACAATCAGAAAAACATATTATTATGAGAGAGTGGAAAACTATTCGCGAGTTTGAGGAGATTCTGTTTGAGGAGTACAACGGAATTGCCAAGATAACCATTAACCGGCCGCGCTACCGCAACGCTTTCACGCCAAAAACAACGTGGGAGCTGTCGCAGGCCTTCACGCTTTGCCGCGAGATGCAAGACATTAGTGTTGTGATACTTACGGGTGCCGGCGACAAGGCGTTCTGCAGCGGCGGCGATATGCACGTGAAAGGACGCGGCGGCTATATCGACGAGGCCGGCGTGCCGCGTTTGAGCGTGCTCGACGTGCAGATGCAAATCCGCCGTCTGCCCAAACCGGTCATTGCAATGGTCAACGGCTATGCCATTGGTGGCGGCCACGTGCTGCACCTGGTTTGCGACCTGACAATCGCTTCTGAAAACGCCATTTTCGGACAGACGGGACCCAAGGTCGGCTCGTTCGACGCTGGCTTTGGAGCGTCGTATCTGGCGCGGATTGTGGGGCAGAAGAAGGCCCGCGAAATCTGGTTCCTTTGCCGTCAGTATTCGGCGCAGGAGGCCGATCGGATGGGACTTGTGAACAAGGTTGTGCCACTCGAACGCCTTGAGGATGAATGCGTTGAGTGGGCCGAGACAATGATGGAGCGCTCGCCGCTGGCATTGCGGATGATTAAGGCCGGTTTGAACGCAGAACTCGACGGACAGGCTGGTATTCAGGAACTTGCAGGCGACGCCACAATGCTCTACTATTTCCTCGACGAGGCTCAGGAAGGAGGCCGCGCATTCCTCGAAAAACGCAAACCCGATTTCAAAAAATACCCGAAACTGCCGTAGATATTTAGGAGGTAGGATTTAGGATTTAGAATTTAGAATTTAGGATTTAGAAAATGGTGTTAGGTGTTGGGTGTTAGGCACTATGCATTAGTTAATTACGAATTATGAATTACGATTCATTACACTTTACTCATTAAACATTAAGTTTTAGGCATTAGGCACTAGGCATTAGTTAATTACGAATTATGAATTACGATTCATTGCACTTTACTCATTAAACATTAGGTTTTAGGCATTAGGCACTAGGCATTAGGCATTAGTCAATTTCAAATCCGCCTAACTCGCTCATTGTTAATTGTTAATTGTTAATTGTTAATTGTTAATTCTCAATTGTCTGTAGTCTGCAGTCTGTTGTCCGTGGTCCGAAGTCCAAAACTAAACAATTCACCAACCAATGAAAATAGATATTCGTCAGCATATTCTTCATTTTAAGCAGCCTGCGGGCACTTCGCGGGGTGTTTACACCGAGCATAAGGTCTGGTTTCTGCGGATGCAGGACGACCAAGGTCGCGTTGGCTGGGGCGAGGTGGCGCCGCTACCCAATCTCAGCTGTGACGATGTGCCTGATTTTGAGTCGGTTCTGCACGATGTGGCGGCCACTTTCAACGGTACAATCGACTACGAGCGACTGCGAAACTATCCGTCGATTTTGTTCGGATTGGAGTGCGCGCAAATGGCTTGTAATCAGTTTGCTGCGATGGATTTAACCACGCCATTCGCCACTGGTGCCGATGGCATAAAAATCAACGGCTTGGTGTGGATGGGCAGTTTCGACGAGATGAGTGCACGTGTAGAAGAGAAGCTGCGGCAAGGTTTCAGCTGCATAAAAATAAAGATTGGCGCCATTGATTTTGAGAAGGAATATGAGCTGTTACAGCTTGTGCGTCAGCGTTTTCCGGCCGACAAGATAACCATTCGCGTCGATGCCAACGGCGGTTTCAGCCCCAACGACGCGCCGCAGAAATTGGAGCGGCTGGCACGGCTTGACATTCACTCAATTGAGCAACCAATAAAGGCCGGACAATGGGCCGCAATGGCCGATTTGTGCCGCACGTCGCCAATTCCAATCGCTCTGGATGAAGAGCTTATCGGCATAAACGACACACGGCGCAAAATCGAACTCTTAGACGCCATTAAACCGCAGTACATTATTCTGAAACCCACGCTGCACGGCGGTTTGAGCGGTTGCAACGAGTGGATTCGGCTTGCCCGCGAACGCGGAATCGGCTTTTGGGCAACGTCGGCGCTGGAGTCGAATATAGGGCTGTTTTACATTGCGCTTTGGGCCGCAACGCTCGGAATCGACATCCCGCAAGGGCTTGGAACAGGAGCGCTCTACACCAACAACATCGATTTGCCTTTGCAAGTTGTTGGAGAAAAACTGTGGGTAAGAGGATGCGCGGGGAAGAGATTTAGTGAGTTGGATATTAGAGAGTTAGAGAAGGGAGAACCAGAGAGTTAGTGTAAAGTAGGACTGTGGTCTGATGTCTGTAGTCCGTTGTCAATTCAATTAGTCAATCATTTAGTTAATGACATTGTCCGATTTTATAAGCGAGTGGAATAATAGTAGCGACACCGTTTTGGTGCACACTAGCGGCTCGACAGGCGCGCCAAAACCTATGTGGGTTGAGAAACGTCGTATGGAGGCGTCGGCGCGCATTACGTGCGACTTTTTGGGCCTTAAACCGGGCAATACTGCGTTGCTTTGTCTTCCGCTCGACTATATTGCCGGCAAGATGATGGTTGTCCGTGCCTTGACGTGTAACTTGCGGCTAATCAGCATCGAGCCAACAGGCCATCCGTGTTTGACAATGCCCGATAACATCGATTTTGCTGCAATGACACCAATGCAAGTGCACAACTCGCTGCAGACGCCCGAAGAACGCCGTAAGCTGGCGTCAATCCGACACCTGATAATCGGCGGTGGCGCCATCAGCGACAATATGGCCGCTCAGTTGCGCGATTTCGACAATAACATTTGGAGTACCTACGGAATGACCGAAACGCTCTCGCACATTGCTCTGCGGCGGATTAGCGGCAGCGGAGCAACCGACTGGTACACACCATTCAGCTCGGTTCAGGTGTCGCTCAATGGCGATGGCTGTCTGGTCATTGATGCGCCTAATGTGTGCGCCAACACACTTGTTACCAACGATATAGCGGAAATTGTTGATGGACGGTTCCGTATATTGGGGCGCCGCGACAATGTAATCTGCTCTGGAGGCATCAAAATTCAGATTGAGGAGGTTGAGCGCGAACTGGCAAAACATACTGATATTCCGCTGATTATCACTAAGTTTCCCGACGAAAGGCTAGGAGAGACCGTTGTCCTGCTCACCGAATCGTCCGACATTGATGAGTTGCGCCGCATCTGCAATACTGCGCTACCACGTTATTGGCAGCCACGTCACTATCTGATTGTCAGTAAGTTGCCGACTACCGCCACTGGCAAACCCGCTCGTGCCGAAGCGCAACGTTTGTGCGAAGAAATGCTGAAAGACGTGTTGTAAGTTGTAAATTGAAAGGTCACAAATCACAAATGGAATGAGTTGGATTTTGGTTTGAGATTCAACAAAATTCAACGTTGGCAATCAAACAATTGAATTATGTAATTTGATGTAAAATTTTAAGTCAACAGCAAGCTTTATTTTTCACATTTGTATGCTGTTTACAAGTTTCCTCGCCATTCTAACACCTAGTGCCTAATGCCCAGTGCCCAGTGCCTAGTGCCCAGTGCCTAGTGCCTAACCCCTAACATCCACCACAATATTCGTCATCTGGCTGACATTGACAAGCTCGCCATTCTCGTTTCTGATTTTTATCTCGCATACGTGAGTCGTGCGGCCTTTGTGTAGCAGCGTGGCACGGGCCGTAACCACGCCTGTGGCGGCTTTCAGGTGGTTGCCCTTGATTTCCAATCCGCGCACATCCTGTTTGGTTGTATCGACATTCAGAAATGACAAACCGCTGCCAACCGTCTCGGCCAAAGCCATCAGCGCGCCGCCGTGCCCGATTTTTGCAGGTGTGCAGCTGCGCTCGTTAATCGGCATTGTGGCTTCAAGAAAACCATCGCCACAGTTGGTGAACCGAATCCCCAGGAATTCCATCATTGTCCCTTTGCAGCGTTCGTTCATTATGTCTATCTCGTTCATATTCTGTAAGTTTATCATTTGTTCCAATATTCAAATCGCTTGGCAACAAACTTAATATTTGTCCCCTTGAATTGCGTCTTCGCAATTCAAAACCCCATATCGCGCCAAGCCAGATGCAAAAATACACTTTTTCGCAGAGCGGCAAACCTTCACATTCACAATGCGATTCCGCCGCTTGCGCTTTTCCCGAAAAACCATTTTCTTTGCCGCACAAAATAAAACGGATATGAAAGTAGAAAACGGAAAAATGGTGTCGGTTACTTACGAGTTGAAGTACGATGACGCTGATGCGAAACTTATTGAGGTGTGCGAGAAAGACCGCCCACTGACATTCCTCTTTGGGGCAGGAATGATGCTGCCTCATTTCGAGAAGAACCTTGACGGCCTTGAGTGCGGCTCATTGTTCGACTTTGTGCTCACTGCCGACCAGGCTTACGGCCAGGTGACTGAAGACGCCATTGTCGATGTGCCAATCAACGTGTTCAAAGACGAGAAAGGCAATGTTAACAAGGAACTGATAACAGTTGGAAACACCATTCCGATGATGGACGCTCACGGAAACCGTCTGCACGGCGTGGTTGTGTCATCGACAGACGAAGCTGTGAAGATGGACTTCAACCATCCGCTTGCTGGTGCCGATTTGCATTTCAAAGGCAAGGTGATTGAGGTTCGCAACCCGACTATGGCCGAGCTTGAGCGCAACTGCGGAGGCGGTTGTGGCGGTGGCTGCAACTGTAGCGACAAAGGTAAAGAAGGCGGCTGCAGCGGTTGCTGCTAATCTGGCAAGCCAATATATCAAAGGCTTCACATTCCCCGGAGTGCGAAGCCTTTTTTGTATGTGCGAAAAACAAACCTTCAATCCTTCATCCTGATAGCTAACGGGACTTCAATCATTCTGTTCAATCCTTCAGTCCTTCATCCCGATAGCTATCGGGACTTCAATCATTTGATATACGGCAAGTTAAATCCGATATTGAAGTAATAGTAGTCTTTTTGCAGATTGGTGTCGGTGCCGTTCATAAAGCAGATGGGGCCGATGGGCGTGCGGATGAGGATTCCGGCTCCCAAGCCGATTGTGCTCAACGACGGGTTCCCGAGGTCGGTCAGCTCATCGTAGGCGGCTAAGGCGTTCACGCGCAGCACGGCGTTGAAATACGTGTGAAATTCCTGCCTCACAGTCAAACCGATAGCACTGAAGTTGTCTGTGCACACCTGATTGGGTTGCAACCCGATGAAAGGCGTCTGGCCATAGCGCATATTATATTCAAAACCACCAAGATAGAACTTGTCGGGACTGATAATCTGCTTTGTGCTGATGCCCGCTGCGGCCCACGGAACCAGTGTTGTGGAGGTGTTCTTCCATCGTTTGTAGTTGAATGTGAACGCACGCTCGTAATCTGTGCTCAGTTTCAGATATTTACAGTTCTTGTTTACGACATTTTTATTAACATCGTCATAACCGTCAATCTTTTCTTTGGCATTGAATATGCCCTTTGCCTCGAAGTGCCAGCGTGAGCCGTTTTTGGGGTAAAGATTATTGTCTAAAGTGTTGTGTTTCACCGCCAAGCGGATGCCTTCCTGGAAACAGCTGGTATAGGGTGGAATATCTTTCGAAATGTTGTTGTCCTCATCGCTGTCGAGCAGTAAAAACTCAATCAGTGGCGAGGCCTCGGCCAGCGTGTAGTTGCCAATGGTGCGGCTGCCGCCTGCCAAATCCCAGCTTGCGTGCATAAAATCAAGGTCGCCACGGCGTTTGCTGCCATCGTAAATAGTCTTGTAATCGCTGTTCCATTCGGCTTTCGAGTAGAGCGTCCACACATCTTTTTTGCCCACATTGCGACTGATTTGCACCTTCGCGCCCGGATATTGGTTGATATTGGCGAAAACATAGGCGTCGTAATGCTTCCAAAGGAAGTTGCGCTGGCTGAATTTCAGCGTCAGACCCACGTTGTAGATATTGTCGTAGTAGCCGCCTACACTGAATTGTGTCAGGCCTTTCTCTTTAACATTGAACGTAAGCGTGATTTTTCCGTCGTAGCCGGTGGTGATGCTGTAATAGATTGATTTGTAGAGCAGTGTGGCATACAACCTGGTTATTGCCTCCTCAATCATATCTGACGTAACTTTCTGGTTGTCAGCAATGTCGATAATTCCATAGGCTGTCTCACTGTTTGTGTACTCCAAGCCGTTGATAACCACGTGGTTGACAACAATGGTGTCGCTATTTATCAGAGAATCAGGGCGTTTGCGCGGCTCGATGGCGTTAAGTGAGTCGGCCAGTTTTTTCAGTTCGGCCAGATGCTCGTTGGCTGCGTCCTCGCCGAGTTTGATAATCTTGTCGGCCTTCAAGAAATCAGCCGGCTGAACGCCCTTCAGGTCAGGGGTGATGAGATAGTCCACCTTTTCCACTTGCTGCCGCGAGTCGGTAACGCCGCCGAACATCAGCACACGTCCTGTAATTTTGGTAATCGAGTTCATCTCGTCGGCCGTCACCACGTCTTCAAAGCCCGTGTAGGCGCCAATCACAATGTCGGCACCCATTTTTATCACATCGGTAACCGGAAAATTGTGCATTACGCCGCCATCAACAATCAGCATTGTATCGGTCTGGTTTTCAATTAGTACCGGTGAGAAAACCAACGGAATGGCCATACTGCCGCGAATGGCGCGCGCAAGATCGCCCTCGCTGAACTCAACCGTGTCACTTTTCAGAATATCAACACCATAGCAGCGGAACGGAATGGGGTAGTCGTCGAACTTGTTGATGCCCGCCGTGCGCCACGTTTTCTTTGAGAAGAAATTAGACAGATTGGGCGCCTCCAACATTCCCGACGAAAGCACCGGCTTGTAGTCCTCGAACGTAAATTCTACCGGCCACCAGCCGTAATCATCTTTCTGTCTGATAGATATGAGTTTCGAATCGAGACTGTTCGACATCAGTTTGAGCCAGTCGGAATTGCGGGCAAAATCCTCAAGCTCATCGATTGTGAAACCGATTGAGTATAAGGCACCTATGATGCTACCCATACTCGTGCCGGTAATGTAGTCGGGGTAGAGCCCCACTTCCTCCAGTTTTTTCAGTATGCCGATGTGCGCCATACCTTTCGCACCGCCACCCGACAGCACAAGCCCGACTTTCGGACGTTTCGACACACTTAAACTATCGCTTTCGGCAAATGCGGCTGAACTATTGAAAACAAACGCGATAACTAACGCCGCAACACAACTTCGTAAAGACATTTTTCTTGGTTAATTGTTTATCCGACAAAAAACACAAGGACTCCGAAAAGGAATCCTTGCGCTTGTCATATTATTTGTGATAATTTCATTCTAAAGTCAGCAATATCAATTATTTGCTCAACTGCTCGCTCATATCAATAAGCATTTTCAGTCCGATTGCGTCCATTGCATTCGAGTTGCCGTTACCGCCTGTTGATACAATTTTTGGCAGCGAAACCTTGCTAATTGCTTCTGCTACACCAACTTTGGTCTTGTAATCCCATTCAGCACGCTCCTGCGGCGTCAAGCCGGCGGCAACTTTCAAGCGATTGGCTTCAGCCTCGGCTTGACCTTCGGCAATAATCTTCTTCTTGTCGAACTCGGCTTTCTCAGCAGCAAGGCGAGAAACCTCACGTTCCTGCTCTGCCTTGGTAACCTCGGTAGCTTTTATACGCTCTTGTTCCCACTTGGCCTGTGCGGCTTTAGCCTTACCTTCCTCTTCGGCGCGAATGGCTTCCTGAACAGCGGCAGCTGCCTTTGCCTTCGATGTTTGGATAAGCATATTGGCCTCTTGCTGCTGCGAGATCTGCTGCTTAACCTTGTCGCTGTAATCTATCTTACTTACAGATACTTGGCCAATCTCAATACCATAATATTTGAAAGGAGAGGACTCCGAACGTTTGAAGCCGCCGGGAGCGTTCTCGTCGGGAACGAGTGTTGCAACCTTGGTCTGTTTTTTCTCACCAGTGATGGGGTCGATGGTCTCCTCTGTTTTGACGGTAGTTTTGTAAACGCCGTTGTTCAGCTGGTCGGTGATGTACTCAATCAGGTCGTTCTTCTTTTCGGCATAGCTCTCGAATGCCGACATCAGCGGACCTGACGCGTATATAACTTTTGTAACAGTCTGTTTTACAAGGTCATTCATTAAGCGGTCCATACCGTTGTAATCGGTTTGGATGCGTGACAAATGCTCAATATCGGTTGGCAGTTTCACACGCAACGAACCGTAGATAAGGCCGTCAGAAGCATCGTTGAAGATGACCGGAATAGGGGTGCCGTTCGCACGGTTTCCCTCATCGGTGGCGCCAAACCAAAGCTGTTCGGTCTTGTGATAGACTGTTGTCTTGCCAAACCACTGACCGCGCCATCCAGGCGTTGTCCAATAGTCCATTTTTCCCGTAAAAGGAAACTGATTCACCACAATTGTCTCATTCTTAACATCTTCGCCTATGCGGCCAAGCATTGAGAGAACAACCAGCGCAAATACGGCGCAAACACCGCCGACTACCTGCTTTTTCGAAACTCTAAGCATAACATTAAGGTTTATTGGTTATTAGTTTATTTCTTAAAGAAATAATAAAACGGTATCAGCATTTTCGGAAACGAAACTTCTTGATTTTCAGGTGTGAACTTGATAATACCGAACATCTCAAGAAAACAAAACACATAATACAGGCCGCAAGCAAATATAAATGCCGCAATAAAAATCTTAAAAATCATAATTTCAAAAGTTTAAGGTTATTACTCTCGGTTAAAATCACTTCAATCATCCGCGGCTTGAGCAGTCCCAGCAGTGGGTGCAGAGCTTCTCTTTCGGCAAACCGATGGCCTCAATCAGGTCTTCAAGCCGTTGGAATTTGAGCGATGTCAGGTTCATATCCTTGCGCATCTGCTCAACCATATTCTTGTATTCCTGCGAGTCGGGGTCGGCGTACTTCGAGAAATCGACATCTTCTTTTCCTTCAAGCTTGACAATGGCCTTGCGTGTGGCAAGCTCGAGCGATGAGCGCGAACGGCTGAAATTCAAATATTCGCAAGGGTAGATGAGCGGCGGGCAGGCAACGCGCATATGCACTTCCTTGATGCCAGCTTCCATCAGGTCTTTCACATTGTCTTTCAGCTGCGTGCCGCGCACAATCGAGTCGTCAAGGAAGATGCCCTTGCGGCCGTTGATGACCGATGCGTTCGGAATCAGCTTCATCTTGGCCACCAGGTCGCGCTGTTTCTGATTTTGCGGCATAAAGCTGCGCGGCCAGGTTGGCGTGTATTTTGCGTATGGGCGCATATACGGAATGCCCGTGGCGGCGCTGTAGCCCATTGCGTGACCAACGCCAGAATCGGGGATGCCTGCCACAAAATCAGCGTCTTTCACATCGTCATTTTCAGCAAGCTTCTGTCCGCAGCGGTAACGTGTTTGGTCAACATTGATGCCCTCGTAGCAAGCGGGTGGGTATCCATAGTAAACCCACAGGAACGAGCAAATCTGCATCTCTTTATCTGCTTCACGCAGAACCGAATAGCCGTTGTTGCGAATCGACACAATCTCGCCCGGGCCAATATATTTCTCAATCTTATAGTCAAGGTTCAGGAACGACGATGTCTCGCTCGCAGCGCAGTAGGCACCGTCTTTTTTGCCGATGACGATAGGGGTGCGGCCCAGTTTGTCGCGGCCGGCAATAATCTCGTCCTTGTTCAGAATCAGCATTGAGCACGAGCCTTTTATGCTGTTATAGACGTTCTCAATCCCCTCTTTGAAACTCTGCTTCTCGCAGATGAGCATTGCAATCAGCTCGGTGGGGTTGATGCCGCCCTGACTGGTCTCTGTAAAGGTTTTGCCCTCACGCAGGAAACGGTCGGCAAGCTCGTCAACATTGTTGATTTTTGCCACTGTGGTGATGGCAAAGCGCCCCAGGTGCGAGAAGATGACCAACGGCTGCGCCTCGTTGTCGCTGATGCAGCCAATGCCCGACTCGCCGCTGAAACCGTTCATATCGTTCTCGAACTTGTTTCGGAAATAGCCGTCTTCAAGGCTGTGGATGGCTCGCTGATAGCCTAATTTTGTCGAGTAAATCGACATACCCGCACGTTTTGTCCCCAGATGGGAATGGTAGTCGGTACCGTAGAAAACATCGGAAACGCAGTCGGTATTGGTGACTGCTCCAAAAAATCCGCTCATAGATTCGTTTTATTTAAAGCCACAAAATTATCGAAAAATCAGTTTTTATTGGAATAAGTTGTAAACGTAATTTGAACGATTTATGAGCTCCAACACCAACTCTGAGCTCTTAATCTTAAATCTTAAATCCTAAATTCTAAATTCTAACTTCCAACTCCTAAATCCTAACTCCTAAATCCTAACTAATCTGCCCCCAGTCGAACTCATATTTCCAGCGGCGCTTGATTTCGGAGTCGAGAATGACGTGCTCGGGTTCTTTCAGGCTCGGGTCGGCTTCCAGAATCAGACTGGCTTCGTTGCGGGCAAGCATCAGAATCTGGTTGTCTTTTCCCAAATCGGCGATTTTCAGGTCGATGGCGATGCCGCTCTGCTGCGTGCCTTCAATGTCGCCTGGGCCGCGCAGTTTCAGGTCGGCTTCGGCAATCACAAAGCCGTCGTTGGTTTCAACCATCGTCTGAATGCGCTTGCGGCCTTCGGTGGTCAGGCGGTCGCCTGTCATCAGAATGCAGTACGACTGGTCGGCACCGCGGCCCACACGACCGCGCAACTGGTGCAACTGGCTCAGGCCGAACCGCTCTGCGTTCTCAATCACCATCACCGATGCGTTGGGCACGTTCACACCAACTTCAATCACCGTGGTGGCTATCATTATATTGGTGATGCCTTTGGCGAAATAGACCATCGATTTCTCTTTCTCGGCCGACGGCATCTGCCCGTGGACAACGCTGATGGCGTAGTCGGGCGGGGGAAAGGCGCGCGATATGCTCTCAACGCCGTCTTCAAGGTATTTCAAATCAGACGCTTTCGGCTCGCTGATGAGCGGATAGACGATGTAAACCTGCCGTCCCTGCCTGAGTTGCTCACGCAGGAATCCGAACATCTGCAAACGCCGCGAATCGTTGTAGTGTATGGTCTTGACGGGTTTGCGGCCTGGCGGCAGCTCGTCGATTACCGACACGTCCAAATCGCCGTAGAGCGTCATCGCCAACGTGCGCGGAATAGGGGTGGCGGTCATCACCAAAACGTGCGGCGGAATGCTGTTTTTCGACCACAGACGCGCCCGCTGCGCCACGCCAAAACGGTGCTGCTCATCGATGACCACAAGGCCTAAATTGTTGAAAACCACGCGGTCTTCAATCAGCGCGTGCGTGCCGATGAGTATTTTCAACTGGCCGCTGGCTAGGTCGGCAAGCAGTTGCGTACGAGTGGATTGCTTTGTCGAACCCGTCAGCAGCGCCACGTCGATGCCCATCGGCGCAAGCATCTCGCAGAACGATTTGTAGTGCTGCTGCGCCAAAATCTCAGTGGGGGCCATCAGGCAGGCCTGGAAGCCGTTGTCCATCGCCAACAGCATCGACATCAGTGCAACCAACGTCTTGCCGCTGCCCACATCGCCTTGCAGAAGACGGTTCATCTGCAGGCCCGTGTTGGTGTCGCGGCGTATCTCTCGCAGAACGCGCTTCTGGGCGTTGGTCAGGCTGAAGGGCAGATGATTGTTGTAGAAATCGTTGAAATATTGGCCCACAACGGCAAAATTATGTCCGCCGTTGGCACGAGCGCGTATCTTTTTAAGTCTTAACAGTTTAAGTTGGATATAGAACAGCTCTTCGAACTTGAGCCGCAACTGCGCCCGCTGCAAATCGTGCTGATTTTTAGGTAGATGAATATCGGTCAGTGCGGTTTTCAGATTCGGAAGATTCAGTTTGTCGAGCAGTTCGCGCGGCAGAGTCTCAAAAATGGTTGCCCCCTTAATGGCTTCGTGCAGGTTGATTTGAAGCTGATGGATGGTTTTCGAGGTAACCATCTTGGTTTTCATCTTTTCAGATGTGTTGTAGAGCGGCTGCAACGAATATTCGGGCTTGGCCTGGTATTTGGCCATATCTTCAACCTCTGGGTGGACAAAATTCAGCTGGTGGTTGAATTCCGTCGGCTTGCCGAAAACCACATATTCGGCTCCAATCTTGAACCTGTCTTTAATCCACTTGATGCCTTTGAACCAGACCAGCGGCACAGCGCCCGTCTCGTCGGCAAACCAAGCAACAAAGCGCTGGTTGCGGCCTTCGCCCACAAGCTCGGTCTTTGTGATTCGGCCTTTCACCTGAATCAGCCCCAAATCTTCGTTTATCGAATTGATGGAATAGAAGCGTGTGCGGTCAAGATAGCGGTAAGGAAAATAATAGAGCAGGTCGGCATAGGTTTTCACGCCCAGCTCGTCGGCAAGCGTCAGCGCCCGCTGCGGGCCAACGCCCTTCAGGTACATTATGTCAGTGTCGAGAATGTTCTGTGCCGCCATATCTGCTTCGTTTTCTGCACGCCAAAGGTGGGAAAAATGCGATGCAAACGCAAACAGCCATTTTTATTTCTCATTTCCATTTTTTATCTATTTTTGGTTGTTTGTTGAACGATTAAACACAATGCCTATGTGAATTGTTTGTAAGACATATAGATAAATAAGCGTTGCTTTATTCTTGCTTTTGAAAATTCGCCAAAATTATGCTTACAAGAAGAGTTGATGTTCACGCTTTGCGTGGACTATACTTTTTTTATGTAAGCAAGGTGTTTGGCGATACCCCAAAAGCGTAGGCGAAGTTTTAGTCCGCGCTTTTTATTGTCTATTTCAAAACCTGGACTGATAACAGATTTAATAACTAAAAATGATAAAGCTATGAAAAAGAAAGTTTTACTTATAGTTTTCGCCACGTTGTTTGTGGGGCAGGCGAGGGCGGATCGTTTTCAATTTGGAGACTTGTGGTACAATACTACCAGTGATAGCACGGCGGAAGTGACTTGGGAACAAAATAATTACTACGAAAACGAAGACAATTATTCTGGAATAAAAACAATCACTATCCCTGATACAGTTTGTTACAATGGGTCAACATACACTGTTATAAGAATTACTGAAGGTGCATTTGTTAATTGTAAGAGTTTGAAATCCATCAGTATTCCGAACTCTATACAATATATAGACAATGATTCATTCTCTGGTTGTGACAGTTTACATTATAATGTATTTGATAATGCTAAATACTTGGGTAATACTAACAATCCGTATCTTGCATTATTCAAAGCCAAATCAACCGATATAACTTCCTGTGAAATTAATTGCAACTGTAGGTTCATCTGTTCTTTTGCCTTTAATGGATGTGATAACCTCAAGTCAATAACTATTCCAAATTCAGTAACAAACATTGGCTCTTCTGCGTTCTGTGACTGCGATAGTCTTGTATCGGTAATTATCGGCAACTCTGTAAAAAACATCAGCGATGCTGTATTTCGCGGATGCATAAGCCTCCAGTCAATTACAATTCCAAACTCTGTAACGAGTATTGGATCTAATGCGTTCAATGCTTGCAATAGTCTTTCTTCGGTAGTCATTGGCAACTCTGTAACAACAATCGGAACTTATGCATTCTATTATTGCTACAATCTTACCAACATTGAATTTGGCAATTCGGTAACTAGTATTGGCGACGAAGCGTTCCTTTGCTGCAGATTTAAATCAATTACTATTCCAAACTCGATAGAAAGCATTGGTAGAGATGTTTTCTACGGTTGTGATAGTCTTGTTTATAACGAATACAGCAACGCCTTATATTTAGGAAATAGCGAGAATCCTTATTTAGTACTTGTGAAAGCCAAATCGACCGATATTACATCTTGCGAGATAAACGACCAATGTAAATTAATCGGTTGCTCATCTTTCTGTTGGGGTAATTATGGTTCTGCAAATTGCAACAACCTTACGTCTATTACCATTCCAAACTCTGTAACTAGCATCGGATACAATGCATTCGGTTATTGCAGCGGTCTTACATCAGTAACCATACCTAACTCTGTAACTTCAATTGCCGAATTTGCGTTCTATGGTTGCAGCAATCTTACTATTTATTGTGAATCAAAGTCAAAACCTGAAGGTTGGGATAAAGACTGGAATTATGATAATCGCCCAGTTGTATGGAATTTTTATAGCAACGAGAACAACCTAGGCACAGCCGTGGTGGAAACAGCAACAAGCTTTGACAATATCTACGCCGAAGGCAAAACCATTGTGGTTGAGAACGCAACCGAAGAAATTCGCGTTTATGATGCAATGGGCAAATTGGTATGTAGGAATGCGAATACTCGCGTCCGTAGCACAATAAACGTCAAAACCTCAGGCGTTTACATTGTCAAAATCGGCAGCACAGTAAAAAGGGTAGTAGTTAATTGAAATTTTGTTAAAAACGGTGATAACAAATAAAGGCGCTTAAACGGGCGCCTTTATTTGTGTTTTCAATTAAAAAGTGGTACATCAAAAAATAACGCAAAAAAACCAAAAATAGGGCGTTTTTATACATCCTATTTAACATAATATAAATTATCAGACAAAAGGGGCATATCAGAAATAATGGTGTTTAGACAATAAAAACCGGCAAAATCTCCGAAAGCTGATAAACGAAAATGTGACGTCTTACAAAATCATCACGCAGAACAAAATCAAACACCGCGAGAATCGCATAAAAATTTTTATTCGGTAAATCGCATGGGAATATTGAAATTTTAGATTGTATAAAACCGCCAAATCTGATAAGCGGCGTTCAGTTATACAAATGCCAAATCGCTGAGAATCGCATAAATTTTTTTATTCGGCCAATTATTCGAAAATATCGCAAAATTTCAACACTAAGAAATGCAGTTATTCTGCCATTCGTTTAAAACAGCGGTTTCAATGAATGCAGAATTTTCAGCAACGGATTGTTGATTCGCGAAATCTGAAAATATTCAACCGGCTTGGCGCCAAATCGCCGGTACGATTGCTCAACATTCTCAATCATACTGCCTTCAAAATCAAACGATTTGGTAACTGTGGCGGCCAGTTTTATTGCATTGAACATCAGAAAATCGCCAACGCCTGTACTGCGATATTTGTCTGGAAATGTGTAAGTTAATGCGTACATTGCTTCTGAATCCCAAACCACGAATAAAGCTCCATTTGTAACTCCTTCGGAATCAACGGCTTGCAGAATCGCTCCTGCATTGTTTGCCACGCAAGCGTCGTAAAGCTTCAAGAACAATGTCTTTGAATAGCTAACTTGCTGATTTTTAGAGCGTAAATCGTCCTCAAAAAATGAATAGAACTCCTCTCCTGTCATTTCATTATTGATTGTCAGCGACTTAGCTGCTTTTCGGATGTTGCGTTTCTTGGAGTCGTCGAACTTGCTGAAAACAGCGTCAATATCGCTTAAATCGTTGATTACAAGGCTGTAACGTGTGGTCTGACTAAAGCCGCGCCAATGGTACGGCGACCAATAACGGAACGTGTGGCTCATATTGATGGATGCAAAGGCTGTCCTCGGCAATCTGTCGATGTAATAATTCGAGGCTTTTTTGCAGTCAGTCAATGAGTTGGCGGCAAACGAATACTCGCCCAGGAACTGCGTCAAGGGCGGCATAACAATGTAGCGCAGGCCGAATTTCCGCTTGACGAAACAAACAAAAACCGACTGCGGCACGCCGTTCTCGCGGTACGACTCGGCAAGCCACTCTCCGCCTTCGCTCACGGCATCGAGCCACCACGACTTAAAGAATATCGGCAGTTGATTATCAAGCTTTTTGTATTCGTCTTTGTTCATTTCGAAACCCTTCCTCCCTTAACAAACGCTTTTCGGTAGTAAACATTGTCCAAGCTGTTGATTTCTACGCCCTTCGATGTGCTGGCGTGGACAAATTTGCCATTTTTAAGGTAAACGCCAACGTGATTCGGCCGCTTTTTGCGCTTGTCGTCGGTGCGGAAAAACACCAAATCGCCCTCACGGAGCCTGCCGCGGCGTATGCGCTTGACGTCGTTGTGGTATATGTCGTCGACCGAGCGGTGAAGCTTGGTGCCGTACACATCTTTATATATGGCGCCGGCAAAGCCCGAGCAGTCAACGCCCGACTTGCTTGTGCCGCCAAGCCTGTAGCGCACGCCCATCCAAGCCGCAGCCTGACGGTAGAGTTTTATGTTGTCTTTTTTGGTGATTTGGATGCCAAGCTTTCGCGAAAGAGCGTCGCGTTCGTCGGCGGCCGCGCTGCGCGACGATGCGCACGATGCCATCAGCAATACAGCCGCCAGACCAATCAGTGTATTTTTGGCCAACCAGCCCACCCTGAAGCGGTTTATTCTTTTTACCGATATTTTGATTGCGCTCAAAACGCGATTTTCTGCCATCATTGATTATGTTAAATAGGGTGCGATTTGTAATTTTTTTCGATTTTTTCTTTAAAAACGATGTTTTTCGTCAGATTTATCCTGATTGTTACAAATGTAAATCGTGGCAAATTTGCCACAAGATTACTTTTGTAAACCAAATTTTACTGCTTTGTTTACATCTTTTGCCAAGCTTGGACCGTAATAAATGAAGCCTGTGAAAACTTGGACGAGCGTTGCTCCGGCTTGCAGTTTTGCCATTGCGTCGTCGGGCGACATTGTGCCGCCAACACCAATTATTGGCAGCTTTCCGCCTGTTTTCTGGCTTAAATATCTGATAATCTCAACGGAGCGGTTGCGCAGCGGTTGGCCGCTCAGGCCACCGTTGGCAATTTCCTTAATGCGTTCGGCGCTGGTTTTCAAGCCGTCGCGAGTGGTGCTTGTGTTGGCGGCCACCACCCCGTCGATGCCGTAACGCTCAATAATAACAAGCGACTCGTCAATCTGCTGGAAGTTCAGGTCGGGCGAGATTTTCAGCAGAATGGGCTTATACACAGCCTTTTGCTTGCGCAGTCCGGCCAGCGCCGACAAGATTTTCTCAAGCGACTCCTGCCCTTGCAGCTCGCGCAGATTGGTGACGTTCGGGCAGCTGACATTCACGCTTATGTAATCGACATAGTCGTAGAGCGCCTGAAAACAAGCTACATAGTCGTCAACTGCATTCTCGTTAGGCGTTACCGAATTCTTTCCTATGTTGCCGCCAATAACTATTTTACGGTTGCGTCGACGCAGGTTTTTGACAGCATTCTCAACGCCTTTGTTGTTGAATCCCATACGGTTTATCAGCGCGCTGTCGGCCGGCAGGCGGAACAGGCGCGGACGCGGGTTGCCTGGCTGCGGACGCGGCGTTACTGTGCCAATCTCGACGTGGCCAAATCCCAGATTGCCAAGCATTTTGTAAACCTCGGCATTCTTGTCGAAGCCGGCAGCAACACCTATTTTATTAGGGAATTTGATGCCGCAAAACTCTGTTTCCATTTGTAAACTGCGCGGATTGTAGAAGAGTCCGAGCAGACGGCCAAGCCCTATGCCATTAGCCACTTTCAAGCCTGTATTTATCACAGAATGAATGCGTTCGGGGTCGATGTGAAACAGCAGCGGGCGGATAAATGTCTTGTACATTGAATGTTGTGTTTGAGTGTACTGAAAATCGTTATTAAACACCCAAATATAAGCATTGCCAAACGATGAAAACCAATACCGCAAAGCCGATTTTCACCATTTTGCCAACAATGCCCCCAATGGTTAAATGGCTTATTTACTGCCTATTATAGATGGAGAAAGTATTGTCGGTGTAGAGAACCACAATCTGCTGCACTTCGGCAGCGCGCTTTACAGCTTGCGCCGCTACTGCCGAAACCTCTGCCATAGACGCGTTTGCAGTTGGCGCACCAGCCTCCTCCTGCTTGCTTGCGACAACATCCGGTTTGACATCGTTATCCTGCGCAAAAAGCTCTGGCTCAGGCTGCTGAGGTGCAACATTGTCAATGGCTGCAAGAGTGTTGCCAAGCGTATTTGGCGCAATTTGAGCAGGTCCGGGTTCGGGCTCGCCAATAACGTCAAAGATGCTGGTTTGCACCGGTTGACGGTAAATCTCGCCCCGTCCCATCACAAGCCAGTCGGTGTTGTATTTGGGGAAGACGGTTAGAATCTTTTGGAGTAAATCCAAACTTGGCCCGCTGCGCCCGTTCATAATGTGTGACACATTTGAGCGCTGAATGCCCAAACTATCGGCAAAAGCGGAGGCTGTGAGCCCTTCGGAATCCATAATTTTTTTAATGCGTTCACTTACTTCCATAACAACATTTTATTATGGTTACAAATGTAATATTTTTGATTTACATAAATATTTACACTTGTAAAATAAGTGAGTTTTACTTATGTATACATAATTTTATTACTGCCGATTCACTACTTAATATTATAATTTAGATAATCGTGGTTATTTTGTTGGGTTTTAGTAATTTAGATACAAATATTATGCGATAATTGCGACAAAATTGGCACAAATGCCGTATCTTATTGAAGATATGCTACAAATAAAATACATAAACCGCTGATTATTTGATAATTAGTTTCAATAATTACTCATTGAAACATTTGTAAAAATCACCCTGTTTACATAAATATTTGCTATTTATCGGTTGTATGTTTGCTCGAAGTAGGCTCAAAATTATTGTTAAATAGAAAACCGCTCTATTTCGACGGATTTTTTGTACAAATCAAAACTGTCCACAAGGAAACAATCTCCCCTATTCCATTATGCCTTGCAAACCGCACTGCTGTTGGCTTCTCCTACTCCAATCAGAAAATTCTATCGCTCAACGAAGCTGGCCAAAACGGGTGAAGAATACGATTTTCTGCCTTTTTGCCATCTTCCCTGACGAAACAAAGTCGTTTATCGAAATCTGGGCGGGTTAAAACACCTGTTTTTTGCCATAAACAAGCTGACAGTGAGTTAGTTATAGTCCAAAATCATCTGTAAGGAAAATAACACGGAAAAATTTACCGCTCGCTCCTAACCTCTTAACGACGGCTAAATCCGAGTTTTAACCGCAAAAAACAAACGCTACGCATTATTATTTTCAAAATCACGGAAGCTTTTGTCTTTGCTAATCTGAGCCATCATCCGCTTACGGGCAAACTTGTGCATCTTAATGCAAAAGTAAATGAGCAAGACGGTGCTCAAACTGCCAACGGCCGGTGCAACTTTGCCCGACAGCGCAATTGCATCGTAACAGCCGTGGGCAAGTACCGGCACAAGCAGAGCGCACACCAGGTTTTTGACGGATTTGCCACCGAAATGGTAAAGCGACAGATAATAGCCCATCAGCACAGCAAACGCATAATGGCCGGGAACAGAGAGTAACGCCCGCATTAATGCCAGTTCAACCCAGCTACTGCTGCCAAGAATGTAGCCGATGTTCTCGACAGCCGCAAATCCAAGTCCGACGCACACCGCATAAACAATGCCGTCGTAGTGTTCGTCGTAATAAGGATTGTTGTGCAGCACAATGCAGAGCGCAATCATCTTCATAACCTCTTCAGGAAATGCCGCCACAAAAAAGGCCTCGGCGGTTGTTCCGACAAGAGTTTCCGGGGTTCCGCCCGCACCGAAAAGCAAACTTTTTATGGCCAGTTCAATAAATATGACGGGCACGCTGATGCCAGCACCATACAGCATTGCTCTAACCATCAGCGACATCGGCTCACGCCTTGTGTCGTGCTTGCAGGTGTAGAGCCACAGAAGCAAAGCTGGCAGGACAGCTGCCGCAATCATAACCAAATTCATATTCGTATAAGTATAACAGATGCGAAGATAAAAAGATTGGCAGAAAAACCACAGGCACACAAAAAAAGCCCGACTATAAAGTCGAGCTTGTCGGAGTTACTGGATTCGAACCAGCGACCTCTACGTCCCGAACGTAGCGCGCTACCAACTGCGCTAAACTCCGTTCCTTTTGGCGGTGCAAATGTATAAAAAATATCAAGCGGCAAACATTTTATAATGTTTTGTTTTTGCAAGTTTAAATTTGCCGCTTCCCAACCACTATTTTATTGGTTTTCAGATGTTATCTACAATCAAAACCAACCACTGCGAGTTTTTATCGGGCTAAAAAAGCACCGCAGCGGCATAAAGAACCGACATTAGCAGCGTCGTGAGCGAGAGTTTTTTCAGCTCGGGGTCGAGTGTTTTCACATCGGCGGCGCGAAAAACCCTGATGCCATGAGCCAAAAGCAGCGCAACCGGAACCACCACCCACAACAAGCATACGGCACTATGCCATATAAGCAGACTGGCTGCCACAAGCACAATCGCCGAAAGGCAAAGCACAAGATGATAGACCTGTCCGAACCGCGTGCCAAACTTTACCACAACGGTCATCTTGCCCGACTGACGGTCGCCTTCAGAATCGCGCAAATTGTTGACATTCAGCACACCAACGCTCATAAAGCCGATGACAAGACTAAGCAGCACCGACTCAACCGTAATCTGATGAGCGACAATGAAATAAGAACCGGCTACAGTTGCGAACCCGAAGAATACCAGCACCATCAGGTCGCCAAGACCGCGGTAACCGAACGGATTGCGGCCCATTGTGTAGCGCATTGCGGCCACAATTGCGGCGATGCCGATGCCCACAAACACCCAGAAGCCCGTTCCAAAGCCAAACGACACCCAAAGCATCAGCAGGCCGACGACGAACGAGAGAGCCGCGGCAACTGCAATTCCACGCTTCATAGCACTTACGGTTAAGCCTCCGCCCTGCAATGTACGCTGCGGACCCACGCGGTCGGCATTATCGGTACCGTGCTGATAATCTCCCAAATCGTTGGCAAAATTGCCCAAAATCTGCAAAAGCACGGTTGTGGCCAAAAGCAGCCCAAACAAAGGCCCGTTGAATCCGCCATCGGCGAAAGCCAAACCACAACCAACAATTATGCCCGATACCGAGAGCGGCAAAGTGCGCAAACGCGCCGCCTCTATCCAACTTTTAATCTTCATAGCTATTTGATTTGAAATTAATTACTCAAAAGTGTAAAATGTTTTACATAAGCCATAAATATATCAAATGGTTTATTAAATTTACAAGATTTTCCTGATTGGGGGGTAAAATGGACTCATATGAAAACAAAAAGTGTGATTAGCTGCTGCGTTGCTTTGTGCCTGCTTTTTGGGCTGGCGGGCTGCCACAACGCCAACAAAGCGAAATTGGCCGACAACGACAGTTTCGAAAACGAGAAACCGTTGCCGAAAAACCTTAAAGATGAAGATGTTATCTTCTACAACATCTTCACTCCCTCCGATATGTCGAACCTTATAAACGAATATTCGTCGTTTTACAAATCGAGCTTGGTGAACTCGCTCAGCAACACATCGAAATACACGCAGAGCACCAGCAAAGCACTGAACATTGGCGTTTACGGCGCCGACCTGAACTACCTTTGGGTGTTTGAGCAAAGCCAACAGGCAGCAACGTATGTGGCTAACATTCAGAAACTTGCCGACCAACTTGGCGTTCCTTCGAACTATATTGCCGAGATTGCCAAACAGGGCGAAACGCACTCGAAAGACGTTGACTCGCTCAAGGCGATTGCGCGCACTGCCTACAAGGAACTGACGGGCTACCTGAACGACTGCGGACGCGGCAACAGCTCGGCCCTTGTGCTGCTCGGCGGTTGGATTGAGACACTATACATCGCCATAAATATGTACAGCCAGCCCGACGCCAAGATGGTGAGCCGCATTGCAACGCAGAAATTCTCGTTGAGCATCATCATCAACCTGCTGCAAAACCAACAGAACGACATTGATGTGGCCAGCTATCTGGTGATGCTGCGCAAACTGCGCAAGGCTTTCGACGAGTTTGTGATTCGTGTGCCGCAAGGTTGTATGACTATTGACACTGCCAACAAGCGCATCATTATTCACGACAATGGTGAGCTGAAGTTCGACCGAGAGCAGATTAAGGGTATCCGTCAGATTACCAATGATATACGCAGTATGATGGTTGACTAAAAGATTGAAGTCCCGATAGCTATCGGGATGAAGGATTGATCAACTGACTATTAGTTGACTGATTGACAGAAACGAAAAAAGCCGCAACCTAAGCTCGGAGCTTGATTGCGGCTATTTTTTACTACACAACAGCGCTATTTTCGTCTGCCCCAGTCGAGTGTGACACCAAAGGCTATTGAGTTGTAATTTGTCAGCGTCTTCGTGTTGTCACGACCGGTTATCTTCTTGTCCTGCATCAGGTTGTAGCCGCACCAAAGGCTGATGTGCGACAGACGGACACCCACCGACGGCAGAACATAAAGACCGTTGGCATCACCCACAACATAACCAAGTTTCAGGTCGGCAAAAGGTGCTATGCGGCCCGAGGAAAACTCATAGTTGGCGTTGATGAAGAATGGCATCACAAATTCCAATTCCTCATCGTAATCGTAGCTGTAATAGTGATAATTGCCAGATTCATCATAGTAGCCACTTTCGCTGTTAGAGTTGGTTACAAACTGCATCGACGCACCAATGCCGATAAATAGCTGGTCGGCCTGGAATCCGTGGACGGTGGTGACAGCAAAGCGGTCGAACGGCTGGTCGCCAAGGCCGGTGAAAACATTCAGTCCGGCAAAACCGCGATAGCCATCGGCCGGCGCTGCCGAGAAACTGGATTCCTGAGCCGCAACCGTCATACACATTGCTGCGGCGGCAATTGTCATTAAAAACTTTTTCATAATCGTTTAAGTTTAGTTCAGAATTAAGATTTGGTGTGTATTAATTCACAATCCAAATATATAACAATTTTGGAGCCACTTACCCTACCTTGCGATTGCAATTATCAGAGCTGAAAATAAAAAATGCCCTGCAAGCACTTGGTTTGCAGGACATTTTCATATCAAGTAAACAAAGCCGATTAGGCGTCGATGTTTGCGTATTTGGCGTTTTTCTCGATAAACTCACGGCGTGGCGGAACATCGTCACCCATAAGCATTGAGAATGTGTAGTCGGCAGCTGCGGCGTTCTCGATTGTCACCTGGCGCAATGTGCGGTTCTCGGGGTTCATAGTGGTATCCCAGAGCTGCTCGGGGTTCATCTCACCCAAACCTTTGTAACGCTGCACGTTAAGGCCTTTGTCGTTTCCACCGAACTCCTCGATGGCCTGCTGCCGTTGCTGCTCTGTCCAGCAGTACTGCTGCTTGTTGCCTTTCTTCACCAGATAAAGCGGCGGTGTTGCAATGTAAAGGCAACCCTGCTCAATCACCTCGCGCATAAAGCGGAAGAAGAAGGTCATAATCAGTGTGTCGATGTGGCTGCCATCGACGTCGGCATCGGTCATAATGATGATTTTGTGGTAGCGCAAGCTCGATGTGTCGAGTGCATCGGGGTCGTCTTTGGTGCCCACGTGCACGCCCAGAGCGGTGTAGATGTCGCGGATGGCGTCGCTCTCGTAAACACGGTGACGCATAACCTTCTCAACGTTCAGAATCTTACCGCGCAACGGCAGAATGGCTTGGAACTTACGGTCGCGGCCCTGTTTTGCCGAACCGCCTGCCGAGTCACCCTCGACCAGGAACAACTCGCTCTCAGCGGGGTCTTTGCTTGAGCAGTCGGCCAGTTTGCCAGGCAGTCCGCCACCCGAGAGCGGCGATTTGCGCTGAACGGTCTCGCGTGCCTTGCGTGCTGCCACACGCGCTGTGGCGGCCAGAATCACCTTGCCCACAATGCGCTGAGCCTCGGTCGGGTGCTCTTCAAGATAATTGGCAAGAGCCTCGCCCACAGCCTGCTGAACGGCGCCTGCAACCTCGCTGTTGCCAAGTTTGGTCTTGGTCTGACCCTCGAACTGCGGCTCTGCCACCTTGATTGAGATGACGGCGGTCAGGCCCTCACGGAAGTCCTCGCCCGAAATCTCGATGTGGTTTTTCTCAAGTTTCTCAAGGTCGCGCTTGCAGTTGTCGTCGGCATACTTTTTCAGTGTTCGGGTGAGCGCCATACGGAAGCCCTGAAGGTGCGTTCCGCCTTCTATTGTGTTGATATTGTTGACGTAAGAGTGGATATTCTCTGAATAGCCGTCGTTGTACATTACGGCAATCTCGATAGGCGTGCCCTGCTTTTCGGTGTTGATGTAGATGACGTCGTCGAAAAGGTGTGTGCGGTTGCCGTCAACGTAGCGCACAAACTCGCGCAGGCCTTCTTTCGAGTAGAATGTCTCGGTGCGGGTCTTGCCTTCCTCGTCGGGACGCAGGTCGGTGAGCGTGATGGTGATGCCAGCGTTCAGGAACGCCAACTCGCGCATACGGTTGGCCAGAATCTCGTATTTGTAGATGGTTGTGGTGAAGATGGTGTCGTCGGGCCAGAACTGCTGACGAGTGCCTGTCTTGTCGGTTGTGCCCACTTCCTTCACGTCGTAGAGCGGCTTGCCCTTCTCATATTCCTGCTGATAGATTTTTCCGTTGCGGTAAACCTGCGATGTCATATGTTTCGACAGCGCGTTGACGCAGGAAACACCCACGCCGTGCAGACCGCCCGAAACCTTGTAGGAACCCTTGTCGAACTTACCACCGGCGTGAAGCACGGTCATTACAACCTCAAGGGCCGATTTGTGCTCTTTCGGGTGCATATCAACCGGAATACCACGGCCATTGTCGACCACGGTTATTGAGTTATCCTCGCCGATTGTCACCTCAATGTGGGTGCAGTATCCAGCCAGGGCCTCGTCGATTGAGTTGTCAACTGTCTCGTATACAAGATGATGCAAACCTTTCTCGCTGATGTCGCCAATGTACATAGCGGGGCGTTTGCGCACGGCTTCCAATCCTTCAAGCACTTGAATACTATTGGCGCCATAATTGTTGTTCTGCGGTGTTGTTTCTTCCACTTCGCTCATATATTAAAATTTTGTGTTTCAATTAATTAATTGGCAAAATTACACCTTCGCCAAAACAAACAAATATACCAAAAACGGGGGTGCACAAAAGCTTGCGGCAAGAGCATTTTCCGCTATTTGTTAACACGAAATTGACAATTTTTAAGGGATAATCGGTGAATTGGTGAATTGGTGAATCGGTGAATGTTTAATAGGTTAACGAGTTATTACCAAAAACCAAAAACCCAAAACCTAACACCTAATGCCTATCCCCTAATTCTCTCTATTCCTCAGCATTTTAGCCATTTTGGCAAGGCGGTCGGCTGACGAGAAGATGCCCACTTCGGCAAGTTTGCGCCTGTGCTGCTCTTCAATAGCAGTTTCCGGCTGAATATCGGTTATGGCAACTCTCTTTTTAAATATCCGTAATTTCATAATTGATTATTTGTTATTCATCCCGATAGCTATCGGGACTTCACGCATTCAATCCTTCTCGCATTCAATCCTTCAATCAGAATGTATAAGTCAGTCCCAACATAAAATTGAACCGCTGATTGGCGTATTGGTTCCACTCGTAGTAGCGCTGTCCGGCAATGTTGTTCAGGTCGAGAAACGACGAGAAACGCTTTGTGATGCGGTATTCGAGCCCAAGATTGGCGTCAATCACGCCCTTCAGCTCTTTTGATTCGGGCAGGTTCTCGCCTTTGTCGTTGATGTGGTCGATGCGGGCGTAGCGCTTGCTGATAGCGTAAACGTTGACGCGCGCAATTATCTTATTCTCAAGGTTGTAGCTTGCGTCAAGGCTAACGGTGTAGGTTGGCAGATGCCAAGCTTCAATCTCGTGCGACATATCGTAAACGAAATAGTTGCCCTTCAACCCCATCTTGAATTTGTCGCTCATCTTGTACGAAATCTCGCCCAAAATGCGGGTGCGCATAATCTCGTCGTAGGCCACCGTAAATTTCTTGTGCAAATCGCTATTTATGTCGTTAACAAACAGATACTGATTGTCGATTTTGGCATATTCGGCGCGGACGTTGAATGCGACCTTCGAGCTGACATTGCCGCGGAATCCGGCTGCAAGGTTCCAACGTGTCTTGGTCGGGTTGATGTTCAGGTCGGAACGCACAAACGGGTTCTCGCCGTACATCTCGCGATAGCTGTGCACATCGTAGTTGCCGTTCACCTCAATATACGGCAGCAGGAAGTAGTCGATGATGTTGTACTGCATACTGATGTCGGGAAAGAACCAAAACTTCGAGTTGCGTTGGTCGTAGAAGGTGCTCGCGCCCACCTTCACGCGCCATTTGCGGCCGTAGGCGCCAATCCACGGATTGAAGTTGACCACAGCCGCGCTGATGTCGCCTTTACCGTTGATATTCAGGCCTTTAGTGCTGTAATTGTCAATCACCACATTCAGGCCCATAAACTCTTTGTCCAATATGTAGCTCAAGAAGGCATCAACGTGCAGAATGTTGTCGCCCTTGCTGTCTTTGGTCTTTATTCCGCTGTAGTTCAGCGCGATGCGATAGTCCAACTTCGATGAATCGAGATTGGTGGTGCCGAATGACGCGCCAATCGAATAGTAGTTAAGCGATTGTTTTTCAATATCTTTCTTCTTCAGTGGCAGTGAGTCGTCGGCAATTTTCAGGTTGGTGTCGTAACCATAATAATAATTGGCGCGATAGCCGTAACCGGCATCAATGCTGGCAGCAAGGTCTTTTTTGAAGATGCGGCGCACCTGCCCGCCCACATCGAAACGCGACAGACCGGCGTAAACGTGCTCGTCGGCTTCGTTCTTCACCTTGCCGTTGCTCGACAGATAGTTGGCGTTGGCATTCCAAATCCATTTTTCAGAGCGCTGGCTGCCCGTGTAGATGTTCAGCGTTGGCGATGCGTACGACCCGAAACCGCCCTTCACGTAGGCGTAATAGAGTTTCGGCAGCGGCTCGGCGACCAATTTTGCCGGCTTCAGCTGCTTCGGCTGATATTTGGTCGGATACATCTCAAGTTCGCCCTCATCGTACTCAAAAGTCGGCGTAACTTTGATTGTATCAACAATTTTCGGCAGCGAACTGATTTTGTATGCGTCGTTGATGACTGGCTCATACGATTTTATGACCTTCACCTCTTGATTCAGGTTGTTCTGCGCCATTACGGTGCACGAACCTAACATTGTCAGAATCAGGATATTTCGTTTCAAACGTATCATATCTGTATGTCGGTTTATTCTTGTTCTTGAATTATGTTTTCTTCGGCCGGTGTTTCGGTATTTTCTTCTGAATCAGAAGGTTCAGCCGATTCATTGGTCGGTTCGGCAGCGGGTTCTTCAGCGGCAGGCTCCTCTGCCGGTTCGCTGGCGGGCTCTGCGGCTTCAGGCTCAGCCTCGGTGGTTGACGCCGGTTCTTCAATCACAGCTTCCTCCACCTGCGGAGCACTCTCCTGCCCGTTTTGCGGCTCAGGCGCGAAGGTTGCGGCCGACTCGGTTGTCGGTGCTTCCGTCTGCTGCGGCTCTACGGCCTTGCCGTTGTTATCGTTATTGTTTGCGTCTGTGTTTTCGTTTGTGTTTGTGTTTGCGTTATCGTCAGCGTTTGCGTCTTCGTTATCGTTATAGTAATTGTTTTCGTTGTCGTTACCGCCACTCATATCAATTGTTACTTCAACTTCCTGTTTCGAGTTGTCGTCAACAAACTTGGTGCTCTCCTCGTCCACAATCAGCTTCAGTTTGGCGTTGGCTTCAGCCACAATGCCATCGCTGTCGTCGCCGTAGTTGTCGATAACGCTCTGCAGGTTGGCTTTGGCCTGGAATCGGTCGTTGCGGCTCATACAGATGTCGGATAGCAGGAAGAACGATTTAGCAATCCAATAGATGTGCGGCGTGCCTGAGCCGATAAGGTTGTTAATCTCATCTTCAGACTTCTGCAACTCGTTCTGCTCAAACAACATACGAGCAACCATATACTGTGCCTCGGCACCCTCGCGGCTGTTCATATCCTGCGCAAGAATGCGGAACTGCGTGATGGCCGGGTCCAATTGGTTTGTCTGATAGTAACTTACGGCCATAATATGGCGTGCGGTGCGCACCTGCTCGTCCGAAACCTTGTCGGTTATGAGCAGCTTGCGTGCCGACTCAAGCGCATTGTTGAAGTTGCTGTCGGCAAAGGCTGTTTTCATCTGCCCCTCGCGCGCAATCATCAGATTCGACTTCACTTCGGCGTTGTCTTCCAACTGTTTATAAAGTGCGTATGCCTGCTTGTAATCCTTGTCGTTCTCGGCCAAAGTGGCTGACGAGAGCAGCGCTGCCTCGGTGAAGGTGTTTTTCTGCTTCTCGGCCACGGCGATAAAATCGGCTTTGGCCTCGCTGTTCTTGTGCAGTTTCAGGTTGCAGTCGCCGCGGTAGTAAGTGGCGTTGAGCGAGAAACGGCCGGCAGGGAACTTGTCCAAATAGCTGTCGAACAGGCCTGCGGCTTCAGTCCAATTGCCTGACATATAGACTTTTTCGGCCGATGCATAGGTGAGCGAGTCGCGCTCGTTCTGGTCGATGTTGCCCAAATTGCCCTTGCTCTGCACGTAGTCGAAGTAGTCGTCAACCTTGTTCATATCCACATAGACGTTCTTCAGGGCGAACAGCGCCTCGTCAGCCTCCGACGAGCCCGGGTACTTCTCAATCACGTTTTTGAAGTTATCGATTGCCAAATAGTTCTGACCATCAGCATAATAGAGCAAGCCCGTTTGAAGCATTGATTTAACCACATAAGAGCTGTTCGGATAGGTCTTCGCCAACGAGCGGAAATCGCTGATTGCCAACTGTGTGGAATCGAGAATCGTATAGGCGCGGCCACGCTCGAAAAGTGCGTCGGCGGCGTATTTCGATTTCGGGTATCGCGCAAGCAAATCGCTCATTGCCAAAATCTTGCCGTGCAAGTTCTTGTCTAATCCCATCGCAAAACCCTTCTGGAAGAGCGCGTATTCGGCATCGAACTTGTCAAGGTCGGCGGCCATTCCGTAGAACATCACGGCATCGTTGAACTTCGATGTCACAAAATAGCAGTCGCCAATGCGGATGTAACTGTCGGCAAGTTTTGCGGTGTCGGCCTCGGCGGGTTTCTCAACATATTTGCGGAACCAATCGGCCGACTTGGTGTACTCCTTGGTCTTGAAATAGCAGTAGCCAATGTTGTAGTAGCACGTCTTGTACTCGGGCATTGTGTAGGCGCCGGGCGTTGTTAGCAATTGGTTGTAGGCGTCGGCGGCATCGTGGTAGCGCTCCTGGCGGTAGAGAGCCTCGGCTTTCCAATAACTTGCCAAAGCGCGAATCTCCTTGTCGTACGCTTTAAGCGATATGGCCTGGTTGAACGCTGCAACCGACTCGTCGAACTTCAGGTTGTTGAAGAGCTCAAGGCCGCGGAAATAGGCCACGCGCTGCCAAGCCGACTGCATCTCGGCCGTTTTGTTCTCGATTTTGGCCAACGATTCGAGCGCCGCCTGATAGTTTTTCGACGACAGGTAGGCCTTCACCAAATAGCCGTAGGCCTCGTCGCGGTGAATCGATTTGGGGTATTTCTCCAAATACTTGTTAAAGGCGCGCACCGTCTCGTTAAACGGCGAGTACGACAGCTCATACGACAGTTTGGCATAGTTGAGCAGCGCCTGCTCCTGAATGCGAGCGTTGAAATCGTATTTGGCCGCAGCCTCAAAAGCCATTCGGGCCTGCTCCTTCTGCTCAATCTTCATATTCGCGTAAGCGATGTGGAAATAGGCGTTCTGCGTGAGCGCGTCGTCAAGGTTCGTCACGTTCGACATTGTGCTCACCGTCTTCTCAAACTCGCCGGTCTTGAAATATGCGTAGCCCAACTGGTAGATGTCCTCGCGGGTGTAGTTGCTGGCGTTGCTCTTGTAGGTCTCAAGATAAGGCACCGCCTCGGCGTAAAGCTCCTTGTTGTAGAGCGCTTCACCCACTATGCGCGACATTTCGGCCTGACGCTTGGCGTCGCCCTGGTCGAGCAGCTCTTTGCCCAACTCAAGCACCTTGTCGTCTTTTCCCTGAAGGAAGTAAATCTGCACTCTGTAGTACGGCACGATGGGCGCGAAAGCCGGGTCGTTCTCGATTTTGGCAAAATTGTTGAGCGCCGTCTCATAATTCTTATTAGTGTAGGCCAAATGCGCGTAGAAATAGATGGCCGGCGCCGAATATTTGTTGTTCTTGTCAATCAGCTCGTAGAACATTTTCTGCGCCTTCTCGGTCTGCCCAAGCTTGAAGTAGCTGTAGCCCTTCTTGAAGTAGAGCTCGGCCTGCTGGTCGCGGTTCAGATGCTGCTTCCACACCTTGTCGAAGTACTCGATGGCCTCACGATAGTGGTTCACGCGGTACTGGTAGCGGCCCATTTCGAAGTAAGCCGTGCGCGTGCGCGGACTCTCGGGATAGTCGCTGATGAACTTGCCAATGCGGTATTCAGCATCGTTGTTGAAGAGCTCAAGGGCGCAAAGCGCGGCGTAGTATTCGGCGTCGGCCTTGATGTCGGCAAACTCGTTGCCGTAGCGCGCCACCACCCGCTCAAAGAACTCCTGAGCCTGCGAATAATGCTGCTTGCTGAACAAATCGACGCCCACGCGGTAATCGTAGTCCTCGTCGTTATAGATTATCGATTTCTGTGCCGAAGCACTTAAAGCCGTTAGTGAGATAACAGCCGCCAAACATTTGGCCAATAATTTTCTACGCATAAAAGAATGAACTAAATGGGAACGCTCCCGCTCCCCGTTTCTATTCCAATTTTGAGCCGAATCGGTGCCGTTTTCCGCCCAAATCCGACTCTTTTTATCCGAAACAAATAAAATCGTTTTCAGCCACACGCGATTTGTGCGACGAAGGTTTTAATTAACAAGTGAGTGTTTATTTGTGTAGAATCGCTGAATCGGCGTTGAGAACCGCATTCAGGTCGCGCTGAACAAGTTGGCGTTGTTCTAGCGCCATATTTCTGATGGCAGGAAACAGATGTCAGCGTTTGCTGATGGCCTCCATCAAACGATAGGTTTCCAACACATCGGAGGCTCGGGTGAGCACTTTGCCGCCCCAACCTTCAACGGCCGAGACAAAGGTGTCTATCTCGTTGTAATAGCCTTGCATAAACACCTGATTATTAACCAATGTTGGCACAAAATTGTTGCGGCCGAAAAGTTGCTCTTTGACAATGTGGCCGCCAAAAACTTTTTCCATCGGAACGCCCATCACCACGCGGCCTTTAGCCTCACGTGAGAGTTGTTCCATCTGCTCCATCTCGTAAACGGCGCGGTTGGTAACCACGCGAAGATTTTCGTGAGCATCGGTCCAACTGTAATCGGTTGACATCTCAACCTGCCCGATTACCCCGCTATGGTTTAGAAGAGCCATAATGGTTCCTGCGTTTCGCGCGACGCCCACAACTTCGGCTTGACCGAAAATTGCGGTGACAAGGTCGAGCGGATGAATGAAAAGATCGGTCATTGCATCGCCTTCGGCGTAACTGCCTGTCCGATAAGTCATACTGTAACTGTGGACTGTCTCTTTTGCCAAACGCTTTTGCAGTTCGGCAGTGCAGGGCGCATAGCGTTTCTGAAGACCGATAACCAGCCGATTGCCCTCCGACAACTGCCCAAGTGTTTCCAACTCACTGATTGTCAAGCAAGGCGGTTTCTCAACAAAAAGATATTTGCCGCTTTCGAGCACTCGGCGTCCGATTTCGAAATTAGCCTTCGGAGTAGCGGCAACCAAAACGCCGCGCACCTCGCTGTCGTTCAGCACATCGTCGAGGCGGCTTGTGGCCTTCACGCCCTGATATTTGGCCTCAATCATCCGAGCCTTCTCCTCGCTCCTGACCACAATCCACTTCAGTGGAACGTGCAGATAGTCGAGCACTGGATAGAGATTGCTCAAACTGTGCTGCCCGAGCCCCACGAACGCGTATTTCCACGCACAGCGGCGATTGAGCATTTTGGCGGTGCGAATCTTTTTGTATCGTTCTATAACGCTATCAATCATCCTTTTACCGATTTAAGATAACCTGCGTAGGTCTGACGTTTGTCGTCGGTCCATTGGTATTTGCCGTAGAATTTCTCAATCAGCCATTTGGGAAGCAACCGCTCGAAATTCCGAAGCAGAATGACATCGTATTTGCGGTGGAAATTTATCCAGCAGCCGTTGCACTCCTTGTCGTATTTGCATTGAAGGCTGCAACTTGGCTTGCCGTTGAAAATCTCGTCGAGCGACTGCTTGTGGATATTGCCGAGCACCACGTCAAGATTCTGGCAGATGGGCACGTTGCCGTTGCTGTGAATCACCAGCGAGCTCTTGATGCTCTGGCAGCGCAACTTGAGGTTGCCGCGGCGCCACTGCTCGTAGAGCGCCACATAGTCGTAGTTCTCCTGCGTGTCGTGGATGTTCTGCGGAATGCGTTTCACAAAATCGTCGGCATCGAGCAGCCCCTGCGTGGTGTTGAAGAAATCGATGGTGCTGTAAATTCCGATGCGGACATCGATATTGTATTTCTTTGCCACATTGATGACGAACTCCATATCATTGAAATTGTTCCACGGCGAAAGGCAGAACATAAGCGAAATAGGAATCTCATCTTTCAATGTCTCAACCACTTGGATAACCTTGTCGTACCCATCGCGGCCACGCATATACTCGTATGTCTCGCGGTTTCCGTCGAGCGAAACAAACAGATGGCTCGGATGATAGTTGCGCACGGCATCAATCACCTTGTTGGGTGTCAGGCAGTTAGACAGCAGTGTATAGCTCTTGTGGTTCTTAGAGAGCCACTCCATTATTTTGTCGGCCTCGGGATGAAGCACAAACTCACCGCCCTCGAGCCCCACAACCGTGTTTTTGCTAACGCATCGGCTCGACACAATCCGCTTGATGTCGTCGAGCGAAAGGCTTTCGGGCTCGCGCTGCCAAATGGAGCAATGCTTGCACCGCGACTGGCAAATGGATGTGGCGTATATCATCAACTGGCTCAACTTCTTGTGGCGCGGTCTGAAAGTATTGTTCAGATAAAGCAGACCGTTGTGCAGATAATCGTAAAGTGTGTACATATCTTGTTTTTGTGAATTGCGCAAATGTATAAGATTGTTCGGGAATTTAATTATCCGGTTTGGTATAAAATTTTTGCGTCGTTTAACGGTTGGCGCGACGAAGTTGTGAGTGTTTGTTTATTGACGGACGGAAAAATGAACGCAGATGACGCAGATTGAAGAGATTTAATGGATGGTTTTCGCATAGATTACACTGGTGACTCAAGATTTCTTTGAGTATTCTAATTGAAATTATGGCAACTCTTTGGTTGATTGAAATAATACAAGTCTTAATCACACAATCTTTCTTGTCCCATTGCATTCCGGATAGCCCGAGCAACTCCAAAACTCTTTGCCGGCGTTCATACCCTTCTTCGTAACACGGCATAAATCCCCAATCCCATATTAACACCCAAATGTTTATTAAATAAAACACTACCCGCATTCTTGGAAAACACTAAATAATACTTTTGATGCGGTATGAAAGGCCTCGTTAGGGGTGCAACAATCGCATAATCAAATCGAAACATAAAAAAGTGACACGATGGACACAATGGACACCAAAATTCAACTGACCGACGCAACAATTGCGCAGCCTGACAACGTGATTCTCACCAACATAAACCTGAAAATCGACAGCGGTGAGTTGGTTTACCTTATCGGCCGCACAGGAAGCGGCAAGAGCAGTCTGCTCAAAACGCTCTACGCCGACCTTCCGCTCGCAAAGGGCAACGGTACCGTGGCGGGCTTCCAACTCGAGAGCCTGCGCCGCAAGCAAATCCCCTACCTGCGCCGCAAGTTGGGCATTGTGTTTCAGGACTTTCAACTGCTAACCGACCGCAACGTGCACGAGAATCTGCTTTTTGTGCTCAAGGCCACGGGCTGGAAGAACAAAATCGAGATTGAGAACCGCATTCAGGACGTGCTGAACAAGGTTGGGCTGTCGCAGAAGGGCTACAAGATGCCCAACGAACTGTCGGGCGGCGAACAGCAGCGTGTGGTAATTGCGCGCGCTCTGCTCAACAACCCCGAAATCATTCTGGCCGACGAGCCCACTGGCAATCTCGACCCCGAAACGTCGCGCGGCATTCTGACGCTGCTCACCGAAATCAGCCACAACGGCCGCGCCGTGCTCATTGCCACGCACGATTACTCGATGATTAAGGAATTCCCCGGCCGCATTATCAAGTGCGAGAACGAGACGCTTATCGAACTGAAAAACGATGAAGTGTTCGATTTTAGCGATATTGAGAAGTAATTGATATTCAATAAATAATGAAGATTCTCGATGCTGCACAAATCAGAGAGTGCGACCGATTCACTATCGAAAACGAGCCGATTTCTTCTATCGACTTGATGGAACGTGCCGCTGACGCGATAACCGACTGGCTGATTGGGAATTACTTTTACTGCGACACGCATTTTATCTTCTTTGCAGGTTCGGGTAACAACGGCGGCGATGCGCTGGCCGTGGCTCGGAAGTTGGCGAAAATGTTTGGCGGTGTGACGGTTTACAAACTTAACATCGGCAACAACTCACCCGACTGCCAACAGAATCTTGAACGCTTGCAAAGCACTGATGGTGTGCCTGTTACATTCGTTAACAAAGGTGATACAATGCCTGAAATCAAGCCCGGTAGCGTGGTTGTTGACGGCATTTTCGGTTCGGGACTGAACCGCCCTGTGGAAGGCTATTGGGCCGAACTGATTGAGCACATTAATAATACTGGTAATGAGATAGTTGCGATTGACATTCCGTCGGGATTGTTCTGCACCGACAATCGGCAGAACACAGGCGCAATTGTTAAGGCAACGCACACGTTGAGTCTGCAACAACCAAAACTGGCGTTTTTGTTTGCTGAAAACGAGCAATTTGTGGGCGACTTCGACATTCTTCCAATCGGCATTAGCCAACAGGCTATCGACAGCGCCCAAACACCCTTCGGCCTGACCGAAAAGCGCGATTTGGCGCGGCTCATAAGGCCCCGTCCGCGGTTTGCGCACAAGGGCACGTTCGGCCACGCGCTGCTCACGGCGGGCAGTTACCAAATGAGCGGTGCGGCCGTTCTGGCGGCGCGGGCGTGCCTGCACACTGGCTGCGGACTGCTCACGGCGCACGTCCCGCAATCGGCCTATCAGATTATGCAAACGGCTGTGCCTGAAGCAATTCTGAATATCGACGACAGTCAGATGGAATACAGTGCGGCCGACCGTCTGCAACGTTTTTCGGCCATTGGCATTGGGCCTGGCATTGGGCAGAGCGACGCCGCACACAACGGGCTGACGCAACTGCTGCAAAACTGCACCGCGCCAATGGTGATTGACGCCGACGCTCTCAACATTATCGCCGCCAATCAAGAAATATTCAAACTGCTGAAACCCAACACAATACTCACGCCGCACCCTGGCGAGTTCGACCGCCTGACGCACCGCCACACGACGGGCTACGAGCGGCTGCAGACGCAAATCGACCTGGCGCGCCGACACAATATAATAATTGTGCTCAAGGGCGCGTTTACTTCGGTGGCAACGCCCGACGGCACCGTGCGCTTCAACTCTACGGGCAACGCGGGAATGGCCACGGCGGGCAGCGGCGATGTTTTGACGGGAATTATCTTATCTTTGCTGGCTCAAAAATATTCCCCCGCTGACGCCGCGGTTCTGGGCGTGGGGCTGCACGGTCTGGCTGGCGATATTGCCGCCCGAGCCGATGGTATGGAATTTGTTACGGCAAGCAACATTACCGACAATTTAGGGAAAGCGTTTCTAAAACTAAAAGATATTGACAATGAATAGTTTGAAATCGATTATCTCAATCGCCGCTTTAACTTCGGCAACAGTGGCTTTCGGCCAAAAAGATGTTGAGAACAGTTATTTTGTAACGCCTGTTCAAGGTGAGATGAATGTCGATGGGCACCAAGTATTTTACTCATTACCAAGCAATTCGCTGATGGTCAGCCTGAAAATCGAAAAAACGGTGAAGGCCAAAGGTCCATACGCGCAATACGCCGAGAAATATCTGAACATAACCACAGGCATTATCAACGAGTCGGAAACCGCTTATTCGATTGAGAATGTGAAAGTTGAACGTATCAGTCAGCCCGACACTAGCCAACTCTACGCAATCAATTTCACAGGAATCGACAACCTGCCAATGGTTCAACTGAACGCCGACGGCACCATTCTGGCCTGCAACTGCCCGCGCGTCATAGAAGGCTACAAGGCGCCCAAACCACAGAATAACGCTGAACCCGACGCAAAGCCAATCACCTTTTTGGATATGGGCGTGAAGCCGTTCATAGTTATTGAAGAAGAAGAAGATACGAATGAAGAAGACTCGGTTGAAGTGAAGAAACCGAAACTGCAGCAGCCGATTGTGATGACCGAAGAAGAGAACGCCGACGCGGCCGCCGCTTTCATTCGCAAAATCCGCAAGCGCCGACTGAAACTGGTTGCAGGCATTGCCGAAGAAGCCAACAACCCAAGCGGCAAGGCCCTGAAACAGATGATTGCGGAACTCGACCGCCTGGAAAACGAATATTTAAGTCTTTTTGTAGGTAAGAGCGTCAAAAGCACTTACACACAGTCGTTTGTGGTGACGCCGAACGGCAAGACAGAAGACGAACAAATCTCGTTGAGTTATTTCTCAAAAACAGGAAAACGCAACGACACCTATCCTATCACAATGACAATCAAGACATTGGCAAGTTCGCCAAAGGTATCGATTAAGGAAGTTGACACGTCGTCGAAATCGTCGTCGAGCATAAAATACGGGCTCTACCACCGAATCCCCGCAACAGTTTCGGTATCAGTTGATTATGATGACCAACAATACTTCAGCGGACAGTTTGGAATCGCGCAGAAAGGCGTGGTTGTGCCGATGCCGTCCGACTATCTCAACAATCACAAGTATTCGATTGAATTTGAGCCTGAAACGGGCGCACTGAAACGGATAACTGGGAATTGATTTAGAGCGATGTATTTTTGAACACAGATGACGCAGATTGAACTGATTTTCACAGATTTGATTGAATTATGAATTACGAGTTACGAGTTACGACTAATTCAACCTGTTCAACTTTAAACTCGATTATCAATTAGTCAGTCCTTCAATCCTTCAGTCCTTCAATCAGTTATTTACAAACAATGAAAGTTTTTCAACTCGACGGCCTGCAAAAACAACTGGCGCTGCTGGCGGGGCCAATCTTTATGGAAACCCTGCTGGTGATGACGCTGGGCGCGGTCGATACCATAATGTTGAGCCAACATTCTGACAACAGCGTGGCCGCCGTGGGTATGGTCAATCAGTTGGTGAGTATGATTTTCCTGGTGTTCGAAGTCACGGCGCTGGGCACTTCTATCCTATGCTCGCAGTACATTGGCGCAAAATTGTCGGACAAGGTGACGCAGACGGTTGGCGTGTCGCTTGTGCTGAACGCCACTTTCGGCCTGATTATCAGTTGCCTGATGTTCTTTTTCGCGGGCAACATTCTGCACCTGATGGGGCTTCGTCCCGAACTGATGCCCGACGGCCTTTCGTATATGCGGATTGTGGGTTCGTTTGCCTTCGCGCAAGCAATATCGATGGCTGCGTCGGCGTCGCTGCGAAGCGCCAACAAGGCCGTCTATCCGATGATGGTGACGCTTGTGGTGAACATTGTCAACGTGATTGGCAACTACACGCTGATTTTCGGCAAATTCGGGATGCCCGCGCTGGGTGTCGAAGGTGCGGCCATTTCCACCGCAGCGTGCCGCACCATTGCAATGTTCGCACTGCTCTATCTGCTTAAAACAAAGCACGTTCGGCACTTTCCGCGAGCTCTGTTCCGCCCCTTCCCATTCGGCGAACTCAAAAAACTGCTGCACATTGGCATTCCGTCGGCTGGCGAGCAGATGTCGTACAGCCTTTCGATGGTTGTTATCACCTACTTTATCAATATGATAAGCAACGAAGCGCTGGCCACCCGCACCTACTGTATGAACATTATAATGTTCGTCTATCTGTTCTCGGTTTCGGTGGGCCAAAGTGGCGCCATAACCATTGGGCACCTTGTGGGCGACCGTCGTCCGCGCGCGGCCTTTGTTTTCGGCAAACTGGTGATGAAGATTGCCGTTGTAACGTCGATTGTGGTGTCGGTGATTTTTGCGATATTCGGCAAGTTTATCTTCAATTTTCTTACTGATAATCAAGAGATTATTGCAATGGGCGTTGTCATTCTCTGGATTGACGTGGTGCTGGAATTCGGTCGCGCCGTGAACGTGTTCGCCGTGAACGCCCTGCGCTCGGCTGGCGACATTTATTTCCCTGTGCTGCTGGGCATTGGCGTAATGTGGACGGTGTCGGTCGGGCTGAGTTACTTGTTCGGCATTGGCTTCGGCTGGGGCCTGATTGGAATGTGGGTGGCCTTCGTGCTCGACGAGAACATCCGCGCTGGCGTGTTCATTAAGCGCTGGTGGGGCCTGAAATGGACGACGAAGAGTTTTGTGAAATAACACAGAGAACACTTTGGATTGTGCGGGCGCAAAGATTGCCCTGCCATAATTAATAGTTTTGACGATTATCATCCAAAACTATCCCTCGTTTTGTCTTGTTCCGTGCAGTTTTGAGCACCTTTTCCGCAAACGTTTTTCCACTTTTGCGCCCGAAAAACGCTTTTGATTTTCACACACATATAGAATCGCGTCATCGGCAAAAAACGGCCATTGATAGAGTTGTTGCGCAATAATTTTTAAGAAAACTTTTTAAAGCCTTAAAGTTTTCTACTTTTGCGCCCTAATTCAGAAAAACGCGCAAAATGGACGCTAAAGACTGCATAATTGAAGGGGCTAGGGCACTTTTCAGAAAAAACGGACTGAAAAGTGTAACAATGGACGAACTGGCGCGGTCTTTGGGTATGTCGAAGCGGACCATCTACGAGAATTTCAAAGACAAAAACGCGCTCATTGAGGCGTGTCTGCTGAAATCGGCGGCCGACGCCACCGCTCGACGAAACAAGATTCTCGACTCAAACTCAAATGTTTACGAAGTAATGTATCAGTTTGCGCAACTGCAGCACCAAGAATTTAGCGGCATCAACCCCGTGCTGTTCGACGACCTGCGCAAATACTATTCCGACCTGCTGGCCAAATCGAAAAGCAAAAACCAAAACAACTCGCTGAAACTGCTCGAACGGCTGTTCAAGACGGGAATCGACGGGCAGTTCTTCAACGGCGACAATTTCAACGTGGAAGTGGCAAGCCGACTCATCTGCAACTCAATTGAGTTTGCGATTGACCTTATCGATAATCACAAATTCGCGCCATACGAGGTTTACCGCACCATCTTCTACCCTTTCTTCAGGGGCATCAGCACCGAAAAGGGCATCGGCGAACTGGACAAGGTGAACCTGAAAATGTGCGGACACAAAAAGCAATGACAACACTATTTAAATTATAAAACAATGAAACAGAAAATTCTAATCACAACTTTGGCTACAATGGCGGTGAGCCTTGCCGTGGCGCAGGAACCAGCCGACACCACCGCAGCCAACAGCCCGGCAATTACGGCAGAATCAGTTAAAGTAGACACCTCGGGCACAATGAAACTCTCGCTGAAAGACGCGCAGAGCTACGCCGTTGAGCACAATTACACAATGCAGAATGCGTCGCTCGACGTGCAGAAAGCCGAAGCCGCCAAATGGCAGTCGCTGTCAACTATGCTGCCGCAAATCTCGGCATCGGTTGACTACACCAATATGCTCGGCTACAAAATGAACTTCCAAGGAATGCAAATCGCAATGAACCCATACTTGACATTGGGTGCGCAAGTGGCTGTGGCATTCAGCGGCGCACAAGTCATCGGGTGGCAGATTAGCAAAATGTCGGTCGAAATGTCGGAAATCAGCAAAAAGAAATCGGAACAGGACATCCGCGACCAAGTAAAGAGCCTTTACTACTCGGCTCTGGTTATGGAAGAGACGGTGGCCTTGCTCGACAAGAACCTTGAGAATATGAACAAGCTGCTCGAATCGACACAAAACGCTGTGAAAGTGGGCGTTTCGGAACAGATTGACGCCGACAAACTGCAAGTGCAGGTGCTGACAATGCAGACAACCATCAGTTCGACAAAGCGCTCACTTGAAATGATTTACAACGCTATGCGCCTTCAACTCGGCTCTGACGTGAACACCAAAATTGAATTGACACAAACCATTGACGATTTGCTCAACATTGAAGTGGCAACCAAGCTGCTGACCGAGGATTTTGATATCAATAAAAACTATGATTATCAACTGCTTGAGCAGACAACCGATATCTACAAGAAACAGGTAACGCTGGCAAAATGGAACTTCGCACCGTCGTTGACAGTGCATTATTCATACACCAAAAAGAAATACATCGGCGATGCAGGCTTCGATATGACGCCACCGAATATGTTCGGCGCAAGTCTGTCGATTCCAATTGCATCGAGCAGCAACCGCTGGTTCAAACATAAAGAGGCAAAAATCAGCCTTTTGGAACAGCAGAACACCGTTGAGAACACAACCAACGCTCTGCTTGTTCAGCACAGTCAGCTGAGATACAACCTGGCTTCGGCTTTCGAGAGCTACGAGGCTCAAAAGCAAAACACCGAGGTTACGCAGCGCGTGTTCGACAAGACAAGCGAGAAATATCAGCAAGGTGTGGCTTCGAGCCTTGACGTGACAAACGCCGGAACAAACCTTATTTCAGCACAAAGCAGTTACGTTCAGGCACTTATGGAACTTGTAACGGCACAAATAGAACTTGAGAAACTTTTGAACAACGACAATAATCAATAATCAAAATAACATATAAGAAAATGAAAATCAGAAATTTAATCAGTTTTGCAGTTATTATTGGCGTGGCTATGGCTTCGGCAAGCTGCAAAAAAGAAGAGAAAAAGGCCGAAAAAGCCCGCATTGAAAAGGTTAAGGTTCAGAAACTTAAGAAAGTGACCATCGACCGCGTGTATGAAGTTTCGACAACGCTCGAGGGCTACGAGACAATGAACATCGCGCCGTCGCTCACGGGAACCATTGAGCACATCTACGTTGAGATTGGCAGCAAAGTGTCTGCAGGTCAGGACCTTGTGCGTATGGACCAGACACAGTACAAGACAACCAAACTCACCGTTGACAACCTGACAACCGAAATGCAGCGTATGGACGCGCTGAAAGAGAGCGGCAACGTGTCGCAGCAGGTTTACGACCAGACCAAGGTGGCCTACGACCAGGCCAAGCAGAACCTTGATTTTCTGCGCCAGAACACGTTTGTGAAGGCAAAATTCGCAGGCAGCATATCGGCCAAGAACTATGAGGACGGCGAACTCTACGGCGGCGGCCCGATACTGACGCTCACACAGATTGACAAACTGAAGGCCTACATCAACATTCCCGAATCGTACTTCCCGCACGTGAAGGAAGGAATGTCGCTGACGCTGAAGTCGGACATCTACCCCGACAAAGAGTTCAAGGCCGTGGTTGAGATTGTTCACCCGACCATCGACGCGTCGAGCCACACGTTCCAGGCCAAAATCAAGATTGACAACAAGGCCAACTACCTGCGCCCAGGAATGTTTGTGCGCACCACAATGCCCATCTCGCAGCAGGAAGTCATCATTGCCCCCTATCAGGCTGTGCTGAAGCAGATTGGCTCAAACGACCGCTACGTGTTCGTCAACAACAACGGCCGCGCCAAACGCGTGCCAGTGAAAATGGGCCAGCGTTTCGACGAGAATGTTGAAATCATCACCGACGGCATAACCGAGAACGACGAACTTGTGGTTGTCGGCCAGGGCCACCTGATTGACGACGTGCAAATCGACATTGTGAAATAAACCAGCCATTTTGTTGGAAACAAACAAGATACAAAAATGAGTATATATAAGACATCCATAAACCATCCAGTCACCACATCGCTGATATTTGTGGCTGTAATGATTATAGGCCTGTTCTCGCTGAAACAGTTGCCTATCGACCAGTTCCCCGAAATGGACCCGCCCTACGTAATGGTTATGACCACCTACGGCGGCGCCAACGCGAGCGAGATTGAGACCAACGTGTCGAGACTAATGGAAAACACGCTGAACTCGGTTGACGGACTGAAGGAAATGAACACCATATCGAAAGACAACATTTCGGTGGTGACAATGGAATTTGAGTGGGGCCTGAACCTTGACGACATTGTGAACGACGTGCGTTCGTATGTGGATATGGTGAAGGACAACCTGCCCGACGGCTGCTCGACGCCGTTCATCTTCAAATTCAGTTCGAGCGCAATGCCGATTATGATGTACGCGGTTACGGCCAACGAGAGTTACTCGGGCCTTGAGAAGATTATCGACGACGACATCATTCCGCAACTGAACCGCGTGAACGGCATTGGCAACATCTCAATGTCGGGTCAGCCGACGCGCAACGTCTACATCGATATTGAGCAGGAAAAACTCGACGCCTACGGCATTCCGCTTGAACTTGTGGGTCAGGCCATCAGCGCCAACAACCTGAATATGTCGTCGGGCAACGTGAAAATGAGCAAAGAGCAGTACGCCCTGCAGGTGCGCAGCGAGTATGCAAGCAGCGCCGAAATCAACAACATTGTGGTGACGACAACGCCCGCTGGAAAGCAGATTTTTGTGCGCGACATCGCCACCGTGCGCGACACCATCAAGGACCTGTCGCTCGACGAGAAGATTAACGGCCGCGAGGGTGTGCGCCTTATGATTACCAAGCAGTCGGGCGCCAACGCGGTGCAGATTTGCAAGGACGTTCGCGAGACGCTCAAGGAAATGAAGGACAATCTGCCCGCCGACATCAACATTGAGAATATCTACGACTCGTCGGAAGAGATTCAGAACGCCATCAACAGCCTTGCCGAGTCAATTATGTACGCGCTGCTGTTTGTGGTGCTGGTGGTGCTGTTCTTCCTGGGCCGTTGGCGCGCCACGGTCATCATCGGACTCACCATCCCTATCGCCCTGATTGTGGCGTTCATCTACCTGCTGGCTGTGGGCAGTTCGCTCAACATCATATCGCTCTGCTCGCTCACCATCGCCATTGGTATGGTGGTTGACGACGCCATTGTGGTGCTCGAGAACATCACCAAGCATATTGAGCGCGGGTCGAGTCCGCGTGAGGCGGCCATCTACGCCACCAACGAGGTGTGGATTTCGGTTATCGCCACCACGCTGGTTATTGTGGCCGTGTTTGTGCCGTTGACAATGCTTTCGGGTATGGCGGGCATCCTGTTCAAAGAGTTGGGCTGGATTGTCACCATCGCCGTCTGCACATCGACAACGGTGGCCATCTCGCTGACGCCTATGCTTGCGTCGATAATGCTGAAGGGCAAGAACCTGGTGATTGAGAACGGCAAGATTGTTGAGAAGAAGGCGGCTGTGAAGAAGTGGTCGTATGAGAACACCGTGGTGCGCCTGCTCGACAAGATTGACGCCCTGTACGCCCGCCTGCTGCGCGTCTGCCTGAACCATAAGAAACTGACAATGACTGGCATTGTGGGATTCTTCGCGCTCTCGCTGCTGCCCGCCATTCTGGGCTACATCGGCACCGACTTTATGCAGCAGTCGGACAACGCCCGCGTGAATGTGACCATTGAACTTCAGCGCGGTACGCGAATTGAAGAGACTCTGAAGACTGCCCGCAAACTTGAGGCGCGCTTCCGCGAACTGGTGCCCGAAATCGAGATTATGTCGACATCGGCTGGTACTAACGACGACGCAAGTGTCGGCGCGCTCTTCGCTTCGACCAACAACAACAAGATTTCAATGATTGTGCGCTGCACGAAAATGTACGACCGCGACCGCTCGATTTTCGAGATTGCCGAGGTGCTGCGCGAGGAAATGAAGCAGTATCCCGAAATCAACAAATACTTCTGCTCGACATCGGGCGGTATGGGTGCGCAATCGGTTGACGTTGAGATATATGGCTATGATTTCGACCAAACGAGCCTTCTGGCCGAGGAAATCCGCCAAATGATTAACGACAGCATTCAGGGCGCCCGCGACGCGCAAGTGAGCCGCGAAGAGGACCGCGCCGAACTGAACGTGAAGGTTGACAAGGAAAAACTGGCGCTGCACGGCCTGACATCGGCCACAGTGGCCACCTACGTGCGCAACCGCGTGAATGGTATGACGGTGGGCTTCCTGAAAGAGGACGGCGACGAGTACAGCATCATCGTCCGCCTGAAAGAGGAAAACCGCAACTCTATCAGCGACCTTGAGAATCTGACCATTCCGTCGGCCACGGGCGCGCAAATCAAACTGAAAGAGTTGGCCACCATTGAAGAGTACTGGTGCCCGCCGCAGATTGACCGCCGCAACCGTCAACGTATTGTAACCGTGAGCGTTACGCCTTACGAGACATCGCTTGGCGAACTTGCCGAAGACGTGAAGGCGCTCATTGCCCGCAACGTGAAGACCACGCCTGGCATCACCGTGAAAATCGGCGGTAGCTACGAGGACCAACAGGATACGTTCGCCGATATGGGCCTTCTGCTCGCGCTGATTGTAATGCTTGTGTTTGTGGTTATGGCGTCGCAGTTCGAGTCGCTCAAAAAGCCGTTCATTATAATGATGGCAGTGCCGTTCGCCATTTCGGGTGTGATTCTGGCCTTGTGGATAACCAACACCACATTGGATATGATTGGCGCACTGGGTGTTGTAATGCTTGTGGGTATTGTGGTTAAGAACGGTATTGTGCTAGTTGACTACATCAACCTTATGCGCGACCGCGGCTACGAGTTGAACGAGGCCATCGCCCTTTCGGGACAGTCGCGTCTGCGCCCCGTGCTTATGACCGCAGCCACCACCATTCTGGGTATGCTGCCAATGGCGCTGAGCCGTTCTGAAGGTTCCGAAATGTGGATTCCAATGGGTATTGTGGTCATCGGCGGCCTTCTGGTTTCGACCGTGGTAACGCTGCTGGTTGTGCCTGTGCTCTACTCGATTATGTCGCGCCACGGCGAACGCGATAAGGAAGAGGAAATCCGCCACTCGTTCATCTTCTTCGATATGGACGAGGATTCGGTTTACGACAGCCGTGTTAACAAATAACTGAAGGACTGAAGGATTGAATGATTGAATAACAGATTAATTGTACGACAATGAAAGCAGTATTTATAGTTTACAATCAGGCAAATACAGAGCGTGTTGAGTATATGCTCGACCGCCTTGGCATAAAGGGATTCACCTACTGGGAAGACGTTCAGGGGCAGGGCTCGGTTGACGGCGAGCCGCGCCGCGGAACGCACACCTGGCCCGAAATGAACTCGGCCATCATCACCGTTGTCGAGGACGAAATGGTGCCCGAACTCTTGGGCCGCATCAAACGCTTAGACAACCGCAACAAAGAGGTCGGCGTGCGTGCGTTTGTGTGGAATGTGGAAGCGACGGTGTGATTTATTTAGGATTTAGAATTTAGGATTGTAGGGACGCGATTAATCGCGTCCACCCCGATTCACCGACACATATCCTACCGCAAAAAGTCTCATTCTTGATTGAATGGGGCTTTTTTTTAGATATTGTCTTTATACCTTTGCGGGCGTATTTGACATCGATTGAAAATTAACTGATGAGCCAGGAACAAACTTTCAGACCTACCATTACCATAGTGATGCCCGTGTACAACGTGGCCGCCTACATTGAACGCTGCCTTCGGTCGGTGATGCGCCAGACGCGTCCGGCCGACGAGTGCATCATTGTTGACGACGCCTCGCCCGACGACAGCATAGCCAAATGCGAGCGATTGATTGCCGAATACAAGGGCCCGACACGATTCAAAATTCTGCACCACAAAGAGAAAAAGGGCCTCTCCGCCGCCCGCAACACCGGAACCAACGCCGCCACCTGCGATTATATCTACTATCTCGACAGCGATGACGAGATTACACACGACTGCCTGGAGAAACTCTCCGAGCCTTTGACTCGCGACAACTCCATTGAAATGGTTATGGGCAACAACTTTACCGAACGCTCAGAACTGCAACTTCACTGGTGGCAACGGCTCCTGATTTTCCCGAACAGCAAATGGCCGAAGGACTCTCCCTCCCAACTCCACACCAACGAAGATGTACGCCGTTGGTTTTACAAAGGAGAAACCCGCCGGCCCTCTTACGTATGGAACAAACTGCTCAAACTTGATTTCATAAAGAAAAACCGGCTCTACAACAAAGAGGGACTGCTTTATGAGGACAAGCTCTGGAACTACTACCTTATGCGCGTTCTCTGCCACGCGGCTTTTGTCGGCGACATCACATATATATACCACATCCGTCCCGAATCCATTGTCACCGCAACTGATTACGAAAGCATTCTTCAACACCGCGGTCTGTTTTATGAGGAGTTTGCCAACAACGCCGTTCCGGGCGAGCACATTGAGGAGGCCGAATACTACTACCGCGAATTTTGCGACTATTACGTTGACGCCCACTACAAGACGAATTACCGGAACGCCTATCAAATATTCCGTCGCGAACTCAACGACGGCCACCATAAAAAAATGATGTTTGTGCTGGCGCTGGCGCATCACTTGGGCAAGTGCCGTATCGGCAGCCTGTTTTTCAAGTTCCTGACCAACACACATATACTTATCTTGCGGATTTGCAGATAAATACGATACGTGCCATATTCAATTAGTAATCAAAGCAAAAACAATATGAAGAAACTTATTATTAGAATCATCAAAACCAGAATCGTCAGCGCGGTGCTGCACAAAATTCTGAAAACCAAATTCGTGCAAAAAAAGAGAACCAAACGCTACCTCAGAAACAACAACGAGCACAAGCTGCAGATTGGTTTTGGAAACTTCCCTTTGGAAGGATGGCTGAATACCGGCATCGATTTCTGGGAGTGCTGGAACGGAATGTATATGGACGCCGGCAAGCCTTTCCCCCTGCCCGACAACTCGTTCGACTATGTGTTCTCCGAGCATCTGTTTGAGCATCTGACATTTCCCCAGGCGCAAAATATGCTCAAGGAGTGCTACCGCGTAATGAAGCCCGGCGCCGTTATGCGCATTGCCACGCCCAACCTGCGTTTCCTTTTAGACTTATACGAAAACCCCGAAAAACCTATCCACAAGGCGTATATGGAGTTCTCGGTAAAGAATCTTGGTATGCCGCAAACGCCGGTATATGTTATCAACCGGTTCCACACAAGCTGGGGACACAAGATTGTCTATGATATGGAAACGCTGGGCAAACTGCTGGCAGATAACGGATTCAAGAATATCACGCCGTGCGAAATGAGTAAAAGCGAGCATCCGGCGCTGAACGGCATCGAAAGTCATTTCAAGATTTTCCCCTACGAGTTCATCCACTTGGAAACAATGATTCTTGAAGTCACAAAATAAACGCCAGCTGCCTGAAAAAACACTGTTGTTCAACAATCTACGAGAAATGCAGATAAAAGACACTCACGATTTCACACCCGGCCAACTGCAAGATTTGTTTCTGTCGGTTGAATGGTCGTCGGGGCATTTCCCCGACAAGCTGGAGGTTGCTATGCGCAATTTCAAGACCGTCTTTTCGGCGTGGGACGGCGACAAGCTCATTGGTATGATTTGCGCTATGGACGATGGGGTGATAAACGCCTACGTGCACTATCTGCTCGTGCGCCCCGAGTATCAGGGCAAAGGCGTCGGACAGCAGCTTGTTGAACAAATGAAGGCGCAATACAAAGATTATCTGCGGATTGTGGTTGTGGCCTACAACAATGAAGTGGGCTTCTACGAGCACTGCGGATTCAGCCGCGCCACCGACGCAAGCCCGATGTTCATCACCGAATTGTGGACCTGAGCGCACAAAAGTACCCCATTCGCAGCGCGGTGAATCATTTTTATGTACATTTGGGTACATAAAAAACAAAAACTATGAACCATAAACATCTTTTTATTGCTGCCGCTCTGGCAGTTATGGCTTTTGCGCCGCAAGCGCAGGCACAACCCGCTCAAGGCGACGACACCCCGACACTTGAGTTTGTATGCGAACTTCACGTCAAATTGGGGCAAACCTACACAGTTGGACAGACAGCCCACGGCGCCCGGGTGGTTATCCCCATCACAGGCGGAACATTCGAGGGCCCCAATATGAAGGGCACCGTTTTGGAAGGCGGCGCCGACTATCAACTTGTTGACCAAGCCAAAGGCCGCAACGAGATTGAGGCTATCTACTCAATCAAAACCGACGACGGCGTCTTCATCCACATCCGCAACTGCGGCCTGATTGTAACCGGCAAGAACGCCGACGGCTCACCCAACTTCTACTTCCGCTGCGCGCCCAAGTTCGAGGCGCCAAGCGACAGCAAGTACGCCTGGCTCAACAACTCGCTTTTCCTTTGCAAGCCGGGCGGCTTCACACCTGAAGGCATCTCGCTTCGCGTTTGGCGGGTGCAGTAAACTCTGATAGATAAAAAATCACCAATTGGCGGATAAAAGCCGTGAAATATCTATCATAATCCCGACTATAAATTGTAAAAAGTACATTTGCTACACTTTGTATCACGTAATAATTATAAAGAATGAAAAAATCGTTTAAAAACTTGCTCGCCTTTGCTCTGACAATGAGTATGGGCACAATGGCTATGGCTCAATTCCCATTTGGCCGGCCAGAACCAGAAGACCCCGATGGTCTGAAAGACGCCTACAAAGACTACTTCAAAGTAGGCGTGGCTGTGAATATGCGTAATATGCAGAATCCGAAGGAGATAGAACTCATCCTGAAGGAGTACAACAGCATTACGGCCGAGAACGATATGAAACCGGGCTCGCTGCAGCCGAAAGAGGGCGAATGGAACTGGGCAAACGCCGACAGCATCGCCAACTTCTGCCGCAAGAACAACATCAAACTGCGCGGTCACTGCCTTGTTTGGCACAGCCAATTCTGCGACTGGATGTTCACCGACAAAAAAGGCAATCCTGTATCGAAAGAAGTGTTCTACCAACGCTTGAAAACCCACATCACAACTGTTGTAAACCGTTACAAAGACGTTGTTTACTGCTGGGATGTTGTGAACGAGGCTATGGCCGACGACGTTCGCCGCTCGCCTTGGAACCCGAATCCGTCGCCTTACCGCAACTCAAAACTTTTCCAACTCTGCGGTGACGAGTTTATCGCGAAAGCGTTCCAATTCGCTCGCGAGGCTGACCCGAACGCACAATTGTTCTACAACGACTACAACGCTGCCAATCCTGACAAGCGCGACCGCATCTTCGATATGGTTAAGAAGATGAAAGACGCAGGTGTTCCAATCGACGGTATCGGTATGCAAGGCCACTACAATGTTTACGGCCCATCGATGGAAAACATCGCTGCTGCGATTGAAAAATACGCCACCATTGTTGACCACATCCAATTCACCGAACTCGACATCCGTGCAAACGAGGAAATGGGCGGCCAACTGCAGTTCAGCCGCAACGAGGGCGCTACCATCGACCAAAGCACCCGCACTCTGCACGACAACCAATACTCGCAACTGTTCCGCGTTCTGCGCAAGCACAAAGACGTGATTGACGTGGTTACTTTCTGGAACGTAAGCGACAAGGATTCGTGGGTTGGCGTGAACAACTATCCGCTGCTGTTCGACAAGGATTTGAAACGCAAATCGTCGTACCGCCTTGTTAAGCGCTTCAACGCCGACCTTGACAATGTTGAGATTAAAGAGGATTTCAAGCCATCGGAGCTGAACCAACCTGGTCAGGAGTACCCAATGGTGAACTCGCAGGGTTATGCCCGCTTCCGCGTAAACGCACCGCAGGCTAAATCGGTGATTGTCAGCCTTGGACTTGGCGGCAATATGGGTGGCGTTGGCGCTACCGTTCTGCAGAAGAACAAAGACGGTGTTTGGGAAGGCACAACCGAGGGCCCAATGGACGAGGGCTTCCACTACTATCACCTGACAATCGACGGTGGCGTTGTTAACGACCCGGGTGCAAAGAACTACTACGGTTCAGTTCGTTGGGAAAGCGGTATTGAGATTCCGGCTCACGACGCCGACTTCTATGCTGAGAAAAACGTTCCGCACGGCAATGTTCAGCAGATTCTGTTCTGGAGCGAGAGCACAAAGAAATTCCAACGCGCTTTTGTTTACACTCCGCCGACCTATGGCAACAACCCGAAGGAGAAATTCCCGGTTCTTTACCTGCAACACGGCTGGGGCGAGGATGAGACCGCTTGGAGCAACCAAGGTCACGCCAACCTGATTATGGACAACCTGATTGCTGAAGGCAAAATCAAACCGTTCATTGTTGTTATGGCTTACGGTCTGACCAACGACTTCAAGTTCGGCAGCATCCGTCAGTTCGACGCTATGGAGTTCCAGACAATGCTCTGCGACGAGTTGGTTCCTTATGTTGACTCTCACTTCAAAACCAAAACCGACCGTGCAAACCGTGCTTTGGCAGGTCTGTCGATGGGTGGAATGGAGACAAAACTCATCTCTGGCCGCAAGGTTGATATGTTCGCTTCGTTCGGCTTGTTGAGCGGTGGTCAATTTGCTCCCACCGACTTCAAAGACGCTAAGGCTGTCAACTACCTGTTTGTTGGCTGCGGCAGCAAAGAGAGCCCGGATGCAATCAACAAATCGGCTGCTGATATGAAAGCCGCTGGTTACAACTGCGTTGGCTACGTTTCGGAAGGCACAGCACACGAGTTCCTGACCTGGCGCCGTTGCCTGCACCTTATGGCACAGGGCTTGTTTAAATAATTGAACACGTTAATAGATTGATGGTAGAGACGTTGCACGCAATGTCTCTACTTTTTTTGTGCCGCAACCAAAGCACCTACGGCGCGTTTCGTCATCAATTCTTTTGGAATTTTCAGCACGACGCCAATGCCCAATCTGGCACAGAAATTGCATAACGGCGCGGCGTTTGTTAAACTTTTAAAACATAAAATTTATGAAACAAAAAAAGCGATGTCTCGGACAGAGACTTGTCCATTTCTCGCAATGGACGCGAAAACCGTATGCCACTTTTTGCAGCATCGGCAAAGTGATTAAAATCTGCGTTCTGGTTGACACACTGACAGTTGTGGCCACGCAGGCAAAGTGCGAATCGTTGATTGACTCAGTGCAGGTGGGCAGCCACATCGACATTGACGAGGTGATAGTAGCCACCGACCGAACGCCCGTGACCTTCACGCAGATGGTGCTTCAGCCAACCGTCATCAGCACACGCCAGCTCGACGCCGCCCCCCAGCAGAGCCTGACCGATTTCCTTGAGTACATTCCTTCCCTCGACATCAGGCAGCGCGGCACAAACGACGTGCAGGCCGACCTCTCAATCCGCGGCGGTTCAACCGACCAAAACGCAATCATAATCAACAAAATAAACTTCAGCGACCCGCAAACCGGGCACAACAATTTCGCCTTGCCAATCGACCTTGGCAACACGCAAAAGATAGAAATTGTGAGCGGTGCGCAAAGCCGCATTCTTGGCACCAACGCTCTCAACGGCGCCGTTTGCTTCAGCACCCCGACCGACACCGCCAACTCGGCCACTGCAAGGCTCACGGTGGGCGACTACGGACTTTACAAACTATCGGCAGCCACAAACCTGACATTCAGCAATTTGAGCAATTTTGCCGCTGTCGCGAAATCGCACTCCGACGGCTACACCGAAAACACCGATTTCGATATTCAAACCATCTATTACAGAGGCGTTTACAAAGCAAACAGATTCTGCGTCAACGCGCAATTCGGCCTGACCGACAAGAAATTCGGCAGCAACGGATTTTACACGCTCTCCTATCCTACTCAATATGAGGAGAATATGATGACTATCGGCAGCATCGGCATTGAAACCGGACAACAGGTGAAAGTTGCCGCAAACGTGTATGGCCGCCGCCTGCGCGACTATTACGTGCTTGTGCGCGACAACCCTAACATATATCAAAATCACCATCTTACGGATGTATTGGGCGCAAACCTCGAACTTGAGACCAACACCCGCATCGGCCGCACCACGCTGAACGCCGAGTACCGCAACGAGCGCATCAGCAGCAACCGCCTGGGCAACGCCGACGAGAGCCGCAGTCGTCGCGCCCGCACATCGGACTCAATTCGCTACGACCATTTTTATGACCGCGGTTATCTGACTGTGGCTCTGAATAATAAATACACCGCCAACCGCTTCTCGATGTCGGTTGGCGCGGCTATCCTGCAATACAAAGGCACCGAAATCTACCCCGGCATCGACCTGAGTTACGCCCCGAGCAACAGCATCAGGCTGTATGCGGCAGCCAACCGCTCGTTCCGTCTGCCAACCTTTACCGACCTGTTCTACAGCGGCCCGAAAAACAAAGGCAACATCAACCTAAAAGCCGAAAAAGCAACCACTTACGAAGTCGGCCTGAGAGCGAAAAAATCGATTTTTGAAGTGAACGGCAACATCTATCTGCGACAGGGCAAAAACATTATTGACTGGGCGCGCACGTCGAACACGGAACTATATGTTGCACAGAATGTTACAAAGATTAACACCTTCGGGCAGGAAGTGCAGGTGATTGCGCGACCGGCAGAGATTATCGGCAGCAAATGGCTGACAGTCAACACAGTGGAATGTGGCTACTCACACATTTCAGCCTCAAAGGCATCGAGCGGCTACGAATCGCTCTACGCATTCGACCAGCTGAAGCACAAATTCACAGCGGCCATCGGCTTGCAATCAATTGAAAACCTGAATGTTGACATACGCCTCGTGTATCAGGAGCGCAACGGCAACTACGATGCGGCCAATGCCGACGGGACTGTCGAGACGTACCCCTACAACGGCTTCTGGACGGTTGACGCCGGAGCATCGTACAAATGGCGATGGCTGTCGGTGTTTGCCGAAGCCACAAACATCGGCGACAGCAAATACTTCGATTTCAGCGGTTTGCAGCTGCCCGGACGATGGGTGAAAGCCGGTTTAAAAGTTGAACTGGCCAAACGATAACCGCAAACAAAAGAATTAACCACGGAACACACGAAAAACACGGAAATGATAAAAAAATCAGTGTTTTTCTGTGATTTCCGTGGTTATTATTAACTACAGCCAACAATTTTCATACTTTTACAAAAGACAAACTGTTTTAAGTATGAAACTTATAAAACGAACACTTACTGCTCTTTTCGCGTTTTGCACGATAGCTGTGAGCGCGCAAATCCAGAATCCAGTTAAATGGGACATCAGCAGCCAGAAAACCGGCGAGAATGAATACCAAATCAACTTCAAAGCCAAGATTGACGCAGGCTGGCACATCTTTGCGCAGTATCTGCCCAAAGGCAACTACTCGCTGCCGACAAGTTTCTCGTTTGAGCAACTCACTGATGTTGAGCGCGTTGACACGGTGCGCGAGTTGTCGAAAGTGACTGAAGAGAAAGATGAGATTGCCGGCGCCGTTGTGCGCTATTTCTGCAACGAAGCCGTTTTTGCGCAGACAGTCAAAGTGACCGGCCCCGCCCCCACGGTAAGTGGAAAAATTGAGTACCAGACTTGTTCCGACGAGATGTGCGTGATGGGCGACCAAGAGTTCAGCCTGTCGCTGCTGGACGGCGGACAGAGCGCTGTTCCCGCCCCCGCCGAGCCTAGCAACGACGCAAAAATCATTGAAAGCGAGCCCGTTGTGCACACGGCCAACTCAAACTCAATTTGGAAGGTGATTCTCGAAGCCATTCTGTGGGGCTTTGCCGCGCTGCTCACACCGTGCGTCTTCCCGATGGTGCCAATGACAGTGTCGTTCTTTCTGAAAAACGAGCAGAACAAAGGCCGCTCGCGCTCAATGGCATCAGCTTTCGGGCTGGCGATTGTGGCACTCTACACCATTCCCATCGCAATCATCATTTTGGCTACCTATCTGATTGGCGGGCAATCGGTTACGGCCGATATTTTTAATTGGCTCTCAACTCATTGGCTGCCCAACGTGCTGTTTTTCATCATATTTATGGTGTTTGCCGCATCTTTTCTGGGCGCTTTCGAGATTGTTCTGCCCAGTTCGCTAATCAACAAGGCCGACTCAAACTCGAACCGCGGCGGACTGGTGGGCGTGCTTTTTATGGCGCTGACGCTGGTTCTGGTGTCATTCTCGTGCACGGGCCCCATTGTGGGCACCATCCTTGTAAAATCAACTCAAGGCGACATTTGGGAACCGATTATCACAATGCTGGCCTTCTCGGCGGCCTTTGCGCTACCGTTCACGCTGCTGGCGTTTTTCCCGTCGTGGCTCACAAAACTGCCCAAATCAGGCAGTTGGCTCAATACCGTTAAGGTAACGCTGGGTTTCATCGAGATTGCGCTCGGCCTGAAATTCTTGAGCGTGGCCGACCAAACCTACCACTGGGGCATTCTGGACCGCGAAGTCTATCTGGCCATCTGGATTGCCGTTTTCGCCCTTCTGAGCCTGTTTCTGCTTGGAAAACTGCAGATTGGCGAGACAAAAAACGACCCGCCGAAAGTGTTCCGTCTGCTGCTCGGACTGCTCACAACGGCCTTCACCATCTACCTGATTCCCGGAATGTGGGGCGCGCCCTTGAAGGCCCTTTCGGGATACCTGCCGCCGCAGACAACCATCGATTTCGACCTTTCGGCGAAAGCCACTGTTGCCGCCGACGACTATGAATCAGCGCTTTGCGAGACGCCCAAATATGCCGACCTGCTGCACCTGCCGCACGGACTGCAAGGCTATTTCGATTATAATCAGGCACTCGAATGCGCCCGCGAGCAGAACAAGCCGATCTTTATCGACTTCACCGGCCACGGCTGCGTCAACTGCCGCGAGATGGAAGCCCGTGTGTGGGCCGACGCCGAAGTGCTCGACCGTCTGCGCAACGACTATATTGTTGTGGCACTGTATGTTGACGACAAAACCGAGCTGCCCGAGTCGGAATGGGTGACATCGGACTACGACGGAAAAGTGAAGAAAAGCATCGGCAAGGTGAACGCCGATTTTCAGATAAGCCGCTTCAAAATCAACGCCCAACCCTACTACTGCCTGCTCGACACCGATGGCAACCTGCTTGCCGACCCGATGGGTTACAACCTGAATGTCAGCGAGTTTGTAGAGTTTCTTGACAAGGGAATAGAACGTTTCGACGAAAAGAATTAGAAAAACAGATTCTGTAATAATATTTGTTATATTTAAGGCTTGTTGGCAACGGTGGATGAAGAAGCTATTATTCATAGGATTACTGCTTGGTTTGGCGTTTATTAGCCAAGGCGAGATTGTCATAACCGACGCCAACGCCAACAAAACCATCGACCTTGCCGAAAACATCTTCTACTACGAGGACCCAACCGGCGCCCTGACATTTGAGACGGCCGCTTCGGAGGCGTTTTTCCGCAACTACATCCAGATGCAGAACAACATTCTGACCATCGGTGGAAACAATAACACCACGTGGGTTCTTATCACTCTGAAAAACACCACAAAACGCCGTCAGGACTACTTTCTGAGCCTGCAAAACCCGAACATCGACGAGTTGGTTTTCTTCTCAACGCGAGACTCATCGTTCTTCAACACCGGTTTGAATTACCCGTTCTCGCAGCGCCCCAGCGACTCAAAGTTCTATAATTTTGTGGTATCGGTAGTTCCTTTGGGCACAGCCACCTACTGCATAAAATTCTCGCCGCAGCGGCACGTGGTGCATATTCCGATTGTGATGAAACCCGGCAGCACCTTCTTCGATGAGGGCAGCTTCAACCAAACAATGAACGGACTGGTGTACGCGCTTGCGCTGCTCTCAATTCTGGCAATAGCGCTGCTCTACATATCGGAAAAAGAGAAGATTTACGTTGTGGCTATGTTGTTGACGATAAGCCTTCTGGCTCTGCTGCTCTACTACGACCAGACGCTCTTCAAATACCTTGTGCCCAATTCGCCATCGGCCAACAAACTGCTGGGCAAGCTGCTGAAACCGCTGACACTGACGGCTTTCATCTATTACCAAAAATACAGTATGCCGCCGCGGCCGTTCAAGAGGCTGCGCGCCCACCCGTCGAACCTGATGATTACGCTGGGATTTTTGTGCACGTTCTTATCTCTATTCTCTTTCGACAACAACTTCAGAGCCATAATCCTCAACGCTTTCATCGGCTTAACTTGCGTATATTTCATCTATTGTGTGGCGTCGAACTGGAAGCGGAAAAAACAGGAGTTCGCACTACAGGTCGCGGTATCGGCCACAATACTTATCTGTCTCATTTACAAGAATATTGTTAAAAGCGAGTATGGTATGATTGTCTATACCAACGAGCACTACGTGAAGATAGCCCTTCTGACGATTGCGATTCGCTCGACAGTCAGGTTCAGCCTGAAGTTTGTGAAGACACGCACCGAGTATTACGAGATGAGCCGGAATATGGAGAAGAGCATCAACAAGCGCACCGAGCTTATCAACCAACAGAAAGAGGTGTTGAACTCGCAGCGTGAGGAGCTGATTCAGCAAAAAAACACCCTTCAGGACCAGCGAGAGGAGCTGCGTGCGCAGAAAGAGCTTCTGCAATTGAAAAACAACGAGTTGGGCAAGATTTCGCAGGTGACCAACCGGTCGAACAACCGTATTGTGATATTTCGCCCGAACGGCGAGATTGACTGGTACAACGCCGCATTTGCCAATCGTATACATACCGATTATGAGGAATACAAGTCGGGACCGACAATGAACCTGCTCGATTTGAGCAGTGATCCCGAGGCGCTGAAAAAAGCATTATCATTATGCTTGGAGAATAAAATGCCCACCTCATATGAGGTAGAGGAATCCGACAATAGTTGGATGCAGGTAACCCTCACTCCCATTCTTGACGCACAGGAAAACGTAACGCTCATAATTGCCGTGGGAACCAACATTTCACAGTTGAAGTTGTACGAGCAGAAAATCGAGCAGCAGAAAGCTGAAGCCGAGGCGCAGCGCAACATCGCTCTCCTCCAACGTGATGAGATTGAGGCCAAGCAGAGCGAGATTTACGGCAGTATCCGCTACGCAAAACGCATCCAAACGGCTATGATGCCCAAACCCAAGCAACTCCAACGCGACTTCTGCGACAGCTTTATTCTGTTTATGCCAAAGGATATTGTGAGCGGCGACTTCTATTGGTATCATCGCATTGATAACAAATACTTTGTGGCGGCGGTCGATTGCACCGGCCACGGCGTTCCGGGTGCGTTCCTGTCGATTATCGGCAGCTATCTGCTCAACTCCATTGTCATCCACAACGACGTTTACCGCCCTGCCGACATCTTGAAACATCTGAACCGCAAAATCAAAATATCGCTGAAAAGCGATGGTATGCGCGACCAGAACAGCGACGGTATGGATATTGCCCTTGCCGTGATTGACAAGGAGAAACACACCATTGAATTTGCCGGCGCACTCCGCCCGATGTACCTATACTCGAACAACGAGTTCTTTGAGCTGAAAGGCGACAAAATTCCGATTACAAGCAACATCTCCGGCACATCGGTGAACAGCACCTACACCAATCACGAATATCCGTTCAACCCCGGTGACCAGTTCTACATATTCTCCGATGGCATTATCGACCAGTTTGGCGGCATCGACGGTAAGAAATACCTCACTAAACGCTTTAAAGCGCTGCTGGAAACAATCAAGAGCCTACCGATGAGCGAACAGAAAGAACTCATCAAGAAGGATTATGACCAGTGGCGCGGCCGCTACGACCAGGTTGACGATATTCTGGTTATCGGAATCCGCTACAGCTCGCAGGATTTGTAAAGGAGTTTCCTCAATCTTCACTTATGGCTGAGATGGTGTCATCCTCATCTCTAATGGCTATAATGTTTTGGCAATCAATAAGTTTACTTGAAAAGAAAGTGAAAAACGAACAAAATTCTAAAATGTTCGTATATAAGGTTCTGTCAGCAGCCGGTCTACAGGCTTCGTACAGCGTAAGCAATCTGCCGCAGGGGATAAATTATGTAATTGTACACACAACTCAAGGCAACGCCATTCGGCAATTCATAAAACATTGATTTTAAATCGGTTATTTCCGAATCCAAATTCGCACCAGTGCGTAAAATAAAAAAGGCCGCCCGAATCGTCTTCAGGCGGCCTTCTGCGTTATCTAACATTTTCTCCTATAGCGCCCTGACATACGTCGAAAGTTCGGGTGGCGCAGGCCAAAGGGGTAATAGTCGTTTTGCTCAAGAACGGTCATACTCTGGTTGAGCACCGCGCGCACAGAGCCGAGGTGGTCGGTGATGGTGTGATCGGAATAGCTATCAACAATTGTGCGACTCGTCATACTGTTTGGTTTGTCGTGTTCAAAGATATAAGATTTAGCTGCAAAGTTTTTATAGTCAGGTTGTTTTAAACAACCATGATTTCACACTTCATACAAAGATACATAATAAATGTGCGAAGTTTTTACTGACAAAACAAACAATCTCTTTTGTTTTAAATGATTAGATATGATTGTATAGTAAAACTCATCATTAAGATCATTTAAGAACATTGTTTTTTCAATACAATCAAGTTCACTTATTTCATCAATAAATACTTTTAATTCTTTTGATTCATTTTTGCAGCATTTATTCCATTTAAACTCATCGTAATAATTATATATTGTATCCGATAATACTACATTAGTGATATTCTTTATAATCTCGTCAGAATCTTCAATTGAATACACCTCAAAGGTAGCTCCCTCAAAATCAAACATTGATTTGCTCGAGAATATTAATTTAACATTTACATCCTCATTGTTTAATAGCATCTCAAAAAAACGGGAGGAAAATCCCTTACAAGAGGTGATTAAAACAATGGAAAAAATTATACATATGGTTGCGTTTAACGTTTTCATTCTATTCTATTTTTTTAGTATAGGATTCTTACCATAAGGTTTAAAGCCATATCCTTTTCCTTCTCCTACAATTTGTCTTGCCATCCATGTCGTTGCATCTCTAACAATTCTTCCGTCTCCGTTAAAATCATACGTGTCCAAGTATCCATTCTTGTCTAGATAAAAACCGATTTCACCAGTTTCTCTGTTTTTGAGTTTCATAGTTAAAGTTCCATGTACTCTTCCTGTTGTTTTTGAAGCACCTGGAGAAAGAAAAAAATTGAATTGTAATCTGTTATCGTCTTTTTCGCTAAAATCCGATTTTTCAAGGGGTGATAAATCAATTTTAGAAACATCAATATACAAATCCTTACCAGATCCATTGTTCCACCAAGCCCTTGCTTCTTGATCTGTTACAACACCATCCCAATCCGGCCTATCCTTTAATCCACTGAAGCTTTCTTCAAAAGCTGATTTTGCTTCATCATCAGTGAAATTATCTAAGCCTAAATTATATCTCATTGCCTCATCGTGAGCCATACCTTGTACAAAATTTACTTTATTCATTATAATGGCTTCTCCCTGCAATCCTCCATCATCGGTTCCGATTAGATTTCCATTAACATCATATATCGGATTGTTTCCGTCCATATCCACATACTTCAATGGATTCCCCACACAGAAGTTATAAGGCGACCAAGAATAGTACTTTTCGGAAAGCGGGTCCACCTGCAGCCACTGGCAGAACTCTGCCGAGTACTGCCGTGCGCCGTAGTCGGATGTGGCGTCGGCGGCAATCTCCTCTTTGCCGTTGTAGCGGTAGCGGTTGGCGGTGGTTTTGAGTGAGGCGTTCGGGTGGCGCAGGCCAAAGGGGTAATAGTCGTTCTGCTCAAGAACGGTCATACTCTGGTCGAGCACCGCGCGCACAGAGCCGAGGTGGTCGGTGATGTGTAAATGCTCGTTTGTTGTATTTACAATCATTTAATTATTTCTCAATCAAAAAAATGTTTGAGTATTGATAAATGTATTTCGTATCAATTTCCATTTTTAAATATTGTTCTACTTCTTTTCTCTTTATAAGAACAATCCTTTCACGATAAAAATTTGATGCCATATTCTTTTTTGAGATATAATATGAAAAAGATTCTTTGGGCGCAATGTTTTTGATAAATGAATATCCAATATTTATAGGCAGAGAATCCAATAAGTTTTCAAACATCATTTCTACCAAATTAAAATCACCCTTGCGCTTTTTAAAATAGTCGTGAACCAACTCAATATCTGTTCTGTCATTAATCGGTTCTAATGCCACCCAAGTTAAATAGTTCTCATCTGAATTGTTTGTTATTTGGTATTTATCTATTATTTCTCTTTCCTCAGTAATTCCATTATAATATTTGTTCGTAATAGTATCATAATGAATCAAACATTGGGCATTTATCGTTATGGTACTAGATAGAATATTTAAGAATAGTAAGTAAATTATTCTTTTCATCTCTGCATATTTTTATAGTTTACCCGTTGGCGGATTTTTTTAACATTAGTTTGTTTTGTCAATTGATAGTTAGCGTATCTATTATCTATTCATAAGGCGTTCAAGAGTAACTCTTCTCCGCCAGCGGGTCAAATATATTATTTTGTATATGATTCGGCAAAATTATATTGTCGTAGACCGAACGGCTTAACATAGTACCATTAAGCCGCAAAAAGCAATATCTTTTCGTTGTTTATTGAATAAAAAAGGCCGCCCGAATCGTCTTCAGGCGGCCTTCTGCGTTATCTAACACTCTCCTACAGCGCTCTGACATACGTCGAAGGCGAGTCGAGAACTTTGATTTTGTCAACGTTTTCCTTATCGATGGTGCTAATTTGCAGCAGCGAATCGACCACCGCGTCGGCCATTGAAGCGGGAATGCTCACGGCACTGCGCACGAGCGACTGTTTGCCAAGTTCGCCTTGCCCCGATATGCGGGTGATGCGCGTTGTGGTTGCACCTGTTGCGCCAACGTTAAGGCAGGTGGCACGCAAGTCGTCGATGCGGTCCTCGTCCGATATGATGGTCACCTCGCAGTTATCAGAATGAACACAAGCGTTGCGGTTGTCGGCCGACCCTTCGGCGTCCAAGCGGCGGCGCCAGTTGGTGTTGCCCTTGAGCGAGTCTATGGCGGCTATCACCTGCTCCATTGACGCAGCGAACTTCTGCCCGCCAATCTTCATATAGGTGTCGATAAGTCCCACAGTAATAGGCGTTTGGTAGATGAATCCACGTCCAGGGCGGTCGAGTTTGGCCTGCTCAGCCAGCAGTTGGGCAATGCTGCTCGAATCCTGCTCGGGCATAATCAGGTGCACAATCTCCTTCTCAGCGGGAATGGTGACGCGGATAAGGCCCAGTTGGTCGCGGATGTCGTTGCCAGTGGCGTTGGTGAGTTGCGGCACGCAGATGCCCAGGTCGAGCGCGTTCTTGGCCAGATTGTCGCCCTCGCCGTTCTCCGACAGCACGCAAATCATATACGAAAGGTGATTCAGCAGCGTAACGTCGTCGTTTTCAACCTTTTTGCTATCCAGAAAAGCCAGATTGATGACAGGCGGCTGATTGCTGAACTCCATAAGGTCCTGCGAGAAGATGGTTCCACGGCCAGGCACGTTCAGTCCCGCCAGGGCGATGATTGCGCCGATGGTGTCTCTCACGTTCTCGCGCGGCACGGTAAAGCGGAAAATGGTTGAAGGTGTGCTTCTTAACTTCACTGTGTCGCCAGGAATGCCGAACGGCAGCGGCTTGACAAGTTCGCGCACGTTTCGGGCCTGCTCAATGTAGGCGTCAACCTCGAGTTGCGTCAGAAAATCCTGCACAACAGGCGCCAAATTATTGTTAATCATACAGGTTATAAGGCTCACGCGGTGCGGCGTGTAGATGCCTTTGGCCATTTGCGTCCGCCAAACGGTACGCGACGGCGAGAATGCGCGGTTCCTGCTCGCATTCACCATTTCCATATTATCATTCATTGTCATTGGTCTTTAGGGTTTTACGTTGTTTCAGTCGGGTGAAGATACCAAACAGAAGCACAGTGATGATTGGCCAGGCCGAAGCCATTGCCAGAATGCCGAAACCGTCGGAAATGTTGAGCGCTCCGCCGATTCCAAGGCCCAGAGCCAGCACCAGCGGCACGGTCACGGGTCCTGTGGTCACGCCGCCGCTATCCCAGGCGATTGACGCGAATCCGTCCTCGCTGAAAATGGTGAGAATCAGCAGCAAACCGTAAGAGATGACTATCAGCCAGACAAGCGGCAAATCGAACAAGATGCGCGCCAGACCGAGCACAATGCCCATTCCCACGCCCACCGACACCACCTGCACAATCTGCTTGCGCTTGATGGCGCCAACGGTCAGGTCTTCAACCGTGATTCCCAATGCGTTAAGCGCGGGCTCGGCAAGTGTCGCGCCATAGCCAAGGCCGAAGGCGAACAGCAGCACCAGCACAAGTCCCAAAACCGACAACTTGCTGTTGAACAGCGGCTTTTCGGTAATTATCTGTGTATAAGTGTGTTTCTCACTGTCGTAATAAGCGGGATTGAACTCAACGGGCTTAACCTCGCCCTTCTCGTAAAGGTTGAAGAAGGTCAGATTTTCGCCTTCGGGGCTGATGCCGCTGTAGAGCATTGTGCTGTCGAAATTATTGATAACCACCTGCTCAACAAACTTCTCCTCGCTTGCGAAAGCCTTCGGCAACTGCGAGCCCACTTCGCCGCCGAGCGAGCCCAAACCAAGTTTGATGCCCGATGTGAGCAGAATCATACCCACCAGCGTGAATGTCAGGCCCAGAGCCACTTCGTCTTTGTTGCGGATTTTCTCGCGAAGGAAGAGCGTGAGCACCAGAATGAGCAGCAGCGTGAGCGGAATCACAGCCCGCAGGCCGCCAACCGTCTCCTCTTTGAGCGTTGTGCTCAGCGGCTCGGTGACGGGCGCCTCACTTGCAATCTCAACCGACGACAGCAGCCCGCGCTCGTAATCGCTTGCGCGAAGTGCGAGCCACTCCTGAAGTGTCTCATTTCCAAGATATTTCTTGCAAACCGAATCGTTTGTGGCGATGGCCATAACCGCTTTGTCGAACTGCGCCGAATCGTTGCCGAACAAGGCGCGGCGGCCCGCCTCACTGCCGTGAGTGAAGGCGTGCTCGGCAACCATTGCCTCGTTGCCGTTGAACAGTTGCGCCGAAACGGTCTTGTTTTCAGGTGCGAAGAAGACTTCCTCGGTTGTGGCGGCGGGAATGAGCGTGTTCAGATACAAGCCAAGCCCCAGCACAGCCGCAATCGGGAATGCCGACGCCAGCATAATGATGCCGAATCCGCCGTCGTTGCCCGAGCCTTTGTTAGCCGTGCGCGAAACGCCGATACCCAGCGCCAGCACAAGCGGCACGGTCACCGCACCAGTGGTTACGGCGCCACAGTCCCAAGCCAGGCCGATTATCTTCGACAGATTGACATTGAACGACGCGTAAACCGTCATTGCCATAACCAGCGGAATGACCACGAATATTATCGGTTTGATGTTCCAACCATAGTAGAAACGGCACATACCGAGCGCCACGGCCAGGCCCACGCCCGCTCCAACGGCGTTGACAAGCATTCCCGAGTATTTGTCGAGAATCATATAAAGCAGCGGTGAGTCCCACGCCGTGATGGTTGCTCCAGCCGTCTTCAGCGAACTGATGGCAGGCTCGGCAAGCGTTGAGCCGAAGCCCAGAATGATGCCGAAGATGCAGATTGGCACAATGCCAACTTTGGCGGGCAACTTCACTCCCACGCGCTCGCCAATGGGCATCATACCCAGCACGAGCCCCTCAAGGAAGAAGGCCAGACCGAACACCACAAGGGCGATGCCGCCCGCCGTTCCCCAAGCGTTGGCCAGCGGCGTGCGCAGAATGGCCACCTGAAAAAACACAAGGTATAGGATGATAAAGGCTACCGACTTTATCTGTCCCATAATCCGCGATTTGGCATAACCGCCTATCATTGCAAGCGAATCGCCAATCGGAAGACGTTTTCTGTTTATCATATACCGTTTTTATTTAGTTGATTAATAATCTCTTTCCCTTAAATAGTTGCTTTTAGACCTGCTACGGTAGCTATAGTCCCGAAAACCTTACAATTATAAGGTTTATATTGATAATCTCAAACGGCATTTTTTTGAGTGTTAGGATAATGAATTTGTAGGCTTGCTTTTATATGATGAAAAAAAGGCCACCCGGTTACGGGCGGCCTTAGTGCGCCGAAGCGCATTTATTTGTGTGTGAAAACAAATTACAAACCTAACTTGAACACCACAATGTCAGAGTCGGCGTAAGTGGCGCTAACCCAAACTGAATTGTCGGCGGCCGAAGCGGCCAAACCGTTGAATGCCACTTGTTTCGAGCCATCGAACGTCTTGGCGAAAGCCACATTGCCGCTGGCGTCAATCTTAACCAGAATCATTGCGTTGCCGAATGTTCCGCCGCTCACAACCGAGCCGTCGGGCATTGCGCAGCTTTGTGTGAAGCGGCCCTCGCCGGGAAGCTCAAAGGTGGCTTCGGACAGTTTCTTGCCGTTGGCGTCAAAAGTCACAGTGTAGCCTTGCCCCTGCTTGGTGCCTGTGTAAACGGTTTTGCCGTTCGACAGGGCGGCAGACGAGAGTTGGCAGCTGTCGTCGGCCATTGCATCCCATTTGATGTAGCCGAGCTCGTCAATCTGCATCACCCAGTTGCCATTGAAGGCGATGCTGCACACGCTGCCGTCCGATGCAAGCGAGGTAACCTTTCTGCCCGGAGCGTAAGTGCGTGTCCATAGCTTGCGGCCCTGGGCGTTGAGTTTGGTGATGAGCGGCGTGGGCTCAACCGTATCAGCGGCTTGCAGATAACCGCCAAGCAGCGAGCGACCGTCCTCGTAAACCACCATCGACAGCACCTCATTGCCATCGAATTTGGCGTTGCAGACGTTCTTGCCCTGCGGATTCATCTTGAAGAACCACGACTGGCCCGGCACATTGTCGCGGATGGCGTTGGTGAGACCTGCGCCGTAGAGTGCGCCGGCTTTGTCAACGAAAACAGTATTCACGCGGTCATCAAAGTCGTTGCCGAGAATGTCGTTCTTAATCATTTTGCCCTCGGCATCGAGCTTAATCATCCAAACATCGTCCATATCGTCGTTGAGCGACGGAGTGTTGGCAATCACCATCAGCGAGCCGTCAGAATAGGTGGCAATGGCGCCGCCGTAGTCGCGAGCCTGATTGTTGTCGAAACCGCGGATAACCTTGTAGTTCTCCATCGGCAGATCGGCGGCAATTGACTGTCCCAGAGCGGCTGATTTCAGATTAAAGATGTCGATAAACATCTCGCCCTCAGGATATTGCGACACAAATTTGTTGTATGCCTCAAGACTGTTGACCGATTTTGCCCAATCAAACAAAAGCTGGCGTTTCAGAAGCTTGGCCTCGGGCATTTTGGGCGAGTTCGGATATTGCTCCATAAACTGCTCAATGGCATCGAGGGTATGCTTTTGCGCGGCCTCGTCGAAAGCCAGAATACCAAGTTTCTTCTTGGCCTCCTCATATTGGATGGCGTCAGGGTAGTTATCAACGAAATTCTTGTAAGCAGCAAAGGTGTTGGCCTCTTGTGTCAACTTGTATGCCAATGCGTTACGCTCCTCTGCGGCGATTTTCGCCTGAGCGGCGTCGGGATACTTGCCAAGGAAATAGTTGAAAGCCTCAACAGTTCCGGCGTTCTCGGCTGTACGGAATTCAATGTAGTTGCGGATGTGAACCACATTGTTATAGTATTTCGAATCGGGGAACTCCGACAGAAACTTCTCAGCGTATTTGAGGTTGTTCTCCTCACGTACATACTTTATCAGCTTCTCCTCCACCAATTTGCGCTCAATCTCCATATTCTTGTCGATTGGCTTGCCGCGACGCTCAAGTTTCTGCGCCATAAAATAACCGTCGAGCACCTTTTTGTCATCAGGTGTGAAGGTCGAAACGGCGGCATCAGCCTTCTTGAAATAGCGCCAACCGCGGAAATAGTCCTTCTGCGAGTAAGCGTCGTACGACAAAATGATTGACATTCCAAGGTTTGCCATTGCGTTGTTCGAGTCCTTGGCCAGGACTTTCTCGAGCGTGGCACGAGCCTTATTCAAATTCTCATCCACTGCAGGCTGACGGTCTTTGGCCTTCACTGCGGTAACAATGTCCTCAAAAGCCTTCTCGGGTTTCTGCGCCGACGCGTTGTAAGCCACGGCGGCCGACATCAGTATTGCTAAAAATATGCGTTTCATATCTTTTCAGGATTACTTCTTTAAAACAAAAAATTCAACACGGCGGTTATTGCTCTTGCCTTTATCGGTCAGATTGGTGTCGATTGGGCGAGTTTTGCCGTAACCTTTGGCTTGCAGCATATTGGGACTAATCCCTTTCGATATTAAATAGTTAACCACCGCTTGGGCGCGTGCCTGGCTCAACTTCTGGTTCAGCTCGTCGGAGCCCACATTGTCGGTGTGGCCGCTGATTTCAATCAGGCTCACTGTGCCTTCGGCCAGGAAGGCGGCAATCTTGTCAAGCTCGGCGTTCGACTGTGGCAGCAGTGTGCTTTTGCCTGTCTCAAAGAAGATGTTGTTCAAGATGAGCGCCGAACCCTCCTCAATGTTACGCAGTCCGTCGGTGAACGGGTCCTCAGGAATCTCCGGCTGAACAAAAACAACCTTGCCGCTGTTGTGGCAGTTGTTCTGGTCCGACACGGTGTAGGTGTACGTTCCGGCCGGCAGATTGGTAAGCTTCTGCCCTGTTGCGCCATTCGACCATTTAATATTATATGGTGGTGTTCCGCCCGAAATGCCAAGGCTGATGACACCATCGTCGATGATGCGCTGTATTTTGCCCGTCACAGGGTCCAAACCGCCAGTGTAAACCGAGTCAACAATCACTGTTTCAAGACCTTTCGGCACACAGGCGCACACATCGCAATCGGTAAGCGGACGAATCTCGAAATCGTCGAAGAAATAATAGGCGTACTTCTTACCCTTCTTGTTCTGCACATCCTTGCCGGTAACCACATAGTTGGTGTTGTCGTAGTTCTTGAAGTTGCCCACAACAAAGAACGACTCGTTGCCCGTTGCGGTATAGAGCATACAATAGTGCTTCCACTCATCGGTGTTGTCGAGGAACAAGCCCGACTCGTTGTTTAGCTGCGCGTTGTAGCTCAGATATGTGGTGTTGCCGTTCTCAATCTTCTGTTCAGTGAAGTAGATGCTCATCTGGTCAACAGCGAACATTGAGCCGTTGGCCAGCTTGTACCAGAACGATACGCAGTAAACCTGCCCCGATTTCATAGGCTTTCTCAATTCGCCCTGGATATATTCGCGATAGTCGCGGTCAGAACCCGTAAGAATGGCACCCATATAGCCTTTTCCGCTGTGCGGCTGGCTGTATCCGGCAAAGTTATCGGGCACCTTCACCTCGCCTGTGCTGCACTTGTTGAAGTAGTCGGGCGTGGTGTACGACGGGTAGGTCCAGTGCGGAATCAGCCGGTGCGACTTGTCGTTGTAAATATAGCCTTCGGGGCACTTCTCATACTGTTCGAAGCTCGGATTGAGCACCATATTGGTTGAGTCCTCAACATCTTGCGCAACCAGAAGTGCCGGGCAGGCGCACAAGATTCCGAGCAGATTGATAAGTTTTTTGTTCATCGGTATTCTCTTTTAATTCGAATCAAAAAAGTTTCTAAAAAGTGGCTTTAAAGTTAGAAAAAATAGCGTTCGCCGCACTCTTTCCGCTCCATATAAAACTAACAATCTGAAAAACAGAAAAAAGTGTTTAACAAATAGTTTGTGGAGTTATGAACATTTGAACGCAGTATTTGCGTACTTTTGGCATCGGTATAAAAAACACAAGCAATGAAAGTACTTCTGATAAACGCAAGCCCGCACCCAAAGGGCTGCACCTATACCGCTTTGAGCGAAGTGGCTTCGGCCTTGAAAGCCAACGGAATTGAAACCGAACTGATGCAACTTGGCGTTCAGCCGATTGCGGGATGCATTGGTTGCGGTCAGTGCCGAACAAAGGGCAACTGCTTCCGCGGCGACGTTGTAAACCAGTTTGTTGACGTGGCCGACCAGTTCGACGGCTACGTTTTCGGCTCGCCCGTGCACTACGCTTCAGCCGACGGTGCCATAACATCGTTTATGGACCGCGCGTTCTACGCCGCATCGGGCAAAATGCGCAACAAACCAGCCGCAGCCGTTGTCAGTTGCCGCCGCGGTGGAGCAACAGCCGCCCTCGACCAACTGAACAAATACTTCACAATCAACTGTATGCCTGTGGTGTCGTCGAACTATTGGAATATGGTTCACGGCAGCAAGCCCGACGATGTGCTGAAAGACCTTGAAGGCCTGCAAACAATGCGCATTTTGGGCAACAATATGGCTTGGCTGCTGAAGTGCATCGAAGCCGGAAAATCGGCAGGTGTGCCCGCTCCCGCCACCGAGCAGAAAGTCTGGACAAATTTCATCAAAGATTAACTGATTGAATGATTTCAACCCGTTAAACACTTAAAACTTATAACTTATAACTTCTTAACTTATAACTTAATATGACAGCATTTGTATTACTTGCCAACGGTTTTGAGGATATTGAGGCCGTTGCCCCTATCGACATTCTGCGCCGTGGTGGCGTTGATGTTAAAACCGTATCGATAACCGAATCGACTGACGTTGAATCGTCGCACGGCATACCAATAAAGGCTGACACCACCATCGGCAAGGCAGATTTTGAGAACGGCGACGCGCTGATTCTGCCTGGCGGATATCCCGGCTACAAGAATCTTGGCGAATCGGCCGAGGTGGGCAAAGTGCTGAAATCATTCTATGAGAAGGGCAAACTTGTTGGTGCAATCTGCGCTGCTCCAACGGTACTAGCCGCTAACGGCGTTGCCGAAGGCGCTACCGTAACCTGCCACAGCTGCGCCGTTGAGACTATGGAACCACGCTACAACTACGTTGGCGGCGATGTGGTTGCTGACCGCAATCTTATCACTGCCGTTGGCGCTGGTCTGTCAATCGATTTCGGCCTTGAACTGCTTGGCGCTCTTACCAACGAGGCAACTGTTGAGAAGGTGAAGAAGGGAATGGAATTGACGATGTAATTTAGGATTCAGAATTTAGGGATTTAATACGAACCGGTTACAAATTATAACCATCTTAACATTCAATCCTTCAGTCATTCAATCCTTCAATTAATCAGTTAATCAATGTTACAAAAAATCAGCCAATTACTATCGAGCAAGGCCTCGTGGTTTGTGATAGCCACGGCGGTGTTCACGTTTTTTGTGCCGGGGGCGTTCCTTTGGGTTTCGGGCTACACGCAGACGGTCATTTTGGGCATAATAATGCTCACAATGGGCCTGACGCTCACCACACAGGACTTTCGAGTGCTTTTCTCGCGCCCGGGCGATATTTTCATCGGGGCGTGCGCGCAGTTCACCATTATGCCGCTGGTGGCGTGGTCGCTGACGCGGATATTCAATCTCGATACCCCGATGGCCATCGGCATTATTCTGGTTGGCTGCTGCCCGGGCGGCGTGTCGAGCAACATTATGAGTTTCCTTTGCAAGGGCGATGTGGCTTTTTCCGTCGGGATGACCACCGCTTCCACCCTGCTGGCGCCCGTTGTAACGCCGCTGCTGGTGCTGTGGCTGGCTGGTCAGAGTGTGGATGTTGATGCTGTGGGAATGTTTGTAAACATACTGATTGTCACCATTATACCCGTAACGCTTGGTTTCTTGCTAAACCTTTGGCTCGGCCACAAAGAGCAGTTCAAAACCATTCAGGGTGTGATGCCCGGCGTAAGCGTCATCTGCCTTGCGTGCATTGTGGGCGGAGTCATCTCGGCTGTTCACAACCAACTGATTGCCAACGGCTTGACAATGTTCCTTCTGACATTCGGCGTGGTTTTCTGCCACAATACCATCGGCTATCTGCTTGGCTTCCTGACAGGTACACTGTTCAAATTCAACACAGCCAAAAAGCGCACCATCAGCATCGAAGTGGGTATGCAGAACGCCGGACTGGCCACCAATCTGGCCACAAACTTCTTTATGGCTACTAACCCGCTGGCCGTTGTTCCGTGCGCCATATCGTGCGCCTGGCACTCAATTTCGGGCACCATTCTGGCTGGCATTTTTATGCGATTCGGAAAGAAAAGCGAAGGCACTAATTAAGACTTAAGGCACAATAAATTAGAGACTTAAACGGGTTTGCGTTTTTGTTTTGCGTTTATGTTTTTTCTTCATAATATTACAATTTGGTTTATCAAGATAAAACGCAATGCTATGAACAACGAAAAAATCGAGAACAACACCGCTCTGTACAAGGTGCTTGTGCACGCATCGGTTTGTATTTTCATACTGATGCTGCCAGTGCTGCTGTCGCTGCACAACAACTTCAGGTTCGTCTTCATTCTCGAACACTCGTGGATTCCCATTTTCCTGTGTTTCATTGTCTTCTATGTCAACTACATAGTGCTGGTGGACCGCGTGTTTCTGACCAAAAAGAAATGGCTGTTCTTTGTTAGCAACGCCATCCTTCTATTGGTCCTCGCCTATCTCGACCAGACGCTGAAACCCTATCTGTTCCACCACTTTATGTGGCAGATTCCGTACCGTCCGATGTTCTTCGTGTATGGAATAATGATGGATATGCTGACAATGGTGCTGCCGTTGGTGCTGGCCATCGCCTTCAAAATCTACGAGCGCTGGCAGGCAATGGAGCGCAAGCAGCAGGAAAGCGCCAACGCGCAACTGCAAACCGAGCTGAAACATCTTGAGTATCAGATACAACCGCACTTCTTCTTCAACTCGCTCAACAACATCTACTCGCTGGTTGACATCTCGCCCGAGCGCGCCAAAGAAACCATCCACAACCTGAGCAAGCTGATGCGCTACCTGCTCTACGAGACCAACTCGGCGCTTGTCCCGCTCGACGGCGAAATCGCATTTATGTCGAAATACATTGAGCTGATGAAGCTGCGCACGTCGGCCAACACAAAAGTCGAATACACGTTCCCCGAGAACACCTTCGGCATAATGGTGGCCCCGCTCCTGTTCATATCGCTCATCGAGAACTCATTCAAGCACGGCATCAAGCCCATTGGCACGTCGGAGCTGAAATTCGAAATGAAAATCGACGGCACAAAAGTGATTTTCACCACCGAAAACCCCTATTTCGAGAAAACCGGCCCCGACCTTTCGGGCGGCTCGTCAATCGGACTTGAGAACATACGCAAGCGGCTCGAACTGCTCTACAACGGGAAATCGGAGTTCATCACCAGCGTGGAAAACGACAAATACTACGCATACCTATCGATTGATACTATTTAAACCACAAACAATATGGAACAAAGAATAACCTGCCTGATTGCCGACGACGAGCCAATGGCGCTCGAACTGATTGAAAGCTATGTGAACAAGACCCCTTTTCTTGAGCTGAAGGGCAAGTGCATCAACGGATTCGAGGTTCTCGACCTGCTGGCGCGCGAGCAAATCGACCTGCTGTTTCTCGACATTCAGATGCCCGGGCTCAACGGCCTGGAGCTGTCGAAAACTCTGCGCAAGAAGAACCGCGTCATCTTCACCACGGCGTTCGACAAGTACGCACTCGACGGCTTCAAGGTGGAGGCGCTCGACTATCTGCTCAAACCTTTCGACTACAACGAGTTCCTGACAGCCGCAAACAAGGCTCTGGAGTGGTTCTCGCTGCAAAGGTCGAGCAAGCAACCTGTTGTGAGCAACAACTATATGTTTGTGAAAGCCGATTACAAGCAAATTAAGATTGACTACGACGACATCTACTACTTCGAAGGTCTGAAAGACTACGTGAAAATCTGGCTCAAATCGCGCCCGCGCCCCATTCTGACACTGATGAGCCTCAAATCGCTCGAGGAGACGCTGCCCGAAGACCGCTTTATGCGTGTGCACCGCTCCTACATCATCGCGCTTGACGCGATAAAGTCGATTGAGCGCAACTGCGTTATTATCAACGACCAACCTATTGCCGTGGCCGACAAATACAAGGATATTTTCAATGAGTTTGTGAATAAGAGGTCGGTGCAATAGGCTGACGCACAACAAAAAAAAATAACGGACGGCATCAAGTGATACCGTCCGTTTTTAGTTTTCGGCATACCGCTTCCCTTCTATTTTTCCGGATAAGTCCCCACCTTTTTGATAGTGTAGTCTTTCGCGTAATCGAGAATGTAGATTGACGTGTTCTGGTAGCCGCCCTGGTCGGAATAGGGCACAAAGTTGAACTCGGTTTGCAGCAGCGGCGCCTGATGGAACATAATGTAGTGGCGGAAGTCGTGGCCGAACTTGTTCAGCGCCGAGCAGAAAAACAGCGTGATGTCGTAGCCCTGGAAGGCCATACGGTCGGGCTCAACGTTCATAATGTTGCGGTAGTTGCGCACAAAATCAATGATTTCGGGCTTCTTGTAGTCAATGTACGAGTTCGACAGATAGTGCGTGTTGGTGTTGTGGAAATTGTCGATGTCGATGCTCTCGAAGCGCTCCCAACGCGGCTGACCAAACAGCGTCACGTTGTACTCATACGAGTAGCCGTTGAGCTTTCCGATGACGTCGGTCACAAACGCGCGGTCGGTCGACGGGATGATGACGATGTTCTCCTTTCCCTTGATGAACGCGCTGCTCAGGATGTCGCCGCTCGTGTAGTAGTAATACTCGTTGTAGCGCACTTGGTCGAAGTTGTCGTTCTTGATTGACGCGTAGAGTTGGCGCTTGAATTCCGAAATGAAATCCTGCTCCTGCGAATCGCCGTTATGGATAACGATAAAGTTCTTTGTATCAATCTGATTCAGAAATTCGGCCATATACTTCATCTGAATGTCGAGCGTGGGGCAAACCTGAAACGCGTAGGGATTGTGGTCGATGAACGAGCTCTTGACAGACAGCGGCGACACAATGTTGATTTGATGTTCCCAAGCATAATCGCCAACCACCTGCAGCTCGCTGTTGAGCGCCGGCCCGATGAACATATTATAGTCAGAAAGGTCGTGAGTGCGCATATAGTTGGTGATGTAAACGCTGTCGCCCTTGGTGTCGATGACCTTCACATCGAACGACACGCCCTGCTTGCGTAACTCATTGAGTGCCAACATCGCGCCGGCGTAGAACTCAATAAAACTCTTTGAGCGGGCGTAGATTTTTCCGTTGTGTTCGCCCCATCCTGTGGTGTCGTTCATATTCAGGTAGAACGGCAGGAAGAAAGCCACTTTGTAGGTTTTCGACTTGTCGAGTTGGGCGTTCTGCACGGTGTGCATCTTGCGGTTGTCGGCTTCGTAGGCTTCAATGCGCTCGCGCTCGGCTTCGGTAATCACCGGCTCTTTCGGTTCGGGCTGCTGTGTTTCAACCACTTGCGGTTGGTTTGCTTTTTGCGCCCCTTTCGGGATGCGGATGAGCTCACCTTCCTGCAGACCGCGTTTTTTCAGGCTTGGATTGATTTTCAGCAAAGCCTTGTCGTTCAAGCCGTAAGAGCGGGCAATTCCGTAAAGCGTCTCCTGTTTCTCAACTTTATGAAAATCGAAATCGCCTTCGATAACTTCTTCGGCCACAGCCTTTTGAATAGGCACACGCAGCATCTCGTCAACTTGGATTGAGCGCCCGACAATTTCGGGATTCATCTTCTCAATCTCGGCCGGCGTGGTCTGATACTGCCGCGCAATGCCGAACAGCGTCTCCTGCTTGGCAACCTTATGAAGTATAAAGGTTGTGTCGGCTTGATGTTCTTCGGCTGCAGCCGTTTCTTCCTTCACTATTGATTTGATTTTCAGCCTATCGCCGATTTTAATGCCAAGCTCGGCACCCGGATTGTTCTTGTAGAGCTCGTCGATGCTGATGCCATATCGCTTGGCGATGTTGTATGGCGTATCGCCTTTAGTGACAAGGTGATAGCTGTAATTCTCGGGCATTTTTTCTTCCTTCTTGACACGGATTTTGATGTATTGGTCAGGATGGATTTGGTAGGTCAGTTGCGGATTGTCGGCGATAATCGAATCGACGGGCACTTCGTAGGCGCGGCTGATGGCGCTCAAAGTCTCGCCCTTACGCACAATGTGAAGGTAGTATTCCTTGCCGTTAAGGCTCACCTTATTGTTTGCAATCTTGGTGGTTTCGTCCTGACCAACAGCCATTTGCGCGAACAGCATAAAAACTGCCGCAATAATTATAACCGATTTATTCGCACTCATCACCTTTTTAAATTTCGTGTCAAAAGTACACATTATCGCCGATTATCGGCAACGGTTGGTGTAATCTTTGCGCCGTCTGTCAACTTGTTACTGACACTCACCTGCTTACATCTTCCGCAGCACGTTCAGAATGGCGTCGCGGCACTCGGTCAGGCGCAGCCAGTCGGCGTTCTTTTGTCGGCGCATACGGTTGATGCGGGCGCGGGCCGTTGTCTTGCGGAACCACACATAGTAGCGGAACGCCAAGGCGGCCAGATAGGGCAGCGCAACCAGCGTCACAATCGCCATCCACCATTTGGGCAGCAGTATCAGCAACGGAATCAGATAGATAAGATAGAACAAAAAGAACAGCACCACGGAAATCACAAACCGCACCGAGCTCAAAAACTGCGGGTCTTTAATGCCGCGCGAAAAACGCATTGGAAGCGCGAACGGCAGAATGTTAGGCACGAATCCGGCCACGAAAACCGGCAGCAGAGCCAGTTGCAGCAGGCGGCTCAAGAAGATTCCAACGGCCGAATACTTGTCGCGGGCAACCGCCCAAAGGCGCAGATTGAGCTTTTTCAGCAATGTGCGGAACTCGTCGGCCAGCTGTTTAACATTTTCGTATTCAGCCGATTGCGATTGAGCAAAAGCCAGCAGCTTCTCGCCCATCTGCTGTTTTTTGGCAAGTATCTCGGTGTGTTTCACACTGCGGCGGCTCTGACGGCCCTGATAAAGGTCGTTGATGTAGATATCGTCAAGAGTTTCAAGCGTTTTGTACTCGGCTTCGTTGTCCAGGTTGAGCATCAGCGGCAGCATTCCGGCGCGAATTTCGTCCATCAGCGCGGCCATCGCCTTCTGCGGATTCTCGTGGTACAAATCCTTGTATTTGGCCACCTGAATGGGCTTGCCGTATTGCACCATAAACCGCGCGCCAACGTTGATGTAGTGCGTGTAGTCGAGTCCGGCGGGCACAATCTCGAGCCCCAACTCAAAATTGTTGCGCTCTTCGGCCATAAAGGCGATACGAGCCACGCCCTTCTTCAGTTGGCGCAGGCGGCGCTCGCCCACGTGACTGCCTTCGGGCAGAACAACCAGTTTCTGACGGCTTTCGAGCACGCCCACGGCTTCTTCAAACGACGCATCGTTGTTCTTCAGCTCCTTCACGCCGTCGCGGATACGGTAAAGCGGCAGTATCTTTAAGAATCTCAGCGTGTTGGCTATCAACTTCGATTTGCCGAAAATATCGGCGCGAGCCATAAAAACAGCACGGCCGTGCACGTTGTAGATGATGCAAAGCGCGTCCATCAGCGTGTCCTGATGGTTGGGCGTGATAATCACCGGCCGGTCTTTCGGAATGTTGTCGAGCCCGACAATGGTGGTCGTCTTGAAAAACTTGCGGACGAAAAATCTCGAATAGTGCTTCAGCATTGTGTAGCCGACCGAGAAGTCTTGTATAGGTTTCTGCATAAAAGTTCAATTAGTTGCGACAAATTAATGCAAAAAAGTGTTAGGAAGTAGCCATCAGGCGCTATGTTTTTGCAACATTTACTAAACAATGTGGAAAAATAAGTAATACACTGATTATGAAATAGAAAAACCAAGTGCGAATGGCTGCGATTTCTACGATTATTGCCCGTTGCGCCAACGTTTTGCCAGATATTCCTGCTCCCATTGCCCTTTGGTTGGGAACAAGATGGCGCGGCGGCCGATGCGGTGCAAATCCATTATGGTTGTGTAGCCCGAGCGGGCGATAACGTGCGGCGCGAGTTTTAGCAAACTGTTCAATTCTTGTGTTGATAGATGATTCACAACCAGTGCATTGCCGTTGGTTATTTGATATTTTAGATTAGGTTCGGCACCCACCACAAGAATCCGTTTTGCAACACCGTTCAGGCGGCGCAGTATGCGTTTTGTAAACATCTTTTTCTGCCTTCCGGGACCCGAAAGCACAACCAGAACCTGCGGCACGGGCAGCGACGGCTCGTCCATTGTGTCGGCCGAGAAGCGCGAGAGCGGCCCGATGTATTCAACCGCAGCATCCATTGCTCCGCCGTGCGATAACGCGCCAGAGAGCGACTTTTGGGCGTCGGCATAGTCAGGAACCCAGATGTGCGCGAAACGGCGCAGCAGACGGGCTGTAAATGCGTGCAGCGGCTTCTCGAGCAGTTTTAGCCATTGCGGCAACTGAATGTAGAGTTGGTGCGTGATGATGGTGCTATCGATGTCTCGGCTCCAAAGGCCGTAGCGGTTGTCGGAAATGACGCGGCTCACTCCCATTCGCTTGATAATCTGCTGCAAACGCCAGTGCTCCAGCAGGATGCTGACGCCGAAAAACGGCACTTGCAGCGCAAGAGCAAGCGGCAGCGGCCAGAAATAGCGCATCCGCCAGCCTTTCAGCCTGATGTGCGTAAGGTTTGGAAATTCTTGTTTCAGGAATGCCGCAGCAGCACCGTCGGCAGCAATAATGACCTTCTCTCCTTTTGCCAGGCACTCATTAATTATTGGCACACAGCGTGTTGCGTGACCTAATCCCCAATCGAGTGGCGCGATGAGAGTCATTTTTTGTGGTGTTGGGTGTCGGGTTTTAGGTGTTGGAACTATTGTAGAGACGTGGCGCGCCGCGTCTCTACACACCCATATATCTTTATACCAGTCGTTTAGACAGCGTATCGTGGCGCATTTTGCTGTTGACAAAATCGAACGGATAGAGCAAAACCACGCCAGGTTTGATGCCTTTTTTGAAGCAGCCGTACTCGTTGTCGATACCAAGAGTGCGGGCGGCACCAATGGTGGCATTGGCCAAAGCGTCGTCGAACGATGCGCCGTCGGTCTGCATATCAAACATTTGATTGACAACAAGTTCTTTAGTATTGAATGGCAGTTGGTTCGGTTCGGTGTAATCGATTTGAACACCCGAAAGGAAGCGGATACGCACACCTTTTTCGGTCATATCGGCATTGACTGAATTAACAATGAAGCCAGGAACCAGAACGCCGTTGTGGTACTCAAGTCCTTCTTCTTCAATCAGTCTGCCGCCAGTATCGACAATGTCGAGAATTGTTCCGTCGTCGTCAACCACCAAATGTCCGAATTTGATTGGCTTTTCGATGCACGGATAAACCAAGTTTGCAGCTATCTTTCTCATATTCTAATAAATATCAAATATGTGTGTCAAATTTTTTGCGATGTAAATTTATCATTTCGCTCTTTTGTTCGATTCAACGGTGGCAATTTTATTCCACAATTTTGACAAATTTCAGTAGAATCCGTAGTCCGCGGCGCGCCGCAAGCCGGACAGATGTCGGCATTGCCCATCCAAACCATCTGATTATGATACATTTGCGCCTCACCTTCAAAAGTTGGAAGACAAATGGCATCAGCTATCGTCTTGCGAATGAATGAGTTCTGAATTGAAGCCACAGCAAAGCCGACAGCAACTGCGGCTGCGGCAAGCAAGTATGTGGCTGTTTTAAAGTTGTTTACGCCAACAATCACCGCGGCAAGGACAATCATTGCCGAAAGAAATATCGGATTTTTCAGGCTGAAACTGTAGCTGACAACAGCCTTCGACGGCTCGGTGCGCACACTGACGCTGATGGGCGTCGGCACAAGAAACAGCCGTCGCCAGTTGTGGATAAACTGCTGATTGCCTTCGGTTTTCAAGTCAAGCATCTCACCTATCGCATCTGCGGCTTCGGGCAGCTGAAGGTCGGCTGAATTGTAGAACTCAACACTGTCGGAATACCAGAATGGCGTATGGGATGGCATTTTTTTTGATGGTGAATCGGTGAATCGAAAGGTTTAATCGCTTCGCTGGTGAGAAGTTTAGTCGCTTCGCTGTTGAGAAGGTTTAGTTTAAGGTTTAACGGGTTTAACAGGTTTAAAATGGACTTCAGACTACAGACAACGGACTACAGACAAATTTGAGTAATGTTTAAAGTGCAATGATTAATAATTCTCTAATGCCTGGTGCCTAATGCCTAATGCCTAACACCTAACACCTAACTACTTATTAATAAAGTAACTACGCAATTCTTTCTGCACCACGCAACCCAATGAGTCGTGCGGATTGTTCACTTCAACCTTGACCAGCCCGACGTTCTTGGCGTAATACTCTCGGATGTTCCAATGGTCGGTATCATCAAGGCTTTCAAGAAATTCGGTAACGCGATAGACACTCTTGTAAAGCGAGTCGCCCACAGCCAGCGAATCGATAAGAACCTCAGAGCGCTTCAGTTTGTCGCCGTTGTTCTCATCCACAATCCACACCGCACTGCCCTTGGCCCTGAGCAGCTCCTTCATCGGATAGAGCGGCGAAGGCTGATAGATGCTGTATTTGTAAAGGTAGTGGCCGTCCCAGACGGGAACGTAGCACTCGTCGGTGTAATCGGTTGAAGTGGTTGACGGGCGGTAGCTGTGCAGCTCGTAGGCAGTGGCGCGTACGCGGGTGCCGTCGGTGTAGTCCCAGTAAGAGCCAGGATAGGCCGGCAGATAAGCCTCAGGGGCGATGTATTTCGGGTCAGAGCCGTCGCCGCAAGCCGCAAAAACGGCCAGTCCGGCAGCCACAATAAACGAAAGTCTAAACGGTCGCATTTTTATCTCTTTTTAATGATAACACAATGAATGTCAAGCCCAGAATCACAAACGGGATGCTCAGCCACTGCCCCATATCGAGCGTCATCGACTTCTCGAACTCGACCTGAGTCTCTTTGGTGAACTCGATGAAGAATCGGAACGAGAAGATGAGCGCCATTGCAAGGCCGAAAATGAGTCCTTTGCGCTTGGGGGCGTCGGTTTTGAAGTACATCCAGAGCAGCGTGAGCCCCATTGCAAGGTAGCCCAGCGCCTCGTATAGCTGCGACGGATGGCGCGCGAAATCCTCGCCGTTGTTCTCGAAAATGAAGCCCCACGGCTGAGTTGTCGGGCAGCCCACAATCTCTGAGTTCATCAGGTTTCCCATCCTGATAAAGAATCCCGAAAGGGCAATCATTATGGCCAGGCGGTCGAAGAGCCAGAGCGTATCGACCTTGTATTTGTGCACAAACAGCCCCAAGGCGATGAACAGTCCGATGCCCGCGCCGTGGCTCGCAAGGCCGCCCTCCCATATTTTCAGTATCTGCAGCGGGTGGCTCAGGTAGAATTGCGGCTCGTAGAACAGACAGTGTCCAAGCCGCGCGCCAACAATGGTGCCGATGAAGAAATAGAGCAGCAGATTGTCGATATAATCGAGCTTGACGCCCTCGCGCTTGAAGATGTGCTTCATAAGGTAGTAGCCCACCACGAAAGCTATGGCGAACAGCACGCCATACCAGCGCGGCCCGAAGGTCCCAATGCTGAAGATTTCAGGCGACGGATGCCAATGAATGTAAAGTTGGTTCATAACGAATGATTTTGCGCAAAGTAAAACAGAAAACAGTGAAGATACAAATGCGAAAGACGGCCCTCTCACCTTTTAACCACCCGCCCGAACCGCACCGAGCCGCCCATTGTGGCTCGCACAAGGTAGATGCCTTTCGGCAGATTGGCTATCGGCAGCGTGCAAATGCGCGAATCGGCCGCAATGCGCTTAACAACAATGCCTTGCGGCGAAATCAGCTCGACTGTTCCAATCGGTTCCGGGCTCGCGATTGTAACCGCATCGGCAGCGGGATTCGGGTAAACCACAAGCGGCTTTGGCATCACGCTATCGGCTTGACCGACAGACGTGAACGTATTGCGGCGCACAAAAGGCGTTGTGCCGCGGTGCCACATTCCGCCGTAGTACTGGTTGTAGTTGAGCGCCCCAGCCCACATTCCCTTGCCGCCAGGCTCGATGCCGATGGCCGTGTACGTGTCCAAATCGGTGTAGAAATCGGCAAAATTGCTGAACGTTGCGCCGTTGTCGGTACTGAAGGCGAGGCCGGCGCGTTTCTGACTGTTGCTGCCAACGCACACTAGCGTGTCGGTGCCCGGAATGTAGGCGAAAGATGTGGCAAAGAACTTGTTGCTTGCCGGCAGACGCTCCCACGACGAGCCGCCATCAGCAGTATAATAGGCAATGTATTTATTTGACACCAAAGCACTTACAACACCAACCTCATTGTTGCGGAATGCAAGTTTGAAATCGGTTTGGAAAGGTGTTGCGGCCACCGTCCACGTTGCGCCGCGGTCGATAGAGCGGAACAGCCGCCCCGCGCTAGTGCCGAAGAAAACCGTGTTGCCACAGACTGCGAAACTGCCAATAATGCCCGTCTCGTCGCGCTTGCTGGCCGGAATGCGCGACGATGGTACACGCGTCCACTGGTTGCCGCCGTCGGTGGTGGTGTAGATTTCGAAGTAGCCGCCGTTGGGGTCGCCAATGCAAACGCCCGTCCGGCTGTCCCAGAAATGAACGGCATTGGGGAACGCGCTCTTGCCGCTGAACGTGGCCGACGGCTGCACTGTCCACGTTTGGCCGCCATTGGTGGTATGGGCTATTTTTCCGCCTGTGAGCGTACTCGAATTGACACACACAAATACCGATGCCCACGCCTCAAGTGCGCTCACGGCGCTTATCGACGAAATCGTATAACTCTCATTCTTAGCAATATTGACCGTTCCGGCCTGCCACGACTCACCGCCATCGATGGTGCGGCAGAAATCCATACACTGGCCGTTGCTCTCCGATGCGTCGTATGCCGACGCCCACACCGTGAGCTCGTCAACGGCGGAAATGTTCTGTATTCCGCGGTACGACTTTTCAAATCCCGACGACTGCATTGTCCAAAGCAACGCGTTGCTGCCGACCGGACGAATGCCGATGATTGCGTCAATCTCGCGGTCGAAATGGGCGGATTCAAGAATCATCTTGTCGGGCAGGAAAAAACCGTCGTAGTCGCCGCCCCAGCCCCAGTTTATGTGCAGATAACCATCTGTGTTATAGCCATCTACAACCCAAGCGTGACCTTCCTGGCGGCTGGTTGCGCCAGAGTAGATGACCGGCCGGCCGGCGTCAATCTCAGCCTTGATGATTTTGAACCACTCGTCAACCGAAAAATTGGCGTAGGTGCACATTGCAATCGATTCGGAATAGCGGAAATAGTGCGGCATCGCGTAAAGCACGTCGCAGGTGTACGAGCCCGAGCCGTTTTGGGTGTACGACATATCGACGGCCACCCCCGCGTGGCGCAGCAACTGCGCTACAGCCGATTTTTCGGCGGCCGAATGTTGCCTGCTCAGTTTGTCGGGCATCAGGTCCCAATGGTAAGTGGTTGCCCCGAAATTGGCCAACTGCTGCCCTATTTCGGGATTTTCCGACGGCACGTATTTGTGCCATCCGCGCCCTGTTTCCGGCCAACGGTGATAGCGCATAATCTGCCCCATTGCCACCGCCACGCATCCGGCAAAGGTCGGGCACGAATCGTTGTAAGCGCCGCGCTGTTCCCACGCCGATGTGAGCAGCGGCCCGACGGTTATAACCGAATCGATAATCGATACTGTATCAACCACTTGCGTGGAATCAACTGTTGGTGTTGAATCGGCGCGGGCCCGCCATTTGCGAAGGTTGGCGGTCGAGCCGATGCCCGACTGACGCACTGCCGATATTTTCTGCCCATAACGGTCAAGTTGGCGCATAAGCATCTTGTTTTCAATGGGTTCGCTCGCAGGCGATGTGTGCGAAAAGCCTAAAACGGGGTTCACCGCATCGTCGGCAGAAATGATGGCAAACCCGCCATCGGCTTGACCGAAAACATAATAAACCGTGTCGGCACCAACAGTGCCAACATAGAGCAAACTTATTGTGGATGAAGACTTTTGCGTGTTTTTGCCGAAGACATCGGCTGCGGCGGTTCGAGCCTTGTCAACGGGCACAAAACTCGCCATCAACTGATTGACAATCAATAATAAAAGAGTTGCTATTGAAAGCAATTGTTTCATATCATCCCCAGAAAATATATGCCACAACAATTGCCGCCACAATGCTTGCAAGGTCGGCAAGCAGGCCGCAGACCACAGCGTGGCGCGTTTTGGTGATGCTCACGCTACCAAAATAGACGGCCAGAATGTAGAACGTGGTGTCGGTTGCCCCTTGGAAACAGCACGCCAAACGGCCAGCGAACGAGTCGGCGCCCATTTGGTTCATCGTCTCAATCATCACGCCGCGCGCGCCCGAGCCGCTCAAAGGCTTCATAAACGCAGTGGGCAGGGCATCGACAAAATCGGTGTTCAAGCCAACCAGTGCAAAGAACGAGCGCAGACCGTCAATCAGGAAATCGAGCGCGCCCGAAGTGCGGAAAACGCCCACCCCGACAAGTATCGCAATCAGGTACGGAATGATTTTGATGGCAACGCCAAACCCTTCCTTCGCACCTTCGATAAACGCTTCATATACATTCACTTTCCGTCTGATAGCCAATGCGATAAACGAAATAATCACGCAAAACAGAATGATGTTGGCAATGAGCGATGACTGCGCGTTGACTGCTTCGCGCGGCAGCGTCACAAAGTACCAAATCAGGCCGCTGATGATGAGCGAGAAGACAGCGAAATAGCCGAGAAAAACCTTATTGAAAAGATTGATTTTCTGAAAGATGGAAACAGCCAGAATCCCGACAATCGTGCTGAAAAACGTTGCAATCAGAATCGGAATAAAAACATCCGACGGGTCGGCGGCACCCATCTGCGCACGGTAAACCATAATGCTCACGGGTATCAGCGTCAGTCCTGAAGTGTTGAGTACCAAGAACATAATCATTGAGTTCGATGCGGTGTCTTTCTTCGGGTTCAGTTCCTGCAATTGGCTCATCGCCTTCAGTCCGAGCGGCGTGGCGGCATTGTCGATGCCGAGCATATTGGCCGCAAGATTCATCATTATTGAGCCGTTAACAGGGTGATTTTTAGGAATTTCGGGAAACAGTTTGTTGAAAAACGGCCCCATAATGCGCGAGAAGACGTTAATCATTCCGCCCTTCTCGCCTATCCGCATCAGGCCGAGCCAGAGCGTCATCACGCCAGTCAGGCCGAGAGAGATTTCGAAGCCCGTTTTGGCCATATCGAAGGTGCTTGCCACCATTGCCGAAAAAATCTGCGTGTCGCCCAGAAAAATCAGTTTGATGAGCGCCACCACAAACGCTATCACGAAGAATGCTATCCAGATGTAGTTGAGAGCCATAGAATTATTTAGGATTTAGGATTTAGGATTTTTGATTTATTAATTCGGAATCAAATGCTGTTTGGTGTTAGGTTTTGGGTGTTGGTAGGGACGCGATTAATCGCGTCCGATTGTCTTAGTTTTCAGTTTGTGTTTCCGTTATCATCGCATCAAGTATCGTTCTCATTTTCTGTCCGTTCCATTGTGCCATTCCGCTTTTGCGCATCAGAATGTTGCCTTCGGCGTCAATCAGGAAGGTTACGGGCAGAGTGCTTGTTGAGAGTTGCTCGGGATATTTTTTAATTGGCAGATAGACAGGCAAATTCAGATTCTTCCGCTTGACGAATTTAGCCACATCGGTGCGTTTCTCGTTGGTCACGAAGACGAAATTCACCTTGTCGGCATAGTCGGCGTAAAGGCTGCGGAACTGCCCCATCTCGGCTAGGCACGGCGCGCACCACGATGCCCAATAATTGATAATCGTTGGCTTGCCAGCGAAATCGGCCAGCGTGCAAGTATCGCCCCCGAGCGTGCGCAGATGCCAGTCGAGCGACGATGTGAACAGCGGAATGGGCTGCTTGAGCAGCGACGGCTGATAGACAAAAACCGTCGGTTTCAGCACCAGTGCGATGGTCGATTTCCGCGTCTGCGGAATCATAATGAAAACGGCCAGCAGCACGATTATCAAGTCCACAGCCAGACTGAATTTCGACTTGCGGCTCAACAGATTTGTGAAGTAATTCTTGAAAAATCCCATATACAATTTAAAAAACAGCGCAAGGTAGCAAAATTTGCGGCGCGCCGGCGACAAAAAAAGCGGTCCGACTTGCGCCGAACCGCCATAACTATTAATCGAAAAGAACTTACTTTCCTGACACTTCCTTGCAAGCCGCCAGAATGCCGTCGAACATCGGGCGGATGTCTTTTTCGGCAACGGCCGAGAAGGCGATGCGGATGAGCCCGTTGATATTGATGGTGCCGATGCTGTACTTCTCGATGAGCAGCATACGAACCTTTTCGGCATCAATCCCGTCGGCGGGCTTGATGCACATAAAATAGCCCGAATTGTAAGGCAGAGCCTTGAAATACGGCGCATATTTCGGGTCGCTCAATGTGTTGCGCACGGCGTTGTAACGAGCCTGCATAATATCGAGTTTGGCTTTCTTCTCGGCTGCGTAGGTTGGCGATTCAAATGCTTGAACCAAAAGCGATTGCGAAAGATTGCTCGCATTCGAGATGTTGCCACGCACGGCGCCTGCAGTCTTGTTCTCGAGCGCTTCGTAGAGTTCTGCGTCGCCACCCTTGACGGCGTATGTGATGAATCCCACACGGAAGCCCCAAACGTAGTCTTCTTTTGTCGGACCATCGACTTTCACAGCAAGCACATTCTCGTGCAAATCAGCCAGATAAGCGAACGGCGACTGACGGTCGACACCTTCTTCGTAAACAAGTCCGAAGTAAGCATCGTCGCAGATGACGGCGATTTTTTTGCCCTTCTCGGCTGCGTTCTTGATGGCCGCAACCAAAGCCTGCATCTCGTCGGTACGCGGCGAATAGCCAGTCGGGTTGTTCGGGAAGTTGAGCAACAGCACCTTCTTGTCGCCATCGGCCAGCAGAGCGGCAGAAAGCGACGCAACGTCCATCCTGTCGCCATCAAACAAGTTATACGGTGTGATTTTTGCGCCGTAAGCGTTGCTCAAAGCCAGATTGTAGTTGCCCCAATAAAGGTTCGGAACCAGAATTTCCTGTCCGTCGTTCAGGAACATATATCCAGCCATACTGATGCCGTGAGTGAGTGCGCTTGTGGCGATGGGCAGACTGATGGTGATGCCCTTCAGACGCGGATTTTTCTCGGCAATCATTGCCTGCCAGCGTTTGCGGATGTCGGGACGACCGAAACTTGGTGCGTAAAGGAACGCCTTGTCGGCCGAAATGCCCAATTTCGAACTGATGCTCTCAAGGTGCATCGGTGAGCCGTCGTCTTCAATGGCCGTGCCGATGGTGGCGTTTATGCGGGTGCCTTTGGCTTCGGCGCCCTGCCCCAAAATGCCCTTCTTCGGGAAGAAAATGTTCTTGCCCCGTTCTGACAACAAATCAAATACCGCCTTGTTTTTTGCGGCGATAATCTCATTCAAGTTCTGTGCTTGCGGATTCATACTGCGTGAATTTTATCGGGGTGCAAAATTACACGTTTTTCACGTGATTTCAATATGGGTTTTACGTAATGGAAAAATGTGCGGATTCCGTCCCCGCGCTCCTATTTTTCAATCACCCTCTCCTACAAAACCCGCACCCGCAATGCTCGCAATTAAGATACCAACCCAAACTCCCTACTCGATTTTCGGAGTAAGCGTCTAATCCTGCGCCTCCGCATATTAAGCCAATGCTCAAGCGCCAGGTTTTCAACCTCATATTTGTCAAAATCCGTTTTGCGGCGCCGCTCCGATTGAAAAGCCTGAATAATGTACGCACCAATATGGCGCCTCATCTTTTCGCGATAGACCGCATCGAAAGGAATAAGTATCCCTGTGTCTTCAATATTGTGCATCAATCGGTTAACCGCCGTACCGAACATCATCATCTGCGAAGACGCTGAAATATAGGCGGTTACATTCGGCGGAACGTTCACCCCACGCATCCTGACAGCGGCTTTCAGCAATCTGAAGTCTTCCGCAAGGTCGTCTTTATTCACTATCAGGTTCATCAGGTCGGAATCAGAATCGGGCATTACCGATTGGTCGCTCCAGGGGCGGATAAGTTCTTCTTTATCACCGAAATGCTTCCAAAGAAAATGGTAAATCAAATCTCTTGAAATATGGTCGTACGACGGATAAATGGTAATCTTTCCGAAGAAATACAACAGTTTGGGATTCTTCATAATAATGGCCACAAGGCCGTCCCACAGGTTGTCGAATGCAAATATGGAATTTGCACCGTTGCGGGAACTCTGATATTCGGGTGCGACAAAATTGCGCCCGAGTTCAATGGCGTACGGCAGATAGTCGTCGATAAACTTCTGCGAAAAGCGGAATTGGTGCGAACTTGCCAGAATCGGCTGACCGCTCTCGTCAAACGCGGCTTCCGAACCCAAAAGGAATCGGTAGCCACCGATAATCGCCTCGTTGTCAGGGTCCCAGACAATCAGTTGCTTATACGGTTTTTCCATCTTATCGTACTCGTCAAGGTCTATGGCGTTGCCTGTAGAGCCACCAGCCTGACGGAATGCCACTTCGCGCAAGCGCCCGATTTCAGTAACAACGTTTGGCGAATCGTGCCACGTGACAATGTAGAGTTCGTTGTGGCCTTTGTTCGTGTCTTGCAGTTTCTTCGATTTGGTGAGTTCAGCCTTAATCAGTTCAACTGATACGGGTTCAATAATTGTGTCCATAATGAGAAAAATTCAATCTATGCCTGACGGCCAGGGATTTGAGACAATGCCCGCCATATCAAGCATCGCTTTGTGCGCAACATCACGCATCCGCGCGGGTTCATCCTTCCGCGACGCCTTAACATCGGGGATAATCGGGTCGCCAACGTGAATGGTGAGCAGCGGCTCGTTTTTACTGATAAACTTGCGCCAGCCAGTGCGGGGCCTGAACGAAATCATCAACGGCACTACAGGAAGCGAGTACCTGTAAGCCATATTGAATGCTCCTATTTTGAAAGGCCGAAGCGGCGCGTAGAATTTCCAACTGCAACTTTCGGGGAAAATGTGAATCCACTGCTTGGCTTTGTGCAAGTCGTCTAATGCTTGCGCGAACTTTGTAAGCCCACCGTACTCATCGGGAATGGCTATGCCGCCAATGGCTTTCATTACGAATCCGTCTTTGCCGTTGAATGGCTGCGAGTACATTGGAATCCACGCCTTGCGGAAACGCATTGCCTGCATAACGCATATCATATCCCAACGGTGGACGTGGTTGCAGACGGTCATCACGCCGTTGGCGAGAAGTTTGCGGTTGCGACGGATTTTCTCGCGGCCTTCAATCTTAAGGCCATACCTGATTCGGTTCACGGGGAAAGCCACAGCCCAGGTAATCAGATAGATAATCAAATGTATTAATTTGAATTTCAGCGATTTGTCGAGATATGTGTAAGTCTCGTCGAATTTAATGTCCTTGTTTTTCCCGCGTATGGGCGCCATTCTTGTGAATGGATTTTCACCAGAAAATTCCACGTCAGGTTTTGGAACATACACACCTTCCCTAACCTCGAAATTCTTATACGCAGGGCCGTACGCCGAATAGTCCCTTAACATCAAGTTTATCAAATATTTAATTGGACTGTTATTATCTCTTGTGCAGTCCGCACTCCCTATGTTCGGGATTTTCCCACCACCAGCGGCCCGAGCGAATGTCCTCGCCAGGCTCGACGGCGCGCGTACAAGGCTGACATCCGATTGACGGGAAACCCTTGTCGTGCAGTTTGTTGTAGGGCACGCGGTGCTCTTTCACATACTCTTTCACTTCTGCTTCGGTCCAGTTAATCAGCGGGTTGAGTTTCACAAGGCCGTTGTTGGCGTCCCACTCAACAAGTTGCATATCCTTGCGCGTAATGCTCTGCTCGCGCCGAAGGCCGCAAATCCACACCTTCAGCCCCTTCAGGGCACGCTGCAGCGGCTCAATCTTGCGCACATTGCAGCACAGGTGGCGCAGTTCGACGCTCGTGTAGAAAAGGTTCATTCCGTGCTCGGCGACCATCTTCTGAACATTATGATAATCAGGAAAATAAACTTCAAGTTTGATTCCGTAGCAGTCGTTGGTGCGCTCAATGAGCGAGTAGGTCTCGGGAAAGCAGCGGCCCGTGTCGAGCGTGAAAATGCGCGTCGATTTGTCGATTCGGCAAATCATATCGGTCAGCACTTGGTCCTCGTAACTCAAACTCGACGAGAGCGCAATCGCACCCTTGAATTCCTTCAGAAAATACGCCAGAACATCTTCCGCCGACGCGTTTTCAAACTGCTTGTTCAGTGATTCTATGTCCATTTTTGTAATGTTTAGAAGTTTAAGGGTTTAGAAGTTTAGAAAATGCGATAACTAAACTTCTAAACTTCTTACCAGCGAAGCGACTAAACCTTTTATAAATCAATCATTCCCGCACCCAGCGTGTCGTTGGTGTCGGGGTCAACAATTATCAGGCTGCCCATCACCTTGTTGGTGTGGTACGGCTCAAACACCAGTGGGCTCGCAGTTTTCAGTTGAACGTGCGCTATATCGTTCATTATCAACTGACTGACATCGGCGATTTTTTCCTGCGAATTAATGTCGATTTTGTAGTCGATAGCCTTGAACATTCCCACAACTTCCTGCGTGGCGTGGCGCACAATGTAGCGTTTGCCCAGTTGCAGCGGCGTTTCACGGAACCAACAGATATTCAGCGACATAGCCTGCCCCACCTCGGGCAGATTACCATTGTCGGCGCACAGAACGTCGCCGCGACTAATGTCGATATCGTCTTTCAGGCAGACTGTAACAGAGTCACCTTCAACGGCTTCCGCGAGTTGCTTGTCGGCGAACCAGAGCGAAGCCACAGCCGACGTCTGCCCCGACGGCAGAACGCGAACGCTGTCGCCAACCTTCACCTTGCCGCTCGCAATACGTCCAGCGTAGCCGCGGAAATCGGCGTATTTGTCTGATATCGGGCGAATTACATACTGAACAGCCATTCGGAAGGCTTCTTCGGTATCGTTTTGAATTTCAACGGTTTCCAAAAACTCGAGAAGAGGTTTCCCGCTGAACCACTGCATATTAGCGGATTTGTTCACCACATTGTCGCCCAATTTTGCCGAAATCGGGATAAAATCGACCTTGCCAATGGGCAGGTGCGCCGACATCGCCTTGTAGTCGGCAACAATTTTCGCAAACACATCTTCCGAAAAATCCACCAAATCCATCTTGTTCACACAGACCACTATCTGCTTGATAGCCAGCAAAGCAGCCACATACGAGTGGCGGATTGTCTGTTCCATAATTCCGTGCCGCGCATCAACCAGAATCACCGCCAAATCGGCCGTGGAAGCGCCCGTCACCATATTCCGCGTGTACTCGATATGTCCAGGAGTGTCGGCAATAATGAATTTGCGGCGCGGCGTGGCAAAATAGCGGTAAGCCACGTCGATTGTGATTCCCTGCTCGCGCTCGGCACGCAGTCCATCGGTCAGCAATGCAAGGTTAACTTCCTCGTTTCCACGACTTTTCGAAGCCGACTCAACCGCTTCCATTTGGTCCTCGAAAATCGACTTGCTGTCGTAGAGCAACCGCCCAATGAGCGTGCTTTTGCCGTCGTCGACACTGCCCGCGGTGGTGAACCGCAGCAGTTGCATATCTAAATATCCGTTGTTAGCCATTTTTTATTTTTGATTTCTGATTTTTGATTGAACGCAGATTTATATCGTTTCTAACCGATTTTATCAGATTCTATCAGAATAAGTTATCGGTTAAAATCGGATTGAATCGGTTAGCGATTCTCTCTCATTTCCTGCCTTCATTGTTAATTATTAATTGTTCATTTTCAGATAATTGTCCACTATCAATTTTCAATTCTCAATTCTAAAAATATCCTAACTTCTTTCGGTCTTCCATCGCTGTTTCAGAGCGTTTGTCGTCGGCGCGGCCGCCACGTTCGGTGACGCGGGTTGCGGCAATTTCGGCAACAATATCCTCAAGCGAGTGAGCCGTGGAAAGTGTTAATCCTGTGCAAGTTATGTCGCCAATGGTGCGGCAGCGCACTTCCTTCTCAACCACCACTTCCTCGGGGCGGCGCCGAATGCAATCTTCGGCGGCAAGCCACTGCCCATCTCGTTGAAACACTTTGCGTTTGTGGGTGTAGTAGAGCGACGGCAGTTCGATTTTTTCCTGAAGAATGTACTGCCAGACGTCCATCTCGGTCCAGTTGCTGATTGGGAACACGCGGAAGTGCTCTCCCATATTCTTGCGGCCGTTGAAGATATTCCACAGTTCGGGCCGCTGATTTTTTGGGTTCCACTGACCAAAATCGTCGCGGTGCGAGAAAATACGCTCTTTGGCGCGGGCCTTTTCCTCGTCGCGGCGTGCGCCACCAATGCAGGCATCGAATTTATGGCGTTCGATAGTGTCTAGCAAAGTGGTGGTTTGCAGTGCGTTACGGCTTGCATTGAAGCCCGTTTCCTCTTTCACGCGGCCAGTGTCAATCGATTCCTGAACCGAACCCACAATCAGTTCGGCGCCCAGCCGCTGCACCAGCGCGTCGCGGTATTCGAGCGTCTCGCGGAAGTTGTGTCCCGTGTCGATATGCACCAGCGGAAACGGCAGCCGTGCAGGATAGAAAGCCTTGTAAGCCAGGTGAGTAACCACAATCGAGTCTTTTCCACCCGAGAAGAGAATTGCGGGCCGCTGAAACTGCGCCGCCACCTCACGAAGAATGTAAATCGACTCTGCCTCAAGTTCTTGTAAATGCGTTTTCATATCTCAAAATCATATTTTGCCGCAAAATTAGAGAGATTATCCGTATTAACCTATCTATTTAATAGGTTTATGTGCAAAATACGATTTTATACTTATTGGACGGGGGAAATGTGCGTAGTTGGGGGATTTCGTGAAAAACAATCGGACATAATGATATAAACCATCCATAACTCAATATTTTTTCGAGTTGTGGACGGGCAATAATTCTCTAATCGGCAAACAAATCGTCCATAACCACCTCATTATTAACAATTCCCGAATGAATGCCAGGTAAAACACCATAGGTTGTAATCATTGTCAAGGCAAGCGACTTGCGCGTTTTTGTTTCTTCAATGAAATAGGCCATTTTCAACCGTAGATTGTTTTCATAATCCTTTGAAATTGAATAAGGTGTCTGTGAAAATTTTATTTCGCAAATATTGATAATGCGGTCGGCGCGGTCGATAAGCAAATCGATTTGAATGCCTTGCGAAGCGTCTGTGCCTGCTTTTCGCCAAGAGCAAGAATTAGTGGCTATTCCACTGATTCCCAACTTTCTTTTTATCTGTGCAAGGTGCTGAAGGCATACGGTCTCAAAACTGAAGCCCTGCCAGGCGGCCACTGTAGGTGTTGAAAGGTTGTTTGTCCAATAAAGATTGTCTTTCGTGTTGTTGCCACGCACAAATTTGAAATAGAAAAGCAGATAATTATCTGATATTCGGTAAAATGTATTTCTAATTGTGCTCTTATATTTCGAGTAAGAAGTTATGAAATCGCAGCGTTCGAGATTATCGAGAACTTTTGACAAGCCTCCGCCCGAAAACGACGTTTCGGCAATGATTTCAGCCCGTTGTAAACCTTCTCGCCTTTTTGCAAGAGCCGAAACCACATCAATATATTTGTCGGCCTGATTGAAAAGGGCATTGAAAAGTTCGTCGAACTCGTTTTTCATTACCGCGTTCTTTGCAAAGAACAGACGGTCAATGTTTTGCACAAGACTCTCTTCGGACTTCATAAGGCTAAGGTAAAACGGTACCCCGCCCATAATCATATAGCATTGAACAATGGTGTATCTGTCCCATAGACAATGGTTTGCGCGAAGCATCTGCTCACACTCACCAAGTGTGAAGGGACGCAAATATATCTGTGCGGTAATGCGATTGTGCAGACCGCCCTTGTTTTCAATCAGTTTGTCCACCATCCACGACGTTGCCGAACCACAAGCCACAAACATTATGTCGGTACGCTGCGCTGCCCACGAGTTCCAGAAGTATTCCAATGCAGCAACAAAACTGCTTTTGGGCGTATCAATCCAAGGCATTTCATCAAAAAAAATGACCTTGCGTTTTGTCGTTGGAAGCGTGGTTATCAATATTTTAAGTTGATTGAAAGCATCTTCCCAATTTTTAAGTTCGGGCGCAAACTTCGATTTTGAGAAATGTTTTAGTTGTTCGGCAAAATGCTGCAATTGAACTCGTTGTGATTGATTTCGCGCACCTGTATATGCGAAAGTCATACGTTTTGCGAATGTTGTGTTCACCAAAAATGTTTTCCCTATACGCCGTCGTCCATAAACAATGATAAATTCGGAACGCTTTGATTTATAAAGCATTTCCAAACTTTCAACTTCTTTTACTCTGCCTATAATACCACACATTTTGCTTATTATTTATAGAACAAATATATGGATTTTTAATTATTACCCATCCATAACTCAATAATTTTTTCGAGTTATGGCAAGTTATATACATTATTAACCGTCCACAACTATATAATATTTTGAGTTATGGACGGGGTATTTTTGAAAAGAATATGCCTATACCAAACTAAATCGTGGTTAAAAACAGTAGATTTAGTTGGCTATCGTAATTTTCAAATCTTTTCCAGACGAAGCATCTCATCAATACAATGCCGTGCGCCGTTCAGCGTGGCGGTATCGAGCGTGATTTCGTCGCCGCCAACGCCCCTAACGCACTCATACACATCGCCTAACGTGGTTGCCTTCATATTGTGGCAGACGCAGTTTTTCGACAGGGCGAAGAAACGCTTGTCGGGGCAGTCGAATTGCAGGTGCTGCACAATGCTATTTTCGGTGCCGATAATGAATTCTGCGGCACTGCTGCGTTTGGCGAAATCCATAATCTGCGTGGTACTTCCCACATAATCAGCCGATTCCACTACTTTTTCGGCGCATTCGGGGTGAACCAAAAGCAATGCCGACGGGTGTTTTTGACGCGCTTCGGCAACGTTTTTTGGTGTTATGAGCAAATGCGTGGGGCAGCCGCCAGGCACAAACTGAAACTGTTTTTCGGGAATCTGCCGCTGCACCCAACTGCCTAAATTACAATCGGGAATGAACAGAATTTTATCGTTTTTGATATTCTTGACAATCTTCACTGCCGACGACGACGTGACGCACACATCGGTCAAGGTTTTCAGGCTTGCGGTGGTGTTTATGTACGAAACCACCGTGTGGTCGGGATATTTCGCCTTCAGTTGCAAGAGCAATTCGGGCTTTACCTGCTCGGCCATCGGGCAGCCTGCTTCGGCATTCGACAGAATGACACGCTTTTGCGGCGAGAGAATCTTCACCGTTTCGGCCATAAACCTTACGCCGCACATCAGCACGGTTTCGGCATCCGACTTGGCCGCCTGTTGGCTCAATCCGAACGAATCGCCCACATAATCAGCCACTTCCCAAATGTCGTGGCTTTGGTAGGCGTGCGCCAAAATGCAGATTCGCTTTTCTTTTTTCAGGCGAATGATTTCCGATTGCAGTTCACTTGTCAGCATAAATTCAAGATTTTGTGGGGCAAATATATTATTTATTTCCGCTGACTCTTCGGAAAGAGCTTTTTGAATCCTGTGAGCAGGTGCGGCAGCTTGCCGTCGGCCACTATCACCGTAACGGCCAAAATAATGAGAATCAAGCCGATAGCTTCACGGCAAGTGAGCTGTTCGCCAAAGACGGTGATTCCGAAAAAAACAGCGGTGGCGGGTTCGAGCGCGCCTAAAATGGCCGTTGGCGTTGAGCCGATATGCTGAATGGCAATGGTGGTGCACGAAAGCGATAAAACGGTGGGTATCAGCCCTAAAGCTATCAGATTGAACCACAAATACCACTTTTCGGCCGACGGCACGTGAAACTCGCCGCGCAGCCCGATTCGGGCCACAAACACGGCCAATCCGAAAAGCAAAACGTAAAATGTAACTTTAAGCGTCGGTAACTCATTGAGTCCGTGACGGTTGATTCCGACAAGATAAATGGCGTAAGTGAGTGCGGAACCGAATACCATCAGGGTGCCGAAAACGTTGAGCGTGGCGCCGTTGCCCTGCCGATAGAGCAGCAGAATGCCCGTCAGCGCGGTGACAATGCTCGCCACGGTCTGCCATTTCAGCTTCTCACGGAAGAAAACCGTCATTATGACCGCCACCATTATCGGATAGACGAAAAGCAGCGTTGACGCTATGCCCGCGTCCATAAAGTTGTAGCTGACAAACAGACAGAGCGACGAGAGCGCCATCATAACACCATAGAAAATCAGCGGGAAAAGGTTGCGACGCCCGAGCGCGAAAACCGTCAGGCGGCTGCTGTACTCGCCCGTCTGCCCGACGTGCTTGGGTTGGCGCCCAAAGAGCATCGCCGCAAGAATCAGTACGCCAATAAAATAGCGGAAGAAAAGCACCGAATCGGCGTCTAAACCGTCGTGGTAGAGCGGCAGCGCGAACAGCGGATTCATTCCGTAACTTATGGCCGCCGCCGCGCCAAAAAAGTAGCCTGTGAGTTTGCCTTTTGCCATCTGACGAACGTTTTGACGGCGCAAAGATACTACTTGCGTGTCACCGACTGCTTGTTTTTTCAATTATTTAACCGTGACCCGCAGTGCGTTATAACATTCAGTTTATAAGATATTTGTATCAAGACAAAAAGTCGATTCTGAAAAATCAGCTTATCGTGCCCGAAAGATATTTCTGCGTGAGTTCGTGCTTCGGATTTTTGAAAACCTGCTGCGCATCGCCAACCTCAATCACCTCACCCATATAGATAAATATCACATAATCAGCGATTCGCAAAATTCCTTCATTTATTTTTCAGGTATATATAATCTGTTAATGCTCGAAGTATCTGAAAGTTTAAACTTTTTTTCATCAAAATCATATATGAAGCGTTTGATTGGATTTGTTTTATAGTACGGCGTATCCCTAACTTCAATAATCCAGCTGCCATATTCAACTGATATGGAATCTCCTTGAATATTAATATCTTCAATACCCCAACAGTCACCCAAATTTAAGCTTTCGGTTAGAATACTATCTTTATTCAGCACTCCTAATAACATACTATCTTCGTCATATGAAAATATTATAAAAGTGGTTCCTTTATATATATAATAGCCAAGAGGTCTGACACTCGTACTATAGCAAGTCACAATATTGATTATTTCATCAGGGTCCAAATTATCAGATTTATATGGTTCATATCCCCAAATATTTCTTTCCATAAAATAATCAGGTAGCCATTTATTCCACCCCAAAGAATTTATATTACTGATTGGCAGGCTGTATCTATCGAAATAGTCTAAAAAAGATTTCTCGTTTGTCGTTTGTGCCAATGCCAATGTTGAGCAACATAAGAATAGAAATGAAGAGAGAATGAGTTTCATCGCACGCGTTTTTTACAAAATTAGGTAAATCATTGAAGAATTCAGTTCGTCAGTTATCTCAATCTCATACGGAGGTGGCGAATTTAAAGCCATACTTGCTTGCAATTCGTTTCATTTCCTTTGGGTCGGCACCTTTTTGGATACAATCCCTCAACTCGCGCTTGCATTCAAGCAGGCTGACAATGATATTTTTCGTTTTAGGTTTTGCTTCCATTTTATTGTGCCATAAGATTCTGTGTAAAAATAGATTATTTTCTTCGAATTTCTCGCAAAGCGATAAAAAACAAAAAAGCCACCGCAAGGTGGCTAAATTTCCGTTCCCAATAGCTATCGGGATTCCGTGCATTCTGTGGTTGGCAAATCAGCTTATCGTGCCCGAAAGATATTTCTGCGTGAGTTCGTGCTTCGGATTTTTGAAAACCTGCTGCGCATCGCCAACCTCAATCACCTCGCCCATATAGATAAATATCACATAATCAGCGATTCGCAAGGCTTGACGAAGCGTGTGCGTAACCATCACAATCGAATATTGCTCTTTGAGTTTGACAAACAAATCCTCAACAATCTTGCTCGAAACGGGGTCGAGAGCCGAAGTGGCCTCGTCGGCGAGAATGAACTCGGGCTCGACGGCAAGGCTGCGGGCAAGGCAGAGTCGCTGCTGCTGACCAATCGAGAGTTTGGTGGCGGGGCTTGTCAGGCGGTCCTTCACCTCGTCCCAAAGGCCAACAACTTTCAGATAATGACGCACAATTTTCCGCAACTCGCGGCGGCTGCTGACACCGTGAATCTTGCAGCCGTAGGCAATGTTGCCGAAAATGGACATCGGCAGCGGTGTGGGGCGCTGCGGCACAAGGCCGATACGGCGGCGCAGTTCAACCAAATCGGACGCCGAACAGTTCACAATGCTTTTATCGCCAATGCGGATATCGCCCGACGTGCGCACGCCCTCAATCGTGTCCGACAGGCGGTTCAGGCTCTTGAGCAGAGTGGATTTTCCGCAACCCGACGGCCCCACAATGCACGTGATTTTGTTGGCGGGAATGGTCACCGACACGTCTTTCAGAATGGGCGAGCCCTCAATCGACAGGTTGAAATGGTCGACCGTGAGTTCGGGCGCCACATCGGGGTGCTTGAACTTTGCGTCGGGCACAAACGGCTCGTTGCTGTCGTTGGCGAAGATTTTTCGCAATATGAGTTTTCTCATCGTAATTTATGTTTTGAGAATCGGTTTGTTATAAATCGACCTAAAAGACTTATTACAAGTACAATAATTGTCAATACAACGGCGGCGGCGTAGGCGCGGTTCTGCACTTCGGCCTGTGGCGCGCTCAATTGGAAGAAGATTGACAGCGGCAGAGTGGCCGTCTGCTGCGAGAGCGACGTGGGGATTGTGTCGGAAAAACCCGCGGTGAACATCACACCCGCCGCATCGCCGATTGAGCGCCCCACCGAAAGCAGCGTGGCGGTGGCGATTCCTGGCGCTATCTGCCTCATTACCACACCCATAGTTTCCCAACGTGTCGCGCCAAGCGAAAACGAAGCCTCAAGCAAATCGCGTGGAAAGTTCTTCGCCACCTCGTCCATCGAGCGGATTAGAATGGGAATAATCAGCAGAGTTTCAACCAGAATGCCGCCCAAAAGCGACGTGCGCAAACCGAAATAAATCATCAGCGTGAAGGCAAACGCGCCATAAACGATTGACGGAATGCCAAATAGCACATCGAAAGCCAGTCGTGCCACGTAGGCCAGCCGCGACTTCGATTTCAGATAAACATTCAGGAAAAAGACAACAGGAATGCTGATTATCAGTCCGATAGCCGTTGACGACAACACAATGTAGAGCGACCCGACAATGGCGTTCAGGAAGCCGCCCGACTTGCCAATGTAGAATCCGCCACCAGGCAGCGACGACACCATTTCCCACGTCAGGCTACGGGCGCCGCGCTTGAAAACCGTCCAGATAATGCTGCCAACCAGCAGAATGACCGCCGCTATCGACAAGTACATCGCCACACGCGCAATTCGTTCTTTTACAACAAGTTTGTTCATTAAAAGTTTAGAGTTTAACGTTTAGAGTTTAGAAGGTTTAGTGCTTCGCTGTTTAGAAGGTTTAGTTTAATGTTGAACAGGTTTAAAATCATTATTTTTCATTGTTAATTTTCAATTCTCAACTGTCAATTACTTTCTTTCTATCTTTCTCAAAACCAGCCTTGAAGCAAGGTTAAACACCAGCACCACCACGAAAAGCAGCAGCGCGGCGAACATCAGCGCCGACTCGTACATCGGCAGCGACAGCATCTCGCCGTAGTTGTTGGCAATGAGCGCGGGGATTGGGTAGCACGCGTCGAAGACCGAATGCGGCACAGCGGCCATATTTCCGCATACCATCAGCACTGCAATGGTCTCGCCCAACGCCCTTGAAACGGCCAGCACCACCGACGCGAAAACGCCAGGCATCGATTTTCGAAGAACGACGCTTTGCGCTGTCTGCCAGCGAGTTGCGCCCAATGCGTACGACGAGTCGCGAAGGTCGTTGCCAACGCTTGAGAAGAGTTCGACAAACAGACTCACCAACAACGGTAAAATCATAATACTCAACACGATACCCGCCGCCAGAGTTGTGTATCCCGACGAGAAACTGACGAAATACGGCGCCAGCCTGTCCGAAATCCACGGCACAATGACCAGCGTGCCCCACACGCCGTAGATAACCGACGGCAGAGAAGCCAGAATGTCGAGCGCGGGATAGACGCACTTTTTCACCCATCGGCGGGCGTATTCGGTCAGAAACACAGCGGTGAAGAGCGACAGCGGCAGCGCAATGACGACGGCAATCAGCGTCACCCAAATGGTGCCCATCACAAACGGGAAGAACCCGAATTTGTTCTTGAACGGCTGCCACGTTGAGTCGGTAAGCAAGTCCCACAGCGGGATTTCGCTCAAAATGGGCGCCGATTTACGATAGAGCCCCCATCCCATCACCAGCACAAACGCCAGCGCCACAATGGTCACCGTCCGCATAGCACCGCTCGCCGTTCTGTCCTTGATAATCCGTAAGTTACTCATTTTCGCCTTGCTTTTACCTATTATATTGATAGGTGAATCGGCGGCAAATGTATGCTTTTTGGTTATTCAGCCTACCAATTTAATGGGTTAAAAGGTAAAAACGGGTATTTATACTTATTTGAAGGGGGTGAAAATGGGTAAGGCTGATTTCAAACACCTGAAACCAAAAACGCCGCACAAATCAGAATTCGCACGGCGTTAATGGTTATCGTATTGACAAACAACGTTAACTACAAGTCCATAAACTTCTTCGCATTGTTGTAGAATATATTTTCAAGACCGTCATCGTCGACGCCGCAAGCCGCAACTTTCTGAATCTCAACCGTTGGGTGGTGGAACGGCGAGTCGATACCGAACATAACCCGCTCGTGGCCTACGGTGTCGTAGGCGTTCTTAATCTGACAACTCATTGACGTGCCCGACGTTTCGAGCCAGATATTGCTGTAGCGGCGCGCCATAGTTATCGCCGCATCGACATACACTCCGTGGGCGTGGCCCATATGAATCATCACAATGGGCAGGTGCGGGTGACGCTCGGCCAAGAGTCCGATTTGCCACGGCAGCGAGAAGGGCGGATGCCCCGAATGCACAAACAGCGGACGGCCGTATTTCTCGCAGAGTTCGGCCACAGGGTCAACGCACGGCGCGTCGGCGGTGTAGCCATCGAAGAGCGACTGCAGTTTGGCGCCCGCAAAATGCTCGTCGCGCAGATAATGCTCGAGCAGGTCGTAGGCGGGCTGCCCCTGCGCGCAGTTCACCCACATCAGCGGCACAATCTTGTCGGGGTGCTGACGGTAGGCCGCCAACGTATCGTCGTTCGAGTAGGCGCTCGACGCGCAAAGAATGGTCTTCTCGATATTGTATTCCGCCATCTGCTCAAGCAGCCGCTCGGTGTTGAAATCGATATTGAACGGACTGCCGAACGCTCCAATATGCGTGTGGGCGTCAATCTTTTTGAATTTGCTGAAATCGTTCATTTATAGCGTTTTATTTAAGGTGTAAAGGTTAAAATGATTTTAATCCAATGGCGCAAAAGTAACTGATTGCCGCAGATTTTTTTGCAGAATTTCACAAAAAAAATCCGCCACAAGAGCACTTTCACCCTTGCGGCGGGTTCAATCCGCGAAAGCGTTTATATTATTTATTTTCAAGCAAATCCAGCGCTTTATGAATCTTTTCTTGAGTGATTTCGATATAGCCCACAGGCTCGTTCTTTTTCTGACCATCGGTGAGCACATATTTCAGGAAAGCCACAACCACAGGGTCGGTCGGGACGCCTTTGGTGACAAGGTACAAATCGCGGGCGGGCGGCGACGGATAGCGGCCTTCGGCAATGGCCTTGGTCACGTTGTCCTTCAGGTTGTAGAACTGCTCATCGTCTGATATTGAGCCGTTTTCATCGGTATCGACAGGGAAAATCTGAAGGTCGGCGTTCAGGTTGTGGGTGTCGTTGTCGTAGGCGTAACCGATATTGTTGAAGCCGATTCCGTAGATATCCTTCTGAATGGCAGCGGCAAGCCCAGGGTCGCCAAAGACAGCCGTTCCGCCAAGGTCTTCCTGCTTGGCGCCGAACCAGTTGGCAAACGTCTCGGCCGCACCGCAGGCGTCAGAGCGGGTGTAAATGTGAATCGGCGTCTCATCGTCGGTTCCGAGCACATCGCCCCAAGTCTTCACATCGCCGTCAATCCAAATGCGGCGGGCAATCTCTTTGGTGATTCCGTGCTCAAGTATCTTGCTGATAATCGGGTTGTTGGCGTTGATTGTCGGCACCACGGCATCTTTAGCCGACGGGAAACCAACGGCGCCCTTCTCCTGCTCCTGCGGATAAACTTCGCGCGAAACCATTCCGAAATCGACCACGCCAGCCAGCACGTCGGTCATTCCCTTTCCTGCGCCACCAGCCGACACATCGACCTTCACGCCAGGATTCAGTTGTTGGAACTCTTCGGCCCAGACCACCGCCAGCGGATAGAGCGCAAACGCGCCCGACAGCGACAGTTCGCCCTTCAGTTTGCCGTCTTTTGTAACCTTGTTGCCCGACGTGCTACCGCCGCACGAAACCAGTGTTGCGACTGCTACAGCCGCCAGCACCACGTAATTTAAAATCCTTTTCATTTTCAAATATTTATTAAAGTTTAAAGTTCTCGAAGTTTTAAGTTGAAAGTTTAACAGGTTTAACAAGTTTAAAATTCGCATTTTAATTATTATCTACCTGATTCACTTTATTCTACCTTCTGAATTCTGAATTCAATATTTAACTGTCACCATAAAGTAAATCCCGTTGCGGTTGTCGCGGCCTTTGTTGTTTTCGAGAGTGTAGTTCAGTTTTAAATCAATGGGTTTCACGGGATTATAATCGAGACCGACGGTGATATCTTGCTCCGAATAGTCGCTGTTGTCGGTGTCGTCGTCGAAGAAATCGTAGCGTGCAACCAGCGACAAGCCTTTCAGAAACTCGTATCCGCCAGCCACATAGAAGCCTTGCGAGTTCAAGTCGCCAGTTTTTCCTGCAATGTATTCAGCGCGCGCAAATGCCTTTGCCGATTTGTATGCCACGCCGCCGCCAAAGCGGTTCATCGAAACGTAGAGATTGGTGTCCTGCGCCGCAAACTTGCGTGTGGCTTCGTTGTAGCCAGGCAGCGCACCTTCGCCCCATTGAAAATATCCAGCCACCGAAAGTTCCTTTATCGGATTGACAATCAATCGTCCAACAATGTCCTTCGACTCGTTGTTGTCGTTAGCGTTAAGCGTGTGACCGTTGAAGATTGCCAACTTGTAGTTCAAGAGTGAAAATCCTTCCTTTTTGAATGCGCTACCAACGAACTCAAGACCAAGGTCACGGCCATTTTGGTTGTAGCCCGAAAGGTCGTTCTTGCTCATTCGCACAAGTCGCTGAACCACAAGTGAATAGTTGATAAACTCAAGTTTTACGGGGTTGTATTCCGAGTTCTCGATTGATAGCGGCGACTTGTACTGTCCCAGCCGCACGCCAAACTCGTTGATAGGCTTGTAGCGCACAAACAAATCGAGAATTTTGGGCGTTCCCGTAAGTTCAAGTTGCAGTTTATAGTCAACCTTGCCAGCGTCGCCCTTGTAAAGGTCGCCTTGCAAAACGAGCCTTGCGCGGCGTAGCAGGAAGGTCGATTGCGGCGCGTCAGTGTAAGTGTAGCCCGCCTGCAAAAATCCCGACGGCGTTACAAGTTTCTTAATCTGCCCAGCCAGTTCGCTAGCGGTTGGCTCGGCGCCTTCGGTCTGAGCAAACGCCCCCACCGCTGACAATAGTAATGCTGTAATAATCAAATTTGTACGTTTCATTTTAAATAGTTTTTAGTTTTTTCAATCTTTATTAACCTATTGAATTAATAGGTTATTCGTCGGCAAACATACAAGGATTTTGTTTCTGCCTATCGGTTTGGTAGGGAATTTTATAAAAAATACGATTTTATACTTACGGGGTGTGGCGGAAATGCGTAACGGGAAGGCAGGGAAACGCTCTAACAGCATATCTGACTATAACGAAAAACACCTGTCAATTATGAAAAGAGCCTGATAAAGCATAACGTTCTAATTGTCTTTATCTTCGAAAAGCACTTAGACCGAAATCCACATAAAACAACTAGGCGCAAATCGATGTCCCGCCCATAATCATCTATAATTCCATCCAACATTTCCCCTTTTTTCCCTACTTTTCGAAATCTATTTGAAACATTATCTGAAATGAAAAAACACCATTTACTATTTGTGTGCGCCGCACTGGCTCTGGCAGCCTGCAGCACACAACAGCCAGGCGTTGTCACCGTTACGGGCGGCAAGATTCAAGGCATCGTAACCGACAGTATGTCAATCTTCAAGGGCATTCCGTTTGCCGCGCCGCCTGTTGGCGATTTGCGTTGGAAAGCACCGCAGCCCGTGGTGCCTTGGGACACAATCCGACAAGCCACGCAATACGCCGCAATCCCAATGCAGGGCGGACAATCGCCCTACGGCGTGAGCGAAGACTGCCTTTATCTGAACGTCTGGACGCCCGCAAAGTCGGCTGATGACAAATTGCCCGTGCTGGTTTGGATTTACGGCGGCGGATTCTCGTTCGGCTCAACTTCGGAACCCACCTACGACGGCGCCGACCTTGCAAGCAAAGGCGTTGTGTTTGTGAGCATTGCCTACCGCGTGGGACAAATCGGATTCTTCTCGCACCCCGAACTGTCGGCCGAAAACCCCAACCACGCGTCTGGAAACTACGGTCTGCTCGACCAGATTGCTGGCTTGCAATGGATTCAGAACAATATTGCGGCCTTTGGCGGCGACCCTGCAAAAGTCACCATTTTCGGTGAGTCGGCGGGCGGCATATCGGTTAGTATGCTCTGCGCGTCGCCGTTGGCCAAAGGGCTGTTCCGCGGCGCTATTTCACAGAGCGGCGGCTCGTTCGGGCCCACCCGTCCGACAACCTATCCTGGCGAGAATATGAAAACACAGGCTCAAGCCGACGACGACTGCCTGAAGATTGCCGAACAACTTGACGCAAAATCGATTGCCGACCTGCGTGCCATTGATGCCAAAGAGTTTCTGAAGTTCGGGATGAACGGCGGCGGCGCGTGGCCGATTGTCGACGGATATGTTATTCCTGGCGACCAGTTCGAACTCTACGAGCAAGGCCAGTACAACGATGTGGCGGTGCTCATAGGCTATAATTCCGACGAAGGCGCAAGTTTCAACTTCGGCGGCAATTCGCCCGAAAATCACGAAGCAAGCGTCCGCCAGCGCTACGGCAAGTTTGCCGACGACCTGCTCAAGGCCTACCCGATGACCGACGGCAAGGTGATGAAAACCGCACGCGACCTGATGCGCGACGCAGCCTTCGGCTGGCAGACGTGGTCGTGGGCTCGGCTGCAGGCAAAGACGGGAAAATCAGACGTTTATCTCTACTATTTCGACCAGCACCCCAACAACCCCAACCCCGATGCGGGCTCGCCGCACGGCCAGGATGTGGGCTTTGTGTTCCAGCATTTGGACGGCAACAATTCGTCGGATTCTGATGTTGCGCTCTCGAAAGCAATGGGCGACTACTGGACCAACTTTGCCAAATACGGCACACCAAACGCCCCCGACTCTAAACTGCCCGAATGGCCGAAATTCACCAACGACAACCCGCAGGCAATGTATCTGACAGGCCCCACGCCGTTTGTCGGCCCCGTTCCGTCGGAAGAAGCACTAAAGGTTCTCGACGGCTATTTCGCCTGGCGCCGCACTGATGAGGGCAAAGAGTGGGCTAAATGATTGTGCAGACAGATTCATTTCTAATGGAAGACAAAAACAACATAGCGATTTATCAGAATGCCGAAGGGACGTTGTATGTTGAACGAACTCACAAGGATTTCTTGTTAGTTCAATAAGAATGTCGTCAAGTACAACACATAATAGTACATATATGTTGCAGAGAATATGTTAAAATGGTATCAAAACATCTTATATTCGCATTCGTTTTTCCAATAAGAAATCATAAGAAAAAAGAATAGCAAGTTATGATTGATAGAATTGGACTTAAAATATTAGTACAAAGATTCCAAGAGGCCAAAGATAACGGACGACTTCAGAATGCTTCTGAAGCGACTATGAGAACGTGGATAGACGAATTACTATCCATGTTTGGGTGGAATGTTCAGAACACCCAACAGGTACTTACTGAACACACATTGAATCAGGCAGAACGTGCTCGTCTGAATGAGATTGGCTCTACGAACACCCGCCCTGATTATACTTTGGTTAATGGAAAAGTCAAGTTGGCTTTTGTTGACGCGAAGAGTTTGGATGTAAACATAGAGAATGACAAGAGTGCTGCTTTCCAGATTCGTTCTTATGGGTGGTCTATTGGCGCCTCCTTCTCAATCGTTACAAACTTTGAGCAACTTGCTATCTATGATTGTTCTATAATGCCTGATATTAATGATGATGCCAGATTTGCCCGTCTATATTTTTTTAAATATGATCAATATGAAGTACTGTCAGATGTTCTAGAGACTTTTCTTTCGAGAGACAATGTTATCAATGGAAACATTCGGCTAGTTCATGGAATTGGTAATGCTCTTGACGAGAATTTCTCTGCAATGCTTAGCGAAGTCCGTATAGATTTGGCGAAAGCTATTCTTAAATACAACCAGATAGAGAACACTCAAACGCTGAGTTACTTCGTTCAGACAATTATCAATCGTGTACTATTCATTCGAGTCTGCGAGTCTCGCGACTTGGAAACCGATGGACTCTTAAAGCATTTTGCTGAACAAGGTTTTTGGAACGCATTTAAGACCAGTTCATACGCTGATTTCTACGAGCATTATGATGGTCCAATGTTCAAAAGAATACAAAGGCTACAGACGTTAACAATAGACAATGATGTCTTTGAACGTTTCCTTAGTAAGTTGTACTACCCATCACCTTATCGCTTTGACGTGATTCCCTTGAAAACTCTCAGCGATATTTACGATTTGTTTTTAGGATATGAATTGGTGGTAGAAGGACAAAATGTTACTGACGCACTGCGAGCAGAGTTCAAGAAGAGTAATGGCGCGGTAACGACTCCCGCATCAATTGTCAATCAGGTAATAGAATGTACTATTCCAGAAACAACCCTCAGAAATCTAAGCACTGAAGACATCTTAAAATTAAAGATTGCTGATATAGCTTGCGGTAGTGGCGCATTTCTTATTGGTGTATTTGACCATCTTGTGAAAGAGTTTGAACGACGCATAGCACGCGGCGAGACAATTGCTGCTGGCTACGTTGTGCAGGTTGATGACAGATATGTTCTTACCGTAGAAGGCAAAAGAACTATTATCAATCATTGTCTTTATGGAGTTGACATCAACCCTGAGGCTGTTGAAGTGGCAAAGATGTCACTTTCGTTAAAGATTATTGATAGTTATATGCCATCTGATTTTGGAGCAGTCGGCATTCTTGGATATCAGATACTGAAGGACGTTGGAACTAATATAAAATGCGGAAATTCTTTGGTGGGCAATGATGTGTTGACGATTTGTCCCGATTTGGAAGATGACATTAAGCAACTGCAAGCAACTAATGCTTTTGATTGGCAGGCAGCATTTCCAAATGTTTTTGAAATTGGAGGTTTTGATTACGTGGTAGGAAATCCACCCTATGTAGAAGTGAAGAATTACAATTTGTCGTTGCCTTATATGGCTTCTTATGTTAAGCGGGTATTTGCATCTAGTAAGAATGGAAAAATCGACCTTGCCGTTCCATTTATTGAACAAGGAGTTCGTCTGCTTAACGAACATGGACGCTTAGGATATATAGTTCAAAAGCGATTCTTCAAAGCCGACTACGGTAAAGGTATTCGCCAATTGTTAACCACAGGACGTTTGTTGAATGGTATATACGATTACGAAGAAACGGACATTTTTGCCAATCGCATAACCTACGTTGCAATCTTGGTATGCGATAGGCAGGCTGACATGAATACCCATGTTTGGTATTCCAACTCCGCTCAGCAAGGGCACCGCTTGCTTCCTGCCAATACTTTCACTGAGGCTCCATGGAATTTCGATAACGCAGAGCTAAGTGCATTAAGGCTTCGGCTGTCAGAATCATTGGGAACGCTTGGTGATGTATGCCACGTAAAGGTTGGCGTTCAGGTTCTATGGAATGATGCTTATCAGATAAAGGTAAGCAGAGTCGCTGACGGCAAATTATATGGTCATTCCGTTATCGATGAAAATGTCGAGGTAGAAGAAGCTGCTTGTCGTCCACTATTATGTAATGAGCATTTTGCGCCGCTTACAAAGCGCGACTATACAACATACGCTATCTTCCCCTATTCTGTAACTGACGAAGGCGAGGTAACAGAATTAAGTTTTTCCAATTTCAAGGCTCTGTATCCGCTTGCTGGCGCATATCTTGAGAAACACAAGTCTTTAATCAAAGAGAACGTTGAAACGTTGCCAGAAAAGAATAACAATTATAATGCAACAGAACATTGGCATCTGTTCACTCGTGCAAACAATCATAGTGCAGTATATCCAAAGCTATGTGTACCTATGACAGCTCAATACCCACAGGCAGCAGTTGTTTTGGATAATCATATCTATTGCGACAATGCAAATATGTTTTTCGTGCAGTTGAATGAAATCACCGAGACCAACCTTTATGCGCTTGCTGCTATCATCAACTCAACGATATTCAACACATTTGCCCGTTCAATAGCTAATCCCCAGCAAGGAGGATACTTTAAATTCAACAAGCAATTCCTTGATCCCGTCCCCGTGCCTAAAGAAGAACTATTACAAGGCAGCAGACGCATCACTCGTCTTGCCAATATAGCACGACAAATTGAACGTACCAACGAACAACTACGCAATGCTGTTGGTGGTCAGAGGTCTGGATTGGAAATTGCGTTACGCAGCCTCTGGTCAGAACTAGACCAATTGTGTGACGACCTTTATGGACTTACAAGAGAAGAAAAAGCTTTAGTATATCAAACATTAAGATATGACAGAAATCCTTATGGACAAGAAGATTAATACTCTCATCAAGAACTATTCCGACAATGCAAATTTGATTAACAGGCTTGTCGTGACGGCCTTCCTTAGATGTCATGGTCTAAAGGCAGAATTGGGTTTTCTTACTCAGTTTGTAGATAAGGAACTCGATGTAGAAATGCTTCCAAGCAGTATTTCCATAGAAGATGTTATAACTATTTTTGAGATTGCCATACCTGAGGATGAACGCATTGCCAATGGTGCCGTTTACACTCCTAGTTATATTCGTAACTATATCGTGGAACAAGTTTTGCACTCAATTGCAAAGCCACTTAATAAATGCTTGTGTGCAGACATAGCATGTGGTTGTGGTGCATTTCTCTATACTTTAGCAGAGACTATCCACGAACGGACACAAGTCCCTTATGCTACCATTTACCATCACATCTACGGCGCGGACATAAGCGAAATGAGCATAACAAGGGCAAAAATACTGCTCTCATTGGTTGCATTACTTCATGGAGAAAGCATTGAGGATGAAGATTTCAATCTTTACTGCTGTAATTCCCTGTCATTCGATTTCATTAATCTTCAAACCGTTCAAAAGAATGGCGGCTTCGACATCGTTGTTGGAAATCCACCATACGTACGTTCTAAACACATTGATGCCGACACCAGACTGCTACTGTCTCGTTGGCAAACGACACTTGTGGGTAACGCAGATTTATATATTCCTTTCTTTGAGATAGGTATGTCGGCACTGTGCGATAATGGTATTTTAGGCTATATCACAGTAAACACGTTCTTCAAGAGTGTGAATGCACGGAGCCTTCGCAGATATTTCCACGAAAACCAAGTAAGCCTTAGTATCATCGACTTTGGAGAGCAATTAGTTTTCAAAAAAAAATTGGCATACACTTGCTTGACTTTCCTTTCCAAGACACAAAGAGATTCTATTCTCTACACAAAAGCAGATTTAGCTGACGTTAAAGCCCAGAATAATTTTGTCTATAGTCGTATCAACTACAATATCCTAGATGACCATAGAGGATGGAATCTGAATCATAGCGAGGTTTTGAACAACATTCGCCTAATAGAGAATGCTGGCGAAGCCCTTGGTGATTTGTACGTCATAAAGAATGGCATAGCGACATTGGCAAATGATGTATTCATCTTCCGTCCTGCACGAACAGATGAGAGTTATTTTTACCTTACTCGTAAAAATCGTGAATACCCCATTGAAAAAGGTATTTGCCGAGACATCATCAAGCCTAACATTCTGAAGACAGAGGCAGAAATTGCAGAAAAGGAAGAAAAAATAATCACTCCTTACGATGACAATTCTAATGTCATAGCAGAGGATTTTTTCATCAACAATTATCCCAAAGCATACGCCTACTTGCAATCATGTAGGGATGTATTAGATGCTCGCGATAAAGGAGAAGGTGATTATGGAGCATGGTATGCGTTTGGACGTACTCAAGCCATTGCCGATAGTGGTAAGAAGTTGCTTTTCCCATATATGAGCGATCTTCCACATTTTGTTTATATGCCTCAAAAGGATATGATGATCTACTGCGGTTACGCCATATACAGCGAATCGGAAACAGAACTATTGTTCCTAAAACGGATTCTTGAATCCAGTGTGTTCGACTATTACATGAAGCATACCAGCAAACCCTATTCTACAGGTTACTATTCATACGCCAAAAACTATGTAAAATCATTTGGAGTCTATCCTTTTAGCAAAGAACAAAAAGAACATATTTTATCAATAAAGTCAAAATCAGAAATAGATAAATACATAAGCAAAATATATAATGTAACTATATGATTTACTATCTAAACAAATATTTACACTAATACACTAAACTACAATTTATTATGAACATTTTAAAAAAATCGTCAATGCTGGTTGCGGTATGCGCAATGGCATTGCAAATTTCGGCGCAACCTGGCGCACCGCAGGTACAGTCGCCAGTTGTCAACAAAGACAACACCGTGACATTCAATTACAGAAACAACACCGCGCAGAAAGTGGAAGTTGATGTTCAGTTTGCTGGTCGCCACGAGATGAAGAAGGACGACAAGGGCGTTTGGACAATCACCCTCGGCCCCACCACACCCGACATCTACCCCTACTGCTTTATTGTTGACGGTATGCAGGTTATGGACCCGCAGAACGCTGAATGGTTCCCCAACGAGGGCTTCAAAAACAGCCTTCTCGATATGCGCGGCGACTTCAACCTGCCCCACGCGCTCAAAAACGTTCCTCACGGCAGCGTTGAGTATGTAACTTACTGGTCCGACGCAGCCAGAACCTACTGCAAGGCAATCATTTATGTTCCGCCTACCTACTACAACGGCAAGAACACAAGTTACCCTGTAATGTACCTTATCAGCGGCACAACCGACACCGAAGAGGTGTATTTCAAGGTGGGTAAGATGAATCTGATTCTCGACAACCTTATTGCCGCTGGCAAGGCCAAAGAGATGATTATTGTTCTGCCCTACGGCAACCCCAACCGCATTGCCGGCGAGGGTGACACTCCCGCTATGCAGTTCGATATGTTTGGCAAGGATTTTCTCGACTACCTTATGCCGTTTGTTGAGAAGAACTACCGCACAATCAACGATGCCGCTCACCGCGCCATTGGCGGATTCTCGCGCGGCGGCAATCAGGCTTTGAGCATTGGTCTGAACAACTTGGACAAATTCTCGCACCTCTGCTCTTACAGTTCGTTCACACAACTGCGCCCTGGTCAGTTGGACGATGCCAAATCGCTGAACGCCAAGATAAAACTCTTCTGGCTCGGTGTTGGCAGCGACGACTTCCTCTATGGCAACGCCCGCGATTTTATGGTTGAACTCGACAAGCACAACATTAAGAATATGAAGATTATAACCTCCGACAAGCACGGCCACACCTGGATGAACGCGCGTTTCTTCCTCGAGGAATCGCTGCCGCGACTTTTCCAGGCCAATCCCTACAAGGGCGCCAATATGAAGGTTACTCTTCCCGAAGCCAAACAAGACCAGCAGTTTACACCTGGCGTAATGGCCCGTCTGTTTCCGAAACCTGTTGTTTCGCCCGAATACTACAAAGACGGCAGCGTAACATTCCGAATCAAGGCCGAAAACGCCAAAGAGGTTAAACTCGACCTCAACCAACTGTTTGGCGGACAGAAAACTATGACCAAAGATGCCGATGGCGTTTGGAGCATTACCATTGCCACCGACCGTCCCGACATTTACCCCTACAACTTTGTTGTTGACGGCACCGCCATTTGCGACCCGAACAATATGGACATCTTCCCCAACGAGGGATTCAAAGGCAGCCTTGTCGATATTCGCGGCAAAGAGCCAGGAATGCAGGATATTCAGAAAGTTCCGCACGGCACAGTGGCATATCGCTTCTACCACTCTAACACTCTCGGCATCGACCGCCCGATGTGCGTTTACACACCCGAAGGCTACAAACCCGATGGCAGCGAGAAACTTCCCGTGCTTTACCTAATCCACGGTATGACAGATACTTACGAAACTTGGTTCAAAGTGGGCCACGCCAACACAATCCTCGACAATATGATTGCGCAAGGTCTGGCCAAACGAATGATTGTGGTGATGCCATACGCCAACCCCTATCCCGAAATGATTCTGCAAGGCAAGGCCGAGCGTTACGACGCAATGGACACCAAACGCATTGTTGACGAAATCACCAAAGAGGTTGTGCCGTATATCGAGAAGAATTACAATGTTTTGGCTGATGCCGACAACCGCGCCATTGCAGGCTTCTCGCTCGGTGGCCGTCAGACATTGGCAACAGGCCTCGGCAACCCCGATATGTTCCACTACGTGGCCGCTTTTGCACCTGCAATCTTCGGCAACGAGTACGAGACCAACTTCCAGAATGGCACCTACGCCCCCATTGCCGACCTTCAGAAGAAACTGAAATTTATGTTCCTGGGCACTGGCACCGAAGATTTCCTGATTCAGGCTTCGCGCGGTCTCGACAAATACCTGACCGACCAGAACCTGAAGCATACCTTCTACAACCCTGGCGGCGGCCACACCTGGATGAACTGCCGCGACTACCTTGAACTGACCGCTAAAGAGTTGTTTAAGTAGGGACGCGGCTTGCCACGTCCAACGTAGGGACACACCGCGTGGTCCGAATTGAGGATGCAAACACAACAGAAAAGCCCTCGGCAAATGCGCCGAGGGCTTTTTTGTTTGGAAACTATGGCAAGGGAAGAATCTCCTACTGAAAACTTTTTACAAAATCGGTAAAAGTTTTCAGTAGGGATTTAAATGATTGAGCGTTTCGCGACACAAAAAAGCCGCAAACAAATGGAAAACAATTATTTGCGGCTGAATGTTTTTGTAAGCAAGAACAGCGTCAAAGCTTACCCCAAAATGCGCCTACTATTTGAATAATTTCTGCGCGAAGTCGGCAAGCGATTTGCGCCACGGCTGCCATTCGTGATCGCCCGGGAATGAGTTAAACTGCACATTCACACCTGCTTGCCGCATTTTCTCGGCAATGGCCTTATTGTACTCAATTCGCGGGTCTTGCTCACCGCAACTAATGTAGAAAACATCGTGCTTGCTGTTGAAAGTCTTTGTGTCGGAAAGGATTCCGGGGCACTCTTTCTCAAGGTCGAAGTTGACCGCACCTGAAATGCCGCCGAACATTCCCGTCGAGAAAATTCCAACGTTGGCAAACACATCGGGCGAAAGCAGCCCAACGTAGAACGACTGCCCGCCCCCCATCGACAGGCCGCACATTGCACGGTATTTAGGCTCGGCTTTGGTTCGGTAGTTCTTATCGACGAACGGCACAATGTTCTCAACCATCTCGGTGCGGAACGGCTGCATACCCTGCGCCGAATAGGCCGGACCGCCTGTGCCGCGTGTTTGAATGTTGCTGTTGGCGCTCACCACAATCATTGGCACGGCTTTGCCGGCGGCAATCAGATTATCGAGAATGTTGGCCATACGCCCCTGCTGCACCCAACCGCGATGGTCTTCGCCGCCACCGTGCTGAATGTAAACCACTGGATAACGGTCTTTGCCCTCGTTGTAACCGGCTGGCGTATAAACGAATAGCGGCCGCCACTCGTTGTCAACCTTCGAGAAATAGTTTGTCTGACGAACTTCGCCGTGCGGAACATTTTGAACTTCAAACAATTCGGTTCCCGCTTCTGGAATATCGATGCCGCTCATCATTCGGCCGCAGCCGTAGAAAACTTCGCTTGCGGGGTCGTTCACCGAAACGCCATCCACAACAAGTGAATAGTAATGAAAACCAGGTACTTGCGCCGGAATCGTAACCGACCATTGGCCGCGGTCGTTGCGGGTCATATCGTATTTTTTGCCGCAAATGTCAACCTGAACCGATTTGGCATCAGGCGCCATCAGTCTGAACATCAAACTGTTATTTTTCAGAATCCGCGGATATGAATTACGGTTGATGTTGGTTGCAAGAGCCGCCGAGCCTTCGGGAAGTTGCTCTCTTTGTGGAAATTGCGCAAGCGCGCCAAATGTCAGTAATGCCGCAACCGTGGTGCAGGCCAAACGTGAACGAGTCATATTGTTATTTATTTGTGTGTAACTTACCAAAGATAGCCAACGGTTTCATAAATCCGAAAGTTATTTTTGAACAGCGGATTGGCGCGGCTTGGTCCGCAAACGGCAATATTTTGTTAATCAATTAGAAACTGCAAGAATGGACACATTCAAAATTCTTCGGTCGGCTTTTTTGGCCGGCGTGTGCATCGGCATTGCCGGGTTCGGCTATCTGGCCGAAAAAAGCATTGTCGGGGCGGTGCTTTTCGCCTTCGGGCTGCTCACCGTGGTTCACTACAAACTGAAACTCTACACCGGCACTGCCGGATTCATTGTGAAGGGCGAAGTTGGACAACTTTTTCTAATTCTTCTGGGAAATCTTGTTGGTTGTCTTGCTGTTGCGATGATTGCCCGATGCAGTCCGATGCCACTGCAAGAGACCGCACAATCGGTTTTGGAAGGCCGCCTCAACTGCGGTCCGCTCAAAGGCGGAATCCTGGCCATCGGCTGCGGATTCATAATGACCACGGCCGTCACCTTTGCCCGCAAAGAGAAGAACCTGCCGCTGCTTTTCGGTGTGCCATTGTTCATTATGTGCGGCTTTCCGCACTGCGTTGCCGACGCCTTCTACTATATGACCGTTCCCGCATCGTTTCTGATTGACAATTGGGCCGATGTGCTGATTTTCTACGTGAGCATTGTGGCCGGAAACTTTGTCGGCTGCAACCTGTACCGCGGCGTTTGGGGAAGCACGGAATAATGGAGAATCGGCCAATCGGTGAATCGAAAACATCAGACTACAGACAAAGACCTAACACCTATGCAAAAAATCCGAATAACCGTGATGCGCAAAGCGTTCTACGCCGATTTGGCCGCGAAATACGAGAACCCGATTGAGCACGCCTGCGAAATGCAAGAAGGACAAGTTTTTATAGCCGACGGCTGGAACAAGCCCGACGGATTCTGTCAGAGCGCGTGGGACAGCCTCTCTCCTTTTGTGCTGGCTCTGGCGCACGGTGCATCGAACTTCTACGACGGCTGGATGAAGAACCCCAAAAGCGCAATGATTTCGTGCAACGACGGTTTCCGGCCCGTCAGTTTTCTGATTGAGGCATTGGACGATGAGGCTGAATAACAGTTTGTTTCTTCCCGCAAAATCAGCAACAAATCTTTAATCCACACCAACAAAAAACAGCCGCTCCCACATTTGGAAACGGCTGTTTCTGATATTTTATTCAACCAATATTACTTCTGGTCGGCAGCATCAAGTTTTGCCTTAATGTCGTTGTACTTGTCGTTGTACTCCGGATGTGTCTGACGAAGCTTGTAGTAGCACTCCTTAAGAGCCTGCATTGTGTAAACATCGCTTGGGTTGATGCTATTTGCCTTCTCAAAATAAGGAATTGCAAGGTTCATCTGCTCAAAAGCGGCTGCAATGGCTGCATCGTACTCTTTCGGTTTGTTGGCCGGAATGTCGTTGGCGGCCTTAGCCATCTCAATAGCCTTGTTGTAAACCTGAACGCCAAGGTTCAACCACGCATCAAAATAATCGGGGTTGATTTCGAGAGCTTTGTCATACGATTTTTTTGCATCATCAGGTTTGCCAATCTTGTCATACAAAGCGCCTTGCGCGAAATAGAACGTTGCGTTGCCCGACTCTTGCTCAATGGCTTTGGCAAGATATTCAAGAGCCAAATCCGACTGATTGTTATTGATATAGTGGTTGATAAGCTCAACAAGCAGCGGGGTGCAGTCGTCGGGGTAAATCTTCATACCTCGCTCCAAAGTGGCCATATAGGCTGCGGTGTCACCCTGGTTCTTGTCGAGGTTGGCAAGTTTAACCAGCACCGGTGAGCCGCCGTAGCGGATGTCGATGCATTTGTTGTAGTAGTAGCGTGCCTTGTCGAAATTCTTTGCCTCGTCGGCAATCAGGCCGGCGTTGTAAACAATGGCCGAATCAATTCTGCCGGGAGCTGTAATGCTGTCGATTGCGAGCGATTGCTCGAAGCAGTCGAGTGAGTTAACATAGTCTTTGGCATCGTTGAACTCGTAGGCTGCGTTAACAACCGTGAACGACATCATCTGAAGCTGGGTGTTGATTTGCTTGCGCAGACTGCCCTTCACATCAAGTGAGATGGCTTTTTTGTACGAATCAAGAGCGACACGGGTCGGAGTTGCGCACAAGGCCCTTTTGGCTGGGTCTTTCGACTCGGCAATAGCTTTGTAAACATCACCGCGGACCATCCAGGCCTTAGCCTGACCTTTGGTCTTTTCGTGAACGACAGCCTCTTCGATGGCGTCTTTTGCCTTGGCCAACTCACCGTATTTGATGTTGCTGGCGGCACTTGTAACTTTGGCTCCCTGTGCCATTGCTGTGGCACTGAAGGCAACCAGTGTAAACATTAATCCTAAACGTTTCATAAATATTTAAGTTTAAATTAGTCCTTATATGCCACAAATATAGGCATACAATTGAAACAAAATCACCCAAAACAAAAAAAAAGCGGACAAGTCGCCCTGTCCGCTTTTTTAGTGCCTTTCGGCGATATTATTCATCGGCCTGATTATCGGCTTTACCGCTTTCTGCAGCGCCTTCAGTCGGCTCCGCTCCCGTACCCTCGGCCTGCGGCTCTTCCTCATCTTGGTGAGGAACAACCTCAACGGCGGCAATGGCGTCGTTCGAACGAAGACGGATGAGTTTGACACCCTGGGTGGCGCGGCCCATCACGCGCAGCTCGTCAACCGTCTGGCGGATGGTGAGGCCGTTCTTGGTGATAATCATCAGGTCCTCGCCGTCAACCACGCCCATAATGGCAACCATATCGCCGGTCTTGTCGGTGATGTTGAGCGTCTTCACGCCCTTGGCGCCGCGTCGGGTGATGCGGTAGTCGTCGAGGTCAGAGCGCTTGCCGAAGCCGTTCTCCGACACTACCAGAATATCCTGTTTCTCCTCGCCAACATTGACAACGCCAACAACCTCGTCGCCGTTCTCAAGTGTGGCACCCTTGACACCGGTCGCGGTGCGGCCCATCGGACGTATATCGCTCTCGTTGAAGCGGATAGCCTTACCGCTCTTCACTCCAATGATAATCTCGTTCTTGCCATCGGTGAGCGCGGCGGCCAACAGCTGGTCGTCTTCGCGGATGTTGATGGCGTTCACACCAATCTGGCGCGGGTGCGAGTAGGCCTCAAGTGTGGTCTTCTTCACAATGCCCTGCTTCGACACCAATAAAATATAATGGTTGGCAATGTAGTCGGCGTCGGTGAGCGTCTTCACATTGATGTATGCCTTCACGCGGTCGTTCGGGTCGATTTGCAGCAGGTTCTGAATGGCGCGGCCCTTCGATGAGCGGGTGCCTTCGGGAATCTCGTAAACCTTGAGCCAGAAGCAGCGGCCCATCTCTGTAAAGAAGAGCATTGTGCTGTGCATATTGGCGTTGTACATATGCTCGATAAAGTCCTCGTCGCGGGTGTTGCTGCCCTTTGAGCCGGTGCCGCCGCGGCCCTGAGTCTTGAACTCGCTCAGCGCGGTGCGCTTGATGTAGCCCAGGTGCGAAATGGTGATGATGACATCCTCGTCGGCATAGAAATCCTCTGGGTTGAACTCGCCCTCGTCGGGCACAATCTCGGTGCGGCGCGGGTCGCCGTATTTCTGCTTAATCGCGATAAGCTCCTCCTTAATAAGCTGCATACGCAGTTCGCGGCTCTCGAGCAATGCTTTCAAGTGCTCAATGAGTTTGCAGAGGTTGTCGTACTCGGCGCGCAGTTTCTCTTGCTCCAGTCCGGTGAGCTGGCGCAGACGCATCTCAACAATGGCGTTGGCCTGTATCTCGCTCAAGGCGAAGCGTTCCATCAAGCTCTTGCGAGCCTCATCGGGGCTTTTCGACCCACGGATGATGGCAATCACCTCATCAATGTTATCAACCGCAATTATCAATCCCTCAAGTATATGGGCGCGCTCCTCGGCCTTGCGCAGGTCGAACCTTGTGCGGCGCGTAACCACATCGTGGCGGTGGTCGATGAAGTGCGTGAGCAACTCTTTGAGTGTGAGCGTGTAAGGCCGTCCGTCAACCAGAGCCACATTGTTCACGCTGAACGACGACTGCAGCTCGGTGAATTTGTATAACTTGTTGAGAACCACCGACGGTACAACATCTTTGCGCAAATCGTAAACAATGCGCATACCCTCGCGGTCCGACTCGTCGTTCAGGTTGGTGATTCCTTCAATCTTGCCTTCCTTAACCAAATCGGCCGTGTGCTTAATCATCTCGGCCTTGTTCACGTTGTACGGAATCTCGGTAATCACAATGCGCGATTTTCCGTTCTCGCCGCTCTCAATCTCGGCCTTGCCACGGAGCACAATGCGGCCGCGGCCTGTCTCGTAGGCGTCGCGGATGCCCTGGAAGCCGTAGATTATGCCGCCAGTCGGGAAATCGGGGCCTTTGATGTAGTGCAGCAGCTCGTCGAGTGTGATTTCCGGGTTGTCGATGGTGGCGCAGAGGCCGTCAACAACTTCGCCAAGGTTGTGAGTCGGCATATTGGTGGCCATACCCACGGCAATACCCGAAGCGCCGTTCACCAGCAGGTTCGGGATTTTGGTCGGCATCACGGTGGGCTCCGGCAGTGTCTCGTCGAAGTTCATCGTCATATCCACAGTTTCCTTGTCGATGTCGGCCAGAATCTCCTCGGCAATCTTCGACATACGCGCCTCGGTGTAACGCATAGCCGCCGGGCTGTCGCCGTCAATTGAGCCGAAGTTTCCGTGGCCGTCGACAAGCGTGTAGCGCATTGCCCAGTCCTGAGCCATACGCACCAGTGTTCCGTAGATTGATGAGTCGCCGTGCGGGTGGAACTTACCCATCACCTCACCCACAATTCTGGCCGATTTCTTATATGGTGCGCTCGATGTGTTGCCCAATCCGTTCATACCGAAGAGCACCCTACGGTGTACCGGTTTGAGTCCGTCGCGCACGTCGGGAAGGGCGCGTGCCACAATCACCGACATTGAATAATCAATATACGAAGACTTCATCTCCTCTTCGATATTGATTTTGATAATTCTTTGTCCGTCAATCATTTATATTAAACTTTTTGATAATTTCCTCTAATTTTTCAAGTCCCTAAAAGTACTCTTTTTGAGCCAAAAGACCGCCTTTGGCAAGCGCCAAAAACCAACTTTTATCAACAGAAAAATGGGGTGATTGTTGATAATTGAAAGGGGTGTTTAAACGGAACACAGACGACGCAGATTGGACTGATTTTCGCAAGATTTTCCCGCATAGTTTATAGTCCATTGTCCGTTGTCTGTTGCCTGAAGTCCGTTGTCAAAAGAAAAATCCCCTCCACTGCCCTTTCTTTTGTATAATTCCGTACATTCGCCTTGTTAAAAATTTCAAGGATATATGAATTCGAAATTTTCACCAAAAATCAACAAGATTCTGATTTACAGCAAGGAAGAAGCCGTACGGCTGAACAACGACTGCATCGGAACCGAGCATCTGCTTTTGGGCATTCTGCGCGATGGCGACGGAATTGCCATCGATGCGCTGAACCGCGCTGGCGCTGACATTCCCGCCCTCAAGCACGAACTTGAAGACAAGTTGCGGCAACAGCAAGGCTCGGTACGCCCAAATGACGCCATTCCGTTGCTCAAAGCCGCCGAAAACGCGCTCACAATCGTCTATCTCGAAGCGCGCTCGATGAAAAGTGACACCATAAACACTGGTCACCTGCTGCTGTCAATCCTACGCGACGAGAGCAGTCTGGCAACCACGATACTCAACGAACAAGACATTAACTATCAGTTAATCAAATCAATAATCGCAAGTCCCGCCGAAGAGCCGCACAAACAGGCTCACCAGCAACCGCAGGACATCTTCGATGATGACGACGACGATGATGACGATGTTTACGAGAACATCCACAAGAAAAACCAGCCGAAAGACGGCGGGCAGCCGAAATCGAACTCCGACACGCCTGTGCTCGACAATTTCGGCATCGACCTGACCAAGGCCGCCGAAGAGAACCGTCTGGACCCGATTGTAGGCCGCGAGACTGAAATTGAGCGACTTGCACAGATTTTGAGCCGCCGCAAAAAGAACAACCCCGTGCTGATTGGCGAGCCTGGCGTGGGCAAATCGGCTATTGCCGAAGGAATGGCCATCCGCATTGTGCAGAAGCGCGTTTCAAGGATTCTGTTCGGCAAGCGCATCATCACTCTCGACCTTGCGTCGATTGTGGCTGGCACCAAATACCGTGGTCAGTTCGAAGAGCGTATGAAGGCCATTCTCAACGAGTTACAGCGCAACCCAAATGTGATTCTGTTCATCGACGAGATTCACACCATTGTGGGCGCTGGCGGCGCAAGCGGCTCATTGGACGCGGCCAATATGCTCAAACCTGCTCTTGCTCGCGGCGAGATTCAGTGCATCGGCGCCACAACACTCGATGAGTACCGCCAGTACATTGAGAAGGACGGCGCTCTCGAACGCCGTTTCCAGAAGGTTATGGTTGAACCGACATCGGCCGAAGAGACACGCGAGATTCTGAACAACATCAAGGCACGCTACGAAGAGCACCACAACGTCACCTACAGCGACGAAGCACTCGACGCCTGCGTGAAACTCACAACACGCTACATATCTGACCGCCACCTGCCCGACAAGGCCATCGACGCCCTTGACGAAGCAGGCTCACGTGTTCACATATCTAACATTCACGTTCCCAAAAAGATAACCGACCTTGAAAAGTCGATTGAAGAAATCCGCAACAAGAAGGTTGAAGCCGTAAGGCAGCAGAAGTTCGAAGAAGCGGCCAACTATCGCGACAGCGAGAAAAAGACCATCGAACAACTTGAAAATGAGAAGAAAAAGTGGGAAGACGACCTGATTAAGCACCGCGAAGTGGTGACGGCCGAAAACGTGGCCGAAGTGGTGGCAATGATGACGGGCGTGCCTGTGCAGCGCATTGCGCAGACCGAAGGCAACCGCCTGCTCAAGATGGGCGAAGAACTCAAGGGCAGCGTGATTGGTCAGGACGAAGCCATTGCAAAGATTGTCAAATCGATACAACGCAACCGCGCTGGCCTGAAAGACCCGAACAAACCTATCGGCACGTTCATCTTCCTTGGCCCGACGGGCGTCGGAAAAACGCAGTTGGCAAAGGTTCTGTCGAAATACCTGTTCGACAGCAACGACGCGCTCATCCGCATCGATATGAGCGAGTATATGGAAAAATTCAGCGTGTCGCGCCTGGTTGGTGCGCCTCCGGGATATGTTGGCTACGAAGAAGGCGGCCAACTGACTGAAAAAGTGCGCCGTAAGCCCTACTCTGTCGTTCTTTTGGACGAGATTGAGAAGGCTCACCCCGACGTGTTCCATATCTTGCTGCAGGTGCTCGACGAAGGCCGCCTGACCGACAGTCTGGGCCGCCGCATCGACTTCCGCAACACCATTATTATAATGACGTCGAACATCGGTTCTCGCCAGTTGAAAGAGTTCGGCACGGGCGTCGGATTCTCGACAACAGCGCGTCAGAATTCATCGGACGAGTTGGCTAAAGGTGTGATTGAGAAGGCTTTGAAGAACGCTTTTGCGCCCGAATTCCTAAACCGTATCGATGATGTGATAATGTTCAACCAACTCACCAAAGACGACATCCACAAGATTATCGACATTGAGTTGAAAGGCCTGTTCGAGCGCGTGGCACAAATGGGTTACACGCTGAAAATCACGCCGAAAGCCAAAGACTGGCTGGCCAACAAGGGCTACGATGCTCAATACGGCGCCCGTCCGCTGAAACGCGCCATTCAAAAATACATCGAAGACGAGATGGCCGAAGTGATTCTGAAAGCCGAAGTGGCCAATGGCGACACCATCACCTGCTCGTACGACAAGAAGGACGACAAACTGGTGTTCAAAGTGGGCGGTGGAAAGGACAAAGGCGAAGAGACGGAAGAAGCTGAAAAAACAGAATAAAGCACTTGGCTGAATTCCTACTTTGGAAACAGCAAACTAAAAACCCCGAAAAGCATCAGCCTTTCGGGGTTTTCTATTGAATTTCACTCATTCAATCCTTCAATCATTCTCTCATTGATTAAACCCAACGCAAGAGCGGAACATCCTGGCGGTGCGGCAGGTCGACGTTCTTGGCGAACAGGCGCACGCCGTAGTCGTATGAGCCTGGATGGTCGAGTTTGAAGTCGATTTCGAAGAAGGCCATCGAGTCGACGTGCTTGTTGAGTTTCAGTTCCTTGCGGTCGAGCAGTTTGGTGCAGTCCTGGTCCATAATAACCATCTCCACTCCTACGTCGTCGATGTCAAGGTTCTTGATGTCAACAATCACCTCACCGTGATAGTTCTGGCCTGCCTTGAACTCTGTCTTAAGGGTGCTCGGGAAGTCAACCGAGACAACTTCAATCTTATCCCAGTTCTCGTAGATTTTGCTCTTCCAGCGCGACAGGTCGCGGGCAACTTTGAAGTTGTCGGCAATGACCTTGCTGCTGCGCTTGTAGAGCGGCGAGTAGTACTGGTTGATGTAGTCGTCGAGCATACGCTTTGTTGTGAAGTGCGGTGCGATGCCTGCGATTGAACGTTTGATGTACTGAACCCACTCTGTCGGGATGCCGAAGTTGTTGCGCTGATAGAACAGCGGGATAATCTCGTTCTCAAGAATGCTGTAGATTGTGGCGGCATCCAGTTCGTTCTGGAACTGTTGGTTCTGATAGGTCTGCTCCTGTGGAAGCGCCCAACCAGCCTTCTCTTTGTAACCCTCAACCCACCAGCCGTCGAGCACGCTGAAGTTCAGCACGCCGTTCATTTCGGCTTTCTGACCGCTGGTACCACTGGCCTCCAACGGACGTGTCGGGTTGTTCAACCAAACATCGACACCGCGAACCAGACGTTTTGCAAGGTCCATATCGTAGTTCTCAAGGAACAGTATCTTGCCAACGAACTCTGGACGGCGCGAAATCTCAACAATATTCTTAATCAAATCCTGACCAGCCTTGTCGTGCGGGTGAGCCTTACCTGCAAACAGGAACTGAACTGGGCACGACGGATTGTTCACGATTTTTGCCAGACGGTCGATGTCGCTGAAGAGCAAGTGAGCGCGCTTGTAGGTTGCAAAGCGGCGTGCGAAGCCGATTGTCAGAGTGTGCTCGTTGAGTCTGCTCAAAGTCTCAACCACATATTTCGGGCTTTCGTGACGCATAATCGAACTCTTCTCGAAACGTGCCTTCACGTAGTCAATCAACTTCTTACGCAGTTGGTTGCGCAAATCCCAGATAACACTGTCCTGAACATCGAAAATCTTCTCCCAGTATTTGGTGTTCGACTGGTCTTGCATAAAGCCGTCGCCGAAGGTGCTCTCATACAGACGGCGCCACTCTTTGGCAGCCCACGTCGGCATATGAACGCCGTTGGTTACATAGTTGATATACAGTTCGTTGGTCGAGAAACCTGGCCACATATACTTGAACATCTCCTTTGTCACATCGCCGTGCAGCATCGAAACGCCGTTCATCTCCTGCGAAGTGCGGGTTGCCAGAACGCTCATCGAGAACTTGCCGTCGGGTGCAAGGCCAAGGTTCATAAATGTGTCCCAATCAATCTTCAGACGCTCTGGAATCGGACGCAGATAGGTGCGAATCAGATTCTGGTCGAAAGCGTCGTGGCCAGCGGGAACAGGTGTGTGTGTGGTGAACAGCGACGAAGCGCGGACAGCCTCAAGAGCCTCGTTGAAAGTCAAATTCTCGTGCTGAACATAATCCGACAGACGCTCAACGTTAATCATTGCGGCGTGTCCCTCGTTGCAGTGGAACACATTCGGCTTAATGTTCATCGCCTTCAGGGCGCGAATACCGCCAAGGCCGAGCAGCATCTCCTGTTTCAAACGGTTCTCCCAGTCGCCGCCGTAGAGTTGCTGCGTGATTGCGCGGTCCTCTGCGCTGTTGTCGGGGTCTTCAGTATCAAGCAGATACAAAGGCACACGACCAACCTGCACTTTCCAGATACGGGCTTTCACCATACGTCCTGGCAGGTTGAGCGAAATGGTCATTTGGCGTTTGAACTCGTCGAGAACGGCGGAAATCGGCAGATTGTCCATATTCTGCGGAACCAGACTTGCCTGCTGCTCACCCGAAACTGTCAGTTCTTGAGTGAAATATCCGTATTTGTAAAGGAATCCGACGCCAACCATCGGCATATTCGAGTCGCTGGCCTCCTTCAGGTAATCGCCAGCCAGAATTCCCAGACCACCCGAGAAAATCTTCAGGTTGTCGGTCAGGCCGTACTCCATACTGAAGTAGCCCACCAGCGGCATATCCTTGCGCGGTGCCACGCTCATATATTCTGCGAAATTCTTCGACACACGGTCGAATTTGGCCAGGAACGCTGTGTCTTTCTCAAGTTCGGCCAGACGGGCGGTTGAAACAACTTTCAGCAGGGCGATTGGGTTCTTCTCAACCTTTGCCCACAGTTCGGGGTCGATGTATTTGAACATCTCAATTGCCTCGTAATTCCAGCACCACCACAGGTTATTTGCCAGATTATCCAGATTTTTCAGCCTTTCAGGAAGGTCTGAGTGGATAATCATCTTCTTCCAAATTGGTTCGTTACTCATAAGTTTTTGACTATTATTAAAATTATTGTTCGTATGCATTGTTTGGTCGTCGACGCGTGCGAGCGACAGTGTGAGCGCCTTGCTGTAGGCTTCGGCGTAGTAGTGGAACAGATTGTCCCAACTAATTTCGCTGGCCTGCTCTTTGGCGCGCTTGCGCAGTTTGGCGCGGTCGGCGAGCGACATCTTGTAAACGCGGTTGATGACATTCACCAGTTCGTCAACCACATCCCAGTAGTTGTCTTCGGTGCGTGTCACAACCTCAATGCCATCCTGGATTCCGCTGGTCTTTTTCAGCATCCACTGGCCGAATCCCGCAAGGCTTGTGGTCACTGTGGGCACGCCAACAGCGATGCTCTCAAGCGGTGTGTAGCCCCAAGGCTCGTAGTACGACGGGAAGGCCGTCAAATCGAAACCGCTCAGCAGGTTGTAGTACGACATATTGAAGATGCCGTCGTTGCCGTTCAGATAGACAGGAACCAGCACCACATTGACCTGCTGCCCCTGATTATTAGTCAGTTGCAACTGATGGGTTTTGTCCATCACGGGGTCGTAGTAGTCGGGGTTGAGCGAGTGCGTTGTGATGCGCTCGTCGGGTATGCGGACATTGCTGTCGGCCAGACGGTCTTGCAGGCATTTGCGCGGGCCGTAGTTGAAGTTCGGCACCAGAATGAATCCGACAATGTTGTGCTTGTAACCGCCCTGCTGGTTCAGTTTGCCAAGAGCGTCAATAAAGATGTCGATGCCCTTGTTTTTGAACTCGTAGCGGCCAGAGATTGCCACAAACAGAGTCTCATCGTCGCACTTGTTGCCTGTCAGCGCCTCAGTAACCTCGGCAAGTTTCTTGCGGGCTTCTTTGGTCACATTGTCGTCCATATGCGGCAAGTGATTGAGTGCGAATCCGTTAGGTGTAACCGCATCGGGTTCGTTGTTCAAGAGCACCTTGCATTCGTTGGCCGTCACCTTGCTCACCGTTGTATAGACCGACGCCACCTGAGCGGCGGTCTTTTCGAGTGAGTGTTTGGCCATCACGCCAAGTTCGCGTGCGCGGATGTCGGGGTCGAACGAGCCCAGGCTCTTGTAGAGCGGGAATCCGTTGCCCGCAACCGAGCGGCCCAGCACTGTAGCGTGTGTGGTGAACACGGTTGCCACCTTCGGGCAGGCGCGGTCGAGATAGAGAACGCCCGAGCCAGTCTGCCACTCGTGGAACTGTGCAACCACTGGTGCGTCAGCCAGATAGAAGTTTTTGTAACTCTCCACCACCTTGCCTGCCGCATAGCCGAACAGCACCGACTCAATATACTCCCACTCGCCTGTGATGGAATCGAGTTTGTAGGTCTCCCACCACGAAGCCAGCAGTTTGTCTTTCAGCGGAATAAAAACAGTATAATCGACCAGCACCGCCAGCGGCTTGTGAGCCACGTTCCAGCGGCCAATCTTTATGCGCAGGCCTTCTTTCTCAGCCGTCTCCTTCCATTCGGGAAACAGGCTCTTGTCCTCAGTGAACTCTGAATTGCCCTCTTCCCTAACCAAATCGGGGCCGATGAACATAATGTTGTCACCGTAAGCGGCATATTCGTTCGGCATTTTCGAAGTTATCACAGTGTGGATTCCGCCCACCTTGTTGCAAACTTCCCAACTGGTTTCAAATAAGAATGCTGGCTTAATTAAATCGCTCATTTACTTCAAATTAATAATCACGATAATTTATTCAGCCTATGCCTTTTTGGCTTTCGATTTCAGTTTCTTGATTTCAGCCTTCTGCTCAAGCACCATATCCTGCAGTTTCTCAACGTCGCGGCAGGTTCTGATTTCTGCGTCGGGCAGAGCCTTGTTCACGCGCAACGAGAAGTCAGTCAGCACGTTCATATAGTTGATGAAAGCGTCGTACGGTGTCTTGTAGGGGTTGAAATATGCGTGCACCTCGCCGTCGCTGAACCATTTTGTCGACATATAGTAGAAATGGTCGCTCGTCTGCAGGTACTCCCAGTCTTGCAGAATCTGCGGGTCCTTCACCTGAGCAACCTTGTCGGTCAGGGCGTAGAGTTTGCTGAACGCCTCGTTCTGCATATTGTTGCCCAGCCAGGCTGTGATGTCGCGCTCCTCGTCGGCCCACGAGATTGGGTAAGGAACATTGATGGCGGCCACAGGCTGCACGTTCTTGATTATCTGCGACGGTGTGGCAAAGCGGAAATCGGTCTGATTCAACACTGCATCGGGCAGATGCTCAAGGAATTGGAAGATACCTGTCTCCTTCTCCTGATGCTCGCCGAATGTCTCGTAGTCCATAAACAAGTTGACAATCTCCTCCTTGTCGGGAACCTCGTTCAGACGGGCAGCGTAAGAGTCTGCTGTCCAGTGCTTTGCGCAGAAACGGAACGAAATGTCGTCGCTCAATGTATAGTTACGCAACAGAAGTTTCAGTTGCGGCTCTTTTGCGTTGTAATACAAGAAGTTAGGCGATTTCCAACCCAGAATGTGCTTGGCGCCCTCGGTGAGCATTCCCTTGTAGCCCATCTTGTAAACGGCGGCGCCAACCTCGTCAGAGTAAATCAACTCGGTGTTGCGGAACACTTTCGGCTTCTGACCGAAAAGTTTCTCAATCTTTGCCGAATGGTCCTTCACCTGCTTCTTCATCACGTCGATGTTGGCCTGCGAAGCCAGCGAGTGCGAATAGGTCTCGGCAAGGAATTCAACCTGACCAGTTTTAGCAAGGCGTTGGAAACTCTCAATCACCTCAGGCGCGTAGAGTTCGAATTGGTCGAGAGCGATGCCCGTGATTGAGAAAGTAACCTTAAAGTTGCGTCCGTGCTTCTCTATCAGTTTGAGCAACAATTCGTTGGTTGGCAGATAGCAGTTGCGTGCCACCTTTTGCAGAATCGACTCATTAAGATAGTCATCGTAGTAATAATGGTCGCTGCCGATATCGAAGAATGAATATTTGCGGAAGCGGAATGGTTGATGAACCTGAAAATAAAGACATAAATGCTTCATAGTTCCAAATTTTATAAGGTTACTGATTTAATACTGATTTATAAACGTTGTAAACGTGTTTTGCCGACTCTTCCCAGCGCAGGCTGTTGGCCTCTTTCAAGCCGTTCTCGCCAATGGTTTGGGCAAGAGCGGGATAGTTGAGCAGAGCGTAAATGGCGTTGGCCATCTTGTCGATGTCCCAGAAGTCAATCTTGATGGCGTGCTTCAGAATCTCGCTCACACCCGACTGCTTCGAGATGATGACAGGAACGCCCGACTGCATCGCCTCGAGCGGCGAAATGCCGAAGGGCTCCGAAACCGATGGCATAATGTAAACGTCGCTGTATTTGAACATACGGAACACAGCGTCGCCGCGCAGGAAGCCCGTGAAGTGGAACTTGTCCATAATGCCCAGACTTGCGGCGCGTTCAATCATTTTGTTCATCATATCGCCGCTGCCAGCCATCACAAAACGCACGTTGTCCATCTTCTTGAGCACCTTGTAGGCGGCCTCAATGAAGAATTCAGGACCTTTCTGCATTGTGATACGGCCCAGGAACGTCACAACCTTCTCGTCGAAGCCGCGCTTCTCGCGGTCGATGGCTTTCAGGTTGGGCTCCACGGCGTTGTAAACGGTCACCACCTTGTCGGGCGATTGGCCGTATTTGTTAATAACGATGTCGCGCGTCAGGTTGCTGACGGTGATGGCCTTGTCGGCTGCGTCGAGACCTGCTTTCTCAATGTTGTAAACGGCAGGATTCACGCGGCCGCCGCTACGGTCGAAGTCGGTGGCGTGAACGTGCACAACAAGCGGCTTGCCCGACACACGCTTCGCGGCCATTCCTGCGGGATAGGCCAGCCAGTCGTGGGCGTGAATGATGTCGAAATCGTACATTGTGGCAATCTGCTCGGCAATCAGGCTGTAGTAGTAGATTTCGGTGAACAGGTTGTCGCCGTATTTTCCAGTGAACGGAATGCAGCCCGACTCTCCCACCTCAACAATGTGCTTGCCGTAGTAACGTTTGTTGTTTCTCAGCGCGAAATACTCCTCAGGCGTTGAGTACGGAACAAGATTCGAGCCCACCTCAATGTACTGAAGGTTCTTGACTTGTCCCGAATAACTCTCTGATTTTGTGACTCTCAGCGGAATGTTTCCCGCACCCACGAGTTTGATGGCCTCTTGGTCCTCGTCGCCGTAAGCCTTTGGCACGACGAAAATAACCTCAAGGTCGTCAATCTTCGACATACCTTTGGTCAGACCGTAGCAAGCGGTGCCCAAACCTCCAGAAATGTGCGGCGGAAACTCCCACCCAAACATTAAGACTTTCATTATCAGTTATTTTTATTGTTCTTTATTTCTTTTTCGATGCCTTTGCGGCGGCTTTGGCGGCTTTCGGTTCGGCCTTTTTGGCGGTCTTCGCCGATGCTTTCTTTGCTTCAGTCTTCACTGCTTTTTTAGGTTCGGCTTTCGCCGATGCCTTCTTTGTCTCAGCCTTTGCGGCTGCCTTCTTCGGCTCTGCCTTCTTCACTTCCTTCTTCGCTGTGGCCTTCTTTGGTTCGGCTTTTACCGATGCCTTCTTCGCTGCGGCTTTTTTCGGCTCTGCCTTTGCCTTCGGCTCTGATTTCTTCGGGTCCTTCTTTGCTGCCGCTTTCTTGGCGGGTTTGGCCTCAACAGCGGTCTCGCCTGCGAAAGTGTTCGACAGTTTTTTCATATAAAGCAGTGCCGCAAAACTCAATGCGAACGAAATGGCGCCCTTTCCGTGATACGGTGGGTCACCGTGATACATCTCTGATATACAACTGATTCCAGCCGTTCTCATCTCAGGCTCGAAGGTCTCAAGGAACTTGTTAACCAGCGATTCAATCATACGCGGTTGGATTTTTGCCAGCGCGTCGATGTAGGCGGCATAGAGCCACGGCCAAACCGAGCCGTTGAAGGCGGCGTTCTCGCGCTGCTCCTCGGTGCCACGGTAGTGCGACACGTAGCGCGGGTCGTCAGGCGTGAGCGAGCGGATGCCGTAGGCGGTCATCAGTTGCTCCTCAACCACACGCAGAACGGCTTTAATCTGATGCTTGTCGAGCATTGTGTAGTCAACGGCGCAAGCCAGCAATTGGTTCGGACGGACCTGAGTGTTTGCATAGTCGTATGTCACATAATCGGCCAGATAGCCGCGCTCGTCGTTCCAGAATGTGGCAACAAAACTGCCCTTCACTTTCTCGGCCAGTTCAGCCCATTTCTTGCCAAAGGTCTTGTCGCCTTTGCTCTTGTCGAGAACATACATTATTGCATTGTACCACAATGCGTTGGTCTCAACAGCATAGCCGTTGCGCGGCATCACGGGGCGGCCGTGGATGGTTGCGTTCATCCAAGTGTTGGCCACTGCGTCCGATGTGTTGTAAACCATACCGTTCTCGTCGATGCGGAAACTGATTTTGTGCTCCAGATAAAGGTTCATCACCTTCTTAACGTCTTTTCCGAATTCCTTCCAGACGTCGTACTGCGGATATTGCTTGTCAATCTGCTGAATGCACCAAACGAGCCACAACGGCACGTCGGAACGGCAGTCGGCGTAATCGTCAAGGTTGGTGCTTCCGCTTGCCAAAGTGTTGGTTATCTGACTGATGAGCGTCGATAGAACGCTCTTGTAAATCATCGGTGTCTCGTTCTTGTAGAGCAGGTTGGGCAGGGCGATGAGCGCGTCGCGGGTGCGAGCGGGATACCACGGATAACCAGCCAGAATGCGGGTTTCCTTGCCCTCGTTCAGGAACAACTGAGCGGCACCGTTAATCAGGCAGTTCTCGAAACTGTTGCGCGGTGTGCGGTCGCTCACCTCGTCATCGAACTTCTTCTTCAGCGTGTTGGTCTTAATCTCGCTCAGTCCAGCCGAAACAATGATGCTCTCGCCCTTCTTGATAGGCGCCTCGAAATATCCAGGCACGAACAAATCCTCTTTGAAATCGTAGCCGCGCTTCTGCTCCAGAATGTACTCAATGTTGTAGTACCAGTCGGGTGCCGACACAAACTCGCACTTCTTCGAAGTTTGGATATAAAGGTCGGGATAGCCCTGATACATACACGATGAGATGCCGTTGTCAACCATCTTCACCTTGGTGTTGGCGTCAAGGTTGGCCTTGCTCAGCGCGTGAATGTTGCGGAAGGCAAGGAACGGTTTGAAACGGATTTTGGTCTCGCTGTGAGCGTCGAGCAGCGTGTAGCGGACAAGTATCCGCGGCTCGCTCTTGACCAGGATTTTCTCCTTTTTCAGAACCACGCCGCCAACACCGTAGATGAGTGTCGGTATGGGGTTGGTATAGAATTCGGTAACATACTTGTGGCCTTTGGGCTCGTAGTTGTCACCCTCATATTTATGCAAAGCCAGATTGAATTCGCGCTCGTGCTGAATGATAGTTTCATCGAGCGACGAGAGCAGCACGTGGCGTCCGCCATCGACCTGCGGCAGCGGGCACACCAGCAATCCGTGATATTTACGGTTGTTGCAGCCAATCAGCGTTGTGAGCGAATACGAGCCCGCGCGGTTGGTGCGCAACACCTCTTTTGTCAAGGAATTCTCAAGATTTACAAGTTCTGTTTTGTCAAACTCCAAATATCCCATTGCTTTATTTTTTATAGAATTACAATTATTTCGTTGAATCCAGTTTCTAACACTTAAAAAGTATTATTCACTTTTCCTAAAAAGTTTCGCAAAGCTACGTATTTTTTTGCTAAAGCGGTTACACAAAATCAACTTTCGGAAACTGATAATCGTCAATTGCAAAACCGCCCCAGCAGTATGGTTTAACGTTTGCACAGTTGTATGCGTATAACTCGTATTTTTGTGCATTCCGGCAGCGCTTTGCTGCGGATTTTTATTAGAAATTGGGCAAAGCTTTATGCAGTTTGAACGGTCGGCAGGCGGCAAAAACAAAAAAGGCTCAAAAAGAGCCTTTCGTGAAAAAATGGTGATCCGGTTGGGATTCGAACCCAAGACCCACAGCTTAGAAGGCTGTTGCTCTATCCAGCTGAGCTACCGGACCGCTTTGCTAAATGCGGCCGCAAAAATAAGCCTTAATCTGTCGTTTGCAAAAAAAATTTGCAGGCACCGGTGCAATAGCCGAAATACTCCGCTCCTACTGCTCGGTTGCAAACTTTTTCATATTGTCGAGCAGGCCAGCAACAACAAGCACATCGTTCTCGCGGAAGATGTAGTCGTCGTCAGGCATAAGGGTTGTCTTGGTATGCTCTCGCGACAGCAAACCCTTCTTTTCCTGCGACTTAACGGCGACAGTCTTCAGCTTGAAGCGTGACTCAAGGTTGGCCGTACCGAGCGTGTGGCCCACATATTTCTGCGGAGCCTTGAACTCAACAATCACATTCTCAGCGTCGATTTCGGTAATTTTGAGCGCGTTTTTCACCTGCAGCTGAAGGCTTATCATCATAGCCGTTTCCGACTCGGGATGAACTGTGTTCTCAATGCCGATTTGGTTCAGAATGCTCTTGTGCATCGGGCTGATAATGCGGCCGATAATATTGTTGGCGTTCAGCTTTTTCAGGATTGAAAGCGTCAGAATCGACGAGCCCACATCCTCACCAATGGCCACAATAACGGCGTCGGTGTCGTTCAGCGGCAGGGTTTTAACGGCGTTCTCGTTGGTGGTGTCCATCTCCATCACATTGCCAATCTGGTTTTTAAGCTCGTCAACACGCTCAAACTTGTTGTCGATGCCAATGACCTCGTGCCCCTGCTCGGTGAGGCTGATTGCCAGCGTCGAACCAAAATAACCCAAACCGATAACAATAAATTTCATATTAATAAGTTTTTAGTTTTCAATTAGTTGATAGTAAGATTCTTATAAGGATACTTGGCATATTTCGCCTTGCGCGACACAAATATGCCCGACAGCAGTGTGAGCGGTCCCACACGGCCAAGGAACATCATCACCATTGTGAGCACCTGCGACGGCATTTGCAGGTTCGAAGTTCCGACAAGCGAGAGGCCCGTGGTGCTGTACATCGACACGGTGTCGAAGAACAGGTGCAGCGGATTCTGGTCTGGCTCAAGGAACGCAAACAGCACAGAGGCCACAAAGATTATCAGCAGCGACATTGTTACAAGCACCAGCACACGCGAAATGGTCTCAAAACCAATACGGTGGTAACCGATTTCGATGTAGCGGTTGCCGCGGATGAAGCTCACTATTGAGCAGAGCGCCAGTGCGAAAGTTGTGGTTTTGATGCCGCCGCCAGTCGAGCCGGGCGAGGCTCCAATCCACATTATACCAATCATAAAGGCCATTGTGGCCGTGCTCCAGCAGCTAATGTCGGACACGTTGAAACCGGCTGTGCGGGCTGTGGCGCAGCAGAAGAACGATTTCACCCACCTCGATACGGCCGTGCCTCCGGCCAGAGTGTTGTCGAGTTCGAGGAAATAGTAGCTCAATGTGCCAATCACCAGAATGCTGAATGTGGCAATCACGGCAATGTGCGTGGCCATATCGGTGCCAAAATGCGAAACCAGACTGCGCCTGTCGACCGAAATGTGCAGCAGATGCAGCGTGCGGTTGCGGAGCGTTGAGTAGATGGCTATCAGCACCGGAAAGCCGATTCCGCCCAGCGTGGTGAGGATTGCCACCGACATCAGCAGCCAATTGTTGCCCACCACAAGATGGTTGGCAAAACCGTCGGGCAAGGTCGATATTCCGCAGTTGCAAAATGCTGACACCGAGTGGAATATGGCAAAGAAAACCGGGTCTTCGATATTGCTTCCGCTGATGCTCAAATAAATGGCCACTGCGCCAAGCGACTCAATCAGCAGAGTGAGCGACAGCACTTTGGCCAGAAAGTTGAAAATGTCGCTCATTGCGTCGGACGAGAACATATCCTTGAGCATCATACGGTCTTTGAACGAAACCGTGCCGGTGAACGCAAAGGCGAACAATCCGGTGAAAACCATAACTCCCAAACCGCCTATCTGAAACAAAAACAACAAGATGACGTTGCCTTTGAAGGTGAGTATGCTGGGCAGGTCAATAACCGAGAGCCCCGACACGCAGATGGCGCTTGTTGATGTGAAAAGTGCCTGGAAATAGCTTATCTGCCCCATATGCACGTTCGGCAGCATCAGCAGGCCCGAGCCGATGAAAATCATCACCAGGAAGCTGAACGCGAAAAGCACCGGCGGCGACATCCGCATCGACGACACCACCTTCGACACCTTGTAGAAATCGGAAATCAGTATGAAGCCGAGCACTGCCGATACGGCGGCAAATCCCGAAAGGAAGGAATTTGCGAGCAACGGAATGCTGACAATGTTTGTGTTGGCCAGAAAAACCAGCAGCGATACGGCGAAAAGCCCGTAATCGAGCCATCGAGCCCACATTTTGCGCCCCACAATGTTGACAAGGTCGTGAAGGTATTTGGCCAGGAACGTGATTACAAAAATACTGCGCACAAGCCCGTCGACATTGTCCTGGACAATCTGGTGGTGATTGAATCCCAGACGCGCCACAAGCAGCGTGACAAACAGAAAACTGCACACCAGAATGACCAGGTTGCAAACTGTTGAGAAAAACCTCAACACCTTGAACAGGACATCCTGAACAATGAAGAAATACTTGAAAAATCGCTCCTTAATATGAAACAGAAAACGGTTGCCCATTTCAGCAAAAAAGACAAAGTGCGCCCCCGCGCGTGGCAGAGGCGCACTTCAAATTTATCATTCGGTACTCAAAACCTTAAACTCCACACGACGGTTCATCGCCCTACCCTCTTTGGTGGCGTTGTCGGCCACAGGCTGGTCGAACGCGTAACCCTTGTACTCAAGACGGCTGGCGTCAACGCCCTCCGAAATCAGGAAGTCGACAACCGATTTGGCGCGAGCCTCCGACAGGCGCTGGTTGGTGGCCTTGCTGCCCTGGTTGTCGGTGTGGCCCGAAATCTCGATGCGCATAGCCGGCATATCGCTCAACAGTTTGGTCAGACGGCCCAGCTCGGCGTACGATGTCGGTTTCAACTTGGCGCTTCCGGTCTCAAAGAACACGTTCTTCAGAATTATCTTCACGTCTTTCTTGATGTTGTTCAGGGCAATGTCCTTATCAATCTCCTGATACTCAGTTGCCGCCGGAATATCAAAGTTCTCTGAATGGAACAGATAGTTGTCGGCGCGAACCATAAGACCATAGTTCTTACCCGAAGGCAGCGACACCAGGAACTTACCTGTTGCCGAGTTTGTCTGCGATGTAAAAATCACCTCATTCTTCTCATTATCAACAATATCAATGGTGGCGTTCACCGGCTCGTTGCTGATGGCGTCGCGCACTGTACCCTTGACAATGGTCAGGCGGATGGTGACAAGCTCAACCGAAGCCTCCATAACCATATCCGACACCGGCTGCGAGCGTGCCGAAATCAGGTTATCCTCACCCGACAGAGTGTATGGCTTTTCGGGGCCGAGGAATGTCATTCGGTAGATGTCGAGACCGCCGGAGCCCTCCGGACGGACGCTGGAGCAGTATCCGTGGCGGCCGTTGGCCGAAATCACAAAGCAGAGGTCGTTGTCGGGCGAGTTGATTGGGTAGCCAAGATTGACCGGCTCGCTCCAGGTACCGTTGTCGTCGCGCTGCGACATAAAGATGTCGAAACCGCCCATTGTGTTGTGGCCAGTCGAGCTGAAATACAACGTACGGCCGTCGGGGTGCATAAACACTGCCTCCTCGTCGTACTGAGTATTGATTACCGGGCCAAGGTTGATGGCCTCACCCCATTTGTCTTTGGCTGTGCGGTGGCACACGTAGATGTCGCTGCCGCCGAATCCGCCCGGGCGGTCGCTCACAAAGTAGATGCTGCGGCCATCAGGCGAGAAGCAGGCTGAAGTCTCGCGTGCGTCGGAGTTGATGGGTTTCGGCATTCCCTTCGGATACTCCCATTTGGTTCCTTTGAGCGAGCATTGCTCAATGTCGCCGTTGCCCTTGCGGCCGTTGTAGATGAGCAGCTGCTGACCATCGGGAAACAAGCCCACCGTTGCGTCGTCGAACTGCGTATTTATTGGCTCGCCAATCTCGTTTGGCACCTGCCAGTTCTTGTTTTCGTTGTAGCTGATGTAGATGTCCTCATCGTACTGACCGTCGTCGAGGCTGACATTGCGGCCGTTGGTGCGGGTCGAGGTGAAAATCATCATCGACTCGTCGGCTGAGATGAGCGGACTGTGGTCGTTGTAGCGCGAGTTGAGCACCGAGCCGATATTGTCGATGAAAGCTCGTGCCGGATTGTCCATCAGCTGCTTGCCGCACTCGCACTCGGCAATGTATTTCTCAAGCAGAGGTTTCATTTCGGGTGCCTCCATCGGCGTAAGCAAAGCCAAATGCGCCTTGTATTCACCAATAGCCTTATCGTATTGTCCGTTAAGATGATAGCCGCGGGCCAGCATCAAGTGGATGTCGGGCGCAACATCGCGGCGCAGCTGATATGCCTTCTCAAAATAATCGATACACTTGTACTTCATCGGCAGATTCATATAGCATACGCCGATGCGGTAGTTGAGCAGCGAGTAGTTCGGGTTAAATTTCTGTGCCTCAAGGTAATACTGCAAAGCCTCGTGGTAGTATTCCTTGGCGTAGTACGACTCACCGTCTTTCAGGTTGTTGTTGGCCTCTTTAAAAGCGTCTTTCTGATTCTGAAAATAGTTTTTGTCGAACGGAATGTCCTGGCAAAAAGCCGATGCGCAGCAGGCAACGGCAGCTATAATTATATATAAACGTTTCATAATCAGCATAATATTATTCATAGAACGAAATGTAGTTTCTTGCCTTGGTAATGCCAAGCTGGTAAGCCTTGCGCCAGTCGGCCACAGCCTCCTCAAACTTGCGCTGCATCTCCTGGCAACTGCCGCGGTTCAGGTAGGCCTCGGCAAAGTTGGCGTTGATGCGGATGGCGTCGCTGAATGAGCGGTAGGCGGCATCGTAGTCCTTCTTTTTCATCTGGGCGATACCCATATTATTATATGCGTACGCGTATTCAGGATTAATCTCGATGGCCTTCTGGCAGTCGGCAATCATACCGTCGAAATCGTTCTTCTCAAACTTGGCGCGCGCGCGGTTGTTGTAGGCGATGAAATAGTCAGAGTCGAGTCCGATGGCCAGTCCGTAGTTGCTGATGGCATCGTCGATATTGCCCTTCTTGAGCAGTGCGCTTGCCAAGTTGTTGTAGGCTGTGGCCAGTTTCGGGTCGATTTTGATGGCCTGCTGATAGTCGGCAATGGCGCCGTCGTAGTCCTCGTTCATACGCTTGGCGCTGCCGCGGTCGTTGTAGGCCTGGGCGTTGTTGCCGTCGAAGGTGATTGAGAGCGTGAGGTTGTTGATGCTCTCCTCGTAGTTGCCGCACTCAAAGTTGGCCACACCGGCGTAGTAGTAAACCTTGGCCTCGTCGTAGCCGGCCTTGATGGCAAGCTCGAAATCGCTGAGCGCGTCGCTCGAGTTGTTCTGGTTGAAATAGGCCAGACCGCGTCCGTAGTATGCCACCGGCGACTCCTCAAGCTCAATGGCCATTGTGAAATCGGTTATGGCGCCGCTGTAGTCGGCCATTTCCGACTTGGCAAAACCTCGGTTCACAAGCGCCTTGGTGAATTTGGGGTTGAACGACAGCGCTTTGGTGAAACTATTGATGGCTTCGGGGAAATTGCGCCGGGCTACAAAATCGTTGCCCTCATTGAAAGCAACCTCTGCCTCCTGATTGCCCGCTATGACGAGCGTGGAGTCGTTTTTGGCTGTGTTTTGGCCGTAACTGCCGAAACAGAACGCCATAGCAACTGCCAAAGAAATTGATTTTAATTTCATTGCGTTAATTTTTAAGTATTTACTATTTCAGTTTGGTTTGCCGTTAGGCACGCCAAAGAAATAGCTAAATTACACTATTGAAATTAAAAATTCAAATTTATTTGAATGCGGATGAATTTGTTGCCGGGAAACTAAACTACAAAAATCCGAAAAGCCTCATTGGCAAACAATTGGAACAAGTGGATAAAATATATGGTTTAAAAACGGAATAAGTGGTTGTTTTCCGAGGCGAAAATATGGAATAAGTGGAATTCTATTTGATATTTCGCAAAAAAAACACTTTATTTACAGCGATTTATTTAAACATTTATGCTCGAACGCAAATTCGCCAAATATCTTGAGGATTATCTCAAAGAAAAGCAAGATAAAATTCTGCTTGTCAATGGTGCGCGGCAGATTGGAAAATCGTACTTGATACGCTATGTAGGGAAAAAACTTTTCCGTCACTTTGTTGAAATCAACCTCAAAGAGGACAAAGAGGGCGAGCGTGTGTTTGCCGCAGTGCACACCACAACCGATTTGTATATGCGGCTCGGCAACTACTATCCGAAGCCCTTAGGCGACAAGTCCGACACGTTGATTTTTCTTGATGAGATACAGAGCTACCCCCACCTGATGACGATGCTTAAGTTTCTCAACCAAGAAGGCCGGTACCGGTTTATTGCCAGCGGCTCGCAGTTAGGCGTAGCTCTGTCGCAAACGCCGTCGGTGCCACTCGGCAGTGTCGAGATTCAGCAGATGTTTCCACTTGATTTTGAGGAATTTTTGTGGGCCACGGGTGTCGGACCAGAATGGATTGAGAGTGTACGCCGCCATTATTACAACAACGAGCCGCTCGATGAGGATTCTCACAATCTGCTTTTGAAGCGTTTTCAATATTATCTGCTTGTTGGCGGTTTGCCCGAAGCCATTAATAAGTATCTGGAAGACAGAAATATGGTGCGTGTGCGTACCGTTCATAACGACATTCACGAACTCTATCGCATCGACGCCTCACAATACGATGCGGAGCATAAGTTGAAGATTCGCCGCATCTACGACCTAATTCCAAGCAATCTTGAAAACAAAAAGAAACGTTTGATTTACAAAAACATAGAGAATAAAACCGGCAAGCATTTCTCCGATTATGCTGATGAGTTTGAGTATCTTTCAAACTCCGGTGTCGCCCTTGATGTGCAGGCCATCAGCAATCCGCGCTTCCCGCTCATCGAATCGGAACAAAAACGGTTGGTGAAACTCTATCTGAACGATGTGGGACTGCTCACCTCTCTGCTATATGGCCTCAATGTCAATGCTGTGCTGCAAGACATCAGAAGCATCAATTTAGGAACGGTTTATGAGTCGGTGGTTGCACAAGAGTTGCGCGCCCACGGTTTTGCGCTTCATTACTACGACAATAAGCAGAAAGGCGAAGTTGATTTTCTGATTGACGACTACGAGCGTCTTCAAGCGTTGCCGTTGGAAATAAAATCGGGCAAAGATTACACCGAGCACAGCGCCCTGACCAAGTTTTTGGAAAATTCTGATTATGGAATAGAAAGAGCCATCGTTTTTTCAAACACAAGGGAGATTTATCAGAAAAAAGGCGTAACCTATATGCCGATTTACTATTGTATGTTCCTTCAAAACACACCGACAGACACAAATGCCGTCATATTGCCGGAATTGGAATCTGTTTAAAATGAAAAAGTAACAAGGCCATTGTATAACAACAAACTAAAAAAACAGCCCGAAGGGCTGAATCTGCATAACCGACCGCAATCGGAGCGCAGCCGCCAGCCGAAACTCCATATTGGCAAACTCTTGTGCATTGGCACTTTTCAAACAACGATATTCAAATATGCCTTACTCTGGTTGAGCACCGCGCGAACAGAGCCGAGGTGGTCGGTTATGTGGTACTGCACGGCAAAGGTGCCGTTGCTGTTGCGCACAATGCGCCCGGCACTGAAACTGGTGCTTTCAAAGCCGTCGTATTTGCCTTCATTAATTATGAAAACAGAGGAACCAATGTATGCAAGGCCACCATCTTTATCTATGTTATCATTAGATTTGATTTTATCAAGTGATAGCATTTTGCGGCCGTCGGCAAGGTAGGCGAACTTGTGCTTAACGGTACTGCCGCTTTTCACCTGCTGCGACTGGTTGAGCGAGTTGTAGGTTATAGTTAGGTTGTTGGGCGCAGTGGTCTGAATGATAGAAGAAAACATCTTTCTCCTTTATCTGTTCTGCGTTGCTATAACCATATTTGGTAGCGTTTTGCATGATTGTAAAGTTAAACTTTTATGTGCAAGGCATGAGCCATACTTCTTTCTGCGACGTAGGCTTGAGCCTACGCCGAACGGAGTATTTTATACGTTCTATACGTATGCTATTTGCTTCTACGAAATTCGTATATACTAACCATTACTAGCAAAATAGAGCATATAAAAACTATATTCGTCAAACTATTTAGTAACTCTACTGCCGAGTCTATTTCGTATCTATAAAATGTCACTTCTTCATTATAATCAAATACTTCTACACGATAAGAATATATATCTAAAATGTTAACTTTTATATAAGCTCCATATACAAACATTGATAATGCTATTAATAATAGCATAAAGAATATAAATTTTATGATGCGATAGTACTTATTCATTTCTAGTTTCTTTTAGTATTTCTTCTGAAGGAACTAATCTAATGTGAGGCTCATCGCCTAAAAGAATTCTTACAAATCGACTTATTGGGTTTTGTTCTTTTGCTACTTCATAGTGTAAATCTTTGGCAACCATAAAAGGTATATTGTCGCCAATTATTGAAGAAACATCCCCTCCACCATATAGTAGATGTCGTAGCACAATTATTATTTATCAAGTTATACTCATCAATTATACGAGCATTATCGTTACCTTTATATTTGCCAGTAGTTGGGATTTTATCACTATTATCAAATTTTGACATGTAAAATTCATCGACTTTACTATCGCTAGCATTCTTAAACTCAAAAACGGCTGCATTCTTTTCTGTTATTTGATTCGTAATAAATTGCGTAGCCTCGTTACCTTTCAAGACAATAAGAACGCCTTCACCTGTTGGAGAGGTAGAACGTGCTGAGTTTTTATCCTTACCTAATTCAGCATACCTACCGTAAGTATAAACGGTCAAATTATCACCACTACCTGTTGTAACGAATACGTGACCGACGCCTTGTACTTCTACATATAATCTAGATTCTTTTCCATCCACATCCACCAGTTTCACCGGATTCCCCACACAGAAATTGTAAGGCGACCAAAAGTAGTACTTCTCCGCCAGCGGGTCCACCTGCAGCCACTGGCAGAACTCTGCCGAGTACTGGCGTGCGCCGTAGTCGGATGTGGCGTCGGCGGCTATCTCCTCTTTGCCGTTGTAGCGGTAGCGGTTGGCGGTAGCATCGTATGAGAAGCCACAAAAAATCAGCATTATCAAACAGGTTAAAACAACCTTATTGAGTGTTTTTTGCTTTGGCATCATAATATTCATCTGTCAAATTATCAAGATATTCAAGCAGACATTCTGGTCTGTGGTAAAACTTGTCGTTATATTTTAGTATAACACCCGCACAAATTGTATTAGTGTCACTTTCAGAATATAAAATAATTTTTGCTCGTGTGTCAACACTCCAATTGCCAGAATCTAATGGTTCCAAATTTTCTAATTGAACTAAGAAACATATTAATTGTCGCTGTGTCGGTAATGGACGTATCAACATAGTCATTTTTAAATACTAATTCGAAATCATCACAGTCAATTCTAATAAAAGTACAAGAGTAAGGATCTGTTGCCTTAATCTGTATTTTTTCAATTTTGTTCTCAGTTACAGTTTCTTTGCCATTTTTAGTGAATTGACAAGAAGTGGCCATCAAAAATGTTATAGCTAAAAGCAGACCATTCATTCTTTTCATAACATTCATTTATAAGGTTTTACTATTTCTTTAAGTACATTTTCGTTCTGCTCAAGAACGTTCATACTCTGGTTGAGCACTGCGCGCACTGAGCCGAGGTGGTCTGTTGTTGTGTAATTAAAAGCTTCCTCAATCACTGTGCAGTTCATACGGTTCAGTTTGTCGTAGCCAAAGATAGTGGTATTTGCGAATATTTTGAAAGCGTTTTTTTCTCAAAAACAAACCGCCATCACCTTAAAAATGGTGTTATTTTTTTCGGAATAGCGCTGGTTGGTGTCGAAAACCCACTCCCACTCGGCTTTTGATGGCGTTTGCGGCAGATCGGCATACACAAGTTGCGTCTCTTTTTTTTGCGAGCCGTCGAGCGGAATGTCAACCTGACAATAATCGGTTATGAGGCAGGTGCGGCCGGCGGGCAGCCAACTGATGTGGTTCTGCTGCACCATTTTACGGACAGGCTGCAACTGCTCCTCGCCCACCCGGAAACGCTTTTTGAGATAGTCGCACAATATAATATCAAGTTGGTTGAGCAGATTGACCGAAACAACAAGGTCGAACTCACTGAGATTGATGTCGGGCACAGCCGAAGGCAGCCAACCGGCAAAACTCGTGAACGATGGCGCGCTCATTGCCTGGCGAACGGCACCGCCGGTGAGGTCGGCAGTCAGCAGTCGCACATTGGACATTCGCGCCACACGCGCCTTAACCGGCTCAGGATGAACAATATCCACAAGCGTCACCGACTCGAACATCTGCGAAAGCTCATCAAGCGGGACATCATAGAGCCAGCCGCTGCCAAGCACCGCCATCGACGTGCGTTTTTCAGCCCGCCGCGCCGCCTCGACGATGAAGTTCCGGGTGTTGTCAAGGTGCGATTTCCAGTTGCCGCTTTCGCGCAAAAAGCGGTTGCGGATGCCAAGCTGGTCGCTGACATAGCCCGCGCGCCGTGCCGCAGCCGGCAGAGTTTTAGGTTTGAAGATATTATCAATCAGTTTTTTACAATATTTCATAACAAAACACGTTTTCAGGTTTGCACCAATTCTTAAAAAAAGTAACTTTGAATGTTACGCACAAACAAAAATTGCGATGATAAGTAACAAATTTGGATTCAGAAGTTTTGCCGCCAAGATAGCCTGCTGTCTGGTGCTGACCACGGCCGCCCTGAGCGCCTCGGCACAATACTCGCAGTCGGAGCGGAAACTGCTGAAAACCGCCAACAGCTATTTCGAGACGGGCAGGTACGAGAAGGCCCTACCTATTTATATAAAGCTCGACTCGGTGATTGACGACATCAACCTGCGTTACCAAATTGGTCTGTGCTACCTGAAATCGAGGTACGAGCAGGACAAGGCCGTCAGCTATCTGGAGGAGGCCAGCGTGTCGGCCGGAACACTCATTCCGCTCGACGTCATCTGGTATCTGGGCGACGCCTACCACGTGGTGTACCGCTTCGACGACGCCATCAAGGAGTATAACAAGTACATCAGCCTTACGGCGAAAAACGACAAGGCCGACATCAACAAGCTGAACCACTGCAAGCTGATGCTCGCCACCTGCCGCAACGCCATTGAGATTACCGAAATTCCGTATAAGGTTGATATTGAGCCGATAATATCGCTCTATGCGGCCGAATCGGACTACAACCCGCTCATCAGCGCCGACGAGAGCGTGATGCTCTTTATGCGCGAGATTGGCGTGGGCAAAGGCTTCGAGCCATCGACACACATAATGATTTCGACCAAGGAGAACGGCGGCTCGTGGAGCAAGCCCGAAGAGGTGACGCTGGTTCTGGAGCACAAGCTGCAAGGCCACACAACCGCTCTGGCCGGACTCTCACCCGACGGACACACGGTGTTTCTGAACATCGGCGAAGGCCTGAACAAAGACATCTACTCGGCGAAACTGCAGGGCAAGACCATCAGCGAGGTGAAAAAGCTGAACAAGAACATCAACACGCCGTACTACGAGGGCGGGGCCAGCATCACCCCCGACGGCACTAAACTCTATTTTGTGAGCGACCGTCCGGGCGGATTCGGCGGGCACGACATCTACGTTTCAACGCTCAACAAGAAGGGCGAATGGGACGAACCGGAGAACCTTGGCGAGCAGATTAACACAAAATTCAACGAGGAATCGCCCTACATCCACTACGACGGACAGACGATTTTCTTCAGCTCGCAAGGGCACAACACAATAGGCGGAAAAGACATTTTCAAATCGAAACGGGTGAACGGGCAATGGACTGAACCAGAGAACCTTGGCTTCACCAACACCACCATCGACGACCTGACTTTCGTGCTGAACGCCAGTGGCGAATACGGGTACTTTTCAACGTCGAGGAACAATTCGTACGGCCGCCACACCATTATGAAGGTGGGCTACAAAGACCCAATTCCGCTGACTCTGGTGAAAGGAACCGTGCTGGCCGGAACGCCGCCAAAACCGATAAAGGTTGACATCAAGGTGTACGACAAAAACACCCACGAGCAGGTGAAATACGTTTATACGCCCGACACCGAGACTGGCAAATACCTGATGATTTTCCCGCCGGCCAAAAACTACCAGCTGGTGATTTCAACCCAGAACTATATGCCGCAGCTCATCAACATCCACATCCCCTACCAGAACTATTTCTACGAGCTGTACCAGGAGATAACGCTTCAGCCCATCAAGCTGAACAACACCGACATTGGCGAGGAGGTGATGGTGAACAACGTGTTCTACGACATTTACAAGACAACCGAGGCCGACTCGATAACCAACAACAACTCGCCGCAGCAGCCGCAATACTACGAGCATCTGCTTGAGCTGGTGGAGAATATCATCCAAACCTCGGACACCATCAACAAACTGAGCTACAACAGCCACGAGGCCGACAAGCAGGCGCAGCTGAAAAAGAACACCGACGACCTGCTGGCGCTCATTGAGGACGCCATAAACACACAAGACTCGGTTACGCTGAGCATCCTGGACGCCAACACCAAGCAGAAAGACAAGGTTACAGAAACGCACTTCTACACCGACGGCAGTATGAGCAAATCGGTGACAATGCAAGTGATTGGGAAGGACACGTTCTACACGGCCGCCCCCATCGACCTGAGCCGGTTCGAGATTCCGACGCGCAACCGCAGCAGCGTGAACCGTCAGGAAAGCACCAATCCGGTGATGTTCAAAGTGTCGCGGCCCGAGCAGCGCAATGTCATCCACAAGCACACGCTCTACTACAAGACCAACGAGAGCGAGCTGACGGCAGACGCCAAGAAAGAGCTGCGACAGATTATAAACCTGCTGATTGACAACGCTTCGGTCGGGGCCGAGATTAACGGCTACGCCGACACGCAAGGCGAACGGACACACAATATGAACCTCTCGCAGCTCAGGGCGCAGAACGTGCTCAAATATCTGCAGGAGAACAACGTGGACGGGCGCAAAATCATAACCAAAGGACTCGGCGAATCGACCGAGCGCGGCAAATACGACAGCCGCACCCGCGAGATGAACTACCGCCGCGTTGAGATAATATTGTTCGAACTTAAAGACTGACCAAGATGAAGAGCTGCAAAAACATTCTGATAGCCTTTGCGACAGTCGCTTTAAGTCTGACTGCCGGCAAAGCCCGCGCGCAATATTCTGAATACGAGGTGAAAGCCGCTTACATTTTCAACTTTGCGAAATTCATTGAGTGGCCCGCCGACTACATCGAGAACGACACAATCTACCTCTGCGTCTATAAGAACGACCCGTTCGGTATCATCCTGGAAAAGACGATGATTGGGCGCAAGGCGAACGGCAAGGACTGGAAAATCATCCGCATATCGAACCTGAACGAGGCCGAGAAATGCCACTTCCTGATTGTGTCGGGAATCAAACAGCACGAGGCCATTCAAGTGCTCAAATGCATTGGCAATAAGCCGATTGTGACTGTCGGCGACGAGTTGAACAACTTCTGCAACATTGGCGGAGTAATCAACTTTCTGCCGCAATTCTCCGAGCGGCAGTTCGAAATCAACAAAGACGTGGCCAACGACATAGGCATAAAAATCAGCCCGAAACTGCTGCTGCTGGCCAAGATAATATCGACGAAAGAAGATGAATTTTAAGGACTTATCGATACAGACCAAGGTCACCGTAATGGTGATAGTCATCAGCATTGTGGCGCTGATTCCGGCCGGACTGATTTTCGGCAGGTTCGATAAGGTGCAGTATAACAACCAGACACTCAACAATATGACTATTCTGGCCGACATTGTTGGCGACAACAACACGGCCAACATTATGTTCGACTACCCGCTCGACGCGCAGACTGTGCTGCAGACGCTGGCCGTGGACAAGAACATCCGCGTGGCGCGCATCTACGACACCAACCACAACCTGTTTGCCGAGTACACGCAAAGTCCGGAGTACAGCAACACCCACCTCGACTTCATATCGGAACGCGACACCTTCGCCTTCGACAACAACGACCTCCTGGTGAGCCGCAACATTGTGCTCGACAACGAGAAAATCGGCTCCATCTACCTGCACACCAGCCTTGAGAACTACAGCAACCGACTTTTGCAGTTCATCAAGGTTTACCTGCTGATGCTGATGGTGACAATGGCTATTGCCCTGCTCCTCTCGAAAGGTATGCAGAACATCATCTCAAAGCCGATAATTGACCTCACACGGACAATGCGCGGAATGTCGAATGTGACTGATTTCCAGATAAAAGAAACCGAGGACCGCCGCGACGAGATTGGCGAGCTGATGCGGGGCTTCAACTCAATGATTAAGCAAATCAAGCGGCAGAACATCGACCTGACGATTGCCAAGGAGCAAGCCGAGAATCTGGCAAAAATCAAAGACCAGTTCCTGGCCAATATGAGCCACGAAATCCGCACCCCGATGAACGGCGTGATTGGTATGGCCAAATTGCTCAACGACACCAATTTAACACCCGACCAGAAGACATTCCTCGACAACATCACAATATCGGCCAACAACCTGCTGGTCATCATAAACGACATTTTGGATTTCTCGAAAATCGAGGCAGGAAAGATGGAAATCGAGAACATCGACTTCAATTTGCGCAATATAATCAACAATCTGTCAGTTACTTACAAAATATCGACCGAGAACAAGGGCTTGTATTTCAACGCCGACATCGACCCGCGAATGCCGAATGTGGTGGTTGGCGACCCTACCCGACTGAACCAGATTCTGAACAACTTGCTGAGCAACGCGCTGAAATTCACCGAGTACGGCGGCATAACCTTCTCGGTGAAAGTTCTCAGCCAGGACGCCACATCGAGCAAAATGAGCTTTATTGTCCACGACACCGGCATCGGAATCCCGAAGGAGAAACAGGAGCTGGTGTTCTCAAGTTTCTCGCAAGCCAGCAACGACACCACGCGCAAATACGGCGGCACCGGCCTGGGACTGACCATTTCGAAGCAACTGGCCGAGCTGCAGGGCGGCAACATAAACCTCAACAGCGAGGACGGCAAAGGCAGCACCTTCAGCCTCGACATCACCTATAAACACGGAAAGGCCGTCGCCGAACAAACCGCCAGCCAGTCCGCCAAACACGCGGTTGTCAACAAAACCGACCACACACCGAGCATTCTGCTTGCCGAAGATAACGAGATTAACCAGTTGTTTGTCAAGACAATACTGAAAAAGACATTCAACCTGATGATTGCACCGAACGGCAAGGTGGTAATCGACCTGCTCAACAAAGAGCATTTCGACCTGATTCTGATGGACTTGCATATGCCCGAAATGGACGGATACACAGCCACTTCGGTTATCCGCAAGATGGACGACCAGGAAAAGCGCACCATTCCGATTATTGCTCTGACGGCCGCCGCCATCAAGGGCGAAAAAGAAAAGTGCATTGCCGCCGGAATGGACGACTACATATCGAAACCATTTGAGACTCAAGACCTTATCGATATGATTTACAAACATATCGGAGGTCACAACAAACATACGGAACAAAGCGCCGAAACCGCCACTGGCGCCCCCTCGGCCGACCAAGCGCCGGAAACGAAATTCAAGTTCATCGACCCGACGCACATCGACTCGGTTACAGGTGGCGACGAGAAGTTCAAGCAAGAGCTGATAAGCGTCTTCGTACAGCAGATGCCATCACTGTTAGTTGGGCTTGAAAAAGCGTTGCAAGACAATGATTATAAGCAACTTTCGGCCATCGCACACAAGACAAAATCGTCGGTTGCGCTGATGGGAATCGAGTCGTTGCGGGCCGATATGGCCGAGCTTGAGCAAAAGGCAAAAACCGGCGACGATGTGGAGTGCTACAAACGAATTGTAACCAATTTCTTAGAGGCCAGCACCGATGTGCTCGCCGAAATTGAAACATTGCGGAAAGAAGTATAAAACTGAATATAAACATCATTAAAACAATCAATTATGATGGAGATTAACAATCAGATTGCAGGTTGTGCCATTGTAACGCCAAAACCTGAAAACCGCCGGCTGACCATTGTCAACGACAGCCAGTTTAAAAAGCAGATGAACTCGGTCATTGATATGCGCGAGTACCTGAACATCATTGTCGATATGCAAAACGTCGACCTAATTGACAGCACCGGACTGGGCACGCTGATAAGCGTCTTCAACCACGGCCGCAACAACAACTGCAAAATCAAATTCTGCAACTTGAGCGCCGCCGTTGAAAATGTTATCAAAATGACCCGAATCGACCAGATTCTGGAAATTCACCCGACACTCAAAGCTGCCGAAGATTCTTTGTAACTTTTTGGCCAACAATGACTTCAATCATCGACGAGATAAGCTGCCTCTACAATAAGTGGGCTGGCGGCAGCTATGCGAAATGCACGCCCCTGCCCCGCTCCGGCTCCGACCGGCAGTATTTCCGGCTCACCACCACCGACCAGCAGACGGTGATGGCCGCCTACAATCAGAATGTGGCTGAAAACGAAGCGTATTTCTCTTTCAGCCGCGCTTTCGCCGATGCGGGGATAAACGTGCCGCAAGTTCTGGCCGAGAGCGCTGACCGCACTTGCTATCTGATTGAGGATTTGGGCTCTGAGCCGCTCTACAATCTTGTCACCGCAGCCAACGGCACTCCCGACGAGCACCTTAAGCAACTCTACAGGCAGGCTCTTGCCGATTTGGCCCGAATGCAGGTTGTGGCAGGCCGCAACATCGATTACTCGCTCTGCATCCCCACCGCCGATTTCGACCAGACTGCCATCCGCTGGGACCTTAACTACTTCAAATACTGCTTTTTGAAGAATGCTCACATTGCTTTCGACGAGTATCGGCTTGAGCAGGATTTCAACCGCATTATTGATGCCGCAAGCACCATTGACAGCCAGTATTTTATGTTCCGCGATTTTCAGTCGCGCAACATTATGCTGAAGAACGACGAGCTTTATTACATTGATTTTCAGGGCGGCAAGCGCGGTCCACTGATGTACGACGTGGCCTCGCTGCTCTATCAGGCGAAAGCCCGGTTTAGCGAGACTTTGCGTAACGAGTTGTTCGACAGTTACATAACTGCGCTAAAAGAGCTGATGCCGGTCAATCGCGACAAACTATTTGGCGAGTTCAAGTTGTTTGCACTCATTCGCACACTGCAAGTGCTTGGCGCATACGGCTATCGCGGATATTTTGAGCAGAAAAAGCACTTTATTGAGAGCATTCCGGCGGCAGCAAAGAACCTTAAAGACATGCTTGCACTGAAATTCATCGATTTGCCTCATATTGAAGAGATTGCAAACCAGATAGAAATTGCCGAACCGCAACCCGACAACTTCGACGGACTGACCATCACGGTTTACAGCTTCTCGTACAAAAAAGGCATCCCCTCCGACCCCGAAAACGGCGGCGGCTTTGTGTTCGACTGCCGCGGACAGCACAATCCCGGGCGCTACGACGAGTACAAAGCGCTCACCGGCCGCGACAAGGCAGTTATCGACTTCTTGAAGGCCAACTCAACCATCGATAGCTTCTTGAAACAAGCCATCGGCATTGTGTCACCCACCATCGAGACATTTATGCGCCGCGGCTTTAAAAACCTGATGGTCTGCTTCGGATGCACCGGCGGCCAGCACCGTTCTGTGTATTGCGCGCAGAATTTTGCCGAACAGATTGGAAAGAAGTACAACGTGAGAGTAAAACTGATACATAGAGAGTTAGGAATTAGAAGTTAGGAATTAGAAGTTAGGAATTAGAAGTTAGGATATGAAATTGGTGTTAGGTGTTGGGTGTTGTAGGGACGCGATTCATCGCGTCCGAATTACCGAAACAAACGATTCACCAGTTCACCGATTAAACAATTCACCGAACATTCAATCCTTCAATTAATCAATCCTTGAGTTATGGAAGCAATGATTTTCGCTGCAGGTTTGGGCACTCGCCTTCGGCCGCTAACCAACGACCGCCCGAAAGCGCTTGTCGATGTTTGCGGCCAAACACTTCTGCAGCATTGCATTACGATGCTTGAGAACAACGGAGCCGACCGAATTGTTGTCAACGTTCATCATTTTGCCGACAAGATGAAAAACTTCATCGGCAACCTGAAATGCAAGGCCGACATTGCCATTTCCGATGAAAGCAGTCTGTTGCTCGACACCGGCGGCGGTCTGAAGAAAGCCATCGGCCTGTTCAGCGGCAAAGAGCCGATTGTGATTGCCAACGTCGATATTCTGACCAACATCAACCTACGGAAAATAATGCAGCAACACATTGATTCAAAGGCCGATGCCACACTTGCCATCCGTCAACGGCAAAGCTCTCGGGTGCTGCTGTTCGACAGTCAGATGCAACTTGGCGGCTGGCAGAACGTCAAAACAGGCGAGTCGATCATTGTCAGCCACAGCAAAGAACTCAAGCCTTTCGCATTCAGCGGAATACACATTATGTCGCCATCGCTTTTCGACAAATTCCCTGATGACGAAGTTTTCCCAATTATTCCCCACTATCTGAATTTGGCAAAAACCCACAAAATTGTTGGATATCAGCACGACAGCGATTATTGGTTTGATGCAGGCTCTGTTGAGAAAATTGCGGAAGCGGAAAGGTTTTTGAAAGAAAAATTTTAGTCCCAGAAAAAAATAGGGAAAAGAATGCAACCTTTTCTCTAAAATTGCGCATAAAAAATGAATATTTATACGCAAGATGAAACATTACGCTAAAGTATTACTATTCACCACTTTGATTCTTACTGGCAGTAAGATTTACGCAGAAACCATTACCACAAACACCAGAATTGACGGGACAAAGAATTACTCAGGGAACGTTACCATTCAAAATTGTAGGTATGAAATAAATGCTGCCGTTACTGTTAATGGTGATTTTACAGCAGAAGGAGCAACAATTGTCATTGGATCAAATGGTTCGTTGCACGTTACTGGTAGTTTCACTTGCAAAAGTTATGATGTATATGGAGGTTTGTTGGGGTTGACTTTAAAATCAACAACAGGCTCGAATATGACAATAAACGGCAAATTAGATGTTGATGGAGACATAACTGTAACCGCCCATGACGCAGATGTTGATAGCCACAAAAGCACTATTGTTATAAATCAAAATGCCGAAATTGAAGCAAATAGTTTAAGTGTGCTAAATTTTGCTGATTTAACCATTTCTGGCAGATTAATAACAGAAGGCGACATTTCTGTTGAAGGTTATAATGAAAGTAAAAAAAGTCATATAACCGTAAACAGCGATGCTATAATGTACACTCACAACGACTTACATATTCGAGAGCACGGAGTACTTACATTGCACCCGAACTCTATAACCATTACTGGTGGCAATTTGGAACACAATGGAACTGTTGGCTTTGCCGATGTATACGCTGGCGAAGTTGATGCCGATCATGCATATATAATAGTACAAGGAAGATACACAATATACTCTTCTTTATTTGGAGTTGAAGATGATGATGTGGAATATATTAATCCTGGTAATAATCCTGAATTTTACGCATTTAAGGGAAATGAGCTATCGAAAGTTGGAATATACACTTCACCAGGCGATGAAAACGCTTTCAATTTAAACCACCCTGAAGGAATTGCCGGATTCATTATACACGTCCTCCCCATCGAACTTGTATATTTCACGGCTGATGAAATAGGCGGAGGAGTCCGGTTCGCTTGGGAAACCGCATCTGAGCTTAACAACGACTATTTTACAATCGAATACAGCACCGATGCCGTTGAGTTTACCGAATTGACAACAATCGAAGGCGCCGGAACAACCACTGAACCAAAATACTACCGCTACACCGATTTTTCATCGAACTGCGGCATTGTGTATTACCGGCTCAAACAAACTGATTTCGACGGCAAATACTCTTATTCAAAAATTGTTTCTGTCACTTTCGCCGAAAATCAAATCTCCGATAGTTACAACTATTTCGTATATCCAAATCCTGCCTTTGACCGAATTTCAATTGGTGGTGGCGATTACGATGGCGTATCCTTTGTGTCGGCAAACGGAAGTGTTTTACGTCGGGAGGCCGCTGCTGGCTCGCACGACATTACAAGACTACCCAAAGGCTTGAACTTTGTGATTATCCATACCTCTAACGGTGACATAAGCGAAAGATTTATAAAACGCTGATACATACATATTCAAAAAAAAGGCTCGTCAATCGACGAGCCTTTTTTCTTATAACAATTATGATCTCTATTTATCAAGTCCTTCAATGGTCTTAATCTTTCCATCAGCATCGTACTCAAGTTCGCAAACTTTAAGCGAGCGCAGCCAAGTCTTGTCGTTCGATGGAACGCAATCGTGATGGAACAGATACCACTTGCCATTGAACTCAGCAATGGCGTGGTGAGTGGTCCAGCCAACAACCGGGGTAAGAATCACACCCTGATAGGTGAACGGTCCGAACGGATTATCACCGATTGCATAGCAAAGGAAGTGGCTGTCGCCGGTTGAGTACGAGAAGTAGTACTTGCCGTTGTACTTGTGCATCCACGAAGCCTCGAAGAAGCGGTGCGGGTCGCTGGCCTTGAGCGGCTGTCCGTTTTTGTCGACAACCAGCACGCGGCGTGGTGCTTCGGCAAACTGCAACATATCGTCGCTCATCTTAACCACAAAGCTCGGAAGAGCCGGCATATCGGGTTTTGCAAAGAGTTCGCCGTTGCGTGTCGGCTCCGCTCCCATATCAACAAGACCGTTATTGTCGCCGTGCTTGCCGTGGATAGGCTCAAAACCCGGTGCAAATGGTTGCCACCACTGAAGTTGGCCGCCCCAAAGTCCGCCGAAATAGGTGTAAATGGTGCCATCATCGTCCTTGAAAACGCAAGGGTCGATAGAGAACGAACCGCGAATTGGCTGCGGCTGCGGCTTGAACGGACCTTCTGGCTTATCGGCTACTGCCACGCCAAGACGGAACACTCCATCGTATCCTTTGCCAGAGAAAACATAGTAGTACTTACCGTTTTTCTCCACGACATCGCTGTCCCACAGCTGTTTTTCAGCCCAAGGCACATCTTTCACGTCGAAAATAACGCCGTGGTCGTTGACTTTGCCTATCATCGGGTCGCCATCAATAGAAAGTGCGTGATAATCCTTCATTTGGAAATGGCCACCATCGTCATCCTCTTCGGCGCCTGCTTCCCAGTCGTGCGACGGGTAAATGAATATTTTGCCGTTGAACACGTGAACGGCAGGGTCTGCCATATAGTCGGCAGGAAATAAATAACGTTTCTGTGTCATTGTTTTAAGTTTTTGGTTATTAATGATATAATAAATTCTTTGGTGTTGGGTGTTGGGTGTTAGGTGTTTTTTCGTAGTTCAAGACTCCTAAATCCTAACTCCTACCTCCTAAATATTAATTCTCCATCGCCAACTTGATTATCGCATCGACAAACGGTTTCGGCTGATAGTTGCGGTCGATGGCAAGCGGATAGTCGGTGCGACCCGGCATTGGCCAGCCGTTCTTCCAACTGTCAGCGTCAGTCAAGCCCCAGAAGGTAACACGGTCGATGACATCGGCGTGCTTCAGGTAGATTTTGAAGAGCTTAACGAAGAAATCGGTCTGCTCCTGCGCTTTGGCGGATGGAAGGCTGTCGGTGTAAGGATTCATCTCCTTCATATACTCAAAGTTAGTCTCAACGGCGGCACCGTAGTTGCCCTGAGGCCAAGGCAAAACACTCAAATCGAGTTCGGTAACCATAACCTTCACACCTTCGGCAGCATAAGCCTCAATGCTCTTCTCATACTCGTCGAGATTGGTGTCGAAAGCCACGTGCGACTGCATTCCAATGCCGTCGATGCGGCAACCGGCCTCCTTCAACTCACGCACGATACGGATAGCGCCCGCGCGCTTCGACGGGTTGTCCATACCATAATCATTGTAGTAGAGTTCGGCATCGGGGTCGGCCTCGTGGGCAAACTGGAACGCCATCTTAATGTATTCGGGACCGATAATGCGGTAGAACTGCGTTGGACGCAACTCGCCGTTGTCAAGAAGTGCCTCATTCACAACGTCCCAGCCCTTGATTTTGCCTTTGTAGCGCGAAACCACAGCGGTGATATGCTCACGCATACGCGCAATCAGTTCATCTTTAGTAACTTGCTGGCCCAAATCGTCTTTAAAGAACCAATAAGGCAACTGTGAGTGCCAAACCAGACAGTGGCCTGTCAGAGCCTGACCATTGCGCTGCGCCAGTTCAACAAGAGCATCAGCATCGCGCCAGTCGTACAAGTCCTTTTTGGGGTGAATCTCCTCCGGCTTCATACAGTTTTCGGGCACAAGCGCGCTAAACTGGTCGCGGATAACACATTGCACCTTCGGGTCAGCACTTTTCACCTGACGAACATTGACAGCCGCTCCAAGCAGGAACTTTCCGTCAAATGCCTGACGCATAGTGGCTTTGCCGTTGTCGGGGCAGTCGCATTTTGCTGGCAGACTGCTCTGCTGACCGCCTTCGTTATTGCCGCAACAACCTGCAAGAGCGGCAGCCACCAAAGCCATCGATAATAATCTGATATTCATATCTTTAAAATTAAAAAAAAGACGGAAGAGACGCTTCCCTCCCGTCTTATGTTTTCAATAGTTATGCTTTTGTGCGAGCCTCAATTTCGCGGTTCATCTCGTCGAGACGCTCATCGGTAAGCGGATACTTCTTAATCAAGTAAGCCACAACAATGAGAAGCGCTGCAGGGATTATGGTCGTGAACACCAAAATCGCGTTTTGTGCAGTGGCTGAATATTTGCCCAACTCTGTGTAATAAGCATTTACAGGTGCGCTGATAAACGAAGCCAGGAACACTACAACGAAAATGCCGAGCACCAGTTGAAGGCATTTGTTAGCCTTGAACTCACGGAACATATCGCCGAACGAAACGGGTTTCTCGGGTGTTGTGGTGATATTCTCCTTGCTGCCAAGGAAGCAAAGCGTCAAGAGCACAAATCCGACGAGCGCGAAAATGGCGGTAACTGTAAACCAGGCTTTCGGGTCAGTTGCCAAAGCCGATTCCTCACTTGCAAGGTTAAAGCCGATAAGTCCCATAACCAGCGGTGTAATCCAGCCAGCGATTGAGAAACCAGCCTTGAAAGCGACACCTGCCAAAGCGTTCACTGTGGCGGCAGGACGGTTGCCTGTGCGGTGCTCCGACTCGGTGATTACTTCAGGAACCAAAGCCCACATCAGCGAACCAACAAGCAGACCGACGCCAGTCATAATCTTTGCAATCTGGACAAGCAGCGTGCAACTCTTGACATCGCCGAACTTGCCAATGCCGAACAGAATGGCAAAGCCAATAAAGCCTATCGAGAGAAGTGTGTAATAAAGACCTTTTTTACCCAGCAGTTTCTTCAAAACAGGCAGCAACGGCAGGATAATGAAGGCTGGAATGGTACCAATGGCCATAAATATTGCCTGCTCCCAGTTGATTGCAGAGTGCACGCAAATGGCGAGTCCGATAGGGAAACCTGCCTGAACAATAATCTGACCGATATTAGCGCAAACCATACGGGTTGAAGTAAGGATAAGAACCTCGTCGTTGTCACGGGTCATACTTGCCATAATTGAGCCGTACGGGATATTCACCACCGAATAAATCATACTTAATATGGTATAACTCAATGTGGCGTAAACCATCTTCGCTCCCATCGACCAAGTGGCTGCGGCGGGAAGCATCAGGAAACAGGCGGCAACTGTGAGCGGAATACCACCCCAAAGAAGATAAGTGCGATACTTGCCCAATTTTGGATTGCGGTTGTCGATATACTTTCCTACTACAGGACTCCAGAAGCAGTCGATAAGACGGACGGTGAGAATCAAGCCGCTGACAAATGCAGGATTGATTTTCAGAACCGTAGTAAGATAAAGCATCAGATAGCACGCAACCGTTTGAAAGATAAGATTTTGTGCCAAGTCGCCCGAGCCAAAGCCTATGCGTTGAGCCCACGATAGTTTGTAGAATCCTTTCGATTCTCCTTCATTTTTTAATTCCATTACGTTTAGTTTAAGTTATTACTCTAAAAAGCCGCGCCACGGTGTTGTGAAAACCGCAAAAAGCGACATTCCAAATGTAAATTTTTGTTTAATGTTTCCGCCACTTGTTTCATTTTTTTTTCAAAAAGGCACAAAAAAGCGCCATCTCGTCATTTTTTACGGCCCGTCGTGTCCACCGAAAAGAAATCGGCATTATCTTGCACAATAATTTTAAAACGAATGATTATGAAAAAGATTCTTATTGCAGCCGCATTGCTTTTCACGGCAAATGTGGCAATGTGTCAGATTTTCGCATTGGGTATCAAGGGCGGTTTGAACTCCACAAAAGTCAAGATGAAAGATGTGGTTACAACCATCAAAGCCAATGACGGAACAGAAGCACAAGTTATGATGGAAGACGCTTCATCGGGTCTGGGTTTCCACGTTGGTGGTTTTGCCCGTATCAACGCCTTGGTTATGTTTGTGCAACCTGAAATCTACTACACCAACTTGAGCTCAAACATCAAAATTAGTCCGAAAGAAGGCGTTTCAAAAGAGGAAACCGATGTTGTCAAAAACCATCGCATCGATATTCCTGTAATTATAGGTGCAAAATTCGGCCCCGCACGTTTAGGATTAGGCCCAGTTGCATCGTTCAACTTGAAATCGGACGCCAAAGTGTCTGACGAGTATAAAGAGACATTTGGTAAAGGTCTTGAAAACGCCAAAAACACAGCAACCTTCGCAATGCAAATTGGCGCAGGTCTCGACATCTTAAAGAAACTCACTCTCGACCTTCGCTATGAGTTTGGATTGAGCAAATTAGGTGACAAAGTTTCTATAGGTGGTCAAGAATTCAAAACCGACCAGCGTGCAAACTCATTCATCGCCAGCATTGGTTGGATGTTCTAAACCGATTGGCTGAAAAACTAAAAGCCTGCTTCATCATTGGAGCAGGCTTTTTTCATATAAACTCTAAACTTTACTCTTTACTCTCTACACCTTACACTCTCCCCCACTACCCTTTCCTATAATTCTGCTCCCACTTCCAAGCCGAGAGCGTCATATCATCGATTGAGAGTTGTGCCTTCCAGCCCAGTTCGTTGTTGGCGATGGTGGTGTCGGCCCAAATCTGCTCAATATCGCCCTCGCGGCGGCCGGTAATCTTGTAGTTGAGTTTCACTCCCGACACCTTCTCGAACGATTTTATCACCTCGAGCACCGAATATCCGTTGCCCGTACCAATATTAAACACCTCGAAATCAGCCTTATTCTTGCCGCCAATCATACGGTCGATGGCGGCGATATGCGCCTTTGCCAAATCAACCACGTGAATGTAATCGCGAATGCAACTGCCATCGGGGGTGTTGTAGTCGTCGCCAAAGACGCTCAACTGCTGGCGGATTCCGTAGGCCGTCTGCGTAATGAACGGCATCAGGTTGTTTGGCACACCGCGCGGCAGTTCTCCAATCAAGCCCGACGGGTGCGCGCCAATGGGGTTGAAATAGCGCAGAGCAATGCCGTGGACAGCACCTGCGGCAGCTTTCACCGTATCGCGTAAAATATTCTCGCACACTTGTTTAGTGTAGCCGTAGGGCGATTCGGCAGGCTTGATTGGCGCCGACTCATCAACCGGCAGTTTGTCGGGCTGACCGTAAACCGTGCACGATGACGAGAAGACAATGTTCTGCACTCCGTGACGCTGCATTGCCTCAAGTAAATTAATAAGCGACGTGAGATTGTTGCGGTAGTAAGTGAGCGGAATCTTCACCGACTCGCCTACCGCTTTCGACGCTGCGAAATGGATAACGCCCTTTATATCTGGTTCTTTATCAAATAGTTCGTCAACTTTGGCGGCATCTTTCAAATCAAATTCGTAAAACGCCGGACGAGTGCCCGTAATCTGCTCAATGCGGTCAACGATAAAACGTTCGGAATTCGACAGATTGTCCACAATCACGACCTGATAGCCCTGCCCGATTAGTTCGCAAACCGTGTGCGAGCCAATGTAGCCTGTGCCGCCGGTAACTAATATTTTGCCTTTCATAGTTTATTGAGTTATAAGTTTTTAAGTTTTAAGTTATAAGTTGAGAAGCGCCGTGGCCTATCTGCACAAAGTTAGAGTATTTTGTTCGATAAAAATCTGTGCGAATCTGCGTTCTCTGCGTGAATTTTGCACTCACCCGAGCCGCCTCGCGCCGTCGCCAATCACAACCTCGTAAATCACAGGTTCTTTGCCGTCGGGCGTTTTGTATCCTGCTTTTATAGCACGCTCAAAATCAGCCACTTTCGATTTCTCGACAAGTGAGATTGTGCAGCCACCGAATCCGCCGCCCATCATTCGCGAGCCAAGAACGCCAGGCACCGTCCGCGCAATGGCGACCAACTGGTCCAACTCCTTGCAACTAACCTCAAATTTGTGGCTCAAACCTTCGTGCGAGCCGTACATAAACTGCCCAAATGCGGCAAAATCGTTGTCGGACAATGCTTTGCAACCTGCTATCAGTCGCTCGTTCTCCTCAACAATGTACGAGCAACGACGATAAACCACATCGCCAAACTCCTGACAATGAGCGTTGAGCATCTCCATTGTAGCATCGCGCAACGAGCGCACGCCGCTGTAGTATTTTTGCAGAATCCTCACTCCCGCCTCACACTCCGCACGGCGCTTGTTGTACTCCGACGACGCCAACTCGTGCTTCACGCCTGTGTTGACAAGCACAAGCAAGTGATTGGTCGTATCGAGCGGAAAATACTGAAAATCAAGACTTCGACAGTCCAAGCGAACCACGTGGCCGGCCTTTCCGTGCATCGACGCAAACTGGTCCATAATGCCGCAGTTGACGCCGGCGTACTCGTGCTCGGCCATCTGCGCGAATTTGGTCATATCAAGCCGCGAGCAGCCCAAACCGAACAAATCGTTGATTGCAAAGGCCATTCCCACCTCGATTGCCGCCGACGACGACATTCCCGCGCCAAGCGGCACATTGCCGCCGAACACGCAGTCGAACGCAGGCACGCGCTTGCCCGCCTTGGCAAACTGCGCAACCACGCCCAAAAGGTAATTGGCCCAAGCCGTATCACTTTTTTGTATGTTATCTTCCTCAGTCTCAAACTGTTCGTTCAAATCGAAGGCAAAGAAACGGAAGCGCCCGACGCTGTTCGGCTTCACGGCAAAAACAATCTGTTTGTCAACCGCCGCCGGAAGCACAAAACCCTCATTATAATCGGTGTGCTCGCCTATCAAGTTCACCCGTCCGGGCGCGCAATACATCACCGGCTCCGCGCCGAAAAGTGATATGAATTTTTCTTTAATTTTCTGATTCATTGAGTTTTTGTTCGTTGAATTTGTAGTAGTAGGCGCCCTTTTTCGACACGCTTGTGTCTTTGGTGTCGAGCCTGTCGAGAACACCGAACGACAGCACTTTCTTGCGGAAGTTTCCTGGGTCGAAATCCTTCGAAAATATTGAGTTATAAAGATTTCGCAACTGCGTAATGGTGAACGTCTCGGGCAACAGCTCGCGCCCGACAAGGTGGTAGTTTGCCTTCTGCCGCAGTCGCTCAAGCGACATCTCGAACATCTGCTGGTGGTCGAAAATCAAGGTGGGCAGCGACTTCACCGGCCACCACTCCGCGCCAAACTCCGACGATAGTTTCATCCGCTCGCCGTCGATAACAATGAGCGCGTAGAAGACCACACTTATGACGCGGCCGCCCGGGTCACGATTGGGTTTTGAGAAGGTTGACACCTGCTCCAAGAAAATGTCGTGCAAGCCTGTAAGGTGCTGCAGCACGCGCGTTGCGGCCTCCTCGGCCGATTCGTCGGGGTTCACCCAACCGCCAATCAGCGACCATTTGCCCTTTTCGGGCTCTTTTTCGCGCTGAAAAAGCAGCAGTTTGAGCTCGCCCTCGTGGTATCCGAATATCGCACAATCTATTGATACCAAGTATTTTTCCTGATTATTATATGATTCCAAAATCATTTTTGCTGTTGTGTTTATGGCGAACAAATATATAAAAGTATAGGTTACTTTTAATAGTTTTAAGAAGAAAAAATGGAATCCGCACCAATGAACAACATATCCGCAAGATTTGGCTGACTCTTGCTTCTTACTCATTTAAAACAAACAAGGGCGAATAAACATTCGCCCCTGTCGTATTTATCAGTCTAATTAACAACTATTTGCAAGCGCAACGCGGCTTCAGTTGCTTGAAGAAGTCGTTGCCTTTGTCATCAACGAGAATGAAGGCTGGGAAATCCTCAACCTCAATCTTCCAAATGGCTTCCATTCCGAGTTCGGGGTACTCAACGCACTCAATGCTCTTAATGTTGTTTTGAGCGAGAATGGCTGCTGGGCCGCCGATTGAGCCAAGATAGAAACCTCCGTGCTTCTGGCAGGCGTCGGTGACGCACTGGGCGCGGTTGCCCTTGGCAAGCATTATCAGACTGCCGCCGTGGTCCTGGAACTCGTCAACGTAGGGGTCCATACGGCCTGCTGTGGTCGGGCCCATCGAGCCGCAAGCCATTCCTGCGGGCGTCTTGGCGGGTCCCGCGTAGTAAATCGGGTGGTCCTTAATGTACTGCGGAAGGTCCTCGCCTGCATCCAAGCGGGCTTTGAGTTTGGCGTGGGCAATGTCGCGGCCCACGATAATGGTGCCGTTAAGGCTCAAACGTGTGGCCACAGGATATTTCGACAGTTCTTTCAGAATGTTGGCCATCGGCTGGTTAAGATTGATTTTCACAGCGTCGCCCTCGCCTGCCTGACGCAATTCGGCAGGAATCAGGCTGCCTGGATTGTCGTCCATCTTCTCAATCCAAATGCCCTGCTCGTTGATTTTGCACTTAATGTTGCGGTCGGCCGAGCAACTGACGCCAAGGCCGATTGGGCAACTGGCACCGTGTCGCGGCAAGCGGATAATGCGCACGTCGTGAGCCATATATTTGCCGCCGAACTGCGCTCCAAGGCCGATATTGTGGGCCTCGCGCAGCACTTCCTTCTCAAGTTCGACATCGCGGAAAGCGCGACCGTACTCGTTGCCCGTGGTGGGCAGGCTGTCGTAGTAGTGAGTGGAAGCGAGTTTGACGGTGAGAAGGTTCTTCTCGGCCGACGTTCCGCCAATCACAAAGGCGATATGGTACGGCGGGCAGGCTGCGGTGCCAAGTGTTTTCATCTTCTCGACAAGGAACGGAACCAATGTGTCGTGGTTCTGGATTCGGGCCTTGGTCTCCTGATAGAGATAGGTTTTGTTGGCCGAGCCACCGCCCTTGGTGACGCACAGGAAACGGTACTCCATACCTTCGGTGGCCTCAATGTCGATTTGGGCTGGCAGGTTGCATTTGGTGTTCACCTCGTCGAACATTGTGAGCGGCGCGTTCTGCGAGTAGCGCAGATTCTCCTCGGTGTAGGTTTTGAAGACGCCGAGCGACAGAGCCTCCTCGTCGCAGAAGCCTGTCCACACCTGTTGTCCCTTCTCGCCGTGGATAATGGCCGTGCCCGTGTCCTGGCAAAGCGGAAGTTGTCCTTTGGCGGCCACCTCGGCGTTGCGCAGGAATGTGAGCGCCACATACTTGTCGTTTTCCGAAGCCTCGGGGTCGCTTAAGATTTTGGCCACCTGCTCGTTGTGCGAGCGGCGAAGCATAAACGAAACGTCGCGGAAGGCGGCATTCGCCATAGCCGTCAGGCCCTCTTTTTGCACTTTCAGGATTTTGTGTCCCTCAAACTCTCCCACCGACACGTAGTCTTTTGTCAGCAAGTAGTATTCTGTTGTGTCCTCGCCGAGCGGGAACATTGGTTGGTAATGAAACTCTGCCATTGCTAATGTTTTAAATTTTATTGATATTCAGATAGATATAATTCAAACAAATTGCAGCGCCGAGCGTTTCGGCATTTGCCAAAGGTACGAATAATGATTTACGAATTGTCGGTTTGTGGTGAATTTATCGCACAGACACGATATTTATCGGGAACGCAGATGACACTGATTGAACGGATTTATGGGATTTTCGCACTGATTACACAGAACACACAGGTAGAGACGCAATGCATTGCATCTCTACAAACCGCACGTTTTTTAACAATTTGCGCGAAAACAATGTAGGGGCGAAAAATGTTTCGCCCCTACACGTTTAAATCAATATTTGTCAATCTCATCCATTATCCGTTTCGTTTCCATCAATGCAGAGATAATTTTTTGGTAATGTTCCATATCCTGCCAATCGAGTGGGCACCCGTTCTTGCGGTCAATTAGCCATTGTTGTGCAGGCTGATAGCCTCCAATTGTAAAATTCCACGCTTCTTCTGGTACGTTCTCAAAATATTGTTCTTTATTGATGCTTACACGACCGTCTTTATAATCATATTTTTCCACAACGTTGTTGCCAGTTGTGTTCATTGTTGCCCATTCTGTGTTTACTTTAACATTCTGCATCAAATGAAGTTGCCGCAATTGGTTACCGCATTTTGCAAAATGCTCAAACTCCGCTCGGTCTTTAGGATAAGGTATTGATGGGTAATTCAATGCTAACATTTCCTGATTATCAATTCTGTATGAAGGCGAATATAAAACTCCATAAATATAATTGAGCAAATCAATTGGCGAGAATTGTTCCGCAGAACTCTTTTCAGAATCAAACTTTAGTCCAAGAATCTTTTCAAATTCTTCAACTATCTCATTATTAAGATTGGGGGTTCTGTTTGTCCCATTCAAATCTGTATTGTGATACAAATAAAGCGGGAAAACATCACCTCCACCTCTACGATAAATGTTTAAATCGACCAATTTGTCAGCGACAAATGCCAAATTCCATAATTGTTTACCGATTGCTTGCCCTTGTCTTCCAACAATCAGCGCACAATTATCTTTCAACAGATGGGGCATTATTTCTCGCGGCCAATCAACCATTTGACGTGAATAATACTCATAACGGAAATCAAATGGTCTGAACAGCACAGATTTAATCCAATCGTTATGGTTGTTATTTCTCACATTAACCCTCGCCTGCTTCAAATTCCATCCACGAGTATCTTTCAATTTGTATTTTGCCGCAATTTCTTCATCGGAATATTTGGGGTCAGAAAACGTTTCAATGTTTTCTTGAAGTTCTGTTTTGCTAACAGAAACAACCAATTTATCTCGTGAAGTTTGAATACCATTACCGTGCTCCCTAAACAATGACACTATTGAAAATGATTCCTTTGCCTTTTTAATATTTGTAGGTATAAAGTAGTAATCATCTTTTTCTGGCGTAAACACCTTCCATTCTATGCTTTGAAGGCTATTTCCCATCAAGAAATCAAATTTCTGCTGCTTGGTTCCATATAAATCGAAATAATGCACAGTCCCACGCTTTTTTGAATTGGTGTTTTTCACAAAAATACTAATGGTCACACCCTGCTCAATATCAAACACATTCTCCTCAACACCCGCTTTGGTTTCTTTCAATTTGGCGCTTCCGTGAAGGTTGATAATATACAGATTGTCAAAACTCTCAAGCAATTTTTTCCGCATTATCCGTTGCGAAATACCAAATAGATAGCCGTTATTTGTTATGTATGCCAAAACACCCGACTTGTTTTTGTCAACATAATACTGCCCCAAACGGATAAACTTCATATAATCGTCTTCAAGGTGTGTTTTTTGCTCATTCAAACCATCTTTGTAATCATTCATTTTCTCCAAAATCCACTTGCCCTTATTCGAACTTTTGTCGTTGTATGGTGGATTGCCAATAACACACATCACAGGACAATTGGCTTTTATCTGATTGGCCTTCAACGATTCTGATGCAATAGCCTCTTCAAATAATGAGAATTGCTTGTCAGACACCTTACCTTCTTCAAGCGAGTTGGTCAGATAAACATTCAAACGCTTTTTGTTGCCAACATTCTGCCAGCCTGTTTCTTCAAGCAGATTTCCCAATTTGATATGCGCCATTGTATGCGGCGACATCATATATTCAAAACCATTAAGGCGTTCAAGAAGGCAGTCGTCAACATAACTCTGCCAAGCGGCCTTGCGGTTCGCAAATTTGGCATAGACTTGTTCAATCACCTCCGCCAAAAATGTACCCGTTCCAAGCGCAGGGTCTAGTATCTGGACTTTATACATTTCCTCTTTTTCAGTTGTTTTTTTCCCAAGCAACACTTGCTTTTTGTCATAAAGCACCTTGTCGCTATTGGCAATTCCGCCAATTAGACCAAAATCATTTTCAAGAATGGTGTCTGTAGCACGGACTATGAAATTAACAACAGCCTTTGGCGTATAAAAAACACCCAAATTTTTACGCAATTTTGGGTCATAAGCCTTCAGAAAATCTTCGTAAAAATGTAGCACAACATCTTGCCTAGCACCATATTCCCTCAACACTTTGCGCAAATCGGAAGCACCAAGCACCGACACCAAATCTTCAACAATCCATTTCAGTCTGTCACACATTCTTGTTCCAACCATCAAATCGAACATTTCTTTAAGGAACGGATTGGTCGAAGGCAGCAGATTTATGGCCTCCATACGTGAGAATGTTTCGGGCGAATTGTCGTGCATCCGTGCCACAAAAAGTCCGTATGTTATTGTCTGTGCATAAATGTCGGCAAATTTCTGATTGTCGATGTCGTGAATCAAAACATCTTTGAAAATGCCTATTTGTTTACTGAAAAATCTGCTCTCTTCAGAATCTGTTTGAAGCAAATCTTCAATGTTTTTTCGTATCAATTGCGCCTTATGTGCCAATATTTCAGCAAGTTTTGCCGTGCTGGTTATCTTCTGCGGCTTAGCGCAAGTGAATTTGTTGATAAAAGACAAAAATCTATCCTCGTTTTCTGGCAGATATATTATTTTGTCATTCATCAACTTTCCTATGCGGATTTCACACAAAAACTCCTGACCATCATAGAAATGGAAGTCGAGATAATCAGTAAATATCAGATTTCCAAGAGCATCCTTATATCTGTTGAATTGGTCTTTGTTACGGCGTTTTCCGTCAAGGTCATCATTGTCAATGTCCTTCGTTTCAATGAATCCGATAACGTTCTGATTCTGACTATAAATTGTGATGTCTGGGGCACCACACTCAATGTGTTCCGCTTCGCTGACAGTTGTTACGCCAAACGACTTGATAAAATTTTCTAAAATTCCGCGATAAGAAAGTTCGCGGGCAACGTGGCTGCCTGTCTGATACTTTTCGTTGACAGCCTCAACATACTCTTTAGGTGTCATTTTGCCTTGCGTGTCTTGTGCGCTCACCTATCTGTTTCGGCAAAACGGGCTATCCATTGGGCATAAAAAAACGCGGAACTTGAACGTTATCCGCGTCTTAGGCCCTGAGAAAGCCCGCTTCTACAGATAAGCCAAGCCCACGCAAAGCGTAGGCATTCATTGACTTATTCGTGTAGAAGCATTTTAAATTTCTCAGGTTTAAGACGCTACCGAATAATAAATAAACGCTTGTTTATTAATATTTTAATTCAACTTTTTCTTTACTTCATTCAATAATGTTTAAACGTTTTATACAAATCAAATCCGCCCCAAAAGTCTTGGTTCGGACTTGCACAAACTTACAAAAGATTCTCAAATTGTGTTAAGATTTCATTCGGCCTTCAAATTGATGTTTTTTGAAGTGGTTTTGTGGGCATTCGGAATCATAAAAATTCCCGTTTTTGCACAAATAAGTCAGGAAAAATGTGATTTTTTACATTTTTCCGCACTTAAAAGCGTAAAACCGCTGTGTATTCTGTGTCCCCGATACCTGTCGGGGCTGTGCGAAAAATCCCATATCACAGCATTCCAAATCAAAGATTAGCCCGCAAAAGCCGCTTTTTCCTATATTTGCGCTCGTAAAAACTAACGACAATATGCCGAAGACGCACAAGCAAAACATTATATATCAACTGTTCAGATGTTATCTGCGGCTCATTCACGACAGGCTTTTCTACAAGCGTGTGCACCGCATCGGGCTTGAAAATATGCCCGCCGAAGGGTTGCCGCTCATTGTAACATCGAACCACCAAAACTGCCTCAACGACCCGCTGGGGCTCATTTTCTGCTTCCGCGACCGCAAACCGCACATTCTGGCCCGTGCCGATGTGATTGAATACAACTGCCTGACGCGCAAATTCTTACGCAGCATCGGGCTGCTGCCGACCTTCCGTCTCAACTTCGACGGCGAAGATGCGCTTGCGCGGAACAACAGCACCTTCAGCGAGTCGGAAACATCGCTAATCGACGGCAACACCATTATAATGTTCCCCGAAGGCGTGCATCAAGACAAGCGCTGGCTGGGGCCGTTCTCGTCGGGCTACACCAAGATGGCGTTCGAAGCCGCACAGATGGACAATTTCCAAACCGAAGTGTTCATTCTGCCCTGCTGTAACCATTATTCCGACTACTATGGCATTCAAAATGAATTGATTATAAAAATCGGCAAACCCGTTTCCATAGCGCCTTTCTACGAGTTGTACAAGACCAAGCCACGCACCGCACAACGCGAAGTGAGCGCATTGGTATTCAGTCAGATAGAAAGTATGATGCTGGATATTACCGATTTGGACAACTACGAAGCCATCGACTTTCTGCGCGGCATCTACGGACGACGGTTCGCTGCAGCCAACAACCTGAATCCCAACCATTTTCCCGACCAATTGGAAGCCGACAAAATGCTTGTGGCACAACTCGACTCTCTGAAAGCCGAAAAGCCCGATGCTGTTGCCAACATCTATAGCAAAGCGTTGGAATACAAACAGATGCTAACCAACAGCCGCATCACCGACCTTGAAGTGGCGCGCAACGCAAGCGGCGCACAAACATTGGCTAACGTGCTGTCGCTGATAATTTTAGCACCAGCTTGGATTGTAAGCCTCTGCCCCAACCTGCTAATCTACATTGTGCCAAACATATTCATCAACCGACTGAAAGACAAAATGTTCGAAGGCACAATCCGCTACACGGTATGGGTTCTGCTCACAATTCCGCTATTCTACACGCTGACATTCGTGCTCTTACTTTGGTTGGCAAACATCTGGGCAGCAATCATTTACACTTGTATGCTTCCTGCGCTGGGCATCTTTGCGTGGAACTACTGGCAATTCCTGAAACGCACCTGCCGAATGGTCCGCTTCCGCCGAATCAAGGCCGATAAACGGCAAGAAATCAGTAATTTGCGCAAAGAGATTATTGACTCGCTAAATGAACAATTAATAATTAATAATTAACAATGAAGGCATAAGGATACTATTCGGGTTGCGCCCTGACGGGCGGAAATTTTTATAAAATTTTAAAACAAAATTTTGCAATAATTTCTCGCGAAGCGACACCCTAAACTCTGTGTTCTCTGTGACTCTGTGAGAGATTAAAATATTTGATAATTAACAATTCAGACAAATTTGGGACTGTTGTCCGTTGTCTGTAGTCTAAAGTCCAAAACTAAATGAAAAAGATAGGTTTAGTAGGCGGCACTGGCCCCGAATCGACACTAATGTACTACAAGGAACTGAACCATCGCATCGACAGGCTGACGGGCGGAAAGGCAATGCCCGACATCGCCATCGAGAGCGTGAATTTTCGCCGTATGTGGGGCTATGTTTCTGACAATGAGTTGGATTTGCTGACCGATTATTTTGTTGAGAAAATCGATTGTCTGGAACGGTCGGGCGCCGAAGTAGTGTCGCTCACCTGCGCAACTGGACACATTGTGATTGACCGTATCAAACAGAAAACCAACGTTCCGCTGGTGTCGATTCCCGAAGCGGTCTGCGAGAAAGCCGCAACATTGGGCATCAAGAAAGTGGGGCTGCTCGGCACCGTTTTCACAATGGAACAGGACTTTATGAAACAGCCTTTCACAAATGCTGGCATCGGTGTTTTCATTCCCGAACCTACTGACCGTCAACTGATTGCAAAAAGAATACTCGAAGAACTCGAGCGCGGAATTGTGAAGGAACAAACGCTTAAGGAATTTCAAGACATCATCGGCAAAATGAAGGCTCAAAACGGCATTGAAGCCGTGATTCTGGGCTGCACCGAACTGCCGCTGCTCCTGAACACCGAAAACTGCCCTGTGACCTGCCTCAACAGCGTGGATATTCACATTGAAAGGCTGATTGAATTGGCGATGAAGGATTGAAGGATTGAATACGTGAATCGGAAAATCCTCGTCCTAACCAAACACCTATCACACCAAACGACAAAAAAGGCGGACCCCGAAAGATTCGCCTTAAAATTATTGTTCCAAACCCTTATTTGGCAAGTAGCGAAGGTTTTGCTGTAGATTATTTATCTTGAGAAAAGGTCAGTATGTAATTATTGCAATCTTCAATCGCAAAATCTTTTGAGCCATAGAAGGTTGTGTGTAATTCCTTGGCAATTTGGGCCTTACCCTTTAATTGCTCATATAATTGCATAATGTCGTCAACGTGGATATACAAAGTCAATCCCGCTCTTTGGTCGCATTTTTCCAATTGCGGGTATTCGGCTTTCAGACTTTGTTCGTCTTGGAACATCAGCATAACATTGTTCGCTTGAACAATGGCAAACACAAGTTTTTCGTCACTCGGCACGGACATTATTGTTTGAAAGCCCAATACCTTTTCGTAGTATTCAATGGTTGCAGCCACATCTGAAACCATCAAGTTCGGTGTCAAATTCTGATACATCATATTCTTAAAATTTTAATGGCACAAAGATACGGTGGCTGAAAATCAAAAATTGTGTATAAATTCGACATTTAGCGTTGCGGAAGTGTTCCCCCAAAACGTTTAAAATCGCGAATCAAATGAGAATGGTCAAAATATCCGCATTCTAAAGCGGTGGAAAACAGACTTTTATTTGTGTGGTTTTTCAGATAATCTTTTGTTTCTGCGAAACGAGTTATGGCACTGAACATTTTCGGCGATACCCCTGTCAAATCCTTGAATTTTCTCTCAAATTGCCTCTGGCACAAACAGATACTATTCAATAAATCATTTATCGGTATCAATCCTTTTGTGGATTGTATATGTTTTACGGCGCCAACTATTTGCTTATCAATACCATACAAATTGCCGAACTTGTTTAATAAATAATTCTCGATATAGTGGATTTGCTCTACTTCGCTTTTGCGTTCAAATAATTGTTCCGAAATAAAATCAGAAAACAGCGATTGAAATAGCCTTGTATCAACCTTGTCGTTTGTAAATTCAGATATCGGGACTTTTGTGAAAGCCGCAATGGCACAAGGGCGGAAACGGACACCAATTATTCGGGCATTTTTATCATACTTTACATCGGAAAAGAATGTCATTGCGCCAATGATATGGGGCACAAAGGGTTCTATATTGCTGTCGTCACCTTCGGTGCAGTTAAACAGTATGTCAACGCAACCGTCAGGCAGGACTCTGACCGTTTGCTGGCAATTTTGATTCGCGTCATAAACCCAATAAGTTTCCACGTAAGGCGCGAGCAAGATATTAGGTTTGTATTCTTTATACATATCGATTTGCTTCGAGATATGCCGCAAAGATATATGATTCTCAAGAAAATATGCGGCCTTGTTTTTTTAGGGAAAGAATGTCTCCTCAAAAAAACACCTACCACCTAACACCAAACACCCAAAACCTATCTCACAAAAATCGTCTTCCCCACGCGAAGCACTGTTGTGGGTTTGATTCCGTTGAGTTTGCACAGCATACTGACGGTGGTGCCGTTCTTGTGGGCAATGCCGCTCAAAGTGTCACCCGACTTGATTTTGTAGGTTTTGTGCTGCGACTCGGCAAGCGACTGCTCATCGGTCAAGCCGTAGTGCGAGTAAATGCTGAAATAGTGCTTTTTGATAGTATAGAGCGTATCGCGCAAAGCGCCTGTCTGAAAATCGACAAGTCGCTCTGGGTCAAACGATTGGCCGTGGTAGCGAATCTCGAAATGCAGATGTGAGCCCGTGCTGCGGCCCGTGTTGCCGCCCTTGCCGATAATCTCGCCCGCCTTCACAATCTCACCCACCTGCACATTCCGTGCCGACAGGTGCGCGTAGTAGGTTTCAAGACCGTTGGCGTGGCGCAGAACAATCAGGTTTCCGTATCCGCCCGTGCGCTTCGAGTATTCCGACACACGCACCTTGCCGTCGAAAGCGGCGCGCACAGGGTCGCCAACCTCAAGTTTGATGTCGGTGCCATTGTGGTTGCGCCCCTTGCGGAAACTGTACCGCGATGTGATTCGGCCCGTGACAGGCGCACAAAAAGCGTGCGTTGAATCGACCAGCATCAAATCAATCTCATCAGGTAAATCGCTCAACGACACTTCTTTATACGAGTGGATATTGTTGTTCCAAAAAAGCGTGTCCATATCGGTATCATCAATCACGGGACGGCCCATATCCACATAGTCCCACGTCTTGTTGTTGTAGAGCACAATCTTCACAAACTTGTCGTCGGTGTCAACCGTATCGATGGCCTCGGGCAGGAAATTAGGAATCTGCTGCTCATCAGGACCGATGCCTTCTTCATCCTGTTCATCAGCAACAAATTCATCATCAGGTTCTTGCGCTGTTGCGACACTCATCGCCGACAGGCAAGCCAATATTAAAAGCAACTTTTTCAAAATCATACCGTTTTTCGATTGCGGCAAATATCCAAAAATGTCGATAGCCGAAAACTGCGACTTGGAAATAGAAATTAACCGGGTTGCTAACAATCGCGCGGGATGTAACGTCTGGAACCAATGCAATGACATTCGTCTATGGGTGATTGGGGTTTGTCAAAATCGGCAGAAAAGGAGAAACATCCGTTGGTGACAATCAGTATACACACGATGTAAATAAAAAAGGAGGTTTTATGAAACGCTTTTCACTTTTAGCTGCAATTGCTGCACTGACAACATTGTTTATCGCTTCGTGCGAAAAAGATGATAATGAGCCAGAGAACACTACTGAGGGAATTGTTTCGGCATTCTTTCCTACCGGCTTCGGCGACAAAACAGTTGCCGCGTGGTACACCAGCACCGAGCACAAAAGCAAAGATACTTACGACACCGAGAGCGTCACGGCTGTATATCTGTTTTCCGACAACACTTACCTTGTAACTTACAGCAAAGTAGCTGAATACAAAGAGACCAAAGAGATTGAAGTTCGCGACAAGAAAATCACGGCTAGTGGCAAATACGAGTTCAAATCGGGCGATTACACCAATGGTGAAGCCGTTGTTTACATCGATGGCCAGCCCTGTGAACTGACAATCGCGGGCGGTCAGTTCTCAATTATGGATGGAACATTCATCAAACAAGACAACAAGAAGATTCCTGCGGCATCGGAAGGAACGGAAAACGATTCGGGAGACAATCAATCGGGCGATAATAATCAGTCAGGAGACAACAATCAATCCGGTGACAATAAACAGTCGGGAGATAATAATCAGTCTGGCGACAAGAACCAATCTGGAGACAACAATCAGTCAGGGGATAATAATCAATCTGGCAACAACAACCAGTCTGGGGATAATAATCAATCTGGCGGAAAAGAGACCGGTTTGCCGAAAACTTTGGAGGCCTTCTTCCCTACAGCCTACTCCTCGAAAACGGTTGCCGCGTGGTATTCGTACACCAACGTTGAGAAAGACCGGATTAAGACTCAAGCAGTTTTCCTTTTCACCGACAACACTGTGGTGGTTACAAAACACAAAGTGAAAGCCGATGGTTCCGTTGAAAAAGAGATTGATTTTGAGGGCACATTCACACTTACCGAAGGCGATTACACAAATGGTAAGGCCAATGTCAGCGATATGTTCGAAGCAGTCATTTCTGATGGAGTACTTACAGTTTCAACGGGCGAACCTGAAAGCTTTACCAAGCAAAACAACAGCGCCGTTCCTGCCGCAAGCAACGCAACAAACTAAAAGATAATTGTTTGCAACTAAAGAGAATATCCGCATTGGGTATTCTCTTTTTTTGTTTGGCACGATGGCACAAAAAAAGCGAAGCCCTCTCCGACTTCGCTTTTTCTATTATTCTGTTAATCAATTAATTCAATACCTCACGCATTCAATTAATCAATTATTTAACTATTCTCACCGTTTCCATTGCAATGGCCAGCTCCTCGTTTGTCGGAATTACCATCACTTTGACTTTCGACGCAGGTGTTGAGATTACAACCTCCTCGCCGCGGATTTGGTTCTTGGTGTTGCTGATTTTGACGCCAAGGTAGCCCAGATAGTCGCAGATTGCCTTGCGGGCGGCACCGTTGTTCTCGCCCAGACCAGCGGTAAAGGCGATTGCATCAACGCCGTTCATTGCAGCTACGTAACTGCCAATGTATTTGGCCACGCGGTAGATAAAGCAGTCGAAGGCGATTTTTGCGCGCTCGTTGCCAGCCTTGGCGGCGGCCTCAAGGTCGCGGAAATCGCTCGACACGCCCGACACGCCCAGCACACCCGATTTCTTGTTCAGAATGTTCAGAACATCGTCGACCGAGCGTTTCTCCTTGTTGGCAATATACTGAACCACAGCAGGGTCCACATCGCCGCTGCGGGTACCCATCACCAAGCCCTCGAGCGGTGTCAGGCCCATACTCGTATCAACGCACTTGCCACCAACAACAGCCGAAATGCTTGCGCCGTTGCCCAGGTGAGCCACAATCACTTTCGATTTCTTCTTGTCGAGTTTGCCGAACTCAATGGCGCGGCCCGAAACGTACCAGTGGCTTGTTCCGTGGAAGCCGTACTTGCGAATGGCGTATTTCTCGTAATACTCATACGGAAGCGAGTAGAGATAAGCCTTGACGGGCATTGTTTGGTGGAAGGCGGTGTCGAACACGGCCACCTGCGGGGTGTTGCCCATCAGAGCCTCGCAAGCCTCAATGCCAATCAGGTTGGCAGGGTTGTGAAGCGGACCAAGGTCGAAGCACTCGCGGATAACGCGTTTCACATCGTCGTTAATCAGAATCGAGCCGCTGTAATACTTGCCGCCGTGCAGCACGCGGTGGCCAACGGCCTGAATCTCATCCATACTTGTCACCACGCCGTATTTCGCGTCAAGCAGAGCGTCCATCACCAGTTTGACGGCTGCCTTGTGGTCGGGCATCGGCTGATTGACAACCAGTTGCTCCTTCCCTGTCGGCTTGTGCGTGAGCGACGAACCTTCGATTCCGATTTTCTCGCAAATGCCCTTTGCCAGGACACTGCGGGTGTTCATATCAATGAGTTGATATTTGAGCGACGAACTGCCGCAATTCAATACTAATACGTTCATAACTTATTGATTTAAAGCGATTGCCTGATTGCAGGTTATTGCAATTACGTTGACCACATCCTCAACAGAGCAGCCGCGTGAAAGGTCGTTGATTGGTGCGGCCATACCTTGCAGAATCGGGCCGTAAGCCTCGGCGTTGCCCAAACGCTGAACAAGTTTGTAGCAGATATTGCCCGTTTCGAGCGACGGGAACACCAGCACGTTGGCCTTGCCGGCAATGTCGCTGCCTGGGGCCTTCTTTGCGGCCACGCCCGGAACAATGGCGGCATCAGCCTGAAGCTCACCGTCGATATCCAGTTCGGGCGCCATCTCTTTGGCGATTTTTGTAGCCTCAATCACCTTGTCAACAACCTCGTGCTTTGCGCTGCCTTTGGTCGAGAAACTCAGGATAGCCACCTTCGGCTCCTTGATTCCAGCAATGGCTTTGGCGGTTTTGCCAGCCTCAACGGCAATCTGTGCCAGTTCCTGCGCTGTGGGCACGGGAAGCACGGCGCAGTCGGCAAACACCATAATACCGTCCTGACCATACGTTTTGTCTTTCAGCACCATAACAAACGCGCCTGAAACGCACGAAATGCCAGGTTTTGTCTTAACTATCTGAAAAGCAGGACGAAGCACGTCGCCAGTAGCGTTGTCGGCACCAGCAACCTCGCCTTTGGCCATACCCACCTTCACCATCATCGCGCCCAGATAGAGCGGATTCTTGAGCAGACGGGCGGCCTCTTCGGGCGTCATACCTTTGTTCTTGCGCAGTTCAACCAGTTTGTCGATAAACTCCTGCTTGCGCGGGTGGTCCTCAGGGTCAACAATCTGCGCTTTCGCGATATTCTTCAATCCGAAATCGGCTGCTTTCTTCTCCAGTTCGGCCTTGTTGCCAATCAGAATAATGTCGGCAATGCCCTGTTCGATAACTGCGTCGGCGGCCTTAATGGTGCGCTCCTCGTAGCCTTCGGGCAGAACAATTGTCTGCTTCTGCCGCTTGGCGTTCTCTTTGATTTGCTCTAAAAGATTCATATTGTTATGTTTAAAAATTACGTTCAATGCCGACAAACATACCAAATTTAGAGTATTTTTGTTATTCGGATAACGAAAATATGTTTATTCACTAATTATCAATCGGATATGATTTGGGCTGACTACCTGACGAGTTACAAGAACTTTCTGAAGTTGGAAAAATCGCTTTCGGCAAACACCATCGAAGCCTATATGGCGGATATTCAGCGGTTTATCAACTTCTCGAAAGCGCCGTCGCCAGTCGACGTCAAGCCAATCGAAATCCGCGCCTTCATTGACGAACTCGACGCCGACGACGGTATGAGCGCACACTCGCAGGCTCGGATTCTGTCGGGCATCAAATCGTTTTTCAAATACCTGCTGATTCACGACATCATCGACTCCGACCCGTCGGAACTGATTGAGACACCGAAACTTAGCCGCAAATTGCCGACCGTGCTCTCACCCGAAGAGATTGACCAGTTGATTGAAGCCGTCGACCTTGACAGCGAAACGGGCTACCGCAACCGCGCCATTCTTGAGACGCTCTACGGCTGCGGAATGCGTGTTTCGGAACTTATCAATCTGCGAATCACCGACTTGCACTTCGACGAGAGTTATGTGAAAATCAAAGGCAAGGGCAGCAAAGAGCGATTGGTTCCCGTGGGGCGCTGCGTGAAAGACGCCATCACGCTCTACATTCACAACTATCGCAACACATTGGATATCAATCGCAAAGACGAAAATATTCTGTTTCTGAACCGTCGCGGAAAGAAAATGACGCGCGTAATGGTTTTCACCATCATCAAAGACCTTGCCGCCAAAATCGGCCTAAAAAAGACCATCAGCCCGCACACGTTCCGCCACTCGTTTGCCACGCAACTGCTCGAAGGTGGCGCCGACCTGCGCGCCATTCAGGAAATGCTCGGCCACGAGTCAATCACCACCACCGAACTCTACACCCACCTCGACCGCGAATATCTGCGAGATACGATTATGCGGTTCCATCCGCGGTCGTGAGATGCTGAATTTATTGGGTAAAAAACAGATAAATGCAGAAAGACACCAAAATAGAGTTCGATTTTTTTGATGAAGAGTTGTATGAAAGGACTTTTTACGATGAAAAAAGCAAAGGTTATGTAGTTACAGAAGCCGCAAGATTACAAACCGCAAATCTTAACAAGCAAGAGAAGCAAAAATCTGATAAAGAAAAAGATATGTGCATCGTTTTTGCCAAAGCCGGGCATAAGATTGTCAGATTAGGCGAAAAACCTCGCGTTCCGTCCCCCGATGTTATCTTCGACAACCAAAAGGCTGACTTAAAAAGAACCGGTAGCGCAAACAATATTGTAAAATACGCTGTTCACGCCATTCGCGAACAAGGCGCAGAGCAGATTCTTTTTCAGTTCGATACAATGAACCGTAAGATTTTCAACGAATTAAAAAGATTAAGAAAAATGGGCATTCACGGTTATTATTTTATAACCAATTATGAATCCGACATTTATCCATTCTAACAAAAAAAACCGTTGATTGCTCAACGGCTTTACTTCCGGTGCTTATGCTGCATCGCAGGACTCGCCCCTTTGGAATGCAATGCAAATATACAAAAATTCTTTATTTCAACCGTTTATGCTTCAAAAAAAAGTGAACGACTATTGCGTACACAATAGTCAGGACTCAACATACCAGCCAAAAGCACACTGCATACTTGCAGATTTTCGAAAGATAATCCGTTTGTTGACCACAATTATATTATGGTACATTAATATATTTTATAACACACTTTCTTCCTGCAAAGCCAGATTTATTCTACATAAAACATTCACTTTCAATACATCTAAATCATTCTCAAAATATTTTTCTACGAAAATCACTTAAAAGAATTTATTTGAAGAGTTCGGCTCGCTTTTTGTTTATTTCGGCTTATATTTGCGGCAAAAAGGCAAAATATAGTTATAACTTTTTAAAATATTAATTATGAGTAATTTAGATTTAACGAAGTACGGCATTACAGGCTCAACTGTAATCGCACACAACCCTTCTTACGACGAACTCTACAAGGCAGAAATCAATCCTGCTCTTGAAGGTTACGAAAAAGGTCAGGAAACTGAACTTGGCGCAGTTAACGTTATGACTGGCATCTTCACTGGCCGCTCGCCGAAGGACAAATACATTGTTGACAACGACGAGAGCCACAACAACGTTTGGTGGACATCGGACGCTTACAAGAACGACAACCACCCAATGAGCGAAGACGTTTGGAACAAGGTTAAGGAAATCGCAAAGAAAGAACTTTCAAATAAGAAACTTTATGTTGTCGACGCTTTCTGCGGCGCCAACGAAGCAACCCGTCTTGCTGTCCGCTTCATTGTTGAAGTTGCCTGGCAGGCTCACTTTGTTGAGAATATGTTCATCCGCCCGACTGCAGAAGAGTTGAAGAACTTCGAGCCTAACTTCGTTATCTACAACGCATCGAAGGCTAAAGTTGACAACTTCAAAGAACTCGGCCTGAACTCTGAGACTTGCGTTGCTTTCAACACCAAGAGCCGCGAGCAGGTTATCATCAACACCTGGTACGGTGGTGAAATGAAGAAGGGTATGTTCTCAATGCAGAACTACTACCTGCCTTTGAAGGGCATCGCATCAATGCACTGCTCGGCCAACACCGATATGGAAGGCAAGAACACCGCTATCTTCTTCGGTTTGTCAGGAACTGGCAAGACCACCCTTTCAACCGACCCGAAACGTCTGCTCATCGGCGACGACGAGCACGGCTGGGACGACGAAGGCGTGTTCAACCTCGAAGGCGGCTGCTACGCTAAGGTTATCAACCTTTCGAAAGAGAACGAGCCCGACATCTACGGCGCCATCAAACGCGACGCTCTTCTTGAGAACGTTACTGTTGACAAGAACGGCAAAATCGATTTCGCTGACAAGAGCGTGACCGAGAACACCCGCGTTTCTTACCCAATCGACCACATCAAGAACATTGTTAAGAAAGTTGCTGGCAAGAGCGCAGGTCCTGCTGCTAAGAACGTTATCTTCCTTTCGGCTGACGCATTCGGCGTTCTGCCTCCTGTTTCAATCCTGACTCCTGAGCAGACTCAATACTACTTCCTGAGTGGCTTCACCGCAAAACTGGCTGGTACTGAGCGTGGTATCACCGAGCCGACTCCGACATTCTCGGCTTGCTTCGGTCAGGCATTCCTCGAGTTGCACCCGACAAAATACGCTGAAGAGCTGGTTAAGAAAATGAAGAAATCGGGCGCCAAGGCTTACCTGGTTAACACTGGTTGGAACGGTACTGGCAAACGTATCTCGATTCCTGACACCCGTGGTATCATCGACGCCATCCTCGACGGTTCAATCCTGAAGGCTGAGACCAAGAAGATTCCGTTCTTCGACTTTGAAGTTCCGACCGCTCTGCCGAAAGTTAATCCTGCCATCCTCGACCCGCGCGACACTTACGCCAACGCATCGGAATGGGAAACTAAGGCAAAAGACCTGGCTGGCCGCTTCATCAAGAACTTCGAGAAGTACACAACCAACGAAGCTGGCAAGGCTCTGGTTGCCGCTGGTCCGAAATTGTAATTCATATTACAAAAATATTTATTCAGAAACCCTGCCGTTTGGCGGGGTTTTTGTTTATGGATTATTCTGTAAAGGGGAACGAGTAAAGTGTAAAGTTTGAAGTTGAGTGGGTTGAAAAGGTTTAGAAAGTTGAAAAATTCTAGCAACGAAGCGCTAAACCTACTAAACTTTAAACCTGTTAAACAGCGCAGCGTTTCAACTTTAAACTAAACACTTAAACTTTAAACTAAACTTTCTAAACAGCGAAGCGCTAAACTTTAAACATTAAAATGAACGAATATATTTTGTGCGGAATATTATGTCTGGCAGCCTATCTGATTGGCTCCATTCCGACGGCTGTGTGGCTTGGCAAGGGCATCTATGGAATCGACGTGCGCGAGCACGGAAGCGGCAACGCGGGAACAACCAACACCATCAGGGTTTTGGGAACCCGACCTGGGCTGATTGTCTTTGCCATCGATATGCTGAAAGGCTTGCTGGCAGTGTGTCTGGTTCATTTTTCTGGATATGAGTGCGGCACAGAGCCGTTTGTCAACCTGCAACTGCTGCTTGGCGTCTGCGCCGTTCTGGGGCACATCTTCCCACTCTACGCGCATTTCAAAGGCGGCAAAGGCGTGGCCACGCTGCTGGGCATTGCCATCGCGCTCAGTCCGCTGGCGGCGCTGGCTTGCTTCGGGGTGTTTGTTGTTGTGCTGATTATCAGCAAATATGTGTCGCTAGGCTCAATGCTTGGCGGACTCACCTTCCCCATTATGATTATCGGCGTGCTGCAAATTCGCATCGTGTCGCTAATGGTGTTTGCGGTGGCTGTTGGCGTGCTGCTCATCATCACCCATAGAAAGAACATTGTCAGGCTGATACACCACGAAGAGAATAAGTTTTCGTTTACAAAGCGATGTGAGAAATAAATTTTGAATTACGAATTAGGAATTACGAGTTACGAATTAGGAATTTGAATGGTTTTTCTCGGATTTTATAAGGCATCACAGAATTGTGGTGCTTTTTTTTGCGATATGCGTGATAATAATGAAACCGGTTCAATAGACTGACTATCAAAACATTATCAGCAAAGACCATTTGGATTATAAAGTATTATGTTACGATTTTTAAAATTTAGGCACTAAAAATTTGCATTTTATAATCAAAATTTAAATAATACTGTGAAATTAATCGGAAAATCTATTGTTTTTTGATTTTTGTTGATACCTTTGGCGCCACAAATAAAAACCGGAAAATGAGCAAACTTATTTTACCAAAAGGTTACAAGCCTATTCTGAACCTGACTCAGACAGAGCTGGGCATACAACGCATAAAAGATTTCTTTCAGTCGAACCTGTCGGCCGAGCTGCGGCTGCGGCGCGTGACGGCACCGCTTTTTGTGCTCAAAGGCACCGGCCTGAACGACGACCTGAACGGCGTTGAGCGCCCCGTAACCTTCCCCATCAAAGATATGCAGGAACAAAAGGCCGAAATCGTCCACTCGCTTGCCAAATGGAAGCGTATGATTCTGGCTGATTACGAGATAGAAAGCGGATTCGGCATCTACACCGATATGAACGCCATCCGCGCCGACGAAGAACTCGACAACACCCACTCACTCTACGTTGACCAATGGGACTGGGAACTGTGCATCGGCAAGGATGACCGCACCATCGATTTTCTGAAAACAACGGTGAAACGCATCTTCTACGCAATGCGCCGCACCGAATATCTTGTGTATGAGATGTTTCCCGACATCAAGCCGCAGCTTCCGCAGCGCATTCACTTCATTTATGCCGACGACCTGGCGAAAATGTACCCCGACAAGACCCCGAAAGAGCGCGAAGACGCCATTGCCAAAGAGTATGGCGCGGTGTTCATTATGGGCATTGGCGGCGTGATGAGCAACGGCGAGAAGCACGACGGCCGCGCCCCCGACTACGACGACTGGACCACTCCTACCGGCGACGGTCATTTTGGCCTGAACGGCGATATTCTGGTTTGGGACGATGTGCTGGGCCACGCTCTCGAACTGTCGTCGATGGGCATCCGCGTTGACAAAAAAGCCCTTCTGCACCAGCTTGAAATCACAGGTCAGGAACAGCGCAAGGAACTCTACTTCCACAAGCGTCTGCTCGAAGGCTCGCTCCCGCTCTCAATCGGTGGCGGCATTGGTCAGTCGCGGCTCTGTATGTTCTTCCTGCGCAAGGCCCACATTGGCGAAATCCAAGCCAGCATCTGGCCCGACGATATGCGCAAGACCTGCGGTGATAATAATATTCCGCTGATTTAATTTTCCAGCACACTGATAGCATTCGATGCCAAGTGTGCTACAATCGCATAAAAAAAGTGAGTCCCCTTCGAGACTCACTTTTTCCATTTTAAACATTATCTATTACCCCAAATAAGTCTTCAACAGTTTGCTGCGCGACGTGTGACGCAAGCGGCGGATGGCCTTCTCTTTGATTTGACGCACGCGCTCACGAGTAAGACCGAACTTCTCTCCTATCTCTTCAAGCGTCATCTCCTGGCAGCCAATGCCGAAGAACAGACGGATGATGTCGCGCTCACGCTCGGTCAAAGTGGCCAAAGAGCGCTCAATCTCGCGGCTCAGCGACTCGTTCATAAGCATATCGTCGGCAATCGGACTATCCTTGTTTTCAAGCACGTCGAGCAGGCTGTTGTCCTCGCCTTCAACAAACGGTGCGTCAACCGAAACGTGACGGCCCGAAACACGCAGAGTGTCAACAATTTTCTCTTTCGGAAGGTCCATCATTGCGGCCAGTTCCTCTGGCGACGGCACGCGCTCGTTCTCTTGTTCAAATTTCGAGTATGCTTTGTTGATTTTGTTCAGCGAACCAACCTGGTTCAACGGCAGACGCACAATACGCGACTGCTCAGCCAGAGCCTGCAGAATCGACTGGCGAATCCACCACACTGCGTATGATATGAATTTGAAACCACGTGTCTCATCGAATTTCTCGGCAGCTTTAATCAAGCCCAAGTTACCCTCGTTAATCAAATCAGGCAAGCTAAGACCTTGATTCTGATACTGTTTTGCAACTGAAACCACAAAACGCAAATTTGCTTTTGTCAGTTTCTCAAGCGCCAGGCGGTCGCCTTTTCTGATTCGTTGCGCTAATTCTACCTCTTCTTCAACCGTAATCAAGTCCTCCTTACCAATCTCCTGCAAATACTTGTCCAACGACGCGCTCTCACGATTGGTAATGGACTTTGTAATCTTTAATTGTCTCATTTATACTGATTTATTTATCAAAATTCTGTATGGGATTCCGCAAGTTCCCTCTGCGAAAACAACGATTTTTACGTAAGGGTATTGCTTTTGTTACACATTTTTTTATTTTTTTCCGCAATGGTTGCCAACCACATATTAACATTCGCGTTTCTCCTTTATTATCAACCGATTGGGCCGCTTACATTTTTTCACTTAAAAATTTCGGTTTTTAGCGCCACTTCCTTTGCGGGATTAATCAACGGCGGCGGTCAAGCCGAAGCCAACCGCCGCCGCAACCATTAACCAATCTCACTATGAAACTTTAAACCATTCTGTTATCCTATTCTTTAGATGCCAAATGCATAGTAAGCCGATTTTCCGTTCGGATAAACGCCCTCGATGTAGATTCCGCCCTTCGAGTTCGACAGAATCGCCTTCAACTCGTCGGCAGAACGCATCGGATGACGATTTACCGAAGTAATGATGAAACCCTCTTTGATACCGGCCTGCTTGAATTTGCCGTCGGCAAGCGCTGTTATCTCAACGCCTCCGCGGATGCGCAAACTGCTGGCCGTCTGAGGGTTGACGGTGCGTACACTGGCGCCAAGAATCTCCATCGTTTCACCTTGAGTTTGCAGTGATGTGCCACCATCGATGTTGCGCAGTGTCAGATTCATTGTGCGCGTTTTTTCGCCGTGAAGCACTGTCACGCTAATTTGCTGACCCGGACGATAGCGACCAATCTGCTCCTGAAGCTCCGAAACTTTGTTCACTTCCACATCGTTCACCTTCAGAATGACATCGCCAGCCTTGATTCCCGCTTCAGCCGCAGCGCCACCATCGGCCACCGAGCTGACATAAACGCCCTTCAGACTTGTCACGCCGTTCTTCTGCGCCGTTTCCGATGTCACTTCGTTGATGCTGATGCCGATAAACGCACGCTGAACGGTACCGTATTCCATCAGGTCGGAAACAATTTTACGCGCGATGCGCTCCGGCACGGCAAACGAATAGCCCGAAAATGAGCCCGTCGGGCTAGCAATGGCGGTTATCACGCCAACCAATTCTCCGGCAGTGTTCACAAGAGCACCACCGCTGTTGCCGGGATTCACCGCGGCATCAGTCTGAATAAAGGCTTCAATAGCCGTGTTCTTGTTGATAATGTTAATATTACGAGCTTTTGCGCTGACAATTCCGGCCGTCACGGTTGAAGCCAGATTGAACGGATTGCCGATGGCCAGCACCCACTCGCCCACTTTCAGATTGTCGGAATTGCCCCACGGAATGAACGGGAAATTGTCGCCGTCAATCTTAATAAGAGCAATGTCGGTTGTCGGGTCGGCGCCGATGACCTTTGCTGTAAAGGTTCGGTTGTCGTCAAGCGTAACTTCAAGAGCGTCAGCACCTTCAACAACGTGATTGTTGGTTACGATGTAGCCGTCGCGCGAAATAATCACACCACTACCCGACGCCACAACCGGCATCTCCTGCTGCTGATAGTTGGGCCGGCCAAACAGGAAGTTGTAGATTGGATTCTCTACAACCGTATACTGGCTGCGGATTTTAACGTGCACCACCGCATCGACAGTTGCGCTGGCAGCCGCCGTGAAATCGACCATTCCCGAATAGCTTACCTGCATCGGGCGCGCGCCCTGCAAGGTTGAATCGCTCTGCACATAAGCCGTCTGTTTGTTAGTCAGATTGCTGTAGATGGCAACCGATATGGCCCCGCCAATCACCGACGCAACCACAATTGACAAATACTTTCTCATAACTTCATATTTTTTGAATTAATAACCTAAAAAATGCTCCGGCGCCAGAGGCACCGTTGAAAAACACAGCAAAGAAACGATGGGATTTTGAAATTGTTTTATTTTTTCGGCGGTTTAACTTTTTGTTAACACACTAACTATTACCGACTTAAAAACAAAAGTGATTTTGACGCAAATTAATTGCCCAACTTTTTTGTTAAGATAAAAAGAAAAACTACTTTAGTTCAATAATTTTTAAGGATGGAGTGCCGAGATTCTAAAAGAAGTTTTGTATTTGATTTGTTCGAAGATATGCTTCGTAACAACTTGAATTACATATACCGGGGATTGTTCACGCAAAGCATCACCGACAACATTTTGTTGTTGACCGAGGCTTGTATGAGCAACGTTGGCGAGGACTCTAAAATCAAAAAACGCATTTTCACCATCCTTGTGGAAGGTCTCCAGAACGTAACACGCCATCAGGAAATTGATGGTCAGGAGGCCGCCACCGACCCGAATCAAGCCGGAATCTTCATCATCCAAAACCATAACGGCAAATATTATATCACCACCGGCAACCCCATTCTTAAAGTCAACATCCCCGCACTAATCAAGCAGCTCGAAAAAATAAACAGCCTCGACTCCGAATCGTTGAAACTCTTCTACAAAGAGGTGCTAAACAACGACAAGATTTCGAACAAAGGTGGTGCCGGATTAGGTTTGATTGAGATGGCGCGCAAATCGGGCAATAAACTCGATTTCGACTTCTCCGACATCAACGACAACTACTCATATTTCTATATGGGTACGAAAGTGTTCACTGATGACAATAATTGCGACAGCGGCCAACCGGTAGAGTCGATGGAGACAATCAAAGCCATCCACAAAACCATCAACGAGCAGAACATTATTCTGATTTACAACGGATTGCACAATCAAGACAGTCTTTTGCACATTCTGTCGATTCTGGAGGAGCACCTGATTAACAAGGATTTGAACTTCAGGAAACGGATGGTTTACTGCATTGTTGAGTTGCTGCAAAACATTGTGAAACACGGATATAAATCGGGTGAAAGCGCCAACAAGGGCATTTTCTTTGTAAGCCACAACGGCACATCATACCAGTTGAATACGGTCAACTACATCGAAAACACAAACATCGACAAGGCGAAAGAGGCCATCGAGTTCATCAATTCGTTGACAGAACCCGAGCTGAACGATTTTTATGACAAGAATCTGACCTCAGCCGAGGCTGACACTCGCAAGAAATGCGGCCTGGGACTTGCCGAAATGCGCCTGCGCACCCATCAGAAAATTGATTGCACATTCTCGCCGGTTGACAATAAAATTTCTGCTATATTTGTGCAAATATCAATATAAACGGAATGGAGAGATACATTGAAACAGGAAACGAACACGCACCTAAAGTTTGTCTCGACAAGGAAAACAACACATTTTCAATAAGCGGACGCTCCATTCCGGAAAACGCAATTGCTGTCTACACTCCCATCATCGACTGGTGGCGCGAGTATATTCAGGCTCCGAACCCAGTAACAATATTCGACCTTAACTTTGAGTACATCAACTCATCGTCGATGAAGCAGATTGCCAGGCTGTTCGCTATGCTTGACGCGATTCCGGCCTCTGTGTCGAAGGTTTCGGTGCGCTGGCACTACACTCCCGATGACCTCGACTCGAAAATGCAGGCCGAGCGTCTGTCAAAAATGGTGAAATTCCCCATTGAAATTATTACCGACGCCAGCAAGTAAAATCAAAACTTGTTGCCAATGTTCGACTTCTATTCATACGTTGTATTGCCGCTGCTGATTTTCTGCGCGCGCGTGACCGATGTGAGCATTGGCACCATCCGTATTATTCTGGTGGCGAAAGGCTACAAGAAACTGGCTCCGCTGACAGGCTTTTTCGAGACACTGATTTGGATTGTGGCCATCAGCAACATCATCCAGAACATCGATAACTGGGCGTGCTACATTGGCTACGCCGCCGGCTTTGCCACTGGAAACTATGTGGGAATGCTTATTGAGGAAAAACTGGCTCTGGGGCACGAGCTCATCCGCATAATCACGGCAAGCAACTACTCCGCTTTGGTTTCAAAACTATATGACAACGGCTTTAGCGCCACCGTGACCAACGCCGAGGACCATAACGGGCCTGTGGGTATTCTGTACATCATCACCACTCGGCGCAAGGCCAAAGACGTGGTGGCCATCGTCAACGAGCAAGACCCGGCGGCTACGTTCACCATTGAGGCCATCAGGCACGTGAACCGCGACACTTTATCGGGCCAGGAAAAAATCAGAAACCGCAAATTACTGTTGAAATACAAGTAAACGGCAGCCAAAACTTTGAGCTGTAATTGGCACTTACAACGAGCCGCTTTGCTTTGCATCGGGCAAAAACCTTCCGCTTCGACTCAGAAAACCACACTACCACACCTATTATATATATACAAATAGGAATACGGCGGCAAGCCGGCGTTGTTCTATTTCTTTTTCAGACAGTTGCCAATACTGTTTTTGACAGTGTTGCAAAGCGAATCGTAAGTGTAACCCTTTGGATATATTGGTTTTAGGAATTTCACGTTTATCTTCGAGAAGAAATGCGGCAAGTGTTTGCCCCGTGGCAGCGCCTCATAAGCGCCACTGATGGCAACCGGCACAATGGGCACGTTAAGCTCGGCGCTTAAAATGGCAAAGGTCTTTTTGAACTCGCCTATCGAGCCGTCGTTTGTGCGCGTGCCTTCGGGGAAAATTATAACGTTGCGGCCACGGCGCAGAATCTCTGCCAAATTCTGTATCGACTCTTTAAGCTCGTTGTGTAAATCCATAACAATCACGTTGTTGCGGCGGGCCATCAGTTGCAGAAAACGATTTTTGACGTGCTTTTTCTTAGCATAAAAGTATGTTTTCCGCATTGTGCTTCGCTTGATGAACGACGCCACAAACAAGCCGTCGAAGAAGCTCTGGTGGTTTGGGGCAATAATGCACGGCCCTTGCGGAATCTGCTCCGCTCCCTCGCCTTTAAACCTGAAAATCAGCTTGAAAAGTGCTTTGCTCACGTTCTTAATCACTCCTTGGAAAATCGATGTGTTGGGCAATTTGAACTGCTTTCTTTCTTTGAGAATCAGCGACCAGTTGATGGTTTCAACCTGCAGCTTGGTTTTGTGCTCCGACACATAACGCGCCAGCAGCTCAATGTTGGTGAACCCGACCAACTCGGCTTCGGTCATATCAATGCCGTATGACTGGCGAATGAACTCAATCAGCCCGATTTTACCGAGCGAATCGAGTGCGGCATCATACTCAATATGCTGATTTGCAAATACTTTGCGATTGGTTTGCTCTTCAATAAATGCACGGATACTCTTGTATTCCTCAAAATCGGGCTCCGGCTCCTTCGCGACAACTTTGGCCTCGGCATTTACGAATTGTAACAACTTGTAACGCTGTATTTTACCAAGATTTGTGCGTGGCAGTTCGCGGTCAATAATTGTGAACTGCATAATACGCTTGTACGACGACTGGCGGGCGTTGTACTCCGGAAACAGCGTGTCTTTCAGGTATTTATTAGCATCGGTTATTTCCATTTGCTGCATCTGATTGTAATCGAGGCCGATGAGTGCGTGCAACATATCGTTGTGCTCCATCACTGCCACCTCTTTAATAACCGGCGATGCGGCCATCAGGCTTTCTTCAAGTTCTACTGGATTGATATTCTTGCCGTTAGACAGCACGATAATCTCCTTTTTGCGACCTGTAATATATAGGTATCCGTCTTTATCGATGTAGCCCAAATCGCCGGTATGCAACCATCCATCGATAATTATCTGCGCAGTCTCCTCGGGGCGGTTGTAGTAGCCCTGCATAATGTTCGGACCTTTTGCAACTATTTCACCGTCAACAATTTTCATATCAACGCTCTCAAGTCGCTGGCCTGGTGTGCCAACTCGCTCGCGTCCGGGACGGTTGAAGGTTATCATTGGCGACGCCTCACTCATTCCGTAGCCCTCAAGCACGGTGAAACCCAGCGTTTTATAAAAACGGCCCGTCTCAGTTGGCAGCGATGCGCCACCACACACCATAATGTCAATGTGACCGCCGAATGTCTCGTGCACTTTTTTGAAAACAATACGCCCAATGTGCTTGTTCGGTCGGATTGAGAGCAAGGCAAAGAGCGTTTTTGCGACAAAATTCTCTGAAATTTTGACCTTCACTGCCTTATGAATCATCTCGTAAAGCCTTGGCACACCAATAATTATGGCCACCTGGTTATTCTTAAGTGTTTCCATCAGGTCGGCGCTCTGCATCGACGGCGACATTACCACCGTGGCACTAATCGACAACGGCATTATGAGCGAGCCCATAAGAGGCAGAACGTGGTGCAACGGCAATAGAATCAGCACTTTGCGGTCGGGGCGGTAAATATCGACATTGCCGCAAACCTCAACACAGTTGGCACGCAGATTGGCAAACGAGAGCATCACGCCTTTGGGTGTTCCGGTTGTGCCTGATGTGTAAACGATTATTGCGGTCTTATTATCAGGATAATCACGCGTAACAAAATCAGATTCAGCAACTTGCGGCAGTTCTATCTCATCGAGGCAGACAAACTTGGGCGAATAATTAAGCCCGTTGGCGGCCTCAATCACCGATGCGCGGTTCTTGTTGCTGTAGAACACCACCGACGGCTGGCTGTCGTTGAGCATATAGGCAACCTCATCGGTTGAAGCTGTGGCGTCAATCGGCACCACAATCTTGCCATTGAGCCATCCGGCATAGAAGGCGAAAATCCACTCTGGGCGGTTTTCGGAATAAATGGCGATTTTGTCGCCACTGGCATTACGGAACGTTGCTGCGTACTGTTGCACAAGCACTTGCAGCTCTGCGAAGGTATATGTGTGCCATTTTGTGATGATGGCCGGTTTGTCGAGATTCGAAAAATCAATCATTTGCAATTATCTTCGTTTTTGTGGCAGCAACGGACAAAAAGTATGCCTAACCACATTATCCGTACAGAAAAACGCCCGAAAACACGGCAAAAAGAGCCTTCGGCGGCGACCGCAAAAAACTTTTTGAGCAAACAATTTACAATATTGATTTTTAACTACTTTTGCGGCTTAATTTTTTGAAATGAGCAGCTTCACTGACTTCGGCCTGAACGAGAACATTATCAAGGCCATTACCGAGCTCGGGTTTGAGACACCGACGCCAATCCAAGAGAAAACAATTCCGGCAATCATTGCGTCGCGCACCGATTTGGTGGCGCTGGCGCAGACTGGTACAGGCAAAACGGCCGGTTTCGGTTTGCCGATACTGCAACAGATTGACTTGCAATCGAATGACGTGCAGACTTTGGTTCTCTGCCCCACCCGCGAGCTCTGTCTGCAAATTGCCAACGACCTGACACGTTTTGCAAAATACACCGAAGGCCTATCGATTGTTGCCGTGTATGGCGGCGCCAACATCAATCCGCAGATTAAACTGCTCAAAAGCGGTGCACACATTGTGGTTGGCACACCGGGCCGCGTGCTCGACGTTATTAAACGTGGAGCGCTGAAAATCAACAATATACAATGGCTTGTACTTGATGAGGCCGACGAGATGCTGAATATGGGATTCCAAGAGGACCTCGACAATATTCTCAGCAACTCGCCAGACACCAAGCAGACGCTGCTCTTCTCGGCCACAATGCCCGACGGTGTGCGCAAAATTGCAATGAACTATATGCACGACGCCGAAGAGATTGCCGTGGGCAAGAAAAACTCCGGTGCCGAGAACGTGCGCCACGAATACTATATGGTGAAAGCTGCCGATAGATATTTGGCGCTCAAGCGATTGGCCGACATCAACCCGAACATTTACGGAATTGTGTTCTGCCGCACCCGAAGCGAAACTAAAGAGGTGGCAGCCAAGCTGATACAAGACGGTTACAATGCCGACGCCCTGCACGGCGACCTGTCGCAAGACCAACGCGACACCGTTATGGGCCGCTTCCGCGACCGCTCGCTGCAACTGCTCATCGCCACCGACGTTGCCGCACGCGGACTCGACGTGAACGACCTGACACACGTCATCAACTACAATCTGCCCGACGACCCCGAAGTGTACATCCACCGCAGCGGACGTACCGGCCGCGCCGGTAAATCAGGCATATCGATGTCAATCGTCCACTCGCGCGAAATGCGAAAAATCCGTGAGCTGGAAAAACTTGTAGGTAAGCCATTTGAGCTGAAAAAAGTGCCCAACGGTGACGAAATCTGCGAAAAGCGCCTTTATAACGTGCTCGACAAGCTTGAACGCGTTGAGGTGAACGAGGACGAGATTGCAGCCTATCTGCCAATGGCCAACAAAAAACTGTCGTGGCTGGACAAGGATGAGCTTATCAAACGATTTGTGTCACTGGAGTTTAACCGTTTTATTGAATACTACCGAAGCGCCGAAGACCTGAACGTTGAGCCGTCGCAAGGCAAAGGCAAGGGCGACGGCGGCGAACGCAAAGAGCGGAAACGCCGCAACGACGACGATTACACGCGATTGTTCATCAACGTGGGCACCAAACGCGGTTTGTCGGTTCCGCGCCTGCTCGGGTTGATAAACGACGCCACCCACGACAAGAGCATCGACATCGGCCGCATCGACCTGCAACGCAACTTCTCGTTCTTCGAGATTGAAAACGAGGCAGTTGACAAGGTTATGGAAGCAATGAAGACCGTTATGTACGACAACGAGAACGTTGAATTCGGCTTAGCCTCAAACCAAACAGCGCCGATGCAGGAGAAACGCTCCAAAAAGAAATCGAAAGCCGACTCGGCCGACTATCGCGAAAGCGCACCAGCCAAAGGAAAAAGCCGGGACAAGGGAAAAGACAAGGACAAACGCCAGAACGTGAAAATCGATCGTAAAAAGTTCAGTGGCAAGGTTTTCGACGAGTCGGATTTCAACTTCGATTTCTTTAACGACAACGTAACACGCCGCCGTGGCCGCAAGGCTGAACGTCCCGACCATCCTGAATATGAGGCTGTTCCGCGCCGCAGAGGCAAGAAAGCTGACGACGATTTCGCCTCCGAGCGCAAACCAAAGAAACACAGCAAATTAAAGGCTGACACGAAGAATAAAGGCAAGCGAAAAGATAAAAAAGGCCGGAAATAGCCTATGCGCGGTTCAAGGTGAAGGTGAAGGTTGTGCCTTTGCCCACCTCGCTGCTGACGGCAATCTGACCGCCATTGCGCCGTACAAACTCCTGACAGATAATGAGTCCAAGGCCAGAGCCCTTCTCATTTTCGAGACCAGGAGTGGTTAATGGCTGGTCGACATTGAAGAGACGCGGCAAGTTCTCGGGCGGAATGCCGACGCCGCTGTCGCTAATCGAAACCTCGATTTTGTTGTCGCCGTTCAGACGGGCGGCAATGGTTATGCGGCCACCTTGAGGCGTGTATTTCAACGCGTTGCCAATCAGATTGCGGAACACTGTCAGAATCATATTCTTATCGGCCATCACGCTGTATTCGTAGTCAATCTGCAGAACTATCTTAATGTTTTTCTGGTCGATATTGTATTTGTTGACCGACAGCGCCTCGTTTATCGGCTCTGATATGTAGAAGTTTGTGGGCTTGACCTCAATCATTCCGGTTTGCGACTTAGCCCAGTCGAGCAGATTGGTAAGCAGACCGTAAACCCTTGTGGCAGAATCGTTTATTACATTCAGATACTTCTTAATATCGTCGGCCGAATAATTCTCGTAATAATCAACAAGCAGGTTGGTCATTCCAAGAATGCCGTTAAACGGATTTTTCAGGTCGTGGGCGAAAATGCTGAAGAACTTGGTTTTAACGCTGAGCGCCTCCTCGAGTTTCTGCTGCGACTGGCACAACTCGCGCCTGATGTTTTCAAGCTCGGTAACATCAACCATCACAACCGAGAACAAATCGCCGTAGCCGCCCTCGTCGGAGATTTCGCTAACGTAGCAAATCACATCGCGGACTTTACCGTCGGAGAATTGCATCTGCCTGATTTTCCGTGTGGTACGCGCATCATCAAGATTACATTCAATACCAACTTGCCGGCTCAGGTTGTCGATGTCGGAGCCGATTATCGCACCTCGCGAAACTCCGCAAAGCTGCTCAAACGCCTCGTTGCAGCCCAGCACCGCGCTCTTGTCGCTCTTGATGTAGATGAGCGGCATCGGGATGGTATTTATCAGCAAATCAAGGAATTTATAACGCCGGCGAACCTCAGCCGACACCTTTTCGAGCTTGCTTTTCTGCATGTTAATCTCACCGTTGGCCTTTTTGAGCAGCGTGTTGATTCGGCGCACGTGCATCTGCATAAGAATCATAACCACGGCTATCAACGCCAAGGTTGACAAAATGCCGACAAGCATACGGTGGCGGGCGTTCTGGCGCTCGTTCTGGAATTGCTCGCGCTGGCGTTCCTCGCTCATTTCGTGCTCAATAAGCATCACCTGTTCCTTGGTTTGCAGCTGTTTGGTGAGCGAGCTCCTCGCCTGCTCCCGCTCGCTGTTAAGCAAACTGTCGGTAATCAGACTGGCTTTTTCAAGTGTGCTGTAGGCAAGTTCGTAGTTGCGGTTGGCGGAATAAAGTTTCGACATTCCCTCATAAATGTCTTTTTGCAAACCCAAAATATTGTTGTTCAAGCAAATATCAAGAGCCTGCTTGTACGATTTCAAAGCGAGCTGGTACCTTTTCATCTCGCGGTAGGTATCGCCCATCATACTGAGGGCCATTGCCTCGCCATTCAGGTTGCCGCTTTCGCGATAACTTTCAAGACTAAGCTGATGGTAGGCCACAACCGAATCGTTTTGTCCCAAGCTGTCAAACACCTTTGCCACAAGTGAATACAGCATCGGATAGTCCTTGGGCCAAGGGCTGTAACCAATATTTGCAGCCTTAATCGACTGGCGGCAATAGTCAAGCGCCTCATCGTATTTTTTGTAGTCGTAATAGACGTAGGCAATATTGTAGTATGTGAGCCACAAAAGCGACGAATCGGCGGTTTGAAGGCTGTATTTCAACGATTTGAAGTGATAATCGAGAGCCGTGTCGAGCGAATGGCGGTACTCGTAGGCGGTGCCGAGGTTCAAATAAATATCGATTAGACCGCGAGTATCGCCCATCAGAATTGTAAGTCGCTCAGCCTCTTTGTAATAGGCAATTGAGCGCTCATCGTTGTTGATTATGGAATAGCAATAGCCGATGTTGATTGCATTGTGGACCAGCGTGGCTGTATCACCTATCGCTTCCGCGATGGCCTGCGATTTCATCAGGTAGATGGCCGCCAGCTCGTAATTCTGCGCCTCAAACATTGCGTTGCTTGCTGCAATGTAGATTTTTATAACCTCGGAGCTGTCGCTGAGCTGGCTAAGAAACATCTCCTGCCCGTCGATGGCGCTGATAATCAAATCGGTACGGCCAAGCTCGCCGCATTTGGCAACTCGGTTGCGGATGATTTCAAAAGCCGTTTCATATTGTTTCTTATTGATATAGAACGACATCGCCTCACGGAAAAGCTCGTCGGAGCGCTGGCCGTCGGTTTCTATAATGCTGAACGACAGCTGGCTGACAGCATTCATCCGCTTGGTGACATTCGGGGCGTTGGCGGCTACGGTTTCAAGACTGTCGATGTCTTGCGCGCTCAGCAAATGGCTCAGCGCGGCAAAAAAAATCAGCGACAATATTGCAAACCCTTTTCTCATAATTTATGAGCCATAAAAATAGCAAAAACACTTGGCTCACAACTGCTGCCGCAGCGGATATTCTTAATTTAAAAATTGGCAATCGTCATAAAAAAACATAGCGGGAGCTACAATCGGGCCTCACACCTTCCGTTTTGGTGTCTGCCAAACCTCCAAATCCTTAATGTTTGCGCCATCGATTGTGAAGCGCAGCATTGTCCTGACGGTGTGAAAACCATAAACTCCCGCCGCGCCCGGATTCAGATGAAGGCACTGCAACTGCTTGTCGTACATCACCTTAAGAATATGAGAGTGGCCGCTCACAAATATCTGCGGACGCTCGGCCAGCAACATTTTGCGGGCTTTAGGCTCGTAACGGCCCGGATAGCCGCCGATGTGCGTCATCACGACCTTCGCCTGCCCAACAGTAAACACCTGAAACTCAGGCACCATCATTCTCATATTGGTATCATCGATATTGCCAAAAACAGCCGTCACCGGGCGGAATTGGCGCAAATCGTCGAGCAACTGCGCGCTGCCAATGTCGCCGGCGTGCCAAATCTGGTCGACAGGTTCAAGAAACTTGCGCATATCGCTGTCGAAATACGCGTGAGTGTCAGAGAGTAAGCCAATTTTTGTCATCGTGTTTTTTGCCAAAAGTAGCATTTTGCGCAACAACGGCTCAACCTGCGGCAACTTTTGTTTATTTTGCCGAAAAAACTGACGATGCACATTTTCTACACACCGCAAATAATCAACGGCGACTGCACGCTGACCGAAGAGGAGTCGAAACACTGCGTGAAGGTGCTACGGCTGGCCCACGGCGACCAAATTTCGCTCATCGACGGCGCTGGCGGCTACTACCTCGCCACCATCGACGACGCCAACCCGAAACACTGCACGTTCAGCATCGAGCAGAAAACCGAAAACTACGGACAACGCAACTACAAGGTGAACATCGCCATTGCGCCAACCAAAAACGCCGACCGCATTGAATGGTTCACCGAAAAGGCCGTCGAGATGGGCATCGACACCATCACACCGCTCATCTGCCAACGCTCCGAGCGCCGTACCATCAACACCGACAGGCTCGAAAAAATCATCCTCTCGGCTATGAAGCAATCAATAAAAGCTTTCAAGCCGGTGCTTGACGAGCCCACAGATTTCAGCACTTTCGTGAAAGCCAGCCGCAGCGGGAAAAAACTCATCGCGCATTGTATGGAGACCGACCGCGCGTCGCTGAAATCGATGGTTGACAGCGAGAGCGAATACACCATATTGATAGGCCCCGAGGGTGACTTCTCACCCGCCGAAGTGGAGCTGGCCGTGGCCAACGGATACCGATGCGTTCATCTGGGCGACAGCCGTTTGCGCACCGAAACCGCCGGACTGGCCGCCTGCCACACCGTCAATCTGCTTAAACAAGAATGAAGAAACAACTCGCCCACCGAATCTTGCTCATCGCAGCCGCGCTGCTCTCCTGCTCGGCACTGCAAGCGCAGCCGGTGCGCATCGCCTTGCTCAAATACAACGGCGGCGGCGACTGGTACGCCAACCCGACATCGCTGCCCAACTTGATTGAGTTCTGCAACAAAAACATCGGCACCAACATCAATCCCGAACCGTCAACTGTTGATGTGGGCAGTTTCGACCTGTTCAACTACCCGTTCGTCCACCTCACCGGACACGGGAATATTGTCTTTTCAGAGTCCGACGTTCTGAACCTGCGCAAATACCTTGAGGCCGGCGGCTTCCTGCACATCGACAACAATTACGGCATTGAGCAATATGTACGCCGCGAGATGAAGAAAGTGTTCCCCGACCAGGAGTTTGTTGAACTGCCTTTCAATCACGATATTTACCACACTGCATATCATTTTAACAACGGCCTGCCCAAAATCCACGAACACGACAACCTGCCACCGCAAGGATTCGGGCTTTTTGTCGATGGCCGCCTTGTCTGCTTCTTCAGCCACGAATGCGACCTCGGCGACGGCTGGGAGGACATTGCCGTCCACAACGATTCGCCCGAGAAACACCTCGAGGCCCTACAAATGGGCGCTAATATTATCAGCTATGTGTTTAGCCATTAATTGAGGGATTGAAGGACTTTTGAATGGCAATCCATCAAAATCCAATCTGCGGAGTAACCATCTCCTCGATGAGCATACCAACGCAACCTTTCGTTTTTTCATCGACATCAGAACGGCGGGGAACCGTCAGAATGTACTCAACGGAGTTGGTCTTGCGGCACGAAAACTCGATGTTGACATTGAAATCGTCCTGCGAATTGTCGTACAGGATTTTGCCGTCATCGTTGCGAATGAGCAACGCCACAACTCCATTGTAAAGAGAGTCGGAACAGATGGTTATGCGGTAGTCTTTGCCTTGAATCAGCTCGCCGTAATAGCATTTGCTCTCGCCCGGCGCAAAAGCCGAACTTACCGACGAGTTATTGACTGTGTATGGGAACCGGCCGTTGATACTGCGGCCGCAGTTTCGTTTGTAATAATCGTAACAATCCTGCGCACTCAGTTGCGCCGCAAGCAGACAGAGCAGAGCCGATAGCGCGAATCTAAACATCAGAATCCTTTGACGGGGGTAATCATATGCTCAATCAAAATGCCGATGCACCCCATCTCCGTATCTTTTCTCACAAAAACCAAATCGGCATCTTCGGCCGCCTCCGAATAGCGGCTCTTGCCCGGCACCGAAATCTCAATGTAGATTTCGCGCGTTTGCGTCACCGTAAACTCAAAATCCGATGAGAAACCGTCTTCAGTGTTGTCGTAGAGAGTGTTACCGTTCTCGGCGTCGATGATTCGCATCACAATCTCAGAGCCCAGCACCTGGTCGTGGCAGAACGAGATGCGATAGTCGCGGCCATTATATATAGTGGTGGAGATTCGCGATGTCTGCCCCTTGACAAACAATGCGCTACGCGAGCCTTCGACAACCCGGTAGTATATGTTCTTGCTGACCTTGCAACTGTCTTTATGATAGCCCCAGCAACGGCGCATTGAATAGTCGTTAGTTTGCGCCTGTCCCGAAAAAGGGAGTACGACCAACAGTATCAGAATCAGTTTCAACAATTTACTATTCATTGCATTAATTTGTGAATGTTATTTTTATTGAACGTGTCGATGGCGAAACCTTCCGTCCGTCATTGGTGCGCAAAATTATATCTTTTAAGTAAAAAAACTTAAAAATCGATTCATTATTTATCAATTGTTCCATCACCTCGTCGTTGAAAACGTTGCCGGTGTTGGTTATGGCGACTTTCTGGCCAAGCGTGAACGCGCTCACTTTGAAACTCTCTACCACAAAACCCGGGCGATTGACAAAAACCGAATCGTTTTTCTGCAGTTTTGTTCTGTCAATCATATAGTTATTGCTATTAATAAGCGCGCCGCCCACAATGAGCAGCGTGTCCGAATCATCGTAGCAATGCTCGGTGCGCTGCGCCGCCACAATGGTTGAGACCAACATCAGAGCCGACAGAATAAAAAATCTCATATTATTGACAGATAGCAGATTACACATTCATCAACCGAACTCGCTCAAGTTCTCGAGCAGCTGCTTGCTGATAATCCTCAGATTCTTGCCGTCGATTTTGATAATCTTGTCGCTGTCGAGCTCCTTGAAGATACGGATGGCGCTCTCGGTTGACATTGCGCAGAAATCGGCCACATCGCGGCGGGTGATTTGCATATTGAACTCGTCCGATTTGTAGATATTGTTGGCAAAATGCAAGATTGCATCGGCAATACGGCCATTCAACTGCTTTTGTGTCAAGCTGATAACACGCTCGTGCTCCTCACAGGTGATTTTGTTAAGGTAGGTTATCACCTTCTCGGCAAAATCAGGGTTCTGGCGGATGAGCTGCTTAACAACATCGGCCGTGACCGACAACACATTCGACGTGCCTACGCTGGCCACCGTGTAGAGGAAGACACCTTTATTATACACCGACGACAGCCCGATGGCCTCGCCTTTCTGCACAAAACGCATAATCAGATACCCGTCTTTATACTCTTTGTAGGCCTTCATAAAACCATCTTCGACAAAATAAACGTTCGACGCGAACGCTCCTTGCTTGCAGATGGTCTCTCCTTTGGTGTAATTCAAAATCACGCTATTTGCCTTAACCAGTTTCAACTGGTTGTCATTCAGCATACTAAACCATTCGGAAAATGAATCTTTAATATCTTGCATAATAATTTCGAATGTGTGTTTATTAATAATTTTGTGTGAAATTACTCATAGTTTTATATTTTCCAAAAAATATTTACAATTTGATTTAGATATAAACGAAAAACAATAAAGTCAACTATATTTGCGTAGTTTTTGCCAAAGAATTGATTAGGGTCGTTTGAAGTTATAGGCAAAAGCCTGGCGAGCAATCGCAACACTCACATAGACAGAATTTTACATATAACGATACAACATAGGGAATAATGAAAGGCAGTAAAAAAAACACGGTTTTGCTTGTTGACGATTCAGCAACCAACAATCTGCTTCTGCAAGTAGTTTTCGACCAGAACGGCTTCAACGTGGAAACAGCAAGCTCAGGCAAAGAAGCCATTAAAATTATGGCTAAAAAGCACATCGATGTAGTGCTGCTCGACCTGATGATGCCGCAAATGTCTGGCTTTGAGGTGCTGACCGCGATAAAAGGCAACCCCGAAACCGCAAAAATTCCGGTGCTGATTGTGAGCGCTGACAGCGAACGCGACGATGCCGAAAAAGCTCTTGCAATGGGCGCCGAATACTTCTTTGAAAAACCACTGCAACTCAACGAGATTGTTGAAAAAGTGAAAAGCATTCTGGCATAGGCCTCCAGCCTACCCAACCATTTGACAATGAACTACCTGCAAGCAGAAAACATCGCCAAGTCGTATGGCGACCTCGTGCTTTACAGCAACATCAGCCTCAGCGTCGAGAAAGAGCAGCGTGTGGCTATCATTGCCAACAATGGTGCGGGAAAAACATCGCTGCTGCGGATTCTGGCCGGTGCCGACACTCCGGACAGCGGCAGTGTGACCATCCGCAACGACCTGCGGCTGGGCTATCTTGAGCAAAGCCCCAAACTGAACCCCGAACTCACTGTTATTGAAGAAGTTTTTGAGTCGTCGGATGTGACGCTGCAAACCATCAAAGAGTATGAGATGGCCTGCCGCGACAGCAACACCGAACGGCTGGCCAACGCCACAAGCGCAATGGACGCCGCCAAAGCCTGGAACTACGAAGCACGCATAAAGCAGATTCTCTCGCAACTGAATATCAACAACTTCGAGCAGAAAGTGGGCCAACTGTCGGGCGGACAGAAGAAACGCCTGGCGCTGGCAAAAACGCTCATCGACGACCCCGACATCCTGATTCTTGACGAGCCCACCAACCACTTGGACCTGAATATGATAGAGTGGCTCGAAGGGTTTCTGAATTCATCGAAATCGACACTGATAATGGTGACGCACGACCGCTATTTTCTGGACCGCGTGTGCGACATCATCTACGAAATCGACGACAAGCAAATATTCAAATACCGCGGCAACTACTCGTATTTCCTGGCCAAGCGCGAAGAGCGTATCTACAACCAAAACAGCGAGATAGAGAAAGCCCGCCAACTCTACAAAAAGGAACTGGACTGGATTCGGCGGATGCCGCAGGCGCGCGGAACAAAGGCCAAATACCGCATCGACGCGTTCGAAGACATCAAGGCCACGGCCTTCAAGAACACCCGAAGCGAATCGATGCAAATCGACATAAAAAGTTCACGGCTGGGCACGAAAATCATCGACATTTTCAGCATCGACAAGCGGTTTGGCGACAAGGTGCTGCTCAACGATTTCACCTATCAGTTCCGCCGCGGCGAGAAAATCGGCGTGGTGGGCGCGAACGGCGCTGGCAAGACTACGCTGCTGAACATCATCACGGGCAACGAGCCCTACGACCGCGGCCGAATCGAAATCGGGACAACCATCAAAATCGGCTACTACAAGCAGGAAGAAGTGTCGTTCGACGAGAACAAGCGCGTGATTGAAGTGATTCAGGATGTGGCCGAAGACATTGCCGTTGGCGAAGGCACAAGACTGTCGCCCACGCAGTTTCTGAACTATTTTCTGTTCCCGCATCAGATGCACTACGCCTACGTGAGCAAGTTGAGCGGCGGCGAGCGCAAACGCCTTTATCTGATGACGGTGCTGATGCGCAACCCCAATTTCCTGATTCTCGACGAGCCCACAAACGACCTTGATATTGTGACACTTAACGTGCTGGAAGACTATCTGTCGAAGTACGACGGCTGCGTGCTCATTGTCTCGCACGACCGCTATTTTATGGACAAGGTGGTGGACCATCTGTTTGTGTTTGAAGGCGATGGAAAGATTAAGGACTATCCTGGCAACTACACTCAATACCGCGACAGGAAAAACAGTCAGGCGAAAGCCGAAACGGCGGCCGCCAAGCCCGAGCAATCGCAGCAGAAGCCGCGCGAGCGCGCCGAATCCAAACGCCGTATGACATTCAAGGAACGCAAAGAGTTTGAGCAACTAGAGGCTGATATTGAGCAACTCGAAACCGAAAAAAGCGAGATTGAAGCGGCTCTGTCGGGCGGCGAGAGCGACGCAAAGCGAATAACAGAGCTCTCAACCCGATTCGATGAAGTGAGCCGCCTTCTCGATGAGAAGAGTGACCGCTGGATTGAGTTGAGCGAGATTGAGAGTTAGGTGTTAGGCATTAGGCATTAGAAAATTACGAATTATGAATTACGATTAACCATCCCGATAGCTATCGGGACACCGATTATCAAAATTCTGTAGTCTGTTGTCTGTAGTCTGAAGTCCATTTAAACCTGTTAAACTTTAAACCACTAAACAACAAAGCATCTCAACTTTTAAACTCAAAACTTCAAAAAACTTAAAACTCAAATGACTCTCGCCGAACGCTACCGAAACGTGATTGACTGGTTCAGCCGCAATATGCCGACAGCGCAGACCGAACTGCACTACTCGAACGCCTACGAACTGCTGGTGGCGGTTATTTTGTCGGCACAGTGCACCGACAAGCGCGTGAATCAGGTCACCCCTGCCCTTTTCCGCCGCTTCCCCGATGCCAAATCAATGGCACAAGGCTCGGTTGACGAGATTTTTGAGTTGATAAAAAGCTGCTCGTTTCCCAACAACAAGGCCGCGCACCTGCTCGGAATGGCGCAGATGCTGACCTACAGATTCGACGGCAAGGTTCCCGACAATCTTGAGCAGTTGCAGCAGTTGCCTGGCGTTGGCCGCAAAACCGCCAATGTGATTCTGTCGGTCATCTACAACAAGCCCGCGCTGGCTGTTGATACGCACGTGTTCCGCGTCTCGGCACGCATTGGCCTGACCATAAACGCCAAACGCCCCATCGACACAGAACGGCAATTAGTCGAAAACATCGCGCCCGAACTATTGCCAATTGCGCATCATTGGCTAATTTTGCACGGACGCTACGTCTGCACCGCACGCAAGCCGAAGTGCGAAAGTTGCGGATTGTCAGACTATTGCGCCTATTGTGAGAACGAAAACAAAAAGTGATGAAACGTCGCCTGCCGAAACTGTCAATAATTACTTGTTTTCTGCTGATATTGTGCGTGTTAGCCACATCGTGCGCCACACAGAAGAAACGCTACAAAGGCTACGCGCCCTGCCCGTGCGAGAACAATCATTGAAAAAACACGGCATTAATTCGCAAAAAATCGGACCATTCGCCTGAATATCACCAACATAACCCAACAGCACAGATTTTAGGCCCGCACAAACCGCTCGGCTGATGAAAAATCCGTTACATTTGCGCACCAAAATAACAACACAATCGTGGCAAAAAAAAGTAAGAAAAAATTTGGCCGGTGGCTGGCGCTGAGCGGCTTGGCGGGGGCGATTGTCTTCGCGGTTATGGCCTATCATATATATGGTGAAGTGCAGCGGCCGAACGTGAAACTCGACGGGCGCAAGACGGCCTATCTCTGTATAAAAACCGGCAGTCGTTATGCCGATGTTCTCAAGATGCTGAAAGACAGCAGTTTTATTGTCGATGCAGAATCGTTCGACTGGGTGGCGCGACAGAAAAACTACCCGCAACTGGTAAAGGCTGGACGGTTTAAGATTCGCAATGGGATGAGCAACAATCAGTTAATCAATCTGTTGCGAAGCGGTGCGCAAGAGCCCGTGAAGATAACCATTGGCAAGGTGCGCTCAATCAAGCGGCTTGCCGAACTGGTTGGCAACAAGCTCGAAATGAACGATGCCGAACTGTATATGTTGCTGACTGACAACAGTTATCTGGCAAAATTCGGCAAAACAAAAGAGACGGCTTTCACGCTGTTCATTACCGACACCTACCATTTCAACTGGAACACAAGCGCCGAGCAGTTTGTTGAGCGGATGTATGCCGAGTCGGTCAAATTCTGGAACGACAGCCGCCGCGAGAAGGCCAAAGCCGTCAATCTCACACCCGACGAAGCTTACACGCTGGCGTCGATTGTGGAAGAAGAGACCATCAAAAACGATGAGAAACCCGATGTTGCCGGCGTCTATCTGAACCGCATCCGCATTGGAATGCCGCTGCAGGCCGACCCGACGGTGAAATTTGCTGTCGGAGATTTCGAAATCAAGCGCATTCTGAACCGCCATCTTGAAGTTGAAAGCCCGTATAACACATACAAACACAAAGGATTACCACCGGGACCGATTTGTATTCCGTCGAAATCGTCGATTGACGCCGTGCTTAACCACAACAAGCATAAGTACTTGTATTTCTGTGCAAAAGACGATTTTTCGGGCTATCACGCATTTGCCCGCACGCTGATTGAGCACAACGCCAATGCCGAGAAGTATCGTAAGGCGCTGAACAAGAACCGGATATATAGATAGTAGGCTGATTTTCGGACTACGGACTACGGACTACGGACATCAGACTACAGACAACGGCTTGAGTTGTGCTCTTAGCCATATTGTCGGCTGTTTTCTATCGATTTCCACCTTGCGCAAATCACACTTTACACTTTAATCTTTGTTCTGTTGGCTTTTCGTACCAAAATTCTTTTACTTTTGCCGTATTTGCAAAAAATATGTATTTGATAATTAATCATTTGATAAACAAATAATTACAATAATATATGGGAATAATTGACGGCTTCCTGACAAAGTTGTTCGGGAACAAATCCGACCGAGACATCAAAGAGATAATGCCATACGTTATCGCAACCAACGAGGAATACGCCAAACTGGCTAATCTCTCGAACGACGAGTTGCGTCAGCAAAGCATTGAACTTCAGCAGATTATACAAGACCGCATCAGCGATGAGAACAAGCAGATTGCCGACTTGCGTCAGCAGATTGAGCAGGAAGAAGACATCGAAAAGAAGGAAAATCTTTACAATCAGATAGATAAGATTGAGGAAACCATCGACACCAAAATTGCCGATGTGCTCGACGAGTTGCTGCCGCGCGCTTTCGCCATCATCAAGGACACCGCGCGCAGGTTCAAAGAGCACACCGAGGTCGAAGTTACGGCAACGCAGTTCGACCGCGACATTGCCGCCGTCCGCGACAGCGTTGAAATCCGCGGCGACAAGGCCATCTGGTTCAACACCTGGACCGCTGGCGGCTCGCCAATCACGTGGGATATGGTGCACTACGACGTGCAACTCATCGGCGGTGTGGCTCTGCACAAAGGCAAGATTGCCGAGATGGCCACTGGCGAGGGTAAGACACTTGTGGCCACTCTGCCTGTATTCCTTAACGCGCTGACACACAGAGGCGTGCATATGGTCACCGTGAACGACTATCTGGCAAAACGTGACGCCGAATGGATGGGCACGCTCTACGAATTCCACGGTCTTCGCGTGGACTGCATCGACAAGCACGAACCCAACAGCGAGCCGCGCCGCAAGGCTTATCAGGCCGATGTGACCTTCGGAACCAACAACGAGTTCGGTTTCGACTATCTGCGCGACAATATGGCCATCAGCCCCGACGACCTTGTGCAGCGCCGCCACAACTACGCCATCGTCGATGAGGTGGACTCGGTGTTGATTGACGACGCCCGCACACCACTTATTATATCGGGCCCCGTGCCAAAGGGCGACAACCAACTGTTCGACCAATTCAAGCCGCAGGTGATGAAACTCTATCAGGCTCAGCGCGACCTGGTTACGAAACTTCTGGCCGACGCCAAGAAACTCATCGCCGAAGGCAACGAGGAAGAGGGCGGAAAACTGCTGCTGCGCGCCAACAAAGGTCTGCCGAAGCACAAGCCGCTCATCCGCTATTTGAGCGAGCCTGGCGTGAAGGTGATGATGCAGAAGACCGAGAACTTCTATATGCAGGACAACAGCAAGAATATGTACTTGATTACTGACGACCTGTATTTCATCATTGAAGAGAAGCAGAACGCCATCGAACTTACTGATAAAGGTATCGATTTGATTTCTAGCGATTTGGAAGATAAGAATTTCTTTGTGATGCCCGATGTCGGCGCCGAGATTGCCGAACTTGAGCATCAGAATCTGCCAACAGCCGAACTTGTTGAGAAAAAAGACAAACTGCTGCAGGATTACTCAATAAAAACCGAGCGTATCCACACTATAAATCAGTTGCTTAAGGCTTACGCGATGTTTGAGCGCGACGTTGAGTATGTGGTTGTGGACAACAAGGTGAAGATTGTGGACGAGCAGACGGGCCGTATTATGGAAGGCCGCCGCTATTCCGACGGTCTGCACCAAGCCATCGAGGCCAAGGAAAACGTGAAGGTCGAGGCCGCAACGCAGACCTACGCAACCATCACGCTGCAGAACTATTTCCGTATGTATAAGAAACTTGCGGGTATGACTGGTACTGCCGAGACCGAGGCTGGTGAGTTCTGGAACATCTACAAACTCGATGTTGTGGTCATCCCGACAAACCGCCCCGTACAGCGTATAGACTACGACGATTTGGTTTACAAAACGGCCCGCGAGAAGTACAACGCTGTCATCAACGAGATTGTGAAACTCAACGAGGCCGGACGTCCGGTGCTTGTGGGTACCACATCGGTTGAAATTTCAGAACTTTTGAGCCGAATGCTGAAAATGCGCGGCATCAAACATAACGTGCTGAATGCCAAGCAGCACCAGCGTGAGGCCGAGATTGTGGCCGAAGCAGGTAAGACTGGCACCGTGACCATCGCCACCAATATGGCCGGTCGTGGTACCGACATCAAGCTGACCCCCGAAGTTCGTGAGGCGGGTGGTTTGGCAATTCTTGGCACCGAGCGCCACGAGTCACGCCGCGTCGACCGCCAGTTGCGTGGTCGTGCAGGACGTCAGGGCGACCCGGGTTCGTCACAGTTCTTCGTGTCGCTCGAGGACAACCTGATGCGACTCTTCGGCTCTGACCGCATTGCCGGACTGATGGACAAGATGGGACTTGAGGAAGGCGAGGTGATTCAGCACTCAATGATTTCGAAATCAATCGAGCGCGCACAGAAGAAGGTGGAAGAGAACAACTTCGGCATTCGTAAGCGCCTGCTCGAGTACGACGACGTGATGAACAATCAGCGTGAGGTAATCTACAAACGCCGCCGTCACGCTCTGTTCGGCGACCGCCTGCAAGTGGACATTGTGAACAACATCTACGACGTGTGCGAGCAGATGGCCAACGAGTACAAGGACGCCAACGACTACGAGGAACTGAAGCTCGCCAACGTGCGCACGCTTTCAATCGACACGCCGTTCGACGAGGACACCTTCAACCACGAAAGTGTTGCCGAGATTACAAACCGTCTCTACCAAGCCGCCATCGACGCCTACAAGCGCAAGTCGGCGATGATTCAGCAGCGCGTATGGCCAGTTATCAAGAATGTGTATGAGACTCAAGGTCAGACATATACCAACATTGTTATTCCGATTACCGACGGCCGCAAAACGTACAACATCGTCACCAATCTGAAACGCGCCTACGAGTCGGAAGGCAAGGATTTGGTAACGTCTATCGAAAAGAGTATCAGCTTGTTGACCATCGATGACGCTTGGCGCGAGCACTTGCGTGAGATGGACGATTTGAAGCAATCAGTTCAGAACGCCACATACGAGCAGAAAGACCCGCTTTTGATTTACAAATTCGAGTCGTTCAACCTGTTCAAGGCGATGATTGAGAAGATTAATTCCGAGCTTGTATCGATAATAATGAAGGGCAATCTGCCTGTTCAGGACCCCGAGCAGGTTCGCCAGGTTGAACAGCGCCGCCAGCTCGATATGAGCCGATTCAGCACAGGCCGCACCGAGCAAGGCCAGGGCCAGCGCCCAGAAGACCGCAAAGTGCAACCCGTGAGAGTCGACAAGAAAGTGGGTCGCAACGACCCGTGCCCCTGCGGCAGCGGTAAGAAATTCAAGAACTGCCACGGAATGAATCTGCCTGAATAACAGTATTATGCAGAAACGGTACAATCCCATTAGGCTGAAATTGAGCCAACTCTTTGTTGGTGAGCACGATGCACAAAATCGTGTAGCCGTGCCGTGCCCGCTCGAGAAGGCCGCACGAGTGGGGCTGCTGTTTGCCGTTTCGTCAGATTCCGACCTTGCTGACGCCAACTACGTCTACAGCCAGCTCTCGGCTTTCAAGGCGGGTGTGACAGCTTTGGGCTACGTGCCAAACCGCAAGGAACTGTCGGCCTATCAGCAGCAGTGCCATTTCAACCTGTTCACCGATGCCGACCTTGACTTTCTGTACCGCCCCAAAAGCGGTTTGGTGGCCGATTTCGAGGCAACAGCGTTCGACATTCTCATCGACCTGAATTCGGCCGATTACTATCCGACAAGGCTGATGCTGCACCGTGCGGCCGCCCGATTCCGCATCGGCCGCTTTGCCGAGCGTCAGCCGTTCGACCTGATGTTGAGCATCGACGACACAAAAGACGCGAAATACTATTTTGAACAGATACAGTTTTATCTAAAGAAATTTAATTGATTATCAATATGATGCAACAATTGCGAGGTGTGGGCGTGGCAATGGTAACGCCATTCAGCACCGATGGAAAAATTGATTATCAGGCACTTGAAAACATTATTGAGTCGCAAGTGGCCAACGGCACCGATTACATTGTGGCGTTAGGAACCACAGGCGAACCTGCAACTCTCTCAAAATCAGAGAAAGACGAGTTGCTCGACTTCATTATCAGCAAGGTGGCGGGCTGCATCCCGATTGTGGTGGGCTGTGGCGGCAACAACACCGCCGACGTGATTGCGCAGGCCAAGGAATATGCCAAAAACGACAAAATCGCGGCACTGCTTTCGGTTGCGCCGTTCTACAACAAGCCCAATCAGCGCGGCGTGTACGCTCACTTCAAGGCTTTGGCCGACAATGTTGACAAACCGATAATTCTATATAACGTGCCAGGCCGCACGGGCATCAACATCTCGCCCGACGTGGTTGTGAGCCTTGCCAACGACTGCCGCAACATTGTGGGCGTGAAAGAAGCGTCGGGCAATGTGACGCAGTGTATGCAACTTGCCAGCCGCTGCCCAAAGGATTTCATCTTGATTTCGGGCGACGACGCTCTGACTTTGCCACTCATTGCCTGCGGATTCTCAGGCGTGATTTCGGTGCTTCAGAACGCGTTCCCAGCACAGTTCAGCAAGATTGTGCACCTTGCTCTCGACGGCCGTTTCAGCGAAGCCCGCGAGCAGCATTTGAAGTTCCTGCCAGTCATCGACACGCTGTTTGCCGAAGGCAGTCCGTCGGGCGTAAAAGCCTATCTTGAACTGCAAGGCAAGGCAAAAAATGTCGTCCGTCTGCCGCTTGCAACAGTGAGCGATGGGCTGTATGAGAAGATAAAGGTACTAAATAACAATATTAAATAGTTGATTGACAAAATGTTGCAACCGCACAAAATTTTAATTAAAAAAAGTTTAGTAAGAGTTGCAACAATTGAAAAAGTATCTATATTTGCAACCGCTTTAGGGCCCCGTAGCTCAACTGTATAGAGCATTTGACTACGGATCAAAAGGTTGTGGGTTAGAATCCCGCCGGGGTCACAAGTTTTTTAAACCTCTGTCAGACAATAGTTTGCAGGGGTTTTGCTATTTTTAGGAGGTGGCATCTTCCCATATTCCAAGCAAATGCCGCCGACACGCTGTTGCTTTTCTAATTGTTTCCGATATATTTGTTGTTGCGTTTGCAATCAACAAACCTTTTAAACATACAATTATGAAAAACAAACTCTCGCTGGCCGCAATTGCGTTGGCGACTCTTATGACCGCCTGCAGCAGTAAAAACGAAACCATAACCAGCCGCGTTGAACTCCCTGGAACCATTGACGAAGAAGCGTTTGCCGCCAATGTGGAGTCAATCTCGGTGATGAATTTGGAAATGGATGACTATTGGATTTTATCCGAATATTCCTATACGGAATTGACCGATAACTATTTGTATATGTTAGACCAAAGACATTTACAACTAACGTGCTTCGACCTAAATACAGGCAAAATATTATCGTCAAGAACAATCAAAGGCAATGGTCCAGGAGAAGTGATAAGCGTTTCTTCGACATTCTGCATTGGCGATACCCTTTGCGTTTACGATTACAATGGTGTCAACAAATATGACCACAACTGTCAATTTGTTGGTAAAATCCAAGAATTCAAAAAATTAGGAACTAATTCTTTTTATTTGATTCGACAAAAATGTGGAAACCTAGTGCATATTATTTTCGATAACAATCTGTGCGATACTGCAGGCGCGGCATTAATACTGACTGACAAATCGTTTAATGTTTTATCAAGGCATTTCGCAACGCCTCATTTCAACATAGGAATTTGGGGTGGTCCGCAACCTTGCTATGCCAGCGACGACACAATTTGTTTCCTTCTATCTAACGATAACCACATCTACACGCTCCGAGGCAGCGTTGAGGAATGCATAGAACTGGTTGTTCCGAATCCGTCAACACCAAAAATCGCTGGAGAAATTTTTAGCAAAGGCGAACATAGCAGGATGAACGATTATGATGGTTTCTGGGGACTTGCGGGGTCGGGACGCTTCATCGTTTTAAGGTATAGAATTGATAAAGAACCATATATTGCAATGCTCGACAAACGCACAAACAACGTTGTATCGTTATCGGCGCCCTCAAGAACCACAGCCATTATAAACTACATATTTTGGAGTGCGGACATTATCAAAACCGACGGTCGGTTCATCTATGCGACTTTTCCAAACCTCGATTTAGGCCAAATCTTTGAGGCTGTCGACAAAAAACTCGACGCCCGTTTGAAGAAAACCCAAGCCGAATACCGCGCCTATTTGGAGCGCAACGTTGAATACCTCAAAGGTCTTGATGATGACGAGCGCGATGCGGCAAATGTGCTACTGAAAATTAAACTGAAGGATTGAAAAATAATGGTGTTGGGTGTTAGGTATTGGGTGTTGGTAGGGACGCGATTCATCGCGTCCGATTCACCAATTAAACAAAAAAATGAACGGATGCCGCTTCGCGGGAAATTGAAAGAAAATTTAAAAACAAAATTTATAAAAAATTGATTGTTAAAAATCCCGCCCGTTAGGGCGCTAAAAACAAAACATTATGAACCACAAACTTTTAACCATCGCCGCACTCTGCGCCACAATGATGGCCTGCAACAGCGGCAACAACACAACATCGACAACCCGCGTTGAACTTCCTGGAACCATTGACGAAGAAGCGTTTGCCGCCAATGTGGAGTCGATTTCGGTTATTAACCTGCAGATGGATGACTATTGGACTTTTATGAATGATATGAATATCGGATTGTCCGACAATTATATGTATATGGTGGACCAGATTGATTTACGATTGTCGTGTTTTGACCGCAAAACTGGAGTAAAAATAGCAGAACGCGCACTCAAAGGAAATGGGCCTGGCGAAATAATAGGAATAAATTCATTGTTTTGCGTTGGTGACACCTGTTGTATCTACGACTCCAGAAACGTTATCCACCAATACAACCACAACTGCAACTATATAGGCAAAATGCACGAGTTCAGCAATTTGGACTGGTGTTATAACATTGTAAGGCTGAATAGTGGAAATTACGCTTTTGTCTCTCAAAGAAACTCCCACTATTCCGACTCGGCAACTGCCGCTTTAATGTTGGCTGACAAATCGTTCAATATCACATCCGAGCATTTTGCCGTTTCTCGGGCTCATACCCAAATTATTGGCAGCGCCCCCTGTTATGTAGATGACGATACAATTCGTATGATTTGCGCATACGACAATCATATCTACTCACTTTGCAACGGCACCGAACAATGCATCGAGTTAGTTGTTCCGAATCCGCTAACACCCGAAAAGGCTGACGAATTCTTTGATATAGGCGATTTTAAGGTGCTTCGAGAAAATGCAAAGACGGCCCGTGAAAAATACGATGGTCATTTTCATTCTTTGTGTGGCTCGGGGCGTTTTTTGTTATTTGGTTATCATTTTGAGAAGGAAGATTATTGGGCAATGCTCGACAAACGCACAAACAAAGCCGTATCGATACAGAAAAACAACAATGATGTGGAAACGACCTCTGATATTGTCGGTAAATTTTTTACTGAATCAGTGGTTGTTAAATTGGACAGTGACCTAATCTACTTACGGTGTAAAATCGGTAATTTAGCCAGCCTTCTCGAAGGTCATAACAACATTTTGGACAACCGTCTGAAGAAAACACAAGCCACGTACCGTCATTTTATTAAGCGCAACGCCGATTACATCAAAAGTTTGGAGCCCGAGGAGCGCGATGCGGCGAATGTGCTGCTGAAGATTAAACTGAAGGATTGAAAAATAATGGTGTTGGGTGTTAGGTATTGGGTGTTGGTAGGGACGCGATTCATCGCGTCCGATTCACCAATTAAACAACAAAAAAAATGAACGGATGCCGCTTCGCGGGAAATTGGAAGAAAATTTAAAAACAAAATTTATAAAAAATTGATTGTTAAAAATCCCGCCCGTTAGGGCGCTAAAAACCGAAACACAATGAACCACAAACTTTTAACCATCGCCGCCATATGCGCCACAATGATGGCCTGCAGTGGCAAAAACGAAACATCTTACAACAGTGCTGAATTTCCCGGAACAGTTGACAAAAAAGCGTTTGCCGATAAGGTGGAGTCGATTTCGGTGTTGAACTTGCAGATGGATGACGACTGGACGCTTTCTTACATCATTGAAATGGCTTTTGCCGACAACTACATTTATATGATAGGTAGCAGCCAATGGATATTGATGAGCTTCGACCGCAAGACGGGGAAAAAACTGGCAGGCCGCACAATCAAAGGCAATGGACGGGGCGAGGTTCTCGGGTTCCATCCACCGTTTTGCATCGGCGACACGCTCTGCGTCTACGATCGCAAAGGTGCAATCCTCCAATACGACCACAAAACCCATTATATCGGCAAATTGCACGAATTCAACAATATAAGTCCCGACTATAGTCTTGTCAAGATGGCAAACGGCAACTATGCGTTTGTGGCCACCTCCTTCAATGTGATTGATACGGCTATAATACTGATGGACAAGGATTTCAACAACACATCGGCACATTTTTCCGCTCCAAAGTTCGACTACCACATTGACGATGCCAACCCGTCGTATTACGCAGAAGGCGACACCTTGTGTCTATTTATGATTGACGACTGCCACATATACACGCTCTACGGCGACAAAGAACAAATTACCGAGTTGAAGGTACCAAATCCGGTTACGCCAAAAAAATCGCAAGATTTGTCGAAAAGCGGCGATGCTGTTATTGATGTAGGCAAACACTTCGACAGATTCTACTGCCTATGTGGTGCAGGGCGGTCGATTTTCATAAAGGCCACCGTCAGCAGAAAAAAATATCTGTCGTTCATCGACAAATACACATATAAGGTTGTGTCGGCGCCATTGGTAAAAAGCAAAAAGCCGGCAAGCTCCGCCGACATCATTGTCAGTTTGTTCAAGCAGATGAGTTTTTTACATTCCGATGGAAAATACATCTATGCACAGTTGCGCAATGCCGATTTGGAAAAGTTGCTCGAAGACCATAACAACATTTTGGACAACCGTCTGAAGAAAACACAAGCCACGTACCGTCATTTTATAAAGCGCAACGCCGACTACATCAAAGGCCTTGAGCCCGAGGAGCGCGATGCTGCGAATGTGCTGCTGAAGATTAAACTGAAAGATTAGAAAGCTGATTATCAGCCAACTATTATCAGCAAAAACAAACCTCAACTTTTTTTTCGGCAAAACGCTTGTGGAATCAATAAAAAACTACCTTTGCGCCCGGAAAGTTGCCGGAGTGGTCGATCGGGCCGCACTCGAAATGCGGTGAACGGGTAACTGTTCCGGGGGTTCGAATCCCTCACTTTCCGCAAAAGGAAATTTTCTTAATTAAAAAGCCTTAACTTTTAACAAGTTAAGGCTTTTGCTTTTTTGAAAAAATACTAAAAATTGGCTTAAATCTGTTCGTATTCTGAGACTGATTGGTTTCAGAATTTGCGAATGGTTGTTTTTCAAAGTTTCAAAGGAAGCGGTTGCGTCACAAATCCAGCTTCATCTCGCCGGTCTCATACTCCTTGAATTTGGCCGAGAGCGCGTTGAGCCACACCACCAGCGACGATATGGCGGAGGCCGTCTCCTTCGACACCTGAGAGCCTTTGAGCCGCAGAATGGTGAACCCGTAAACGGCATTCAGCGCCAGATGAAGGTCGCTTAGCTGGGTTGCGTCCTGCTTCTGCCGCAGCTCGGCGAGAATCGGCTCCACCTTGGCAAACTGCATCTGGTAGGCCACCTCTTTAGGCGTATTGAGCAGATAGAGATGGAAATCGAGCACCTCGTTAATCTTATTAGTGAGCGAGACAAGATGCCCGCTCTGCTGGATATGCTCCTCCTCCATTTGGTCGGCCAGGCCGAAATACCACTGGCGCACCTCGGTCTGCACCGCCGGCTCACTCGGATACTTCGGCAGCAGAATCTGCTCAATAGTCTGCCGGTTTAATTTGCAAGCGCGGATAATATCCTCTATCTGAAACATATAGAGAAAATACTCACAAACATTTTCCTTCTTTTTCTGAAATGCGACGAACATAGTCGTGTTGTTTAATCGGGATTGAATTTTGACTACAGACAACGGACTACAGACAACAGACGGTTTTGTGCCGTGAGCCACCTTGTAATCAGATATCGCAAATCAAAAATCCTAATTCCTAAATCATAAATCCTAAATCCTAAATAACTATTGCCTAGTGCCTATTTTGTCACCCTCTCGAGCCACTTAACCATACCAAGCATAACAGCCATCGATATGAAGCAGACAACAAGGAACACTGCCCAACATTGCCAAATAGGCCAAGCATTATACATAACAGGTCCCAAGAATATAAATAAGTTCCCGACGGCAGTTGCCCCCAACCATAATCCTTGACAAAGGCCAACCATATTGCGCGGTGCCACTTTGGATACAAAAGACAATCCGAGCGGAGATATGAACAACTCTGCTACGGTTAGGAAAAAATATGTGACAATCAACACCCAAGGAGCGGCTTTTGCCAATCCCATAGAGGCCAACTGTGCCGCATTCATCGCCCGGAACTCATCGCCCGACGGATAGTTGCTCACTATTGAGAAAATAACAAGGAACAAGTATGCACAGCCTGCTATTCCCATACCTATTGCTATTTTGCGAGGTGTTGAAATTGCCTTGCCCTTACGCGCCATAGCACCAAAAATCATCATAATAATCGGTGTTAACACTATCACAAAGAATGGATTAAGTGCTTGCCATATTTCGGGAGCTATAGTATCTGTCTCAACAAAATCGCGAGCAAACACCGATAGCGATTGTCCATTTTGATGGAACGAGAACCAGAAGAATATGGCAATGCCCAATACTGCGAACAGAGCGTAAAGGCGTTGTTTTATCTCTGCAGCCATTTTTTCTCGTTCTTCAATAGTGTATTCCACCACATCAGCTTTCTCTTTTTGAGCCGGTTGTGGGAAACGATTCTTTGTAAAGAAGAATATGGTTAGCGATATTATCATAGCCAGCACAGAAGCAATAAACGAGAAATGAATGCCTTGATTGAACACCGTAATATAGTCGGAGCAGAAGGTTGTGTAATCGCCCATCACGTAGCCTTCACCCACCGCTTTGGTAATTGTCTCAGTGAATTTAGTGGTAGCCTCGCCATTGAGCAAATATTGATGACAAAGCGAAGGCATATCGGCATTGTAGATAAAATTATGGGCTTTCAGCCACCATTGACGCAACAATGGCGCCACAAATGGAGCAATCAGACCGCCGATGTTTATAAACACGTAAAATATCTGGAAACCGGCATCTCGTTTGTCTTTAGCCACTTTCAAAGCTTCTTCGCCCTCGGTTGCGGCTTTGGCTTCAAGTTCATCATACATCTTGCCTACAATAGCTTGCAGGTTGCCCTTGAATAAACCGTTGCCAAAAGCGATAAAAAGCAACGCCAAGCAAGTGAATATTAATATTGCATACCACTGAAAGTCACCATCTACAATACGCCCATCAACTTTGCTGAACAATGGTATTGCCAAAGCTATGTAGCCTATGGCCATAATCACCAACCCCCATTGTATGGTACGATTGTAATTTTGTGAGCGGTCGGCTATGATTCCGCCCACTAAACTCAACACATATATTCCACAATAAAAAACGGAATAAATAATGCCGGCCAAACCATCTGGCAATCCGAATTTTGATACCAGAAACAACAACAGCACGGCATTCATAATATAGTAGCCAAATCGCTCGCCCATATTACTCAAGGCTGCCGCCAAAAGCCCTTTAGGATGATTTTTAAACATTTTTGTAGCTATTTTCGATTTCGGGCAAATATAAATCAAAGTTTAGAGTTTAGGGGTTGAGAGGGGAAGAAAGTTTTGGTTGGGACTTCAGACATCAGACGACGGACAAAGTTGGTGAATCGGTGAATCGGTGAATCGGTGAATCGGTGAATCGGTGAATCGGTGAATTGGTGAATTGTTTATTAGAGGTTTAAAGGTTTAGAAGTTTAGAGGTTTAGCACTATACCAACACTTAATGCCTAACTCCTAATGCCTAATGCCTAGTGCCTAATGCCTAGTGCCTAATGCCTAATGCCTAACTCCCAACCCCCGCTTTCTAAATTCCCAAATCCAATTATCTTTGCTCCGCAAAAAACACCGATGAGCAGAATTGCAGTTGTCATATTAAATTGGAACGGAAGGGCGTTTCTGGAGAAATTTCTTCCGTCAGTCACGACTTTGTCGGAAGGGGCCGATGTGTGGGTTGCCGACAACGGGTCAACCGACGACAGCATTGAACTGATACGCAAGCAGTTCCCCACTGTCAAAGTTCTGCAATTCGACCAGAACTACGGCTTTACGGGCGGCTACAACAAAGCGCTCGAACAGATTGAGGCTGAATACTTTGTGCTTTTGAACTCCGACATTGAGGTTACCGAAGGCTGGCTCAAACCACTTGCCGAATATATGGACGCCAACCCCGATGTGGCGGCCTGCGCGCCCAAACTCATCTCCTACGACCAACGGACAGATTTTGAGTATGCCGGAGCCTCGGGCGGATTCATCGACCGCTACGGCTATCCGTTCTGCCGCGGCCGCATTCTCGGCACCATTGAACGCGACAACGGCCAGTACAACGACATCCGCGATGTTTTCTGGGCTTCGGGCGCGAGCCTTTTCATCCGTAGCAAACTATACAAAGAAGCGGGCGGCCTCGACGATGATTTCTTCGCCCATATGGAGGAGATTGACATCTGCTGGCGGCTGAAAAATATGGGCTACCGCATTGCCATTGTCCCGCAGTCGGTTGTGTACCACGTGGGCGGCGGCACTCTGCCCAACAACAACCCAAAGAAGTTGTTCCTGAACTACCGCAACAACCTCTTTCTGCTCTATAAGAACCTGCCCGACAAAGGTTTCCACCGCACAATGTTCATCCGTATGATTCTCGACGGAGTCTCGATGGGGCTCTATCTCGCCCATCTGAAATTCGGCTTCCTGATGGCTGTTCCACGGGCCCACATTGCTTTCTATCGGAATCGCAACAAGATGAAAGCCAAACGCCGCCAGCTGCAAGCCCTGCGCAAAACCGATTGGCACAAAGAGTGTTACCGCGGCAGTATTGTGACGGGTTATTACCTGAAAGGGCGAAAAACATTCGGGCAGATTAAATGGTGAATCGGTGAACTGGTGAATCGTTTAATGGGTTGAACAGGTTGAACAAGTTTAACCATACAATCGAAAATCAAAAATCAAAAATCCCCATTCCTAATTCCTAAATCCTAAATAATAATTACATTTGCACCCGATGGAGCACACTTTAGATTGTTAGAGTATTTCCATTTTATTGATTTGCACTTAAATGTGCAGTTTTTTTAAAGTTGGTTACTTATAACCACCCGACTTGAGAAACGGTCAATAAGAGTAGTAAAAGTAAATATTTACTATATAGACTCTGACAATCTGCCGAGGTTCACCACAAGCAGATAAAGTAAACAAGAAAGGTAGTATTGTTTAATTTTTTAAAACGCTTGAAATGAATCAAGACCAAGCACCTATCTACGAGGCTCTGGAAGAATTCCGAAGAAAACGCATTGTACCGTTCGACGTACCTGGCCACAAACGCGGCCGAGGCAATCCCGATTTGGCCAAACTGTTTGGAAAACAGTGTGTTGAGATTGACGTCAACTCAATGAAGCCGCTCGACAACCTTTGCCACCCCATATCGGTCATCAAGAAGGCCGAAGAGTTGGCCGCCGAAGCCTTCCACGCCGCGCACGCCTTCCTAATGGTGGGCGGCACCACATCGTCGGTGCAGACAATGGTGCTCACGGCCTGCAAGAAGGGCGACAAAATCATTCTGCCGCGAAACGTGCACCGCAGCGTCATCAACGCGCTGGTGGTGAACGGCGCCACACCCATCTACGTCAACCCCGATATGGACCGCCGTCTGGGTATCGCCCTTGGAATGAAGATTTCACAGGTTGAGAAGGCCATCGAGGCCAACCCTGACGCAGTGGCCATTCTGGTGAACAACCCCACCTACTACGGCATCTGCTCGAATCTGAAAAAAATTGTTGAACTGGCGCACGCCCACAATATGCTGGTGCTGGTTGACGAGGCGCACGGCACGCACTTCTATTTTGGTGAGAATATGCCAATTACGGCAATGGCGGCTGGCGCCGATATGTCGTCAATCAGTATGCACAAATCGGGCGGAAGCCTGACACAGAGTTCATTTCTGCTCATCGGCGAAAGCGTGAGCGCTGGCTACGTTCGGCAGGTGATAAACCTGACGCAGACCACAAGCGCGTCATATCTGCTGCTGGCGAGTCTCGACATATCACGCCGCAACCTGGCCATCCGCGGCAAGGAGGCCTTTGCCGAAGTACAGCGCATTGCCGACTACGCCCGCACCGAAATCAACAAAATCGGCGGCTACTACGCCTACGGCAAGGAGTTGATTAACAATGACAGCATCTACGATTTCGACACCACCAAACTGACGGTCTTCACCCTTGACATCGGCTTGGCGGGCATTGAGGTTTACGACCTTCTGCGCGACGAGTACGACATTCAGGTTGAGTTGGGCGACATCGGTAACATATTGGCATACATATCGATAGGCGACCGAATGCGCGAGGTTGAGCGGCTTGTGAGCGCACTCTACGACATTCAGCGCCGCTACCGCCGCGAACGCACGGGCCTGTTCGACCACGAGTACATCAACCCGTCGGTGGTTATGACGCCGCAAGAGGCCTTCTACGCGGCCAAAGAGGAAATGATTCCCATCCGCGAGACCAACGGCCGCATCTGCACCGAGTTTGTTATGTGCTACCCCCCTGGAATCCCGATTCTGGCACCTGGCGAGCGCATCACGCAGGAAATCATCGACTACATTCTGTACGCCAAAGAGAAAGGCTGCTCAATGACTGGCCCCGAGGACGAGAAAATCGAGCGGCTGAATGTGATTCGGGAGCAGACGATTTATTAGGGTATTGGTGTTGGGTGTTAGGTGTTAGACAATTACGAATTTTGAATTACGAATTACGATTTTTAAACTCGTTAAACTTTAAACATCTCAACAGCGAAGCACTAAACCTTCTCAACTTTTAAACTTAAAACTTAAAACTTGTAACTTGCAACTTATAACTTGTAACTGAAAAATGGAATTCTGGTTTTCTGAACATCACACCGAAAATGTAAAGTTCTCTGTAAAAGTGGACAAGCACCTTTACACGAACGAGACCGACCTGGGGCGCGTCGATATTTTTGAGTCGCTCGAATTCGGGAAGTTTCTGGCGGTTGACGGCTACATCATCTTCACCGAGCGCGACGAGTTCATCTACGACGAAATGTTGAGCCACGTGCCAATGGCCGTGCACCCCAACCCAAAGAGCGTGCTGATTTTCGGTTCGGGCGACGGCGGTGTGGTGGAAGAACTGCTCAAATACAAGAGTCTGGAACGCATTGACCTTGTGGAAGTTAACGACGGCGTGGTGGAAGCCTGCCGCAAATTCTTCCCCGAGACGGCGTCGAGCCTTGACGACGAACGCGTGACCGTTTACACCGAGAACGCCCTGCGCTTCATCCGACACATCGAGAACGAGTACGACGTGATAATTGTGGACTCGGCGGGATTCTACGGCCCTGGCGAGAGTCTGCTCACCCGCGAGTTCTACGGCGGCTGCTACAAGGCGCTGAAGGCCGACGGCATAATGGTGAACCAACATCAGAGCCCGTTCTACGAGGAGGACCGCATTGAGACGCAGAAAGCCCACAAACGGATTGTCGACAGTTTCCCGATTAGCCGTGTCTATCAGGCACATATACCGTCGTACCCGTCGGGTTACTGGCTGTTCGGATTCGCGTCGAAGAAATACCGCCCCGTGCTCGACCTGAACGCCGACGCGTGGAACAAACTGGGCATCAAAACCGATTATTACACCACCAACCTGCACAAAGGCTGCTTTGCGCTGCCCGCCTACGTGGAGCGAATGCTGGCCGACGTGGAGAAGATAAAAGACTGACCGACAATGCTTAACAAGAACATTGAGACATTCATCGGCTGCGACGCCGAATACAGCGAGGCGCGGATTGTGCTCTTCGGAGCGCCGTTCGACTCAACCACGTCGTTCCGCCCTGGCACACGGTTTGCGCCGCACACCATCCGCAGCGAGTCGTTCGGGCTCGAAACCTACAGCCCCCTGCTCGACCGCGACCTTGAGGACATCAGCGTGTTCGACAGCGGCGACCTTGAACTCTGCATCGGCAGCAGCGAGAAGGCGCTTGCGCAGATTTCGGAACGCACGGCTACCATATTGGCCGACAACAAGTTACCGCTAATGATTGGCGGCGAGCACCTTGTCACTCTTGGCGCTTTCCGCGAGGTGATAAAGAAATACCCCGACGTTCACATCATCCATTTCGACGCCCACACCGACCTGCGCGACGAGTATCTGGGCGTTGGGTTGTCGCACGCGTGCGTCATCCGCCGCTGCCACGACCTGACGGGCGACGGCCGCATCCATCAGTTCGGCATCCGCTCGGGCGAACGCTCGGAGTTCCGCTGGGCCGCCGAGGGACATACCAATCTGCACAAGTTCAATTTCGACGGTCTGGCCGAAACGGTGAAGCGGATTGGCAAGGCGCCCGTCTATTTCACCATCGACCTTGACGTACTCGACCCGTCGGTTTTCCCTGGCACGGGAACGCCCGAGGCTGGCGGCGTAACGTTTATGCAACTGTTTGACGCTATGCAGATTGTGTGCAACGGCTGCAACATTGTGGCCGCCGACGTCAACGAGTTGTGCCCCACCTACGACCAAAGCGGAGTTTCGACAGCCGTGGCGTGCAAGGTGGTGAGAGAGTTGTTGCTGTCAATTTAGAATTTTGAATTCAGAATTTAGAATAAATATTTAACAATTAAATAATTAACAAATAACAGTGACGGAAGATTAAAGCACAGAAGGCATTTCAAAGACTGTTGTCTGTAGTCTGTAGTCCGAAGTCAAAAAAATGTATCGAAAATGGGAAAAGTTCTAATTATCGGCTGCGGAGGCGTTGCTAGCGTGGCCATTCAAAAATGCGCGCAAAACAGCGACGTGTTTAACGAGATTTGCATTGCAAGCCGCACTGTGAGCAAGTGCGACGCGCTCAAGGCCAAAATCGAGGGCTCGACAAAGGCCAAAATCACTACCGCAAAGGTTGACGCCGACAACGTGCAGGAACTTGTGGCGCTCATCCGCAAGGTGAACCCCGACGTGGTTCTGAACCTGGCTCTGCCCTATCAGGACCTGACCATTATGGACGCCTGCCTTGAGACTGGCGTGCACTACATCGACACAGCCAACTACGAGGCCGAGGACACCGAAGACCCGACGTGGCGCGCCATCTACGAGAAACGCTGCCGCGAGAAGGGCTTCACGGCTTATTTCGACTACTCGTGGCAGTGGGCCTACAACGAGCGCTTCAAGGCCAAAGGCATCACTGGCCTGCTCGGCACTGGCTTCGACCCTGGAGTGACGAGCGTCTTCTCGGCCTACGCGCTGAAACACTATTTCGACGAGATTCACACCATCGATATTCTCGACTGCAACGGCGGCGACCACGGCTATCCGTTCGCAACCAACTTCAACCCCGAAATCAACCTGCGCGAGGTTTCGGCCAACGGCTCGTACTGGGAGAACGGCCACTGGGTTGAGACCAAACCTATGGAAATCAAGCGCGAGTACAACTTCGACGGCGTGGGCCCGAAAGATATGTATCTGCTTCACCACGAGGAGATTGAGTCGCTGGCAAAGAACATTCCTGGCGTAAAGCGCATCCGTTTCTTTATGACCTTCGGACAGAGTTATCTCACTCATATGAAGTGTCTTGAGAACGTTGGAATGCTGCGCACCGACACCGTCAACTTCAACGGTCAGGAGATTGTGCCCATTCAGTTCCTGAAGGCGCTTCTGCCCGACCCCGCATCGCTCGGACCGCGCACCGTGGGCAAGACCAACATCGGCTGCATCTTCACTGGCGTGAAAGACGGCAAACCGCGCAACCTTTACATCTACAACGTCTGCGACCATCAGGAGTGCTACAAGGAAGTTGGCTCACAAGCCATATCGTACACCACTGGCGTGCCCGCAATGATTGGCACAATGCTGGTAATGAAAGGCTTATGGAAGAAACCTGGCGTGTTCAACGTTGAGGATTTCGACCCCGATCCGTATATGGAGGCACTCAACAAATGGGGCCTGCCGTGGGTTGTCGACGAAAACCCGACGCTGGTGCCGTAAGACGGTTAGATTTGACAACGGACTACAGACAACAGACTACGGACCACGGTTCGTCCTTTTGTCTGTTCTTCATATTAATGACGCATCGTCACTTATAACTTATAACTTTCAAACTTACAACTGAAATGGACCTTCGAACGCCGTGCTATATTATTGATACCGAGCGCATTGAGAGCAATCTAAAAATCTTGAAAGGCGTTATGGACCGCACTGGCTGCCGCATATTGCTTGCGCAGAAGGCGTTCAGTTGTTATGCTTTTTATCCGTTGATTGCCAAATACTTATGCGGCGCAACGGCAAGCGGACTCTACGAGGCTAAACTCTGTCACGAGGAAATGCCTGGGCGCGAGAACCACATCTTCTCGCCTGCTTTCAAATCTGCTGATTTCGACGAGATTACAACCATCTGCGACCATATCGTTTTCAACTCAATGCGTCAGTTGAGCCTTTACGGCGAAAAGGCACGGCAGTGCGGATTGAGCGTCGGGTTGCGGGTGAACCCCGAAAAATCGACGCAGGAAGGCCACGCCATCTACGACCCTTGCGCCCCTGGAAGCCGTCTGGGCACCACTCTGCAGGAGTTTGAAAACGGACTGAAGCGGAATCCGCAACTACTGCAACTGCTTGACGGACTGCACTTTCACACGCTCTGCGAGCAGAATTCCGACGATTTGGAACTGACTCTCAACGCTTTCGAAGAGAAATTCGGCCGCTGGCTGCCCGCAATGAAATGGGTGAATTTTGGCGGCGGCCACCACATCACCCGCCCTGACTACGACATTCCGCGCCTTGAGCGCTGCATCGGCCGTATGACTGCCCGCGGCCTGACGGTCTATCTTGAGCCTGGCGAGGCCGTGGCGCTGAACGCTGGCTATCTGCTCACCACGGTGCTCGAAGTGCAGCGCAAAGAGCAGCCTGTGGCCATCATCGACGCTTCGGCGGCCTGCCATATGCCCGACGTGATTGAAATGCCCTACCGCCCGCCCCTTGAAGGTAGTGGCGAGCCTGGCGAGAAGCCCTTCACCTACCGTCTTGGCGGCCCAACGTGCCTTGCTGGCGACATTGTCGGCGACTACTCGTTCGACACCGAACTCACCGAAGGTCAGCAACTTACATTCGGCGATATGGCCATCTACTCAATGGTGAAAAACAACACCTTCAACGGTATGCCCCTGCCCGACATCTACATCAAGGAAGGCACCAACCACCGACTCTGGAAAACGTTTGGGTACGAAGATTTTAAGGGGCGGATTTAAGTGTGACGATTGGCTCGCGTAGAGAACTCGCACAGACGACACAGCCCCGATTGCTATCGGGGTCACAGATTAACACAGATTTGTAGGGACGCAATGGTTGCGTCCTTTTTTTATGAACGCTGATAATGCAGATTGAAGGGATTGGCGCAGATTTATCATAATCAGCATTCAATAAATATTCCCCCACCTATATGAATCTCTTTTTATCATTTAAAACGGGAATCAAATTCTAAATATGTCTATATTTGCGTGTTGCATTATTGCAACGTGTATTTTTTTTAAGGGGCGTATGCTCATCTTGTAACTGAAAACCTGAGAATCTTTCAATTACAACAAGATAGGCATAGCAGAACTCTACGTATATGCGTGGACTGCTATCTATTCTGTTGTAAGCGGTTTTCTCAGGACCTTCAGTTTAGGAATAAGTATCAGTTCCACGCTTCCGCGTTTAATAAATAGGTCTTTTGGAACTGGAGGCTCTGGAGGACTTTATATGCGAAAGTTATTATTGGCTGTTTTTCTGTTTACAACAGCAAGCGCTATTGCGCAAGAAAAATCTGATTTTCCAACCAAAGGGTATCGTGGTTCTGGATATTTTGATTACGCTGGGAATGGCGACGATTTTGAAACGTACAACATTGGTACAACTCACGGCTACCAAATAAATTCAAAATGGTTTGTCGGTGGAGGTATGCGACTAAATTTTGGTTCTTTACTTTACAAGAATGAAGATTATTCATTTGTATCTGCCACAGAATATGCTGCCGTTCGTTTTGATATGCTTGAGAAACCAATATCACCTTATCTGAATCTCAGATTAGGAGTAACTGTTGGCGACATTGAGGGTTGGTACGCCGCACCTGAAGCAGGAGTTCGCTTCCGCCATTTCAATTTAGGCATTGGCGTTGATTGCCAAAACCACGCTGCTGTTTATGGCATTGACATAAAGCAAAGTGACGAAAACGAGCATTCAGAATTGTTAATGATACGTTTGGCTTATGATTTCGGTGGTAGAAAGAAATAGTTAAGTCAGATTTATAATACACAAGAATCCCCGCCTGCCCACGCCGACGGGGATTTTGTTTTATAGACGTATCTGATTTGGAAGTTAGTTAAACGACCCCGTGACAAATTGTAACACTTTGAAATTATCTTTTCCCTGCCCGAAAAACGCCCTTCCTAATCTGCGGAAACTGCTGTCATTGAATCTTTTCCATATGAATGGCCCAAAGGCCGTCGCAAACCAAGTAATCGTCGTATTTGCGGAAACCTTCGCTCGAATAGAAGCCGCAGGTCACGTCATCGTCGCGATAGGAACAGAGCCACTCGCGGGTGCAGGGGAACATCGATTCCAAATGGTGCAGCAACTTGCGCCCAATGCCCTGCCGCTGGCAGTCGGGCGACACCATCAGCCGCCCAATGTAGAGCGAGCCGCCATCCATCTTTCCGCTGACCGAGCCGACAATTCGGCCATCGTCCGACACCATTTTCAGCGTTGTGTGGCTGTCGAAGTGCGCGTAGGCATCGTCAATGGTGGCGGTCATTTGCGGAATGGCTGCAAACTGCAGTTTCCGCGCCACTGGCGCGAATGCCTTGTATTGCAGTTCCAAAAGTTCGGGGACGTCGTTCCGCGTTGCAGGTTCGATTTTCATAATAGTTTGATAATGTTTGTGTTACAAAATTAGATTTTTTTATTCTCAACCCTGCTGTAGTTTCGGTCGAAGCACCAATAGACGGTTTTCTCGGTAACGTCGAAAACCATCGAAATCACTGTTGGACAGACGGTTTGCGACACTTCTTTGAGCACTTGGAAGCAGTCGCTCACATCGAAATCGTCGGTTGCGGCGGCGAGCAGACTGTCGGCCTTCTGATAGCGGTCGAGCCCCATCCACGGGTGCTGCGGCGGGGTTGGCACAAAGGGTGGAAAATTGGTCATTATCTGGTAATCGGGCTTCTCGTAATACTTGAACCCGTGCCCTGGAACAATGTGCAGCACATTGCCGTTACTATCTGATAATGAAGACATAAACGTGAGTCCTGGCACACTGCAGATTCTGTTCGTCTGCACAAAATCGCGAACCTGCTGCAAAGTCTTTTTCATCAGAAGCAGGTCGATATTCAGCATTATGATATTGGTGTCGCCGCCCGTGGAATTGCTGCGCTCGTTGTGCGGCCAACAGGTCGGCATCCCGACAAAATCGCCGCGGCGGTTGGCCCCGAAAAGCGGCATCCACCCTTCGGTGGCGTCGTTGATTTCAATGTAAACGCCGTCGTCGGTCGGTCGGATTCGATACTCAAAATCCATAATGTCGAGATTCCACCCGACAATGGTCTTTCGCTTGTTAACTACTATGCTTGTGCACATTGTTCCTGGTCGATTTCGCGCTTCATATCTATTTTTGTTTCAAGCGGTTGAGCGCTTCGGCGTTGTTCGACGTGACCATTGCAAGCTTTTTGCAGCCGTCCATTTCGGCACAAGAGCCGCAGGTGGCGTAGTTCCGCCCTTTGGCGCACAGCCTTATCGGGCACATCGACTCGCAGAATGGTGTCTTGGCGCCCGCAATTCGGCAGCCCGTGCAGTTTATCATTTCGGGCGTGATTTCCACGTGGTTCAGTTCCGACCAATGCCGCGCCACTTTCTCGCGCAGACGGTCGTCGTTGTTGATTGTGGCCCGACGCGCTTCGCACTGCTCGCAATCCAATCCGCAATAGGCAATAAATTCTGTCATAATAAAACTGCTTGTCAATCACCTTCTATCATTACAGATACAAGAATAGCCGTTTTTCTCTATTTTATGATATGTTGAGAGATTTTTTTCGCACCGACAACAAAGACAAATATCGCCCCACCCCCAATTTTCCACAATTATTCAGTTATTCATCCCGATAGCTATCGGGACTTCACACATTCAATCCTTCAATTATTCAATCCTTCAACCCTTCACTTGCCCCCAAACCGCCAAAGGCCTTCCGCTCGCGCGAAAGGCCTTCGTCTTTCAAACTAAAAACTAATTAATTAAGCGACAAATGCTTATTCACCAATTCAATCGAATTCTCGACGGTCACAAGTTGACGAATCTCGTCGTCACCGAGAAGAATGTGGAACCGCTCTTCGACAAAGCAAAGGAAACATTTCCAATCAATCTCGTCAAAGAACAAATCATTTGAAAATGAAGCTTCTGGCATAATATCCTGGCGGTTAACACCCACCTTGCGAAGCACTCTGTACATTCCTAATCTAACTTGACGTTCCATATATCGTGTCTTTTTTGTTATCGTTTTTACACCTATAAGACAATCAAACCGCACATTACCCTACCTTGAAAAGCGATTTTTTTGCAAAAAATTTTCAGTTTTTAGTCAACAGGCTGATTATCAACGTAATAAAATACTCATTTTTTCGCTTTCGCGATGTAGGGCAGCCGCCGAAGTGGCATATTTTTGCACCGCAGAACGAGAAAAGCGATGAATCAGCACGAAAAATTCACGAAAATCACCACCCAACCCGTCGGCCGACTGGTTTGCGAGTTTGCCGTGCCGTCGATGGTGTGTATGCTCGTGAGCGCTTTCTACAACATTGTCGACACCTATTTCGTTGGCCGAATCGACACGCAATCGACAGCCGCTCTGGGCATTGTCTTCTCATATATGGCTATCATTCAGGCCGTTTCGTTCTTCTTCGGCCACGGGTCGGGCAATTTCATATCGCGGGCTTTGGGCGCGCAGAAGTCGGAACAGGCCGAAACAATGGCTTCGACAGGCTTTTTCACCGCCATTGCGCTCACCACGATGATTGCCGTTGCCGGATTTCTGCTGATGGAACCCGTGCTGACGCTGTTCGGGTCCACACCCACCATTATGCCGCGAGCGAAAGAGTATTTCGTCTGGATTCTGGTCGGAACGCCGTTCATTTCGGGCGTGTTTGTTATGAACAATCAGATGCGGCTTCAGGGCAACGCGTCGATGTCGATGATTGGCGTGATGATTGGCGCCGCGCTCAACATTGCTCTCGACCCGCTGTTCATTTTCACTCTCGATATGGGCATTGCAGGCGCTGGAATGGCCACGGCGCTTTCGCAGATGGTCAGTTTTGTGATAATGCTGAAAATGATTGGTTTGCGAGGCGGAATCTGTCTGCGGCTGCGCAATTTCAAACCGTCGGCAGAGCGATACGCCGAAATATTTGCTGGTGGCTCGCCGTCGCTTGTGCGGCAGTGCCTGATGGCCGTGGTGAGTATCTGCCTTAACAACTACGCAAGCCGTTACGGCGACTCGGCGGTTGCGGCCTTCTCGGTTGTGGGGCGTATAATGATGTTTGCCACAGCCGCGCTACTGGGCTTCGGACAGGGATTCCAACCCGTGTGCGGCTTCAACTACGGCGCGGGGCTCTTTCCGCGTGTGAGCCGCGCCTTCAGGTTCAGCGTGGCCGTTTCCACTGCCTACTGTATGGCGGTGGCCGTTGGCGGCATTGTGTTTGCCGAAACCATTGTGTCGCTTTTCAGCGCAGCCGACAGCGAGGTTATAAGTCTCGGCGCCTTGGTGCTGAAATTCCACTGCTATTCGTACGGCCTGAACGGCTTTATTGTGCTGACTAATATGTATTTGCAGAACACCCGCAAGACAGCCGCCGCCCTGCTCGTGGCCACCGCCCGTCAGGGCTTGTTCTTCCTTCCGTTGCTCGTTGTCGGGGCGCATTTCTTCGATATGACGGGCATCATTGCCGCCCAACCCCTATCCGATGTTCTGACCTTTGTGCTGGCGGTGGTGATGGTGAGAAGGTTTAAGATTTAGGCATTGAGGCATAAGGCATAAGCGAAAAGACAAACAAAAACATTAAATTTGTCTCAATCGAAAACATTCAGACAGATGCTAATCGAACAGAACACCATTTACGCATACAAACTGCAGCACATTGAAAATCCGACATTTGACGATGTGCAACGGTTGGCGCGCACCTTTATAAAAGACTTGCCGCAACCAATGGTTAACGAGATTTACGATGACCTAAACCGTGGCATTGACCAATTAACCGCCGAACCGCAAATGCTTGTCTATCTGCACGCTTTCGGTAGTATGCACCAAGCAAAACTCAACTGCGCCTTTGAACAATTGCCCGATGCTTTTCTGCAACAGCCCGAAATCCGCATTGTTGACTACGGCTGCGGACAAGCCATTGGTACAATGTGTTACGCCGATTTCCTTGCCGAACACGGCTTAAGCCAAACCATTGAATCCGTAACACTGATTGAGCCTTCCGAAATTTGCCTGAAACGCGCCGCCCTGCACGTCTCGCAGTTCTTTCCCGATGCCGAAATCCGCACCATTTGCAAGCCATTCGACGACCTAACCGACGACGACCTTGCCAATCACGAAGACATTCCAACACTTCACATTCTCTCTAACGTTTTGGATATTCAAGAGTTTGATTTGAAAGATTTTACGACCTTAATTGACAACAACTTAAACAACTACAACCAATTTGTCTGCGTTGGGCCCTACTTTAACTATTCCGACAAAGATGAGCGAATGTCACGTTTTGCGGAATTACTTAATGGAACTATCTCGTATTCAAAGATTTTTGAGAAAGGCGAACTGTGCGCTGGAAAAACGTGGACGGCGCAGATTATGTGCTTTGTTGTTGTATTGAATAAGGAAAAATGTTCAACTAAAACAACTAATTTGAACAATGAAAACAGCATAAAAGATGAATCAGGCGTAGTTTATGGTTTAGGTAAACGGTTATTAAAATGCAATAATAAAAATTTGAAAATATATGAAATAAGAAATGGTACAGAAATCATTTGTAGAGAGGCGTTTAAAGATTGCTTATTGGAGCAAATTACCATTCCCAATTCAGTTAAAATTATAGAAACTGGAGCATTCAGTAATTGTAAATTGTTAAAAAAAGTTACAATTTATAGTTATAATGCGAGTATTAATATTAGTTCGTTCTTGGGTTGCGATGCATTGCAATTTAACGAATACAACAATGCCTATTATTTGGGGACAGAAAAGAATCCTTATATATACTTGATAAAAGCCAAAACAAAATCTATTTTTTCCTGTGTCATAAATAGTAATTGTTCCGTTATAGCTGCTTCTGCATTTTCTAACTGCGAATATTTGAGAGATATTTATATTCCTCAATCAATTACTAAAATTGGAGGGGGTGCATTCTTTCGTTGCAGGAATCTCGAATTAATAACAATACCTGACACTAATATCGATTTCGGTGTATGGGTATTCGCTTTGTGTGATAAATTAATAATTAAATGTTTAGGATACAGTCACATTTCATATAAAGATGGTTGGAATTGTGAGAGACCGATAAATGATGAATATAAAATTCAAAAATCAAATATTGATACAGATAAGTTGTTGGATTTTGTAAAAAGCTATACAGATTTAGTAAGAGAAACCAGAAAAAAAAGGTGGTTCAAATAATTGTTCCGTTAAATAAATGAAAATGATATAACCCCAATGCCGCTACCCAACCGACATACACCACGCGCAAAATGGCACAATTACAATGGTGCTGAATATTTCGTCACCATTTGCACCACCGACCGTGCCCATTATTTTGGCACCGTGCGCGATGGTCAAACGCAATTAACGGCGGCGGGGGAATGTTTGCGCACGCAGATTGAAAACGTTCAAAACCATTATCCGTACGCCGAAATCCCATTGTATGTCATTATGCCCAATCACGTGCATTTGATTGTGGTGATTGATGGCGATAAAACACCATACGACCGCACCCGTAGGGACGCGGCGTGCCACGTCCGAAATAACGCAGATGCCGCACACGATGCGGACGCCGCACGCGACGGGAATGCGGACGCCGCACGCGACGTCCCTACAATGGGGAAAAACGTGTTGATGCAAAATGTTGCCAATAGGCAGGGATGGTTGTCGGTTTGCGTAGGCGGTATCAAATCCGCCGTCACCCGTTTTGCCCGCGAAAACGGATTACCATTTGGTTGGCAATCGCGTTACCACGACCGCATTGTGCGCAGCCAAAACGAAATGAACCGCATTGCGGAATACATTGAACAAAACCCCGCAAAATGGGAAACAGATTGTTTTTATGGATAAAAAACACGGTGTGTCGACAATTATATAATTCAATTAATCAATAAATCTATTAATCAGTTAATCAATGTCCTGGCCTAAAAAAACGATTCAACGCGAAAATGGCGAAACGGCCGAAGCACAGGCGCCTGTGATTGTGTCGGCAAGCCGCTCAACCGACATTCCTGCCTTCTACGCCGATTGGTTCTTCCGTCGGCTTGAGGTTGGCTATTCGGCGTGGACAAACCCGTTCAACGGCGCACAGAGTTTTGTGTCGTACCAAAACACGCGGTTCATTGTCTTTTGGTCGAAGAATCCCGAGCCGCTGTTGAAACATATTGATTATCTGAAGGAACGCAACATTGGATGCTACATTCAGTTCACGCTCAACGATTACGAGGCCGAAGGTCTTGAGCGAGGTGTGCCGCCCCTTGCCCACCGCATTGATACTTTCCGTCGGCTGGTCGACACGTTGGGCAAAGGCCGCGTCGTCTGGCGCTTCGACCCGCTTATTCTCACCGACAGAATCACGCCCGAAACGCTCTTGCAGAAAATCGAACACATTGGCAATCAACTCAATGGCTATGCCGAAAAACTTGTTTTCAGTTTCGCCGACATTGCGCTCTACAAAAAGGTGAAGGCCAACCTTGAGCGCAACCGCGTGAACTATTCCGAGTGGACCGTTGAGCAGATGGACCAATTCGCGCGCCAACTGTCGGAACTCAACAATCGATGGAACTACCAACTCGCCACCTGCGGCGAAAAGATTGATATTGAGCAATATGGCATTCTTCACAACCGCTGCATTGACGATGACCTGATGATTCGCTTTGCCCATACTGACAAGGCGCTTATGGACTTTCTGGGCGTGGAAATCAAAACGCGCGAAATGTCGCTTTTCGGCGAAGAACCACTACCGCAGAACGCACTGATTATCAACGACAATCTGTACGCCATCAAGCGAAAAGACAACCGCGACAAAGGCCAGCGTCCCGCCTGCGGATGCATTGCGAGCAAAGACATTGGCGAGTACAACACCTGCCCCCACCAATGCGAATATTGCTACGCCAATACAAGCAAGGAAGCCGCCCTGCAAAACTGGAACCGAGCCCGCGAAACAGGCTGGGAATCAGAGACGATAACGGAAAGGTAACAAGGATTGAAGGATTGATTAATTGAATGCGTGAATTTGTATTTTACAATCCTTTTACCACTTCAATCTTCTCATTCTTCGGGTTATAAATCTGCAAATCAGTAATTTTACCGTTACGCCATTCGCAATCGACGGTTATGCCGCCACGTGCTTTCAGACCTTTGAAACTGCCGCACTCCCACTCGTCGGGAATGGCCGGAAGCACTGATATGACGCGCGTTCCGTCGGGTTTTACAATGTGGCTCTGCAGAAGCATTTCCATAAGGCCGGCGCTTCCGCCAAAGTTACCGTCGATTTGGAAAGGCGGATGCGAGCACAGCAAATTGGCGAATGTTCCGGCGCCGCCCCCCGAATACGAGACGGTGTTGCCCCAGTTGTCGGGGTCGCAGCGCTCCGCTTTGACGGGCGTCATAAGGTTTTTGAAAAGTTTGTAGGCGTGGTTGCCGTCGCCAAGTCGCGCCCAGAAGTTGATTTTCCAAGCCCGTGACCAACCTGTGCCACCGTCGCCACGGCGCTCAAGCGTCTTTTTTGCCGCTTCGCACAGTTCTGGCGATGTTATCGTTGTGCCCGGATAAAGTCCGAACAAATGGCTCACGTGGCGGTGCTGCGGCTCCAATTCTTCGTAATCTTCAAGCCACTCCTGAAGCCGTCCGTCGGCGGAAATCCGCATTGGCGGCAGTTTGGCGGCCGTTGTCTTCAAAAGATTCGCGAAAGCGGAATCGGTTTTAAGAATCTCCGAAGACTGTTCAACAGCCGAAAAAATCTCCTGACAAATCTGCGTGTCCATTGTTGGTCCGGCGCAGATGCAGCAACGCTTGCCGTCTTTGCGGAAGGCGTTTTCGGGCGATGTGCTCGGCCCGGTTACCAGATAGCCGTCGAATTCGAAAAGATTGGCGCGCAGAAACTCCGCAGCGCCCTTAATAACAGGATAAATGCGCCGAAGATAATCTTCGTCTTTTGTGAATAGATAATGCTCCCAAAGTTGAAGCGCAATCCACGCTCCGCCGGTGAACGACGAGCCCCAGCGCGGGTCTTCGCTCGGCGCGGTGAAATGCCAGGCGTTTGCCAGTACGTGTCCTGCCCAACCGTCTGTGCCATAGAATGTTTGCGCAGTACGCTCTCCCGACTGCACAATCGACTCAACGTAGCGGGTTATCGGCTCCGAAAGGTCGGAAAGATTGCCCGGCTCCATTGGCCAATGGTTCATTTGCACATTGATATTCAGGTGATAATCGCCGTGCCACGCGGTGTTAATAGCGTCAGCCCAGATGCCCTGCAGATTAGGCGGCAACTGCGCGTTCACGCTCGAACAGATAAACAGATAACGCCCGAACTGCAGATACAAAGCGGCAGAGTCAACAGCCTGAATTTCACCGTTCCTGCCCTGTTTGCCAACCTGCACCGACACACGGTCGAAATAGCGTTTGTACTCGTCGATGTGGCGTTGCTTCAAATCGTCGTATGAGAATACCGAAGCCGCAGAAATCTGTTTTTCAACCATTTGACCGATAGTTGAAAGGTCTTTGCGGTCTTGATTCTCGATTATGTCTTTATAATCGGTGGCCGCAGAAATAAGTATAACCGCCTCATTTTCGGTGCGTTTCACAAGTTTAGCCTCCGAAAAATACTGAACGCCCAACCGCGACTCGTCGCCACTATTGAGAACACCTTGCATTGTCGAAACAGTATCATTTGCAAGCACTTCGGCACGCTCCTTCCGCGACAGCGCAAACGAGAAATTCAACGGCGCATTTTCGGTTGTCAGCCTCACAACTATCACATTGTCAGGTATCGACACAAAATACTCACGGCTGAATCGGGCTTTTTGCCCATTATAATCGAATGAAAATGAAGCGTTTGCAACGGCATTGTCAATTGAGAGTTCGCGGTAATAGTCCGAAACATTTTGAATGCCCATTGGCGAGAAATCAAGTTCAAGACAGCCCAAAGTCTGATAACTGCCGTATTTCGGGTTCTCGCCGCCATTGGCCGAACATTTGAAATATTTGAGTGTAAGTTCCTGTGCGGCAATATTATCACCTTCGAGCAACTTCTGCCGTATTTCGGGCAGAAGCTTCTTCGCTTCTGGATTGGCCGGGTCCCACTCGCAGCCGCTCCACATTGTCTCCTCGTTGAGCACAAGCGTCTCCTTCTGCACGCCACCGTCGGGCATTGCGCCCAAACGTCCGTTGCCGAGCGGAAGCGTCTCCTCCCACACGTCGGCTGGCGCGGTGAAACTGATTTTCAACTGGTTACTATGTGTCTTGCTTGTTTCAGCACAAGACGAAAAAAACGCCACAACGGCACACAACAAGGTGATTTTCAGACTATTCTGCATTATCTTTTTTTGTTTTTAGTAGCGCCCTTTCGGGCGGAAATTTTTAGAAAATTTGCCAATAAAATCGACATAAAATTATAACAATCAATTTTTTACAAATTTTATATAAGATTTTCTTACAATTTCCTGCGAAGCAGCTTCTTTACACTCTCTATCTAATAAAATTGGTGAATTGGCCACGCTCTCGTTCGGGAAATTTGGCTGTGCCTGTGGCGAATTGCTTAAGCATATAGGCCATATTGTCGGCAAGGGTGCGCATTGTTTGCAGACCTTCGGCGTCTTGCGACACTTCACCTTCAGCTCCACCATAGCCAATATTCCAATATTGCGATGTAACTATCGGCATATTAAGCATTTGGAATGGCATTAACAGCGTCTGGTACGATGCCGATGCTCCGCCGCGACGGCAAACAGCAACAGCTGACGCTGGCTTGCCTTGCAGTTTGTTACCTGCCGAATAGCACATTCTCTGCATAACCGCAAGCAACTGCCCTGCCGGCTGGCCATAGTAAACTGGCGAGCCGACTATAACTGCATCACATTCAGCCATTTTATCGATAATCTCGTTGCAGACATCATCGTCGAAAACACACTTGCCGAGTTGCTTTGCGTGACATTGTCCGCAGGCAATGCAGCCGCGCACCGGACGATTGCCGATGCTGACAATCTCACTATCTATCGAATTCTTTTTCAACTGTTTGGCAACTTCCGAAAGCAAAGTAAAGGTGTTGCCGTTACGCCTTGCGCTACCATTGATTAACAGCACCTTGAGTTTTTTATCAACGCCCGCGGCAGCCGGGGCACACGATGCCAAAGCTCTCACTCCCGACACGCTAATCGCCGCCGTGGCAGCTAACGCTCCCATTTTTTTCAACGCATCACGACGCGAAATCAATTCCTCGCTGTCAGTTATCACATTCTTTTCCATATACTTATCTATTTTAGTGGATAACAAAAATAGGATTTTTCAAACACCGCGGGCAATCCCGACAAGAAACAATCCGTCCAACTCGTTGGCAAATATTGTCGGTTTATCGATTTTAAAACTCATTATAAATAATATGTAGATACTTTGGCGGTCGGAAAACCAAAAAAACTAGATATGAACACGAAAAATGTAATTCTGGCTTGCGCGATTGCCCTTTCGGCCACTTCGTGCAGCAACCGTGTGAATCCGACATCGGATCCCGCACAAAAACCTCAACCGGGACAAACCCGCAACCTTCTGCTCGAAGCCGGTTATTCACTCGACCAAATCGACGCCAAGCTGAACGAAGCCTTCTACAAGGTTTTTGAAGGCCCTGACAAGGTTTATTTTGAGGTTGGCGACTCGATGGCCTACATCTCTGACGTGAAAAACCACGACGTGCGCACTGAGGGTATGAGCTACGGAATGATGATTGCCGTACAATGGAACCGTCAGGACATTTTCGACCGTCTGTGGCGCTGGGCACAGAAATATATGCAGCACCAAGGCGGACCTCGCGACGGCTACTTTGGCTGGAGCTGCAAGATTACCGGCGAGCAGAACTCTCCCGGTTCGGCATCGGACGGCGAGTTGTATTTCATCACATCGCTCATTCTGGCATCGAACCAGTGGGGCAACAATGGCGATATCAATTATTTAGCAGAAGCACAACGTATTCTGAACGCAATGTTTGCCAAGAAAGGATATAATGACAATCCTGGCGGATTCGGTCCCTTCGGTGGCGGACAACGCCCACCAAGACCGGAAGGTCAGAATCCTAATGGCAACGGGCAGAAACCCGACCGCAAACCCGGCGAAGCTCCTAAAACCGCTCAAGGCAACGCACCACAAATGCCTGCCTTCCGTCCTGGTATGAAATTCCCGGAGCCAGAGATTCTGAACATCATCAACACAAAAGAGAAACTCATCACGTTTGTGCCCGACGGCTTTGGCGCTCGCTACACCGACCCGTCGTACCACATTCCCGTATTCTATGAAATTTGGGCTAAATACGCCGAAGACGGCCGCGCCGATTTCTATATGGAATGCGCACAGAAATCGCGTGAGTATCTGCACCGTGCCTGCGATTCGATTACCGGTCTGAATCCCGATTACTCGAACTATGACGGCTCGGTTATGACCCCGCCGCGTGGCGACTGGGGCGCAAAATTCCGCTTCGACTCGTGGCGTGTGCCAATGAACATCGCCCTCGACTACACCTGGAGCGGCGCCGACGCCGACTGGCAGTTTGGCTATGGCTACCGTCTGCAGACATTCTTCCGCAGCCAGGGTGTGAGCACCTTTGTTGACCAGTACAATCTGGATGGCACCCCTGTTGAGAACATCGCAGAAGCTGGCGGATACAAGGCTCTGCGCCACTCTATCGGCCTTGTGGGCACAGTTGCCGCAGTGTCGCTCACCCAGCCGCTGCGCAACAGCCGCGACTTTATCGACGAGTTCTGGAACTCGAAACTCGAGCCATACGAAGACGGCTACTATGACGGCTACTACGACGGTCTGCTCAATCTGTTTGCTTTGATGCACTTGAGCGGACGCTACACTCCTATTGAGAAGAAATAAAAGATAGATACTAGTCACTAAAAAGAAATCCGCCCGGTGTTGAGCCGAGCGGATTTTTTGTTTTATGATGTTTTGAACGTGAAGACGTAGAAAAAACGTAAGGGCGAATGATAATTCGCCCCTACAAAATCCAAATTTCTAAAATTCAACTCCTTAACTTCTAAATTTTAATTTCTAAATCCTATCTCCTAAATCCTAAATCTTAACTCCTAAATCATTTCAACCACTTATCAAGCCACGCAAAGAACGTGCGTTGCCAAAGGATTCCGTTCTGCGGTTTCAGCACCCAGTGGTTCTCGTCGGGGAAGATGAGAAGTTCGGCCGGAACGCCGCGCAGTTTGGCTGCCGCAAAAGCCGCCATTCCTTGCGATGCCAGAATGCGGTAGTCTTTCTCTCCGTGAATGCAAAGAATAGGCGTATCCCATTTATCGACAAACAAATGCGGTGAGTTGGCATACGAGCGTTGAGCCACTTCGTTGTCCTTATCCCAGAACGGGCCGCCAATGTCGTGATTCTCGAACCACATCTCCTCTGTCTCAAGATATTGCTGCTCAAAGTTGAACATACCATCGTGGGCGATGAAGGCTTTGAAGCGCTTCTCGTGGTGGCCGGCAATCCAGTAAACCGAGTAGCCGCCGAAACTTGCGCCCACGCAGCCCAAATGGTTGGTGTCAACCCACGGCTCCTTGCTGTAGGTGTCGATGGCCGTGAAATAATCCTTCATACACTGTCCACCATAGTCGCCGCTAATCTGCTCGAGCCACTCACTGCCAAAGCCATACAAACCACGGCGGTTGGGTGCTACAATAATGTAGTCGTTGGCGGCCATTATTTGGAAGTTCCAGCGATAACTCCAGAATTGACTGACGGGGCTTTGCGGTCCGCCCTCACAGTAGAGCAGCGTCGGATATTTCTTTTGAGGGTCGAATTTCGGCGGATAGATTACCCACACGTGCATCTGTTTGCCGTCGGTAGTCTCCATCCAACGCTCTTCAACCTTGCCAAACTCCATCTGGCCAAGCAGAGCCTTGTTTTCAAAGGTTATCTGCTGCTGATTTCCACTTTCGGGGTCAACAAGATAAATGTCGTTGGGCGCGCTCATCGAGTGGCGAACGGCAATCAGTTTGTCGCCAGCCATTGCAATCTGCTCGTAGTCGTGCTGACCAACAGTTATCTGTTTGAAAATTTTTGACTTAAGGCCGACGCTGTAAATCTGTATTGTTCCGTGCTGGCAACTAATCAGATAGATATTCTGCCCTTGGTTGTCCCACACAAACTGCTCAACGCTCTGGTCCCAGCCGTCGGTCATATCAGTACGCTGGCCGCTGGCCAACTCAATCACCATCAGTCGGTTCTTGTCCGACTCGCAGCCGTCGCGCTCCATACTCTGGAAGGCGATTTGGGTTCCGTCGGGCGAGAAGGCCGGATTGATATCGTAGCCCATCATTCCTTCGGTCAGGTTGCGGACGGTTTTCGCCGCAGCGATATCGTAAAGGTAAATGTCTGAATTTGTTGATATTGCATACTCAAGGCCTGTCTTTTTGCGGCAGGTGTAGGCAATGGTCTTGCTGTCGGGCGAGAAGGCAATCTGCTCCACGCCGCCAAATGGTTTCATCGGGCACTCGTAAGGTTCGCCTTGCAGAATATCGCGCTCGTTAGTGGTGTTAACTCCGTCGTAATCAACAATAAACGGGTGCGGAACGGTCTCAACCCACTCATCCCAATGCTTGAACATCAGGTCGTCGATTATCCGCCCCGACGATTGCGGAAGGTCGGGATAGACATCAACGGTGCGCTGGCCGTATTTGACGTCGGCAATGAAAAGGATTTTCGAGTCGTCGGGCGCGTAAAGGAAGTCCGACACGCCGCCTTCGTGATTGGTCACCTGCGTGCGGTTGGTGCCGTCGGGATTCATTTCCCAAACCTGCATCTCTCCGCCTTCCGACGACAGGAAAGCCACGCGGCTGCCGCCTTTCACCCATTTTGCGCCGTACTCGCTTTTGGCTGATTTGGTTATCTGCCGGTTGCCGGTGCCGTCGGTGTTCACCACAAAAATCTCGCGGTTGCTCTTGTTCTGCTCCACGCTGTAGTAGGTTACGCCGTAGAGCACTTGTGTGCCGTCGGGACTGACTTGCGCATCGGCCAGGCGTCCAAGCGCCCAAAGAGCCTCGGGTGTCATACGCTGGTTTTCGATTTTGAGATTGCTGCGGCCAATGATTGGCTCCTCGCCCGTACTGCACGCAGCGGCAGTTGCTGCTATTGCCATAATTGCTAATGATTTGATATTCATATTCGGTTTGTTTTAGCGTTTAGGCAAAGATAAATTAATAATTGATGGATTGAAGGATTGAATGAGAGAATGATTTTGCACTAACGTCCAAATTATGAGGGTATCGCTTCGCGAGAAATTGGAACAAAATTTGTAAGAAAATTTATAGAAAATTGAAAACTTATTCATTATGAAACGCATTTTAACTTTTATCCTGTTGGCAATCAGTTTGTTTGGAACAGGAGATTTGAACGCTCAAAATCTCAAATTCAATGAATCAAAGATTGAATACGGTAGTGACAGAAAAGTAAAAGCAAAACTCTACCGAGAAATCGTAAAGGCGCAGATTCACTGTGCCTACACCAAACACTCCGAATCAACAGAAGAAAAAAACAACGAGAATTTAACAGGAACAGTGGAAGTACCGATAAAAGAGGTAATAGAGGAAAAAGACAGTTCTTTTATCCTTCTTCGGTCAGGCGCACATTGGTATTTAAATAATGAACCTAAAAAGCCTCTCTTTTACCCTTTTAGAGTCTTGATTAACAGCAAGAATGAGAAGGTCATAAATTATTATTGTTTTGTTGCTTTTTGTAATTATTTCGAGAAGAACAATGACTTGAATTATGACGAAATTGATTATATTTCAATAAATAAGGAATGCCTTTTCAACAATGGCGATAAGGAATCTGAAAAATTTAATATTCGTTTTTCATCAGACGGAAAGATTCTTGTTTTTTGAATCGAAGAATAGATGATGCAACAAAAAAGGCCATCCCGAAGGATAGCCTTTTTAAGAACCTGAATGTGATTTATTTGCTAGTTTTCACGAATTTGCCAGTCCACACATTTCCTTCAGCATCGGTAACCCAAACCATATAAACGCCATTGCTCCAATTGGAAACATCGAACGATTCGAGCTCCGAAACAAAATCGGTTGAAACCACCTCAACGCCTGCTGAAGTGTAAATGGCAATGCGGCCAAGGCCGGTAGCGCAAGCCGGAACACTGATGTTGAGAACATCGGTTGCCGGGTTGGGGTAAATTGCAACTTGCTCACCAGCAGCGGTTTCTCCGATTTCAGTTACCGCTGTAATAGTCAACTTGCAGGTGATGGTGCTATCGCAGCCATTGGCGGTTTTGCCCTTGAATTTAAGAGTCTGACTTTCAGTGTATGTCTTGCCATCGACAGGCCAAGTGTATTCAGTTTCAGCCGTTACGGGGTCGAGTGTGGTTTTCGAGCCTTTGTTGACGGTCAAATTGATTAAGGTAATCTGTTTTTGGTCATTCTCAAGCACATCGGTCTTTTTCAGCTGCTGGCTCGAAGTGTATGTTTTTCCATTGAAACTATACTTGTCGCAAACGGTTTTGTCCCTTTCTATAACGGTGTCAGGCAATTCGTTTATGGTGTAGCCAGCACTGCGCAACCATTGTTTTGCGTAACGTTTGCCGAATGCGCGATAAGCGTTTGCTGTGAAATGAACATTCTGACCATCAGCGGTACTCATCTCCAAATCGGCCGCAGAAACCACATAAGAGTTTGGAATCACATTAGGCACTTTGGCAATAACAGCATTATGCGCACCGCACGCGCCACCGGCTTTAGTGGTAACCACTTCGCCGACGAGCAATGGCACTTCTTCAGCTTTCAAATTCAATTGGCCAATAAGACGGTCATAAACGGTTTTAACATTTTCCGGCCATTTCTGGTCGCCGTTATTAGTCTCGCCCTGATGCAGAAGAATACCCTTGATAACGCCGTATTTCTGCGCTTCGCGGGCCGCATCAAGCAATCGCAGATACGGCCGCCCGCCATAGGCTTTAATTCGGTCGGTCATCCAGCTTTGTTGCTTTTGGGCATACGTAACGTCTTTGTTGCCAGTGGTATCGAAAAGCTCGATTGAACATCCGGCAACAGCCACATCAACAATACCAATGCGGATATCGGGGTTGTGCGGTGAAATTGAATCAATGAGCAGACGCCCAAAATAATCGACAGGTCCCAAGCCTGCGCCTTGGCAATGTGCCAGCGGTGGAACTGCAGTGCGCCATTTGAATAAACCGCCGTTACATTCGGTTGTGTTTAACACTTGAAACTTGTCGCTGACATTCCTGTCGGCAGCGGTTATCGTGCCTTGGCCTTCCATATTCGACTGGCCGAAGCAAAGGAAAATGTAGAAGTTGGAATCGACAGGAGCAATAGAGTCCTGCGCGTTGGCGGCAACCGAGAGTATCATCGCGGCAGCGCCTAAAATGTGGTGTTTGATGTTCATATTAATAAGTAATAATAATGTAGCATCTACGCACAATTGCCGTGCAGGTTATCGTTTGTGGCTTTGTTTTTTTTCAACATCGGGAAAAAAGTTACAACAAATTACCAATCAGCCATCTAACAAACCGCATTGTTATTCTGCCATACGATTTTTGTTCAATCGCGATTAAACAAATCAAAAAATACTATTTTTGTGGCTCAATTTTCAAACGTCGGCAGATGCAGGACAACGAAAACAAACAAAAACAAGACCAGTTGATAGACAAATTTGGCTCGTACTTCGGTTCGATTGGTTTCCAACCCATTGCGGGGCGGATTATCGGGCTGTTGTCGGTTTCGGACTGCGAGGAGTTGTCGTTCGACGAGATTACAAGCCGACTGCAAATCAGCAAGGGCTCGGCAAGCGTGGTGCTGCGCCGTCTGGTGGCTGAAGGGCGCGTGGCGGTTGTAACAGTTGAGGGCGGCCGTCGTCATTACTATCGGCTAAAACAACAGAATCTGTTCGAGGTGCTCGACGAGTTTGAGCGTATGTGCGACAGCGTGCGCGGCCTGCTCAACACCACTATCGACCTGAAAGCCGACAAAAAATCTTCAAACGCAAGGTATTTTTATCAGATTATCAATACAATAGACAAATACAAAACAAATATGGCCGCTATGAGGCAGGCCGTTCAAACAGCATAGAATTATGAAGAAAAGAGTTGTTATAACTGGAATGGGAATTTACTCGTGCATCGGCAAGAACCTTGACGAGGTGCGCGAATCGCTATACAATGGAAAATCGGGCATCGTCTTCGACCCCGTGCGCAAGGAAATGGGCTTCCGCTCGGCGCTGACCGCCTATCTTGAGAAACCCGACCTGAAGGGCGTCTTGAGCCGCAACCAACGCGTTTATATGCCCGAGCAGGCCTTGTACGCCTATGTGGCCACAGCCGAAGCGCTGAAAAACGCGAAAATCGACCAAGATTATCTTGACAGTCACGTAGTTGGCCTTATGTATGGCAACGACAGCAGCGCCGACCCTGTGGTTAAGGCCGTTGACACAATGCGCGCCAAAAAAGACACCACGCTGGTGGGCTCGGGCGCCATTTTCCAATCAATGAACTCGACGGTGACAATGAACCTGTCGTGCATCTTCAAACTGCGCGGCATCAACCTGACGGTGTCGGGCGCTTGCGCAAGCGGCTCGCACGCCATCGGACTGGGCGCACTGCTCATCAGCAACGGCCTGCAGGATATGGTTGTCTGCGGCGGCGCGCAAGAGGTTAACCCCTTCTCTATCGGCAGTTTCGACGGCATCAGCGCCTTCTCGACCCGCGAGAGCGACCCCACACGGGCTTCGCGCCCATTCGACCGCGACCGCGACGGACTGGTTCCTGGCGGCGGCGCGGCAACGGTGATTATCGAGGAATATGAGCACGCCGTGAAGCGCGGCGCACCCATTCTGGCCGAGGTGCTGAGTTACGGCTTCTCGTCGAACGGCGACCACATCTCGACACCCAACGTGGCTGGCCCGACGGCATCGCTCGAAATGGCTATCCGCCTGGCGGGAATCAACATCGACGAAATCGGCTACATCAACGCTCACGCCACTTCGACGCCCGTTGGCGACGCACAAGAGGCTAAGGCCATCTACAACGTCTTCGGCGACCGCCGCATTGAGGTAACTTCGACCAAATCGCAGACTGGCCACGAAATGTGGATGGCTGGCGCAAGCGAGGTCATCTACTCGATGCTGATGATGAAAAACAACTTCATTGCAGCCAACCTGAATTTTGAAAATCCCGACGAGGATTCTGCCAAACTGCTGATTCCTGACAAACGTATCGAGAAGAAATTCAACACGTTCCTGTCGAACTCGTTTGGCTTTGGCGGAACCAACGCAACGCTGATTGTGAGAAACATTGATTAATTGAATAACTGAATGCGTGAAATTGAATAACACTAACCGATTCAACCCGATTTTTACCGAAGTCTATTCGGATTGAATCGGATAAAATCGGTTAGAGATATAATTGATAATAAAAACATTACTTGCGACTTGCAATCGATGGAAAAGACAGAACTAATAAGTAAACTTAACGATATTCTGGCTCAGGAATTTGAGGTTGATGTGGCGAAGATTAAGCCTGAAGCAAACATTAAAGAGACGCTGATGCTGAACAGTTTGGATGCTGTGGATATGATTGCGGTGATTGAATATGAGTTTGGAGTGAAAATTCCGTCGGGCGAATACGCGCATATGAAGGTTTTCTCGCAGTTATACGAATATCTTACCGAACATTTGAAATAAGAAAATTTAACAATTTATAATTATAAGTTATGGAAAAACAAGAACTTATCGCAAAAATCAACCAAGTTTTGGCTGATGAATTCGAAGTTGAACAAAGCGTTATCACCCCCGATGCCGACATTAAATCGACGCTCAATCTCGACAGTTTGAGCCTTGTTGATATGGTTGCGCTCATTGAGGAGGAATTCGGCGTGAAAATCAAAGGCACCGAACTGGCAAGCGTCAAGACTTTCGGGTTGCTCTACGACTTCGTTTTCGAGCGGATGGCGAAATAAGCCACCCCGCCCTTTCCGACCACCGAAAAGACGAAAAACACGGAACGATTTCTTCCGTGCTTTCGTTTTTCTTGTGGCATAACCAATTCATTTTCAAATATCAAAGCCGATGAGAGAAGCCATTTATCAAGGTGCCGAAATTGAGCGGCTCATTCCGCAGCGCGCACCAATTATGATGGTCAGCCACTTTTTCGGCGCTACCGAAACCGATACCGAAACGGGGCTTAAAATTCTGGCCGACAATATCTTCTGCAAAAACAACCACCTGACCGAACCTGGACTGATTGAGCACATTGCACAGTCGGCGGCAGCCTTTGCGGGATACAACGCCCTTCAGTCGGGCGAAAAAGTGGTTTTAGGCTTCATTGGTGAAATCAAGAAATTGACAATCAATTCGTTGCCTGCTGTTGGCAAAATGATTGAAACACGTATCGCCATTGTGCAGGAAGTAATGAACGTTCTGCTAATGAGCGCCCGCTCAACCGTCGACGGCCAAACCGTTGCCGAATGCAGTATCAAACTGTTTATGGATAAATAAGGAGTTGGTTCGATAGCTATCGGACTGTATCCGTTGCATTTATAAATCAATCTGCTTTACAAATTCATTTATAGCGATAACTTCAATTTTGGGCCAATCTATCTCTTTGAGAACGTTGAAGTGAGAATCGTTTGAAACAATGTATTCGGCATTGGCAGCCACGGCGCAATCGACAAATTTGTTGTCATCTGCATCGTGCTTTATCAGACCAAAATGAATGTAAACATCCTGAAAAACAGTAGTATGCAAGCGGGCTATGGCTTCAACCACATTATGCGCTATCTCGTATGAGGTTTTTGCGGCAAGTATTTCTTCGTACTCGTTCAGTATTTCAGTATTGACACACAAGCAAATATGCCCACGCAATATTTCTGACCAAATTTTATGGTATGGACTTCGCGTCGGAAGCGACTGCAACAGGCTGTTTGTGTCAAGAACGATGCGTCGCATAGCGGTAAGGGGTGCGCATATGTTCGTTGCCCCACTGGTTTATGGTGTTCTCGTCGATTTCGCCCTTGTCCCACATCGCGTCAATTGCCTTTTGTGCCTTTTGTGCAAAAAAGAGCGCCACCATATCCTTGAACTCATTCAGTTCGGCTTCGGTGCTGATATTGTTCAAAGCATCCATCAGTTCCAATTGTGCTAACTCGCTGTATGACATTTTATTCAACCATTGTTTCGTTTGCAATTATACTAAAAAAAACTAAAATTTCATCCAACTGACACCAAACAAAATCCTTTTTGCGCAAACAATTTTAATCCATACATTTGCCGTGTTGTTTGATACAGCCCGAATTCAGTGATTTGGGCTTTTTTCTTTAATTTGGATTTTTGAGCAAAAAACTAAACTTCTAAACTCTAAACATCTAAACCTTTAGCAAAATGCTTCTAAAAGACTATTACACAATAACATCGCAAAGCAGCGACAATGAAAGCGGCGCAACGCTTTTCCGCATCAGGCTGAATGGCGGACACGAGATTTACAAGGGGCACTTCCCCGAGAAGGCGGTGTCGCCTGGCGTTTGCAACTTGCAGATTATGAAGGAATGTGCCGAGCGGATTGTGGGCAAAGAACTGACAATCAAGACTATGGCGCAGTGTAAAATGCCTGCAATGATTACACCCGACGGCACGCCCGAACTCACCGTTTCGGTGAAAACCGAAGAGACGGCCGACGGCTGGCAGACTATAGCGTCAATATTCAATGAATCAACAACTTACATCACATTCAAAGGTCTTTTAATTCCTGAACAGCAATGACAAATCTGACAATCAGCATATATCGGTTTTTCAAGAATCACCGCGCGGTAATGTACGCGGCAATGTTGTTGAGTTTCAGCGTTTTTGCGCTTGTGGGAAGCCGAATGGAATATGAAGAGGACATCTCGAAACTGCTGCCTGGCGTCGACCCGTCGAAGTCGGAAGGATTGGTTTTCAGTCAGTTGCAGATAAAAGACCGCATTTTTGTACAGTTTGTGGCTAACAACGACAGCACGTCCATCGACGAACTTTTTGAGGCTTGCGACGAGTTTGCCGACTCGCTGCTTGAGCACGACGCCGCCGACAACGACGTCCGCGACCTGTTCTATCGGATTGACGACGAAATGATTATGAACGCCGCCACGTTTGCCGTTGAGAATGTTCCCGTTTTCATCGATTCGACCTACTACACGGTCATCGACTCAATGCTGGGCAAAGAGAACATTGAGCGGCAAATGGACGAGAATCTGGCGCTGATAATGTCGGGCGACGAACTGGCCTACAGTTACCTTGTGCCTTACGACCCCGTTGGGTTCCGCAATCTGGCAATCAATGCGTTAGGCAAAGGCGGCAACAGCGGTGCAGGCAGTTTCACGCTGGTTGACCGCCATCTGGCATCGCCCGACAGCACCGTGGCCATCGCCTTGCTGACACCCAATTTTGTGGCTTTCGACTCGAAAACGGGCACCCGTCTGGCCAACAAGATTGAAGCCGAAATTGCGGCGCTGCGGCAGTCGCACCCTGGCGTTGACGTGCTTTTCCACGGCGCGCCCATTCAGAGCGTGTTCAACTCGCGGCAAATCAAGGCCGACCTAATGCTCACAATGGGGCTCTCGCTGCTGCTCATCTGCGTGGCGCTTTTGCTGTGTATGCGCAACAAATCGACGCTGCCAATGCTCATAGTACCAATAGTTTACGGTATGGCCTTCGCACTCTGCGCCGTCTATCTGATTCAAGGCCGAATGTCGCTTATGGCTCTCGGAATTGGCGCCATTGTGCTGGGCGTGGCGCTGAGTTACTGTCTGCACGTAATCACTCATTATAAGTACGTTAGCGACCCCGAGCGGGTGTTGCGCGAGCAGACTCGCCCCGTACTTCTGGGTACGCTCACAACCATTGGCGCGTTTGTGGGGCTGCTGCTCACCAAATCGCCGCTGCTGCGCGACTTTGGAATGTTCGCATCGCTTGGAATGGTGGGCACCACAGGGTTCTGCCTGATTTTCCTGCCGCAGTTCTTCCGCCCCGAGCGCAACCGCAAATCGGCCCGCGCCTTCAACATTCTTGAGCGGTTCAACAGTTTCGAGTTTGAGCGCGTCGGGTGGTTTATCGGGCTGATAGCCACGGTGTTCGCCGTATGCATTGTAATGTCAAGGCGCGTCACTTTCGATTCCGACCTGAAGAACATCGGCTATTTTGAGCCGAAGGTTATGCAGTCGAGCCAACTCTATGCCGAAAAGACAAACAACGGATTCTCAACAACTTACTACGCCGTCACTTCGCCCGACCTTGACTCTGCCCTGCTCTACAACCGCACTCTGGCGCGCACTTGCGACTCGCTGGCCGCCACGGGCGACATCCGCGGCTACAGCAAGGCGTCGAACCTGCTTCTGCCCTTCGCCGAGCAACAGCGCCGCATCGACTGCTGGAACCGCTACTGGACCGACGAGCGGAAAGAGTCTGTAAAACAACTGATTGCGCAGGCTGGACAAAAGCGTGGCATCAAGGCGGAAATGTTCCAACCGTTCTTCGATATGATTGACGCCGACTATCAGCCCGCATCAATCTACGAAGCCGAAGCACTGCCTAACGGCCTGATTTCGAGCCTTGTTGAGAAGGTTGGCGACTCGTATATGGTGTTCACGCAAGTGAAAGCGCCCGCCGAAAACGTGGCCCGCAACAACGATTTGCTCACGCAACTGCCACATACTGTGGTTGTTGACCCGTTCTACTACACTGGCAATATGGTGAAACTGCTCAACGACGATTTCAACCTTGTGCTGGGCATATCGTCGCTGTTTGTGTTCATTGTGCTGCTGCTGTCGTTCAGGCGGCTGCTGCTGGCCGCCATCGCCTTCCTGCCAATGGTTATGAGTTGGTACATCACGCTCGGCGTAATGGGCATTTGCGGCCTGCAATTCAATCTGATAAACATTGTCATATCGACGTTCATCTTCGGCATCGGTGTCGATTACAGCATCTTCATAATGGACGGCCTGCTGAACCGCGCGCGCGGCAACGCTGGCAACCTGCTAATGTTCCACAAGACAGCCATTGTCTTTTCGGCCTTTGTGCTGATTGTGGGCATTGCGTCGCTCATCTTCGCCACGCACCCCGCCATCGCGTCAATCGGCTTTGCCACGCTTGTTGGAATGACATCGACAGTGGTCATCGCCTACACCGTGCAGCCGTTTCTGTTCAATCTGCTGCTGAAGACGAAGGTTGGACGGAAGATTGTGGGATAGGTAGTTCTGGTGTTAGGTATTGGGTGTTGAATAAAAGGCACTAGGCACTAGGCACTAGGAATTAGAGAATTAGAGAATTACGAATCATTACACTTTACACATTAATCATTACTCATTACTCAATTCTTGTCTGTTGTCTGAAGTCCGTTGTCTGTTGTCCCTTTTTTACCCACTAAACTTTAAACTTCTAAACTTTAAACTTTTACCCCCCTTCAATGGACAATCGCGACAGCATCGATTTTGAGAGTGAGAACATTGCCAAGTTGTTCAGCAGCATCTTCTTTCCTACCCTTTTGGGAATGATTTTCAGCATTGCCTTCATTCTCACCGACGGCATTTTCATCGGGCGCGGCGTGGGTAGCGACGGCTTGGCGTGCGTCAATCTGGTGGGGCCGCTGATGATGCTATTCTCGGGCACGGGAATGATGTTCGCCATTGGCGCATCGGTGGTTGGCGCCATCCATCTGGCAAAAAACAACACCAAAGCCGCACGTATCAACATTACACAGGCTTTTCTGGTATCGGGGTGCATCGCCATCGGCGCAAGCGCAATTATGTACTTGGCGTCCAATCAGATACTGCGACTTTTAGGCACCACCGAGCACCTTTTGCCAATGTGCCGTCAGTACTATCTTTGGTTCATTCCCACCTGCCTTTTCACCATTATCGAGACCATCGGATTGTTTGTCATTCGTCTCGACGGCTCGCCGCGCTTTGCAATGATGGCAAATATTATCCCCGCTCTTGTCAACGCCGCACTCGACTATGTGTTCATTTTCGGCTGCCGTTGGGGACTGATGGGCGCTGCTCTCGCCACCGACATTGGCGGACTGATTGGAGCGGCCATTGTGGGCTGGTATATGCTGCGGCGCGTCAAGGTTCTGCATTTATATCGACTGAAAGCCAACCTGTTAAGCCTGCGACTAACGCTGCGCAACACTGGCTATATGTTGCGTGTCGGCTTTTCGGGGTTTGTGGGCGAGTTTGCCGTATCCACAATGATGATTGCTGGAAACTATATGTTTCTCAAATATTTGGGCGAAGACGGTGTGGCGGCATTCAGCGTCATCTGCTATCTGTTTCCGATAGTGTTTATTGTGAACAACTCGGTGGCGCAGTCGGCGCAGCCCATCATCAGTTACAACTTTGGCGCCAACCGTCCCGACCGTGTGCGCCGCGCCTTTGTGGTGAGCCTTGGCACGGCTGCTGTGTGCGGCCTTGCGGCAATGCTGCTGCTTGGTTTGTTCGGTGAGCCGATAGTAACCGCCTTTCTGCAGCGCGGCACGCAAGCCCACAGTTACGCCACTCACGGTGTGAAACTTTTTTCGGCAGGTTTTATGATTCTGGCGCTCAACATTTCGTGCATCGGCTACTTCCAAAGCATTGAGCGAATGAGAGTTGCCAACCTGATAATGATTCTGCGCGGCGTGGTTCTGGTGGCGGTCTGCTTTGTTACGCTTCCGCCGATAATCGGCACCAATGGTCTATGGCTTGCCGTTCCGCTGGCCGAACTTATAACCCTTGTGCTTACGGTGGCGTTGGTTGCCTGGCTGTGGCGGAAAAGCGTTCGTTCAAAACGCAAATAACGCAGGCCTGAATAACATTGGGGTAACAAATTTTAAGCAACCTGCTTGCAGAATCCTTTGCAAATTGCGCAAAAAAAGGCGGAAGCCGCTGGTCTGACCAACGCTCCCGCCCCAAACTCAATCACACGAAAGACTATTTCATCTTTCTGCTTTCTGACGTTTCGGCAGCCTCTTTTGCTGCATAGGCAGGCACGTGTTTGTGGTGCTTGGCCTGATTCAGTTTCGGCTTTTTGATTCCATCAGCTTTCATAATTTGAACCTCCACTATTTTAAGTTAAACATAAAACAATCGAGTTGTTCGGTTATGAAATATCATAGCTGGACGAGCTCGCGCGGTATTGTGCAAACAACGTGCAAACCTAGTCGCTCTGCCAAAAAATGTCGATTGTGGCAAATTTGGCAGACGGAATGGTGACGATTAGGCACAAGTTGGATTAGGTGCTAGTGGTGGGTACCAGGTGTTGGATTTAGAATTTAGAATTTAGAATTTAGGAATTACGATTCACCAATTAAACAATTCACCGATTAAACAATTCACCGATTCACCAATCCTGTCCGTCGTCCATTTAAGTATTCCACTTATTTAAAATCGGCCACGAAAAATCGGTTCGCGTTGTCGGCTAAAATTTTACCTTTGCGGCTCATTTTGCGAATGCATTATTAATAACAAAAAAAACAACTTTAAAATGGACACAAAAAAGTTAATTAAGTTATTGATTCCGTTTGCTTTGTTCCTGATTGCCTGGTGCGTCCCGACATCGTTCTACGGAATTGATGCTCTGACTCTGGTTCAACAACGCGTGATTGCAATGTTCATTCTTGCAGCACTTCTGTGGATTTTCGAACCAATTCCGAACTGGACAACATCTGTGCTGGTGATTGTGCTGTCGCTGCTGACCGTCTCGAACAAAGGCATCGGCTACTTCTGCACACCCGAAGCAGGCGAATTGGTGGTTTACACCAAAATTATGTCGGCATTCGCTGACCCTGTTGTTATGCTGTTCCTTGGCGGATTCGTGCTGGCAATTATGGCATCGAAATACGGACTCGACGTTACACTGGCCCGCATAATGCTGAAACCTTTCGGCACAAAACCGAAATGGGTGCTGCTGGGCTTCCTGGTTGTAATCGCCGTCTTCTCAATGTTTATGAGCAACACCGCCACCGCCGCTATGATGCTGGCTTTCCTGGCACCTGTGCTTGCTGTTCTGCCATCTGACGACAAAGGAAAAATCGGTCTTTCGCTGGCTATTCCTGTAGCTGCCAACCTTGGCGGCATCGGCACACCTATCGGCACACCGCCTAACGCCACTGCCGTGAAGTTCCTTGGCGACGCTGGTCTCGACGTTTCGTTCGGCGAGTGGGCGCTGCGTATGATTCCGTTCGTGATTATTATGATTCTGTTTGCCTGGGTTATGCTGCAGGTTCTGTTCCCGTTCAAGTCGAAGGAAGTGGTGCTCGACATCAAAAAGAGCGACCGCAAGAGCGACTGGAAGACCATTGTGGTTTGGTGCACATTCATCGGCACAATCCTTTTGTGGGCAACCGAGAAACTCACTGGCATCAACTCTAACGTGGTGGCTCTCATCCCGTTGGCCGTGCTCACCTGCTGCGGAATCTTCACTAAAGAAGACATCAAGGAAATCAACTGGACAGTGCTCTGGCTGGTTGCTGGCGGTTTCGCCCTTGGCACCGACCTTCAGGGCACAGGCCTTGCAAAAGTGCTGATTGAAGCCATTCCGTTCGGCACAATGGGCGTTGTTGCAGTGTTCATCATCGCGGGCCTTGTCTGCTACTTCCTTTCGAACTTCATCAGCAACTCGGCCACCGCTGCGCTGCTCATCCCGATTCTGATTGTGATTGCCGAAGCAATGAGTATGCCCGAAGCCGCAAGCCACGATACCTTTATGGCTCTTGGCGGCACACAGGCTATGATTTCGTTCATCGCTGTCTGCGCGTCAATTGCAATGCTGTTCCCGATTTCGACACCGCCGAACGCAATCGCTTCTTCGACTGGTTTGGTTGAGACGAAGGATATGGCCAAAATCGGCGCCATTGTGGGCCTTGTGGCCTTCATCCTTGGCTACTTCTGGCTGACAAAGATTTTCCCGTTCCAAGCCTTGTAAGCGCTTGACGTTAAGAATGATAAAAAGCACCGTGGCATTGGCTGCGGTGCTTTTTTTATGCGACTTTAGCCGAAATAACCATAATTTGGTTATCGGCGCAGGAATATGAATCTGCATAGAGAATTGGTAACTTCAAATCCGCTTGCCGACAATCAATATTTTGCTATTGTAAAATTTCGCACTATTTTTACAAACGCATAATAATTAAGAAAATGAACGCAACTATCGACATCAGTTACAATCAAATTCTGACGCTCTTGCAGCAACTGCCTGTACGCTCGCAACTGAAAATAGGCAAGGCTCTGACCCACCCCAATGTCCGCGCAGAGTTGAACCGATTTTTGGATACGTTCCAAACTAACGAACTCTCGGAAGATGAGATTCTGGCTGAAGTGAAAGCCGTAAGACGCGAACGCTATGCGGAGAAGAACTAAAATCCGTGTAGTTGTTGATAATAATTGTTGGATTAGTTTCCTGATAGGCAGGCGGCTGTCCAAACTTGTCGATTTGTTGAGCAATGAACGTGTGATTTTGGTAATATGCAGTGAGTTGCTTGCCGAATTGCGCGATGTTACTTCCCGACCAAAATTCGCGAAATATTTCAACCAATCCGATGTGGAATCACTCATCGATTTTATGCAAATAATAGGTGAAACCATTGAACCACAGCAATCTGTAAAAATTTGCAGAGATGCGGCCGATGATTATTTGCTTGCTCTTGCCGCCGAAGCAAAAGCCGAATATTTGGTTACTGGTGACGACGACTTGCTTGTTATCAAAGAAATTGGTGCCTGCCAAATTGTTGATGTAAGCACTTTTGAGCAAATTATAAGTTAATCACGAAACTTGGAATAACAAAGACTGGCATCCCTTAAATTAAATACAGTCGAGAGAAGGAACGAATAAATTGAATCGCGCCGTAAGTGCGAAACTTGAATAAAATTGTTGCGTATCTACGGCACGCCATACATTCGGGGAACAATTATTTCCACCAATCCATAGTCCCTACGGGACTGATTTTGAAGGGTTAATAGATTATCAATTATCCTATTTCTCACAAAAAAAGCCACAGGCTTGTAACCTATGGCTATATACCGTTTTGTGTGGCTCTATGGCCGCTTAACTGGACGAACAGACATCCCACTACGGCGACCACCGCTGTTTTTTACATTCACATTGTTACCACTGAAGCAACAACTTAACGCATCACTAGGATAGTCGGCATTAAGCGAAACAGTCCAATAGAATCCAACTCCATCGTCCTCTGCTCCAAAAATTTCCATATCCTCACGATAACCTACAGCGGGAAGAAAAATATGCGCATCATTCAGCGAATAAGATTCTGAAGGCATACCGTCGCTACTATACACTATTGCACCTCTATCGCTTTTTTCTTTAGCTTTATAAATAATATAGCCGTATACACCTTTATTACTGTAATTGTTGGTCCAAACCCAATAACATTCATTATATAGTTCTTGAAAATTCTCAGCTGTGGGCGTTGTCCAATCATTACCCCAATTAGCTGAGGCTGCATCATCACAAACTTCAAGAGTGTTAAGTGTATCACAAAAACCATCATTGCCAAATTCAGCATCGCTACAGTATTTTGTGAGACTTTTGTCTGTGCCCTTACAAAAACTGTATGTTTTCCAATTGTTTTTGCTATTTGTAGTAGTTTCGCCCCACGCGAAGTAATCGCCGCTTTTCCACGGATTAGTAGCACCGACATTACAAGTTGCCCACAAGATCCCACTTGGTAGACCTAAATCTACGACTTGCTTGGGTTCATTTCCATCATCTTCTTTTTCACAAGCCACAAACATTGTTGACACAACAGCAAGCAATGTTATTGTCAAAACAACTTTTTTCATTGTATAATAAATTAAATTACGCCTACTCTAAAGTTTTCGGCATCCCTATGTCATTAGGACGTTCGCATACATTGAAAATTTGCGGAAATAAAAAAAGGTGTGAACCAAACTATTCGCATTCACGGGAAGCCTAAGGAAGAAACCCGACAGAAAACTTAGTTTTAACCACACCAAAACTGCAGCTAAATGTTTTCTGTACGGGGCTATAGTCTACCCAACAAATGCTTTCGCTAAAATTCCGTTCTTCAACGAATCAAGTTCCTTAGGCTTTTTTCTGTGAATGCGAATGTTAGCTAATGTTATATCTTATTATAAAATATTGTATATCTGTTTCTTAATCCTTATTATATGTAAAGTTGTTGTCAAATAGTATTATAATTGTTCTAAACGTCATTTAGTTACAAAGATAAATAGATAATCGAGAATCTATCTGTTTTTTTACCTTACTCTGTCTGTATCGCCTGATTTTTAGGCTCTCTGCGCGTGTCCCAAAACGCGGCAATATGAATGGCATCGTCTTTAACGTAATAAACGATTTTGTTCAATTTACGCACAATAATGCTTCGGTATTCTTGTTTCCGATGTGCAAAGAGCGGGTCAACTCTTCCAATGGTGGGGTTATCTGCCAGAGCGAGAACCGCATTTTCAATTTCATTCATAAATTCAAAACGCACTTTATCGCCGAAAGCGCATAAAACATACTCTTCATCCTGATGCAGTTCATCTGCCGCCCGCTTGTGCCAAAGAATTGTCATTTGCTATGATGAAACACTTCGTCGTTTGTCAGGTAATTGCCCGCATCGAAATCCGCTTCTGCTTCATCGAGCATACTGTCAATTTCTTCCATAGTTAAAGGACGTAGCCGATTTAACTCTTCTTCTTTGGCGTGTGCAATCAAACGCTCGCCAATCCAACGCATATTGCTTGGTGTGAGCGTTCCGTAAAGATAGTCAAGCAGACCCGATAGTGCGGCTGTGGTCATATTCGTATTGTTTTATGTTGTAAAGATATGAAATTTCAATAAGACTATCGTCCATTTAAAAATTCTGTTTCTCACAAAAAAAGCCACAGGCTTGTGACCTATGGCTATAACATTGTTGCCGTTTTGTTGTAGCGCTATGGCCGCTTAACAGGGCGAACAGAAAACCCACATTCGCGGCCGTCGTCGCCATCAGGGCCCACAAAGCTCATAGTGAAGAGCAGCTTCCGCGCGAGTTCCGGGTAACTGGCGCCGAGCGAAGCAGACCAGTAGTAGCCGAAAGAACCATCATTGATGAGACTGGCATCTTTGCGGTGGCCCGCCGCCGGCAAAAAAATGTGGGCATCGGAAAGTGAATACGCAGATGGCGTATCACCCTCATAAAATTTTGCGCCTTTGTCGGTATCGTTTTTTGTGCGGAAAACCATATAGCCGCCTACACCGTGATTGTTGTAATCCGACGTCCAAACCCAACAGCACTTCTCTGCCAACTCTTCCCAATCGGCAAGGGTTGGCATTGAGTATTCGGCACCAAAAGCGGCTGTGGCCACATCGTCGGCTGATTCGAGAGTTGTTTTGCTGTCAACAGTGCCATAGCGCGCGTTATCGTTATATTTTGTTAATTTAAGATAATTACCATATTCGCAATATATATAGGTCTCCCAATTGTAATTGTCTTTTGTCTGGGTTTCGCCCCATGCGTAGTAGTCGCCATAGTTCCACGGGTTAATGGCACCAACATTGCAGGTAGCCCAAAGGTTGCCGCTTGGCAGGCCTAAATCCACGACATTGTCTGGTACATCTTCTTCTTTTTCGCAAGCCACAAACATTGTTGCCGCTGCGGCAAACAAAGCCACTGTTAGAAAGAGTTTTTTAGTCATAATTCAAAATTGTTTTAAGTGTTGTTTGATTTAATCACAACAAATGTAGAATTTTTGGGGAAACATTAAGCGATAAACGTAAAAACTCCCACAAAAGCACCAAGGTTGCGGCTTCGGTGCTTTTTTTGTTTAGTTTTGATAACCACGGAACACACTAAAGACACGGAATTGGTTTGTGTTTGCGTTTTCAGTTTATGTTAGAATGGAAGAACTTGAGCAACAATTATTTGGCTTAATTGACCGACGGGGCGGCGACGCGCAGAAGGTGCGCCAGGCGTGCGAGTTTGCCCGCGGGCAACTGTCGGGCACAGTGCGCGAGACGGGCGAACAGGCCTACACCCACGCTCTGCGGGTGGCGCTGATTGTTGCCGAAGAAATCAGCCAGAGCAACATATCGATAATCGCCGCACTGCTGCACGAGACGGCAATCAACGACGAGAAAGTGAGCCGCCAGATTGAGAGCGAATTCGGGCCGCAGGTGCTGTTCATCATCAGCGAAATGCTGAAAATCAGCCGTCTGCAAAAAGAGAAACTGCAACTCAACAGCGAGAACTACATCTCGCTCGTGCTCACCATCACCAAAGACGTGCGCGTGATTCTGCTCAAACTGGCCGACACGCTCGACAAAATCCGCCAGATAAAACTCTACGGGCCTGAACGCCAAATGAAAATCGCGCAGACGGCACGCATTCTGTACGCACCCATCGCCCACCGCCTGGGGCTCTACCACATCAAAACCGAATTGGAAGACATCTCACTGAAAATCATCGAGCCTGAGACTTACTACAACATCGCACGCACGCTGAACGAGACCAAAATCCGCCGCGAAGAGTACATCAATCGGTTTAAACAAACTGTTACTGAAGCACTTAACGAATCGCTGAGCGGCCACGGATACACTTACGAAATAAAAGGGCGGCCAAAATCGGTGAACTCGATTTATGGCAAAATCAAAAAGCAAAATGTCGATATATCAGAGATTTACGACCTGTTTGCCATCCGCATCATTCTTGACGGTGTGCCGCCAGAGAAGGAAAAGGAAGCCTGCTGGAACGTATATAGCATAATAACAAATATTTACCAGCCCAACCCCACCCGTCTGCGCGACTGGATTTCGACGCCGCGAGCAAGCGGCTACGAGTCGCTGCACACAACGGTTATGGGCCCCGACGGGCACTGGGTTGAAGTGCAGATTCGCACACGCCGAATGGACGAAGTGGCCGAAAAAGGCAACGCGGCGCACTGGAAATATAAGGAATCGGGCAAGGACGAGTCGCACGACAAGTGGCTCGGAAGCATCCGCGACGTGCTCGAGCGCAAGGACAGCGGCTCGTTCGACAGCGAAATCGGCGACAAGAGCCTGCAGCCGAAAGCCGCCAACATCTTCGCCTTCACACCGCAGGGCGACATCATCAAACTGCGTCAGGGCGCCACAATTCTCGACTTCGCCTACTCTATCCACAGCAACCTGGGCAACACCTGCACTGGCGCTCGCATCAACGGGAAAATTGTGCCGATACGCTATCAGATTAGCAACGGCGACACGGTTGAAGTGCTGACATCGAAATCGCAGAAGCCGAACCTTGAGTGGCTGAACATCGCCGTCAGCCCGCGCATCAAGGCCCGCATACGCCGCGCCATCAACGAAGAGACGTTCAAGCACGCCGAAATGGGCCGCGAAATGCTCGAACGCAAGGTGGCGCAACTCAAAATCGACCTGAACGACCAGGTTATCCTTCAAATGATTACGCGGTTCAAGTACAAGCACGCTCTCGACTTTTATCAGGATATTGCCGACGAGAAAGTTGACCTGCACGCTGTGCGCGATTTCCTGCTGACGCTGAAAACCGAACCCGACAGCCACCCGACCGAAACGCCCGACAGCAACGGCGAGTACACCGCCACGTTCGACGAGTCGGACGACGCGCTCATCATCGGCCGCGACCTTGTGAACGTCGATTACAAACTGGCGCAGTGCTGCCACCCCATCCAGGGCGACCGCATCTTCGGCTTTGTGACTGTGGACCGCGGCATACAGATTCACCGCCAGGGCTGCCCCAACGCCAAAGACCTGCTTGCGCGATACCCGTACCGCATCATCAAGGCGCGCTGGAACGACACCGAGCGGCAGTCGGTCTTCAACGCCGACATCATTGTCACGGGCATCGACAAACTGGGCGTTGTGAACCACATCACCGAAGTGATTGCCAAAAGCGAGACATCGAGCCTGCGCTCGCTCAAAGTGAACTCGAAGGACGGCATCTTCAAGGCCTACATATCAGTCTTTGTGGGCAGCACCGCCCAACTCGACGCACTGCTGCTGAGCATCGGCAAGATTAAAGACGTGATTCGGGCGGAAAGAGCTGAAAGGTAAAGGTTCGGTTTTAATAACCGAAAGCCGTTTTGTGCGAAAGCACACAATTATAATATGTATGCCATTCGCAGACTTTGACTATCGGCAAAAACTGAAAGCATTTTATGGAAGAAAAACTGCCGACTACCAATAAAAAACACCAAAAAGCAACTTTTTTTACTCAAAAAAGAGCGCAGTATTGAAAATATTTGTAATATTGCAACGTTTGAAAAGTAGAATTCGCGCAAGTGGGTGGTACTTTGAAAACAAAACGTGAAAAATAAATTAATGTGAAATCCGGCGAAAGCTATTTTAATAATTAACTTAAAATTTTTAGTGAAATGAAAAAGATTTATCTTTTAAGTGCAGCTACTTGCTTGTTTGCTTTGAACGCAAATGCACAAACACCTCACAATTGGAATGAGTGGTTTTGCGATGGTGCTCAATCTGAACCTTATGAAGAAGTGCAAGTATCAAGCACTAACTTGAAAATGGCTAAAGTTGTCGTTAACGACAAATGTGCCAACGAGTGGGACGTTCAATTTGTTAACGTATTCCATGAAGCAAAAGGTCAAGAGACTGGAGCAATGTTCACTTTGGACTTTGATGTAATGTGGGAAGGTAACACTTCTGACTCAGCTTCTCTCTACATGCTGACAGGTAAATTGTACAACAACAACCATGCAGATTCAGATTGGCAGTGGTCTTCTTATGGTCCGGCAGAGGATGGAACCATCGACGAAGAAAAGGGTAACACCGAACTTATGTATGTTAACGAAGCTGGTGAAGTTCAATCTTTCTGGGCTGGTCACAACAAGGCTTTCAAACTTAAAAAAGGTGAGTTGACTCACATTACTTGGGGTGGCAAGATTGGTAAGAAGGGTGCTGATTGGATCGGTATCCAAATCAACTGCTATGACAAAGTTAACAATGGTAATTTCTACTTTGCTAATATGGTAGCACAATTCGGCAAGAAGAAAATGGAATTCTTCATGAACGAAGCTGGTACAACAGCTGTAGCTGACGCTGCTGCTTTGAAGGCTTATGTTGCTAACGACGTTATCTACGCTTCTGAGGCTGCTAACGTAATTGTTTACAACGTTAACGGTGTAGTTGTTAAGAGCGCTAAGAACGTTACTTCACTCAACGTAGCTGACCTGAAGGCTGGCTTGTACATCGCTAAGTTTGGTAATGCAACAGTTAAATTTGTAAAATAATTTAATTTAACAAGCAATTGCTGGATTTTGAGGCTGTCCTTGTGACAGCCTCTTTTTTTTGTGCTATTTCAAAAGCTACCAATAGTCCCGCATGCAATAAAAATTGCTATCATTGTTATACGATAACAACAATAATAAACATATAGCAATGAGCACTTTAACACAACTAAAACCCACCGAAGTCTGGCAACAGTTCGAAGAAATATGCAAGATTCCGCGGCCTTCGAAGCACGAAGGGAAAATGATTGAATATCTGGTCAACTTTGGCAAGAGCCACAACCTGGAAACCACAACCGACGAAGCCGGAAACGTGGTAATCAAAAAGCCTGGCACTACCCGACTCGCCGGCAAGCCAACCGTGATTCTGCAAAGCCACATCGATATGGTGTGCGAGAAGACAGCCGACTCAACGCACAACTTTGAGTGCGACCCGATTGAGCCGCGCATCGACGGCGACTGGGTTTGCGCCAACAACACCACTCTTGGCGCCGACGACGGCATTGGCGTGGCCACGCAACTGGCCATTCTGGCGTCGGACAGCGTTGAGCACCCGCCGCTCGAATGCCTGTTCACTGTTGACGAAGAGACCGGCCTGACTGGCGCTTTCCATCTGAACCACAAAATGTTGAGTGGCCGAACACTTATAAATCTTGATTCGGAAGACGAAGGTCAGATTTTCATCGGGTGCGCCGGCGGTGTCAACACTACGGCCGTGTTCGACTACGGCACTGAAGCCATCGCGGAAAGCGCCACAGCCTACACGATTGAAGTGACGGGGCTGCGCGGCGGACACTCTGGCGACGACATTCACAAGGGCTTCGGCAACGCCAACAAGATTCTGAACCGCATTCTGTGGCAGGCGCAGAAGCAATTTGGCCTGCAACTGTGCGCGATTGACGGCGGCAATCTGCACAACGCCATACCGCGTCACGCACAGGCAACCATCGCCGTCGAACGGAAAAACAGCGACGCCCTGCAGCAGCTTGTGGCAACAATGAGCGCCGACATCGCCCAAGAGCTAAAATACACCGAACCCGACCTGAAGATTAATCTGACCGCGGCCACCCTACCCGCTTCCGCCATCGCGCAAAGCGACCTGAAACGCCTGCTGAACGGCATCTACGGCTGCCCAAACGGCCCGATTGCAATGAGCCGCGCACTGCCCGGACTGGTCGAGACATCGACAAACCTGGCATCGGTTAAGATGAAGGAAAACAATCAGATAGAGATTGTTACGAGCCAACGAAGCTCGGTTCTGTCGGCACGCACCGACATTGCCAATATGGTTGAGAGCGTGTTCGCGCAAGCGGGCGCAACGGTTGAGCATTCCGACGGCTACCCGGGCTGGGAACCGAACCCCGAATCGGCAATTCTGAAAACGGCCGTTGAAAGCTACCGGCGGCTGTTCGGCCGAGAGCCCGAAGTGAAGGCCATCCACGCGGGGCTTGAGTGCGGACTGTTCCTTGAAAAAATCCCCGGAATGGATATGATTTCAATCGGCCCGACACTGCGCGGCGTGCACTCGCCTTCGGAACGCATCGAGATTAAAACAGTGAAAATGTTCTACGATTTTCTTATCGATATTCTCAAAAACATTTAGGATTTAGGATTTAGAAATTAGGATTTAGTTCCGATAGCTATCGGGATTAGGATTTATGAATTACTAATTGGGATATTTAAGATGCGACACGCAACATCTCTATGGTAATTCCGTTTCGCTAAAAACACAAAAAAAATTATTGAATATGAAAGAGATACAATACAACATCAGCATTAAAAGCACGGCCAACATTGGCGAACTCAATGCAAAAGAGCAGGAACTTGTGCAACGTGCCCAAAACGCGGCCAACCGGGCATACGCGCCATACTCGCAGTTCAAGGTTGGCGCCTGCCTGCTGCTCGACAACGGGCTGATGATTGAAGGCAACAATCAGGAAAACGCGTCGTATCCGTGCGGCTGCTGCGCCGAGCGCACCGCGCTGAACTACGCCAACGCCACCTATCCCGATGCAAAAGTTTCGGTCATCGCCATATCGGCATTCAACAGCCAAGGTCTTGTTAATGAACCTATTACGCCCTGCGGGATCTGCCGTCAGGCGCTGCTTGAGACCGAAATCAAGAACCGTCAGAGCATCCGCGTGATAATGAACGGACAGAAACACACCATTATCGCTGAAAGCGCATCGGACCTGCTGCCGCTGGCATTCGACGACAGCTTGTTGTAGAATTACAACACGGAAATTTTCCGACAATTATTATGCAACTTTTTTCAAAAACGTCTGAAAGACGTGATTTGCATAACCGGCCGCAAGCGAAGCGCAGCCGCCGGATAGCACACCACACGATGTAACGCTCTGAAAGAGCGAACCATACAAAAGTTCAGTCTTTCAGACTGTTTTTTCTGGTGGTATTTATACCACGGGTTACGCTTCGCTTACCCGCGGTTATGAAGATTTTGTCCTTCGGACAACTATTCAATTGAATAACAATAATATAATTAGTCTTTCAAATTAGAAATCTTTGCAAAATGCAATTATTTGATGCAAGTTATGCAACTTTACGCAAAAAACTGTGCAAACTTTACGCAAAAAGTGTAAATTGCAGATTGTTGGCGAGAAAATGCGAGCAAATGTCAAAAACCTTTGTTTCAGACAGATAGCCAACAAACGATGTTTTTTAAAACTCTATAAAGATGAAAAAAGCAGCAACAATCAAGGACATTGCAAAAGCGATTGGCGTATCGGTTTCAACCGTTTCACGCGCCTTGCAGGACAAACCCGAGATTTCGGACGAGACCAAAACGCTTGTTCGCGAGACGGCGTCGAAGATGAACTACCGCCCCAACACAATGGCGGTTGCGCTGAAAACGCGCAAATCGTACTCAATAGGCGTGGTTGTACCGCAGATTGTTAGCTTCTTCTATGCCACTGTGGTTCAGGGGATTGAGCAGGTTGCCAATGAGCTAGGCTATCAGGTTTTCGTCAGTTCGTCGAACGAAGATATGATTAAAGAGATGCAGAACGTGTATGGTTTCCTTGACCACCGCGTTGACGGAATGATTGTGTCGCTCTCGAAGGCAACCGACGAATTCACTCATATTCACCGAATTGAAGAGAACAACGTGCCGCTGGTGCTGTTCGACCGCACATCGAAGGAAATCAACGTTCCGAAGGTTGTGGCAAACGATGCCGACGCGGCCTATATGGCTGTTTCTCACCTGATTGAGCGCGGTGCGAAACGCGTGGCGCTCATCACCGGCCCCGAGCATATGCTCATTGGCCGCAACCGCTTCCGCGGATACCGCGCCGCCCTGACCAACCACGGGCTGCCCATCGACAACCGGATGATTGTTCGCTGCAACCTGACCGTTGACGACGCTCGCGAAGCCGTTTTGAAGATGTTCGATATGAAAAACCCGCCCGACGCCATTTTCGGCATCAACGACGAAGTGGCCATCGGCGCACTCTACGCTGTGAAAGAGAAAGGCCTGAAAATACCTGAAGATGTGGCCATTGTGGGCTTCTCGAACAGCCGCCGCTCAAGCTACATTGAGCCGACGCTGAGCACCCTTGACCAAAACCCTATGAAGATTGGCGTGCTGGCTGCCAAACTGCTCTTCGACCAAATCCAAGGCAAACCCGATTTCAGTGAAAATAAGGAAGTTATTGTGCCGGCAACGCTGATTGTCAGGGCGTCGTCGAACAGGTAGATGATAAGTGGTGACGGACGTTAGGTGTTGGTAATCAACGCTTAACGTATTTTGCCTTCAATTATTCAAGCCCCGTTTAGCTTCCATAATCCGCTGATACGATTGGTCAATCCGCTCTTTGCTGATTTTTCCGTCGCCCACAAGCCTGACAATTATGTTAACGGCATCTTTCACTATATCAGGATTATAGGCATCGATATTGTTTGAGAATATCAGCACATCGACTCCGGCATTGATGGCCAGACAAATTGCTTCCTCCAAGCCATAGAACTTGCTGATGGCGTTCATCATCATATCGTCGGAAAAGACCAAACCATTGAACTGCAGCGAATTGCGCAGCATTGAAAGCGTAGCAGCTGAAAGCGTTGCCGGATAAAGGCTGTCGATGGCGCGGTTGAAAATGTGCGATGTCATCACTGCAACAGACAGCGAGTCGCGCAAAAGCAGCCAATAAGGCAGCAATTCGGTGTTTGTCCACGTTTCAGTAACATCGGCAAGGCCTAGATGCGTGTCGCTCACCGAGCTGCCGTGGCCGGGAAAATGCTTCAGCGAGCAAAGAACGCCCTGCTTGCTGTGTTCATCAACAAACCACCGTGCGTTGCGCGCAACCACCTCAGCGTCAGCCGAAAACGAGCGTCCAAATTTGCCGATTATCGGGCAATCAGGATTCACATTGACATCGACCGATGGCGCAAAATTGACATTGAACCCCATATTGCGGCACGCTTGCGCGATACGGCGAGCATAGAAACGCGTAGAATCCTCATTATCAAGTGTTCCCAGATATTGCGGTGTAACAGTCGGCTCGAAACCGTACCGCGTTTTCAGTCGCGAGACGTTGCCACCCTCCTCGTCAACAGCAATGAAAAGCGGTGTTGGCGAAAAACGTTTCAGACTGTCGGTCAGACTTTTAAGTTGTGCGGGCGATGTGATATTGCGCGGGCGGCTTTTCGATGGCGAATCGTACTCAAACAAGATGACGCCGCCAATCTGATAGTCGCGCAGCCATTGCGTCACTTCGCTTTCAGCCGTTATGGCCGTATCGCGGAAGCCAACCATAAGCATTTGAGCCGCTTTCTGTTCCAAAGTCGGTGCACCACTCTCCGCCATTCGGCACGAAACGAACAAAACCGAAAAAGACAAGAATAAGAAGAAGTGTTTCATCGTAATATTTTATTGATTATCAATTAGAACGCTTTCAAAACGTGAACATACAGTCCACTCTTTCCCTGACGCGAGAGCGTACCCTCGACACGGAAAACAATATCATAATATGTTATCATATCGAGTCCGATGCCGGCACTTGTCAACAGTTTGTTTGACAGATAGTTATTGGTTCCTGTGCGAACATCGTCAACATAACCCGCATCGACAAACATATTCAAATAAAAGCTGTAATGCACCTTGTTGAACTCGTCCCACGACCAGCTGTCAATCTTCTTGATACGCATTGGCACGAGCGCGAACTTTGCGAAAGCGCGGCCCGTTGCAAACCGCTGACCGTCAATCACATAATACTCAAATCCGCGCAGATAGTCAAGATAGCCCAAAGCCTGCTCGGTGTAGTATGGCTGCGGCTTGCCGGGCGAATATTTGGCCAGACCGCCAAAACCGGCATAGAACCGATGCCCCAAATCGAAATATTTGTAGGCCGACAGTCGTGTGTACCACGAACCATCAAGCTCATTATCAAGCAGATTGAGTCCAATTTTTCCAACTTCGAGCGTTACATTGTGGCCCTTCAACGGATAAAATTTATAGTCGCGGGTATCCCAATCGAACGTATAAGCCAGTTTAAAATACTGTGTATTAGACGTTTGAATGCCAAAATAATCAGGATTCAACGCGATTATCGTATCGGCCACATTGGCGTGGGCGTAACCTGCTGTAAGAATGTGCCTTACGTCGTATTTCGGGCGGAAAGTGTAGAACAGAAACAAATCCTGATTATCAATTACTTGATGCTTGTCGTTGCGGAAATAGAGCGGCTTGCAGCTGTCGGTGGCATAACGCAATTCATTCTGTCTGTATAGCGAAAGTTGAACGGCCAGCCCGTGCTTTTTATCAGCAGTGATATAGGGAAAATCGTAAAAAATTTGAAACTGCTTTTTGTAGCCCAGACGGAATTTCACTTTCAGCGTTTCGGCGCGACCGCGGAAGTTATTGTTTATCAGCATCAAACCATAGTTGATGCGCTTCCAGTCGCCATCGTTGAAAAAGGCGCTTAAGTTGCGGTCGGCTTGCTCAAAAATGATGTAAGGCCACCAATACCAACGCTCTTCAAGCATCACAAGCACCTGTTTTTCGTGCTCGTTCAGGTCAATCAAACTTATTGTGACATAATTAAATAGCGATGTATTGAGCAGATTCTCCTTTGAGCGCAACAAAACAGCATCGGCAGCATCGGCTTGCAGTGTATCTCCTTCAGTAAAAAGCAGTTCGCGCCGGACAATGAACTCTTTTGTTTTCCGGTTGCCGGCAATCATAATGTCGCGTACAACAAAATCGGAAGTTATTGCGGAAGAGTCACGCTGTTGCGCATCAGCGGCGAAAAAACTGATTGTCAGCGCAATAGCAAAGAATATAAAAGTCAGTCGGCTCACTAAATGCTCAGGAATTTCATAAAGGAATTGTAGCGGTCTTCCAGCATCGAATCAAATTCGCGGTCGCTCGAGAATACCTGCACAATTCGATAACTGTAGCGCTCAAATGTCTGAATAACAGGCGAAATATCGGTGCGATTGAATTTGATTGTCACATAAATATTGTCGGTTTGGGAATGGTTCTGCACGAACAAGCTGACTATCTTCGTATCGTTACCTTCAACAATTTGCGAAATTTGGCTCAATGAATAGTCGCGCACGCTCATCTCAAGCACAATAATCGCACCGCGCCCGCCATTTGAAACCATCTGCGCAAGCTCGTGCGAAAGGTCGGGCAAAGTAATGACTCCCAAATATTTATCTTCGACATCGAGAACCGGCAGAACTGACAGATTATTTTCGGCAAAAGGCTGCAATGCTTCAATAATATGCTGATTATCATATATAAACGGGCGCGTCATCACTTGTATTTGGCTGTCAATAGCATCATCGGGATTGTTCATATCGTAAATCTCCTGTTCCGAGACCAACCCCAGATACTCGCTGCCATCAACAACCGGCAGATGCGACACCTTAAACACGTCCATCCAATTGAGCGCGTTGGTGCCAGTGTCTGTCTTATGCAGAGCCGGAACCACATCCGATAACAAATCGAGAACTATCATAGCAAAAATTAACTTGTAAATGTACGAAAAACTACGAAACCGCAGAGTCGCTCATTTACTAATGGTGAAAGTGACTCAACGAACCCACAGTTTGCGTGGATAAGCGGCAGACTTTTTTGGAAAAAAGCAAAAAAAATCAGCCAAAACTGAAGATTATCAACAGTTTTGGCTGATTTAAAAGCAAATATTACTTACGTTTATAGGTCATTGACATTTTTGCATACGGATAATCTTGGCCTTCAGGTTGTTTCTCATAGAACTCGTCGGCCAACATATTATAATACCCTTCCTCATACATAACAAGAGTATTACCTGACAGTGAAATTTTAATTTTTTCTACTGTACCTTCTTCATCTGTAACCGTTAACTCGCTTCCACTGACTGAGTATTTTCCTTTGGTAACTTCAACCTCTCCTTCATCCTCTGAAGTAGAAATGCAGGTGCCATCACTTTTGAATTCAAGAATTTCAGAACCAAGATCTTCACCTTCAAAAGTTAAAGACATACCCTCTGCTTCCATTTTCATTGAAGTCAATTCCCATTTTCCAACGATGCTATCATCGTCATCGTCTTTTGAGCAACTTGTAAAAGTAAATGCTGCTAACACTGTGGCAATCAAGCCCAAACTAAAAAACTTTTTCATAGTTATAAAATTTAATTGTTAAAAGATTAGTAAAAGAAATAAAAAAATGCAACCAAAACAATAATGGTTGCATTTTTTTCACTTCTGTTATCTATTATTTGCTAAGCAATTCAACGCTACGATTCACAAACACATTCAAGTCCTCGCCTTTCAGCATATTGTTGGCCAACAGTGCAAGGTCGACAAGTTGTTTTACAAGCGGTGTCGATTTGCCGAACTCTCTGAGTTTTGCATCCTTCTCATCGCGCAGAGTGTCAATCTGTTTGCCAAGGTCGGCAATTTGGTCCTTCAGAGCCTGCGGAATCTCTTCCTCCTTCTTGTCCTTCTTCTGAGCCTCAAGGTCGGCTTTCTGCTTGTTCAAAGGCTCAATCTTTGTGTCGATTTCAGCCAGAGCCGAGCCCAGCGCATCTTTCTCTGCGTCAAGCACTTTTGAAATCAGCGGGTGAGCCGTGTTCACAACCAAGTTGAAGTTGTCGGGCATATCGGCATAGTAGTTCATTCCGCTCAAAGCGGCGGTGTCCTTCATACGGCGCATAAACTCGTTCTGCGTAATCATCAGCGGTTTGGCGTCGGCGCCAAGGTCCTCAAACTCAACAATGAAGTAACTCTTGTCGGGTGTTACGGCGTTGAAAACCTGAATCAGATTGTTGCGGTCGGCCTCCTCGATTTTGGCTTGCGGTTGGTCGTCCTTCTGAATCAGACGGCTGATTACATCGGCATCGACACGGGCGAAACGTGTCTTCTCCAACTTCTGCTCAAGCGAGCCGATAAAGTGCATATCTAACTGACCGTCAAGCACCAGCACATCGTAACCTTTAGCTTTGGCGCTCTCAATGTAGGTGTACTGCGCATCCTTGTCGGTGGCGTAGAGATAGACTTTTGTGTCGTTTTTGTCGGTTTGGTTCGGCTTGACAAGTGTTTCGTACTCGTCGAGCGTAAAGTATTTACCTTCAATATTTTTCAGCAGAACAAAGTTCTTTGCGCGCTCGTAGAATTTCTCGTCGGTCAGGATTCCGTACTCGATAAAGAGTTTCAGATTGTCCCACTTGCTCTCGAACTGCGGGCGGTCGGTTTTGAAGATTTCCTCCAGACGGTCGGCCACCTTTTTGGTGATATGGCTCGAAATCTTCTTCACATTCGAGTCGGCCTGCAGGTAACTACGCGACACGTTCAGCGGAATGTCGGGCGAGTCGATGACGCCGTGCAGCAACGTAAGAAATTCAGGCACAATGCCTTCCACACTGTCGGTTACGAACACCTGATTGCAGTAGAGTTGGATTTTGTTCTTCTGAATCTCAATGTTGTTCTTGATTTTCGGAAAATACAGAATACCAGTCAGATTGAACGGATAATCGACGTTCAGGTGGATATAGAACAGCGGGTCTTCGTGGCCAGGATAAAGTTCGTGATAGAAGTTCATATAGTCTTCATCCTTCAGGTCGGCAGGCTTGCGAGTCCACGCAGGCGTGGTGTTGTTGATAATCTTATCTTTGTCAGTATCAACCATTTTCTTCTCTTTGTCGCTCCACTCCTGCTCCTTGCCAAACGCAATCTGAACGGGCAGGAACTTGCAGTATTTGGTCAGCAATTGGTTGATGCGGCTCTCGTCAAGAAATTCTTCGCTGTCGGCATCGATATGCATAACAATGTCGGTACCAAAATCTTGTTTTTCAGCATCTTCGAGCGTAAACTCAGGACTGCCGTCGCAGCTCCATTTCACGGCTTTCGAGCCTTCCTTGTACGATTTTGTGATAATATCGACACGCTCCGAAACCATAAAAGCGCTGTAGAATCCCAAGCCGAAATGACCGATGATGGCACCAATGTTGTCTTTGTACTTATCGAGAAACTCGCCCGCACTTGAGAAGGCTATCTGATTGATATACTTATCGATTTCTTCTTCAGTCATTCCAATTCCGTGGTCGGAAACAACAATCGTCTTGTTGCCTTTGTTCACCGACACGCGAACGGTTTTGTCGGTCAGTTCGCCCTTATAGTCACCCTTGGCGGCCACAGCAACCATTTTCTGAGTTGCATCAACGGCATTTGCCACAATCTCACGAAGGAAAATCTCGTGGTCGGAATAAAGGAACTTCTTGATTACTGGGAAGATGTTCTCACTTGTAACACCAATTTTACCTGTTTGCATAGTTTTATATTTTTTAGTTATGAATTTCAATTTTACGCGCATTCGGGGTTTCAAACATTGTGCCACGCGCTATTTTCAGCCGATTTGACACAACCGCAGAGCGGACACTGACAAAAATGCCGTTTTTTGAGTTCGCAAAGAATGCGATATTGACAAAGATTTTATGCGAATTACAAACCCGACTTGGCAATTTGCATAAACTTTATGCAAATTGCCGAATTGATATTGTAAATTACATAGAAATTATGCAAATTATAAACTCGATTTATACTTTTACATAATAATTATGTAATTTAGTGGATTGATATTATAATTTGCATAGATAAGTATGCAAATTACCAAATCAATTAGTATATTTGCATAATTTTTTGAGAGAAAAACGACACATATTTAATATATTAAAACAGCAACAGAAATGGTGACGCGGAATATTATAAACAAAATCAGGCAGATAGCCACCAAATTTCCAGTTGTGGCATTGACAGGCACGCGCCAGTGTGGAAAATCGACACTGCTGAAAAACTGCTTCCCCGACTACCGTTTTATATCGCTTGAGGACCTCGATATCAGGCAGTACGCACTGAGCGACCCGCGCGGTTTCCTTAGCAATTTCGGCGACCATCTGATTATCGACGAGGCGCAGTACGCTCCGCAACTTTTCTCGTACATCCAAACGAAAGTCGATGACAAAAACGAGTCGGGAATGTACATTCTGTCGGGCTCGCACAACTTTTTGCTGATGGAAAACATCTCGCAGAGCCTTGCCGGGCGGTGCGCTATTCTTACGCTCGCGCCATTCTCGATTTCAGAAATGAAGGCGGCCTCGCTCCTGCCCGATGACCTCAACACGTGGCTATACAAGGGCGGCTATCCGCGCATTTATGACAAAGATATCGACCCAACCGACTTTTTCCCGAACTATCTGCGCACCTATATCGAGCGCGATGTCAGGCTGCTGCGCAACATTGGCGATGTCACGCTTTTTGCCAAGTTCCTGAAAATGTGTGCGGCACGTGTCGGGCAGTTGCTCAACATTTCGTCACTCGCCAACGAGTGCGGAATATCGACAGAGACTGCCAACTCGTGGATTTCTGTGTTGGAGACCAGCTACGTAGCCTTTATGCTGCGCCCGTATCACAAGAATTTCAACAAGCGGCTGGTGAAATCGCCGAAGATGTACTTCTACGATTCGGGGCTCGTCTGCTCGCTTTTGGAAATAGCTGATGCCAATCAACTCTCAACTCACTATCTGCGCGGCGAGATTTTTGAGAATATGATTGTGTCAGAGACATTTAAACGCTTTTGGTTTCAGGGCAAAGAGCCGAACATCAGTTTCTGGCGCGACAGCAACCAGAACGAAGTTGACCTGCTGATTGAGACCAACGGACAGTTAAGCGCCTACGAGATAAAGTCGGGAGCCACAATGAACAGCGATTTCTTTTCGGGGCTGAAAACATTCCGAAGAATAGCCGATTTGCCTGTAGAGCAGTGCTTTGTGGTGTACGGCGGCGACTTAGAGGTTCAAACCACCGATGGGAAATACCTCTCCTGGAGGAATTGGTAATTGCTAAATCATAAAATTATTGAAAAATACGTAAAAAACTGCCGCATCCGACCAACCGCGGAAATTAAACACTAATTGGAAAGCCGGCATTTTTTTACGCAACAATAGCGCAAACACTGCCCTCCCAATCATCAATCATTAAAAGAAACGCCCAACCAACTAAACTGATTGGGCGTTTTTGTTTTATATGCTTTGAGGAATTAATCTCAACGTCTTTTCCCTTTCACCGCGGGCCGCTGATATTTGATGTTCGACTGATAGAACCAAAGTCCGTCTTCGAACTTAAGGGCATCGTACGACATATCGGGAGCGAAAAACATTGGATTGCTGGTGTCCTGAGTGCCCATAACGGCCAGATGGTCGAGAACTATCAAATCAAGATTCTCATCGTACTGAATCATCATAGTGGCGCGCTTATTATACTCAAACACAAGGCGTTTCATCTTTTTACGACCTACTTTTATCACCGATTTGCCGAACCTTGGCTGGCCTTTCTCGGTGAAAGTGAGCGGCTCAATGATTTTGCGCGTAGTGTAAAGCCCGCAGCCATCCCAGCCCAGCAGTGTGTAAATCACCTCGCCCTGATGCTTTCTCTCGACAATGCCATAATAGAGCATTCCGCGCCAGTTTTGCGGAGTAAACGTCTGGTTATCATAACTTTCGAGTTGAGCGCCATTGTCTGTCAGCTCAAACAAACGGACTTTCTTCGCCTGTTTGTCGTGATACTGCAAATAGCCGTAATAATGGTAGTCACCGGCATCGCCAACCGCAAACCAGGTGAAGATGCGCACGCGGCCGTCGGGTGAGACAACCTGACAGACATCGTTCTTTAGGCTGTCGAAAGGATACTCGAACGAGCCCTCACGCTTGAGCGCCTCACCAAGCAACTGCCCGACTTGGACGGCAAGCGTATCTTGAAGGGCATCTTTGTACCGGCTTGCCGACAACTGCGAAGCTAATTCAACTATCTGATTTTCAAGATTGTGCAATACACTATCGGGCTTAGTTTCGGCCGCGACCGAAAAAAAGGGAAATAGCGCCGCAAAAATGAATATTAAACGAAATCTGCTCATCAGTAATGAAACGCAAATGATTCGGAAAAATTGCCAAAAACAAACAAAGCCCGCTTGCAAGCAGGCCTTGAAATATTATCGAAACGCCATAATTACTTGGAAGTTATGGTGTTAAGGTCGTCCATCAAAGTGTCGCGATACGACTTGCCGATGGGCAGCAGCTTGGCTCCCGACTCGGTGCGCATTATCACGTTGCTCTCCTCAATGTAGTCAATCTGGCCAATGTTGACGATGTACGAGCGGTGAATGCGCTTGAATTTCGACATCGGCAGCTTGCCCTCGATGGCCTTCATTGTGTAATGAATGGTGAATTTATCTTTGAAAGTGTTGATAGTCACGTAGTTCTCAAGAGCTTCAACCCAAAGAATGTCCTCGTATTTGATGCGCACCAGCGTCGAGTTTTTCTTCTTGATGAAAATCTCATCAGGATATTTCGACACACTCTCCTTGTCCTGATAAAGCGACTGCGCCTTGTTGACGGCCTTGAAGAACCGTTGCAGCTGCACCGGCTTGAGCAGATAGTCGATAACATCGTACTCATACGACTCGATGGCATACTTTTCCTGGCCCGACACAATGATTATCATCGGCGGATTATCGAGCGTGTTGATGAAGTCGAGGCCGCTCATTTCCGGCATTTCAACGTCAAGGAAAATCAAATCGATAGGGTCTGGCATATCGAAAGCCTTAAACGCATCGACGGGGCTCTCGTAGGAACCCACAAGATTCAGTAAATCAGACTTTTCAATCAGTCCTTCGAGCACTTTTCGGCTCAGCAAATCGTCATCTATTATTATACAATTCATCTGTTTCGATTTTAAATTTCACGAGATTTTGTAGTACAAATATATATCAATTGACAAAAAATGAAACACAAACCGCACGAAAATCAACTTTTGTCAACAATTTTTTGCATCCAATCACACTTTTTATGCGTTTCGCTTTAGTTCGGCCGATTTTTTCCGTTGGCCGGAAGACGCACCCGATACCTATTTATTATATTTTTAGCCCGATACGTTTTCGATAGAAAAACCATCTGTAACAACAATAGTTTTTTTCGTCATTCGTTTGATTCTTATCGAAATTCGACAAACATTTGCACAAAATTTAAATTCAAAAACATAGACTGATGAAATTAGCGATTATCGGATACGGACGGATGGGCCACGAGATTGAGGCCATTGCCGTGAAAAGAGGGCACGAAGTTGTGCTGACCATCGACAAGGACAATATGCAAGACCTTGAAAGCGAGAAGTTTAAAACGGTTGATGTGGCCATTGAATTCACTTTTCCCGAATCGGCTGTTGGCGACTATCTGAAGTGCTTCAAGGCGGGTGTGCCTGTGGTTACGGGCACCACGGGCTGGCTCGACCAACGCCCGATGGTTGAGGACGAGTGCCGCAAGCAGAACGGCGGTTTCCTTTACGCTTCGAACTTCAGTCTGGGCGTGAACCTGTTCTTTGAACTGAACCGCAAACTTGCCGAAATGATGAGCAGTTTCCCCGATTATTCGGTGAGAATGAATGAGATACACCATATTCACAAATTGGACGCGCCGAGCGGAACGGCCATCACCTTGGGCGAGGACATTGTGAAAATCAATCCACGGCTCGACAAATGGGTGAAAACCGCTGACTGTCAGCCGAATGAGTTGCCGATAACATCGGAACGCATTGGCGAAGTGCCTGGCACTCACGAAGTTTTCTACCGTTCTGAGGCCGACGAGATTACCATCCGCCACGAGGCCTTCAACCGCAAGGGTTTCGCACTTGGCGCCGTTGTTGCCGCCGAGTTTATGGCTGGCAAACGGGGCATCTACAGTATGAAAGATGTATTTGACTCAATATTAAAACATTAAGCAATGGAAAAGCCGTCAAAGAAAGACATAATCAAATTCAGCATCGCAATAGTAATCTACATTCTGTGGATTATCTGGAACGGCAGCCTGTGGTGGCTGCTAGGCATTCCAGTGATTTTCGACATCTACATCACCAAAAAGGTTCATTGGGCTTTTTGGAAGAAAAAAGGCGTTGAGAAGCAGACCAAAACCGTGGAATGGATTGATGCTGTGATATTTGCGGTGGTTGTTGCGTCACTCATCCGCACGTTCTTGTTCGAGGCGTACACCATTCCCACTTCGTCGATGGAAAAATCGCTGCTTGTGGGCGACTATCTGTTTGTAAATAAGTTCACTTACGGCCCGCGCAAGCCGATAACGCCAATTTCGGTGCCGTTTGTGCACCACACAATGCCGTTCACTGCCACAACACGTTCATATTCTGATATTTGGCAGCGTAAATACACACGTATGGCTGGCTTCCGCAAGATTAAGAACAACGATGTGGTTGTGTTCAACTTCCCCGAAGGTGATACGGTTTGCCTTGAAAATCAGGCACCAAGCTACCATCAACTGGTGCGCGACTACGGTCGCGACAAAATTCGTCAGTACTATACCATCGGCTACCGCCCCGTTGACAAGCGCGAGAACTACATCAAACGCTGCGTGGCAATTCCTGGCGACTCGCTCAAAATTGTTGACGGACAGCTATATATAAACGGAAAGCCGCAAGAGGAAATCGGTATCAAGCAATACCGCTACGAAATAATTACCGATGGTACATCGTTCAGCCCCAAGGCTTTACAGCGACTGGGCATATCGATGGAAGACATCAGCCGCAGCCAAATTGCCGCAGGACACTACCAAATTCCGCTGACGCCCGAAATGGTTGAAAGTCTGCGTAACTTCCGCTTTATCAGAGAGATAAAACGCATCAACGCAGGCGACCGCTACGACGGTAGCAACTTCCCGCACGACGCGCGCTATCGCTGGAACGAAGACAATTTCGGCCCGCTGTGGGTTCCGCAAAAGGGCGCAACCATCGATTTAACAATTGACAATCTGCCTTTGTATCAGCGCATTATCCGCATCTACGAAGGCAACGACCTGCAAGTCAAGGACAGCACCATATATATAAATGGGCAGCCCGCCGACAAGTACACCTTTGCAATGGACTACTACTGGATGATGGGCGACAACCGACACAACTCGCTCGACTCGCGTTTCTGGGGCTTTGTGCCTGAAGACCACATAGTTGGCAAGGCTTCGATGATTTGGTTCTCGTCAGACAAGGACCAATCGTTCCCGAAAAACATCCGCTGGCGCAGATTGTTCAAATTCATTCATTGATTGAAGGATTGTAGTAATTGTGTTTCAAAGTTCGATTCACCGATTCACCGATTAAACATAAAAAAGGTCTATCGCCAATAATAGAATAATGATTATCAAATATTTATCGGTTGCAGTCGAGTTGTTGGCTTGTTTGGCCGCCTATGGCAACAGCCACGATTCGGGGAAGGTGGAATACACCGCCGAGCAAGAGCAATGGGCTGATTCTGTGCTAAATACGCTCGACACGCGGCAGAAAATAGCGCAACTGATAATGATGGCTGTCTATTCGAACAAAACCGAGAACTACAACCAACAAACCGTTGAACTATTTGAACAACAGCAAATTGGCGGCATAATATTTATGCAGGGCGGTCCCGTGCGTCAAGCAATGTTGTGCAACCGCATTCAGGCCGTGCTGAACGTTCCCGCAATGGTGGCCATCGATGCTGAATACGGGCTTGGAATGCGGCTCGACAGCACCATCTACTACCCGCGCGCAATGGCTTTGGGCGCCATCGGAAGCACCGAGCCCATCTATGATTTTGGCGCAGAAGTGGCGCGGCAGTGCCGACGCCTGGGTGTGAACATCAACTTTGCACCCGTGCTCGACATCAACGTTGAACCGCAAAACCCGATTATCAACAGCCGTTCGTTTGGCGAAAACAAAACTCACGTAACTAATTGTGCATCAGCATACGCACGCGGAATGCAAGACAACAGCGTGCTGGCCGTGGGCAAACATTTTCCTGGCCACGGCGACACCCACACCGACTCGCACCTTGCGCTGCCACTTGTTGACCACAGCCGTAGACGACTGAATGACATTGAGTTATACCCGTTCCGCAAAACCGCCGACCTGATGGGCGGAATGCTTGTGGCGCACCTTGCCGTGCCCGCCTTGGAACCCGACACGCTGCTTCCGTCAACACTGTCGAAGCGCATTGTGGACTCGCTGCTAATCAAAGATTTAGGCTATAAAGGATTGATTTTCACCGATGCGCTGAATATGCGCGGTGTGGCAAACGCCTTTGAGCCTGGCGAGTTGGAAGTCCGCGCGTTTATGGCGGGGAACGACATTCTGCTCTTCCCCAAAAACGCCGAACTCACCATCAACAGCATTGAGCAGGCCATTGCCGACAGCCTGATAAGCCTTGACGAACTCAACCGCCGCTGTCGCAAAGTGCTGACAGCCAAGGCTTGGATGGGATTAAACCACTATCAGCCCATCGACACCACCAACCTTTATGCCGATTTGCACTCGACAGGCGCTGTCGCGATGCAGAACCGGCTCACCGGCCAATCGCTGACACTGATAAAAAACAAGGGCAAACTACCCATTAACAATCTGTCGGACAATAAAATACTATCGATAACACTCGGCGGAATGCCCGATAACAAATTTCAGCAACAACTGCTTTGCTATGCCGCCGCCGACACTCTGAACCTGACCACCTACCCCACCGATTCGGTGATTAGCGTGGTTTTCGACTCGGCAAGCACATACAGCACCGTTATTGTAACCACCCTGGGAACCAACGAGTTGCAATCGAAAAACTTCGGTGTGATACCCGAATCGGTAAAACTGATTGACACTCTTGCTCTTAACGGCAACGTTATTCTTGCACACCTTGGCAACCCGTACGCACTTGCGAAAATTCAGAATATCAACAATTTACAAGCCATACTTGTAGGATTCCGGGCAAACAGCGAAACGCAGGAAATGGCTGCTCAAGCCATTTTTGGCGGACTGACGGTCAAAGGCCGCATTCCGGTATCAGCCAACGGAAACATACTTGAAGGCGCCGGCCAAAACATCGACCACAAAACGCGGCTCACCTACTCGAACACCGCTTGCGCCGAACTTGATACCACACCGTTCGACAAGATTGATTCCATTATAAATCAATGCATTAATGGCAAAATAATGCCTGGTTGCCAACTGCTTTTTGGCGTGAAAGGCAACGTTGTTTACAACAAAGCCTTCGGCTACCACACTTACGACAGCTTGCAGCCCGTGCAACTAACTGATATTTACGACATTGCATCAGTCACAAAAGTGGCGGCCACCACCACGGCGCTGATGATGCTCTACGACCAAAAGCGATTCAAACTGAACGATAAGCTGTCGGCTTACGTGCCGGTGATAGCCAAAAGCAACAAGAAAGACTTGAAAATCAATCATATTCTTACTCACCAAGCCGGACTGAAAAACTGGGTTCCGTTCTACCAAAACACATTCGCGCCCGACGGCTCGCTGCGACCGGATTTGTATTCACGGACAAAAACCGACAAATTCAGCATTCAAATATCTGATAGTCTGTATCTTAATTCAAAATACACAGACACTATTTATTCCGAAATCGCCAAATCGCCGCTCGGCGACAAAAAATATCTCTACAGCGACCTTGGGTTCTATCTTTTCCCGCTGATGATTGAAAAACTGACGGGAATGAAAATCGATGAATATTGCAACGAAAAGATTTTCAAACCATTAGGAATGAGCAACACAGGATATAGGCCGCTTGAGCGATTCGATACGGTGCGAATTGTGCCGTCGGAAATTGACAGCAACTGGCGCCACGACACCATCTGCGGCTTTGTGAACGACCAAGGCGCGGCTATGCTGGGCGGCGTTTCGGGGCACGCGGGCTTGTTCTCGAACGCCAACGACCTTGCCAAACTGTGCCAACTGTGGCTCAACGGCGGAACCTACGGCGATGTGAAACTGTTCAGCCCGGGCACCGTCAAAACCTTCACAACGGCGCCATTCAGCGGCAACCGCCGTGCGCTTGGTTTCGACAAACCGCTCGTGAAATTCAACACCAACGGCCCAACCTGCGAAAAAGCTTCGCAAAAAAGTTTCGGGCACAGCGGATTTACTGGCGCATATATCTGGATCGACCCTGAATATGAGTGCTTTATGGTATTCTTAACCAACCGCACCTACCCCACTTCGAAAGACAACAAATTGGCAAAACTCAACATCCGCACACAGATTCAAGAGCTTTTCTATCAGGCGATTCCTGAAAAACGAAAAAAATGATGCAACCGGCAAAATCGAATCGGCTTGAGTTCGACTTTCGCACGCTGTCGCAAGACCTGAGGCGCGTGGCGAAGGACATCCCCCTAAACTGGGGCCGAGTGCAGAACAACGATTACGACAATCAGTTGCAAGAGGTTTGCAACATCTTTGATATAATGACACTCAATGAGTTAGACAACCACATTGCCAACTTCGACAGCGACCACCGCAACTATTACCGCCGCCGCTGGTATATGCTGAATTGCGCCCGATGCGACGAGTATCTTTTCGCCTGCAACGATGGTGTGGAGCGCAATCCCGAAAGAAAGGATAAAGAGTGGGATATTATTATCAATCAACAATATAAGTTCGACATAAAGGGAACGGTGATTCCAAAAGATTTCCGCAAAAATTGGACGGCGGCAATGGACGATCCATCAGAAATGGTGGCGTTTTACTATGAAAAGCAGAGCCACGGCGTGCGTTTCGATATGCAGAACCGGCTGTTCATTGTGCACCACTCGCAGGTTGACTCCCGCCGCGAGATTCTGCTACGTTGCGCGTGGCAAACCAAAGCGGTTGTTTATCGCGAATTTATTGAAAATGTGTCAGATATAAAGTTCACAACATACAAAGGCTGCACGGCGGCGCTAATTTTCCTGATTGAAACGGAACGAGGCAAATTGCAGTATAAGATTTCGGGTCTAAATACTGAATTACAGAGTGTTAAAAACTATTAGCAATGAATTATATTGGTTCGAAACTGAAACTTTGCCAGGATTTTCTTCCAACCACAATCAAAGCGGTTTGCGGAGAGGATTTGTCGCAGAAAACATTTTGCGACATTTTCGCCGGCACAGGCATCGTTGGACGGACCTTCAAAACATCTGTAAAAAAGGTAATCGCCAACGACATTGAGTACTACAGCTACGTTTTGAACAAAAACTATATTGGAAATCAGCAACCAATCGACAACAAACTCCAGCTCATTGAAGAGCTGAACGCGCTGCCGCCAATCAGCAACGGATTCATCTACAATAATTATTGCCTTGGCGGGAACGGCGAGCGCCAGTATTTCTCTGATGCCAACGGCAAAAAAATCGACACAATGAGAACCGCAATCGAGAGTTGGAAACAAAATGGCCGCATTGCAGACAATGCATATTATTTTCTGCTTTGCAGTCTACTCGAATGTGCTGATAAAGTGGCAAATACGGCATCGGTTTATGGCGCTTACCTGAAAAAACTGAAGAAATCGGCCCAAAAAGACTTGATTCTTGAACCCGCTGAATTTGAATTAGATAACAACGCGCACCAAATATTCAACAAAGATGCCAACGAGCTCATAAAAGAGATTGAAGGCGACATCTTATATCTTGACCCGCCCTACAACGCCCGCCAGTATGGCGCGAACTACCATCTGCTCAACACGATAGCGGAATACAAGCCGTTCGAACCTTCCGGGAAAACCGGCCTCAGACAATATTATAAGTCAAAATACTGTTCGGCGGGTTCCGTGAAAAACGAGTTCGAGAATCTGATAAAGAACGCAAAATTCAAATACATCTTCCTCTCGTACAACAATGAGGGGCTGATGACGGTTGGCGATGTAAAGTCGATTATGTCGAAATACGGCAGATATGATTTGGCGCAGACTGATTACCAACGATTTAAGGCCGATTCGAACAGATTTAACAAGGCAGATTCAACGGTTGAATATCTGCACATTCTTGAAAAATAACAACTGGCAACGCAAATCCGCCCTACCCTGTTTTCCGTGCAAACGGTTGTAATTATCGCTCATAAATCTGATAGTCAATAATATTGCACCATTATCAGGCACAGGTGCCAGAACCGTTGCGCCAATAAAAAATCGCAGATTTGGGCGGTTTGGCACAGAATATGTAACTAAAAGCGGGTTGCGAAGGGGGGCTTCCTATGTTTCCAATATACGCAAAACATTGTATATCAAGAATAAACTAACATAAATAAAATGACTAATAAAGACAAAATTGGAGGGCTGATTAAGAAAAGAGCCGAAGCCAAACTTGGTGGTGGAGTTGCTCGAATCGACAAGCAACACGAGAAAGGCAAACTCACAGCCCGCGAACGCATCAACCTTCTGCTCGACGAGGGCAGCTTTGAGGAGTTCGATATGTTTGTGAGCCATCGCTGCACAAACTTCGGAATGGAAAAACAATCGTTTATGGGCGACGGCGTTGTAACCGGCCACGGCACCATCGATGGACGCGTGGTTTACGTTTACGCTCAAGACTTTACGGTTTTCGGCGGTTCGCTGTCGGAGACAATGTCGCAGAAAATCTGCAAGGTGATGGATATGGCTATGAAAGTGGGCGCACCCGTCATCGGCATCAACGACTCGGGTGGTGCGCGTATTCAAGAAGGCGTCAACTCGCTGACCGGCTTTGCCAACATTTTTGAACGCAATATTCTGGCATCGGGCGTAATTCCGCAGATTTCAGCCATTTACGGTCCGTGCGCAGGTGGCGCGGTTTATTCGCCGGCCATCACCGACTTTGTGTTTATGAACAAAGACACAAGTTATATGTTCCTGACCGGCCCGAAGGTTGTGAAAACCGTTACGGGCGAGGTTGTTAACGAGGAGCAACTTGGTGGCGCTCAGGTACATACATCGAAATCGGGTGTTGCACACTTTGTTTCGGAGAACGAGGAAGAAGGTCTGATGGCAATCCGCCGTCTGCTGTCGTTCCTGCCGCAGAACAACCTTGAGGAGGCGCCGCTGCTTGAGTGCAACGACCCAATCAACCGCCTTGAGGACTCGCTCAACGAGATTATCCCCGACAACCCGAACGAGCCGTACGATATGAAAAACGTCATTCTGGCGATTATCGACAACGGCGATTTTATGGAGGTTCACGAGAATTTTGCAAAAAACATAATTGTCGGATTCGCGCGTTTCAACGGCACATCAGTAGGCATCATCGCCAATCAACCGGCGTTTATGGCTGGTGTGCTCGACAGCAACGCTGCACGCAAGGCCGCACGTTTCATCCGCTTCTGCGACGCCTTCAATATTCCAATCGTTACGCTTGAAGACGTGCCCGGATTCCTTCCCGGCACCGGTCAGGAGTACAACGGAATCATATCGCACGGCGCAAAACTGCTCTACGCCTACGGCGAGGCCACGGTGCCAAAAATCACCGTCATCCTGCGCAAGGCCTACGGCGGCGCCTACATTGTTATGGGCTCGAAAGGCCTGCGCGGCGACATCAACTACGCCTGGCCGTCGGCCGAGATTGCCGTTATGGGCGCAAAAGGCGCGGTGGAGATTCTGGAAGGCAAGAATATCAGCAAGATAGAAAATCCGGAAGAGAAAGCCGAATATGTGAAAAAGGCTGAGGACGAGTATGTTGAGAAGTTCTCGAACCCGTATGTGGCCGCTCAAATGGGCTACCTCGACGACGTGATTGAGCCGCGCAACACCCGCTTCCGCGTGATTCGCGCTCTGCAACTGCTCGCCACAAAGAAAGATTCGATTCCTGCTAAAAAACACTCAAACATTCCATTGTAAATGAAGCCGATAAAAATCATAACACTGCTATTGACGCTGTCGGCTTGCGGTCTGGTTTCAGCGCAAAACGCAACCGACCTGCGGATTAACGAGGTAATGGTTTTCAACGATTCGAACGTGGTTGACGACTACGGGAACCACGTGGGCTGGATTGAGATTTACAACACGTCGTACAACACCGTCAACATTGGCGGCCTGTTCCTGACCGACGACGCGCAGAATCCAATCAAGAGTATGATTGCGAAAAACCATCCGCAGGCATCGATTCCGCCGCGCAGCCATTTCATTATGTACGCCACCGGCGACAACTCAACCGGACTCAGGCATCTGACATTCAAACTCGAATGCGGAAAGACGCTCTATCTGTTCGACGGCAACGGCCGCACACTGCTCGACAGCGTGAAACTGCCCGCCTCAATGAAGGCCGACATCAGCTACGGACGCGAGACCGACGGCGCCGACAAGTGGGTGCTGAACGAGATTGCCACTCCGGCCATCAGCAACAACCACACATCGGCCGCAGCCGAAATTGACGAGTTCAAGAAGCTCGACCCGTTCGGCGTTGGAATGGCCGCCATTGCAATGACCATTGTATTGAGCTCGCTGGCAACACTTTACTTCTGCTTCAAGCTGGTGGGCAAAATCGCGACACGCAAAAAGAAACATCCGTTTACGGCCAAAAACGCCCAAACCGGCGAGGCCGCAACCGACGAAGTGAACGCCGCGATTGCTTTGGCACTATTTTTGCACAGCAAACAAGAGCACGACGAGGAATACACCGTTCTTACAATGCGCAAGGTATCGAGGAACTACTCGCCGTGGAGTTCAAAAATTTATGGAATGCGCAAGCGTCCGGGAGGTCTAACATCTTATTAACGAACAAATTATTGAATTATGGAAAAGTTCATTTTTACAATAAACGGCAACAAATACGATACCGAGATTCTCGAAATCAACGACGACAAAGCCCAAATTCAGGTGAACGGCATCACTTACAATGTCGAAATCGATAACACGAAAAAGAAAGTGGCAAGCCCCGTGGCAAGAGTGGCCCGCCCCGCAGCCGCACAAACATCGACAGCGACGCAAACCATTGTGAAACCGCGCGCCGCGGCCAACGACAACGCCATTACGGCTCCGCTGCCGGGCGTTATCCTCGACGTGAAGGTGAACGTGGGCGACACGGTTACCGCCGGTCAGCACCTGCTCACTCTTGAGGCTATGAAAATGGAGAACAAAATCGACTCACCGAAAGACGGCGTGGTTAAAAGCATTGCCAAACACAAGGGCGACTCGGTTATGGAAGGTGACGCACTAATTGTTGTTGAATAATGGAAAACGGATTCATATCGTTTGTGCTTGAGCACATAGCACAATTCTTTTCATACACCGCCTTTGCCAATATGACCATCGGTCACCTGGTAATGATTGCCGTTGGTTTGGTTTTCATCTATCTTGCTATTGCAAAGGAATTTGAGCCAATGCTGCTGCTGCCAATCGGTTTCGGCATCATCATTGGCAACATTGCCTTCGCCCCCGGCCTGAAAATCGGCATCTACGAGAGCGGCAGTGTGCTTAACTACTTGCATTTCGGCGTTTTACAAGGCGTTTACCCGCCGTTGATTTTCCTCGGCATTGGTGCAATGACCGATTTTTCGGCGCTCATCTCGAACCCGAAACTGGTTCTGGTGGGCGGTGCCGCTCAGCTAGGTATTTTCGGCGCTTACGCGATTGCCTTGGCGCTCGGATTCACATCGGCTGAGGCCGGTGCAATCGGCATCATTGGCGGTGCCGACGGCCCGACAGCCATCTTCCTTTCGTCGAAACTGGCCCCCGACCTTATGGGCGCCATCGCCATATCGGCCTACTCATATATGGCGCTTGTGCCGGTGATTCAGCCGCCGATTATGAAACTGCTGACAACAGAGAAAGAGCGCACCATTAAAATGAAACCGCCACGCGCCGTTTCAAAAACCGAGCGCATTATGTTCCCGATTATCGGTCTGCTGCTCACCTGCCTTCTGGTTCCGTCAGGTCTGCCGCTGCTGGGTATGTTGTTCTTTGGCAACCTGCTGAAAGAGAGCACCGTAACCAAACGTTTGGCCGACACCGCAAAAGGTCCGCTCATCGACATTGTGACAATCCTTATCGGCTTGACCGTGGGCGCTTCAACGCAAGCAACCACTTTCCTGACAGCCAAATCGATAGGCATCTTCGTACTGGGCGCAATCTCGTTTGTGATTGCAACCTGCGGCGGTGTGCTGTTTGTGAAGTTCTTCAACTTGTTCCTGAAGGGCGATAACAAAATCAACCCGCTCATTGGCAACGCTGGCGTTTCGGCAGTGCCCGACAGCGCGCGCGTTTCAGAAGTTGTTGGTCTTGAGTTCGATAAGAGCAACCACCTGCTGATGCACGCAATGGGCTGCAACGTGGCTGGCGTCATCGGTAGCGCCATTGCCGCTGGTATCTTGCTGAGTTTCTTGAGTTGATGCTGAACTATCTGACTAACATAAAGTTATTTGCAAAAAGGATACTTCTGATATTCGTCTTTATGACTGCCACAAGGCTGCTGTTCTATGCAATGAATAGCAGCCATTTTTGTTTGTCATTCAGCGAGTTAGTCTTGCATTTGCTCTACGGGCTGCATTTCGATATGGTGTCGATTGCGCTGGCCAATATGCTGTTTGTGCTGATGAGCATTGTTCCGGTGAGCCGGATTTTAGACAACCGCATTTATCAGAAAATACTGAAAATCATCTTTTTAATCACAAACATTGCAATTCTTGCGTGCAATTTTGTGGATTGTAAATTCTATGAGTGGGAAGAGAAACGGCTCACGGCCGACATTTTCACACCCGAATGGATGGGCGATGATTTTCTGACGCTGCTGCCGCGATTCTTCACCGACTATTGGCCACTGTTTCTGCTATTTGCGGCCACGGTGGCGCTGTTTGTCTGGCTTTATCCCAATCACAAGCCCGTTGAAAGGCAACGCTGCACACCGCTTGAATATGCTATGCAAAGTGTTGTGGCACTGCTGATTATGGCGATTACTGCGTTGGCGTCGCGCGGAAGTTTTGGCGAGAAACCACTGCGCATAATGGCAGCTGCCAAATACACCACGCCCGAGCGGATGCCGCTGATTCTGAACTCATCGTTCACAATCTTCAAAACATTGGGCAACAGCACGTTATCGCAATACAACTACTTCACCGAAGATGAACTCGAGCAGATTTACACACCACTTCACGCGCCCGACAGCACTACCGTTGGCAAGGGCAAGAATGTGGTTATCATTATTTTAGAGAGTTTCGGCCGCGAATACAGCGCTCTGCTCAACAACTCGAAAACCGGCTACACGCCTTGCCTTGACTCGCTGATGCGCCAAGGTCTTTACTGCACAAACGCGTACGCCAACGGCAAACGCTCAATTGAAGCAATGCCGTCGGTGATGGCGTCGCTGCCGGCACTGCTCGACAAGGCGTTCATCACATCGACATACGCATCGAACCAAATTGACGGCATCGCCACCCTGCTTGGCCGGCAAGGCTACACATCGGCGTTCTTCCACGGCGGCGCAAACGGCACAATGAGCTTCGACAGTTTCACGAGCCTTGCCGGATTCGAGCGCTACTACGGCTTTAACGAGTACCCCGACAAGGGCGATTCCGACAACTATTGGGGCATTTTCGACGAGCCGTTTGAGCAGTTTATGGTGAGCGAACTTTCGACTTTCAAGCAGCCGTTTGTGGCCGGACTGTTCACCTTGAGCTCGCACCACCCATACACCATTCCCGAGCAGCACAAAGGCCGTTTCCCGAAAGGGCATCTGATTAATTTAGAGAGCATTGGCTACGCCGATTACGCTCTGGGGCGATTCTTTGAGTCGGCTGCGAAAACCGACTGGTACAACAACACGCTTTTTGTGCTGACGGCCGACCACACAGCGCAGTCGGAATCGGAATTCTACCAATCGACAGTGGGGCATTATGCTGTGCCACTGATATTTATCTGCCCATCGGACAGCACAATGCACGGCGTCTACACCCGCACCGCGCAGCAAATCGACATTATGCCCACCATTCTCGACTACGTGGGCTGCGACGAGCCTTATGTGGCCTTCGGCAACAGCCTGTTCGACAGCGCCGCACCACGAGTTTCGGTGAGCTATCTGAACGGACTTTATCAGATTATCGACGACGAACGGTGCGTGATTTTCGATGGCGATGAGTTCACAACATCGATGGAAATCAGAAAGTTACATCAGAACGACGGCATCGACCGCTACGCCAACGGATACCAATTTGTTTCCATCGGAGAAAGCCTGAAACGCTACAAAGCCGAAGCCGACGAACTGCTGCGCAATCGCAATACGTATCTGTCTAAAAACAAGGCAGATGAGCAAAACTTGCGACTTTTGAAAGGCATCATTCAGCAGTACAACACACGGATGCAAAACAATGAGTTGTCGGCAAAACGAAATAAAATTCGTTAATTTGCAGAAAAAAATGGCCGAAGAAATTCTTTTCATAGTAAACCCCATTTCGGGAACCGGAAAGCAGAAAAAGCTGAACAAAAATCTTGAAAAGACATTGAATTACAGCCTTTTCAACCCAACAATCGTGTACACACAACACGCCGGCCACGCCACCGAAATGAGCCGCGAAGCCATTGGGCACTACAAATACGTGATTGCCGTGGGCGGCGACGGAACGGTGAATGAAGTGGTGAAAGGGCTGACGGGCAGCGAAACCACAATGGGCATCATTCCCGTGGGCTCGGGCAACGGACTGGCGCGGCATCTGAACATTCCGATGGATATGGACGAAGCCATAAAAGTCATCAATAAGCAGCTGACGAAACGGATTGATACTGTGAAGATTAACAATGAATTGTCGGTCAACGTGTCGGGCGTTGGGTTCGATGCGCACGTGGCTCACAAATTCGCAAAAAACGGCAAGCGCGGCTCGATTCCGTATGTAAAAATCGCCGCAACCGAGTTTCAGCACTATAAAACGCAGGCTTACAAGATTGTAGCCGACGGGAAACCGATGTTCCGCAACGCTTTTATGATTAGCCTTGCCAACTCGGCGCAGTTCGGCAACAACGCGCTCATCTCGCCCGAAGCAAAGATTGACGACGGCCTGGTTGACATCTGCATTCTGTCGGAATTTCCGAAAGTTGAAGCACCGGCCGTAGGCGCGCGGCTATTCAACCGCACAATGCACAAATCGAAATTCATTGAGATTATCAGGGCCCGCAAGGTGGAAATCGACACCAACCACCCGATTATCGCTCATATCGACGGTGAGCCTCTGATTTTCAACGATATGCTAAACATCGAAGTACAGCCGGCATCGCTCAGCATCATCTACAACGACGAGATTCAGAAACCGATAATAACGGCTATCGAGAAAGATTTTGTGAAACTGTTCGGCAAGGCCACTGGCGGCATTTTCAGTAAGAAAAAGAGTATCAGCGAGTAATGAAAAACGTGATTTTTGATTTGGGCGGTGTTGTCTTTTCGCGTGACAAACGGTTATGTTCCAACGATTTGCTTGCATTTTGGAAAATCATTCACGCCACCCCAACACCAAAATTCTGGCTTGAGTTCGACCGCGGCACTCTCACGTGGGAAGAGATGGTTCTGACTATGACTGAAGTGATGCAAATGCCTTATAATCACTGCGATGAGATTCTGCACGAAGCCATTGCGCAAACACGCCCCGTGGCAGCCACAAGCGAACTGATTGGACAACTGAAAAAGGCTGGTTACAAACTGTTTGTGCTGTCGAATATGTCGTTCGAGTTTATTGCCGACTTCCGCAAATACCCGATTCTCAAAGAGTTCGACGGCGAAGTGATTTCGTGCTACTACAATCTGATTAAACCCGAACGCGCCTTCTACGAATTGATTTCCAACAAGTTCGGGCTCAACCCCGCCGAAACGCTCTTCATCGACGACAAACCCGTGAACACCGTTGCAGCCGCCGACTTTGGCTTCAACGTCTTCAACTTCGACCGCGAGAATCCTGAGAAAGCGTGCAACGAGCTACGGAAGATGCTGATTTAGTGCTTCCAAAGAAACGCTGACAACACCAAATCGGCAGATTATCAAAATATTGCCGAATTTTGTCTTTGGCCGCTCGATTTTATCGCACACAGCTTAAATTTGTGATTCGTTAACAGAAAGCGATATGACGGGACATCTTCTTCAACTGGAAATCAAGCTTGCAAAAATATGGCGCACCGCCGTGCTGTCGATTGCGGGCGTTTTGTGTGCGGCCAGCCTGCAAGCACAAGAGGCAAACTATCGGCCTGATATTATTGTGGTTAAGTACAGCAACGCGAAGGCTGCCACCGACCGCACTGCGCAGTTCGAAAATCTGTGTCACGCCAAAGCTCTACGTGCAAACAGAATGTTTGCGGCAAGCAAGAGAGACAACCTCTCGGCAGAGTTGAACCGCATCTATCTAATTGAATACAAAGGAGATGAAAACCCGATTGTGGTAGCGAAAAAACTTGCGCAAAGCGAGGATGTTGAGTATGCCGAACCTTACTGGATTCCTGAGCCGTTGGGCGTTCCCAACGACCCGAATCTCGGCCGACAATATTTTATGAACATTACAAAAACACTAGAGGCTCAAGAAATTACACAAGGCGACACCAACATTGTCATCGGCATTGTTGACACGGGTGTTGATGTCTATCACGAGGATTTGGCCGACAACATCAAGCTGAATCACGCCGACCCCATTAATGGAATCGACGATGACAACGACGGCTACATTGACAACTACCGAGGCTGGGATTTGGGCGAAAATGACAATAATCCAATCAGCTCGGCCAACCACCACGGCAGCAACGTGGCCGGAATGGCTTGTGCCACAACCAATAACGGTATTGGAGTGGCTAGTGTTGGCTATAAAACCAAATTCCTGCCAATCAAGGCCGCCAACGAGAATGGCTCGCTCACGGCTTGCTACGAGGGCATTGTGTACGCCGCCGACCACGGCTGCCAAATCATCAACTGCTCGTGGGGCTCGCAAGCCAAGAATCTGCTCTGCGACGATGTGATTAAATATGCGCAAAGCCGTGGTTGTCTGGTAATTGCAGCGGCAGGCAACACCGGAACCGATGTCAGATACTACCCGGCCTCGTGCGACGGAGTGTTTAGCGTGTGCGCGTCAAACTCAACCGACACAAAGTGGAAAAGCTCAACCTACAACACCCGCGTGGACATTGCCGCACCTGGCGAGAACGTCTTCACCACGACATCGGGCAGCTATCAGATGAGCAACGGCACATCGTTTGCCGCACCGCTCGTTTCGGGTGCCGCCGCGCTTGTTTGGGCGGTCAAGCCGGCACTCACAGCCGTGCAAGTGGCTGAATTGTTGCGCGTTACGGCAGACAACATCGACACCATCCCGGCCAACGCCCAATATGCGGGCAAGATGGGTTCGGGACGCATCAATGTGCTGCGGGCCCTGACTGACAGCACCTCGCCGTCACTTCGCATCACCGACTGCAAGTTTTTGAGCGACGATAACGACTTTGTGTCGGGCGACCAGATAGAAATCAGACTCACCATATGCAACTATCTAAAAAAAGCTGAAAACGTGACTATTACACTCGATTCGCCGGATAATAGCGTCGATGTGCTGAACGGCACGTGGGGAACCGCCCAAATTGGCGAGATGCAAAGCACTGACTCCCCGGTATTTTCCGCAACTATAGCCAACAATCTCGGCGACAACGCCATTGTGCCACTCAGGTTCAAGTTCGAAGCTGACGGATATTCGGCATCTCAGATTGTGGAACTAACTGTAAATCCATCGTTTAGAGATGTTGAATGGGGACAGATGCAAACCACCATTGCCGACAATGGCAAAATTGGCATCTACGATTACGAGGCGCAAAAAGGCTTCGGCTTCATCTACCAGAAAAAGCAGAATCTGCTGAGCGACGGCGCCCTGATTTTCGCTTTCGACAGTTCGAAAATTGCAAGCGCATTCCAAACCGACAACCAGTTCTCGGCCACGACCGGCCGCCCGGCAACCCAAGTTATCGATGGTGTAACGCACATAAAATCAACCATTAAACCGAATAATATCTATGGTGTAGAGATTTTGCAGGATTTCATTTTCGACAGCCAGAACCTGCCCACCGCAATGATTTGCGACTACTCTATTGTCTGCTCGCGCAACGACGGTTCGCCTAACGCCGCCATCGGACTTTACTTCGACTGGGACATTGTGAACAGCCTCTCCAACAAAATTGAGTACGACGCGGCGCGGAAGCTGGCCTACATCTACAACACCGGCAACATCGGACTTTATGGCGGTATTTGCTTGATTAGCAATGGAAAAGCTACGCCTTACGCTTTCGAAATCAGCGAGAAGGGCGGCAGTATCAACATTAAAGACGATTTTACCGACGAGCAAAAATGGCTTGCTATGAACCAGTCGCGGCCAGAATCGACAAGCTTCGACATCGACCTTGCTCTGATGCTCTCGAACAACCAGCTGACAATCAACCCGAAAGACACCACTCACGTGACGTTTGCCGTGCTGGCCGCCGAGAACCGGTATGAGCTGAACCGCGCCGCCGACCTTGCAAAAAAGCTATACACCAAACGTGAAAGCACTATGATTGAGGACGATACAACGGCAATTGAATATCTTAGGCCAACTGCAGCTTTGATTTATCCAAATCCCGTCAAATCAACCATTTACATCGAAAACGACCATCCGATTTCTATTGTGAGAATTTTCAGCACAAGTGGTGTTTTGGAAACCGAAAAGGTTGTCGGCGGAAACACATCGGCAAGCATCAGCGCAAGCCAAATAGCTGACGGACTGCACATTGTGGAAATTATTAGCACCGATGGCCGGATTGAACGAAGAATGGTGGTTAAATAATGGTGCGGGGGAAAATTTGCAAGCAGAATTAAGTAGTATTTGCAAGTAAATGTTTCTGTACTGAAGAAACAGATACCAATCAAAGTACAGACCCGCAGGATTTCTCTTGCAGATTATTTAATTAATGCCCAATACAATTGGCTGTCCCCGCCAACCAATTCAAACAGCGTTTAATCTAAATTTAAACAACGAGGCCGCCCAATTTTATGGACAGCCTCTATTATCAATCAATAATTAATTAACTCGTTATAAATCTTTTACAAGACGGACTGATAGTCCACAGTTACGATAAGCCTTCCCTACATCCACATAATTGTTGCTACGGAAATAAAGATAATGAGCCATATTACCATCCGCAGAAACCGACCAATAATAACCATATTCTGTATCAACCATATCTATTCCACATCGATACCCCGCAGCAGGAAGAAAAACAGCACCTGCTGATTCCATTTTTCGCCATTGGTCAGCTGTATATTCATTAATTTTAGCACCCGGTTCAAAAGATGTCCCGCCTGGCTGCTTCCAATTATCAGGCAAAATAACCAAGCCAAAAACATCATTCACCACGGCCATTCCTCGTTTTAAAGGCGCATCATTACGCTGATTTATCAAATAGTCCACTCAATGTTAGAAAGAGTACGCCAAAGTCCCTCTCCATTAATTATTTTGTTTTGCACTCCCCAATCGGCATTTTTATACTCATTGGTGATATTTAATTTTGAGTCATTGCCAACATAGTAATCCTAATAATTGGTGCTTGTGTCATAAGGCTGATATGCACTTGCACCACTGTCCCAACCACTTGTCCCCCAACCGAAAAGGTCAATCCAACCATCATACGAATTGCTTATTTTAGAGTTGTCAGCACCAATAATATCATACTGGTTATCGGCAAAACGCCAAGTGCTTGTGCTTGCTTGATATTGCAAATTACCTTTCGAAAACTCCACTGTTTTGCCGATGTTGATTGAAAATTCGTTGTGCAATTCTTCGTCTTTGTCGCAAGCCACAATAATAGTAGTCATCAAACTGAATACCGTGAGATTTTTAATGATTTGTTTCATCGTTTTTGTTGTTAATGTGCGTGTTATAAGTTTTTGTTTTGTATCCACCAATTATTGGTTTTAACAAGAGAATAATAACTGGCCCGCCGGTTTTGAGTGATGAAAACAAAGTCTGAAACGGACACCTTTCGATCTTATTTGGAAATGTCGGACAAGTGAAGTAAGTCTGAATAATAGCGGAACAAATCTACGCTTAAAGCGCGTGATATTAGCAGAATCTGGTCTGCATCGATTGATTTCTTCTTGTAAATCTTGCTGATGGCTGGCGGACATACGCAAATGCGTTCGGCAAGCCATTTGTTTGTGCGGCCCTGCTCTCGCATTGTATTTTCAATGATTTTCCCGATGTGTATGCCTTCCTGATTTGCCATAAAAAAAGCGTTCGCCGATTTCGTTTTTGTCGCCTATTATAAGCGGAAGGCTCTGGTAAAGCCACGTACACTAATAAGCACGAAACGGCTCACGCATTTAGCGCGAACCCAACATTTGCTTATTCTCGTGTACTTAAAATTTACCAGATTTCCCGCTTTGAGAATAAAGCCGTAAAATTCAATATGTTAGAATGTAATTATCCGTCTATTATAGTTAATTATATATGTATTTAACAATAGGTCAAAGATAGTTACGTTCGACGTGAAATGAAAGTTTTTTTCTGCACAAACTTTGCTTTATGCCGACTATCAGTAATTCAAACCGAAAGCCCAAAGCGGAATAGTATTCATATAGGCGTGCTCAATGTCATCTTTCACCACAAAGGCGTTTTCTACGTTCCGAATCTGTCGTTTTCCCTTGCTTTTGCCGCCAACTTCAAATGTGCAATCACCAATTTTGAAATCAGACACTTGCGAAGCCAAAACCTTTTGATTGACACTTGTTGCCGAAAGGAAAAATGTCTCGCGTACATTGCCTATTTCTGCCGAATCGCCCGAAAGAGCATAAATTAGGTTCGTGTTTGCAAGGTACACTTTTTCAACCTTTTCCATCATCGCCATACCTCCGTCGGCAAGCATCAGACGGTTAATCAGGCCTGCCTTCTCCATAAAAACCATATAATCGGCCACCGAACCACGATCAGCAGAAATGGCGCGCCCAATCTCGGTGTATTTCGGCTTGAACGGCACACTTTGCGAAATGATATACAGCAATTTCTTCAACTTGCGGGCTGTTGAAATGTTCATATTCGCAAACGTCGGAATGTCAATTTCAAGTGTATGATTGATAACGTTTTCCAATCGCAATTGATAATTATCTTGTCCGTAAAACGGGAAATACCCACACTGCAAATATTGCTTGAAATGGGCAATTGGGTGTGGCACCTTATCAGTAATATCCGCTTTTCCCATCAGTATATCGTCAAGTACAAAAGGTTGAATATCAAGTTTCAGCGAATAGTTCAGATACTCGCGAAATGATAGACCGTGCAGTTCGTAGGTGATTGCGCGGCGACTCAAATCTGCATCGGTGCCACTAATAATATCGAGAATCGAAGAGCCCGTTACAACCAATTTTAAATCAGGTAGATAATCGTACATCATCTTCACTTCTTTTGACCAATTTGGATATTTATGCACCTCGTCGATATAAAGTACCTTGCCTCCATTTTTGCAAAAAGCCGCCGCCGTATCGAACATTGAGTTTGCTGTAAAATAGGTGTTATCGGCTGAAATATAGAGCGACGTGTCTTTTGCGCCAGAAAGTTTGATACGTTGAAATAATAGCGTGGTCTTGCCCACTCCGCGCGTTCCCACAATCGCAATCAGTTGAGAGTTCCAGTCGATTTTGTTGTATAGGTAGCGGACAAAATCGGTTGGCGTGCTGGCCAATTTCGAAGCGTACAATTCGTATAAAAATTCCATAACCATAATATTTTGGAACAAAGATAATAAAATTGCGGAACAAAATCCGCACATTTATTAAAAAATGCAGATTTAACTCCGCATATTTCAAGCAAAACTGCGGAATAAAATCCGCATATTTCAAATTTTGCGCTTCGAAATAATTGTCAATTGTCCACCATCAATTGTCAATTCAGAGTCTCACCACCGCCGAAGCCTCGTGCCGCGATGTGGGCAGAACTGTCACATTTTGAGCGATTTGTGCAAAGGCGGCCAATGCTTTTTCTATGGTGTTATTGTCGGCGGAAATGTGCGACAGGAAAATGTGCGAAAGCGTGGGCGAAGCGTGCTGAAAAGCCAACTCAAATGATTGGTTGTTAGATAAATGCCCGACTTCGGAAGCCACACGTTGCTTCAGATAATATGGGTACGAGCCGTGCCAGAGCATATCCTCGTCATAATTCGACTCAAGAAAAACCGCGTTGCACTGCGCGAAATGGTCGGAAACCGCCTCAGTGACAATGCCAATGTCGGTCATCACGCCGATTTTGCGGCCGTTTGTTTCGACCACAAAACTACACGGGTCCGACGCATCGTGACGCTTGCCGAAAGTGTGCACCTGAATGCCGAACACATCGCAGACATCGCCTGGCTCAAAAAAACGCACTTCGGCGGGGCGGAACTGACCGCGGGTGTTATTAAACGTTTTTCGGGTGAAGTAGAACGGCAGACAAAGCCGCTTGCCAATGCCGTATGCGCCGCAGACGTGGTCGGTGTGCTCGTGCGAAATGAAGACCGCACGCACCTTGCCAATATCAACGCCTGCGGTTTTCGTTCTATCTATCAAACATTTAAGGTGAATGCCCGCATCAATCAGCACGGCATCGCTCTCATTACCAATATAATAACAGTTGCCGTTACTCCCCGACGCCAATGCGCATATCTCTATCATTTTATCAATGTATTATGTAACCTCTAACCGATTCAATCCGATTTTACCCGAATTATTTATCTACCACAAATTATCCGTTGTCTGAAGTCTGTTGTCCGTAGTCTATAATTAATTCCGCCAAAGCCTCAACAGCGCCGTCTCCGCAAGCAGGACCGCCAACGCGAGCAAGGCAAACAGCCGCCAAAGGCCAAAGTCGGTCTGGGTGGCTGCCACCGAATCGGCAAATGAGTCGCCCGCCTTCAAAATATCGACGTTAAACCCGCGCTGCCGCAGCATTTCGGCGGCCTCGTCGGGCTCGTAGAACTGCTGCACCGACTCCGCACGGTCGAAATTCAACGAAGCATATCCAACCATTTCATTTTCAGCATTGAGCGAGTAGTTTCCCGCCGTCAGTTCGGCAGCATCAGGATAGAGCACAACTCCGCTGCCATCTATCCGCTTGACGGGGAAAAACGACGCGCCATCGGCCTGAACAAGCGATATGTTTTTCGATGCATCTTGCACATTGACAGACAACTGCATATCGGCGGCAAGCGTGGTGTACAACCGTCCAGGCGTGGTGCTCTGAATGGCCATATTGTAGAACAGCGGCACGAAAACGGGGTGGAACATCAGGTTGGTGTGGGCGGCGGCGAGCGGAACGGCCGAGACGTAGATTCTGCCTTGCCCGCAGCCGTATTCAAACATCAGCAGGCCACCTGGCTCGGTGTCGAAAAGGCGCGTTATGCGCTGGCGCGAAGTGGCCGCAATCTCGAAAAAGCCATCGTAGGTTGGCATTGAATAGTTTTTTGGTCGGTCGGAAAAGGCGTCGCGGAAAAGGCTGTGGCGCGTGTTCAGATTGGCCGCCGCGCCGTTTTGCGCAATCCTGCCCTTCATTTGCGGACCGTTGGTGGCTCGCAGCAACTGGTCGAAATCGCCTTCACGCGACGGCAGCAACGCCAAATGTCCGCCTGTCGCCACAAACTTGGCCAACTGCTCCACCGCTCCCGACGACAACTGCACGGGCGAATCGAGTATTATCAACTGATTGTCAGCGAGTTTGTCGTACTTAACGCTGAACGGAGACACTCTGTGGTAGAGCACCGCACTGTCGGTACGGTAGAGCGCGGCAAGATAATCGGCATCAGTTTTATCGCTGATACACAAAACGTTAGTGTGCTGCTGAATGTTGAAACTGAAAAACAGTCGGTTATCGAACGTGATTGGATAATCCTGAATGGCCGCGTAGCCGCTGTTCCAGCCCTGACGGCTGTGCAGGAAGGTGCATTTCACGTCGAGCGCGCTGTTAGCCTCAATCGAGAACGGCACGGTGTTCTTCATTGTGTCGTTGACAAAGACCTGCAGATTAAGGTTCGAGAGCGGCTCGCTGCCGTGGTTGCGCAGGCGGACGGTCATCTCCTCAACCTTGCCGACATACAATCCAGGCGAGCTAAACCACAGTGAATCAACGCTGATATTGTTGCGCGAGCCGTTGGCCTCGGGCGTCAGAAAAATACGCTGACGGCCGTCGGGTTGCGAGTTTTTGAGCACGAACGACGGCTTGTGCAGGTCGGTGAACAAGAACGAATAGAGCACTGCATTAGTGTCGCGGCCGATAATCTGCTGACGGTGAATCACTTCGTCGATGTCAGCCACAAGGTGCGTTGTCTGCACTCGGCGCACCCAATCGGTGAACTGCTCGCGGCCAACCCATCGCTGTTGCTGCGGCTCCATCTCGTTGGTAATGAGCAAATATTCTGTCGTTGCAGGATAGGCATCGGCAAGTTGGCAGGCCATTGTCTTCGCACTCTCGAGCAACGTTCCGTGCTCACCGCCCGCATCCATACTGAACGAGTTGTCGATATAGACAGCCACGCGAGATTTTTCGGCGCCATCGCCTTCGTTTTTAGGAATATACGGCTGTGCAAAAGCCAAAACCACAAGCGCAACAATCAACAGGCGCAAAAGCAACAAAAGCCATTGGCGCAAAGTGGAACGCGACCGATGTTCGGCTTGTATTGCCCTGATAAACTGCGTGTTGCTAAACGGCAGAATTCTGTATCGGTGGAAATTGAACAGATGTATGACCACAGGAATGGCCAACGCCGTCAATGCCCACAAAACTGCTGGATACAGAAAATTCATTGCTCAAAGATTTTCGCCAAAGATTCAAAAATTATTTAATCCGTTCAAAACGCTGATTTAGCGATTTAGTTTTTATCAGTTTGTTAATCTCTTCAACCGATAATGTTTCTTTGCTTATCCACATTTCAATGAACGGATTGTCATCGATAACAGACTGTTTAAAATCATTTAACGACGGCAAATTGGTAAAAGAAGAATATTCGGAATAGGTATATTTTGTAAAAACACTATTTATTCCAACTCCTCTATTATCAAGCAAATACTTCTTTGCAAGTTTTGTCGGCAACAACAACTCATCACCTGTTTTTATATCTGTTGGTGCAGGATATGACACAATCTTATCCTTATTAGCCGACAGAGTTATCGGCACATTGAAATAATAATTGTTTTTGGTCTTATATATCACAGTAGGACGCAAATCCTTAACTACACTTGATTGTGTATTATTCAATGCGGATTGTTGCTTACAGGCAATAAACGACATTGACAATAGCACTATAAGACAAACTCTAAAAATCATAGTTTCAATAATTTATACCTGACTACGCATTTATTGGTTTGGATTTCAACAAAATAAACTCCGTTATTAAAACCAGACACATTGATTTGTGTATCATATGAAGACAACACCTTTCGACCTTGACTATCGTATATAACCACATTGCTTATTGCACAAAAATCAGAAGCACTGACAGTTATATAATCAGTTGCGGGATTAGGATATATGTTTATTTCTGCTTGAACATCCTCTATTGATGATACATTAGTTTTTTGCGTTCGAATAACATCTGCACCAAATATATACGTACCCGTCATACCCCACGGATGATAAATTACCACATAAAAAGTACCACCGTTCTCAACGGTCAACTTATCATATCTATCATCCGATTCAATATCCTTACTGCTACGATATTCATAATCATGACCTTCGAACCAATTGTTGCCATCGTAAGAATATCCTACAATAACATCGTCTGCTGTAGTTTGAATTAACTCATTAACATCGTCATTATTATTAATGATTGTAGCATTTATTTCATAATTATATCCATGCGCCAAATCAAATTTATAATAATCGAAATCTCCAAACTCATGAAGATTAGATAATTGAATATAATTATTTTCATTAGTAAATGTTATAACTGTAGCACTGTCATTTTCGTCAAATTCCAACGGAAACACATATGCTTTGGCAACTGTATTATTATCTTCAAATTTGTCAGGGCCATCTATTTTGACATTATAAAAATCAGGATTAGAGTAATTATTGATTGCTCCAGCCAAAGACCGGCCTTCCCCATTCATATAGGATACATTCAGTAAATATGTGCCAGGCATAGCCGTCATTGTTCCTTGAAACATAATTTCAATAGACGTATTGGGCTTCAGTGGTTGTTTTTGTTCATGAGTTCCTATTTCCTGCAAAATATCTCCTTTAGAATTCATAAGAGAAAGAACATAACCACCAACATAATCTTCCGTTCCTGTATTTTTAATGCCTACAGTGTAAGTGTACTCATCACCTTGAATAAACTCTTTTGTTGTAACCTTTTCTTTCTTAACGTTATCAAAAACAGAAATATCAGAATTAATTGATATTGGTGCTGAATAATTAACATTAAAATATGTCATACTCAACAAATCAGAATCGTCTGAGACAATAGTCCAATCGTTGGTATTTTCATCTTTATACATAAGACAAGCTAAGTAGTATTTGTCTGTAACATAATTGAATGTGCCATTGATTTTAAATTCCATATTATTTGATGTACAATAGTTTGATTGTAAATCGAATTGCACTTCGTTAGAGATAGAAACAAAGCGTGAATCAAAATCAAAAACTGCCACAGCAAATGAACCTGAGAAATCGGTATCGCCATAGTTTGCAACTTTTGCATAATAATATGCATCACTTCCCAACCGAAGTGTACTTAATTCATAACCATTCTCATCATACACCATTAAACTGTTCTCGTACACTCGCAAGTCATACTCTTTAATATCCCATAAAGGTTCCACCCCGAAATACGCTTGTTGGTTTTCGTTATAAGTTCCGCTTAGATTTGCTCCAATACCATTCTCTTTGGGTGCTAAATCATTAATATAGTAATATGCATCACCGATTCCGCTCCATCCCCAATTAAAATGGAAATAATCATTAGCATCATAACCATCGCATATAAATGCGTGACCACCACCACCAAATCCATAATATAGAATCGGTCTACCATCGTTTAATTCTTTTTTCAACTTTGCAATCCACTCATCATCACTATAATTGTCTTTTCTTTCCAAAATCATTTTGGGTGAATATTTAAAGTATTTTGTCAATGCAGTTTTAACTTTTGGGGGAACAGCACCACTTCCCCCATTCGCTGATAAACCGTAATCCATATCAACAGAAACACCACAATCGTACATAATGTTCGCAATCGCTTCCACTTCATCTTCGGAACTACCAAAAAAACCTTCTTGTAATTGTTCTGGCATAATATTCCACTCATAATCAGTTGCTCCAAAAACCGTTGCCACAGTGCCACAATTTTGTGATTGGTATTCGTGAAAACCGACACCACGCTTGGGCCATTTCCAATAATTCATTACTTGAGCCATTGCCGTGGCCACACATCCAGTTACTGTTTTTTCGCCGTCAATCTCTGGACAATAATCATTATAGCCAGGACTTTGGTTCCACTTGGTTTTTATCAATGGTTCAACATTTTTCGCCAGCTTACTTCTAACCCTACCAATTTTCAGTTGAGTCCACTCATCTTCCGCACAATTTTGAAATCCTGTATTTTGAGCGTTTGTTATTTGTTCGCTATAGTCCACAATCAATTCTTTTGCTGCAGGCGCAATGTTACTCATAGAGAACTCTCCTTCAAGTGAATACGCCAAAATTGGGCGAACACAATCATCTGCTGAAACTATTACCCAACCGCCATCGACATTATTAACGACATAAACATTTCCGTATTTCTGGCACAAATAATCATTGGTAGAGATAGTACTTTTCGCCCCGTTTAGCTCAGTTAAGTCATTCATAAATGTTGTTGCAACTTGTTTTGCCGTAAGCGAATCAACAGGTTCTGCAAACAACAAAACTGGTAATATTGTTGTTAGAACAACGTAAACAATCTTTTTCATATTACATTTGAATAATTTCATTTATCAATGCGTAATTTAATAAAAAAACTCACCCGAAGTGCGCTGTTCTTACGGGAAGCGGGGTGAGTTTGTTGGTGCAACTATACTGCCTTTTTCTCTAATTACCAAACAAATCCTTCAAATCCATTCAATATGCGTTCCCGATTGCCATCGGGAACGCATTCAAAAAGTTACGCGTTTGCCATGATTGCCTTTTCAATTCTCTTCAGCGTCTCATCTTTGCCAATAAACTCGCAGATATCGAAAATGCTTGGGCCTTGGCTGATACCTAAAATGGCGATGCGCAAGGTGTTCATCAACTGCCCCATCGACATTTGGTTGTCCATAATCCACTGATGAACGGCAGGCTCGGTCTCGGCAGCGGTAATCTTGTCGAATTCAGCAAGTTTGGCCGCAAGTTTTTTCAGATTCTCAACGTTTTCGGCCTTCCAGAATTTGGCAACCGACTTCTCATCGTATTGGCTTGGCGCCACAAACATATATTCGGTCAGCGGCAGCAAATCCTTCGGGAAAGTGGCGCGCTCCTTAATCAGAGAAACAGCCTTGGCGGCGCGCTCGGGTGTTGTCGAAACACCTTTCTCGGCAAGCATAGGGATCAGATATTCAGCGAGTTTGGCATCGTCGCACTTGCGAATGTACTGCGCGTTGAACCATTTTGCCTTTTCGGGATTGAACCTTGCTCCCGCCTTGCTAACCTTCTCGAGCGAGAAAGCCGCAATGAGTTCGTCCATCGAGAAAATCTCCTGCTCGGTGCCTGGGTTCCAACCCAACAGAGCCAACATATTTATAAATGCCTCAGGCAGATAGCCGTCTTCGCGGTATCCCGACGAAACCTCGCCATCGGGTGCCACCCAACGCAACGGGAACACTGGGAAGCCGAATTTGTCGCCATCGCGTTTCGAGAGTTTGCCCTGTCCCTGCGGTTTGAGCAACAACGGCAGATGTGCGAACTGCGGCTGCGTATCGGTCCAACCGAAAGCCCTGTAAAGCAAGTAGTGCAGCGGCAGCGACGGCAGCCACTCCTCGCCGCGAATGACGTGCGAAATCTCCATCAAATGGTCGTCAACAATGTTGGCCAAATGGTAGGTCGGCAGTTGGTCGGCTGATTTGTAAAGAACCTTATCGTCCAAAGTCGAAGTGTTGATGGTGATGTGTCCGCGAATAATGTCGTCCATCTCAACATTCTCGTTTTCAGGCATTTTAAAGCGGACAACCCATTGGTCGCCACGGGCAATGCGCTGCTTAACCTCGTCGGCCGACAACTTCAACGATGTCTCCAACTGATTGCGAACCTGATAGTTATAGGCGAAAGTCTGTCCTTTCGACTCGGCATCCTTGCGCATAGCATCGAGCGACTCGGCTGAATCGAACGCATAGTAAGCGTTGCCCGAATCGATAAGTTGCTGCGCGTATTTCAGATAGATGTCTTTGCGCTCGCTCTGACGGTAAGGTGCGTGCGGTCCGCCCTGCTCAACGCCTTCATCGGTTTTAATGCCGCACCATTTCAGTGCCTCAATGATGTAGGCTTCGGCGCCAGGTACAAAACGTTGTGAATCAGTATCTTCAATACGAAGAATAAAATCGCCGCCGTGGCTGCGAGCAAACAGATAGTTGTACAAAGCTGTGCGGACACCTCCAATATGAAGGGCTCCCGTCGGACTTGGTGCAAAGCGCACTCTAACACGTCTTTCCATAACAATACATCGTTAAAAGGTTCATAAACAGCCAGAAACTGCTTTAAACAAAAAAAGCTGCCTTTTCGCAGCTTTGGTAGTCGATAGGAGAATCGAACTCCTATTTAGAGATTGAGAATCTCTCGTCCTAACCGTTAGACGAATCGACCGGTTATGTCTTTTTGACGGGTGCAAAAGTAGTGGTTTTTCCGTTTGTTGCAATAGTGCGGAGAAAGTTTTTTCAAAATCCTGAAAAAAGAAAAGGCCGGACTACGAAATCCGACCTTCTGTTTATCTCAAATAAAACGCTAAAAGTCTTATTTTGAATTGATTATTTCGATAATCTCCTCCAAGCTCTTTTTTGAATTCGGCATAATATTTTCAGGAACCGGCTTACCTGTTGCAGTTCCAGCCTGAAAGCGCTTGCACTCTTTGAATTTTCCTGGCACGAGGCAATACATATTTTTATATGCCACACCGGTATAATCGTTTACTAAAATGCCTTTTTGAAAAATCGGGCACTTCTCAAGTTTAGCGCAAACACTGTTTTCCATATCTCAATTTTTTAAATATTTATAAATCAATTACATAATTTTACATTACTGCAAAACATACTTTCATACGCATTTGTTTGGAAAAAGATACATTTGCGGCAAAAAAAATTTAAGAAAAAATGGATTTTCTTCCTAACGACCCCGCAATTCTGGTTTCGAGCATCAATATGCTGCTTCGAGATGAGGAGTTTGACTCGCTCGAATCGCTTTGCTATAACTTCAATCGTGAGCCGGACGAGATAAAAGCCCGACTGCTGGCCAGCGGCTTTGTTTACAGCGAAGAGCAGAAGCAGTTCCGCCCCGAAAACTACGATGCACAATGATAGGGAAAGATTGCATTGAAACGGCCTACAGTTTTCTGCACCAAAAGCAGCGAATCTACGCACACTCCACTCTCGACTGGCAGAAAGACGACATTGAGATTGCCATTGGCGATTATGCCGGAGAGATGAACCGCGAGCTGTACGATCTTTTGGCCCGCGGTCGAGCCGATTTTCTGCACGACCACGCCCGCTTTGCCAACGACATAGCCGAAGCCGTCACCATTCTAGAAAATATGCTATATCAATAATTTACAGCCGATGGATTTATTGCTGGTTTTTATGAAAATCGCACTATTTTCGCAGCTCAATTCAGATTGACAATGGCGCAACAGCAAACATTTTTCAATTACGTATGGCACCGTGGCAAGAACTCCTGCCTGACGCTTTTCAAGTTTATGGTGCCTATCTCGATAATAATCAAATTTATACAGCAATGGGGACTACTGACGTATCTGTGCGACTATCTTGAGCCCGTGATGCAGGTGGTTGGGCTTCCGGCCGAGACATCAATAGTATGGCTCACCACAATGGTTGTGAACATCTACGGCGGTTTTCTGACACTTTTCAGCATCTATCCGCATATGGAACCGATGACTGTGGCGCAGATGACAACCCTTTTCACGATGATGCTGGTGGCGCACACCTTCCCCATCGAGATTACCATCGCCCAAAAGACCGGCGTCAAAGCTTGGGTGATGACCGCCATCCGCTTTGTGTTCGCCATTCTGCTGGGCATTCTGATGTCAAGGATGTATAACGCTCTCGGAGCCTTACAGGACGAAGCCACCATCTCGCCGTTTCTCACCACCTCGCAAACTTCGTGGGGCGCGTGGGCTCTCAACGAACTAAAAAACTATGTTATAATCACTTGCGTAATATTCACACTGGTTATTTTTCTTCATCTGCTCGACATTACGGGGCTTATCCGTTTTGTGAACAAAGTGATGGAGCCGACACTCAAATGGCTGGGAATCAGTCAAAAGGTGTTGCCAATAACCATTATCGGCCTCACATTGGGCATTGCCTACGGCGGCGGACTGCTGATTGAGGAAAGCCGACAGAAAGACATCGACATCAAGGGCATCTTCTACTCGATGACGCTTATGGGGCTGTTTCATAGCATTATAGAAGACACTCTGCTGATGCTCTCAATGGGCGGCCACTGGACTGGCGTGGTGCTATTCCGATTTGTGTACGCCTGCATCATCACCTTCATTTTTGTGAAATGCACCAACCGTATGCCCCTCGACAAATTTGAGCGGCTATTTATGACGAAGGCAGTGGCACAAAAGGGCTAGAATTGGTGTTAGGTGTTGGGGGTTGAAACGCTGCGTTGTTTAACGAGTTTAACAGGTTGAAAAATGCCCGTTAGGGCATAAATTCCGTGTTTTCTGTGCCTTCCGTGGCAAAAACCTACTTTCGCTGTTAGCGTTTTCGGTTTGCGTCTGCGTTAATTAAAAATTCACCGAAAGTTTCACGTTGAATCTTCTGCCTGTGAGCGAGTTCTCTACGGCATACTGGCGGTTGGCGAAATCGGTCACCCACTCGAACGAAGCCACGTTGCGGCGATCGATAACATTGAGAACTTCAGCGCAAATCCACGCTTCCTTCACGTAATAGAACGGATGGCTCTTTGAGTAGGTACGCTCGCTATTTTTCAAGCTTTTCGAGAAGCCCAAATCAACTCGCTGGTATGACGACATACGGCCTGTGGCCATATAACGTGGCGACTGTGGCGGCCCAAACGGCAGCCGTGAGCCGTAGTTGATTTGCAGATGCACCTTATAATCGGGGTTGCCCGGGAAGTAATCTTGGAAGAACATACTGATGTTCAGCCTCTGGTCAGTTGGGCGCGGAATGTAGCCCGGATACGTCTCGTACTCATTGCCGTCGGCGTCAGTCTTCACCCACACATCGTTGCGGATGTCCTCCTCAGTCTGCATCAGCGACATACTGAACCACGATTCTACCCCCTTCACAAACTCGCCGTTGATTTTCATATCAAGACCCATCGCATATCCATCGGCATCATTGCGGCCCGAATAGATGGTGCGCAGATTGTCAATCTGATACGATATGAGGTCGGTCATCTTCTTGTAATACAGTTCGGTAATGAACTTGAACGGGCGGTCCCAAGCCGTGAAATTCCAATCGGCACCGGCAACAAAATGCAGTGATTTCTGCGCCTTGATGTCGCTGTTAATCTGGCCGTCGGTCATTCGCATCTCTTTGTAAAATGGTGACTGATAGTAATATCCGCCCGAAACTTTGAACACAATATCTCGTTCCCAATTAGGCTTGTACGACAGGCTCACACGCGGCGACAAAAGCAGCTCGTTGTTGAACGTCCAATAGTTAGCGCGCATACCCACCGTCAGGTGCATCTCCGCCGAGTCGAGAATAAACTGAAAAACATCCTGCACATAAGCCTGTAACCTGTTGGATTTGACGCTATTGCTGGCGCGAAGGCTGTAATTCATATTCACCTTGTCGGGAAGATGCGGCATTGAGTAGCCGGCGGAGTCAATCATTGTCCATTCCGAAAGATTGTCGTCAATCTGCTGACGTTGCGCCGACAAGCCCCAGTTCAGGAAATGGTTGCCACGGCTCAATAGTCCGCGGTGCTCGACGCTTATCACACTGGCATCGAGATAGTTGCGTCCGTGATTGCGGAACGCGCCAATGCCAACGGTGTTCACACTGTCGCCGTACGAACTTGCGCCTATAGCGTTATCTATCTCATTTATAAAGTATTCGCTCAAAATATCGTAAGTCTCGCTCTCGTGAGTTGTGAATGCCGATGCAGTGAGTTTCAAGCTGAAGCCGTCGTTCACCTTGAAATCGGCCGAGAGTGCGCCAGTGTAGGTGCGGAAAGCGTCTTTCTCACGGCCCTCGAAGAACATTCGCAACTCCATCGGCTGGTTGAAAAGACCGAATTTGGTGCGGCGGTTGCGCGGCAGAAAATTATAGACGTTGCTCGAGCAGTTGCCCAGAAAGCCCAACTCAATGCGGCTAGTCAAATCGAATGACAGATAGGTCTGAAAATCAATAAATTTAGGGTCGTAATCGCCCGACGTTTCGAGCGAGTTGAGCAGATATTTGTTTCGCTTGTAGCGGAAACCCGAAATGTGGTGGAAACGGTGGTTGAAACTGTCGCCGTGAAGCATCACCGAGCCGCCGAAAAGGCTTGCCGCGGCCGTTCCGCCCCACCCTGCGGGACGCTTATATTTAATGTCGAGAACCGACGACATCTTGTCGCCGTACTTGGCGTCGAATCCGCCTGCCGAAAAGAGCAGCGACGAAACCATATCGCTGTTGACGAAACTCAGGCCTTCCTGCTCGCCCGAGCGCACCAGAAACGGCCGATAGACTTCTATTCCATTGACATACACAAGGTTCTCGTCGAAACTGCCGCCGCGCACCGAATACTGCGAACTCAACTCGTTGTTGGCGGCCACGCCAGGCATCGTCTTAATCAGACTCTCAATGCTTCCCGAAGCGTCGGGCAGCACGCCCATCACCTTGGGATTCAATCGCGTAAGCGTGCTCTTGCGCACCTGCACGTCTTCAACTGTCACTTGCTCAAGCTCTTGCGAAGTGGCGACCAAATCGACATCGAGACGTCGCTGTTGCCCCGCGGCAAGCATCACCTGCTCCCAGCGAGTCTGGTAGCCAATCATCGAAAACGATACATAAACTGATTTGCCCGAAGCGATATTGAGCCGGTACTCACCGTTCTGGTCGGTGGCGGTGCCTGCTTCGTTGTCCTTCAGCACCACATTGACAAACTCGAGCGGCTCGCCCGACTGATTGGTGACCCGTCCGAAAATGCAGGTCTGGGCCGATGCCGCGCCTGCCGCCAATATCAATAATGCGACTAAAAATCTTCTCACAAAGGTGATTTTGCTGCAAAAATATAAAAACCCTAACGCAAACATTAAACATAAACCGAAAACGAAAACCAAGCGGAAATATTATCGACAAGCAACTCCGCTCGTCTGCAAAATATTTTTTTTCGCGGCATCGGTTTTTTAATCAACTTCGATTATATTTAGTATCGAGTTCTTAAGAAAAAACAATTTTATTTAACTAAAAGATAATCAACTATGGTAACACAATTTCAAATTACATTGCCCAACTACCGCCGAGGCTATCACCTGATTACAGGTACAATTGTTCAGAGCCTGCCTGAACTGCCCGAGAGCGGACTGCTGCACCTAATGATTCAGCACACATCGGCCGCGCTGTCGATAAACGAGAACGCCGACCCCGCTGTCCGCGCCGACTTTGAGTACGTGTTCGACAAACTCATTCCCGAACGCGACCCCAACTACACGCACGACACCGAAGGCGCCGACGATATGCCAGCCCACATCAAGGCATCAATGATTGGGCCGTCGGTGACAATTCCCATCACCAACCACAAACTGAACTTGGGCACGTGGCAGGGAATTTATTTGTGCGAGTTCCGCAACTACGGCGGCCGAAGGAATATTTTCGGAACGATTTTGAGTTAAACTTTGAACGCAGATTGAACTGATTTAACGGATTCACGCAGATTATTATCGCACAGATGACACAAGACTACACAGATTTACACTACGTTTTTAACTCCGGAACGCACGGAATACGATAACAATCGGAAACAGAATTATAAGCAACCTTATGGTTGCTTTTTTTGTGATGCGACAAAAAGCCCCATTCGGCTTTTCTAAACGGGGCTTTGTCGTAAAAATCCCTCAATGAGGGACTTTCTTAAAGGTTTTCTCCCTCAATGAGGGATTATTATGACATAAACTAAGCAGTTCCACTAAAAATATGATGGCTTATTTTGACTTTTCAAATGTTGGCTACAACACGGTTTTCTCATTGAAATGTTATTAAATTCTTTTCCACATACGTGGCAGAATTTTTCCTGCCAATCGTAATTTCCCCACGATGCCCACTTTTTATAGCAATCCAAGCAAAAAGGTCTTGTGGAATCTAGAGGAATTACAGTTCCACATCTAATGCAAAATCCCTTGTTTTCATTATTTTCAAGTTTAGAATTACGTTCCGACAACAATTGAGCCCGTTCTTCTTTCCTTTTCATTTCCGCTTGCAATCTTTCTTCTTCTTTCTTTTTCTCCTCCTCTTCTCTTTCTCTTTTTTCTGCAAAATAGCGTCCTTCAACAATCCTATAGCATTCTTCCTGTCCATTTTGACCATAGTATTCCTTCGCGCCAAGCAATTCATTTTCAATAAAGTTTTTCTTGAAATACTCGCTTCTCCCTCTAATATTGATTCCCAACTCAAAATTAGCTCGTACTGATTTATCGTACATATTTAATGAGGTAACAAGAATTTCCTTCTCGTTCATATAGAGCTTGGCGTGAAGATTTTTCACATAAACGACATCGAACCCATAATCAATAAGTACTTTAATGCGCTTATAATTAATTCCGCCTTCAACATAATCGACTTCATACCGAATAAAGAAAACCAACTTTTTCTGTTGCTGTGCTGCCTTCGCTAACGACTTAGCCAATTGGTCCCAAACATTATAGTAAGGTGTTACGATGAAGCAATATTTTTGAGATTCATCAATAATTCGAGTAATAGCTGACGCAATCTCATCTGTTTTAAAAAGTTCTTGATTCATAATTAATACTAATCAATTTGCAAATTTCAATATGACTATCAAGAATTCTACCCCTCTACATTCTCTACATTCTCTCCCTTCCGCACCACAACTGTATGACACATCATATCGTGCAGAGCCTGATGGCGGTCGCCGGCGGCAAAGAAGCAGCCGATGAAGATGACGAATCCGAAAAGTGAGCCAATGAAATTGAACATTGCCGCTAAAGCGAAGAATGACAACACAGTGCACGCTCTCTTAACGTGTTTCAGCAGATAACGCCCTATGAGCGCCCCAACCGAAGCGTTGCCGCCATCGGCATTGGCAATTTTGAGCCCCAAAAGCATCTTGCCCACCGATGCGCCAAGGAAAATCTCTGTCGAGAAATAAATCAGTTCCGCAAAGATGCATATCAGCGAGATACGAGTGGTTGCAACAACCATACTAAGCATTTCGGGCGTATATATCTGCGCAAAAAACGGATTCGACGAAACCAACCCATCAACTTGCTGCTGAGCCAAAACGGCCATCCACGATGTTGACACACGGCTGAGTATCCCGGCCAGAACCCAGACAAAAACAATGTCGATAACATAAGCGCCCAAACGCGGGCCAAAACCTATTCTCTTTTCCATAATTTTGAGTTTTACGTGATAAAAATATGCCGTGAAAATACATTTTTTGCGGGAATCGGCAACTGCCGACAGCATTTTTAACCCGATTTTGAGCCAAACTACAAAACCAACAAATTTGAATAATAATGGGTTACGTCGGTCGGAAAAATATTTTTTGATTTTTGCGCCCACGGCTATTGCGAATATGAAAAAAGGCGCTACTTTTGCATCGCTTTTCGGAAATGAAACAGCAACATAGTTCTGACAAATGGTGCGGTAGTTCAGTCGGTTAGAATATCGGCCTGTCACGCCGGGGGTCGCGAGTTCGAGTCTCGTCCGCACCGCAAGAAGCCTGATTAACGAAAGTTAGTCGGGCTTTTTTGTTTTTATGCTCCGGCTCTGAGATGTATTGTGCAACGCAGAGACTATTTGTGCAAAACTTTGAATATCTGACACTTACACATCCGCCATATCGACCAAAAGCGAAAAATTATCGACACAGAAAACTCGGCGGCAGTCGTTAGTTTTGTGTGCTTGGGCGATAAATCAGCACCTACACCCTCCCATCGGCAACAATGCCCATATCGCGAAAGCGGCTGAATAATAGACATTTGCAATGCCTGCATATCGGCTTTAAGCCCCAAAAGCACCTAAGCGGCAGGCATTGGAAAGTGAAAATAATATCTTACTTTTAGCCAAATATTTAATAGTTCTGTTATGCGAAAATCACTATTACCATTAGCAATGGTGTTGGCAGTGGCTGGCTGCAACACTCAAAAAGAGAATGCGGGTTTCGTGCTCAACGACCGCGAATATTTTGAACGACAGGGGGTTAACGTTCTGATTTACAGCAACACCTTCAACGGAGGATTCAACGACGAGAAAAACTCGGGCATAGAAATCATCCACCACGGAGTGCGCACCGTGCAAGGCGGCGCCGTGAGGCTCAACAACACGCCTGAGCAGTGGGACCTTGTGCCCAAAACCATCGAGCGCAAGGTTGACACCGATACGAAAAGCATTGAGGTGACGCTGCGTTATGAGGATTATGATTTCAACTCGCGCATTGTGGCGCAGGCCGAAAACAACGCGGTGAAAATCTCGGTTTATCTGGACAATCCTGTGCCTGAGGTACTTGCGGGCGAAGCCGGTTTCAACCTCGAGTTTCTGCCGTCGCAATACTGGTCAAAAACTTATCTGGCCGACAACCGGCCGGGCCTGCTGCCGAAATACGCCGCAAGCGCCACCACAACGCGCGACAACAGTCAGAAACCCAAGCAGTTCAAAGGGTTCAGGACTTACGACGACCGCGGCACAGGCAAGTTTGTTGATCCGCTGCCGATTGAAACCGCACACACTTTCGTGATGGCGTCGGACGACCCGGAGCGTTTGATAAAAGTATCGTCGAAAGAGAACGAAATCAGCCTGTACGACGGCCGTATGCTCGCGCAAAACGGATGGTTCGTGCTCCGCAGCGTTCTGCCGGCGGGCAAAACTGGTAAAGTGGTTGAGTGGACCATCGAGCCGAACGCCATCGAAGGCTGGATTCGCAAGCCAAACATTGGTTTCTCGCAGGTGGGTTACATCCCGTCGCAGCCCAAAACGGCAGTTATCGAACTCGACAAAAACGACAAGATTCTGCCCTCGGCAAAAATCCTGAAAATTGACGAAAACGCCAACGAAACAATAGCTTACGAAGGCAAAACCGATTTCTGGGGCGCCTATTTCAAATATAATTATGTGAAATTCGATTTCTCGACGGTGAAAGAGCCGGGCGTTTACTGCATTGAGTACGGCGACACCAAAACCGGGCATTTCATCATCAACGACAACGTGTATGATAAAATCACCGACGCCACGAGCGACATTTGGATTCCTATCCATATGAACCACATCACCGTGAACGAGGGCTACCGCATCTGGCACGGCGAGCCTTTCAAAGAAGGCTACATTCAGGCGCCGCCATCTGACCACTTCGACCTTCACCACCAAGGCGAGACCACCGACACCAAATACAAGCCCTACGAGCTGATTCCGGGCCTGAACGTGGGCGGATATTTCGACGCGGGCGACTTCGACATCGAAACCGGCTCCAACATCAGTGTGGTTCAGAACCTTGTGCGCGTGTGGGAGCTGTTCCGCTCGGAGCGCGACGAGACTTTTGTTGACGAGAAACAGCGCTACGTTGACCTCCACCGTCCCGACGGAGTGCCTGACATTCTGCAATATATCGAGCACGGCGTGCTCAACCTTGTGGCTCAGGCCGAAAACATCGGACATATGTCGTCAACACTTTCAAACGGTGTGCTCGACAACTACCACCACCTTGGCGATGCGGCATCAATCACCGACGGTCTGCACTACGACCCGTCGCTGCCGCCATACACCAAATCGGCCGACGGCAAACGCTCTGGCACCAAGGACGATATGTGGGCGTTCACGACACGCAACCCGATGCTCGACAACCGCGCCGCCACAATGTTCGCCGCAGCAAGCCGTGTGCTCAAAGGCTACAACGATGACTTGGCCGACCGTGCCCTCAAGCAGTCGAAACGTCTGTTTAAAGAGGCTCAGGAGCTTATCGCGAAACGCCGCAGCAACAACCGTTTCACAAGCGGCGAGCACGACGAGCTCTCGCTCCGCGGATTTGGCGATGTGGCCGCCGACATCCAACTCTACGCCGCCACTCACGAGCAGCAGTATCTGGATAATTTTGAGAAGAAGATTTGGAGGGCATTAGACAACAACGTTAACTACGCGATTCAAACCGCTTTAGACGCAGTTGCTTATATGCCAGACAGTTACAAAGAAAAACTCCGTCCTTACATCGAGAAATACAAGGTTTATCTGGACAGCCTCGACATCGTCAACCCTTACGGGATTCCAATCGGGTTGGGCAACTGGGCTGGCGGCGGCCAAACAGTATCGTACGGCACCACCGTCTGCTATGCCCACAAATACTTCCCAGACATTATCGGCAAGGAATACGCCTTCAAGACAGCCGCCTGGCTCTTTGGCTGCCATCCGTACCACAACTATTCGTTGGTTGCGGTGGTGGGCGCCACCCGTCCCAAAGCGGTCTTCTACGGCAACAACCGCGCCGACTTCTCGTTCATTCCGGGCAATATGGCGCCGGGCATCCTGTTCCGCAAACCCGACCACTTTGAAAACTTCGACGATTGGCCGTTCCTCTGGGGACAGAACGAAGGCACCATCGCCGGCAACACAGGCTACCTGATTTTCGGACTGGCGTTTAAGGAGATAATCAAAGACTAAGATTTCATCATAAACCGACTATAAACAAGCATTGCGGGGCTGCGCTACGGCGCGGCTCTGCGTGTTTTTGGGTGTTTGCAACCACGGTGTCCTGATAGCTGCAGGGAATGAAATACTCTCGTGTACAAATACCTGACAGGAATGTGCTGAATTATACAATCTTAATGGTATTGCCCAGCACTTCAACCACATCGCCGTGGCGAAGTTTGGCGCGTTTGCGGCTCTCGGTCTGGCCATTGAGCTTGACAATACCGTCTTCGACAAACTGATTGGCTTGAGCCCCGCTTTCGCTGATTCTTAGCAATTTAATAAGTTTATTAAGCTCGATGTACGGCTCTGAGCCGTCGGGCATTGGTTGAAGTTCAAATTCACGCATAATTGAAGGATTGAAGGATTGAATAACTGAAGGATTGAATAACTGAAGGATTGATGGATTGAAAAAATTGAATTCGATTCACCAATTCACCATCCCGATAGCTATCGGGACACCGATTCACCAATAAAACAATTCACCACAAACTACATCCATTCCACAAATTCGGAAACGTCTTTGCGCTTCTTTTCGGGAATGTCGTCGGTGGCGGGGGCGCCTAACGGCAACAGAACCACCGGTTTGCAGTCGGCGTCAAGGTTGAAATCCTTTGAGAGCATTGCAGCGTCGAAGTTGCAAACCCAACAGGTGGCGAGCCCCATATCGGCGGCGGCAAGCGTCAGATGGTCGGCAAGAATGGCAAGGTCGATGTCGGCGTGATTCTTGCCGTCGGCACGGGTCCAAGCTTTGGTGGTTTGGGCGCAGAGCATCAGCACCACGGGCGCGGTTGCAAACCATTCGCGATTGTACGCCCGACGCACCTTGGCAAGACTTTCAGGAGTGTTGAGCACAAACACGCGCCACGGCTGAGCGTTGGTTGCCGATGGCGCAAAGTGCGCAGTTTCAAGCAGTTGCTCAATAATTGAGCGGTCGATGGCTATCGGGCTGTAATTGCGGCACGAATAGCGAATTTGAACCAAATCTTTAAAGTTTGCCATATTGTTTAGAATCAAATATTTAACGAATCATTTCTGAGCCAGGCGCGCCATTTCGTCCTCACCGAAAAGCGTTGGCGGATTGCTGTTGAAATCGGTGAAAATCTTGGTAAACAGAATCTCACGCACAAGTTTGGTGCGGTTTTTCACCCTGTATTTCTTGCAATACTTGTCGAGCGCCGCCACCTCGTAATCGTTCAAGGTGATGCTGATTTTGTTCGTTCTCGACAGCTTTGGGTCGCGTTTAACCATTATTCCGATTTTTTACAAATGTACGGTTTCCGCGAAAGGCTCGACGGAGCACAAAAATCGAATAATCAACCGATTGTAAACAATCAAAGATTGCCGAAAAGTATCTGATTTTAATGTAATACGCTGATATCCAACCCAACGAAGCCATCGCGCATAGCGAAAACCTTGCCAATCTGCGCAACTTTAGCCGCATCGAGCGAGCGCTCAACGGTTACTATGCGGCCAATGCCGGCTGCCACTGCCGAGCGGATTCCCGCGTAGGAGTCCTCAAAAACCAGACAATCGGCCGGCTTAACGCCAATCTTTTCGGCAGCTTTCAGGAATATGTCGGGCGACGGTTTGCCCGGATAGGTGCCGTCATCGTAAATAACATCATCGAATTTAAACCACTTTCCGAGATGCAAATGGCTGAAATAGAACTCAACGTTGGGTTTGTAAGAGCCTGTGGCTATGGTAAATGGAATGCCTGTGGGCGCCAGTTGGTTCAGAAAATCCTCAACACCCGGCGCAAGCGTGTGCAAGCCGTCAGGGGCCGAGCAACGGGTTCGGTAGAGCAGCTCCTTCTCCTCGGTTATGCGCTCAAGCTCGTCGGCAGAAGGCTGATGGCCAAGCAGATAGCTGATTATTTGCAGATTGGTGCGGCCTTGCAGATTGGTGTAAAACTCCTCGATGCCAAGCGGCTCGGGACGCAGTTTTTTTGCCATATCAATCCACGCACGCTCGTGCAGCGGCGAGTCGAGAAACATTGTCCCGTTGAAGTCGAAAATTACACCTTTAACCATTTTATTCCTTAATTATCAACGTTTTGCCAAAATCTCCATTAGCAAATTCAATGCTGCAAACATACACGCCCGCCGGCAAACGGCCAACATTGAGAGTAACGTTTTTTTTGCTGTCGATGCGTTTTTTAAGCACTACACGGCCGGAAAAATCGAAAATCGTAACCGATGTAACCATTTCGTTTTCAGCCGTCAAGCGGATTTCGGTCGTAGCTGGATTGGGGTAGATTGCAACCTGAGTGTCAGCTTTTTTTCCGCCGATGGCAGTTCCGCCGCCAAACGAGCCGTCAATGTGGGTTACGGGCAGCGAACGAGGATTGAGCCAATGCGCAAGTTGCGATGAATCAAAGCCATAGCGATTGTAGCAAACCGACAGCATCTGGAAATAATCGTTCATCGGGTAGTCGCAGTCGGAGTCGCCGCCGGCAAGCAAGCCCACCACACGATGATTGGCGTCGAAAAGCGGCGCACCCGATGAGCCTTGCTCCGTGGCGCCCTCGTCCCATTCGGCAACATTGAGGAACGTGCCGGAGTCGAAATTGCGGTACGAAGCCGCCAGCAGCGAATCGGCATCGATGGCAATGGCCACCGGTCCGCCCTGCGGATGATGAATGCAAGTGCCGCCTCGGGGCAGCGAGCCGCCGACATCCCATCCGGCGTAATAAACGTCGTAATAGTTTGGTATCCCGCCTTTTAGCCGAACAAGAGCAAAATCGAGGAATCCGTCGTCGTTGTTCTTGACTGCGACAAGACTTGAACCCGCAACGTATTGTTTTTCAGGTATATCATAATCGTCGTAGTTAAAATAGAAAATGCTCGACTGCGCCTGTTTTTCAGAATAGATGCAATGGCGGGCGGTGAGCACATACGGCTCAAACGAACGGTCGGCAGTGGCAAGCAAAGTGCCTGTGCATAAGGTGGTTCCGCCAACCAAAATGCGGCAGACGGCCCGTCGCTCGTTGCCCCACTCCTGCCTCTGCTCGTCGGTTAACCCGACCTGGCACTTGCCGGGCTTTGGCTCTTCGGCGAAAGCGCCTTTGAAATCGTGAGCCACCTGCGTAATATTGAAAAAGCCCTGAAAATCAGCATTTACCGGTTCGTTATATTCCACCACAACCACGTCGCCGGCAATGGGCGGTGTTGGCAGAAACGCGGAATTGTTCGCGGCTGTATATGCGCCCAGAACCACGGTGGTGTCGGCGCTGTAGAGATAGAGGCTCGCACCGTCGGGCATCGAGACATCGGCAAACAGAAGATTGAGCGAAAAAGCCCCGGGCGAACTGATGGCCAGACGCCAAACACAGGTGTCGCCCGCACTCTCCCACTGCCCGCTGTTGCACGGATTGAAATCGGTGGCAATGGGCGCCGCGAACACATCGGGGTTAACGGCCAACCCGCCGAATTCGCTTTGCGCAAGTTGCTGACGCGAAGGCAGTTGAGCCACTTCGTGCAAACACGGCATCGCTTTGCGCAAACCAACCGGCCGCCCACCGCACAACGGCTGCGCCGAGAGCCCGAAAAACATCGGGGAAACACAAAAAACTATGCAAAAAAACAGTTTCATTCCGCAAATATAATTCTTACAATATATCATTAAAATAATACATTTGCGACACAAGGTCTCCTTATGATACGCTTTGACAGAACAACACTCGATAATGGTTTGCAACTAATTGTGCATCAAGATAAAACGACTCCGATTGTGGCCGTCAACCTGTTGTACAAGGTAGGTGCGCGCAACGAGAATCCCGACCGCACCGGGTTTGCGCACCTTTTTGAGCATCTGATGTTCGACGGGTCGAAAAACGTTGCCGACTTTGACCACCAGCTACAACTGGCCGGCGGCGAGTGTAACGCGTTCACAACCAACGACTACACCAACTACTACATCACTCTGCCAAAGCAAAACATTGAAACGGCTTTCTGGCTCGAATCGGACCGGATGCTGGAGCTGGGCATCACACCGGAGAAACTTGAAATACAGAAAAACGTTGTGATTGAGGAATATAACCAACGCTACCTGAACAAGCCTTACGGCGATTGGTTTCTGATGATGAGATATTTGGCCTACAAACGGCACCCCTATATGTGGCCGACCATCGGCAAAGACACTCAGGAGATTCGATTTGCCAGTCTTGACGAGGTTAACAGCTTCTTCTACAACTACTACGCCCCAAACAACGCCATTCTAGTGGTGGCCGGCGATGTTGAGACCGAGCAGGTTAAAGCGTTAGCCGAGAAATGGTTCGGACCGATTCCGCGCCGCGACACACACATTGCGCCGCTGCCAGTGGAGCCGGAGCAGACAGTTCCGCAACTCCTTGTTCTCAAGCGCAACGAGCCGCTCAACGCCATCTACATAGGGTTCCATATGGACAGCCGTCTCGGCCCACGCTACCACGCCACCGACCTGATTTCGGACATTCTGGCCGGCGGTGAGTCAGGGCGGCTGAAGCAACATCTTGTAAAAGAGCAAAAAACATTCACCGACGTGAACGCCTACATAACCGGCGAAACCGACCCGGGACTGTTCATTGTTGAAGGCAAGCTGAGCGACGGAGTGACGCTCGAACAGGCCGAGATGTGCATCTGCAACGAGCTCAGGTCTCTGTGGGAGCAACCGATAACCGACCACGAGCTGACCAAGGTTAAGAACAACATTGAGGTGAAGAAAACCATCTCGGAGGTGAACGTGCTCAACAAAGCTATGAACCTTGCCTACTATGAGATGCTTGGCGATGCCTCGATGATTAATACCGATGCCGATAACTATCAGAAAGTCAGCGTAGAAGACATTGCCAAAACCGCCCGATACCTGTTCCGCCCCGAAAACAGCTCGACAATATTTTATAAATCGGCTCAAAAAAGCAAGCAATGAACAAAGAGCTAAACCGGCAGATTGCCCCTGAATATCATCAAATTACAAAGATAAACATACCAACCGACGAGTGCGGTTTTCTGGCAAACAAGATGCCTTACCACGTGCTGTCGGGAGGCTCGCAAGAGATTGTGGTTGTTGAACTTATGTTCAATGCCGGAGTCATACACTCGAACCAGTTGCTGGTGGCGTCAACAGCCAACACAATGCTGGTGAGCGGCACGCGGCACCACACGGCTCAACAGATTGCCGACACATTCGACTTTTACGGCGCCGAGCTGCGCACCGACAGCAATTTCGACCACGCGGCAATCTCGCTCTTCTGCCTGAACAAGTACCTCGACAAACTGCTGCCGCTGCTCTGCGAGCTGATTGAAGAGAGCGTTTATCCGGAAACGGAGCTGAAAACCGCGCTGACCGATCGCAAGCACAAATTCATTGTAAATCAGACAAAAACAGCAGTTTTGGCCAACAATGCGATGCACCAAATGGTGTATGGCGCCCACCCTTACGGGAGACACGCCGAACTTATTGACTACGACCGCATTACAAGCAAAATTCTGCAAGATTTCCACGCTCCGCACTACTGCGCGGCAAACTGCCGGCTGATGGTTGCCGGATATGTAACCGACCAAGTGATGCAAGCCATCGAGGCCACCATCGGCAAAATAAAAATTGGCGCAAAATGCAGCTTGAATGAGCTCCCGTTTGAGCCAATAGCTGGCGACAAAACGCAGATTATCAGACGCGAAGAAGCAGTGCAATCGAGCCTGCGGATGGGCCTCAGAACAATAAAAATGGACCACCCCGACTACCACAAGCTGAATATGCTGACTATGGTTCTGGGCGGTTATTTCGGCTCGCGGCTGATGACCAACATCCGCAAGGAGAAAGGCTACACCTACGGCATCTACTCGCGGCTGCAACCCCAGGCGCAGAGCGGACTGCTGTGCGTTTACGGCGACATAAAATCGGGCCACTCGCTGCAGGTTGCCAACGAGGTCAGAAAAGAGATGCAAAAGCTTAAAGACGAGCCGATTAGCGATACCGAAATGGCTCTTGTGCGCAATTATATGATGGGCGAGCTGCTGCAGATTTTCGACGGACCGTTCAACAGCTTCGAGGCCGTTTCGAGAGCCGTCGACCTCAGTTCGGGCATCAAATATTTTGATGAGGAGCAAGCCTGCATCCTCAACACCCAGCCTGCTGACTTGCAAGCAATTGCAAACAAGTATTTTGATTTGGACAATATGGTTACGGCCATTGCCGGAAACGAATAGCACAATGTTTTACGAAAGCAGCGACCTGATTATCAGACCATACCGCTCGGGCGACGAGCCATCGCTGGCGTTCTACTCGAACAACAAACTGGTTGCCGCACAAATGCCCGCGTGGTTTCCCTCGCCTTTCACCTACGACGACGCGCTTGTGTGGGTTGCCGATAACCTGCAGAGCAACTGCAACTTCCCCATCATCTACTATGGCGACGTGATTGGCAACGTTGGCCTGCGCAACATCAGCGGCGACTCGGCTGAAATCGTTGTTTGGCTTGGCCCCGATTTTTGGAACAAAGGAATTGGAACCCGCGCTTGCCAATGGATGGCGGATTTTGCAAAAGCAGAACTGAAAATCAGCAGATTATCAGCAGCGATAAAAAGCGGGAATGTGGCGGCGGAACGGATTGCGGAAAGAATGAAAATAACTCGCAACGAATTCTAACTAACAAAAAAAAACAACAATATGACAAAGACTACTTTCGCGGTAATTGCCGCAACTGCTATGCTATTCGCAGCGTGCACAAAAGCACCAACAACCAACTTCAGTTTTGAATCATCTGACCTGTTTTTCGAAATTGCTGACAGTCTGTCGCAAAATCAAAAAGTTGCGGAAGAGACGTGGGCAAGGCTTTTCGATACGAAAGGCTATAAAACACTATGTGATGATGATGAAATGAACGATGTCCGCAGGGCTGCGGAATTGGTGTTTGCCCCAAACAAGAAAGCCGAACTTGACAGCATCCTGAATGCGCCATACGATTCAGATGATGATGTTGATTTGAAGATGAAAATACTTGTCAGGAATTATGTCAACCTGCAGAGTCATTTTGACGACGCAAAGAAGTTTCGCGCATCATACGATTTCGGGAAAGTAAAAACCGAAGCCACCAAAATCGTTCACGATTTTTTGCCTTCGCCCGTTGACTCTCTGCTCACCTTCCCGAACATCGAATTCTTCTGCTACGCCCGCGACGCTAGCAATTGCGGCAGCTGCATCATATTCGACTTTAATTACTTTTACTTATACCCGCAAGGTTGCATCGAATCAATGGCTCACGAAATGTTTCACAACTACAGATACAATTTCACGAACGACGACATCATCT
>CADASL010000002.1 GCA_902790595.1 uncultured Bacteroidales bacterium
TATTCTTGTTTTGAATTTTCTTTCCATCCCTTATCCCATACATATGAAATGTATTGAGTCGTTTTCCCGTTACTGTCGTACTCATAGGTGCTTTTTGAACTATTCTTCCAATCAGTGTCCCAAATGTAAGTAGTGGATTGGGTTTGATTACCATTGCTGTTATGCTCATAAACGGATTTTGCTGAATTTTTCCAACCATTATTCCAAGTGTAAGAGTAATGTGTTGTATTTCCATTGTTGTCGTACTCGTAGGTGTATTTTAAATTGTTTTTCCACCCATTGTCCCAAGTATATATAACATATTGAGTTTGCTTCCCATTGTTATCATATTCATATGTGTACTTCATAGATTCTTTCCAACCTTTATCCCATACATATGAAATGTGTTGAGTCGTTTTCCCATTACTGTCGTACTCATAGGTGCTTTTTGAACTATTTTTCCAATCATTATTTTCCCACGTATAACTCATTCCTGATTCACAAACCCAAATTGTTTTTGCTGAACAAACCAGCGATAAACAAACAAATAATAAAAATATTAACTTTTTCATTTTTAATAGATTTTAAATTATTAAATACCAAATAAATACCCTGTTTACTTTTTAACCCATTGTTCAATTATATGTCGTTTATCACAAACATAAAAAAGCGTGAAACTTAACTGTCTCCCGCTTCAAGAAGGTAATTTGGCGTAACCTGGCGTAAACGAAATAAGTCAAGCCCACGCCAAAGCGTGGCATCTTGTACTTATTTCTTTCTTACGCCTAAAAATCGCCAAATTTTTTCTTGAAGAAAGAAATAGCCTAATGCTATATTTTATTGTATTTTAATCTTTTTCTGTTTTCTTTATTACTCCTTTTTTAAATTTAAACTCTTGCCAAAAAACTGATTTAAATGGCATCAATTAGTTTCAAAGATAGAAATATAATGGAAACTATAAATGAGAAAATTTGGAAAACACAACATTTTCCAAAAATCTTATAATAATTTCGGAATCGATTCCAAAAATCTTATAACAAATTCGGATTTTACGTTATCATCAACACGGACGCGGCACGCCACGTCCCTACATATACTTGAATTTCTCCTCCAACACAGGCAGAATATCGCTGAAATTATCTTGCAGGGGCAGCATTGTGCTGAACATAAACTCATACATTTCGGGCCACGTGGCGCGGTTGTGGAAGTTCAGGTCGGTGCGCTCACAGTAGGCGCGCATTACGGGTTTGCCAACGTCAAGTTTATGATTGTCTGTCCAATGCAGCGGTGCGGGCAGGTCGGTTTCGAGTATGGGCGCATAACGGCGCAACTCGCTGTAGATTTCGGCGCGGCGGCTCTCGCTGCGGGCGTTCACCTCAACCACCGTGCGAATCCACTTGCAGTCAAGGTCGAACTTGAGTTCGAGCCCCTTGATTCCTGTTTTGTAAAGCATCCATTCGACTGGCCGCCCCAACCTGACCGACTGGCAGCGGCTGTAGTTGGCAAAGCCGTTCCAGAAATCGGTCATCAGTTGACGGGCCTCGTCCTTACTGTACATTCAGGTTCTTTATGAAATTCCACGACAGGTAGTTCTCGTAACTCATACAAACCTGCGCGGCAAACTCATTGGCCGTTTTCAGAACTGGCAGCCACTCAACCTGCGTGCCATCGATAACATTCTTAATCTGTGACAGTTGCGACAATTGGTAAACCAGTCCAGCGGTGAACGTATCGCCTGCGCCAATGGTGCTCACTGGCTCAATATCGCAGCCGTTAATGTGGGTATTGCCCAGCATCGAAAACTCCTCGGCGCCGTTCTTTCCTTTGGTCACAATCAGCGATTTAGCACCCAACTCGCTCACTTTGTTCCAAACCTCGCTGCTGTCGGTGGTCTTGAAAATGGTCTCGAAATCCTCGTCAGAGCCCTTAACCAAATGCGCAAGTCGCACACAATCTTCAATATACGGCATCAGTTGAGCCAGACGCGGCTTGTCCGACGCGCGGAAATTGGGGTCGTAAACCAGGAACGCGCCGTTCTCTTTGGCCTTTTGCAGGAACGATTTGAGCACCTCGTGGGCGCGGCTGTTCAAAATGAAGAACGAGCCGAAGATTATCACGTCGCCGCGGTGAATGTTTGGGAACTTCATCAGCGTATAATCCTCTAAATCATCCTTATAGAAGGTGTAGTGCGCCTTGTTCTGCTTGTCAAGGTGCGCAAAGGCCAGATTGGTGCGAATGGCGTCGGACATATAAATATAGTTGGCGCCCACCTTGTTTTTGGCCAGGAAATCGAGAATCAAACGCCCGTTCTGGTCGAACGACAGGTACGAAATGTGGTTGACGGGCATTCCCAAACGCCCTAAAGTGATTGCTGTGTTCAGCATTGAGCCACCTGGCTTCGCCCTCATATTATCGAAATCGTGGGTAATGATATCCAGAACAATTTCGCCCAAAGTGTAAATCATAACACCAAAGTTTTAAGTTTCCAAAACATTTCCGCTTTACGCAATGCTTAAAAAAAAGTTTAGAGTTTAGGGGTAAGGGGTTAGAGTTTAAAGTTTAAAGTTTAAAGTTTTACCTTTCCCTTTTCCCTCTCACCTCTTACCACTTACCTCTACCCCTTACCTTTTCAAGCCAACTTCAAATCGCTGCAGATTGCCGCAATCTTGTCGTTCAGTTTGTTGGCAACGGCTTGATATTCAGACGCGTTGGCCAATGGCATTTTTGTGCCGATATAGAACTTGATTTTCGGCTCGGTTCCCGACGGACGAACCGAAACAATGGTGCCGTCGGCGGTAATGAACTGCAGAACGTTCGATTTTGGCAGTGTGATTTCGGTCTCGGCCTTGGTCTTTTGGTCGACGGCCTTACCAAGTTTGTAGTCTTTAATGCAAACAACCTCAGAACCAGCAATTTGCTTGGGCGGGTTGCTACGGAAGTCGGTCATCATCTGCTGAATCTCCTCAGCGCCCGATTTGCCCTTCTTCACAACGTTTATCAGTTTCTCGCGATAGAATCCGTAGCGGACGTAGATTTCTGCCAGCAGGTCGAACAGCGACTTGCCCTGGCTGAACGCCCACGCTGCGGCCTCGGCAATCAATGAAGAAGACATCACAGCGTCTTTGTCGCGCACAAAATCGCCGCAAAGGTAGCCGTACGATTCCTCGCCACCGCCAATGAACTGCTTCTTGCCCTCGTTGCGCTTAATGGCATCGGCAATGAACTTGAAGCCTGTGAGCACGTCGTAGTACTCAACACCGAAATCTTTTGCCATCGCGGCAAGCAACTCGGTAGTTACTATAGTCTTGACAATGAACTCTTTGCCTTTCAGTTTGCCGTTCTCTTTCCACTTGTTCAAAAGATAGTAGATAAGGATTGAGCCCGTCTGGTTGCCGTTGAGCAGTTCAAACTCGCCCTTGTTATTTTTGGCTGCAATGCCCACGCGGTCGGCGTCGGGGTCGGTGGCGATAACCAGTTCAGCGCCAGTCTCTTTCGCCTTCTCAATGGCCATTGCCATTGCGGCTGGCTCCTCGGGGTTCGGCGATTTGACGGTTGGGAAGTTGCCGTCGCTAACGTCCTGTGCATCAACGTGAATAATATTTTCGAAGCCGTAGTTTTTCAGGCTTGCGGGCACAAGGCGCACACCCGTTCCGTGAATCGGGGTGTAGACAATCTTCATATCCTTGTGCTTGGCGATAATCTCTGGCGACAGCGTAAGTGCCTTAATACGTTCAAGATACGGTTTGTCAACATCGTCGCCGATAATGGTGATTCCGTCGTTGCCCTTGCCCCATTTCACCTCATCGACCGAAGTGATTTTCTGCACTTCATTTATAATATTGGTGTCGTGCGGTGCGATAATCTGCGCTCCATCGTCCCAATAAACCTTGTAGCCGTTGTACTCTTTGGGGTTGTGCGAAGCGGTTACAACCACGCCGCTCTGGCAGCCCAGATAGCGGATTGCGAACGAGAGTTCGGGTGTCGGACGCAGAGAATCAAACAGATAGACTTTGATTCCGTTTGCCACGAAAATTCGTGCAGCAGCCTCGCAGAAGGTGCGGCCGTTGTTGCGGCTGTCGTGAGCCAGCGCCACCTTTATCTCTTTGCCAGCAAACTGCTTGAGCAGATAGTTGCAAAGGCCTTGTGTGGCCATTCCCACGGTGTAGATATTCATTCGGTTGGTGCCCGCGCCCATAATTCCGCGCAAGCCGCCTGTACCGAATTCCAAATCGCGGTAGAACGACTCAACGAGTTCATTCTCATCGTTTTCCATCATATTTTTCACCTGCTTCTTTGTCTCTTCGTCGATTGAAGCGGTGTTGAGCCACGCCTGAGCGCGCTGCTTAACGGTTTGTAATAAATCTGATTGCATATTTTAAAGTTTTGGTAAATCGGTGAATTGTTTAATCGGTGAATCGGTGAATTGAATGGTAAGTGGTAAGTGTTTAGTGTTTAGTTTAACTGGTTTAATCAAAAGTCATCCAATCAATTATGCCTTATCGCCATTTAATTGTTCATTGTTAATTATTAATTGTTCATTTCTTTCAATTTCTTCAACATAACATCAAGACTATCTGTCCAATACGGAATGGTAATGCCGAATTTTGTTTTTATTTTCGACTTGTCGAGCACCGAGAAGGCTGGCCTTTTGGCGGGTGTGGGGTACTGCTCGCTGCGGATGGGGTTTACCCGGCAGTTGATGTTCTCGTGGCGCAGAATGTGCTGCGTGAAATCGTACCAACTGCACACGCCCTCGTTGGTGTAGTGGAAAAGGTCGGGGTAAGGTTTCGGCATTGCTTGCAACTGCGGCAGAATCTGCAGAATGGCGTCGGCAAGGTCGCGGGCGTAGGTTGGTGTGCCCACCTGGTCGAAAACCACGTTCAGTTCGTCGCGCTCGGTGCCGTATTTTATCATCGACTTAACGAAATTCTTCCCGTAAGTTGAATAAAGCCAGGCAGTTCTGATTACAATGGCGCGAATGTCGGAATAGAGAATCAGACGCTCGGCATCGTTTTTGGTCTTGCCGTAAATAGAACTCGGAATCGGCACGTCTTCTTCGTCATACGGACGATTCTTCTCGCCATCGAACACGTAGTCGGTGGAAATTTGAATCAGGAAGAAACCGTATTTGCCAGCCATCTCAACCAGCATATCGACAGCCGTGGTGTTGAGTTTGAAAGCCAGTTCCTGGTTCGTCTCGGCGGCATCGACAGCGGTGTATGCGGCACAGTTTATCAGGAAATCGAATTTCGGTTGGCTTTGAAAATAGGCGTTTAGCGAATCGATGTTGGTGATGTCGAGTTCGGCCACATCGGTAAACGTGAACTCATAATCGGTGTATTTGGCCGACAACTCACGTAACTCGCTTCCCAACTGACCATTAGCGCCTGTAACTAATATTCTGCACTTCATTTCACACGTCAAATTTTTAACAAGTGGCTAAAATAGCAATTTGAGTAAAATGTTTTTCCGGCTGACGGCGGAAAATCGCACTATTTATAAACAAGTTTTTATGGGGGCGGGTGTATGAATTACATTTTTTGAATTACGAAACGATTATCCTATTCGCCGATTCACCAATCCAAAAATTCTTACTTTTGCGCATCTGAAAAACAAAAAACTATGAAACTTACGGTGATTGGTGCCGGCAATATGGGCGGGGCGCTCATACACGGCTGGGCAAAGAGTGGCAAGGTTGAGAGCATTACCATTGCCGACAAAAACGAACAACTGCTTACCGATTTCAAGGCGAAATATCCGCAGTTGACCACAACTACCGACAACGTTGCAGCCGCAAAGGGCGCCGACATTATTATATTGGTGGTAAAACCCTGGCTGATGCCGACGGTTATTGGAGAGATTAAGCCCGTGCTCGACCTGAAACGGCAGATTGTGGTTTCGGACGCTGCCAACTTCACCACCGACAAACTGGCCGAAGCGCTTGGCGCCGATGGCAATCTGCTGTACGTGATACCCAACATTGCCGCCGAATTTGGTGCAAGTATGAGTTTCATAGCCAAAGGCAAATCAACCACCGACGCCGCTCTGGCACAGGTGAAAGGCCTTTACGACATTGTTGGCGACACGCTTGTTGTGGCCGAGAATCTTGTAGGTCCCGGAATGATGATGGCCAGCTGCGGCATTGCCTACGTGATGCGCTACATCCGAGCACAAATGGAGGGCGGCTGCGAGATGGGCTTCTACCCTGCCCAAGCCAAGCAGATTGCGCTGCAGACGATGCAGGGCGCAGTGTCGCTGCTGAAAGAGACCGGCTGGCATCCCGAAGAAGCCATCGACAAGGTGACAACCCCCGGCGGCGTGACCATCAAAGGCTTGAACGAACTGGACCACGCTGGATTCAACAGCGCCGTTATCCGCTCGCTGAAGGCGGGACTGAAGTAAAGGGTGAGAGGGAAAGGTTTAGTGGGGAGAGGTTAGAGTTTAGACTACAGACTACAGACAACGGACGGGGTTTGGTGAATCGGTGAATCGTTTAGTTTTGGACTACGGACTACAGACAACGGACAAGATTTGGTGAACTGGTGAATCGGTGAATTAAAAGGTTTAGATGTTTAACATAGCACCTAACTTCTAAATCCTAAATCCTAAATCCTAACTTTATTATTCGTCAGCACCTTTCTGCCTGACTATAAATTCAGTTTGCATTTCTCGCGCAAAGACTATACCTTTGTGCGATTTTTTAAAAATAATGTCTAACTCATTAATTTATTTAAAATTAAATGGAAAAAGAGAATCAGAAAACTCAAGAAATTGAGAGCGAAGAGGCATTCGAACTTGCCGCTCCGCAGCAACAACAAGTGGTGAAACCAGAAGATTTCGACTGGGACGCCTACGAAAACGGTGGCACCGTATCTAGTTCAGAGCGCGGCCAACTCGAGGAAATGTACAGCAACACTCTCTCGTCAATCACTGAAAATGAGGTTATTGAGGGAACAATCGTTGCAATGAACAAACGCGAGGCTTTGGTCAACATCGGCTACAAATCGGAAGGCGTTATCAATATGAACGAGTTCCGCTACAACCCCGATTTGAAGGTTGGCGACAAAGTTGAGGTTTATGTTGAAAGCCAGGAAGACCGCAACGGTCAGCTTTCACTTTCGCACAAGAAAGCACGCGCACTGCGCTCTTGGGACCGCGTCAACCAGGCACTGGAGCAAGACGAAATCATCAAGGGTTACATCAAGTGCCGCACAAAGGGTGGTATGATTGTCGATGTATTCGGCATCGAGGCCTTCCTGCCAGGCTCACAAATCGACGTGAAGCCAATCCGCGACTACGATGTATTCGTTGGCAAGACTATGGAGTTCAAAGTTGTGAAAATCAACCACGAATTCAAGAATGTTGTTGTTTCGCACAAGGCTCTCATCGAGGCTGAGCTCGAGCAACAGAAGAAAGACATCATCTCGAAACTCGAGAAGGGTCAGGTTCTTGAGGGAACTGTTAAAAATATCACATCTTACGGTGTATTCATCGACCTTGGCGGTGTTGACGGACTCATCCACATCACCGACCTGTCGTGGGGCCGCATCCAGCATCCTGAGGAAATCGTTCAGCTCGACCAGAAGCTCAACGTTGTTATCCTTGACTTCGACGACGACAAGAAACGCATTGCTCTCGGCCTGAAACAGCTGACTCCGCATCCGTGGGACGCTCTTGACCCGAACCTGAAGGTTGGCGACAAGGTTAAGGGTAAAGTTGTTGTGATGGCTGACTACGGTGCATTTGTTGAGATTGCCCCGGGCGTTGAAGGCCTTATCCACGTATCGGAAATGTCGTGGTCGCAGCATCTGCGCAGCGCCAACGAGTTCCTGAACGTTGGTGACGAGGTTGAGGCTGTTATTCTGACACTCGACCGCGAGGAGCGCAAAATGTCGCTTGGTATGAAGCAGTTGAAACCCGATCCGTGGGAGAAGATTGCCGACCAATACGCTGTTGGCACAAAACACACCGCAAAAGTTCGCAACTTCACCACATTCGGTGTATTTGTTGAGATTGAGGAAGGTGTTGACGGCCTCATCCACATCTCTGACCTGTCGTGGACCAAGAAAATCAAACACCCTGCAGAATTCACCACCATTGGTGCCGACATCGACGTTGTTGTTCTCGAAATCGACAAGGAGAACCGCCGTCTGCGCCTTGGCCACAAACAATTGGAGGAGAATCCTTGGGACGTATTCGAGACATTGTTCACCGTTGATTCAATCCACGAAGGAACAATCATCGAGCTGACTGAGAAGGGTGCCGTTGTAGCTCTGCCTTACGGCGTTGAGGGCTTCGCAACTCCGAAACATCTTGTAAAGGAAGACGGTACACAAGCCAAACTCGACGAGAAACTCGATTTCAAGGTTATTGAGTTCAACAAAGAAGGCCGCAAGATTATTGTAAGCCACTCTCGCATCTTCGAAGACGCAAAACGCGGCGAGGAGAAGAGCAAGAAGGATTCGGCTGCAAAAGCAACAAAGAAGGCAACCAAGAAAATCGCCGACAGCATTGAAAAAACAACGCTTGGCGACATTGCCGAACTGGCCGCTTTGAAGGACGAAATGGCTCAGGCCGAGAAACCGAAAGCCGCTAAAAAAGCTAAAAAAGACGACGCTGCAGAAGAAAAATAATTTTTTCTGAATGATTTTATAGCACGATGAATTGTTTTTTCTATATTTGGTAACAGAAACAAATCACATCTGATATGGAATTCAAAATTGAAAAACTTGACAACTTCACGCAGATTGAAGTGCTGATAGACAAACTTGATACGCACATTGCGCCATCGCTGAAATCGGAGTTAGTACTGATAGCCGGAAACGGAGAAAAGAACATCATTCTTGATTTAAGTAACTGCAGATATTGCGACTCATCGGGTTTGAGCGCCATTCTGGTGGCAAACCGACTCTGCAAGAACGCCAACGGTGCTTTTGTTCTGTCAGGGTTGCAGACAGCTGTTGAGCGATTGATAACCATATCACAACTCGACACAGTTCTTAACATTACAAAGACTGTTGACGAGGCTATCGAAATCATTAACAAGGCTTAAATGTCTTTATCGCTTAGAATACTGGGGTGTAGCTCGGCAACGCCTACACCCGACAGATACTCAACCGCTCAAGTGCTCAATGTGCTTGAGCGGTTCTTTTTAATCGACTGCGGCGAGGGCGCGCAAATCAATATGCGGCGGTTCGGTGTGAATATGCTGCGCATCAACCACATTTTCATCAGCCACGTGCACGGCGACCATTTTCTGGGACTACCCGGCGTGCTGTCGAGTATGAGTATGCAAGGGCGCACGTCGGACCTGCACATTTATTGCCACGAGAAGCTGCACGCGCTTCTTGACGCGTTCATCGGCACGTTTGAGATGCCGATGCCATACAACATCATCTATCACCACCTGACCTACGAGAACGGGCTCACTCTGCTCTACGAGGACGAGAAGGTTACGGTTCACTCCTTCCCTCTCCGACACCGTGTGCCGACCTGCGGATTCCTGTTCCGCGAAAAGCCGAAGCTGCGGCACCTCAACGGGAATCTGGCCAATGAGTTGGAGATACCGATTAGCAAACGATTCGGCATCAAGCAGGGCGATGATTACACTGCTCCCGACGGCACTGTTTACCCAAACAGCACACTCACCGGTGACCCCGACCGCTCGTGTTCGTACGCGTTTATGTCGGACACCGTGAAGCTGACAAAAGCAGTTCCCTGGATTGAGGGCGTTGACCTCTTGTACCACGAGGCCACCTACGGAGAGGACAATCTGAAACGCGCCCGCGACAACAACCACTCGACGGCCAAGCAGGCGGCCGAAATTGCCTTGGCGGCCAATGTCGGGAAATTGGTCATCGGCCATTATTCTAATAGGTACAAAAACCTGCAACCGCTGCTCGACGAGGCCCGGAACGTTTTCACCGAAACGTACCTTGCAAACGACGGGGCGCTGTTCGAGGTGAAATAGCGGTTCATCTGTCTTGTTAGCAATTTCTTTATAAAAGTGCTGTGGCACTGAAAAAATCGGACTGCACACAACCGCCAAGATTAGTATCTTTGCGGCACTAAAGTACAAACTGATATGCAAGAGAAAATCATCGTTCTTGACTTTGGCGGGCAGTACGCTCACCTGATTGCCAACCGTGTACGCCGGTTGGGCGTTTTCACAGAGATTCACTCGCCTGCAGCGCCGGTTGAAGAACTGGCGGGCGCAAAAGGCATAATCTACAGCGGCGGACCGGCAAGCGTTTATGCCGCCGACGCACCCGAATACAATCCTGAAATTCTGAACATTCCGGTGCCGAAACTGGGTATCTGCTACGGTCACCAACTTATTGCGTCGCAACTGGGCGGAACGGTGAAACCCGGCAAGGTTAAAGAGTACGGCATATCGGATTTGATTATCGGCGACAGCCAACATCCGCTGCTCAAAGGCATTCCAGCATCGTCGCCAATGTGGATGAGCCACGGTGATTCGGTTTCACAACTGCCTGACGGATACCGCATTATAGCATCAACAAAAGACTGCCCCATTGCCGCTGTGGCGATGGACGAGCGCAAGATTTACGGCATTCAGTTCCACCCCGAAGTGACTCACAGCAAATTCGGAATGCAACTTCTGGACAATTTCATCGGCATCTGCCAATGCGAGCGCACGTGGAATATGAAGAGTTATATGCCGCTGATTTCAGAGAAGATACGCACCGAAGTGGGCTCACGCAAAGTGTTCCTGCTTGTGTCGGGCGGCGTTGACAGCACTGTGGCTTTCGTTCTGCTGAACAAAGTACTTGGTACAGAGCGAGTTATGGGCCTACACATCGACAACGGAATGATGCGTATGGACGAGTCGCAGAAGATTATTGAATTCCTGAAGGCCGAAGGAATGCACAACCTGCGCGTGGTTGACGCCACCGCCGATTTTCTTGGCCAACTGGAAGGCATAACCGCGCCTGAAGAAAAGCGCAAACGCATCGGCGCAACCTTCCTGACGGTTAAAGACAAGGAAATGAGCAAGTTGAACCTTGACCCGAAAGAGTGGATGATTGCGCAAGGCACCATCTACCCCGACACCATCGAGAGCGGCGGCACCAAAAACGCCGACCTGATAAAAACCCACCACAACCGTGTGAAGGAAGTGATGGACCTGATGGCGCAAGGTCTTCTGCTTGAGCCACTTGCCGACCTTTACAAAGACGAAGTGCGTATGCTCGGCGAAGAACTCGGCATTCCGCACAACCTTGTATGGCGCCACCCCTTCCCCGGTCCGGGTCTTGGCGTGCGTCTGCTCTGCACCGACGGGAAAGGTGAGTTTGCATCGAACGCCGATGTTGAAGGATTGGACAAATATTTGAAAGACAACAATATCGAAGGCCGCGTTCTGCCAGTGAAAAGCGTTGGCGTGCAAGGCGACGGCCGAACCTACGCACAACCTTTCCTGCTGACTTCGAAAAACTTGAGTTGGAAAGAGTGCGAGCGATTCAGCACAGAACTCGTCAACCGGTTCAAAGTCATCAACCGCGTTATCTGGCAGGTTGGCACAGTATCGGACGAGATGCCGAAACTGGTTGCTCAATACGCCACCAAAGATAAATTCGACACTCTGCGCAAGTTCGACAACATCTGCACCGAGTTCCTGCAAGCCAACAATCTTTACGAGAAAATCTGGCAGATGCCCGTGGTTCTGACGCCGCTGCGCGTGCAAGACAAGCCGTGCATTGTGATGCGCCCCGTAAACAGTTCGGAAGCAATGACCGCCAACTTTGCCGAAATCAACCAAACACTGCTCGACGGCCTGTGGCAACAGTTTATGGCCGACGGCGCCGGCTCACTCTGGTACGACGTGACTCACAAACCTCCGGGAACAATTGAGTGGGAATAAAACAAGGATTGATTAATGGAATATTAAAAGGCCGCAAATAAAGTGCGGCTTTTTTATTGCCCTAATCCGTCTCCAAATCAAACGCATCGCGCAGGAGTTTCAGCGCCGGATTCTTTTCGAGCATAAACATATATTTCTCCTTCGATGTGTATGGCATTCCGTTCGACTCGGGCTCGGCGGCGCCGTCCATCTCGAAGCGGATTGTGACAAGATTGTTGTGCAGATTGTCGCGCAGATAGCGTTGGAGAGGCTCGCGCAGATTGAGTTCCAAATAATCCTTGGCCGTCTGGCTGCTAACATCGAAACGGAAATTCACACCATTCTCCGGCTTCTGCGGTATCTTACTGCTTAACAGCATACTAACTCGCGGGCGACGCGACTTCTCGGCCTTGGCAAAAGCCATCCAAACCTTGTCGAAATCCTTTTGAGTGAAATCGTTGTTCTGCGCTTCCGACAGGCTCTCAGATTGCGTAGTATTCTCTTTTGCAACACTTTGCAACGATATATTCTGCGGATACTCCTTATAAACCGGACGGGCTATAACTGTGTTTTCTGCCGCAAATGGCGATGTGCGTTTTCCCTGATGCTGGGGTGAACCGGGTGTTGCCGGAGCTGCGGTAGCGGCGACTGCTGTCGGCTTCTTTTTAAGCCGTTTCAGTCGTTTTTTTTTTCTTCCTCGAGGTCGCAGAGCCTCATAAGCGCGAACTCAACAGCCAAGCGTTTGTTCTGGCTTACGCGATAGCCCGACTCCGACTCGTTCAGCACTCGCAGCGCCTCGAAAATGAACCAGGTCTGGCATTTCTTGGCCTGCTCAAGATAGCGTGTGCGGATGTTTGCGCCAACGTCGAGCAGTTGGACGGTCTTCTCGTTCGAGGCCACCAGCAGGTCGCGGAAGTGATTGCTCAATCCCGACAGGAAATGCTGCCCCTCAAAGCCTTTGTCAAGAATGTCGTCGTAGATGGTGAGGCTGGTTGCCACATCCTGCGCAAGGAAGGCGTCGACAAGGCGGAAGAAGTAATCGTAGTCGAGCACGTTGAGGTTGGCCACGGCCTTTTCGTAGGTTACTTCGGTGCCCGAGAAACTGACAATCTGGTCGAAAATCGAAAGGGCGTCGCGCATTGCGCCATCGGCCTTGCGGGCGATGAGGTTCAGCGCGTCGGGGTCGGCTTTGATGCCCTCTTTCTCGGCAACACGGGCAAGCTGCGCGGCGGCATCCTCAACCGTTATGCGGCTGAAGTTGTAAACCTGGCAACGCGACAGAATGGTCGGCAGAACCTTGTGTTTCTCGGTTGTTGCCAGAATGAAAATGGCGTGTTTGGGTGGCTCTTCAAGCGTCTTCAGAAAGGCGTTGAACGCAGCCTGCGACAGCATATGCACCTCATCGATGATATAGACGCTATAGCTGCCAATCTGCGGCGGAATGCGCACCTGGTCGATAAGGTTGCGGATGTCGTCGACCGAGTTGTTCGATGCGGCGTCGAGCTCGTGAATGTTGTACGAGCGGTCCTCGTTGAAGGCCTTGCACGACTCGCACTCGTTGCACGGCTCCATATCGGCCGATGGATTCAGACAGTTGATGGTTTTGGCGAAGATGCGGGCGCAAGTGGTCTTGCCCACACCGCGCGGTCCGCAAAACAAGTATGCGTGCGCCAAATGCTTGTTCACAATGGCGTTTTTCAACGTTGTTGTGATAGCCGACTGCCCGACAACGCTCTCAAACGTTATCGGACGATACTTACGCGCCGATACTATAAATTCACCCATTTCTGTTATTCAGATTGGCAAATATAGAAAAACATAGATATGCCAAGTTGGTAAGTTTTCAACAATTGAAAGATTGGTGTTGGTGCGAGGTTGGCTTCGTCAGAAACCCACAATGCACTCACAATTGCGATTCCGCTTTTGGCTAATAACAAGCAACTTGAATGTTGCCGCGGCGAGGGACGAGCCGCAGATGCACGAGCCCAACAAACTGCTTGGTGGCCTTTTCCGCGAAAGCGATATAAAAAAAACTATGCCTTACAAAGTTAACCGCGTTCCGCCGTCGTTTTTCAGGCCGTCGGTGTTGGTGATGACCACGCTAGCAACGCCCGCGCGGATGGCGTCGAAGCCGTTGTCGAGTTTCGGAATCATTCCTTCGTTGATGATGCCAGTGGCCTGATACTCTTTGAATTTGTCGTAGGTGAGCGTGCCGATGACCGAGTTGTCGTCGGTGGCGTCCATAAGCACGCCAGGCTTCTCGAAGCAATAGACGAGCGTCACGCCGCACGATTTGGCCAGGGCGCGCGCCAGTTCCGACGCGATGGTGTCGGCATTGGTGTTGAGCAGTTGGCCGCGGCCGTCGTGCGTGATGGGTGACACCACAGGCACCGCGCCTTGCTCGATGAGTGAGAAGAGCACTTCGGTCTGCACGCTGTCAACGTCGCCCACAAAGCCGTAGTCGATGGTTTTCACGGGGCGCTTGTGCGACAGAATGATGTTCAGGTCGGCACCAGTGAAGCCGAGCGCGTTCACGCCGCGCCGCTGCAGTTGCGCCACAATATTTTTGTTCACCAGACCTGCGTAAACCATTGTCACAACGTCGATTGTCTCTTTGTCGGTGATGCGTCGGCCGTCAACTTTCTTGATTTCGACGCCCAGGCGGTTCAGCAGTTTGTCGGCAGCACGGCCGCCACCGTGGACAAGCAGTTTGTTGCCCTGCATTGCCGCAAAATCGTCGAGCAGAGTGTTGAGCGTTGTCGGGTCTTCAACAACCGCACCGCCAACTTTTACTATGGTGAGATTATTCATTGTTTAAAAGTTTAACTGTTTAATCGGTGAATTGGTGAATCGGACGCACGCGGTGCGTCCCTACCAACACCTAACACCCAATACCCAACACCATTACAGGCATTTCTTGAATCTCTCAATAAAATCCTGTGCTTCGGCCATTGACAGGCTGAGCGGCGGCAGCAGACGGATGGTGTTTGTGCCCGCAACGCCCGTGAACACGTGCTGTTCCATAAGCAGCCGTTGGTTGCGGATTTCCTTTATCGGCTCTTCGAACTCGATGCCAATCATAAGGCCGCGGCCGCGCACTTCCTTGATGCGGTCGATTTTCTTCAGTTCCGAGAGCAGATAGTTGCCCACTTTTGCGGCGTTGTCAACCAGATTCTCTTCTTTGATGATGTCGAGCACGGCGCAAGCACCAGCGCAGGCCAGATGGTTGCCGCCGAAGGTTGTTCCGAGTTGGCCCACAACAGGCGTGAAGAACGGCGCAATGATGACGCCCGCCATTGGCAGTCCGTTGCAGATGCCTTTCGCAACTGTCACAATATCAGCTTTGATGCCAGCGTATTGGTGGGCGAAGAATTTGCCGCTACGTCCGTAACCCGACTGAATCTCGTCCAAAATCAGCACCGTGTTGGTGTCGGTGCAAGCCTGACGCAGGTCGCGCATAAATTGGTCGTCGGGCACCTGAATGCCGCCAACGCCTTGAATGCCTTCAATTATCACCGATGAGTAGATGCCTTTCTGCAGTTCGGCGCGCATTGCGGCGGTGTCGTTGAAATCGATGAAAGTAACTTCAAGTCCTTCATTTACAGGGGCAATATACTTCGGGATGTCGGTCACGCGAACGGCAGCCGATGTACGGCCGTGGAACGAGTGGCGGAAGGCCAAAACCTTGTTGCGGTTGTTGTAGAACGATGCCAGTTTCAGCGCGTTCTCGTTGGCTTCGGCGCCTGAGTTTATCAAGAAAAGCGAGTAATCGTCGTAGCCTGAGATTGGGCCCAACTTTTCGGCCAACTTCTGTTGCAACTTGTTAATCACCGAGTTAGAGTAGAACCCAAGCGTTGCCACCTGCTCGCTGATGGCCTTCACATACTTCGGGTGCGCGTGCCCGACCGAAATCACAGCGTGTCCGCCGTAAAGGTCGAGATATTCCTGCCCGTTGGCGTCCCAAACGTGGCAGCCTTTGCCTTTCACTATTTCAATGGGAAATAGCGAGTAAACTTCAAATAACTTCATCGTTTATAATGTTTTATGTTTCTGCTCGCAAATCGTACGCCTCTGCGGCGCGTTTTGTGTTTTCTGCCTTTCGGCGAAGACCAGCAAAGGTGCAAACCGCTCATTCATACACAGTTGCAATCGTCCGCCGTTCCGCGAAAGCGAAATGCGAAGTTATAATTAAATGTGCAAAATTTGTCGCGGCAAGAAGAAAAAAAGCAAGACGCCTCTCCCCGCCCCAATCATTTACGCATAACTATGCATTCCGCCAAGCAGGAAATTCACGCCGAAATAGGTTATCAGCACCGATAAAAAGGCTACAATCAGGAAGATATGAGCGGCCATTGGCTTTTGCAGACGCGGGAAAAGCGACGGGTGCAGCGGCATTGCGTAGATGAGCATCGTTATCAGTGCCCAGACCTCCTTCGGGTCCCAGCCCCAGTATCGGCCCCACGATTGGTTGGCCCAGATGGCGCCAATGAAGATGCCTGTTATGAGCAGGAACAGTGCCGGATAGAGCATCAGTTTGCTCACAACATACAGCATTTCAGTTTGTTCGGCGTTGCCGCGACGACCAACCGCAACAGCCGCAATGCCGTTGAGCATTGTGAATGCAAGCAACGTATAGGCCAGCATCAGAACGCAGACGTGGATACTCAGCAGCGGCGAGGCCAGAACCGGCATCAAATGCGTTATCTGCGGATTCGACTCGCCAAAACCGGCAACCATCAGCGTCAGGCCGGAAACAATGTAGCCGAAAGGCACCATCAGCGCAAAGCGACGTTGAAAGACCAGCGTGAGGGCCATTGCGCAAGCCGACATAAACTGCATTGTTTCAAAGCCGTTCGATAGTGGCAGATGATCGCTTACATAGCCGCGTAACACAATGGTTGTCAGGTTGTAAGCAAGCAACAAAACCAACACAACATTGAGCACAATAGTAACCGGCCGGCCAACCGGCTTGCGGCGCATCAGTTTGAAAATGAAGAAGATAAAGATAATGATGCCGGCGGTGGTGAGAGCCATCGAGAGCATCTTTGTAATATTCAATGAGTTGTAAAGGCGCTCGGCTCGCATTTTGCCAGCTGAAGGCAAAACAGAGGCGGCTGTTTTCTCCTGGTAGCGCTTGATTTTGCCGATTGTGAGATTGAGGCTGTCGTAATTGCGAGTGAACGCCAACTCTCCAATGTAATCCATTGTTTTCTTGATGAATAGCCATTCATCGTTAGGCATATCGAGTGGCAGATTGTCGGCCGGATTGTACCAAACAATCTGATTATCATTGGCATACGGGAATATTTTCAGCAATTGGCCGTTGAGCAGCATCATCACAATGTTCATCTTCTCGTCGGCCTCGCGGAACGATTTCGCTCCGGGCACGTCCTTGCCGCTGAAAATGTCGGTCATCACCTCATCAAGACGGCGGTTGTTGGCGATGAAATCGTTGTACGACACATACTTACTGCCGCCACTAATAACATTCCGGGCTTCGCCTTTCAGCTTTATCATCGGCTCGTCAGCCCATCCGGAAGGATTGAGCAGCCAACCCATAAACACCTGTTCGGCGCTCATTCCCTTATAGTTAGCTTTGCCATAGAGCTTGATTGTGAAATTGCGAGCCACAGTCTGCATCGGACCGATACGCCCATTGCTATAAGCGTAGAGCTGCCCGAACACCTCGGCGACATTACGAGGCAAGGCTTTTGTGGTGTTTTGTGCCGAAAGTGTTCCCGGCTGCAACCCAATGCACAAAAGCAAAACCGCGGCAGTCAACTTGCTGCTAACCAATTTTTTGAGCGTTGTGCGGAATCCGCAGTTTGGCATAATAAGAAGCAGAATCATTGCAACAAGCAACAGCGCGTAACCGGTATAAGTAACACCAATGCCGACGGGGTCGTGTGACACCGACAGATAAGTGCCGCCGCCATCGGGGTCGTAGCCCGACTGATAAAACCGGTAATTGCCAAAGCGCGCCACATTGTTCATCGACACATTGGCAGTCTGCGTATCGGCTCCACGCCTGAAAATCAGAGCGCTAACATAGTCCATTGGCGACTGCGTGCCAGGGTAGTTCACTGTTTCGAAACCTTCGAGCTCGACACTGAACGGCATTTTGCAAATCTCGCCGTTATTGTTGATAATGAACACATTAGTCTGCTCGCCTACGCGAATATGCGTGGTGCCTTGTTCGCCGAAAATGTGCGTAATGAGCGCCCCGACCAAAATCATTGCGAAAGCGGCGTGAAGCAGAAAACGCGACGGATTGCTGAAAAGACGTTTGCGAAGAATGTAGGCCATTCCACTCACTCCAATAACCGCCCAAATGATTGTAAACCAGACTGAACCATAGATGTTGACTGCGGCGAAACGAGTGCCGTAAAGTTTCTCGATTATTGTGGCCGCAGCCATAATGGCAATTATCGCCACATACGAGGTTATGACCGTGATTCTCAACGCTTTCATTCCGTTTAAATATTGATGATTTTGTTTGAAAGTGCGTAAATTGTGAGTCCCGACTGCGTTTTAATGCCGGTTTTCTGAGTGATGTTTTTCCGATGGCTGATAACCGTGTGGACGCTGATATTCAGCTTGTCGGCAATCTCTTTATTCATATTTCCCTGAGCCAGCAGACGCAACACATCTAACTCACGGTCAGACAGTTGCATCGATAAATCGGCGTCATCGGCCGACTCGTCGTTCAGCTTCGACATCACCGCATCCACAATTTCGCTTGGAACATCGGTGATGGCAATCTGCAAATCGAACTGATTCAGATATTTAGGGTCGAAAAACGCGTAAACAAGCGCGCACCAGACCACATTGGGATTTTTTTGTTTCAGGTGCGCCAGTTCTTTGCCCGTTTGCTGCAAAAGTTGTGGGTTGATGATTATCAACTGCAATTTGTTGGCGGTTATAAAACGCTGCATATCTGCAACATAATCGATTTTATACAAATCGAAATTACCGGCCTTGAGCAGAATGTTGCTCAACCCGTTGACAATAATGGCCGAAGGCTCAAGAATGCCAACCCGGAATACTGTTTTATCTGACTGCCTCATAATTATTTAGCCTTGCTTAAAGAACGCTCAACTTTCATAACGAGCGGCATCAGTATCTGTTCCTCAATGACCGAATGGGCGTAGAGATTGCTTTCAACATCGCACAAACTCAACAGCAGACGGCGGCGGATTTGTCTGTCCTCGCGCACCGATATGTATTTGATTAACAAACTTTTCAGCTCGTCAAGCTTGTAGTTTATGTCGGTGTGGTGCTTGCGGTACTGCTTTGCCGAAAAACTCTTGTCAAACGAGTCGCTGTCAACGCCTATGTATTTGTTATACAAAGCATTGATATAAGGGAAAGCAACTCGGTCCTCGTAGTCGAGGTGCTCGTTCACCTCAGCATAATACTCTTTGAAAAACTTCTCGACAATGCTGATTTCAGTCGAACTATTGACGTTGCGCAACTCGTTGATAATGTTGCGGATTTCGGGGTACTTCTCGTTGAGATAATAAGCGTGAGTATTGTGCAGGAATTTGATTATCAGCGGAATGTTCTCAACGCCGAACTCAAGTTTCGATTCAACCACAAAGCCGTTGTAAATGTTTGAAACCGTGGTGAAAAGATTTGTGTCGATATTGTGTTCGGTACAGAACTCGGCCACGGTTTTGTCTTGCAATATGTAGTCAACTTCAAAATATTCAAGCACATAGAGCAGCGACGGACTGTTGTAAATCACATCAGCAAGTTTACTATCCGGTTTCAGATATTGACGACTTTCGTTATACATAACATTTTGCTTTTCAACGATTAAACATATTTTTGACAGTTGTGGGGAACGCTCCTCACAGCTGTCAAAAATAATTCATCGTCGGCGAATTTTAAAAGTTTTTCTGACTTTCAAATCGATTCAATAAACTTCACAATCGCGTCGCGGTCGGCTTTGGGCAGGGCGCGGAAGTTCTCAACCGACCAGCGTGCGTCGCTCTGGCTGCTTCCGTGCCACATTATGGCTTCCATAACGTTGCGCGCGCGGCAGTCGTGCAGACGGTCGTCGGCACCTGTGACGAGACGCGACAGGCCGCGGCCCCAAAGCGGTGTTGTGCGGCACCATCCCGTGCGTATGTCGTTAGCCATAAACAGACGGTGCTGAACCATATCGGTGTAAGGCCAAATTTTCTGGTGCGGATAGCGCGGCATATCGGCGTTGCCGAACATTCCGTTGGGGTCGACAATGTTGTCGTCGCCTGTGGTCCACGACGGACGGTGGCAGGCGGCGCAGCCAATCTGGCGGAACAAATCGTGGCCGCGGGCCACATCGGGGTCGTCAAGGTTGCGGGCGGCGGGCACGGCAAGTCCGCGGTGCCAAATCATAAAGTTGCGATAGTCGTTGTCGCTCATTTCGGGTTTGGCAATGTTCTTCGACTCGCCGTCAACTGTCTCTTTTCCTGTCAGATAGCGATAAATGTCGTACTCAACGCCCTTGTCGGTCTTTTCGGCGGGGAAGTAGTTGTAAAATTCGGCCTGAACGTCAGGGTCTTTCGACGCGGTGGCGGCGTAGGCGGCCGTCATATAATGGTAGCGGCGGTCGGAACGCGTCACGTTGGTAATGTTCCAAATGGCGTTGGCGCCTGCGGCGTCGAGCAGCGGACCGCGCGACAGGGCGTAGGTGAAGCGTTTGGCGTATTTCTCGCCCGTCAGTCCCGAATACTGGCTGGCCCAATCGGTGCCGTTCCAAATGGCGGGGTTCAGGCTTGCGCCGACGGCTGTCTCTTTGATATACTGTGCTTTAAGCGAATCGTCGGGAATGGCGTCGAGCAGCCCCGTGCCATAAACGCCGATTGTCGATTCGAGTCTGATACCGACATCGCTGATATCGATATTGACAATCTCGCCGCCGCGTTTGGCCTGGATTGGCACGTAGAACGCGCTGGCGGGAATCTTCACTTCGGGATAGATTAGTTCGTATTTCTCGCCGTCGTCGAACTGGTTGCCCCACTCGTCGGTGTAGGTCAGCCAATCGATTGTGATTTGGTCTTCGTCAATCGGCGCTTTGAACGGCGCCACGGCCAATGTCTGCGGCATTCCTGTGACCGAAGTCAGATATCCGTCGGTTGTAACATCGTAGAGCACAAGCAGATAGCCGTTGCCCATATCGGTAGCCTTGTAGCGCGTCTGGCGCTTGCCGTGGCCGTACGACGGGTGGCAGTAAAGGCAGCCGTTGCGCACCATCAGCGGGCCCAAGCCCTTGAAAGCACTGTTGGTGTCTTGTGTGAAATCGCGCTCAAAAAAGTACTCGCCCAATTTGAACGCTTGCGCGAAATTGCCTGTGTTGCAGGCAGGTGTGGGCTGTTCGTAGGCCGACGCGCCCGCGTTGAAAACCGTTCCCAAACGGCCGCCCGCATAGTACTCTTCGCTATCGACGGCCACTGGTGTCGGCTCGTCTTCGCCATTGTCGCGGCAGCCAATCAAAACTGTCGTTGCTGCCAATGCAAGTGTCAATAAATCAATGTGTTTCATATTCAGATAAATTTAGGTTCCATTATGCGCGACAAGCACCAAAGGTTTCCCCGTGGTGCCCATCGCATTCGACTTTAAAATCAATATATCTTTTTAGGCTTTTCCGTTTTTTTTGGTGAATCGGTGAAAAGTTGAGTCGCTTCGCTGTTTAGAAACTCTCAACTTTCTCAACCTTCTAAACTCTCTCAACCCATCTTTCTCATTTCTATTCACCTTCAATCATTCAATCAATTATTCAATCTTTCCCTTCAGTGCGTCAAGTGCCTCGTCCAAATCCTCGAGCGCCTTAATGGCCTCACCTGCCGAAGCGTCGGTGTAGTTGAGCACGAACGGACGTTTCATTTTGTTAACCTTGTCGAGAGCGGTCTCGAGAGCCGACATTGCAGCGTTGGCCTCGCTTGCCGCAACGCTTTGCAGATATGCCATCAGCGACTTCTCGGCTGGCACTGCGCCCGAAACGCTCAAACCGCCGTAAAGTGCGTGTTTACAACTCATTACGTTGTCATAGAAGTCCTGAATCGAGTTTTGTGCGTTGGGCGATTCAATGTAGTTCGCGTCCTCGCCTGTATGCGGTGCGCCGATTTTCGAGTGAGCCACCTCGTCGATAATGTCCTGGCAGCCCTCAATTATTTGAATGGCAGCCAATTCGACGGTTTTCCAACGCGAGCCTGCGTTTCCTGCAGTGCGGAATTCCTCACCGAAGAAATCATCGGGTTCCATTTCGTTGTCTTCCAAAACTTTAGCCTTTGCAGCCGTTACATTTTCAGTTCCTGCCCAAGCAGCCTCAAGACGGCAGGCCGAAAGGAACAAATCGGCGGCCACAGCCTGGCAGTAGTAAACCTCGTCGGCGGTCAGGTCGGCAGCGGCGCGTGGCTGTCCGTTGCGGAAAATCACATACTCAAGTGCGTGAAAACCTGTCAGATTCTGGCCTGTGGCAACGTTCTGGTCAATCACTGCGGCGTCGTCCTCGCTGGTGGCAGGGTGGTACTTGCTCATCAGGTTGTCGAACACCGTGACATCGAACGGCCAAGTGTCGATATGCGGGTCGATTCCGTAGCCCGAAGCCGCACCGAACAAAAATGCCTCTGACCATTCCCAATACTGACGCGAAGTCTTCCATAAATCGCAGACAGTCTTTAATTTAGCATCGCTCTTGTCGGCAGCGAAAGCATCAATGGCGTCCTGCATTTTTGCACACTCATCGGCCAATCCTTTGTATGTCGGGATAACCGTTTGGTTTACAAACATTTCGTTCGCCGTTTGCAACTCGCTGTTCAGTTTGTTGTCGTCTTCTTCATCGTCTTTGCAGGCCACAAACACCGTTGCAACCATCGCCAAAGCAATAATGCCTCTGAATTTCTGTTTCATTTTTCTTTTGTTTTTAAATTATTGATAATTAAAATGTTTAGTCGCTTCGCTGTTTAGAAGGTTTAGTCGCTTCGCTGTTTAGAAATTCTCAACCTTCTCAACTTTCTCAACCTTTATTTAAACCACCCGCAATACGCCACGCCCACAGAAACCGACGGTTCGTTGTTGTATGGCGATTGGTAGAATCTTTCGGAATATTCGGCTTTCACAACAATCTCGGGCAGCGGGAAGTAGTTCACACCCAACGCGATACGCTGTTTGCCGCACCATTCGTAGGCGGCGGCGTTGGTGCCTTTCAGCATCGAGTCGTACCACTCATACCGTCCGAACAGGATAAGTTTCTGATTTTCATCCGCAAAGCGCCCGATATGCCCGAAAACATTGTAGCCGATTTCGCCACCCGCTGTGGCGGCATCGCTGGCCACGGGCTGGTGCTTGCTGGGGCTGCCGTCCTGCCCAACGTGAGTGGGGAAGTTCTTGTTGAAGGCCGTAATCTGGTCGGCATCAGACAAATGCGCCCACAGAGCGTTGCCGCGAATGGTCAGATTGGCGGTGCGGTACTGAAAATCGAAAGTGCCAATGGCGAGCGCGCCCTCAACACCGTCGTACTTCGCGCCAATGCTTTTCTGCGTGTTGCGGAAAGTGAGTCCGTAGTAGCCGCTCACCGACAGCCGCAAGCCCGCAACCGACTGATTGTCAACGCGTGCCGCAACTGCGTATTTGTTTGCAATCTTAAACTCGTAGGGGCTGCCCGCGCCGTATTTCACAAAGCAGTCAGCGCCAAAACGCTCGGCATCCAATCCCGACAGAAACTGCGCCTCGTAGCGCCAACCTTCGGCTTTTCCCCAAACGCTCACGCCCGTCTGGTGCCAAGTGCAGGGAAGCATAGCGCTCTCACCTTCAGGACGATAGACAGTGAAAAACTCAATCGGCATATGGTGCTGATTCACGGCGCCCACTGGCACAACCAACTCGCCAACGCGAATGTTCAGCGCCCCGCCGAAACTCTTCTGCAACCAAAACTGTTCGAGCGCAACCTCGCCGCCGCGCTCAATTTCGGCCTCGTACTCACCCGATTCGTCGGCGTCAATCTCAACTGCCGACTCGGTTCCGCCGTGCTCAAACTCGATTTCAGAGCCCATCGTCCAACCTCGGCCAAAGTCGTAGCCAATATTAATGACCACGTGCGGCAGGTCGAACTGCCCGTGGCTGCCGTCGTCTTTGTGCTGCTCGGGGAAGCGGTAGCGGTTGAAATGGTCGCTGTAGAAGTTGCGCGTCATCACCGCCTCGCCGTATCCGCCAATGGTCAGGCGCGGTGCGTTTTTTGTTGAATCTTGCGCTGAGGCCTGCGAGCCCATCAAAACCAGCGCTGCGGCCACCATTGCCGCTATCTTGCAATTATTCATTGTCCGTAAAATTTACGGCGCAAAGTTGCCCACGCGGGGCCTGGCGGTCAATCCCCACTAATTGCCATTTTGGAGTGTCGGCGGTAGTGGATTGTTATTAGCTAAAAGTTGGGATATTGGGAGGCCGAAAATCCCTATTTTTAGTGATTGAATTGAGTTTTTATTACGCTTTCGCGAAATTTTCCACCAAGCTGTTTGCTAGTTCCCTGCATTCGCGGCTCGTCCCTCGCCGCTGCAAAATCCAAGAAATTTTGAGACGACTTTCCTGGCATATTACCCGTGGAAATCGCACAAATTTTGGCACATTTCCGCAGATTATAGCCAATTTTCGGCTTATAACTTGTGTAAATCGCATTTTTCTAAATACATTTCCGCATATTATCCAATTAATTTTGCATATTTGCGAAGAATCTGAAAAAGATAGAATTATGTTATTGGGGCGCGAATACGAAAAGGAACTGCTTTTGGATTTGTTGGACAAAGACGAATCGCAGTTTTGTGCCGTTTATGGGCGGCGCAGAGTGGGAAAAACGTTTCTGATTAGAGAAACGTTCAACCAAGAGTTTAGTTTTCAGCACGTTGGACTTGCCAACACAGCAGCCGAGGGCCAGTTGGACGAGTTCTGCGAGTCGCTCAAAAAGTACGGTCTGAGGAAATTCAAACCGCCCAAAAACTGGCGCGAGGCGTTCCGTCTTTTGGCCGAATTGCTTGCGCAGTCCGACAAAAAGAAAAAGGTGGTTTTCATCGACGAAATATCGTGGATCGATACGCCTAAATCGGGGTTTATCAGCGCATTAGAGCATTTTTGGAACGCGTGGGCCACGGCAAGAACCGAAAAAGACATTGTACTGATAGTCTGCGGCAGCGCCACATCGTGGATTATCAACAAGATAATCAAGAACCACGGCGGCTTGCACAACCGACTCACGCGACAGATTTATCTGCAACCGTTCGATTTGCACGAATGCGAAAAACTCTCTGCGGCATCGGGTTTGGATTTCACACGCGAGGATATTCTTGAAACATATATGGCGTTGGGCGGCATACCGTATTATTGGAATTTTTTAGACCGACAACTATCTGTAAGTCAAAACATTGACAAATTATTTTTCAGTGAGTCGGCTTACCTAAAAAACGAATTCGACAACCTCTACGCCTCGCTTTATAAGAATCCCGAGCCGCATTTGGCCATAATCAAAGCGTTGGGAATCAAAAAGGCAGGAATGACGCGAAACGAGATTTTGGACGAAACCAAACTTTCCGACAACTCCGTCTTCGCGAAAGCGCTTGAAGAATTGGAACAATGCTCGTTTATCCGCCGTTATTATGCGTTTCAAAAGAAGACAAAAGGCATTGTGTATCAACTGATTGACAATTTTACATTGTTCTATTTCAAATTTGTGCAGCAAAATACGCAGCGCAGCGAGAATTTCTATTCCTCAAGCGTCGATTCGCCGACGAGAAAGGTTTGGAGCGGTTTGGCGTTCGAGCGGGTGTGCTTCAGGCACATTGGGCAGATAAAGCGCAAATTGGGTATTTCGGGCGTCACAACAAGCGAAAAATCGTGGTTTACAAAAGGTTGCGACCTTTATGACGGCGCGCAGGTCGATTTGCTAATCGACAGAAATGACAATGTTATAAATCTCTGTGAGATAAAATATTACAACGGCGAATTTGCCATTGACAAATCGTATTCCGAAGCGTTAAGACAAAAAATCACATCTTTCAAAATGGCCACAAAAACAAAAAAATCTGTCCGTTTGACAATGATTACTGCACACGGATTGAGGAAAAACAAATATTCAGGCGAGGTCAATTCGGAGATAACAATGGACGATTTGTTCGAAAAAGCGTGATTTTGCGCCATAACTCGTGGGAATCGCACAAATTTTGGCACATTTCCGCAGATTATAGCCTATTTTTAGCTTATAACTTGCGGAAATCGCATTTCTCTAAGCACATTTCCGCAGATTATAAGTTTCTGTACCATCTGTGAAAACCAAAAACTCTTTCAAACAACTATCGTCAGCCCTTCAATCTTCGACAGTTTCTGCCGCAGAGTTTCGCCTTGTTTTTTGCGGATTGAAAGGTCGATACTGCACTGATTGTCAAATTGTTGATTCGATTGCTGCGGATTCTCGTCTTTCAGCACACGCATCACGTCGTTCATTGCGGCGTAGCCGAATTTTATTGTGAAGCGGTCCTGCTCATACTGCTCCACAATCTGATTGTTGGCAATGGCGTCGGAAGCGGCTGTGCGATAGGCGTTTATCAAGCCTGGAACGCCCAATTTGGTGCCTCCGAAATAGCGCACAACCACAATTAGCACGTTGGTCAGGTTGGCCGACTGAATCTGCCCCAAAACCGGTGGCCCCGACGAGTTTGCGGGCTCGCCGTCGTCGCTGCAGCGATAGGTTTTCATATCGGCACCCAAGCGGAAGGCGTAAACGTGGTGGCGCGCGTCGAAGTAGGTCTTTTTCAACTCTTTAATGTGCTGCCGAACTTCGTCTTCGGTGAAAACAGGCCACGCAAAAGCCAAGAAACGACTACCTTTCTCTTTGTAGACGCCTTCGGAATAACCGCTGAGAGTCAGATATTTATCGGTTTCGTCGGACATTTTGTTGGTTTAATCGGTTAACTGGTGAATCGGTGAATTGTTTAGACGTTTAGAAGGTTTTCCCGATAGCTATCGGGGGCTTCGCTGTTGAGTGTGTTTAGTTTAAGGTTTAACGGGTTTAACAGGTTTAAAATCAATACCAATTTCTAATTCCTAATTCCTAATTTCTAATTCCTAATTCCTAATTTCTAACTCCTAATGCCTAGTGCCTAGTGCCTAATCCCTAACTATTTTCGTTTCAATATCCCTCGCATCTGCATATTTTTCAAGCAACTGCCGCGTATAATCGAACAATTCAGGCAACAAGGCTGGACCATCGTAGGCATTGACAACCATCAGGAAATGGCTGGTTTCAAGGCTCATAGCCGTGCGTTCCTCATCGCTGGTGGGCGTGCCGAATCCGCTGACCGAGTCGCGCAGAACGGGCAGACAGGCAATATTGAGCGGACCGCGGCCAATGCCGTTGTAAGGCTCGCCCTCGCGCCCGATTCCTGCCACAACATTGCCCACAACCTTGTCGGCATCGAAACCGCCGATTGAGTAGCCAAAACGCATCGACACAAGATTGACCAAATCCACCATAGTATTTATTTGGTACAAGTTGTTGCCCTTAACCAAACGGCGCATCAGTGCCTCGGCGCTGGGGCGATAGCGGCTAGGGTCCTTGCCGCAATCGGAATACATACGGCGCGTGGCGGCAATCTGCGGCTGCTCCTTAATGGCGTCGGGCGTCAGTGTGCGGCGGATTTCGGCGGTGAGTGCGTCAATCTCGCTCCACAAGCCTTCGTTATAACTGGTATTCAGCACTTTACACTCCATCACACCCAACGCCATTGTCGGGTTGACGGCTTTCAGTTCGAGACCAATACTGACGTTAATCATCGCGTTTCTCAAAAGTTTCGGTTTTCTTGATTCTGATTCGGCGGATAATCAGCACCACAATAATAACTGCGCTGACGGCCAAAAACGCTGCATATAAAAAACCTATTAGCATATCGTATCAATAAATTTCACTATATCAACTATTTGAGTTTAACGGCAGTGCCGTAAGCCAAAATTTCGGCAGCCCCCTGCGCAATCATCGACGTGGTAAACGACACTCCGACAATGGCGTCGGCGCCCAAACGTTCGGCGTCCCTGGTCAGACGTTGCAGCGCCTGTTCGCGCGATTCGGCCTGAAGCCTTGTGTACTCTTCAATCTCGCCACCGACAATGTTTTTGAGGCCAGCTAAAAAGTCGCTGCCAACATTTTTGGCACGGACGGTGCTCCCGCGAGCGATTCCTAGAATCTGCTCAATCTCGCGATTGGGAACGGTAAAAGTTGTTGTGATAATCATTTTTATAAAGTTTAATGTTGAGAGTTTAGTGTTGAGAGTTTAGTGTTGAGAGTTTAGTGTTTAGTTTAAAGTTTAACGGGTTTATAATCAATCCTAATTCCTAATTCCTAATTCCTAATTCCTAATTCCTAATTCCTAATTCCTAATTCCTAATTCCTAATTCCTAATTCCTAATTCCTAATTCCTAATTTAGCATCCTTCACAGCAGTCATCAACTCGGCATCGGTAGGTGCGGTTATCGGCTCGCCAATCCAGAAATCGACATCGGTGCGCCAGTGGCCCATTTGGCGGTAGAAGTTGGTCAGGAACGACTCATCGCCCCAGACCATTCCGTGGTCGTGATAGAAAATGGCTGCGGGAACAACGGGCGTGGCGGTCGTCTGCGCAATCTTGAACGAGCCGTGCTTGAAGGGCGCTGTCAGCGGCTCATCTTTTATTCCGCCTTCGGGAAAGAGAATCACGCTGCCGCCTTTGTCAATCTCGGCTTTAATGGCGCGCATTGTGGCAATCAGGCTGCTCTTTTTGCTGCGGTCGACCAGAATCATCCGCGCCAAACGAACGCTCCAACCGATTATCGGCCATCGGCCCAACTCCTTCTTTGCAACTATCGACGCCGGATAGCGCGAGAAGACGAGGAAAATATCGACGTAACTGCGGTGGTTGGCCATCAGAATGACGCGCTGCGACGGTATCTGTCCAGAAAAATTCACTTTAACGTTGAGAATCAGCAGACAAAACCGCGCCCAATTCTTTGTAATGAATCGGCTTATTGCCGGACTGCCCAGACATATAAATAATAGTATCAGCCCGACAATCAGGAATGTCAATGATACTATCACTACCAAAATGAGCCTTATGGTGGCAAGAATCGGTTTCATAATGGCAAAGCTAAACAAATAACGGGAACGAAAAAGGCAGAAATGCGCAAGGCGAAAAACTTACTCCGACCGATACTCATTCGGCGTCTGCCCTGTCTGGCTCTTGAAGAATTTCGAGAAAAACGACTGGTTGGGGAAGTTCAGTTCAATGGCTATCTCCTTGACAGTCATATCGGAATATTTTAGCATTGACTTGGCCGACATAATCACAAAGCCGTCAATCCAGTCGGGGGCCGAGCGGCCGCTCACCTCACGCACAACCTTCGACAGATATTTCGGCGTAACACACAGTTTATCAGCATAAAAGCCAACCATTCGCTCGGTGTTGTGATTGTCTTTCACAAGTTTCATAAACGCCTCGAACATTCGGCGCTGGCGAGTGTTGTCGGGCAAGGCGGCGGCGCGGATGTTCTCGTCGCGCAGATAATCGTCGACGTAACTGGCAAACTGGTAAAACACCGACGACATAACCGCCCCCACGCTCTCGCGCACATATTTGGCCGTTGAGCCAGTGATTTTGTAAATCAGGTCGACATAGTTGGAAAGCAGGCGTATCTCGCTGTCAGTTATCTTGATACACGGATTCTGCAGCAGCGCCAGAGCCTCCGAGAAAAGCGAGTTGAAATCGACGCTCGCATTCGAGATGTAATCGACCGAAACGGCTATGAACGTGAAACTTGCGTTGCTCAAGGCCTGCTCCAAATCGGGCGAGGTGATGCGCACAATGTTGCCTGGCGTGATGACCATAAGCATTCCGCGGCTCAGCGTGTACTCGTTCATATTCAGCATACACGAGATGCTTCCGCTGCTGCAAAACACTGCCATATAGCAATTTATGCGCAACGGATGGCTGAACGCCGAAATGTTGTTCAGGTTCCGCTGCCGCGACACAACAAAATCGTCGCCAAGCGAGACATTTCTGCCCGACGTCAGTATGTTATTGATAACCAGCGGCGTAATGTACGTTTCCTTGCTTTCCATAACTATTATTATTGGTGAATTGGTGAATCGTTTAATCGGTGAACTGTTTAATTGGTGAATTGTAATTCGTAATTCAAAAATCCTAAATTCTAACTCCTAAATCCTAAATATCTTTCCGTTCCCTTTTGGAATATTTTCGACAAATAAAACACAATTTCGGCATATTTGCATTAAACAAGTCGATTTTTTCGACCTTTTGACCATTTTCGGCTACAATTAAATATCGCGCAAGCGGAAAGCCCGATATACATTTGCAACCAAAATAAGGAACAGATATGAAAATAAGAACACTTCTAACATTGATTACACTTGGAGCGATGACTCAAACCGCTATGAGCCAGACAGTTTTGACGCTCCAGGAGTGCCGCGACAAGGCGCTCGAAAACAACCAGCAGTCGAAAATATCGCGCGAAAAACTGGCCGCAGCCGAATACGACAAAAAGGCCGCCTTTGCCAACTATCTGCCAAAGATTTCAGCCACAGGTGCTTACATTCACAACAGCGAGAACATCTCGCTCATTAGCGACGACCAGTCGGCTGCGCTGACAAATTTGGGTACGAATATGACAAGCTCAATCGTCGACCGCTTGCCTATGCTTATTCAAGACCCTGCGCTCAAAAATATTCTGGATAATAGCCAAGTTATGCAACAACTTATGGGGGAACTGAAGACTGGCGAAATTGCCACCGCCCTCAACGAGATTGGTGCCGACTTTGCCAAAGAGTTCGAAATGGACATTGCCAACGTGTATGTGGGCGCGCTGACCATTGAGGAGCCGCTCTACGCTGGCGGCAAAATCCGCGCATACAACAAGGTGACGGCCTACGCCAAAGAGTTGGCCGAAACGCAGATGTCGGGCGAGGACCAAAAAGTGATGGTGAGCGTCGATGAGGCTTACTGGCAGATTGTGTCGATTGCCAACAAATTGAAACTCACCGAGAAATACGTCGAACTTCTGCGCAAGTTGAATGCCGATGTTGAGAAGATGCGCGGCGAAGGTCTTGCCACCCAAGCCGACCAATTCTCGGTAAAAGTGAAACTCAACGACGGCGAGATGAAGTTGCTGAAAGCCCGCAACGGCCTGGCTCTTTCGAAGATGCTGCTCTGCCAACTATGCGGAATGGACCTCCACACCGACATTATGCTGGCCGACGAAACCAATGAGAATCTGACTGTTCCTGCCGATACAGTTATTTACACGCAAGAGGAAATCGATGAGAACCGCGTTGAGTTGAAAAGTCTGCGGCTGGCATCCGAGATGTACAATCAAAAAGTATCGATTGTACGTGCCGATTACCTGCCAACTGTAGCATTGTTAGGCAGTTACACTCTCACAAATCCATCAGCACAGAACGGTTTTCAGAACAAGTTCGGCGATATGCTGAGTTTTGGCGTTGTGGCACGGATTCCAATCTACCACTTCGGCGAGGGTATGAACAAGGTGAACAAAGCCAAAGCCGAAGCGCGAATCGCACAGTACCAATTGGACGAGGCTCGCAACAAGATAACGCTGCAAGTAACTCAATATGAGCAACGTATCAAAGAGGCTGACTCTCGGCTCGAACTGGCATCGGGCAATATGGAAAATGCCGAAGAGAACCTGAGAATGGCCAACATCGGTTTCAAAGAGGGCTATCTGGCATCGACAAGCGTGCTCGAGGCTCAAACGGCCTGGCTGCAAGCCCATTCGGAGGAAATCGACGCCAAAATCGACAAAATTATGGCTCTGGTTTATCTGCGACAAGCGACAGGACAATTAAAATAGTGAGGATTTAGAAGTTAGGATTTAGGAATTGTAGGGACGTCACATTGTGGCGTCCGAATCAAAAATCAAAAATCGAAAATTCAATAAATCAACAAAATAATTACAGTTATGGCAATCAATCAACAAGAAAAAAACATTTTTCTATCGCTGGCCGCGCTGGGCTCGGTCATTGTGATAGTGTGCGTTATCGGCATTGTGATTTTCCACCAGAAAGAGACGGAATTCATTCAGGGACAGGCCGAAGTGAACGAGTACCGCGTGTCGAGCAAGGTGCCTGGCCGCATTCTTGAAATCCGCGTACGCGAAGGCCAGCACGTGAAGGCTGGCGACACATTGGCCATTCTTGAGGCACCCGACATTGAGGCGAAACTTGCTCAAGCAAAGGCTGTTAAGAACGCCGCTTCGGCTCAGAACGCCAAAGCTCAAAAGGGCGCGCGCCAAGAGGAAATCCAAGGCGCTTACGAGTTGTGGCAGAAGGCCAAGGCGGGACTGGAGATTATGGAAAAATCGTACAAACGCGTGGAAAACCTTTATAATGAAGGTGTTGTGAGTGAGCAGAAACGTGACGAGACCAAGGCTCAATATGACGCCGCCGTGGCCACCGAGAAAGCCGCTCACGCGCAATACACAATGGCTCAAAACGGCGCCGAGAGCGAGACCAAGGCAATGGCCGCCGCGCAAGTGCGTCAGGCTGAGGGCGTTGTGGCTGAGGTTAACGCCTATATCGACGAGACAATCCTCACCGCCTCAATCGACGGCGAGGTGAGCGAGATTTTCCCAATGACGGGCGAACTCGTGGGCACAGGCGCACCCATTATGAACATTGCCGTTATCGACGACCTTTGGGCAACTTTCAACGTACGCGAGGACCTGCTACGTGACCTAAAAATGGACGCTGAAATCACTGGCTACGTTCCCGCGCTTGACCGCAATATCAATCTGAAAATCAACTATATGAAAGATATAGGTTCGTACGCCACCTGGAAGGCCACCAAAGCCACAGGCCAGTACGACCTCAAGACTTTCGAGGTTCGCGCCGTGCCAACCGAAAAGGTTGAAGGCCTGCGCCCAGGAATGTCGGTGTTGATTGAGAAATAGTTACAAGGTGTAAGGGAAAAGTTAGAAAGGCATAAGGCAAAAGTGGTGTTAGGCATTAGGCACTAGGCATTAGTTAATTACGAATTTTCAACCTGTTAAACCTGTTCAACTTTAAACCTCTTAACTTCTCAACCTTCTAAACCTCTCAACATTAAAGAAATGGGCTCAAAAAAGAGAATACGATTATTGCTGTTGTTGCGGCGCGAGATGCGGCGGTTAGCTTCGCGGCCGATATACCTGATGAGTATGGTCGGTGCGCCGCTTATCTGCTTCATTTTCTTCACCTCGCTGATGCGCGACGGTCTGCCGCAAGACATTCCCGTGGCCGCCGTCGATGCCGACAACACCGCCACCTCGCGGTCGATTCTACGCAACCTCGACGCATTCCAGCAGACCGAGATTGTGCACCAATATTCGAACTTTGCCGAGGCGCGCAAGGCGATGCAAGAAGGCAAAATCTACGGATTCTTCTACATTCCCGAGGGCACCACGCGCAAGGCCAACCGCAGCGAGCAGCCGCGCATATCGTTCTACACCAACGCCTCGTACCTCATTCCCGCGTCGTTGGTCTATCGCGATATGAAAATGATGTCGGAACTGGCTGCAGGAGCCGCAGGACGCACCTCGCTCCTCGCCCGCGGCTACACCGACGACCAGGCGATGGCCTTTCTGCAGCCAATCAAAATCGAGACGCACGCAATCAGCAATCCGTGGCTCAACTACTCTGTCTATCTGAGCAATACGCTGTTGCCAGCCGTGCTGATGCTGATGATTTTCCTCGTAACCATTTTCTCGGTTCAAACTGAACTGAAAGACGGCACAGGCCGCCAATGGATTGAACTCGCGGGCGGCCGCACTTGGCTTGCGCTTTTTGGCAAACTGCTGCCGCACACCGTCATTTTCACGCTGATGATGCTCTTTGCGCAGATTTACCTCTACCGCCTGCTCAACTTCCCGCTCAACGGCGCAATGTGGCATATGCTGTTGCTGGGGCTGATGTTTGTGCTGGCCTCACAGAACCTGGCGCTCTTCATTTGCGGACTGATTCCGTCGCTGCGGTGGTCGCTGAGCCTGGCCACGCTGTGGGGCGTGCTGTCGTTCCCAATCTGCGGCTTCTCGTTCCCCGTGATGGCTATGCCGCCAGCCATTCAGAGCCTTTCGGCGATGTTTCCGCTGCGATACTACTACCTGATTTACGTCGACCAGGCCCTCAACGGATGGTCGCTGCAATATTCCGCGCAATACTATGCCATATTGCTGATATTCATAGTGTTGCCGTTGACCGATATGCACCGAATCAAACACTCGATGCTCAATTACGAATACCTTCCATAAACCATTGGCTATGAGTTTCATAAAGAATGTCATAAATGTTTGGAACGCCGAGACGCGCAAATTCATTGTCGATGAAGGCGTGCTGGTTTTCTTCCTGATAGTGCCGTTCCTCTACCCTCTTCTTTATATGTATCTGTATAGTAACGAGGTGGTTAGAGAGGTGCCCGTGGTGGTTGTCGACGACAGTCATTCGGCCTTGAGCCGCGAGTTTGTCCGCAAGGTCGATGCCACGCCCGACGTGCAGATTATTGACCACTGCGGCGACATTGAGACGGCCAAGTTGCAGATTAAGAACCACAACGCCTACGGAGTTATCTGGATTCCAGCCGATTTCAACAAAGACATTGCCGAAGGGCGGCAGACAATGGTGAACATTTATGCCGATATGAGCGGCCTGCTCTACTACAAATCGCTGCTGAGTTCGTGCACCGAGGTCTCGCTCAGTATGAACAAGGATATCAAGGCCGTGCGGCTCTCGGGCCTGAGCGACCGCGAGAAGGAAGTGTCGGTGCAACCCATTGAGTATGACTACGTTCCGATGTTCAACTCGCAGAACGGCTTTGCCACATTCATTCTGCCCGCCGTGCTGGTGCTGGTGCTTCAGCAGACGCTGGTTTTGGGCATTACAATGATGGCTGGCACCGAGCGTGAGCGCCGCCGCCGCAAAAATCTGCGCCTGACCGAGGAGTACGGCAGTCCAATCGATGTGCTCACAGGCAAAGGCCTGGCCTACTTCATTTTCTACTACCTGATAGCATTCTACGTGCTGTGCATTGTGCCGAAATGGTTCGATTTCAACCAGTTGTGGAACTTCTTCGACCTGGCAATGTTCACCATTCCGTTCCTTCTGGCTTCGGTTTTCTTTGCCATAAGCATATCGTGCTTTGTCCGCGACCGCGAATCGTGCTTCCTGCTGTTCGTCTTCATATCGGTGCCGCTGCTATTCATTTCGGGCATATCGTGGCCAGGCTGCAGCATTCCAACGTTCTGGAAATATGTGTCTTACATTTTCCCCTCAACGTTCGGCATTAACGGCTTTGTTCGGATGACAAACTCTGGCGCCCTCCTGCCCGACGTCAAAACCGAGTACATTGCCCTCTGGGTGCAGGCTGGCGTTTACTTTATGACCGCGCTGCTGCTCTACATTAAACTCTACCGCTCCGAATCAACCCCCGAAACCGAGGAGGAGATTGCGGTGGATTTGGATGTGGAGAAGGAAAATGATTAATTGAAGATTTCTAACCGGTTTCAGTAGAGATGTGATTAATCGCGCCTCTACGCACACATAATCAGCGAATTACCAATCGCGCAAAACAACAAAAGCCGCCTCCCATTTCGGGAAAGCGGCTTTTGGCCTATGGTTAGGCGTTTGTGGCTATTGCACCACTACAAGGCGCGACTGTCCAGAGGCATTGCGCAGAATGAACGCTCCGATGCGACCAACAGCCGTTTTCAGCTGACGTTCAACACTTTCGCCACTAACAATATCCACTGTACCAATCTTGACACCTGATGTCGTATAAATATCGTATTCGCCGGTCAGCTCTGCAGCCTGACGTTCGCCAATGGCAGTTTTGACGGGGGAAACCGAAGCTGTATCGGTTGAGAACTCGACATAGTCGATGTTGCCGTAAGCGCCGGTAATTTCGAGTTTCAGAACGTGTTCGCCAGCCGGAATATCGGCAGTGGTCAGGCCAGAAACAACTTTGTAAGTGCCCCACGAGTTGCTGGCCGTCTGCGGAATCTTAACCGTGGCAACCTGCTTGTTATCGACGTAAAGTTTGAATCCAGCCCCGGTGGAGCCGCAGGCCACATTGGCCAGCCAGGCGTATTTCATTGTCTTTTCAACATTTACGCTGTAGTTCATCCACTCGCCGGCAGCTGTGTAGCCAACGGCAAAGCCTGTGCCACCGTCAACCACATCAACGCCGTCGGTGCGGAGTTTTCCGCCCTCGTTGGCGTTGTCACTGTCGTGGAAAGCGTAGCCGTCGATGCCGTCGTCGTATTTTTCAACCTCAACGCGGCCTGGAATGGCTTGACGCTTGCCCTCATAGGGCGTCTGGCGCTCTTTGGCGGTTACGGTCACCTCACGCGATGCGATTACGCCGCCATTGCTGAATGTGGCCACCGCGCGGAACGTGTAGCTTCCAACCTCAACATTCTCAAGCTTATATTCATAAGGTTCTGATGTAAAGGTTTTTACCACATCATTACCTTTCAAAATCTCAACTTTCACAAGTGTCGAGTCATCGGCATAAACCTTTGCGGTTAAATCAACCGACGAGCCAGGCTCAACCATCATCGCGGAAGCGGTAAAACCAACGCCCACAAACGGTTTGGCCGAAATGGTGTCGTTGATTTTGTTGAAGAAGGCAATCATTTCGTCGCAGAAATCGCCATTGACGCCGTGGCCGCCCGAGTGCGGATAATACTCGCACAGGATGCCTGCCTCCTTCACGTTGTTGAAGAACATCTCGCCCTCGCATTGCGGAACAACGTTGTCGGCCGAACCGTGAGCCACCATTATCGGAGCATCCGATGAGTCGATGAAAGTGTTGGCGCCAAGCAGGGCATGCAGTGCCGGACGCTGCGCGTTGGTGTAGCCGCCGACCATATCGTTTTCAGGCGACATTTCAATTGCGTTGCCGCAGCTTTTGTATCGGCAGTCAACCGGGCCCGACCAGTCGCAGACGGCATCAACCCAACTGCTATATTCGGTGTAGTTGCCAAGTTTTCCTTCAATGTCCATCGTAGCCTTATCGCCCTTGATTTCAATGGTATAAGTGCTATCAATATTGCGTGTAACACCCATCAGCGAGGCCAGATGACCGCCCGACGAGAAGCCCGAAATGGCAATGAACGAATCGTCGATGCCAAGTTCGCTGGCGTTTCCGCGAAGGTAGCGCACCACAGCCTTGATGTCGTTAATCTGCGCCGGATAGAACGCGTCGCCGTAGGTGCGGTGGTTGGGTGTTACAAAGATGTAACCGGCGTTGAGAGCCGCCAAGCCCACGGTGCCAAGGTCGGCCGCACCTTTGGAGTTGTTGCTGCCCCACGCACTTCCGTAGATGTGGATGATTACATTATGAACCGGCATTCCGTCGTTGGGATAATAGATATCGAGCTTGTGGCCGACGTGTCCGTCGCCAACATAGTCGATGTCTTTAATAGATGTGTAGGCGCTCAGATTCTCGCCGGTCTGCTCGCCGCCAAAACCGCCGAATTGCGCAGAACATACCGTACTGCACAACATTAACAATGATAGGACTTTTAAATGCTTCATTTTTAGTTAAGTTTAGTGTAAATATTTTTTAAGTGTCATTAGTTCTCCCACTGTCAGGCAGAAACTCCACCGATGTTTCCACAAACCAGGGGGCAATAATCGCTTTTTTACCAATACGCGATAGCATAAAAATTGATATTTCTCGTTTTTTTCGTCAACCTGCACCACGTTGCCTTTATGTCGATTTTTTGTCCCGTTTCATCGATTAAAAACACGCAAACGTTATTCCAAAGCGGCAATGAGCAACATTTGATGATTTATTGTCGATAGTTTTTACGTTATTTGCAATCGGCTGACACATCAGCACATATTTAAAACACATAACAATAAGTATCATGAAACACAAAACAACTCTGTTGGCAATCGGTCTGGCGGCCATCATCGGCGCGCAGGCCTACAACGCCAGTGCACAGCCCCAACCACTGAAAGCGGGCGTGCCAAGTGGACCAAGCATCGACAACTATTTCACTCCATCGACTGCCGATGCGATGAAACCTGACGACCAGGGCTTTATCCGCCGTTGGTTGTTGCTTGACCCAATCAGCAAACCAAACCGCTCGAACACTGTCTTCACCGACAGCTACCTGCGCGAAGCTTTTGCAAAAGAGTATTTCCCCAACCAGCTGACCGTGCTGCCTAAAGCCGGTTCAAAAATCAAGGTTATGGTTGAGAAACAACCGCCTGTAAACCTTCAGGCCGGCCGGCCGATGATGCCGCCCCCGGAGCAGAAACCGATTGTTGAGAAGGCAACCCTCGAGTGGCACGCTTTCGACAGCAAGCTGTTCAACGTTAAATTGTTCCGTCTGGCTACAGGCCTCAACAAAGACCGCTACGGCGTTATCTTCTGGGCTGTTACAGTCATCAACTGCGAAGAGGATATGAATGTCCGTCTGGCTGTTGGTTCTAACTCGGCCTCAATGTGGTGGCTCGACGGCCAGGAAGTTCTGCTTCTTTCGGGCGACCGCCGTATGGTTGTCGACGACTGCGTTTCGTCAATCATCAGCCTCAAAAAAGGCAAGAACATTTTGCGCGGCGCCGTTATCAACGGTCCAGGTATGAGCGACTTCTGCGTACGCTTCCTCGATCCCGACGGCAAACCTGTCACAAACTACACTATCAGCAACAAATAATTGTAAATCATAATCTGAACAAATATGAAATCAACAATAACATTAGGCGTTTGTGCCTTGGCACTTGCACTTGGAGCTAAAGATGCAAATGCACAGATTGGCAAACCTTTCATCCACGACCCGTCGACGATTATGGAGTGCGACGGCAAATACTACACTTTCGGAACAGGTGGCGGCGGCCTTATCTCAGAGGACGGCTGGACCTGGGAAGGCGGCGCTGAACGCCCGGGCGGCGGCGCGGCTCCCGATGCCATCAAAATCGGCGACCGTTATCTGATTGCCTATAGTAAAACAGGCGGCGGTCTTGGCGGCGGCCACGCTGGCAAGGTGGTTACAATGTGGAACAAAACTCTCGACCCAAAATCGCCTGACTTCAAGTTCAGCGAGGAGATTGAGGTTGCATCGTCGGAATATGACGAGGATTGCGACGCAATCGACGCAGGTCTGCTTCTCGACCCGACCGATGGCCGTCTGTGGTTGTCGTACGGTACCTATTTCGGATTCATCCGCCTGGTGGAGCTTGACCCCAAAACCGGCAAACGTGTTGAAGGCAACGAGGCTATCAACATCGCTATCGACTGCGAGGCTTCTGCACTGATGTACAACAATGGCTGGTACTATCTACTTGGTACTCACGGCACTTGCTGCGACGGTGCAAACTCGACTTACAACATTGTTGTAGGACGTTCGCGCAAGGTGACTGGTCCTTATGTTGACAATATGGGCCGCGATATGCTGCAAGGCGGTGGCCGTATGGTTATTGCCGCTCACGACCGCGTGATGGGTCCTGGTCACTTCGGACGCTACATTGTTGAAGAGGGCGTTGAGAAGATGTCGTGCCACTTCGAGGCTGACCTTGACTTTGGCGGCCGCAGCACTTTGGCTATCCGTCCGTTGCTTTGGAAGAACGATTGGCCGTATGCTGGTGACCTTCTGAAAGACGGTGTTTACGAGATTGAGTCAGAGCGTCGTGGTTATGCTCTTGAGCTGGCTGTTGACTTTGTTCGTATGCCAATGGCTATGCGTGGCTGGTTCGGTCGTGGAAACGACACCACACCTATCAAACCTGTTGCTTCACAGAAACTTGAAGATGTTCAGGCAACTTGGCCTGCTGGCGATGTTGCTGTCCGCGCAGGCGACTATATGACCCGCCCGCACCAGAAATGGAACATTGTGGCTCTGCCCGAGAAGGAAGGCTTCCTTGGCGGCGCATACTGCAAGATTGTGATTGAAGGCACCAACCGCGCTCTGACCGCTGCCCCGAACTGCGAGGTTATCGCATCGGAGTACACTGGCGCTGAGACACAACTTTGGCGCATCGACCAACTGACTGACGGAACCTACCGTCTGATGCCGAAACAGGCTCCTGGCGTTGAAGGCCAAGTTGTTCTGGTATCGACTGGCGACAGCACCGTTGGTCTTGGCAAGTTCGATATGAAAAGTGACAACTCGAAATGGAACTTGAGAAACCATTAATTTGATGATTCACTGAATAGTAAAGCCGATTTCCACTTGGAAGTCGGCTTTTTTTTGTAATTTTTCCTTTGCTTTAATCCGCCAAAAGACGCAACTTTGCATAATAACTTGAAAAACTAATAAAAATGAAAAAGATTTTTGCCTGTCTGCTTGGACTTTTGGGTTTTGCTGGGTGTGATGATATTGTAAATGGTGGTGAGGAATATGGAACGCCATACGTTGAATTTTCTGTGAAAGGCACCGTTACTGACGGAGAAAAAGCCATTGAAAATGTAGAGATGAAACTTCATCATATAATATGGACGACTGATTCCTGCAAAACTGACTCTAAAGGGCAATTTAAACTATCTGGCAGAGATTATGGTGGCTGGGATGGCGATACTCTACGCTGTGAACTAATCACAAACGACTTGAATAACAAATACCAAAACGATACAATTGAAGTTAATCTTGTACGGAGCGATTTTTCTGGCAAAAAGAAGAATGACCACTGGTGCTCCGGTTCTGCCGAAAAGACTGTGAATGTCGCTCTTAAAAAGAGACCTTAACAATCAACATTTTATGAGACGAGTTCTTAAAGCACTATTGACTTTATTAGGTTTTACAGGATGCGATTTATTGGTTAATTGTTGTGCATACGGCACACCCTACGCGGAATTCGAATTAAAAGGGACTGTGTCGGATGGTAAAGAACTCATAGAAAACGTAGAAGTATCATTCAGCAGCAGCAATCCTTATCTTGACAACCATACAATGATAACCGACCATAATGGCAAGTTTGTTTATAAAGACACATACACAGAAGCAGCCGACTTCCAATACACACTTATTGCCAACGATTTGAACGGCAAATATGAAAGCGACACCATCAAAGGATATATATTACTGTCTGATTTCAAGAGAAAAAAACGCGACGACCAATGGTTTGATGGCAAAGCAACAAAAACCGAGAATTTCATATTGAAAGAAAAGAATGGCAAGTAAGAGAATCGCTCTCCGCAAAAAAATAGCACTTGAAATAACCCGACTTGCCAGGAAAGACACCGTGCGGGAACACCCGCTGAGGACGCTTTTCTGGGAGTGCACCTTGCGTTGCAACGCCGCCTGCCGCCACTGCGGAAGCGACTGCAAGGCATCGGCTGCCGCAAAAGATATGCCTGTGGCCGATTTTCTCAAGACAATCGACACAATCACCCCACACGTCAACCCGCATAAGGTGCTTGTGATTTTCACGGGCGGCGAAGCACTTGTCCGCAACGACATTGAGCAATGCGGCATCGAACTATACCGCCGCGGCTACCCTTGGGGCATCGTGAGCAACGGCTATCTGCTGACAGAAAAGCGTCTGCTATCTCTCCGCAAATCTGGCCTTCACGCCGCAACCATCAGTCTCGATGGCTTTGCCGATGCCCACGACTGGCTGCGCCGCGTGCCAAACGGCTTTCAAAAAGCTACTGCGGCAATCAAACTTCTTGCTAAAACCAACGATGTTGTATGGGACGTTGTTACCTGCGCCAACCAGCAAAATATTGATACTCTGACTGATTTTAAGGAATATCTTTTGAATATTGGAGTGAAACGCTGGCGGATTTTCACGATTTTTCCCGTCGGGCGCGCGGCTGAAAATCCCGAACTTCAACTTTCCGACGAGCAGTTCACCAGCCTGATGAATTTCATTGCCGACACCCGAAAAGAAGGACGCATACAAGTCAGTTATGGATGCGAAGGCTTTCTGGGTGGCTACGAAGCCGAAGTCCGCGACACATTCTTTCACTGCGATGCTGGCATAACCGTCGGCTCCATATTGCACGACGGCTCAATCTCGGCCTGCCCCAGCATTCGCGCCGACTATTCGCAGGGCAACATCTACAAAGACGATTTTTGGACCGTGTGGAACAATAGATTTGAGCAGTTCCGCAACCGCTCGTGGATGAAAAATGGCATCTGCGCCAACTGCAAAATGTTCCGCTACTGCGGAGGAAACGGTTTCCATCTGCGCGACGAGAATGGCAATCTGCTGTTTTGCCACTATCAACGGCTGACAAGATAATTTAGGTCACATTCGGATATCCGACTTAAATATATTTATCAGTCAACCATTTACACCTTACTCTTCCTCCCAAAAATCAGCATTGCTTATACCGAACTCCTGCGGATGGAAAACAGGTTCTCGGCCTTCGTTTTTCTGCCGCTCGTAATCGTTGAGCGCACGCAACGCCTGCGACGACAGCAGCAGTATGGCCAAAATGTTTATCCAAGCCATCAGCCCGACGCCAATGTCGCCCAACGTCCACACCGAGCCGCTGCCCGACAGAGAGCCCGCAAACACCGTCAAGACGGTGACGCAGCGCAATATCCAAATAATCAGGCGCTCACCCTTGTCGCTGGCCGCGCAGTCATCTTCCGAAAAATCGGGGCGGTTTCGGCGACGGCGCCAACGGCTGAAAAGGTAAACAAGGTTGGTTTCGGCGTAATAGTAATAAGCCATAATGGTTGTGAAGACGAAAAAGAATAGCGCCACCGACACAATTATGTCGCCCGCCTTCGGCCCGACAACGGTGCCCAATGCCGAAGAAGTGTAGAACACGCCTGGCTCGCCCGCGGGGGCGTTGGCGTTTTGCTGAAGATAGGTTACAACGGTTTCGCCCGTGGGCGCGGTCTGTACAGTGTCGATAATGTTGTAGGTTTTGCAGGCCAAAATCATCAAGGCTGTGGCGGTGCAGACAAGCAGTGTATCGATATAAACCGAAAACGCCTGCACAAGTCCCTGTTTGACAGGGTGATTCACGGTTGCGGCAGCGGCAATAATCGGGCCTGTGCCCTGCCCCGCTTCGTTGCTGAAAATTCCGCGTTTCACACCCATCGCGATTGTCGTGCCCAAAATGGCGCCGCCAACTTGGTTTACACCGACAGCCCCGCGCAGCATCTGCATAAACATATCGGGGACAACATCGTAATTGACAGCAAGAACCACGATTGAAAGAACGATATAGATAAAGGCCATAAACGGCGCGACTATCTGTGCCACTTGGGCAATACGCCTTACGCCTCCAATAATGACAAGCGCTATCAGCAGAGCCACCACCGCGCCTATCATCCACGGCTCAAGGCCGAACGTGCGGGCGCAGGAAATGGCCACGCCGTTGCACTGAAGCGGCGGCAGACAAACGCCGCAAGCCAATGCCGTAAACACCGCAAACAGGCAGGCGAAAAACGTGCTGTGCAGCCCCTTTTCGATATAATACGCAGGTCCGCCGCGGAACTGCCCGTTGTGCTTCTCCTTGTAGATTTGCGCCAGCGTGGCTTCGGCAAAGGCTGTGCCCGCACCGAAAAAGGCGATAATCCACATCCAAACAACAGCGCCTGGACCGCCAAAACCAATGGCCGTGGCAACGCCGACAATGTTGCCCGTCCCCACGCGTCCCGACAAGGCCAAGGCAAACGCCTGAAACGAAGAAATGCCCACGCGCCGCTTGCTGTTGTTGGCTGCGCCGAAAAGCAGACGGAACATCTCGCCAAACCGCCGCACCTGAACAAAGCGCGTGCGCAAACTGAAATAGAGCCCCGCGGCCAAACACAAAACCACCAGCGCAGGACACCAAACCAAACCGTTTATAAATGATACCGCCGTGGCGAACCAATCACCAACGTGGTAGAAAAAACTGCTCAAAACGCAACTTGTTTTTTAGATTCGACAATACGTGTGCCGATTAAACTCATTGTTAAACACACACTTACACTCAAAAATTTGCGGCGCAAGATAGTTTTTTTCTGTTTTTCAACAGAACAATTCAGCCATTGATTTTTTACGGAATCTGAGCACGCCGTACAGTTTTGATTTTCAATTTATCAGAGAATCAACCAGATTTATACGGAAAGCGAACAAAGCAGCAACCGAAACGGAATCGTTTCCATACTCATAAAACAAACATAATCAGCGAAATGCTATTGCAATCGTAACTTCCTCATCCGCCACTCGTCAAAAATAGAGCGGACAAAAAGCAAAATGAAATTCGGCAAATTATATTTGCAACCGAAAACAAGACGCAAATCTGCGTTATTTTGGGGGAATCAGATTGAAACACAATAATATATGAAAGGTTCATCGAGCCAAATAAAGAATTTGAGTTTGGTGGGTGCCATTGTCGCCTTGGGCATCATTTTTGGCGACATCGGAACATCGCCGCTCTACGTTTTCAGGGCAATTTTGGCATCAATCGGCGATGTGACGGCCGACACCATTATTGGGGCGCTGTCGTGCATTGTTTGGACGCTAACTCTGCAAACCACAGTCAAATACGTCTTCATAACGCTGAAGGCGGACAACCGCGGCGAAGGCGGCATTTTCTCGCTCTTTGCGCTGCTGCGAAAGAATCACCGCAAACTGTTCATCATTGCCATCATTGGCGGCTGCTCGCTGCTGGCCGATGGTGTGATTGCGCCGTCAATCACGGTGCTGTCGGCGGTTGAAGGTCTGTCGATAATGAATCCGCACTTGCCCGTTTTGGCTATCAGCGTGATAATCATCACTTTCCTGTTCTTCATCCAACAGTTTGGCACCAACACCGTGGGGCGGTCGTTTGGCCCGATTATGTTGGTGTGGTTCAGCACGTTAGGCATTCTGGGGCTTGTCAACCTGATTGACTGCCCGATGGTTCTGAAAGCCTTCAACCCCTACTACGGCGTGCGTCTGCTGGCAAGCCACCCGTCGGGGATTCTGCTGCTGGGCGCCGTCTTCCTTTGCACCACTGGCGCCGAAGCGCTCTACACCGACCTTGGTCACTGCGGAATCAAAAACATCAAGGCAAGTTGGACTTTCGTGAAAACAATGCTGATAATGAACTATATGGGCCAAGGCGCGTGGATTATCGTCAACGCCGACAGCATCAACGGCAGCGTGAACCCGTTCTATGCCATAATGCCCGAATGGTTCCTGCCGATTGGCATTGTGCTGGCCACGATGGCGGCCATTGTGGCTTGTCAGGCATCGATAACTAGTTCATACACACTGATTAGCGAAGCCATATCGCTCAACTTCTGGCCGAAAATCCGCATCAAATATCCGTCGCAAGTCATCGGGCAGATGTACGTGCCCACCATCAACTGGATTGTGTACGGCTGCTGCCTGTTCTCGGTGTTCCACTTCCGCAACTCGGCCGCGCTCGAGAACGTTTACGGCTTCACGGTCACCATCACAATGCTGATGACATCGACGCTGGTGGTGGTCTATCTTCGGCAGAAAAACAAGCCGCTGTGGGCCATCGTTCTGTTTTCGGCTGTTTACCTGATTGTCGAAGGCTCGTTCTTTGTGGCCAACGCGCACAAATTCAGCCAAGGCGCGTGGTTCACCACAATGCTGGCCACCCTGCTCACGCTCATAATGGTGATTCTGCACACTGGCCGCCGCATCCGCAACCGATTCATCACATTTGCAAAAATCGGCGACTATCTGCCTGTAATCAAAGATATTAGCGAAGATGAAACGCTGCCGAAATACGCCACAAATCTGGTTTACACCACTCACGCCAATTTCAAGACCGACATTGAAGCGAAGGTTATCGACAGTATTATCAGGCGCATACCTAAGCGCGCCGACGTTTACTGGCTGCTGCACGTCGATATTCTCGACACGCCCTACACGCTCGAATACAAGGTTGAGCACCTGGTGCCGAACAAGGTCATCCGCATCGATTTCTTCCTTGGATTCAAGATGCAGCCGCGCATCTACGACTATTTCAAGCAGGTTGTCAATCATTTAGGCGAGGAAGGACTCGACCTTCGCAGTTCGTATCCATCGCTGCGGAAACACAACATTCCCGCCGATTTCCGCATCATCCACATTGAGCGCCGCGTGCCCAAACAAGCTGACCTGTCGTTTGGCGAGCGTCTGGTGCTCACGCTCTACTACCCGCTCAAGCGTATGGGCCTGACCGATGTGTCGGCGTGGGGCTTGGATGCTGGCAACGTCTCGACAGAGTCGATTCCGCTCACCATCCCGTCGAAAACATATATTCCTGAGATTGTCAGGGCGGAATAGTTGAGATAATTAGAGAGTCAAGAATATAAAAAGCGCGGTGCGAATCTTAATCACACCGCGCTTTTTGTTTTAGTATATGTCTTAAATCTTACAGTCCAAGATGCTGCTTTACAGCGATTTCAATCAATTCGCCACGCAGGTCGCGGGCAAGGATTGTGCCGTCGGGACCAAAGAGAATAATGTGCGGAATGCCCATCACGCCGTAAATTTCAGCGACTGACCAGTCGTTCGCGCCCAAAATCTGCGGATAGTTGATACCCAACTCCTCAATGGCGCCTTTGCTGTCTTCTACCCTATCGCTCACTGTAACGCCCAAAACATTGAGATTCTTATCTTTATACTTATTGTAAACATCAATTAGATTTGGAATCTCGGCACGGCACGGTCCGCACCAGCTTGCCCAGAAATCGACCAGCACATACTGGCCTTTGCCCACAAAATCAGAGAGTTTCTGCGTTTTTCCTTCGCACTCAACCTCAAAATCCTTGAACATTGTGCCAACGGCTGTGGCCTTCTCCTTTTCCGCGGCCTCGGCGCGGCGCCTTGCGTATGCGGCTTCGTTTTCCAATTGGCTGCTGATATATTTCTTGAACATACCATTCGTAACTTCAGGAGCAGCAATTGTGTTGAAAAGAACGCTGTCAGAAACAAATCCCCTCATTGATGCGGGAATGACCGCGCCGTTCTCTGTGTTATGCTCTTTTACGTAACCGATAAGATTCTCGCGCAACGAATCACGTACGGCGAAATACTCTTTAATGAGCTCCTCGTCAGGATTTTCCTGGCCCTGAAGCTGGCTGCTCAACTCGCTGAGACGCGCGGTGCTTTGCTTATAAAACTCCTCGAATCGGTTCCATTCATTGTAAAAACCTGTACCGTCGAAGTCGAAATAGCCGTTGTGAACAGTTATTTTGGCAGTCTCACCCGGCACCAGAATGGCATCGACATACGCCTGACACGGAATGTTTCCCGGAAAAATCGCCTGGAAAAAGATGTAAGTCGGATAATCGACATTACACTCGTAGTGGAATTTCTTGTCTTTCACCACAATAACCTCAACTGGTTTCTCCATGCTGATGTTAAAGTTCGAATCGCCGATAAAAACATTGTAGGCCGAATCAGTAATCGCCTCATCTACAAATCCTTCAACAATAAAAGTGTTGGATTTTTGGGTGCACGAAGCCAGCAATCCAACCGCCATCGCGCCGCACAGAATGTGCTTTAGGTGTTTGTTCATAAGAATTTAAGTTTTTAGTTATAAAAAGAATAACCAAATGTAAGAAAAAAGTAATTGCTTGGCACAAAAAAACGCAAAGCGAATGGAAACCACTGCTTTGCGTTTGTGTTTGCGTTTTTTGTTTGCGTCTGTGTTCTATTCCTTATGCCGCGCCTTGAGCTCGCGGGCAAGGTCTTCAATGCGAATGCCCTTCTCGGTGAGCAGCACAATCAGGTGGTAGATTAGGTCGGCACTCTCGTAAAGGAATTGTTCCTGCGTGCCGTTGGTGGCTTCAATAATTGTCTCAACTGCTTCTTCACCAACCTTTTGCGATATTTTGTTGACGCCTTTGGTGAACAGTTTTGTGGTGTAAGAGCCTTCGGGCATCTCACGCTTGCGGCGCTCGATAAAGTCTTGAAGATAAGAGAGAAACGCAAGGTCAGCAATGTTTTTCTCGCCCATAAACGAGTCAGCGCCCGTGGTTGAGCCGTCGGGTGTGGCCTTGATTACGACTGCCGAGCCGTCGGCATTGGCGGTTAACGTGCTGACTGCCACTGGTTTGTTATACTCGCCGCTGGTGAGCAGCTCGGGGCGGCCGCCGTTGAGCAGGTAAACGTTCTGCTCGGATTCCATCCGCGCAACGCAATCGGCATCGACAAAGCCCACGCGCAAAATCTTCAGAGTGCGGCCATCCTGCACAACTGCCTGAACCTGACCGCTATTTTTCGAGAAATCGATATTCATATCCTTAATTTTTGCGGCAAAGATAAGAAAGTTTAGACTTAAGACCACAGACAACTGACTACAGCCCAAAATGCTACTGCGTAAAAAAAACGCAAGAAAAAAAATTGCTGAATATTATACTATCATTCGTTTTTGGGGACAAACATCCCACCAATCACATTATAAGCAAAGCCAAACAGTAGCAAAATTATCATTGCAATTACAATGTTTAATTAAAATATCTTGTATTTATCTTTGCATTTACAATTTTTATCCATATCTTTCACCCGAATTGGAAACAATTGTTTATGTGGACAGAACTAAGCGATACGGCCATACTAAAAATGCTCGGAACAAGGCTGAAGGCATATCGCATATCAAGAGAAATGAAACAGCAGGAGCTGGCTACAGAGTCGGGTGTTGGAGTAAGCACCATAGCCAAGATAGAAAGCGGACAGTCAGTATCTTTATCGCTACTAATCAGCGTAATAAGGACTCTCGGATTGCTTGAAAACCTTGATATGCTCGTCCCCGAGCAAAAGCCTTCGCCGCTGGAGCTCTTAAAAATGCAGGGAAAACAGACAAAACGGGTAAGAACCAAAAAGAATTAGACAATGGAAGAAATACCTGTTATACAGATATATTTGTGGGACAGCCTTGTCGGAGCCATATCGTGGGACGCGGAAAGGGGCTACGCCGATTTCCAATATGACGAGAGCTTCCGCAAGTCGGGGTTAGACATTGCTCCGCTGATGATGCCTTTGGCAAGAACACGCGGTGTTGTCTCGTTCCCCGCCAACTCCCGAACAAATTGCTTCAGCGGACTTCCTGGCCTGATTGCCGACGCTCTGCCCGACAGATTTGGCAATCAGCTTATTACAGAATGGTTTGCTCAACAAGGCAAGACGGAGGAAATGATTACTCCGCTCGACCGTCTTTGCTACGTGGGCAAACGGGCTATGGGAGCCTTGGAGTTTGTTCCTGCGGCTCACGTGGAGGGTGTGAACGAATCGACAGAGATTTATATCCGCGAACTGATGGCTCTTTCGGACTCCATCTTCAAAGAACGCAGCAGATTTCAGGAACTGATTCGGCAGAACGACAAATCCATTCTCGACATCTTGAAAGTTGGAACATCGGCTGGCGGTGCAAAGCCGAAAGCCATTATTGCATACAACGAAGAAACTGGCGAGGTTCGCTCGGGACAGGTGCCCGCACCCAATGGTTTCTCATACTGGCTATTGAAGTTCGATGGCGGCACTTACAGCGAGCATCACGAGATAACCGACAATCCACAAGGCATTGGAAACATCGAATACGCCTACTACAAAATGGCCACCGCTTGCGGCATTAAAATGACGGAGTGCCGCCTGTTGTCCGAAGGAGACTGCCACCACTTTATGACGCGCCGTTTCGACCGCACGCCATCGGGAGAGAAAATCCACACGCAAACGGCGGCGGGCATTGCTCACTTAGACCGAGATGTACGCCACTCGTACGAGGAGCTGTTTGGTGTATTGCGGCGGTTGGGCTTGAACTACAAAGATTTCGAGCAACTGTATCGCCGTATGGTGTTCAACGTTATGGCCCGCAACCACGACGACCACACCAAGAATTTCTCCTTCCTAATGGACAAAACGGGGAAATGGTCGTTCGCACCCGCCTACGACTTATGCTACTCCTACAATCCCGCTGGGAAATGGACAAGTCGGCATCAGCTTTCGCTCAACAGTAAGACCGACGGTTTTACTCGCGAGGATTTATTGACTGTAGCTCATAACATTGGAATACGCAACGCCGCTCACATCATTGAGGAAATCCGCTCGTCAGTTGCTTCCTGGCCCGAAACAGCAAAGGACTGCGGAGTCAGAACCGAGCATATTGAAACTATTGGCAAGACTTTACTGCTAAGTTTTTAAACTCTCACATTCGCATTCCCCCCAAAAACCGAACCAACAAACAAAACCGCGCACAAACGAACGCAAGGTTGCGTACCTGACGGCACGCGGGGGCGGGCTGGGCCACGCATTCTACCGATATATAGTCCCTAACGGGACATTGCTGCAATTATTGTGGGATAAAGCCCCATAATTTTCATTATGTAAAATAAAAATTTGTTTAACAATAAAATTTTTTAGAATTTTGCTATTGCCGTTCAAGGGGTTGGCAACAGCCCGTTGTTGCAAAACATTAGGGAACCCACGCGGCTCCCTTTTTTGTTATCCAAATACCAATTTAATGATATCGCTGCCACCGTTTTTGAGCACATATACGTTTTTAAAACCCCATAATTTTCATTATGTAAAACTATATTTGTTTTTTTTGTGAAAACTACGGATATGAAAAAAGACCACTTCTACAAAGAAAAGCCCACCGACAAGGTCTATTGGCTTGATAACCCCGAAATTATTGGCGAGTTTGTTTTCTCTTTCGACAAGAAAACGACCTTCAACCTATTCGCAGATTATCCGTTCAAACTGACTAAAGAACAGAAGGCTATTTTTGACAAAGAGAATCCGTATTGGGCAAACTTTTTCAAAGACCGCTCTACTACTTGATTGCACCGAGTTTGCCCTTTCTTTGCGCTTTTTCTGCCGTATTGATAAACTCAAGCATTTCCATAAATCCACCGTTCTTATATAACAACTCCGACTCAACCAACACCGTTGCTGCTGTTTTAAAAGCCACATAATTTTCATTATGCAAAACCTGCAATTAATAATTGATTCTAAATAAATACTATACAATTAATTTCAATCAATTAAAAACTCAACCACTTCCAATATAAATTGTGGATTTTCGTGAGTTTTTTTGTTTTCCGCGCCTGCCCCGTTCCTATTTCCTAAAATCTAATTCCCAAATCTTAAATTAAACTGTATTTTCGCAACGGTTAAAAACGGGCTATGAAACTTTCGGTCGTAATTGTTAACTACAACGTGAAATATTTCCTGGAACAGTGCCTGCACTCGGTTCTTAAGGCTGCGCAAGGTATTGACACCGAGATATTTGTGGTTGACAACAACTCGGTTGACGGCTCGTGCGCAATGGTGGCCGAGAAGTTTCCGCAGGTGAAACTGATTGAGAACAAGCGCAATACGGGCTTTGCCGTGGCCAACAATCAGGCCATCCGCCAATCGACGGGCGAATATGTGCTGCTGCTCAACCCCGACACGCTGATTGAAGAAGACACCTTCAGCAAAACGCTGGCCTTTATGGACGCGCACCCCGACGCGGGTGGCCTGGGTGTGAAAATGATTGACGGCAAGGGCAATTTCCTGCCCGAGAGCAAGCGCGGATTTCCGTCGCCAATGGTGGCTTTCTACAAGATTTTCGGGCTGTCGAGCCTGTTCCCGAAGTCGCGGCGGTTCAACCAATACTATATGGGGCATCTCGACAAAGACGCCGTGAACGAAGTGGACGTGCTGGCTGGCGCCTTTATGCTTCTGCGCCGCACAACGCTCGACAAGGTGGGCCTGCTCGACGAAGATTTTTTTATGTACGGCGAAGATATCGACCTGTCGTACAGGATTATACGGGGCGGTTACAAGAACTATTACTTCCCCGAAACGCGCATCATCCACTACAAGGGCGAGAGCACCAAAAAAGGCAGCGTGAACTACGTGCGGATGTTCTACAACGCAATGTCGATTTTCGCGCAGAAGAACTTGAGCGCGCGCAATGCCGCAATATTCTCATTCCTAATCAATTGCGCCATTTATTTCCGCGCTTTTCTGGCCATTGTGAGCCGATTTGCAAAACGCATCGCACTGCCGCTGGCCGACGTGGCCATAATGTACGGCGGAATGGCGCTGCTGGGCACAAAATGGTCGGCCTACATTTTTGAAGGGCACACATTCCCGACGGAATTTTTCACGATTGTGGCGCCGATTTACGTTTTGATTTGGGCGCTATCAATCTACTATTCAGGCGGATACGAAAACAAGGCCAAACCGCTTTCCGTCTCGCGCGGAATTGTGGCTGGAACGCTTGTCATTCTGGTTGGCTACGCGCTGCTGCCCGAAAATATGCGTTTCTCGCGTGCAATGATAATGTTCGGAACGGGATTCAGCCTGCTGGCAATCAATGCGTTCCGAGTGTTGGTTGGCGTCATTTGGCCGTCAAGGTTCCAATTCGATATGGGGCGCAAATCGCACATTGCCGTGGTGGGCACGCAGGCCGAAGCCGAACGCGTGGTGGAAGTGCTGAACCAATCGTCGCTCAAATACCAATACGCGGGATTCATCAACCCCGACGGGCAGGCTGACCGCAAGGCCATCGGCGACATCAGCCAAATATCTGAAATTGTGAAAATCAACAAGATAGACGAACTGATTTTCTGTTCGGCCGATATGACCGCGCAGCAAATCATCGGGCAAATGCTGCAACTGGACGGCAACGAAGTGCACTTCAAGATTGCGCCGCCCGAGAGTCTGTCAATCATCGGCAGCAACTCAATCGACACCGCTGGCGACCTTTACACGGTGAATTTCAACACGATAGTGAAGCCGCAGAACGTCCGCAACAAGCGCACGTTCGACATTCTGGCGGCAGTGGTACTGCTGGCCGCGTCGCCCGTTCTGTGGTTCGTTAGCGGACACCCTGGACGGCTCTACCGCAACATTTTCAGCGTTTTAGCGGGCCGACGCACGTGGGTGGGATTCTCGGGACGAAGCGCCAACCCCGTGCTGCCGAAAATCAAAAGCGGCGTGTTGAGCCTTGCGCTCATTCAGTATGGCGACGGCGCAACCGCCGAACAATGCGAGAAAACCGACCTTTTCTACGCCAAAGACTACCAACTGCGCAACGACGTGGCGATTATGGCGCGGGGCATCAAACTTTTATCGAGATAAATAGGTAACAATTTAAAAATCAACGATATGCTACTATCAATGACAGGTTTCGGAAAAGCAACCTGCGAAATCAAAAATCAAAAACTAACGGTTGAAGTCAAAAGCCTGAACAGCAAGCAGTTCGACCTGACAAGCCGCATTCCGAACGACTATCGCGAGAAGGAAATGGAAATTCGGAACATATTGGCTAACAAACTGATACGCGGCAAAGTGGACATTTCAATCTACACTGAAGTGAACAACGTTGACGCCGCCGCCGAAATCAACACCGACGTGGTGAAGGCTTACTATCAGCAATTGAGCAAGATAGCCGCCGAACTGGGCATTCAGACGGGCCCCGAACTGCTGTCGACCATCATCCGTCTGCCCGACGCAATGAAAACGGGCCGCGACGAACTCGACGAAGCCGATTGGGCGCTGATTATCAAGACTGTGGAAGACGCCGCCGACCAACTGGTGGCTTTCCGCAAGCAGGAAGGCGTGGCTCTGGCGAAGGACCTATCGACGCGTATCAGCAACATTCAGAACTATTTAGCGCAAGTGCCGCAGTATGAGCGTCCGCGCATCGACCGCATCAAAGAGCGCATCAAAGGCGACCTTGAAGAGTTCATCAAACTTGAGAACATCAACCGCGACCGCCTTGAACAGGAAATGATTTTCTACATCGAAAAACTCGACATCAACGAGGAAAAAGTTCGTCTGGCCAACCACTGCAAGTATTTTCTCGACACAATGAACGAGGAGGCCGCTGGTCGTCAGTTGGGCTTCATTGCGCAGGAAATCGGCCGCGAAATCAATACTTTAGGCTCAAAAGCCAACGACTCGGAAATGCAGAAACTGGTGGTTTGTATGAAAGACGAGTTGGAAAAGATTAAGGAACAATCGCTTAATGTGCTGTGATTTTTTAACCACGGAACACACGAAAAACACGGAAAAGGCTCTAACCAAACGAACCCAAACTGAAAAGAATTTTTGGATTGAATTTGGATTAGTTTGGTTAGAGAAAAGCAATTAAAACACACCAAATGAATTAGTTATGAACGAAGGAAAGATTGTGATATTTTCGGCGCCGTCGGGTTCGGGCAAGACAACCATCGTAAAGCACTTATTATCAAAGGGTTTGAAGTTGGAATTTTCGGTTTCGGCGTGCAGCCGTGCGCCGCGTGGCACAGAGCAGAACGGCGTCGACTACTATTTTCTGACCGCTGAAGAGTTCAAGAAACGCATTGATAATGACGACTTTGTGGAGTGGGAAGAAGTTTACGCTGGCCGCTACTACGGCACGCTGAAAAGCGAGTTGACGCGCATCTGGGGCAAGGGTAACCACGTGCTTTTCGACGTTGACGTGAAGGGCGGAGTCAACCTGAAAAAGAAATTCGGCGACCGCGCACTATCGGTTTTCGTTATGCCGCCGTCGGTTGAGGAGTTGCGTCGCCGCCTTGTGGGCCGCGCCACCGACGCCCCCGAAGAGATTGAACGCCGCGTGGCCAAGGCCGAAGAGGAAATTTCTTACGCCAATCAGTTCGACATCACCATTGTGAACGACGTTCTGGAAACGGCCTGCAGCGAGGCTTACACCAAAGTAACTGATTTTCTGAACCGTTAGCAATGAAGGTCGGGCTCTACTTCGGTTCGTTCAACCCTGTCCACATTGGGCATCTGGCACTGGCCAACTACATTGTGGAATACACTGGCCTTGAGGCAGTTTGGTTTGTTGTGAGCCCGCAAAACCCGCTCAAGCAGCGCGCCCAACTTTTAGACGACTACCAACGGCTGCACCTTGTGAATCTCGCTTTGCGCGATTTTCCGAAGTTCCGCGCCTGCGACGTTGAGTTTCGAATGCCGAAGCCATCGTATACCATTGATACTCTGGCTTATCTGGGCGAGCAGCACCCTAGCCACGAGTTCACACTGATTATGGGCGAGGACAATCTGGCCACCCTGCACAAGTGGAAGAACTACGAATTGCTGCTAAGCAATTATCGGATAATGGTTTACCCGCGTCCGAACTGCCCCCGAACCAATTTTCACACGCACCCGCACGTGCAACTGATTGACGCACCGCAGATTGACATATCGTCGAGTTTCATCCGCCAAAGCATTGCAAGCGGCAAAGACGTGCGTTTCTTTGTTCCCGAAAAGGCGTGGGAATATATTGACGAAATGAATTTTTACAAATAGCCGCAAGTTATGAAGAACATTATCAAGATTTTAACCATTGGTTTCATAGCCGCAGCGTGCGGAAGCAAGGGTATTGACATTAGCGGCACATACAAAGACATTGAAATTCAGCGGTTTGAGCAGGATTTGTTTGCCATTCCTGTCGATAGCATATGGCAGTATGTTCCGCAAATGGAACAGAAATACGGCCGATTCTTCGACCTTTACAATCAGCGCGTTATCTGCATTGGCGGCACCAATCAGCTGAACTACGACCGCAAGCTGGCATCGTTCCTGACCGACCCCGACATCCGAGGCTCGTACCGCGAAGTGAGCCGCATCTTCGGCACCGGAAATTTGAGTTGCCAAAAAGAGCTGTCGGAAGCGTGGGCGCGAATGGCTGTTTTGTTTCCAAATATCACTCTGCCAACAATTTACACGCATATTTCAGGCTTCAATCAGAACATTGTTGCCGACTCGGGCGTCATCAGCATCAGTCTTGATAAATATCTGGGTGTCAATCACAAATACTATCAAATGCTGCGCACACCAGTCTATCTGCAACGCAATATGCACCCGCAGAAGGTGGCCACCGACGCGGTGCTGGCCTTGTGTCTGACCGAATTCGAGTACGCCCCGAAAGACGACAATATGATTTCGCAAATGCTCTACTACGGCAAGGTTCACGTTCTGCTCGACGCACTGCTACCCGACGCCCCCGACACGCTGAAATGGGGCTACACGCGGCAGCAGCTCGACTGGTGCCACCGCAACGAGCAGCAAATGTGGCTCTCAATGGTCGAGAAAGACGCTCTTTTCAGCACATCGGTGAAGGAAATAACCCGAATGATTGCGCCCGCGCCGTTCACATCATCATTCTCGCAGAAATCGCCCGGCGGCGTCGGTCAATGGATTGGCTATCAGATTATTAAATCATACATAAAACACAATCCGAAAATCACTATTCAAGACCTAATGCGCGAAAACGACTACCAAATGGTGCTGAACGCGTCGCATTACAAGCCGTGAAGATATTGACGGAAGGATTGAAGGATTGAGGGATTAACTGACTGATTGAAAGCAAAAAGCAAACGCGATTTGCATATCTGCCTAAAAAAAGCTATCTCTGCATCGATAAAAAGAATTTTATGTCGCAGAAAACTATTTGGGAAATACAATATTTGGGGTTGTGCATAAACGAATTTGCGCGCAAATTCCGCTTGACACCGCAACTGGCGCATAACTATCTGAAAAAATACAACGGGCTTAAATTCTTACAAGACAACTACGAAGCGGAACACACGCTTGCCTTGAGCGACACAATTAACTCGTTGCAAAAAATCTGTGCCAATAACGGAGGAACGCTATGATTTTGTACCACGGCTCAAATACCGATTTCGACAAGATTGATTTGACAAAATGCCTGCCGAATAAGGATTTTGGGCGCGGGTTCTACCTTACACCATCGAAACACGACGCAACACTAAGAGCAAGCGACAAATGTGCTAAAGAACAATTTGGTGTACCTACCGTTCTGCGATTCAATTGGGCAGAAAACAATTGTGACGATTTGAAAATCAAACGATTTGAAGGCGTTAACGAAGAATGGGCAAGGTTTATAATTGAAAATCGGAAACGCAAAGGCAAAAAACACGACTATGACATTGTGATTGGACCGGTGGCAGACGACGGAGTGGTGCTGTCGTTACAATTATTTGAGGCTGGAGTGCTGACAATGAATGCGTTAATTGAGAGATTGCGATTTGCAAGGCCAACATTACAATATTGTTTTTGCACCCCAAAAGCCATAAACCAACTTCAAAGAGTATGAAAAAGAAAGATTTCGACATTATTGTGCAACTTGTTGCAAACCAATTGGTTGGTTTTCTTATGGAAGACTACGGAATGCCAATGCTCGAAGCTTTCGACAAAACATATAACTCACAGATTTTTCATAAGTTACAAGACAAAAACACCGGACTGTACCGCAGAAGCGCGGCATACACCTATGAGTATCTGAAAAAAGAATTACCCGAAATTCATCACGCCTGACAACTCAAAACCCTCCCGGTATCTATAACAATTGCCCGTTTATCGTTTTTTTAGCCCCCCTGACGGCATTTTTTCAAATATTGCGGCATAATGCGTTTGCATTGCGATTCGTAATTTAATCTAATTAGGAAATATGAAACACATCTTGACAATGGGGCTCGCAGCGTTGCTTGTACAAGGCGTCTCGGCCCAAAACCCGATTATCCGCGACCAATTCTCGGCCGACCCGACGGCACGCGTCTTCAACGGAAAGGTTTATCTTTTCCCGTCGCACGACATCTCGCCGCTTTCGGCCTACGACTACCCGCGCAAAGACTGGTTCTGTATGAACGACTATCACGTTTTCTCGTCGGAAAACCTGACCGACTGGACCGACCACGGCGTGATTCTCGACCAAAAAAACGTGCCTTGGGGCAACCCGACGGCTTATAGTATGTGGGCGCCCGACTGCGTTCAGGGAAAAGACGGCAAGTACTACTTCTACTACCCCAACGCATCGAAACAGGGCCGCGGATTCGGCATTGGCGTGGCTGTGGCCGACAAACCCGAAGGACCATACAAACCGTTTGAAAAGCCCATTGAAGGCGTCAACGGAATTGACCCGTGCGTGCTTCAGGCAAGCGACGGCAACAACTACATTTTCTGGGGTGCTGGCAACTGCGCCAAACTGAAAGACAATATGATAGAGTTGGCCGACGACAATCCAAAAGACACTGTAAAATGGGGACCGCGCTCATTTGTTATGACAGGCGTGAACTGCCTGAAAGGTCTGCCATCGCGCCAAGCGGAAGGCCCGTTCGCATTTGAGTACAACGGTAACTACTATCTGACCTACCCGTATGTTGTGAAAAACCGCGAAGCACTCGGCTACGCAATGAGCAAGAACCCAATGGGCCCCTACGAGTACAAAGGCCTGATTATGGAAGAGCGCGACGACTGCTGGACCAACCACCACTCAATCATCAACTTCAAGGGCCAATGGTATCTGTTCTATCACTACAACTACCTGTCGCCCAACTTCGACAAGAACCGTTCGGCCTGCATCGACAAACTGGAATTCAACCCCGACGGCACCATTAAGCCCGTTACAATGACGCTGCGCGGCGTGGGCATCACCAAGGCAACCGACAAGATTCAGATTGACCGCTACAGCAAAATCAGTGACGGTGTGAAAGTGGATTTTGTGTATGCCAACGACCCCGACACCACCAAACGTTTTGAAGGCTGGGAAGCCATTTTCAGCAAGAAAGGCGACTGGGTTGAGTATGACGACGTTGACTTCGGGCAGAACGACAACCTGGCAAGTTTTGCCATAAAAGCCAAATTCAATACCGCAAAGAAAACCATCGTCCGCGTGCACGTCGATAGCCAAACAGGTCCTGTTGTGGGCGAGTTCTCGACTTTGAAATTCCCTGTCGGAATCGAGACAAGCGGCTCGTTAAAGATTACTGGCACAAAGACAAAGAACCCGAAAGGCGTTCACAATGTGTTTGTGGAACTAGTTGAAGGTGAGAATGTTGCTGTCGATTGGATTAGTTTTGAGTAGAACCACATTTGTAATAACCGGAAAGCGGGGTTGCTTGGGCAGTCCCGCTTTTTTTATGCACCGCACAATATTTCAGCACCATCGAATAAAATATTCATATATTTATAGCAACGAAAAAATCATTTCGTTAAAGCGATATTTAGTTTAATATCAATATTTTAAGAATAGTAAAAATTACTTTTAAAACTTCATTCTATGAAAGCCTTCACATTCGCAGCCGCCGTAAGTGCCTTATTGCTTGTGGGTTGCAACTCAAATCAGACAAAAACAACTCTGCCTGCCAACGAATTCGCCTTGAGCGATGTGCAACTGCTCGACGGGCCGCTGAAAGACGCCCGCGACCTTAATATCAAGGTGCTGCTCGATTACGATGTTGACCGGCTGCTGGCGCCGTTCCGCAAGGAAGCCGGGCTTGAGCCGAAGGCCGAATCGTTCCCGTGCTGGATTGGTCTCGACGGCCACGTGGGCGGCCACTATCTGTCGGCAATGGCCATCAACTACGCCGCTACCGGCAACGCCGAATGCAAAAAGCGGATGGAATATATGCTTTCGGAACTCAAAGAGTGTCAGGAAGCTGGCGCAAAAAACAACCCCGAATGGGGCGTCGGCTACCTTGGCGGGATGCCCGAGAGTGCAAAGGTTTGGACGGCATTCAAAAAAGGTGATTTTGGGCCGTACTGGGGTGCTTGGGCACCGTTCTACAACATTCATAAGATGTTCGCCGGCCTGCGCGATGCCTGGAACTACTGCGGCAACACCGATGCCCGCGATATGTTCCTGAAATACTGCGACTGGTGCGTCAACCTTTGCGCCGACCTGACCGACGAGCAGATGGAACAGATGATGGGCAACGAGTACGGCGGTATGAACGAAGTGCTGGCCGATGCCTACGAGCTGACCGGCGATGCCAAATATCTGGATTGCGCTAAACGCTTCTCGCACAAGATGATACTGAATCCGCTGGTTGCCGGCGAAGACAAACTCGACAATCTGCACGCAAACACTCAGGTGCCAAAAGTGATTGGTTTTGAGCGCATTGCACAACTTTCGGGCGATGCCGACTACCAAAAGGCTTCGGAATTCTTCTGGCAGACAGTGGTTTACAACCGCTCGCTGGCTTTTGGCGGCCACGGACGGCGCGAGCACTTCCCGTCGAAGGAAGCCTGCAACGACTTTGTGAACGATATTGACGGCCCCGAGTCGTGCAACTCGTATAATATGCTGAAACTCACCGAAGATTTGTTCACAGTTGAGCCGCAGGCAAAATATGCCGACTACTACGAGCGCACAATGTTCAACCACATTCTGTCGACTCAGCACCCCGAACACGGAGGTTATGTGTACTTCACATCGGCTCGTCCGCGCCACTACCGCGTTTACTCGGCGCCCAATATGGCAATGTGGTGCTGCGTGGGTACGGGTATGGAAAATCACGGCAAATACAACCAATTCATCTACACAAAGAACGATAACAAACTGTATGTCAACTTGTTTGTGGCTTCTGAACTGAATTGGAAAGAGCGCGGAATCAAAGTGCGTCAAGAGACTGATTTCCCTTACAGTGAGCAATCGAAAATCACTGTAACCGACTGCAAATCAGCGTTCGACCTTATGCTGCGCTACCCCGGATGGGTTGCCAAAGGCGAGTTCAAGGTGAGCCTGAACGGACAGCCGGTTGAATTGAATGCCGAGCCATCGTCGTACATAAGCATTAATGGTTTGAAAAAAGGTGATATTCTGGAAGTTGAGTTCCCAATGCACACCCACATTGAGCGTATGCCGAACGTGCCGCAGTACGTAGCGATTATGCACGGCCCGATTCTTTTGGGTATGAAAACCGGCACCGAAGATTTGGCAGGTCTGATTGCCGACGACGGCCGCTGGGGACAGTACGCAAGCGGTTCTCTGCAGCCGATTGACAAGGCTCCAATCATCATCGATGACGACATTGAGAACATCGGCAACAAGCTGCAACCCATTGAAGGCAAGCCACTTCACTTCAAGTTGAACGCTCGTATGGAAAACCCGATTGACGGCGAGCTTGAGCCGTTCTTCGGAATCCACGATTCGCGCTATATGATTTATTGGCTGGCACTTAGCACAAACGGCTACAAATCGTACATCGACTCGCTGGCCAACATCGAAAAAGAAAAAATCAAACTGAAACAACGCTCAACCGACTTTGTGGCGCCCGGCGAGCAGCAGCCCGAAACCGACCACGCTATGCAGGCCGAAAAATCGCACACGGGCAACACTCAAAACGTCTTCTTCCGCACGGCAAGCAACGGCGGATTCTTCAGCTACGATATGGCCACCCAATCGCGCACCGACCTGTCGCTCTACGTGAAATATTGGGGTGTAAACGACTGGGGCACAAAGATTTTCGATATTTATATCGATGACGAGAAACTGACCACCGTGAACAACATAAAACGTTGGAACACATCGCAGTTCAAGACCGAAGAATACCCGATTCCGGCCTCAATGCTGAAGGGTAAAAAAAGCGTGCGCGTGAAATTCCAAACCAATCAGGGCACTGAAATTGGCGGAATTTATGAGGTTAGATTGGTGAAGAAATAACTAGACACATATAATATATGAAAAAGCTTCTGAATTTTGTTTCGGTTGTTCTTCTCGCGTCTACTCTGCACGCCCAAAACACCGATGTAAAAATCACATTTTATACGCCAGATATTGTGCGTGTTACCAAAACTCCTGCCAACTCTGCGGGAGCGCAACCGAGCCTTGTGGTGATTCTTGAACCGCAAAATGTGGCTGTAAAGCAGTCGCAATCGGGCGGAGTAACCACCTATCAATCAGCCAAACTTAAAGTTACTGTTGATAACAACGGCAAAGTGTCGTTCTCGGGTATCAAGGGCGGCAAACTGTTAGACGAGGGTTCGTTCTCGTTTTTGCCCATAACCTCGGGCACCGACAAGGGCAGTTTCAAGATTTCGCAATCGTTTAAACTTGCTGCCAACGAAACTGTTTACGGCGTGGGCACAATCCAAAACGGCAAACTTGAACGCAACAACACCGAAACCCTCATTGAACAGAGCAATCTCGAAGATTTTCAGAATGTTATACAGTCGATAAAAGGCTGGGGAATATATTGGGACAATTATTCGCGCGGAAAATATTCTGAAAAAAATTCCATAATGACCCTTGAAGGCGAGGCTGGCGACGTTATCGACTATTATTTTATGTACGGCGGCAATCCCGACGGTGTAATTGCATTAATGCGTCAACTTTCGGGCAAAGTGCCGATGTTTCCGCTCTGGACTTTTGGATATTGGCAGAGCAAGGAACGGTACAAAACTCAGGACGAGATTATTGGCGTGGTGGAAAAATACCGCACTCTTGGCGTGCCTCTCGACGGCATTATTCAAGATTGGCAATATTGGGGCAATAATTATCTTTGGAATGCAATGGACTTTCTGTCAGAGAGTTTTCCCGATGGCAAAGGAATGATAAAGCGCATCCACGATATGAACGCCCACATTATGATTTCGATTTGGGCAAGTTTCGGACCTATGACAATGCAGTTTAAAGAGTTAGAAAAAGACAACCTCCTCTTTACCTTCGGCACTTGGCCTCAAAGTGGAATTTCGCACATTTGGCCGCCCGTAATGGATTATCCCTCAGGTGTAAAGGTTTACAATCCCTTTCCGCAAAAATCAAAAGATATTTATTGGAAATATCTCAAAAAACTCTACGACTACGGCATCGACGCTTGGTGGATGGATTCTACCGACCCCGACTGTTTTTATCCCACCGACGAGGATTACGAGTTCCCCACAGGTTTTGGTTCGTTTCGCAAAATGCGTAATGCATTCCCCCTTGCCACTGTTAGCGGAATTTACCAAAACCAACGTAAAGTTTCAGAAAATCAGCGTGTTTTTATAATGACCCGTTCGTCGTATGCAGGTCAGCAACGTTATGGCTCAAATATGTGGAGCGGCGACGTGGCTTCATCGTGGGATATGCTTCGCAAACAAATTCCCGCAGGATTGAATTTTACGCTTACAGGAAATCCAAACTTCAATACCGATATAGGCGGATTTTTCTCAGGTTCGTACAATGTTTTGGGTGCGGCTTCGGGAGCAAAAAATCCTCAGTTTCAAGAACTTTACGTGCGCTGGATGCAGTACGGACTGTTTAATCCTGTGTTCCGTTCGCACGGTGCCGACACTCCAAGAGAAATATACCAGTTTGGCTCGAAAGGCGAACCAATTTATGATGCTATTGAATCTACTATCAATCTGCGTTACAGACTTTTGCCTTATATTTATTCATTGGCATTTGACGTTACTAAAAACGATGCAAGTTATATGATGCCATTGTTTGCATATTACCCCAACGACCCAAAAACTCTCCGCCTTGCCGATGAGTTTATGTTTGGAAAATCTATCCTTGCAGCCCCCGTGGTGTCGCCGCAATACACTGAGGAAAAGATTATTAAGATAGACGAAATGACCGGTTGGAACAAACAAGAAACCGGCAACGCAAAGTCCTATCCTTCGGTAGATTTTTCTGTAAAGAAAACCGCCGATAAATACCTGCCAAAAGGCGACAACTGGTACTATTTCTGGGACAACAAACTCTACACTGGCGGCAAAACCGTGACCGTTGAAACCTCGATTGACCACACCCCGATTTTTGTCAAGGCGGGCAGCATAATTCCGTTTGCCCAAACGGCTCAAAACACCGTGGAGCAACGTTTCGACACTCTCACAATCAAAATCTACCCTGGCAAGGACTGCACCTTTGAACTCTACGAAGACGAAGGCGACAATTACAATTACGAACGCGGCGAGTACTCGATTATAAAATTTGCCTGGAACAATAAAAGTAACACGCTGACTATCAGCAATCGCGAAGGCTCGTTCAGCGGAATGTTGCAGAATCGAACCTTCAAAGTTATTCGCGCCGACAATGGTAAATCGGCTAACATTCAATATAATGGAGAGAAAATAGAGAAAAAAATATAATCTTTGTAAAGACTTAAGAAAAGCTAAACAAAAAAAATGACAACAAACAATGACAGCAAATACAATCCTATAGTAACAATCGCAATATGGGCGATTATTTTATTGGTTGTGAATTATTTCCAACGGTTCAAACTCTACACTTTCGAGTCGGACCACCTGTTTTTGTTCGACACCGACTGGATTATAGGGCACTTGCGTGAAGTTGGCGGTATCAATCTGTTAATCACATCATTTATAACTCAGTTCTTCAAATTTCCGATAATAGGCACTATTGTTACAACAATCATATACGCAATAGTAATCTTTTGTGCTAACAAACTGATTTTAAGCGTTACCAATACAAAAAAACTCAATCCTCTCGCGCTTCTTCCCATCGGCTTTATGGTGCTCTGTATCGAAGACCCGTTCTACGGCTACCGCGGGCACACGGCAATGGCTGTTGGAATGGCGGCTGTAATTGTATATCAACGTGTTATTCAGCAAAAAGAGAAATATGAGATTGCCTTAACGCTGGCTTTTTCGGTGGTGCTGTACGCATTATTCGGGGCCGTTGCACTTCTTTTTGATGCAACAATTCTCACCATTGCGCTACTCAACAAAAGGAAAGCAAAAGCTGCCTTAATTGCAACTGCGGTAACTCTTCTCTTCTGTTTTGCCGCAGTGATTTCGGAACAGTTCATATCAATGACCGAAGCCACCCTTCCGACGCAATACTACAACTGGCCGACACCATACCGTACAATGCTTTTCGCTTGGTTGGCCGTTCCGGCAATCTTGCTTTTAGCCAAAGCCGAAAATGTGATTAAAGCGAAATTCAACATTATCGACGCCGCCATTTTGCTTGTTATTATCGTTGCTTTCGGCTTAGGTTTCAACAAGTTGCATAATTCAAAGATTGCAAAAATGCAGCACGAGGCTTATTTGGCCGACAACAACCGTTGGGACGATATTTTGAAACTCAACAAACGCAGCAACTCACCTACTAACATTGTGAGTTACACCAATTTAGCACTTGCCATGCAGGGGCAATTGCTCGACCGTATGTTCCAATTCAATCAGAAACTCCCAACACAGCGAACCGACTCTCGCTTTGTTAGGAATGAGATTATGCGTATGGAAAGCCTCGTTTACTTCAAAAGCGGACATATAGCAGAAGCACGCAAGGCGGCTTTCAACAGCGTGCTGATAACACCCGATGGTGTTGAACCTCACGACTTTACGCGGCTTATCACAATCAACAAATCGTTTGGAGCCGATGACATAAGTCAAAAGTATGCCGATGCGCTCAAGAAAACACTGTTTTACAGACAAAAGGCCACCGACGCTCTTGCCGACACCAACATTACTCAATTACCCAATAACAGTAATTTCTGCGAGATTGATGGTTTTGCGCACGACTACCTCGAAATAACAAAAGTCAACAAGCAAAACAGTATAGCACAACAGTTTTACATCGCTTACGTTCTATTGTCTGCCGACAAAAAAAGACTTCTCGCCTACCTCGATGACCACAAAGGCGAACCTATGCACCAACGTATAGAAGAAGCCTGCACGCTAATGTTCAGCACCGATGAATGCCGCAATTTTGACGTCAGCGAAACGGTAATAAACGACTTCGAAAAACTGAAAAAAGGGCAGAAAATCAACGATTTCTACAAAACTTACTGGTACTACATCGCATACTTGAACACAACATTGAAGCAAAAATGAGAAACTTGACAATTAACATATTGGCAATCATTGCGTTGGCTTCGTGCTCAACCAAAGTTAAAAACACTACACAAACCAACATTGGACTCGGCATTTACCCTGATTACAAAGAAGTTACAATCCCGTGCAATATTGCCCCGATAAACTTTACAATAACCGATTCCGCCAAAATTGACGCCATTCTGATTTCGTGCGGCGGCGACACAATAACAGTCAAAGTATCAAATAATTGCACAAAAATCGACATTGATAAATGGCACAACTTTTTGGCTGACAAAGGCGGTAAAACTCTCACCTTCACGCCTTGCGGCAAGACAGACGGCAAATGGCTGGCTTACAAGCCTTTCAGCGTTGAAGTGTCAGTCGATTCCATTGACAAAACATTGGTTTACAGACTGATTCCGCCTGGCTACGAGATTTGGAACCGAATGGGAATCTATCAGCGCGATTTGGAAACATACAACGAGCGGGCAATCTACGAAAACCGTTATGGCAAAGGCAATTGCGTCAACTGCCACTCGTTCTGCGCCAACAATTCCGACCAACTAATGATTCACCTAAGAGCAGGATTAGCAGGCACTTACGTGTTCAGCGGCAACACTGCAAGCAAGGTTGAAGGCGACTTCAGCAAATTCAACGCTGGCCCCACCTACCCCTATTGGCACCCGTCGGAACGGTTTATCGCATTCTCGCTCAACAAGATATATCAGGATTTCCACACTGCCGACCCGAACATTATCGAGGTTTACGACGATTTTTCCGACGTCATTGTCTTCGACCTTGAAAACAAGGCAGTTATCAGTTCACCGCTGACTTGCTGCGCCGACGCTTTTGAGACGTTCCCGTGCTTCTCGCCCGACGGCAAATGGCTCTATTTCTGCACTTCGCAAGCATTCGACTCGGTGAAATGGAACTACCAAAACGCTCATTACAGCATTTGCAGAATCGGATTCGACGCCGAAAAGAAAGAATTTGGCACAACGGTGGACACTGTAGTAAACGCCGCCGCAATGGGTAAAAGTGCCTCATTTCCACGCATTTCGCCCGACGGACGGTTCTTACTCTACACCCTGTCGGACTATGGCAATTTCTCAATCTGGCACCACGAAGCCGACCTAAAAATGATTGATTTACAAACTGGCGACACCGTCTGCACCGACAACATAAACAGCAAATACACAGAAAGTTATCACTCGTGGTCGAGCAACTCACGGTGGGTTGTCTTCAGTTCGCGCCGCGGCGACGGACTCTACACCCGCCCCTACTTTGCACACCTCAACACCGACGGAATATTCTCAAAACCAATGCTTTTGCCACAACAAAATCCGCAGGAATACTATCAAAACCTATTCTACTCGTACAACATTCCCGAACTTGTGAAATCGGAAGTTGATTTGACGGCAAGAGAAACCGACCTGTTAGTGCGTAAAATGCAGAAATAACAGCATTTACAATTTTTACAAAAAGCAAACAGAACACTAAACTCAGGTGCGGAAAGTGGGCTAAAATATGCGGTTTCCGCACCTGAGTTGCGTAATACCATCCACATATAATTCGGGCGAAAATGCACTATTTTTATACCATTTTCGCCCGAATTAGCTTTACTTCAAAGGCTCAAATATATCGTCTAAAGTTATGATTTTTAAGAATATATCAGAATAAGTATTGCGATTAACACTATTAGTTGTGACCAAAATATTTTGCACACCTTTTCGGCATTTTGTTTCTGTTTTAAAGGCTTCTTCGCGGTAGAGAATCCGCTCGTATTCAGCCTTTGTTAGCGTAAAAGCCGTTTTCGAATATTTTGCTTCACACAATGTTACAATGCCGTCGGAACGGTCTATGGCAATGTCTATCTGTGTTTTTGGGTCGCTCACGCTGCTTCGCCAAGAGTAGTATTCGGTGTGAATGGTATCGAGGTGCAGGGCTTGCAGCAACTGGTGAACGTGCCACATACACACCCGCTCAAATGCAAGGCCGTACCACGTGTTTTGCTGCGGCGTGCCAATTCCGTTTTGCCAAAAGCGCGTGTCAGTTGTTCCTCGCAGACAAAACTGGTGATAGAAAAGCAGATAGAAGTCCATTAGTTGGTAAATACATTGGTTGCGCTTGGTGCCGTTGTAGTAGGTTCTGACAAAATCGCAGTTAACAAGATTGTCGAGTGTTTCGCCCAAATGCCCGTTGTCGGCAGTTCCCACGTTTTTGGCTATCTCTTTGCGTGTCAAGCCTTTCTTGCTTTTACTCAATTGGTTTATGATTTCGATATAATGGTCGGGGTTGCTGTAAAGCGATTGGAACAACCGCTTGTACTCTTTATGCAGTTCGGCATTGTCGGCAAAAAACAGTCGGTCGATATTGGCGGCGGCGCTCTCGCTGAAATCGAGCAGGCTCAAATAATATGGTATTCCGCCTAACGCCATATAAATCTGTAGAATAGACAATCGGTCCCATTTGGCGCGGTGGATTTTGAAATAGAGTTCGGTCTGATTCAAATCGAAGGGCTTCAGGTGAATCTGGTGCGTGATACGGTTGTGCAGCCCGCCCCGATTATCGACAATGTTCTTTATCATCCACGACGTTGCCGAGCCGCATACAATCAGAAACACATTGTCGAGCCACGAGGCCTGGCTGTTCCAAAAATAGCCGAAAGCCTTGACAAACCGCGAGTTACGCGTATCGAAACACGGCAGTTCGTCGATAAAAACCACACAACGGCGCTTTTTGCCTTTCATTTTTCGTTTCAGCAGACCGCCCAATGCGGCAAAGGCGTCTATCCAATTGGAAAGTGGCTTGCCACGGTACCCGTATGCGGCCAAAGCATTGTTGAATGCAGCAAACTGCTCTTCTTTTGTGCCGTCGATAACGCCTGAAACGTAGAAATCGAACTTGTCATTGAAGAAGTTACGCACCAAAAAAGTCTTGCCCACGCGGCGGCGGCCATAGAGTGCCACAAACTCGTTTTTGCAACTTTTCATATACTTCGAAAGCAGTTCAAATTCTCGGTCGCGGCCAATGATTTTTTCGTCCATAGCATTTTGTTTTTCAGCCGAATACAAAGGTATGAATTAATGTCGGAATATCAAATAATTCGGGCGAAAATGCACTATTTTTATGCCACTTTCGCCCGAATTATGCCAACTCAAAACTCTTAAAATGCATTACCATATTACTGATATACAGTAATATAATAAAATTTTTCAATGGTATAAAACAAGCAATTTTTAGCAATAAAACCCATCATAAATTCTCACAATTTAACGGTTTTTATATCAATAATTCAGGCGAAAATGTGTCTTTTTAGTACCACTTTCGCCCGAATTATTTTAAAACAAAATTTGCCAAATAATATAATTATTATTGATATACAATAATTTATAAAATATTATCACTGATATGGTTTTTGCAAAATTTGACAGAAATTCAGTGCTATTTTTCTCAAAAATCATCAAACTCAGGTGCGGAAAGTGGGGTAAAATATGCGTTTCCGCACCCGAGTTGAATATTGTCAAACAATCTTCTATTTCAATTTTTCTTTCAGTTTGTTCATACTCTCGTCGTCGATTTTATAACGACGGTCGAATCTCAAGTCTTCGCAGACACGGCGGCCATCAGGCGTTATGGTCTCGTGGTGCGGAATACCGCTGAAGCCGAACAGTTCCTTCAAACTGGAAAATTCGGCCACAGGCAGACAGACTGTCTCTTCGTCGGCAAGCCACTCGCTAACATATTTTTTGTATGGCTCGCCACCTTCGGAAGTGTACTCTTCGGCAACAAATATGAGTTTGACATCGGTGCGTTTGGCAATTTCGGCACGCAGCTGCTTGGTTGATTCTATATTCTGACGACACGGTCCGCAGCCCATTCCCCAAAAATCGAACACAAGGAAACGCCCTGGATATTTTGCATTGTACGAGTGAATGAAATCGGTAGCCGGATTGTTGTTCGGGAGCGGTGTCGCGATATCGACCGGAGCAAACTGCTCATCGATATACCGCTCTGCTTTTTTGCGGACATATGGATTGGTAAGATATGGCAGACACAATTCCAAATCTTCGCGTTTCAATCCCTTTTGAGTTTGCATATTCTTGTAACAGCATATCTGCGCCATCAGATTGTTGTGGTCGCAACCCATCAAATCGCGGTAAGCGGCAAAAACGGTGTCAATTGAATTCTGATTATATCCATCTCGGAATTCCATTTTCATCCTTAAACGCATAATGGCAGCGGGATACTGAAGGCGGTTTACAGTTGTGGAATAGATATAACTTGACATTAACAGCGGGTTGTCGAAGTCAACTCGGTGCAACGGCTCGTAATTTTTCACATTGAGCAAGGCAGCATATTCTGTGGTATCGTACGAGTTCGAAGACAGGTCATCGAAATTTATATAAATAGCGCCATTTACTGCCATTGGCATTTCTAATTTTTGTATTCGATACATTGCATACGACATCAGTGCAAAAGCGAAATACGTCTGCATATCAGCCATAGCCAACTGCATTTCCATTGGTGTGAAATGACAGCTTCGACCGATTATGGCAAGGCGCAAAGTCAGGTTTTTCCATAGTTTGTCGGCTTCAATTTTCGCATCTTCAAAACTTCCATCGAAAAGCTCCATTTTGTAAGATAAATCTTCAAACAAATCCGATTTCAGCCAACGCTCAACATCTTTGCTGCTTCCGCTATTATAGAAGCATTCGTAAACGCCGAATTTGTTTGGCAGCAGGGTTATGTCGACAGTATCACCAGGACGGGCAAAAAACGAGAAGTGCATAGTAACACCGTTGTTTGAGTTGCGGTCCCAAAAATCCATACAGACAGGATAGCTTGCGCAAAACCGTTTTTCGAACGAGCCATCGTCAGCAATATTCAGCACTATTGTTTTACCTTTTCCACCAAACACATCAGTGACGACGCTTTGCAGCACTGGGAATCCTAATTTTTCAGCGTCGTATTCTTCTAACCGACCACGGACAGTTATGGTGTCGGTGGCGAGCCAGTCATCAGGAATGGTGAACGGATATGCCGCCGAAAGTTGTTCGAAAGTAGGAACGTTCTGTTCGATTTTCTTATCGTGGATACCCAGCAATTTAAAAGCCCTATCAACATCGCCTTCGATAAAATCTAACATCTGTACATTGCGCGGCAACGGCTCGAAGTTCATTGTAAACTCAAAAACGCTGTCGTGCATTGAAATAATATCGTCGAGCTTAATGCCTACAGCCGAACGCAGCGAATAGCGATTGCCAACTTCATCTCTCAAATAACTATTCGATACAAAGCGGAAAGGCCTATCGATAGGATATTTCATTCTGAAACAAACAGTTGTGGCTGTGTCGGCAATGATTACCTTGGTTGCTTCCAAGTTGCCCCAACTCATATTTATGCAACCCATCGATTCGGGCGACTCAATAACAATGTCGCCACGTGTGCAGCTTGCAGTGGCGAGAATTGCCGCAGTGGCTGTAATTGTCAGCGCAGCGGCGATAATTTTTTTCTTCATAAAGATTAGAGTTTAGATTAGTAATGAATTTATTATGGCTGAAAGATAATGATATTTTTCAATCGATATTATTTACTTAATTTCTACTAAAAAAGTATTTTATACTTTTATTTCATTATCTTTGGCAAACAGAAACTTAAAACAAATGAGTATGAAACAACTATTTGCCACCGCAACTCTTTTAGCGACAGCCATTTGTGCCACAGCACAGCAAAATCCGGTCATCAAAACCGTCTTCACGCCCGACCCCGCGCCCTACGTGCACGGCGACACGGTCTATCTGTTTGTGGACCACGACGAAGACGACGCCACATACTTCAAAATGAAGGACTGGCTGCTGTTCAGCACCACCGATATGGTGAACTGGACCTATCTGGGCGCGCCTGTATCGACCGAGACGTTCAGTTGGGCGGCACAGGGCGACCGCGCGTGGGCTTCGCAGGCGGTTGAGCGCGGCGACAAATGGTACTGGTACGTCTGCTGCAACACCAACAAAGGCGAAGACGCTCTGGCGGTGGCTGTGGCCGACAATCCGCAAGGGCCATACACCGACGCCATCGGCAAACCGCTGGCCGTGGGCTGCTCGTTCATCGACCCATCGGTTTTTATTGACGACGACGGCGCTGCCTACCTGATTTGGGGCAACAAGGGCTGCTGGTATGGCCGACTGAACGACGATATGGTCTCATTTGCAGACGGTTACAAAGAGATTCCTGGTTTTACGGACCCTGCCTGCTTCGGTCCTGAATCGAAAAAAATGAACTGGTGCAAGGGCAAGGAAGAACTTATGACGGGCTACGAGGAAGGCCCGTGGCTTATGAAGCGCGGCGGAACCTACTACCTGTCGTACCCCGCTGGCGGCGTGCCCGAGCATATGGCCTACTCAACGGCAACTTCGATTGACGGGCCGTGGACCTACCGCGGACGCATTATGGACGAGGCCGAAAACAGTTTCACCATCCACGGCGGCAACATCGAGTTCAAGGGGCACAACTATATGTTCTACCACAACGGCGCTCTGCCTAACGGCGGCGGATTCAAGCGCTCAACTTGCGTTGAAGAGTTTGAGTTCGGGGCCGACGGGTCGATTCCGTTCATTCCGTTCACCAAGACGGGCGTGAAGGCGGTGGCGACGCTCAATCCGTATGCGGTGACGCAGGCCGAGACAATGTCGGACTCGTGGGGCGTGAAGGTTGACCGACGGGCTGGACGGCGGCATTTTGTGACATCGGTGCACAATGGCGACTGGATTAAGTTGAGCAATGTTGATTTTGGCGACCGTCAGCCGCAACTGGCTACGGTTGAGGTTCTTAACTGCCAAAATCCTGGCACAATCGAGTTTTATATCGACAATATTGGCAACCGCCCCATTGCACAGGTGAAAGTGGGGCCCGAAAATGCTGTGTTTCACGGAAATATCACTGGCAAGGTGAGCGGCGTGCACGACCTTTATCTGCTCTTCCGCGGCGGCGACAAGGAACTGTTCGACCTTGACTGGTGGAAATTCAATGTCGATGTAAATCAACCGATTATACAGACCAAATACACTGCCGACCCCGCACCGTACGTTCACGGCGACACCATCTATCTTTACACAACTCACGACGAGGACACAGCCAACGGCTTCCAAATGTTTGATTGGCTGTTATATACATCGACCGATATGGTGAACTGGACCGACCACGGTGCGGTGGCTTCGCTCGACGATTTCAAGTACTACGACGGCAAGAACGGCGCGTGGGCCGAGTGCGTGGTTGAGCGCAATGGCAAGTGGTTTATGTACTGCCCCATTCACGGTCACGGCATTGGCGTGCTGGTGGCCGATTCGCCCTTCGGGCCGTTCCGCGACCCGCTGGGGCAGCCGCTTGTATGGCAAAAGGAACACTGGTACGATATTGACCCATCGGTATTTATCGACGACGACGGGCAGGCTTATATGTATTGGGGCAACCCAAATGTTTATTACGTGAAGTTGAACGAGGATATGATTTCGTACTCGGGCGAGATTGTGCAGTTGGATTATAAAATTCCTGATTATCAGGAAGGTCCGTGGTTCTACAAGCGCAACGGGCACTACTATCTGGCGTTTGCGTCGACGTGCTGCCCCGAAGGCATCGGCTATGCTATGAGCGACAGTCCGACAGGCCCGTGGCAGTACAAGGGGCACATTATGAACCACACGCAGCGCACGCGCGGCAACCACCCTGGAATCATTGATTATAAGGGGAAATCGTTTGTTTTCGGTCTGAATTACGACCTTATGCACCTTGAGACATACAAGCACCACGAGCGCCGCTCGGTGTCGGCGGCCGAAATGCACTACAACACCGACGGCACAATTGCGGAAGTGCCTTATTTTCACGACGCTACGCTTGAGCCGATTGACGCTTTCAATCCGTTCCGCAAGGTGCCTGCCGCCACAATGGCGTGGGGCTACGGACTGAAAACAACCATCAACGGCAAGGGCAAAATCTGTCTCAACAACATCGACAACGGCGAGAGCCTGAAACTGCGCAACGTGGATTTTGGCGCTGGCGCGAAGTCGATAACCGTGAGCGCGTCGGCGGCTGGTGCGGCGCAGATTGAGGTCCGCATTGATTCGGCCGACGGCGAACTGCTTGGCACTGTGAACATTGCAAAGACAAAGGACTCGCAGACATTCAAACAGTTCAAGGCCGCGCTGAAACCCGTTTCGGGCCGCCACGACCTGTATTTCATCTTCAAAGGCGACGCGGGAAAGGATTTAATGGTGGTTGAGGATTGGGAAATGAGGAAATAGCGCAGAGGGCGCAGGGAGAGACGGAGAGCACAGAGTTATTAAATTGGAAAGAGGGGCGCGATTGGTGCCCCTTTTTTTTTGCGAATTGGGGAAATGATAATGCAATGCGTTGGCAACTTATTTTTTTCTTTCAAAATGCCCAAAATCAAACATCGAATAATTCGCAAAATCCACAATAAAAATTCGCAAATTTGATAATTTGTAATAAAAACGCTAATTTTGCCAAATGAATATCGAATTTGGAAATACGGCATTAGAAGAGTTATACACTACAGGCTCAACGCAAGACCAACAATACAAGCGTCTGTCGAAAGACATTGTCAAGCGTTACATCAAAGTGGTTAACTTCATAAAGGCCGCGCGGCGGATTGAGGACTTGTTTTTAATCAAATCGCTGCACTACGAGAAAAAGAAAGGCGACCTTAATGGTGTTGACGCTGTGTGGATTAACGAACAATACCGCCTGCTATTCACAAGTTCGCCTGACGCGGACGGCATAATTGTAAACGCATTATTAATTGAAATTTCGAAACACTATGAAAAATAAAGAATTGACACCTTTTTTGGCAACGCATCCTGGCGAAATGATTAAGGATGAGTTGAAAGAACGCGGGATGACGCAGAAACAACTGGCTGCCGAAACGGGCATCAAGCCATCGGTTTTGAGCGAAACCATAAACGGCAAGCGCGGTGTGTCATTAAGCGTGGCAATGGCTTTGGAAAAGGCTCTCAACATTCCTGCCGACATCTGGATGAACCTTCAAACACAATACGACCTTGACACTGCGGCCATTGCAGAACGCAACAGCCAACGCGAAACGGTTTCAATCACCATTCCTGTGCGCGACCGTGAACTGCTTCGCGACTTAAGCCACAAGTTTGGCTGGGCTTGTATTTTCAATAAACAAAACGTTGCGATGGTGTAAAGCGGCGGCGGCCATTTTGGTTTTTATAAACAATCCGATTTGTCTTTTTCGTGCGTTTTGTAGTTATCATTAAATTTGTCTGAACTATAAAACGCTATCATATATGGGTTGTTCATCATTACATATTAAGACCGAATTGGAATGCCGTGTATTCCTTTTCGATGAAGAGAAAGGCATTGCCAAAACTGGTATATATTTCAACCTTGACGTGCGCAAAGGCGAGCAAGACTTGCTGTTTGTTAGCACCGAAGATGAGACTTTGCGTTGCAAAATGCTTTATAATGTGGAAGAAAATGATTGTGACTATCGTATTATTTTGGAAAAATCAGAATTCAAGCAAAGTTCACAAGATTTTGGAAAACAAACCTTACCACCTTATTATCTCTTCTTCGACACAGAAACAACAGGCATACCAAGAAATTACAACGCACCTGCACGCGACACAAATAATTGGCCTAGGCTTGTGCAATTAGGTTGGATATTGACCGACATAAATGGCAACACTATGCACCAAGGAAACGAAATAGTGAGGCCTGATGGTTTTGTAATTCCAACAGATGCGACAAATGTACACGGAATCACTACAGAAAAGGCTATGCGTGTTGGAAAGTCATTACGAGAAGTAATAGATAATTTTTTGAATGACGTTAAACGAGCCCAATGTTTAGTCGGACATAACATTTCTTTCGACCAACACGTTGTAGGTGCTGAATTATATAGGCTTTGGTTACGAGATATTGTTAGCCATAAAAAAAGTATTTGTACAATGCAGTCCACCGTTGATTATTGCAAGATACGAGGACACAATGGTTATAAGTATCCCAAATTGCAAGAATTGTACTATAAATTGTTCGGCAGTAATTTTGAAGATGAACACGATGCTATGGCTGATATTACCGCAACAAAGAAGTGTTTTTTTGAATTAAAACGATTAGATGAAATATATGTTGATACATCTAATTTCGATTTCAAAAACGCAGAAATTGTTTGTTGTGTGAAACTTAACGATTTTGAGGAATCGGAATTTAAGTGTCGACAAAACGCAAATGGTGATTATTATTTACTGTGTTTGCCAAGTTTAACGGGGTTGGAGCATTCTTTGGTTGCTTATGCTACTGATGGTAGCGGGAGAAAACCTGATTTTCTCAATGATTCATTAATCATTTACCAAAATGGAGATGATTTTGCAGCGAAATATGGTAACAGTGAAGATGACGAAGAAAACGATGATGAAGATTATGAAGACTATGAAGATTTTGAGGATTTTGAAAAACATTTATGGTTTAACAAAAAATGAGCACCTTAACAACTAATAAAAATGAAGAAGAAAGCACTAACAGCGTAACAGACGAGTTAGGCGTTGTGTACAGTGCAGACGGCGAACAATTGCTTTTATGTAATTGCTGTGATATTGAATCGTATGAAATAAAAGATGGCACAAAAAGCATTCGTTCACTTGCATTTTATAATTGCCAATATTTACAAAAAATCATAATCCCCGATTCGATTATAACAATTGGGGAAGGTGCCTTCAATAGTTGCAAATCTCTGCGAGAAATAACAATTCCTAATACAATCAAAAGGGTTGAAATTGGAACTTTTTATGGTTGCAAATCTTTGGAGCGTATCGTCATTCCCAATTCGGTTAAAACGATAGGGGAAGGTGCTTTTCGTGAATGTGTATTTCTGCAAGAAGTCACAATCCCAAATTCAGTGACAGACATTGATGGTTGGGCTTTTAATAATTGTAAATCGTTGCAGAGGATTACAATTCCCCATTCCGTAACAAACATTGGAAATGAAGCCTTTGCGTTTTGTTTGGCTTTGCAAGAAATAAACATTCCCAATTCAATATCAAGAATTGCAGACGGGGCTTTTGGGAGTTGCGAGTCATTGCAACAGATAACCATTCCTGATTCAATAACAGAAATTGGAGGTGAGGCTTTCTGCGATTGTAAATCTTTACGAGATATAACAATTCCCAATAGTGTTACAAGTATTGAGAAGTGGGCTTTTTTGAATTGTGTGTCATTGCAACAAATCATCATTCCCGATTCCGTTACGTTTATTGGAGATATGGTTTTTGAAGGATGCAATTCATTGCAACAAATAACAATAGCAGATTCCGTAAACGAATTTGGCGAATATGTTTTTCGCGGATGCGAGTCTTTGCAAAAAATTATCATTCCCGAAGGCAGCGAAGAAAATTTCAAGGAAATGTTGCCTGAAGAATTGTGGGATAAACTGTGTTATGCATAGAAACGAAATTAAACAACCATAATTCCAATGCCATTACCTGTCCGTCATACGCCCCGCGCCAATTGGCACAAATACAATGGTGCGGAATATTTTGTCACCATTTGCACGGGCGGGCGTGAACATTATTTCGGCGAGGTGCACGATGGCCAAACGCAATTGACGGCGGTGGGGGAATGTTTGCGCGCACAAATTGAAAATATTCAGAATCATTATCCGTATGCCACAATCCCATTGTATGTTATTATGCCCAACCACACGCATTTGATTGTGGTGATCGACGGCGATAAAACATCGGACAATGTAGGGACGCGATTTATCGCGTCCGTTGACAATATTGGTGCGGACGCGATGAATCGCGTCCCTACGGGCGGTGTTACAGGAAACAAAAATCCAATGTTGAATGAAACATTGGGAACAATTATCCGTGGTTTAAAGGCGCGTGTAACAAAATACGCCCGCGAAAACGGAATCCCCTTTGCGTGGCAACCGCGCTACCACGACCGCATTGTGCGTAACCAAAACGAAATGAACTGCATTGCCGAATACATTGAACACAATCCGTTGGTTTGGGAATCAGATTGTTATAACGAATAAAACATAAAGGAAATGAACAAAAATCCATTAAAAATCAATCCGTTCTATTTTGCCGCTTTCGCGATATGCGCAGCCTTGGCGGTGTCGTGCACCAATGGCACAAGCCGTTCTTGCGAGCCGATTGCGGTTGTTGGCATTGCGCCGCAAGCGCCCGATTATGCCGATTCCACAATGTGGATTACCGTTGATGCCGACCCCGACAACACTGGAGCCGATGTTTTCTATGTGGTCTCAACTTGGGAGGAGGACTGGACCGACAGTCTCGGCCGCACCCGCCATTATGCCGACGTGTGGAATCCCGAACACCGCAACCGAATGGCCATTGAAATCAACCGCGCGGCAGCCTATATGTCGCCCGGCAACCGTTTCTACGCGCCATTCTACCGCCACGCCACCATTGACGCCTTTCTCACGCAAAATGACGACACCATAACTCGCCGCACACGCCTTGCTATGGCCGATGTCTGCACGGCTTTCGACCATTTTCAGCAACATCGCGACAAGCAACGGCCGCTGATAATTGCGGGATTCAGTCAGGGCGGATTGGCCGTGGTTGAACTGCTCAAGCACATCAGCGATGAGACATACTGCCAATTGGCTGCCGCCTACGTCCTGGGCTACAAGGTTACGCCGGCCGACACTGCTGCGTGCCACCACATCCGTCCCGCACAAGACGAGAGCGACACGGGAGTCACCATCTGCTACAACACGGTGAAAGATGTGAAATATGCCAATCCGGTGATTTCGGCATCCTGCATAGCCATCAACCCCGTCAACTGGCGCACCGACGCCACGCCCGCCACGCTTCACGACACAATCACCGTCACGCTTTCGCCTGAATATCACGTGCTGGTGGTTGAGGGTTACAGCGGTGCGGAATATCCGGCTTACCGCGATTTTATCAACGTTGGCGACATTCACAGCTGCGAGCCGTGGCTTTACAGCGAGTGTCTGCAGCGCAATATCGCCGTCCGCGCACAGCAATGGAGAAACAATCTGAAACAATAGCCTTATGCTACTGAAAATAAGCACATTCATAGCAAAATATATGGCCGTCTTGGTTTTGGCGGCAGCCGTTGTGGCACTGTTTGTCCCGGCTTCGTTCAACTGGGTGAAAACAAGTTCAATAAACTACCTTCTGGGCGTGGTGATGTTCGGAATGGGACTGTCGCTCAACCCCACCGACTTCAAAATTGTGTTCAGCCGCCCGAAAGATGTCGGCATTGGCTGTCTGGCGCAGTTCGGCATTATGCCGCTGCTTGCCCTTGCGATTGCGCGGATTTTCGGTTTGCCCGACGAGCTTGCCGTGGGTCTGGTGCTTGTGGGCTGCTGCCCTGGCGGCACGGCGTCGAACGTCATAACCTATCTTGCCAAAGGCGATTTGGCCCTGTCGGTTGGAATGACTTGCGTGTCAACCATTCTGGCGCCGTTCCTAACACCGCTGCTCACGTGGCTGCTGGTTGGAGCGAGCGTTGAAGTCGATGTGCTGAGTATGTTCTGGTCGATTGTCAAGGTGATAATTCTGCCGATAAGCATCGGTCTTGTCATAAAGCGTTTCTTCGCCGAGTTTACAAAGGCCGTAACCGCCTATCTGCCGGCCGTTTCGTCGATAGTAATTGTTCTGATAGTAGGCTCGGTGGTGGCTGCAAATTCCGCACAACTGATGAGCGTGGGGCTGACAATCATTTTTGCCGTTGCCCTGCATAATGTTTGCGGTTTTGCGCTTGGCTGGCTGCTTGCGCGAACACTCAAGATGACCACTCGGAAAAGTGCGGCAGTGTCGGTTGAAGTCGGAATGCAGAACTCGGGGCTGGCCTGCACGCTTGCGCAGACGCATTTCGCTACAATGCCGCTGGCTGCCGTGCCCGGTGCCGTGTTCAGCGTATGGCACAACATTGCCGGAGCGTTATGGGCGAAGGTGCTGTCGTCGAAGATTGAAAAAGATATAAATCAATAAAATATGAACATCAGATTAGAGCGTCCCGAAGATTACCGTGAAGTTGAGAACCTTACGCGCGAAGCGTTTTGGAATGTCTATCGCCCTGGATGCCTGGAGCATTTCGTGCTAAACCAATACCGCACAAATCCCGATTTCGTTGCCGACCTTGATTTTGTGATGGAGGAAGACGGAAAAATCATCGGGCACGTGATGTACTCAAAGGCGGAAATCGTTCTTGACAATGGTGCGATATTTCCGTCGTGGACTTTCGGACCTATCAGCATTCACCCTGATTATAAGCGAAAAGGATACGGGCTGAAACTTTTGAACCACTCGCTGGCGAAGGCTCGCGAACTGGGCATCGGTCTGCTTTCGATGGAAGGCAACATCGATTTTTACAAACACGCTGGTTTTGACTTGGCAAGCAAGTTGAAAATCCATTATCACTGCGAGCCGAGAGAATCAGATGTGCCGTATTTTCTTGCGCAGGAACTAATTCCCGGCTATTGGGGCATCCGCGAGGGCACCTATTGTCCGCCCAAAGGCTATTTTGTGGCCGATGAGAATCCCGATGCCTTCGATGCGTATGAGGCGACATTTCCCCACAAAGAAAAACTTCGCTTGCCTGGGCAATTGGGCTACGAAGAATAAAACACATTCATAATCAGCCAAATGGAGATAGACTTCCTGCTTGATTACGGCAATCGGGCGCAACTGCGCGAATGGCTGGAGGCTAACCACTCAAGCGCTTCTCACTGCTGGGTGACCTGCAACCGAAGCAAGACCACCCGCCCCGACGCCATCCCCTACCTTGAAGTGGTGGAGGAAGCCCTATGCTTCGGCTGGATTGACTCGACAACCAAACGCATAGGCGACGGAAGGTTGGCGCAACGGCTTTCGCCACGACGGAAAGGAAGCCACTGGACTGAACTCAACATACAGCGCTGTCACGATTTGGAGGAACGCGGGCTTATGACTGACGCAGGAAGGAATGCGCTTCCCGTTGCAACGTCGAATCGAAATAAATAATTTTATAACAGACATTTAACACCCATTATGACTTCCCATTGAGCCTCTCCGAAACCGCCACACGGTACGACTCGCCTATGGGTATTGTGGTGTTGTTCTCCATTGTGACTTGGGTGCGGCTGCTGTTGGCAATGCGGTTCAAGTTCACAATGTACGACTTGTGGACGCGGGCGAAATGGTCGTCGGGCAGTTGCTCAAGAATGCGCTTCATACTCATTAGAACCACCAGCGGCGTGGCTGCGCCGTGCTGGAAAATCTTCAGGTACTCGCCCATTCCTTCAATGTAAAGAATGTTGTCGGGCTTGACGCGAACTTGCTTGTAATCAGTCTTGAATACCAACTCACTTTCCGCTTTCCGCGCATTGGCCGCACTGCGGTTCAACTCTTCGATTGTTGCCTGATTCTTCTGATTTTCAGCCTTGAGAGCCCGAATCTGCTTTTCGGTGCGAATGTTCTTGACATAGGCCATTGCACCCAAATCAACGCCTATAAGCAGCAGAGCCATAAGCAGTTTCATAGTCTCGGGGCGCATTGGGCGGTGTCCGCGGTCGGGCAAAATCTGCGGCGGCATTCCTTCGGCAGGACGCATTTCGGCTGGCGCGGGACGGTTCAGAGTGTCAAACGGCGGCGGTGTTCCGTTGGCGGGCGGCACGTTCATTGGCATTGGCGGCGGCACAGAGCCTTCCTGCGCCATTGGCGGCGGGCCTTGGAACATTCCTTGCGGCCCCTGCGGCGACGCAATCGGATTGCCCACATTGAAGCAATAAAACCCGAAACCGACAAGCAAAACCAACGTTACGGGGACGTAAACAATCAGTTTTCGGCGGAAGAAAAGCGGGGCAAGAAGGAAATGGTGCAGCAAGAGCAAAAACAGATAAGGTAAAATCTGTATCACAAACTGTAACAAGTAGTTGAATAGTCCTGTTTGTGCCGTTTCCATAATGGCAAAGATATAGGATTTCGGCTCGGACAAAGCCGATTTGTTGAAGAAAAAGCGGCGTTTGTTGAATAAAGTTGGCGTTGGCGCAAGCCCGCCCTACTTTAGCGGCAGGTTTAACAAAAAAATGTGTGCTATGAAAAAAGGATATTTTGCTTTCGCGATGCTGCTGATAGGTTGCGGAAGTTGCTCAACCGACAATTTCGACGACATAACGCCCGTCGGCGAAAGCCAAACCGCCACGGCCGACACCACCACGGTGTCGCCAAAGTTCGACAATTCAATTTTGGAAGAAGACAACTTTGCGGAAACCAAGTTCGACCGCACCATAAAAATAGTGTTTGCCGACGGCGGCGCGCAGGTTACGGGCGACGAGAACGGCATTGTGGTCGTCAGCGGAAACCACGTGACGGTGAACAACACCACCGACGAGAAGGTGATTTTCGAACTTTCGGGAACGGCGGCCGACGGCTTGCTGAAACTGTACAATCAGAAGAAACAGGCGCTGATTCTCAACAATTTGGACCTGACCAACTCGCAGGGCGCAGCCATTAACAATCAGGGCAAAAAACGCTGCTTTGTGGTGGTGAAAGGCGACAACGCGCTGAAAGACGCCGCCACCTATTCCACCACCGACGGCGAAGACGAGAAAGCCGCCATTTTCAGCGAAGGACAACTCATTTTCAGCGGCGACGGCACGCTAAGCGTCACCGCGCAAGGCAAATCGGGAATCACAAGCGACGACTACGTGCATTTTATGGGCACGCCCACGGTCACCGTCAGTTCGTCGGCGGGGCACGGCGTACGCGGAAAAGACGCAGTCATTGTTTCGGGCGGAACTATCAATATAAGTGTGTCGGCCAATATGAAGAAGGGCATTGCTTCCGACTCGCTTGTCTGCATAAACGGCGGCACAACGGTGATAAACGTCACTGGTTCAGCGGCATACGATAGCGAAGACGCGGAATACAGCGGCACCGCTGGAATAAAGGCCGACTGCCTATTCGAAATCAACGGCGGCTCGCTCGACATAACCAACTCGGGCGCGGGCGGCAAAGGCATAAGCGGCGATTTGACGGGCTGCTTCAACGGCGGCAGCGTGACGGTGACCGTCAGCGGCTCAAACTACGGCCAATCGTCGGCCAATCCGTTCGGCCGCGGCAACTCTTCCAATTCAAACAGCGTGTCGGCCAAGGGCATAAAGTTCGACGGCAACATAATCTTTGCGGGCGGCTCGGTTGCGGTCAAATGCGCTGCAAATGAAGGAATTGAGTCGAAAGGCAACATAATCATTACCGACGGCGTGGTTTACAGTTATTCGGCAGCCGACGACGCAATAAACTCGGCAGGAACATTCACCATTGAAGGCGGATATGTGTGTGGATACGCCGTTAAGAACGACGGCCTCGACGCCAACGGCAATTTCTACATTAAAGGTGGCACCATTTATGCAATCGGCACCTCGGCGCCCGAACTGGCAATCGACGCCAACACCGAAGGCGGCTGCAAACTCTACGTGTCAGGCGGCACAATTGTGGCTGTGGGCGGACTGGAATCGGGCGCAAGCCTTACGCAGAGTTGCTATCAGGCCGCGTCGTGGGACAAAAACACCTGGTACTCGATGACCGCGGGCGACACCGAGATAGCCTTCAAGACACCCACAAGCGGCGGCACACCGCTGGTTGTGTCGGGCGCCGAAAAACCGACACTCGTGAGCGGCGCGTCGGTGACGGGCGGAACGAGCCTGTTCAACGGAATGTTTGTTGTCGGCGGCTCGGCGAGCGAAGGTTCCGAAGTGTCGCTGTCGTCATACTCGGGCGGCAACGGCGGCGGATTCGGCGGCCCTGGCGGCGGACGGCCTGGCGGATGGTAATCGGCATTGCGGGCGGAAAACAATTTTTCATATTTTTGACAAAACAGTTAAGGATGATGAAAAGGATATTTCTCTCGATTTTTGCAGGGCTGACAGCGATGATGGCGGCGGCCCAGAGCGACTTGTTCATTTTGGGCGGCGAGTTGAGCAATTCGGCCGCAACCTGCGTCGCCGACATTGACGATGTGATGCCACGGATGAAGGCCTTGGGGTTGAACACGGTGCTGGTGCCCGCCTATTGGGAAATGATGGAACCTTCGCCTGGCCAGTTCAACTTCACGCTTATCGACCGCACCGTTGAGCAGGCGCGGCAACTGCAACTCAAAGTGGTGTTTCTGTGGTTCGGGGCCTGGAAAAACTCAATGTCGTGCTACGCCCCGTCGTGGTTCAAGACCGACACCAGGCAGTTTCCGCGGGCGCGGACAGCCAGCGGCAAGCCACTCGAGATAGCAAGTTGCTTTTCGGAAAACGTGTTCAAAGCCGACAACAAGGCCTTTGGCGAGTTGATGAAGCATATCAGCCAGACGGCCGCCGATGTGGTGACGATGGTGCAGGTTGAAAATGAGATTGGTATGCTCGAAGATGCCCGCGACCACTCACCGTTGGCCGACGAAGTTTATAACAAAGGCGTTCCGCAGGAATTGATGGACTACCTGAAAAACAACACCAGCACACTTCACCCCTGGCTCAAAAATCGGTTCAACGCCAACGGCCATAGTTGGACCGAAGTATTTGGAAATGACATATTTACCGACGAGATTTTTATGGCTTACAACTACGCCCGATATGTGGGCCACCTTTGCGAGACAGCAAGGCAGTACACCAACATTCCGCTCTACGTGAACGCCGCAATGAACAGCCGCGGACGCCAGCCTGGGCAATATCCGTCGGCAGGACCGCTGGCTCACCTTATCGATATTTGGCGGGCGGGCGCGCCGCAACTGCTCTGCATAGCCCCCGACATTTACGACACTGGCTTCAAAGGCTGGGCCGACCAATACGCACTGCCTGGCAATCCGCTGTTTATCCCCGAAAGCCGATGCTGCGAGAACAGCGGCGCAAGGGCGATGTACGCTTTCGGCCAGCACGGCGCCATTGGCTTTTCACCCTTCGCCATTGACCAGGCGCAGCCCGCTGAGACACAAAGCGTTACCGAAGCCTACAAACTGTTAAAGCAAATTCGAAATCGGCAAACCAAAATCAAGCCGCTGCAATCTTACGGCCTGCTGTTCGACGCCGACGACAAAGAGCGCGTCATTACCGACAACGATATGGTGATAACCTGCCGCCACTACTTCACCCTGCCTTGGGATCCGCGCGCCACCGACGGCTCTGTCTGGCCCGAAGGCGGCGCCGTACTCTTGAAACTGGCCCCGAACCACTATTTGCTGGCTGGAACGGGCGTTGTGGTGACGTTTGCTTCGGCCTACGAAAAGGCTCACGAGCAGCAACTTGTGCTGGGCGAAGACGGTTTCATAGCCGCAGGCGGCAACAACAAGCCGACGCAAAACGGCAGTCAGTTCAAAGGGCCGCGCAAGGGCATTCTCAGTGTCGATGAAGTGACCATTGACGACCAGGGCGCGATAAACTTTGTGCGCCGCCACAACGGCGACCAAGACCACCAAGGCCGACACGCGCGAATATCCTGCGGCGAGTGGAAAATCCTGCATATATCACTCTACGATTACGAATAATGAAACGTTTTATGCTCATAATCACAATCATTCTGGTCGCCATTGGCGGCGTGGTCGTATTTTTAAATTGCGGCGAATCAGACATTTATCGGAATTTTAAAGCCGAAATGCAAGAGCGTGAAGGCAGGACTGCCCAAGCGGCGGGACTTTGCACAGCCGATGAGATAAACCGACTGCCCGCCTGCCTGAAGGATTTCTGCGAATTTATCGGCCTTGCGGGCACCCCAAAGCACAACATTACGCACTGCCTTTTCCGACAAGCCGATTTCGTGTTCAACGAGAAGAAGGGCGTGAGCATTCGGATGGACTACGACCTGTGGATTTTTGCCGACTGTCCGCACCGCGAAGCGTTCTGTAAATCAGCCATTATGGGCATTCCGTTCGAAGGCGTTGACTATTTCGACACCACAACGCGAAGCGGCGGAATGAAAGGCTTCATTGCAAAACATTTCCAACTTTTCGACCAAAAAGCGCCCAATATGGAACGCACGATGTACCTAACCTTGCTGGCCGAAAACGCGATGCTCAATCCGTCGTTTCTATTATCCGATTTTATTGAATATGAAGACGTTGACAGCGTCAGTTGCCGAGCCGCAATCACATTCAACGGCGTTTGTGGTGAAGGCGTTTTCCGTTTCGAAAAAGAGAACGGTGTTCTGAAATTCGAGAGCCAACAGCGGCAGACCGAAGAACTCGAAGACGGCACCGTCAGATATATCGGCTGGCGCTGCGAAGGCGGTAACTTCCACAGTGGCAATGAGTTCAAAGTGCCTTCCTTCTGCAAAGTGACCAAAATCTTCCCCGACCGCGAAGTGGTCTATTTCGACGCAAAAGATTATGAACTGGAACTGAAGAAGTGAGCGCAATTGGCCGTCGTTTCCACCTAATGAACCTTGCAAACGCCATAACAACCGTCAGAATTTTGTGCAGCGCAGCCATTTTGTTCTGCAATGCGCTCACGCCGACGTTCTTCGCGCTGTATGTCGCCGCTGGCGTTTCCGACATTGCCGACGGCTGGGTGGCAAGGCGCACAAACACCGCAAGCGAGTTCGGCTCGAAGTTCGACACTGCCGCCGATATGGCTTTTGTCGTTGTCTGCCTGATAAAACTTATTCCCGCCGTCAACATTCCCGTCTGGCTCATTGTCTGGACGGGCGCAATCGCCTGCATAAAGATTTTCAATATTGTATCGGTCTACGCCGAAAAGCGGCAGTTCGCGGCCGTTCATTCAGCAATGAACAAAGTGGCGGGTGCACTGCTGTTCGCTCTGCCGCTGACTTTGGCCATAATCGGCATAAAATATAGTGCGCCAATAGTTTGCATTGTAGCCACATTCGCCGCCATCGACGAAAGTCGGCGAATCACGAAAGCATAAAACGGTTATCAGACTCCCTATCTATTAGTCGGACTTGTTATTTCTGTGCAACGACACACTTGTGACGAAGCCGTTATCATCAATAGAATATCTCAATTCTTCGGTAGGGTCATTCTGTTTTCTACTCCAATCATCATCAGCAAATATGACATCACTACTCAATGTAACGCTATTACAGGTGTATGTATTGGGCGCCACACGAGTAGTGTACTCATATCCACTATCACCATAACCTGAATACGAATAGTAATGGAATGTCTTTATAATTGAGAGCAATCGTGAACCTTGCACATTGAATATGTATGTATTTCTATCGTAAAAATAGTAAGGCGAATCAGGTGAACCAACACTCTCACAAATCTCATCTATTTGGTAGCTGTCAAAGTTGTCTGATATACAGCATTTGCCGATATAATAATATTCAATGCTATCACGCTCGAATCGCTCCGCTAAAAACTCACTTCTGGTTTGTGAAGTTATATCTGGTTCAAATACCCTATCGTCATAGCCCCGAGTCTTCAACCATTTACAAACGGCACTATCTTTATACATAATTTCAAATAGCCAATGGTTCAAGAAATCGTTTTCGCGAAGCCAATTATTGAAACAACTATCATTTACGTAGCACGTTTCTTCTTCTTTTGGTTCTTCACTAAAAAAATCCGACACAAAGTGATACTTCGAAAACCACGATTTATCGATTGTCACAACAGAGTCTTTGTAGTTGATGTAATAGTCAAACAAATAGTTTGGTGTATCATCGATAGACTTTTGCGAAAAAGATGCACATATCAACAATAGCGATGCGATAAATAGATTTGCTTTCATTATGGATTGAGATTTATTGGGTTACTATTTTTATGTATGTTGATGTCGCTTTCGGGCGCTTCCTCGCCGCGCGCGAAAGAGCCGAACAACCACGCCTTCACCACTGGTTGCGTTTTGAAGTAATCAGCAATTATTTTTGTCATCGCTTGCGTAGTCATTGTGTCGATGCTATATGGTTTTGAATTGCTAAAATGCAACTTTTATTTGAATTGGCGAGATCATATTTTTTTACCGCGATGAAATAACTGTGCGCCAATAGTTTGCACCATTGCCACACTTGCCGCCATCGACGAAAGTCGGCGAATCAGAAAAAAACTTTAAACTTGACGTCACCTTTTGCCGGTCAGACTTGTTATTATGGCGAATCGGTTCAATAAACAGAAGTTTAACAATTAAAAATTTAAGAAAATGGAAATGTTAATACCTATTTTAGTACCAATCTTCTGCGGGTGCATACTGCCGATAATGATTGTATGGCTGAACAACCGCCGCAGAATCATCGAAAACAACTCGCGCACACAGATTGTGCTGGCCGCAATGGAAAAGAATCCTGGAATGGACATCGACGAAATGCTCAAAAAAATGGCGCCAAAGCAGAAACTGCTGAAGGAGAAACTGCTCGCCAAACTGCTGTGGGGCTGCATTACATTACTACTGGGTGTTGGATTGGCGATTTTCTGTCTTTGCACAAGTTTTGGCGGCGGAATGACACCGAGCAACCTTTGGTTTTCGGGATTTATGAGCACCATTATGATTGCTGTTGGTATCGCCTTCTTAATCAATTACTTTATTGGCAAGAAAATGCTCGCCAAAGAGATTGAAGCCGAACAGAACAAGTTGTCAGCACAAGCGTAAAACGTGACTCGCGAAGAATTTATCGGGCACATTGAGAGTGAGCAGGCGGCCGTGCGTGGTTTCCTGCTTGCGCTCTGTTGCGGCAACAAGGCCGACGCCGACGACCTGGCACAAGACGCGCTGGTGAAGGCCTACATTGCATCGGCGGGCTATCGCGACGAGGGCCGGTTCCGCTCGTGGCTCTTCAAGATTGCCCACAACACTTTCCTGAACCACAAGGCGAGTTGTCGCACAATGGAGAGCATCGACGAGGCGCGGACGCTAGTCTGCCCAACGGCGGCCGACTCTTCGTTCGAGCATCAGAGCCTTTATCTGGCCCTGCGGACGCTACCGCCAAAGGAGCGCTCGGCCATCACGTTGTTTTATCTGAACGGATACAATATCAAAGAGATAGCGGCAATCACCGACACGTCGGAAGACGCTGTGAAGAAACAATTATCGCGCGGACGCGACAAACTGAAAGAAAAACTGGAGATATGAACAAAGACAAGGCACTTGAGGAACTTTTTCTCGCGCAGAAACCGCAATTCAATGATAGCGAGGAGTTTATGGCATCGCTCGAAAAGCGTTTGGAGGCTGTGGAATTTATAAAGCGGCATCAGGAGGCAACCATCCGCCGCTACAAAATGGCTATGGTGGCGGCTTTTGTGGTTGGCATCGTCAGCGGCGGCGTCACCATTGCGTTTTTGCTTTCGGCGCCCGCCGCCATTCCGCTTTTCAGTTTCCAAGCGCAAACGGTCCTGCTCTCGTGGCTGGCCGATAACGCCCGCTCGATTGTGGCCGCCGCTCTCGCCCTACTGATGACGTTCGGACTAATCAGTATTTTCAATAATATTCAGGATATCAGGAATATGCGTGAGAAGCGGAATGTGCTATTCGCCAACGATAACTGAGGAAATTGCATCGCACAATACCGCCCAATCAGTTTCGACCGGTTGGGCGTTTTTTCATCGAAACCGCGCTAATTTTCAAATTGCATATAACCCGAAAAAAGGTAATTTTGCGGTTCGATAAAAATCTCAAAAAATGAATATTTCATACAATTGGCTAAAGCAATACATCGACACCGACCTGACGGCGCAGGAAGTGGCCGAAAAACTCACAAGCATCGGTCTTGAAGTTGACAGCACTAGTGAATATCAATCAGTTAAAGGCGGACTGAAAGGCCTTGTGGTTGGCGAAGTGAAAACCTGCATCGACCACCCCGATTCTGACCACCTGCACATTACTACCGTTGACGTGGGCGGCCCCGAACTGCTGACAATTGTATGCGGCGCGCCCAACGTGGCCGCTGGGCAGAAAGTGATTGTAGCAACCATTGGCACAGTGCTTTACGACGGCGACAAAGAGTTCGTAATCAAGAAATCGAAGATTCGCGGACAGGAATCGTTCGGAATGATTTGCGCCGAAGACGAGATTGGCGTGGGCACATCGCACGACGGCATTATTGTGCTACCCCCGAGCGTGAAAGTTGGCACACCTGCCGCCGAATATTATAACGTTGAAAATGACACAATTATCGAAGTTGATATAACCCCGAACCGAATCGACGCCGCTTCGCACATTGGCGTGGCCCGCGATTTGGCTTTGGCGTTAAGCATCAATAAACCAACAAAATACACCATTCCCGACGTTAGCGCGTTCAAGGTTGACAACAACAGCCGTAAAATCGACATTGAGATTGTCGACCGCGAAGGCTGCTGCCGCTATGCGGGCATCACCATCACGGGCATTAAGATTGCGCCGTCGCCCGAATGGCTGCAAAAACGACTTAAATCGGTGGGACTGAACCCGATAAACAATGTTGTCGACGTGTCGAACTTCATTCTGCACGAGTTTGGTCAGCCGCTGCATACTTTCGACGCTGACAAAATCGACGGTAACAAGGTGATTGTCAAAACAATGCCCGCAGGCACCAAGTTTGTGACACTCGACGGCACCGAGCGCTCGCTCGACGCCAAAGACCTAATGATTTGCAACGCCAAAGAGCCAATGTGTATGGCTGGCGTGTTCGGCGGACTGAAATCGGGCATCAGCGACAGCACCACATCGGTGTTCATCGAGAGCGCCTGCTTCAACCCCACTTACATCCGCAAAACGGCTCGCCGCCACGATTTGCACACCGAAGCGTCGTTCCTGTTCGAGCGCGGCGTTGACCCGAACATCACCATCACGGCGCTGAAACGCGCGGCTCTGCTCATCAAAGAGACCGCTGGCGGACAAATCAGTTCCGAAATCACCGACATCTACCCCACGCCCGTCAAGCCATTTGAGATTACGGTGCGTTACTCGCAGATTGACAGACTGATAGGCGAGCATATCTCGAAAGATTTTGTTAAGAAAGTGATTCGCGGGCTGGAAGCCGAAATTGTTTCGGAAACCGACGAGCAACTGCAGATTCTAATGCCGCCCTACCGCGTCGACGTTCAGCGCGAAGCCGACGTGATTGAAGACATTCTGCGAATCTACGGATATAACACAGTGAAAATCAGCGACAACGTAAACTCAACGCTGTCGTATGAGCCGAAACCCGACGTGAACAAAATGCGCAACCTGATTGCCACCGCCCTGACAGGTGCTGGATACAACGAGATTATGTGTAACTCGCTGACAAAGAGCGCATATTACGTTGGCAACGACGCTTTCAGCGATTCAAACTCGGTGCGGATTCTGAACCCGTTGAGCCAAGAACTGAACGTTATGCGCCAAACGCTGCTCTACGGCGCAATGGAAACCGTATCGTTCAACAGCAATCGTCAAAACAGTGATTTACAACTGTTTGAGTTCGGCAACTGCTACTATTTCAACCCCGAATCGACGAGCGAGAATCCGCACGACGCCTACAGCGAGACCGAAAAACTCGGCCTTCTGGCAACAGGATTCTCAACTGGCGAGTCGTGGACGGCAAAGCAGAAAGCCGCAAGTTTCTACGGCGTGAAGAGTGCCACCGAGCAGATTATCAGCCGTTTGGGCATTGATTTGGCGAAAGTGGGTCAGGAAACATTCTCAAACTCAATCTACAGCGAAGGACTGCGGCTCATCTACGCGCAAAAAACGATTGCCACAATCGGAATTGTATCGAAGAAAATCCGCAAAGAGTTTGACATTAAGGCTGACGTGTATTTTGCCGAACTTGAGTGGACCGTGCTTATGAAAGCCATTAAGAACCACAAAGTTACGTTCAGCGACATATCGAAATACCCTGAAGTGCGCCGCGACCTTTCGCTGCTCATCGACAAGGGCGTGACGTTCGACGCCATTAAGAAAGTGGTGCAGAAAGCCGATAAACGCCTGATTAAGAGCGTGTCGCTGTTCGACGTGTACGAAGGCGACAAGATTGCCGACGGCAAAAAATCGTACGCCATCAGCATTATCATTCAAGACGAAGAGAAAACGCTCAACGACAAGCAGATAGACCGCTTAATGGAACAGATTATGAAATCGCTCGATACGGAAATCGGTGCGAAAATCAGATAATCGGAACGCGGATTTTTACAACAAAACCAAACAAGGAAATGTCTGTAAAAGAACGGATTAGCATTGTTGAAGGCGACATTACGAAACTCGCCGTGGACGCCATTGTGAACGCGGCCAACAACTCGCTTCTGGGCGGTGGCGGCGTTGACGGGGCCATTCATTGGGCGGCGGGACCGAAACTGCTCGACGAGTGCATCACGCTAAATGGCTGTGAGACAGGCGACGCGAAGATTACTGGCGGCTACAATCTGCCCGCGCGGCACGTGATTCACACCGTGGGGCCCATCTGGCGCGGCGGCAACAACGGCGAGCCCGAAAAACTTGCAAGTTGCTACCGAAAATCAATGGAAGTGGCTGTGGCTAACGGCGTTCAGACCATCGCTTTCCCCGCCATCAGCACGGGCGTGTACGGCTATCCGCTCGAAGAAGCCGCACAAATCGCTGTCAGTCAGGTGGTTGAATGCCTAAACGAAATGCCATCGATAAAAAATGTGACATTTGTGCTTTTTGGTGCGAAAAATTACGATATTTACAAGGCGATTTTGTCGAATTTAAAATAGAAACGCTTGAACTACTTAAAATTTGATAGTACCGACGACACGCCTGAAGTAATGATTGACTCTGATTTGTCGATTTTTATTATCAGCGGAAACTCAACGCCCGAAAACGCGCTGGCGACCTATACGCCTGTGATTGAGTGGATTAAGGCGCCCGATTGCGCGCTGAACAACTGTCAGTGCAAGTTCTTTTTCAAGTATTTGAGTTCGGCGTCGCACCATCTGGTTTTCGAGATTATGACGCAACTCGACAAACTCTACAAATCGGGCCGCAACCTGTCGATTGAGTGGTCGTACGAGAAGATTGACGAAGATATGCTGCGTTTGGGGCTCGATTTCGCTTCGATTTTGAGCATTCCGTTCGAGTTTTGTCCAAAAAACTGACAATCAATGACTTTACTGATAGTTGCGGTAACATTCCTTGTGTCGTACACCGCATTCAGGCGGCCTGAACTATTGTTCAAGTACGACTTCAACCCTTATCAGATTATCCACCGCAATCAGTGGTATCGGCTTGTGACTCACGCATTTTTGCACGCCGACTGGACGCACCTGATTGTCAATATGCTGGTTTTCTATTCGTTTGCCGACGTTGCAATCTACTATTTTCAAATGCTTTTCGCGCAAAACGGCACGCTGCTGTTTCTGGGGCTTTACTTTGGCGGAATAGTTGCAGCGTGCATATATTCGCTTATCAAACAGAAAGATAACTACAACTACAGTGCCATCGGCGCATCGGGTGGTGTGGCGGCCGTGACGTTCGCCTGCATTCTGTTCGACCCGCTGGGCAAGATTCTGTTTTTCGGCGTGATACCCATTCCTGGCGTGCTTTTCGGCATACTCTACCTGGCCTATTCCTATTTTATGGGCAAGCGCGGAATGGACAACGTGGCGCACGACGCGCACTTCTACGGCGCCGTATTCGGATTCGTTTATCCGCTGATTTTCAGGCCTGATATGATTGGACGGTTCATTGAGAAAATTTTTCAGTAATGGCAGGGAAAAACAAAGCCGCATTTTTCGACCGCGACGGCGTAATCAACGACGACACAGGACATTACTACGTTTTCCGCCCCGACGATTTTGTGCTTTGCCCTGGCGTGATTGAAGGACTGAAGAAAGTGCATCGGCTTGGTTATCTGATAATTATAATATCGAATCAAGGCGGAATCGCCCGCGGGCAGTTCACCACCGACGACACCGACGCCGTTCATCAGAAATTCATCGACACAATGGCGGCCAACGGCGTGAAAATCACCGAGATATACTACTGTCCGCACCACCCCGAAACAGGCAACTGCCTTTGCCGCAAGCCGCAGCCGCTAATGATTGAAAAGGCATTGGCGCGGTTCGACATCGACCCTGCAAAATCGTTTATGCTGGGCGACCGCGACAACGACGTGCTGACCGCCGAAAATGCTGGCGTGCGTGGATTTAAAATGGACAAAAACAGCAATTTGCTCACCGCCATCGACAATTGCCTGAAAGCAATGGGTGACGAATGAACCGCAAAACCGAACGGAAATGTATATTTCACTGAATCAAGAGTTTATCAAGGAAGAAGACGCCCGTTTCGCGGTAATGCCGTGGCAGTTGCAGGCGCAAGGCGGCATTCTGAACGAAGACATCCGCGCAAACGCCGCCAAACCCTTGCTGACAGAGCCGCACTTTAAAATTCTGGCTCAAAACGCGCGGCTGCTAAACTTCGACCTGCCTGCCTACCTTGACGAGCATTTCCTATCGACGCAGATTGCTGGTCTGCTCACGCGAAACAAATTGTTTCAGGCTGCAAATGTGCGAGTTACGCTTATGCGGAATGCCGCCACAAACCAAACCGACGTTGTCATCAGCAGCCAAATGGCTGGCGACGGGCCCTACGAACTGAACCGCAAAGGGCTGTTCATCGACGTTTTCGACGAAGCCTACGTCACCGTTCACAGCCCGTACCAACTCAACCAATTCTGCCAACTTGTAAACGGTATGGCCAAGGCCGCTGCCGTCCGCCGCAAACTCGACGATATGCTGCTCTTGACCGATATGGGGTTCATTGTGAGCGCAACCGACACAATGGTGGCCGCGGTGCAAAACGGCAAAATTCTGACACCGCCGCTCGAAATTGGCGCGCGCCTTGACGTTATGCGCGACCTGCTCGCCAAAGCCGCCGAAATAACAGGTTACCACCTTGACAATGAAGCGCTTATAATGCAGGAAGACCTGAACGAAGCCGACGAGATTTTTCTGTTCAGCACCGCCAAAGGGCTGCAATGGGTGTCGGGCTACCGAAACCACCGCTACATTCACAAAGTGGCAAGCGCACTGAATGAAGCGATAAACAAAATTCTGTTCACCAACGATTTACAGTTCATCGACAAAAAAGTTTGAAAACTTGCAAATAAGCCACCTTCGCGCACTTTACCGAACAAAAGAAATTGTATCTTTGTAAGTTAACTATAGAATTTAAAGACGTGCGACGAACATTACTTTTTGCAACATTTGCCTTGGTAACCACCATATTGTCAAGTTGTTGCGTAAAATATAAAAATCTCGTTTACATTCAGGACAAGTACGAAAACGCTTCGGACACCATTGCCACATCGAAAAATCAGGAAATTGTTCTGCGGACGGGCGATAATCTGTATATCAATCTGATAGGCGCCAACATCAGCGATTTGGGCATCTACTACCGCGACGACCGTATGGGCTCGACCCGCGAATTTCTTGCATTGCAAGGCTATATGATTGACCCTGAAGGAAATATCAAGTTCCCAATGATTGGCGACGTGAAGTTGGCTGGACTGACGCTGAACGAAGCAAGAGACCTGATTCAAAGCAAGATAGACGAATATATCGCGAATGTGGTGGTGGCAGTCAGACTGCTGAACTACGACATTACCGTGCTGGGCGAAGTGGCGCGGCCTGGAACCTACACTTTCACGCAGCGCGAAGTGAACCTGTTCGACGCTCTGGGTATGGCTGGCGACTGCACGCCGAACGCCGACCGTCAGCGCGTAATTATTTTGCGGAAAGAAGCGGAAAACACTAAAGCAGAGACACTTAACCTGCTGCATTCGGACTTTGTGTCCAACCCATACTTCTGGCTCAAGCCGAACGACGTCATTTATGTGAAACCGACACGCTCGAAGACCGTTGCGGCCAACTCACCGCTGTTGAGCGTGATTCTGTCGTCGCTGTCGGTTACCGCCACTCTCATTCTGTACATCAGTTATCTGAAAAAATAATCGGCTATGGATAGCAAGCAAAACTCTATAAATCAACAAGAAGACAACGGCGCCGACATCAAGCGGTATTTAATGATTGGACTGGCCAACTGGCAGTGGTTTGTCATTTCGTGCTTTTTGAGCCTTTGCGTCGCATATTTGGTAAACCGCTATACCACACCTGTTTTCAGAGTCAGTTCGACGATTTTGGTGAACGAAGAAGACAAAAAATCGAACCGCGTTGACGCCAAAGACATCATTCAGACTATGAACACGCTCAACACTGGCGTGAACATTCAAAATCAGATTGGTATTCTGAAATCGTATCTGATTAACGACGAAGTGATTTCGGAACTCGACTTTGGCGTGAGTTACCACCGCCACGGGCGCATCCACACCATTCAGCGCTATCTGCCCGACCAACTGAACCTGATTGCCGACACATCGCACGCGCAAGGCTACAATATTCCGCTGAACATCAAGATTTTATCGGACCAAAAATATCGGCTACGGTGCGAGTACACATCGAATTACGAACCGCGCAAGATTGACACGGTGGTGCATTTCGGCGACACGTTTGAGAACGAAGATTTCAAGTTTAAAGTGCTGATTCGCAACCCCGAACGCTTCTACGACGAAAATCCTGGCGAGTACGACGTGACCATCAACAGCCACAGCGCTCTGGTGAACAAATACCGCAACGGCGTGTCGATTGAGCAGTCAGACCAAAAAAGCACCATTCTGATTCTGACCGCAACAGGCTTTATGCCCGACGAAGTGTGCGACTACCTGAACAAACTGACCGAAGTTTACATCCGCTACGGCCTGAACAAGAAAAACGACGTGGTGGCAAGCACCATCGCCTTCATCGACGAGCAGATTGAGACGGTTATGGACTCGCTCGACGTTACTGGCGGCCACTTGCAGGACTTCCGCACCAAAAATATGATTATCAACATCACGCAGGAAGGACAGTTGCTCTACAAGCAATACGAGGAACTAAACACGCAAAAGGCCGAACTGCTTGTTGAACAAAAATACTACGATTATATCACTGATTATCTGAAAGATAAACAGAACACTCAAAGCGTGATTGTGCCGACGGCGGTAGGCATCCGCGACCAACTGCTGATAAACTTCATTATGCGGCTCAACACGCTGAACGAAGAAGCAATGGGATTGAGAGCACAGTCGGTGAAGTCGAATCCGAAACTAGACCTGATTGAATCGCAGATTGACGGCTTGAAACTGCTGATTTCGGAAAATGTGATTAACTTGTCGAAAACCAACAACATAGCAATCAAAGACATTGACAACCGCATTGAAGACGTCAGCCGACAGATTGAGAAACTGCCGTCGAATGAGCGTAAGTTAATGAACATCAATCGAATGTTCAATGTCAACGATAAGATTTACACCTATCTGCTCGAGAAACGCGCCGAGGCGGGACTGAAACGCGCGGCCAACACCGCCGACGCTCAAGTGCTCGACTACGCCCGCCCCGATATGGCCGTCCGCGTGAAGCCGAAAACAAGTTTTAACTATATGGTTGCCTTGTTGTTAGGCTTGGCAATTCCTATCGGAATACTGGTGCTGGTGAACTTCTTCAACAACCGAATCCGCAGCCGCGAGGACGTTGAGAAACGGACCAAAACGCCAATCATCGGAATCGTCGGGCATAACCCTGAAGACAACGACCTTGTGATTTTCGACAATCCGCGGTCGGTGATTTCAGAATCGTTCCGCACCATAAAAACCAACGTGCAGTATCTGGTTCCCGACAAGGAATCGAAAACAATTCTTGTCACATCGACATTCAGCGGCGAGGGTAAATCGTTCTGCACGAGCAACTTGGCATCAGTTTTGGCAATGACCAACAAGAAAACGCTGCTAATGGGCCTTGACCTGCGCAAACCGCAGATTCAGAAGATTTTCAAAATGGACAACAGCGTCGGCATCTCGACTTACCTGATTGGGAAAAGCACTATTGACGACATTATTGTGAAAACGCGGTTCGACAACCTGTGGATAATCCTTCCTGGCCCCGTGCCGCCGAACCCCGCGCAACTGATTGAGTCGGAAGCGCTGTCGAAACTGTTTGAGGAAGCAAAAAAAAGGTTCGACTACATCATAATTGATACGCCGCCAATTGGTCTGGTGGCCGACGCTATGCTGCTGGCGAAATATGCCGACACCAATATCTTCGTGCTGCGTCAGGGCTACAGTTTCCTGAACTCGATTGAGATTGTGAACGACCTGAACAAAAACAAGAACGTGCCCGACTACAATATTCTGCTCAACGACGCCAAAATCAACGGCAAATACGGCTACAGCGGTTATGGCTACGGCCGCCGATACGGTTATGGCTACGGATACGGCTATGGTTACGGGTACGGCTATGGCTACGGTTATGGCTACGGAAACAGTTACTACGGCGACGGCTACTACACCGACTCGCGCCGCCACAAAAAGCCGTCGCTGCTGAAGCGCTTTATCGAATTCATCACACCTAACAACATTTTTAAAGCATAAACTATGTTCGCAACATTAATGCTCACTTTGGCCATTGTCGGAATAGCCTTGATTGGACTGGCTTTCAATCTGATTTTCAGAAAGAAACCATTTCCCGAAACGCACGTCGGGCACAACAAGGAAATGAAGAAACGCGGCATTATGTGCGTGAAGGCAATGGACGCGCTCGAACAGAAAAAGGCGTGGGAAAAAGAAAACAGCAAATTCGCCAATTTGAAAATAGACAACGCATCAATTTAACCAATAAATATCACTAAATGAAACCATTACAACTTTACACCACGGCCGCTCTGACATTGGTTGCTGGAATCGGGGCAACAGAGGCAGCGGCACAAGAGAAGGCAAAAATCGACTCGATTTACAACTTTGAAATAAAGGTTGACCTGCCGACAACTTCAGTCAAAAATCAGTATAAATCAGGTACTTGCTGGTCGTTTTCGGGACTTTCGTTCATTGAGTCGGAACTGCTGCGCGAGAAAAAAGGCGAGTACGACCTGGCCGAAATGTTCATTGTGAACCGCGACTACCACAACCGCGCCATCGACTTCGTGCGTTGGAACGGCTCGAAGAAATTCGGGGCGGGCGCCGAAGGCTGCAACGTTTTCAACCGCATCAGCGAGTACGGAATTGTTCCGCAATCGGCCTACAACGGGCTCAACTACGGGTCGGACAAGCATATGAACAACGAAATGGACGCGGCGCTGAAGGCTTACATCGAGGCCATCATCGAGAATCCGAACGGCAAACTCTCGACTGCGTGGCTTTCGGGTTTCGACGGCATTCTGACCGCCTACCTTGGCGAGATTCCCGAATCGTTTGAATATGAGGGCAAAAAATACACCCCGATTGAATTCCGCGACAAGTTGGGAATCAAATCGGAAGATTACATCGAGTTTACATCGCTCACGCACCACCCGCTTTACTCGCGGTTCATTATGGAAGTTGAGGACAACTGGGAACTGGGCGAGGTTTACAATGTGTCGCTCGACGAACTGACCGACATCGCGTTCAGCGCTCTTGACAACGGCTACACCGTGCTCTGGGGCGGCGACGTTTCGGAAAAAGGATTCTCTTGGAACGACGGAATCGCCATTGTGCCCGACTTGAGCGAGGAAGATATGCAGGGCACCGACCGCAAGAGATTCAATCAGGACGGCAAGAAGAAAAAATCGAAACTGTTCAACGAAGTGGTGCCCGAAAAGGCCATCACCGCAGAAATGCGTCAGGCGGCTTTCGACAATTTTGAGACCACCGACGACCACGGAATGCACATAACTGGCTATCTGACAGACAAAAACGGCACTCGCTACTTCAAGGTGAAAAACTCGTGGGACACCACAAATCCGTTCGACGGCTATATTTATATGTCGGAAAACTTCTACCGTTACAAGACACTGTCAGTGGTAGTGCACAAGAACGCCGTGCCAAACGACATCAAGAAAAAACTGAAACTCTGATAGATATACCGAATGAACCTTCTGTCAATCATCTGGAATCCCGACCCGATTTGGTTTCACATCGGCAATGTAAGTTTCCGCTACTACTCGATTTTATATGTGGCTGGACTGGTTGCTGCCTACTTCATTATCAACAAGTTGGTGATGCGTGAGGGCAAACCGCGCGAGTTCATCGACAAGTTCACGTGGTTCATCATTATCGGCCTGATTATTGGCGCGCGCGTGGGCCACTGCCTGTTCTACGAGCCTGGCTACTACCTGCACCACATTACCGAAATGCTGCTGCCGATAAAACAAATGGCCGACGGCAGTTGGAAGTTTATTGGCTATCAAGGACTTGCAAGCCACGGTGGCGCCATCGGCATTCTGGCGGCGCTATACTTTTTCTGCCGCCGCTACAAAGTTGAATATCTTTGGATTGCCGACCGCCTGGTAATGCCCGTTCCGCTGGTCGGCGTGTTTATCCGCTTCGGCAACTTTATGAATTCAGAAATTGTTGGGCAGCCCACGCAAAGCGACTGGGGCATTGTGTTTCAACGAGTTGATATGCTGCCGCGACACCCGTCGCAACTCTACGAGGCCATCTGCTACCTGATAATTTTCGGCGTTCTGCTGTGGTACTACCACAAGAATTTCGGCAACCTTGTCAACGGCAAGATTTTCGGACTGTTCCTGATTCTCGTCTTCTCGGCGCGATTCTTCATTGAGTTCGGCAAGGAAGTGCAGGAAGAATTTGAAGAGGCAATGGCGCTCGATATGGGGCAATTGCTGAGTTTGCCGTTCATCGCGCTGGGCGTTTGGCTGTTCTTTTTCAGGAAACCGAAAACCGACGCAAAACCCGCTTCGGACACCAATAAACCATCGGCGAAGAAATGAGATTGACTGGCAAAATATTGACAATCATTGCTTTTTCAATTTTGTTGACAGGGTGCGCCAAGCAACCGCAAACACCTATGTGCCAACCACTTGCCGTGAATGGAAAATTCCTGACAAACGCCAATGGCGACACCGTTGTGCTGCGCGGCGTGAGTTACGGCTGGTCGAACTGGTGGCCGCAATACTACAACGCCGAAAGCGTCGGTTGGCTCAAAAACGACTGGCACTGCTCGGTGGTGCGGGCGGCAATGGGCGTTGAGCCGTGGGGCTCTTATCTTCACAACCCCGACAAATCGGTAAAACTGATTGAATCGGTGATTGAAGGCGCCATAAAATCAGGCATTTACGTAATAGTTGACTGGCACGCGCACGGAATCCACACCGCTGAAGCGAAACAGTTTTTCGGCACAATAGCCACCAAATACGCCGATTGCCCAAACATTATTTGGGAAATTTACAACGAGCCTGTTTTCCAACCGTGGGACGCTGTGCGCGACTATGCCGAGCAGATTATCGACACCATCCGCACACATAGCCAAAACGTGATTCTGGTGGGCAGCCCGCATTGGGACCAAGACCTTAACCTTGTGGCAGACAACCCGATACGCGACCGCGAGAACATTATGTACACAATGCACTTTTACGCCGCCACCCACAAAGATAGCCTGCGAAACCGCTACGACAGTGCGCTGACGGCAGGTCTGCCGATATTTGTCTCGGAATCGGCCTGCTGCGAGGCCAACGGCAACGGCGTAATCGACCTTGACGAGTGGAATACTTGGCTTAACTGGTGCGAAACCAATAAGATAAGTTGGGTAACGTGGTCAATTTCGTCGAAAGAGGAAACGTGCTCAATGCTGCTGCCGACGGCAAGCAACACTGGCAACTGGACCGACGCCGACCTTCGCGAAAGCGGCAAACTGACGAGAGATAAAATTAGAGAACTAAATAATTGAAAATAAGAATATTAAACTGATAAAACTATGGCAAAAGAACTTCTTTACGTAAACTTGAACTACATTCATCACGTGCTATCGCCGAAAACACGCGTTATGACAATGGTTTCGGGCGTTGCACTGATTGGCGTGGGCATTTGGTGCGCAGTGGGTTTCGCTGGCAATTGGGCGGCACTCGCAAGCGGCGTGCTGAACATAGTTGTCGGCGGATTGGCTTTCTTCTTCTCGTTCAGGCATTTACCTTCGTTTGCAAAGAAATTCATCCGCTTGTCGGAAAGTTCGATAAAGGTTAAAAACGCGTGGTTCATTCCGCGCCGCAAGTTCTGCTGGGAAGACATCGAGAAAATCGAAATCACCCGCGAGCACCTGAAAATCACAACCGACTACTCGAGCAAAACCAAGGTTTTCGACATTATGGGCGTGTCGTACGAGGACTACAACGTGCTGCACAAACAGATTGTGGACAACTGCCTTGAGCGCAACATTGATATGATTTAAGCGCGCAAACCACTCATTTTCAGCATAGAATGATTTGCTATTTTTCGGGAACGGGCAACTCAATGTGGGTTGCGCAAACAGTGGCGGCACGCTTTGGCGACAACCGCCTGACCGATATGGCCGACGCCGTGGTAAGCGGTAACAATCTGAAATTCAGTCTTTCGGAAGGCGAGCGATTGGGATTTGTGTTCCCCGTTCATTCGTGGGGAATTCCGTGGATTGTGCGCCGATTCATTAAGAAAATGTCCGTCAGCAACTACGACAACCAACTGATTTACTGCATTCTAACCTGTGGCGACGACTGCGGACTGACCAACCGAATGTTGCTGAAACTTTTCCGTCGCAAGGGCTGGCAGTGCCGCCACATCTACTCGGTGCAAATGCCCAACACCTACGTGGTTTTCCCTGGCTTCGACGCCGACCCCGCTGAACTTGAGCAGAAAAAAACGACCGAAGCCGTTGGTACGCTTGATAAAATTATAGCGGCCATCGAGTCGGACTCACCCATCGACTGCTATCTGCAAAAAGGGCAGCAGTTTCTGAAATCGCGCATCATCTACCCGCTTTTCTGCCGTTTTGCAATGAGCAGCAAGCCTTTCCGCACCACCGACAAATGCATCGGGTGCGGCGTCTGCGTCAAAAACTGCCCAACCCACAACATCAGGCTTGAAAACGGCCGCCCCGTCTGGGCCAACAACTGCACACAATGCTTGAGTTGCCTGCACCGCTGCCCGCAAACGGCCATCGAGTATGGAAAACAATCGATTGGAAAGGGACGGTATTATTATGGGAAAAGAAAAGATTCGCAACAAACAAGTCACGAATCTAATTGACAATCTGGGCCTTACCCCTTAGAAATCAAAATAAAAATGGGATTGAACCACAACCCCATTTTTTATCTACTTATTATTCAAAATCTTATATCTCGCTGTCGCCTTGCCCTTAATCATAGCGTTCAGTTTGCCGCCAAGCATCCGACGGCGGATTGGTGAAATGTGGTCGGTGAAGACTTTGCCGTCGAGATGGTCGAGTTCGTGCTGCGAGATGCGGGCGCGCATACCATCCCAAACTTCCTGATGCTCAACGAAATTCTCATCAAAATAGCGGATTTCGACCTTGTCGGGACGCCAGACATCCTCGCTGATCCCTGGCAAACTCAAGCAGCCCTCGTTGAACTTAACTTCCTCATCTGTCGGAAAATCCAAAATTTCAGGGTTGATGAGCGTACGCTTGAAATCCTTGCAGGCTGGTTCGTCATCGGCAAAAGGCGTTGCATCAATGATGACCAAACGAAGGCTCTGCCCCACCTGCGGGGCGGCCAAGCCAACACCCTCGGCGGCGGCCAAAGTGTCGTACATACTGGCTATCAACTCTTTAAGACCTTCCTGGTCTTTGGTCACTGGCTGCGCTTTCTTGCGCAGAATCGGATTGCCGTAAACTGTTATCGGTAGTATCATTTTCGTTGTTTTTGTTCCATATACGATTGCAGGATGATTGTCGCACTCACAGTGTCAATCAATGCTTTATCCTGTCTTTGTTTCTTTTTCAAGCCGCCGTCAATCATCGATTGGAAAGCGATTTTCGACGTGAACCTCTCATCAACCATCTCAACTGGCGTTTGCGGAAATTCTTCCGCAAGTTTCTTGACAAACGGCCGAATATACTGCATTGATTCCGAATCGGTTGCATCTAAATGTTTGGCATAGCCGACCACAAACGTGTCAACCTGTTCCTTCTGCGTGTACTGCTTCAGAAAATCCATCAGTTCGGCTGCTGGCACGGTTTTCAAGCCTGTGGCAATGATTTGCAGCGTGTCGGTCACAGCAATTCCGCAGCGTTTGCGGCCATAGTCGATGGCTAGTATCCGTCCCAATCAGATTCCTGCTATTTGTTTGATTTCAGCCATTATACGTTGAGCCAATGCATCGGCCGACTGCTCGTTTTTGCTCTCGGCGTAGATGCGGATAATCGGCTCGGTGTTCGACTTGCGCAGATGAACCCACTCGGTCGGGAAGTCGATTTTCACACCATCAATATCGTTAACTCGCTCATTTGCATAACGTTTCTTCATTTCAGCCAACACAGCATCAACATTCACTGCTGGTGTGAGTTGGATTTTGTTTTTCGATATGAAATAAGCAGGATATTTGGCGCGCAACTCCGATGTTTTGCACTGACTTTTAGCCAGATGCGTCAGGAACAGAGCAATGCCGACCAACGCGTCGCGGCCGTAGTGCAATTCGGGATAAATGACTCCGCCGTTGCCCTCGCCACCAATTATTGCGTTGGTTTCCTTCATTTTAGCAACAACATTCACCTCTCCCACCGCTGCAGCCGAATATTGTCCGCCGCGCTGCTCGGTCACGTCGCGCAAAGCACGTGTGCTCGACAGGTTCGAAACGGTATTGCCCTTGGTGTGGCTCAGCACGTAGTCGGCCACCGACACCAGCGTGTACTCCTCGCCAAACATCGAACCGTCCTCGCAAACAATGGCCAGACGGTCGACATCAGGGTCAACCACAAAGCCCACATCGGCCTTCTGCTCACGCATTGCAGCCGAAATCTGCCCCAGATTCTCGGGAAGTGGCTCGGGAGTGTGGAAGAAATTGCCAGTCGGCTCGGTGTTCAAGCCAACAACGTTGGTAACTCCCAGAGCCTTAAACAGTTCGGGCAGAATAAGTCCGCCAACCGAATTGATTGAATCGAACACAACTTTGAAATTCGCCTTGCGGATAGCATCAACGTCAACAAGCGGTAAATCAACCACTTGCGCAACGTGCTTAGCATTGAACGTCAGGTCTTGCTCAATATGGCCCAACGAATCGACATCGACGAATGTATATAACTCTTTTTCAGCAATTTCAAGAACTCGATTACCCTCTGCTGCACTTAAAAACTCACCGTTGCGGTTGAGCAACTTCAATGCGTTCCACTGCTTGGGGTTGTGGCTGGCCGTCAGAATCAGTCCGCCATCGGCATTGTGGTGAGTAACAGCAAGTTCGGTTGTCGGCGTAGTGGCAAGGTCGATGTCGATAACATCCATACCCATACTCACGAGCGTGCCCAAAACAATGTGCGACACCATAGTGCCCGAAATGCGGGCATCGCGGCCAACGACAATGCGCAGGCGATTTTTTCCTGCGTTCTGCTCCTTCACCCACTGCGAGTAAGCGGCAGTGAATTTGACAATATCTATCGGGCTCAAACCCTCGCCCACCTTGTCTCCGATGGTTCCTCGGATTCCTGAAATTGATTTTATAAGGCTCATATTTATTAAATTTATATGCGTTTTTAAAGACGTGCAAAAATAGACTTTTTTGTTTGGAACCGACAAATTTTCAACCATCAAGCCGCTACAGATGTTTTCGCTTATACATTTTTCTATTTTTGCTGAAAAATGTATACAATGAAAAAGCTTTTCTTCACGTTTCTAATCACTTCGGCGATTTTTGGCGCCACATCGTGCGTCCGCCATCAGGTAACATCAATCTCGCTCGACGGCGATGTGGCCACCATCGGAATGCGCGATGGTAAACTGATATTGAAAGCGTTGGACGACAATGCGTTGCGGGTAAAATTCCAAACCAAGCCCACGCAGTCGCTGCCCGAGTGGATTTACGTTGAAAACGATAAAAAGTCTCAAATGAAAGTGAACGACTACGCCAACCTGATTGTGGTGACGCTTCCGCAGATGTCGGCGAAGATTGACAAGACAACCGCCAGAATCAGTTTTTATGATGCCGATGGCAATTTGATTCTCAATGAATTAAGTCGTAGCGTTGAGGCCGACTCGGTGCAAGACCGCGCCACATTCAATGTTACAGAAACGTTCGATTCGCCAGCCGATGAGCATCTTTACGGACTTGGCCAGTTTCAGGACGGCTACCTTGACGTACGCCAGTTGCCACGCCGCCTGACGCAGGTTAACACGCAGATTTCCATACCGTTTGTGCTGTCGAGCAAGGGCTACGGACTGCTTTGGAACAATTATGGCCTGACCAACTTCAACATTCCTGCCGACAGCGTTTCCTTGACAAAGAAAAACGTTGAAAGTGAAGCAGTTGAAGTTGATGTAACGACAACCGAAGGTACCCGCCGTGAGCGCCGTGAGAACAACCGCTTTGAAGCGACAGTTGAGATTGCCGAAAGCGGTCGCTACGCACTGCTGCTCGATGTTGGGCAGTCGATGGCGCGCCGGCACAATTTACAGATTGACGGACAGACAGTTATGGAAATTCGTAACGTTTGGTTGCCGCCAACATCGTCCACAATTGTCGAACTTGAAAAAGGCACGCACACACTTGCCGCCGAACTCACTGGAAACGACCGCCCAGTGGTATGGTATCAACTTGTAACAAACTCAACCACATACAATTCGCCAGTGGCCGACGGCATTGATTACACTGTTTTTGCCGGCTCGGCCGACGCCGTGATTGCCGCCTACCGCGCCGTAACCGGCCCCGCACCGTTGATGCCGCGCTGGGCTCTGGGTTACATCCACTGCCGTGAGCGGTTCCACTCGCAGTCAGAAATCATCGGCACGGCCCGCGAGTTCCGCCGCCGCCAGATTCCGATGGACGTGATTGTGCAGGACTGGCAATATTGGGGCCGCTACGGCTGGAACGCGATGCGCTTTGACGAAGCCTTCTACCCGAACCCGAAAAAACTTGTTGACGACTTGCACAAAATCGGCGCAAGGCTGATGATTTCGGTGTGGTCGAAGATTGATGAGAATTCTGAAGTGGGCAAAATGGCCACCGAGCAAGGGCACTATATCAAAAACACGTCGTGGATTGACTTTTTCGACAACGATGCGGCAAAATTCTACTGGGAAAACTTCAGCAGCCGCCTACTCAAGCCATACGGCATCGACGCTTGGTGGCAGGACGCAACCGAGCCCGAGAACGACGACCTTGTGGGCCGCCGTGTGATGAAGGGCACGCTACCAGGCGAGATGGTGCGCAACATCTACCCGAATATGGTAAATAAAACTGTGTATGAAGGACTTATGAACGATGACCCCGACCGCCGTCCGCTCATTCTCACTCGCAGCGGCTTTGCCGGAATCCACCGCTACGGCTCGGCATTGTGGTCGGGCGATGTGGGCAACGATTGGGAAACATTGCGTCGTCAAATTGTTGGCGGACTGGGGCTTATGGCTGCCGGACACCCGTGGTGGACATACGATGCCGGTGGATTCTTCCGTCCGTTCGACCAATATAAAAATGCTGATTACCAAGAATGTATGTTGCGTTGGATTCAAACCGCCACGTTCTTGCCGATGATGCGCGTGCACGGCTATATGAGCGACACCGAAATTTGGCGTTATGGCCGCGAGACAGAGCGCATCGCCGCCAATGCCATCCGTTTGCGTTACAGTTTGTTACCTTACATTTACTCGCAGGCTGCGGCCGTCACCGAAGGTGGCACTCTGATGCGTCCGCTGGTGATGGATTTTGCAGCTGACTCAACTGCGCTCTGCCAGCAAACCGAATTTATGTTCGGCCCGGCACTGCTTGTATGCCCGATTATCGAGCCAAAATGCTCGCAGACTGATGTTTATCTGCCGCAAAACGAAAGCGGCTGGTACAATTTCGCCACTGGCGAGCATCTTGCAGGCGGACAGACAGTTAGCGTCCCGGTCAACCTTGAAGCCATTCCGGTTTTTGCACGCGCAGGCAGCATTCTGCCGCAATGCAAACCCGCCAAATCGACCAGCAATATCGATTATAAGAAATTGGATATCACCATTTTCCCGAAGGCTGACGCCACATTCACACTATACGAAGACGAAGGCTCGAACAACGATTACCTGAAAGGCCAATCGTCTGAAATACAATTTGTTTGGAACGATGCTGCGCGCTCACTGACCATTAGCGAGCGCAAAGGTGAGTTTGCCGGAATGCCCGAAAAACGCACTTTCAACGTGAAAATTGCGGGAACAGACATCGCGCAAAGCGTTGAATATGAAGGGAAAGAAACTATCATTAAACTATAAACACTAAACTTTAATCGGAATAAAAATGAACAAATTCAAAAGAACGCTGCAACTGCTGCCGGCACTGGCACTTTGCGCATCTGCAGTGGCACAGACTCCTGCCACAACCAACATTCAGGGTAGCAAATATCCCGCCATCTACCCCGACAACACCATCGAGTTCCAACTGCGCGCCCCCGAAGCGCAGAAGGTGCAAGTTGACATCTGCGGGAAAAAGTACGATATGACCAAAAACGCCGACGGCGTATGGTCGGGCAAGACCGAGCGCATTGTGAGCGGCATTCAGTACTACAGCCTGATTGTGGACGGCGTGTCGGTGAACGACCCGGGCAGCGAGACCTTCTTCGGCTGCGGCCGTATGATGAGCTGCGTTGAAGTGCCCTACCTCGACGGCGGCAAACAATATCAGATTCAGGACGTTCCGCACGGTTGCGTCCGCACCGAGAACTACTTCTCAAGCGTGACCAAATCGTGGCGCACAATGTACGTCTACACCCCCGCCGGCTACGACAAAGACGCCAATAAGAAATATCCCATATTCTACATCATTCACGGCGGTGGCGAGGACTGCCGCGGCTGGGTTAACCAAGGTCGCGGAAACATCATTCTCGACAATCTGGCCGCCGAAGGCAAGGCTGTGCCGATGATTCTTGTCAGCCTCGACGCCAACGCGGGCGGCTACGACGACATTGAGAAAGAGATTATGGACAACATTGTGCCGTTTGTTGAGAAGAACTACCGCGTTGACGCCCGCCCGCAGATGCGCGCACTTGCCGGCCTGTCGATGGGCGGACTCTACACAATGCACGTGGGTATGCCGCACAACGATTTCTTCAACTATCTGGGCGTGTTCAGCTCGGGCTGGTTTGCCAACAACCGCGGCGGCGACAACGATCCCGGCACCAAATGCTACAAATATCTGGAAGCCAACAAAGACCAGTTCAACAAGAACATCAAACTGTTGTGGCTATCGCAAGGCAGCCCCACCGACATTGCCTACAATAACTGCAAGGTAATGATGCAAAAGTTTGATACTATGGGTATTAAATACGAATTCTACGATTCGAAAGAGGGCGGTCACACCTGGCCCGTTTGGCGCGAGGATTTGTACTTGTTCGCACAAAGGCTGTTCAAATAAGGTCACAATGTGATATTGGTCATATTCCTGAATGACAGCTTTTAATATATACGCTGCAAAATATCAATATCCGAAAGTAACAAAAAAAAGCTGCAAATCGTAGTAGCTGATTGGTATATGAAACTTTTTGGACTGACATCGGTTTTAAAACTTGCGCTTCTGACCGCCACGGCTGTCTTGGCTGCGGGATGCTCGTCGAGCAAGAAACAGCGGGAGCTCAACCCTGACACTGCCGACCTTACCTGGCGCGGCGACTACGATGCGACTACCCACCGGATGACCTACACCGGCGAATGGGCCGGCTGCGGATGGTGGTTCGGCGACGACAGCGTGAAACCATCGGCCGATTTCAGTGAATATGACCAATTGGTGGTGTCGGTGGACAACATTGTCGGCGACAGCGTAAAACTCTTTCTGAATGTGAGATACACCACAACCGACTATATTTCGTCGGAGTCGGCGCCGATTGTTGACGGACGCGCCGAGCTGCGTGTCGACCTCGACCCGGACAACAAATCGCACGTTCTTGAGGCTTACGTGATGAGCAAATATCCGTGCGAGCTGACCATTGGCAAATCGTACCTCTCCACCCCCACCCAGTACGGCAAACCTCGCGAGCTCAAATCGTTCGGCGGTTATATCGACGCATCGGAATTCAAAGGCTACAACGACGACGCGCTGGTGTCGTTCAACTATTTCGCTGACGGCGAGATGACTTACATCGACAGCGGAGTTGTCAAGCAGATGAACAACTGGGGCATCGGACTTGTCTGCTCAAATGCCGACATCAACGAGAACGTCTATCCCGGACGCCGCATAATTCTGAAGAAACTTGGCGAGCAATCGTTCGACTGCCGATTGGGCGATATTCGCTATCTAATTGAACTTGAGGGCAATGACGGCAAACGCGGCATATATTGGTTTGTCTGGACCGGCGGTCATCTTACCGATGTCCACATCATCAACGCCACCATCAGGAAGGCTCTAAATTGAGTAATTAAAGACAAAAAGCCAATTAGGAAAGTTATGAGAACAATTGTCGATAGAATTTTGCCGCTGGCCATTACAATGGCCGCCGTTGCGTGCAGCACGCCCGACAACTCGAAATTCGACCTTTTGCCCGACGATATGAATCTGACTTGGCGTGGCGATTACAACGCGGAAACGCACCGTATGCACTATACCGAAAACTGGTCAGGCTGCGGATGGTCGTTCGGCGACGACGTTAAAAAGCCATCGGCCGACTTCAGCGCCTACGACCAACTGGTTGTAACTGTCGACAGCATATCCACCGACACCACGGCTCTGTTCCTAAATATCAGATACACAACATCTGACGTTGTAACAACCACTTCGTCTCCGATTATCGACGGGCGGACAACCCTGCGTGCCAATTTGGATTCTGTCGGGAAATCGCACGTGCTTGAGGCTTACGTGATGAGCAAGCGCCCGTGCGACCTGGTTATGAAAACCGCAACCTTCTGCAAAGCAACGCGATACGGGAAGAAACGAGTGCTGAAAACCCGCGACGGGTTTATTGATGCCTCGCAGTTTAAAGGCTACAGCGACGACGCGCTCGTATCGTTCAACTATTTTGTTGACGGTCTGATGATTCACGTTGACAGCGGCATTGTTAAGCCGATGGACAACTGGGGCATTGGAAAAATCTGCTCGAGCGCCGACGTCGATGAGAACGTCTGCCACGGAAGGCAAATCATCTTGAAGAAAATCGGCACACAATCGTTCGACTGCCGCTTGGGCGACCTCCGATATATGATTGATTTTGACGGCGGAAACGGCCGACGCGGCTTGTACTGGAGCGTTTGGATGGGCGGCCACCTGACCGAGGTTCGAATGATTAACACCACCATCCGCGAGGCAAAAAACTGATTGGCAGATTTATTGACTTACTGATAACTATCATCCCGAAAACTATCGTCCCGATGGCTATCGTCCCGATGGCTATCGGGATGATTTTTTTCGCCCCCGCGCAACCTTTTCAACTTCAACGCCGTCTGCGCAATAGTGTGAAAAGTTTTTTAACTTTGGCCTATGACAACTTTGCGGACAGATAGCATTATTGTAGGTTTGAATATGTATTTGGCATCCAAATCAGCACAAGGAATATTATCTGAAGATGAAGAAGTAATAAAAAATGTTAATGATTTCATCAAATCCATTAAGACCCAAATACAGGAGTAGAAAGAAATGTCAACAATACCTGTTCCATACAGAGTAAGGAATCACAGTAGAAAGCATCGATTTATTAGTGGATGTTGTGGATGTGTTGTTGTTATGATTTTAGGCTCATTTCTTTTTATTATTTTTCCAAAAACTCTTTCAGATTCGGCAGCATTTGAAGGATCATTAATTGAAATAGACACTATTGGGTATGCAATAAATGTAAAGGGCGAAAAAAGTTGGGATGACTATAAGTACAAAGTTCAAGAAACATATAGGTTTGATAAAAAAGACTTACCAAACATTCGTGCGTTTTTAGCAAACAATCAAACCGATAGTGTCAATGTGCGAATATGGGCTGAAAAATGGCAAGCACGTCAAATAGAAATGAATGGTGTAATGGTGAAAGAATATAATTGGTGGAAATATGCCCAACCTGCTTTTTGGCTAATGATACTGCCAGGCACTATTATCCTAATTCTTTTAATACTAGATAGAAAGCGATTACTGAAGGAGCCTGAACAAGAAAAATCTGCGCCAATCCGTTAAATCTGCGTTATCTGCGTTCAAAAAAATTGTGTTGTCGGCCTTTCAAGGTTAATAGGTGCGCAAAACGTAGAGACGCGGCGCGCCACGTCTTTACAGGCGGCGACGGCGGGCAGTGTAGCGGTGATTGTTGGTGTGGAAACAAAACCCCTGCCGAACAGATGAGAATCCGCTGAAATGTTGTATGTTTGTATGTCTAAAAACGAAAGGCTATGTCGAAAGACAGAGTGAATATTATTGAATACACGATTGCGCTGATAAACGAATTTGCCAAAAAGTTCGGCTTATCGGAAGCGGAGGCTTTCGGCTACATCGACCGCTGCAACGGAATGAAACTGATTGAGGAGTGCTACGACATAATGCACACCCTTTCGTTTGCCGACGGCGTGGCGGGGATGGCATCGTATTGCAGAAGGCACGGAGGAACGCTATAATGATTCTCTATCACGGCTCAAATATGGAAATCAGCGAGATAGACCTTGCCAAATCGCGCCCATACAAAGATTTCGGCAAGGCGTTCTATCTTTCATCCGACAAGCAGCAGGCGTTGAGTATGGCTCGTTTTAAGGCGCTCACAGTTGGCGGCGAGGAGAAAATAACAACTTTCGATTTCGACGAAAGCAACACAAGTGACTTGAGAATCAAAAAGTTCGACAGTTATAGTCAGGAATGGGCAGATTTTGTTTTCAACAATCGCGATGAGCGGCAAAATTTCCAACACAACTACGACATTGTTTACGGCCCGATAGCCAATGACACCGTGGGCGTACAGATTCGCGACCTGCGCGAACGCAAAATCTCGATGGATGAGTTTCTGAAAAATCTTGAGTACAAAAAAGGTATCACATTCCAATATGCCTTTTGCACCCCTTTGGCAATATCAAAACTGAAACGGCTATGAATGTCACCGAGTCTCAATTCAGATATTTGAAGGAAACTTTGTCGAAAGACCTTATTGCAATGCTAATGGAGCGCAAGAATATGACAATGGAAGATGCCTTCAGATTTTATTATGAATCAGACACCTTCCGAAAAATATCCGATTCGGAAACGGGACTTTTCTTCCAAAGTCCGGGTTATGTTTTCTCGTATCTCGAAGATGAGATGAAAGAACGGTGATTTTATTTGCAGGACACGAACTGTGAGAATCAGTGTTTCCAACAATTATCGTCCCGATAACTATCGTCCCAATTATCGGGACAATGCGCGAAAACAGCCGCCTTTCGCCGCCATTCGCCGCAAGGCAAAACAAAAAATCTACGAACACCAATCTGCGGCGCACGAATAAGCCGATTTTCAATATTGCAGAAAATTGTGGTTAAAAACCATTTAATTATGTTTGCCAATATGAATTTAATGTCAAAAAAACTATAAAAAAATGAAAAAGATTTTATTAGCAATTGCCGCCATTGTGCCGTTTATGGCTGTGGCACAAGACGCTGACCCGTTCAGCAACATCGACGAACTGATTAAGAACACACGCGCTGCCGAAACCAACATTCCTGGTGCCGAGTTTCCGCGCACCGACAGCCACAACCGCGTTTATTTCCACTACAAATCGCCTAACACTCAGGCGCTTACGGTTGACATATGCAGTAAGAAGTTTGAAATGAAGAAGGACGCCGACGGATTCTTCAACGTTGTAACTGACTCACTGCCTGTGGGTTTCCACTACTATTTCCTGATTGCCGACGGCATCTCGGTCATCGACCCGCTCACAACAACCTACTTCGGCTGCAGCCGCGTGGCTGGCGGAATTGAGATTCCCGAAGGCAAGGAAGGCGACTACTACCGTCCTGCCAAAGTGCCGCACGGACAGGTGCGCTCGGTGCAGTATTTTTCTGAAACTCAACAGAAATTCCGCCGCGCAATGGTTTATACGCCTGCCGAATACGAGACATCAGGCGACAAACGCTACCCTGTGCTCTACCTGCAACACGGAATGGGCGAAGACGAGACTGGCTGGTCGACTCAAGGCTTTATGCAGAACATTATGGACAACCAAATTGCCGCTGGCAACGTGGTTCCAATGATTGTGGTTATGGACAACGGCGACGTGGCTGAAGGTTTCAATCCTGCCAAAGGCGGAATGAACGAGTTCGGCGCATCGTTCTACGACGTGATTATCAAGGATTTGATTCCTATGATTGACAAGACTTTCCGCACCAAAACCGACCGCGACAACCGCGCAATGGCTGGCCTGTCGTGGGGCGGATTCCAAACATTCAACACGGTGTTCAACAACCCCGAAGTGTTCTCGTACGCTGGCGCGTTTAGCGGCGCAATCTTCGGTCTGAACACCAAGACGGCCTACAACGGCATCTTCAACGACAAGGATTTCAACAAGAAGTTCCACTATTTCTTCCTGGGCTGCGGCTCTGAAGAGAATTTCGGCACCGAGAACCTTGTGAAACAGTTGCGCGAGTGTGGCGCCGACGCTCAATTCTACCTTTCGGAAGGCACCGCCCACGAATGGCTGACCTGGCGTCGCTGCTTCAATCAGTTTATTCCGCATTTGTTTAAATAAGTTTTAAGTTATTAAGTTTTAAGTTATAAGTTATTAATTCGAATGTTGAAACGCTTCGCTGTTGAACAGGTTGAACAAGTTTAAGAGTTGAGAAGTTGAGAGGTTAAGAATTTAAGACGTTTTGATATTGAAAAATCTGCGTTAATCTGTTGAATCTGTGTCATCTGCGTTCAACATCGAATTAAAAATCGAAAATCAGAAATCAAAAATGAACAAGAACATTCTTTTCGGGCTGGCTCTGCTGGCTATGGGCTGCACGGCGCAGCAATCGCAAAACACCTTCACATTTGAAGGCAACCCGCTCATTCGCAATAAGTTCACTGCCGACCCCGCACCAATGGTTTCGGGCGACAGGCTCTATCTGTACGTTGGCCACGACGAGTTCTATCCTGGTCAGGACAGCGCTGGCGGCGGCAAGGAATTCAACATCACCGAGTGGCTCTGCTACTCGACCGCCGATATGAAAACGTGGACCGACCACGGCTCGGTGCTGCGCCCTGGCGATTTTGCGTGGGCCGACACCGTGACACCCAAAGTGGGTACGGCCTGGGCTGCGCAGGTGGTTGAGCGCGACGGCAAATTCTACTACTACATCACCTGCCAAGGCAAGCAGCCGTACTCGGGTTACGCCATCGGCGTGGCTGTGAGCGACTCGCCGACGGGTCCGTTTGTTGACGCAATCGGCAAGCCAATCATTTGTGACACAATGACTTCTAACGGTGCTCGCGGCTGGTGGAACGACATCGACCCGACCGTTTATATCGACGGCGACGACGCCTGGCTCTGCTGGGGCAACGGCACCTGCTTTATGGCCAAACTCAAACCCAATATGATTGAGTTAGACAGTGATATTCAAGTTGTTAACGTACCGAAATACACCGAAGGCCCGTGGCTCACAAAGCGCAACGACACCTGCTACCTGATTTACGCGTCGTGGGGCCGTGGCGGCGAAGCCATCGACTATGCCACAGCGCCGTCGTTCAGCGGCCCGTGGACACCCCGCGGACAGGTCACGGGCGAAGCCGCGAACAGTTTCACAATCCATCCTGGGGTGGTTGAGTTCAACGGCAAATGGTGGCTGTTTTACCACAACGCCACGCTCGAAATTGACGGCGTGAAGGGCGCCATCGGACGCCGCTCGGTATGCGTTGACGAAATGGAATTCAACGCCGACGGAACAATCAAATTCGTTAATCAGACAAAATAAATTGATATGAAAAGACGCAGTGCCATATCACTGTTTGCGCTTGCAATCGCTTTGATTTCAGCAAGTTGCAGTTCAAAAAAAGAGCAAGTCGCGGTTTCGCCCGACGGACGGATAACCGTTTATGCCGAAGCGGGCAAGTATCTTGTCAAATATCTTGATAATGACGCACTTACAATCGCCCGAATCGGCTACGACAGCCTTGCCGCCGCCCCCGAACTGAAATTCGCGCAAGCGGTGAGCGCCGACTATACAATGATTGCTGGCAAGCGGTCGCACTGCGCCAATCGGGCCAACGAGTACACGGCCGCGCTGGACGCGAACACCGACCTGATTTTCCGCGTCTATAACAACGGAATCGCCTTCCGCTATCAGTTCCACAACGTGGCCGAGCCAATGGCAATTCCCACAGAATTAACATCTTACGAGATTCAGGAAGGCACGCGCCGCTGGTTTATGCAGTGGGCCGAGTCGTACGAAGGATTTTTCACACCCGACACCACAGCAAAGCAAAAGGCAGTGTTCAGTTTTTCAGGCACTTTCGTGAAAAACGGCTGGTGCTGCCGCTGGTCGTACCCCGCGCTTATGCAGCCGTCGGACAGCGTTTTCGTGCTTTTGAGCGAATCGGGCGTGGGCGCCGACAACAGCGCTTCGTGCCTTTGGAACGACGGCGACAACATTGAGATTTTCAACGTCCGCCCCGACAAGAACGAGACCGAAATCAGCGGCTCGTACCTGACGCCGTGGCGCGTGGCGATTATCGGCAATCTGGCTGATATTGTGGAATCTACGCTGATTACCGACGTGGCCGACGACTGCAAAATCGACGACACCAAATGGATTGAGCCTGGCGTGGTTTCGTGGATTTACTGGGCCTACAATCACGGCTCGAACGATTACAACATCATCAAAAAATATGTGGATTTGGCTGTCAGTCTGAAACTTCCGTATATGCTTATCGATGCCGAATGGGACGAGATGAAAAACGGAAAGACCATTGAAGACGCTGTAAAATACGCTGTGGACCACAATGTCAAGCCGCTGATTTGGTACAGTTCGTCGATTGGCTGGATTCACGGCGCGCCTGGGCCGAAGTTCCGCCTGAACAAGCCCGAAGACCGCGAGCGTGAGTTCGCGTGGCTTGAGAAAATCGGGGTTGCGGGCGTGAAAATCGACTTTTTCTCGGGCGACAACCAAATGAATATGAGTTATTGCATCGACTTGCTGCAATCGGCTGCACGTCACCATCTTACGGTGAATTTCCACGGCGCCACCCTGCCGCGCGGCTGGCAGCGCACCTACCCCAATCTGTTGAGCACCGAAGCGGTTTACGGCGCCGAGTGGTACAACAACGTGCCGACCTTCACCAACAAGGCCGCCGCACACAACGCCACGCTGCCGTTCACGCGCAACGTTGTCGGCTCAATGGACTACACGCCGTGCGCTTTTTCCGATTCGCAGCATCCGCACATCACCACGCACGCCCACGAGTTGGCGCTGACGGTGCTCTTTGAGTCGGGCCTGCAGCACCTTGCCGACCGCCCCGAGAGCCTTCTGGCGCAGCCGCAGAATGTGCAAAACTTCTTCGGGCAGTTGCCTGCCGCTTGGGACGAGACGAAATTCGTAGGCGGCTATCCTGCTGATTATGCGGTTGTTGCGCGCCAAAGCAATGGCAAATGGTACGTTGCGGGCATCAACGGCACCGACAATGAACGCGAAATTGCTGTGAATCTTGATTTTATAAAAGACGGGAAGTTCACAATGTTCGCCGACAGCGGCAACACCGACAGCCCGTGGACAATCGAAAATATCGACGCCAACAGTCTGCCCAAAATGGTGAAAATGCAGCCGCGCGGGGGATTTGTGATTGCGGAAGAGTAAAAGTTTAGGGGGTAAGAGTTTAGGGGTTAGAATGCTAAAAAGTTAAGAATTTAGAAAGTTGAAAATGGTTAGTTATCTAAACAGCGAAGCCCCCGATAGTTATCGGGATAAACTTCTAAACAGCGAAGCGGCTAACCCCTAAACGATTCACCGATTAAACAGTTAAACGATTAAACAATAAAAAAATGAACAAACGCTCACTTCTGATTTGTGCCCTTGCGTGCATCTTCTTATCGGCTGTATGTCTGATAGTTGCGTTGCTGGGTGCTTCGAGTGCCGCCGACGGCAAGTTCGACCAAAAATTGGGCCTGACATCGCCCAACGGCAAAATCCGCTTCCAATGCGAATTGAACGTCGATAACATCCCGTCGCTCAACGTCTATTATATGACTGACGGTGAATGGGATAAGGTGATTTCAATTCCAAAATTCGGACTCACAGAAGGGGCTGACGCTTTTCTGTCGTACAAAAACGCATCGAAAACCATCGACATCCAAGATAACTATAAAATGCTGTCGGGCAAGCGTTTACACTGCATCAATCAGGCAACTGAGCGCACCTTCAGTTTTGTTGACCGCAACAACCGCACGCAGAACGTGATTGTGCGCGCCTACAACAACGGCGTGGCTTTCCGCTTTGCGCTGGCCAAGGGCTACAGCGAGTGCAACTTCCTGCAAGAGCAGACCACATACCATTTTGCCGATTCGGCCAAACGCTGGCTGCAGCGCTTCGACGACTCGTACGAAAAGTTTTACTGGCCAAATCCGAAGGAACGCGAAGGCTGCCACTGGGCCTATCCGTCGCTTTTTGAGCCGAAAGACAGTCTGTATATTCTTATCACTGAAGCAGATATAACAGGCAAAAACAGCGGCTCAAGTTTGAGAAACACCGCCGCGTCAAGTTATAAAATCCAAAACGACGAAAACCGCCTTGCGCTGAGCGACGGCTGGCAGACGCCGTGGCGCGTGGCCATCATCGGGTCGCTGGCCGACGTGGTGGAATCGACTCTTGTGACTGACGTGAGCACGCCGTGCAGAATTGCTGATAATGAGTGGATTAAGCCTGGTGTGGCATCGTGGATTTACTGGGCCTACAACCACGGTTCGAGCGATTATCAGATTGTAAAACAATACATTGACTTGGCCGCCGAACTGAAACTGCCCTACACGCTCATCGACGCCGAATGGGACGAAATGCACGGCGGCAACATCTACGAAGCCATCGCCTACGCGAAACAGAAGGGCGTGAAACTGCTAATGTGGTATAATTCAACCACTAAATGGGTTGACCGCGCCCCTGGGCCGAAATATCGGCTGAACAAGGCCGAAGACCGCGAAAAAGAGTTTAAGTGGCTGGAAGATAATGGCATAGCAGGCGTTAAAATCGATTTTTTTGAAGGCGACAAGCAGCGCACAAACCAATACTGCATTGAACTGCTCGAGAGTGCCGCAAAGCACCATTTGCTGGTCAATTTCCACGGCGCCACTCTGCCGCGCGGCTGGCAACGAACCTATCCGAATCTGGTTAGTACAGAAGCAGTTATGGGTGCCGAATGGTACAACAACGCCCCATTCCTGACCGACAGGGCCGCAATGCACAACGCCACTCTTCCGTTCACTCGCGGCGTGGTGGGCTCAATGGACTACACGCCCTGCACCTTCACCGATTCGCAGTTTCCGCACATCACCACGCACGCCCACGAGTTGGCGCTGACGGTGCTTTTTGAATCGGCCGTGCTGCACCTTGCCGACCGCCCGACAAGTTACCTGTCGCAACCAACTGAAGTTCAACGGTTCTTCACCAACCTGCCAACCGTTTGGGACGAGACGAAACTCGTTTGCGGCTACCCTGGCGAGTACGCCGTAATGGCCCGCGAGCGCAACGGCAAATGGTATGTGGCGGGTATCAACGGCAGCGACAGCGAGCGCGAAATTGCTCTGAATCTTGATTTTATCAAGAACGGCAAATTCAAATTGTTCGCCGACAGCGGCAATCCCGACAACCCGTGGACAATCACCAATATCGAAGCCAACAATCTGCCCAAAGCAGTGAAATTGCTGCCGCGCGGGGGATTTGTGATTGCGGAAGAATCTTCTAAAAATTAACGGTGCTATTAGAATTTGCCAACACTTTGCGGCAATTGCGTTTTTGTGTTTTATCCATTATAAAAGATAGAATCGCCAAGTTTTATCCGATATAAAAGACAAAACCCAACCATTCGTCCCATTTCTTCGCAAATCGCACAATCGGCACTCTTTGAATTGCCGAATTGCTATATTTGTGCCATAAGAATCGATTGACCGACTAGCCGATTGACCGATTCAACAACTTATCGGAACACTAAACACTTAAAAATGAAAAAGTTATTAACAATGATGTGCATTGCCGCAAGTCTGACGGTTAATGCAAAGGACAACAAAGAGATGCACGTTTATCTCTGCTTCGGACAGTCGAATATGGAAGGCAACGCCAAGATTGAAGACGTTGACCGCGAGAACATTGACCCACGCTACAAGATGATGGCCGCCGTCGATTTCCCGAAAATGGGCCGCAAGATGGGCAAAATCTACCCCGCCGTTCCGCCCTTGTGCCGCGAAAACACTGGCCTGACGCCCGTCGATTACTTTGGCCGCACAATGGTCGAGAATCTGCCCGAAAACGTGAGCATTTGCGTCATTAACGTAGCCATTGGCGGCTGCGATATCAAGGCCTTTATGAAGGACAGCATTGCCGCTTACTGCACCAAATGCCCCGACTGGATGGTGGGGATGCTGAAAGAGTACGACAACAATCCCTACAAGCGTCTTATCGATATGGCCAAAATCGCGCAGAAACAGGGCGGCGTGATTAAGGGCATTCTGCTGCACCAAGGCGAGACCAACACTGGTCAGGAAGAGTGGCTGGGGATGGTGAAATCGGTTTACGACGACCTGATGAAAGACCTGAACCTGAACCCCGACAACGTTCCGCTGCTGGCTGGCGAAGTTGTCAACTCTGACCGCGGCGGCACCTGCGCGGCTCACAACCCGATTGTCAACCGCCTGCCCGAAGTGATTAAGAACTCATACGCAATCAGTTCGAGCGGTTGCCCCGAAAACTTTGACCAACTGCACTTTACGGCCGAAGGCTACCGTATGCTGGGCCGCCGCTACGCCGTGAAGATGCTCGAGTTGCAGGGAATCAAGGCCAAAGACCTGTCGAATCCGCGCGCCAACAACCTTGTGTCGCCCGTAATGCATATGATGAACTTCTACTTCGACCGCGCGCAGAACAAGATGGTGTTCGACAACACCAAAGCCCGCCTTCGTTCGGCCACTTTCAACGTTTATGCGCCCAACGCGCAGAAGGTTGAGTTCTCGAGCCAATTCACTGATGGTCTGCAGCCGATGGTGAAGAACGCCAACGGCATTTGGTCGATAACCTTAAATGCACCGAAATCAGACATTTATCCTTATAATTTCATTGTCGATGGCGTGTCGATTTCCGACCCTGCCAATATGAATGTCTTCCCGAACGAGAATTTCAAGGCTTCGCTCTTCGAAGTACCTGACAATGAGATGCTTTACACCGTTCGCGATATTCCGCACGGCCGCGTCACCTATATGAATTACAAATCAGAAGAGTTGGGTGTTTACCGTCCGCTAATCGTCTACACGCCTGCCGAATACGAGCAGAATCCTGACAAGAAATATCCTGTCTTCTACCTTGTTAGCGGCACCACCGACACCGAAGAGACCTGGTTCAAGGTTGGCCGTTTCAATACCATTCTCGACAACCTGATTGCCGACGGAAAGGCCGTTCCGATGATTGTTGTGCTTCCTTACGGCAATATGCTGCACGGCACGCCCAATCCCGCCACAATGGAAGCCGTGGCGATGTACAAGCAGTTTGCCCGCGTGATGACTGGCGAGATTATGCCGTTTGTTGAACAGAACTTCCGCACCCTTAACGACCGCGAAAACCGCGCCATTGCTGGCTTCTCGCGCGGTGGCGGACAGTCGCAGTTCACCGCCTTCAGCAACCCCGACAAGTTCGCCAATATGGCTTCGTATAGTTCCTATCTGATTCCCGAAGCAATGGACAAATGCTTCGCCAACCTGATGACGCCCGAAGCGATGCAGAAGAACTTCAAGGTGCTCTGGTACGGCGTTGGCAAGGACGATTTCCTTTATCAGAACGTGAAGACTCACCGCGACTATTTCGACGCCAAAGGCATTAAGTATCAGTACAAAGAGACCGAAGGCGGCCACACCTGGATGAACGCCCGCGACTATCTGACCGAGACGCTGCAGTTGTTCTTCAAATAGATAAAAACCGCTGATTTTTAAAGGCTTGATGCATTTTGTATCAAGCCTTTTTTATTTGAGCCGCAGACCGTAAGTATCGTCCAATTTGACCGAATTTTATCTTTTGTATTTGTGTAAAAATCAATATATTACATGGTATTTAGTAAATTTACTCAACTCGAAATATGAAACAGCAACCCATATTTGGAATGCCGACGCGCAAAGTGTTGTAAATGAATTGCGTTCAAATGATTGCCATTCTAAACGGCTGCGATGCCTTTCTTACTAACAACAAGCAATTGCGGCAAGTAAGCGAAATCAGAATCATCCTTGTGGATGAACTGTAAATAATCGTAAAACATCAATTTACAAAAGAGAGCCGCAAGGCTCTTTTTTTTTTGCACTTATTTCCAAAAGTTAGTTAAAAGGTGGTAAGGTAACTACCTTTTTCTTTTTGAATAAAAGAATAAAAGTATTTTTTACTTTTTATAAAATTTTTGATTACATTTGTGTTAACAAATCGAAGATGGGAAACTATTAACACTATTTATAAACAACACGTAATCAACACAATGCAAATGAAGAAAGTTTTATTAAGTCTGGTTTTGGCGTGCGGATTCATTGGCGCGCAATCAACAGAGAAAGAGATTAAAAGTCCTGATGGACAGATAGTTGTAACCGTATCGGATGCCGATGGCAAGCCGTCGTACTCGGTGAAACTGAACGGCGAGGTGTTTCTTGAGCAGTCGCCGCTGGGTTTGGTGCTCGATTTGGGCGACTACACCAACGGTATGTCGCTTACCGACAGCAAGGAAGACCTGAAATACACTGACAGTTACACGCTGCGCAACTCGAAGCAGAGCAAGATTGACGTTGAGGCCAACGGCGGTATTTTCACCTTCGCAAAGGGCGGCAAAAACGTTTACAGTGTCGAGTTCTACGTGTCGAACCGCGACGTGGTGTTCCGCTATAATCTTATGGCACAGCGTCCTACGTTCTGCTGCGTGGTAAAAGAAGAGGCTTCGGGATTCCGTTTGCCTGATGGCGCCACCACTTTCCTTTGCCCACAGGCCACCCCGATGGGCGGTTTCGCGCGCACAACACCTTCGTACGAGACGCATTACACTGTGGATGACGCACTTGGAAAGAACGGCTGGGGACAAGGCTACACCTTCCCGTGCCTGTTCAAGAACGCCGACAAGGGCTGGATTCTGATTTCGGAAACTGGCGTGAACGGCCGCTACTTCGGTGGCCGACTGATGGGCGGCAACGGCGGACTCTACACTATCGGTCTTCCGCAAGAGGGCGAGATGAACGGACTCGGCTCGTCGACACCTGGACTCACATTACCGTCGTCAACACCTTGGCGCACAATTACTTTGGGCAAAACACTGGCCCCGATTGTTGAAACGACAGTGGCTTTCGACTACGTTAAACCGCTCTACGAGGCGTCGCAGGAATACCAATACGGACGCGGCTCGTGGTCGTGGATTATCGGAATGGACGGCAATACCAACTTCGATGTGCAGAAGAAGTATATCGATTTTTCGGCTGCAATGGGCTTCGAGTCGGTGCTGATTGACGCGCTTTGGGACACTCAAATCGGCCGCGACAAAATCAAGGAACTGGCCGACTACGGAAAGCAGAAAAACGTGGCTATCTACCTGTGGTACAACTCGAACGGCTACTGGAACGACGCGCCGCAGAGTCCGCGCGGAATTATGGACAACATTATCACCCGCCGCGCCGAGATGAAATGGATGCAAAGCATTGGTATTCGCGGAATTAAGGTGGATTTCTTTGGCAGCGACAAGCAGCCGATGATGCAACTCTACGAGGATATTCTGGCCGACGCCAACGACTATGGTCTGCTGGTAATCTTCCACGGCTGCACGCTTCCGCGCGGCTGGGAACGTATGTACCCCAACTTTGCGGCTTGTGAGGCCGTCCGCGCAAGCGAGAATCTGGCTTTCGGCCAAAACGAATGCGACAACGAGGCCTTCTGCGCCACTCTGCACCCGTTCATTCGCAACACGGTGGGCAGTATGGACTGGGGCGGCAGCACGCTCAACAAACACTACGCCTACGACAATCAGCACGGCAACACGCGCCGCACGTCGGATGTGTTTGCGCTGGCCATTTCGGTTATGTTCCAAACGGCTGTGAATCATTTTGCTATGGCGCCCAACAACCTGACTGACGCACCCGCCTGGGCCGTCGATTTTATGAAGCAGGTGCCGACAACCTGGGACGAGGTGAAGTTCATTGACGGCTATCCTGGCAAGTACGCTGTTCTTGCGCGCCGCCACGCCGACAAATGGTACATTGTGGGCATTAACGCGCAGAAGGAAACGCAGAAACTCAACCTGAACCTGCCAATGCTCGAGGCCAACAAAACCGTGAAACTCTACAGCGACGACGCCAATCTGAACGGCAGCGTTAAAGATTTGAAAATTAACAAGAAACAGCAAGTTGCGATTACCATTCCGTGCAATGGCGGCGTGGTGATTTGCGAATAGTTGAAACAAAAATCCGACACGGTCAAAGTGTGTCGGATTTTTTTGTTTTCGAACATAAAAAGCTGATTTGCAATATTTAACCAACTAATTATGAAGATACACAAACTCTCACTCGCCGCCCTGATTGCCGTATTTGCAATGGTGGTATCGTGCACAAAAACAACCGATTACAGCACTGAAGTGATAAATGCAAATTGGACGTTTGCCTTGGGCGATTTTGAAAATGCCCAAAACACCGATTTCGACGATTCGCAGTGGCAGAAGATTGGGATACCGCACTCATTTGCAATACCTTACTTTATGTCGCGCGATTTTTATGTGGGCTACGGCTGGTATCGCAAGAAAATCAACCTTTCGGCCAACGACTTGAAAAACAGACTGTTCATTGAGTTCGACGGCGTTTTTCAGGAAGCCGAAATATTTGTCAATGGCAAGCCAAGCGGCTCGCACACAGGCGGTTACACGGGTTTTAGCATTGATATTACCGAGAATGCCGTGGCTGGCGAAAACCTTGTGGCAGTGAGAGTTAACAACATTTGGAATCCAAAAGTTGCACCGCGTGCGGGCGAGCACAACTTCAACGGCGGCATTTACCGCACGGTGCGGCTGGCCAAGAAAAACCCGACGCACATTGCGTGGTGCGGCCTGCAAATCACAACGCCTGGATTGAAGGAAACCGAAGGCAAATCGGCTGCAGCTAGCACTGATGTAACCATTGAAAATCAGGCTAATGCGGACAAAACGGCCACTTTGCGGCTGATTGTCAAAGACAGCAAGGGCGCAATCGTTGCGCAAAGCGATAAGGAACTGAAAATGAAGGCTGGCGAGCGTCTGACAACCAATATCGCGACAGCGGAAATTGCCAACCCGATGCTTTGGTCGGTTGATTTGCCGACACTTTATACGGCTGAATGTCAGATAGTTGACAACGGTAAGGTGATAGATTCGCAATCGTCGGTTTTTGGGTTCCGCTGGCTCGACTGGACCGCCGACCACGGTTTCTTCCTGAACGGCAAGCACTTATATCTGCGCGGCGCCAATGTTCACCAAGACCACGCTGGCTGGTGCGACGCCATTACCGAAGAGGCATTCGCGGGTCGCACTATCCGCACTCGCGCGCTTTTGCCGACGAATGCTCGCGGCAGGGAATTCTGTTCTGGTCGGAAGCACCGTTCTGGGGAACTGGTGGAAATCAGCAAGATGGCTACTGGTACGCGAGTGCCTATCCTGTGAACGATGCCGACACGGCGGCCTTTGAGCGCAGCATTCTGCAGCAACTTTCAGAGATGATTATCATTAACCGCAACCAACCGTCGGTGTTTGCGTGGTCGATGTGCAACGAGGTGTTTTTCACTCAGCGTCAGACAATTGCGGCCACCAAAAATCTGCTGCGCAAGATGGTTGAGCGCACCCACCAACTCGACACGACGCGCTATGCGGCCATTGGTGGGGCGCAGCGTCCGCTCGGCGCCGACCGCTTCGACCTGCTTGGCGACGCTGTGGGCTACAACGGCGACGGCGCAACCATTCCCGACTTCATTCGGCCTGGCATTCCGTCGCTGGTGTCGGAATACAGCACCACAACGGCCATTCGGCCTGGCGTGTATGACCCTGGGTGGGCCGATTTGCAGAAAGACGATGCCTACAAGGGCCTTGAGTGGCGTGGCGGGCAGTGCATTTGGTGCGGATTCGACCACGGAAGCATTTTCGGCAGTCAGTTGGGCAAGACGGGAATCATTGACTATTTCCGCATTCCGAAACGTGCATATTATTGGTACAGAAACGAATACGCAGGCATTGCGCCGCCCGAATGGCCAACCGAAGGCGAACCCGCGGCTTTGAAAATCGAATCGACCAAAACCAAAGGAATACTGACCGACGGAACCGACGATGTGCGGCTGACAGTCAGCGTTTTAGACGCAAGCGGACGGCTCATTTCGAACTCGCCCGACGTGCGGCTGCGCATTGTTTCGGGTCCTGGCGAATTTCCGACAGGCAGAGAGATTTGCTTCTCGAAAAAATCTGATATTCAGATTCTTGACGGATTGTGCGCCATTGAGATGCGTGCGTATCAGTCGGGCAAAACGGTTGTTGAGGCAACGTCGGACGGACTGGCTTCGGGCACCATAGAACTTGAGTTTGTGGGCGGCGAACGGTTTGTTGAGGGCAAAACGCCTGTGGTTGCCGACCGCCCGTACATTCAGAAACGCAAGGCAAGAACCGATGACGATATTCAGATTCTGGGCACCAACAACCCGACATTTGCGCGCAGCAACGCGCCTGGCCATTCGGCTGGTATGGCCGCCGACGGCGACGAGCAGACCTTCTGGCAGCCCGCCCCAACCGACAAGGCGCCGCAGTGGGTTCTGGACACCGAGCGCGGCATTACGCTCAAGCGCGTTGAAGTGACGCTCGGCAATGCCACCGACGATGTAACCGTCTCAATATCAAACGATGGCGGCTATTACATTCAACTTGCGCACTACGACCGCGCGCCGCAAAAAATAGTTATCGAGCACAACGACCTGACAATGAGATTTTTAAAACTCAATTTCGGCTCGCCCGAGAATGCGAAAATCATTGAGGCAAAGGTTTTTGGATGGCTGGAAGATTGATATATTTGCAAAAATGCGCGATTGAGAATGTTTGAAAAGATAAAAAACTTCCTTAAAGGGCTGTCGTTCAGGACGGGTGTGGTGATTCTGCTGCTTTGCATTCCGTTCTACATTCTGTCGTTTGCGCAGATGGCCTTTCCGTTCCTTTCGCCGCAAGTCAAAGGCGTGCTGTGGGTGGTGCTTTTCGGCCTGGCCAAAACCTGCCAATACGGTGGCCTGACAATTCTGGGCGTGGAAGGCGTCAAACGGCTGAAAGCCAAGTTTAAAAGGAAGAAAGAGGAAGAAGGAAAGGAAGAATCCGCAAACTCTCAGCCATAACCCTTATGGGAACGCTGCCTGAAACGGTGCTCTGTGCTGTAAGATAGCGGCAAGTAGGGCTTTTGAGCGGTACAATCAAAATACAGTTTCTTTTTCAAGTTGACTTTTATACATTTGTATTGTTCTGTACAAGAACACTTTGCCAAGCAAACATTATGACCGATAGAAACGAAATCATACTATACCAACCCGACGAAGCCGTAAAACTCGAAGTGCGGTTAAGCAAGGAAACGGTGTGGCTTAATAGAAATCAAATGGCCACATTATTTGGACGTGATGTAAAAACCATAGGAAAGCACATTGCCAATGCTCTTGCTGAAGAATTGTCGGTTTTTCCAGTTGTCGCAAAATTTGCGACAACTGCCAACGATGGTAAAACATACAAAGTTGAGTATTATAATCTCGATATGATTTTGTCTGTAGGATATAGAGTAAAGTCGCAGAAAGGAATTTTGTTCCGCCAATGGGCAAACCGTGTGCTGAAGGACTATCTGCTAAAAGGATATGCTGTTAATCAGCGTTTTGAAAGGCTTGAGCAGCGTATGACTGATGCCGAAAACAAAATCGACTTCTTTGTGCGAACCAACGCTCTGCCCGTTGAGCAGGTGTTTTTCGACGGGCAGTTTTTTGAGGCACGGGCTCTGCTTGAGCGACTCATAAAAAGCGCCACGCAGCGGGTTATTATCATTGACGCCTATGTTGATGCCGCCACGTTTGAAATGCTCGATGTGCGCAGCGTAGGCGTTATTGCAGACATTTATTCAGGCAAAGACCTTGCCGCACTGCGCAATATCCACAATAGTACAGCAGGCGTTGAGCCGATTAACACTCACATTTGGACCACCCCGTCGCACGACCGCTGGCTCATTGTCGATAACAATCTTTACCACTGCGGGCACTCGCTCAAAGACATTGGCCGCAAACTCTCTGCCATAACCCTTTTGGGAACGCTGCCCGAAACGGTGCTCGGGGCTGTAAGATAGCGGAAAGCGGGGCTTCTCTTCTCATATGAAATGGTTAGTGTCACTAACCACTTAAATATTTATGAAAAGCATTGATTACTCGTATTATTACGAGCAGGAGGTGTGATGGCAACTGTTGCAAAAAATGCAACAGTTCAAAGTGTTATCGGATGTTCTGTCCATTCCCGCGAATTCCATTCGCGCCTAACCACCGCAAAAAAAACATTTTCATTTTCCAACCTACTTTTTATACCTTTGTCTTGCTCTGCGTTTTGCCTTGTAAGAGGCTGAATTGCAGATGTGACATATAGAAAGGCGTTTATCTGACGCTTTGTTTTGACAAGTGGAATCTCGCAGTTCTTCTTTTATCAGTCAAAAACAAGGTAGCGATGAATGCCCTTGTAGGTATGATTGTATGCAGTACGCTCGTATTGCATTTCATATCCGCGTGGGCTTCTCGTTGCTTGTTCTGACTGATAAGGCAATGCGAGAGCCTCACTTGTGGAACGAGTAACGGATACAGATTCAACGCTTTTTTATTTCCAGGTGTTACATATCGCCAGGGAATCGGCGGATAAAACATAGGTTATGAACCGAGACGATTTCTTAAAAACAGAACGGCTGTATCATTTCACCAATCGTTGTAGTGCGTTGAAAATATTGACTTCTGGCAAGTTGAAGTTCGGTGAATTAAATCGAATGAACGACATAAATGAATCGTACAGACAAATATACGCAAAGGACGGAGTTGAACCCGATGATGTTTATAAAGAGTTAAACACATACAGACAAATAAGTTTAACTCACGATGGTAGATTTTTGGGATTTGCAATTCCTTCAATGTGGAGACATTATGCAGAAAAAGGCTATGGAATATGCCTTGTGTTTGACAAAGAAAAACTATTGCAAAACCTACCAAAAGGCTGTAGCAAAGGATATGTTCATTATAAAATTAACTATAGCGCAGAAATATTAGTTAATGCTGACAATATACAAGAGTATTTCAAAAATAATGAAAAAGCTTTGTTCTTTAGCAAAACTATAGATTGGGAGTATGAGCAAGAATTTAGAATTATTACTCAAAACAATGATACATTGGATTATAAGGACAGTCTAATTGCCGTCATAATGTATTTCGCTGATGACATTAAAAATGGAGATAGTGTCCTAGACTCTGAAATGGCACATTCTGTTGAGAGAATAGTCCCCAACATCCCTGTATTAGAATTCAGTTATTGGTCTGGCAATACTCAATTACAGAAGGGAGCCAATCAATGGTATCCACCGCTAAAACAATATGACTTTAACATTTGACTCAGCAACAAATTGGCAATTAATCACATACAATATCTCGTTTATGAAAAAAGTTTTCTCATTCCTAATAGGGATTATGATTGCAGAGCATATATTTGCAAATAGTCAAGATTTTAAAGTTGGCAATTTATTCTATCAAATCACAAGCAATAATACGGTAATGATAGTGAGTCAAAACGTATCATTACGAAATGGCTCCACACAATCTGCAACATCTTCTAATTTAACAAATTATGCAGAATTGACCAATGTCATTATCCCAGAATCTGTGCAATACAAAGGGAAAGCATATACTATCACAGAAATAGGTAATAATGCGTTTTCTTGTAGCAATTTGATATCTGTTTCCATTCCAAACACAATCACTGAAATTGGTGATAATGCATTTTTAAATTGTGGCAATTTGAATTCTGTAATCATCCCAACAACATTAAAAAGAATTGGTGCAGGAGCGTTCAAAAAATGCAAAAGACTAGAATCAATAGCCATTCCCAATAGCGTAACAATCATTAATGATGAAACATTTAGCGACTGTATTAAATTGAAAACAGTTGATTTACCCCCAAATATTAAAACTATTGGATACAACGCATTTTGTCGTTGCATCAACTTGGAATCAATAGAAATTCCAATAACCGTCACAAAAATTGAAGATGGAGCATTTCGAAACTGTTATAGTTTGAAAACAATTTCTATTCCATTGTCTGTTGAAAGCATTGGTTATGGAGTATTTTATGAATGTAAATCCACAACTATATATTGCGGGCGCAACAGCAAGCCTGACGGATGGCATTTTAATTGGAATAATAATGGAGGGAAAGCGGTTTGGGGATTGAATTCTTTTTTCACTTTTTATGCAAAAGAAATGGTGGAAAAAGAATTGAACGAATGGCAGAAAAAAGGTGAATTTGAAAAAATAGAAACTTGGAAAAAACGAGTAACGAATGAAACCCGCGAAGCAAAAATTAGGGAATTAACACAAAAAGCAGAAAAGACTTTTATAGAAACGCATCAAGATAAAAACGCCAAATTCAGCCTGGGTGAATATGATGCTGAAAATGAGGTATTTTTAATAAACAATCCTAAATATGGCAATTTGCTTGTTCCTGTTCCAATCGAAAACGCGCCCCAGTTTAAACAACAGTGGCCTTCTATATCTAGAGAGATAAAATGCTTTATTGATAATGACACTATAAACATTGCTGAAATATTGTTCACGCTACCCAATGGCGAGCAGTACAAATACAGCAATCAAGCATCGCTCAATTATGAGATGACAGAAATAGATTACAACTTTGAGCCAATAGAGCTTGATTTACAAACAAATGAACAACCCACAACGCGCGGACAACAAAATATTAAATCAGCAAAATGGACATTAGGTGTGTCAGAAGTTGATATTGAAATTCCTACGTCTAACATAAAGACAGACAATACTTTCGCTGTGATAATCGCCAATGAGAACTATCAAAAAGAAGCGCAGGTCCCGTTTGCCGTCAACGATGGTCGCACATTTGCCGAGTATTGCAAAAAAACTTTGGGGATTCCAAACAACAACGTTCATATTGTCACTGACGCCACACTCAACAATATGAAATACGAGGTGCGCTGGCTCAAGCAGGTGATTGACGCATACGGCGGCGAGGCTCGCGTAATCTTCTATTATGCTGGCCACGGAATTCCCGACGAAGCGCAGAAAACGGCCTACTTGCTTCCTGTTGACGGCTTCGGAAACGATGTCTCAACTGGCTATAAATTAGACGATTTGTACAGCACTTTGGGCAATCTGCCAAGCAAGTCGGTAACCGTGTTTTTGGATGCCTGCTTCAGTGGAGCAAACCGCAACGGCGAGATGCTGGCAAGCGCACGCGGAGTGGCCATCAAAGCCAAAAGCAGTGCGCCTGTGGGCAATATGGTTGTCTTTTCGGCCGCGCAGGGCGACGAGACAGCATACCCCAACAACGAGCAACAGCACGGAATGTTCACATACTATCTGCTGAAGAAAATCAAAGAGACGGCAGGCAACGTAACTTATAAGGAGTTAGGTGATTATGTGACAGACAATGTCCGCAAGCAGTCGATTGTGGTAAACGGCAAAAGTCAGACGCCAACTGTTGTGCCATCGGCAACTGTAGGCGGCACTTGGGAAACTTGGAAACTGAAATAATATGCGCACACTGCTATTAGCATTGTTTTTGCTGGCCACGCTAACGGCTGTGGCACAAGAACCGAAGCAGATTTGCGGTACTTACAAATATTATGTGCAAGCAAATGAGACGCTTGAAGCGGCACGGCACACCGCAATTCAACGCGCAAGAATTTCGGCACTGGCACGAGAGTTTGGCGAGTCGCTATCGCAAACGCAGACAATTACAACCAAAGAAGATGGCAGCGGTTACACCGATGCTCTCTACACATCGGGCGAGGACTATGTCAACGGCGAGTGGCTCAACGATACACAAGAACCAACCATTGAGCAAGGTTTTGAAAATGGTGCTCTCTACATCTTGGCTTCGGTGTGCGGTATGGCTAAGGCCAAAAACGCCGCAAAAACCGACCTTAAATATCACGTTTTGCGCAATGGAACAGGACTGCAGTTTGAATCGGAAGATTTCAAATCGGGCGACCAGTTATATTTGATGTTTCAATCACCTGCAGATGGTTTTGTATCTGTATATCTGATAGATGAAACGCGCACAGCATATTGTCTGCTACCATATCGCAACCAGAAAAACGGCAGTCAAAAAGTGGAAGCCAACCGTCAATATGTCTTTTTCGATGCCAACGGCGACGCCACCAATACCATCGATGAGTACGAACTCAATTGTGATGATGGTTCGGGGCAGATTTTTAATGATTTATACATTATTTTTTCAGAAAATGATTTCTCGAAGGCCGTCGATTTCTCATCATCGGCAACGAGCAGCACAGGTTTGGATTTGCCGCGCTCACTTCCGTTTGCTGATTTTCTGAATTGGCTCAACAAGAAACGCGCCGTTGATACCAAAATGCAAGTGGAAAAAGCGACGGTAAGTGTGAAGAGATGACAATCACTCATACGCGATGTAAGGCTGTCAGCAATGGCAGCCTTACGTGTTTCTAATCAATTCATAATCACAACCCGCCGCCTTATAATCTGCTAAACGCCATTTAAAAATCTCGTTTCAGCAGTTTTCGTACTTATAAAGTGCTCAAACGCGAAAATAATTTCTCGTTTCAGCAGTTTTCGCGGCAAACAATTGCGCATTGATTGCTTTCGCGGAAAGCGCGCACAAAATTTTCCCCATATTTATAAAAGTACAAAATACTTTTAGATATATTTACAAAAACAAAACACACTCTGTATGAAGAAGCAAATTGCATTAGCGTTAATGGTTGGCGCGGTTGTCTGCTCGTGCGGCAACAAGGCTGACAATGAAGAACTTAAGTTGTGGTACTCGCAGCCTGCAAAGGCCTGGACCGAGGCTTTGCCCATCGGCAACTCGCACCTGGGCGGAATGGTTTTCGGCGGCACGGGACACGAGGAAATCCAACTCAACGACGAGACGTTCTGGGCTGGCGGTCCGCACAACAATATCCCTGAAAAGGCCAATGCGGCTCTGCCAAAGGTCAGGAAACTGATTTTTGACGGCAAATTTGCTGAAGCACAGGATGTTGTGAATCAAAACTTCTTTACAGGACAGAACGGTATGGGCTATCTGACGCTGGGTAGTCTGTTTATTGATATGTCAGATATTCAAGATGTTAGCAACTACTATCGCGACTTGAACATCAGCAATGCCACAGCCACCACGCGGTTTGCGGCTAATGGCGCCAACTTTACGCGCACGGCTTTCGCTTCACTGACTGATAATGTGATAGTTGTGCGCATTGTGTCGGACCAACGGAAGGGGCTGAATTTCGACATCAGTCACAACTGCCCGCTGCCGAACACCATCAATGTGAAGGACAATAAGACGACAATTGTTGGCACGGGCGGTTTCAAGGGCGCCGAAGATGTGAAAATGATTGTCAAGATTGACGGAAAGTCGCAGGAAGGCGTGGATGCGAAACTTGGTGCGTATCTGGCAGTTACAATCAAAAGCGACGGCACCAACCTGGCTGGCGAGAACAAACTGATGGTTCGCGGCGCATCGGCGGCCACCATCTTCATTGCATCGGCAACCAACTTTGTGAACTACAACGATGTGAGCGGAAATGCCGAAGAATTGGCTGAATCGGCATTGGCGAAAGCCGTCGAAAAAGATTATAAGCAACTGTTAGCCAATCACATATCGGCATACAAAAAGCAATTCGACCGCGTGCGGCTTGAGTTGCCAAAATCGGACAGTTCGGCCATTGAGACCGACCGTCGGCTGGAAGCCTTCAACAAGGGCAACGACCAAGCAATGGTGGCGCTGATGTTCCAATACGGGCGCTATCTGCTCATCTCGTCGTCGCAGCCTGGCGGGCAGGCGGCCAACCTGCAGGGCATCTGGAACAATATGGTTGACGCGCCGTGGGACAGCAAATACACCATCAACATCAACGCTGAAATGAACTACTGGCCTGCCGAAGTGACCAACCTGAGCGAGTGCCATCAGCCGCTGTTCTCGCTCATTGGCGACCTTGCGCAGACTGGCCGCGCCACGGCTCGGCAGATGTACAACGCCGACGGCTGGGTGGCTCACCACAACACCGACATCTGGCGTGTGACGGGCCCGATTGACGGCGCCTACTGGGGAATGTGGCCCAACGGCGGCGGCTGGCTCACAACGCACATCTGGCAGCATTATCTGTTCACAGGCGACAAAAAATTCCTTGCCGACAACTATAACATATTGAAAGAGAGCGCCCGATTCTATATGACGGCGATGGTTGAGCACCCCACACTGGGCTACCTGGTGACAACGCCATCGACATCGCCCGAACACGGCTACACCAACGACGGCTCGTCGATGACGGCGGGCTGCACGATGGACAATCAAATTGTTTTTGATGTTCTGAATCAGGCAATTGCGGCTTCGGCGGTGCTTGGTGTTGACGCCGCTTTCCGCGATTCGGCGCAGACCGTTCTCGGCCGCATCGCGCCAATGGCGATTGGGCAGCACAACCAACTGCAAGAGTGGCTTGTTGACGCCGACGACCCGACCGACCAACACCGCCACGTGTCGCACTTGTACGGACTTTATCCGTCGAATCAGATTTCGCCGTTCAAGCAGCCGCAACTGTTCGAAGCCGCCAAAAACACGCTCACACAGCGCGGCGATATGGCCACGGGCTGGTCTATCGGCTGGAAAATCAACCTTTGGGCGCGTCTTTTAGACGGCAACCACGCCTATCGGATTATCTGCAATATGCTGAATCTGCTGCCTTCGGGCGGAAACCCGTGGATGGCACGCGGTAACGGCCGCACCTATGCCAATCTGTTCGACGCGCATCCGCCTTTCCAAATTGACGGCAACTTCGGATTCTGCGCTGGCGTGGCCGAAATGCTGCTGCAGAGCCACGATGGCGCCGTGCATCTTCTGCCCGCCCTGCCCGACGTTTGGGCCGATGGCAGGGTGAGCGGCTTGTGCGCCCGCGGCGGATTTGTGGTTGATATGGACTGGAATGGCGGCAAACTGGCGTCGGCAAAAATCACATCGACCATCGGCGGAACGCTGCGAATCCGCTCGGCCGTTGAACTCGAAGGCGCTGGCCTGAAACCCGCCGAAGGCACTTGCCCAAACGCTCTGCTCGTGTCGGCAGATGTGAAAGAGCCGATTGTGTCGGAAAAGGCAAGCATCGGTCAGTCCGGGTTTGGAAAATACTTTGAGTATGATGTGGAAACGGTTAAGGGACAGGTGGTTAGCTTGACAGCGAAGAAATAATCATTTCCTGAATAAGATAAAAAACACCCCGGAGCGAGTCAGATTGCTTCGGGGTGTTTTTGTTCAAGAAAACCAGATAAAATAAAGGCTCAAACCACACAGTCTGAGCCTTAGCTATTGATAGAAAATAAGTTAAATTCAATCTTCGTCCTCATCGTCATTCTCTGCCGAATCGTCAACCTCTTCCGTCTCCTCATCATCGTCCTCGTCATCCTCGCTGCGACGTTTGTTAGTCACTTTCTCACGCTCGGCAAGTTTCTCGGCCCAGTAAGAGTACTCTCGCGCCAATTTAGGGTATTCTTCAAGCGTTGCCCTAAAAAGCAGATGTTCCAGATGTTCAACCTTTTCCTTAATATCTTTTGTCTCCATTTCGATAGATTTTTGATACTGCAATTATAATGCATCTGTGCAATTAAACAACATCACATTTCCAAATGAATGATTTTTTTAGTCTCGAAAAACGGCTCGTCGAAGTAGTCCGATATATTGTAAATAGTTGTTTTTCTGTTGATTCGCGATAATTCATCATCAAAATTGCCACCTTTGAGATAAAGAATGCCGTTAGCGAGTGAATTTTTGCCGCCGGGCGATACACTTTTACGCGTCATATTGTAGAAAGCGTCGAACCGGGTGACGGCGCGGCTAATCACAAAATCGAACTTATCCTTAACTTGCTCAACGCGAGTCTGTTCGGCCGTTACGTTGGTCAAGCCGAGAGCCTCTGCCACGGCTTTCACCACTGATATCTTCTTGCCGATACTGTCAACAAGATGGAACTGGCAGTTGGGGAACATAATGGCCAGCGGAATACCAGGGAATCCGCCGCCCGTGCCCACATCCATCAGGCACGTGCCATCGGCAAAACTCACAATTTTGGCAATGGCCAGCGAGTGCAGAACGTGATTAACATACAGGTTTTCAATATCTTTCCGTGAGATAACATTCACCTTTTCGTTCCAATCGGCATACAACGACTGCAACTGCGCGAATTGGCTTTTCTGCCTGTCGGTCAGATTGGGGAAGTAACGTAAAATGCAATCCATAGCGGCTAAGGAAGATGTGCGTTGCGCTCTTTCAGCATCTCGTAGAGCAACTCGCGCGAGCGGAACAACTGCGCCTTGACGGTGCCGAGCGGAATATCCAGCTTTTCGGAAATCTCCTCATACGACAGCTCGTCGAAATAGCGCATCTCAATAAGCTCGCGGTAACGGGGTTTCAGGTTGGCAACCACCTCACGCAACATTGCGTGCTTCTGTTGCAGAATAATGCTTTCCTCTGGGTCCGGAGCGTCGTATTTGAGAGCCATAGTGGCTTCTTTGGCGAACACCTCTCCCATTGTGGTCTCGCCGTCGGAGGCCGAGGTGCTGATGGTATCGAGCTGGCGCGTTTTTTTCCGGCGCAGAAAATCGATGCAGTTATTCGATGCAATCTTGAAAAGCCAGGTGCTGAAGGCAAATTCGGGCGAGTACTGCTCGATGTTGCGGAACGCCTTGCCAAACGCCTCAATGGTGAGATCCTCGGCATCGGGCTTGCTCTTGACCATTTTCAGAACCATAAAATAGATGGAATCCTTGTAGCTCGACAACAGCTCGGTAAAAGCCTGCTCGTTGCCGTTCTGAGCCCGCACAACCAATTCGTAATCACGCTTGGCCTTGTCCGAAAAATCAGGATTCACATTCATCGACTACGACTGTCTCTTAAGTTTAATATATTAAATGCCAATTGCAAAAGTGGTAAAATGATGTCAAATATAGGAATTAAAATCAAAAAACCGCGCTCAGAAAATTTTCGCATATTTAATTTATAGACAATCAGCTGAATAAGAAGCCTAAAACCATAGGCGGCCGCAGCTTCAATGTAAAGCCCGAAGCAGCACAGTGCCACAACTAACGTCGCATAAAAGAGAAAACGGCTCATCAACTCGTAACTCAACACGATTTTTGTACCGAAACGGTAGTGTGTCCACGTTGAAAGATGGCGTTTCTTCTGAGTAACCCATTGCTGGAACGTGTCGCAAGGCACCGACTCCACAATGCTGTCGCGAGTGGTGACAATCCGGGTGTTGCGCTTGTTGGCGCGCTCGTTCACAAACAAATCGTCGTCGCCCGAAGTCAGGTGGTAATGCGACTGGAATCCGTTTTGCGCAAAGAACACACTGCGGGTGTACGACATATTGCGCCCCACTCCCATATACGGATGGCCGGCTTTTGCCCAGCCTAAATACTGCATTGCGATTGTCAGCGTGTCGAAACGTATAATCTTATTGAGCAAGCCTTTACGCTGTTCGTATCCGCCATAGCCCAGAACAATCTGCGTGCCGTCGGTGTAGGAGGCTACCATATCGGCCAGCCAATGGTTGCACACCGGGTAGCAGTCGGCATCGGTAAGAACAACGTGCTCGTTTTTTGCTGATTTCAAGCCAATTGTGACGGCCAGTTTTTTGCCGTGCGAGAATTTGCGGTCAATCTCGATGCTTGTGTGGCGCAGATTTTTGTAGGTGAGCTCAAACTCGGCAAGAACTGTCAGCGACTCGTCCTCAGAGCAGTCGTTAACCACAATAACCTCAAAATCAGGATAATCCTGTTCAAGAATTTTCGGCAGAAACTGTTTCAGATTCTCGCCCTCGTTGCGCGCGCAAATTATGACCGAAACCGGAGGCTGCGCCGTGGCGGTTCCGCGCTTATTGCAAACCGGACGAAGGGCGACACACAAATAGTACGCCACTTGGACAAGCAGCGCGAATGCAAACACAAGCAACACAATTAGTTGCTCTTGGCTTAGCGAGTTCAGATATCGTTCCACACTTGTGCAGATTAATTGATTGCAATATCAGCCGAAACTCAAAAAAATGATTTGGCGATTTTCGTTTTTTATTGACACTCTGCGGTTAATATTTGTTGCAAACAGCAAGCCTCCCGCCTACTTTGCCTCGTTGCAGGTTTGGCAATAGTCCGATTTAATGTTTTCGTTCTCAAGCACACGTAACGAGAATCCTTCGCCCTTGCCGCTCAGCAATTTACAATAGGTTTCCGGCTCAAGCTCACGGATTCGCGACATTGCCGAACCGAACGCCGCGGTGTGCATCTGATTCTCGAACAGCGAGCAGAGCGATACGTAGGTGAGCAGAATCTGCATATTTGTTGTAGATGCCACCCAAGGCTCCAACGTTTTGATTGTCAGCATATAGTCCTTATTATCGAGGAACAGTTCGGCCAGCTTGAGACTATTTTCCATTGTCTCGGTTTTCACGTCAACAATCTTTTTGATGCGGTCAACACAGGCGGTTTTGATGGAGCGCACGTGGGTGACGGAGTCCACCTCGCTGATGGTGCGGAGCTGCAGACGGAGGTTCAGTTTGTCCACCGTCTCCTTGCGCAGAGTGGTTGAATAAAGGCGGTCGACACCCGACTGCAAGCGGCTTCCGAGGTCTTTGAAAAGGCCGTCGGGATAGTTGATTTGCATCAGCAGGTCGTTGAAGGCGATGTACTCGTTGTAAGGATTCGAAGCGGCAAGTTCGGCAATTTTCTCCTTCAGCTCGGTGTCCTTTATCTGCCCAAAACGGTGGCGCATCCAAAGGTCGTTCATTGCAAGTCCGGCAAACTCGGACGTGGCGGGAATGCGCAAATCGTTGATTGCCTCGGCGGGATATTTGCCCGTGAGAATGCGGCGCATCACAAATTTCTGTATCGACAGAGCCAGGGCGCGGTCCGACGAATCGCAAGCCTCGGCGAACTTCCGAGCCACAAACGGCCGCTCGTTGGCGCCGGTGATGTCGTACACAATGCGCATCTGTATCCGCGCAAAGCGATGTTTTTGCAGAATCGGCTCCAGCTCTTTTGCAAGATTCTTTTTGGCGATAGTGTCCTGCACCTGCTCAATGCTGAGATGCGACAAATAACTGTATTTTGTTGATTTGATATCAGTTACAAAATCACTCCAGTTGTAATCGGTAACAATCTCGGTCTCGGTGGAGTCCATCTGCCGTTTTTTTAGAGCCTTGACAATGCTCTCGGCGCGGCGCTGCTGGAGGTTGCGGTTCACCGAGTCGCTGCCCTCAACCGACGAGTAGGCCGTGATGCTCATATTGAGAATGCTGAAATCGGGCTGCTCCAGCGCCTCCAGAAACGGCTCAATATCCGACTCATCGTACTCGGCCTTGTTGCCCTTGAACGGCACCACAAACTCAAGGTCGGCGCTGTCGGGCACCGGCTTGTAGCCGAAACGCGAGTTGATTGAGATGGTGTCGGCCAGCAGTTTGACGGTGTTTTTGTAAGTGCCCTTGATTGGATAAATGAATGATTTTTGGACACTTGCGCACACCGCTCCATCTTGCACAATGAGCAGGTTAATCTCGCTGTTGTCCAGATTCACCTCGGGCGGCAGGTCAGCAATTTTCGACCTGATTGCCTTTGGATTACCCGCTTTCGGAGCAAGATTTTTCTTGAAAAGTTTCTTCGATTTGCACTGTTTGGTGAGCACGCCGCGGTTGAAGCGGTTGTAGTCGATGATGTTGCGCTCAAGGCCGCAGGTGTATTGTTCTCTTTGCAGGATGTCGAGAGCCAGAGCGTCGTTTTTGTTGCGGAGCAGCTTCTGCAGCGGCTTGGCGCTCTCCATATCGATATAAACCTCGCGCCCCTCAACCACAATCGCGTCGCGGAACTCGTGGAGGTTGGTCATACGATTCACGCGCTTGCAGACCTCGGGGTCGTAAACGTCGAGGCCGCCGTTCTTGACTGAATATGGCACCTTGAGCTGGTCGCGATTGCGCATACCCTCGTTGAACGACCGGAAATTGCCCAAAACCACGCTCACATAAACGCGCTTGCCATCGGCATCAATATGCGACGAAACGCCAATATACTGATAGTTAACACTTTCGAACATTGCAGCCAGCTTGCTGTTCGACATCCAGCGGAAAACCAGCTCCTCAGCCATCTGAAAATAGCCCATCGGCTGCTTGCCTTTCACAACATTGATTTTGGCCGTTATCTCAATCGCCTCGCTCGAACCGCCAAAGGCCTGCAGACGGTCGCCCACCGGCAGTTTGAGCTTGGCGTTCGGGTCCTCGTTGGCCATCATCGCCATATATTCCGACTGCTCGTTGGCAACCGAGAACATCAGCTGACGTGACTGCAGCGGCTCGCAGTCGCGCTCGTAGAGAATGAAGTTTATCTGGTCGATGATGATGCTGTCGAGCAGCTTTGGGTAGAACTCTTCGGGGTCAATCTGCGTTGTTGCCGACATTGGCTCGCCCTCAATCTGGTAAATCTTGCGGGCCACGTTCTGCTGCGCTTCACACGCCAGTGCGCCTAAAACCATCAACAGCAAACAAATCGATAATTTTTTAGCCATCAATTATCTTTTTCTAAAAAACTCGCAAATCTACAAATTATTGTGGCTTGTTTTACCCAAACATCATTTGCGCATTTTCGGGTCAACGGCGCAGATTCCGGCCAGGCGCTCGACAAACACCTTCTCCGAAGGGTGCTTTTCGTACATAAATAACAGCATCTGGTCTTGCGCTTCACGCGATTGGCGCAGAATGGACAGCGAAGTGGTTATCAGCCCCTGACTGTAACGCAGGCGCTGCATCTGGTCGAGCAGGGCGAGCTCTTTGGGCGATAGAGGATTGCGATTTTGCATCGGCTGAACCTAAATATTTGACAGAAACTCTTTTACAAAATAATAAATCATCGTTCCCGACAGAATCAGCTTGAGCACGAGCCCGGTCATAATGCCGACAAACGAGCCGAGAGCCGCGTACAGCGAACGGTCGGTATCGCTGTTGCCGGTGTACTCACCAATGAAAGCGCCAATGAGCGGACCGAACAAAATTCCGGGCAAACCGAAAAACATACCCACGAAAACGCCTATTGTGGCGCCCCACGTGCCTCGCTTGGTGCCGCCGAACTTTTTGGTGCCCCAAGCCGGGACAAGATAGTCGAGCACCACGGCCGCAACGGCCAGCGCCGCCATAACAACCATAAAAGTGGTACTGAAATCGCCCCACCGCGTGAACTGAAGCATCAGCAACGAGAGGAAACTCAAGGGCGGCCCGGGAATGACGGGAACGAAACATCCGAGAAATCCGGCCAAAGCCAGGAGAACACCTAAAAATAGAAGCACGTAATCCATAACTGATGATTTTTTTGCTGCAAGTTACAATTATCAGGCCATTTTCTGACGAAAAAAACCGCCGTCCATCGAAATAATGAGCGGCGGCGTATAAATCATTGATTATCAATTTATGGCGCAGGAATCTCAAACGCAGTCACCGATGTGTTCCAACCGGTTATCTCACTGTATGAAATATCTTTCGCCTTGTAAACCACATTGTTACTCTCGTTAACGTAGAACTCGTAGCTTGTGTTCAAAACACTTGTGCCTTCATATTTCACGCACTCAACGCCACAAACTGTAAGCGTCTCGCCCGTTGGATTGCACTCGCTGTAGCAGCTGCCTTTGGGTGTTGAGTTGCTGAAAATGAAGCTGAAATCGCATTTTTGTGCAAAGTAGTCGAAATCCTGCCAATGGCTGTCGTCCAGAACCGATGTCCAGCTTTCGTCACCATCATCTTTCACCATTGCTTTCAGTGTTACGCCGTTGCTGTCAAACTTCCAATATTGATATGTTCCCTTGCCATCGGTGCACATCCACTCGTTGCCCAACTTGATGATAGTCAGATTAGTAACCGTAGTGCCGAACAGTTTAACCGTATCGGTTGTTGTGATTTTCACGTTTGCCGGAAAACCGGCCTTGCATTCTCTGTGTTCAGGAACCGACAGTTTTGCACCAACCGTAAATTCCAAAGTTTCAAATTCGACACCTGCACCATTGTAATACAGACACACATCGGTCTCGTTATCAATATAATATGTGGTGCCAGAATAGTTATATTCAGTGCATTGGCGGCCAGCATAAGTTTTGCGGCCAACTTTAGTCCAGTTTGAAGTGACAAAACTTGAATTAGCATCGCCCCACGATGTCGGAGCCCAATAAACTATCGTACTGAACTCGCTTTTGTAACCCTCGTCGGCAGGTTTGTTACGGTCTTTGAACACACCGCTTGTATAGCGCCAGGCGCCTTTCTCATACTTGTAATACTTTCCGCCTTTGACCGAAAGGTCGTAGTAATACTGGCTGGCATCGAAGCCTGCCACAGAATCGAAAACTTGAATGCCGCCATACGACGATGAAAAATTATAGAACGAAACTTCGCCATTGTAGGTTTTGCGCGTTTTGGTGCTGACGCCACTTGTCGCTGCCAGCTTGTAGAATTTGTCGCGCCAATCGATTTTACCGTCAGCATTGAAATCGTCGGCCGAAACAGCCTGCTGATTGCCGTTGTCCTCCTCGTTGCCGTTATTTTCTTCTGGCGTGCCACCGTCAACTGGAGCCTCACCATTTCCGTTCCCATTGTTATTCTCTTGATTTTCAGGCGGCGTCTGATTGTCAGGAATATCGTTGTTGCCATTGTTGCCATCAGCCAGAATACGCTGGAAGGTCAAAACATCGTAGCTTGTTGTCAGCACGTAACGGTTGCCGTTGATTTCTTTCTCAAACGAACTACCCCAGTTAAACTCACTAAAACCATTAGCTAACGCATTCTCAACCAACTTGTCGATGGTTTCATAACTAATATCGCCATACAGTTTGACCTCGTTGCCCGATGCCTTGCTCAATGCGTAAACGCCGCCTGCTTCCGGGAAAATCTGAAGCCACGACACATCCTTCGAAACTTGCGCCCAGTTGGTATAAATTTTTGTACCCGACTGATTTTTCAATTCATCGGAATACTGCTTTGCGGCCGAATCTTTTTTCTGACTGCTGATTTCGGTTTTTCGATAGCAATACTGGTTATAGCCATACTCCATTTCGTACTTAACTCCTTCCGAATCAATCTTGTATCCTTTCAAAGCACCATCTCCAAAGGTGAATACGTAGCCGTCGGCAAGCATTTTTTTAATGTAGGCCGCAGCCTCATCATCAGTGGTTGCTCGTTCAAAATGCACCTCCTCCACTCGCTCGCCATCGCGAACGCCAGTCGAATATTAACTGTAGTTCAAATCGCTGCCGACAGCCTCAAATTTACTGATAAACGGCGCCTTGTCAGACAACGCAGCCCACGACTTTGTTCCGTACTCGGTTGTCTTGCCGCCAATATCGTTGTTGTAGGAGTAGTTTTCTTCCTCATCCTCGTTGTTCATTTCATCTAACAATGACTGAATATCGCACGATTGGAAAAGTGATGGCAGCAGCATCAAAGCCATCAATAGCATCTTTTTGATTGTCAAAGTTTTCATAGGCATTTTTTGAATTAATTAATAGAAAATCGGATAACGATTCGTTTACCGTTCACAATCCCATTTTCTGGTTAATACTAAATTGATTATCACAAAAATACATTTAAAATTGATATACAAGCACAAACCTTGCTTTTTTTGCGGTAAATCGTCGATTTTCAGTCAAACAAAAAAGGCAACCACCTTTCGGAGATTGCCTTTCATTGTATCAGAAAATCTGCTTATTTCTTCGCCTCAACAGCGGCTTTCTCAATGGCCAGGCCCGCTTTGTAGTTCTCGATGTAGCGGTTGAAACCTGCAACATCTTCGGCGGTCGGGGCAATCTCAACGCCAGTGTTTCCTGCAAAAACTTTTGCATCGAGCCAATCGGCAAGTGTTTGGTTTTGAGCATTGTTGACGGCATAAGCGGCCAACAGGGCAATGCCCCAGGCTCCACCTTCGCCAGCGGTTTCCATAACCGAGATTGGCGAGTTGATAGCGGCCGCAAGCACGCGCTGACCAACGCCTTTGGTCTTGAACAAACCACCGTGGCCAGTGATGCGGTCAACCTTCACGTTCTCTTGCTTGAACAAAATGTCGTTGCCGAGTTTGAGCACGCCAACCGAGCCGTAAAGGTGCGCGCGCATAAAGTTGGCAAGCGTGAACTTGTCGTTAGCCGAGCGCACAAACAGAGGTCGTCCTTCGGCAAGGCCAGTAACGGGCTCACCCGAAATGTAGTTGTACGAGAGCAGTCCGCCACAGTCGGCATCGCCAGTGAGCGCGTTGTTGTAGAGTTTGCCAAAGAGTTCGTTCATATCAACTTTCATTCCCATCAACTCTTCGAACTCGCGGAACAGGCCCACCCAAGCGTTCAGGTCGCTCGTGCAGTTGTTGCAGTGGACCATTGCCACCAGGCTGCCGTCGGGGGTTGTCACCATATCAATCATCTCGTATGGTTTCGAGAGTTCTTTTTCGAGCACAATCATCGAGAACGACGATGTTCCAGCCGAAACGTTGCCAGTACGCTGTTTCACAGCGTTGGTGGCCACCATTCCCGTTCCTGCGTCGCCTTCGGGCGGGCAGAGTGGAATGCCGGCTTTCAGGTGTCCCGATGGGTCGAGACGTTTGGCACCTTCGGCGGTAAGTTTTCCTGCATCAGCGCCAGCGTTGAGCGATTTCGGCAGAATGTCGAGCAACTTCCAACCCAACTTCTTTGGCGCAATCAGTTTGTCGAACTTCTCAACCATTGCGGCATCATAGGTTTTGGTCTTCGGGTCGACAGGAATCATTCCCGACGCATCGCCCACGCCAAGAACCTTCTCGCCAGTGAGTTGCCAGTGAATGTAACCAGCCAGCGTGGTCAGAAATTCGATGTCGGCCACGTGCTTGTCGCCATTCAGAATGCACTGATAGAGGTGCGAAATCGACCAGCGAAGCGGAATGTTGTAGTTGAATAACTTCGACAGTTCGGCAGCCGCCTGACCAGTGTTGGTGTTGCGCCAAGTGCGGAACGGCACCAGAATCTGCTGCTTGCTGTCGAAAGCCATATAGCCGTGCATCATTGCACTGATGCCGATGGCCGCAAGATTCTCAATCTCAACACCATACTGTTGTTTAACGTCGGCGCGAAGGTTGGCGTAGCAATCCTGCAGTCCGCCCCAAATGGCGTCGATGCTGTATGTCCACAGACCGTCGACGAGTTGGTTCTCCCACTCGTGCGAGCCTTGTGCAATAGGCTTGTTCTCACCGTCAATCAGAACGGCCTTTATGCGGGTTGAGCCAAACTCTATACCAAGAATGGCTTTACCACTAACTATTAAATCTTTTGCATTCATTTCTCAAACTTTTAATAACCACGGAACACACAGATAACACAAAAACCTTTGTTCTCAAGAAAAATAATTTACAAGTAAATTATTTTTACGGAACTCACTGACTGTCAATTTACAATCCTTTCGGCACTATCCATACGATATGTGTTAAAATTTTGAAGCAGTCCAAGTTTTAATCCAGTAATTTTCAAGTAATTGATAACTTGTGCTCGATGATTATCTGTCAACTCGCTTACCGATTTCAACTCGACTATTATTTTGTCATAACAAACAAAATCAGCAACATATTCTTGCGTCAAACAATGCCCCTTATAGTTAATTTGAAACCTTTTCTCGCGCTCGTACGGAATTTCGCGAAGTCTGAATTCGATTTCCAAAGCGTCTTGGTATACTTTTTCAAGTAGTCCAGGACCTAAATTTCTGTGGACTTCGAACATTGCCCCATTGATGGCATAAGATTCCTTATCGAACAAAAGAGACATTACTGATAGTTAAGATGTTCTGTGCTTTCCGTAATCCGAATGGAATATATTTCATTCGGATTTTTTTAATCATTGTTTCCGTGTTTTCTGTGTTTTCCGTGGTTATATCAACAGTTACAATTCGGTGATAATAAGAGAACTATTTCAGTGATTTATTCAGCATATAGTACACTTCGTTGTTACGCAGTGTCTGTTTGAAGTCGCCGAGGTTGGTGTTTTTGTTGATGCGGACATACTCGATGCCAGTCATTTCAGCAAAATCTTCCCAATACTCTTCGTCGATGTCGTACGAGAATGCGCTGTGGTGCGTGCCGCCAGCCAGAATCCAGGCACCTGCGCCAATCTCGAATGTCGGTTGCGGAACCCACAAGGCCGATGCAACGGGAAGTTTAGGCATTGGTTTCGGCTCGATGCACTCAACTTCCTGACTGATAAGACGGAAGCGGTTGCCAAGGTCGACAACGGTGGCCTTGATGCCGCGGCCTGTCTTCGATGTGAACACCAGACGGGCTGTCTGCTGCTTGCGGATGCCGATGCCGAGGAAATGAACTTCCAATTTCGGTTTGTCGACAGCAATAAGCGGGCAGATTTCGAGCATATGGCTCTGCAGGCACGAACTGCGGTCGCCAGCAAAGTTCAAGGTGTAGTCTTCCAAGAACGAGCAGCCCTTCGGCATACCCTGTTGGATAACCCACAGAGTGCGGCAGAGGCAAGCGGTCTTCCAGTCGCCTTCAGCACCAAAGCCGATGCCTTCCTGCATCAAGCGCTGCGATGCCAGACCAGGTATTTGGTCGAAGCCGACAAAGTTCGGGTCGTCGATATTGGCGTCGCCAAGGTCGTCGAAGTTTGTTGTGAAAGCGGTTGCGCCTTCGTCTTTGAGCACGCGGCGCAAAGCGATTTCGGCTTTAGCGGCGTTCTTCACTTTTTCCCAGTAAACCTTCTCGCCCGACTCGTCTATCTTAATGGTATAGAGTTTCTTATACTCTTCAACAAGTTCGTCGGCTTCTTTGTCGGTTACCTTCTTAAAATATTCCATCAACGACGAAACAGGATAGTAATCAACGTGATAGCCAAGACGTTGCTCGAACTCAACACGGTCGCCATCGGTAACGGCAACGTTGTTCATATTCATACCGAACATCAGGCAGCGGACGTTGTGAGCGTCGGCCACGCCAGCGGCAACGCGTGCCCAAACGGCAATCTGCTTCTGAGCCTGCGCGTCTTTCCAATAGCCGCAAACCACCTTACGGGCCACGCGCATACGGGTGCAGATATGTCCGAACTCAATGTCGCCGTGAGCCGATTGGTTCAGGTTCATAAAATCCATATCGATTTTGTCCCAAGGAATTTCGGCGTTGTACTGTGTGTGGAAGTGCAGCAGCGGTTTCTCGAGCGCCTGCAGACCTTTAATCCACATTTTTGCGGGCGAGAAAGTGTGCATCCAAGTGATGATGCCCGCGCACTTTGCGTCGTTGTTGGCGGCTTTCATCACATCTTCAACTTCTTTCGAAGAGTTTGCCGTGCCTTTGTAAACAATTTTAACAGGAATGTTGCCGCTCTTGTTCAAGCCTTCAACCATTTCCTTCGAGTGGCCGTCAACTGCAACAACAGCGTCGCCACCATACAGTAACTGCGCACCAGTTACCCACCAGATTTCAAGATTTTCAAATGCTTTGCTCATAATTTTATTTGATTTAATTATATGATAATTAATGTTTTTGTCCTTTTTGTCCGTAGTAAGCGTTTGGTCCGTGCTTGCGAGAATAATGCTTCTCGATAAGCAACGGATTCATTGTTGTGTTCGGATTCACCGAGAACGCCACAAACGCCATTTTAGCGCATTGTTCCATTACTTTGGCGTTGTAGACGGCGTTGTCGGGCGAAGTGCCCCACGAGAACGGACCGTGGTTCTTGACCAGAACGCCAGGCGTGTGGTCGGGGTTTATCTTTCTGATATTCAAGAACTCGTCAACAATCACATTGCCTGTTTCCAACTCATACTGACCTTCAACTTCGGCCCTTGTCATATCGCGGGTGCAGGGAATATCCTTGTAGAAATAGTCGGCGTGAGTGGTGCCGATATTTGGAATGTCACGGCCTGCCTGCGCAAACGCTGTAGCATAGGTTGAGTGAGTGTGCACAACACCCTTGATGTTCGGAAAAGCCTTGTATAGAGCCAGATGCGTTGGGGTGTCGCTCGACGGATTCAAGTCGCCTTCGACAACCTTGCCGCTCTGCAAATCGACAACCACCATATCCGAAGCCTTCATTTCGTCGTACGACACGCCCGAAGGTTTGATGACAACCAACCCTTTTTCACGGTCGATGCCCGAGACATTGCCCCAGGTGAAAATTACAAGTCCCTGTTTAACAAGGTCGAGATTGGCCCGAAAAACTTTTTCTTTTAATTCTTCTAACATAACTTGCTATTTTAAAAAACTGCTGTTCCCGATAGTTCAACAATCGAAAACAGCAGTCAACATTATTCAACAATTTGCAAAGTGTTTTACCACAATGCAATGTAGAGAACAGCCAGAATTGCTATCACTGCCAAAGCACCAATGTTGAACACTTTGTCGGTGTGGAACAGTTCAAGGTCTGTACCAACAGCCTTGTGGTCCTGAACAGAGTCGTTGGCGTTCGAACGCAGATAGAAGCCCAGAGTGAGCAACATTGCAGCAAGGAAGAAGATTGCTTCGAAGCCGTAAATCTGCAGGAATTCGATTTTAGCAATCAACTGTACAATGCCGAGTATCAGGCAGATAGCGCCAACACCGAGCAGAATGTTCGACCAGGTGCGCTGCATTTCGACAGTCTGACCGTCCATTTCGGCAGCGGCAACTTCGTTCTTCTTGTTGCAGAAAATCGAAATTCCGATGAACAGAACAACCAGAACCATAAACACATAGCCCATACGAAGCAGGAACGGCGTTTCAGGCATAATGAACTTGAACAGGATGCTGAAGAAGAACGTGCCGATGGCTGCCACAACAGCGGCAGGACCCGACGAACGTTTCCACAGCAGGCCAAGTCCGAAGATTACAACCACGCCAGGATAAACGAATCCAGAGTATTCCTGAATGATTTGGAACGCTTGGTCGGCACCGCCCATAATCGGGTAAACAGCCACCAAAGCCAGCAGCAGAGCCACAATTGAAGTGATACGGCCAACGCTGACGAGTTTGCGTTCCGACGCTTCCTTGTTGATGAACTTCTTGTAAACGTCCATTGTGAAGATGGTCGATGTTGAGTTGAACATTGAAGCCAGCGATGAAATGACGGCGGCGGTCAATGCGGCAAACGACAGACCTTTCACAACCACAGGCGTGAAGTTGCGGATAAGGAACGGATAAGCGTCGTCAGAGCGCTCGATGGTTCCGTGCAAATCAATTGAGCCGCTCAACAAGTCAGGATGCTGCCAGATAAGGAATGCGCAAACACCAGGAATGCAGACGATGAACGGAATCAAAATCTTCAGGAAAGCGGCGAACAGAAGGCCTTTCTTTGCTTCGTCGAGACTCTTTGCGGCCAGACCTTTCTGAATGATGTATTGGTTGAAGCCCCAGTAGCCGATGTTAGTCAGCCAGAGCGCGCCAATAATCAGAGCCAGACCAGGCAGTGTGAAGTACGGGTCGTCGGTGATGTTCGGATAAAGTCCGCTGTTGCGGTCAACCACAAGGTTGAAGTGCTTGTCGCCTTCGATGGTTCCAAGTTTGTCCATAACTGCGCCAAGAGCCGAAACTGCGCCGTCGGCACCCAGAAGCGGTGCAATGAAATCGAGTGTGAAGTAAGCCGTGATAAGGCCGCCACCAACCAGGAAGGTAACCTGCATAACGTCGGTCCAGGCAACTGACGCCAGACCGCCGTAGATTGAGTAAGCACCTGCTATCAAGTAGAGAATCAAGATGATACCCACCAGTGTCATATCCATTCCGAACATTCCGATGATTGTCGGCAGACCGAGAATCTGTTTGATAGCCAAAGCGCCAAGCCAAGCCACCGATGTCAGGTTGATGAACACATAAAGGAACAGCCAGAACGACGAGAACGCCAGACCAACACCCCAGTTGTAGCGGTCGCTCAAGAACTGCGGGATGGTGAAGATGTTCTTGCGAATCATCACAGGCAGAAGGAATTTAGCCACAACAAGCAGAGTTGCGGCGGCCATCAGTTCGTAAGCCGCAATGGCGATGCCCGATGCGTAAGCCGAGCCCGACATTCCGATGAACTGTTCAGCCGAGATGTTGGCTGCAATCAGCGAAGCACCTACTGCCCACCAAGTCAATGAGTTACCTGCAAGGAAGTAGTCCTTTGAGTTTTCGGCGCCGTTGGCACCTTTCTTTTTGGCCATCCATTTCGGGATGAACACGCCGCAGCCCACAAGAATCAAAATGTAGACGATGAACACAGCGTAGTCGGCAACCGCGAAACCGTTGTTAGCCAAACTGTCTAAAATTTGTCTCATAAAAAATTGTTTTGATTATTACGTATTGTAAATTGTTGATTTACTTATTCTCGCAATTTTCTTTCTCGCAGCATTCTTTGTTGCCGTCTTTCTCGCAGCACTCTTTGTTGCAGAAGGCGTAAACGCAGACGCTGTAGTATTTCTCACCAGGATTCAGCACAACCGACGGGAAGTTCTCTTTGTTCGGGCTGTCGGGGAAGTGTTGTGTCTCAAGGCAGAGAGCGCCGCGGCGCGGATAGAGTTTGCCGTATTTGCCAGTCTCTTTGCCAGAGATGAAGTTGCCTGAATAGAATTGCAGACCAGGCTCGTTGGTAAGCACCTTCATTGTGATGCCCGAAACAGGGCTTGTAACTGTGGCGGCAAGTGTCAGACCGCTCTTGCAGCATTTTACAGAGTCGTTAAGAACGTAGTTGTGGTCGTAGCCGTGAGCCTTGTCGATGCGCTCGCCGATTGCTGTCGGTGTGCGGAAGTCGAGCGGGGTGTTGTCGAGCGAAGCAATTTCGCCAGTCGGAATCAGCGACCAGTCAACAGGGGTGTAACTGTCGGCGTTAATCATCAACACGTGGTCGTTGATGGTTGTCGAAGCGTCGCCCGAAAGGTTGAAGAACGAGTGGTTTGTAAGGTTGCAAACAGTCGGTTTGTCAGTCTCGGCAAAGTACTCAATCTTGATGGCGTTGCATTTGGTGATGGTGTAAACAACCTTCACGTTCAGGTTGCCAGGGAAACCTGCTTCGCCGTCAGCCGACAGGTAAGACAGTTCCAAAGTGCTGTCGTTGAGTTGTTTGCCGTCCCAAACCACTGCAAAATAACCTTTCTTGCCACCGTGCAGTGAGTTGCGGCGTTCGTTGGCGTCAACATTGAAAGTCTCTTCGCCAATCTTGAACGATGCGCCACCGATGCGGTTGCCGTAGCGGCCGATGAGCGCGCCAAAGTAAAGGCCGTCATTCGACGACTGATATTGGTCAAGGTTGTCAAAACCCATCACAACATCCTGAAAAGCACCGTTTTTGTCGGGAACGAAAAGATTGACAATACGTCCGCCGTAGTTGGTGATTTGTGCTGTCACGCCAGCATCGTTCTTAATGGTGAACAAACTAACTTGTTTTCCGTCAACTTCTTTCGCAAAATTTGCCTTGTCGGCAAGCGGAAGTTGGCATTGCTGTTTCGAAGTGCAGGCAACCATAGCCAAGGCACTCAATGCAAATAAAACCTTTTTCATTTTAAAAGTATTTAGTTTAGTAGTAATTGTGTCTGCCAAAGCAAACGTTTGTTTTTTTTAAATCCGACTCTCGTAACCGAAAATCAGCCACTCAAATATAAATTGTATTTTTTACTATTTATCAATAAGCGCTGTTTTTTCGATTAGAAAATCGATTGGCGATATTAGTCAAAAAATCAATCGTTTATAGCGTGTAGCGATGATTTTTTTCGATGATTTGGGGCATTGTTCGGCGGTGGCGGGCGTCAAATCGGGGCTAATTCAGTTCAATGTCTTGCGGCAAGACGAACAGCGACGTGTCAGTTTCAACAATCCGATACTTCGGGTCGATGATTTTTATCGAATACGTTTTGCGCATCGGATTGGTGAGTTTTGTGCTGCGAAGCCAGGGGTTCATCAGTTTGAGCATCTTGTAGTTAGTGCCGTGCTCAAAGGCAAAGTCGGCCATATCGGCAATGGTGCTGTCAACTTCCACAACCGAGTAGGGAATCGGCTGATAGAGTTCGTCTTTTGGCATTGCAAATCCGTATGTTTCAGGATTTTCCATTATCTGTTTGATGGCGATGGCGCGGAAAACGTATCGTCCCGCTTCTTCGCCAAGCACAAGGTCGTAGTAGTTGTTGCTCTTTTGCTGCCCCGCGAATTTGGCCAGACCGTTGCCACCGATGTTGTACGACGCCGCAGCCATTGTCCACGAGCCGAACTTGTCCTTCATCCGCTTGAAGTACGCGATTGCGGCGATGGTCGATTTTTCAAGGTTGTAGCGCTCGTCCACTTCATCGTTCACTTCAAGGCCGAAGTCTTTTGCCGTGCCGCCCAGAAACTGCCAGAATCCTTTGGCGCCCGACGGCGACACCACGTTCATCAGCGAACTCTCAATAACGGCAATGTACTTCAAGTCGTCGGGCACGTCATTTTCTTTCAGAATTGGCTCAATGACAGGAAAATAGCGATGAGCGCGCTTGAGCATCAGAATGGTTTGCGAGTGCCAAAGGCGGTTCACCTGCAACTCGCGGTCAAGGCTCTCGCGGGTGTCGAAGTTGTGGATTGGCACCGTCTCACCCATAAAAGTCAGATTGTCGGGCATTGGCACCGCATCGGTAACCTGACTGACGGTGAACTCGTTGGGCGTATTGAAAAACCGCACCACGGCAAACGCCACGGCGGCCGAGACCAACGCTGAAACTATAATCGTAATTATCTGATTTTTCATAATTTGCGAATTGCACGAACGGACGCGACGAATCGCGTCCCTACATTATTTTTTCTGTTTGGGTTTGGTAACCTTTGTGTTGGCATAAAGCAACCCCGACACCACAACTGCGGCGCAACCTGCCACCCACAGTGGCCACGCTTGTTTTGGCGGCATCAGCAAGAACCACACTGCCACCGACGCCGAAACAATGTTGATGGCGCCCAGCAGGCAAACCACCTGACGGTCGCTCAAGCCGCGGTACGAAAGGTGATGCGTGGTGTGGTCGGTGCCACCGACAAACGGCGACTGACCGCGCATCAGGCGGTTGATGGTGACGGTGGCGGTATCGGTGATGGGCACCAGAAATGCCAGATAGACAATCAGAAACGGATAAACGGGGTTCGACAGTTCGGCCGCCGCAGGATTCCACAGGTAGCGGATGCTCATTATGGCCATAAACGCGCCCAAAAACTGCGAGCCGTTGTCGCCCATATACATTTTCGACGGATGCCAGTTGAACTTGTAAAAGGCTATCATTGAAGCAAGTGTGGACAAAATCAGCAGGACAAAAAACATATCGCGCACAGGCGATAGCAGCATCACCAGAATGCCCGCAAGCACAATCACGCACATTGTGTTGGTGACGGAATCCATATTGTCGAGCATATTGAGCGAGTTCATTATGCCGACAACCCAAAACAGCGTCAACGCATAATTAAGCCACTGATTATCAAATATCTGAATATAGATTCCGCACACAATCAGAATCGCGCCCACGGCAAACTGCATTGCAAACTTGAACATTGGCGAAGTGTTGAAAACATCGTCAATCAGCCCCATCACAAACGCCAGGCTGACAGCCGCCAAAATGCCAGCAACCAGTTGTCCGTCAACCGTTTGCACCGAACGGGAACCAAAGATAATCCATCCCAAAACACCTATCGCAAAGCCCGCAAAAAAACCGACGCCGCCAAGCATCGGTTTGCGCTGCGACGCCCATCGCTCGCCCGTAATGTTGTGTTTCTTAATGTTTTGACGTTGCGAACGCGACAAGAAAAAAGCGTGCACGCCCATTGTCAAACAAAAAACCGACAGAAAAAATATGATAAAATATAAAGTCATCGTAGTAGTGAATTATTCTGTTTTTTTCGTCCCGTGCCGATGTCCGTGTCCGTGATGGCCATCCTTCTGCTCGCCGTAGCCATAGCCGTAACCATAACCGTAGCCATAGCCGTAACCATAGCCATAGTGCGAGTGCGACTTCAGACTTGCGCCGTTCAGAATTATTGAAAGGTGTTCCATATTTTTATCGGAGCGGAGCATATTCACGTTCTCAATATATTGCCGTTTCGACACGCCCATCTTCATTACATAAATCGGATAATTTGCTCTGTGCAAACTAATTACTGCATCCGACACAATTCCAACAGGCGGTGTGTCGATGATGATAACATCGTACATCTTCTGCAACCGGTCAATCACATCGTCCATCTCCTTGCTGCCCGCCAGCTCCGACGGATTGGGCGGCAGCGGACCGGCCGTGATAAAGTCAAAGTTCTCAATTTCAGTGTGATGAACGCACTCCTCAATCTGGTTGCGGCCAATCAGAATGGTGCTCATTCCCTTGCTGTTATCAACCTTAAATCCTTGATGGATACGAGGTTTGCGCAAATCGAGGTCGAGCAGGATAACACGTTTGCCCGATGTTGCGATAATGCCGCCCAGGTTGATTGACACAAATGTCTTGCCTTCGCCCGAAACTGTCGATGATACTGTAACTATATGGGTGTCGGCGCCGTGCGAGATGAACTGCAGGTTCGACCGTATCGACCTAAACGCCTCTGAGAAAGGCGAGTGCGGGTCTTTCATCACAAGCAGTTGCGACACGTCAACAACCTCGTCATACTGCGGAATCACGCCAAGAATTGGTGCCTGCGTGTAGTTCTGCACCATACTAACCGACGTTATCTCACTATAAATCAAATATCTTACGGTCAAATACACAAAACCGAACAACAGCCCGAGAGCCACAAAAACAAAATAGATGCTGCCCGCTTTGGGCGACACAGGCGCGTCGGGCGTCGAGGCCGACTCAAGAATGGTGTTGCGCGAAATGTAGCCAGCCTGCGAAATCAGATACTCTGCCTTCTTGTCAATCAGCTGGTTATAGTAAGTCTGGTTCACTTCGTACATTCGCTGCAAGCGCGCGTATTCAAGCTCATCGTAGTTCTTCTCGTTGAACAGCCACTTCTCGATTTCCGAAATCTGCGCCTTGTATTCGGCCTTCTGCTCACGCATCCGCGCCAGCGTGGTGTTCACAAAATCGATGGTCAGCTCAATCTGGTTTTCGAGCCGGTTCTCAACCTGTTTCACCTTTATATTATCGATTGTCAGGCTGTTAAGCAGCTGCTGACGTTCGTCGATGATTCGCTGCAAGTTGGACAAAATGTTGCTCATCAGCTGCGCTGCCTTGGTCCCGGCCAGAACGGCCTGCATCTCGTAGGTGTTGATGTCGCCGCCCGCCTCCAACCTGGCTTTGATTTGCTCGATGGCGAGCATTTCATAGTCGAGCTCAGTTACTTTTTCCTCCAGATTCTCAGCCTTTTGCGCTGATGCGTTCACCGCAGGCTCGCTTTGCGTTTTTATGTTGTTCTTCTTCTTGAACGTCTGAATCTGTTTCTCGGTCTCGTCGAGGCTGTTGTAAATCGACTTCAGCTGGTCGTCGATGAACGACAGAATGTTGGCCGCACTCTCGCGCTTGTTCCGGACATCGTATTTCAGATACTCCTCAGCAATGGTGTTCACTATGTGCCACGTTTTGTTGGCGTTATGGCCGGTGTAGGTTATCTTGATGGTCTGCGCGGCCGAGTTTAGCAGCGAGATGTCGAGATTGCGGCTGTGCTCGTTGATGATGTTGCGCGGGTCGTTGATGATGACGAAATAGCGTTCGCCCAAACGTGTGGCGTGCGCCGCAATTTCCCTTGGCCGGCTCACCGAACATTTAAGAATGGTGTTGCCCACCTGTTCCCACTCATCGAGTTTAATCAATTGTCCATCAGAGTTTTTAGCACCTTTAAAAGTAATCTTCGCAGTCAGCGAGTCAGTAAAATCGATATAGAACGGGCGGTTGTAAAGGTCGCCGTTGTGCGAGCCCAGCTCAATGCTGAAGGGCGCCTCGGGATACATCTCAAACGACATAAATGTACCCTCGTTGAAATAGGATATTTCGAGCGGCAACTCGCTGAGCGCCTTCTTCAGAAACTCCTTCGAGCGCATCAGTTCGAGCACCTTCGAGAGGTCGGTACGGTTGTACTGGCTCGAGAAGTTGAGCATATTGGCGCTGCGGTCTTCCTCGTTGATTTGAATCACGCACGACGACTCGTAAAGCGGCTTTGTGTAACGCAGATAGATGAATGCCAACGAAACCGACATTGCCAGCAGCATAACGCACACCCACCAGCCCTTACGAAGAATCTGCGCTAAAATCGACAAGTCCAGTTTGTCATTAATCAATGGAATGTGCGTCTGTTTCATATCAGAAATTCTGCGTCATCAAATATAGAAGCAATACGGTGTTCAATAGCGATACGTACGGCGTAATTTCAGTCAGAGTGCGCTGCACGTACTTCGGCCGGCGCTCAACGTAAATAATATCGTTCGATTGCAGCACGAGGTTCGATTTTTTCACGTCCTCAACGCTCGATATGTTGTAAAGAAAGACTTTCGGATTACGCAAATCACCGCGCAAAACCTTGATACGGTAGGCTTTGCTCAAATCGTCGATGCCACCGGCCTGCGCCAGAGCCTCAATCAGCGTGAACTTCTCGTTGTTGATGGTCAGCACGCTTCCGCTACTGCTTCCCGACCTGAAAATTATCACACGGCGGTTTGTAACATTCACTTTTACAAACGGTTCCTGATAATACTGCTTATACATTTCCTCGAGTAGCGACTCGGCGGCGGTAATGGTCAGTCCGGCCATTTTCACACGCCCGATGGTGGGCAGTTTAACGGTGCTGTCGCTCTCGACCTGATAGCCGAGCGAGCCTGCTGTGCTTTGGTTGACACCACCACCCTGCTCTGTATTAATGAGTTGTATGCCTTTATTGGTATAAACGCGCACATCGAGTTTATCGTAAAGATTGATAACATACTCGGGCTGATTCTCCTCAACATCGTCGAAATTGAAATCGGAGTCGGTTTTAAGCATCTGGCTGGGATACAAAACCTTACAGCTCTGCACCATAAAAATTGCAAAAACCGGCAGAAGAATTATCAATATTGACTTTAAACGTTTCATTCAGAGTGCAAAAGTATAAAAATTAAAGTTTTAACCTACCACGATTTTCCGCGTCCTCCAAAAGCTCGCGGTAGAGCTTGTCCATATCGGATATCAGCCTGGTATAGTGGAATTTGTCTTTCACGTATGCCCAACCATTCACAGCCATCCGCTGGCGCAACGAGGCACTCTCAACCACAGGCAGCAGCTTGGCCACAAAATCATCGACATCGCCGTTGGCCGCAAGCACAGCCGTATTATCGGGCAGCACAATGTTCTCAATGCCGCCCACATTGGTTGTGACAATCGGCACGTTGGCTGCCTGCGCCTCAATCAGACTCACGGGCGTGCCCTCGTTGAGCGAAGTCATAGCCACAATGTCGAGTCCGGGATAAACCGTTTCCACGTTCCGAATCCACGATGTGAAGGTTACATCGGCTTTCTCGGCAGGCTCAAAACCGTCGGTCAGCACAAAGCTCAAACCTAGCTGGGCGCACTGTGTCATCAGGTCGGCCTTCAGCTCGCCGTCGCCTATCACAAACGCACGTATTTTGCTGTTAGTCTGCTGTTTCGCTTTCGCGATAGCATCAATGAAAAGCTTGTGATTTTTGACCGGAGCCAATCGTCCGACAATACCAACCGCAACCTCATCATCGCCAATGTTGAAGCACCGGCGGAAAGTATCGCGGCGGGCAGCCTTATATTCAGTAAATCGTTGTAAATCAAAGCCAAGCGGAATCACACTGAACTTGTAGTCAGGAGCGATTCTGAATGTTCCGCAAAGCTCGTCCTTCTGCTTTTGGCTGATGGCAATGATGCGCGATGTGTGTTCGGCCAATCCGCGCTCGATGTTCAAGAATAATTTGGTCTCCTTGCTGCCGAAATATGAGTGGAAAACGTGCCCGTGGAAAGTATGGACAATCACCGGCACCTTGCAGCGGATGGCCGCCAAACGCCCCACTGTTCCCGCTTTCGAGGCGTGGGTGTGCACAATATCAGGCTTGAACTCACGAATCAGCCGCGAGATTTTGCGGTAGGTCACCAAATCGCTCTGCGCGTTGAGCTGGCGGTGCATTTCGGGAATCACAATCGGTTCAACGCCAAGATTGCGGACAATGTACTCGCTGCTCTCCTCATCGGCCTCTTTTATGCCGCCAACCAGCAGTGTCTCGTAATCACTTGGCATATAGCGTGATAGATATGCCGCATTGTATGTGGGGCCTCCCAAATTAAACCTGTTGATTATCCTCAATATTCGTGGCATAACTCGCTCCTTTTAAAGTCGCAATTTGCTAAAAAACGGCTTAAAAAGGGGCGCGGGCGGCGTTTATTTTATGTTAAACAGCCTGTTGTGGACTAAAGCATATATTTCTTCCACCAATGTTGGAATACAACGAGTGCCCAGATGTGCGCTTGCGAGTCGCCGGGGCTTTTCGAATGCAGCTGCTGTTTGAGCTGCTGAACCATTTCTGGATTGAAAATATTCTGCTCGCGGATGAAATCGTCGTTCAGATAATCGTTGTCGATGGTCGATTTCAGCTCACCCTTGAACCAGCCGAGCAATGGCACCTCAAAGCCGTGCTTCGGGCGGTTGTACAATTCGTATGGCAACTGCTGGCGATAGGCGTCTTGCAGAATCATCTTTCGTCGGCGGCTGTTTACCAGATAGTTGCACGGTAGCGAGAATGCAAAATTAACCAACCGGTGGTCGAGGAACGGGCTGCGCACCTCAAGACTCTCGGCCATACTCATCATATCCACCTTAAAAAGCATATCGCTCACAAGCACAAGCTGCATATCGGCGTAGAGGATGTCGCCAATCTGCTTATCGTCGCGTATACAATTGATAATGTTAAACTTGCGGCGGGTATTCTCCTGCATCAGCACTTTGCGGTTGAGCATCAGATAGGCCGTGTCCTCATCCATCAGCGACGCCCACGCCATATAACGGTCCTGCTCGCTTAGTTTCAGACCTTTGGCGAAACGGTTCAGCTGGCGTATCTTATTGCTCAACTTTGTGTTACGCGACTGCGGCAACATTCCGTAGAGCGGACTTGCCATCCTGACAAGCGCTGTGGCAATGCCTCCGTGAAGCGCCTTGTAATGGGCCAGGTGCTTGTTGTAACCGCCAAAAACCTCGTCGGCGCCATCGCCCGAAAGCGCCACCGTAACGTGCTTGCGTGTCTCACGGCTCAAAATGTTGACCGCAATGGCCGACGAATCAGCAAACGGCTCGTCGAGGTAGTCGAGAACCCGATAGAGGCACTCATACAAATCGTTGTTAGTCAGTTTGAAAACGTGATGGTTTGTATGGAATTTGTCGGCAACCAACTGGGCGTAATGAGTCTCGTCGAAGAACGGCTCATCGGCGTAACCGATTGAAAAAGTGCTCAGATTATCAACGTGTTTCGACGCTTCGGCAACAATCACCGACGAATCGATGCCGCCGCTCAAAAACGCTCCCAGCGGCACATCAGAAACCAGACGCTCCGCCACCGACTGCTCAATCAACTCGCGCAACATCCGCTGTGCGTGCTCGTAATCCATCACTTCTAGATTGCTGTAATTGTATGGTATTGAGTAATATCGCACCTCTTTCACCTGACCTTTGCTTATGTAAAGGTAGTGCCCGGGATTGAGTTTTTTCACATTTTCAAAAATGGTGTCGGGCGATGGTATGTAGTTGAATTGCAAATAGGCGAAAAGCGATGTCACATCGAGCTTGCGCGGGATGCCCAAAGCCATCAGAGCCTTCATTTCTGACGCGAAGACGAAACTGTCGTGACCTTGATAATAAAGCAGTGGCTTCTGCCCCATCCGGTCGCGGGCGATGAAAAGCACATCGTCGAGCTTGTCGTAGATGGCGAACGCAAAGAACCCGACGAACTTGTCGAGACACTTCGGTCCATCGTTAATATATTGGTATAGAACAACTTCACTATCAGAAGAAGTGGCGAATTTGTACCCCTTTTCAACTAGTCGCTCACGCAACTGGCGGAAATTGTAAACCTCGCCATTATAAACTATGGTGTAGCGGCCGGTGGCATCCTGCATTGGTTGCGAGGCTTCGGCGCTCAAGTCGATGACCGACAGGCGCGCGTGCCCCATACAAACGCGCTTCCCGTTGTGTATGCGCTGGCAATCGGGGCCCCGCTGCGACAACAACGACACCGCGTTTTTCATCAAGGAAAACTTACCCGCGCCTTCGGGTGTAATTGCGTATATTCCTGCTATTCCGCACATTGCAAGGATTGAATAATTGTTTAATTGAATAATATAACGATTGAAAGCCGCGCTAAACGCATCAGCTTACCAACCACGTAAATTTACCGATTACAACCAGTTACAGCGCCGGACCTTTTTCGGGCAACTCCTCACGGATATACTCTCCGCCGCTGTAGTCGTAAACAATCAGATTAGCCGTATCAACCTCCAAACCAACAACTTGCGCTTCATCCATCTGTTCAAGGTTCATAATAATTGAGCGCAAAGTGTTTGAGTGCGCCGACACGAGCACGTTTTTACCAGCCTCCAACTGTTTGACAATCACCTTGTTGAAGAACGGTACTACACGGCTCGACGTATCCTTCAAACTCTCGCCTTTAGGCGGACGCTCGGTGTAGCCCTTGCGCCAGCTCACCACCCTGTCGATGCCAAAAATATCGGCAATCTTCGACTTGCAAAGTCCTTGCAAATCACCATAATAACGTTCGTTAAGCTGCCAGCATCGGTACACCGGAATCATATTTTTCAACTCAGTGTTACTGAAGGTTTGGTACCATTTGCGATGGAAAAAATCGGAAGTGTGTACCAGATAAGGCGTGCGGCGTTTGGTGTCGCCCAAAAGTACGATAAAGGCAGTCTGAATCGAGCGAATCAGCGCCGAAACGTAAACCACATCGAAATCGATATTCGAGATAAGATGGCTTGCCCGCGAAGCCTCAACAATGCCGGCCTGCGTGAGCGGAACATCGACCCATCCGGTGAAAAGATTGCGGCCGTTCCAAACCGACTCGCCGTGACGTATCAAAACCAGTTTTCCCATTTTTTCGCTTAAATTTTGTGGTGGAAAAATACAAAATTAACGCATACCAAACTGCTCAAAGACTAAAAATAACTCACCGATTTTCAAATCGTAAAGATTCCGCTTACAGCGTCGGGCAAGCTTTTCCCATCCTTCTGTTATTCAATCCTTCAATCCTTCAACAAATAAGAAAAGGCCGAACCCTTTCAGATTCAGCCTTTTGCCTGAGCCGATAGCCGGACTCGAACCGGCGACCCACGCATTACGAATGCGTTGCTCTACCAACTGAGCCATATCGGCAAATGCGGCGCAAAAGTAATTTTTTGCTTCGAATTACAGCAAGATTATGCCGATTTTATTGAAATTTGCCGCAAAATCTGACATCGATGGGTAAAACGAAAATTCTTTTTGTCTGCTTGGGCAACATCTGCCGCTCGGCCTGCGCCGAAGCCGTGATGAAACAAGTTGCTGCACAGCGCGGTATGGAATCCGATTTTGAGATTGATTCGGCTGGGCTAATCAGTTATCACTCAGGCGAAAAAGCCGACCCGCGGATGCGCCAGCACGCCGCCAAACGCGGAATCGACATCACCAGCATCGCGCGGAAGATTACCACCGCCGATTTCAGCCACTTCGATTATATAATAGGTATGGACGACGACAACATTCGCCGCCTGCTCGAAATTGCACCCGACGAACAATCGTGCCAGAAAATCAGCAAGATGAGCGATTATTGCAAAACGCACCGCGTGAATTCCGTACCCGACCCGTACTATGGCGGCGACAGCGATTTTGAACTTGTGCTCGATTTGCTTGACGACGCTTGTAATGGATTGTTGGATAGGATTTTACAATAAAAATTGTCATCACAAACGTAAGGATTGGAAAAAACTTATATTTGCCAAACAAAACATTTAATACAAACAACTTAATTATGAAAAAGTTATCGTTAACACTGCTTATTTTTGCATTTGCTCAGGCTGTTTCTGCTCAAGATTCGTTTTTAGTTATGCCCGAAATTGAAACAGGTATTGCCGTTATTGATTTGTTGGGCGATGACGATTACAAAACAACATTTCATTTTAATATCGGACTCACTTTGGGATTGACACAAGGCAACGACAAAGGAACTAATTTCTATGGTATGTACCTTGCCCGTAATGGTTATGGCTATACTGGTGAAAACCCTGATAACGAAAAAGATTGCAATATTTCCCGTGGCAGTTTTAATTTTGGAATGCAATTTTTACACCGAACGAACTTTGGTTTGTCTTATGGAGGAATTGTAGGACTTAATAGATGGGACAAAAAATATCTTTTAGACGACAAAACATATGATGACGCTGATGACAATAGCGTTATTTTATTAAAAGCAAAAGTTGGCTATTGCTGGAGCCACGTAGGACTATTTATGGAAACGGGCTATAACGATGGTATCGAATTAAATTGGGGTGTGGCATTCCCCTTATACTCTTCAAAATAATCAGTAAAATCCTTTAAATCTGCGTCATCTGCGTTCCTTTGAACCTATGATCGCCTCAGCCAGCACCAAATCCACAGGCCGAGTGATTTTGATATTCTCGAAGTTGCCTTCAACAATCGACACTTTCACGCCCATATGCTCAACCACCGATGCGTCGTCGGTGAAAAGCGGACTATATGGCTGACGGAAAGCCTGATGCAGTGTGGCGGCATCGAAAACCTGCGGCGTCTGCACCAATCGGTAACAGCTGCGGTCAACAGCGCGGTTGCCGCCATCGGGCTCAATCTGCCGCACCGACTCGTTGACAGGAATTGCGGGAACCACAGCCTTGCACTGCTCGGCGGCGCTGAAGCAACGTTGCAGCGTCTCTTGCGACACCAACGGCCGCACACCATCGTGAACGGCCACAATGCCGTCGGCAGGAACTTTCGCCAACCCGTTCAATGTGGAATGGAAGCGCGTCTCGCCGCCATCAACCAACTGATAATCAATCTTATCGAACGAATATTCACTGCAAAGTCTGCGCCAGTAATCGTGCTGTTTTGATGGCAGAACAAGCACAATATTCATCTGATTATCAAACCGATGAAAAGCATCAATGGTGTGCATCAGAATCGGACGCCCAGCCAACGGCAGAAACTGCTTTGGCACATCGCCGCCCATTCGGCTGCCCGAGCCACCTGCCACTATGATAACGCTGCGGTTCATAACTTGCAATCGTGAAGTGCCTCAATCATTTTCTGCGATGTGATGCCGATGCCGTCAACCACGTATTTCGCCTGCGAGTAGAACGGCAGCCGCTTCTGCAGCGTCGTCTCAATGTACTCAACAAGTTCCTCGTAGGTCTTGTCGTGCAGCAGCGGGCGGTCTTTGTGCGAGTTCATCAGGTTCCAGACGAGCGCTTTGGGCGTCATCTCAATGTAGAGCGTGGCGCCGTGGGCGTTTAGTTGCTGCATATTGTCGAAAAAGCAAGGTGTGCCGCCGCCCGTAGCCACAATGGTGTTCTCGAGTCCGAAAGTCTGCATCATCGCCTCGCGCTCAATTTGGCGGAAGCCGTCCTCGCCCCTTTCGGCAAAGATTTCAGCAATGGTCTTGCCCTGCTCGGCCTCAATTTTTTGGTCAAGGTCGATGAAGTTGTAGTTGATGTCGCGCGCAAACCGCTTGCCGTAAGTGGTTTTGCCCGCGCCCATATATCCGATTAGGTAGATTAACATTCTGCTATCGATTTTGGCGCAATGTTATTAAAAATGACGCCAATAAAAAAACGGGGTGACCAAAAAGTCAGTCAACCCCGATTTTGCAAAACTGTCGATTGTAGTCCTATTCAACAATCACCTCATCAACGCTCTTGCGCGGCGCGTAGAATTTTGGTGCTTCGGCATAGCCAAGTCGCAGAGTTATAGCAGGATAACCGCTGATTTTCAATTCTGAACGCAGTTTTTCGGTGAGTGCGGGAATCTCACAAGGCTGATTGCAGAAGTTGTACGCAAAACCCGAGCCGCACACCGTAAGCAGCAGTCGCTCAAGCGTTTTGCCAAGGGCGATATAATCTTTTGGCGAAGTGCCGTTGGTGCTCAATACGCAAAAGTGTGACGCAGAAGCATTTACCTTATCATCGGTTTTGTTTTGCGATTTCGGACTCAGGGCCATCTTCACAAACATCCGCCCCATTGGCTTTGGTGTAGAAGGAAAGCCCAAAACATTGTAGCACAAGCCGTTTTGCGTCTGCACAATGTGCTTTTTGTTGAACCGCATCCACGACAGCAGTTCGCGTTTGAAAGCCGTGTCGCTCATCTGAATATTGTTGCCTTCTGCAATTCCGCGACAAACGAAATCGGCCTGTGGCGTGCCCGAAGCAAAAATGGCAACGCTCTTATTATCAATCAATTTTAGTGCATCAATCTGCTCTTGCGGAATCTTTTTTCCCGTGAAACTTCCGCGGTGCGTGTGACGCGTTTTAATGTGCGCAAAAAGTGTATCAGCCGCGCAACTATCCGATTTTGTGAATGTTACAACGATTTTTCCATCTGTGTAATCGTAGTCGGACGTGTAGCCGTAGTTGGTTGCGGCAATCTGCATATTCTCGAGCGCGCAGCCAAGACTGATGAACAACTCTTTGTCCGACGCATCGACCACTGCCAGCCGTTTCGTAAAATCGGGCGCGATAACTATCGTATTTCCAACAACTTGGAACTTCCAAGGCTGCGAGTTGTGTCCCGAGGGCGCGCAAACGGCAAACGAAATCAAGATTTTCGCTATTTCAAAAAATGTCAAACTTTCCATCTTCAATCAAATATTTTGTCAAACATAAAATCAATGGTTTTCAGCAACTTTTCCCAACCCGAATCGCTATTGATTTCGAGCGAGTTATAGACCGCGCAATTCTCGGCAAGGATACAAAGGTATGATACCGAGCCCGTTATAAGAGTTGAAATGCCAGCCACTTGGTCAATGTCCTGCCCCGACTGCCGACTCACGGCATTGATGATGTCCATTGCCGTCCGTTCGCGGCGCTCACGCAGCCCCGCAATGGCAGGATTGTCGGTTGTGAGTTCCCAGCGGTAGAGTTTCCGCAGTGCGGGCGACTTGCGCAACATATCGATATACGAGCGGAAAACGGCCTTCGAAAACTCTTTCACGTTGTTGTACTGCTGAATGGGAAATTCGGTGTTGAGCCAGAAATCGTTGTCTTCCAAATACTTGGCCAGCAGTTGTTCAATTGAGCCAAAATATCTGTAAATCAGCACCTTCGACACGCCCGACGCGCTCGCCACCGCGTTAACGCCCACGGCCTCAAAGCCTTCGGTCTCAACAATCGTTCCAACGGCGTCGAGTATGCGCCGCTCGGTTTGGTTTCTGTCTTTTGTTGTCATAATCCATTCGTGTTACCAATCGGTCACAAAAGTATGTAACCTATCGGTAACAAGCAAGACATTTTTGAATAATTTTATTCCGCAATCCTTATTCGCTAATTTTCAATAAATTATATATTATAACGGCAGGTGTTATCAAAAGGGAAAAACTCATACCTTTATCATTACTAAAAACAAATAAACAATGAAAAAATTATCATTATTGGCTATTGGCCTGTGCACGTGCTTGTTTGCATCGGCACAAAAAGTGATTGTAAAAGGCGACCTGAAATGCCTGAAAGGTGTTGATGCCGTCAGTGTTAACTTCACCTACGATAATATGCAAGTGGGGAAAATGACTGAAGCTGACTACATTACAAAAAAAACTACTGAAGGCAATGAAAAGGAAGCCGGTCGTGGTGACAAATGGCGCGAAGCGTGGGAAAGCGACAAGCAGAATGTCTATCCTGCAAAATTCCGTGAATTGTTTACCAAGCATAGCGAAATTATCTGCAAAGACGAAAAGCAGAAATATGACATTCAGGTAAATACCGACTTTTTTGAGCCGGGATTCAATGTCGGTGTTATGCGCCAGGATGCTTATATCAACGTGACCATTAGAATTCTTGACACAGAGAATTCGAACAAGGAAGTCGCCACTGTGCAGATTCTCAAATCATTAGGCTATACGGCTATGGGCTATGACTTTTCTGTTGCCGACCGCGTCGGCGAAGCTTATGCACGAGCCGGAAAAGTATTGGCCGGAAAAGTAAAGAAGGCTTGCAAATAAAAGGCTGATAATTTGTTATCAAATAGAAAAGGAAATCCTCACAGTGGGGATTTCCTTTTTCATTAATTGTATTTCCATCTCTCTAAAACAGCGACATCTGCTCTCCTGAACCTGTTGGCGGAACTATATCGTCGCCAGAATTATCATCGGTGTCAGTTGGAACAATCTCCTCTGGCTGTTCATCTTCCTCTGGTTCAAGCGGTTCGTCTTCTTTTATCGGTTCAATCTCCTCAATGCGCTTAACCTCGTAGGTGGTCAGGCGCTTGCCTTTGGCCGAGAAACCCTTAATGCCGATAAACTCATCGACATTGATATCCTCAGCAGGGCGCTCGGCGTTTTTGCCACCAAAGGTGACGCGGATTTGCGGCCAGCGGTGGCTTGTGAGCAGCACCAGAAGCGAGCCTTCCTCGGGGCTGATAAAGAGTTCTGTCTTTTTCGACTCGGCAATCTCGAAACGCTTGATATAGTAGAAGTTCTGCCCTGCGTCCCAGAAAACAGCGGTGAACACCTTGCCAGGCACGTACTTCTCAATGAGCAGCACATCTTCGGGATAGTGGTTTGTCAGGTCGAACGATGTGAGTTGGAAGGTGCCGCTGCGGGTGATGACCAGAATGCGGTCGTCGCCACGGAACTCACCAACGTAAATGGCGCGCTCATCGGTGCTCAGACGCATAACCACGTCGTCGAACCAGATTTTCAGGCCGCCAAGTGTCGATACGCCCGACTCTTTGAGCACAATGCGGTGCACCTGCTGACGCGTTAGAATGTTGCCCTGACTCTGACGGCCTTTTATCATCAACTTGCTGAAATCCAATTCGAAAATATGTTTTTTCATTCCAGGTTTCGGACGCAGGTAGATTTTCACCGTTTCGGCCTCGCCGTTGGGGTTGGCAGTGAAATAGAGCACTTTCGAACCAGGTTTTTCCTGCGTCACATCATATTCGCGGTCGCGCGTAACTCCCTTAACAGCAAAGCGTTTCATATACACGGCGCCTTCTTTTCCGTCGCGGTAGATGGCGTTGTAGATGGTGCGCTCGTCGTTTTTGCGGAACACGGCCACGTGAATAATGTCCTTGCCCACGAATTTCTTGTCTTGCACTTTAGTAACCAGATATTTACCATCGGCGCGGAATATAATTATATCGTCGATGTCAGAGCAGTCGCACACATATTCGTCTTTCTTCAGACTCGTGCCGACAAAGCCTTCCTCGCGGTTGCAGTAGAGTTTTTGGTTCGATTCGGCCACCTTCGCCACCTCAATGTTGTCGAAACTGCGGATTTCGGTGCGGCGGTCGCGGTCCTTGCCGTATTTCTTTTTAATCTGACGGAAATGATTGATTGCGAAGTCGATAATATGCTCCAGATTATTCTTCACCTCGGCAATGTTGGTCTCCAAATCGCGCAAGTGAGCATCGGCTTCGTCGCTTGAGAATTTCAAAATGCGGCGCATCTTGATTTCGAACAACTTACGAATGTCGTCATCGGTGACGGGGCGGATGAATTTATCGCTGTAAGGCTCAATGCGCTTGCGTATGTGCTTGATTACCACATCGTAATTTTCGCCAGTTTCGTATTCCTTATCTTTATAAATGCGCAACTCGATGAACAGTTTTTCGAGCGACGAGAAGTTCCAGTCGGTCTCAAGTTCGTCGAGTTCCACAAGCAGTTCCTGACGCAACAACTCGACGGTATGGTCGGCCGAGTGGCGCAGCAGTTCAGACACGCCCAGGAAGCAAGGTTTTTCGTTCTCAATCACACAGCAGTTTGGCGAAATCGACATTTCGCAGTCGGTGAAGGCGTAGAGTGCATCGATGGTCTTGTCGGGCGAAACGCCAGGCTGCAGATAGACCATAATCTCGACTTCGGCGGCGGTGTTGTCGTCAACCTTCTTGATTTTTATCTTGCCTTTCTCGTTGGCTTTCAATATGGTATCGATGAGTGACGCCGTGCTTTTGCCGTACGGCACGTCCTTAATCATCAGCGATTTGTTATCGACTTTCTCGATGCGGGTGCGAACACGTACCGCGCCGCCGCGCTGACCATCGTTGTATTTTGAGACATCGATGAGTCCGCCTGTCGGAAAATCGGGATAAATCTCGAACGGCTTGCCCTGCAGGTAGAGAATGCTTGCATCGATGAGTTCGTTGAAGTTGTGCGGCAGAATTTTCGACGCCAGACCAACGGCAATGCCCTCAACGCCTTGCGCAAGCAGCAGCGGGAATTTGACGGGAAGCGCCACAGGCTCACGGTTGCGGCCGTCGTACGAGAGTTGCCACTCGGTGATTTTGGGCGAGAAAACAACATCGAGAGCAAATTTTGAAAGGCGCGCCTCAATGTAACGTGGTGCGGCCGCGCCGTCGCCAGTGAAAATGTTGCCCCAGTTACCCTGACAGTCGATGAGCAGGTCTTTCTGTCCAAGCCCGACAAGTGCTGTGTAGATGCTCGAGTCGCCGTGCGGGTGGAACTGCATTGTCTGTCCCACAATGTTGGCCACCTTGTTGTAACGCCCGTCGTCGATGCGCTTCATAGCGTGCAAAACACGGCGCTGCACAGGTTTCAGGCCATCGTCGATGTGCGGAACGGCGCGGTCCAGAATCACGTACGAAGCGTAATCAAGGAACCAGTTCTGATACATACCCGTAACGCTCGAGATGTCGGTCAGGTCGTTGGCAAGTCCGCTAAACGGCTTCACGTTCTCAACATCGAAAACTTCCTCGCCTTCAACATCCTCGGTCTGATTCTCATCGCTATTAAATTCTTCTGCATCAACTTCTTCCGAAGCCGATTCCTGATTTTCGTTCAGTTCCTCGTTTTCAGAATCCATTGGTGTCTTGTCATCAAATTCGTCTGACATATTCTATGCTTATTATTTTTCATCTTCAACCAAATCTTCCTCAATTCGCAGATTATCAATGATAAACTGTTGGCGTTGCGGCGTGTTTTTGCCCATATAGTACGACAGCAGGTTGGCAATACTGTCGCCTTTTTTGACATTCACTGCATCGAGACGTATATCGTTGCCAATGAAGTTTTTAAACTCATCGGCCGAAATCTCGCCCAAACCTTTGAATCGTGTTATCTCTGCCGATGCGCCAATCTCTTTAATGGCCGCCAGACGCTCTTCGTCGCTGTAGCAGTATTTCGTCACCTTCTTATTGCGCACGCGGAAGAGCGGCGTCTGCAAAATATAGACGTGGTTCTTGCGAACCAAATCGGGAAAGAATTGTAGAAAGAAAGTAAGGATTAACAGGCGGATATGCATTCCGTCGACATCGGCATCGGTGGCGATTATCACCTTGTTGTAGCGCAGGTCGTCAAGACTTTCCTCGATGTTGAGCGCTGCTTGCAAATTATTGAACTCATCATGTTCATACACAGCCTTTTTAGTTTCTCCATAGCAATTGGCAGGCTTACCGCGAAGGCTGAAAACCGCTTGTGTATCAACATTTCGGCTTTTGGTAATGGAACCCGACGCCGAATCACCCTCGGTGATGAAAATCGACGACTCATAGCGCAAGTCAATCTTCTCATCCGCATCAGATTTTTCAGTGACGCCTTTGGGATAGACAGCCTTAACGTCGTTCAGGTGAATGCGGCAGTCGCGCAACTTGTCGTTGTGTAGGCTTACCTTTTTAGCCTTTTCACGCGCCATCTTTTGAATACCCGCAAGTTGTTTGCGTTTGGTTTCTTCCTCTTGTATCTTTTTGAGTAGCACGCTGGCTATTTCAGGATTCTTATGCAGGAAATCGTCAACTTCCTTCTTAATGAAATCACCCACGAACTTGTTGACGCTCACACCGCTCAATTCGTAGGTATTGCCCTTTTTGTCTTTGTCGGGCGCCATATTGGCCGAGCCGAGTTTCACTTTAGTCTGGCTCTCGAATGTGGGGTCAATGACGTTGATGGCGATGGTTGCCACAATGCCGCCGCGAATGTCAGAAAGTTCGAAATTTTTTTGATAAAAATCTTTTATTGTACGCGAAAGATGCTCACGCAGAGCACTTTGGTGCGTTCCACCTTGCGACGTATATTGTCCATTGACAAAAGAATAGTAATCCTCGCCGTATTGGTTGGTATGTGTGAAGGCGATTTCAATATCTTTGCCTTTAATGTGGACAATCGGATAGAGCGGTTCGGCTGTGTTACGCTCTTGCAGCAAATCGAGCAAACCGTTGCGCGACAGAAACTTCTGACCATTGAAAACCAGCGTCAGGCCTGTATTCAGGTAACTGTAGTTGCGCAGCATTGTCTCGATATAGTCCTCTCGGAAATTGTACGGACCGAAGACTGTTTCGTCAGGCGTGAACTGCACCATTGTGCCTCTGCGTTCTGTTGAAGGCACCAGGTCATAGTCACGGACGAGTTTGCCTGCTGCAAAATCAATTTGCTTCATCATTCCGTCGCGGAACGAACGAACTGAAAATTCCGATGACAGTGCATTGACAGCCTTTATACCCACACCATTCAATCCTACCGATTTCTGGTATGAATCGGTATCAAATTTGCCGCTAGTGTTCATAATAGAGACAGCGTCAAGCATTACACCTTGCGGGATACCACTACCATAGTCGCGAACAGTGAGTGTATGGCCTTCGAGTCGAATATCAATGGTTGTTCCAATTCCCATTTTGAACTCGTCTATCGAGTTATCAATCACCTCTTTGATTAAAACATAGATGCCATCGTCTTGGCTGTTGCCATCGCCTAGTTTGCCAATGTACATACCAGGCCGCAACCGCACGTGCTCAAGGCCGTCAATGTGTTTGATGCTGTTGTCATCATATACACGACCTGTATTTGGGACATCGTTATTGCTACTGATTGTCATAGAAAATGAAAATTTCGCCAAATATAGAAATTTGGATTTTGGGCGGTCGGGCGATTTATCAACAACGGGGGGTTGAAAGCTGATGCAGGGCTAGAAACAGAGAGCCGCGCATTGAATTTTTGAGCCGTGCTTTTGAAGAAAAATTACCGCAAACCGGCACAATTCGATTCTATTTTGGGATATTTCCGCTGAAAAAATCAAAAATCCGCCGGTTATAGCCACATCAAACGAAATCGACAACCAATTTGTCTTTCAATCGATTGAAAATTGTAAAAAATACAATTATTTGAAATCCAACATTTTAAAAGTGCAATCACAACCATTTGTAACACAAATTAGTATGATGCGATTCCGAACAGCTATCTAAAATTACAAACGAAATATCTGAAATTACAAGCCGCCACAATCGGCTCCCGGTAATTTTATCCGTACTAAATATATAATTATTGAACGCTTAATAAAATTAATTATGAACACTAAACTTACTATTGCAACAATGCTTCTGTGCGGCTCGGCGATTGTGTCGAATGGCCAAGAAGCAAAAGATTCGGCAACAGCATTGCCGTTAGTATATCCGGCAGAAAACACTGGCGCCAATTTTGAAAAGCCTAAAAAACTCACACCAAACCAAATGGAAAGTTGCGCAACGCTTCCTGACCCATTTGCCTGGTCCGACGGCTCGGGGCGGTCAGAGGATTTTGCCGACTGGGAGAAACGCCGCAATGAGATTAAGGCTGAGGTGGAATATTACGAGATTGGAGAGAAGCCCGAAGTTGACCGCGATGATGTTGACGCCACTTTCGAGAACGGCAAACTGACTGTAACCGTTAAAGTTGGCGAAAACATAGCCACACTCTCGTCGAGCATCAGCATTCCGCAAGGCGACGGACCGTTCCCTATTCTAATCACTATGGGAATGTCTGGTTTGTCAGGCCAGTTTGAGGGATGCGCATCAATGTCGTTCAGCCACGACCAGGTGGCAAAGTACGGCAACGACAGCCAGCGCTATCCCAACGACCAGTTCAACCAACTCTATCCCGAGCTCTACGACAACGGCAACTACAGCAAATGGGCCTGGGGCGTTAGCCGCTTGATTGACGGTCTTGAAATCGCAACAGAAAAAGGGCAGCTTAAAAACATTGATTTGAAACACATTGCAGTAACCGGGTGCTCGTATGCTGGCAAGATGGCGATGTTCTGCGGTGCTTTTGACGAGCGCATCGCTCTCACCGTTGCTCAGGAGCCTGGTGGCGGCGGTGCAAGTGCTTGGCGTACAATCGCCTACACTGCCAAGAAATTCGGCATAAGTGTTGAAGGCATTGGCAACACAAACTACTCGTGGTTTATGACCAGTATGCAGAACTTCAACGGCAAGCAGGATATTCTGCCACACGACCACCACGAGATTCTGGCAATGTGCGCACCGCGCGCCCTGCTGGTGATAGGCAACCCCGATATGGAATGGCTCTGCGACTACTCAACATACATTACCTGCCGCGCAGCTGAGAAAATCTATGAAACATTCGGCATTGAGGACCGCTTCGGATTCGTAATTGACGGCGGACACGGACACTGCAGCTCTACTGCGGCCGAGAACGCCGCTGTTAAGGCATTTGTTCAGAAATTTATGCTTGGTGACACCACAGTCAACACTATGATTCGCACGGTGACAAGCGGCAGCAGCTACCCAACACTTGGCGATATGGACGAAGATGAATACGAGCAATGGTATGCCGAATGGAAACCAGCCGATCCTAACCGCCCGAAAGCCCGCATTGTCGAACCAACCGACGACCTTACATTCTCCGCTACGGAAGTGCCCGAAAAAATAGTCATAAAAGTTAATGTTGAAGACATTAACAATGATGTTGAGAAGGTTGAGTTCTATGTGAACGGGCGCAAAATTCAAACTGTCAACACCGCCCCGTACGTGTATAATATGACAGGAATGGATGCCGGTGTTTATAATGTATATGCCATAGCAACCGACGCTACCGGACTTTACAAAAAGACCAACACGATAACCGTAACCGTCGAAACTCCGATTGTGGGCATTCAGAAAACAGAATTGCCACCAGTAATTGATGGTAAAGCCGATGACATTTGGAACGACGCGGAAAAATTCTACGCCAACAACGTACTGACCGGAGCGGGCGGAAACGGTAGCAATAACTGCAGCGGCTATGCCCAACTGCTTTGGGACGACAACAACATCTACGCCCTTTGCACCGTGACCGACAACGAACTTGTTCACAATGGCGGCGATGTTTATGAAGACGACAACGTGGAGCTTTACTTCGATAGCAATAACTCGAAAGGCAGTTCCTACGATTCAGACGATGTTCAATTTTCTTTCAACTACGATAGCAAGACAGTAGCAACCATTCCATCGAACTACAACACTAAAGGTATTGATTTTGTGGTGCTGCCCACAAAGACTGGTTATAACGTTGAGGCTAGTATTCCGTGGTCAAACATTAAATGCAAAGACTTAAAATCGGATATGCTGATAGGCTTTGAGTTTATGATTAACGACGATGACGATGGCGGCACACGCGACAATAAAATCAGTTGGAATGCCACATCCGACAACGCTTGGCAGAGCGCTTTCTCATTCGGAACAGTCAAAATTGTTGGCGAAGTTGACCCATCGAAACGTACCGCCATTGAGGAAGAATTGAAACAATTGGCGACGCTCTATCCCAACCCAGCCAGCGATTTTGTAATTGTTGACGGCATCGATGGCGAATTCAACTACGAGATTCTAGACATTGCAGGCAAAATTCAAGCTGCAGGAACTGCCAGCAAGCGCATCAGCGTGGCTGCTCTGCCAAAAGGCATTTACCTTGTTCGAATCAAAGACGGCATTTTGACTCGCAACTTGCGGTTTGTTAAAGAATAACACTGTTACTCTATAATTGGGAAAGCCGCTCCGGCAACGGAAGCGGCTTTCTTTTTGAACACACAAAAAAAAACGGAGCCTCGCGACTCCGTTTCTCTAACAATCAACGTTTTATAATCGATTAAATAATCTTCTCAAGTTTCGATACGTTGCGGTCAATATCCTCCTGCGGCAACTCGAAGTTGGTCAGGTCGCCGGCCAGATACTGGTCGTAAGCGGTCATATCGATGAGCCCGTGTCCCGAAAGGTTGAACAGAATGGTCTTCTGCTTGCCTTCATCCTTGCACTTGTTAGCCTCGCGGATGGTTGCGGCAATTGCGTGCGCCGACTCAGGTGCAGGAATGATGCCCTCTACCTGTGCAAACAGCGTTGCTGCCTGGAACGACTCAAGTTGCGGAATATCAACACCTTTCATCATACCATCTTTAAGCAACTGACTGACAATGGTTCCGGCGCCGTGGTAGCGCAAACCGCCTGCGTGGATGTGAGCCGGTGCAAAATCGTGACCCAGTGTGAACATCGGCAACAGCGGTGTGTAGCCGGCTTCGTCGCCAAAATCGTACTGGAAAACGCCGCGCGTCAGTTTCGGGCACGACGAAGGTTCGGCGGCAATAAACTCTGTAGTCTTGCCATCGACAAGGTTGTGGCGCATAAACGGGAACGAAATTCCACTGAAGTTTGAACCACCACCGAAGCAGCCAATCACCATATCGGGATACTCGCCTGCCATAGCCATCTGTTTTTCGGCCTCAAGACCGATAACTGTCTGATGCAGAGAGACGTGGTTCAGAACGCTGCCGAGAACATATTTGCAGTTCGGGGTTTGCATCGCTAGTTCAACAGCCTCCGAGATGGCTGTTCCAAGGCTTCCCTGATAAGTCGGGTTAGCGGTCAGAATGTTCTTTCCTGCGCGTGTGCCCATTGATGGCGATGCAATCACCTGTGCGCCATAAGTTTGCATAATCAGTCGGCGATATGGTTTCTGGTTGTAGCTCACCTTCACCATAAACACTGCCAAATCAAGTCCGAAGACTTTGGCTGCATACGATAGAGCCGCACCCCACTGACCTGCGCCAGTCTCGGTGGTGATGTTGGTCACGCCTTCCTTTTTGCAGTAGTAAGCCTGCGCCAGAGCCGAGTTCAGCTTGTGCGAACCCACAGGGCTGACACTCTCGTTTTTGAAGTAGATGTGAGCCGGTGTGTCGAGTGCTTTCTCAAGACCATAGGCGCGCACCAGCGGCGTCGAACGGTAGTTTTTGTACTGGTTGCGGACCTCCTCCGGAATATCAATCCAGCGGTCGGTTGTGTTCAACTCCTGCTCCGAGCAGGCGCGGTTGAACAGTCTCGACATCTCGTCAACCGTAAGCGGCTTGCGAGTCCCCGGGTTAAGCATCGGCAGTGGCTTGTTTTTCATATCGGCCACAATGTTGTACCATTGAGTTGGTATCTCGTTCTCCGTCAGGAAGAACCTCTTTTGTTTTTCCATTTTTTGATAGTTTTTAATTGATGTTTAAATGTACCTTCAGAATATTAAAAAAGCCCGCAAGTGGAGTGCTTACGGGCTTAAATCTTACAACAAACCGACGGGCTAATCCTCCACTTTAATTTCGGACTGGCGCCACCACCACTGTTTGCTGTTCAAATTGTTTACCATTTTGTTTTTATTAACGCAACGAAATAAATGTTTTTTGGCGAAAGTGCAAAACGTTTTTTCAGCGGATACGAGATTTGCGCACAAACGACATTCACTTGTTTCTCTCCCACATTTTCCGGGCCTTTTCGGCCAGTGTGTTGCGGAGCCACTCGGGAGCAACCACCTCAAGTGTGTCGCCGTTGCGGAGCAATTCCTGAATGAAATCGTAAGTGGGGCGCACCCGCAAGGTGAAGATGCTGTAGTCGTCGTGGCGCTCCGCCTCTTCCTGCGACGGGTGCAGCGGCAGCGAGCGCAGATAGTTGGCCTGACTGGCATCGACCTTCAGCCGCACAGTCTCAATCTTGCAATCGTAATCGAGAATTACACCAAAGCTTCCGCGGAAATAAACTTTGGGGTCGAAATCTTTTGGATGGGTGAACTTTTTATTAGTCAGATTGATGCCGATGATACGGTCGAGGCTGTAGATGCGGATGTTATCGCCGCCCGTTCCATAATCGTTTTTGCCAACCACATACCAACGCTGCTTGAACAATTTTACGCAATAGGGTTTCAGACTGAAAGATTTCTCATCGTCGCTGCCGAAACCTTTATGCGTGACTTCCAGCACTTCGCCTTCCTTCATCGCCTGCAGAATAGTGGCCAGAAATGTCTGGCTCGACGGAATGTCCTCAAGCAGAATGCGGTCGCTGAGCGATTTGTTGTCGAGCAGCGTGTCGTTCACCGACATTGCGTCGAGCAGCCAACGATGGAATTCATCCATATCATTATCAAGATAATAGGTGTATCCGCCTTTGGTGGCGCACTCAATGTTGATGTCGAGCATATCCTCAACGGCATCCTTCCAATCGCAGAAGGTGCGGCGCGGCAGCGTGTCTTGAAAACGGTCGAAGTAGCGTTGCTGTATCTCTTTGAGTGTTATGCGTTTGGCTTCGTATATTGTCCTGATAAGCCAGAAATATTTTGCGTACTGATTAAGCGCCATTTTTTAAAAGTTAAGTTTTTGAAGTTCTGCAATGTAGTTCGACAAATGTAAAGATTATTCCCGAAAAGGGGAATCTCGGATGTGCAATATGCGCGCACAAGGTAGGATTTTTGAAAAAAAATGAGCAAACCGCATCGCTGCATATTTGCTCACTAAACAATTCAGGCGCCAGAAGCTCGGGTTAGACGACGCTGTCCGGTCCTTGCCCCTACTCTTCCACATACACCGCGCTGTCGGCGTAGCTTGGCGCGAAATCGATTTGTACGGCGGCGGGCTGAGGCACTGCCACCGTATCAATCACAGTTCCGGCAGTTGGAGCACCAGGCTGGGCATCGCCGGTTGAGAGCCAGGCGGCCCCCACGCCCAGCAGCAGTGCCACCGATGCGGCGGCAAGCCAAACGCGGCGGTTCGATGAGCGGCCGCTGACTTGTTGTTCAACACGTTCCCATACCGATTCGGGCACTTCAGCAGAGTGGTTCTCAAGGCCGCTCTTAAAAATCTTGTCGATGTTGTTCGTAGTCATAATCAATCAACTAACAAATAATTACACATTCTTCCGGCGGCTGCCGTAAAGGGCTTCCACCTTCTCTTGCAACATACATCGCGCGCGCGACAGGTTCGATTTCGATGTGCCTTCCGAGATGTTCAGCATCTTGCTAATCTCCTGGTGCGAGAACCCTTCGATGGCGTAAAGGTTGAACACCGTGCGATACTGCGGCGTGAGCTGCTGCACCATCTGCATCAGCTCGTTGCTCGAAATAACGCTCAACACGTCGTCGGGCGAAAGCTGCGTATCGTATTCGGCAATGTCGGACACGGCGCAGAGCTTGCTCTCGCGGCGGTAGTGCGTCAGTGCGCAGTTGACCACCACCCGGCGAGCCCACCCCTCGAACGAGCCCTTGAAGTCGAATTGCCCGATTTTCGTGAAAATCTTCACAAACCCATCCTGCAAAATATCCTCGGCCTCGGTCCGATTGCCGGCATAGCGCAGGCACACACCGAAAAGCTTGGGCGCCAGCAGTTTGTAGAGTTGCTGCTGAGCGGCGGTACTTTTCTTCTTGCATAGCCTGACCAGTTCGTCGAAATCAGTTCCAGTCATTTCAAATTTCAATCAGTTGCGTTAATATGACTCTGCGGGGTAGCCTAAGGTTGCGCGGAAATGTTTTTTTTCTGCAAAATCCACAATCCGGCAAACGTGAGCGCCCCATTTATAATAAGTAGTTCGTAACCCATTTTGTAGCCGTTGAGCAGCATCGGCGCAAGCCTGTTGAGCACAATGCAGATGCACGGCGACACCACCGCCACAATCCACACCCAGCGGTCGCGGACAGTTTTTTTGGTGAACAGTCCGAAAGCGTAGAGCCCCAGCAGCGGGCCGTAGGTGTAGCCCGCAATGGTGTAGATGGCACTGATGACGCTGCGGTCGTTCAGGCGGTTGAAGATGATGATGACCACCGCAACCACCGCCGCAATGGCAATGTGGACGCGCTTGCGGAGCCGCGTCTGCCCATCGGGCGAAAGATTGCGTTTTTCAATTTCAAGAATATCGATTGAGAAGGCCGTGGTGAGTGCGGTGAGCGCCGAATCGGCCGACGAATAGGCCGCCGCCACAAGCCCCACGACAAAGAAAAGCGCCACCACCTGCGGCAGATAGCCCTGCGTGGCGAGCATCGGATAAAGGTTGTCGGTCTGCTCGGGAATGGCTATTCCGTTGCGGCCAGCAAAGATGTAAAGCATCGCGCCAAGCGCCATAAACAGCAGATTGACAGGTATGAACGAGAATCCGTACCAGTACATATTCTTTTGAGCGTCTTTCAGATTGCGGCAGCTCAGGTTTTTCTGCATCATATCTTGGTCGAGCCCGGTCATCACTATCACAATGAAAATTCCGCTCAGGAACTGCTTCCAAAAGAAGGTTTTCTCTTTCGGGTTGTCGAAGAACCAAAGGCGCGAATAGTCGGAATGGTAAATCTCGCTGACAACACCGCCAAAGCTCAGTCCGAGCGAGTTTTTGACAGCTATAATAGTGATTACCAGTGCCGAAAGCATAAACAAGGTTTGCAATGTGTCGGTGAAGACGATGGTGCGGATGCCGCCTTTGAAAGTGTAGAGCAGAATGAGCACCATTATGGCCACCACAGTGAGTTCGAACGGAATGCCCCACGCATCAAAAACCGCCAACTGTAAAACGCTCACCATCAAGAACAAACGGAACGAGCAACCGATGACGCGGCTCAACAGGAAAAAGGCCGAGCCGGTTTTGTACGACGTGCGCCCGAAACGGTTTTCGAGATAGGTGTAGATGCTAGTCAGATTATATTTGTAATAGATTGGCAACAAGACTTTTGCGACAATCCAATAGCCGAAGAAGAAGCCTATGACCATCTGCATATAGGCGAACTGATTGAACCCAACTTCGCCCGGCACAGAGATAAATGTGACGCCGGAAATGCTTGTGCCAATCATCCCGAAAGCCACCAAATACCAAGGCGAACGGTGGTTGCCAATGAAAAACGACTCGTTATCGGCCTTGCGCCCGGTGAAATATGAAATGCCAAACAGTACGGCAAAATAAGCCAGTAATACTATTATAATAAGTGTCGGTGACATAAAAACGTTGTTTTCGGCAAAGCTATTGTTTTTCACAATAAGTGCGGTTCGGAAACAGCAAAATCAAAAAGCGCAAAAAAATATAATCCGCCACTTGTGGAATAGTCCTTGCTTTTCGTTTATATTTGAGAAACAAAAAAACGGGAAAATGCAACAACTACCATCGCGACTGCTAGAAAACGTGGTGAACGAATTCGGGAAACTGCCGGGCATCGGCAAAAAAACGGCGCTTCGGCTCACGCTGCACCTGCTGAACCAACCCAACGAGGAGGTTGAGTCGTTTGTATCGGCCATCAGCCAGATGAAAACCGACATTATGATTTGCCCTGAATGTCACAACATTACAGAGGCCGAAGGGCTGTGCGGCATCTGCGCCGATGAGCGCCGCGACCATTCGCTAATCTGCGTTGTGGAGACCATCCGCGAGCTGATTGCCATTGAAAACACCGGCCAGTACCGCGGCATTTACCACGTGCTGGGCGGCCGAATATCGCCGATGGACGGCATCGGGCCGAAAAATCTGAACATCGACAGCCTTGAGCGGCGGATGCAGGAAAGCACCATTGCCGAGGTGATTCTGGCCACAAGCACCACCATCGAGGGCGACACCACCAACTTCTACCTCTACCGGCGGCTCAGTCCGTTTGGGGTGCCAATCACCACGCTGGCGCGAGGGTTGTCGGTGGGCGATGAGTTGGAATACACCGACGAAATCACTCTCGGACGCTCGATTTTGAACCGCGTTCCGTACAGTTCAGTCAAAAGCTGACGCGATAACAATCTGACTGACAGCGCGATTAAAGAATTAAACGGCCGACTGTATCACGAATTGACTAAATATTTATATTGCAACTACAACTTTAAAACTCAAACTTTAACACGAATAACCCAAAAACCAAACTCATATGGAACTATCGGACAAAATAAAATACTGCACCATCTGCCGGAACTCAAAACGCGACATTGAACGCGGCATTGTGTGCGGACTAACCAACGAAAAGCCGGCTTTCAACAAGCATTGCGCTGATTTACAAGCCTCGGCTCACGACATTGCCGAGCTCGAGGAGTCGATGATAGGCGGCTCGCAGAAATCCGCCATAAAAATTATTACCGCACTCATAATAGTGGCGTTTGGCATTGCTATGGGCATTATGTGGCTGATTCACAGCTACGAAGCCAACAAAGCCGAACAGGCCGCCCAAGCCGCCAAGCAGAAAATCGAGGCTTTGGATGCTCTTTTGAAAGCAAAAATGGCCACTCTGCCGCAAACCATCGGTGAGGGAATCACAATGGACAGCATCTGCCTGAAAAAGAAATACGTCAGTGTTATGCTCTCTTTGTCAAACACTTACATTCAAGATTATCCGGACGACCGGCTGATTTGCGAGTCGAAGTACCGCCACTGCGAGATGCTTAAACACCTCCGCAACGAAGACCCGGAGCTGCTCAAGACTTGTCTAAACGATTCTCTGCAAATAAGATACGCTTTCCGCGAATCGACAAAATTTCCTATTTACACCATTGTCATCCACCCCGACGACATAAATAAAGCACTGAATACAAAGGAGCCTTTCCGCTGTCCGCGAAAGGATGTAGACCGTGCCTTACGCTCTGAGACTAAGCAACTTCCGTATGATGTTGTGGACAGAATCCAACTGTCGGCCATAAAACCCGACTACGCCGCCAACACTCTGAAACTGAATGTGCGGATGCGTCGCAAAGTCAAAACCGACAAGGCTTCGCTCACCAAAATTGTTGAAAATGAGCTTTGGAAAAATGTAAGTGACTTTTATTCGGTGCGGATGATGATGCTGAACGAAGGAATCATCGATTTCCGCTTTATCGGCACCGACGACCGGCTGCAAGAATCAATAACAATTGGTCCCGATTTCTACCAAAAAAGCAAAAGCTGACCGATGAAAATCTTTGTTATCGGGTCGGGGAACGTGGCTACACACCTGTCGTGCGCGATGCTCAAGGCCGGACACACAATTGTCGGAGTGTGCGGGCGCAACTTCGGGCACACCCAGGAACTCGCGAAAGCGCTGAATGCCAAACCGTTTGACAACATCAGCCAGATACCCGCCAACGCCGACATCTATCTTATCAGCGTAAGCGATGACAATATTGCCGATGTTGCCGCTCAGATGCCTGACGTTGAAGGCGTTGTAGCGCATACTGCCGGAAGTGTTCCGATGAGCGCACTGAGCCGTTTCAGCAGCCACGGGGTGCTTTATCCGCTGCAATCGTTCAGCAAAAGCCGAAAAATCGATGTCAGCCGTGTGCCTTTCTGCATTGAAGGCAACAACGAGCAAACAGCCGAAACACTTACCACCCTCGCCCGCTCATTGAGCAACGATGTGCGCCCGATGACAACCGCACAACGCGCGCAACTGCACATTGCCGCAGTGTTTGCCAATAACTTTGTCAACAGTATGTATGCCGAAGCCGAAACAATTCTAAAAAACAGCGACATACCTTTTGATATAATGCGCGAACTGATTGCCGAAACGGCCTCCAAAGCCGCAGAACTCGGTCCCGTGACAGCGCAAACCGGTCCCGCCCGACGTGGAGACTCAAAGGTGATGAGCCGCCAAATGCAATCGCTGCCCGACGCTGAGTTGCAAAAATTGTATAGTTTTGTGTCGGAAAGGATTCAAGGCAGATACAAGCCGAGCAGAAACTAAGACGGCCGCATTTGCCAGAGAATCAAAAATTTACACAAATGGCAAATTTCAAGGAAGATTTGATGAAAGTGAAGGCGTTTGCCTTCGATATTGACGGTGTCTGCACCGACGCCACAATGATTTGTCTGGCCGACGGCCAGCAGGTGCGCCAGTCGAACACCCGCGACGGCTTTGCGCTGCGTTTCGCCCACGAGCAGGGCTACCCCATCGCCATCATCAGTGCGGGCAAGAACAACGCCGGAGTAGTGAAACGCTTTGAAAGCCTCGGCCTCACCGACCTCTACATCGGCAGCCTGGCAAAAGTTCCGGCCTTCGACGATTTTCTGAAACGCCACAACCTGACCGACGACGACGTGCTCTATATGGGCGACGACGTGCCCGACTACCCCATTCTGAAACGCGCCGGTGTGCCAACCTGCCCCGCCGACGCCGTGAACGACATCAAACCGTTTGTGAAATACGTGTCGGACCTCAACGGCGGCCACGGCTGCGTGCGCGATGTGATTGAGCAGGTTCTGCGCGCCCAGGGCCGATGGGTGAATTTTGAGACGGAGAATTTTCTGTAAAAAAAATCAGGCACGCTATGTACAAATATCTATCGATAATACGATGGCCGAACCTGTTGATTGTGCCGTTCACAATGATTCTGATGCGCTACTGCATCATCAAGCCGATACTCGACTATCAGTATTCGATTCAGCTGGGCGAAATTGTATCTCTGCAATTGTCAGGCTTTTACTTCACTATTCTGATACTGATTAACGTGCTGCAAGGCGCCGCCGGATATGTCATCAACGACTATTTCGACCGCCGGATTGACACCATCAACCGTCCCGACAAGGTGATTGTGGACCGCACGCTGCCACGCCGGCACGCCATAATCTACCACTCCGCACTCAACGCGGCGGCCATTTTGCTTGCGGCGGTATTTGCGTGGCATTTCGGCCGAATATCGATACTTCTTTTCTACCTGATGATTTCAGGATTATATTGGTTATATTCAACCACTTACAAAAAACAATTACTTGTCGGCAACATTGTTGTGGCACTAGTAACCGCCTCAATACCAATACAAGAAGGCATTTTTGAGTGCGCCGAACTGACTCGCGCATACGGATTCAGCATAATAGCCAACGGCTTGACTTTCAAACCAATATTATATTGGACCGCGGGATTCGCATTTTTCGCCTTCCTCACCAACCTTATCCGCGAGATTGTAAAAGATATGGAGGACGTTGAAGGCGACTGCTACTGCGGCTGCGACACTCTGCCCATCCACTTCGGAATGCGAATATCGAAGATTGTTGTTGTGTCGCTCTTTTTGCTTATGATAGCCTGCCTGTTAGCCGTATACCAGTTGTTTCTGCACGACTTTCTGACACTTATCTACATTGCCGCGCTTCTGATTGCCCCCGCCTGCGCCGCCGCATTTATGACCATCCGCGCAAGCGAGGTGAAGCATTACAAGCGAATCAGCACACTTATTAAAATAGTAATGGTGCTTGGCGGACTGTACTCGGTTCTGGCACGAGAGATTATGCAGTTTGTGGTGTGATTGAAGGATTGAATGCGTGAAGGATCGAAGGATTGAAGGCGCGAAGGATTGAATACGTGAAGCCTTGCAACTTTTTCTAAAAAAAATATATTTTTGCGCCGTCAAAAAAATAACAAAATCTAAACAGAACACAATATGGGACGCGCGTTTGAATACCGTAGAGCTGCCAAAGAGAAACGCTGGGGACATATGTCGAGGATGTTCCCGAAATTGGCGAAACAAATCACTGCCGCCGCAAAAGAGGGCGGAATGGACCCCGATATGAACCCGAAACTGAGGACCGCCATCCAGAACGCCAAAGCCGAGAATATGCCGAAGGACAACATCGATGCCGCCATCAAACGTGCTGCCGGCAAGGATGTTGACGCATACACCGAGGTGAACTACGAGGGCAAAGGCCCCCACGGAGTGCTGATTTTTGTCGAGTGTATGACCGACAACACAACACGCACGGTGGCCAATGTGAAATCGTACTTCAACAAGCACGACGGCGGGTTGGTCCCGACAGGCTCGCTCGAGTTTATGTTCTCGCGCAAGGCTGTGGTTGAGTTCGAGAAAAAGCCCGACCTCAACCTCGAAGACCTTGAGCTTGAGCTGATTGACGCTGGTTTGGAGAGTTTCGACGTTGACGAGAACACCGTTTACGCTTACGCTGAATACACCGAATTCGGCAACCTCACCCAGGCCATTGAGAAGGCTGGAATCGAGATTAAGAAAGCCACTCTGCAACGTTTCCCGCAGAATCCGGTTGAGTTCACCGAAGAGCAGATTGCCGACATCGACAAGCTGATTGACAAACTTGAGGAGGACGACGACGTTCAGGCCGTTTACACCAACATCGCCTAACGCCAATAGCGGCAACGCATACAAGCCGTTTCTCAACACCAGGGAACGGCTTTTTTTGTGCCACGCTGTTTTTTTTGCATTTTTTCAAACAAGCAGTGCAAAAACATTCATAATTAATTCATAACTTTAAGCATCGATTTTTGACGGGAGTGGCGTTGCCCCCGCCAGCCAAGTTTTTTTTTAAAGGTACGCAAGCGATGAACACCGAAGGCAAAACACCGGAAGAAGTCTTTTTTGAGAGCTTCAACTACAAATTGTCATCGTTTTTTCACGATGACTACACCGAAATCGACAGCATCGAGACACCGGCCACATTTATGATTGTGTACGAGAAGAAACTCGGTCAGAAGGAGTTCGGATTGTTCAACCGCCTGCAATTCCGCATCTTCTACGACAAGGAGATAATAACCGGCGACAACCCGGTCAACGTCAAGCTGCTGGGCGACGACAGCTACTCGGCCGAATCGGTGATGGCTCTGGCCAAAGAGATTGGCGAGATTTTCGGACTCGACGATTCTGGCACCTGCAGCAACGCCGACATCAGTTTCTACAATGCCGATGAATACGACCTTTTCTGGACCATCGGCGACGGCGAGAGCTTCATCAGCATTGAGCGCGACGCCAAAGAAGGTCTGTCGCTCAACATCCTGTTCTACAACAACTTGGTCGGGCACAATGTTGGCGACCTGCTGAAACCCGAACGGACGGCGTAAGGGACGTTTTTAAGTTTTAAGTTTTCGGAGTTTTAAGTTTTAAGTTACCTTGGTTTTGAGGACGATTATCCGGCACTTTGCCCGTTGTGCCTTAAGCCTTTTTGCCTTTTAATGGTCTTTTTCCAAAAAAACTATACTTTTGCGGCTCGATAAAAAGCATAGGTTTTGGCCGAATACGAATATCATAGGTTGGCGAACGGGATTCGCGTAATTCACAGTAAATCAGACACTCCGGTGGCTCATATGGGCGTGGTGATAAACACTGGCTCGCGCGATGAGCTCGAAAATGAGCACGGCATTGCCCATATGATTGAGCACGTGATTTTCAAAGGCACGCGCAAACGTAAGGCTTACAACGTGATAAGCTGCCTTGAGAACGTGGGCGGCGAGATTGACGCCTACACCACCAAAGAGGAAACCTGCGTTTACGGCACTTTCCTGAAGGAATATTACGGCCGCGCAATGGAACTCTTCGCCGACATCATCTTCAACTCAACCTTCCCCGACCACGAATGCGAGAAAGAGAAGGAAGTGATTGTGGATGAAATAAATTCGTACAAGGACACGCCGGGCGACCTTATCTTCGACGATTTTGAGGACCTGATTTTCAGCGGACACACCATCGGACGCAACATTCTGGGCACTCCAGAATCGATTGCCAACTACAACCACACTGATATTCTGCGGTTTATCGGCCGCACCTACAACACCGACCAGATTGCCATCTGCTCTGTGGGGCCTGTCGATTTCAAGACCATTGTGCGGCTTGCCGAGCGCCACTTCGGCCCCATTCCCGAAAAGAAACGCGATTTCAAGCGGATACCAGTAAATCCGTACACGCCGCATCTGCTTGAGGTTGAGCTCGACACTCACCAGTCGCACTGCATTTTCGGCTGCCGCGCCTACCCCACCGACCACCAGAACCGTCTGGCTTTTGAATTGATAAACAACACCCTGGGCGGCCCCGGAATGAACTGCCGACTCAACCTGGCTTTGCGCGAGAAACACGGCTACACCTACAACATCGAGTCGTTCTACACACCATACACCGACACCGGCACGTTCGGCATCTATTTTGGCACCGACTACGAGAAAACCGACCGCTGCCTGACCATCATCCGCCGCGAGCTGCGCCGCCTGCGCGAGGAACGAATGGGCTCTCTGCAACTCGACCGCGCCAAGAAGCAGATGATTGGCCAGCTGGCTATCAGCACTGAGAACTACTCCGGCCTGATGCTCAACCTCGGCCGCAGCTGCCTGCTCTTCGACACCATCGACCCACTGAGCGAGATTTGCGAGAAGATAAACCGCTTCACCAGCAGCGACATTCTGGAAGTGGCCAACGAAATGCTCGATGACAAGAACTTTTCGACGCTGATTTTCAAATAGATGACATTGGCGGTGCGGTTTTATTGCTAACCAAACTAAACCAAATATATCCAAAACTATGTGTCTTGGGCGCTAACCGATTTTATCCGATTCAAACAGATTTTTTATTTCTAACCAAACTTATCCAAACAAACCCGAGTTTTATCCGCAAGCGGATAATGGTTTGGCGGTGTCGCTGCGCGGGAAATTTTCAGAAAATTATATTAAAAATTTACAAAAAAATTGATTTTAAGAATTTTATAAAATTTTATTTCAAAGTTTTCTTACAATTTCCGCCCGACAGGGCGCGGCAAAAAACACGTAGGGGCGAATGATTATTCGCCCCTACCGTTTTTGTCCGATTCAAACCGAATTATATCAATCGTTTATCATAACGCGTTTGGACACGGTGCCAACCTTGACAATGTAAACGCCAGCGCCGTTGACCTGCAATTCTGCACGGCCCGATTCGGCAACCGTAGAGACGTTGCGCGCAACGTCTCTACAAACCAATGCGCCCATTGCGTTGTAAACACGGATTTCATCGATGGCGTTCTCAACGACAATTTGGTTATCGTAGGCGTAGATGTTCACTGCATTTGCGGCAGATTCGTTAATGGCGGTTGGCATAGTTGCTCCCCAAACAACCGGGCGGTCATCCGGATTCCAATTTGATTCCCAACCGGAAGGTTGAGACTCCGCCTCGCAATAAATAGTCAGGTTATTGCATTGAAAGAAAGCAAAATCCCCAATATAACTAACAGATTTAGGAACACTTACCGATTTAAGACCTTTGCAACCCTTGAACGAGCAAGCCTCAATATTAGTTACTGAACTAGGGAATTTTACCAATTGCAAGTTTGTGCAACCTTCGAACGCCAATTCACCAATTTTAACAACCGACTTCCCAATTGTTACTGATGCCAAACCACACCCTGCGAAAGCCTCCTCCCCAATAGTAGTAACCGCATCCGGAATGTCTACCGATGTCAGCAAATCGCAACCATAGAACGCTTTATTACCAATACTTTCAACTGAATTTCCGATAGTTACAGTAGTTAATTGGTCGCATAGACTAAACGTTTCATCTTCAATTCTCACAACCGAATTAGGAATGGCAATTGAAGACATACTGCAGGAATTGAACGCTCCCTTGCCGATGCTGGTAACTGCATCCGGAATGTTTACCGATGCCAGCGACTCGCAATCGGAGAACGCTCCGGCACCAATTTTTGTTACTGAATTCGGAAGAGTTACAGACGTCAAAGCACAATAAGTGAAAGCGCCATTACCGATACTGGCAACCGATTTGCCGATATTAACCGATTTCAGATTATTGCATCCCCAAAAGGCTTCGTCGCCAATGATTTTCACCGAATCTCCAATATTAACGGTTTTTAACGAAGAAAGGCGTTTAAACATATCTCCGACGGCGTTGGTATTGTATGTCAGAGTTTCAATGTTATCGCAAAATGCGAAAGCTGATTCGGCAATACTTGTAACAGAATTAGGGATGGTTAACGATGTGAGACTTTCACACTCCGAAAACGCATAATTCCCTATTTTCGAAACCGAACTTCCGATAGTTAACGAAGTCATACGACATCCATCGAACGCTCTTTGGCCAATGCTTGTCACAGAATTGCCAAAGGTAACAGACGACAAACTTTGACAATGGTTAAAAGCTTCGTCACCGATGGTTTTTACCGCATCAGGAATTGTTACCGACACCAACCCGGCACAATAGGCAAATGCCCCATTTTCAATACTAGTAACAGAATCCCCGATTGTTACCGATGTCAAATCGCTTTCTTGGAAAGCTTCTGACCCGATAACTCGGCACCTGTTATTTATTTCGCACGATGTTATATTAGCAGATTCTGCTTTAATTAGTGCGACATACGGGTTCTCGGCGTTGCCCACATACAAGGCATTGCCATATTTGTTGTATTTCAATTTGTCAGAACCTTCGAACGCAATGATGTCAATCTTAATAGCGGCATCAGGAATGGAAACCGTTTCCAACAAGGCGCATCTTCCAAACGCGAATCCGGCTATTTTAACATCAGACCCCAAAATTGTTACTGATGCGAGGCTATCACAATCGCAGAAAGCGCTTTCACCTATATTAGTAACAGATTCCGGAATGGTTATCGATTTAAGGCCGCTATATTTAAACGCATAGTCTCCAATATTGGTTACTGAATTTGGAATGGTTACTGATTTCAACCTATTATTTCCGAACGCATATGTTCCGATGCTGCTAACCGAATTTGGAATGGTCACCGATTTTAGTTCGTTACCAAAAAACGTGTATGCCTCAATTTTAGTGACAGAATTGGGTATGATTACTGATGTTAAACCAGCACCGGAAAACGCACCCGCGCCAATACTGGTAACTGAATTTGGAATAGTTATCGATGTTAGTCCAATACAATTATTGAACGCATATTTTTCAATTGTAGTAACAGAATTCGGAATAGTTACCGTTGCAAGGTGCGTGCAACAATCAAACGCCTTCTCGTCGATGATGGTTACTGTATTCGGAATGGTTATTGAAGTAATCAGGCAATACTGGAATGCACACATACGAATGCTGGTAATTGTATATGTTACCCCATTAATATCCACAGATGATGGAAGCACAATGTCTCCCGTCAAAGTGTCTGCTTTACAACCAACAGAAACTTCGTGTTTCGAGGTGCTGGTCACTATGTATTTCAAATTGTCAACGGTAAAAGTGGTCTGCCCCCACACCTGCCCTGCAAGCATTGCGGCAAATAGGAAAGTGAAAATGCGTTTCATCTTCAATTATTAGTTAGTTATCCGTGTAAAAAATATATCAGCAAATATAGGCTTTTATTAAGCGAAAAGCACGTACTGAAGCCTAAATTTGTGTCACATTATTACACTTATCAGAAAAGCGGCAATTCCAACTGTGTGTCAAGCAAGCGGAACGAGCGGCGGTGATAAGGCGTTGGGCCGTATTTGGCAATGGCCGCGCGGTGGTCGGCGGTTGGGTAGCCCTTGTTTTTGGCCCAGTTATATTGCGGAAATTCGCGGTCAATCTGCACCATAAAGTCATCGCGGAAGGTTTTGGCCAGCACCGAGGCCGCCGCAATCGACAGATATTTGCCATCGCCCTTCACAATCGTCTGGTATTTAATGCCGTTGTAGGGTTTGAATCGGTTGCCATCAACAATGATGAACTCGGGCCGCACAGCAAGCTGGTCGAGGGCCAGATGCATCGATTTTATGGATGCGTTCAGGATGTTTATTTCGTCGATTTGTGGGGCATCGAGTTTTGCAACGGCGTAAGCCACGGCCTCGCGCATAATTACATCGCGCAGCTGATAGCGCTGCTTCTCGGTCAATTGCTTGGAGTCGTTAAGGCGGTCGTTGCTGAAATCGGGCGGCAGAATGACGGCGGCCGCAAACACCGGACCGGCAAGACATCCGCGCCCGGCTTCGTCGCAGCCGGCCTCGTTAGCCAATCCGCTGAAGTTGAGCTCAAGCATTAGTAGAAACGGCGTTTCTGGAACCAGTAGTCGATGTAGGTCAGGTTCAGGCCGAATTGCAGCACGTGGTCGAGAACCAGCAGGTTGTCGAGCGTGCCTTGCCGCTTATACATACAATAGGTGTTGAAGCGGATTGTCCGTATGCGGAAGCCAACGCCAACCGATGTGCGGTACGATTTCAGCACATAATGGTCGATTTTGGTTGTGCCCGACTCGTAGCCGGCTCCGGCGCGGAAAACTAGGTCGAAATCGCGCCCCAGACGCCTTGGAATATACTCGGCGCCAAGGCTGAACGACTTGCTGTCAATCAGTTTCGAGCGCAAATCGCTCACATCGAGCTTCGAAAGCGGATTGTAGTTGAAATCTCCCGCAAGGGTGAATCCGCCGGAATTGTACGACAGGCCCACACCGGCAGTGGCCGGCAGAGTGGTGACGCGGTCGTAATCGTTATTGTCAAAATAAATGGTATCAACGTAACCAATCTGATAGAATGTGTTGGTAACCAGCTGTGTGCGCTCGCACTTCAAAATACCGGGCGTGCTGGCAATCAAACCTAAGGTGAGGTTCTTGTTTTTGGCCAGACGGAAATTCTGCTGGAATCCGAAATCGAGCTTGCCGCCAACATAATAGTCAGAATTTTCGATGTAGATTGAGAACGCGTCGGCCGATGAGAGCGCTATTGACTGCCGCTCGGTTTTGGGACCGAAGAGCATTGTGGCGTTCATACCTATCGATGTGTTTTTGAACAAGTTGACGCCCAATCCGGCATACACGCGAGTCAGACCGCCGATGCCATCGACGTACGACATATAACGGCTCTGCCCGCCGCCCGACACATACTCGGTCGACTCAATTGTGTAGCCCACGCTTGTGTAGGGCGCAATGCCGAACGAGATGCCGAGGTTCTGGTTGGGCGCAAAAGTGAGCGAGAAATATGAGATGTTGCCGTTCAGCTTGTCGCCCTCGCGCAAATGGTTGTCAATATATTCGTAATTAAGGTTCAGTCCGATGTCCATCAGCACCATTGTGGAGTCGATTGAGGCATACGACGCGGGGTTGATGTTGTTCACATTGTTGGCCGAGCGCAGACCGATGCCGGTGCCACCCATAGCAATATTACGGCCGTAGCCCGGCTGCTCGTAGATGCCAATTCCGTATTTTGAGTATGGCGATATGGTGTTGTTCTGCGCCGACAGGCTGCCTGCCATAGCCATCACCATAAACAATGCTATTTCAATTGAGCGTCTTGTAATCATAAGTTACATAATAAATTTGCAATTGCACGTACTCGGCAAACTGCGTGTTATCGTCAACAATAAGGCGCTTAAAGAGCGATGAGTTCTCGTTGTCGGACGGCATAACAATGAGTGCCATCGGGTTTTCGGTGTTGTCGGTTTGTATGCTGATGAATTTCCGCACAAACCAGATTACCGAGAACATATAATACGGCTCGCCGTTTGTATTGTAATAGATTGGCGAGCTTACAACATTGCCCGAAATGTCGGTCAGGTTCGACTGCAAGTCGTTTGAATCGTCGGTTAAAATCAGAAAGAGCCTCGACGGCAGAGGTGTGGCCTCGTCGTACGTATAATCCTTTGGTCTGATGATAAGCCGCGCGTCGGCCACGCTCATATACTCCGATGCCGAATTGAGGCTGGCAAGTGTCGGGAAATCGATGCGCAGAACCATTCCGCTGCCGGTTTGAATGTACGACACGTGGTCGCTCTCCGACGAATACACCTTGCCCCCGTCGATTTGCAGAGTGTCAAACGGTGTGCCGGAGCGGTCGTTGCCGAAATAAACGTACTGATACGAATTGGTTTTGGGCACGAAAGTCATATAGGAGCCCAACTCGTCGTCGCCGGGCTGGTGGTAGCAGAGCCGAATCTCGAACTGCAGAACATCGTCAACCATTCTCGATTCGGGGATTCCGGTGCTTGATGTCACGAAATCGAGCCCCCACGTGCAATCGGTGGTTTGCGGCACAATGCAGATGCCCTTGAAATAATCAAGAAAATATTCGGTTTTGTCCATCGCATCGTCGCCGTCGCGAACCATTTCAAACCATTTTCTTCCCAAGCTGTCGCTGAGGTGCGCCCACGACACCATTCTGCGTTTGGGGAACGGGTCGATGGTGACGGTGGCCAGTTCGGTATCGGACCGTTTGAGCTGAATGTGGTTGAACATCTGCTGCTGGTCGGAATAGTAGCGCGGACGGATTTCCTCCAAAACCTCGTAGATTTTCACCTCTTTGGGTTTCAGTGTGTCGCCAACCCAACCGCCCTTCGGTTTGAAGCAAATGATGAGGCTGTCGTATTCGGCGTCATCCGGGATGTTGGTTTTCGTTGAAAAGACAATCGGAATGTATGTTTCGGCCGACACGTTGCCCGCCTTCTCGTCTTTGCAATAGCCCATAAAAATATCGGTGTTGCCCGATGTGATAAAGCTGTCGAGCCTAACGGTGGACAGTCTCAGCGAGAACGAATCGACGTAGCCCAGCACCGCTCTGCTGTCGGTGAAGACGTCGCCCACAACGCGCGAGTCGCCGTCGGGGTCGCACGTGCAGAAAATTGCAGCAACAACGCCAATCAACAATAAAATGCGAATCTTCATATTTTCCAAAAACGGATAGTATCCAATTAAATGCGTCGGCGTCGGTTGCGGAATCGCGGTCCGGCACAAGACGCGGCAAAATAACTACATAAATCTAACAAACGCGAATTTTTTGAGAATATTTCGCGAGCAGATAGTTGAACTTAAAACTTCATAACTTATAACTTAAAACTTTTTCAACTCCTGATAGAGCCGCTGAACAGGCAGGCCCATCACGTTGAAGTACGACCCTTCGATGCGCTCCACGCCCACGTAGCCAATCCACTCCTGAATGCCGTACGAGCCAGCCTTGTCGAAAGGTTTGAAGGTATCGACATAATAAGTTATCTCACTATCGTCGAGCGGACGGAAAAACACATCGGTGGCAACGCTGAACACGCTTTTTTTCTGATTGGTTTTCAGGCAGACGCCCGTGAAAACCGTGTGCTTGCGCCCCGAGAGCTGCCGAAGCATAGCAATGGCTCCGCTCCTGTCCTTCGGCTTACCAAGCACCATATCGTCAATCCAGACGATGGTGTCAGCGGTGATGAGCAACTGATTGTCAGCTAGTTCGCAATCAAAAGCCGATGCTTTCAGATTGGCCAGATGCTCCACAATCTGCGCGCCTTTGAGCGTGGGCGGATAGGTTTCGGCGGTGTCGCGCAGCATAATCGAGAATTCGGGCACAATCTCCTTCAGAAGCGCCTGCCGACGCGGCGATTTCGACGCCAAAACAACCTTGTATCTATCTGTTATAAAATCCATTATCGTTGATTCTCAAAATATTTCAGTTCGAATGTGTGATTGACGCACGCGGGCAGTTCGTGCGCGTTATGAGTCACAAACACAAGCGTTTTGCCAGGCTGGCCGCAAAAATCGTTGACAATGCCGATGCAACGTTGCAGATTTCGGTTGTCGAGTCCGTGGAAAGGCTCGTCAAGTATCAGAACCTCAGGATTTTTCACCAGCGTGCGGGCAAAAAGCACAAGCCGCTGCTCGGCCGATGAAATCTTCAGGAACGACCGTCCTTCGAGATGGCTGATGCCGACAACCTGCATTACGTAACGCGCCGTCAGCTCCTGCTCGGGGCTGCACTTGCGGTAAAGTCCGATGCTATCGAAAAAGCCCGACTCCACAATCTTCAGACAATCAACAGGTTCGCGGTAATAAAGGTGCATTTCGGACGACGTGAACCCGATGCGTTTTTTGATATCCCAGATGCTCTCGCCCGTGCCGCGCTGGCGCCCGAACAGAGCAATATCCTTGGCGTAGGCCTGCGGATTGTCGGCAAAAATGTAACTCAGCAGCGTCGATTTGCCCGTGCCGTTAAGCCCTTGCAGCGCCCATTTCTCGCCGCGCTTTATTGTCCAGTTAAGATGCTGCTGCACAATGTGTTTGCCGTAAGAAATCTCGATGTCGCGCATTTCAACAACCGTTTCGCTCTGCGATGGTTCGATGGTCGGAATGCGGCTCCAGTCGATGGCTGGCGCCGATGGCAGCGTTTCGGGTTGCGGCTTAAACTCCGACACTGGCCCGCAATAAGTTATTTTACAACCATTTAACTGCAGAATATGCGTTGTGCTCGACGGAATGCGGTCGGCCGTTGGGCTGATGAACATTATCTGCACGCCCGTCTGCGGCAATCCTGACAGCAACTCATCGACTTGCGGTACCATCTTGATATCCAGACCGTTGAACGGATTATCAAAAATCAGCATTCGAGGCTTTTCCAACAGCGCTTTCGCGATAATCATTCGGCGCATCTCACCGCTCGAAAGGTGAATAATGCGGCGGTTGAGCAGCGATTGAATGTTCAGCAAACGGAACAGCGGATTGCCGTTAAGTTCCTCAATCTGCGCCGTCTTGAACATCTCCGACAAAAACGGGCACTCCTCAACCTCGGTACTGTGGAACCGCTGCTGATAGTACATCTGCTTGAAATCGTCGGCCGAATAAGCCGATTTGAAATTCACTGTCTTAATGAATTTGTCGGGCCAAAGCGTCTGATATTCCGACGTGCGCATCGCCTCAAGGAAATGATAGACAATTTCGCCCTCGTCGGCAAAAAATTTTCCGCGCAAGATGTTTGCCATCGTCGTCTTGCCGCTGGCGTTGTCGCCCACAATGGTCCACACCTCGCCCTCGCGAATCTCCCAATTGATTGGCTCTGGAAAAATCGCATCATCGATGCGCGGACGGTAGTTTTTTATAGTAATGAATTTTGTCATAGGTGTTGGTTATAAGGCATTAGGCATTAGTTCAATTATTCACGCATTCAATCATTCAGTCCTTCACGCATTCAATCCTTCAATCCTTCCTACCATTCTATCGGCATCATTCCGTGCTCAGTCAGATACTGGTTGGCGCGGCTGAAATGGTGATTGCCGAAGAATCCGCGCGAAGCCGACAGCGGCGACGGGTGAACCGATTCGAGCACCAGATTGTTGCTGCGGTCGACCATTGCGGCTTTCTGCTGCGCGTACGAGCCCCACAAAATGTAAACAATGTTCTTCCGCTCTTTGGCAACAGCACTGATAACGGCGTCGGTGAACGTTTCCCAGCCGTGCTTTTGGTGCGAGCCTGCCAAATTCGCCCGAACGGTAAGCGTAGCGTTCAGCAGCAGAACTCCCTGCCTAGCCCAGCGTGTCAAATCGCCCGATGCGGGTATTGGTGAGCCAATGTCGTCGTGTATCTCCTTGAAAATGTTGCGCAACGACGGCGGATAAGCCACTCCGTCCTGCACCGAGAAGCACAAACCGTGAGCCTGCCCTGGCCCGTGGTAAGGATCCTGGCCGATTATCACAACCTTCACATCGTTGAACGGGCAAAGGTTAAAAGCGTTGAAAATCAGTTTTCCTGGCGGATAAACAACATTAGTGCGGTACTCATCGCGCACAAAATCGGTCAGCGTCTTGAAATATGGCTTGTCGAACTCGCCCTGCAAGCGCTCTTTCCACGATTGCTCTATGCTTACTTCCATTTTTTCAGTTTTTGGCAAAGGTATGCTTTTCAGCAAACAAAAAAGGCCTTGAGCAATGCCCAAAGCCTTTTTTGTTATAGAATCAGAGTTTTAGTCCTCTTTGTAAACTGGTTTGAAAGACCTTACTCCTGCAACTGTACCACGGTCGCGCCAAACAAGAGTGTCTTGAGTGATATAGTGTACATCATCTTGTATGAAGTCGATAGTGTAGTCAAGATAGAGAATATCGCGGTCTTTATTACCCCAGGCAAGAGGCGCACCGTTTTTAACGTACTTGCCAGTACCTGATGCAGTGCATATATTCTCATTGTTAGACTCAACTGTGCAATCTCCATTCTCATTAAATGTAAGCAGCAACTCGCAAGTTGTCGGGACTCCGGCAACTTCGGTGGTAGCAATCGGAACAACAACCTGATTGCGCGATTTTGATGTTGTGTAAACAACTTCATCATACTCTACATAAGCAGCGTGCCGTGCAGAGTCTTTTTTCGCATAGCCATCAGGAACACTATAAGTATTAGTTATGGTCTGCTTTTTACCTGTAGACTCAAAAGTGCTTGCAACTATGGCACCTTCTGCGGCAGCTGAATGGCGTTCTTTGGAATAATAATTAGCACTTGCTACTGCATCGCAACGCCCATTTGTCATCATCTCAACATTGTTGACCAAGAAGCTAACATTGTCGATATAGTAGTCGTTAGAATCGGCAATTTCGCTGAGGTTAAAAGCTATTGAATGACCACCTGCCTGACCGCTTGTGATTGTTCCTGATATTGTCACAGTTTTCCATTCTGTGGTGAAGGTGATTTCACCCAAATTGGCTTTCCACGAACCTGGCCCCTCGTGAATCTGTGTGCCTGATTTTGCTTCTTTAGTAGCTTTAACATCCATTTTCAAAGTATACACATCGTTCTCGGCAAAAGGTGTAACAGCATCAATCCAAAACTGGTTATCCCAGACCTCTTGTATCTTCGCGCCAGCGTGAATGGCTATACACATATCGTCACCAGTAATTGTTTCGGAAACTTCCCTGAAATTCAACTTGTCGTAGTTATCCTTACCACGGCGCAGATATGTTGCAGTGTACTCGTTAATGTAGTTCACACAGAACAATGTATAGTCCTTCGGCGACACATTCCATTTGGTTGGGTCTTGACGCAGTGGTGAGGAACCTTCAATGATTGGAGTACCACGATAGATTTTATCAACACCAGAGAATTTTTCACCCATCACAACAGGGATAACATAATTGTTGGAAACCGACAGCGGATCGTTGAAGAATTTTTCATGTAGCTTAACTTCAACGCCTCCGCGGAAACCGCCTTTGTAGTCAAGCACTTCGCCGCTTATCTCGTAGTAATCCTTCGGCATTGGCTTAACCGCAGTTACTCCATCTTCGAAATACAAGTTTTGGGTAAGCGATTCATCAACACTGACGTCAATCTTTGCGTTCAAGCCTTCATACGAACCGCCGCACGTGCCATAAATGGTGAAACGGCCTTCGTTATCGCTGGTGTTGTCGTAGGTCTCCACATTACCCAATATCATAGTACGTATTGGATATTGGTAAGCGAAGTAGGCTGTTGTTCCCCCCTCAAAATCGGGGAACTTTTGCTCATCGTTGTGGCAAGATGCAAATGCCACAACGACCGCGCCTACTGATAAAATCGAAATTATTCTATTCATTTTCATCGTATTAACATTTTAATATTTAGAATCTGTTCCAACCGTCGTTCTGTTTCAGAGCCGGCCACTTGTTGATTTCTGTTTCAGGTACAGGACCATAGTACATACAATCGTCATAGTTGCGAATTTCGTTTTTCACATCAACAACATTGTATGTCTTTTTGCCATTTACAGTCTTGATTTCCATAGCTTTCACCGGCTCGTTCAAATTAGCTTTCCAACGACGCAAATCCCAGAAACGATGTCCCTCGAAGCAAAGCTCAATACGGCGCTCGTTGCGGATAAGGTCACGCATCTTGCTTTGGTCTGACTTAATCGACTCAAGATATTGGTCATCCTCAATGCCGCCACGCTGACGGATTGCCTTAATCACATCGTAAGCGCTATAACTTGCACCCGGAGCCGGACTTGTTGGGCCGTAAGCTTCGTTTGCTGCTTCAGCGTATGCAAGGAAAATCTCAGTGTAACGAATACGCGCGTCGTATTTGTGCTGTGCGCTGACACCGCTACCACCTTTCATCTGGATGATGCAATCCTCATTGAGCAGTTTGCGCATATAATAACCTGTGCGTGTCGGGAAACCGCCCTTCTCTGCATCCAGACCGTCAATATTATCCTTGTCGTCAACGGTTGTGTTTATCAAATCAGTGTTTTTGATTTTATCAGTCGACCTGTAAGGACCGAAATCAGAACCATCGTGAACAATATACAAGTCGAAACGCGGGTCGCGGCCTTCATACGGATCCTGCGGGTCGTAACCACTGGCAGCATCTGTGATAGGATAACCGTTAGCCATAGGGAAGGCATCAACAAGGTTCTGTGTGGGATTGATACGAGCCTTACCAGCCAACGAGGCAGGATAGCAGTCGGTTTCCAAGCTGTTGGTTTCACTTACATTGCCACGCCAAATGATTTCAGCCGGGACACTACCTCCACGAGCACTGCGAATCTCATCGATGTTGTTATACCAATGGTTGCCATTGGGATCGATACCGCTGACACCGCCAATTGTATTAAGTAATTCGGCAGCTTTTTTGGCTGCATCGTCCCAGGTAACACCCGACTGGTCGCTATATGCAGGACTTGCTGCGAACAATGCCACTTGAGCCTCAAGTGCGGCTGCTATTCTGCCTGACATACGACCGCTCTTGTTTGCGCCAAACACACGATTGTAGTCCTCTGCATAATCAACACCTATCGCCTTGTATTTCTCAGGTATTTCAGCGTCTTTTACGTTAGCATAATCGTAAGGCAGATATGTCCGAGCCTCTTCCAAATCGCTAAATATCTGTTTAATACAATCTTTAAATGACGAACGAGGAACATTAAAGTTGTCGCCTGCTGTCTCTGGATGAGTAAGGCAAGGCACTCCCAAGAGTTCGCCTCCCACATAACCGCAGTGTGCACGCAGGAAATAGAATGTCTGTAAAGCACGAAGAGCATAAACCTCTCCTTTTATCTGGTCTTTGAACATTTCATTGACCACAGCATTACCTGTCCATTTGAAACCGTCCATTTCATCAAGGAAACGGTTTACATACTGAATATTCGTACGACGCGAAGTCCATTGATCTAATGGGTTGATGCCGCCTTGTTTTGAACTCCACAAACCATTACCCACCTTCAAGTATTGATTTTTCTCCCACTCATTTTTAACTGACAAATCATCATTCGATACAGCATCGTCTGTTGCAACATCAGAGAAACTGGATACTCCCCCTTGATACGGCAGGTCAGAATAACCGTGCATTGCCAAACCAGCAGCATTTGTAGGGACTTTTGTCAGCATCTCAAAGTCTTGATTGTTCTCGATTCCTGGTTCAATCAAGTCGTCGCACGCGGCAACCACGGGTATCAAGACTGCTAATTTTATTATTCTATTCAATTTCATATCTCAATTCATTTAAAATCAGACATTAGAAAGTTGCTTTCACACCAAGTTGGAAGAAACGTGTTTTGGGGTCACTAGCAATTGCTGTTTCCATCACCTTGCTCTCCTTCGAGATAGTCAACAAATCCTTGCCGCTCACAAATGCGCTGACACCTTTCACAAAGCTGTCTCCGAGCATCTCTTTCGGCAAATCGTATGTTATCTGAATCTTGGTCAACTGAAAGGCATTGTCTTTATACAACCAGAAGTCAGATTCCTGATAATTGTTATCACCTGAGCCAGCTGTAAGCGCAGGCAATTTGGCATTCGGGTTCTCCGGAGTCCAAGTGTCTTTTACCAAAACAGAATATTTGTCGTCACCCTTTGGCTGGTAGTAAGAGTTGTTCTTGCGAGCATACGCACCAGCCTTGGCACTTGTCAACGCATAGAATGTGAAATTCTTGTATTTGACTGTCAGGTTGACACCCATTGTGAATGGCGAACCGAAACGGCCATCCTTACCCAAATAAACCTTATCATTAGCATTTATAAGTGTATCACCAACGCCATTGTTGCTCAAGTCGGCATAACGCAAGTCGCCCGGATGAACTTTCCCGACTTTCTGCTCGGGAGCTGCTTCAATTTCGGCAACATTTTGGAAGATGCCTATGCACTTATATCCCCAGATTCCATCAATAGGCTTGCCCTCGCGATCGAGTTGGCTCTGATTCTCACGGTCGAGTTCTGACTGCAACTTTTTAACCACTTTGGTATCGTAGTATGTTCCCACAACACCAAGAGACACTTTCAAATCGCCAGTGATATCCTTGTTGAAGTTGGTGGCAAAATCGAAGCCGTGACGGCTATTGATGTCGTTATTCAAGAAAGGAACGAAATTTTGCATATGGCTTGGCCAATCCTCGGTTGTGTTAACCAAATAGCCTTCCCATCTGTTTGTAAAGTAAGTGAATTCGGCTGTGACGAAACGCTCAAACATCGAAGCCTTCAAGCTTACCGACAACTCTTTGCGTTTAATCATCTCAAGTTTGGCATTCTCACCTCGTTTCGGAGCAATAGTTGTGGTGCTCCTGCCATCGCCCCAACCAAATCCCCAATTGTTCTTGTCCCAGTTGCCATTGTAGAGGTAGTATCGATCAACCCTCTTTTGTCCGTTCGGCCACGAAACATACGCAATATCCATATCCTCGTTCAACTGGCTTACTGATGCGGAAATCAACAAGTCGTCGAAGAACAAACCATCAAGGGACGACTCACGAGCCAGATTCCAGCCGAGTGTCAACGACGGCGAGAAGGCGTTGCGGTGTCCCGGAGCAAGTTTTGCCGAGTGAACTTCGGCAGCGCTGAATTGTGCATAGAACCGATGAGCAAAATTGTAGCTCAAATCGAAACCAAGGTTTGCATTTGTGGTATTGTGATACTCTCCGTCCTTGGTCTGTTGGAAACCATTGCCCAATACCATTGCCGAAACATTGTGGTCACCAAAACTGCGGTTATAGTCGAATTGGAACGAAAGTGCCAATGTACGGGTCTCTTTTGTTCCCCACAACAGTTTCTGACCTGTTACCTCGTCAGCGGTACCATTCACTTGTACAATTTTATGAATCATCTCGTCATCTCCCCAAGTAGGTTGGAAAACAGCATATTTCGGGTCGAAATGCGTACTGTAAGAAGCCTTAAAGTCCATACCAAAATTGGTTCTCAGCGAAAGACCTTCAATCAGTTTGCCAAGATTGAAATCCAAACCGCCGTCGAACTGGAACTGACGGCTTGTCCATTTCAATTCTCCGCCAGCATATATCTGGCTGAAAGCATTGGTTCTATTGGCTGATGTTCCACCGAGGAAACATCCATCAAAAATATTATTTGTGTTTTCAACCAACTCCTTGCCTTCTGCATCGTCAGCAATCTTATCAAGAGGGATAAGCGGAGCTGCGTGTTGCGGGTAGTTCGGGCGCCAGCTTGATGCCAATCTCCAATAAGTCATATTATCCTCCGGTTTGCTGCTGTACTGGCAGTGCTTCGAATCGTAGAAAGTGGCATTGGCATCAATATGACCGCTAATGTAATCATTGAAATTGATATCAACATTACCACGAACACTCAAACGGTTGATGCGAGTCTTTTTGGCATCGCCAATTTTCATAAAGTCGTTCTGCGTGTAAGCATTGATGTTGCCATACAAACGAGCACGGCTGTTACCGCCCGACATTTCAAGTACAGCCTCGTTGCGGTTCTTAATCTTTCGGATATAGTCCGACGAGTAGTAGTCAACATCCACATAACGGTAAGGATTGACTCCTTTTCTTGTATTCTCAATTTCTTCTTTCGAATATGGGAAATCCTCATCAGTATAATCCACGCCATAAACGTCCTCGTACCAGTCGTTGCGTTTGGCCTGGTTGAACCATTCCATATAATCGGCTGCACCCAAATACTCCGGGAGCCGCTTAATAACATCAATTCCTGTATTAATATTAAGGTCGATTTTAAGTTTTTCCCTTGCCTCACCTCGCTTGGTAGTAATAAGTATCACGCCTTTAGCTGCACGGCTGCCATAAAGCACAACTGCATTGGCACCTTTCAAGAATGTAATCTGCGCAATTTCCGATGGTTGCACATTGTTGGCATCACGTGGAATTCCATCGATAAGAACCAAATAACCTTGCCCCTCATCGTTATCTATGCCTTCGTCGTTACCCCAAATTGACTTGCCGTTCCAGCCGCCGACCAGACTTTCCATATGGTCGAGACTGTAGGTGGTGTAGTTTTTCTTGAGCATATCCTCAACATTGACATACGAAACACCACCAAGCAGGTCGTTTTCTGCCACACTGCGGAACGCCGTTTTGACCATATAGACAGAATCCTGTACCTCTTCTGCCTGAACATCGGTCTGGGCACCCGCTGCAAACGGCGCAACGGCCAGTGCAGCACTCATAACTAATATATTATGTTTATGTTTCATCTTTTATCGTTTATTAAATCAACAATTAATTATGGAACCATTACCACCCAGGATTCTGTTGGAACTCGGGATACAGATAAATATCGGCATCGAGGAATGGGAACCAGTAATGCTTTGTACCGAAATTACGGGTGAGGATAACCTCTTTACGGTAATTGGCGACTTTTGCATCACGCGGGTCGTTGTTCTTAAAGAACTCAAGGTCTTCCAACCTGTCAAATTCCTGACTGAACTTGGTGTTATACGGATACTCGGTAAGGAGCAGCCAGCGTTGCAAATCATTGAAACGGAAGCCTTCGAATGAAAGCTCAACGGCACGCTCGCGGCGTATCTCGTCAATAAACTTATTTCTGTCGGCAGCATATTTTGCCGCAACAGTGCCACAACCGCAACGATTGCGGATTACATTAATAGCGTCTTCGGCTGTCTTTTCAAATGTCGAAGCACTATATTTTGCACCGCCGACAGCAGCGCAAGCCTCGGCATACATCAAGTAGACATCGGCCAAACGCATATACGACAGATATGTGTGCAACTGATTACCATAATCATACGATTTGTCAATCTCGTTGCAAGTGTGCGGCACAAGTTTCTGAATGAAATAACCAGTCTGGCTTGCATTAGCCACGGGACGCATATTGCCGCCTGTGAACAACTCGCAATAGCGGAAAGCCTCTTTATCGGTAGTAGCGCCGTTAAAATACTTGAACCCGTCGAATACAATGTCGTGATAGAAACGTGGGTCGCGGCCCTTGAACGGATGTTCGGGGTCGAATCCTGATGCGGGGTCATCAATCGGCAAACCGTTTTCCATACCATACATCTCAACCAAGTTGGCTGTCGGCTGGTGAATCACATTGTCGTGCTGAACCAAACCTGCCACCTTAGGACCGAACACCTTTGTTGTGTTCCAGTTCGAACTGTTCCAGTCTGACGACGGGCCACGCATAATTGCCTCATTGGCTCCTGGTAAGCGAGCGCCATTGTTTATGGTATAAAACAAGTCAGAATAGCATTTATTCTTCGCACTGCTTGTAGGAGTATGGTTATAAATATCATCGAAATCGAATTTTGCAAGAGAGTATTCGGTTTCGAAATCTTCGACCAACTGAAGAACCTCGCCAAAAGTCTCAGCCGATTTTTTGCAGTAATCCTCATCATACTCGTAGGTCTTGCCGCTTGCAATAGCACCGAGTTGAGCACCGTTTTTCATAAGCGGACTGCCTGCCCACAAAAGGCATTTTCCCTTGTAGCAAAGTGCGGTAATCTTGTTGGGACGCAACTGATTTTTGTCTTTTGTGTTCTGACCAACAACCACATCGTTCCAATTGATTGGAAGCAAATCTGCTGCACGCTGGAAATCGCGGACGCAACTGTCGGCACAATCCTGGAACGACAAACGCGGAAGCTTCTCAATATTATTTGCATCGAGCACCTTATTAATATATGGCAGACCACCAAAATATTCCATCAGCTCAAAATGCCACCAGGCACGGAAGAAGTAGCTTTGTCCGAGAATGACGTTTCTCTCTTCTTCTGTTCCATCCATCTCATCAATATGCTCAAGAGCCATATTGGCCTGACGGATGCAGAACCAAGCGTGTCCCCACAAAGAGTGGTTTTTCGGAGCATTGTTGTCAGTCGGGTTGTTGTTGGCTGTTTTCAACCAGTTACCAGTCTGACTCCAAGCACGGAAGTTGCCAAGGTCAACTTGGTGTGTCATACGGTCGTCGGCTTCAGGGTTGAACACCTCATCATCGCCCCAGTTCCACGACGGGCACCAGTTGCATTTCTCTTTATCAGGAATACAGTTGATTATCAACTCAACAAATCCCTGATAGTTGTTGAAGTTTTTGAAAGCATCGGTAGCCGATACTGTAGTGTTGGGCTCACGGTCAAGATAATCCTTGCACGATGTGAAAGTTGCGCACAATACCAAACCCAACAACCCAACAGATAATATTATATTATGTGTCTTTTTCATTGTCTTAAGTATTAGAGAGTTATATTAAGACCAAAATTGAAACGCTTTACAGTTGGGTAAGCACCCAAGTAACCACCGCCGCCCAAGTTCGACTCACGGTCGTCAGGCATCTTGGTCCATAACCAGAGGTTGTTGCCGTTGACAAACAACTTCAGATACGAAAGTCCGATATTCTTAATCCAACCACCGGTCCAAGTGTAAGCCAACTCAACATTCTTCAAACGGACATACGAACCGTCAAAGATGTATTGAGTACCGTATGTCGGGAATTGGCCGCCCTCCTTGCTAACAGGAGCGGTGCTCCAACGGTAAGTTGTTACATCGGCATTCTGGTTGTCTTTCGACCAGATTTCGCCCATATCGTAAACTGTGTTCAGTTTCTGACCAAAGCTCTGAAGCACAACGTCACGAGTTACATTACGAACACCGTAGAACTGAACAAAGCCGCTGACACCTTTCCAACTAAATCCAACAGTTGCACTGTAAGTGTTCTGAGGTGTGCCAGTATATCCGTATGGTGCACTATCCTTACTATCGATAACACCGTCGCCATTGAAATCTACAATGTAATAGTTGCCCGGCAGACGGAAGCGGTCGTCTGTCTCAAAAGCAGGGCTGCCATACAACTCATCAATATTGTTGATAAAGCCTTTATCGATAAACGAACGATATTGACCAATAGCATAACCCTCATCTTTCTGATAGTTCGGCTTCAACGGAGCATCATCCTTCTTGATGATTTCGTTTTCGTTATGAGTGATGCTGAAGTTACCATTGACACGGGTTTCGCGGTTGAATTGCTTTTCAAAGCGAAGCTCAATCTCATAACCTTTTGAGTGAACCTCACCAAGGTTAGACACCGGCACATCAAAACCAAAATAGGCAGGAACAGCACGATCACTACCATTCAGAAGCACATCGTAACGTTTGTCGCGGAAAATATCGATGGTACCAGCTAACAAACCTTGCAACATCGAGTAATCGATACCGAAGTTGAACTTGCGCACTGTCTCCCAGTGAACATCTTTATTACCCAACTTCTTCATTCTATACCAAGTATAAATACTGCTCTGACCATCGAGTGTCATAGGAGTTTTCTTTGGATTTCTGGCGTCGCCGCCACCATATTCCCATTCGTCCATATAGAGCCATTGTCCCGTATTATCGCTACCAACCTCACCAAGTGACGCACGGAACTTCAACATATCTATATAATGGTTCTCTCTCAAGAACGTCATAAAGTTTTCTTCTGAAATCATCCAACCGATAGCTCCAGAATTGAAGAATGCAAAACGGTTTTCTGGCGCAAATTTCTCCGAACCGTTGTAAACGCCATTGTACTCAAAGAAGTAACGGCCGGCATAGTTATATGTGGTACGGAACGCCCAGTCCTCACGATAACTTGGAATACCATCGCCGTACAAATGTTTGTTACGCTTGAACACCCCCATAGCGGTAATGGAATGCGGGCCAAAATCACGAGCCCAGTCCAGCTGCAACTGATAGTCCAAAGTACGATCCACACTACCCATAGAACCACCATTCGTACCCCAGCTTACTTGCTCTGCCCAGTCGAAACCTGTGTTATCGCCATCAATATCGTGCTGAATATACACCATTCCGGTTTTGGGGTCAATCCATTTCTGTTGAGCATCGTTGTAGGCATCTTGAACGCCACGTCCATTCTCATTAAATTTGTTATCCATTGCAAGAGAGGCTCGTGCATTCAAACCTTTTGTGATGAAATCAAGACGCTGCTCAAAAATGAAGTCGGTAGTAATTTGGTTGGAGGTTGTTTTCGACATACCAGCCAAAGCCAAGTTTTGCGCAGAGTTGGTTACATTCGAAACCTGAGGATAATATCCCCACGCGCCATCGTCATACTGCGGAATGAACACGTCGGGAGCAATGTTGTAGGCACCAGCCCAGCGCTGGCCTTCCTGCCAAACATCGCCAGCGTTCATTGCCGGTGCTTTCTTAATACCAAGCGAACCTGCAAGGTTCATCTTAAACACTGTAGTCGGAGTAATAGTAAAGTCGAGGTTGCTACGGGCATTAATACGCTGATAGCTATATCCTGTCTTATACCCGCGGCCGTTATCGAAAATACGCATAAGGTCATCCTCAAAAACATATTCGGCCGAACCATAATATCTAACGGCTTTTGTACCACCACTGATGCTAAAGTTAGCTTTGTAAGACAATGCCTGATTTTTGAACAACTCATCCTGCCAATCGACATTCGGATAACGCTCTGTCAGCAAATTGCCTTTTTCGTCCTTTTCATCAGCTGTGCGATAACGGTATTTATTAATTGTCTCTTGCGGAGTGATATACTCCCACGAATCCTTGGGAGTAACCGGCAACTCCATTTCAACGGTTTTGTTACGAGCCATAAGAGCATCGTACGAATCGAGCTTGTTAGGCAACTTCGAAACACGTTTTACTGTAGTAGTGAAACCTGCATCAATACGAGCCTTGCCCTCCTCACCACGTTTGGTTGTAATAAGGATAACGCCGTTGGCGCCTTTCACACCATAAACGGCTGTTGCCGAAGCGTCTTTCAAAACCGAGATATTCTCAACAGAAGTGATGTCGACTGAGCTCATTTTTCGCTCAATACCATCAACCAATACAAGCGGTTCGCTACTGTTCCAAGAACTTGTACCACGAATAACTATTTTCTGCTTGGCATTGTCACCCTCGTCCAACTCAGCACCCGGCTGACCAGAACTTTCCATTGTGATAACACCAGGCAAGTTACCCGTCAACGCGGCACCAATGTTAGACACACCGGCTGCGCGTTGCAATGTTGCACCAGTTGTCTGAGTAATGGCTCCCACAACTGAAGCTTTTTTCTGCTGGCCGTAACCTACAACCACAACTTCTTCCAAGCCAACCACGTCAGGGGTTAAAGAGACATTGTAAGGTCCTCCCCCCTTCACGGTTATCTCTTCTGTGTTGTAACCGATGTAAGTGACAACTAACACATCATTGTCGGCGGCTTGCATTGTAAATGTTCCGTCGCCTCCTGTAATTGTTCCACTCGTTGTACCTTTAATTACAACGTTAACACCTGGAACAGGCATTTGCTCCTCATCCACTACCTTACCCGAAACCTGGTGTTTCTGAGCAAAAGTACTGAATGACAGCAACATCATTGGCAGCATCGCAGCCGCCAATTTCCATAGTCGATGTTTCCTCATTTTTTAAAAGTTTGATTATTAAATGTTTATAGTCGCTATTTCCCGCTTTCGCGGTTGTTTTCCCCAATTTGATATAGAACTTTGCTTTAGCGATTCTCTTAAAAATATCGCTCTCAAATATGTGAAAGTTTATTCATACATATGCATAGCCGCCGACACATTTTCTTTAATTAGCGTTACATAAAACAGTTAAATAATGTCACAACATTTTTTGACTATGCAACATGAACCATACCCAAATGACTATTTAATAATTTATTACAAGAAAAGGTCAGACATCCCATTCAAAATGCAAATTTCAAGACAATAAATGTAATTATTACATTTATTGTCGGCAAATATGAACTCTGAAAACGGCTAATCAGTTTTTTCCTCCCAGGTTATGCTCCATATACTCGCTCGGCGACACGCCATACGTCTCCTTAAAGACGGTGGAGAAATAAGACAAGTTAGCAAAACCAAGATTATCGGCTATTTCCGAAATACTATGGTGCTTTTCGGCCAACAATGCCGCGGCCTGCTGCAACCGTACATTGCGGATAAAGTCACGTGCCGACTGGTTGGTAATCTCTCGCAATTTACGGTGCAAATGCGTACGGCTAATGCCCACAGTGCGGGCGATCATCTCCACATTCAAATCGGGGTTGCTGATATTCTTGTTAATCACAACCATAATACGTTGCATCAAACGGTCGTCGGGCGAGTTCACCTCGAGTTTGGCCAGTTTTGCCTCTTGTGTCTGACTGCCTTGGAACTTATTTTTCAGCATGATACGGCCACGAACCAAATTCATTATGGTATGACGGAGAACGTCAATGTTGAACGGCTTGGTCATATAGGCGTCGGCACCCACGTCTAGACCGGCAATATGGTCGTCTTCGTTCGTGAGCGATGTAAGCAGAACCACAGGCAGATAGTTGACGGTGATATTCTGCTTGATTTTCTTGCAGAGCGTTAATCCGTCCATCAGAGGCATCATTACATCGCAGACGACTATATCCGGAGTGTTGCGCAGGACAATGTCGAGAGCCTCCTCTCCGTTCATACAAGCCTGAACGTGAAAATCTTGCGATAACTCGTCGTTGATATATTTGCGTATTTCGTCATCGTCCTCGGCAATCAAAACGTGATATTTGGTTTTTATATGCTTCTTAGCTTCGGCATCGGCTTCGTCGGACAGGGCGACAGTCGGTCGCTGCGGAACAATGAGATTTTGCTCTGGAGCTGTCCTTGGTTTCACTTGCTTCTCAGTCTCGGACAAATGGCTTGCGCCAAGGGGCAGACGAATTGTGAAGTGGCAGCCGGGTTTGTCAGAATTGTTAGCCGCTGTAATGGTTCCGTGATGCAACTCAACAAGCGATTTGGTAAGGTGCAATCCCACGCCCGTTCCCGAAACCGATTTTTTACCTTGCGACTGGTAGAATCGTTCGAATATTCGATTCAAATCATCGGGATTGATGCCGGTACCGCTATCCTCTATATCGATAACCACACATCCGTCTGGCATATCCTTACCTGTGGCGTTGCTCTGCTCGCAAGTCAAGTTAACGTTGATTGAACCTTTGCGGGGTGTGAATTTGAAGGCGTTCGACAGAATGTTCACAATTATCTTATCAAAGTTATCAGCATCCACCCAAGCTTTAATCTCAGGTGAGGTTGAGGCAAAATTCAGATTAATATCTTGCAAATCAGCCTGATATTCAAAGTTAGAGCAAGTATCGCGCACAACATCAACAATATTCAGTTCTTCAAAGTTCAGACGCATCTGGCCTTTATCAATCTTGCGAATGTCCATCAACTCATTGATTAAGTTGAGAATACGCTCAGCATTGCGGCGAATGATTTCATATGAGCGCTGGCGTCCGGCATCGGTATCGGTAACCATAAGTTTATGCAACGGTCCGATTATCAGCGACATTGGCGTGCGAATCTCGTGCGAGATGTTAATGAAGAACTGCAATTTCGCCTCGTTGATATCCTCTGCGTGCTTGTGTTCCAAGACCTTCATCCGCAACAAGTGATTGCGGCGCAAATGCCACGCAGCAAATACAATAACCATTATAAAAAGCAGCGCATAAATAATATATGCGAGTATTGTTGCGTACCAAGGCGCGGCAATATGAATTATTAGCCGTCGGGTTTTCGAAAATGAGTTACCATCGGCAGCCTTCACACAAAACTCGTGCTTGCCTGGCTTTAAATTACTAAACGACACTTTGTTATCACGGCGGTTCAAATGAATCCACCCCTTACCGTCCATATTATACAAATAGCTTATCCGCTCGGGATTGGCAAATTCAATGGCGGCAAACTCGATGCTGAACGAATTATCGTTATGCGACAGATAGACCTTTTCCGCCTTGGTGATGTCGCAATCAACTATCGGCCGGCCACCCGATATCGACCCCATTGTAACCGCCTTGCTATGTATATAAAAATTGGTGAGTCGGATACCTGGTATAGAATAATGCTTGCTGATTTTCTGAGGATAGAAGCAAATCAGCCCGTTCATTCCGCCAAAGAAAAGCATACCATTGGAATTGATGCTTGATGCCGCCTTGCTGAACTCGTTGCACTGCAAACCATCGGATGCATAATAGTTTGAAAACGATTGGTTTTGCAGATTAAGACACGAAATGCCGCTGTTGGTACTTATCCATAGATTGCCGTCGGCGCTGCGCTCAATCGACGAAATTGAGTTGCCAGACAACCCGTTGGTCATTGTGTACTTGCTGAATTCACGGGTCTGCGGATCGAACCGGTACAAGCCGTTGGCTGTGCCAATCCAGATTTTTCCATTGGCGTCCTCGCGCAAAACATACACCACCTCGTTGGTGAGCATACTGTTTTTACCCAGAGCCGAGACAAAATCGTCAGTCTCAGTATCGAGACAACCGAAACCTCCATAGCCCCCGAAATACAATTTGTTACCAACAAGCAACATTGTGTTTATCCACGCGTGCGGCAACAGGTTCGACAAGGCTGTTTTGCCCACGCCGCTTGGTATTGTGCGGTAAAAAGTTTGTTCGCGAGTGAGCAGATTAATGCGGCAAAGGCCAACACCCGGAACCGCCACCCAAAGATTCTGATGTGCATCCTCAACAATACTGTAAACACTTGTCGCCTGATTAAAATCGTCGCTGTTCTTAAATTCGATACGCTCGCAACGGCCAGTTGTCTCGTTCAACCGGAAAAGGCCGTCGAGATAAGAGCCAATCCACATATTGTTACGAGAGTCTCGGTACATACATAAAACTGTGCGCGGCATTGCTCCTGTTTGGCTGTCAGCCGAATAATGGCGTTTAAGCGAGAAATCACTGTTTAGCAAATAAATACCGTCATTGTCAGAGCCAACCCAAATGTTGTCGCCGTCGCAAGTAACCGACATTACGCAGCACGAGCCAATGGTGTTCGCAACCGAAGAACGGCTACCGATGAACACAAACTCGTTGTCGGCCGTTGGCTCAAACACAACACCTTGCTGGAAACAACCAAGCCAGAGACTATGACGATTGTCCCGCATTATTGAATGCACCTTGAGCTTGTTACTACTCAAACCAACAAGACTCAAGTTGTAGTCGGCAAGTTTTCCCGTGTTTGTATTGAATGTTTTAAGACCATCACCATCAGTACCGAGAAGAAGTGTTTCCTGTCCATCGAGCCGCATAGTGACTATGGCACTGTGCAACTGCTTTTGTGTGGCCATCACCGATGACTTTCCCGTTGCAACATCGCACTTTAGCAGATTTCCTTGTGACGTACCTATATATATATTGCCATCGCCAGCCTCAACAATTGAGAAACACGACTCATTGCCGGCAAATGTGTAATTGGCTATCACCTTGCGGCTGCGGTTGAGTACGAAAACGCCCTTGTCAAGCGTTGCGATCCAAAGGTTACCGGCACTATCAGATAACATAGTCTCGATATAATAACAATTCGGGAGCAATTCTGCATCTTGTTCGAGCCGCATTCCATCTTCGTCTTCTCTCAAAACAAATATTCCGTGTCCCGATGTTCCAATAACAAGATTGCTATCACCCACATTAACAATGGATGAGACGTTGATTCCTTGAGGGAACTTCACTCCTTCAATATATGGTGCAACCTTTGAGAAACGTCGCCAACCTCGGTCGTATATCTGAAGACCTGAAAGTGTTGCCACAAATAGGCGACCACCGGCATCCTCATAAACCTGACGCACATAATTGTTCTGTAAAGAAGCGGTGTCGGCCTCGTCTTTTCGGAATGTTATGAAGTCAGCGCCATCGAAACGGGCCAAACCATCCTCCGTAACCACCCAAATCACCCCTTCACTATCCTGAAACACTTGATTAACCTTACTTGAAGGCAATTCACGTTCCGACGTAAAAACCAAACAGTTATTGGCCGGAACAAGTGTAACATTCAGAAAAAAAATGAGAAAAAACGCAGTTTTTGCAAAAAAACCTAAAAAACACGCGTTCAGACTGTCAAATAAATGACATTTTGCACTATATGAATAACTTATCATAATAAATAACATTCAAAAACGTCAACAAAATCAACACGAAAATACGATTAAATATAAAAAGTACAATTAAAAAAGTATATTTATTTTATAAACAACAAAATAACTAACACCAATGAGATATTTTCAAAAAATAATGTAACAAAAATAAGAAAATATGTTACATCAACTGAAAAATACGAAACATATTTTTGTCACACGCTTAAAGTCATTTCGGAAATTCGTGAAATAAAACGAACGAGGATTTCACACATTGAATACTTGTAATCTGGATATAGTAACAATTAATTTAAACTGGTGTTCCCCAAGGGCACACCAGCGGTGACTAATCTATTTAATAATTAACAAAAACTTTTGTATGATGAAAAAGCATCTATTTTGGAAAAACGCAGTGCTTGCACTGTCGATGATGCTGCTATCCGTCGGAGCCTTTGCCCAACAACATGATGTAAAGGGTACGGTTGTTGACGAATCGCAACTTCCCATTCCGGGAGCAAGCGTGGTTATTAAAGGAACCACAGTTGGTACTATTACCGCAGGTAATGGTGAATTTTCAATGAAAGCCGCTGACGGTGATGTTCTTCAGATTTCCTACATTGGATACACCACTGAAGAAATCACAATAAGTGGCAATGGTCCTTACAACGTTAATCTGGTGCCTGATGTGGTAGGCTTGGATGAGGTTGTGGTTGTAGGTTACGGTGTTCAGAAAAAGAGCAATGTAACTGGTGCCATCTCTTCAGTAAAGGCTGAGGACTTGGAACGTCGCTCATCAACAAGCGCCATACAAGCTATGCAAGGTAAAGCCGCAGGTGTAACAGTGTTAAGTTCATCAGCAGCACCTGGCGCAGGTAGTGATATCCGCGTCCGTGGTTTCTCTTCGAACAGTGGCAGCATAGGTCCTCTGTTGATTGTCGACGGTTTGAAAGTCGACAACATCCAATACCTTGACCCTGCGATGATTGAATCAATGGAAATTTTGAAAGACGCCGCATCTGCAGCCATTTATGGTGCCCAAGCTGGTAATGGAGTTGTACTTATCACCACAAAGAATGGTGGCAAGCAGGATGGTAAAATATTCTACAATTTCCAACACTCGGTTGGTAAACTTGGCAAGGCCGCAAAAATGATGAAAGCTGACGAATATCTGCAATGGCAGTTAGAAGGTCACGAACTCACAATGGAACGACTCAAAAACGAGTATGACTACGTTGAAGGCACTAGCACAGACTGGGCTGACGTAATCTATGGAACTGCAGCCACCCAACGCCACACTTTTGGTGCGCAAGGAGGTAATGATCGTGGTAGCTATTATGTTGCTATCACACATCTGAGTGATGATGGTATTGTTAAAGGCAGCAAGGATGTTTACAAGCGTCTTTCGGCCCAGATAAACGCAGACTACAAAATCAAAAAATGGTTCTCCGTTTCAAACAACACTTCAATTGAAAGATGGGAAAGAAAAGGTCTTAATGATCATGATGAATATAATGGTAACATATTCCAAAGTGCATACACGATGGATCCACTCACTCCGGTTTACTACTCTGACGAGTTCCCAATGCCGAAGAAAATGAAAGACGCATTGGAAAACAATATAACCAACCCCAAAGAGGTTGAAAGCTACGAAGAAATAACCGAAGGCGATCACGCAGGATACTACCAAAAAATTACGACTAAGACAGTTGATACATTAGGTTTCAAACGCGCCGTCTATCGCGATGAGAATGGATACTATGCCGTTTCAAAGATTTTTGAAGGCGATGCAATCAACCCTCTTATCGATAGGGATATGACCAATAGGAAAGACGAAGGATTCAATGTTCGTGGCACATTATCTGCCGATCTCAAACCTTTTACCGGACTCGTTATCACATCGCGTTTTGGCTACCGTCTTTCTCAACAAATGAGCGAGTCATATAGCTCACCATACTACGCAAATGAGAAACACAACGGCACCACTTATAGTCTGTCAAGATCAGCCTCTCAAAACTATTATTATCAATGGGAGAACTTTGCTAACTACAACAAAACGATTGGTGCTAACAGCATTGCGGCTATGGTTGGTATGTCATACGTAGAAAATCACACAGACGGTATTGGTGGTTCAATTTCTGGTATGGACATCTTGAAATCATATGCTGACAATTTCCGCTATCTGCAATATAGAAACGGAGATGAAGATTACTGCAAGAAAGATATCACAGGTGGCACTCCTGGAAAATCTGTAAATATGTCATATTATGGACGTTTATCGTGGGACTATGCCGACAAATACAACGCCCAGTTCATTTTCCGAGCTGACGCTTACGATGCATCGAAACTTGCGAAAAACAATCGGTGGGGTAAATTCCCATCAGTATCAGTGGGTTGGACTCTCAGCAAAGAGGATTTCTTAACTGACATTCTTAGCTCCGCCACTATTTCTTACTTGAAACTCCGTGCTAACTGGGGTCAAAATGGTAACATTTCTGTATTGAACAACTACCCATACTCTGTTGATGTAACGTTGAACTCACAGAAATACCAATTCGATACCAAAGATGGAAAAATTTCATACGGTTCATACGTTGACGGTTTACCAAACCCTGATTTGAAATGGGAAACATCTGAGCAACTTGGCTTTGGATTGGATGGCCGCCTATTGAGCGACAAACTCTCATTTGTAGTTGACTACTACATTAAAACGACCAAAGACCTTTTGGTTCCAGTGACTCCAGCCAAAGAAACAGGTGTAACTTCAACAACTATCAATGCTGGTACTGTTGTGAACAAAGGCCTCGAACTCGAATTAACTTGGAAAGACAAAATTGGTGACTTCAAGTATTCTATCACAGGCAACGCCTACACACTGAAAAACGAAGTAACATATCTTGACCCAACCGTAGGCATCATCTATGGTGCTGGATATGCCAACCACCAATTGAAGACCGCATTTGAGGAAGGTCACTCAATATGGTATATGAGAGGTTATGAGTATGCAGGTGTCTGCACTTGGGATCAAGCTGTTGAAAGAGCGAAAATTACTGACGACGAACCAGCCGACTTTGCAGGCAAACCACTCTTCAAAACAGAAAGAGATATTGATGCAGACAAAGCTGTATTTGGTGAGGGTGTTACCATATCTCCAAAAGAAGAGGATATGAAAGACCTTGGCCAAGGAATTCCAAAAATGGGCTATGGTTTGACAATCAACTTTGAATACAAGAATTTCGATTTCACTGTATTCGGAACAGGTATATCAGGCAACAAAATATGGGCTTGCAACTACCGTACTGAGCACCCGCGTGTAAATGGTATGCAACTCTTCTATAAAGGTCGTAGCATTGGCACATACAATGAGGATGACGAAATCACCGGCATCTCCACACTTGGCAAATACCCAACTGTTGATAATATGAAGACCAACATTCAGTTCTACAGTTCATCAGCTAATGTTTTCAATGGCTCATACTTCAAAATTAAACAAATTCAATTGGGCTACACCATTCCTCGTGAATTGACAAAGAAAATTGCTGTTGAGAGTTTCCGTGCATTCGTTGCACTCGACGACTACTTCACATTTACAAAATATGAAGGTTTCGATCCTGAAGTTGCATCAAACGGTACTGCCAACAGTCTTGGAGTTGACAAGGGCTCGTACCCATCATCAAAGAAGATTACATTTGGCTTTAACTTAACATTCTAACAAATAAAATAAATTTGATATGAAACAATATATTATATCGGGTGTCGCATTACTTGCACTGATGTTACCATCGTGCAGCGAGGACAATCTGGAGATTCCCAAAAAGGGAGTTGTAAGCTACGAGGAGTTCTATAGCGACCCTCATAATGCGGAAAACGCCGCGACGTTCGTCTACCAAACGGGCCAATATGCGCATTGGTGCGCAACTGGTCCAAGCGATTGGGTATGGCAAGGTTCTATCTACGTTATGCAGGAAGCTCCGTCAGATGAGGTTTATTGGGCCTCCGGAGATGAAAATGATCATATTAGCGGCTTAATTCTCAATGAATTCCGTAATACACTTGATCAGAATCTTGTAACTATTAAGAATTCATATGCGGCATTTTACAATATGATCCGTGGTAGCAATCTGTTGCTTGACAACTACAGTTTCAATATGGTTGCCGATGATGCACAATTAAACAGTATTGTAAATCGTTCTGTAGCAGAAGCTAAGGTTTCAAGAGCATATGCACACTTTATGTTGGCCACATATTGGGGTAACCCTCCATTAGTTGACAAAATGATCTCTGGTGATGTAAAGCCTGGAAACACCCCGCACGATGATATTATTAACTGGTGTATAGCCGAGCTCGACGAATCTGCCCCATATCTGCCTTCGAAATCTAGCGTAAACGACCCAGATTTGTCTGTCCGCTTTACAAAGGAATTTGCCTACGCGCTGAAAGGCAAAATTGAAGTTTACAATGGTAAATACGCTGAAGGAAAAGCAGACTTGAAAAAGGTTATTGACTCAAAATTGTATGAGTTGGTTGACAGCAAAGATATGCACAAATTATATCACGTGGCAGGCGACTGCAGTAAAGAGTGGGTGTTCCAATACAACTACATTGACGATTACGACAACATCAGCTACTTTGACGGCCAATACAGCTACCATTGGGTTAACTCAACAGGTTGGCGTCACCTCAACGAATACCCGAACGAGGTCATCACTACCGGTTGGGGAAGTATTATGCCATCCAAATCATTTGGTGATGCTCTGATTGCCAATGATGGTATGGACTCTTGGCGTCGTCAATCTTGGATCGTCACATACGATGAGATGATTCATGGTAAAAAAATTGGTGATGATGTAGTTTTGTCATATCCAGACGATATGCCAATCGCTGAAAGGGGTATTGACAGCAAAGGCGTATATGGCTGCGGCGGTTATTGGCAATACAAAAGAATAGCACTCGTGTCAGAGCTTATTCAAAGAGACAGACTCGCAACCAATATGGGTGTGGAAATCAACTATCCTATTATGCGCTATGCCGAAGTCCTGTTGCTATACGCAGAGGCTTGCGCACAAACAGGTGACGATGGTACAGGATTAGCAGCTCTTAATCTAATTCAAGATCGTGCTGGCTCAAATCATAGAAGTACCTCTTGTACATTGGAAGAAGTTAAAAACGAGAAACGTTTTGAGTGTTTCCTTGAAGGATCTCGCTACGCTGACTTGGTTCGCTGGGGTGATGCACCGACTGTGATGGGAGAGCAAGGTAAAGAAGTTCCAAACGCTTATGACAAAATTCGTAAAGATAATACTATCGACGCAGACAATGCTGAGGCTCGCTTAGATGTTCAATTCCGTTCATACAACAACGCCAACGGCTATGGTTTCAAAGCCGGCAAACATGAATTGATGCCTTATCCATTCTCTGCTACTTCTATCAACCCCAACCTCGTACAAAACCCTGGGTACTAATTGATGTTTTTAAATAGAAAAGGCTGTCCTCATGGGCAGCCTTTTTTGTTTGAGTTCTAAGGAACGAATACTAAATTTGCTTTGTAATAATAACACTCACTTAAACATTAGAAATATGAAAAAAATAGGACTTACACTTGCAGCCGGACTATTGAGCATTGCCGGCTTTGCACAAATGGGTGGTGGTTTCGGAGGCTTTGGCGGTAACCAAAGCAGCACCGACACAATGCGCTACTCGCAAAAATTTCTCAACATCAACTATGCCGGCGACAATGAGGTTTACCACAATCTCGACATCTATCTGCCGAAAGAAGAAAAAGCAAGCTATCCGGTGGTTATCCACATCTACGGGAGCGCTTGGTTCAGCAACAACTCGAAGGGTGCGGCTGACCTCAACACCATCTGTGCCGCCCTACTCGATGCCGGCTACGCCGTTGTAACACCAAACCACCGTTCGAGCGGCGATGCCAAATATCCTGCTCAGATAAACGATATTAAGGCTGTTATCCGCTTTGTACGCGGTAATGCCGAGAAGTATAAATTCGACACGTCGTTTATCGCCACATCAGGTTTTTCGTCGGGCGGGCACTTGGCCTCGCTTGCCGCCACCACGCGCAACGAGAAGGTTGCCGATGTTGACGGATACAAAGTTGACCTTGAAGGCAACGTGGGGCAGTTCACCAACTTCAGCAGCAGTGTTGACGCTGCCTGCGACTGGTCGGGTCCTGTGGATTTGATGCATATGGACTGCGGCGAGGCGATGAAAATGCCGACATCGCCGGAAGAGGTTGTTTTGGGAGTTCCAATGGCAGGCAACGAGAACCGCTACAAAGCTTTGAGCGCGCCCACATTCATCGACCCTTCAGACCCGCCTATCATTGTTTGCCACGGCAAAAAGGATAATGTGGTGCCATTCTGCCAAGGAGAATCGTTCTACAACGCACTGAAAGCAAAAGGTGTCAAGACAGATTTCATTCCGGTTGAAGACGGCGGACACGGATTCAATATGTACTCGAAAGAGAATCTGGCAAAGATGGTTAATTTCTTGAACGAGGCACGTGCAGCAAAGAAATAATAAATTAGAAATCAACAAAATAACGAACGGCCCCGACAAAAAGAAATCGGGGCCGTTTTTATTGCTATGCGGAATGGCTGTAAGGCGAGCTGATGCTCGATGAGCTGGACGGACATAGCGGATATAACTCGCCCGAAATGATGGAACACAAGGAACAGTATTTTTTGATAGATTTGTGTACGAAACAAATGCATACTGATATGAAAAAACTCGCAGTTTTATTGGCATTTATACTTGTGACGGCAAGCCATTTGCCAGCAGCCACCAACAGCACCGCACGTGTTGTATTGTTTGAAATGAACGAGGAGGTGAGTCCGTCGTTGTGGGTTAAAACGCAGAAGGCGTTTGAGTTGGCCCACGCCGATAGCGCCGATATGATTCTCCTTCATATAAACACCTACGGCGGCACAGTGGTGGATGCCGACTCCATCCGCACACGGATACTGAACAGCACAATTCCGGTGGTGGCGTTTATCGACAACAACGCAGCCTCGGCGGGGGCGCTGATAGCTATCGCCTGCGACAAAATCTATATGCGGAAGAGCGCAAGCATTGGCGCGGCAACAGTGGTGAACCAAAGCGGCGAGGCAATGCCCGACAAGTACCAAAGCTATATGCGCGGCATTATGCGGGCCACGGCCGAAGCACACGGCTGCGACACGCTGATTAACGGCGCCGACACCACTTATAAATGGCTGCGCAACCCTCAGATTGCCGAGGCTATGGTTGACCAGGACATCTGCATCGACGGACTGATTGAAGCCGGCAAAGTGCTTACTTTCACATCATCGGAAGCTATTGAACACGGTTTTTGCGACGGACTGGCCGAAAGCATTCCCGAGGTGCTCGAACTTGCCGGACGCCCCAATGCCGTCATCACCGAATACCACCCCACCGGACTCGACCGCACGCTCGGCTGGCTGATGAATCCGGCCTTGCAAGGACTGCTCATTATGGCCATAATCGGCGGCATCTATTTTGAGATGCAATCGCCCGGAATCGGCTTTCCGTCGGTGATTGCAGTCGGCGCAGCAATTCTGTACTTTGCTCCACTATACATCGAAGGGCTTGCCGCACATTGGGAGATAGCTCTATTTGTTTTGGGCATCATACTGATAATCATCGAACTATTCGCATTCCCGGGATTTGGAGTCTGCGGCATTTCAGGAATTGTTATGGCTGTGACCGGACTCACAATGGCTATGGTCGGGAATCTCGACGGCGACGTGCCGTCCATCAGCCCCGACGATGTGCTGAAATCACTCCTACTGGTAATCATATCATCATCAGTATCAATAGGTTTATGTCTGTGGATAAGCTCAAAATTCTACACTGCCACCATTTTCGGCAACCGATTGTCGCTCACCGCCACGCAAAAAACCGATGAAGGGTTCGTCGCTGTCAGCCCCGATTTAAAGCAGTTTATCGGGCAGACAGCCATTGCCGAGACAGTGTTACGACCATCGGGCAAAATAATTATAGACAAACACGTTATCGATGCAAAATCGGTTTATGGGTTCATTGAAAAGGGCACAAAAGTTGAGATTGTAGGCTGCGAGACCGGGCAACTGTACGTCAAACCAACATCGAACTGAGAAATGGAACAAACATTTGAAACATCGTCAAACCACTCAATTTCAATCAAGCAGACACTGGCAATTCTGGGCGTCACAATTGCGATGACCATACCAGCATCGCTTGTCACCGCCACACTGCTGAAAGTGGCCCCCGCCTCAAAATCGCTGGTAACAATGCTGGGTTACATTCTTCAGTTTGCAGGAGCGCTCGCCATTGTATATTTTATTTGGAATCTGAAAGTTACAGATTTTAAAAAAGTCAAAGCGGCACTATTCCCGATTGCTTTGGTAATGACTTTCGCTTTATCGATAATCTCCGAATCAATTTGTTCACTGATACCAATGCCTGATTTTGTGGCACGCATTTTCAGCGAAGCTATAACGCTTGATTTTGCCGGATACCTGACCGTTGGAATCATTGCCCCATTTCTTGAAGAATGGCTGTTCCGCGGCATAATTTTGGCCGCGTTGCTGCGCCGGTACGAGCCCCGCAAGGCTATCATCTGGTCGGCGGTGATTTTCGGCCTTGCGCACCTCAACCCGTGGCAGTTCATTGCCGCATTCATCATCGGGTGCGCAATGGGGTGGCTTTTCTGGCGCACACGAAGCATCTGGATTGGCATTTTTATGCATTGGGCAAACAACACTGCCGGATTTCTGTTGGGATACCTCTCCGGTGATATGAACGCGTCGGTCTGCGATTATTTCGGCGGGCCGATGAATTATGCCATTGTTCTAATTGCGTGCGTCGTAGCTGCATTCGGGTGCATAAAGGCTGCTCAAAAGATTACTGCCGAAGAACAGCCGATGCCCGGCGACCGGCTACTGTCGTAACAATTTGATAACCATTGGTTGACTGCCATCAACAGCAATTCTGGCGAAATAGAATCCAGGCTGCCAGTTGACTGCATTTGTTATACTCAAAGAGTGCTCACCCTCTGTGTAGAATTTGCTGCCAAAATCAACCAAAACACGCCCTTGCGCTGTAAAAATTTGAACACGGGCATTGGCGGCAACAGCCTGATGCCAAACAATTTCCGCATTATCGCTGAACGGATTGGGCTGGCAGAAAGCAAAAGTTTCAGGTTGCTCGTGCTCATCACCGACACCAACACGGAAACTGTCATCTACAATGCTGAAATCGCTGTGCGACGGACTAAAAGTGCCATTTTGAGCGCCGGGAGTGCCGTGTAAGTCGTTAGCCTGCCACAACTTGCGGGCAACATTATCGGCAAACGGGTCAGTTAGAGCCAATGTGTAGCCATTTCCGTCAGCATCTGCCCACGTCTTGCTATTGTACTCCACTTCATCAATTAAATTGTCCTCTGAATCAAACAATTGCACCTTATCGTATGAACTCAGACGGAATGCAAAATTACCGATCACATTTTGCAAGCTCGGTTTCAAGCTGACCAGTTTGTTGCGGTTGGCGCACGCGACCAAATAGCCATATGGCGGAATGATGGTTCCGACAGGAATTGTAAACGCCTCTGCAACGTTTTCGCCAGAAATCTTCCAACCTGAAATGTTGATAGCCGCAGCTGTGGTATTGTAAAGTTCTATCCAGTCTTTTGCGTCAAAATCATCGGCCGACTTATAATTTATCTCGTTGATAACAACACTGTTATAAGCATCGTTTGTCGGTTCGAAAACAGCCGTGTACCGCATCGCCTTACTCAGCGTAACCTTGATACCAGCGTGAGTGTCAACCGTCTGATTGTCACCATCGACCCAGCGAGCAAATTTGTAGCCCGGTCGTGACACCGCCCGCAATGACACCGGCACTTCCGAGAAATATATTCCGCTCCAGGGGAAGCTTTTCAATGTCAGCGAGTTGAGTTGAATAAAGCCAGCCTTGCTGTCGTTGGCATCGAGCGTTATTTTCACTTCACTACCTGCCAAAAGATGTTTACTAATGTGGGCGCGCAAGTAATTTGGACGTTCCTCTGCAAAAGTGCGCATAACATTAAGTCTGTCATTTCGGTAGCTTTCACTTTGGTTCCATCGTTTGAGATGGTATTTTATTTCATCGGCAATATTGTCATTTAAACTATCAATCAAGTTGTTAACATTTTTCGGAAGAAACTCATAATTCAGTCTGTCTGCAAAACGATTGATTAAATCACGTTTAAAACTTTCATTTCTTACTAAGCTACGCAATAAAAATGTCGCCCACGAAGCATTAGCATAGCCACTACTATTACTTGCAAGACAAAATGATATCATATCGTATGAGTAATCTTCACTACTCCATATACCAAAACCAAAATCAGTGTCGAAAAGCATCCATCTCCAACGACCGTCGATAGTTTGCGGGCGCCAATATTTGATATTATTACCAGGCCAATCGGTGTTTTTGCAATAAATTTCCGTCACCATATATTCGATATATTCATCGATATCCATCTGTGTTTTAATATATTGATAGTTAGACTCATCATCCAACTTGTTCGACCTTAAAAAATCGAGCATCGCCTGATAATGGTCGTAACTTCCTTCCTTCACTTCGTCTCGGTTCTTGATATAATCCACCTTGTCAGCTTCTACAAACGAATAATTCTCTTCTAGATAATGTGCGCCAAGCCGCTCACGCAAGTTCATAATGCCCCAATATTGGCCATTTATATAGACCACTACTGGTTGATATGCCTGGACGTCAATATTATTCTTACTAACTAGACTGGTAATCATCGCATCACGGATATGGGTATTGCCAAAATCGTTACCAGAATTACGCAGGTTTAACGATTTAAAGCTATTGATATTTTTACTACCAAAGAACTGATAATCAAACCGTGATTTACCATACGACTTGCGTGCGTGAATTGCCAAAGGCTTCTGGGCATTCATTCTCGAATAGTTACCAGTTATTTTTATACCTGCATCTTGGGTTATTACATTTTGACCATCAGGTAGATAATATTCAATATGAATAGGCCGTTCCCAATCCTGCCAATAGTTGGCGCCATAATGAGGGTCGGCTTCTTCTGCATTAGGACCTTCAACAAAAATTCCATAGTTATAGTCATACAGATTGTATGGATCCGAAACCAATGACATCACTGGCAAAGTGATTTCGTGGTCGGGGAAAATAAACGTGCGCGTAGCCGGCTGTCCAGGCAAAAAATCATTGCTGTATGAGATGGCGCGAACAACCATTGTTTTTGAAATTGGTATTCCGTCTTCATAAAGTTTTGATTTTGCCGTTGGAACACTTCCGTCAGTAGTGTAATAGATTGGTGTTCCGGCAGCTGAAGACATTGTCAGAGTTTGTTTCCCGGTTTGCAAACCTCCAGTCAACGAGAATGTTATCTCGTTGGTTCGCGCTGTTGAGTACGATTTAGTGGTATTTGCCACACCCGGCGTCGGCTCCGCAAAAAAACGCCATTTTCCATTTCCGTCAGGCAAAAGACCGCGCGACACATCGTTCGGGACAACGGTACTATCAGTCTGACACACAATCTTCCCGGCTGGATTCACAAGAAAAATCGGCTCGCCATCGGCAGAAATGCTGAAATTGGTATGGAAAAATTTTGCTTCGCTTTTCGACTGCAAACCTATCAGTTCGCTTGGCTGTTTGCCACTTTTAACAGTTGAGCCTACAGTTAGGAACGGATAAAGCAGCAAGTCGCCCGATGACTCATTTATATTGTGAATCTGAATGGCAAGCGTATTTTCACCTTCCACCAGACAATCAATATGTTTCGACAAATTGAAATGCGCTAACGGACTGCCGTTTGCAAGCAACGGGTTAACATAGTCTGGTGTTGTGGCATCGTAAGGCGTGATGTCACCCTCCTTGCCCAAATTCACTCGCGCCACCTCGCGACCATTTATGTAAACCACAAAACCATCGTCATAGTCCAAATTAAGATGCAGTTCCTTTATTGCTTTCAAATCATTGATTGAGAATTTTTTGCGGACAAAAACCGATATGGTTCCACTCGGCACTTCGGTTGCCGCATAGCTTGAGTTATACCCGAATCCGCCTTTGCCGACAGCCCATTTTGAATCGTCATAATCAGCTTTGTACCAATCTTTTGCTATCGAAGACGAGCCAATGGCGTATGCAAAGTTGTCTGTAGCCTCAACAAGCGGATTGTAATAAACCTCATCACCATCAAAACACTCGTAAAGGTCCTTGCCAGAGGCATACACTAGCAAATATGCGCCCGGTTTCAGAACATACGAAGGGAATGTCCACTTTGTGAGATTCGAAGCCTTGTCCGACAAATGCCAGCCGTACAAATCAACATCTGCCGACGAGGCGTTATACAACTCAATCCAATCAGAATTGTCGCCATATTCATCTAAAAATGAGGTTGATGACGAGCAATACTCATTGATAACCACTTGTGCCTCGGCAACAACATTTGCCAAAGCAATAATCAAAACCGATATAACTTTTAATGTCTTCATAACAATGGTTTCTACGAGAGCAAAAATAGTATGTTTCTCAAACATTAGTTTTTCCCGAATATTCTCTCATTTCATAAAAAAAGGCAGTCGGTAATGCCGCCAACTGCCAATTTTAATGTTCTCACGAAAGTGTTATTGTTTGACAATCCGTACAATAACTGGCTTTTGCCCGTAAATGCTGATTTTTGCAAAATACAAGCCTGCCGACCAATGTTCTGCAATACTGCTAATATCGACACTATGAGTACCTGTTTCGTACCAATCGTCGGCTACAACCGCCATCTTAAAGCCACTTGCGGCATACAATTCAACAAGCACATCGCCCCCAATGGTCTGTTCCCAAATAATGGCAGCCGTGCTGCGTACAGGGTTCGGATGGCACATTGCATAAACTTCCGGCACATCTTGTGCCTCAATATCGACAATGAACGAATTATCCACAATGGTGAAATTGCTGTGCGACGGCTTAAACGTGCCGTTTTCAGTGCCTGGAGTTCCGTGCATGTCATTGTCACTCCAGAGTTTATAATTGGCGTTATCGGCAAACGGGTCGGTCAGAGCCAAAGTACGGCCGGTGCCATCAGCATTGCCCCACGATTTTGCATATTCAATCTCATCAACAAGATTACCTTCTGAATCAAGCAACTGCACTTTGTCGGTTTTCCCGAGACCAAACTCAAAATCGCCAACAACGCTTACTCCAGTCAAATTAGGATTCAACTTTATCAGCTTGTTCTGATTCGAGCTGACAACCAAATAACCGTAGGGCGGAATTATTGTTCCCATCGGAATGGTAAAGGCCTCATCCAGACTCCCGGCGCTGATTTTCCAACCCGAGAGATTGATGCCCGCTGAGGTCGTGTTATAAAGCTCAATCCAGTCCTTGGTGTCGAAATCGTCGGCCGACTTATAGTTTATCTCATTGATTACAACATTGTTGATATCGGAATCATCTGACACGAAAATAGCTGTGTATTCCGATGTTGAAGAAAGTTTCACACTGATTCCCTCGTGCTCATCAACATTTTTGCCGTCGGCATCCTCCCAATGCGAGAATTTGTAACCCGGGCGAGCCACCGCACGAATCGAGATTGGCACATTTTTAAAATAAGTACCGCTCCAGGGCGTTTTCTTCAGCGTGAGCGAGTTGAGCTGAATATAACCAGCCTTGTCATCGTTGGTATAGAGTGTAACCTTAACATCGGCGCCCACATTGAAATGCTTACGCAGATGGTCTCGCACATTTTGTGGACGCTTCTTGGCGAACTCTTTCATTCCGTTGCCATCGTTGGTGCCTTTGCCCCAGCGCTGGTTGTGCGAACCAATTTCTGTTGATATGTTATCGAACAAGCTATCAATCAAATGATTGATATTTTTCTGCAAAAACTCATTATTCATACGATCGGCAAAACGGTTGGCAAGCTCGTTTTTGAATTGCTTGTTCTTTGCCAGATTACGGAACAGCTTGTTGGCCCAGGTATTGCCGTGCTGGTCTTTCTCGCTCAGGCAGGTTGCCAGCTTGTCGTCGCCCGACTGGTCGCTCCAAATTGAATAGCACTGATCGGTGTCAAAAAGGAACCAGCGCCAGCGGCCGCCAGCCTTCTTCGATTTCCACATCTTCACATTATTGTGCGGCCAGTCGTTGTTCGAGCCGAAAATCTCCGACACCATATACTCCATATACTCATCCATATCCATAACCGACTTTATGTACAGATAGCAGGCGTCCGTACTCATATCGTTCGACTCAACGTAGCTAATCAGCGCGTCATAAGCCTTCATATCACCCTCTTTGGCCGACATATCTTTTGTAACATCGCTTGCCACAATCAGGTCAACCTTGTCGTGGTCGACGTGCGGATAGTGTTCCTCAATGTAATGCTCGTTAATCTTCTCGCGGATGTTCAGAATGCCATAGTATTCGCCGTTCAAGAACACAACTGCCGGCTGATAGGCCTGAATATCGATGTTTGTGCCGGCTACAAGGTGCGTAATCATTGCATCACGGAAGTGAGTGCCGCCAAAATCGTTGCCCGAGTTACGCAGCGTGAAAGCCTTGAAGCGTGTCAGGTCGAGCTCATCGAAAATCTTCGCATCAAAATATTTCTTTCCATACGAGCTGCGGGCGTGAATGGAAAGTGATTTCTGGTCGTTCATACGGCTGTAGGCTCCCGCAACCTGCACTCCGGCATCCTGGTCAACAATCTTTTCTCCGTCTTTGTAAATCTCAACGTGAATGGGCTTCTCCCAATCGTTGTAATAGTTCGCGCGGCGTGGAGTTGCATTCAAGTCGGCATTCGGGCCCTCAACAATAAGGCCGGTGTTGTAATCCCACAGATTATCGGGAGCAGTTGTGAGCGAAACCACGGGCAAATCGAAAGTCGATGAGTGGCTGAGCGTTTTGTTCGGGTCGACCTTAGTGGTTTGCTGGCCACCGCCCCAGCCACCCCAGCCGCCCCACGACTGCTCGGTTGTGATGGGTTTGCCCTGCTTGTCACGATTAACCCAGCGCAGTCTCTTGCCAAAAATGTAGCTTTGAGTTGCCGGCTGTGCGGGCAGCATATCGTCGTTGAAGGTGATGGCGCGGATAACCGTGGTTGTGTCAACCGTTATCGGTCCCGTGTATTTCTTCGATTTCGCGGTAGGAACACTACAATCGAGCGTATAATATATTGGCGAGTTTCCGCTTGTCGATAGCGTGATTGTCACTTTCGATGTTTTCACACCGCCTTCCGGCGATATTGTAACTTGCGGGGTCTCAGCTGTTTCAAATGCTTTAGTGGTATTTGCCGCCCCCGGAGTTGGTTCTGCAAAAAACACCCATTTGCCATTGCCATCGGGACTCAAACCGCGGCTTATATCGTTCGGAACTACAAGCGTATCAGCCTGATGGACTATCTTTCCAGAAGCATCGCTTAAGTAAAACGCCTCACCTTCCGACGAGATGTTGAAATTTGTGTGCAGAAATTTGCCATTGGCAACTTCTTTCAAATCCTTACTCGACGCAAAAACTTTCAAATAACCGCCAGCCTTAATCGTGACTGCCGGAAATGTCCATTTGGCAAGATTATCGGCCTTGTCTGACAAGTGCCAGCCTTCAAGATTAACATCAGCCGACGAAGTGTTCAACAACTCAATCCAGTCGTTGCTATCGCCATATTCGTCAAGAAAAGAAGTTGAGTTTGCACAATACTCATTGATTACAATTTGTGCGTTGGCTGCCATTGCGGTCAAAACCGAAAAGGCGAGCAGTTGAATTTTTTTCATTATTACGTAGTTTTCTAAAACGCGCAAATGTAGCACTTAAATAGAACGGGCAAAGTTTTTTGTGCCAGAATTATCAGCAACAAAGTGTGAAATAGTCGGTGAAAATCAATAAAAAAAACATCGGCAACCAGCCATTTGGCCAACTGCCGATGCAAATAAAAGTACTGATTACTTTTGTTATTGCTTGACAATCCGCAAGTTAACCGGTGCCTGTCCGCCGATGCTGATTCGAGCGACATACATTCCCGGTATGCAGTTGCTGATGGCGCGGCTGATGTCGATTTGCTGCTGACCTTGTGCAAACCATTCATCGCAAATTAGCGCCACGCAGTTGCCAAAGGCATTGAACAGCTCAATCCGGACGTCGGCGCCAGAAGTTTGCTGCCATACGAGCGTTGCCTCGCTGCTAACAGGGTTCGGGTAGCACACGGCCGACGCATTGGCCGCCAGAGCCTCAGTTATGTCAACAAAAATCTTCTCGTTGGCGCTGAAATCGCTACGCGATGGACTAAACGCGCCGTTCTGCGCGCCTGGTGTGCCGTAAATGTCGTTAGCGTTCCACAACTTATAGTTGGTGTTGTCGGCAAACGGGTCGGCAAGCGCGATGGTTTTGCCAGTTCCGTTGGCGTCGCCCCACGATTTCGCATACTCAACCTCATCAATCAGATGGCCTTCGGAATCAAACAGTTGCACTTTATCCTCCTTGCCCAATCCGAAAGTGAAATCGCCCACATAGTTTGCTACTCCGGGATTGAATTTGAGCAGTTTGTTCTGGTTGGCGCAAACAACCAGATAGCCGTAAGCATCAATGGTTGTACCGACCGGAATTGTGAAGGCCTCGTCAGCCTCGCCGTCGAGCAGTTTCCAACCCGAAACGTTGATAACGGCCGCTGTAGTGTTGTAAAGCTCAATCCAGTCTTTGGTGTCGAAATCGTCGGCCGACTTGTAATTTATCTCGTTTATAACCACGCTGTTAAACGCAGCGTTGGCATCTTTTTCAAAAACAGCGCTAATGGTTGCGTTGTTGTCCAAGGTAACCTCAATGCCGGCGCTAGTGCTTGCCGGCAGTCCGCCACCGAACTCCCAACGCACAAACTTGTAGCCCGGCCGCGCCACTGCCCGCAGTTCCACCGGAACATTGGTAAAATAGCTTCCTTTCCAAGGGAATTTCTTCAGTGTCAGCGAGTTGAGTTCGATATAACCGGCCTTGCTGTCGTTGGAGTTAAGCGTTACATCAACATCGTCGCCAACATCGAAACTCTTGCGCAGATGCTTACGCATATTGGCGGGTCGCGACTTGGCAAAGTCCTTCATTATGCTGCCATCGTCGCCACTGTTCCAAAGATAGTCGTGATAAGGCAATTCGCTTCTGATGTTATTGAACAAACTGTCAATCAAATGGTTGATATTCTCAGGCAGAAACTCTCGGTTCATTCTATCGGCAAAACGGTTGACCAGTTTATTGCGGAACGTGGTGTTTTTCACCATATTGCGCAACAAGACATTCGACCAAGTATCGCCGTTCTTGCCTTTTTCCGTCAGGCATTTTTCCAGCTTGTCGTAAGTGACCAAGTCAACATCGCGCCCCCAAATGTTATACGACTGGTCGGTGTCGTAGAGCATCCAGCGCCAGCGGCCGCCGCTTTTCTTCGACTTCCACATCTTAACATTGTTGTGCGGCCAGTCGTCGTTGCCACCGTAAATTTCTGAAACCAGATACTCAACATACTCATCCACATCGATTTGCGCAGCCACCTTCTGATAGTTGGCATCATCGGTCAAATCGTGCGACTGGATGAAATCCATCATCGCATTGTAATCGGTCAAATCGCCTTCCGACGCTGTCATTCCATTGCCTTTTCCTGCCAAAAGGTCCACTTTGTCGTGGTCAACGTGCGGATAGTGGCTCTCAATATAATACTCATTCAGTTTCTCGCGCATATTCAAAATGCCCCAAAACTCACCGTTAAGATAGACAATAGCCGGCTGATATGCCTGAATATCAATGTTATTCGCGGCAACAAGATGCGTAATCATCGCATCGCGGTAGAAAGTGCTGTTCGCATCGTTGCCTGAATCGCGCAGAACGAACGATTTAAAGCGGGTAATATCGAGCTCGTCGAACAATTTAGTTTCAAAATACTTCTTTCCGTAGGCGTTGCGCGCGTGCAGAGAAAACGATTTCTGATTATTGCTCTGGCTCCAGGCGCCTGCAATTTGTATGCCAGCATCCTGGTCGAGCCGCTTCGAGCCATCGGTCCAATAAAGCTCCACGTGAACCGGACGCTCCCAATCCTGATGGAAATTGGCGCCATAATAAGGCTCATCGTATTCGGCATTCGGTCCGGCCACGTAAATACCTGTATTCCAATCCCACAGATTATCCGGATTGGTTGTGAGAGAAACCACCGGCAGAGCGAAATTCGGCGAATGCTCCAAAACAAGATGGGGACCGTAGTGCACTGTTGTATCGTGAGTTATTTCACTTATATCGCCTCCATTGCGCAAAAACTCATTTGCCTCCTCTTCCGTTATACCTGCATTTAATGCCGCATTTTGATACGTTATTGTTGTGTCAACAATGTGGCCGTCCCACAAAGCGCGTCTGAACGTATGCAGCCTTTTCGGGAAAATATAAGTCTGAGTCGAAGGCTGGCCGGGCATCAAATTGCCGTTGAATGTTGTGGCGCGGATGACCATTGTCGAGTCAACTGCGATTGGGCCGGTGTAGAGCAGCGATTTGTCGGTTGGTTCGGTGCAGTCGAGCGTATAATATATAGGTGTGTTGCCCTCGGTTGAGAGTGTTACGGTCAGCGCCGATGATTGGAAACCTCCTTCAGGCGAGAATTTCACGCTTGTGGTTGCCGAAGTTGCGAAGGCTTTGGTAGTGTTGGCCTTGCCCGGCGTTGGCTCGGCAAAGAACGCCCAATTGCCTATGCCATCAGGATTCAAGCCCCGGCTGGCATTGCACGGAACCGGCACAGAATCAGTCTGATGAGCAATAGCGCCGGCAGCGTTTGCCAAGTAAACAGCCTCTCCATCCGACGAGATGTTGAAATTTGTGTGCAGATACTTTTTCCCGGCCGCAATGGTGGTCAAATCTTTGCCCGAAGCCATAACCAGCAGATAGCCGTTGGCCGCGATTTTCACCGAAGGGAAGGTCCATTTGGCAAGATTTTCCTTGTTGTCCGACAAGTGCCAACCCTTCAAATCAACTTCGGCAGACGATGTGTTGTAAAGCTCAATCCAATCCGACTCTTCGTTGTAATCATCTAAAAACGTGGATGTTGTCGAGCTGTACTCGTTAATCACAATTTGTGCGTTGGTGTTTGCACAAAAAAGCAGTGTTGCGGCGATTGCCGCAAAGTGTAATGGTTTGTTCATATTAATATGTGTTAGTTAGTAATGCCAAAACGTTTGTCATACATCATATAGACATACTTTTTGACTGTTTGTTACATACCCAAAGGCATTTTTTTCAAAAAAAAGTGATGTGATTAACACAAACCACCGAATCATCTGATTATCAGCCTTTATTGACGTGGCGGCGGAGCTTGCGCATATTGTTCAGGAAAGTCTTGCGCACTATCGGGTCCTGCGCCCACTGCGGATATTTGTTCGGCTGAGTGGATTGTGTGGTGAAATTCACGCTGACGGTGTTCTCGCTCACCGGCGTAATCTCCCAACGGGCACTGAAAGTGTCGAGTCGCTCAATGTTTTTCTTCTTGGCAATCAGGTTGTTTTGCTGACGGATATTAAGAATTATGCGGTCGCCAACCCTTTCAACCTCATATTTCGAAACAATGTCCTGCTTGCCGATGGGCCACGGGGCGTTGAGCAGAGTGTAAACAAACCATTCGGTATTGCTTTTGCGGCTGATGACGTAGCTGTTCTCAACATTGCTCATCCAGATTTCGGTTTTGCTGGCATCGGAAAGAATGGCGAGAACGTCCTCGGGCTTGCACTTCAGCACCATTTTGCCCGAACGCTCGCGGGCACGCTGTTTGTCAACCGACACCCAACGCTCAAAAACCTTGATATTGCAAACTTTATCTTCTGTAACCAACGCCCAATCGCTGTCGTTGTCCGACTCGTCGGCGAATACAAAATTGGCAGAAACAATACTGATTAACAGAAAGATATATTTAAAAATACAAGTCTGCGTCTTCATTTTTTCTTCTCACAAAACGGGGCAAATTTAGCAGATAATCTGACAATTGCATAATAGGAACGTCGATTTTTCAACAATTAGCGGGTGTTTGCGCATCAGCCGCCAGCTTGCACAATACAATCCACACCTATAAAAATTCAAAAAGATAGTTTACTTTTGCCAAATCAACTTTTGAGCTATGGATTTAATAGAGAAACTGAAAGATGCTGCGTTTTGGAAGCGCAACCTCATACGCGTTGGCAAGTTCGCCGGATTCTATCTGGTTGTTTTTATTGCACTTGCCACTTTTTTGCGAATTTACACCCACCACGGGCATACAATCTCGGTGCCCGATTTCAAAGGCTTGAATTTGAACCGTGCAACGCAGATTGCCCTGCACGAGGATTTACAACTGCAAATAATCGACTCAACGTTCATCGACTATATGCCGAAGGGCTGCATTGTTGACCAGAACCCGCGCCCGGGAACGCACGTCAAAAAGAACCGCACAATTTTCATCACCACCAATGCGTTTAACAGAGCGAAGGTTTCGGTGCCGAAAGTGGCCGGACTGTCGTATCGGCAGGGCAAGGCAACGCTTGAGATGCACGGCCTGCGGGTGGGTTCGCTCATTTATCGCCCCGATTTTGCTAAAAACAACATTCTGAAGCAGATGCACAACGGAGAGGAAATTGCCGAAGGAACGCTCATCGACAAGGGTTCGAGCATCGACCTTGTGCTGGGCGACGGCCACGGCGACAACGCCACTCCCCTGCCCGACCTGAAAGGTATGACGCAGTTTGAGGCCGTGAACGAGCTGAACAACGCCTATCTGAACGTTGGCAAGGTGGTGATTGAGAACGCCGCCACCATCTCCGACTCGATGAACGCCCGCGTTTACCGTCAGGAACCGGCCTATTACGGACCAGGAGCGCGCGCCTCGTTGGGCGGAAAAATCGACATCTGGCTCAAGGCCGAGTCGCGAACCGAAACCGAAATTGGTGAATCAATCAATCTGGATGACTAAATTTTTTGCAATAGCCGCCCTTGTTTTGGGCATCGCAACAGCGCAGGCTCAAGAGTCGCTGACCAATGTGCCGAAAACGTCTGCCAACCACCGGAATACCAGGCTGACAGAGGCTGAATCGGCAACACTGAAACTGCCGTTTATCGACGATTTCAGCTACAATCAGGCCTCGCCCGACCAACAGCTCTGGACCGACCGAGGAGTATGGGTTAACAACACTTTCGGCATCAATCCCTACTCGGTGGGCGTGGCCACGTTCGACGCCATCGACTCCGACGGGAGCCACTATCCGCAGGCTTCGAGCCAGCCGTATATGGCTGACTGCCTCACTTCGCAGCCCATCGACCTGTCGGAAGCTGACAGCACCACAACCTACCTGAGTTTCTACTACCAACCGCAGGGCAACGGCAATGCGCCCGAGGCCGCCGACTCGCTTGTGCTGCAAATCACGTCGGGCGACGGCGTGTGGAACACCATCTGGGCCGCCAGCGGAACCGACTTTGACACATTTCGTGACAACGTACTGAAAACCAGCCCCGACCGGCCCGATACTCTTGAAATGGCACTGGTGATGCTGCCAATATCGAAAGCGGATTACTTTACCAACAAGTTCCAATTCCGATTCTACAACTACGCCAGCCTTGCAGGCAGTTTCAACCCGTCGGCAACCATCAACTGCGACCATTGGAACATTGATTTTGTATATCTGAACGATGGCCGTTCGGCCTATGACACAGTATTTTACGACATTGCGCTTATTGAACCTGCACCCACAGTGCTGAAAAATTTCACAGCGGTGCCGTGGAGCCATTACGAGACGGCCATCAAGACCGAAAACACGCGCCTCAACATCCACCTGCGCAACCACTGGGAGCGCACAGTGAAGGCCGAGGTGCGCATACGCATCAAAGACATTGACCGCGACATCTACCTAAACGACTCAATTACAATGGGTACGGCCAATTACGACGCCCAATACAACACCAAGCTCGTGTTTGGCTACGACGACAACCCGATTGCACACGACGACCGCAGCAACGTAACATATCTGTTTGAATGCGAGCTTTATACCGACAAAGACGAACTGATAAAAGGCAACAATATCAGCCGCACCTATCAGCATTTTGGCAACTACTACGCCTACGACGACGGCACGGCCGAAAACGCCTACGGAGTTGACGCCAGCTCGGCGCAGGTGGCCTGCCTCTACAACATCTACCAACCCGACGCACTGCGCGGCCTGAGCATCTGCTTCCTTCCGGCGAATCCGGTTGAGAGCGCCGCAAACACATTCAGCATCTGCGCGTGGGAAAACAGCAACGGCAAACCGGGCAAAATAATTGCAAATAAAGATGTTATCCGCCCCGATTTTGGCAACGGACAGAACCAGTTTATGACGTTTGAGTTCGACGAGCCAATTAGCGTGGACAAGAGCGTTTTTGTGGGCTGGCAGCAAACGTCGAGCCTGCGCCTCAACGTTGGTTGGGACGTTAACCGCTTCAGTCAGAGCAAGATATTCTACAACGTGAACGGCGAATGGCTGCCGACAAGTTTCAGCGGCTCGCTGATGGTTCGCCCGATTTTTGGCTCGGCAAGCACCAATATTACTGATGCTGAACAGGTTAGCAAGATTTCGGTTTACCCGAATCCGGCCAACGACATTCTGAACATTGCCAATGCCGACGGCAACTGCCGCATAACAATTTATGCACCCACCGGTCAGGCTCTCATTCGCGAAAGCGGAAGCCAAATAAATGTATCGAGCCTTCAATCAGGCATTTACATTGTTAAAATTGAAGCCAACGGCCAGTCATCAACCCAAAAATTCGTAAAACAATGACCAACGAAGAGTTTGATGACTTTGACGGATTATATGATGCCGCTGACGAGCCCGAAATTGCCGGGCAACTCTACGAACACTTTCGTTTTGAGGTAGATAAGGGGCAGGGAATGCTGCGTATCGACAAGTTTCTGCAAAGCAAAATCGAGAACGCGTCGCGCACAAAAATCCAGGCTGCGGCCGATGCCAACTGCATTTTGGTGAACGGCGTGCCAGTGAAATCAAACTATCGCGTCAAGCCCGACGATGTGATTCAGATTATGATGACGCACCCGCCGCGCGAAATTGAGATTGTGGCCGAAGACATTCCGTTGAACATTGTGTATGAAGACGATAGCCTTGTTGTGGTGAACAAACCGGCAGGTATGGTGGTGCATCCGAGCTACGGGCACTACACCGGAACGCTCATCAACGCATTGGCTTTCAAGTATAAAGACCTGCCCATTTTCAACAGCGGCGACGCGCGCCCCGGACTGGTTCACCGCATCGACAAAAACACATCGGGACTGCTGGTTGTGGCAAAAACCGAAAAGGCTAAAGCGCACATTTCCAGACAGTTCTTCTACCACTCGTCGCACCGGCGCTATGTGGCTTTGGTTTGGGGCGACCTGCGCGACGATGAGGGGACGATTGTGGGCAAGATAGGCCGCAACCTTCGCAACCGCCAGATTATGGACGTTTTCCCGCTCGACTCGCCAATTGGCAAACACGCCGTGACGCATTACCGTGTGCTTGAGCGTTTTGGCTACGTTACGCTGGTTGAATGCCGGCTCGAAACCGGCCGCACGCACCAAATTCGAATCCATATGAAATTCATCGGGCACCCGCTTTTCAACGACCCCGAATACGGCGGACGCGAGATTCGCTGCGGCACAACGTTTGCCAAATACAGCCAGTTTGTTGAAAACTGCTTCACGCTGCTTCCCGGTCAGGCGTTGCACGCCAAGGAGTTAGGTTTCGACCACCCCGTCACCGGCAAGCGGATGATGTTTGACTCGGAGCTGCCCGACAATTTCAAAACGCTGATTGACCGTTGGCGAACCTACACAAACTCAAAGGATTAGCAATGCCTTGCGCCTCCAAACCCGAACTTTTGCTGCCTGTGGGCAACATTGAAAGCCTGTTTGCCGCGCTTGAAGGCGGAGCAGATGCCATCTATTTGGGACTGAAGGCTTTCAATGCCCGCGGACGCGCCGCCAACTTCACAAACTCACAATTTGCGGCCATCTGCAAGCTTGCCACGCAAAAGCGTGTGAAAGTGTACGTTACGCTCAACACCGTCATAAAAAACAACGAGCTTGCCGATTTGCTCGACACGCTGCAATTCCTGTCGGAACAGCCCATTGCGGGCGTCATTATTCAGGATTGGGGCGTTTTCAGCCTGATGCAGCGCTATTTCCCGAAACTTGTGGCGCACGCAAGCACACAAATGGTCAACCACAATTCGGTTGGCGCGAATCACAGCCAACAGATTGGTTTTAAGCGTGTTGTACTTGCCCGCGAACTAACAACCAAAGAGTTGCAACTGATTCACCAACGCACCAGCATCGAAACCGAGGTGTTTGTTCACGGCGCGCTATGTTATTCGTTGTCAGGGCTTTGCTTATTCAGCAGTTATTTGGGCGGCGCTGGTGCCAACCGCGGTCTTTGCACCCAACCCTGCCGTCGGTTTTACAACTGCCGAGGACAAAAACGCACATTCTTCAGTATGAAGGATAACCAACTGATTTCCAGAATCGAAGAACTTGCGCAAATGGGCGTTTCATCGTTAAAAGTTGAAGGACGCTTGAAATCAGGCGAGTATGTCTATACAGTGGCGCAAGCCTACCGCAAAGCAATTGACGGTGAAATAGTTAGCGATACAGTTGATGACCTTAGCCGCCCCAAAACACAATGGTTTATGGGCCGTAGCATCGCCGAATCGATTGCCGACAACCCGAACACAGGACTTTTGATTGGAAAAGTTACTGATTGCCACGATGGTACGATTATATTCTCCACCAACATAGAGCTGGCCAAAGGCAACCGTCTGCGGGTACGCACCGATGCCGACACCGACCAAAACGCCTTTGTGCTCGACAATTTCCGCGTCACGGATGGCGTTTGCACCGCCAAAGGTTTCCGTGGCACTGCCACTACCGGAACCGACATCTATCTCACCGCTTACCGCAGCCAAAAGTTCGGCACAGAGCTGCCTGCCGCCGGCCGCCAGGAAGTGAGAATGCCGCAAGCAATGAAGAAAAGCATCATCGGCAGTATCCGCAAACAGCTGACAACCAAGCCAAAAGCCGCAACCATAGTGCGAATTGACAATCTTGACTGGCTGCAATGCGCGGCACTGCAAAAAGCCGATGTTGTGGTTGTGTCGCTGCCGATGCTCAAATGGCAAAACCTATTGACAACAAACAAGATAAGCGGGGCAATGCTGCAAAAAATTTGGTTCGAGCTGCCGCCGTTTGTTAGCGAGACGCAAATTGAGCGCGTCAGAAAAATCTGCTCCGCATTGGCGCAAAAAGGTCTTAACCGCTTTGTTTTGAGCCATTTGTCGCAATGCACAATGCTGCCTCAACGTAGCCGCTTTGCCACCAACGAGGCCGTTTACGCCTATAACGATGCTGCCGCCCTGTGGGTCAAGCAGCAAGGCGCAGAGTGGTTTTGCAGCCCGGTCGAGAACGAATACGAGAATCTGCTCACCGGTGCGTGCCGCGAGGCTGTGATTCCTGTCTATTTCCGCCCACGGCTATTCTCCTCGCGAATGCCCGTAAAACTGCCAACAAACCAATTCACCGACGAGCGCAAGAACCGCTATATCCGCCACCGCGTGAATGGTCTGACAATTATCACACCCGAGCAACCAGTCTGCATCACGCAGTATGCCAACAAATTGCGCGGCAAAAGCTTCTGCCGTTTCCTAATAGACCTTTCATTTGAAAAGCCCGACAATAACCGCCTTGCCCACTTGCTGAAACTACTCGCAACATCGGAAGGCATTCAGGGAACAACGGCTTTCAATTTTAAAAAGGGACTGAGATAGAGATAATTAGGATTTAGGATTCAGGATTTTGAAGTTCGGAATAAATCCTCAATCAAATACAAGATTTGCAAGCGTCATTCCGCAAACTTCACTCCCATCAGCAGCATATCATCGGTTTGGTGAGCCACCTCGCCGGTTTGCGGTGAGGTACGCCACTCGTCGATGGCGATTTCGATGGCGATTTTCTGCTGGAACAGCGGCAGGCGGCGGTTGGCCATAATCATCTCACGGAGGCGCGGAGCAGTGAATTTCACGGCATCTTCGTCGGCACTGAACTGGTCGGTGATGCCGTCGGTGTAGAGATAGACAATATCGTCAGGCTCAATATCTATCAGATTGTTAGTAAATGGTTTATCAACATTCATCTGTGTGCCGATGGGCATACGATCGGCTTCATACTGAATAAGCTCACCACCGCGCAGGAGCAGCAGCGGACGGAACGCGCCGGCATACTGAAGGCACTTCGACTGCGTGTCGTAGATGCATAGGGCGATGTCCATACCATCTTGGTTGGTGTAGTCGTCGGCTTTTTGGCGCAGCGACTCGCGCATTTTCAGCCGCAGCGAATTGAGCAGCCTTGCCGGCGACACCTCGGGCGCGTGCATATTGGTGCTGGCAATGAGGTCGTTAAGCATCGAAATTCCCAAAATGCTGAGCAGCGCGCCCGGAACGCCGTGACCGGTGCAATCGGCCACAGCCAGAGCTTTGTAACGGCCAATCTCCGTGGCCCAGTAAAAATCGCCGCTCACAATGTCGCGCGGACGGAAAACCACAAAACTGTCGGCGAAAATCGATTTCAAAGTTTCGAAGTTCGGCATTGCAACGTCCTGAATATGACGGGCATACCTTATGCTCGAAATTATCTTGTGGTTGGCTTGGTTTATGAGCTGGTTCTGCTTGAGCAGACTCTCCTGCGCGCTGGCAAGTTGCTGATTTTTAGCATCGAGCACCGAGTTTATCCGCTTGCGCTTGATGGTGGTGATGTAGAAAAGCACCGCCAGCACCGACACCAAAACAATTATAACCCAATTGCCGATGATTATTCGCCGCTGGGTTAACTCTTTGATATTGTGGGCCAATTCGCGCTCACGCTCCTCCATCATCCGCTGCCTGATTTTGGCCGCATATTCGGTCGAAAACTTTGTCTGCACCAGTTTGTACTGATTGTTTATCGAGTTTTCTTTCATTAAATCAGTGTATTGCAGATTCGAGTAGCGAAAAGCCTCGGCGTAGTTGCCAATGGCCATATAGTACTCAATCAAAGTCGGGTAAAGAATTGTCAGGTTCGACTCGCCGTCGGGTTGCGACAGAATGGTGGTTGTGGTTTCCTTTATAACCTCTTTCGCTTTCGCAAATAACTTCTTCTGTACCAGATATTTGATATAAGCCGACTGCAAATCGGCGTAAGCGAAATCGTAGCCGTAATCGTTGGTGATTTTTGCGCCTATCTTGTAGTAATAGAGGCTCGAATCGAGCAGACGGCGGCGGTTGCGGGCATCGAGCTTCGACTCGCAGATGTAAATCTCGCTCAACTTCGGCAGCGAATAGAGCTGTCCGCTGATGTCGGCAATGCTGTCGTCGAGGTGGTACGATTTGAGCATCAACCATTTAGCCTGACGCAAAAGAGTAAGATTCGTATCGTTTTCGAAATTATGAAACCGTTCGAGCGCCGAGTGTCCCAACCCCGAATAGTCGTAGGCCACGCCACGTTTATTGTTGATTTTCAAATCAATGTCGAGTGCCCGATGGTAGTAGTCGTCGGCATTGTCGTAGGCCATATTGCCGATGTTCAAGATGCCCAAATACTGGCACACACGCCCCATCCGCGCCGAATCGCCAAGGCGCGAGTAAATTTCGAAACACTTTTGGTAGTATTCGTCGGCCAGAATGTAGCTTTTGATGGACATCAGCGTGGTGGCGTAGTTCATATACGAGAAAGCCAAATCGCTATCGCGGCCCAGCGAGTCCCAAATCTGAATGGCCGCCATCCGGTGGTTCATCGCCATCACAAAATCGAGTTTGCAATGCATCGCCCAGCTCAAATTATCGTATGCATTAGCCTCATATTCAGTAATTTTAAGCTGGCGGGCAAGGTCAAGTTCTATCTGCGCGTATTTCTCAACCGTATCGACAATCGGGTGGAAATGGCACACATTGTCGATGGCTTTGAGCTTTTCGGCATTGTCGGGCAGAGAGCGCGCCACTTGAAGAAGGCTGTCGGCCTCTTGAGCCGAAATGGGTACGGACAGCGATAGCAAAACAATCACTGTCAATGATTTAACTATTTTTTTGACAGGTATCAATCTGTTGTGATTTTTGGTGTCTCAATTTGGCATTTTTTTCGATACACTTACAAGTCTTGCGCATAAAAATTTATTTCGCCGTGAAGGGCACTTATCTTACATTTGCGAAAAAACCGAACGATATGAGAATATTGAGAACACCAATTGTTGCCGCCCTATTGCTGACAACAATCACTGTTTCGGCGCAAAAGCCTCTGACACTTGAAAATACAGTTCCCGGCGGGAAAGAATTCCGTGAGCATTACAACAATGGCGCTCGCGGCGGATTTGCCGGAAAGACCGATATTTTTGTCACCACCGACAACGACAGCTACCATATCGGCCCGACCGTAATATCGCGGCAGCAGATTGGCAAAGTGATGGCTGACAACGACAAATCGCCGTTCGCCTACATTGCCGAATGGCAGGACAACGAAAATGTGTGGGTTGGCACGCCAGAGAGTGCGAATCTGTATTGCATAAACCTGACCAACAACACGTTAACCGACTCGTTAACAGGCATCAACACCGATGAGGAACTCGACTTCGCTCCCAACTTCAAGCACGTGGCATACAACTGTGGCTCAAGCCTTTATGTAGCCAGCCGCGAGGGACGCCATAGAGTGAACTCCGACTCGCTGCCGGGCGTGGTTTACGGCAAGGCTGTGCACCGCAACGAGTGGGGCATCGATGGCGGTACATTCTGGTCGGAAAGCGGACGGGTGCTGGCTTTCTACCGTATGGACGAGAGTATGGTTGGCGAATACCCGATTGTTGACATCACCGAGCGTGAAGCCGCCGTCAAACCCATCCGCTACCCAATGGCCGGCGAAGCGAGCCACGAGGTTCAAATCGGCATTTACAATACTGAAAATCAAAGCACTATCTATTTAAAAACCGCATCGCCGGTGAACCGTTTTTTCACAAACATTGCGTGGTCGCCCGATGACAAATTCATTTTAGTTGCCGAGCTGAACCGCGAGCAGAACCACTTGTGGCTGAACATCTATAATGCGGCCGACGGCTCGCTTGTCAAAACGCTTTTCGAGGAGGAGAACGCCGAGTGGGTTGAACCGTGTTTTACTCCGCTGTTCATCAGCAACAACCAGTTTGTATGGGTGAGCGAGCGCGACGGTTTCAAGCATCTATATCTCTATGACACAAACAAATCGACCTGCAAGCAGCTCACACGCGGCAACTGGTGCGTGACCGACGTTTACGGCTGCAATCGCGCAAGCGGCGAGATATTTTTCCAAGCCAACGCCGAAGGCTACATGACGCGCGACATCTACAAAGTTTCGCCGAAAGGCAAAACAACGCGGTTGAGCAACGGCTACGGTGTTCACACGGCAAGGTTCAGCAAGAAGTGCAGCCGTTTTGTCGATGATTTTTCGGCACCCGACTATGCCATTTTGAGCACACTGCGTAACGCTGCCGACGGCAAGGTCATTGACACGCTGAGAAACGTCCGGAACACCTACGTGGGCTACACGCTGCCAATATTCAAAACCGTGAGTCTGAAAAGTGCCGACGGCCGTTTCGACCTTTGCGGAAGGCTCATTCTGCCGCCCGACTTCGACTCCACAAAGACCTATCCTGTAATCGATTATATGTACGGCGGGCCGCACTCGCAGCTTGTTGACGCGAGCTGGCTCTATGGCGCATCAACGTGGAAAATGTACTTTGCGCAACAGGGCTACATTGTGTTTACGATGGACAATCGGGGCACCGAAAGCCGCGGCGTGGAGTACGAGCACTGCATCCATCGCCAGCTGGGCACCTGCGAGATGGAAGACCAGATGGTCGGCATCAACTACCTGAAAAGCCTGCCGTATGTTGACACCACTCGCATCGGCATCCACGGCTGGAGTTTTGGCGGATTTATGACCATATCGATGATGCTCAACCACAACACCGAGTTTAAAGCGGGCGTGGCTGGCGGTCCCGTTTGCGACTGGAGCCTCTACGAGGTGATGTACGGCGAGCGCTATATGGACACCCCGCAAGAAAACCCCGACGGATACGCGCGTAACTGCGTGGCCGACAGCATCGGCAACCTGCGTGGGCGGTTGCTTGTCATTCACGGCGATATCGACCCCGTGGTGGTATGGCAGAACAGTCTGCGGCTTTTGCAGAACGCCGTCGAGGCGGATGTGCTGGTCGATTACGCTGTCTATCCGCAGCACGAGCACAACGTGATTGGCCCCGACCGCGTGCATCTTTTCAAGCGGATTCTGCAGTATTTCGATGATTTTCTGAAGTAGATTTAGCCACGGAATCCTGATAGCTTATCGGGAACGGGAAAAGCGGAATAAACTGTTTGCAATTCCAAACATTTCGGTACATTTGGAAAGCAATTTTGCAAGCAATTTATAATCTTAACATTATGAAACACATTATTCCCATCATTGTCATTGCCGTGCTCTGCGCCTGCACAAACAATACCACAAAAAACGATGAACCCTCCTACCCACCACACAACCGCACTATTGAGAACCCTGTTTACGGTGCAAAATCAGTTGCAACGCATAAAACCAAAATCGACAAAATTGAGATTACCGACACGCTGACACGGTTGTATATTAGCAATTTAGGCTTTTTCAAATTAACACCCGAATCGTACATTGTGGCCGACGGACAAAAGTTGAAACTTCTGTCGACCGACACCATCGATATCTATTCGGGAACATCACAAAATAACGAGAGAAATTTGCAGTTTGTGCTTAACTTTCAAGATGTTGACAGCATAGTACAGACTATAGATTTTCTTGACACCGACATCAAAATTTGGAACATTGCATTGAACGACAAAGCATCTGCAAAAATTAAGAGAGAAACCGAAGTGCCTGTTGATGTTGTGCGTGAGGCCAGAACTGTCAGCAACGATACTGTAGGACTTGAAGAACAAGGCTTTATGGACGGTTTTGCCACCATTATCGGCAAAATTTACGGGTATCATCCGCTGGCATTAGGCGAAAAACACGGCGAATACAGAATTTATATCCTAACCGGCGGATTGATGATAAGTAAAGAGCAATACTCCGCTCAGATTGCCGACGACGGCTCGTTTGAACTCAAGATACCGGTTGGGCAGAAATACCAGCGCTCTCTGGTTGGAATCGGGTCTAAAACTGTGGGCGAGATTTACATAGCCTGCAACGATACGGTGCAAATAAGCATCGATATGAAAAAAGCAATCGAAAATGCTGACAGCAAAACAAACAGCCTTGACGGCGACAATGGAGACAATGCATTCTGGAAGGCAACATATTTCACCGGTGCGAACACCGAAATAAACAATTGCGATTACTCGATAATCGGCGATTTCAGCCTTGCCTATATATATCAGGCGTTTAAAAACGAAATGGCAGGAATGACGCCCGACGAGTACAGAGACCACATTTTAGGGATTTATCAGAGCAAATTGAATGAGGTTTACTCTGCGAATCTGAACTCAACAGAAACTGACAAAGTGCCGATAAATCAGAAACTAAAAGAGTTATATGAAATGAAACTGCGCGCCAATGCACTTAGCATATTGAGTGAATATGAGCGTTTTACGTGGAAATGGGAGTACGGCAAGCAGCGCGAGAAATTCGAACCAGACATCAATTATTATAGCGCTGTGAAGGACTTGATTACCGACGACAGCAAAAGTCTTTTTTATGACTATAGCACGATTGGCTACGCTTATAATGCTATTTGTGAATCGGTTACTGGAATCAAGCACAATTATATCGCACCAAAATTCGATGTTGTAAGCAAAGACGGGGAGCCAATTGCTGTCGAAAGGAATCTATCCAAAACAGAAAAGGCTATAAATAAGCAACTTAAAGATATTTTCGGCATTACTAATCCAGTGTATTTCGAAACAAAAGCGGCAAAAGGCTTTATCCGCAAGAACCTTACAACGGGTGAATATTACCATTTGAATGACACCGCTTTAGCCGTAATGCGCACTCTGTCGGACCCGTATTATCTGCAACACGCCGAGAACATCAACAACGGAATGTTCGACTTCCACGACCCGAAATCATATTGGCAACATACTCCAGGTGAGCCAAAAGCCGACTCTCTGTTTGTTGAACTGATTAAAGATTTTGAAGGTAAAGTGCTATGTCTCCATTTTTGGTGCGAAGGAACCATTTCCTTTCCCTGTTCGCCGGGTGATTTGAAAAGCATTGAAAATGAATTGCCTATGGACAGTATAGTGTTCATAAACATCTGCGACGACAAAAACACACGGGAAACAGTTTTTGCAAAGCAATGCGAAACGTGGGGAAACACCAATTACAGGCTAAACATATATATGCTCAACGTGCTATATGACAAATTAGAATTTTCCGGCTGGCCTAACAGTCTGATTGTAAACAAAAAAGGGCAAATCGTAAAGAAATATAAAGGCACAGGTTCTGATACCCAAAATAGCATTAAAGCCACTTTGCTCGAAGAAGCAGCAAAGTAATCTTATCGATTGCTAATCAGCATCTCCCACGTTCAAATTCTTGAAAACCAAATCAGGTTCAAAGCCTTTTTGGATTAGGTAGGCTGCGGTTTTGCTATTGCGCTCGAAGGGCTTCAGGACGCGCAACTGGCGTAGTTTTTTGTCGCGCTCGGCTTCAAAGGCGCGTTGGTAGTCCGATTCTGGCAACTCGTTAAAGGCTTCATTTATAACCTGTTTGTCGATATGTTTTTGGCGCAGCATAAGCGTGGTTTTCACCCGCCCCCAATGGTTGAAGCGCGTTTTGTCGCGCACGTAGGCGGTGGCAAAGCGCAGATTATCGACAAAGCGCTCTGCAACGAGCGACTCGATAACTCGCTGAATATCTGTCGACTGCACGCCCCAATTGCGCATTTTCTGCTCAAGGTCGAAAGTGCAGCATTCGCCTTTTGCGGCTAAAAAGCGGCAGCGGTCAAGGGCTTCGTCAAAGGTCATTTCGCGTTCCATACGGCACTCACCATTCTGTTTTTTTCGTAAAAGTCGCGGTGCAACTCAACATTGTCAAACCGCATATTCTCAAGCAATTGCACCGTTTCGGGACCAAACCGCTCGTTGATTTCGAAGAACAGCATTCCGCCCGATTTGAGCCATTGCTGCGCCAACTCGGCAATGCGGCGGTAGAACAGCAGCGGGTCGGAATCGGGCACGAAAAGGGCCAAATGCGGCTCAAAATCAAGCACATTGCGGCTCATCTGGCTTTTGTCGGTCTCGGTTACATAGGGCGGATTGCTCACCACAACATCAAGGCTCGACGGCGCAAACAACTGATTATCAGCAAGAATATCGGCACAAACAAACTCAACCTGCGCGCCGTTCTGCTCGGCATTGCGCCGTGCCACATCAATCGCGGCAGCGGACACATCGACAGCCGTAACTTGCGCACCATCAATCAGTTTGGCCAACGAAACGGCAATGCAGCCGCTGCCCGTGCCAACATCGACAATCCGCGGCGACGGCAGTTTGCAGCGGTCGACAATGAGCCGCACCAACTCTTCGGTTTCGGGGCGCGGAATCAGCACATCGCGGCAAACGCTGAAAGGCATATCCATAAACCATTCTGTGCCAACCACATACTGCAATGGCTCACCATCGGCAAGCCTTTTTAGCATCAGTTGCAGTTGTTCGTAATCAGTTTCTGATAATTTTGCATCGGGATAGGCAATAACCTGAACGCGCGTGAACCCGAAGTGCTCAAGTAGTTCAAACACAACTTGTTGCAGTTCGCGCGGCGAGTACACGGGCGCCAACTGGCGGCGCATTTCCGACTGAATGAAGGCTAACGTCCTGTCCATAATGCAAATGTAAACGAGCGCCAATGAACGAGCAAGTGAACGACGAATTTTTTATGCGGCGGTGCCTGCAACTGGCCGCGCTGGGCGCTGGGACGGCCGCCCCGAACCCAATGGTGGGCGCGGTTGTGGTGTGCGACGGCGCGATTATCGGCGAAGGCTACCACCACCGTTGCGGCGAAGCGCACGCCGAAGTGAACGCCATTGCCGCCGTCAAAAATCCCGAATTACTCTGCCGCTCAACCATTTACGTAAGCCTTGAGCCGTGCAGCCACTACGGCAAAACGCCCCCTTGCGCCGACCTGATTATCAGCCGCAAAATTCCCAACGTAGTGGTTGGTATGGTTGACCCTTTCGGGAAGGTTAACGGCAACGGAATCAATAAATTGCGGGCGGCGGGCTGCAATGTGAAAGTTGGTGTTTTGGAAGACGAATGCCGACAGTTGAACCGCACTTTCATCACTTTTCACACAAAAAAACGCCCGTATGTGATTCTGAAATGGGCCGAATCGGCCGACGGATTCATCGACGGCAAGCGCTCGCCCGAGAGCAACCGCCCCCTATGGCTCACCAACGACGCCTGCCGCGCGCTGGTTCACCGCTGGCGGGCCGAATCAGGCGCAATTATGGTGGGCTACAACACCGCGCTGCTCGACAATCCGCAACTCAACGTTCGTGCGTGGTCGGGCCGCGACCCGCTGCGAATTGTCACCGACCGCACACTGCAACTGCCTGACAATCTTCATCTTTTCGACCACAGTCAGCCAACTTGGCGGTTGAACACCATCAACAACGACGGCACCGAAAATCTGCAAAACGTTCTGTTGCCGTGGGGTGACGCAATGCTGCCCGCGCTAATGCAGCGGCTGTACGACGCGCAAATCAACCAACTGATTGTTGAAGGCGGCACGCGTCTGCTGCAATCATTCATCAATGCTGGACTTTGGGACGAAGCGCTGATTTTCAAAAGCCCTGTGGTTTTGGGCGGCGGCGTGAAGGCTCCTGTCATTTCGGGATTGAGCGAGAGCAAGGAAATGATTGGGAATGTGGGGCTTGTAAGAATAAAATCTGTTTAGAAAACGGATTGCGAGGAATTTCGTTTCAAAAAACATTTTCCTTTTCAAACCTACTTTTTATACTTTTGTCTTGCTATGTGTTTATGATGATTGGGCGCAAGGAAGCATACAATTGAATGTAATACAAACAAAAACAGTGAGATATGTCGGAAGCGGAAGTGAATAAATACAGACTGACAAGTATGGAGGAACCGACTGACGAGATGTTGTCGTACATTATGCGTGAGGCCGCCGAAGAAGCCCGCAAAAGCAACGAAGCGGCTCTGCGGAGATATTTCGACGAGATTCGCGAGATATACAACAAGAAATACGGTAAACAATGTCGGATAAAAAGCCAGTGCTGATAGTTGTTGCAGGGCCGAACGGGTCGGGAAAAACTTCTGTGACGAGCCGCATCCTGCATCACGAGTGGTTGGAAAATTCCGTGTATATCAACCCCGACATTGTTGCACAGGAGCGTTTTGGCGATTGGAATTCGGAAGATGCTGTGCTGAAATCGATTAAATACTGCGAAGAGTGGCGCGAGAAATGCCTTTTAGAAAAGAAAAGCCTGATTTTTGAGACCGTTCTGTCGGCCGACGACAAGATTAACTATATAGAAAGAGCAATGGCGGCAGGTTTCTTTGTGCGATTGTTTTTTGTCTGCACCGCATCGCCAGCCATCAATGCGTCGCGTATTGCAACCAGAGTGATGAACGGCGGACACGATGTGCCTATTTCAAAAATCATATCACGTTATCAAAAATCAATCTCAAATTGCAGATATATAGCGAAAAAGGTTAATCGCGTATATCTTTACGACAACACTGCCGAAAACACCGAAGCCACGCTGCTGATTAGATTTGCCGATGGCAATGTGGCAAAACGATATGTTCAAACCCTTCCCGAATGGGCTGAACAAATTGTGGAGGAATAAAAGCCCAATTTATTCCGCTCGCCTAAAAAACATTTTCCATTTCACAGCCAACATATCTATCTTTGACCTATTGTTAATAGGTTTTAAAAACTGCAACAACTTGTCGCAGTTTTGCCGCAAGAGTGTAATTGACTGTTGATGAATGAATTATAATTATATAGACAAAACAACTTATTTTGGATGAATTAAAAAAACAGAAACCCAAAGGCTTCCTGTTGAAACCAAACTCACTCAATGGCTTAAAGACGAAACTCGAAAATTCCGCAACGTGAAAAATCCCATTTAGAACACGGATTGCGAGGATTAAATGGTTTTAATATTCTATTCTAAATCAATTAAATACCCCCGTTTTGTATTAACGAATAAAACACCATCTTTTGGAATATCTCGTATCCCGAGTTTCTCGGCTTCAGGCTTGGAAAGATGTTTGGTTTTCTTTATGTCAGTATATTTTATATTGTATTTCTAAATTTTGCAAGTGCAGCACTATCTCTAATAATCACATTGTTAAGAACGAGAAGAGGATAAATATACAATCGACCCCAATCTGTTTGAATATCGGATTGAAATTTTGTGTCATTCGTAAGTGGATAATAAATCACAGCACAAATAGTTTTTATTGTAGTAGTAGATACTTCATTTTTAATTAAATAGACATCATTTTCATTCTTTTCACTAACTACCATCTCGAAGGAATTATACCCAAATGTCGAAAAGACTAAAGTATCACCATTATCTGCATATATTAAAAATGAGCCATCAGAATTTGATGTGGTTCCTTGAGTTGTGCCTTTTACTATAACCTGAACTGAGTTTAGTTTATTTTTCGTTGCTGCATCCATTATATTTCCTTGGACACATACATTTTTAGCAGATTCGGTCGATTGAGCCATTGCATCGCAGTTCAAAAAAAGCGCTAATGCGGTAAGTGCCAGTTTGAATAGAGTTTTATTCATAATGGTTTGTTTTGTGTTTTTTATAAACATTTATTAAACAAATTGTTATATCTCAAAACACAGCCGCCACTCGTCTGATTTGCTTAAGTTTTTCCATAAACGATTCGTTACGTTCGGCCATCAGCATATTGTATTCGTTTTGCAAAGCAAGCAACGGTGCTGCATCAATGCCAAGGGCGGCTTCCATCATCATAGCAAGTTCGGTGTTTAGGGCGCGTTTGCCGTTAAGCACTTCATTAAGAGCCGAATATGATATACCCAACTCTTTGGCTAACCCGCGTTGCGAAACTTTGCGATATTCCAATTCATCTTTCAGCACTTCGCCAGGATGAGTTGGTGCGAACGGCTTCAGATTGTTGGCTATCATTTTCGGATTTATTCCTGCAAGTGTTGTCATTGCTTTGCTATTTATAATGGTTCGACAATTCGGTAATGCTACAAATTGTTGCAATCGGCTTTTCTTCTTCAAAATGTTCTGCAAATTCAATCCTATACTGCTCGTTTACCCTTACCGATGACAAGCCTTCCTTGTCGCCGTGCAGTTTCTCGTAGTGCAACGAGCCGTATTTGGCAAGCCCCAACACATCGGTTTGCTGCTTCATCAAGTTGACTACCTTGATGTATTTAGCCACAATCTGCGGCTGAAACCAATGCTTTTTGTCGCTAGTCCTTCCCGCGGTGTAGAGTTCTTGCAGATATTCTTGCTCAAAAACAACAATCATAGTGCACAAATATAAGAACAATTGTTTGTGTTCGCAAAATTGTGAACGTTTTTTATTTGCTCAATGAAACAATTTTCAAATCTGCCATAACAAAAAAAGCAGCACCACTTTCCCCGAAAGAAAAGTGGTGCCCCGTATAAACATCGACTATAAACTATTCATTTTTACACCATAATGTATATACCCCGCTGACTTCATCGCCATTTTTCGAACTTATCTCAACGTTGTAATCGCCCGTTTCAAGACAGTCAGTACTGATGATTTCCGATTGGCCACTCTTCAGGCGTTCAAATGTGCCTATATGCCATCCTCCCCAATCGGTTATTGCAACAGACATCTGACTGCCTGACGAAGACGAATTTTTGGTGTCAACTTGAATGTAATAATGGGTTCCACTCTTTAGGTGTTCGCTGAAGGTCTTTGTACTGTTTTTATCGACTGTAAACGATGCTTCAGACAGTTTGGTGCCCAATTGCAAATCTTCGACTTCAGTAACAGTATATGCGAATGTTACATCTATCACATAATCATATTCATTACCAAAGCGTTTTTTCGCCGCCGCATTTTTATACAAGGTTATGTTTGTGTTTTTACGATAAAGTTCAAGTAAACCACCAAAATTCTTGAACTTTTCAAAACTTACAAAATTGCCGTCGACACAAAAACTAACCGCCATATATGGAACAAACAAAGTATATTCCGTATTTGTTTTTGTATCATTCAAATCCAATTCGACAAAATCTCTCTTATAGGTACTGGCTGATACAATTGGAACCACATCAGGCAGTTCTTTGCAAAATGTTGATTGTGGATGAAAAATTCGGTATTCGATTTCACTAGGCCGAATTTCCTCATTGTGTACGTAAACAAAATCCATATTGCTGTTTAGGTGCAAATACTGAATAAAAACATTACTATTCTTTGTCAGTTTTTTGAAAGCAGAAAACGGAATCAATTGTCCTTCGAAAAAAATAGATGTCTTCTCATTCACCCAATCAAGTTCGCTCGATTGCGGGTTCATAGTAACTTTAGAAACACCATTGGCGACAGCATAGCATACTTTGCGTCCATTACGATAAAATTCAATAGTCTCAATGCTTTTCCCGTCCTCACTCACACTTCTGTATCTGTTATTAACCACTCCATTTTCATCGTCTCCGACAAATCTATCGAAATGGAAAGTTAAACTTGGCTTAACCATAATTGAATTAAACCTTAATGCAGTGTCCTCGACAAAACCTCTGTATACGTAGGTCATACCACCTGCGAGAATAGGCCTTGTGTCATCGTAGGATGGCCTCTCTCTGGAAAAAGTCATCGTGTCGCCATTGTTGCTCGCCACGGGTTCCGAATCCGATGTCTGTCCGTCGCGGGCAAAAGTTTGTGTTGTGCAGCCAAAGGCGAAGAAAGCCCCTGCGGCAACTGCAGCCGCCAACACTGCAGGGCGGGTGCATTTACGGTTTAGTTGTTGCGTCATCATAATAAAACGGTTTTTAGTGAACGAATTGCTCATTCCCAACGAAAGGTCGGGCGTGTAGCCAAATATCTGATGCAGAATGGTTAAGCGGTATTGCTCGATGGCATAGCCGTCGCCAATGGCGTCGTTGTCGGCCTGCCATTCCTGCACTTCTTCAAGGCGTTTGGCGGCTATCCATATAAACGGATTGAACCAAAAGACCGTCCGCAACAGCGTCATCGCCATCCGTTCAACTGAATGCAGATGCCGCGCGTGGCTCGCCTCGTGACTGATTATCTGCCGCCACTCGTCGTCGGTGTAGTTATTGCCCACAAAGATTGTCTTGAAAAACGTGAAAGGCGTTTTCACATTGCTGTTTTTGGCAATGCTAAAATCCTGTCGGGCAATAAGTTCCGATTCGGCGCGCAAACGCCATATTTTCAGCAGACTTCTAATAGTCAACAACAATGTTACCGCAATGAAACTCAAATAGATAATCAACCCAATGGCTTTCCAATTGGTCTTTTTAACGGTTTCTGGTGCAGCGGCGGTGTTGGCGCTTGGCGCAACGACTGTCGATGGCTCAAAATAATCTACTATTTCTCTGTTAGTTACCGCCACATCGCTGGCATTGGCGCTGGCACTGATATTGGCACTGGCGGTTGGGGCACCAACGTATTGCACATCGCTTTGCGCCTGCAATGCCCTATTCGGATAAATAGGCACGTTCAAGGCTGGAATCAGAACCGAAAGCAACATTGTGGCAATCAGATAGACGCGGCAGTATCTGTAGTGCACTTTCTTGTGGAACTGCCACATATAGAGCAAAATGAACGCGCAACTGCAAACAATTGTCTTGGTCGCATAAATTATAATCGTGGTCATAGTTGTAAGTATTAGTTAGTGGAAATTACTGATTGTCAGATTGATTAAGAATTTTCATAATCTCATCGGCTTCTTTAACCGAAACCGATTTTTGCGCCGTGAAAAAGTTCACCAACTGGCTCAACGAGCCTTCAAAGAAATTGTCGAGCACATTGCTCATATAACTATTGGTGTAGTCGTGCTTCGACACCAGCGGATAATACTCGTGTGTGTGACCGTATGCCTTGTGGCCTACAAAACCTTTCGTTTCCAAAATCCTAATTATGGTCGAAACGGTGTTATAGGCAGGTTTCGGCTCGGGCATCTCATCGAGAATGTCTTTGGTCAGTGCCCGCTCTTTTGCCCATAGCACCAACATTACTTCCATTTCGGCGCGAGTCAGTTCCCGAAGTTTCTCGCCATTGCTGTTTTTGTTTTTTCCAATCATAATGCAATCCATTTTATGTTTGACACGATGCAAAGTTAAATTAAATTTTTAGTTTGCAAACTAAATTTTCAGTTTTTAAACGAAGATTTTCGTTTACTGATGTTATTATATTGAAATACAACGGACTACAATTTAGTGATTATTTAAGTCTTTTGGTACACAGCAAAATGCAACGGCACAATAAAACTGTACAACCTCTGAAGCGTATTTTTGATTGAAAGAAATTGGGATATAGAATCAATCCATCCCCCAAAACTTCCGCAAGAACCACTCGGCAGAAAGGAAAGCGAGGGCGAGAAGCAGAATTGGCAAAATGTCGATAATGCGAAGCAATTCGGTGGTAACAATCACTGAATCAGTAATTTCATCATTATCAATGATTGCATTGGCAAGTTCATCGAGATTGTCGGGCAGGAACATACGGCCGCCGTGGCTGTCGGCGAGTTGGAAGAGCAGGCTGTGATTGGCTTGCAGGCTGGCCATCTCGGCCGACTCCTCAACCACCATAAACTGCCCGCGGCGCGTCAGCACCTCATCGCCGAGCGTGGCGGTGGCTGTGTAACTGTAACGGCCAGCAGGCTTGCGGCCAATATTGAGAGTATAGCCCGTGGCCGATGGTTGAAACGCTGATTTGATGCGTGTTCCTGCCTGGTCAGTAACCTCCAGACTAACATCTGCGGTGGTGACAGGCTCCATCGACAGGTTGTAAAGCATTGCGTCGAACAGAACTTCGCGGTGCATCGGCACCACATCGGCAACCGTAACCTCAAAGCGGTCTTTTTTCTCGTTATTGCTGAGATATTGAACTGATTTAGTGACAATTTCATCGGTCACGCTGTGCGAGCCATTAGAAACATAATCGGTCAGACGCCAGCGCCAAAGCCCCTCGCCACTCACAATTCCGATTTTTTGTGTGCCCGATGTCACGAAATACACCAGCGGTTTTTGAGTTCCAACCGAGCCAATCTTCTGATAGAAAAGCACTTGTCCCGCAGGCGCCACGCTATAATCGCCGTAAGGCACATTCAATGGCGGGAAAAGCGCGGTTTGAGTGACATCGAAATCGGTTTTGAAAAGTTGAAAATCAACATTCTGCAACGGATAGGCGTCGTCATTGCCGCCTCGTTTCTGCTCAATGCCAACAGCGGGCACCATAGAGCGCAATAGTTTCATATCGGTCTGATTGCCAACAATTATCAGCATCGACATTTCAGCCTCGCGCGCCTGCTCCACAATTTTTTGCGCCTTGTGCTGCGACGAGGGCAACTGGTGCAGAATGAGCAGCGAATAATCGGCAAGCCGACCATCGAAATCGGCTATATTCTTTATTGTCAGTTTGTAACGCTCATTTCGTGAGAGCACCTGCGCAATGGCCGACACATCGGGGTGCCACGAGTTCTGCAGCAGAAGCACGTTGACAACCTTGTCGCTGACATCGACAACCACGCTGCTGCGGTTGTTCTGCTTATTGGCATCATTTTCAGGCACATCGATGCGCACATCGTAGCGGTGCAAACCTTCATCGGCACCATCGATATAAAAAAGTTCCTTCTGATAAATGTAATCGGAATTGATTGCGACGGTTCGACTTTCGAGCACCACATCGCCCTCAACAACAGCAAGTTGATAATTGCCAGCAGGCACTTTTTCGCCTTTCAGACAAACCATTATCGGGAAGCGCGAGTGGCGGAAAGCCGTGCGGTTGGCCACAATGCGGTCGATTGAGAGGTCGGGATGCGGCAGCGTGTCACCAAGAGCGATGGTGTAAACGGGTTTGTTGAACGCGGCAGCCTTGTAGAGCGGCTCAGCGCCCTGATTTACAATGCCATCGGAAGCAATCACAACCGCACCGACATTCTCGCCATAGAAATTTGTCTGCACATAGTCGAACACCGACGACAGATTGGTGGTTTGGCCATCGAAGGTAATCGGCCCGTTTTCAGTTGTTTTATCAGAAAAAACAACCGAGCGGACTTCGAATTTGCCGCTCAGTTGTTTCTTAAGTTTTTCGATTTGCTCGATATAACCGGTTCTGTACCAAGCCGAATCGGCATTGGCAACAATTGACGATGAGTTGTCCTGCGCCAACACCACAATCGGATGTTGTACCTGCTTATGACTGATTTTCAGCGTTATGCCAGCCACAAGAAGGCAGAGCATAAGCACTGACACAAAACGCAAAGCCGCCAAAACGGCGCGTTGCCGCTTGTCGGCTTGCGATTTGGCGCGTTCGCCCGAATAGAGCCACCACGCCACGGCGGCGGCCACGGGCAAGCCAATCAGTATCGGCACAACAAATTGTGTCATAGTCAGATACCGATAGTCGGGCTATCAGGTGAGCATTCCGCCGCAGACGTTGATAACCTGTCCTGTAACGTAAGACGAAAGGTCGGAACCAAGGAAGGCAGCCACATTGGCCACATCTTCGGGCGTTCCGCCACGGCGCATCGGGATTTTCTTCATCCACTCCTCTTTTACCGCATCTGGCAAAACATCAGTCATTTCGGTCATAATAAAGCCTGGAGCAATGGCGTTGCAGCGAATGTTGCGCGCACCCAGTTCCTGTGCCGCCGACTTGGTGAAGCCGATAATTCCAGCCTTCGAAGCCGCGTAGTTGCACTGGTTGGCGTTGCCGCGAACACCCACAACCGAACTCATATTGACGATTGAGCCGACAGCCTGTTTCCACATAACTGGTTGAACGGCTTTGGTCATACAGAACACCGATTTCAGATTGACGCGCATAATGTCGTCCCACTGCTCCTCGGTGAGGCGCTTGAGAGCGGCGTCGCGGGTGATTCCTGCGTTGTTCACCAGAATGTCGATACGGCCGAACTCAGCGGCAATCTCGGCCACATATTTCTGCGCGGCTTCGAAATCAGAAGCGTCGAAAGCGTAGAATTTGGCCTTCACACCCATCTGGTTCAGCTCGGTTTCAAACTTCATCACCTCATCGCGAAGCGACGTGCAGGTCAAAGCCAGATTGGCGCCCTGCTCTGCGAATTTCAAGGCTATTCCCTTGCCAATTCCGCGTCCGGCGCCAGTTATCAGCGCCACTTTTCCTTCAAGTAATTTCATATTTTTTGAGATTTAATGCGTTGGCACGAACAAATTTTATGCCTACGCAGATGCGAAGGTAGAAATTATTGGCGAATCGCGGCAACATCGAGCCATCGCCGGAAGGCAGAAAAAAGAGTTTCGCGGCAGCGCACAATAAAAACTCAGGCTGATGCGTATAAGGTGTGCCTATTTTTCCCAACAAAGGCGGAATTTTGATGGCGGTTTAATTAAAAATTATAGTTTTGCACCGGCTTTCTGGACAATCAGACAGTCATACTAATGATAAACAGATGAAAAAACTTTTATTGATTGCGCTGTTGTTTGTTGCGGCAGTTTCGGCCGTGAACGCGCAAACCGAGGAATACATAACATTAGGTATCAACGGCGGCGGAGTGTACAACATTAACGGTTACAGAAAAGACACCAACCACTACGGAAACACATTCCAGAACGGCATTCCGGGTTACAACGTGGCTATTGATTTGGGTATCCGCACATCGGCTAAAACGCGTTTCCGCTTTGAGATTGAACACGAGGAATTCCACTACGAGGCTTTGTGGGACACTGCCCGACAGACTGACGTCATCAAAAGCAAGATTTACAAAACCCGCGTGAAAGTGTGGAATATGGGCATCAACCTGCGTTTCGACTACAAGATTGCCGAAAGCGAGAAATGGAAAGTGTTCATATCGCCTGGCTTCTTGTGGGAGTTCAACATCGCACGCGAATCGAAAAACCTGAAGACTCCTTACGAGAACCCCTATTCGTACAGCATCCGCAAACGCAGCTACAAAAACTACAACGAGATTGCCTACGAAAATCCGAACCACATTTTGGGAAACAACATTCAGCTGCTTTGCAAGTACAAGATTGCCAAGCACATAGCATTAACCATCACACCTGAATACTACATCTACTACCGCGGAATTGTGAAGCACAACGGCGCCCCATACCAGCGCTTGACGCTGAACGGCGGTGTGGAATTCAACTTCTAACCTTCCGCAAAAGGTTTACAATCTGCAATAAATCTCAAAGCTGCCGGGTGAAAATCCGGCAGTTTTTTTTTGCACTTTCGCGAAGTGTTGAGCGCAAAAGCAAAAACTGACTATCTTCACCACCAAAACCGACAGGCAATGAATGGTCAGATTACGATTTTGGACAAACCGTCGCTGCGGCGAATGGTGGGGCAGCTGAAGAGACTATTGACCGAAGGCGAAAAGCGGCGGCAAGCCGACAGCGTGTTTGCGCAAATTGAACAACTTCAGCAATTTAAAGCCGCCACCGATATTGCCGTCTATTGGTCGCTCGACGACGAGATTGACACTCACCGCTTTATTGAAAAATGGTTTGAGCGGAAACGACTCTGGCTGCCCGTGGTTGTGGGTGACGATTTGATTTTCAGGCAATTCGAAGGCACCGATAAAATGACTGCGGGCGCGTTCGGCATTCTTGAACCAACGGGGCAGCAATTGGACAACGTTTCGCAAATCGGGCTGATAATTGTTCCTGGCGTGGCCTTCGACTTGCAAAACAACCGTATGGGGCGCGGCCGCGGCTTCTACGACCGTCTGCTTGCCAACTCTCAGGCATACAAAATCGGCACGGCTTACAGTTGTCAGATTTTCAGTCAGATACCGACAGAACAGACTGATATTCCAATGGATTTGGTGGTTGGCGGATAAACGCAAAAAGCACGAAACGTTTTATGATTCCGTGCTTTTCGCGTGTTAGTTGTTTAAAGTGTTTTAGCCAACTGGTTCGTCTTTGTACTCAAGAATGTCACCTGGCTGACAATCAAGGGCTTTGCAGATAGCATCGAGGGTTGAGAATCGGACTGCCCGCACCTTGCCCGTCTTAAGCAACGATAGGTTTGCCTGCGTAATGCCTATCTGTTCCGCCAACGCCTGCGACGATATTTTGCGTTTGGCCATCATCACATCCAAATTCACTATTATGCTCATAATATCAATCAGTTAAACGGTTAAATCAACATCTTCTTTCAGGTCTTTGCCCATCAAGATAATCTGCGAGATAATCAGCAGGGCAATGCCTGTGAGAAGGAACATAATGTTGCATTCGTTCTTGAACACAATATAGTGACCAGCCAGTATTATGTGATTGATAAAATACTTTGTGATGGTGTAAGATGTAATCAATTCAATCAGATAGATTGCGCTCAACATAAAGCCGATTTTCTCGAGATTCCGCGACACATCGGCCACAAAAATCTCTCCTTTGCGAATACGACTGATGGTTTGGAACACAATACACAACATCCAAACAATAACTACAAGCGTAAGAGAACCTGTAATACTACCAAACCACATAGGGAAACTGCCAATTTTGTTTTCTTCGGTAGGCACTTCAAGTTTCACCTTCTGCATCTTAACCAGATAGGTTTGATTGCTGACAGCGGCCGGAAATCTGACGGTAGATACCAGTTCTTTGTTCTCCGGGAGTTTTCTGGGCACAACATTCACCTCGTATGAGAAGGTTGAACGATTGTGAGTTATCACCGTTCCATTGCCAAGAGTATCGATGATTGGAGTGAATCCAGCAGGCGGATTAGTCACTTCTAGTTTCTCTTCACTAAACCCTAGTGCTGAGGTCTTTTCAAATTTGAAAACACTTGTTACCAACATTACAATGATGACAACAACAAATAACACACTGTAGATTTTTAGTTTTTTGTTCATAGTAGTAAGTTTTATAAGTTAAATGGTTAAATCAACATCTTCTTTCAGGTCTTTGCCCATACTGAATATCTGCGACAAAAGCATAAGACCCGTGCCTGCTATAAGCCACGCGCGACCATTTATCGGGCCGAAAACCACCTGATAATCCTCAAATTGGATACCGCAAGCCGTAAAGTAAACGACAATCTGCACAATGAATCCGATAACAAAGAATATTGTCATCAGTATACCCAAACGCTCAAGGTCAACCGTCATTTGCGACACAAATATATTCCCTTTGCGAATGTTTCTAATCACCCTTATAATCAATCGTATAACCCATATCAAACCGACAAGGTAAACAATAGCAATTACTATAGTTAAAACCGACATTTTGACAAAAACATTTCTTGTTGTCCGAAATAGGATTCTCGCTTTTCCTATGTACATCAGACCATAAGTTGTTGAGTTGGTCGCGTAAATAATCGGTGAGTTGGTGTGGCTACGTTTTCGCAGATTCACGTCGAACCACATAGGGCGCCAATTCCTGGTTATCGATACATCAACTGTGTCAATTTCGCCCAACGAATCGGTAACAACTTGATAGGTGGTGTCCGATTTAGTTGTAACCAACGGGTTGGCATCACGCTCAACAGTCGGCATACTATCGACATTATCGTGGATATAGAGGCGTGAATAGTGTGGCTTGTCTGTGGGTGTGAACACTGCAAATCCAACAACAAACAGGATTGAAAACAGGAACAATCCGGAATAGAATTTTAGTTTTTTGTTCATAGTAGTAAGTTTTTTATTGTTAAACGATAAATAATTACTGCGCAAAAATAATTAAAATTTGATATTCGCAACAAAAAACAGAAAAATTTTATCGTTTTTCGATAATTATTTTTCGAATAATACAAATGTGTACTCCTTGCAGCCTTTCACCAACATCAAAATTGGCAATTGGGCCATCTAAAAATATAGCAGTCAACAATGTTTCATTTTTCCAACAATTTTCTACTTTTGCGCTACTCAAAAAAGAGAGAATAAATGCTTGTACTAAACAACATAAACAGAGGGATTTCCACTACGGGCGCACCATCGACGCGGTGCACAATCGCCTATATTCCTTCGACCACAACCACTACCCCTTGCGGGGGTCGAATGTGATATGTGGTTTCAGCAATTTTACAAGTATTTTACTAATCTATTAAAAATCAATTTATTATGCAGATATTAAAATTTGGCGGCTCATCGGTTGCCAATGCCGAACGCATTGAACAACTGGCCAAAATAGTGGGCCGATACGGTAAACAGGATTTGGTGGTTGTGGTGTCGGCTTTGCAGGGCGTTACCAACCTGCTGGAAAACAGCGCAAAAGCCGCACTCGAAGGCTCGGAACAGTACACCGAGTTCATCGACGAGATTCGCCGCCGCCACATTGAGATTATCAACGAACTGGTGGCCGACGACCAAAAAAACGCAATGACCGAATTCATCAAGGACCGCTGCGCAGAGGCCAACAAGATTTGCCAAAGCATCAAATTTCTCGACGAATGCTCGGACCGCACCCGCGCCAAATTGCTCTCAATGGGCGAGCGTATGTCGTCGACACTCATCAGCGCATCGCTTAACAATTTGGGACTGAAGAACATACTCATCGACGCGCGCAACATTATCATTACCGACAGCAACTATCTGCAAGGCAATGTGGACCACGCCCTGTCGGAACAGAAAACGCGCAACGAATTCAAAAACTTCAAGGGAATCGCCGTTGTGCCTGGCTTCATTTCGAGCACTCACGACAGCGAGGCTTCGACTCTGGGCCGCGGCGGTTCGGACTACACGGCCGCTCTGCTGGGCAACTATCTCGACGCGTCGCTCATCGACATCTGGACCGACGTGAGCGGTATGCTGACGGCCGCACCGAACATTGTTTCAGCCGCATATCCAATCAAATCAATGAGTTACGAAGAAGCAATGGAACTTTCGTACTTTGGCGCGAAGGTCATCTATCCGCCGACTATTCAGCCCGCGCTTGAGAAGAAAATCCCCATCGGCATAAAAAATTCATACGCGCCTGACGACGAGGGCACGCTCATCACCGAGCACCCGAACCACGGCGACGCCACGGTTAAGGGCTTCTCGTCAATCGGCAACATATCGCTCGTAACCGTGTCGGGCAGCGGAATGATTGGGGTGCCTGGCGTGGCTATGCGGGCGTTCAAGGCTCTTTGCGCCGCGAATGTGAACGTGCTGTTCATCACGCAGTCGTCGAGCGAGCACACCATCTGCATCGGCATCTACACAACCGACGCCGAGGCGGCCTGCAGCCAACTCAACGAGGAATTCTCGATTGAGATTGAGCGCAAGATTGTGCACACCATCGAGTCGGAAGACGGCCTGGCAATCATTGCCGTGGTGGGCGACAAAATGCGCGAGCAGGTGGGCATCGCTGGCAAGGCTTTCCGCCTACTGGGCGAGAACGGCATCAACATCCGCGCCATCGCGCAAGGCGCAACCGAGCGCAACATATCGATAGTTATCAAGGAAAAAGAGGTGGCGAAGGCTCTGAACGCGCTGCACGACGGCTTCTTCCTGTCGAAATACAAACGCGTGCACCTGTTTATGGTGGGCGTGGGCACGGTGGGCGGCACTATGCTCGACCAACTGCGCGACCAAACCGATTTCTTGAAAAATGAGTACGGAATCGACATCCGCGTGGTGGGAATTTCGAACTCTAAACGAATGATTTTCAATCGCAAAGGCATCGACTTGACGAACTGGCGCGACCTTCTGGCCAACGCCGACGAAGCGGCCAATCTGCCTGCGTTCATCGAGAACATCAAAACGCTGAACCTGCGCAACAGCATCTTCATCGACAACACGGCGTCGCACGAACTGCCGAAAATGTACAGCCGCGTGGCGCAATTGAGCATCCCGATTGTGGCGTCGAACAAGATTATGGCGTCGTCGCCGCTTGATACTTATCTGAATTTCAAGAAGGAAGTGAAGGCCTACGGCGTGAAATTCCTGCACGAGACCAACGTGGCAGCGGGTTTGCCCGTGCTGAAGACCATCGAGGACCTTGTGGCTTCGGGCGACAAAATCATCAAGATTCAGGCCGTGCTTTCGGGCAGTTTGAACTACATTTTCAACACCATCAGCAGCGACGTTCCGTTCTCGCAGGCCGTGGTTCAGGCGCGTGAGAAGGGCCTGACCGAACCCGACCCCGCAATCGATTTGAGCGGTCTCGACGTTCGCCGCAAGATTCTGATTCTGGCGCGCGTGGGCGGAAATATGCTCGAACTTGACGACGTGCTGAAGAACGACATCATTCCTGAAAACGAATTGAAAGCCAAGAACTTCGACGAACTTCTGGCCAACCTGAAACGTAACGACGCGAAGATTGAAGCCATCCGCGCCGAATCGGCCGCCGCTGGCAAGAAACTGCGCTATGTGGCTGAATTTGACAATGGTAAGGCCGTGACGGGCTTGCAGAGCGTTGACGCGAGCCACCCCGCCTACAACCTTGACGGAATGGACAACATCATTCTGCTCTACACCCGCCGCTACCACGACCAACCGCTTGTGATTAAGGGCGCTGGCGCTGGTCCTGGCGTGACGGCTTCGGGCGTGTTTGCGGATATGATGAGGCTGGCAAATATGTAGCGGCTTTCGCACAGATAACACAGATAACACAGATTATTAAACTGATATTCAATGATATTCTACAGTACAAACGATAAAACGAACACGGCAGATTTAAAGACAGCAGTTCTTAAAGGATTGGCTTCGGACAAAGGCCTTTATATGCCCGAATCGATTCCTGTTTTGCCTAAAACGTTCTGGGACAACATTCCTGGCAAGACAATGGGCGAGATTGGTTTTGAGTTGCTCAAGCCGTATTTCTGCCCTGATATTCCTGAAGATACGTTCCGCAAAATGGTTGACGACGCGTTCAACTTCCCCGTGCCCGTGGTCAAAATCACCGAGAACATCAGCACCGCCGAACTGTTTCACGGTCCGACGCTGGCGTTCAAAGACGTGGGCGCACGCTTTTTGGCGCGGGTAATGTCGTATTTTGCAAGCAATCAGGGCGATATAAATGTCCTTGTTGCCACTTCGGGCGACACGGGTAGCGCCGTGGCCAACGGATTTTTGGGCGTGAAGGGCGTGAAGGTGCACGTTCTTTACCCGTCGGGACTGGTGAGCCGCCTGCAAGAGTTGCAGTTCACCACTCTTGGTCAGAACGTTACGGCCTACGAAGTCAGCGGCGTGTTCGACGACTGCCAACGTATGGTGAAAGAGTGCTTTATGGATAAAGAGTTGAACCAAAAGCGGATACTGACGTCGGCCAACTCAATCAACCTAGCGCGGTTCCTGCCGCAGAGCGTTTACTACGCTTACGCGCTGTCGCAGATTCCGCAAGAGCGCTGGAAAGACGTGGTAATGACCGTTCCGAGCGGCAACTTCGGCAATATCACCGCAGGACTGGTGGCCTGGCGAATGGGAATGCCCGTCAAGCGGTTCATTGCCGCCATCAATGCCAACCGCGTGTTTGCCGATTACCTGCAGACAGGCGTTTACAAGCCGCAGAAATCGATTGCCACCATTGCCAACGCAATGGACGTGGGCGACCCGAGCAACTTTGCGCGTGTGATTGAACTGTTCGGCAAGTCGGTTGACAATGTCCGCGCCGAAATCAGCAGTTACAGTTACACCGACGAGCAGATTGGCGCCACAATGGCCGAAGTGCTGAAAGCAACTGGCTACGAACTCGACCCGCACGGCGCTGTGGGCTATTCCGCTTTGCGCGACCACCTGAACGCTGGCGAACTTGGCCTGTTCCTTGAGACGGCCCACCCTGCCAAGTTCATCGATACGGTTGAGAAATACACTGGCAAGCGCGTCGAGATTCCTGCACGTCTGCAGAAATTTGCCGAAGGCACCAAACAGACGGTGAAGATTAAGGCGGATTATACTGAATTGAAAAACAGACTGTTGGCGTAACAACACAGTTGCATAAAACTAAAAATCCCCGTCAAACTGATTGGCGGGGATTTTTTATGGCTTCAAAACATCGACCTACTTGCTATATATTTGTTTATCTTTACAAACAAAAACGCTTATGGCCACAAAATCCTACAAACGGACCAATAATGCGGTTTCAACGGCTTCAGAACCGCAAGCAACTTACGCACAATGCCAAACCGAGTGCACACCAGGCGCCAACAGGGCTGGCCGTATGTCGGTTGAAGAATATTTTGACAAAGTGTGGACTGCAGTTTTGAAAAAATATGAAGATATACAACGTTGAAATTGCTGAATCGGCACTAGCAGACATCGATAGTCTGGCTGAATTTCTTGTAAGCAATTTATCTATAGACGGTGCGAAACGCTATCTAAAGGCTATGCTGCAAGAAATCAATTCATTATCGATTTTTGCTGACCTTTACAAACCTAGCACCTACGCTGTCATCCTACGGTATCATCCGAAAGCCCGTAGAATGGTATCTCATAACAAAAAATGGGTGTATATATTTCACGTTGAGAACGATACGGTAGTCATTGACCGAATACGTCCATCGAAACTAATAACTCAATAATTTATTTGACGGGAATTTTTGTTCACCTTAAATCGAAAGTAAGTAACTTTGTAAAATACTGGTCGGTAGCGAAATTGCACCGTCAATATATCTGATTAACAAAAAAAGTAATTTGCTATGATTGCCGAAATTCTGAAATACACACTGCCTGCGCTGTTTGTTTTTTTGGCCACTTATCTTGTTATGAGCAAAATGGTTAAAAGCGAGCAACTGCGTCTGAAAGCCGAGAACGTGCTCAACAACCAGAAATTCATCACTCCCATCCGCCTGCAGGCCTACGAGCGAATGGTGCTGCTAATGGAACGCATATCGCCGCAATCGCTCATTATGCGCACGCAGCGGCAGAATATCACAAATCAGGAACTGCAATCGGCACTGTTGAAGACCATACGCTCTGAATTTGAGCACAATATGGCGCACCAACTCTATATCAGCGACAAGGCGTGGGAAATGGTTCGCACGGCCAAAGAGGACTGCATCAAATTCATCAACCAAACGGCCCTGCAAACCAAACCCGACGGCAACTCGCTGCAACTCTGCAAGTTGATTTTAGAGAACACAATGGACCGCGAACTCGACCCAACAACAAAGGCCATCGGCTATCTGAAGGAAGAAATCAGGACGCTGTTTTAGATTGGTTTCGGTAACATAGCCCATTAACTTCCATAAGAAAAATATTGCTTATTCCGCTACGGAACGGCAAAAAAATCGTTTCGTAGCGGATTATAATATACATATTCCGCTACGAACAACTAAAATTTAATTTCGTAGCGGATTATAATGTACTTATTCCGCCACGAATAGCGAAGATTTGGTTTCGTAGCGGATTATAGCACATTAATGTATTAGACAAAAAGTTATACCCAACCAACAATTATTTTCTTACTTTTGTTTAAACACAAACTAAAACAATTTTAACGGACAGATAAATTTATTTAACATATAGATTTTTAGATACTTATCCCAATTGTTGAAAATCGCCAAAATTTAAAACCATAGAGGATAAGCAAAGCGGTGTTCACGCTTATAGCGTGAGCCGTTTTCGGGCTTATACTATGGTGGGCGTTTGGCGATGCCTCAACAATCGTAAGCGGCAAAACGAAATCGGCGAACGCTTTTTTTATGGACAAAACAAACGAGATACACATCGGAAAAATCATTGAAAGCATAATGCGCGAGCAAGGCAGAACAAACAAATGGCTTGCCGAACGCATCTGCGTCTGTCCGCCAGCCATCAGCAAGATTTACAAGAAGCAATCTATCGATGCCAACCAGATTCTCCTAATCTCGCAAGCCCTCAACGTTGACCTTTTCCACTACTATTCCGAACTTCTGAACCTGCCAAACATTTCCAAATAAGACCGAATAGCGTCCGTTTTAGAAATGTTGATTTTGAGACTGTTGGTGGGGATTGGGTAAATTTGAGGAATTAAAATAGGAGGATTATAGCTATGTGTAACAAGTATTACAAAACCGGAATCGACAGAGAAAAGCAATGCATCAATGTATTCGTGAACGACCCTTCATTTATGAACGTAACGAAAGGCATACTCTTGAATTTGTATTATGCAAATGTTAAAGACAGTTACAGTAGAGTTGACCAATCTACAAAGATTATAGAAGTAAGTTCGAAAGAGAAAATTAACCTTCAAGATTTCGAAAAAGCAGTACAAAGCAGACTTGATGAAGTTGATGACGAAATATTTATAATGAGAGAGAAACTTTTGAATATGAAGCTATATGATGCACAAAATAAGTATGACGAGGTTATTTTGAAAATGATGAATGGCGAGTATGATAGCGAACTTTTCAACGATATGTATATGATAATGGGCATACTAATTGGCGAATTAACGAATATTAACATTATCTCACTTATAAAACAAAACGAAAGGGCAATTGTTCGGGAAGATAAGTCAGAGGCTGATTTTCATACTCAAACACAACCTTTGTTCTGTGCTACGAATGCGCTAATTGAGAGGGTAAATGAATTAAATCTTATTAAACTTCAATCTATATCTAAATCCAAACAAAATTCTATACCAAAACAAAAATGATAATTCACATTAACAATTAAATATTAAAATATGAAACGAATTTTGACATTCATTTTCGCCACAATAATTGCAGGACAAGTTTGGGCGGAAGACTATGATTTTGTATATAATGGTCTATGTTACAATCAGGTAAATGGGAAAAAATATACCGCTGAAGTAACGCAACCAGGAACTGGCAAGCATTATCAAGCGACAACTATAACGATTCCTGAAAAAGCCGTCTGGTTCTTAGGATTAATGGATGGTTCTGTAGAATTTTCTGTTGTTGGAATTGGTAGTTCTGCATTTTGGGGATGTTCGAACCTAAATTCTATATCCATTCCGAATTCTATAAACTACATTGACAAAGATGCATTTTCTGGTTGTAGTTCATTGGACTCAATTACTATTCCAAATTCTGTAAAAACAATTGGGGAATGGGCTTTTTGCAACTGTAAAAGCCTCACATCGATTACTATCCCAAATTCTGTAACAGAAATCGGTGATGAAGCATTCTTGGGTTGCTCAAATCTTACTTCAATAATCATAGAAAGTGATATTGATGTTAGATATGCACAATTGTACTTTACAAAAGACAGTATCCGTTATCAGGTAAGGAACAATGGCATTGTCGAAGTAGCTTCAAGGGTGTGGAACAGCAACCAGACTCTCGTAGACGGGGCAACATACTATTCGGGAAGAATCATAATACCTTCGACAATTATTGCTGGCGACACCTTTTCAGTGAATGGTATTAGCAATGGTGCATTTAGAGATTGCATTAATTTGGAATCAGTAATTATTCCTAATTCAGCCACCAGCATCGGTCCCTATGCATTTGAAGGCTGTACTAATCTAAAAGAAGTAATCATACCTGAATCAGTTACAAGCATTGATTGGGATGCATTTAAAGGCTGCAACAACTTGCAATACTATGAATACGATAATGCCTTGTATTTGGGAAATGACGATAACCCATATTTGTGGCTGATAAAAGCTAAGTCGAAAGACATATCATCGTGCGAAATAAACGGCAATTGTAAGTATATTGCTACAGATGCATTTATCGGATGCAAGAGCCTTAAGACAGTACTCATTCCTAATTCAGTAATCAAAATAGGCAACCTTGCGTTTTATGGTTGTAGCAACCTTGAATCAGTTTCCATTCCTAATTCAGTAACAGAAATTGGCAACCGTGCGTTTATAAGCTGCAATAACCTTTCTGTGGTTACCATTCCTGAATCTGTAACAAAAATTGATTATAGTGCTTTTTATGGCTGTAGTAACTTGACTATATACTGCGAGGCAAGTTCCCAACCAAAAGGATGGAATAAAAGATGGAACGAAGATAACCTACCAGTAGTTTGGGGATACAACCCAACCTCCATCGCAGAATCCGCCGCCAACGCCATCAACATCTACGCCCACCGCAACACCATTGTTGTTGAAAACGCCACCGATGAAATTCGCGTTTATGATGCAATGGGCGCATTGGTTTGTAGTGACGCGATTCATCGCATCCGCGCGGAAATAACTGTCAACGGCACAGGTGTTTACATTGTAAAAACTGGCAGTATAGTGAAACGGGTGATGGTGAATGATTAATATCAAATTAAAAACAAAAGAGCCGTGAGAATTGTCTCACGGCTCTTTTGTTTTATATGCGGTCGCTTTTATTTATTAAGCACCGGGAACAAATATTTGTAAATGCTACTTAATTCAGCCTGCAAGTCGGGTGAATCGGCGGTTACTGCAATCACAGCATCTTGGTCGGGCATTACAATAATGTATTGGCCGCGGGCGCCGTCGGCACGATAGGCGTTGTCGGGGCAGCGCCACATTTGGTAACCGTAGCCAAGCAGCCACGCGCAGTTGTCGGTGGTCAAACCTTTAGCCTCAACCTCATCGGGACGAGTACCTGCCGGGACAGACGGCACTTGGCAAGCCGACGCTTCAGCCACCCACTCGCGGCTCAACAGTTGCTTGCCTTCCCATTGGCCATGCTGCAAAAAGAGTTGGCCGAACTTCAGCATATCCTCCGTCTTGATAAAAAGTCCCCATCCGCCGCAGTTAATGCCTTGCGGACTCTCGTCCCAACGTGGTTTCTCGATATGCAGCGGCTCGAAAAGACGCGGCGTGAGAAAATCGACAACTTTCTGACCTGTAATCTTTTGCACAATAGCAGAAAGCATATAAGTGCCGATTGAATTGTAGCAGTACCACGTGCCCGGCTCCTTGGTGACGGGGTGCTCAAGAAAGGCCGAAACCCAATTAGTACTGTCGCCGTTGCGACGAACGCTTGGCTCGGTTTCGTGGCCGCAGTTCATTGTGAGCAGGTCGCGAACGGTCATCGCTTTCAGATTATCGGAGACTTCGGCTGGCAATTGGTCGGGAAAGAAATCGACAACCTTGTCGGTAACCTTCAACTTGCCATTATCGACAAGCATACCGACAGCCGTTGCGCAAAACGATTTGCTGACAGAGTGCATCACGTGCGGAGTGTCGGCCGCACCGCCGTTCACCCATTTTTCGTAAATCACTTTACCGTGTTGGGCAATCATCACGCTCTGAAGTGTCACGCCATCAAGCGTGTCAGTGTAGGCGATAAGTTCGTCGGCAGCTGCGGTGATTTCGGCGACAGCCTCGCCTCGTGGCATTTGTGCGTTGTCTGTCGCCTGTTTCGGCGAGTTTGAGCACGACTGCGTCATCAGCAACATTCCTACTGACGCAACAAAAAACGAGATTGTTCTCATAGAAATAAATTTTTAGGAGGCCTCGGCAGACCGTTGATTTCTGCTGAATGCCAATTATAAATATGTCAATGGCATTGCCAATCCGGCTGATTACGAATCACAAAACCGACTTTAAAGATAGCGAACGGATTTAAATATGCAACTGAAATGCAGACAGTTAGCGAGAAAAATCTGCCACAGCGCGAGAGATTTCCTCAACCAACCCATAGTTACTCTCAATCGAAGTGCCAACCACGACAATGTCGGCGCCTGATTTTAAGGCAGTTGTGACATCGGCTGCCGAACGCAGACCACCGCCGACAATCAGTGGCAGACCAACCGCACGGCGCACGGCCGCAATCATTTCGGCACTGACGGGCTTGGCGGCACCGCTTCCGCCTTCCAGATAAATGGCCTTCAAGCCCAACATCTGACCAGCCAGAGCCGTAGCCACTGCAATGTCGGTTTTGTTGTAAGGTATTGGCATTGTGTTGCTTATGTAGCGAACCGAAGTGTAGTTTTCTTCGCCAATCAGCATATAGCCCGTGGGCAGAATCTCAATGCCAGATTTGGCCAAAGCGGGTGCCGCCTGCACGTGCTGACCGATAAGAAATTCGGGGTTGCGGCCCGAAATAAGCGATAGCAGCAGAATACCGTCGGCCTTGTCAGTTACTTGCATCGCACTACCTGGAAACAGAATCACAGGCTTTTGTGTGTTGCGTTTCAAAGTGGCCACAGTAGCGTCGATATTGCTAAACAGCAGACTTCCGCCAACCAAAACAATATCGGGCCCAGCGGGCGAGTTGATTTTTTCGGTTAGGCGCAGCAAATCGGATTCATTCTGCTTGTCGGGGTCGATAAGCAGGGCGAACATTTTGCGGCCTTTGGCAATATTTTCTTGAATATCAGTCAGTAACATATTCCGTTATTCTACCCGATAATATACGACAAAATATTGTCGCCGATTAGTTGCGAGTGGCAGTTTTTACTGACAGGCGCGTTTTTACGTATAACAATATTATAATCAGCCACTTGCGTGAAGTTTGGATTTTCTTCAATCTCAACTTCGGTGTGCTCCAGTCCGCAGCCAATCAACTTATAGGCGGCTTCCTTGACCGTCCAGACAAGAGTGTGCTCAGTATCGGTTTTGCACCAATCCAATTCACTGCCAGTCAGGAATTTATGGCGGACTTTTGTTGTCCGTGCGGTAATCTGCTCAATGTCGATACCCAAATTCTGTTTGGCCACCATCACGGCCACCATATTTTTTGAGTGCGAAATTGATATAAAACCCTTGTTTTCAGTGATATATGGTTTACCGTTGCTGTCGTGGGCAATAGTTACATCGCGGTTGAGCAACTCGCGCAGCACGATTCGCGTTGTGAGCCATTCGGTGCGGCGGCGGTCGTTGCCAATTTGCTCATACACAGCCTTATCCGCATCGTGCAAACAAATCATAGGCAAAAGTTGCTCTGCCGTCTCCTGTTTGCTCCAAACACCTAATACAGCATCGCCAATCGTCTGTGTAAATAGCAGTGGCATAGTTAGTTCCAACTAAAAGTCTCAATCAGGTGCTTGATATCGGCGTTAATGAAATCGAGCATCGGCGCGAGCGAATCTTTGTTTGGCACCACGTTGAAATAGAGCGCGCCGCGCACAAAATGGCGCACGCTGTCAGTCACATAGAACTGCACGTTCGACGCCGCATCGCCGCTGATTTCGTAAAGCAGACCATAAACCTTGCGGTCAGGATTGTCGTACGGCGTCTCGCTAATGGCATCGGCTTTTATTGTGTGCTTATACACAAAGTTGTGTGCATCAGTAATATAACTATCCAAATTATGGTCGATTGCCTTGTAACTCAAATGGATTTTCGCGTTGAGCGACTTGAAGTTGACATCGGCCCAATAGCGCTCGTCGGGATTCTTGCTGTTGCGCAAATCGAAGGTTGCGTAAGTTGGGTACTCAAACGCATACGGCACCTTACAATCGATTGATTGATAAGTTTTTTCAGGCATATCGACACGAAAATAGCCGCGCGGTTTCGGCACATAGTCGTTGCCGCAAGACACCAGCATCGCGACAAGCGCAAACAGTGAAACGATTTTTGTCATAATCAGCAATTTGGTTGCAAAGGTAGCCAAATCATTGGTCGGCAGGTGCGGGTTCGACGGCAATTTTGCGGTGCACCTTCACCGAAGTGATTCGCCGCCTATCTACCTCAAGGACAGTAAATTCGAAGCCGCAGCACTCAAAACGCTCGTTCTTGCGCGGCAGTTCGCCTTTCATCTCCAGAATCAGTCCAGCCAGCGACTCCGACTCGCCTTGCGCCTCGGCAAATGTCTCGGAATCAATCTCCAACTCATCGCAGAAATCCGAAAGCAGCGTTTTGCCTTTGAAAATATAGGTGTTCTCATCGACGCGCGTGAAGTCGGATTCCTCCTCGTCGAACTCATCGGAAATGTCGCCCACAATCATCTCAATAATGTCCTCCATCGTCACCAGGCCCGACGTGCCGCCGTACTCATCGACCACTATGGCCATATGGTTTTTCTGCATCTGCAACTCCTCAAGCAACTCATTGATTTTCTTGTTCTCGGGCACAAAATGCGGCGGACGGATAAGCGTCATCCACTTGAAGCCGTTTTTGTTGTTCACATACGGCAGCAAGTCTTTAATATACAGAATACCAGATATTTGGTCGAACGTGTCGGTGTAAACGGGAATGCGCGAATAACCCGATTCGGTGATTTTTTTCAGCACCTGCTCAAACGGCTCCTTCGACTCAATGGCCACCATATCCACCCGCGGGCACATAATCTCCGAAACCTCAATGTTGCCAAACTCGATAATGCCCTTCAGCATCTCGCGCTCGCTCATCAAGCCTGTCGGATTTTCTTCAATCACGTCGGACAGTTCGTCCATCGAAATTGACTGATTCTTATGTATTTGCAACTCAACGTGACGATTGTTGCGAGCCACGAAGAACGTCAGCGGCTTCATTATCTTGCTCATTATCAGCAGTGGAATCGACATAAAGCCGATTATCCCGTCGGGATTTTGGCGGGCGAGCATTTTAGGCATCACCTCGCAAAAAACAAGCAGTATCGGTGTAATGATAACTACCTGAAGAACAAGGCATAACGCGGGGTGCAGAAACGAAAGCGGCTGACGCGTGACGTACATAAACAGTATGGCGACGGCCACATAGTTAATGCAATTGAGCACCGACGTGAGCGCAAGCAGTTCCTCAGGTTTGTCGATAAATTTGAGTGCTGTGCGGGCGGTGATTTTCTTGCTTTTGCGCAAAGTTCTGATTTGTTGTGTGTTAATCGACAGAAAAGCAACTTTGCTGCCCGACACAAGTGCGGCGGCTATCATTAGCAGAACGCCAGCAACTATTGCGGCAATCAGCGCCGCATCTGTTGAAAAGCAAGAGCCAATTGCTTGTAAATCAGCAACTGTCTCTTGCGTATAAGGGTCGTTTTCCAAAATCTATGCTATTGGTTAAACTTAAAACGGCAAATCGTCGGCTTCCAACGGTGCCTGAGTTGGTTGCGGTGCCGAGTCGTAATTAGTGGCAGGCTCACCAACCGAACCGCCCGAATTTGAACTTCCGCCGTTGCGCGAATCGAGCATTTTCATCTCGTTGGCAACAATTTCAGTTGTGAAACGGTCGTTGCCATCCTTGTCTTTGTATTGGCGGTAGGTGATTCGGCCTTCGATATACAATTTTGTGCCCTTGTGCACATATTGTTCAATAATGCCCGCAAGTCCGCGCCAAGCAACAATTCGGTGCCACTCAGTGCGTTCCTGACGTTGGCCCGATTTGTCCTGATAACGCTCGCTTGTTGCCAGCGAGAAGGTTGCCACCTTTGTGTCGTTGTCCAAAGTGCGAATTTCGGGCTCATTGCCCACATTCCCGACTAAAATTGCCTTGTTGATCATTGTTAAAATTTGTTTAGTGGTTAGAAATAAGTGATTTACGCTGTTTCGGTTGTGCCAGTCTGCGGCTGATATTTGCCGCTCAAAATCTTCATATCGTTGGCAATCACTTCTGTCACAGTGTGTTCCTTGCCTTCGCGGTCGGTATAACTGCGAGTCGACAGTTTTCCGTCGATATAAAGCATTGTGCCCTTGCGGATATATTTTTCGGCCACCTCAGCCAGATTGCGCCAAAGCGCCACTCGGTGCCACTCGGTGTGTGTGGTGCGGTTGCCCGATTTGTCGGTGTAAGTCTCGTTGGTTGCCAGCGAGATAGTTGTGCTTGCAACGCCTTCATTCAAATAGCGGACCTCGGGGTCCTTGCCCACGTTGCCAATCAAAGTTACTCTGTTTACCATAGTTTTTTCGTGAAAAATGAAGTTAAATATACAAACATTTTGTTACACGCAAACTTTCGGCTAATATTTTTGGGGAATTAAAAGTGCAGACAGTCTATTTTTCGCACAGGCCCGATTGCTATCGGGAACACTGAAAACACAGATTATCACAGACATAAAAAAGGCGATACTAAATGGGTACCGCCTTTTGAATGTGTGGGAATGCTGTTTTTATCTGTGTGTTAAAAATATAATCACAGCAATGATTGCAATCACTGCGATTCCTACTAGAACGAAAGGCCGATAAGGGTGGTAATCACATTCTATCGTTCTATTACTAATAATAGTACCATCATCTGTACGAACCCAATATCCTTCTTCGAGTCCTTTTTCAAGGTCTAATTGGTGTAATTCTTTTTGTAGTTCTTTGTGTTTTGCCATTATGTCACTAGTATCCTTACCTTCTTTTTGGGCTCTGGACTTATCAAGTCTCAACCTAAACATTTGTTTTTTTAATTCATCGATTCTAGCATCTCTTTCTGCTCCAGTTAATTTCGTTGTTTGAACAGATTCTTCTACCGAAGAACTCTCTTCTTGGGTATATTCTTCTGCATTAATAGGCTCATTTTTCAAGGGTTGTTCAGTCTTTGTATTGTCTGCTGTATTAGCAGGTTCTTCAGGAAGCCATTCCCTACAATACTTGCACATCTTTGCAACCGCAAGAATCTCTTTGCCACAAAATGGGCATACTTTCATTTCTTCCATAATTGAAGCCTATATTTGTCCAGTTACTTTCAAAAGAATGCCTAACAGTATGAGAACAAGTATGGTAAGAAGAATTCTTATTATCAAATTCTTGATACCACGTATTAATCTCGCACCAAAACTCAAATTGTCTTCTCTTATTTCATCATCTGTCAAATTATCCTCACCTTCATTGCAGCATTGTTTAGAGCAATAATACCTTTTATTCCATCGCGGTCCAGCAGTCCAACCAGTTTCATCATCGAAGCGTTTCCCGCACCAATCGCATTTTATATAATGTGCCATATAAATAAGTTTAAAAATTATAAATCATTTATCACCGTAAAACTACTCACATCGCCGCCACAGCCTTAACACCTTACCGTCAAAATCAATGACGGTTTGCGTCAAAGTTACTGACGGTCTAAGTCGTTTAATTCATTAAGGAAACGGGCAACTTTAGCGGCTTTGCCGCTATCTAAATCGGTGATATTCAAATTTATGTTGATTGATTGCAAAGGGGAATCCTGCTTTATGTCGCAGAGAATTTCAATATCGTTTAAAAAATTATGATTCATGGCTTTGCAAACGGCAACGAGTTGCTTAACATCAATGGTGCTACGCTCGAAAATGGAATAGACATTTGGACGCCCGCAATTTATGCGTCGCGCAAATTCAGCCACACTCAACCCGCTCTCGTCGAAAACGGATTTAATTAGTTGCCCAATGTGAAGATTCTGTTCCGTGGCCATTGCGTTATCGGTTTACAATAAAAAAGCGTGGAATTAACTACCTGCCTGACACTCGGGCTTCCACACCCCACGCTTTCCGACAAGTATTCCACGCCATTCAACAATGGCTGTATGGAAACTTATTCTTGAAAGCGTGTCAAAATGACAATTGTGGAAGATTTAGTGCCAAGAATAGTCTCTAATCGCTATTTATAATATGTTAAATCAATCTTTTACTTCATTCACTATTGTTTATACGTTTTATACAATCAAATCCGCACCAATAATTGCAGCTCGGGTTTGCACAAACTTACAAAAGAATATCTGATTTTGCAGCAACGGCTGCGAATTTGGAATCGGAAAACAAAAATAGCCCCGATTTTTCAGGGGCAAAGAGTTTTATTCGTTGCCCTTTCAGGGCGCTTTCGGTGATTGTAACATTTTCCTGTGGCGCCGCTTCGCTTTGCCATAGGCTATTTAAGTTGCGCTTTCAGCGCGAAGTTGACAGTTGAATTTTCATTCTATGGCGCCGATTCGCTTTGCCTTTGACTATTATCAGTTGCCTTTTTAGGGCGATATTGTTGTTAAATCAACAATTTGAATGGTGCCAAATATGGAAACGAGCTGAAAGCGCAAATCAAGACAGCCCAACGCAAAGTGCACGAAGAATGAGTGCACGGCACGTTGGGTTATAGGCGAAAGTGTAATTGGCGCGCTGAAAGCGCAACTCAATCTGTCCACAAATACCGCTCGTCATAATCAATGTTATATTGCTTCAAAAACAATAGCAACTCTTCTTTAAACGAAGCCTTTTTGTGGTGATTCTTCTGATTCTGAATGTAATTGAAGGTTTTGTCGTACAGCGACGGACTGACTGAAAAAATGCCATATCCGCTTTGCCAGGCAAAATTCTTGTAATAGTCAGAAAGTTGTTTTATCCATCTGCTACTATGCCTTTTAACATCTTCAATAAGTTTCGCTGCGGCGATATTTTTCGAAAGCGAACAGAAAATATGGATATGGTCAGGCATTCCATTGATAATTATTGGTTTGGATTCCAAATCGTTGAGAATAGAGCCAATGTAGGCATACAGTGATTGAGAATCTTCGTCTTTTATTTGACAACTTGTGCTTTTCACGTGGAATGTGATATGGGCAAATAGTTGCGATAGTGATTGTGCCATTTTCTTGATAATTATTGTTTTGCGAAAATAGCATTTTTTTGAGTTGCCCTTTCAGGGCGCTGACTAGGACTGCCCCATTTTCCTATGGCGCCGCTTCGCTTTGCCATAGGCTATTATGAGTTGCGCTTTCAGCGCGAAGTCGATAATTGTATTTTTCATTTATGGCGCCGCTTCGCTTTGCCATAGGCTATTATAGTTGCGTTTTCAGCGAAGTTGATAGTTGCTTTTTTATTCTATGGCTACCTTTTTCGGCAGCCATAGGCTATTATAAGTTGCGCCTTCAGCGCGATTTCTGTGATTTTCGTGTGTTCCGTGGTTAACTCACGCCAATTCAGCGTAAAGGTCGAATTCGTCGGCATCGGTGACGCGCACGCTGACAAAGTCGCCGATTGGTAGGTTGGCGCCCGAAACGAGTACTTCGCCGTCAACTTCGGGTGAGTCGCCCTCGCTGCGGCCAACAAAATATTCGCCTTCCTGTCTGTCTATCAGCACTTTTATGGTTTGCCCGATTTTTTTCTGATTGATTTCCAACGAAATCTGCTGCTGAATGGCCATAATCTCCTCCATCCGCCGCTGTTTCACATCTTCGGGCACGTTATCGGTGTAATTTTCAAAGGCATAGGTGTGTTCCTCGTTCGAGTAGGTGAAGACGCCCAAGCGGTCGAAGCGCACATCTTTAACAAATTCAACAAGTTCGGCAAAATCTTGGTCGGTTTCGTCGGGGTGGCCCACAAGCAGAGTGGTGCGCAAAACAAGGCCAGGCACGCGCTTGCGGAACTCACGCACAAGATTGTAAGTTTCTTGTTTACTGATATTTCGGCGCATCCGAGTGAGCATATTGTCGCTGATGTGCTGCAAAGCAATGTCGAGATAGTTGCAGATGTTGCTATGGCGCGCCATCACATCGAGAATGTCGGTCGGGAAGTGTGCCGGATAGGTGTAATGTATTCTTAACCAAGCCAATCCGTCGATTTCAGCTATTGATTCCATCAGTTCGGCAAGGCACTGCTTCTTGTACAAATCAACGCCGTAAAACGACAAATCCTGCGCAATCAGAATTATCTCCTTCACGCCCGAAGCAACCAGCAGGCGGCACTCTTCCAAAATTTCTTCTTTCGGTCGCGACTTGTAACTACCTGTAATATTGGGAATTGCACAAAATGAGCAGGTGCGGTTGCAACCTTCCGAAATCTTCACGTAGGCATAATGCGGCGGTGTTGTCAGCGTGCGCCCAGGCTGCAGATTGCAGTGAAATTCAGCATTAAAGTATTGCAGCATCGGCTTCAGCTCAAACTTGCCGAACCACGCGTCAACTTCGGGGATTTCGGTCTTCAACTCTTCGCGGTAACGCTGACTCAGGCAGCCGCAAACCACGATTTTGCCCACGCGACGGTGTTTTTTCTGCTCGGCAAACTCAAGTATCGTATTGATTGACTCTTCTTTAGCATCGTTTATAAATCCGCAGGTGTTGATTACCACAAAGTCGAATTTTCCCGACTCGGCCTCGTAACTCACATCGAAACCATTGGCCACGAGTTGGCGCATAAGAATCTCGCTGTCAACGCGATTCTTCGAGCACCCCATTGTCAGAAGGTTGATTGTCTTTTTCATTGCAATGTTAAGCAAATGGTTGATTATGAGAATAATGAGTCAACAAATTCAGCGGGTACAAAATCCTGCAAATCGTCGATTCCCTCGCCCACGCCAATGTAACGCACGGGGATTTTGAATTGGTCCGATATGCCGATAACCACGCCGCCCTTGGCCGTGCCGTCGAGTTTGGTTATTGCCAGCGACGACACTTCGGTTGCCAAAGTGAACTGCTTGGCCTGCTCAAAGGCATTTTGGCCTGTCGAGCCGTCGAGCACAAGCATCACATCGTGTGGCGCCTGCGGGTCGATTTTCTGCATCACCTTGCGGATTTTGGTCAACTCGTTCATCAGGTTCACCTTGTTGTGAAGGCGGCCAGCCGTATCGATTATGACAACATCAGCACCGTTTTTAGTTGCCGACTCTAGTGTGTCATATGCCACCGAAGCGGGATCGGAACCCATACGCTGCTTGATAATGGGCACGTCGACGCGGTTTGCCCAAACTTCGAGTTGCTCAATGGCGGCGGCGCGGAAGGTGTCGGCAGCGCCAATCATCACCTTCTTGCCCTGCTGTTTGAATTTGTTGGCTAACTTTCCGATTGTTGTTGTTTTTCCTGCCCCGTTAACACCCACAACCATAATCACATACGGCTTGCCCGCAATGGTTTCAATGGCGTTGTCGTGTGAGTTGGCTTTGTTCTCGGCCAAAAGGGCGGTAATCTCGTCGCGCAGCAGAGCGTTCAACTCGTTGGTGTTGAGATACTTGTCGGCCTTAGCACGTTCCTGGATACGCTCGATAATCTTCAGCGTGGTTTCAACGCCCACATCCGAAGTAATCAGCACTTCCTCCAGATTGTCAAGCACTTCATCGTCAACGGTTGACTTTCCCACAATGGCGCGGGATATTTTTTTGAACACGCTCTCTTTGGTTTTCGCCAAACCCTTGTCGAGCGTATCTTTCTGAAAACGAGAAAATAAGCCCATAATTCAAATCCGCTTAAGTGTAATGGAACAGCCGCCAAATAAAAAGGCTTTCCCCGAATACGAAGAAAGCCTTTTTAATGGTAAATCAAAAAATTATTTCTTGAAAAAATCCTTTGCGTGCTCAGCATTAACAACTTCTTCCTTGAACTGGTAAGCGCCTGTCTTCGGCGATTTTACCATCTTAATGCATTTTACGAAACTTTTAGCGTCGCCTGTTTTCAGGGTTGCAACTACTTTCTTTGCCATAGCCTATTATTTTATCTCCTTGTGAACTGTAACCTTCTTCAGGAATGGGTTATACTTACGCATTTCCAGTCTCTCGGGGGTGTTTTTGCGGTTCTTAGTGGTAATATACCGCGACATTCCTGGCACACCGCTCTCTTTTTGCTCGGTGCATTCCAGAATCACCTGAACTCTGTTACCTTTTGCTTTCTTTGCCATTTCGAACTATTTTTTAGTAGTTATTGATATAACCTGCGGCTTTGGCCTCTTGCAGCATCTTGTGCAAACCTTTTTTGTTGATATCGCGCAAGCCGCTTGCTGATACTTTCAAGGTAATCCAACGGTCCTCTTCAGGATAGTAGAATTTTTTCTTGAACAAATTTGCATGGAACTTTCTCTTGGTCTTCAAGTTAGAGTGACCAACGTTGTTACCAACCATGCTACGTTTTCCTGTTACTTGACAAACTCGTGACATATAACTTTTTTTATATAGTTTTCTTCTAAAAATCGGATTGCAAAGTACGTGTTTAAAATTCAATAAAGCAAATGTTTTTTAGTGTTTTTTTTGACACTTTCTGTTGTTTCGCAAAGCGATTTCGGTATCAGACATTTGCGTGTTTTTCTAATTGATTCTCAGATTGATATTCACACGTTGGCCAGCAGCGTTTCGAGTGCGGCAATAGTGAACCGCTCAATATTCCGCTCGCGGTCGGTGCCGAAAACAATGCGTTGCGACACCACTTTGTCGGGTGTGGCCACACCAACGTACACTGTTCCGACGGGGTCATTGGCGGTGGCGCCGGTTGGCCCGGCAATGCCGGTGGTGGAAACGGCAAAATCGGCACCCGTTGCGCGCCTTGCTCCCTCGGCCATTGCCTCGGCCGCCTGGTGCGAAACCTCAGTGTATTGCTCAATCAGCTCCGACGGCACGCCCAGCACTTTCATTTTCACTTCATTTGTGTACGACACCACTCCCCCTTTGAACCACGCCGAACTGCCCGGCACAAGCGTTATCCGGTGGGCGATGTTGCCGCCGGTGCAACTCTCGGCCGTAGCCACCCACGTGCCCGCCGCCAGCATTTTTGCGGCCAGCCGCTCAACCAAAATCCTTGATTCGTCCATAAGTCAGACTTTATTTCCGGACGACGAAATTAGTGTTTTTATTGTTTCCTCATTTTCAGCCAACTTTTTTCTGCTGACACAAAATATTTTGCAATAAGCAGCGTTCAAATTGTGCGACTACTAAAAACAATTTAATTAAAAAGGGACTTTGCCTATGGTGAAATGTTTTACTATCTTTTTTAAACTCAGCAACATACTCAGTAAAAAAAGCAAACCAACCGACATTTTGGAAGCCGGATTACACGACCAGTTCAGTCCGTCGGATGCCACAATCGGCAACATAATGGCGTTTGCGAGGGCTCATCGCACCGAAAAAACTGAGAGCGGATTGGTTGAGTTGGTAATGAATTAAGATGCCGAGCGCATCTTTGGGTTAAGCGGAGGCTGCGTCTTCCGCTTTTTTTGTGTTTTAACCACGGATTTATTAAACACGGAACGCACGGAAAACACGGAAAAACAATATACCAAAATCAAAACCTGAAGACAATGCCCAGCTTCATCAGCTCTTTGAACTGCAATCCTTTGGTGGTTCCAATCTGCTTTCCGTCGCTGTCCTTCACCGGAATTTCCTGGTCATCATCGTAAATCATTTCGGTGGTGATGGTGGCGCGGACGTAATAGTTGATGGGGAACACCAAATCGAGGTTCCAATCGACATCGACATTCTGCGGTTTGTGGAAATAGTTGGAGAAGAACTCGGCCACCGAATTAACCTCAATATCCTTCCATAACTTGTTTTTATACACCCACTTAAGATAGAGACCGGTCTCACTGCGCACATATTTGTCCTCGTCAACATTGTAGCGCTTGTGGCTGACGGTGTCGCTCACCACAAAGGTGTTTTTCGACGACAGCGGCGAAAGCGTTATGCTGTTGCTGGCATCGGGCTTGTACTCAACACCGGCGCCAACGGTTAGCGTGGCCGGCGCCATAAACCGCGAGGCGAGCCGCGTCTTGACATTGCCGCTGTACTCGTAGATGGGCCCAAACTGCGACTTGAACTCGAGTTGCGCGCTGTAGTAGAGCTTTTTGAACGCGCGGTAGCCGTAGCTCGAAGTGATGTTCATTTTATCCTCGTTGGTGCGCAGCGACTTCTCGCCCTGACGGATGGTTCCGTACTTGAACACGCCTTTGTTTTCCCACGAGTGCGCACCGCGCTTGTAATTGGCGTAAAGTTCGAGCGTGGAAATGAGCGTAATGGTGTTCTCGCCGCCCTTCACCCAGTTGTGCAGAGCCATCTGCGTGGCATCGAGGCTGATACGCCCGCCAAAACGCCAGTAGTTGGGGTCCTCGGGCGGCTCAAGCGGCAGACGAATCAATGTGGCGCGGTTCTGCGTCAGCAAATCGTGAAAAAGCTGGCGGGTTTTCTCCATATCGTCAACTTCGATTTCCGGCGAGTCGTTGATGAGCAGACGGAACGAGTTGCGATGGATGTCGCGGATGAGCACCGGCTGGTCGTTGCCGGCAAGGTCTTTGATGGTGGTGCGGATGACGCGCGAACTGCCATCAAACAGCCGGAACCGCAGCGAATCGCCGTTAAGGTTGACAAGATAAAAGACTGTGGTATCGTTGCGCAGACGGCGTATCTGACTGAAAACCGGCATTTTGCGCACATCGGCCAAGTTTTTACGGATGGCTTTCACCAATGTGTCGGTGTAGGGCGTGGTGAGCGACACAAGGCTGTCATAATTGACGGTTTCGTCCATCATCAGGTCGAGGATGTCGCCGAAGAGCGAATCGGCGCTCGAAACATCCATTGTATCGAGTTGGCGGCGCAAGTGCCACCGCATACGGTTGTCGGTCATCTCGCGCTCGAACCGGTCGTGACGCTGAATCACCGTATCGCAGAAAGCGCGCATCCAAGCCAGCTCAATGGCGGGGCGATTATCGTCGATGAGACGCACAAAATCGGAGAAATTACGGTGTGCCGTGTCGGCCGGTAGCTCATAGTTCAGATAGCGGTAGGCGTCGTAGAAAGCGGTGTCGATGATGTTGGCAGGGCTGTTTTCGCGGAAGTAGGTGTTGATGACCTCGCGGTCCCAGCTTTCGGGCGCCGCACGCCGCGCTCCGCGCCGCTGAGCCACCGTCAGCAGCGGAAGAAGACACATCAGCAACAATATCAATCGGCGTAATGACATTCCCCAAAATCGCTTTGCGCAAAAATAGTTTTTAAGTTCTAAGTTTTGTAGAGTTTTAAGTTCTAAGTTTTTGAAGTTTTAAGTTCTAAGTTTTGGGAGTTTTAAGTTGAAGGTTGACATAAAAAAGCCCTGCCGGGAACCTTGGCAGGCTCCGGCAGGGACCGACTATGAAACATTTATATTGAGGTTTGTTTGTTAGTCACGTTTTGTCATCAATTCTCTTTTATATGACTCGATTGTTCCTTTCACATTTTCAAGATAAGTTTCGTTGGTAAAGTTCCGCAACAAGTTATCCTCCTCAAAATCTTCAAGTTTGTCGCGCGAGCCATCGTTGTGATATTTCGAGCTCCATATGAAATCGCTATAAACTGAATAGCGGAAATCCTCAATAAACTTATCGCTCAAACCCATATCGCGCAGCACCTTAGCATCGATAATGAATGCACCCTGGTTATAATCGCCATAGAGAATACCATCGGGGTGCTGCTCAACATTCTCACGGGTGACAGGCATATTGCCGTTGAGCCACATATTGTGGCACAGAATCCATTTTTTCACAAAATTCAGCGCATCGGCACTCAAATACAAATCGTCCTCGTTCAACCGGCTGAATTTTTGCATCAGATAATCGTCGGCAAAAGCGTTGCTGGCAATGTCGGCGGCAAAGTTGTAAAGCAGCTGGTTGCGGCTAAAGCGCACAAACTTTTTCGACATTGGTATCGGGCAGTTTGTCAGATAGCTCTCCAACAGAGCGCTGTCTTCGGCATAACGCTTTAAGCGTTGCTCAAAATAAGCCGTGTCGGACATTTGTTGTCGATTCCAATCATCATTAAAGCCACCTTTGTTATATTGATGAACATTCCAAAAAATATCGTTATAGAAAGCGTCCACCTCACGGCAAAAACGCTCGTTGGTGCCCATAATGTGGTGGTGGTTGTAAACCAGAGGGCCGAAAGCCGAGGCTGACTCTCTGTCAAAGAAAAGCATCAGCGTATCGCCAGGCTCGATAATGTAGGTTCTAGGGTCATAGAAAGACGCATTAAAATTGAGGGTGAATTCCGCCAAACCATTTACCTGAACATCAAAAATATGACGCAACCCGTAATGCTCGTCGAAATCAACAGTCTCTGAAAAAGAACTCTGTGTCGACATATACAATGGAAATGCGTTTTTTGTGTAAAAAACAAATCCACCCATAAGCTTGCCAACAAATTTAGTCAACGATACGGTGTCGTCCGGATTGTAGAAACGATACAAGTCGCATTGGTTCACTTCTTCAAAACGCCTTGCAAACTGACCAATTCCCCGCGCGGTGTTGCGCTCATAAATCATCACCACGGCATCGCCTTGCGCGGTTGCGTCAAAGTCGGCGGTATCGGGTTGAGTGTTGGGGTAATCGATAAGTTTCTCGAAATCGTTATGGGCGATTTGCGACAAGCCGTCGGATGTGCCGCTCAACTCGTAAGGCGTGTTGAACTGCCAGTAGCATTTGCCGTTCACGTTCAGTATTGAATCGCCTTCAAAACTGATTTTCAGCGTAATGGCAGTACTATCCAAGGCAAGGCCGAGTTTTTTGCCATTGTTTTTGGTGTGTGCCGCGGCGCCTTTGCTGTAGAGGACAATCTCGGTGTCGGAAACCGAATAATAGCGCCAGAAATTGTTGTTGCAGATGGCAAACTCCTCGAAAAATCCGTACTCCCAGCGGCCGTTGTCGCGGCTCACCCAGCAACCGTTCAGCTTTTCGGGAATTTGGCTGCCGTAGGGGTTGCACGATGTCATAGCATACAACATCATCAGCAACACAATCATATATAATAAAATGCGTTTCATTGTTTGTTGCGTTTTTTGTAAAGTTCAACAATTGTTTCGATTGGAATCCTGAGCATATCAATCTCGTCGAAGAACTCGGCAAGCTGCTCATTCATAAATGACTCGCGCCGCATTGCGGTAATTTTTTCAATGGCGCCCTCGCTGACAAAATAGCCAATGCCGCGCCGGTTGAAAATCACATCGCCGCTTTGCAGAAAATCGTACGACCTGACCACCGTGTTGGCGTTCACCTCAACAATGGCCGCATATTCCCTAACCGACGGAATACGCTCGTTCTCAGGATATTTACCTGTAACTATCTCGTTGCAGATGCGGTCAACAATCTGCAAGTATATAGGTTTGCTCTCTTTAAAGTCCATAGCTTTATCGTTTAAGGGTGAAGCGTTTGTATCTGAAATAAGATACTAACAGACAGACGGTTACCACTGTTTCGCTCACTGCCAGCTGTGCAATGCTGATGCGATATTGCTCGGCGTTGATGTAATTGAAAAGTCTGTCTATCCAATTGAGTTCGTGCGGGTGGACACCTCTGTTGACTTGATTGTCAAGCAAAAAAGCCATCAGCAAAATAACCATCACAACGCCAGTTAGCGTCAGTATCAGCTTGAGCATAACGCGCTTTTGGGCGAGAGTGCCGGCAAGCACCACAAGGCCCGAGGCGCCGAGCGTCAGGTTGATAGGAAGACGATAGGCACGCCAGCGGCTGAATGTTTCGCCGGGAATATTCTCGTAAGAGATCGGCATCAACCAGAACATCAGCAGACTAAACAGAACCGGCACAAGCCAGAAAACCACAAGGCGCGAGGCGAATTTCTCACCGGTTGACGCCGGCAGAGCCAAGGCTGCAATGCGCCGGCCGCGTGTTGAATAGTTGGCCGTCATTGAGCACGGCATCCACAGCGCGCAGCCCACCAGCAGCGACACGCCAATCCCGTAGGTCCATTTTGAAATGTTGTTCAGCCAGATGGGAGCCAACATTGTCATATTTCCATCGACATCAAAAAGATAGTTATGACGGATAATCTGTAATGTGTATGCCAAAATCATTGTTGCAAGCAGAGCGCAGCCCCAGGTGATATAGTGCAGACGAGCCTCACAGAGGTCGGTTTTCAGCACACTCGAAAACCTTTTGAAATTGAACTCTTCCATAGCTATTGTCTTTTTACAGATTTGACAATCATTTGCTTACGCCGATAGAAGAAGTACCCTGCGCCAATGTTTATCGCGCCAATAATCAGCAGCGCAACGGCCAGCACAAGGCGGAGTCGGCCATAACTGAAATAGTCGTGCTGAACAAAGCGGCCAATCGGGTCCAAAAACATCAGGCTGACGTTGGGCAGAATCCACCTGAAAAGCGCGAAAATCGAGAACGCAGCAACGCAGAAGCCAATAATGAAGCCGTGTCGGCGGAAGGCAGCGCCCCAGAACGCAAACACTGTCGAAAACAGTATCACACACGCACACAGCGCGATAAAACCACCTTGATAGCGGTCGTTCATTTCTGTATAATCGACAACCGCATCGGACAAATGAACGCCGAAATAGAGCGCGAACCAAACCACCAAGGGCAGAATTCCGAACACAACCACACGCGCCAAATAACGCTCGAATGTCGAGGCCGGCAGTGTGCTGAATGCCAGAAAATTAGTCTTTCGGGCAAGGTTGTGCGATATTTGCGCCGACGACACCCAAACGGCTATTGTGGCAACAAACGTAAGGAGTCCGAGAAATACCATTAGTCCATCAATCGTTCCTCGCTTATTAACACCTATATAGTTAACATCGAAAACTTTACAAAGTCCAGCAAAGTTTAGCACGAGCAAACCGACTATCAGCGCCGTGCCGATAATCAACGGCTTGGTTGACAGGCACAGTTCGCGCCGCAGGACGAGCAAAAACCGTTTCAGATTAAAAAAATCGTTCATAGCTATGCCCTCCTCAAGCGAAAATGGTTGCAACTTTCTCACGTTCAGCAAGAACAGCGTTGAACAGCAACTCAATGTTGAGCGGTGTCTCCTGCTCGCCACCACGCGGCATCACCACCTGCTCGCCAACCGAGCTCGGCTGCGCGTAGATGGCACCCTCAGGTCTCTGTCCGAAACGAGCGTCGGTGAAAACCAAACGGTCGGTGATATCGGCCACCGAGCGGTTGAACACAATCTGCTTATCGTTGATGATTGTGATGTGGTCAATGAGGTTCTCAACATCGCGCACCTGATGGGTGGAGATGATGATGGTGCGCTCGTCGGTCATACACGACGACACAACCTGGCGGAACTGGCTTTTCGACGGAATGTCGAGTCCGTTTGTCGGCTCGTCCATAATGAGCAAACCAGTATTGGCCGCCAGCGCGAAGCACATAAACGCTTTCTTCTTCTGTCCCATCGAGAGTCTGTTCAAACGGCAGCTGGTGTCCATACCGAATCCGCTCAGGCAGCGGTCGAGTGTCTCGCGGCTGAAGTTCGGATAGAACGGAGCGTGAAGCTTGATGTAAGTCTCAAACTTAACGTCGGGAAGTTCGAACTCCTCAGGAACGAAAAAAAGGTCGGCCAACGCCCTCGGGTTACGCTCCCGCATATCGAAGCCGTTGAACTCGACCTTGCCATTGTCGGCAAAAAGCAAGCCGCCCATCAAGTACAGGAGCGTTGATTTGCCTGCGCCATTCAGGCCCAGAAGGCCGTAAATCTTACCTTCGTCGAAAGTAAGATTCAGGTTTTCAAACACCTTGTGTTTTGAATAACCGAAATCCAAACTGTTTATCAGTATCATAGTGTATTAATGTATTAGTACACTGCAAACATACAACACATTTTGATACAAACAAGAGTTTTTATGAAAAAATGTAAGAAAAATGTTTTCGGGATGGAAATGAAGAATTTACAAGACACAAAAAAAGGCGGAACCAAGTTCCGCCTTTTCCGTTATATGCAAACCGCTGATTAAGCGTACATTGCAACAATTGCTTCGTAAAGCTCCTGCTGACCTGAAGTCTGCTTCGGCTCGTTAACTTTCTTGCCGTACTCGTAAGCCTCTTCAAGAGTCATCTTGCCTTCCTCAAACTTCTTGCCTTCGCCCTTGTCGAACGATGCGTAGCGAGCTGCCAGCATCTTCTTGTACGGGCTTTCCTCGAGCAGTTTGGCTGCGTTCTCAAGAGCGCGGGCCATTGCGTCCATACCGCTGATGTGTGCCAAGAAGATGTCCTCAAGGTCAGTCGAGTTGCGACGAGTTTTTGCGTCGAAGTTGGTACCACCTGTGCCAAGGCCACCGTTGCGGATAATCTGCATCCAAGCCTGAACCAATTCGTATTGGTCGATTGGGAACTGGTCAGTATCCCAGCCGTTCTGCATATCACCGCGGTTAGCGTCGATTGAGCCGAGCATACCGGCGTCAACTGCGCAAGCCAACTCGTGCTCGAAGGTGTGGCCAGCCAAAGTAGCGTGGTTAACCTCGATGTTAACTTTGAAGTCCTTGTCAAGATTGTGAGCTTTCAGGAAGCCAATAACAGTCTCGGTGTCAACATCGTATTGATGTTTCGAAGGCTCCATTGGTTTCGGCTCGATAAGGAATGTACCCTTGAAGCCTTTTTTGCGAGCGTAGTCGCGAGCCATAGTCAACATAGTTGCCATATGCTCTTTCTCACGTTTCTGGTCAGTGTTCAGAAGGCTCATATAACCCTCGCGGCCACCCCAGAATACATAGTTCTCAGCGCCAAGCTCGATACCTGCGTCGATAGCGTTCTTAATCTGAACGATAGCGCGTGCAACAACGTCGAAATCCGGGTTTGTAGAAGCACCGTTCATATAGCGTTTGTTGCCGAATACGTTGGCTGTTGACCACAGAAGTTTCTTGCCGGTCTTTGCCATTTTCTCCTTCAGGTAAGCAACAATGGCTTTCAAGTTAGCCTCATACTCCTCAACCGAAGCGCCTTCCGAAACAAGGTCAACATCGTGGAAGCAGAAGTAAGGAATGCCAAGTTTCTCCATAATCTCGAAACCTGCGTCAGCCTTTTGTTTAGCAATGGTAACTGCATCGGCGCCCTTGTTCCAGGGGAACGATTTGGTACCGCCACCGAACTGGTCGCTACCGTCGGCGCACAAAGTGTGCCACCAAGCCATTGCAAAACGCAGCCAATCCTTCATCGGCTTGCCCATAATCACTTTCTCGGCATCATAATAGTGGAATGCCATAGGGTTTTTCGAATCTTTACCTTCGAATTTGATTTTTCCAATTTGTGGAAAATACTCTTGTGCCATTTTTTTAAATTTTAGTAGTTATTAAAAATCAATTATTTAACACGAATTTCTTTTTTATTTGCTCATCGATTTCTCGAGACGGTATTTCCATTTCGCATAAGCGTCGGCATACTCTTGGCGTGCCGATTTGTTTGGCTCGATAACGGCCAGTTTCTCAAGCGAAGCGAATGCCTCGGTGTTGTTCTTGTAGATGCCTGCGCCCATACCTGCACCTTTGGCTGCGCCCACCGAACCGTCGGTGTCGTAAAGTTCAATGGTTGCTCCGGTTACGCCGGCAAGTGTGTCGCGGAATATCGGACTCAAGAACATATTGGCGTGTCCGGCGTGAATCTTGTTCACCTTCATTCCCATCGACTCCATAATGTCGATACCATATTTAAATGAGAAGACGATGCCTTCCTGTGCGGCGCGTACAATGTGGTGTTTCGAGTGAACGTTGAAGTTCAAACCACGGATTGAGCAGTTGATTTCGCGGTTGCCCAACATACGCTCTGCACCATTACCAAACGGAAGCACGCTCAAGCCGGCACTGCCGATTGGGGCTTTGGCTGCCAGGTCGTTCATCTCGTTGTATGATATGCCGTCGGGGGCGATGTTACGCTTAACCCACGAGTTCAGAATTCCGGTGCCATTCACGCAGAGCAGAACGCCAATGCGTGTTTGGTCGGCAGTGTGGTTGACGTGAGCAAACGAGTTAACACGCGACTGCGGGTCGTAGTTAACTTCGCCGTTAACACCGTAAACAACGCCTGATGTACCTGCGGTTGCGGCAATTTCGCCCGGATTCAAAACGTTGAGCGACAATGCGTTGTTTGGTTGGTCACCACCACGGTAAGTTACCGGTGTGCCCTCTTTCAAACCAAGTTCAGCAGCGGCTTTCGAAGTAAGTTTGCCTTGCTCGCTGAATGTCGGCTTAATCTCCGGAATGAACGACTGGTCGATTCCGTAGTAATCGAGCAGGAATGTTGCGAGTTTGTTCTCCTTGAAGTCCCACATCATACCCTCCGAAAGACCTGACACTGTGGTGCAAATCTCATCGGTCATCTTCATAGCGATGTAATCGCCCGGAAGCATAATCTTGTAAATCTTCTCGTAGATTGCGGGCTCGTTTTCCTTCACCCAAGCCAATTTTGAAGCGGTGAAGTTACCTGGCGAGTTGAGCAGGTGGCTCAAGCATTGTTCGGCTCCAAGAGTCTTGAAAGCCTTGTCGCCGTAAGGCACAGCGCGCGAGTCGCACCAAATGATTGACGGGCGCAGAACGTTTTTGTGCTTATCGACGCACACCAGACCGTGCATCTGATATGAGATACCAATGGCCTTAACTTCGGCCGGATTGGCACCGCTTTCTTTCATAATAGTTTGAACAGAAAGTTTCAGGTTTTCCCACCAGCTTTCGGGGTCCTGTTCAGCCCAACCGGGGTTGACGGCTATAATTTTTGCTTCGGTTTTGGGGAAGAAGGTTGATGCAACGCATTTACCTGTCTCAACATTGACAAGGCTTGCCTTCACCGACGAACTTCCTACATCTACTCCTAACGTGTACATATTTTAAGTTTTTTAAATATTTCAAAGTCCTATCAGGCTAACAATTAGAGTGTTCGCATATTTAGCCCAATACACAACTTTTGCGCCAAATTTAAGAATAAAGTTGTACGTTCTGCTTTCGCGAGATAAAATTTTAGTTCAAAGAGAAATGGTGGCGCTGCAGCGATGAATTTGCAACTATATATAATAGGTGCAAATCCGATTTCCGTCTCTCTCCTATCCTTTGCTTGTCGCGAAATTGTACACCATAATATATTCCTCTTCGTTTTCACCGATGTCCTCGAAGCCCAAAGTGCGATACCACTGTGCGGCATAGTTGGCCTTTTGCACTGAAAGTGAGGCTTTTTCGTAACCTTGCCGGCGCAGAAGTTCGAGCATTGCTTTCATCAGGCTTGTGCCGATGCCGCTTCCGCGATGTTCCGGCCTCACCGATATGGCAAACGACGGAACGCCATCGGCCACGTGCCCATAGTCGGGCATATCGCGAACCCAGACTGCGCCCACAACCACACCTTCGGCCTCGGCCACAAGACAATGGTCGTGAGGTTGAGCGCCGAAATCACGAATATACACCTGAAGCTCAGGCAGATTGATTATATCGCGCGGCGGCTCCTCGACACCCTCCGGCACGAAAATGGCGTAATACAAAAAATCGGTAAGCAAAGGTAATTCGCTGTTGTTCAGCGGGCGAATGGCGCAATCCATCATAGTCAGTTATTTTCGGCAAAAATAGTTTTAAAGGTGAGAAGTTTAGCGGTTAGAGTTTAGTTTAATAAATAGGGTAAGTTTCCAACCATAATAATCAGTTATTCAATCATTCAGTCAATCAACCCTTGTTTAGTAAGTGAAATTCGTAAAATCCGCCCACGCACCATATATAATGGCAAAAGCCGTATCTTTGCGAACACTGAAAATCGTTGGCGCACAAGGCGTCAGGTATGATTTATCAGACTGAAAGATTGAAAGTTGGGGACCACAGTCGCCCGGCTTTTTTATTTGATAACCTTAAAAAACGAAAGTATCGTGCAAGTAATGAAATTTGGCGGAACCTCGGTTGGTTCGCCTGAACGCATCAGAGAAGTGGCCCGCCTGATTGACGACGGGAAACCGAAAATTGTTGTGCTGTCGGCAATGTCGGGAACGACAAACGCTTTGGTTGAGATTGCCAACTATCTGTATAAGAAGAACTTCGACGGCGCAAACGAGAAAATCAGCCAACTGGAACAGAAATATTTCGGTGTGGTTGACGAACTGTTTACAACGCAGAAATACAAAGAGTTAGGCATCGAACTGATAAACAGCCACTTCAGCCACATCCGTTCGTTCGCCCGCGATATGTTCACAATGTTCGAAGAGAAGGAAATTCTTGCACAAGGCGAGTTAATTTCCACAGCCTTAATGAATTACCACTTGCAAGAGACTGGCCGTCAGTCGCATCTGATTTCGGCGTTGAACTTTATGCGAATCGACAAGAGCGGCGAGCCTGACGACTACTACATCCGCGAGAATCTGCAGCGCGAACTGAAACAGTGTGGCGACTATTATCTGATTATCACACAAGGATTTATCTGCCGCAATGCAATGGGTAACATCGACAACCTGCAGCGCGGCGGCAGCGACTATTCGGCTTCGATTATCGGCGCAGCCGTGAATGCTGAAGAAATCATCATCTGGACCGACATCGACGGTATGCACACCAACGACCCGCGCATTGTTGAGCACACGCACTCGATTCCCGAACTTTCGTTCGACGAGGCTGCTGAACTGGCCTATTTCGGTGCGAAAATCCTGCACCCGACCTGCGTAATGCCCGCCAAACTGGCCAACATTCCTGTGCGCATCAAAAACACAATGGAACCGTCGGCACAAGGCACAATCATCAAGAAAGACGTGCCAAAAGTGCCAATCCGCGCCATCGCTGCCAAAGACGGCATCACCGCCATCAAAATCAAGAGCGACCGTATGCTTATGGCGCACGGGTTCCTGCGCAAGGTGTTCGAGATTTTTGAGACTTACGAGACATCTATCGATATGATTACCACGTCGGAAGTGGGCGTTTCGGTCACCATCGACAACACCAAAAACCTTGAGCCGATTGTGAACGAACTGCACAAATACGGCACGGTTGAAGCCGAAGGCGATTACGTAATCATCTGTGTTGTAGGCGATTTGCACTCGAATTCGAAGGGATTCGGCGGCACCATTCTGTCGGCCCTGAACGACATTCCAATCCGTATGATTTCGTACGGCGGCAGCAACTTCAACGTGTCGGTTCTAGTGAAGTCGGAATACAAGAGTCAGGCGCTCAACTGCTTGAGCCATAGCATTTTCACCGACGAAAAATAGTGTCTATGAATTTCGATTTGAAACAATTCGAAGGGCTGAAAACGCCGTTCTACTGGTACGACTCGCAACTGCTCGACCAAACGCTGCAGACCGTGAAATCGCTGGCCGACCGCCACGGCTACCACGTGCACTACGCCGTGAAAGCCAACGGCAACCTTGAGATTCTGCGCCGTGTGAACGCCGCGGGGCTGGGCACCGACTGCGTGAGCGGAAACGAGATTCTGCAAAGCATTGCCGCTGGCATAGCACCCGAAAAAATCGCGTTTGCAGGTGTCGGCAAGAGCGACGAAGAGATTCGCATCGGTCTGGAAAACAATATTTTCTGCTTCAACTGCGAGTCGATTCCCGAAATTGTAGTGATTGACGAGATTGCCGGCCAAATGGGCAAGCGGGCGCACATCGCGCTGCGCATCAACCCCAACGTGCACGCTTCGACACACCATTACATCACTACCGGCCTGGAAGAGAACAAGTTCGGCATCAACACTTGGGCGCTGGACGACGTGCTGAAGATTCTGCCTGAGCAAAAGAATATCGAACTCATCGGTCTGCATTTCCATATTGGCTCGCAAATTCTTGATATGCAGGATTTTCGCAATCTCTGCACTCGTGTGAACGAGATTCAGGAATGGTTCTACGCCCGCAAAATCATTGTTGACCACATCAACGTGGGCGGCGGTCTTGGCGTAAACTACGAACAGCCTGACAAACAGCCTATTCCGACGTTTGAAGAGTATTTCAAAGTGTTTGCAGAGTCGCTGAAACTGCGTCCGAAACAGCAACTGCACTTTGAGTTGGGCCGCGCCATTGTTGCACAGTGCGGCAGCCTGATAACCAAAGTGTTATACGTCAAGAACGGCACAAATAAGAAGTTCGCCATTGTTGACGCGGGCTTTACTGAACTCATCCGTCCGGCGCTGTATCAGGCTGTGCACAAGATTGAGAACATCAGCAGCACCGAGCCCGAAGAGAAGTACGACGTTGTGGGACCAATCTGCGAGTCGTCGGACTGCTTTGCCAAGTCAATCGACCTGGCCGGCTGCCATCGCGGCGACCTGCTTGCCATCCGCACTGCCGGCGCTTACGGCGAAGCAATGGCATCGACCTACAATTTGCGGACGTTGGTGAAGGGGTATTTTTCGAAATAGAAACGAATTGAACGCAATAAAAAAAACGGCAGCCAAGTGGTTGCCGTTTTTGTTGCTTGATAATCAATTAAATCTTAAAGAAATCCATTGGATTTGTAGTGAAGAAATCTTCGAATGGAATGCCATCGGTGCCTATGACGAACGAGGCCGACGGACTGAACAGACGATTAAACACCGCCATTCCCTCGTTAAAACTATGCGTGCCACTTTTAACTTCAAGAGCCACAACTTTTTCGCCATATTTCAGCACAAAATCAACTTCTTTCGAGTTTTCGTTCCAATAATAGAGTTCGAAACCTTCTGACTTTGAAAAATTAAGCAAGTGAGCGCCCACTGCCGATTCGGTCAGCCGCCCCCAATAGGCGGTGTCAGCCTTGGCTTCATCGAGCGATTTTTGGCTTTGAATGGTCATCAGCGCATTATTGTGCACCTGCAACTTGGGTTTCGACGCGCGTTGTTGAATCACATTCCCGGAATATTTGCTCAATCCGCACAAGAGCCCGGCGGAATTTAGCAGATTGAGATAACCGCCAAGTGTAGTCAAGTTGCCTTTTTCCTGTAATTCGCCTTGTATTTTGTTGAGCGACAAAATTTGAGCCGAAAACGAACTGCCAATATCGAACAATCGACGCAACAGAACCGGCTTATTAACTTGTGTGAGCATCAGAATGTCTTTCGATAGCGTTGCTTCAACAAGCGACTGTCGGATGTAGTTGCGCCAACGTTGCGTGTCGTCCATAAGCTCCGCCGCACCTGGATAGCCGCCATACATTATATATTGGTCGAGGCTTGTGCCGAATGCCTCGCGCATTTCGGTAAACGACCAGTGCGTAATGTAAATTTGCTCGAACCTTCCGGCTAACGATTCCGACAGTCCTTTCTGAATCAGCAACGACGATGAACCAAGCAACGCAACCTTAATCGGGCGATGGTTGAGTGTGTCGTTATCCCATTCTTTTTTAACCACTTCGCTCCAATTCTGCACTTTTTGAACCTCGTCAATCACTAACAGAAAATCTGCTGAGGGGTTCTTTTGATGCTCAAGCCGCGCACGATTCCAAGTTGTTCTGAGCCATTCGGTATCAATACCGGCAATATCATCGGCGGTGGCGAAAAGGTGCGGAACATTCAGTTCGTCGAGAAGTTGCGTGACAATTGTGGTTTTGCCAACTTGCCGTGGACCGAAAAGGACTTGAATAAACTTTCGCGGCTCTTCCAGTCTTTTCTTTACCACTTTATATACAGTGCGTTTCATATCAAAAACAATTTTTATTAGCCGTGCTTAATAATTTTATTAGATACACCTAATAATTTTATTAGGCAAATGTAATAAAAATTTTCACCAACATAATATTTCTTTGCAGAGCCAACAAAAAAACGGCAGCCAAATCGGTTGCCGTTTTTGTTTGTTTCAATCAAAAACTGTTCAATCAGTAGAGCACAACACTATCCCGACAAAAGTGGACGCTATCTTTTGTGCTGTTTATCTGCACATAAACAAAATATTTTGTCTTACCACCAGAGATGGTGTCCAAAGAGGCTATGCGGGAGATTTCCAAATCATTTGATACAGCAGGGCATCCGCACTCATCGTAGTTGGCGACAGCAGACAGGTAGATGGTGTCGTGAAGTGCGTTGGCTAACACCCTGGCAGACTGATAGCAACCCAAATCGTGAATCTGCATATCGATGGTAAATTCGCTTCTTACTCTGACAGAGTCGGGAATTTCAACGCTAACAAAAGGCACTTCAATAGAGCGAGGGCAATTGTCGCTGTCGACTTTGCAGCCAGTCAAAACTGCGGCTGCAACAAAAGGAATATAAAATTTAGCTTTCATTTTCAATATTTTACTTACGAACTATAATATTTTTAGAAACAACAACTATCGACCTGGCCTCGTCATTGCCAACAACAGCGTTGTAAAAGGCTGTATAATGGTCATAATCGCCCAGTTTCAGAGAAACAGACTTTTCAACGCTGGCCGTGTCGGGAAATTCATCGCAATAATCCTGAAGGGCTTCGCCAAAGAACCAAACGGTGTCTTTGTTGAGTTTTGGGTTCACCCGGTACTCTTTGATGCACGCGCCTTTGTCAAGCACAAAGTCAGCAGTGAATTTCTGACCGGCGTCAACGGTATCGGGTATGTCGGCACTAACAAATGGCACATTGACTTCGACGGGGCACCAACTGCGCGGTTCCTTGCAGGCGGCAATCACTGCCGCAAATGCTCCAAATATCAATAATCGTTTCATAATCACACGCTTACAATGTCAGATGATGGACTTTTTCAAATTTCAAATCGTCGTCGGTGCGAGCGGTTTTCTCTTCGGCTTTGTAACCGATGGCGACAACAGCCAAAACCTCGTGTTCGGGCTTGAGATTGAGTAGTTTGCGCAGATTCTCTGTCGCTGGGACGCCATTCTCAGTACCACGCTGGCGCATCTGCACCCAGCAGGCTCCCAACCCTTGATTTTCAGCCTCAAGCATAATAAGTGTGGTGGCAATCGAGGCGTCCTCAATCCAGACGTCGGATTTTGAAGTGTCGGCAACCACAACAATGGCCAACGGAGCGTTTGCAACCAGCGACGCGCCGTGTGCTTTGGCCTGCGACAGCTTTGTAAGCACATCGGGCTCATCGGCCACAACAAACTCGCACGGATAAACCGATTTGCCCGACGGAGCCAGCAATCCGGCCTTCAATATTGCCTCAACCTTCTGCCGCTCAACTGGTTGCGTTGTAAACTTGCGGTGGCTGCGGCGTTTGCGTATCAATTCTGAAAATTCCATAATTCGATTTTAAACGTTGTTCATTTTTTGCGCCGCAAGTTAAAAAACTTCGGTTTAGAAAACCGACCTAAAACTTATCTTTGGCCGCAATTAAAACAATAGAAAATGAACAATTGGTACGAATGCAAAGTCAAATATCAAAAGGTTGACGAAAACGGCAAACAAAAGGCCGTGAGTGAGATTTATATGGTTGATGCAGTGTCGTTTACCGACGCCGAGGCGCAGATAACAAAAGAGCTGGAGCAGTACGCCGGCTTGGGCGAGTTCAATGTGGTGTCGATAAAGACGGCCAGCTACTCGGAGATTGTGCCCAACGAGTCGGGCGACCGCTGGTTCAAGTGCAAGGCCGTTTTCATCTCGTTCGACGAGAAAACGAACAAGGAGCGCCGCACATCATCGAATATGCTGGTGCAGGCCACTGACGTGAAAGATGCCTACGAGGTGCTGTCGAAGGCTCTGAGCGCAAGCATTGCCGACTTCACAATCCCGGCCGTTCAAGAGTCGTCGATTATGGACATCTTCGGCATTCTGCACGATTTCGACAAGGCCGACGCTGAAGAAAAAAGCGAGGAATAATCCTGCTTTTTCCGTTAAATATCAATCGGTTATAATTTCTGCGAGCGATGAAAGTTTTTGTTTCGGGTTGTTACGATATGCTCCACAGCGGTCACGTGGCGTTTTTCAAAGAGGCGGCCACGTATGGCGATTTGTATGTTGGCATCGGCTCCGACCGCACCATTGAAAAGCTGAAGGGACGCAAAACCATCAACTCCGAGCAGGAACGGCTATATATGGTAAAATCAATCCGTTACGTGACCGATGCTTGGATTAACAGCGGCAGTGGGATTCTCGATTTTGTTGATGAGCTTCGCCGACTCAAACCCGATCGCTACGTGGTGAACGAAGATGGTCACTCGCCCGCCAAAGCCGACCTTTGCAGTGAGTTGGGCATCGAATACATTGTGCTGAAACGCACGCCCGAAGCCGGACTGCCAACCCGCTCGACAACAGCATTGCGCGGCGGCACCGGTTGCCAACTCCCCTATCGGCTCGACATTGCCGGCACTTGGATTGACCAGCCGCAACTGTCGAAAATCCGCCCGGGATGGGCCATCACCATATCGCTTGAGCCGATTGTGGAATACAACGAGCGCAGCGGAATGTCAACCTCGACACGCAACGCCGCCAAGCAACTCTGGCCGTACCAACTGCCGCTCGAAAAGCCCGAGAAACTGGCCGAACTACTCTTCCGATACGAGAACGAGCCGGGGCGTACAATCATTTCCGGTGCTCAGGACGCCATCGGAATTTGCGTTCCGGGACTTGTGCGGCATTATTATAACGGTGTCTATTGGCCGGAACAAATCGAGCGCGTCGATGACGAAGCCATCCTCTCCTGGCTCGAAGACCACATCTACCTTGTAACGCTCTGGCCACGCCCCGATGGCACCGACCTGCTCTGCAATACGGACATCACACCGCAGAAAATCAGCGCATTGACAGCGGCTGCTGACCGTTGCTGGACGGCAATTATGGAACGCAATTTAGCTGATTTCGGCCAAGCCGTTACCGACTCGTTCAACGCGCAGACCGCGATGTTCCCGAATATGGTCAACGACAAGATTTTAAGCGTGATAGAGCAATACAAGCCCGATGTTCTGGGTTGGAAACTTGCAGGCGCAGGTGGTGGCGGCTACTTGGCCTTGATTGCCGACAAACCCGTCAGCAATGCAATGAAAATCAAGATTCGGCGGTGGATGGAATGATTGAGGGACTGAAGTCCCGATAGCTATCGGGATGAAGGATTGAAGGATTGAATCCTTTATTCAGTTATTCTCTCATTCAATCATTCTCTCATTCAGTTATTCTCTCATTCAATTATTCAATCCTTGTTTACAGTCCCGCGCTCATATACTCAAAATCGACATTTGTTTTCAGAAGGTCGGCCACGGTGTAGCCGTCGAAAAAGTTGTTCACTGTTTCGTAGAGTTTCTTCCACATTGGCAGAGTGCGGCAGATTTGTGTGCGGTCGCAGGGTTTCGCGTCGCAGCCGAGGCAGGCAACCGGTGCCAGCGAGCCTTCTGTGGCGTGCAGAATCTCGGTCAGAGTGTATTCCTGCGGCGGACGATTCAACCGGTAGCCGCCGCCCTTGCCGTGAACGCCGTCAATCAGCCCCGACTTAGACAGCTCAGTGGTTATGCTTTCAAGATATTTCAGCGAAATGTCCTGACGTTCCGAAATATCCTTCAGTCTTGTATAGCCCGCAGAGCCTTGTTCTGCAAGGTCAATCATCACTCTGATAGCGTATCTGCCACGTGTTGAAATCATCATAATCCGATATTGGTTTGGGTTAGCAAGTTACAATTTTTATCCGTCTTGCGGTTGTTTTTTTGTCGATTGTCGCGAAAGCGAAAAACCGCACACCGCACCATTTGATGATGCAGTGCGCGGTATTGCGCTGATATTCAGTTCTATTCGGCAAACAAAGTTGTGCTCAGATAGCGGTCGCCAGTGTCGGGCAGCAGAACAACAATGTTTTTGCCCTTGTTCTCGGGACGTTTAGCCAGCTCGATTGCAGCCCACAGAGCCGCGCCCGACGAGATGCCGACCAGAACACCCTCGGTGCGGCCAAACTCGCGGCCCGTCGCGAAAGCGTCCTCGTTTGAAACTGTGATAATTTCGTCGTAAATCTTGGTGTCGAGCACATCGGGAACAAAGCCTGCGCCGATGCCTTGAATCTTATGCGGTCCGGGAACGCCGGTCGAGAGTACTGCCGACGAAGCGGGCTCAACAGCCACGATTTTCACGCCGGGTTTCTTCGATTTCAGGTAGGTTCCAACGCCCGTAACCGTTCCGCCGGTGCCAACGCCTGCAACAAAAATGTCAACCTGGCCGTCGGTGTCCTCAAAAATCTCAGGACCTGTAGTTTCAAGGTGTGCCTTCGGGTTGGCAGGATTCACAAACTGGCCGGGAATGAAGCTGTTTGGTGTTGATGCGGCCAGTTCCTGCGCTTTCGCGATGGCACCCTTCATACCTTTCGAGCCGTCGGAAAGCACAACCTCGGCACCGTAAGCCTTCATCAGTTGGCGACGCTCAACGCTCATCGTCTCGGGCATTACAATAATGGCTTTGTAACCGCGGGCGGCAGCCACGCTGGCCAGACCAATGCCTGTGTTTCCGCTTGTCGGCTCAATAATCACCGCCCCCGGTTTCAGTTTGCCGGCACGCTCGGCTTCCTCAATCATTGCTTTCGCAATGCGGTCTTTGACGCTGCCTGCGGGGTTGAAGTACTCAAGTTTGGCAATGATTTTTGCCTGCAAGTTGTGCGCCGACTCAATGCGGCTCAGTTCCAGAAGTGGAGTGTGGCCAATCAGTTCGTCGGCCGATTTGTAGATTTTTGACATTTCCGTAATATTTTTAAAGTTCAATTTCTGTTTTTTGACGATGCAAACATAAACAATATTTCTATTACCCACTATGTTGGTAGGTTAATTTTTTAAAGAATTTTTAAAGTTTTGCATTTATTTACTGATTATCAGCAAAATATCCAGATATCAATTTAAAAACAATTCGATACTCTTTACACATTAAACTTTACTTGCTTTTCATTACCTTTGCGGCTCAAATTTTTGACGATGATTACAGTATCAAATCTCTGCGTTCAGTTTGGCAAACGCATTCTTTTTCAAGATGTTAATCTTAAGTTCACACCTGGCAACTGCTACGGCATCATTGGCGCAAACGGCGCCGGAAAATCCACTTTTCTGAAGACGCTCTACGGCGGAATCGACGCCACGCGCGGCACAGTGACCATTGCACCGGGCGAACGGCTGTCGGTGCTGAAGCAGAACCACTTTGAGTTTGACGACTGCACCGTGCTCAACACCGTGCTGATGGGCCACGCCGAACTGTGGCGCGTGATGAACGAGAAGGACGCGCTTTACGCAAAGCCTGATTTCAGCGAAGAAGACGGCATCAAGGCATCGGAACTTGAAGAGAAATTTGCCGAGATGGACGGTTGGAACGCTGAGAGCGACGCCGCAACGCTGCTGAGCGGACTGGGCATCAAAGAAGATTTGCACCAAAAATATATGCGCGAGTTGAGCGGTAAAGAGAAGGTGAAGGTGCTGCTGGCACAGGCGCTTTTCGGCAAGCCCGACAATCTGCTGCTCGACGAGCCCACCAACGACCTCGACCTCGACACCGTTACCTGGCTCGAGAACTACCTGTCGGAATTTGAGAACACGGTGCTTGTGGTCTCGCACGACCGCCACTTCCTCGACTCAATCTGCACCCACACCGTCGACATCGACTTCAACCGCATTCAGATGTTCGCCGGCAACTACAGTTTCTGGTACGAGTCGAGCCAACTTGCTCTGCGTCAGCAACAAATGCAGAACAAAAAGGCCGAAGAGAAGAAGAAAGAGCTGGAGGAGTTCATCCGCCGGTTCAGTGCCAACGTGGCCAAAAGCAAACAGACCACCAGCCGCAAGAAGATGCTGGAAAAACTTAATATTGAAGAAATTAAGCCATCGAACCGCAAATACCCTGGCATCATCTTCACCCCGGCCCGCGAGTGCGGCGACCGCATTCTTGAGGTAAAAGACCTGTCGAAGACCGTTGATGGGGTGAAACTGTTCAGCAACCTGAATTTCACGGTCAACAAAGACGACAAAATCGTCTTCCTGTCGCGCAACACCCGCGCTATGACCACACTCTTCGAGATTCTGAAAGACCACCTCGAACCCGACACTGGTTCGTACACCTGGGGGCAGACCATTACAAAGGCCTATCTGCCGCTCGACAACGAGAAATTCTTCAAAGATGACATCACGCTGATGGACTGGCTGGCACAGTTCTCGGAAGACACAAGCGACCTCTATCTGCGTGGTTATCTGGGCAAAATGCTGTTCTCGGGCGACGAAGTGAACAAGAAAGCTAATGTGCTTTCAGGCGGCGAGCGCGTGCGCTGTATGATTGCCCGGATGATGATTCGCAACGCCAACGTCCTCATCCTCGACACCCCGACCAACCACCTCGACCTTGAGTCGATTCAGGCGTTCAACAACACGCTGGTGAAGTTCAAGGGCAACGTGCTGATGTCGTCGCACGACCACGAGTTCATTCAGACCGTGAGCAACCGAATCATCGAAATCGGACCCAACGGAATGATTGACAAGATGATGGAATACGATGATTACATCAGCGACAGCCATATTGCCGAATTGCGGGAGAAACTGTACTCGTAAGTTTAAGAGTTGTTAGTTATAAAATTGTGGGAAAGTCCTCATTGGCAAGCCGATGGGGATTTTTTTGTTAATCCGAAATCGCGTTGCGCAACCTTTTGACTGCTTAAGGAGTCTTGTTTTTGTTGATTTTGCTAAATTGCATTGTCAAATGACAACAAAAACTTCAAAAACAATAATTATGAAGAGTCTGACACGGGTTGCAGCCCTGATTTCGGCGACAGCCATAATAGGAACCACCGCCAACGCCCAAAGCTACGAGGAGTGGGCGGCGCAACAGCGCAAAGAGCAACAAGAATTTGTTGAAAACGAGCGGAAAAGCTTTGAGCAGTTTGTGAAAGAACGCGACGAGGAAATCCGCAAAATGGACGAGGAGTTCACCGAGTTTCTGAAAAAAGAGTGGAAAAACTACGAGTCGGCTGAGGACATTTACAAGCCCGACGCCCCGAAACCGGTGGTGAAGCCTGTATATCAGTCGGAACCGAAGCAGACTCAGCAACTGAAAGTTGAGAAAGCCGAGAAGGTTGAGTCCTACGGTGAGGCTCCAAGGCTGCCGTTCCTGGCCAAATCGGACTCGAAAGACTTCCGTCCGGCAACGGCCACATTCAACTTCTACGGCAACAACATCACCGTCCGCTACGACCGCAGCGAGGCTGTGAACGTGGGCTCGGTCAACGAGCAAAACATTGGCAACCTTTGGGAGCAACTGTCGAAAACCAACTACAGCTGCACCATCGAGGACTTGCAGAAATGGCAGAACCAGCTGAACCTCAACGACTGGGGCTTCTATCAGTTAGCAAAAAGCGCAGCCAATCAGATTGCCGGCTCAGCCAACAGCAAGGTGATGCTCACGTGGTTTCTGATGACCAAAGCCAACTACAAGGCCCGCCTCGCATACAAGTCCGACAAGATGTATCTACTGCTGGCCACCTCAAACAACATCTACGGCAAGCCCTACTTCACGTTCAACAATCAGCGTTATTATCTGATTGACGGTCATGCCGATAATCTTTACACCTACGATAAGGACTTCCCCGAAGCCCGCACCACCCTCGACCTGAACATCTACAAACCGATAAACGTGGCCGAACAGCTGAAAACCAAAAAGATGGATTTTGAGTACGATGGCGAGAAACACCAGTTCGATATCAGCTACAACCTGAACACCATCAATTTTTACAACGATTATCCGCAGGCCGAGATAAAAATCTATTTCGACGCCACAATGGGCCGCGCCACAAAGGAGTCGCTGTCGCAGGCGCTTACGCCGATTGTATCGGGAATGGACGCCGTTGACGCCACCGGGCTGCTGCTGAAATTTGTGCAGTCGTTCGATTATAAGACTGACGACCAGCAATTTGGCCACGAGCGTTTCTTCTTCCCCGACGAGATGTTCCACTTTCCTTACTCCGACTGCGAGGACCGCGCCGTGCTTTTCGCCTATCTGGTCAAGCAACTGACGGGGCTCGATGTCATCGGCCTCAACTATCCCGGCCATATGGCTGCCGCGGTGGCTTTCAACACCAATGTCGAGGGCAGCTACGTGGAGCACAACGGCCGCCGCTACACCATCTGCGACCCGACCTACATTGGGGCGCCGGTGGGAATGTGTATGCCGCAATACGCCAGCGCCAATGCCGTGGTGATTGAGAACGCCGCCCATCCCGACCTGGCCGTTCGCGCCGGAAAACTTTGGAAAATAGCCAACAAATATGGCCTCTATCAGGGCGATAACAAACGCAACATTGTGTTCGACGGCAACGGCGACGCCTATATGTGCGGATATTTCAACGGCAGCATCGATTTTATGGGACGACAGCTAACAGCCTCTGGCTCTGACATTTTCATTGCAAAAATCACTGCCGACAACGAGCTCGGATTCCTCTACCGCATTGGCAGCAAGGCCGACGATGTGGCATACAATATCGCGCTCGGCAACGACGACAGTTTCTACTTCTCGGGCCTGTTCAACGGTGAGCTGACGGTGGCCGGACAGACGCTGAAAACCCAGCAGTCGGATATGTTCATTGCCAAATGCTCGCGCAACGGACAACTGGCGTGGATTAGCCAGGCCAACATCGGGCAGATGGACAGCATCAACAACACGTTTGCCGCGCAGTTCGACCCCAACGGCAAGCGCTTGTGGACTCGCACCTACGCTGAAAACGAAGATTTTAGCGACTACGGCATCCGCATCGACAAAGACGGCTGCCCGTTCCTGGCCGGCTCAATGCTTGCCTCGGCGGGACTGATGAGCAAATCGTATGAGAGTATGGCCCGTCGCAGCGGATTTGTGGTGAACGGCCGCGATATGGCCGATGTTGCCGAAACGCCTACCGACCCATCGATTGCGGGTCTGCTCAAGATTGTTTCGCAAGCCACGGAAACCAAAAGCTCGCTACCTGGCAAGCTGATGCAGCAGGATTTGAGCAGCAGCAACCCCGACATCAGCAGCAAATCGCCTGAAGTTTACAACCAATTCGGCAACATTGAGCTTATTCGCAACGGCCAGGGCATTATGACGCTTCGCACCAGCGACGGCAACCCGGCGGTCTTCAACACGGTGAAACTCGACAACAACTCGAAGCTGAAAATATCGGTTTACAGCAGCGGCAACGCGCTGATTGAGTTTCTGTCGGGCTCGCAGTACGGCAACGAGCAGGCCTGGCTGCCGCTCAACTCGCTGAAGGTTTATCGCACGTCGGGCAATATGACGTTCGACTACGACATCGACCACACGCATAAAACCGTGAGTGCGAAACAAGTGTTTTAAACAAGGATTGAAGGACTGAAGGATTGAAGGATTGAATAAGACTACGGACAACAGACTTCAGACTACGGACAAGATTGGTGATTTGTTTAATCGGTGTCCCGATAGCTATCGGGATGGTGAATCGTTTAACGGGTTTAACAAGTTTAAAGTTTAGAGAGTTTAGCGCTTCGCTGTTTAGACGACATATGTCTCAATCCTAACTTCTAATGCCTAGTGCCTAATGCCTAACACTAACACTAACACCAACACTTTACTCCTTACTCCTTACTCTTTACTCTTTACACCTTACACTAATATTCACAATCCGGGAATCTCGGCCACAGTGAACGTGCTGCCTCCGATGAAGATAAAATCGTCGGGGGCGGCATTTTTTTGGGCGGCGGCGATTGCTTCGGGCACCGTCGGGTAGCATTGGCCGTGCAGACCAAAGGCGGCGGCTTTCTCGGCCAAAAGTTCGGCTCTGAGTGCGCGCGGCACTTGGGCGTTTGTAAAATAATAGGTGGCATCGGTTGGCAACTGGCTGAGCACTTTGGCGTGGTCCTTATCGCTAACCATTCCGATGACAATATGCAAATGGTTGTATTTCTGCATTTTTAGTTGTTCAACAACCTGTCGGATGCCATCGTCGTTGTGGCCGGTGTCGCAGTAGGTTGGCGGACAGTCGGCAAGTTTCTGCCAGCGGCCTTTCAGACCTGTGGTAGCGATTGTCGAAGCCGCACCTGCCAGAATATCATCGTTGCTGACGGTGAGTTTGCGGCACAGAACATCGAACGCCGCCAGAACCGTCAGGATATTTTTGCGCTGGTAGCAACCCATCAAGTCGAGCGAAAGGCAATCATATTCGGGTTTCCCGTTGCGGCTGATAGCAAGGTTAAGACGGTCGGCCGTGAGTGTGGCGCTCTCGACGCGGCGGATTTGGTCGGCAAAAACGAGCGGCGAACCTTCGGCAGCGGCCTTCGCTTCAAAGACCGGCGCCGTTTCGGCATCGGTCTGCCCCACCACCACCGGCACACCTGGTTTGATAATTCCCGCCTTCTCGCCTGCAATGGCAGCCAAGGTGTCGCCAAGCATCGCCGTATGGTCGAAACTGATGTTGGTAATGACTGACACCAAGGGGGTTATGATGTTTGTTGAGTCGAGTCGGCCGCCCAAGCCCACCTCAACCACCGCCACATCAACGGCGTTGCGGGCAAACCAATCGAAAGCCATAAGTGTGGCCATTTCAAAAAACGATGGCGCTATCTCGCTGATTTTCTGTCGGTGACGCTCAACAAAGTCAACAACCTCGCTTTCAGGAATCATTTCGCCGTCGATGCGGATGCGCTCGCGGAAATCCTTCAGGTGCGGCGACGTGTAGAGCCCCACCTTGTAGCCGGCTTTCTGCAGAATTGCCGCCGTGATGTGCGATACCGAGCCCTTGCCATTGGTTCCGGCCACGTGCACAGTGCGGAATTTAAGATGCGGATGGCCAAAATAGTCGTCCAAAGCCTGTGTGTTGTCAAGCCCGGGTTTATAAGCATCGGTGCCAATATTCTGATAAAGTGGCAGTTGCGTAAACAGGAAATCGAGAGTCTGCTGGTATGTCATAGCTATGTTGGTGAATCGGTGAACTGGTGAATCGAAGGTCGTAGAGACGCGGCGCGCCACGTCTCTACAGCAATAACGTCTTATATGTAATCGTAAATTGAATCTAAAAATATTTAACTGATTGTCAATACATTTTGGCAGCACTTCGGCGAAAGCCAAAACAATGGCCGAAAATAGTTAAAAAAGAAAGTTTGGAATTGAAAAAACAATTATAACTTTAAGCAAACACTAAAAACGTACCACTATGGCAAAATCAAACATCAAAATCTTTGTGTTAGACACGAACGTTTTGCTCCACGACTACAAATGCATCTATAATTTTCAGGACAATGACATTGTGATTCCGATTGTGGCGCTCGAAGAACTTGACAAGTTCAAGAAGGGCAACGATACGCTGAATTTCAACGCCCGCGAGTGCACCCGTGAGTTGGACGAACTCATTGGCAAGGCCGACCCTGTGAAGGGAATTCCTATCGGCAAAGGCCACGGAAAACTCTATCTGGCTCTGGGTCAGAAATATCCCGACTCAATGAAGGTGTCGTTCCCCGAGCCGACTGCCGACCACCGCATTCTGGCCATCGCCGAAAAGGTGAGCAAGGACAATCCTGGACGCAAGGTGGTTGTGGTGTCGAAGGACATCAATCTGCGCGTGAAGGCCAAATCACTAGGCATTGCCGCCGAAGACTACACCACCGACAAGGTGCAGAACATTGAGGTGATTTACAAGGGGATAGACACCATCGACAATGTGGACCCCGAGTTGATTAACAAGATTTATCAGGACCGCGCCGGCGTGAGTGTTGACGAGTTCAAGTTCAGCCGCGAGATTTTCGCCCACGAGTATCTGATTCTGAAAGGCGACAACAAGAGCGCTCTCACCCACTACGACCCGTTTGAGCGCCGCATCAATCTTGTCGAGAAACGCAAAATCTACGGCATCGAGCCGCGCAACGCCGAGCAGGCTCTGGCTCTCGACGCTCTGATGCGTCCCGAAATCAACCTTATATCGCTCACCGGAAAGGCCGGAACTGGCAAAACCTTGTTGGCTGTGGCAGCCGCTCTGCAGCAGGCCGGAACCTACGAGCAGATTTTTGTGGCGCGCCCAATCATTCCGCTCACCAATCAGGATTTAGGCTTCCTTCCGGGCGACGTGAAAGAGAAAATCGGGCCGTATATGATGCCGCTGTTCGACAACATTGGCGTCATCAAGCATCAGTTTGGCGCCAACAGCAAGGAAGTGCACAAGATTGACGAGATGTTGAAAGACGAACGTCTGGTAATCACACCGCTGGCCTACATTCGCGGTCGCAGCCTGTCGAACGCATTCTTTATTATCGACGAAGCACAAAACCTGACGCCGCACGAAGTGAAGACCATTGTAACACGTGCCGGCGAGAATGTGAAGATTGTGTTTACCGGTGATATTCAGCAGATTGACTCACCATATCTCGACAGCACATCGAACGGTTTGAGTTATCTGACCGACAAAATGAAGGGGCAGAACCTGTTCGCACATATGAACCTTGTGAAGGGCGAGCGCAGCGCACTAGCCGAACTGGCGAGCGATTTGCTGTAAAACTCACACATATTAAATAAGCCGGGGCGTTTGCTTCGGCTTTTTTGTTTGTTATCACAATGGGCACCGAATGATTATCGAATGCAAAACTTTTTCGGATAACGATGTGCGCAATTGCCTTAAAACCCGTATGTTTGCGGACGAAAAGGGGTATTAGCTCATCTGGTAGAGCGCTTCGTTCGCAACGAAGAGGTGGGCAGTTCGAGTCTGCTATGCTCCACGAAACGCGCTAAGGCACATTTTTCTTTACAATTATACAACCGGCTGCTACACATATATTTGTTGTGGTAAAAACCGACGCATAGTCCGAATTGTTCAAACAACTTAAAAAAAACGATTTATGAAAAAATTTGCATTCCTTATAGCCATATTGGCTGCCACCACGAGGGTTTCATTGGCCGACTCAGGCTGCTATTGGGTGTTTTTTTGCGATAAGAATGGAACCAAATTCAAGCCATACGAATATTTCGACCCCAAAGCCATCGAGCGGCGCGAGAAGCAAGGACTGCCGCTATGCGACTCAACCGATTTCCCGCTTAATGGCGATTATGTCAACGCCGTGGCGCTACTGGCCGATGAGGTGGTTGGCGAAAGCCGTTGGTTCAACGGACTTGGCGTGATGGCCGGAAGTGATGCCATTGAACAGATTAAGGCTTTGCCATTTGTGAAGGAAGTTGTGACGATTGCCGGCGAAATGGTTGTGGCATCATACTCTGCCGGGAGTGATAGTGAAAACGATGTTTCGGAGCTTTCTCAGGCAGCCAATGTTGAGTTGATGCCACAGTTGAAGCGAATGCAAGGACAGAAATTCGCCGATAACAATATCGATGGCCGGGGCATCAGAATTGCTGTGTTTGATGGCGGTTTTCCGAAGGTTGACAAGCACGAATGTTTCAGACATTTGTTCTTGAACAAGCAAATTGTGAAAACCTGGAACTTTCCCGGTAAAAAAGAAAATGTCTATGGTTGGAACAGCCACGGGACAATGACATTGAGCTGCATCACCGGCCTGACCAACATTGGTGAAGGCTCGCAACAACTCGGTCTTGCCACAGGCGCCGAATTTTTGTTGGCTCGCACCGAGACCAACTTTGAGCCGTTTAAAGAGGAAATTTGGTGGGCGCAAGCTGCGGAGTGGGCCGACCGCAACGGCGCCGACATCATCAGCAGCTCGCTCGGTTATGGGAAAAATAGGTATTACTCCAAAGATATGGATGGTACATCTTTCGTAGCCAAGGCTGCCAACTTGGCCGCGCGCAAGGGAATACTGGTCTGCAACTCGATGGGCAACGAGGCCGATGATGAGAGTTGGCGCGTACTCATCACTCCAGCCGACGCTGACAGTGTATTATCGGTGGGCGGCATTGAGGATGATATGGACAACTACAACCATATCAAATTCTCATCGTTTGGCCCAACAGCCGATGGACGCCGCAAGCCAAACGTGGTTTCTTTTGGACGCGCCTGTGTTGCCAATCCGCGCGGCGGAACAACATACGCCTACGGCACATCATTCTCGTGTCCACTTGTTGCCGGATTTGCAGCTTGCGCCTGGCAGTCGCGCCGCAATCTGACGGCTATGGAGTTGAGGGCTGAAATCGAGAAATCGGGCGACGTCTATCCCTATTTCGATTATGCGATAGGATACGGCGTTCCGCAAGCCGGATATTTCACCGACAGTGTCAGAGTGACTGTTGAGCCAACTTTCACATTCGAAAAAAACGGCGATGCACTGATTATCCATATTAAACCTTTCGAAAAGGAGACCAATGTCTTCTACAACCTTACCGATGAAACGGGTAAAGTTCTGCATTACGCACATGGCAATGCCAAAAAATCTGCTACAATCACTATCCAACAACTGCCGAATGCCACTGTAAACGTGTATTATCATGGCTACACTGGCTCATACACTTGCAACGAAGGCGGGCAACATAAAAATGAATCCTCCATAACTACCAAAGGTATCGCTCAAACGCTGCGGCGCAGTCTTGGCAATAGCAATTTAGAGTATGGTAAAAGTTGGAATTGGAATCTGTTTTTTCAGTTGAGTTCGGGACTGGCCGGATTCAAAACCATTGAAGACTCAACCAACGACAATAAAAAATCGCTGGCGGCTATGTTAGGCTTGCACTTTCAATTGGCAAAACGGTACAGAATTGGCGCAGGTGTAGGCATTGGCTCCGACAAATACATCGGGACCAACCTCGACGGCGTCGTCCGCAACAATGTCAAGCAAGAGCGCTTTAACACGACAAACCTTAATGTTGAATTGTTCCAGCGAGTAACATTTATTCATGGCGAGCACTTCGGCTACGGACTGACGTGGGACTGCGGTGTTTTTGGCTCGTGGTGTTACACCAACCGCCATATTGTTATTGTCGACGCCAAAGATGCCAACTACAAGTCAATCAAATACATCACTAAAAACCACGATTGTTTTAATCGGTGGCAGTGGGGAGTGAAGACAGCCATTAATTACAATTTCTTGTCGGTTTATGCAAAAATGAGATTTACAGACTTGCTAAACTCTTCATACAATGGCGCGTACTCGGATTTTTTAAGGTTTGAGACTGGTTTGCAGATGACATTCACTTTCTTAGAAAAAGCTATTTACAGAAAATAAAAAAAAGCCCGGAAGACGTTGGTCTTGCGGACTTTGTCGGGGTAGCAGGATTCGAACCTGCGACCTCCTGCTCCCAAAGCAGGCACACTAACCGGACTGTGCTATACCCCGTGCTGAAAAGCGGTGCAAAGATAGACCTTCTATTTGCATTTGCAAAACAAAATTTATATGGATTTTGCGAAAACCATTAAAAGGTCCGCTCTCAAAGCGATTCACGTAGTTGATTGCCTTTAAGGCATTTCCATAAAAATCTGCGTTATCAGTGCCATCGGTGCGAAATGTCACACATTCAATCATTCAGTCATTCAATGCTTAAAAACTGCTATATTTGCGGCCTAAAAAACGGAAATATGCTACCGAAATTCTTACTTGCAACAAACAGCCAGCAGCGCTTGGGCTATCTTTACGTGGTTCACACCGAAACGCCGCGCTTCATTCTCGAAGGCAGCGAAGACGATTTTGAGAACGACCGCCAGATTTATTGGATTGACAAGCCTGAACTGCCACAAATAGAGATTGATACGCTCATTGCCGAAGCCGAGTATTTTATCGACGATGAACTCGACTGCGAAGACAGTATGAGCGATGACGATGAAGAAGAATAGCAAGCAAGAATCTTAATAACCAAACAGATATGGATTTTAACGAAGAGATAAAACGCCGACGCACGTTTGCAATCATCAGCCACCCCGACGCGGGTAAAACCACATTGACCGAAAAATTGCTGCTCTTTGGTGGCGCAATCCACGTAGCGGGCGCCGTCAAGTCAAACAAGATTAAGAAAACCGCCACTTCCGACTTTATGGAAATTGAGCGGCAGCGTGGTATTTCGGTTGCCACTTCGGTTATGGGCTTTGAATATAACGGTGTGAAAATCAACATTCTCGACACCCCAGGCCACCAGGATTTTGCCGAAGACACTTTCCGCACCCTGACGGCTGTCGATAGTGTGATTGTGGTGATTGACGCGGCCAAAGGAGTCGAAGCGCAAACCGAAAAACTGATGAAAGTGTGCCGTATGCGCAACACGCCAGTGATTGTCTTTATCAACAAAATCGACCGCGAAGGCAAGGACCCGTTCGACCTTCTCGATGAGATTGAGCGGCAACTTCAAATCCACGTCCACCCGTTGAGTTGGCCTGTGGGTATGGGCCAGCGGCTGCAGGGCGTTTACAATATCTTCGACCACAAGATGTACTATTTCTCGGGCAACGACAAGACCAAAGCCGAAGAACCACAGGAATTTAAAGATTTGAACGACCCCGAGTTCGAGCGCAAGATGGGCAAGAACGCGCAGATTCTGCGCGACAATCTCGAACTCATCGAAGGTGTTTATCCCGATTTCGACCAGAACCTTTACCGCGAAGCAAAAATCGCCCCCGTTTTCTTCGGAAGTGCGCTCTATAACTTTGGCGTTCAGGAACTTTTGGAATCGTTCATCCGCATTGCGCCATCGCCGCAACCGTCGCAGACTATTGAGCGCGAAGTGAAACCTGAAGAAGAGAAGTTCACGGGTTTCGTATTCAAGATTCACGCCAATATGGACCCGAACCACCGCGACCGCATTGCTTTTGTGAAGGTTTGCTCGGGCAAATTCCTACGCAACACCAATTATTATCACGTGCAACTCGACCGCCAGTTGAAATTTTCGAGCCCCACAGCCTTTATGGCGCAAAAAACATCGGTGGTTGAAGAAGCCTATCCAGGCGACATTGTCGGTCTGCACGACACGGGCAATTTCAAAATCGGTGACACTCTGACCGAAGGCGAAAAGATTCATTTCAAGGGACTTCCGAGTTTCTCGCCCGAACTTTTCCGATACATCGAAAACGATGACCCGATGAAAGCCAAGCAACTTGCCAAAGGCATCGACCAACTGATGGATGAAGGTGTGGCTCAGTTATTTACAATGACAATGAACGGCCGCAAGGTTATTGGCACTGTGGGCGCGCTGCAGTTTGAAGTGATTGAGTACCGCTTGCTGCACGAGTACAACGCCAAATGCCGCTATGAGAACATCAGTATGTATAAGGCTTGTTGGGTAAAACCGAACGACCAAATGGAATGGGAAGACTTCAAGCGCCGCAAGTTCAAGGCAATGGCCAAAGACAAGTGGGGCCGCGATGTCTATCTTGCCGAATCGGCCTACGAACTGCAGATGTCGCAAGAGAAATTCAAAGGTTTGGAATTCTACTTCACGTCGGAATTTGAATAGGTTGCAGATTACCTAACAGCCACCCTATGTTGAATGAAGGACAAACGTGCAGAGACAAATATGTGGATATTGCTAAAGGATTGGCAATCATTGATATAGTTTGTTGGCACATAAGTTCTAAAATAATACCAGGTAGGTTCTTAAGTTTCTGGCCAATAGTTTTTTTCTTCCTTGTTGCTGGATTTTATATCAAAGAGGAGGAAATAGTAAAGCCAATAAAGTTTATAGCACACAAACTGAAGACTTTATACCTTCCTGCAACAATCATTTATTTGATAGCCGTTCTAATGCATAACCCGCTGTGCCATTGGGGATTTTATCCACTTGGTTCGGCACATCCAAAGACCAATATCGATTTTGTTATATGGGATGGCAAAACATACTTATTCAAATTTTTAAAGACAATTGTCGCCCCTAATGGCGAACTTGTTATGGGGGCAATGTGGTTCCTTTATGCGCTGTTTTTTGCTTTATGCTTTTTGTCAGTGGCGGCATATATTTCCCGAAAAATCTTTAAAGATAAGCAACGAGCTGATATACTTTGGTTTGCAATAGTCGTATTGACTTCATCTATTTCCGTGAGCCTGAATATTATTTATAATTTTTCAATTCCTCGAATCAGTCAATCACTGACCGCTGCCACATTCATTTTGTGTGGTATGTTCCTTAAACAGAAATTAAGACTGAATTTTAGCAATTGGATTATTATGGTTGTTGCTGTGGCGATATACCTTCAATATATTATGTTACCACACAGCCATTTATCATTCCATTACAAATTTCCCGACCTTATTCTTCCGCTCGCTTTAGGCATTGCTGCATTGTATGTTGTTTTGTTTATTTCCAAAAAGATAGAACGCATACCTTTCTTGTCGGACGCACTAAGTTATATTGGCCGTAATTCGTTGTATATTATGGCCTTGCACATATTCGGGTTCTTTTTATGCACACTACTGATTGACTCGTTTGGTTTGAGTGAAAACCTCTCAATGGCGAGTTCACTGTACACTTATAAAATTGATAAAAACTTTTTGTTGTGGATGTTATATTTTGCTTTTGGTGTATTTGTTCCACTCGTCATTATTAAAATATTCAGAATTGCCCAAACACTTGTGGTTTCAAAGTTTTCAAGGCATTCATAATTTTCAATGAACTTCTTGCTGCCCAGCAATTATTTCCATTGCCAAATTCACCTTTTCTTCTAAAGGCAGCAATCCGTCAATCCAATTGATTTTGAATCCGTTGCGTTCCATTCGACGGAACCAGGTCATTTGGCGTTTGGCAAACTGATGGATTGCAATGTTCAGATGCTCAACCATATAGTTGTAGCTGAACTCTCCTTGCAGATACTGCGTAACAAACTTATATTCAAGACCATAGTAAATCAAATCCTCGGGGGCGATGCCGCTGTCGAGCAAGGCTTGAATCTCGTCAATCATTCCATCGCGTAAGCGCTGTTTTAAGCGCTCGTAAATCGACTGGCAGACGGCCGCGCGCTCCATTCGCACACCTATAATAATTGAGTCGATTTTCGGAAAATCAGGAATTGCAGCCGCGTTAGTTTTTTGATATTCAGCAATTTCAATAGCCCTGATTGTGCGCTTGCGGGTATCGAAATCGGCATTGTTGTGCAGTTTTTTCACCGATTTCAAACGTTGCTCCAACTGTTCGGCCGAATAATCCTTCAACTCCTCGCGAAGTTGCTCATTTACAGGCACCGACGCCATTTTGTAGCCATTGAGCACCGACTCAATATACAGCCCGCTTCCGCCGCAGAGAATCGCCTGCTTCGAGCGCGACTGGATGTCGGCAAACGCTTTCAAGAAATCTTGCTGATATTCAAACAGATTATATTTGGTACCAGGCTCAACAATGTCAATCAAGTGATAAGGAATTTGCTTGCCATTAATTTGATAATCAGACAAATCCTTGCCAGTGCCAATATCCATCCGACGATAAACCTGACGTGAGTCGGCGCTGATGATTTCGGCATCGAGAATGCTGGCCAAACTCACAGCCAACGAAGTTTTTCCTGTTGCTGTAGGACCTAAAATGGTGATTAACGGCAAGTTCGCGTTCATATCGCTGTTCGGTTTAATGCTTATGCTTTTGCGAAAATAGTTTAAATTTGCAGCGTTTTTAGTGCGAGATGAACATAAAATCACTTTTAAATCTGACAATCGACCTGATTGGCAAGCCAAGTACCACAGCGTCAGCACTTTCGAAAGAATCAAAAGGTGTTATTGCTCTTTTGAAAGAGATTGCGCTTCCATACTTTGTGGCAATAATCGTAGCCGAATTCATTGGCCACGTGATGTTCGGCACCTATATGTTCAGGGATTCGTTATCATTCATTATCAACGAATTAACACCATCATTAGCCATATTGCTGGTATCGGGCGTGACACTCACTCTGCTGTTGAACGAAGTGCTGCACTACTACTCAATGCAACCAAAACTTTCGCGCTCGTTCTACATCATAACCTATTCATTCATACCTGTTTTTGCATCATCGATATTGGGAGGGCTGCTGCCGAAACTGGCTCCGTTGTTCAATCTTTGCGGTCTATATTCCTACTACCTGTTTTGGTGTATGCTGAAGGCCGAATATTCCGACATCGACAATAAAAAAATCCGCAACGTCACTATGACGTCAATTGCCATAATGATTCTATTGCATTGGGCTTTAGTTGGTTGCGAAAAACTAATCTTCAACTGATATGGAAAACAACATACGCTTCAGCAATAAAAAAGCCCACTTCCTTTACGAGATAATCGAGACTTTCAACGCGGGCATCCAACTGCTTGGTACAGAGATAAAATCGATTCGCAACGGCAAGGCAAACCTCACCGACACTTACTGCATTTTCGAGAAAGGCGAGTTGTATGTTAAGAATATGTATATTGCTGAATACGAATATGGTACGCACTATAACCACACACCGCGTGGCGACCGCAAACTTCTGCTGAAACGGCGTGAGCTGAACCGTTTGGAAAAGAAAATCAAGGAAAAAGGATTTACCATAGTGCCTATCACAATGTATATCAACGAGAAAGGATTGGCAAAAATGACCATCGGACTGGCTCGCGGCAAAAAACTCTTCGACAAACGCGAAGACATCAAACTTAAGGACACCAAACGGGAGTTGGACAGAATGGGCAAAATCAAATAGCCGGCCATTCTTCTCGCATATTTCATAAGCGACTGTAACAAACAGCAAAACCGTTCGTCATTAGGTAAATCAATTCGCAAAATGACACGAAAATATTACCTTGACAATCTGAAAGTTATGCTTACCGCTTTGGTTGTTTTTCACCATTCGGGGCTTGCTTACGGCGACGGCGGTGGCTGGGCATACACACCATCGAACCCAAACGAGTTTATGCCGTGGATTTGGCATTTTTTCAGTACAAACGCTGCCTTCTTTATGGGGCTGTTCTTTATGATTTCCGGATATTTTGTTCCGCAAAGTTATGACAGACAGGGTTTTGTCCAATTTATCAGCAAAAAGGCCGTGCGGCTACTGGTTCCTTTCGCAATAATCACCGCGTTTTTAAGTCTGGTGACCGGTTCGCCCGAATCGGGGCACACGTGGTTCTTGAGCAGTCTGTTCCTTTTCTGCCTGATTTACGCACTGATACGCCTCGCCTGCAAGAATTACAACGGCGGGAAAACTCCGCAACTCACTTTGGGGTGGATTGCTGTTTTTGCCATAGCAATGGGCATTGGCAGCTACATTATACGGCAATTCTTTCCGCAAGACAAATGGGTGTTTTTCAGCGTCTTTAAGTTCGAACCGGCTCATTATCTGCAATATATAATGATGTTTGCTATTGGTGTGCTTGCAGGCAGGTTCAACTGGTTCGAGCGGATGACCAACCGGACAGGCCTAACGGCACTCACCATCGGTGTACTTTTGTGCATCGGCAATTATGTCCGCGGCAACGGTGCGTGGTCAGGTTTTGTGTGGCGCTGGTTCGGCATCTACGAATCGTTCCTGTGCGTCACACTCTGCATCGGCTTGGTGTGGCTGTTCCGCCAAATCGGCAATTGGGACGGCAAGTTCTGGCATTGGTGCTCACAACAAGCTTACGGCGCATACATCGTACATCTGTTTTTGATTCTGATTTTCCAAAACCTACTCGACGCTGTTTGGGTTGGCGCATTTGGCAAATTTATGCTAATCAGCATATTATCAACCGTCGCATCATTTGTCTTAACGTGGCTCTTACGAATGATTCCGGGGGTGAAGAAGGTGCTGTAGATGTGAAATAAATCAGTCAACCATTTATGTTCGGGGTTGGCAATTGCGAATGCGGCCAAATAAAATCCCGCTTGCACACCTATATAAATAGGTATTGCATTTCATAAATTGGTAAAAACGATTGCTAAATCTGTAGTGCTTGCGCGAAATCTACTGCTCAAAGAAGAAATCCTGCAACCCATTAATGTCAGCAGGCGACAGCGTCGATGTGCCTTCAAAAATGTCATCAATAGCTTTTTGCAACTCCTCGTGCGAAATGTAGTTGTCGTTATCGGTGTCGACAAATTTGTATTTGGCCGGGATGCCCTTGGTAGCGTCAACTGAACTGCCGCTTTGCGCTTCCGAAGTGTTCGAGTAAACACGGGTGTCGCTATGTTTAACGGCATCAGGATTATACAGCAGCATAATCACCTGCATATCAGTCATCTTGATACCGCTCGCACTCACAATCACGTTCTTGCCCATAGGCGTGTTTGGCTCTTTGTCAAGATAATCGGGCACACCGTCCTTATCGCCGTCAAGCGGACAACCAAACTGATTAACTTTCACATCTTTAGGCGTGTTCGGGCACTCATCGTTGAAGTCGTCAACACCATCGCCGTCCTCATCAAGATGGTCGGTGACGGTGAACTTGAGGTTGCGGAAATTCTCAACCGCAGCAATCTCGTCATCGGTCGAGAAGAGGTCGATTGAGAGCGAAACATAAGTGTTAACCACAATATCGTTCTTCCAGCCCTTGCCACCCTTCACATTGTCGATGTAATCGGTTAGCGGGAAGTGCGCTGCGCAACCGAAACGACAGGTCACGCGGTCGGTTATTGTAACATTGAATCCGGCATCGACCGGGAACGCCACACTGGTTTTGGCATATTCGCCGTATCCGTAAAGGTCAAGGTTACGCAAGTCAGTTTCATACTCATAGTCACGGACGATTATCTCACCCTTGCTGTCGCGGATGGTGCCGTCGGGCCAGTAAACGTAGGCTCGGTTGTCGGCATCAAAGAAATCGCCTTTCGACGAAAACTGGAAAAACTCAACGCCCAGCGACACATAAGGGTGAATCGGGCGTTTGTGGTCGAGAATGTGGTTGAAGTTGTAAGCCATAGATACACCGCCCGCGAAAATCTGCGACCTGAAGTTAGCAACCGTCTGCATATCAGCGCGTTGCTCTTCCGTCATAAGGCGGGCAATTCGCTCGGGGTCGATTTTCCCATCGGCCCCAACCATATTCGAGAAATCGATTTTAGTCTTATTTTCAGCCGAATACAAGCTGCCGCCAACCTTGCCCAGTGTTCCGTGGAACTCGATGTCGAAATAATGGCCCAAATTACGGCTGATAAGAAAACGGTACGAAGTAAGTCCGTTGATTGGCGAGCGGAAATAATCTACCACATCGCCATAAAAAGAAAAGTTACCGACACCGAAGCCGATAACTGGTTTGAAAGCTGTGTTGGTTGTCTCCTCCTCTTCGGCAAGGAGCACCGAGAGATAGTCATCGTCGATTTCCTGCTGCGCAAACGCACTCACACAGAGAAACATACATAATATCGAAATCAGCGAAACCCTCATTCCACGCTATCCTTTATCCTCGCCTTCAACTATTTGTACCACTTTTGATTAGCAATCATAAGAGCCTCCTGAACGGTGATGCGCATTCCGTTGTTGTAAGCCGAAACAAACGCGTCGTGAATCGGAGTGTTGTTCCAGACATAAACGCGGTAGTCGCGAGCGTCTTTATACTCGCTGAAATTGCCTATTGTGTACTTATTCCAACCGTTATGTATCTCAACCTGAACCTGATCGGTGATATTCAAGCGTTTGAAATAGTTCTTCCCGACAAGTTTGTGACCGGCGGCAATCTGCACTCTGAAAGCCACGCCCTGCTCTGGCGACGGAATGTCGGTCAAATCGGCGGCCGATGCCTGATATGTCGGACGTGTGCGAGGTGCTGTTGTGGTTGTCTTTGGAGCCTCATAGGCCGGCTCGGTGTATGACGGTGCAGCCGGTTTTGGCTCAGTGTACGACGGCTCCGGCGTGTACTGAATAGCGGGTTCGGGTGTCGAAACCGGCTCATACGAATATGTGGGCTCGGGTGCCGGTGTGTACGATGCGATTGGCGCAGCCGGCTCCGGCTCTGGCGCTGGCTCTGCGGCTTGAACAAGCAGCTCGTCATCGTCTTTTTCCAAATCAACACTGCGCTCGGCAATGTTTATCGTCTTGGTACGGTCCGACTCAGCGTATGAGAAAGTTCCCACAATCTGGAACTCCTCGTCAGGAATTTCGCCCTCAGGAATCAGTTTGTACGAAACCACGAAATTATCATCGCCCGAACCGTTCGGCATATTCATCCACAAGAACTTGACAATGTGGTTCTTATAAGTAAAAATCGAGTTTTTTGATTTGATGCTTTCGGCACGATAGCCAACCGGAATCTGCTCCTGAACCTTACCAAAGCCGTTCAGTTCGCCCTTGTTAACCAAAAGATTGACAATCACTTCGTTATTCTCATTCAAATAAGGTTTCTGACGGATGCAGTCAACAGTTTTCAAGTTCACTTGCACATCGCCTTTTTGGATAACCATATTCTGCTGATTTGCAAGGTTCAGCGATGATTCGTCGGCAATTACTTGCAGAGTGCGGCTTGCGGCCGATGCCACCTGCACGGAGTTGTCCTGAATGTACGAGAAACTGCCGTCGAATGTGTAGCTGCCCGACGGTGTTGCCGGGTCAACCTGAATGGCGTAAGACACCACAAGCTCCTTGTCGAGTGGCACCTTCATCCATTGGATTTTAACCTTCTGGTCAACAAACGAGAACTCGCCGTTGGCCGTCTGACGGGCCACAGCCTTGAATCCGTTAGGCAATTTTTGTTGGAAACGGGCAAAACCCTCAACATCGCCTTTGCGGATGGTAACCTCAACCAAAAACTCACTGTCGCTTTGGGCTGAATCGGGCATATTCAGCGATACTGAAACAGACTCGCCAACAAGTCCAAACAGCATTAAAATGCTGATAATTCCTAAAATAAGATTCGATTTAAGCATAAAGATTTTTTTGCATAAAGCAAACTTAACAATCGATTGCTAAAATAGCTAAAAACCGCATACAATCAAACTTTCGGGGCTTTTAAAAGCCTTTTTTTTCGACACTCAGCGGTTCATATCTGTTAATAATTGTAATAATTATTTGTATATCAAACAATTAATCGGAACATTTCCCACTTTCGCGAATTAGAAAAAAAGTAAAATAACACCCCGCAAAACCCTTATTTTAAGCCGATTATAGCGCGCAAAAACAGTTATCGACGGCACAAAACAATGCGTCCGGACCATTTTTGCAGCAAAACCGCAACAAAAAGCCCGGACGCAACTGTGATTTTCAATCCATCAATACTTGAAACTGCTGCCACCCAAAAATTCCCGCAGGATTGAAGTCGGCGGAATCTCGTTGTCTGGAATCGGCTTGACGTAACTCAGGAATTTCAGCAGCCGCAGAGCCTCGCGGTAGGCTGTGCAGTTTGGCGGCACCTGTTGCAAAATCGGCTCAACGTAACGTTTGAGCACGCCCGTCTCGTAAACCATAGCCGTATTGAACATAATATCAGCACGTTCCTGATTCGGGAATATGTGTTTATCCTCGCCTCGGCGCACGCTCGGCCATCGGTCGATGGTGTCCTTTGCGCTGTAGCCGCGGTAGCGGTAGTCGCGCACAATGCGGCGGATAAGGCGCGTGTCGGTAGTCGGGATGCGGTTGTGGTTGTCGAGCGACAGAGTGGTGAGCGCCGACACATAAACGCGGAATTTCAGACTGTCGTCGATGTGGGCGGTGAGCTTCGGATTCAGCGCGTGAATGCCCTCGGCAATAATGATGCTGTTGGCGTCGAGCTTCATTTTCTCACCGTCGAAGAAGCGTTTGCCGTCTTTGAACGAGAATTTGGGCACATCGATGGTCTTGCCAGCGAAAAGTTGGTTCAAATCGTTGTTAAGATACGGAATATCAAGCGCTTCCAATGCTTCAAAGTCATAGTCGCCGTTCTCGTCGCGGGGGGTTTTCTCGCGGTCAACGAAATAATTGTCGAGCGACAGCGTAACAGGGTTAAAACCAGCAACTTTCAGCTGAATGGCCAGTTTGTTTGCCGTGGTGGTCTTGCCCGACGACGATGGGCCAGAAAGCAGTACCAGTCGCGGCTGCGGCTGACGGGTGGCAATCATATCGGCAATCTGCGCAAGCTTTTTCTCTTGCAAAGCCTCAGAAATTTTTATCAATTCGCCGATGCTGCCGTCATCAATGCATTGGTTAATATTGCTCATATAACTGATATTCAATATCCTACCCCACTTTTTAAATTCGTGCAGGACATCAAACATCTTGTCTTGCAGCTCAAGCTCGGCAACGGCATTCGGATTGTCGCGGAACGGCGCGCGAAGCAGCATTCCATCGTAATACTTATCGATGCTGAACACCTTCAGATAGCCCGTCGAAGGCAGAAGACATCCGTAGAAATAGTCCATCACATCGTCGAGATAATAGACTGAAGAATAGAGATGTGCGCGTGTTTTGAGCAGCTGCGCCTTCTCGTGGTAGCCCATTTCATCGAAAAGTTTGATGGCATCTTCGGCGAGCATCCGCTTGCGGATAAAAGGCAGGTCAAGGCTGATGATTTCGCGCATACGGCTGTCGATTTCAACAACTTGGTCAACGCTGACAGAGTCAACGCCCTCAATTTCACAATAATAGCCGTTAGAGATTGAATGTTCGATTTTCAGTTTCTTTCCAGGGAAAATGTCGTGGACGGCCTTGTAGAGAACGAAACTCAGCGAACGGTCATACATTCGTTTGCCTTCGGGATGTTTAAATCCAATAAATTCAACTATATACGGATTGAACAATGCGAAATCGAGTTCCTGAAGTTTGTTGTTAACGTAAGCCGCATAAACAGGCTCGCCCGTGAGCCCCATATCGGCGGCAACTTGCTGTAATGTAGTGCCTTGCGGATAATTGCGTCTCTCGCCGTTGTTTGTGCAAATAATTTCAATCATAACTTTATCTTTTTCAAAATTTCACTTCGCCCTAAAAGCAAGACGAAGCCGCAAAAAGTGCAGGAATAAAGTTATGGGATTTGCGCAAACGTGCAAAAAAAAATGCGCTAAAAAATTTAAAATGGTTCGGGTGCGGATTACCAATTACTCGCCCAACTCATCGGCCAGAAACTGCGCTGTGTAGCCCACGCCGCGCGCCACAACCTGCTCGGGGGTGCCTTCGCTCACAATCTGTCCGCCTGCCGAACCGCCTTCGGGGCCCATATCAATAATGTGGTCGGCGACTTTTATGACGTCAAGGTTGTGCTCAATCACAACCACCGTATTTCCCTTATCCACAAGTTTTTGCAACACATCGAGCAGCACACGGATATCCTCAAAATGCAGGCCTGTTGTCGGCTCGTCGAGAATGTAGAGCGTCTTGCCAGTGTCTTTTTTCGATAGTTCGGCGGCCAGTTTTGCACGTTGCGCCTCGCCGCCGCTCAGTGTGGTCGAAGGTTGACCAAGTTTAACGTAGCCCAAACCAACCATCTGCAAAGCCTTGATTTTTTGCAGAATTTTCGGTTGGTTCTCAAAGAACTCAACAGCTTGATTGATAGTCATATCCAACACATCGGAAATCGACTTGCCACGGTAGCGCACCTCAAGTGTTTCGCGATTGTAGCGGTGGCCGTTGCAGTCGGGGCACGGAACCAGAACATCGGGCAGGAAATTCATCTCAATTGTCTGAACGCCAGCACCTTTGCAAGTCTCGCAGCGCCCGCCTTTCACGTTGAACGAGAAGCGACCAGCCTTGTAGCCGCGGATTTGCGCCTCGGGCAGTTTCTCAAACAGCGCGCGGATGTCGGAAAAGACGCCCGAATAGGTGGCAGGATTCGACCGCGGCGTGCGCCCAAGCGGTTCCTGATTCACTTCTATCACCTTGTCAATGTTGCCGATACCTTCAATCGAGTCGAATGGCAGCGGCTCTTGAATTGAGCGATAGAAATGGTGGTTCAGAATTGGATGCAGCGTCTCGTTGATGAGCGACGATTTGCCGCTTCCCGACACGCCAGTGATGCAGACGAACTTGCCCAACGGCAGCGTAAGTGTCACATTCTTAAGATTATGCCCAGTGGCATTGTGTAGCACAATCGACAATCCGTTGCCTTTGCGTCGTTTCTTTGGTATCTCAATTTTGCGCGTTCCGTTAAGGTACTGCGCTGTGAGTGAGTCAGATTTCAGAATCTCGAATGGCGCGCCTTCGCTCACCACATTTCCGCCCCGACGGCCAGCAAACGGACCAATGTCAATCACGTGGTCGGCGGCGAGCATCATATCCTTGTCGTGCTCAACAACAATCACAGTGTTGCCGATGTCGCGCAGTTCTTTCAGTGACTCAATGAGTTTGCGGTTGTCGCGCTGATGCAGACCGATTGACGGCTCGTCGAGAATGTAGAGCACGTTGACGAGTTGCGAGCCAATCTGCGTGGCCAGCCTAATTCGCTGACTCTCACCACCCGACAGGCTTCGCGAACTGCGGTTAAGCGACAAATATTCAAGCCCCACCTTGACCAGAAAGCCCAAGCGGCTGCGGATTTCCTTCAGAATCTCGGCGGAAATGGCGCGCTGCTTGTCGTTCAAACGGTCCTCAAGGCCGTCGAGCCAGGCGTACAGGCTCTTGATGTCCATATTCGAGAGTTCGGCGATATTTTTCTCATCGATTTTAAAATGCAGCGCCTCGCGGTTCAGCCTAGCCCCATTGCATTCGGGGCAAACGCACTGTTTCACAAAGTTTTGCATCGGATTCTGCCTGTCCTCGGTCACCTCGTCGGTGGTGACGTCTTGCAACAGCGAAATGACACCAGGGAAACTCAAAAAATAGTTCGACGAGTTGCCCAGCGGCGTGTTGAGCAGTTTGAAAGGCTCGTCGCTTCCGTTCAGAACCACGTCGAGCGCCTCGTCGGGAATGTCGCAAATTGGCGTGTCGAGTTTGAACTTGAATTTATCGGCAATGGCTTCCAACTGCCAGAATATCATTGTGTTGCGATACTTACCCAAAGGAACAATGCCGCCGCTTTTTATGCTCAACTGCTTGTTTGGGATAACTTTGTCGATATCTATCTTATTTACAACGCCTAAGCCCTTGCAATGTGGGCAGGCGCCCATAGGCGAGTTGAACGAGAATGTGTGCGGCGCGGGCTCGTTGTACGACAGCCCTGTTTCGGGGCACATCAGGTGGCGGCTGTAGAAGTTTTCTTCTTCAGTGTCAGCGTTTTGCACCAGCACAACACCTTGTCCTTCCTTCATTGCGGTGTTGAGCGATTCGGCAAGGCGCTTGCGGTCCTTCTCATCGACTTTCAGTTTGTCGATAACTACCTCAATATTATGGGTTTTATAGCGGTCGAGCCGCATTCCCGCAGTCAGGTCGGTAATCTTGCCGTTGACGCGAGCGTAGAGATAGCCCTTGCGCAGAAGTTGGTCGAAAAGTTCCTTGTAGTGGCCCTTGCGCCCCTTAATGAGCGGTGCCATAAGGTAGATTTTCTGCCCAGCCATCTTGCTGATAATGATATCGATAATTTGGTCATCGGTGTACTTGACCATCTTTTTGCCAGTGTTGTATGAGTAGGCCTCGCCAGCGCGGGCGAAAAGCAGTCGCAGAAAATCGTAAATCTCTGTGGTTGTGCCAACTGTGGACCGCGGATTCTTGTTGGTGGTTTTCTGCTCAATTGAAATGACGGGGCTCAAGCCTGTGATTTTATCCACATCGGGTCGGTCCAAACCACCCAAAAACTGACGCGCATAGGCCGAAAAAGTCTCAATGTAGCGGCGCTGCCCCTCGGCATAAATGGTGTCGAACGCAAGCGACGACTTTCCGCTGCCGCTCAACCCCGTGATTACGGTGAGTTTGTTGCGCGGAATGGTCACATCAATGTTCTTCAGATTATGCTCGCGCGCACCATACACGCGGATAAAATCTTCATTTTCAATTACATCACTTTTAACCATACAACTGTTGTAAAAAGCGGACAAAGGTAGTCAAGTTTCGCAGATTAGCGGCATAATTGTTGGTTAAACGTTCTGCCGCCGGCGAGTTTTCACTTATAAATAATACAAAATGAACGTTTTTCGCCAATCAATGCGGCACGAAATCGCATCAAATAATCGACAAGACATTTTATTATGGGGGGAAAGGCCATCACTGCATCGAAATAACAATCTAATTATCAATAATATAACAATCGACACATCGAAATTGAAGAAAAAAAAGCGTTTATCAAGCAACCATTTGGGCAACCATTGCATCTTATAATCGAAATTTTACTAAATTTGTTTGTTAACTTAAAAATTACGGTTATGAAAAAGATTTCAATTTTAGGCTTATGTGCCTTAGGTGCACTGCTTTTCGCGAATTGCGGTGGCGGCTCACAATCAGTAACAAAAGGTCGTCAGGAAATTACCATTCCGTGCCAGGACCAGGGCCGTTCTGACAAGAACTTCTTCCGCGCAAGCGCAACGGCAAAGAGTGCTAACTTGAACACAGCCAAGCAGAAAGCACTGCTCAACGCCAAACAGACTTTGGCCGCAAACATCGCATCGACAATCAAATCGGTTACCGAGAACTACGTTAACGAAATGGATGCCGCCGGTGCAAGCGAGTTCGAGCAATCGTACCAGAACATGACAAAAGAGGTTGTTAACCAGAAATTGTCGGGTGTTGCGGTTACCTGCGAGAAATATTATGACGCCGAAGGTGGTGGTTATGAGGCATTTGTGGCTGTCGAGATGAGCAAGGAAGAAATTATTGAGGCCGCTGAAAACGCCATCTCGAAAGACAAGAAACTTGAGGTTATGTATGACCGCGAGAAATTCCGTCAGAAATTCGACGAGGAGATGAGCAAATTATAATAGTTGCTTTCATCCTAAAATTCAGGAAGTTGCCCACGCCGGCAACTTCCTTTTTTTAATCGAACGAGTGTTAACCTAAAAATCAGCTTTATGAAAAAAATACTTGTCGCACTGACACTTCTGTTAGGCTTCGGACTTGTGAGCCAGACATATGCCCAAAAGGCGAAAGTACTTGAACATCAGCCGAAAAAGAAACCCGCTTGGGTGAACTCATTGGTGAAAGACTACATTATTGTGGTGGCGTCGAGCAGCACGCTCGAAGATGCGCAGGAACGCGCTATTCTGAAAGTTAAAGAGCACATTATCAGCTCTGTAGCCGACAACATCTCGTCAACTTCAGAATACACTCTGACCGAGGACACCAAATCGGGCGATATGAGCATCACCGAGAACTACAAGGTGGCCACCAAGACTCGCGCCGCCGACATCCCGTTCATCAAGGGCATTTCGGTGAACCAGGTAGAGGAGTATTATTGGGAGAAAGTGAGCGAGAAAGGCGGAATCACTTTCTATTACCATATAAAATATCCGTTCACCGAGTTTCAACTCAAGAAACTGATTATGGAATATGAGCGCGCCGACCGCGAACTGACGCAACAGCTCGAAGGCTTTTTGGCGCGGATTGATGATGCCGAAAGCATTGAGGAACTGAACCAGTTGAGCAACATAATCAAGGCGCTTTCGACATCGTTTATTGATGTGGACAACCGCAAGACAAAGTGCAACGTGGCTGTCAGCAAGATTTCGCAAATGATTAAAAATGTGTCGATTGAAGCTGTCGGAACATCGCTTGGCGAAATCCGTTTCTCGCTCTATACCAACGGCCGCATCATTAAAACATCGGCCACACCGAAAGTGAAATCGAACTGCGCAAAAATCAACGACATCAAACCTGATGGAGATGAATGGGTTGTGAAATATTCGGTTGACGAATGCTACGACGACCCCGACAACAAAATCACGGTTAGATGCGGCAGCGCATCGAAAGATTTCTGGTTCAACGTGAAGGAAAACAGCGTTGAGATTTTTGTGAACGCCGACATCAACCTGACCGGCGGAACCGACAACGGCGAGACCATTGAAGGCTGCCGGTGCGCAATTCCTGTTGTGTCGAAATACGACAGCCCGTTTGTGATTGAGAAGGTGGTGCTGAATTTTGGCAACGAGGCGCCAATAATTATCGAGAACATCGGACAGAAATTCTCGGGCAAGGGCAACCACGACCTGACTCTGACCATCGACAAACAACTCGACAAGAGCGTTTACACGCAGAAGAAATACCCGACGGTAAAGGGCACAATCTTCTACAAGGCCGTGAACAGCAACGAGAGCAACGCCTACAGGCTTTACAACCAAAAGATTACAACCGATTGGTAATCAGCATTTCAGGTTGTTCCGAATTAAAAGCATCGACCAGAGGGTTGGTGCTTTTTTTTGTGCCGCGCGACGGGCAAAAAGCAGGTTTGCGGCTGTTGTTTTCGTTTATGCCCTAAAACTCTCAACTTTTATTCGCACCTTTCGCAAAAATTCTGAAACAATGAAAATTCTCAAGCTGATGGCTGCCGCGATTGTGCTGGCAGGCTGCTCGGGGCAACCGACGGCTCACAAAACGGCCGCCAACGCCAATCGCGCAAAACTGAATGTGGAGCTCACAAGCGACGACAACATCACATCGGGGCATGTTATTTCGCTGACATTCAGCGGAGCCGACACTACCGCGATTGATTCGGCCCGCGCCACCATCGACGGCCGGAAATTCAGATTCGCCAACGGCTCAACTCAAATCGAAATTCCAACCATCGGGATGCCTGTCGGGCAGAAAACCATCCGCGTTGAAGCGTGGACGGGCAACGGAGAAGTGGCCGAAGGACGAGCTCGCATCTGCATAAAATCAGACATCGAACCTGAACGGCTGACATACAAGGTGAAAAAACAGGTGCCGCACAATCCTCGGTACTACACGCAAGGACTAGAATTCGATGGCGACATTCTGTACGAAGGCACCGGACTGGAAGGTCGGTCGGCGGTGTATAAGATTGATTTTGAGAAACAAAGCGTGATAACAAGCGCCGATTTGGCCAACAACTATTTCGGCGAGGGCGTCACCATAATGGGCGGCAAACTCTACCAACTGACGTGGCGCAGCTGCATCGGTTTCATCTACAACAAACAGACTCTGAACAAATTAGGCGAATTCAACTACTCAACCGAAGGCTGGGGCCTGACCAACAACGGATTGGAGCTGATTATGAGCGACGGCACCGAAAAAATCCAATTCATCGACACCACAACGCTCCAGGTGACGCGCACCATTGAGGTTTACGACACCGAAGGCCCCGTGAACGAGCTGAACGAGCTGGAGTTTGTTGACGGCCTGATTTACGCCAACATCTACTGCACCGACAACATTGTGGCAATCGACCCTGAGAGCGGCAAAATTCTGAAAATCATTGATATGCGCAACCTGCTCGACGAGTCGAAACTCACCCAGAGGGTTGATGTGCTGAACGGCATCGCCTATCAGAAAACAACCGGCCGATGGTTTGTGACTGGCAAGCTTTGGCCGACAATGTTCCAAGTGGAGTTTGTGGGGAAATAAATGGTATTGGGTGTTGGGTGTTGGGTGTTGGGTGTTAGGTATTGGTAAATACATAAAAATGACGCTATTCAGTCTGTCGTCTGAAGTCTGTTGTCTGAAGTCAAAAAAAGTATGAAAAAAGGGTTAATTCTTGAAGGCGGCGCAATGCGCGGAATGTTCACATCGGGTGTGCTCGACGTGCTGATGGAGAACGGCATTGAGTTCGACGGCGCCATTGGAGTGTCGGCAGGAGCCACTTTCGGGTGCAACATCAAATCGCGGCAGCCCGGGCGCGCCATCCGTTACAACAAGCGCTTCTCACGCGACTGGCGCTATTGTTCCATCCGCTCGCTACTGACCACTGGCGACCTTTACGGCGCCGATTTCTGCTACAACGAGCTGCCCAAACACCTCGATATCTTCGACTTCGACACCTACCGCCGTAACCCGATGGAATTTTGGGTAGTAGCATCAGACTGTGAGACCGGCAAACCTGTCTATAAACGGCTCGACACCTGCGATGACCACGACCTGACCTGGATGCGCGCCAGTGCCTCAATGCCATTAGCCAGCCGAATTGTCGAAATTGACGGCCGCAAACTGCTCGACGGCGGAATAACCGATTCCATCCCCCTCGCCTACTTCGAGAGCATCGGCTACGACCGCAACGTGGTGGTGCTGACGCAACCCGAAAGCTACCGCAAAGGTCCCAACCGGCTGATGTGGCTGATGCGCCTGATTCTGCGGCGCTATCCGATGATTGTCAAAGCTTTGCGCGACAGGCATCTGGAATACAACCAAACCACGGCCAATGTCCGCCAACGTGCCGCTCAAGGCGATGTGCTGGTCATCTGCCCCGACAAACCGCTCGGCATCAGCCGCACCGAGAAAAACCCGGATGAACTGCAGCGAGTTTATGACGAGGGGAGACGAATTGCCACCTCACAACTCGACCGCATCCGTCAGTTTCTGGCTGACAATTAAGATTTTATCACCTGTTCCCCTTTGCGCGATTGTGCGTTTTGCAGAGCATCTGGCAATTGCTGATGTCGGTTGCGCCACCGCGGCTCCAGGCTGTAACGTGGTCGGCGTCCATTTCTTTTAAATCCCAGATTTTTGTGCGATTGTTGTTGTCGCAAGCGGCGCAGATTGGGCAGTTTGATGTTCCTGCGGCTTTTGCATCCTGCGTTTGTTTTGCATAAACGCTTTTGATGACACTTGGTTCGAAAAGACGGATATTCAGCAAACTCTTGTCAACCTCGCCGCCCAAAACATACTCGAATATTCCCCTTTTATCTTTAACAAAATCATCGGCCATAAGCGCCTGAACACGCTCCGAAACTTTCGCAGGATTATAGGCGTTTTTGTGATAAAGTTCGTACATACGCCCCCATTCTAAACCGCACATTTCGGGCTCAACATCAGAAAACACCGACGATACCCAATCGATAACCGTTGTGAAATATGTCTCCAACTCCTTGATATTCGTGTCGTAACGGTGCTGGCTCATATAACCGCTCACATCGTCGCTTTGACTAACCCACTGCAAAGCACGCTCAAGAATCTCCTGCCGCTTGACATTGCCTTTGACGTAAGTAGTCCATTTTGAGAGATTTGCATTCATTGAGTTGCTGAATTTCTCTTTAGCGAGCGTTACAAACGGCCCCGAAAAAATTGCATTTAACTTTTCCTGCTCATTGAGCGGCACACCAACAATATTTATCGTCTTGAACCACTCCTTGATTTCCTCCTCCTCGCCTTCGCACTCGTAAACCAAAAGCGTAGTGTTCAGAATGGTGTCTTGCTGATTTTTTGCCAAACCGCTGAAATACTGCTCCATACCATTCATCTTGATGGCGAACTTGCTAGTGACAAACCGCCCGATACTGGTTATACGCTGCTGGCCATCAAGCACTTCCAACTGCCCGCCATCGGTTTTGTTGAAGTAGATTAAGCCCAGCGGATAATTTTTCAGCATACTCTCAATAACCGCCTCATCACGCTTGCTTTCGGCATAGATGTAATTGCGCTGATATTCAGGCTGAATGGTTAGTTTGCCGTTCAATCCGAACAAACCTTTGCCTTCCAACTCATTGTAAACGAAACCTTCACAGATTTCTTTTGCTGTGTATTGTTTTAATTCGGTTATCATAACTTCAAAGTTTTGGTTTATTTTTTTTTGTGGATAAGTATTTTCGCATAGCAACTTATTAAACGTCCCGTTTCATCTCTATAGCATAATTTACCTCGCCGAAACCCTTTATCTTCTTTAAACAGACGCTTGCAGTCTTCTTCTGATAGATTTGCGCTGATACCATACGAGATTCCCAATTCACCACCATTACCAATTCCTACAATTTCAAATTGTTCCGGACAATATTTGTCCAAAAATGTAATCGGAACTCCCATAATGCCATCATAATCAGAAGGAATTGCATCTGTAAACGGAACCTCAATAGCATCATAATTCTCATAATGGTAATACTGTTTTCCTCTAACTTCTTTATGACTGCTAAATTTTAAATTATCAGCCATCGTCATCAATTGCAATGGTTGGTGTCGTCTTCCGTGGTCAATATTTGTAAGCCAAATACTTGTCGAACGACCATAAACTTTTCCGTTAACAATCTTATAATTGCTACCATTCTTTCCATTTTTTACAAATTCTTCCTCAATATTTTTGGGAATGTCAAACAGTAAATCTTCAGACATAGGGGTTTTACCTACCCAAATTTTATTGTCTTTGATTAATGGAAAAACTTCTTTATATGAAATGCAGTTTTTATTGCCAATTACTAAAATACTTTTATCGGATTCCATTAACCAAGCTAAAAACTCGCGGAACAACGAAAACGGCGGATTAGTCACAATAATATCTGCCTCATCGCGAAGGCGTTTTACCTCATCGCTACGGAAATCGCCATCGCCTTCAAGATACTGCCATTGCAAATCGCCTATATCTATTTTGCCATTGGCGTTTGTATCGTGGTCAAGCACAAATATTTTGCCACATCGCTTCGATTTGTCGAGATTGAAAAGTGGGTTTTCGGTTTCAAAAAGCGTTGGTTGCCAATCGGTTTTATACTTTTTGCTCTCGATTGCGTAACTTGTGCTGATTAGTTTCTTCAGTCCGAAATTCTCGAAATTCTGAGCAAAGAATTTTGTGAAATTGCTCCATTCGGGGTCATCGCACGGCAACAAAACTGTTTTACCACGGAATACATCTGGATTATATTCCAAATATGCATTTACTTCCTTTTGAATATCGGCATATTGTGTGTAAAATTCATCGTTTGGGGCTTTTTTGGCCACCACTAATGCTTTATGCGCCATAGTGTTTAATTTGTGCATTGCACCATTAAACACTTTGAAATCAGGCAATAAGAAAGGCGCGAACCTTCCTACTCGCGTTCACGGGGAAGCCTGAGAAGAAACCCCGCTCCACCACATAGTTAGGCCGCACCATACGGTGCTGACGTAATTATGTAGTGGAACGGGCAACTCAAAAGCCACCGTGAACAATCAGCCTATTTCGGTTAAAAGAAATAGTTTCTCAGGCTTTTTCTTTTCGAACGCGAATAACAGTCAATGCTGATTAATAATATGTTATGCTCGGGCAAACGCCCGAAGCAGTGGAACAAAGATAGGAAAATGAAAGGAAAAACAAACGGCAGAAACTTCTGTCTCCACGGATTTTTCAATTAAAAATCACAGCTTATTAAATTTTTGATTTTCTGCACCTTCTGTAAATAAAATCATATGATTAATTGTCCGCTTATACTGCAAATACCATTTTGCTTTCAGGAAAATGTCCGTAGGACATTTATATCGGTAGAATAACGAAATCATAGACATTCACCCTCGTTAGAGGTTGCATTTCAACATTTTACAATATGCTATGCAACGCCTACGGCGTAGGAATCAGGGATGGCAATATTCTCTACCGATATTTATTCCCTACGGGAATTAAAAAAGCATTAAGGGCAATATACGGTCAACCATTTTTGGAATGAAAGAACCTTGTTCCATTTCACTTCACCTTCAGCAGACAACTGTCGCCGTAACTCAGGAAACGGAAATCGTGAGCGAGCGCGTAGTCGTAAACGTGGTGCCAGTTATCGCCGATGAGTGCCGAAACCAGCAGAAGCAGAGTGCTTTGCGGTTGGTGGAAGTTGGTAATCAGGTTATCGACAACCTTGTATTGGTAGCCTGGCGCAATCATTATGCAAGTGCTGGCTGTAAGTTCTTGGTGTCCAGACTGATGAAGCAAATCGAGAAGCGCGGCAAAGGCATCGGCAACCGCCACGGTGTCGGGCAGTGAATAGGCTTCCCATTGGCCCAAATCGAGCGGATTTTCGAGCCCGAGTTTGGCTTTCACGCCCATCCAGTACATACTCTCAAGCGTACGCACGGTTGTAGTGCCCACGGCAACCACTTTTTTCTTATTGTCGCACAGCGGTTTAAGAATCTCGTCCGACAACACAAAATGCTCAATGTGCATTGGGTGCTCGCCGATGGTTTCGGTCTGCACAGGCTTGAATGTCCCCGCACCAACGTGCAGCGTAACGTTCAGATGCTCAATGCCTTTCGCTTGAAGCGAATCGAAAACAGCCTGTGTGAAGTGCAGTCCTGCCGTTGGTGCCGCCACCGAGCCTTTTTCAGCCGAATAGATTGTCTGGTAGCGCACATCGTCAATGGCTTCCGATTTGCGGTTCAGGTACGGCGGAATGGGAATCTGCCCTGCCCAATCGACAATCTCACCGAAAGCGACGCTAGGGTTATCCCACTCAAAACGAATCAGTTGCGCATCGCGGTCGGTGCCGACACGGGTGATGCTCAAGGTGGTTGATTTCTGGCCGTTGCCAATCTGTTTTGTCAGCGGTCCGCTTTTCCATTTTTTGCTGTTGCCCACATAGCAAAGCCACACGCAACTGCCTGTTTGACTGAACATTGTGCTGTATTCGGCGGGCTCGTGCGGCTCAAGGCAGAAAACTTCGACCCGCGCGCCCGAATCCTTGAAAAATTCCATCCGCGCACGGATAACCTTTGTGTTGTTGGTCACAATCACCGAGTCCGCATCGAGATGGGCTGCCAGATTGCGAAACACGTCTTCAGAGATGCTACCATTGTTGTAAACCAACAATTTAGACTGGTCGCGTTCGGCCAAAGGGTATTTTGCAATGCGCTCGTCGGGAAGCGGATAATTGAAATCGGAAATCGACAAATTGGATGGAACAATCATTGTATCAGCAAGTTATAAAACGAATCGCACAGCGGATAATCGGTGACAATTCTCTGCAAAAATAACTAACTTCGCACACTTTTTAAAAATTGAATGCAATGAACGTAAAAGTTGGCGACAAAGTCAGATTTTTGAACGATATAGGCGGTGGAACCGTCGTAAAAATAATTGACCGACAGAGTGTTATGGTGCTGAACGATGACGATTTCGAAGTGCCGACACCTGTGAGCGAGTTGGTTGTGATTGAGTCGGCTGCCGACAGCCGTCTGCGTGGCTCATCGGCCGAAAATAAGAGCGAAAGGCCTAAACCACAATCGGTTACAACAGATGCAGACGAACAGGATGAACCTGAGTCTGCACCCATTTCGCTCACCGACATTTTCTATCCACCCGTTGCCATCGACAAAGAAAATGGTGACTATCTGCGTGAGTATCTGGCATTTGTGCCAAAAGCAAATCAGCAAGGCTTCGACATCTACCTAATCAACGACAGCAACTACAACGTGCTCTACAGCATCATCGCTACCGATGCCGACGAGCAGAGCGAATCGGAAGCCGTGGGCGTGCTTGAGGCCAACACAAAGGTACAGTTCTCGTCTTTGGCAATGGACAATGTAAACCTGATTCCCGCATACACTTTTCATCTAACTTTCTATAGGAAAGGCAGTTTCAAAGTCAAAGAACCGCTTTCGCGAACCATTGAGCTGAACCCGGTGAAGTTCTATAAAGAGACTTCGTTTGTGAAAAACGATTTCTTCAGCAAAAACGCGATGATGATTGCGCTGATTGACGAGCACACCGCAGTGGATTCGGTTGAGAATATGACCGAAAAGGATTTCAAGAAGGTGGTGGCAGAAAAACTCAAAGGCGAAAAGGCTGAGCATAAGGATTTTAAATCGGGCAAGGCAATTCAATCGCAGATTGTTGAAGTTGACCTGCACATTCACGAACTGCTGGACGATTTTCGCGGCTTAAGCAATAGCGAAATGCTTGAAATTCAGATGCGAAAATTCCGCGAAGAACTCGACAACGCTATGCGCAAAGGCGTGAAAAAGATTGTATTCATCCACGGTGTTGGTGCGGGCGTGCTGAAACTCGAAATCCGCAAAGAACTCGACCGAATGAAGAAAAAACTTGATTATCAAGACGCTTCGTTCAAGGAATACGGCTATGGGGCAACGCTGGTAAGGATTTTTTAGAAAAGCTGAATAAGTACAAAAACAAAAAGGGACACCAAACATTGATGCCCCTTTCGTTTTATCAATAGTCAACTATTGGTGAGCTTCGCGCAGCAAATCGTTGACTGTTTTAACAGGATTGAATGTGCTGGCCGGAACTTCCACAAACAGAGTAATCCAGTCGCTCATTGCGCCGTTCCAAAGGCCCGGCAACTCAAGCGCGCGCACGGTTTTGCCTTCGATACTCTTGCTGCTGATGAAGCCCGTTTGCGGGTCAACAAACATCGGCAAATCGAACTTCTGCCCTTTGTAGTCAACTGTTGAGCAAACCAAATCAACAGGGTTGAAGTGGGTAGCCTGAGCCATTATATCTTTCTTGTCGTCAGGAATTTGCGTGCTTTCAAGAATCTGCAGCTGAATTGAACCGTCGGCGCCTTTCACCCAGTACGGACCGCCGCCTGGCTCGCCTTCGTTCACCACCATTCCGCACACGCGCATCGGGCGGTTCAGCTTGTTGCGCAGGAAGTCGAGCTTCTGATTTTCGGAATAGAGCGGGAACTCGGCAGGCGGCAGAATGGCTAGCTTGGTCTTCAAAAATGCTTCAACTTCAATCATTAACGCTTCGGTCGGGTTTTCGTCGAGCTTGCGCAGATACTCGAAAACCTTGGCCTGGTTCGAGAGCAGCATACCTGCTATCGCCTTCTTATACAGTAATGTATCGGCGTTTTGGCGTTCCTGCACCACATTGTCGATGTTCTTAATAAAGATGATGTCGGCATCAATCTGGTTCAGGTTGGCGATGAGAGCGCCGTGTCCGCCCGGACGGAAAACCAGACCGCCGTCGGGGGTGTGCACCGGCTTGTTGTTCTCGTCAACGGCAACCGTGTCAGTTTCAGGCTTTTGCGTGCTGAACGACACCTTGTAGCGGCAGTTATATTTTTTGCTGTAGAGCGGCATCACTTCTTCCAACTTCTTCTCAAACAATTCCTTATGCGATTCCGACACTGTGAAATGCAAGTTTGCCACACCATTTTCGGCTGCGTAGGCAGCGCCTTCTTTCAGATGCTCTTCAAACGGAGTGATGCTGCCGTCAGCAGTCTTGTGGAATTTCAGCAAACCCTTAGGTAACTTACCGTAGTTCAAGCCTTTATCGGTAAGAATAGCTTTCAAAAGAACGTCGAGTTGCTTGTTTTTCAGAACATCTTCAACGCTGGTTCCCTGTTTTTTCAAAACGGCTTGTAAATCATCATAAAAAGCGAACTTTGTGATGTTGTTCACCAAATCGGCTATAGCCTTGTCGCTCATTGCTTTATCGTAATCTTGCGGGCCTTTGTACGCGTCCATCGCCTCAAAAAGCTTCTTGAACATTCGCGACGCAGCGCCCGATGCCGGAACAAATTTCAGTTTCCTCGCGCCAGACGCCTCAAACAGTTTCACGTACTCGAGCAAACGTGCTTCCGACAAGCATTTGATGCCGTTTTTTGCCGTTGCCGCTGCCACAATGTCAAGTGGATTGAATCCCTTTGCAAATCGTCTGATTTGCTCTTCCACATCCCTTGGCTCAAGATTGTGAGCCTTGATTGATGCTAATTCTTGCTGGTTATACATAAGCGTAGTATTTAGTGTTTAGTTTCTCGTTTTAAACCGCCTAAAAACGATTCGTTCGCCCCAAAATCAGGGTATATCAAAGTTAGCGTTCTAAATGGGAAAAGCAAGAGGAAAAGCGCCATTGTGCAAAGTTTTTGGCTTGCGCCGACGTGTTTTCGCTCGTGGCGATTGTAAATCTACAACTTAAGAAGATGATTTTTGTAAAGAAATTCTCGCTCGGTCGCGATAGTAAATCGGGAACTCGGATTTTTTAACGCAGATTGAACGGCTTGAACTGATTTATACAATTTGAACGGCCCTGAAAGTTGTCCTGACGCGGGCAATGGTACGGTCAAACATTGCAAGATAAATGTATGAAAGTTGGTTGGGAAAGGAATGCGTTATTTTAGATTAAAAGGTCGAAACGTGAGTATCGGAAAAAAATAGTAAATTCGCCAACATAAAATAAATGCATAAATTATGGAAGTGGCAATCGACAACGGAATATACAACAAAGCTTTGGAAACAGCGCAACGGCAAGGGCTGAATCTCAACACTATGATTGAAAACTTTCTTGTTAGGTTCATCGGTAAAAGTCACAAAACCAATACAGAAGCCATTCCAGATGTTGTGTTGAGTTTGTTAGGGGCAGCTGAACCATCCGACAGCAATGACTTAAACGGCCGCGAGGCTTATTATCAATACCTTGAGGAAAAATACAAATGACAACTCTTTTCCTCGACACCAATATAGTAATGGACTTACTTGAAAAGCGCGAGCCATATTGCAACGATGCAGTACGCTTGTTTACAATGGCTTACAACCGTCAAGTGAGTTTGGTAGTTTCGCCGATGACCTACACTACCGCCTCGTATCTGCTGCGTAAACACGGCTCTGAAGGTGTTCGAAATCTTCTTTCCAATTTTCGCCGTTTGTCGCAAGACGCAACAACCAACGAACGCACCGTCGATGATTCACTCGCATCTCAATTCACTGATTTTGAAGATGCTATGCAATATTACACTGCACTTAAGGCTAAAGCTGACATAATCATAACCCGAAACGGTAAAGATTTCGCCAACTCGAAAATTCCGGTTATGACAGCCGCTGAATTTCTTGCGACAATTAATGAATAGCCTTTTCTCGTTTTTTCCCTGAAACCTGCTTTAGAGCAAAAGAAAATGTTTCGCACCCTACTCACTGCACATCGCCGCGTAGCGCACGGTATCGCTTGCGCGAATCGGTGACGAAGATGCTGCTGGCGTATTCGGTGATTATCTTCAGATAGTGCTGCATTGCCAACTGCTTGTCGTTCAGTTGGTTCTCATAGATAGTGGCAAGCATATAGTTAGCGTTATCGGCAAGCACATCGTCGGGAAACTGCTCTGCCACAATGCGATAAGCGTCAACAGCCTTGCCTATTTCGTTTCGCGAGCGATAGATTTCGGCTTTCAAAAACAACGCTTCATCGGCAATCGGAGCGCTTGGAAATCGGCTTACTATTGAATCGATGCTGCGCAGAGCCATCGAGTCATTATGCTGATAATGAAGCAAATCGGCGCGGGCATAGATGAGCATTGCCGTGTCCGACGCATCGTCCCAGCCGGTGTTGTCCTCAATCAGCAGCGAAAGGTAGGCGGCATCGTTGGCGGTGAGCTTCTCAACACTTGCCTTCAACGCGTCGAGCTGCGCCTGCGCCCATTTGAAGTTACCTATATAATATGCAAGCTTCGCCTTGCGCAATTTTGCCTCTGAGCCAACCGGGTTGTTGCGGTTGTTGTCCTCAACCTGCGCGTAAGTCAGCGTGGCGTCAACATCGTTGCCCTGCATCAGATAAACGTCGGCCAGCTCAATGTCGATGGCGGCGAGCGTGGATTTCTGCAGGCGCATTGTGCGGGCATCCTCAAGCAGAAATTGCGCATCGGCCGTCTTGCCCAGATAGACGGCTTTGAGTTTGGCCAGGCTGCGCACCAAATCAACCGTTTCGGCATCAATACCCATATCCTGCAAAGCATCGGTCAGAGCCGATTCAAGCCGCTGATAGTCAGCCAGCTGATTGTCGATTCCAAGCTCAACGCGACGGAACATCACCTGAAGCATTTCTGTGCGCGCGGCGTTGGTATATTCCTGATTACCACCTTTATCGATAACATATTGGTAGGCTTCGATGGCCGTTGCAAAATCGTTGTTGTCCGACGCCATCCGGGCCAGCGAAACCACGCGGTGGCCGTCCTCGTTCAGGCGGCGGTCAAGAGCCTTGGCCTGGACAAGCGCCATCGGAAAATCGCGATCCTGAACAAAAATCCAAATCAGCAGCTCGGCAAACACCTTATTATCAGGATAATTCTGCGAATACTCCATCAGTTTGCCAATCAGCATCTGGTTCAGCGACTCGTCGGAATCGTTGTAAATGGCCTGTTGCAGATAGTTCTGAACTTGTTGCAGATAGATGTCGCTCACTCGCAACAACTCCAGAAACTCAACCACCATCTGGGTGTAATTACGTTGATAGTAAAACAGTTGCGCCATCTCCATACGGAAATCGTAAGCGCCCTTCATCAGCTTGCGGCCTTCGGCGTAAGTTTCCTCGGCGTAGTTGTAGAGGCGGTTGTCGATAAACGCCGACGCGAGGTTGTCAATCAGGTTGACATTGGCCGTCAGCTTCTTAATCGACTGATGGTAAATCTGTTTCGCGCGGTCGGGGTTGCCCTTCAACTCTTGAAGAAAACCCAAATCAACATTGTATTTCAGATTGCCCTTGTTCAGCTTTATCTGCGTCTGAATAAGAGTTTCAGCCGCCTCGTAATCAGGTATTTGCTGGAGTGATTTCAGATAATAGCCATAGTAGAAATCGGAATGGCCGTTCTTGTATAGGCGTGCAAAAACGTCGGCGGCTTTCTGATATTCGCCCTGACGGTAATATTGCATAGCCAACTGACTGTCGGTCTGTCTGTTAGCTGTTTGGCAGACCGATTGGAACGCTGTCAGCAGACAACATAGCAACAGAATCGTATGTAGGCTTGCAAATCGCACGTTAACAGTTTGTTACATCAGCGCAGACGGTCGGCCGATTTCACAAGGTCATCGTCTTTCTTGATTCCGCGATGAGCCAGAATCAAAAGAATAAAATTGACTATCGGGAAGGCCATTGGCATACAAAAAGAGGCTTCAATCGTCAGTTTGTCGCTGCCAGGGTTTTTCGATAAACCGATGATGAAAGCTATCATCGCCACAAAAATCAGAATCTGCAGATAACTGCATAATTTGGTGATTTTCATCTGCATAGCCCGGTTGCGGAATTTAAAAAGCGCTATCAGGCACAAAACCACAAAAAGCGATGTTACGAGCGCAAGCGGAGTCATTGCAGCCGCGGAGACGCCCTCGACGGCCGGCGACAGATGGCAGACAGTTAGCGCGACCTTATTGCCGCCAATTGCGATTTCGGCAAACGGAAAGCAAAACAGACTGACGCCGAGTGCGGCGGCGAGAAACAGATAAATCGACTGGATTCGTTGTATCATTTTAAAAATCAATTAAATAATTCGCAAAAATTCCGACAGCGCGCATTGTTTTCACTTTTGACAGTTTCGATTAAAAGCACGCTGGTTTGTGGCGTAAAGATAAAAAATCAATATTCGACTCGGGGGTTCACGTTCAATGTTTTCGTTATATCTTTGCCGCCGTTTTCAAAAAAAGCTGATTATGAAACCGATAATTACAATTCTCTTGCTGATTGTGTCGAACACATTTATGACTTTTGCGTGGTACGGCCACCTGAAATTCGGCGAGATGCGCGGCTTTAAAGACCTCGGGTTGTGGGCTGTAATCCTCATCAGCTGGGGCATCGCGCTATTTGAGTACTGCTTTCAGGTGCCGGCCAACCGCATCGGCTCCAACATCAACGGCGGGCCGTTCAATCTGATTCAACTAAAAGTGATTCAGGAGGTTGTGTCGCTGACCGTTTTCACGATTTTCACCATCACGGTTTTCAAAACCGAGACATTCCGCCTCAATCACATCATCGGATTCGCCTTTCTGATTTTGGCTGTCTATTTCATTTTCAAGAAGTAAGCTGCCTGAGCGATAGTTTTTTCACTAAATCGGAAGCCCGCATCGAAAGTTGACTTTTATTTCTATTTTTGCAGAAAATCAGGGAACAATGGATTACAACACAAACAGAGACAAGCTGAGATTGCCGGAATATGGCCGCAACGTGCAGGAAATGGTCAATATAATCAAGAACACACCCGACCGCGAAGAGCGCAACCGTTTGGCTAAAAGCACAATACAACTGATGGGCAATATGAACCCGCAGCTGCGCGACGTGGCCGACTACAAGCACAAACTCTGGGACCATCTGGCTGTGATTGCCGATTTCGACATCGACATCGACTCTCCATATCCATTGCCAACGCAAGCTGAAATTCATCAGAAACCAATGAAGATGAAATACAGCAACCCCGATGAAATCCGATTCAAGCACTATGGCAAAATTCTGGAGGATATGGTTCGCAAAGCGACGCAATATCCTGACGGTGAGGAGAAAGACGCTCTGATTGCCACCGTTGCCAACCAAATGAAAAAATCGTTCCTGACCTGGAACCGCGAGACCGTCTCAGACGATGTGATTTTCTCTGATTTGCTGGCCATTGCCTGCAACCGCCTGAAAATTCCTGAAGGACTGAAACTTAAAGACTCGCGAGAGATTTTGCGTATGCAGGCGGCCGCATCCAACTCCGCAGCACTCACCAACACTCCGAGCAAGAAAACAAAGAAGAAAAAGACTTCTCCGATAAAAAAGAAGCAGAAGTAAACGAAATCATTAGAGATACTGAAGGTTGCAAATCAAACACTTGCAACCTTTTTTATTCAAACAACTCCATCATTTCCTCAACAGTGATGTCCTTAAACGGATTGCTGTTGGCGAAGATGCCAGCCAAATGGCTCTTTTTGTTTTGCAAGGCGATGATTTTCTCTTCAAGTGTGCCCGCCGTAACAAACTTATAAACAAACACATTCTTCGTCTGCCCGATGCGGTGGGCTCGGTCCACGGCTTGGTTCTCGGCCGAAGGGTTCCACCACGGGTCGAGGATGAAAACATAATCGGCCGAGGTGAGGTTGATGCCCACGCCGCCAGCCTTGAGCGAAATCAAAAATACCCGAACGCGCTCATCGGTTTGAAAACGACGGATAACAGCCTCACGGTCAGCAGTTTCGCCCGTCAGCATAACGTATGGGATTTTTTTCTCGCACAGATACTCCTCGTAGATATTCAGGTATTTAACAAACGAGCTGAACATCAGCACCTTGTGATTCTCTGACAGCACGGTTTCAAGCACTCGCGTAACTTCGTCGAACTTGGCCGACGGCTCGCTGAATCCGGCCAACTGCGGATGGCAGGCTATCTGGCGAAGCCTCATCAGCGATTGCAGTACCAAAGTCGATGTTTTGGCCACTCCATCGCTGTTTATCTTGGTAATGAGTGCGTTACGCATCGCCGATTTCTCGCGCTCATAAAGCGACTGCTGCTCGTTGTCCATTGTGCAAGGACGAATCTGCTCGGTTTTGGGCGGCAGGTCGCTGGCCACCTCGCTCTTGGTGCGCCGCAGAATGAATGGCTCCACCAATGCCCGAAGCTGCGCCGCACGCTGACATTCCGGGTCATTCTCGACTCGCGTAACGTATTCAGTTTTAAACCGTTGAAAACTTCCGAGCAAGCCCGGGTTGATAAAATTCATCTGCGACCAAAGGTCGGTCAGGCTGTTCTCGACAGGCGTGCCGGTGAGCACCAGCCTATGCCGCGCCTTAAGACTTGCAACAGCCGCGTAACTCTTTGACGAACTGTTCTTTATGGCCTGACTTTCGTCGAGGATGATGTAGTGGAACTTGTAAGCCGAGAGCAGCTCGTTGTCGTTGCGGACAAGGCCGTAGGTGGTTACAACCACGTCGTAATGGTTGAAGGTGGCGATGGTACGTGTACGATTGTTGCCAATGTGTGCCAGCACCTTGAGCGACGGAGCAAAGCGCGCGGCCTCGCTCGTCCAGTTGTGAACCAGCGACAACGGCACCACAATCAGGCTCGTCGGGCGCTTTGTGACTGACCGCGTTTGCGGCTGGTCGAAAAGCGAAAGTTGCGCAAATTGTTCTGCCACTGGCTGTTGAGTCTCAACTGTTTCTGTCGATACATCGAGCAGAAGAGCCAGCGCCTGAATGGTTTTGCCAAGGCCCATATCGTCGGCCAAGCAACCACCGAAATTATTGTTTTTAAGCAATTTAAGCCAATAATAACCCGTCTGCTGGTATGAGCGCATTGTGGCGTTCAAGCCGGTTGGCAGCGTGGCTTTTGGCAGATTGCCGGGCTCAAACAAATGGCGCATAGTCTCAATATCAGGAGTCGAAAAGCCGGCCTCGTGCAACAGACCGAACATCTGCCGCCCCACCACCAGACCGTCGTCAACAATCCGGGCGGAATTGAACAGCTCGGAATAGCGCGTGAACCACTCATCGGGCAGCACAGCGATAGTGCCGTCGGGCAGTTCAAACTCACGAATGTTGCGGGTGATGTTGCGGTATAGTTTCACAAACGGAATTGTGAAATTGCCGATAACCACCTGCCCGCGCAAGTCGAACCAGTCATTATCTTGTTTCACAGACACTTGCAAATCGATGTTGCCCAAATAGTATTTTCTCTCGCCACAATCTTGTCGGACCGAAATGCCAGCTTCGCGCAAGCTGTCAGACAGATGGTTGAGTTTCGACACAACGTGCCAAAACGCCTCTTCGGCAGCGACTGCACCAGCACCCTCGGGGTAAAAATGCACGCCGTCAGACGTTTGCAGCTGCATATTTTTCAGGCTGTCAACAATTTCCGATTCGGTTTCAATCCGACGAATGGCTTTCACAAACCGCACGTCGTCGCCGGTGTGCTGCATATCAACAAACGCACGTTCGGTGTTGTTGGGCAGAATCATCCGCTGCCCGTATTTGAACTTCAGAAGCAGCACCGGCTGTCCGCGCAAATCGTTCTCAAGGCAAAGCACAGGCTCGGGGTCACTCTTGACAATCTCAATATCGAATCCGGTGGCTCTGACTTTGAATTTTTTCACCACATTGGTTACAAACTTCTCAAAATAAGCCATTTCCGTCTCCTTGCGGATGTGGATATAGTCGTTGGTCAGAAAAGGTTCCAACTTCTTGCTATCGATGTCGTGAAGCTGATATAACACTTTGTTAATCACCACACTGCACGGTTTCTCGCTGGTGATGACGATGGCCGTTTTGCCCTTGAGCTTGTCGTAATGGTCGCCGTGGTCGATGGCAATGCGGTAGCGGATGCCGTTCTCGTTGCGGTCGAACAGGAAGAGCGCCCGCGATTTCTGCTCGGCCACAACCACCTCGTCCGACGGGTATATCTGGCTCAGTTTCGGCATTTTATAAAAGAAACGCACTTTGTTGGCGATGGCCAGCTGCAGCATCTTTTTCAGCCGGACGTCGATGTGCGGCCGAATACGTTTTTCGATGAATTCAGCATCAACGTGGCGCAGAAAATCGGCTGGCGGCTCCTTCGAGAACAGCCGCGCAATGTAGATGTCGTCGATTGTTCCGTAGAGTTTTACAATCTCGTCAAAATCAGCACAATAGCCCGCCACATCCTTTATGCTTATGGGCGACGCCTTGTCGATGGCCGAGTAGAGCGAATTGCCTCCCGACGGTGTTATAATATTAGGAATCAGTATATTACCAAACTTTCGATGCTTGGTAATTACGATTATCAGCTCCTTCTGCATCAGTTGCCCCCCGCCATTTTTGCCTTATAGCCGGCTTGCAGCAAGAGGTCGTACACTTTTTGCTTGAACTCGCCCTGAATCAGAATCTCGCCGTCTTTGGCCGAACCGCCCACGCCGCATTTGCTTTTCAGCATCTTGGCCAGCTCTTTCAGGTCGTCGTCGGTGCCCACAAAGCCCTGCACCAGCGTCACCGACTTGCCGGCGCGCTGCTTGCGGTCGATGCTCACTTTCAGGTTCTGACGGCTTGGCTCAAGGGTTTCGGCCTCCTCACTCTCGTCGGTTTCGTATTTGAAGTCAGGATTCGTTGAATAGACCACGTTCAGGCGGTCTTTCCAGTCGTTGTTGCGGTTGCTATTCTTTCCCATTTCTGATTATCAGTTTGTTTTTTTAACGATTGCAAAGCAACGAAGATAGAAAAATAATCGGCCTCCCGCCAAATAAAAAGCGAACGCCGACAACGCAATCTAGCAATTGTCAGAATAACTGATTTACACAGATTTAACGTGATTTAAACGGATTGCGCCGGTTGATGGCACAAAAAAAACGGCGTTGTGCGCCGTTGTTATTTCTTACAGAAAAGAATTTCTGAATCGGAAATCTTGTAGTCCCAGTTCATTGCGGTTGCAATGATTTCGGCAACCTGCTCAGCCGTAGGATTGTCGAAATGACCGGTGTAGGCCACATTGCGGGCATCGGCCGGCAGTGTGATTTTCTTGCCGAGATAAGCGCCCAGCTGAGCTGAAATCTGCGACAGCGGCTTGCCGTCGAAGCTGAACTGGCCGGTGTGCCAGGCGAGCGTATTGACGTCGAGGCTGTCGGTTGGCACAAGCGCCTTATTGCGACAGTCGAACGACGCGTGCTGCCCGCGTGTTACGATTGTGTTGACTTTTCGGCTGCCGAACGACACTTTGCCCTCGACAACCGATAAATCAACATTCTTAGCATCGGCCAAAGCCTTCAAGTTGAACGATGTGCCGAGCACTTTGGTGTAGACGCGCTGCGGTGTCTTAACCACAAACTCGTCTCCGGTGTGCCGCACGTCGAACATCGCCTCGCCAATGAGAGCGACCGTGCGCGTGCGCTTCGACTCGTTGTACCTGTAGGCAATCTGGCTGTTTCGGTTAAGCCAGACGACCGAGCTGTCGGGCAGGGTCACCATCTCCGGCGTATTGCCCGACACGTATTTGAACATATCGGTTTGAGTAGAATTTCGGAATGTGAAAACGCCGATGAGCAGGGCCACCGATGCTGCGGCGGCTGCCACCCACGTGAAACGGCGGCGGACAATGCGGTGCTGCGTGAGCTGGCGGAAACGCTCCCACTCGGCATCAACATCAACCTGCATCTGGTATTTGACGTTGCCGGCGGCTTCCCAAACACGCATAATCTCAGCATATTCGCCGGCACCCTCGGGTGTCTGCAACCACGCGTCGAGCTCCTGCTGCTCCCTTGCGGTGAGCGGGCTGCCCGTGAGTTGTTTTGCCAATATTTCTGAAATCGCGTCCTGCATAGTTTTATCGCATTACTCTATAAGAACAATTTTGCGAGCGTTAACCCTACCTCGGAAAGTGAAAAAATTGCAAAAATTTTCAGGTATGGCGCCAACGACACTCGTAACTCCTTGAGTGATTTGCCAATATGTTTCTCAACAGCTTTAATGGAAATATTAAGATTGTCGGCAATTTCCTTGTTGCTCATACCCTGGAACCGGCTCAGCGAGAACACCAGCTGGCTCTTTTCGGGCAGCTGCTCAACGGCGCGCCTGATGGCTTCCTCAACCTCGCCTTGCAGATAATCACTGCGGTCGGCCGCCGATGCGCTGTCGAGCTGCGCCTGTGTGTACTCGTCCTCGAGCCGTACGCGCTTGTGTTTTTGAATGTGATTGATGGCCACATTGACGATGCTTCGCCGCAAGTAGGCCGGCAGATTGTCGATGATTTCGATTTCGTCGCGGCGCTCCCAAAGATTGACAAATGCCTGTTGCACAATATCGTGCGCCTGATCGGTGTCCTTCACAACCGAGTATGCGAAATTGCACAGAGCCGCAAACTGTCCGCGAAATAAAACCTCGAATTGCTGTTCGGTAACCATCAAATGTTTGTTTCGGTCACAAATGTAATTGATATTTTCGATAGTGATGTTGAGATTGGCCGTGAATTGAAAGTTGATGGCTGTAAGCTATTACGGGAATTATAAACTGGCTGTCAGCAGTCCTATTTTAGCCATTGTTAATTTGTTTACGATTTTTGTTTGCGGTTGTGTTCCCAACATCGCCTATCTTTGTCAAACTATGGAAAACCAATTCCGTGCAATATTGAAAAAATATTGGGGTTACGACTCGTTCCGCCCGTTGCAAGAGGAGATAATACGCTCGGTTGCAAACGGTTACGACACGCTTGCGCTGATGCCGACCGGTGGAGGAAAATCGATAACCTTTCAGGTGCCGGCAATGGCCAAACCGGGGCTGTGCCTTGTGGTGACGCCGCTCATCGCCCTGATGAAAGACCAGGTTGAGAACCTCCGCACGCGCGGAATAAAAGCCTACGCCATCTACACCGGAATGACTCAGCACGAGGTTGGGCTGGCGCTCGACAACAGCATCAACGACCCGAACACGAAATTTCTCTACTGCTCGCCCGAACGGCTTGGTTCCGAGATGTTTCTGGCGAAAGTCAAACAGATGAACATCAACCTGCTGGCCATCGACGAGTCGCACTGCATATCGCAATGGGGCTACGATTTCCGTCCGTCGTACCTTGAGATTGCCAAAATCCGCAGCCTGATGCCCGATGTTCCGGTGCTAGCCGTTACGGCAACCGCCACGCCGCAGGTGGTCGACGATATTCAGGACAAGCTCGAATTCCGCAAGCACAACGTTTTTCGCAAAAGCTTCGAGCGCAAAAACCTCATCTACCTTGTGCGCGAGGTTGACGACAAGCTGCGGTATATGCTGCGCATCATCAACCACATTCCGGGAACGGGCATTGTGTATGTGCGCAGCCGGGCTAAAACCAAGGAGATTGCTGATTTTCTGATGCAGAACAACATCAGCGCCGACTACTACAACGCCGGGCTCACAACCGAGGAGCGCGACGCCAAGCAGAACGCCTGGAAAAGCGGCGCCACGCGCGTGATTGTGGCCACCAACGCCTTCGGAATGGGCATCGACAAGCCCGATGTGCGGTTTGTCATCCACATTGACCTGCCCGACACGCTCGAAGCCTACTTTCAAGAGGCCGGACGCGCCGGACGCGACGAGAAACAGGCTTTTGCCGTAATGCTCTACAACAAGTCGGACCAGCGGAAACTTGAGCAGCGCACGGTTCAGACCTTCCCTCCCATCGACGAGATAAAACGCGTGTACGACAACCTGGGCAACTACTGCCAGCTGCCCATTGGCGAGGGCCAGGGCCGCAGCTTCGATTTCGACACGTTCAAGTTCACACAGCTCTATCGCTACAGCTCGATAACGGTGCATAACAGCCTGAAAATCTTGCAACAATGCGGCTACATCGATTACAGCGAGGACGTGAACAACCCGTCGCGGGTGCTTTTCCTTGTCGAGCGCGACGACCTTTACAATTATCAGTCGGCTAACGCACAGGAAGACAGCGTGATAAAGGTAATTCTGCGCACCACAAGCGGCGTTTTCACCGAGTACCGCCCCATTGACGAGAGTATGATTGCCACCCAGCTGAAATGCTCGCGGCAGACGGTTTACGAGCATCTGCTAAAGCTTGCAAAAGACAAGATTATCAGCTACATACCGCAGAACTCGCTGCCCCAGGTTTACTACACCGAAGAGCGCCTGCCGGTGAAAGCGCTCTACATCGGCCCCGACCACTATTTGGACCGTAAAAAGCTGTATGTGGACAAGATACAGGCGGTGGTGCGCTATGCCTCCGTGTTTGAGTGCCGCGTGCAGCAGCTGTTGCGCTACTTCGGAATGACCGATGTGCCAATGTGCGGCACCTGCGACGTCTGCACCAGCCACCACGAAACCGAAATGACCGAATTTGAGTTTCAGAACATCAAGCAACTGATACTCAAACAAATATCAGAGAAACCAACAACCATCGGCAACCTGCCCGAGACCATTAGCAAAGCTCCCGACAAGGTGAGCCGCGTTTTGCGCTGGATGCTCGACAACAGAGACCTGAAAGAAGACGACAACGGATTCCTAACCCCTATCGAACAATGAAACAGAAACTTACACCGCGCGACATACAGACAATTGTGAAACTCGGCCTTTGGGTGCTCGTCATCGCCTATCTGTGCTTTTCTTCGGGTGAGCGAATCAACGAGTTTAAAATCAACTCATTAATCCCGCTCTGGCTGAAGCCGTACACCGACAAGATTGTGCATTTCTGCCTGTTTTTCGGGCTGGCGTTCCTCATTAAATCGCTCTACTGGCAGAAAACCGTCGGCCTGAGGCCTTATTACATTCTTCTGGTGGCCGGTGTGGGCTACGCCGCGCTCACCGAGGTGATTCAGTACTACTTTATTCTTACGCGCAGCGGCGATGTGTTCGATTTCTTCTGCGACCTCACCGGAATGACCATCTCGGTTTTTCTGTTCCCCTATTGGCCAAAGGTTGTGCGGTGGCTGCTGGGATGATGCTGGACCGGGAATGGCAACTTGGAGTGAAAAACTTCAAGATTGCTCAGCGCAACCTCCATTTCAACCCGAACGTTATTCCGATGGGCAGAATAATGCTGTTGCCGAAATCGTATCCATCGGCTTCAAGTTCGTGCTCACTATATCGCTGTGTGCCGACGATTCGGCCGCAATGCCCACAAACAGTGTGAGCGCCAACGCACGTAGCGTTGTTTTTGAAAAAAGATGTTTCATTGTTGTTTAGTAATCTCCTCGTACGACGGACACATTCTCATATTTTTCATTGCCGAAGTTGGAGGATACGGAATGGTATAATTAATACTCATTATATCTTCTTTTGAAAGCTCATAACGTACCAATACATCAAACTGCTCTTTTTCAATATTGGTAGATAGCCAATAGTTTTGCAATGAGTTTTTTATAACATAAAAGGTAACATTATCAACCAAAGCCACCGGATATGGTGACATACCAGTTGAGTTTGGAAAAATTTCTGCACATCCGTACGCATAACTACTTATCTTGAATGTTGTATCTCTTGCAAATGATGAAAAAACGACAATTGTGTCATTGATGTCGTTTTTATACATCATATAGTGCTCAATTTCATCTGTTTTTTTACAACTATAAAAACTGCAAGCCAATAAAACAATTAGACTTGACATTACTATTTTTCTCATTTTTAATTAAATATTAAAATATTAATAATTTAAAAACGATGCGCACACAATTTATAAATCCGCAGGAAGCCACTTGGGCAACCTGCGGATTGATATGTGGTGGTAACACCATTGGCTGTGCGCTGCTCGTAGTTGTCGGCGTAGAGCGTTGTGGTGGTGTTAGAGCCGTTCACAAGCACAGTTTTTGTGCGCTGGCGGTCGAGGCCGTAGGTGATGGTGAGCGTGTTTGTGCCCTGCACCACGGTTGCCACCTTGTTGAAGGCGTTGTAGGTGAGGCTGGCAGTTCCCTGTATAAGGTTGCTGGTGTTCTCCACCTGCACCACGGCGTTTTTCTTGTTGGTGTCGTAGGTGTAGGTTTCGGTCATAGTTGTTTGCTTTTTAAACCGAGGCTGCCGCAATTCTCAGCAGTCTCGATTTTTCTTATTCTTCATCAAGCTCTGTTATATCATACAGTTCAATGTTATCAATAAAGTACAATGGCCATACATTTCTGTCTTTAATTAAACTATACCCTAAACGCTGTGATTTGTTCTTTTTAACGAACTCTTCATACAGCACGACCTTTCCTGTTGAATCCATATAAAAAGGCCTGCCTGTTGAATTGGCATCGTATGGTTTGGGATAAAACAGACATTGTGTATTAGTAAAAAAAGACAATAGCCTTTTGATATTATAACCGCATTTATGGTATTTGATATATAAATCTTCATATGTCATATTGTCGTGTTTGAAAATGCCTAATGCTATTCGATTTCCTGAATTTTGTGCCACAAACGTACTTTCAGCCTTATTCCAAACACCATTATTAATCAAATTGAATGTAATTGTGGGATACGGTCTGTCTCTTCTGTTAAGCATCTCAAACCAACCATCATTACTTATGTATGCATCAAGTATTTTCAAGTCTAAAGCTTCATAACCACTACTGCAATAATAAAAACTCAATTTGTATTTGTGCCCGACAATTAACGAGTCTGTCAGCCATCCTTCCAAATATTCATCTTCTATAGCCTGAAATATGTCATAGAAAAAAGGTCTGAATGCCACAAATCCATCGCCGAAAGGTGTTCCTTTTACACTATCGTTCACATTTGGAACTCTCATTTCTTCTACAAAATGATGCGTGTTGAAATAGCCATAGAAAATACCCCAGTGTTTAGCATCATATTCTGGAATGCTCATCTCCTCAAAACTGGGATTTTCTACTAAATTTTGTGCGTTTGCACCCAATCCGAAAAATACAAACACAATTATCAATAATAATTTTACCATGGCAATCTTGTTTCTATGATTGTTTCAAACGATGGATAATTTGTAGGCGATTCCAATATTTCAAATGGTGATATAATTGTTGTTTCTATAGGAACAATTGGTGTACCAATCATTTCAATTGTTATTTTATCCACATTAAATAATCTTAATTTAATGGCAGTATCTTTGTAATACCATCCTGATTCAATCGTTTTAACAAGCTTTCCATCGGCATACATATTAAACGCACATCCCTCTTGAATACTTCCTTGCATTGTTACATCAATAGGTCCTATTTGATTCGGGTCAATCATTATATTCCTTTTAGTTGGGTAACACTTATTAATTTTATGTAACTCATTCTTGATTGCAGCCTTATCAGATTCTCTGGCGGTTTGCCATTTCGAATTAGCCTTAATATCTCGTTCCCTCATTGCTTGTTGACGTACCCAGCTTTGGTATGCTTTTACTCCTTTTTCTGTGTTCCTAAATGCAAATCGTGTTCTTCCCATCGCCACATCCTTACCAGTCCAAAAATTTCTGTTGTTCGTATAAGCATCAACTCCACCCATAATTCCACTTATAGTACCAGCGAATAAGCCTGCTGCCAATCCTGTCATTCCTCCTTTTGCTAATCCGTCTGAAAAACCGTCACCGTTTCCCCAAGAGTTTCCTGCCCCCGTAATAAAACCACCAGTAAAGCCTCCTGCAAAACCAGAGCAAAAACCTCCGCCGAAACCACCACATATACTTCCGGCAGCTAACCCTGCATATCCTCCTGCAAATCCGGCTAAGGAGCCTATACCTGAGTACAATAAGAAATCTCCAACACTATTGACATTACCAGCTACGCCTTGGGCTCCCACATTTATAATAGCCCCCATATATGCGGAAATGAAAATACCCATCACCGTTGCAGTCATTACAATGTTTCCACTTGGGTCAGTATATTTCAACGGATTGTTCAAGCAATAAGAATATCTGTTGAAATTCTGTAAATTACTGGGGTTTTGCATGTACGGATCGGGTGAAAGGAAGCGGCCAATGAGCGGGTCATAAAAGCGGCCGTTCATATCGATGAGGCCGAACTGGTTCCAATGCTCATGGCCGGTGTAACCGCGGGTGAGACCAATGGCGTTCTTTGTAATGGTCTGTTTGCCCCAAGCATCGTATGTGGCCGAGAACTGTTTGGTTCCGCTGGCGTCAAAAAGATTTATTATGCTGCCAAGATGGTCTGTCTCAACATAGTACGGTGTTGTAGTGCCGTTTTTCTTCACATATACCGCAATCAAACCATCGGGACTGGCTACGTAGTGGTATGTGGTTGTTGTGCCGTTAACAGTACGCTGCTCATAGTTGTCGGTATAGAGGGTGGTTGTAGTTGTTGAGCCACTCACAAGCACAGTCTTCACTCGTTGGCGGTCGGGACCGTAAGTGATTGTGAGATTGTTGCTGCCTTGTGTAACAGTTGAAACCTTATTGAAGGCATTGTAGGTGACATCAACATTCTCTTTCGGTATCAGATTGCCGCTGTTCTGAACCTGCACCACTGCATTTTTCTTGTTGGCATCGTAGGTGTAGTTGCCTATACCGGTCTTGCTGTTTATGTTGCCATTGATAAAATAGCTGACACCTGTTTTGAGGCGGTCAAACTCGTCGTAGCTGAATGTCTCGTTACCGCTTGTCATGCCATACCGATTGGTGAGGTTGCCTGAGCCATCGAAAGCGTAGCTGAAGATATGCAATGGACCGTTTGAGTTCGATATGGTTGTGCTCAACAGAGCTCCGTTACTCGACGAGTAGCTCTTCGACAATGTGAGCGGAGCTTCGCCCAACTTAATTGTGCGATATGTACCGTTGTATGTGCTAAGCTCCCACACACGCTGTCCGCCAATTTTAATTGTTGTCAAGTTACCGTAACTATCATAGGTATATTCTTCTTTTAAACCATCTGGAAAAGTTTGCGATGTCATCAAACCATTGTTTTTATCGTAGACATACGAATAATTTAAACTTGTTCCGTCAATGGTATATGTTTTTTTCGTCAAACGGTTGTGGGTGTCGTAAGTGTAGCTGACGCTTTGGCTGCCAGTAGTTTCTTTGGTCAAACGCAGGCGGCTATCATACTCATAAGTGGTTGTTACGTCGCCACAAACCTGTTTCTTCAGTAATCCTGAATCATTATAAGTATTGGTGGTACTAATGTTACGAGCGTCGGTCTGTTTGATTATGCGCCCCAGAGCGTCATACTCGTATGTGGTCTTGTCAGCATCAACATCGGTGAGCGAAGTCTGCTGTCCGCGGCTGTCGTAGGCCATAGTAGCTACAGTGTAACTTTGGTAACCAGCATCACTATAGCTGATACTTGTCGGTTGCCCGCATGAGCTGTATTTGTATGATGCCGAAGAGCAATAGTTTTGGCTGACTGATGACAGATTGCCCCATGCGTCATAACTTCTCTGCAAGTATTTATTATTGGATTGTGTTTCCGTAACACTCCGCTTAGAATGAGAATAGTTTATTGTCCGCCCTGCACTAGTAACCAGCTTTGAGATCTGCCCCATGGCATTGTATGTGTAAGTGTCGGTGAGGCTTATATTCCCAATGGATTTACTTTGCGTTGACACTTTACCGTTTTGCGCGTTGTAACTTGTAATAGTGGTCAGACTTACGCCTTTCTCTCCTGTGGCGGATGACAGCACTTCGCGGCCAATGTTGTCATACCATGTGGTCACGGGAGCTTGCGCTGTTGTCGTGGCTGTTACTTTGTAGGCTTTGTATCCATTGGTTCCCCAACTACGAGTGTAGGTTGTACTTGTGCCGTCCGGGTATTTTATTGTTGAGATATTTCCTACAGCATCGTATGAGTAATTGGTTGTCTGTAACGAGCTTTTCAAGCCTTCCTGTTTCCTCGTCAGTCTTCCGAGGTTGTTATATACATAAATGGTAATCAAGCCGTTGGCCGACGAACTGACAGTATCGGCAAAACGGTTTGTGACTTCGTAAGAGTAGGTTGTGGTAACTGGAGTTATGCCTGAGGCCGATACAGTATGAGTTTCCATATTGCCAAACGAACTGTATGTATATGTATGTGTGACAGGTTTTGTTGAATTTTCAATCATTTCGGTTACCGCACCTGTTTTTGAATCATATTTGTAAGTTGTTTTGCTCGAAAATATATTTGCGTCGTCTTTGTGCTTTTGTTTTGCTTCAACAGTCTGTGGTTTGCTTGTACGGCCTGCATTTATAAACGACGAATAATTAATCTGTCGATACATATTGGCATTATTGTCATACACGGTATGCTGTTGTGTCAGGCGGAATTTACTGTCGTAGGAGTTGGTAGTGGTGACAACTTCACCGTAGAAACCAGTCTCATTAACAGTTTTTGGATACGTGAAATGGCAATTCTTATATCCTGATTTAGTTTTCACACTGAAAGTCGTTACTGTTGTTGCGGTTTTGCCATTTTGGGAGATGGTATTTGTCACCTCCGATGGCTCATAATATGTTTCATTCAGAGAGTTGACAGTAGTTTTCCTCAACTCTCCTGTTGTGTTGTTTTCGACCTCAATGGTGGTAAAGCCAAGTCCTCCCTTGCCTAGCAAATGAGCACGCAGTCCTCGATATTTGTAGTTGGTGGTGTATGTGTTATAAGCAATGTGTTTCGTCTCTTCCTTCACAACATTTAGCGGAATTTGCAGGTCCACCAACGGATAATAATTTCCACTACCTTTTATGTATATGTCAGCATCGGCAAGGGTTGAGTATGTGATATTTGTGGTTATTCCCACGTCTCCTATTGAAATTTTTGACACTTTGTTGGTATTTGCAGAAATGCCTATTGTATTATAGATACGGAATTTTGCTTTCGTGTCAGTTTCGCCATAGCAATCGTAACCGTAATTCATAAATTCAACAAAGCCATCACCATCAAAATCTCCTATTGTAAAACATCCATTCAAAGCGTCACCATCACTATTTGATGATGCTGTCTTTACATTAGTGAGTGCCGAACCATCCGATTTCATCCAATATGTATATGTCTTTTGAAATTTATCACCTAAAATGTTGCGCCGCTGATATTTGGCCTTTGTTATCACAACGTCATCTTTCCCATCGTGGTTGAAATCCAACACGTGGCATGAGAATCGTTTATTATCTTTGTCAGTAAAATTGTGGTCGTGCACATCCATAGTGCAAGCAATCTTATGCGTAAAAAAGCCGTAACCGTCGTTCAAATAAAAATGCCAATCATCTTCATCGGTGCAGTTCGTTAGAAAATCTGCAAGACCGTCACCATTGAAATCGCCAGTTTGTATCATTATAGCATATTTGAGATTGTCGAATGACTGTTTTTTGTCGTCAGAAAATGGCACAGCTCCTTCAGTAACCCCTTGATTCCAAAAAATAGTATAACCATTTTCTTGAATTACTATTATGTCACATAATCCATCGCCATTATAATCAGATGCGAATATGTTTTTTGGTGTGCTTGGTAATATCAAACTAAATGGGATATTTTTCTCTGATTCCGTGTCCGTTTTCATTATAATACCACCATAATATTTACTTGGTTGATTCTTATCAAAATGCCCCTTTTGCCAACCAATAGTTTCTAAAAATAAAATTTGGGAACGGCCATTATTATAGAAATTACCAATAGTGTGTATGGGCTCACATTGATAGTTTAATGGCCAAGATTTGCTATACAAAATGTTAGAATCCGTATTTTTTATAAAAAAACCGTAATCATCTCCTTTCATATATGGTAATATTATCTCGTTTTTCCCATCCCCGTCATAATCCGCGATGTATGTTCCCTTGATTGCTGTGTTCATCATAAGGTCAACATCTTCAGGGAAAGGGTAAGTGCAAGGACCAGCAAAAAAATCTCCACTGGGGTCTTTTGTATAAAGTGATATATCAGAAAATCTTGTATCTAATACAATAAGGTCAGATTTGCCAAAACCTCGTACATCTCCAGACAAAAGAATCATATCGTTTCTAAACTTTTCCATCGTGACATCGAAAATTTCAACGGGAATACTATTATTTGTGATAGATGTATTAAAATAATTCCAAAATAGCTTAACCGGCGGCAACTTTGTTGTTCCATAACTCTCCTCAACTTTTGTAAGACGAGAGAAAGCATCATTGTTTGAATAGGTCAGTGTGTACTTGTTGCGCTCCACATTGTTGGTTTTTATTGTAACGCTTTTTAGTCGTCTTGACATTATACGTTTACAACCATTCACAATGTAGTTGATTTTGTCGGGTCTCTCTTCATACTCAAATGTTATAGTATTGGTTCTCCCTGTTGTTGTTTCCATACCATACGAAACCGATGACAGATAAATAGTATGCGAATCGAAAGTAGTGTATGAATAGTTAATTACATTACCGTATGGGTCTTCGATTTTACTAAGGTACCAAATGTAGGGCTCTACAGCAGCCGCTTTAACATTATAATAGGCCGTATTACCATTTTGTAGAGCGACTTTAAAATTCTGTCTAATCCCCGTTCCGCTTGTGGTGACTGTATCCAACGGTGAGTTTTCGGGGCGAAAGTCGCTTCCCCCCGTTTTCTGTATAAGACGCACACCGTCGAGGCTGTACACGTCATTGTCTGTGTAACTGATGCCCTTAGCTGTACCATCGTGGTAAATATCCTTGACTGTACGAGTTATGACAGATGTGCCATAAATTGAAACTCCCATTCCGGCCACACCGTTGCCACTCTGGCTGTTATAGACAAGACCAAGGCTCGGGACCATACCGTTTATGCCTTCAGGCAAGTCAAAGGGCAGTGTGTAGGTGGCTGCGCCGCTCTCACTTACGTTGAAAACTCCGCCCATATCGCCAAAACCATAATCTTCGGCTTCGGCATTCACAAACGGCAACGCCAATGCCATTGCCGCAAAAATTTTTGTTATAGTTTTCATAATCGGTTGTTTTTATTCTTTAATGATTCTCCAGGTTGTTTGTTCTTTTCCAATGGTTATCCGCATAAAGTAGATTCCGTTCGCGGCTTCCGACAGGTCTATCTGGTTGCTGTCGGTCAGGCTGCCACAGACTTTCACAATCCGCCCGTTGCCGTCGTACACTTCAATGCGGTCGTTGCCGGAGAGTTCCGCACCGTCAATGTCCACGCGTAGCGCACCCTTGGTAGGGTTGGGGTAGATTTTAATTTCGGCCTGACCGAGAGCGTCAATCTGGGGCTCGCCCAAATCGGCAACGGCTACGCTCTCTGCCGCAATAACAGTGTCGGGCTGTGCCATTTTCTTAAGCGTTTTTGCGAGCGTTATGGTTTTTGCCGTACGATTGCCCGCCGCATCATACGAGTAGCTTACCTGTGCCGACGATTCGGCCGCAATGCCCACAAACAGTGTGAGCAACAACGCACGTAGCGTTGTTTTTGAAAAAAGATGTTTCATTGTTGTTTAGTAAAAAAGTTATTTTTCAGTCATTTAATTATCACAACCCATAGCGATTCGCACAAAATTTATAAATCCGCAGGCCGCCGTTTGGGCAACCTGCGGATTGGTTAGTCAGTTGTTTGTATAATTTTAGTTTTTTAAAATTGTTTCTGTCTATCGGTTTTCAGAGTTAGTTGCTAACCACCTTCCTCAAAAAAACAACACAAATATTATAACAAAAAATAATTTGGCAAACGGGGCAACTCACCCCAAAACTGTTATAATACTAACCAGCAATATTTTAACTTTTTAATCACTCCCCTATTTGAGTTGTTTTTGTTTGCCAGTGCAGAAAAAAACAAGTGTTTCGAATGTCAAAATTCACTTATTTTACCGAAAAAATTAAGCATTATGAAAGCATTAAAAATGATTTTGCCACTGCTTTTGGCTGCCAATTTCGCGTGCTCACACAAAAGTGAGACATACAAGCTGCTTGTCGAAGCCGATTCGCTGATTTTAGGGCATCGTAATTTCGATTCAGCCCTCCATATTCTAAGAAACATCGAGCCTAAAGGCAAGGAAGAATCAGCATACTATAATATTTTGGAAGTAGCGGCCAGTTATAGAAGCGAAAAACCTATAAAATCTTTCGACGGCATAAACGCCAGCATCAAATACTACACCGATAATTACGACGCGCGCAAATTAGCATACGCATATTTCTATAAATCAATAATTTTCACCAATAAAGACTCCCTAGAAAAAGATATGATAACGCTGTTCAAGAACGCCGAGCAGCACGCGCTGAAAACAACCGACTACCGCCTGCTGGACAGGGTTTACTCTGGCCTGACATTTACAAATTCAACCTTCGCCGAAAAAGACGAGGCTCTGAAGTGCGCGCTGAAAGAACTTGCCTACGCCCAAAAACTAAACGACAGCCACTTCAAAACAACCGCCCTGATGCATCTTGCACTCATTCATTTTTATATGACAAACAATGCTGACAGTGTTGCCTATTACATCCGACAATGCGAAGCGTTGGCAGACGATGCCGAAAGCGAAATCAAATATTATATCTACAACTATATTGGCCAGACACTAATGCAGAATAACCCTTCGTCTGCGAAACAATATCTCACAAATGCTTTAAAGTACAATAAACAATCTGAAGCCTATTTGAATTTGGCCAAAATACTTGTTGCGGAGAACAATTACGAGGAAGCCCTGAAATATTGTGATTCAGCGTTGCTAATCAAACCCAGTTTGGCCTCTCGGGAAGAGACCTACAGACTTATGGCCAACTATTACTACGAAAACAAAGATATTGAGCAATATAAGAGGATAACTGATGAGTTAATAAATACAAAAACAACAATAACACAAGTTAAAGAAAACCGCAAATTGCTTGAATTGCAGCAGAAATTCGATTTCGAAAAGCAGCGGGCCGAATACGACATAAAAATCCAGAGACTTGGCGGAGTATTAGGGTTAACGGCATTTATAAGTTTGATTGTCTTTCTTTTATACCGCATACGCATACGCCAAACCGAGAACAAACGAATGGCCAGCGAACTACGCTACAAAAAGCTGAAGAGCAATCTGGACTTGTACGAAGAACGCATTGCCGGGCTCGAAACCGAAAAGAAAAGCCAGTCGAAAGAGCTGGACGCGCTGAAAGAGAAGGCTGCGGAACTCAAAGACGCCGTGATGCGGAACCTGCAGCACGGCCACAACTTGTACGACCAGCTAACCCGATGCGAGTCTGCCGCCAACTGGAGCGATTTTGACCTGCTCTGCCTGCTCGATTTTGTGAGCACAATCAATCCGGAGTTCACTCTCGGCCTCGAAAACAACTACAACGACTTGAACGGCAGCCAGAAGCTATTCCTTATTGTAAGCAACCTTCTGCAAAAGAGCGACTTCGAAATCTGCCAAATGCTTGGGTTGGAGAAACAAAGCCTCCGCAACAAGCGAAACCGCATCAGCAAAAAAATGAAGACTGAAGCAAATGATAAATGAGCGCGAAACCCCGCCCCTACATTTTCTCCACAAAATCCCTAATCATCGGCAAAGTTTTTTGGCACTCGGCGGAAATCCGCTCCAGGAGTTGCGCTGCATCGGCTCCGTCGGTAGTTGTTTTTTCAAGCGTTTCGGTTGCCGATGTCATTCCCAGATAGCCGAAAGCCGTGAGCAGCGCGTGGTGTTTAAGACGGACTTTCTCGGTGTCGCCGTCCTTGAGGGCCGCGGTCAGTGCGCGAATGTCGTCGGGGATGGCCGTGCTATAAACGCCGAACACGCGCCGCAACTCCGCTTTGTCGCCGTTGCACACATCGAGTAGCGACTTGATATTGAACACACCGGCAACACCCATCGGCTCGCCGCCGGCCTGGCCTTCATCGGCCCTATCTTGCCCAATACCAGCACATTTGCAGATTTTCATAATCAGCACATCGGGGTCGAACGGTTTTGAGACATAATCGTTCATACCGTTGGCCTGGCAGCGGTCGTGCTCCTCTTTGAAGGCGTGCGCCGTCATTGCAATAATGGGCACTTTGCTGTGCGGCGACTGCAGGTTTCGGATGGCCCGCGCAGCCTCGTTGCCGTCCATCACCGGCATCTGAATATCCATCAGCACCACATCGTATGCCGACTCGGCAACCTTTGCCACAGCCTCCTGGCCATTGTTGGCAATGTCAACCATCACGTTCCGGTTCCAGAGTTTCAGCGTGTCGGTGGCCAGCTGCTGGTTAATCTCGTTGTCCTCGGCAAGCAGTATCCGCAGCGGCTTGTCGGTCACCGGCTGGCTGTTCACGGCCTCAGGCTCGGCCGTCTGCGCACCCGACGGTTTCAGAATAAGGTTGAACCTGAACGTGGCGCCGTGGTCGGGCTCGCTCTCCACCGAAATCTCGCCGCCGTACATCTCCACCAGCTGCCGCGTGATTGACAGCCCGAGCCCCGTGCCGCCATACTTGCGCGTGGTGTCGGCGTTGGCCTGCGTAAAGCTCTTAAAAATCTCCGACTGACGGTCTTTGGGTATGCCAATGCCGTTGTCGCTCACCTCAACGCCAATTTCAATGCTGGCGGCGCCCATTTTTATAACTTTGATATTCAGATTGATAACACAATCGTCACCCGTGAATTTTATTGAGTTGTTGAGCAGATTGGTAAAAATCTGATTGATACGATAAGGGTCGCCAACCAGCATCACCGGAAGCGCCTCGTCAATATTCACATTAACGGTTATCTCCTTGTCGTGATGCCTGACATTCAGCGCGTTGACGCATTTCTCAATCAAATCGCGAAGGTCAAAATCTGTGTTTTCCAGAACCATCTTTCCCGCCTCAATCTTCGACAGGTCGAGAATGTCGTTTATAATGAAAAGAAGGTTTCGCCCCGATGTCTCGATATTCTCCAAATATTTGAGCTGCTGCTCGTTAGGATTCATCTTAAGCAGCAGTTTTGTAAAGCCGATAATGGCGTTGAGCGGTGTGCGTATTTCGTGGCTCGTGTTGGCCAGAAACACCTCCATCATCTTGTTACTGTGGCTGATAACCTCGTTCACGCGTTCCAGCTCCACCTTCTGCTTGTTGATGGTGTCAACGGCCTGTTCCAGTTCGTGGTTCTGCTGCTCAATGCGGTACATCGCCTTCTGTAGCTGAATGTGCTGCCGGCTCGATTTCTTGAACGCAAGTTCCAGATTTCCGCGCTCAGCGTCAATCCGCTCAATCATTTTTTGCGCCTCCTCGTTCCGGGTGGCCAAATCGCGGGCTTTTTCGAGCAGCTCCGCCTCGCGGTTCTTGGCAAAAACGGTTTGCGACGTCACACTCACGCCCCGCAAAACGCCGTTGCTGATGTAGGGCGAGAAAACCAAATCGGTGCGCTTGACCACATTGTCCTCAAGCGTCTCCTCAAGTTTGTAGTGCATATTGCCACGATAGCGGGCGCAGGTCTTCAGATACATCGCCATATCAGGATTCTTGGTGTAAGAGCTGATATTGTCGCCCGTGTGGATGCAGCCCAGCGCGTGCTCGCTGTTGGTTGAGTCGTTGTCTGAGAGCAGAAAACCGTTCACATCGAAATAGAGCGTGCTGGTCCGCTTCTGCATTATCTGGTTGTAGTCGAACATTGCCGCCCGCCGCGCCGATTTCAGCACATACACTGCAAAAAAGATTGACACAACAAGCGCGAAAACCGAAATCAGGATTATGGATAGTAACATAATTTGTTGTTGATAAAATACTGCGCAATATACTTTTAAAAAGGATTCGATGGTTACCCCGATTGGCTGCCGGCCACAAAAAAAAACGGCAACCGTTTCCGATTGCCGTTCTGTTGCTGTAGCGAGAGCGGGGCATGATCCCGCGACCTCATGATTATGAATCATGCGCTCTAACCAGCTGAGCTACCTCGCCATTCCGATTAAGCGGGTGCAAACATACTGCCTTTTTTTGAAAATAAAAACAGATTGAAAAATTTTAGCTGCGATATTATTTTACAGCCTAATTTATTATTTATCAATCTGATAAAAGTACCTCCACAGCGGAGCCGCCATCAGAGCCTGCAGAATCTCGCCGCGTTGGAGCAGTCCGAACACCTCGTCGCGGCTTAACAAGTGCACGCTGATGTCCTCTGTGGCATCGAGATGCTGGCCCGATATTTTCTCAACTCCTGTGGCAATGAATGTGTGGCTCATATTGGTGTTCGAACTTGGATTGGGCGACAGCGACAAAAAATGCCGCCACTCGCCGCCTCCAAAGCCTGTTTCCTCCTGCAATTCGCGCTTGGCCGCAGCCAGCAGTTCCTCGCCTTGCTCAACCACTCCGCACGGCATCTCGTAGCAGGTCTTGCCCAATGCGTGGCGGTACTGCCGTTCCATCACAAACTGCCCGTCGTCGGTGGTGGCAATCACGTTCACCCAGTCGGGATACTCCAGAACGTAAAATTCGGGATGGATGCGGCCGTCGGGCAACTCCACCTTGTCGCGGCGCGCGGTGAGCCACGGCCGTTTGAAAAGGTACTCACTCTCCAAAACACGCCATTTTCCTTCCTCATTGACAGAACTTTCCATTTTTTCAGTTTTTTTTTCAAAAGTATGATTTATTTGGTAATAAATGTTTAACAAGTCGAACAGGTTCAAAATGCCCTATTTCCGTGTGTTCTGTGGTTGGCAAGCAAAAAAATCCGCAGCCATTGCTGACCGCGGATTCCCTACCAATTGTTTAACTTAAACCTATTTCAATTTTTCCTTAATCGCCTTTGATTCAGCCTCATAGCCAGGTTTGTCGAGCAAGGCGAACATATTTTTCTTGTAAGCCTCAACGCCAGGTTGGTCGAACGGATTCACGTCGAGAATGTAGCCCGAAATGCCGCACGCCAACTCGTAGAAATAAATCAGTTGGCCAAGATTGAACTCGTCGAGTTTCGGAATCGAGATGCGGATGTTTGGCACACCGCCATCGACGTGGGCCAGAATAGTGCCCAGTTCGGCCATTTTGTTCACTTCGTCGATGTGCTTGCCCGACAAGAAGTTAAGTCCGTCAAGGTTTGCGGCGTCCGATGGAATTTGCAGGCTTGAGTTTGGCTTTTCAATCGAGATGACCGTCTCGAACAGGCAACGCTGACCTTGCTGAATGTACTGTCCCATACTGTGCAAATCCGACGTGAAATCGACGCTTGCGGGGAAAATGCCCTTCTGTTCCTTGCCCTCGCTCTCGCCGTAGAGTTGCTTCCACCACTCGGCAAAAAAGTGCAGTTTCGGGTTGTAGTTGGCCGTCAGTTCAATGCCTTTACCCTTCTTATACAGCGCGTTACGCACAGCGGCATACACTGCCGACGGGTTCTGTTCAAAATCGATGTCGGCGCCTGTCGATTTTTCCATTTCGGCGGCACCGCCCACAAGTTGCTCAATGTCGAATCCAGCAATGGCAATCGGCAGCAGGCCCACAGGTGTGAGCACGCTGAAACGGCCGCCCACGTTGTCGGGAATGACGTATGTCTTGTAGCCCTCTTGGTCGGCCAGGGTGCGCAGAGCACCACGTTTGGCGTCGGTGATGGCCACAATGCGGTCAACCGACTCTTTCTTGCCGAATTGCGCCTCGCAGTCGGCCTTCAGAATGCGGAAGGCGATGGCGGGCTCGGTTGTGGTTCCCGATTTCGAGATGACCACAATGCCCCATTTGCGGTTCTTCAGAACACCTTGAAGTTCAGTCAGATAATCTTCGCCGATATTTTGTCCCGCAAAAACAACCAGCGGATTGTTGTGCGGCTTGAGTTGAGCGAAACTGTCCGACAGAGCGTCGATGACGGCCTTTGCGCCAAGGTACGAGCCACCAATGCCGATGACAACAACCACCTCACACAACTGTTTCATTTTCTGCGCGGTAGCCTTGATGTCGGCAATCTCGGCAGCAGAAATCGATGATGGCAGGTTCACCCAGCCAAGAAAATCGTTGCCTTTGCCAGTTTGTTTGTAAAGTGCGGTAATATTCTGTTTAACAGCATCTTTGTAGGCCAGAACGTCGGCTTTGCTGATGAAACCGAGCGTTTTTGAATAATCGACCTTTAAGTTCGACATTTTTATGATAATTTTTCGGTTAAATTCTTGATTGTCACGCGTGGTGCGGCACCCTCGTAAAGAATCGAGTACAGGCTTTCCGAAATTGGCATATCCACGTTGTGCTTCTTGTTGATTTCGTGGATGCACTTCGACGCGTAGTAGCCTTCGGCCACCATATTCATCTCATTTTTAATGTATTCAACCGAGTAGCCCTTGCCAATCATTGTGCCAAAATAGCGGTTGCGGCTGAACTGCGAGTAAGCCGTCACCAGAAGGTCGCCAAGGTAGGCGCTGTCTTTGATGTCGCGGTTGATTGGGTAAACCTTGTCGGTGAAGCGCTTCATCTCGCGTATTGCATTGGAAATGAGCACTGCAAGAAAGTTGTCGCCATAGCCCAGAGTGGTGCAGACGCCAGCCGCCAGCGCGTAGATGTTTTTCAGCACTGCGGCGTATTCGGTGCCCAGAATATCGTCGGAAATGACGGTGCGCACGTAGCGGTTGCGCATCATATCGGCCACAGCCATAGCTTTTTCCTCTTCAGTGAAAGCGATGGTGATGTATGACAGGCGCTCGAGCGCGATTTCCTCAGCGTGGCACGGGCCCGTGATGATGCCGATGTTGTTGTACGGCACGTGGTGAACCTTGTGCAGATAGTCGCCAACAAGCAGATTATCTTCGGGAATGATGCCCTTGATGGCCGAAACCACCGTCTTTTCGGCGAGCGATTCGGTCAGGCCCGAAAGCGCCGATTTCAGGTAGGCCGACGGCGTTACGAACAGGATGGTGTCGCTGTTGCGGACCACTTCGTTAACGTCGGTTGTCAGGTTCAGATTTTTGGTGTCGAACTCTACCGAACTCAAATAGAGCGGGTTAGTGCCCACCTTTTTCATATGTTCCACCGCCTCAGGGTCGTGCATATACCAGTTCAGCGGCTGCGGTTTTTCCTCAATTATCTTTGCAATGGCGGTCGCCCAACTGCCACCACCAATTATTCCTACTCGTCCTAATTCAAACATTTCAAAATTGTTTTTTGGCAAAGATAGATTTTAACTTAAACAGAAAGGTAAAATAGTAATGAAATTTTGAATGGCGCACCCTCAAAGACGATTTTAATAGGCTGTATTTTGCATAACTAAACAAATATTTTTTTACTTTTGGGATAAGCGCAGCATATACGCTACGTCTATTTGTTAAATTTTAAAATTATACTATTATGAAAATGACATCATTAGCCGCACTATTTATGGCGGCAGTAATTTTTGCAAGTTGCAAAGAAGAAGAGAAATCACCAGAAATCACTCTTGAAAAGGATTCTGTAACACTGACTTCAGGCAATGAATTTTTAATCAATGCAAGCTCAGATTATGACCTCACCTATAAATCGGAAGATAATTACCACGCAATAGTTGATGAAAAAGGTTTGGTTACAGCAAAATACATTGGGGAAACCAATATTGTTGTAAGCAATAGCGAAAATAGCAAAAAGGTAAAAATCATAGTAGAACCCGAATATGATATATACGAAGACCTTTGTCAATATTTAGGGAAAACAAAATCACAAATCTTATCTAAATTTGGTGACCATTATACTTCAGCTGAAAATTACATTATTTATGAAGATTACACATCTTATGTTAGTGATTTAATGTTCAAAATAGAAAACGATGTTGTTAAAGCTGTACTTATCAATGTGGATAAATCATATTGGTCCACCTTAGAAGGTTATTTGAAAGAGCGATATGTGTTTGCAGGTAAGGCAAATGAAGCTGAGGTAGGTGTTTTATCTGAAATTGGTGTATATAAATATTTTGATAATACTGATGAAGCAAAAATAAAAACTAAGATACTAGTGTGGGGATTTGACGATACAGACCGTACATTTTTGGCAGTTGCTTATTTTACATATTACAAGTCAAGCAAGTAAAAATTTCACATAACGAAATATTATTCCAAAGGACGCTAATCGCGTCCTTTTTTATTCACCCCTTGCCATTCCCATACGCATTCCACCCCTGCGCCGATATGCGCGCGCTTCCTGCGTTGCGGCCGATTAGAGTGTAAACTTCAGGCTCGTCGGTGATTTGGCCGATTATCGATATTTCCTGCATCTTGCCCGCAATCTCAACCTGCTCGGCAGGGATGGTGAAGAGCAGTTCGTAGTCCTCGCCGCCGTTCATTGCCAGCATAGTGGCGTCCATATTCATTTCGGCGGCCACGGCTTCGGTTTGCGCGTCAACGGGCAGTTTGTTCTCGTAGATTTTCACGCCCGTGCCCGACTGTTTGCAGATGTGCAGCAGTTCCGACGACAGTCCGTCGCTCACGTCAATCATTGCCGTTGGTGTGAGTCCGTTTTTGCGAATGGCGGCAATCACGTCGCGGCGCGCTTCGGGTTTCAACTGACGCTCAATCACATAGTCATATTTCGACAGGTCGGGTTGAGTGTTGGGGTCAATCATATAAACGTCCTTCTCGCGGCGCAGAATCTGCAGGCCTGCATAAGCCGCGCCCAAATCGCCCGACACGCACACAAGGTCGCCAGCCTTGGCGCCGTTGCGGCAGAAAGCCTTGCCAGGCTCAACCTGCCCGATGGCCGTAATGCTGATGACCATTCCCGTCATTGAACTCGTAGTGTCGCCGCCCACAAGGTCAACGTCGTAGCGCTCGCAGGCGCGGCGGATGCCGTCGTAGAGTTGCTCAAGCGCCTCAACCGAGAATTTCGACGACACAGCCAGCGAAACAGTAATCTGCTTTGGTGTTGCTCCCATTGCGTAAACGTCCGAGAGATTGACCATTACCGCCTTGTATCCGAGATGCGCGAGCGGTGTGTAAACAAGGTCGAAGTGGATGCCCTCGGCCAGAAGGTCGCTTGTCACAACCAGGTCGTTGCCTTCCGATTTGATGATTGCGGCGTCGTCGCCGATGCCCTTCACAGTTGCGCTGTTTTTGATGCCGAACGGCTTTGTGAGCCGCTCAATCAACCCGAACTCGCCCAAATCGGACAGCGGGGTGGCAGTTTTCTTGTCTGTCATTTTTCGTACGATTTTAGCGCAAAGGTAAAAGAATTTTGGTGTGTGCGGCGAGCGGTTTTATGCGTTGGAACTTCATTACTCTTTACTCATTTCACATTCCACATTTTTATATCTTTGTGGCGCAAAAACAGAAACGCTATGGCTAAAAGATTGTTTTTCACCATACTGATTGCCGTAATTGCCGCAGGCACAGCCCACGCGCAAGGCAGCGACCTTTTCTACCAGCTCAACGACGCGCAGCCCGGCTACGGCAAGGTTACGCTCGACCAAGACGCCAAGCTCACGCTAATGGTTGGCGCTTACGCCGATGCCAACAAGCGCGACGGCATAAAAGGCTACCGCATTCAAATTTACTCGGGTTCGGGACAGAACGCCCGCGCAACAATGCAGACCATCAGCCAGCAGTTTCTGAAAAACTTCCCCGATTTCGACCCCGCACAGGTTTATCCCGAATACAAAACGCCGTATTTCAAACTCAGCGTGGGCGATTTCCGCAGCCGCGGCGAAGCCAACGCCTTCTACCACAAAATCCGCGAGCTTTACCCCGACTCATACGTTGTGAATTCGAAGATAAAATTCCCGAAACTCACTCCCGATGATGTGATGGAATAGCACGGTCTTGCGCCGAAAAATTTCGCCAACGCCTCCAATCAGTTGTGATTCAACTCGATTGGCGATGTAATTATTTCACAAAACAAAATTTGTCGTTTTAAAAATAAACTCTATCTTTGCAGTCGCAAATCCGATAAGGATTTTGCCTTAACATCGCGGGGTAGAGCAGTTGGTAGCTCGTTGGGCTCATAACCCAGAGGTCGCTCGTTCGAGTCGGGCCCCCGCTACAAAGACAAGAATCAGCATCAGAAACGGTGCTGATTTTTTTGTGCCTTTGCGGTTGGCGTACCTATTATATAATGTCAAAAACATCGGCGCTCCACCACAATATCTGTCTGACACCAATTATTATATATTTGCCCCACAAAACCGATAGAATTATGTCGCGCAAGAAAAATCAGAAGCAACTGTTTGAGAATATTGAGATTACCGACATTGCCGCCGAAGGAATGGCGATGGGACACTACGATGGAATGGTGGTTTTTGTTCCGCTGGCCATTCCGGGCGATGTGGTTGACGTTGAGGGGAAAGTGAAACACAACCGCTACGTTGAGGGACGCGTTGTCCGTTATGTGAAATTGAGCGACAAGCGCATCGAACCATTCTGCAAGCACTTTGGAACCTGCGGCGGCTGCAAATGGCAGATTCTGCCATATGAGATGCAGACTGCTTGGAAACAAAAGCAAGTGGTTGACAATCTGACACGTATCGGACATTTGGAACTGCCCGAGGTGTCACCCATTTTGGGTAGTCAGAAGACAATGGAATACCGCAACAAGCTGGAGTTCGCCTTCTCACCCTTGCGATGGCTCGCACCAGAGCAGATTGCCGACGCCGACAAAATTGAGCAGCGCTCGCTCGGCTACCATCTGCCGCGATTCTTCGACAAAGTGGTGGACATTGACGAGTGCCGGCTGATGCCTGAACCCGTAAATGAGATTCGTAACTCACTGAAACAGTTCGCAATAGAAAACAACATCAGTTTCTATCATCAGCGCGAGCACACCGGACTGTTGCGCAATGTGGTCTTCCGCAACTCAAACACCGGCGGGCTGATGGTTATTCTGATAGTATCGGAAGATAACCGCCAGCAAATCAATCTGGCGCTCGATTTCCTGAAAAACCGCTTTCCGCAGATAACATCACTTATGTATATGGTCAACAGCAAGTTGAACGACTCGTACACCGACCTTCCGGCCACGCTCTACGCCGGCGACGACCATATTGTGGGTGAGATGGGCGGCCTGAGGTTCAAAATCGGCCCCAACTCGTTCTACCAGACAAACACCGAGCAGGCAATCCGCCTGTATCAGGTAGCCAAGGATTTTGCGGCGCTCACGGGCGATGAGGTGGTTTACGACCTCTACACCGGCACCGGAACCATCGCCTGCTTTGTAGCCGACAAGGCGCGGAAAGTAATTGGTATTGAGTATGTTGCCGACGCCATTGCCGATGCCAAGGTGAACGCGCAAATGAACAGCCTCACCAACCTCGACTTTTTTGCCGGCGATATGAAAAACGTGCTCACCGACAGCTTCATAGCCGAGCACGGCCGCCCCGATGTCATCATAACCGACCCGCCGCGCTCGGGTATGCACCCCGATGTTGTGCAGGTAATCCTGAACGCCAACCCCAAACGCATTGTGTATGTGAGCTGTAATCCGGCCACGCAGGCCCGCGACCTTGCAATGATGACCAGCCGTTACCAAATTGCGAAAGTTCAGCCGGTTGATATGTTCCCACAGACACAGCACGTTGAGAATGTGGTGCTCCTGACAAGGATTGAATGAAAGAATGATTGAATGAAAGAATGATTGAATGAAGGATACCGATGTGAGCTTTGAAAAAATCGCATTGAAATTGTGTTCAAAAACATTTGCAAATCCAATTCAATGTTCTACTTTTGCCAACTCAAAAATTTAATGAATTATTAAAAACGTACTACAATGAAAAAGGACATACATCCCAGTGATTATCGCCTTGTAGTGTTCAAGGATATGTCGAACGGACAGATTTTCATCAACAAATCGACAGTCAACACTAAAGATACGATAGAGGTAGACGGGGTTGAGTATCCATTGGTGAAACTCGAAATCTCAAGTGCATCACACCCGTTCTATACAGGTAAGATGAAATTGGTTGACACCGCAGGTCGCGTTGATAAATTCCGCAACCGCTACGCCAAATTCGAGAAGAACAAGAAACAATAAGCAATTCCGAATAAAAAAAGCCATTCCGTTGCGAATGGCTTTTTTTATGCCCGTTTCCGAATGGGCAAAAAAATAGGGAACCTACGCGGCTCCCTATTTTATTCTATGCAGCAGGTATTACAGCCTATAGATGAATCCGATTGTTATGTTGCCAACGTTCACCACATTGTTTGTGTTGGCACCAAAACTGAAGTTGTTGCTAATGGATTTGTTCTTGCTGTTGTCACGGTCTTTGCTAACACTATGACTTGCACCCAATGACAAGAAATTTAAGCCACACTCAAGCTGGAAATGATCATTCAGGCTGTAAGTCAGAATTGGATTTAAACCCAAACCGATAGACGTTGTTGGGTTATTCTTGGTTGTCTGGCTGCCCATACTGGTTTCACCTGTGGTGTAAGTAAATGGCAATCTTGCAACAGCAACCAACCCGAACTTGTTGAACTCAGCAAATTTGTATCGGGCAAACGGTGTCACTCCAAATCTCGTTGTTGTTGATTTTACCTCGACTTCTTCCGTATTGACGTTGCGTACTGATCCAGAAGATGAATGTTGGAAATCCAATTCTCCACCAACCGACAATTTTTCATCAAGGTCATATCCAACCATCGGAGAAAAATAAAAATTGTTGGTTGGCGGCACTTTGGTATCTTGATTTTCTGTTTTTATAACGTTCTTATTGTGTCTGAATCCGACACTACCACCAAACCAAAGTTGTGCGTTTGCTGTTGTTGCCATAGCTGCTATGGCTAAAACTGAAAGAATAATCTTTTTCATAACTGTAAATGTTTTTTAAAAATATTTAGTTAGTCAATAGTACAAAGGTAACAATCGAACTGACATAAACAAGGATTTTTCAGTATCGCAAGTCCGGTCTTCAGCTCGAAGCTGACACTCAACCGTCTTTAACACAACGTTAACACAATCGGATTGGCGCATTATCTACATTTGGCGCGATTTAAACCTTCACACAAGTGGATGTAATTGTTAAAAACCTGACAAAATTCTACGGTCAGCAGAAGGCCGTCGACAACCTGTCGTTTGAGGTGAAGACGGGCGAGATCCTGGGCTTTCTGGGGCCGAACGGCGCCGGCAAAACCACCACAATGAAGGCCATTGCCGGCTGCCTGACACCAACCGAGGGCACCATCAGCATTGGCCGCTACAATGTGGCCGACAACGCCGACAAGGTGCGGCAGCTCATCGGCTATCTGCCTGAGCATAACCCGCTTTACACCGATATGACAGTCATCGACTACCTGCGGTATATGGCGCGGCTGCAACGGATTCGCGCCGCAAAAATCAACGACCGCATTCTTGAAATGGTGAACGTGTGCGGCCTCGAGGGCGAAAAGCACAAACGCATCAGCGAGCTTTCGAAAGGCTATCGGCAGCGTGTGGGGCTGGCGCAGGCTCTCATCCACGACCCGCAGGTGCTCATCCTCGACGAGCCCACAACCGGCCTCGACCCCAATCAGATTGTCGAAATCCGCGAGCTCATCCGCCGAATCGGGCGCGAGAAAACAATAATTCTCAGCTCGCACATTCTGTCGGAGGTTGAAGCCGTGTGCGACCACATTATGATTATCAACCACGGCCGCATTGTGGCCGACGGCACGGCCGCCCAGCTGCGAAAGGCCGAACAGGGCGGACAGATGGTGGTGGCCACCATTGAGGACGCCGACCGCAACCTGGTGGTGAAGGCTCTGCAAGCAATTGAAGGTGTTGAAATGGTTGATATTGTGAAAGACCGGCCAAACACCGTCGAGGTTCACAGCCAGCCGGAGCGGCAGTGCACCCGCGACATCTTCAAAACCTGCGTAGCCAACGGCTGGACGCTGACTGAGCTCTCTCCAATCGAAACTAAACTTGAGGACGTTTTCCGCGAACTGACAAAATAACAAGCAATGATTCAGATGATTACAAAAACAATTCCGCCAATGCTGGCCATCGCCGCGCAAGAGCTGAAATCGCATTTCGACTCGCTGATGGCGTATATATTATTGGTGCTATTTTTGGGCTTCAGCGGCGTTTTCACGTGGCTCTACGGCAGCGACATCTTCATCTACGGCCAGGCATCGCTGCAGGTGTTCTTCTCGGTGGCCTACATCACACTGTTTCTGCTGATTCCGGCGCTCACAATGAGGTCGATAGCCGAAGAGATGCGGACCGGCACAATTGAAATTCTGCTGACCAAGCCCATTTCGTGCCGGCAGATAGTGCTGGGCAAATATCTGGCTATTATCGCGCTGATTGCCATCGCGTTAGCGCTAACACTCCCCTACTACATAACGGTGGCGCACCTCGGCCCAATCGACCACGGCGCGGTGGTGTGCGGCTACATCGGACTTCTGCTGATGAGCAGCGCCTACGCGGGAATCGGGCTGTTTGCAAGCTCTGTCAGCAACAATCAGATTATCAGTTTTTTGATTTCGCTGTCGGTTGGATTGCTGTTCCACATCGGATTTGGGATTTTGGGACGGCAGATGGGCGGATTTGCTGGCCAGCTGGCTTTGGGGCTCGATATGAACACGCATTTTGAGAGTATGTCGCGCGGCATCATCGACTCGAAGGACATTGTCTATTTCGCCTCGGTGACGTTTGCCGGACTGTTTGCCGCCGAGAAAACTTTGGAATCGAAAATTGCCTGATTATGAGAACTAAACATACAACCCGAAACATAATTTTGGTGCTTTTGGCGGTGCTTGTCGCGAATGTGGTCTGCACCCGGTTCTTCTTCCGAATCGACCTGACCGGCGACAACCGTTACACACTGAGCCAAGCCACCAGAAACATCCTCGACAATCTGGATGAAACCGTCACCATAACAGCCTATTTTTCAGGCGATTTGCCAGCCGAAGTGGCTGTTGCAAAGCGTGAGTTCCGCGACCTGCTGACCGAATACCGCAGCCTTGCGCACGGCCAGCTCGAATTTGAATTTGTCAATCCATCGGCATCCGAAGATATTGAAAAACAAGCTATTGACGAAGGTCTCTACCCCGTGATGATTAACGTGCGCGACAAGGACCAAATCCGTCAGCAGCGCGCGTTTCTGGGCGCCGTGGTTGAGAAGGGGACGGCCAAAGAGGTGATTCCGTTCATCCAACCGTCGATGGCGGTTGAGTACGCGCTGTCGTCGGCCATACGCAAGATGCAAGCCGGGCGGCGGCCAGTGGTGGGCTTTCTGCAAGGACACGGCGAGGCGTCGCCATACTCAATGCAGCAAGTGATGGGGGCAATGTCGGTGATGTACGATGTTTGCGTCATCAACCTTGAAACCAATCCGTCAGCGCTCGACAGCATTGCAACTCTGGCCATTGTGGCGCCAACCGACAGCATCAGTCCGGAGCATTTTGCTGCCATCGACCGCTTTATGGCTCGCGGCGGGCGGGTTCTGGTCTGCATCGACCGCACCAACGCCGACCTCGACCGTTTGTTTGCCACCGAGCTGAACACCGGCCTTGAGCAGTGGCTTGCCGGCAAGGGCGTGAGCGTGGACAGCAAGCTCGCCATCGACAACGTCTGCGCCAGCGTCAACGTGCAGCAGCAACAGGGAATGTACCGCGTCAACGTGCAGCAGCAGTTCCCCTACATTCCGTTTGTGAGCAATTTCAGCCGCCACGCCATAACCGACGGGCTTGAGCAGGTGCAGATGCAGTTTGCCAGCCCCGTGGTCTATACCGGCGACTCGGCGGCCGTTTTCACGTCGCTGCTCTTCACTTCGGACCGCTCTGCGACGCTCAATGTGCCAACCAACATCGATGTTCAGCGCCAATGGTCGGCACGCGATTTTCCGCTGGCCGAGATTCCGCTTGGCGGCGTGCTCGAGGGCACCATCGGCGGCGTTCCCGGCTCGCGGATGGTGGTTTTCGGCGATGGCGATTTCGCGCTCAACGGCGACCCGCGCCAGCCCCACCAACAATCGGCCGACAATATCAGCCTGTTTGTCAACGCGATAGACTATCTTTCGGATGACACCGGCCTGATTGAGCTGCGCACCAAAGGCATCACGTCGCGCCCCATCAGCCAACTCGACGATGCCACACGCTCTATTGTCAAGTGGCTCAATGTTTTGCTGCCAATCGTCGTTGTTCTGCTGATTGGCCTCATCCGCTATCAGCAACAGCGCAACCTGCGCATCAAACGTATGGAGGAGGGCTATGTCGATTAAGCTCCGTATGCCGGTTGTCGCTTTCGCGATACTGCTGCTCGCCGCGGTGTGCGTGCTTCTGATGCGCGCCGAGCGACGCTCCGACCGTTCGTTCCACCAGCTTGTGACCGAGATTGACACCTCCCGCGTGACGGCCATAACCATTGAGTGGCCCGGCAACGACACCATTCTCAATCTCAACCGCCAGCCGCACGGCTGGGTGGTGACGGTGCCTACAGGCGATATGGCCGCCAACACTCCGCAGATTGACGAGCTTCTGGGTTGCCTTTCAGCCATTGAGGCACAGCGGCAGATGACCAACAGCGAGTCGGCGTGGCACCACTACGGTGTGGCGGCCGACAGCAGTACTCACATTGTTGTCAGCGCCCGCAACCGCGTGCTGGCCGATTTCCGCTGCGGACGCGTGGGCATCGATGTGCAGCGCAACCGCGTCTGGACCTACGTCCGCAACTCGGCCGAGCCCAACGTCTATATGACCGACGGCTATCTTAACCTTATGGTTAACAAGCCGTTTGCTTCGTGGTGCGGGTTTTAGCTTTTTCGCCTCATTCATTCAGTTATTCTCACATTCAGTTATTCAATCCTTGCGATAAGTAACTATCTTTGGCAAAAATTGTTGAAAATGAACGAGGACTTGAAAAACGCGCTTGAGGTTTTGCGCAACGGCGGTGTCATCCTCTACCCCACCGACACCATCTGGGGCTTGGGTTGCGACGCCACCAACGCCGAGGCCGTCAAGCGCATCTACGAGATAAAGCAGCGGGCCGACAACAAATCGCTTATTGTGCTGGTTGACACTGCTGCGCGCATACCGTCGTATGTGCAGGACGCACCCGATATTGCCTTTGATATGATTGAACTGGCCGCATCGCCGCTGACGGTGATTTTTGAGGGTGCCAAGAACCTGGCCGCCAACGTTGTGAACGCCGACGACCAGAGCGTGGGCATCCGTGTGGCCACCGACGATTTCTGCCCCACGCTAATCCAGCGGTTCCGCAAGCCGATTGTATCAACATCGGCCAACATCAGCGGACAGCCTGCTCCGGCCTGCTTTGCCGACATCGACCCGCGAATCATCGAAAGTGTTGATTACGTTGTCCGCCACCGACAGGACGACACCACGCGCCACAAGGCTTCGGGCATTGTGAAAATCGGCCGCAACGGTGAGGTGAAGGTTATAAGGGAATGATTATTTAGAAGTTAGGATTCAGAAATTAGGATTTAGGATTTAAGATTTAGAAATTAGAAGTTAGAAGTTAAAAATTAGAAATTAGGATTTAATAATAACGGACTGACGGGCTCGCCGCGTCGCTAAAGAAAACTCTGATGCTCATCGCTCACCGAACAATACGGAATCTTGCTATCGCTCTGACGGCGATGGTTGCGTGTCCGGCTCACGGGCAGTCGCTTGGCGCGTTCACCGATTACGACAAACATTTTATTGTTTTCGACGATGGCAACTTCCGACAACTTGAGTTTCAGGAAGTTATGTCGTACGCTGTGGGTAGCGGCTGTGTGGCGTACGTGAACAACGGCGGGCATCTGAAAGCTTACGCAAACCATATCTCCTACAACGTTTCGCCGTCGGTTGAGCGCTACAGCATCACCGACAACCTGTTCACATTCCAGGTCGGGACGCAGCTGTACGTTTTTGAGCAAGGCAGCAAGCGGTTGCTGACAGGCTATGTGGGCAGTTTTATGGTTGGCGATAGCGTGGTGGCTTTCATCGACACCAACAAGCACTTTTTCTCAATCTACACCGACGGACGCGTCACCGAGCTGGCCGACATCATTGTTGGAAACGACGCTCCGTTCTGGGTTGGCGCCAACACGGTGGCCTTTGTCGATATGCACGAGGTGCTGAGGCTGGTGTGCGGCGGCCGCGTGTACGAACTCTTCAACGTCATCGATGGCATCAGCGTCAAGCTGGGACGTAACATCGGTGCCTTTGTCGACCATTCCGACGGAGCGTTCCGCATTTTCTATAACGGCGAATTGAATGATATTGAGCAGTTTACACCAAAATCGTTCAAATGCGGATACGAGCAGGTGGCGTTTGTCAACAGTATGGAAAATTTCCGATTGTTCAGCCACGGCGAGCTGTACGACATCTCCGGGTTTGCGCCCGATATGTACGACGTCAATCGCAACACTCTGGTTTACAGTCTGCAAGGTGAGTTTTTCACTTTCGTGGATGGCCAGCAGTATCTGGTTGAGAATTACGTTCCGCGCAGCTACAGCATCAACGGAAACCTGCTTACCTATATCGACCAAAACGGATATCTGGCTGTTTTTGAGGATGGTGAGAAGCACATTTTGTCATACGGTCCCGTCAACAGCTACAACGCGGTTGGCGATGTGGTTGTCTTCAACGAAGGACTGAACACCACAAAAATCTACTACAACGGAAAGACTTACAAAAGGTAATTTATTCCCCTTTGAGTTTCAGAACCGCCTCGGCACGGTTTGGTGCGCCAAAAACAGTGCTGCCGGCCACAAGCACGTTAACACCGTGGTTGACAAGTTTTTCGGCATTGTCGAAATTCACACCGCCATCAACCTCAACCATCGCCTTTGAGCCTGACTCTTTCAGCAATTTTTGCAAACGCAGCAGTTTGGCGTATGAATGTTCGATGAACTTTTGCCCGCCGTAGCCCGGATTGACGGTCATAATCAGCACCAAATCAACATCTTGAATAATATCGGCCAAAACCTCGACAGGCGTGTGCGGATTGAGAGCCACACCGGCCAGCATTCCGCAATCCTTAATGTGGCTGATGGTGCGATTCAGGTGAGTGCAAGCCTCGTAGTGAACGGTGAGCACGGCGGCACCGGCATCGCGGAAGCGCTCAACATACTGATCGGGATTGACAATCATCAGGTGGACATCGAGCGGTTTCTGCGAGCTTTTCTTGATGGCCTTCAGCACAGGAAAGCCCATTGAAATGTTCGGAACAAACACGCCGTCCATAATGTCAACGTGCAGATAATCAGCCTTGCTGGCGTTAATTTCCTCAATATCGCGAGCCAAATTGCCAAAATCGGCCGATAGCAGCGACGGTGCAACTTTTACTTCCATTTGTGTCGGTTTTCAGTTGTGCAAAACTAATAAAAGATGATATGTATAAAGGTTTAGATGTGGAGATTTTTGAATGCGGATTTCCAACGGTAACAAATTGTGCCATTAGCATTCAACTCAGCACACAATTCTTCCTTCCCTACACCTTTACCCCCACAATCAGCTGGTCGTCAATCTGCTCGGCAAGGGTGCCGTCGGGCTGGGTGCGCCATTTGGTCATTCGGTTGTCGATGATGGCGGTCTGCATTGCGAACGGGCGGTCGGCAATGTCGGTGAGCAGACTGTGAAGCCGCCTGGTCGAGAATTTGCCAATCTCGCAGCCGGCGCCCTCGCAGCCGAACTGGTCGGTCATACCGTCGGTATACATATAAATAACGTCGCCCGGCTCGTAATCGATGATGTTGTTGGTAAACGGCCTGTTGCATAGCACGTGCTGGCCCACCGGCATACGGTCGGGTTTGTAGGCGGTGAGCTCGCCTTTTCTGACAATCGCAATCGGGCGGTTGGCTCCGGCGTAATGAATCCTCGTTTTCTCGGTGTTGATGATGCAGAGCGACATATCGATGCTCTCAAGCGCCTCGTCGCCGTAGGCCGACTGGTGCAGCCCCGAGATGATTTTCTCGCGCATAAGGTCGAGTATCTGCGCCGCGTTGGTAATCTGCGCCTCAAAACCGATCAGGCTGTTCAGCGTCGATATTCCGAACATACTCATAAAGGCTCCCGGCACGCCGTGGCCCGTGCAGTCGGCCACCACCAGAATCTTGTATGGTCCGCGCTGCGTGGCCCAGTAAAAATCGCCTGAGACAATATTCATCGGTTTCCAATACACAAGGCAGTCGCCGAAGACGCTGTTCATCACCTCGCGCGAGGTTACGGCGGCGTCCTGAATGTGCTTGGCGTAGGTGATGCTGGCCGTAATGGCCTGGTTGGTGCGCCTGATGCTGTTGCGCTGTTTCTCAATCTCGTCGCGCTGGGCCAGAATCTCCTCGTTGCGCAGGTTCAGCTCGTTGTTTTTCAGCATCACCTGGTCTTTCTGTGCGGCCAGCACGCGGCTCAGCCGGCGCTTTCGCAGATAGCTGCGAAGAACAACCGCCATTATCACCGACATCAGCAGCAGCGACACCAGTACCACCTGCATCATATACTTCTGATGTTGGGCGGCCAGCTCGCGCTGGTGCATTTTGCGCTCAAACTCAAGGTTGGCCGATGTTTGAGTTGATTTGACGGCAAAGTCGCGTTTGTAAGTCTCCTTGTCGAGCAGCGAACGCAGATTGGTGTATTTCAGCGCGTTTTTGTAATCGCCGAGCTCGCGGTTGCAGACAATCATCAGGTCACACATCCGCATCTCCTTCTCCCACAGCAGATTTGGAATCTTCTCAATTTCTTTCAGTGCTGCCAGAGCCTCGCGGTAGCGGCCGTTAATCATCAGGTAGTTGGCGTTCCAGAGGTCGAGGTAATAGCCCTCGTCCGATACCGACTGGGCCCTGAGCATTTCCGACAGCTTGTCGTAGTACATCCGGCTGGTGGCGAGAGCCTCGGCGCGCTTGTCGTCGGTGTTCCGTTTGGCAATCTCCATAAACACCTCCATCAAATCCTGGACAATGGCAGTCCGGCGTTCAATGCTGCCGAATCGGTTTTCAATATCAAGCGCTCTGAGCATACGCGAGCGGGCGCTGTCGAGGGCTTCGAGGTCGGTGAAATCCTTGTATTTCGAGAACTCGTTGACGCCCAGCATATAAATATCCTCGCCAATGGCCGCCGAGTCGCCTATTTCCGAGTCCAAGCCGAGCGCGCGGTTGAAATAGTCGTCGGCGGTTTCGTGCAGATGGAAATCGGAGCTTGTCAGGCCCTTTTTGCGGTAGATTTCGGCCACAGCCGCCGTGTCGCCCAGGGTGATGTAGATTGAGAGTGCGCGGCTGTAGTAATCGTCGGCCAGAAGGTCGTCGCCAAGCACACCCAGCGAGGATGCCAGACCGTAATATCCGGCCGCAAGGTCGCTCGACATTCCAAGCGAGTCGTAGCCGCTAATCGACTCGCGGTAGTACTCGCAAGCCTGCTCATACTCGTCGCGGTGATAGCAGCACCAGCCCAGATAGCGGTTGGCGTTGGCTATCTGGAGCCCTCGGCGAAGCTCCCTAGCCAGTGCAAGCTCCTGCCGGGCGTACATCTCGGTGGAATCGACATTGTAATGCAGAAAACTGATTTGCTCAAGCACATCGAGGCGCTGCGACTTGGTGAGATTGGTGCCCAGCAAGGCCTCAAGGCTGTCGAGGACGGGGCGCCCGGCCTCAATATCGGCTTGCGCCGAAACCCTTCCGGCCCAAAGCATCGCGCAAAGCAGGGGAACATATACCAGTTTTATTTTTCTCATAATCAACCACCTTCAAAACCAGCCGCAAAAATAACAAAAAGCAACTGACAAACCGCAATTCAATTTTCACGGCTTACGGTTTAGGCGGGAATTTGTTCTACAGCAGCCCCTCGCCCGAGAAGCTGAGGTGCTTCTTGTCGGCTATTATTATATGGTCAACAACCCTGATGTCGAAAAATTTTGCGGCTTCGGCAATCCGCCTGGTGATGTTTTTGTCCTCGGCGCTCGCCGTAAGGTTTCCCGATGGGTGGTTGTGGACAAGAATGAGGCTTGTGGCCAGTTTCTCGATTGCCAGTTTCATAATCACCCGCACATCGACGGTTGTGCCTCCCACTCCGCCCGAGCTTATCATAGCCTTGTCAATCAGGCGGTTGCCGCGGTTCAGAAAAAGCACCCAGAACTGCTCGTAGGGCAAATCGCCGACAATGGGGTGCATTATCTCGAAAACAACCGAGCTCGAATTCACCTCGGTGCGCTCAAGGTCGGCGTTTTTGCGGCGGCGACCCAGCTCAAGAGCGGCCATAATGGTCACGGCTTTGGCCTTGCCGATGCCGTCAACCTGCATAAAATCGGCCACTGCGAAACGGCCCAGCTTGTCGAGATTGTTGTCGGCCGAGGTGAGCACGGCCCGCGCCAAATCGAGCGCCGACTGGCTCCGGGTGCCGGTGGAGATGAGAATGGCGAGCAGCTCGGCGTCGCTCAAGGCCGAAATGCCTTTGGCAAGCATCTTCTCGCGCGGCCGGTCGTCGGCGTTCCACTCCTTGATGGTCAGTTTCTTTTGCGGGTCCATATCGAAAATCATTTTGCCGAAAGGTAAGAAATTCGGCTTTCAGAACCAATCCGCGCATACGCATTACTCTAATCGCATCGCTTTAAGCGAAAAACAAAGACGCACAAAACCGACTGATTTTCAGTTTAATATCAACATAAAAGATTAATTGGCAATTTGCTACGTAATTTTCGTAAAACCCAGACGGACAATATCGCGGTTAGTGTTGTTCATATACTTTTGACACGAAAAATTGAATCACAAACTTTAAAACAATAAAAAAATGTCAGACATCTTAAATGTAGAAGTTGACGAGTTTATGGCGAAACTTATCGCCAAAAACCCAGGTGAAACCGAATTTCACCAGGCTGTAAGAGAGGTTGTTGAGTCTCTTATGCCGTTTATCGATGAGAATCCGAAGTACAAACAAGGAAAGATTCTTGAGCGTATGGTTGAGCCGGAGCGCGTGATTATGTTCCGTGTTCCCTGGTTGGACGACAAAGGCGAGATTCAAATCAACCGCGGTTTCCGCGTTCAGATGAACAGCGCCATCGGCCCCTACAAAGGAGGCTTGCGTTTCCACCCAACCGTTAACCTGGGTATCCTGAAGTTCCTGGCTTTCGAGCAGGTGTTCAAAAACAGCCTTACCACTCTGCCGATGGGCGGTGGCAAAGGTGGTTCTGATTTCGACCCGAAAGGCAAATCAGACAACGAGGTTATGCGCTTCTGCCAGAGCTTTATGACCGAGCTCAGCAAGCACATCGGCGCCGATACCGACGTTCCTGCAGGTGATATAGGCGTTGGCGGCCGCGAGATTGGCTTCCTGTTTGGCCAATACAAACGCTTGCGCAACGAGTTCACAGGCGTGCTTACCGGCAAAGGCCTGAACTGGGGTGGCTCACTCATCCGTCCTGAGGCTACTGGTTACGGTGTGGTTTACTTCGCACAAGAGATGCTGAAGACCAAGAACGACGACATCAAAGGCAAGACAGTCTGCGTTTCGGGTTCGGGCAACGTTGCTCAATACGCTGTTGAGAAACTCATCCAACTCGGTGCAAAACCTGTTACAATGTCTGACTCGTCAGGCTTCATCTACGACCCGGACGGCATCACCAAAGAGAAACTCGACTTTGTCTTCAACTTGAAGAACGTTCGCCGCGGCCGTATCTCGGAATATGCTACAAAATTCGGTGTTAAATTCTTCGAAGGTCAGCGTCCGTGGGGCATCAAGTGCGATGTTGCAATGCCTTGCGCTACCCAGAACGAAATCAACGAGGCTGAGGCTAAACAATTGGTTGCCAACGGCGTTCAGATTGTCTGCGAAGGCGCAAATATGCCGTCGACAGCTGAGGCCGTTGAGGTATTCCAGAACGCACGCATCCTTTACTCACCGGGCAAGGCTTCGAACGCCGGCGGTGTTGCAACTTCAGGTCTTGAGATGACTCAGAACTCTGAACGTCTGCCCTGGACACGCGAAGAGGTTGACGCACGTCTGCACCAGATTATGATTAGCATCCACCAGACTTGCGTTAAGTACGGCAAAGAGGCCGACGGCCACATCAACTACGTGAAGGGCGCCAACATCGGTGGCTTCATCAAGGTTGCCGACTCAATGCTCGACCAAGGTCTTGTATAACCTATAATATTACAATACAGTGAGAAGCGTCCGGCGTTTGTCGGGCGCTTTTTTTATGCTGGCAACACGGATTTTTCAGACGGTGCGCGCACCGTCGCTACAACACAATTACACATTTCGTAATTCGTAATTCATAACTCGTAATTAAACCTATATTTGCCCCTAAAAATTACCACTATGAAGATTAGAGTAGGATTCGGACTCGATGTCCATCAGCTCACCGAGGGCCGCAAGATGGTTGTTGGCGGCATCGAGGTTCCGCACACCAAGGGCCCGCTCGGCCATTCCGACGGCGACACGCTCATCCACGCCATCTGCGACGCTCTGCTGGGCGCGGCCAATATGCGCGACATCGGCTATCATTTCCCCGATACATCGGCCACTTTCGAGAACATCGACAGCAAAATCTTACTGAAAAAAACGGTTGCTCTGATAGCCGAAAAGGGTTACCGAATCGGCAACATCGACTCAACCATCTGCCTGCAACGGCCTAAGATAAAGGATTTTATACCGCAGATGCAGAGCACTTTGGCCGAAGTTTGCGGCATCAGCACCGACGACATCTCAATCAAGGCCACCACAACCGAGAAACTCGGATTCGAGGGCCGCGAAGAGGGAATGTCGGCCTACGCGGTGGTGCTGATTCAGAAGGATTGAATATTTAGGATTTAGAAATTAGGATTTAGGGATTAGGTGTTGGGGGTTGGAATTTAGGCATTAGGCTCTAGGTATTGGGTGTTAGGTGTTGGGTGTTGGAAATAAGGCATTAGGCACTAGGTGATAGGTGTTGGGAATTAGGCACTAGGCATTAGGAGTTTCACGCATTCAATCCTTCACTCATTCTCTCATTCAATCCTTCACTCATTCTCTCCTTCATCCCGATAGCTATCGGGACTTCTCTCCTTCACTCCTTCATCGCTTCCGCAACCAGTTCGGCCACATCCTCAACGGGTGCCATTTGGGTGCGGGCAAGGGTTTTCTTGCAGAGCGGGCAGGCGGTGGCCACCACGTCGGGGTGGTTGGCGGTCAGGCTGCACATTGCTTGCTCGGCAATGCGCGCTTTATCGGCCGAAGGCAGTGTCAGGTTGGCAAGGCTGCCACCGCAGCAGAGCGAGTTCTTGCGCTCGTTGGCGGTGGTTTGCAGAGTGGCCACGCTGCCCAGGACATCGCGCGGCGGCTCATATATGCCTGCACCGCGGCCGAGTTCGCACGGGTCGTGGTAGGCAACGGCCAGATTCTTCTTATCAACCTTTATCTTTCCACTGTCAATCAAGCGTTTAATGTATTCGGTATGGTGCAAAATCTCAATGCCTTCGAGATTGTAGTCCTCGCGGAAAACCTTGTAGCAGATTGGGCACGACGTTACAAGCGTGCGCGCCCCGCTCTCGATAATGGACTGACGGTTTTTGTCCATCAGTTTTTGGGCGGCGGCGGTCTGCCCAGCCAGTTTCATCGGACGGCCGCAGCAAATGCCTCCGTCGGCGTCCATAAACCAGTAGCGGTCGCCCGAAGCGTTGAGAATCTTCACCATCGCGTCTTTGGTTTTGGGAACCAGGTGGCCCATACATCCTGTAAAGAACACCACATCAACCTTTTGCGCATCGGCGTTATTGTATTGCGGCACAAAGGTTTCGGGCGTGAAGTTCTGACGGTGGCGCAGACGGATTGCGTTCAAATCTATCCCGACAGGGCAGACAGACTCGCATCGGCCGCACATCAGGCAGTTTTTGGCCTGCGCCGAGTGCTGCTCGTGGTTGCGGATTCGCTGAAGGAAATAGACGGCCTGCGTGTCGTGGTTGCCCACGGCGGTGTTGAGTTGGCAGCGGTCGATACAAACGCCGCAGCGCGGGCACGAGAGCACCATCACCTCCTCGAGTATCGGATTGTCGGGCTTCAACTTTATGCCCCAGTTGCGGAAGAAGATAAGCACCATCTCGGTTGGAATGTGCATATATCGGCTGAAGGGCAGACCAATGAAGAACAGGCAAAGGTCGATTGAGTAGGCCCACCAGAGCGGATACTCTATCGCCTCGAGCGGAAGCGTGGCGGCCATCAGCGAGCCGACGGTGCCTGTCAGGAATCCGCCGCTGCCGTGCAGGCCGCAGGTGGCGCTTTCGGCGAAAAGCCTCAACGGGAAAATGAGCCAGAGCGAGTAGAGCACCATCTTATCGCGCAAGCGCAGATTGGTTGTGCTCCGCATACCCACAATGCGCTTGTAGAACCGCTTGATAATGGCCACCACCACGCCCAACAGCACGAGCAGCAGCGACGCGTCCATCAGTTGCACAAAGCCGCGGGCGAAGAAGAACGACTCGTCGTCGGGCACGAAATAGACGAAGAAAATTGGGAAATAGAACGGCGCGGCGCCGCCCATATAAATGTGCGCCTCGAAGGCTCCAATTACTATCAGCAGAAACCAACCGAAGGCCAGGCTGAAGTGCATATAGCCTAACCGCCTGTTTACCAGGAACATCTTGCGGTGGACAAGGCTTTCAAGAAAAATCTCTTTTACGGCTTTGAGCGATTTCAGGCTGAAGAGCCCGCGCAGGATTCGCAGTTTGTCGTCGCGGTCGAAATACCAAATCCAACTTGCGTATTTCAGTATGAGATAGGCAAATAGCAGGCTCATTCCTACGGTGAACGGCAGAACGAATATGTCAAATGGTGTCGGATTCATATTTCATCAAGGCTTCGCGTGTGTTAAGAACAATGTTGCGGATATTGACGCCGCGCGGGCAGACGAGCGTGCATTTGCCGCAGAGCATACAGTTGTTGAGTTCGTTGCGCAGTTGCGTGTACTCGCCGCGCTGCAGCAGGGTGTTCAGGCGGCGAATGTTGAATGTGGGCAGCAGATTGCCCGCCGAGCAGGTGGCGGTGCAGGCTCCGCAGGCCATACAAACGCGCAGCGACGGCTCGTTCTCCAGAACCGTCCGCATTATCTCCTTGTCGTTGCGGTCGTAGTTGATACTCTGCGATTTTGCTATCTTAAAGCCCCACATTTCTTAATGTTTAGAGTTTAGAAGTTTAGAGTTTAGAAGTTGTTGGTATTGTTTTAAATTTTCCTTTTTCCAGTAGAGACGTAGCGCGCTACGTCTCTACAATTTCAATTTTCAATTCCTAATTTCTACCTCCCAAATATTCGTGAATCGAAATCGCCGCGGCGCGGGCGTTGGCAATGGTGTCGATAATGTTCATTGGGGCGGTGCAGGCGCCAGCGGTGAACACGCCAGGCAGGTTGGTGCTGTTGTAGCGCGTGTAGTTGTCGGCCGAGCGGAAGAAGCGGTTTGCACCGCGCTCAATGCCGAGCGCACGGGCCACGGGCTCGTCGGTGTCGGCTTCCATTCCGCACATCAGCACAAGCAGGTCGGTGCGCATATGCAGGGGCTTGCCAATGAGCGTGTCTTCGGCTTTAATCTGAATCTCGCCGTCAAGGTTGGCGGCCGCCTCCGAAATCTTGCCACGCACAAATGTCACCTTCCATTTCTCCTGCGCCTCGCGGTAAAGTTCCTCATAGTAAGGCCCGAACATTCGAATGTCCATATAGAAGCAGAAGACCTCGGTTTCGGGGTGGCGGCGTTTGATTTCGATTGCCTGTTTCACGGCCGTCACGCAGCAAACCTTTGAGCAGTAATGGTTTCCCACTTTCTCGTCGCGCGAGCCAATGCAGTGCAGCAGAATCACCCGCCGCGGCACTTCGCCTTTCACGTTCTTGAGAGCGTTGTTTTTCAGCATCGCCTCGAGTTCGAAACTGTTTATCACGCCAGGATAGATTCCGTAGCCGTACTCCTCCTTGCGCACGGCGTCGAAAAGGCGGTAGCCTGTGGCCATCAACACGGCGTCGGCGTCAATCGTCTGTCCGCTGTCTGTTTTCAGCGCAAAGCGATTGTCAATCTGCTTGCAGTCAGCCACTTGCGTGTTGGTCAGAATTTCGATATTCGGATTTTTGACGTGCGAGAGCATCTCCTGCAGCACCTCGTCGGCGGGGCGCTTATCGGGGAAAAGATTGTACATCAGCCTCAAATGGCCGCCCAGTTCACTCTCTTTTTCGATTAGCCACACGTGGTGCCCGAGCCCCGCAAGGCTTGCCGCAGCCTCAATTCCAGCGGGTCCGCCGCCAATTATTGCTATGTTTTTCTGTTGCATAATCATCAATGTTTTTTGCCCGTCCATTTGTCGCGCGGTGTGTATTGAATGCCCATCTTGTCGAGCAGCGGCTCCACGGGCACTTGGTGCATCTGCAGGCCGAGTTCCCACGGGTCGTAGCCCAGCACAAGGCCCGCCATCTCCTCGTAGGTGAGCGACGGAATGCCCTGTCCGTCAGCGCCGTAGGTGGTACCTTCCATCTGTTGGATTGTGTATTGCCAGCGGTCGAGAAACATTGCGCAGCCAGGGCAGTTGGCCACAATGAAATCGGGCTTGTAGGGCGCCATCGACTCGAATTTCTTCTTCGAGTTGGCCACCGAGTAGCCGCGGTTGGCCATCACCAGATAGTTGCGGAAGCCGAAACCGCAGCAGTGGCGGCGTTCGGGGTAGTCAATAGGGGTGCCGCCCCACGCCTCAACCATTCCCGTGAGCACGCGCGGAAACTCGGCTCCGCCCACGCCTTTGGTGGGGAACATCTTGGCATAGTGGCAGCCAATGTGGTCAACCACCTTCAGCGGCTCGCCAGTTTTCACATTCACCAGCGGGCGAGTCATTTGCGCGGCAATCTCGTTGCGGAATTTGTATATGGTGTCCGACGTGTGGGCAATGTTTTTCGGTTTTTTGAACTCGCGGCGCGTGGCGTCCCACAGATATTGGCGCACTCGGGCCTCCTCTTCGGGATATTCCTCCCAAGTGTGCAGCAGTTCGGTGTAGAGCCCGAACGACGTGACGCACGAAATGGCCATATTCTCGTATCCCGCCTCGGTCATCAGCGCAAAATGGCGCGCAACGACGGTTTCGGTGGTCTGCAGCGGCACCAGGTCAGAGTGGTAGGCAATGCCCGTGCAGGTGGTGTGGTTGGGGTCGTCGAAAAGGTCCTTGCCCAACTTGTCGCGCATAATGTTGAGATAGGCGCGCTCCGACGCGGGGAAGAACGTCTGCCGAATGCAACTCCGACAGTAGTAGTAGTGGTCGTCGGCTATATCTTTCTGATATTTAGCCCACAAGTTCTGTTTTGCAACGCATTGTTCACTCATCGTAGTCGGAATTTGTTTTGAAAACCATATTCAGATAGTCGCCGTTCTCAATATCGACGCCCATCTCCTTGGCCTTCTCGGCCGAATATTTCTCAATGCAGTCATACATCTCGGTTCCGCCCGTCACATCGAATATTCGCTTGAGTTCGTCAAGGTTTTTTTGGTCGATTTTGCGCAGCGGGCCCGCACCCTCTTTCTTGTACGGAATGTCCAACTTGGCCATAAACTCCTCGGTGTTGTTGTAGATACTCTCCCAGTTGGGGCCCTGCTCGGGGTGCATCCAGGGTGTGACAATGTCGGGATAGACGCAGTAGCCGCGCTCCAGAATGCTCTGCCCCACGGTGCGCTTGATTGCAAACTGCTGACGGCCCTTCTCCGAGCAGGTGAAGTAGCCCAGTTTGACCGACAGTTTGCGCAGCGCCTGAATGACGAATCCAGGCGTGTTTCCGCGCGGACAGCGGGTTTTACAACTCATACACTGCCCGCAGTACCAAATGGTTTCCGATTTCAGAAGGGCCTCAATCACGGCCTCGTCTTTCTTCTGCACCTCGTCCACAATGCGGCGCGGGTCGTAGTCGTAGAACTCGGCGGCAGGGCACACGCCCGTGCACATTCCGCAGTTCATACAGGCGTTCAGTCCCTCGACAAAACGCACATCTTCCATCAATTGGTCGTAAAGTTTGCCCATACCCACCTATTAACGCTGCAAAAGTAGGGGTTAATAGGCAGACGCGATAGCCATTTTATGCCTAAAAAAAGGTGGTATTTATACTACCTGTGTGAAGGATTGAAGTCCCGATAGCTATCGGGATGAAGGATTGAGGGATTGAACAACTGAAGCTGGGGTTTACCGGACGCAGTTCCTTCAATGTGTTCACGCTGTCGGTTTATTCTGTACGTAATTGTTATACAGCCATTTCTGATTTATGCCCGTATTTGATGTGTCAATGTCTTGAATGGGCGAAAAAGCGATAAGATTGTTGGAATAGCGCGTCAGATAAAGAAGCGCATCAACCGAATCGATGTTCTGCAAATCGTTGCGGATAATACGCGAAATTGCCTCATACTCTTTCGGTGTGTAGAGTTGTTTCAGCACATTGAGCTTTTTCCGCGAATACTGCACGCTGAGTTTATCGCCATCAACTGTGATTATGCCAACACTCAACCGTTCGGTGATTTCAGGACGGATGACAGCATAAATGATGCTATATCTTATCTTATTTTCCATAATTACTATTTGACATCAAGCATTCAACAAAATTCTGCCAGGTTTCTTCAATCCATTGAGTTGCAAAGAGTTCATCAATTTTCAATGCGACTTTATCTGCCGACACCGACCATTCCTTAGGCATCGTCTGCAAAACCGCTTTTTGTTTCTTTCCCCGACCAATGCATTTATAATAATCTTTTTCAAGCAATTGCACGTTTTGAAAAAGAGTCTTTGGCGAAACCGCTTTGCATATATGTGCGAATATGTCAGCACAAAGAATGCTGTCAGTTTCAGTCAGTTGCGACAGCGGATTGTCAAACAGCACGTTATTTAGCACTCCTCCGTAGTCAATCGAAATAATTTGCTCGGTTTCAACATTATACAGCAGATTTGCGTTGTTGCACGTTCGGTCTTCGTTGGCAATCCAAAAATCGAAAAGCGCAATCTTAAGCAATTGATAAAGAGTGTCTTTATTCGGTGTTACCTGTTTGTAGGTGGTGGATGCGACATCAAGCACATTTTCCATTTTCCGGAATCCGATTGCAGGTGCGCCAATGCTGTGCGAAACGCTATTGTTCCAATGATTAGGCTTGATATTTACAATAGCAACCGGTGGCGTATTCAAATTCCACGCATCCGCCATTTGCGCGCCAATCAGTTCACACGCCAACTTGTAGGCGATGGTTGAATTTGGCCGCATATACTTGCAGATGTACTGCTGCATATCAGAGCACAACACAAGCACAGGACGGTCACCCGTCTCGTAAACAAAGGAAACATCCTGAATACTATGCAAATACGAAATGCTCATAACGAGCATAAAAATACAGAAAATTTTCCTACCGCAAAACAGGGCTTACAAAAGAACCTTTTACAGTTCTTCTGCTATTTCCCAAAGTGATAGTGCGGGCCGAAGCGCTCGAAAGCCGCGCGGTCAAGCTCCTCTTGAACGCTCGGGTGCGCAACGCTGGTAATCAGCTTGGCGCGCTCCTGCATTGTGCGTCCGTAAAGGTTCACAGCGCCAAACTCAGTCACAAACCAGTGAATGTGGAACCGTGTTGTAACCACGCTTGCGCCCGGTGTCAGAGTAGGCACAATCTTGCTAACGCCCTTCTTGGTCATCGAAGGCATTGCAATGATGGCCTTTCCACCCTTTGCACGCGACGCACCATATATAAAGTCGATTTGGCCGCCCGCGCCCGAGAACTGCTTGGTACCGATGGAGTCGGCGCAAACCTGGCCGGTCAGGTCAATCTCGATGGCCGAGTTGATGGCCGTCATTTTCGGCTGCTGAGCAATAATGAACGGGTCGTTGGTATAGGCCACATCCTGCATCAGCACCTGCGGGTTGTTATCGACAAACTTGTAAACGTTGTTCGAGCCGAGCAGGAATGTCGATACAATCTTGCCACGGTCGAGAGCCTTGTTGGCGCCTGTGATGACGCCCTTCTCAACCAGCCGCAGCACGCCGTCGGCAAACATCTCGGTGTGGATGCCAAGGTCCTTGTGGTTGCCAAGGCAGGCCAGAGTGGCGTTCGGCAGCGAGCCGATGCCCAGCTGCAGGCAGGCGCCGTCCTCAATCAGCTCGGCGCAATGGCGGCCAATGGCAAGGTCGGTCTCGCTGGGCTCCTCATAGAATTTCTCGATGAGCGGAGAATCGTCTTGCACAAAAATATTTATGCGGCTCATATGAATCATTGCCTGGCCAAAAGCGCGCGGCGCGTTGCTGTTGACAACGGCAATCACGCAGTCGGCAACCTCCATTGCCGCCAGGCAGGCATCGACCGATGCGCCAAGCGACACAAAGCCGTGCTCGTCGGGCGGGCAGACCTGAATCATTGCCACATTGCAGGGCAGATAGCCCTCGCGGTAAAGCCGTGCGGCCTCACCCAAAAACACCGGAATGTAGTCGGCATAGCCAGCTTGCACATTCTTGCGCGTGTTGGCACCAACGAAAAATCCGTCGTGCTGGAACACACCCTCAAACTCCGGTGCCGAATAAGGCGCCTCGCCCTCGGTGTGGAAGTGATGAATATGAACATCTTTCAACTCGCCGCGTCGTCCGCGCTCACACATTGCCTTAATCAGCACCTGCGGCGCATTGCCGATGGCGCTCAAATGCACGTGGTCGCCCGATTTGATGACCTTCACAGCCTCCTCGGCCGAAACGAAATTGATTTTAGTATTATTATTCATCGTTATTGTATTATTATGCGTTAATAATCGACCGCAAAAGTATATTTTTTTTCGATTGTTGTAATCTAAAGACGAAAATATTAGAAAAAAGCGTAAAACGCTGATACTGAAACAATATTCACTTAACAACCCGTAATTGAGCAGATAATCGGACAAGCCGGAAACGGCACCGGAAGTTCAAAACCTGCCGCTTGCAACTTTTTTCGTGCAAATTTCGCCTAACGTTTATTCTTGAACAGAGCGTTGAACTCGTGCGGGATCTCCGATGTGAATTCCATCACCTCTTTTGTCATCGGGTGAATGAACTCAATCTGCTGAGCGTGAAGGCACAAGCGTCCGCAGGGGTCGGTGTGGGCACCATACTTGCCATCGCCGGCCACCGGATGCCCAATGTGGTTCATATGTATGCGAATCTGATTCTTGCGTCCGGTCTCCAATTCGAGCGCAAGCATCGAGAATTGGCCGTTGGTTTTCAGCACCTTATAATGTGTGATGGCACGTTTGCCCTTGCCTTCTTTGGTAACGTGCATCACCATAGTATATTTATTCTCGTCAATCCAGGTGTCAATGGTACCCTCCGGCTCATCGGGGCAACCCTCAACAATGGCAATGTAGCGCCGGCTCTGAACGCTTTCGTTCCACGTTGTGCGCAGGCGGAACTGCACTTCCTCGCTTTTCGCGAAAATCAGTATTCCCGACGTGTCGCGGTCGATGCGGTGGACGATGAAAATGCAATCGCCTTCGCCCTTGAAGCGCATATAGGCGTCGAGATAGTTCTGCGCCGTCTGGTAGCGCTCGCTCTCGTTGCCCACGGTGAGCAGTCCCGTCTCCTTCTTCACCACAATCAGCCATTTGTCTTCCCAAATGATTCTCAACCCTTTAGGCATCGGAAACACCGGGTCGGGCTTTTTGCCGATGAAGAGCGTCTGCCCAGCTTTTAGCTTGTCGGTGAGTTGGCGCAGAACAACGCCGTCGGCCGTGATGGCGCCTTTTTGCAGCAGTTGCCGAATGGATGTCCGGCTCTTGCCCTGCATAATGCGCCCAAGGAACTCCTCCACCGTCTGGTCCGCCTTGACGGGATAGGAGTTGCCCTTCGGTTCCTGCTTCCGTGGTTTGTCGTTCATTCTCATAGCCGATAGAAAATAAAAGCCAACCACTTGGAAATGATTGACTTATTTGTACCCCCGCTGAGAATCGAACTCAAATTTAAAGTTTAGGAAACTTCCGTTCTATCCGTTGAACTACAGGGGCAGAACGGCTGCAAAAGTAGTTAATCAATCGATATTTGAAAAATAAAATGCCATTGCCGAATCCGCACCGACGGAAATGAAAAATCGGCCACAAAACCGACAAATCTTGTTTTTACGAAAATAGTGGGCGGACAGTTGGGGAAAATACGATGTAAATTATTACACAACAATCATTTACAAAACGCCCGAAATTGTGGTTAAACTGTTTGTTTTTGATGACAAGCGACCTGTAATCGTAGATTTTTTGAAAAAATTTTCATCTTTTGTGTTTGTAAATGCACAACAGATTCAAAAATCGCTATATTTACAATCAAAACGCAGGGGGGTATAAAAATGTTTTCATTTATTTTCAATAAGGGTAATAAATCCACTTTGGCATCATCGCACATCATTAGAAAACGCAGAGTTGTGGCTGATGAGTGCTTTGACAAGATAGTTACCGAGATGTTTGTCAAATTCTTGACATCTCCGAAACGGGTAATCAATTAGAACGTATTGTAAAACAGCGACTTTTATAGGATTTTGTCAGTTTGAATCCTAAATTTTAGCGCACATAAAAATCGGCTGTCAAATTGTTTTGAGGGCGGAATCATAGCACATTGACTCCGCCCTCATTTTATTGAACACTTATTACAACTTTTTGCAGAAATCGTCTCCTACCCTTTCAAACACCCTTCCACAAACCCCACAAACAGCGGATGCGGCTTGGTTGGGCGGCTTTTGAACTCGGGATGGAATTGACAGGCCACAAAGAAACGGCAGGCGGGGTTCTCCACAATCTCAACAAGGTTGAGTTTCGGATTGACACCCGACACAACCAGCCCAGCCGAAGTAATCGCGTCGCGGTAACTGTTGTTGAACTCGTAGCGGTGGCGGTGGCGCTCAACAATATGATCGGTGCCGTAGGCCACGGCGGCGCGGGTGCCTGCAACAATGGCGCAATCGTAGTTGCCCAGACGCAGCGTGCCGCCCATATTCGTGACGCCCTTTTGCTCCTCCATTAGGCAGATGACGGGGTGCGCGGCGTTGGCGTCGAACTCGGTTGAAGTGGCGCCTGCAAGCCCCGCAACATTGCGCGCAAACTCAATGGTGGCAATCTGCATTCCCAGGCAGAGCCCCAAGTAAGGCACATTGCGCTCGCGGGCGAAACGGCAGGCCTTCACCATTCCTTCGATTCCGCGGCTTCCGAACCCGCCAGGAACCACAATTCCCGCAAATGGTTCAAGCGTGCGGGCCACCTCGGCGTCGGTCATTGGCTCAAGCGACTCGCTGTCGACATAATCAACGTGAACCCGCACCCCGAACTTGTATCCAGCGTGCTTAAGTGCTTCAGCCACACTGATATACGCGTCTTGCAAATCGGTGTATTTCCCGACAAGGGCAACGTGCGTATCGTGTTTCAGATGGTTGACGCGGCTCACCATATCGGTCCAGAATTTTATGTCGAACTTGCCGCGCGGCAATCGCAAGCGTTTGATTATCAGCGAATCAATTTTCTGCCGATGATAGAGCAGCGGTATTTGGTAGATGTTGTCGACGTCGGCGCTCGAAATGACGCAATCGGCAGGCACAGAGCAGAATAGGCCGATTTTTCGGCGCACGTCGGCGTCAAGTATCACGGGCGTGCGGCAGACGATGATGTCGGGTTGGATGCCCTTGCCCCGCAACTCAATCACTGAGTGCTGTGTCGGCTTGGTTTTCAACTCGTTAGACCCGAACAGCGCGGGCACCAGCGTGGTGTGGATGAAGAGCGTGTCATCGGGGTGGTTTTCGAGTTTCACCTGACGCAGCGCCTCCAGAAACGCCTCACTCTCAATGTCGCCAATGGTGCCGCCAATCTCGGTAATCACCACGTCGGCACCCGACGACGAAGCCGCCTCGTAAATCTTGTTCTTAATCTCGTCGGTGACGTGCGGCACAATCTGCACCGTGCCGCCCAGAAAATCGCCGCGGCGTTCCTTGTCGATAACCGATTTCAGCACCTTGCCCATTGTGATGTTCGACGTGTAGTTCATTTCCTCGTCGATAAACCGCTCATAATGACCTAAATCCAAGTCGGTTTCGGTGCCGTCGGCAGTCACAAAAACCTCGCCGTGCTGATAGGGGCTCATTGTGCCAGGGTCAACGTTGATATATGGGTCGAACTTCTGCATAAAAACCTTGTGGCCGTGCGCTTTAAGCAGCAGTGCCACGCTCGATGCCGTGATGCCCTTTCCCAATCCTGACACCACTCCGCCTGTTACAAACACAAATTTTGACATATCTATTTTTGATTATTGATTTTCAGTTTCGCACAGATGGCACAGAAAACACTGATTAACACAGATTTTATTGTCTCTAACCGATTGTATCAGATTCAATCAGAATAAGTTATCGGTTAAAATCGGATTGAATCGGTTAGCGTTTTTCCCACCATTCTACCTTCATTGTTATTTGCTAATTATTAATTATTTACTAACTCCTAACTTCTAACTCCTAATTCTTATCGTACAACTTCGTCGGATAGCGCCCCGTGAAGCAGGCGGCGCACAAATCGGTGCGGTTACCTGCCTGATACATAGCCTCTTCCGATAGGAAATAGAGCGAGTCGGCGCCCACAAAATCGCGAATCTGCTCCACGCTGTTGCTTGCGCCAATCAACTGCTCCGACGTGCCAGTGTCGATGCCGTAATAGCACGGAAAAGCGTACTTCGGGCTTGCAATGCACAGGTGCACCTCGCGGGCGCCTGCGTCGCGTAACATTCTGACAATCTGCCGCGAAGTGGTGCCGCGCACTATCGAGTCGTCGATTAGAACAATGCGCTTGCCGCTGACCACGCTGCGCACGGGCGAGAGTTTCATTTTCACGCCGCGGTCGCGCAACTCCTGCGTGGGCTGAATGAACGTCCGCGCAACGTATTTGCTCTTCAGCAGCCCCATTTCGTAAGGGATTCCGCTCGCCTCGGCATAACCGATGGCGGCGCTCAGACTCGAATCGGGCACGCCCACCACAATGTCCGCCTCAACGGGATGCTCCTTGTAGAGCAGTTTGCCCGAATTTTTGCGGTACGCGTGGACGTTGCAGCCCTCGATGTCGCTGTCGGGGCGGGCAAAATATATGTACTCCATTGCACACATATTGTGGTAACATTCAGCGGTATAGCGATTCGAGCGCAAGCCGTGATGGTCGATGGCGAGCACTTCGCCAGGCTCCACGTCGCGCAGAAATTCCGCCCCGACGGCGTCGAAAGCGCACGTCTCGCTCGCCACAATGTAGCCGTCGCCCAGGCGCCCCACCGACAGCGGATGAAAGCCGTACTTGTCGCGGCAGGCGTAGAGTCGGTTGGCGGTCATAACCACAAGCGAGAAGGCGCCCTCCAGAATGTTGAGTGCGTCGAGAATGTTGTGGATGCGGTGGTCGTCAGAGTAGTTTTTCTTGATGAGATGCGCGAAAAGTTCGCTGTCCGACGTGGTCTGAAACAGACTTCCGCGCTGCTCCTGATAGCGGCGTATCTCGTTGAAATTGACGATATTGCCATTGTGAGCAAGCGCAAAATCGCCCGTATGATGGCGGAACGAGAAAGGTTGCACGTTTTCAATTCCGCCCACGTTGGTTGTGGGGTACCGCACGTGCCCAATGGCGATATTGCCCGTCAAAGTGGTGAGATTCTGTTGGTTAAAAACCTCATTCACAAGTCCTTGACCTTTCATAATGTGCATTTCTCCGCTGTCGAAAGTAACAATTCCGCAACTCTGCTGCCCGCGGTGCTGAAGGCTGTGAAGCGCATAGTAGGCCAGCTGCGCGGCGTCCTGCACCCCGTAAATTCCCAACACACCGCACTCGTGATGAACACCCATAAACTGTTTATTTACTGAATGACTGATTGTTTGATTAACTGAATGACAGATTTATCAAATAACCAATCGATTTGTTTACATTTTGTAATTATTACAGTGCAAAATTCGATATTTTATTAGAAATATCCGCTTAAAAATATTATTTGCGTTATGAATTACGAGTTTTTATTACGAATTGGAAATACACACAGATATAGGGCCATAAAAAACATTGAAAAGTTACGAAATATTGGTAACTTTGTGAATAAATTATATGCTTATGAAAACAACATCGGTTGCGTTAGGCGCTCATTTCGAAGATTTTATACAGACCAGCATTGCGAGCGGCCGCTACAACAATGCCAGCGAAGTTGTGCGCTCGGGACTTCGTCTTCTTGAAGAACAGGAACAAAAAATTGTTGCACTCCGTTCGGCCATCAACGAAGGTTTGACAAGCGGTTTGGTTGAAAATTTTGACTCGAAGGCCTTCCTTCAGGAAATGAAAGCGCGGAAATATGGCAAAGTATGACATCACCCCAAAGGCCACCGACGACCTTTACCATATTTGGGAATACACTGCCGACACGTGGTCGGAAAAACAGGCCGACGCCTACTACAACATCCTTTGCGCCGCTATGGACGAAATAGCCGCCGCGCCGCAAACAACAGGAAGACCTTACGACGAAATCATTCCAGGCATCAGAGCCTGTCACGTACGCAAACATATGGTGTTCTTCATTGTGCAAGCAAACGGCCGAGCACTAATTGTCCGCATCCTTCACGAGAGAATGGATTATGTAAGGCATTTGTAGTTTATTGGTGACTTAATACTACTTGTTACGCAGAATGTAACTATTTATAATACGTTATTTTTCGTTTGTAAATATCCATATAGTCATCGTTTGTGATAATTTTCATAGTAATCCAATTTCCATAACTGTCGTATGTGAAAGAATAAGTCTTTTTCCACCAAAATTTGTGGTTTCCCTTAGCATCAATTATGTAACGCGTGTCACTAGTTATACTCCCTTTTTCATCCCAAGTTGTTATATTTCTCACTATATTTTTCACTTCTTTATCACTAAAAAACTCCTTTTCCTTTGCCACTATCCCCGTGGAGTAAAATTCTCTGGAATATGTTTCCTCTGAAGTTTCATCATTATCAGAATAGTGTATAGTTTTTGTCAAATACCCATTTTCATCAAAAAATGAACGACTGAGTAATTTTTTACCAGTGTAAGAACAATGATAAAGCGATGTTTCACTTGCGGTCCCGTTGCTATTGTTTTTCCGATATTTTATACTGCTTAATTCTTCATTCATTTTTTTAAAGGCGAAGTATCTATGATATTCCTCTTCTCGTACAATATACCCTTGAGCGTCTCGAATGTATTTAGTAATTGTAACAATATCATTATGACTTTCTTTTCTTTTTTCAACAATTTTACCATTTCCATTATACCTATAAGTTGTTACGTCTTTGTGCAAACCTTCAACAAAATGAGAATTATTCCATTCTGTCATTTTAATTATATTTCCGCTTACATTAAACTCCAAAGTTGTAGAATCTCTTTGTATATCTTCGCAATAATCACAATCTTCCAAAGGCTTATAGTGGTATTCTCGTACACTTTTCACTTTACCTTCTAAACCATAGGACTTAAGATTTTGGGCAACACAATCATTTGTACTCCAAATCGTTAATGAAAGGAAACACAGCAAACTATTTTTAATCAACCTTTTCATAATTAATTTGTTTAAAACATTCAACATTTCACGTTCAGACATAAAAAAGCGTGGAATCCGATTTACTCGTTCCACGCTTCGAGGCTCTTGCATTGCCCAGTAATGTCGAAACGAGCAACGCAGAAGCCACGCCTTATGTAAACAAACAATTAGGCACACCATTATGGCATACCAAACTGTGTGAAATACATACACATAGGCATCTATCGTTGCTTTGCTTTTGACATTACTTTGATGCTTGCAAGATTTCGAAGCGTCAAGAACAAAGCGCAACAAACGCTTTCCAATATGTCCACCTGCATTCCGCTCATTTGCAGAACAAAATGCAGAGCAAGACAAAAATATAAAAAGCAATTTGGAAAATGAAACCGTTATGAAAGATTTTATTGGCAACAAGGTTATATGATTGCCAATAATCGGCAAAATTCACTTTCTTTGTAATAATCAACGTGAAAGATTATGGCAGAAGAACTTATACCGCACCGTGGCAATTACAAAAAACTGCTTTCATACCAAAAGGCGGATGTGATTTTCTGCCTTACCTACCATTTTGTGAAAAACTACCTTCAGCGCGGCGACCGCACCTGCGACCAGATGATTCAAGCAGCACGGTCGGGCAAGCAGAACATAATTGAAGGCTGCGCCGCCAGCACCACCAGTGCCAAAACCGAGATTAAACTTGTGAATGTGGCAAAGGCTAGTTTGCAGGAACTGCTTGAAGATTACGAAGATTACCTGAAAACACGCCAGCATAGGCAATGGGAAGAAGACTCCGTTGAGTTGCAAGCAATGCGCAATTTAGGCCGCCAGCACAACGATTCCACTTACTTTATGGAATTGGCCAAAACACGCCCGCCCGAAGTAATAGCCAATATGTGTATTGTGCTTATCAAGCAAGCAGACTATTTGCTTTTCAGGCAGTTGCAGCGACTGTCGAAAGATTTTCTGCAAAACGGCGGATTCACCGAGCGAATGTACCGTCTTCGGTCAGACAAGCGCAAGAAGTAGGTGCGGCAGTCAGCAGTCAGTCAGCCCACGACCTTAATGACCTTACTGACCCTACAGACCTTAAAGTCCCTACAGCCCTCAAAAACCTCAATACTCCCCCCAATGCCTGATTCCCAGCCCCTCAATGCCAATCTTGCAGACCGACCAAATGTAGGCGCTTGCAAGGCGGGCGTTGGTGATGAGCGGGATGTTGTGGTCAACGGCGGCGCGACGGATTTTGTGACCATTCTCCAACTCGCGCTGCGTGTGGTTTTTCGGGATATTGATAACTAAATCAATCTTTTGCGCTGCAATGCAGTCGAGCACGTTCGGCTTTTTCTCCGAGTCGGGCCAGTGAACAACCTCCGCCTCAATACCGTTGTCGGCCATAAACGCCGCCGTGCCGCTTGTGGCGTAGAGTTTGTAGCCCTTCTCCTTCAGCATTCGCGAAGCCTCCAGCAGTTCAACCTTCGACTTCGACGTTCCCGACGAGATGAGCACCCCCTTGTCGGGCGACGGAATGCGGTGCCCAACCGAGAGCATACTCTTGAGCAGCGCCTCGTGATAGTTGTCGCCGATGCAGGCCGCCTCGCCCGTCGAAGCCATATCCACACCAAGAACAGGGTCGGCTTTGAGCAGACGCGCAAACGAGAATTGCGACGACTTAACTCCCACATAATCAATGTCGGCGAACGTTTTGCCGTAAGGCTCAACCTCTTTGCCGAGCATAATTTCGGTGGCCATTCCGATGAAGTTGAATTTGGTGATTTTCGACACAAACGGGAAACTCCGCGACGCCCGCAGGTTGCACTCAATCACGCGCAGCGCGTTGTCTTTGGCCAAAAATTGGATATTGAACGGCCCCGAGATGTTCAGAGCCTGTGCTATCTGTTTGGAAATGTTTTTGATACGACGGACCGTCTCATAGTAGAGTTTCTGCGCGGGGAAGACCACCGTGGCGTCGCCCGAGTGGACGCCCGCATACTCAATATGCTCGCTGATGGCGTAGCATTTGATGATGCCGTTCTGCGCAACTGCGTCAATTTCAACCTCTTTGGCGTGCTGCAGAAACTCCGTGACAACCACAGGGTGCTCCTGACTCACCACCGCCGCGTTATGCAGGGCGTTCTCCAGTTCGTCGCGGCTCGAAACCACGCGCATTGCCGCGCCCGACAGCACATACGACGGGCGGATGAGCACGGGCAGCCCCACCTCGTCAACAAAACTGTAGATGTCGTTGATGCTCGAAAGTTCCTTCCAGCGCGGTTGGTCGATGCCGAGCGAGTCGCACATTGCCGAAAACTTCTGACGGTCTTCGGCCATATCAATCGATTTTGCCGATGTTCCAAGAATATTAATTCCCTGACTGTCAAGCAGCAACGCAAGGTTGTTCGGAATCTGTCCGCCAGTTGAGACGATGACGCCCTTCGGCTGCTCCAGACTGCAGATGTCGAGCACGCGCTCCAGCGTCAACTCGTCGAAGAACAGGCGGTCGCACACGTCGTAGTCGGTGCTGACGGTTTCGGGGTTGTAATTTATCATAATGGCGCGGTAGCCCATTTCCTGAATCTTCTTCACGGCCGCCACTCCGCACCAGTCGAACTCAACCGACGAGCCGATGCGGTAAGCGCCTGAACCCAAGACAATTACCGAGCGTCCGTCGCGCTCAAAACTGATGTCGTTCTCCGCGCCGTTGTAGGTCAGATACAAGTAGTTGGTCTGCGCAGGATATTCGCCCGCGAGCGTATCTATCTGTTTAACAACAGGTTTGATGCCAAGTTTCAATCGATACTCGCGCACCTCGATGCCCTTTGCGTGAGCGTCTATTTTATTGTCTTTCAATACGATTTTACCAATCTGATAATCGCTGTAGCCCATTTGCTTGGCCTCGCGCATAAGTTCGGCGCTTATCTCGCTGATTGAGTTGCATTTGGCCAGTTCGAGTTTCAGTCGGTGGATGTTCTCCAACCGAGCCAGGAACCACTTGTCGATTTTGGTCATATCGTGCAGACGCTCAACCGAATAGCCGCGGTCGAAGGCAATCTCGATGGCGGCCACGCGCTTGTCGGTCGGATTGTTCAGTTCAAAATCAAGGTCGGGAATGTTGATGGTGTTGCCCACAAAGCCGTGCATTCCTTGTCCCACCATACGCAGGCCCTTCTGAATGGCCTCCTCAAAGGTGCGGCCGATAGACATAACCTCGCCCACCGACTTCATTGACGAGCCGATTAACTTACTGACTCCCTCGAACTTACCAAGGTCCCAGCGCGGAATCTTGCACACAACATAGTCGAGTGCGGGCTCAAAGCAGGCCGATGTAACTTTGGTGACGGCGTTCGGAATCTCGTCCAAGCCGTAGCCCAGGCCCAGTTTGGCGGCCACGGCGGCCAGCGGATAGCCCGTCGCCTTCGACGCCAGCGCCGACGAGCGGCTCAATCGGGCGTTCACCTCAATCACGCGGTAGTCGTCAGAATTCGGGTCGAGCGCGTACTGCACGTTGCACTCGCCCACAATGCCCACCTCGCGCACAATTTTTATGGCGATGCTGCGCAGAAGATGGTACTCGTGGTTGCTCAGTGTCTGCGACGGCGCCACCACCACGCTCTCGCCCGTGTGGATGCCCAGCGGGTCGAAATTCTCCATATTGCAGACGGTGATGCAGTTGTCGTAGCGGTCGCGAACCACCTCATATTCAATCTCTTTCCAGCCTTTCAGCGATTTCTCGATAAGAATCTGCGGCGAGTACGAGAAGGCCGTCTGCGCAAGCCGCTCCAGTTCGGCGTCGTTTGAGCAGAAGCCCGACCCCAGGCCGCCCAGCGTGTAGGCGGCGCGCACAATCACGGGGTAACCGATTTCGCGCACAACGCTCATCGCCTCGTCTATCGAGTTGACAGCCACACTTTTAGCGGTCTTAACGCCGATTTTGTGCATCATTTCGGCAAACAGTTCGCGGTCCTCGGTGTTGATGATGGCCTCAACGGGCGTGCCCAGAACCTTGACGTTATATTTCTCTAAAATTCCTGATTTATAAAGCGATACGCCGCAGTTCAGCGCCGTCTGACCGCCAAAGGCGAGCATAATGGCGTCGGGCCGCTCCTTTTGGATGACTTTCTCCACAAATTCGGGCGTAACAGGCAGATAGTAAATCAAATCGGCAATGCCTTCCGAAGTCTGCACCGTAGCAATGTTCGGGTTGATTAGGATGGTGAATTTGCCCTCCTCGCGCAAGGCCTTGAGCGCCTGCGAGCCCGAGTAGTCGAACTCGCCCGACTCGCCGATTTTCAGCGCGCCCGAACCCAGAACCAATATTCTCTTGCAATCTTCCATAACTATCTTATTTTCTATATTTTACCATATTGTTGAAAAACTCCGCAAAGAGCGGCTCGGTGTCCTCAGGTCCGCTAGATGCCTCGGGGTGGAACTGTGTGGAAAAGAACGGTTTAGAGCGATGGCGGATGCCCTCGTTGGTGCCGTCGTTCAGGTTGACGAACATTGGCTCCCAGTCGGCGGGCAGCGTCTCGCCGTCGATGGCAAATCCGTGGTTCTGCGACGTGATGAAGCATTGGTGCGTTCCTGGTACCTTAACAGGCTGATTATGACTGCGGTGGCCGTATTTCAACTTGTAAGTTTTCGCGCCAGCGGCAAGAGCAAGCAACTGATTGCCAAGACAGATGCCCATTATCGGTCGGTCTTGCTGTAAAGCCTTGCTAATGTGAGCGATAGTGGCCGTGCACTGCGCGGGGTCGCCAGGGCCGTTCGAGATGAAAAGGCCGTCGTAATCCTCAGCGGTGAAATCATAGTCCCAAGGCACGCGCTTCACGGTAACGTCGTATTTCAGAAGGCAGCGCAGAATGTTGTTTTTCATTCCGCAATCAACCAGCAAAACCTTGTATCGTCCTGTGCCATAAGTAGATATTTCTTTGGTAGAAACCTGCGCCACAAGGTTGTCCTTGTTGGGGTCGTAGAAGGGCACGTCGGCGTTGTCGAAGATGATTTTGCCCAGCATTGAGCCCTGCTCGCGCAGTTTTTTGGTGAGCGCGCGCGTGTCGATGCCGCAGATGCCAGGCACCTGCCACTCCTTGAGCCATTGGCCAAGGCTTCGGCGCGAGTCCCAGTGGCTGTAACGTTCTGAATAATCGGAAATTACGAGCGCCGAGCACTGTATGCGGTCCGACTCAAAAAACCTTGACACGCCGTTGACCGTCTCGTCGCCAGGCACGCCGTAGTTGCCAATCATTGGGTAGGTCGGGATGAGAATCTGTCCGCGGTACGACGGGTCGCTCAAACTTTCGGGGTAGCCCGTCATTGCCGTGTAGAAGACCAACTCGCCCGCCACCGACCGCTCGCAGCCGAACGAAAAGCCTTGATATTCAGAGCCGTCGGCCAGTTTCAAAATTGCCTTTTTCATTTTATCGCTTTCTGATTTCACTTTGCAAAATAACATTGTCAGCACGAATTTTAGGGTACGAGAAATTTGTATCTGTTCCCGAGCCCCACAATTTTCAGTTTTACACTTTATAATTTTTACCGTGCAAAAATCGACATTTTATTATGAATAGACGCAAAATATGCGTGTTTTGGTTTTGAATTACGTATTTCTATTACGGATTGGAATTATAATAAATTGAATACAACAGCAAAATTCAATTTCAACATTCCGCACCCGATACGATTCAAGTGCTAAACCGACAACAAATGTCGAGTTTTAGCAGTTGAATCGTGTTTTTAGTGCTAAATCAGTAAATTTTATCGAGTTTTAGCAGTTGAATCTGAAAAATTTGCATATTTTTGTATCAAAAAGAACTGATATGCAGAACGAGATTATTGGGCGGAAAGCAGAAATCGAACTGCTCAACAAATACGCAGAGTCGGGCAAGGCAGAATTTGTGGCAATTTACGGTCGCCGCCGTGTTGGCAAGACATTCCTTGTCAATCAGGTGTTCAAAAACCGCCTGACTTTCTCAATGACAGGAATATTGGATGGCGACAAGAAAGCGCAAATGCACGCCTTCACCGATGCGTTGGACCTTTACGGACAACCCAACACGCCAACACCAAAAAATTGGTACGATGCCTTTCAAATTCTGCGGCACTTCCTATCTGAAAAGATGAGCGGCAACTCCCCTTGCATTATCTTTATTGATGAATTACCCTGCTTCGAAACGCGCAAATCTGATTTTGTAAACGCTCTAGGCTATTTTTGGAACAGTTGGGCGTCACTGCAAGATAACCTGATGCTTATTGTTTGTGGCTCAGCAACTTCGTGGATGATAAAAAACATTATCGACAATCACGGCGGACTGCACGACCGCATCACCCACGAGATTCATCTTAAGGAATTTACGTTACGCGAAACGGAAGAATATCTTCTATCGTACGGTTTTCCGTGGGACAGGATGATGGTGGCGCAGACATATATGGCAATGGGAGGCATTCCATATTACTTAAGCCTTTTGGACCCTGCCGAAAGTTTGGCGCAAAATATCGACCGTCTGTTTTTTAAAGCCAACAGCGAAATGCAGCGAGAGTTTAACCGACTTTATAAAACATTGTTTTCCAATCCCGAAGCATATATTGCAATTATCGAAGCCCTGTTTGAAAAAAAATGCGGGCTGACACGCGACGGGATTGCAGAATCGTTAGGAATCAATGCCAACGGCTATCTGACGCAAATGCTTCAAAGCCTTGTTGATTGTGGTATTGTACGGTTCTATCGGATAAGAAACAAATCCGTATCGACACGCAACGGATTATATCAATTGCTTGATTTTTACACACTTTTCTATCTTCAATTTCTAAAAAAACAAACCTCAAACGAACATTTTTGGACTCAAAGTATCAACTCGCCCACTATCAACTCTTGGATGGGGCTAACGTTCGAACGTATCTGCCTGACGCACATTTCACAAATTAAATGCGCGCTTGGAATCGACGGTATAAAAACAGAATATTACTCGTGGCGGGGGACCGACACCGAATCACAGCGACAAGCACAAATCGACCTTGTGATAGAGCGCGCCGACCGAATGATTAACATTTGTGAGGCGAAATTCAGCGAGAAGCCTTACCTCCTGTTAAAAGATGAATACGATAAATTCACAAACCGTATCGCTCTTTTCAAACAAACGACAAGTTTTGCGGGCGGTGTAATACCTACTTTTATCACGGCAAACGGCTTGCAGCGGAATGCCTATTCGGAACATATTACCGCACAAATCACACTCGATGATTTGTTTTGAAATGCCGTAAATGTTTGCTTTACAAATACTTCCTTACCCACTCCATTGCCTCAATACTGCTATTACTAATGACGCAGATTTTTCTCGCACAGACTACACTGTTCCGATAGGAATCGGGAACACAGACTTTCTACTCCTTATAGTACTTGTTTTTCTTTAGCGAATCGCGCATTTCTCGCTCCGAAGGATATTTCTTTTTCCGTTTTTTGGTAAACAGGTTTGCAACCTTCCTCCATAATGGAACTCGTACGTAATCATCCACATAATCATCGGGGGCGCGCAAGCCTTCTCGGATTTCTCGTTCTCGTTTCTTGAAGCGGCGATATGTTGAAATTCTAGGTAACAATTCAGATAAAACCACAAATTCACATAACGTGATGAAAATCAAAAAACCTTTTTTCCCAAAATTGCTGATGACAAATTGTTGCAATGCAATTGCTCCACGCTGTCCACTGCGTCCAATAAGTTGCCAATTCATTATAGACGCTATTAGATTTTCTTCGCTACTTACAATTGTGTCAATTATTATATATAATCCGAATAGGCACATTGTACTGAATAGTAATAATTCAAACAATTGCTCTTTCTGACTTTTAAACCTCTTAATTTCCTTCTCCATACAATAGCCGCGTAAATTCATTCTTTAATTGTGAATTAATCAGTTCACAAAGAGCATAGAACACTTTGTCTTCTGTTTTTACTAAACGCCATACGCCCAAAATTAAAACTTTTTGCAGTTGTATGACGCGGTGGCGGCGGGAATGGTTGCGGTTGGAAAACAAAAAAGCGGAACAATCTGCCCCGCTTTTCAAAACCCCGACAACTATCGGGACTTAATTCTCTAAATCACAAACACTTCTTCACCCTATCCATTGCCTCAATACTGCTCTTGTGCGTGCCAAAGGCGGTGATGCGGATATAGCCCTCGCCGGCTGCGCCGAATCCTGCGCCAGGTGTTGTAACCACTTGAGCCTCACGCAGAAGGCGGTCGAAGAACGACCACGAGTCGGTGCCGTTGGGCGTGCGAACCCAGATGTAGGGCGCATTCTCTCCGCCAAACACCTGAAGGCCAAACCCTTGCAAACTCTGACGGATTATCCGTGCGTTGGCCATATAGTAGTCGATGGTGGCGCGAATCTGCTTCTGCCCCTCGGCGCTGAAAACGGCCTCCGCGCCGCGCTGCGAGATGTACGAAACACCATTGAACTTTGAGCACTGACGGCGGTCCCAAATGCCGTTGAGCGCCACACGCTCGCCACTCAACGAGTTAACTTTCAACTCGTTGGGAATGATTGTGTAGCCGCAGCGCACGCCCGTAAATCCGGCCGTCTTTGAGAAACTGCGGAACTCGATGGCGCACTGCTTCGCCCCTTCAATCTCGTAGATGGAATGCGGAATGGCGGCGTCGCTGATAAATGCCTCGTATGCAGCGTCATACAGAATCAGGCAGTCATTGCGCAAAGCGTAATCAACCCAGCGCTGCAGCCCTTCGCGCGTGATGACCGCGCCCGTAGGGTTGTTCGGGAAGCAGAGATAAACCACGTCGAGTTTTTCCGCCGGGATGTCGCCCGTGAAGCCATTCGCCTCATTACAAGGAATATAGCGAATATCGCGGCCGCCCATTGTGTTGGTATCGACATAGACGGGGTAAACCGGGTCGGTGACGCCGATGACGTTGGCCGACGACAGAATATCGCCGATGTTGCCCGTGTCGCTTTTGGCGCCGTCGCTGATAAATACCTCGTCGGACGTGAGATGAACGCCGCGCGGCTCAAAATCGTGCGCTATAATAGCCTCAATCAGAAAATTATAGCCGTGCTCGGGACCGTAGCCGCGGAACGTTTCGCCGTGAGCGCACTCGTCGACAGCGCGGTGCATTGCCTCAACCACCGCCGGCGCCAGCGGCTGCGTGACGTCGCCAATGCCCAGACGGATAATGTCGGCCTGCGGATTTTCGGCCTTGTAAGCCGCCACGCGCTTCGCAATCTCTGCAAACAAGTAGCGGTGCTGTAGTTTCAAAAAGTTTTCGTTGATGTATGCCATTGTTGTAAAAGTTTAGAGTTGAGAAGGTTAGAGTTTAGAACGCAAACAGAAAACTTAAACGTAAACCTTCTTAACCCTTCATTGTTAATTGTTAATTTTCAACCATTCACGCATTCAATCCTTCAATCAATCTCTATCTCCCCCTCAAACACCTTCGTGGCCGTGCCAGTCATTAGAACGTGGCGGGTGGCGGGGTTCCAGGTGATGGTCAGGGTGCCGCCGTCCATTTGAACGTGGCAGTCGGTGGGGTTGGTGAGTTCGGCCATTGCGGCGGCCACGGCGGTTGCGCACGCGCCCGTTCCACAGGCCTGCGTGATGCCGCTGCCGCGCTCCCACACGCGCATACGGATGTTGTGGATGTCGATAACCTCGGCAAACTCAACATTGGTGCGGTTCGGAAACATTGGGCTGTACTCCAGTTCGGCGCCCACTTCGGCCACGGGCGCAAGTTCGGCGTTCTGCACAAAAAGCACCAAGTGCGGATTACCCATATTGATGGCCGTGGCGTTGAAGATGTGTCCGCAAGCCTCAATCCGCTCACCCACAAGCAGATGCTCCTGTCCGCCCAACCCGATGACGCCCATTGGGCAGCCCTCGCCCATATCCACCGTCACGGTCTCCACCGAGCCGTCGGCGGCAAGGTTCAGGCGGATGATTTTGATGCCCGACAGCGTCTCAAGACGGATTTCGGTTTTGTCGGTCAAATGGTTGTCGTGCAGATATTTGCCAATGCAGCGCGACGCGTTGCCGCACATTAGCGCCTCCGAGCCGTCGGCATTGAAGATGCGCATACTGAAATCGGCAACCTCCGAGCGCCCGATGAGCACCAGCCCGTCGCTGCCGATGCCCTTGTGGCGGTCGCTCCACAGAACCGACAGTCGCTCAGGGTTTTGCAACTCATTGCGGGTAACGTCAACGTAGATGTAATCGTTGCCCAGGCCGTGCATTTTGGTGAATGGAATTTTCATACCTTTAACAATTTATACCACAAAAAATTATTGAAACGCAAATTGTTTTTTACCACAGAACACACGAAACACACGGAAATTTGCGTGCAAATTCCGTGATTTCTGTGTTTTCCGTGGTTGAATCATATTCGTGGTGAATTATTTCCGTAAGTACTCGTCCACCTGCTGCGCCACCTCGCGGCCGCTTGCAATGGCGCGCACCACAAGGCTTGCGCCCGATTTGGCGTCGCCAGCCAGGAAGACGTTCGGCGCGTACTGCGGGTGCTCGGGTTTCAGGAATCCCATTGCCAACAGCACCATATCGCACTCAATAACCTCTTTATTGCCAGTAAGTTTCATTTGCGGACGGCCGCCTTCGGGTGCGGGAAGCCACTCCACCTCCTCAACCTCAACGCCCGTCAACTCGCCTTTGGCGTTGCCGATGAAACGGTTCGATGTCAGGCACCAGCGGCGCTCGCAGCCTTCCTCGTGGCTTGTGGTGGTTTTCAGAATCACCGGCCACTGCGGCCACGGCGTGGCGGGGTTACTGCCGACGGGCGGTTTGGGCATAATCTCAATCTGCGTCACGCTCACTGCGCCCTGACGGTGGCAGGTGCCGATGCAGTCAGAGCCCGTGTCGCCGCCGCCAATGACCAGCACGCGCTTGCCTTTGGCTGTAATCGTCTCGCTTTCAGCGAATTGCTTGCCAGCCAGACGCTCGTTCTGCTGCGACAGTATCTGCAAGGCGAAATAGACGCCCTTCAAATCGCGGCCTTCAATCTTCAAATCGCGCGCCGTGGGCGTTCCGTTGGCAATCACGTAGGCGTCGAATCCTTCGGGCAATCGGTTTAAATCGATTTCAATATCGAACTGAAACTCAACACCTTCCTGCTGCATAAGATTGGTACGGCGGGTGACGACGTATTTATCGAGTTTGAAATTCGGAATGCCGTAGCGCAGAAGTCCGCCAGCGTCGCTGTGCTTGTCGAAAACGGTGACAGCGTAGCCGCGGCGGTTGAGTTGCACGGCGGCCGACAGTCCTGCGGGGCCCGCGCCGATGATGGCCACGCGGCGGCCGTTGCGTTCGTAGTGCTTCGGCTGCACAAATCCCTCGCGGAAAGCCTTTTCAATTATCGAGCACTCGTTCTCGCGGATGGTCACGGGCGCGTCGATGCAGTGGTTCAGCACGCAACTTTTCTCGCAGAGCGCGGGGCAGATGCGGCCCGTGAACTCAGGAAAATCGTTGGTTGCGGTCAGTATTTTGTAAGCGGTCTCCCATTTGCCGCGGTACACGGCGTCCTGCCATTCGGGCTGCTTGTTGCCCAGCGGGCAGGCCCAGTGGCAGAACGGCACGCCGCAGTCCATACAGCGCGACGCCTGCAGCATTCGGTTGCTCTCGTTCAGAGTCTGCTCCACCTCGCCAAAATCCGAAATGCGCTCGTGGATGGGGCGGTGCCCCGCCTCCTGACGCGGTACGGTCAGAAATGCTTTTGGATTTCCCATATCTCTATCCTCCTAATAATTCTCTTCTTGTTGAACATTCTCCATTTTCTTCTCAATTTGGCGCAGCGCCTCCTCGTGCAGCACGCGCTTGTACTCAATCGGCGTCACCTGAATAAAGTCGTCGATGTAGTCCGACCAGTGCTCAATCATTTGCTTTGCGAGCGGCGAGCCCGTGTGGCGGTAGTGGCGGCTGATGAGTTCGAAAAGTTCGTCGCGGCGCGATTTCTCCTCAATCAGGCTCAACTCAATCATATCCATATTGCAGTAGTAGTCGAAGTCGTGATTCTTGTCCCAGACGTAGGCCAGGCCGCCCGACATACCCGCCGCGAAGTTCCTGCCCGTGGTGCCCAGAACAACCACGCGGCCGCCAGTCATATACTCGCAGCAATGGTCGCCAGTGCCCTCAACCACGGCCGTTGCGCCCGAGTTGCGCACAGCAAAGCGCTCGCCCACTCGTCCGCTGATGTAAACCTCGCCGCTTGTGGCGCCATACAGAATGGTGTTTCCTGCGATGATGTTCTCCTGCGGACTGAATGTCGATTTCCTTGACGGATAAACACTTATGCAGCCGCCCGAGAGTCCTTTGGCCACGTAGTCGTTCACCTCGCCCTCAACGCTGAAACTGATTCCGCGCATTAGGAACGCGCCGAAACTCTGCCCAGCCGAGCCCGTAAACTGCACATTGATAGTGTTTTCGGGCAAGCCGATGGCTCGATATTTGGCGGCCACCGCACCCGAGAGCGTCGCGCCCACAGCGCGGTCGGTGTTCAAAATGTTGTAACTCAAGCGGACAGGCCTTTGCGAGTCGATGGCCTCTGCGGCGTCGGCAATCAGGCGTGCGTCCATTGTTTTCGACAAATCGTATTGGTTTTCAGCCATTTTGCGAGTGGCGGCGCCATTATCCACTTTAGTCAGAATGCGGCTGAAATCGAGCCCGCGCGTCTTGTCGGTGAACTTCGTCGGGTCAACCTCAATCAAATCGGTGCGGCCGATGATGTCGTCGAACTTGCGGAAGCCCATTTGAGCCAGATACTCGCGCACCTCTTCGGCCATAAACATATAGTAATTAACCAGATACTCGCTCCGACCAAGGAACCGCTCGCGCAGTTTGGGGTCTTGAGTGGCCACGCCCACAGGGCAGGCGTTGGTGTGGCACTTGCGCATAAGAACGCAGCCCAGAACAATCAGTTGGGCCGTGCCAAAGGCGAACTCGCCAGCGCCCAGCAGGGCCATTGCCACCACGTCGCGGCCCGTTTTGAGTTGGCCGTCGGTCTGCACCTCGATTGAGCCGCGCAAACCGTTCATTACCAGCGTTTGCTGCGTTTCGGCCAAGCCGATTTCAGGCGAAATGCCCGCATAGCGGATTGACGACGCAGGCGACGCGCCCGTGCCACCCTCGGCGCCCGAGATGATGACCAGGTCGGCTTTGGCCTTGGCCACGCCCGCGGCAATGGTGCCCACGCCGCTCTCGGCCACCAGTTTCACGCTGATTTTGGCCTTCGGGTTCACGCTGCGCAGGTCGTAGATGAGTTGCGCAAGGTCCTCAATTGAGTAGATGTCGTGGTGCGGCGGCGGCGATATAAGGGTGATTCCAGGAATCGAGTTGCGCGTGCGGGCAATCACTTCATTTACCTTATAGCCAGGCAATTGACCGCCCTCACCAGGTTTCGCGCCCTGCGCCACTTTAATCTGAATTTCGGTGGCGTTCACCAGATATTCGGCCGTAACGCCAAAGCGTCCGCTCGCCACCTGTTTGATTGAACTTGAGAGCGATACGCCGTCTTTTTCGGTGTAGAAACGCTCGCTGTCCTCGCCGCCCTCGCCAGTGTTGCTGCGGCCGCCCAACTTGTTCAGCGCCAGCGCGATGGCCTCGTGAGCCTCCTTGCTGATGGCGCCAAACGACATTGCCGCGCCAATGAATCGGCGCACAATGTTTTCGGCGGGCTCCACCTCACTGATGTCGATGGGGTTCTGTTTGAACCTGAAGAAATCGCGCAGGAAAAGCGGCTCGGGTTTGTTATCGATAATCGATGTAAACTCTTTGAATTTCTTGTAACTGCCTGTGCGAGTGGCCAATTGCAGCGTGGCAATGGCCTCGGGCGTCCAGGCGTGGCGGATTCCGTCTTTGCGGAACGAGTACTGCCCCACAAACGGCAGAATATCGCTTTCGGCTTGACCGTCAAAGGCTTGCGCGTGCATACGCAGAGCGTCGGCGGTGATGGTGTCGAGCCCGATGCCACCCACAGTTGAAAGGCTTGTGCCGAAATAATCGGCCAGCAACTGACTGCTCAAGCCAATCGGCTCAAAGATTTTGGCGCCGCGGTACGAGCGGATGGTGCTGATACCCATTTTGCTCATAATCTTCAGCAAGCCTTTGTCGATGGCCTTGATGTAGTTGTGCTGCGCGGTCTCGAAGTCGAGATGAATCTCGTCGCGGCGGACAAGGTCGTCAATCACTGCGAAAGCCATATACGGGTTGATTGCGCTTGCGCCGTAGCCCAGCAGCAGCGCGGCGTGCATAACCTCGCGAATCTCGCCGCTCTCAACAATCAGCGCCGTCTGCACGCGTTTCTTTATCGACACCAGATAGTGGTGGATTGCGCTCACGGCCAGCAGCGACGGAATGGCGGCGTGCTGTTCGTCTATGTTTCTGTCAGTCAGAATGATATAGTTGACACCTTTGTCAACCGACTGCTCGGCCTCGCGGCAAAGGGCGGCCAGAGCAGCCTTCATTCCCTCAACTCCTGCCGACTTATCGAACAGAATATCAAGTTTTTCGGTGTTGAATCCTTTGTAGCGGATATTGCAGAGCGTGTCGAGTTCGGTGTTGGTGAGCACGGGCTGCGGCAGGCGCACCATTTTGCAGTGCGACTCGTTGGGCGTCAGAATGTTCATTCCCACGGCGCCAATATACTCGGTGAGCGACATTACCAACTCCTCGCGGATTGGGTCGATTGGCGGGTTGGTGACTTGCGCGAACTGCTGACGGAAATAGTTGAAAAGCAACTGTTTGCGCTGCGACAGAACGGCCAGTTGCGTGTCGTTACCCATTGACGACAGCGGCTCCTGCGCGGTGGTGCACATTGGCGCAATGGTGCGCTCAACGTCCTCGCGAGTGAAGTCGAAACAGCGAAGTTTGCGCTGAAAATCGGCCACTGTGTTTTCGGCGTGGCGGCCGCTGTGCAGTTTTGCCAACTCTATACGGTTGGTTTCGAGCCATTTGGTGTAGTCGCAGCCGTCGGCCAGTTGTTTTTTGATTTCGTCGTTGCTGAAAATTCGGCCCGTCTCGCTGTCCACAATCAGAATCTTGCCAGGCTGCAGGCGGCCGTTGTGCTCAATTTTCTCGGCGTCGATATGAATTGTGCCGGCCTCCGAAGCCAGAATCAGACGGCCGTCGGTGGTAATGGTGTAGCGCGCGGGGCGCAGGCCGTTGCGGTCGAGCATACCGCCAGCATAGCGGCCGTCGGTGAAAATGAGCGCGGCAGGACCGTCCCACGGCTCCATAAGTATCGAGTGATACTCGTAAAATGCTTTCAGACTGCTGCTTATGGGGTTTTTCTCGTTGAACGATTCGGGCACCATCATTGCCATTGCGTGCGGCAGCGTCATTCCCGAACGGACGAAGAACTCAAGCGCATTGTCGAACGACGCGCTGTCGCTCATTCCAGGCTGAACCACGGGCGAGAAGTTGCGCATATCGCCCAGCGCCTCCGACGCCAGCACGCTCTCGCGGGCCTCCATCCAACTGCGGTTGCCGCGTATGGTGTTGATTTCGCCGTTGTGCGCCACCATTCGGAAAGGCTGCGCCAGCGACCACGTCGGGAAAGTGTTGGTGCTGAACCGCGAATGGACAAGCGCCAGACCGCTTGTGAAGTTGGGGTTGCGCAGGTCGTCGTAGTAGTCGCGCAACTGCGTGGCCGAGAGCATTCCCTTGTAAACAATCACGCGGTTCGAGAGCGAGACAATGTAGAACTGCTCGTCGGCGATTTGTCGCTCAATGCTCTTGCGCAGAAGGTAAAGTTTTGTTTCAAAGGCGTTTACATCGTCGGCGCCAGTAACAAAAATCTGCACCGTGCGCGGCTCGGCGGCTTTGGCTGCGTCGCCCAGAATGTCGGATTTGACGGGCACCTCGCGCACCTTCAGCAACTCGAATCCAGCCTTGCAGGTTTCTGTCTCAATGATTGACAAATATTTGTCGGCCAATGTTTTATCTTTCGGCAGGAAGACCAGTCCTGTGCCGTATTTCAGTCGCTCGGGCACCGCAATGCCCTGCAGCAGAATAAACTCGTGCGGAATCTGCAACAGAATGCCCGCACCGTCGCCACTCTTCTTGTCGGCGGCCTCGGCCCCGCGGTGCTTCATATTGTCGAGCACCGTGAGCGCGTCCTCCACCAGTTGGTGGCTCTTGTTCCCCTTCAGGTCAACCATCAGCCCAATGCCACACGCATCGTGCTCGTTTTCAGGGGTGTATAATCCTTTGGTTTGCATTTTCTTTTTCGTTGAATTGGTGAATTGTAATTTTTGGTGAACCAGCGTTTGGGGTCGAATTGGTGAATCGGTGAATCGCGCAATCGAACAGTTTTCTGTTCCACGATTCACCGATTTCGCTCCAATTCAACGATTTATACAATCATTCTATTCATCGATTATACGATTTTCCAGTTCACCCTTTTTTAGGTTGAGAGTTTAGAAGGTTGAGAAAGTTGAGAGTCTAAACAGCGAAGCGTCTCAACTTTCTAAACAGCGAAGCGACTCAACCTTTCATAATTAACTAATAAACAGCAGTTCTCGGTATTTCGGCAGCGGCCACATATCGTTGTCCACAACCTCCTCGAGTTTGTCAATCGGCTTGCGAATGTCGAAGAGAGATTCGGCAATCTCGTGGTAAGCCTTGGCTTTCTCGTACTCGCACTCGATTTTGTTGGCCACTTTGCGGGCCTCAATCATCGCGTCAACCTTGCTGCGGATTTCGGCAATGCGCTCCGAAATCTCCTCAACCAGCGCAATATCGACGGCTGCCAGTTTTTGGAACTTGTCGGGGAAAATGTTTTTCAGTTTCTCGATATTCTCCAAAAGTTTTGTCTGATAGGCAATTGCGGCAGGAATAATGTGGTTGATAGCCATTCGGCCAGTCACGCGGGCCTCAATCTGCACTTTCTTGGTGTACATCTCCCACTTAACCTCGTTGCGGGCCTCGAGTTCTTTTTCGGTGTAAACGCCCATCCGCTCGAACATTGCCACGGTTTCGGGTTTTGTAAACTCTTTAAACATTTCAGGCACAGACTTTTCGGTGTTCAGTCCGCGGCGGGCGGCCTCTTTGTTCCACTCCTCGCTGTAGCCGTTGCCGTCAAAGCAGACAACGTCGATAATCGAAGCAATGATTGGTTTCAAGGTGTCCATAATGGCCACGTTCTTCGATTTTCCAGCGGCGATAGCCTTGTCCACATCTGCCTTAAACTGAACGAGTTGGTCGGCAACAATGGCGTTCAGGACTGTCATTGCGTTGGCGCAGTTGGCGCTCGAACCCACGGCGCGGAACTCGAATCGGTTGCCCGTGAAGGCGAACGGCGACGTGCGGTTGCGGTCGGTGTTGTCAATGAAAATCTCAGGAATCTCAACCAAACCAACCGACTGACCTTTCTTGCCAGCAATCTCAATCGGCGTATCTGACGGAACCACAAGCAGTTTGTGCAGAACATCGGTCATTGTCTTGCCCAGGAAGGCCGAGACGATTGCGGGTGGTGCCTCGTTTGCGCCCAAGCGGTGGGCGTTGGTCGCTGTCGCGATTGAAGCCTTGAGAAGGCCGTTGTAGCGCTGCACGGCGGCCAGAACGTTCACAAAGAAGGTGACGAACTGCAGGTTGCCGCGGGCGTCTTTGCCAGGCGCCAAGAGCAGCGTGCCAGTGTCGGTACCAAGGCTCCAGTTGTTGTGCTTGCCCGAGCCGTTGATTCCCTGAAATGGCTTCTCGTGAAGCAGAACCACAAAACCGTGTTTCTTTGCAACAGTGTGCATAAGATTCATTATCAATTGGTTTTGGTCGTTCGAAAGGTTGGTTTCGCCGAAAATCGGGGCCAACTCAAATTGGTTTGGCGCAACCTCGTTGTGGCGGGTTTTCAAAGGAATGCCCAGGCGGTGGCCCTGAATCTCAAGGTCGCGCATAAAGGCAGCCACGCGCGACGGAATGGCGCCAAAATAGTGGTCGTCCAACTGTTGGTTTTTCGACGACTCGTGGCCCATCAACGTGCGGCCAGTGAGCATCAGGTCGGGGCGGGCGGCGTAAAGGTCCTCGTCAACAAGGAAATACTCCTGTTCCCAACCAAGGTACGAGAACACCTTGCGGACTTTCGGGTCGAACATTTGGCAGATTGGAACTGCGGCGTTCGAAACAGCGTTCAAAGCCTTTTTCAAAGGTGTCTTATAGTCGAGCGATTCGCCTGTGTACGAGATGAATACTGTCGGGATGCAGAGTGTGTCGTCCTGAATAAAGACAGGCGACGTGGGGTCCCAGGCCGTGTAGCCGCGAGCCTCGAAAGTTGCGCGGATTCCGCCCGACGGGAACGACGAAGCGTCAGGTTCCTGCTGTACGAGCGATTTGCCGTCGAACTCCTCAATCATACCGCCCTTCCAGTCGTACTCCATAAACGAGTCGTGTTTTTCGGCGGTGCCTTCGGTCAGCGGTTGGAACCAGTGGGTGCAGTGCGTCACACCGTGCCCGACTGCCCACTCCTTAATGCCAGCGGCCACCTTGTCGGCCACGGCCGTGCTCAGCGGTTTGCCGTTGTCAATGCAGTCAACCAGGGCGTTAAATGTCTTAACGTCAAGGTATTTGTGCATTTTCTCGCGGTTAAAAACCAACTCGCCAAAATACTCCGACGGGCGAGTTTCAGGAACCTCAATGTCAACCGCTTTCTTACGGAAAGCATCTTGAACAACATCAAATCTTAACTTGCTCATAACAATTACTGATTTAATTGATTAATAGATTTATAAAAATGTTTTCTGTCTTTATTTCTCGATTTTCTGACTCTAACTAAAAAAGGCCGATTCGTCAGAACCAGCCTTTCTTAATCTTCTCTTATCACCTGTCAGGCTGGATTGGCAGGCACACGGTTTTTCCGATTATTCTTATTCCATTTCGAATTCTGTTTGGAATTCAAAGCGAAAATTCTGCCGCCTTTCAAGCCCTTTTTCATTGTTTTGTTTTTAAGTTTCTAATCACTCTGTTTTTTCTTGTCTTTCGACATTGCAAATATATAGTCGGTTTTAAAATCGCAACAGAAAAACGATTATTTGTTTGGTTCTATTAGTAATTCTCGTATTATACTTACAATTTATAATTTCAAAAGCCGATTTTTGATTTTTTATTAAAAACAGATTGACAAGAAAACGTTTCCGCTAACAATTTGAAATTTGCAAAAAGGGGCACAAATGCGGGTTTTGTGATTTTTAGGAAGAGATTGACGGATTTTGGTTGCAGTTTGACGCGGATTTTGGACGTTTGGTTACGAAATGTTATTATTGGGTTCGCACTGATTACACTGATTACACAGATTTTTGTTGTTTGAATGTGGTGGTCACGGATTGTGACCCGATTGGTAAAAAAAATGGTGAAGTCGCGATTTGCGACATCACCATTTTCGTCAAATTCCGTTTTTGTGGTCACAGATTGTGACCTCAAAAAATATTAGTATGTTTAAAATCACAAATTGTGATAACAAAAAAGCATTTGTTTAAGATCACAAATTGTGACCTTAAAAATGAATTGTAATGGAAAACGACGTTGTAATAATTCAGAATAAGATTGTAGTGCTTCGCAATCAGCAGGTTATGATTGACCGCGACATTGCGGAACTTTACGGTGTGGAAATTAGAACCCTTAATCAAGCCGTAAAACGAAACATTGAGCGATTCCCCGAACGCTTTATGTTTCAATTAACTAAAGACGAACAACAAGAAATAGACGAACGTTTAAGATCACAAATTGTGATCATAGAGAATCAATCGAAACTTGAAAATTTACGTGGAAGACATTCAAAATACTTGCCCTACGCCTTCACCGAACAAGGTTGCGCTATGTTGAGCGCCATTCTCAAAAGCGAAGCGGCTGTGCAGGCGAGCATAAAAATTATGGACGCTTTTGTCGCAATGCGACATTTTCTGCAAAGCAATGCCGAGATTTTTTCCGAAATGAACCACATAAAAAGGCAGTTGCGTGACACAACCGTCCATCAAATTGAAGCCGACAAACGCATCGACGAACTTTTCACGCGTATGGACCGCTATGCGATTGACGACACGCAGGGCATTTTCTTTCAAGGCCAGATTTTCGACGCGTATGCGAAATTCGAGAGTTTCATCGCGCAGGCGCAAAAGAGCATTGTGCTGATTGACAATTATGTTGACTTATCGGTTCTGGAACGGCTGGCAAAGAAAAACAGCGGTGTTGCCGTCACAATCTACACCACGCCGCAAACACGGCTCACCGCGCAGGACGTGCAGCAGTTCAACGCCCAATATCCACCGCTCGACCTGAAATTCACAACCTCAATGCACGACCGTTTTCTGATTATCGACAACTCAACGCTCTATCACATTGGCGCCTCACTCAAAGATTTGGGCAAACGCTGCTTCGCCTTCGATTTGTTCGATTCGAGTTTTATTCCTGATATTCTGGCGAAACTCTAAAAACCGTCTAATGAATTATCTTCTTTATACCGAACCGCCCAACCGATTTTGGGTGTAAAAGCACCTGTTATTTTATTGACAGTAAATCCGAAAATGCCCGCAATAAATTCCATATCCAATTCTTTGGTAACAGCCCCAGTAAAGTCAATCTCTTTATATTTGAAAGGCACACAAACCTGACTTGGCGGCATATTTTTCGTCCAAGGCAAACTACTTTTGACCTTGCCATTTTCGTCAGGGAATAATTTAAGAATCCACCCGTCAATTTCGGTTATTGGAGTGTCGTCGCCGGGCGCACAACCCGGGGCTCGGAATTCGTCGACAGCAATATATTGCACGATACACCGCCAAAAATGTCGCGACGGTTTTCCTTCAGCCGCCTTTATGAATTGATTCAGAACAGGTTCCAACTTCGACACCCATTTTTGCAAACCGAATTGCGACAATTGGGTAGTTTTTTCGAGCACTAGCCGCCAGTCGTCGGCCGTGCCAGTGATGGTAATGTATGGGATACCGCACGCTGCGTAAAAAATTTCATAGTCGAAATAGTCTTTAACACAGTCCATTAGCGTGATTTCCGATGCAATACGAGATGTTTGGTCGGTAGTCGAAAAATTGGCGGTAATGGTTTCAACAATGTCGTTTTTTGTGTTCTGCCGAATTTCGTCCGAGAAATAATCTACCGACTTTGGCCAATCGAATGACTCTGGCTGCATTGGCGATTTAATTTGCATTTGCAATGTCATTTTCCCCTCGTGGTCAACGAGCAACGGCCTGACTTCTTCAGAATGGGCACTCATATACCGCGCAAACCCTTGGCAGATTGTTATCCAAATCATATCGGGTGATAGCACAAGCGGGCGATGGTCTCTGTAAGCATTTACAATACAGCTGTATAAAGCATCCATACCTTCTGTACAAAACTTTTCGTTTGCGAAACTTGATGCCAAATATCCATTCTCAAAGTCTTGTCTGAAATTCCTTCTAGGCGCGGAAAGACCTTCGTCGACAACAAACGTGATGCTGCTATCGGTTTTTGATAAGATTTTGTCTTGAGCGTACGATGCGATTGACACGAAAAATAAAAGACTCACAAGCAATGGCGTTCTCATAATCGTAAGTGTTAATTTGCTCAAAGGTAGTATTTTCACGCAGACACACATCTGTCATACTATAAAAATACAAATCGCGCCGCACAAAAAGCCGAACCCACAAAAGATTCGGCTTTTCAGAACAATTGGCGGACGCGGTACGTCCCTACATTTATTCGGACGCGGCACGCCACGTCCCTACAAATTCGCACATCTGTTTATTATCCCAATTTTCTAATTTCTAATTTCTAAATCCTAAATCATTTATACCCGCATTCGTGCACATCCTTGACGGCGCGGCCGCTGGGGTCGTTGAGTTTTTTCCAGGCGGCGTCCCACTCAAGGGCAATGGCGGTTGAGCAAGCCACCGAAGCCTCGTGCGGCACACTGGCGGCGGCCGAATCGCTCGGAAACAACTCGCTGAAAATCGAGCGGTAGTAGTATTCCTCTTTGTTCATCGGCGGGTTGATTGGGAAGCGCTCGGCGGCGTGCGCCATCTGCTCGGCGGTGACGGCGGCGGCGGTGAGCGCCTTCAGGCTGTCAATCCAACTGTAGCCCACGCCATCGCTGAACTGCTCTTTCTGGCGCCAGGCAATGCTCTCGGGCAGCATATCGGTAAAGGCCTCGCGCACAATGCGTTTCTCAATTTCCTTGCCAGGACACATCTTCGCCTGCGGATTGACGCGCATTGCCACATCCAGAAACTCCTTGTCAAGGAACGGCACGCGGCCCTCAACACCCCACGCGGCAAGCGATTTGTTGGCGCGCAGGCAGTCGTAAAGGTAGAGTTTGCCAAGTTTGCGGACGGTCTCGTCGTGGAACGCTCGCGCATCGGGTGCCTTGTGGAAGTACAAGTAACCGCCGAAAATCTCGTCGGCACCCTCGCCGCTCAACACCATCTTAATGCCCATCGATTTTATGACGCGTGCCAAAAGGTACATCGGTGTGCTTGCGCGGACGGTTGTAACATCGTATGTCTCAATATGATAAATAACATCGCGAATGGCATCCAGACCTTCCTGAACGGTGTAGTTAACCTCGTGGTGGACGGTGCCCAGGTGCTCGGCCATCACGCGGGCCTTCGCCAAATCGGGCGAGCCCTTTATGCCGACGGCAAACGAGTGCAGACGCGGCCACCAGGCATCGGCTTTGTCGCCAGTCTCGATTCGCTTTGCGGAATACATATTGGCAATGGCCGAAATGACCGAACTGTCCAATCCGCCCGAGAGCAACACGCCGTAAGGCACATCACTCATCAGTTGGCGCTTGACGGCGGCTTTCAGCGCATCGCCAAGGGCCGCTGAATCGGCATCGCGGTCTTTAACTGCCTCATACTCAAACCAGTCGCGCGTCCACCAGCGCTGCATTCGGCCCTCGCGGCTGCTATAGTAATGGCCTGGCAGGAACGGCTCGTAGCGGTCGCAGAAGCCTTCGAGAGCCTTCAACTCGCTCGCCGCATACACAGTTCCGTCGGCATCTAACCCAATGTAGAGCGGAATAACGCCGATTGGGTCGCGGGCAATCAGAAACTCGTCGCGTTCTTCGTCGTAAAGGGCGAAGGCGAAAATGCCGTTCAAATCTTCCAAGAAGTTGATACCCTTTTCTTTATACAAGGCAAGAATAACCTCGCAGTCAGAGCCAGTCTTGAAGGCGTAGGTGTTGGCCATCCGCTGGCGAATCTGCTGGTGGTTGTAAATCTCGCCGTTGACGGCCAGAACTTGCTTGCGGTCAGTCGAATAGAGCGGTTGTCCGCCCGAGAGCGGGTCGACAATGGCCAGGCGCTCGTGGGCCAGCACGCATTTTTCACTACTGTAAACGCCGCTCCAGTCGGGTCCGCGGTGACGGATTTTCGACGACATAATCAGCGCCTTTTCGCGCATCTCGGCCGAACGGCCCTGCGCAATGTTGAAAATTGATACAAATCCACACATTTTATTGAGTTTTAAGTTTTTAAAGTTTTAAGTTTAAAGTTTAGCGCTTCGCTGTTTAGAAGTTTAATAGTTTAGAAGTTTAGTTTCTATACTTTTCATTATCAATTGTCAATTGCCCACTTTCAATTGTTAATTGTTAATTGTCAATTGTTATAGTATTCTGCCAGTTCGCGGGTTTCATCGGTAAGGCGGCCGTAGTGCTCGTCGTGCTGCGAAATGTCGAGTCCGACGGTCTCATCGGCCTGGCTCACGCGCATCGTAACCATCTTATTTGTAATGTAATAGAGCGCGTAGGTGACGGCAAACGTGAACACAAAGACTATCACAATGGCCAGCACGTGGTTGAAAATGAACTGCGAGTGCGTAACGCCTTCTGCCATAAGGCTTTCGGCTTCATACTGATAGACGAATATTCCCGAAAGGATTGTGCCCACAATTCCGCCCACGCCGTGAGTGGGGAACACATCCAGGGCATCGTCCACACTGGTGTGGTTCTTCCAGTGGCAGGCTGTGTTCGAGATAATGGTGGTGATAATGGCTATTATTATGCTGTCGCTCACCGACACCCATCCTGCCGAAGGCGTAATGGCCACCAAACCGAGCACTCCGCCCACTGCGGCGCCCATTGCCGACGGCTTGCGGCCTGTCAGACAATCGATAAAAACCCACATCATCATTGCCGTGGCGGCCGCCGTGTTGGTGTTCAGGAAGGCTTTGACGGCCATTCCGTCGGCGTGAAGCGAACTGCCAGCGTTGAATCCGAACCAGCCGAGCCAGAGCAGCACGGCGCCCAGAACAACGTAGGGCACGTTGGCAGGCTCCGATTTCTTATCGCGACGGCGCCCCAAAAAGATTGCGCCAACCAAGGCGGCGATACCGCTCGAAGCGTGAACCACAATGCCGCCCGCAAAATCCTTGACGTGCATACGGCAGAAAAGGCCGTCGGGGTGCCAGGTCATATGCGCAAGCGGGCAATAGACGAAAATGCAGAACAGCGCCATAAAAATCATATAGGCCGAAAAACGCACGCGTTCGGCAAACGAACCCGTTATAAGTGAAGGGGTTATGATTGCGAATTTCATCTGAAAAAGCGCATACAGGGCCAGCGGAATGGTCAGTCCAAGGCGGGTTGAAAGGTCGTCGGTGGCCGCTCCGCCAACGTTATGGAACATAAAATAGGTGGCGGGGTTGCCAATAATTCCCCATCCGCCGACATCTTCGCCAAAACAGAGCGAGAAGCCCACAAACACCCACAGCACGCTGATTATGCCCATTGCGATAATGGACTGAAGGATAGTGGAAATGACGTTTTTCTTGCGCACCATTCCGCCGTAGAAGAACGACAGTCCAGGCGTCATCATCAGCACAAAAATGGTGGCGGTAATCATCCACGCAATGTCGGCCGCGCTAATGTTGTCGCTCAAAGTCCAGATTCCCTGCTGCTCGGGAACCAGCAAGCCGCAAATCGCAATGATTGCGATAATGGCTGTAAAAATCACGTAACGTTTTTTCATTTTTTATTGTTTTAAATATTTGACTTCTATCATTTTATAAAAAAGGCTGGTCCCGATTGAAACCAGCCTTATGAATTCATTTTCTTGCTCTCATTAGTCCGCCCGACTGGTTAGGCCCGCACTTCGATTCCGATTATTATTACGGCAATTTCGCTCCGAATTTCGATTCGGATTGAGATTCAAGTTATTACCGTTGTTCAAATTCTTGTTCATCGTCATTTTCTGTTTTAAAATCGAAATGCCCTTTTGTTGTCATTTTCGACGCGGCAAATATATAACCGATTTTTATTTTGCAACTAAAAATTATTATTTTCTTATGTTCTATCCGTAATTCTCGTATATAACTTACGGATTGTAATTTTTAATGGCGGTTTTAGAGTGGTTTATTAGATTGGTATTATTGAAGGGCGGGGGTTGGTTACGGATTGAAATTTGGGAAGGTGCAATACTTATTGGTTGGCAGCGTGTTTTTCGTTCAGTGGTAACTTTTGACGCGCACCTGAAGGCGCGCTAGCACGGCGGATAGTTTCGTTTTTTCTTTTCCGTGATTTCCGTGTGTTCCGTGGTTAAAAACACAAAAAAACAAGGGAACTCTCGCCCCCTTGCTTTTGCTATTGTCAGTCTCAATTATCGTTTTCCCACTGCTGCCAGTCGGTTTCGGCAAGATAGCGTTCAATCTGCTGGCGAAGTTCGGGAATGCCCGTTGTGGCGGTATCGTAAAGCGTTTCGGGCACAATGTTGGCGTAATCGTGAACCAGAACGTGCCGCATACCCTGAACCACGTTCCATCGCGTCTCGCTGTGCGAATCCTTGAACTCATTCGATAGCATATAAGCGGCTTCGCCCACAATCTCAACATTCTTCATAACAGCATAATACGTGCGTATATCGCTGGTGAATTGCTCATACGAAACACCTTCGATAAGTTTGGAAACATTTTTTGAGTACTCCACAATATCCTCCAATCGCCCTTTGTCACGCGCCTTTTCTCTCATAAATCAGGATTTTATCGCGGTTGGCAGTTTTTTCGGCGTACGGACGAAGTGAGCCGTCTTCAACAAGGTCAACATTGCGGCCTAGCAAATCTTTCAAATCCATATAAATGCCGCCCATAGTGAAGAGCGTGAACGGTTTGCCCGAACGGTCGGGAACAAACAATATGTCAACATCGCTGTCGGGGCGCTCCTCGCCGCGGGCGAACGAGCCGAACAGCCAGGCTTTCAGCACAGGCTGCGTCTTGAAATAATCGGCTATCAACCGTGTCATTGTCGGTGTGTCCATAGCGCAAATGCTTTTGTCAGACACAAATGTATGAAAAATCGCACAAAAAAAACAAGGGAACTCTCGCCCCCTTGTCTTTACAAATCGCAAACTTTAAATCCTAATTACTAACTGTCAATCAGTTGTACGCCGATTCGCCGTGCTCGTAAACGTCGAGTCCTTCCTCTTCAATCCGCGAGTCGACACGCAGACCGTGAATCTTCTTAATCAGCAGGAACATAATCAGTCCGCAGCCGAACGACCAGCCCGCAATGGTAACCTCGCCAATCAGCTGTGTCAGAACTGAATAGCCGCACTCGCTGTAGGCGAAAACGCCCGTCAGGATTGTGCCCACAAAGCCAGCCATTCCGTGAACCGAAACGGCGCCAACGGGGTCGTCGATATGCAGACGGGTGTCGAAGAACTTGACAAAGAAGCACATAACTGCTGAAGCAATGGCGCCAATCAGAGCGGCGGCCCAGATAGGAACGCAGTCGCAGCCTGCCGTTATGCCGACCAAGCCAGCCAAAATGCCGTTGCAAACCATTGAGAGCGAAGGTTTTCCGTAGGCCAGCCAAGTATAAATCAGGGCTATGATTCCGCCCACAGCTGCGGCAATGTTGGTGGTTACGAAAATGTGCGACATTGCCGACATATTGTCAAGGATTCCGCCGCCGTAGCAGTCGGCATCAACAATGCCTGAAGCGGCAACGGTTGAACCAGGGTTGAACCCGAACCAGCCCATCCACAGAATCCACACACCCAGAGCGGCCAGCGCAAGGTTGTGGCCAGGAATGGCGTGAGTGCGAATCGAGCCGTCGGCAGCTTTTGTGTATTTGCCCAAACGTGGACCAAGCACAATGGCGCCCGCCAAGGCAATGAAACCGCCGCACGAGTGAACCACAGCCGAGCCTGCGAAATCGTGGAAACCGAGTTCGCTCAGCCAGCCACCGCCCCACGACCAGTGGCCCTGAATGGGGTAAATCAGCGCCGAAATGACCAGACTGTAAACCAGATACATCGAGAATTTGGTGCGTTCAGCCATTGCGCCCGAAACAATTGTGGCCGCCGTGGCGCAGAACACCGTCTGAAAAATGAAGTAGCACTCCTTTGGCAGATTGCCGCACGGGTTCTCAACGCCGCCAATGCCTAATCCGCCCCAGCCCAGGAACGAGCCCGCACCGAACATCACCGAGAAGCCCAAAATCCAGTACAGAACCGAGCCTGCCGAGAAATCCATAAAGTTTTTCATCAGAATGTTGGCCGTGTTTTTGGTGCGCGTCAGGCCCGCCTCAACCAGCGCAAAACCAGGCTGCATAAAGAACACCAGCATTGCCGCAAGCAACACCCAAATTGTATCGACAGGGCTAATGCCACTCTCGACAACCGCCTCGGCAGCAGGGGCAACCGTTGCCGCCACAGCCGAAATTGTATCAGAAATTATTGTTTCCATTTTTTTACTGTTTAATTGTTTAATCGGTGAATCGTTTAATCGACGCTTTGTCCGTTTCCCGATTCACCAGTTTTCTATTTAATTGATTCTCTTTCAGTTCACCGATTCACCAGTTCGCCGATTCACCACTATTTCTTATCCGCCAAAACCGTATCGCCGTGCTCGCCTGTGCGGATTGACCAAGTGTCGTCGACGGGGCTGACAAAGATTCGGCCGTCGCCGATTTCGCCCGTGCGCGCCACGCTCATAATGGCGTCGATAGCGGGCTGCACAAATTGGTCGCGGCAGATAATGGTTATCTCAATGCGCGAGATAATGTCGGTGCTGTACATCACGCCGCGGTAAATGCGGTCCTCGCGGTCCTGCCCAATGGCCTTCACTTCGGCGTACGAGAACCAGTTGATATCGGCCTGAAAGAGAGCCTCTTTCACTTCGTCGAACTTCGTCTTGCGAATGATTGCTTCAATCTTTTTCATTGTCTTAAAAATTTAATTATTAACTATTTAATTGGTAAGTGGTGAGAGTTTAGAGTTTAGTTTTTCGATAACCCTTCCGCCAAACTCTCCCCACTCCCCTCTACTCTTTAAAAGGATAATCCCACCAAGAAATACATTCGGTTTGCTGTCGGGTTTGCGGTGATTTGTGCGAACACGGGCAGCGTAAATTTCTCGAACTCAATCTCTTTTGTCGCCGAAAGGCTAAGGTTGATAAGTGCGAAACCTTCGGCACCGTAAAAGTCATTCTCCCAGGGTGTTACGCCTGCAGCTGCTTGCCAGTCGAGTCCGCCGAGTTTGAACGGTGCGGCAACCTCAAAGTACGACGAGTAGGCGTCGTCGCCGTTCGATTTGGTGCCCATTGCGCCGTAAAAGTTTGTGTACCACCCGATTGACAGGAATCCGAAATCGTATGTCAGACCTGCCTCGTAGGTGTGGACGGTTGAGTCGGCCGAATACTCGAAGTATTTGGTGTCGTCGTCGGCACACCAGTAGTCGGTTACCATTGCAGTCAGGCCGCCCACGGCGTACGACAGCGTGAAGTCAATCTCTTTGTAGCCGCTCCCGACAATGCTTGCCGAGCCCCACGCTCCGAGCGACAAACCTTTGTAATCAACTGAAAGTGAAGGTTGAATGGCCGCTCCGTCGAGTTTGCCGCCACGCCAGATATACGAACTTACCACATCGGCTCCAACTGAAGCCTCAACGCCGCCTTCACCTTCGGCGTAACTTGTTCCTGTCATTGCCATCAATGCTATGGCAATCATTGTTTTCTCAATAGTTTTCATTTTCTTTGAATGTTTATAAATTTTTAAACTGCGGTGGCTGCGTTGCCGCGCAACCATCAAAAAAGGCTGGTTTCACCGAAGCCAGCCTTGATTTTTCTCACTTGATTCATCTGCCAACGGCCCGGCTGGTTGGGCGCGCACGGCGGTTCTTATTATTTTGTTTCGAGTTCCGGTTGGAACCCTGATTGAAACTCTGTTTTGAATAGAACCGGTTGCTAAAATTCCTTTTCATAACCGTAACTTTTAAATTGTTAGTTAAACACTTTGTTTTATCATTTTCTGACACGGCAAATATATAGCTGAATTTTAATTCGCAACTAAATTTCGATAAATATTTTTATATCGTTAGTGATATACTTATTTAAGTTACAATTTATAATTCAATAGGCCTGTTTTGACAAAATCTATTAGAAATGGCTCAATTTTAAAACGTTTTCACTGACGATTTGAAATTGAAGTTATTCCGACCGACAGGGCGAATTTTAAGTTCTTGAGAGAATTTTGGCAATTTTTAAGGGGTGTCGGCGCGGAAAAAGTGAATTTTTGGACGAGATATGTGATTTTTGAAGGGGGTGATAAATCCAAAAACACACAAATGAACGAAAGCGGGTGCAAAATCAGCCAAAAAATTGGTAATATCGCGTAATTGTTACAGATTTAGATTATTTAGTTTTGGATTTAAACCAAACAATCTAATTTTGCCACGATTTAAAATTAATAACAAGTAATATGTTTAAAAGTAGAAGTTGTACCTATAATAATATAGAGCGATTGCAAACAGTTTTGACAATCGCCTCAATGGCAGCTTTGGCCGCGTTGGCAGTTTTCCATTCCAACAGACGGATTGTATTGGATGCGGCAGCGCTGGCCGCAATCCTTATTTTGGCAAACCTGCTAATCGACAAACTTGTCAACCAAAAGATACTGAAGCAGATAGATGGCTGTCTAAAACAACTCGCCACGGGCGAAGGTGTGGAAATATCAGCAAAACAAATTAAACGCCACCAAATGTTCAGACGCATTGGCGGTGTTGCAAGGCACTATACCGAACTGCGGCAATACGCTGAGTGCATTGCCTCGGGGCGGAAATACGAATCGGCAAACGCTGCGGGCGATGAATTCTATCAGTCAATCAACAAGTTGAACCAGCACCTCGACAAACTTGTGAGCGAAGAAAACGACTGGAAAGAGCAGGAACAGAAGCGCAACTGGATGAACCAGGGCGTGGCCAAATTTTCCGACATTATGCGGCAGTCGAACCGCTCGCTGAACGAGATTGCAATGGAACTTCTGCACCAGCTAATCAAATACACCGACTGCAATCAAGGCGGCATTTTTGTGCGCGAAAACACTGACGATGAGTTTCTTACAATGATTGCCTCGTACGCCTACGACCGCCAGAAGTTCCCCGACAAAAAGTGCAGTCTGGAAGACGGGCTGATTGCCGCCGCCTACTACGAAAAGGCGCCCATTTTTATGACCGACATCCCCGACGAGTATCTGGCAATACGCTCCGGTTTGGGCGAAGCGTCACCGCGTTGTCTGTTCCTTGTGCCGCTCATCAGCGACGATAAAGTGCTGGGTGTTATTGAGTTGGCCTCGTTCAACGTTCTCGATGAGCACAAACAAAAATTCATTGAGAAGATTGCCGAGAGTTTTGCGTCAACCTTGTCGGCATCGCATTTGAACAACACAACCGTGAAACTGCTCGAAAAGGCGCAAAAACAAGCGGAACAGCTTAAAACTCAAGAAGAAGAGCTGCGTCAAAGCATTGAAGAGATGCAGACGCAGCAGGAAGAGATGGAAAGCAAGCAGCACGAACTGGAAGAGAGCGAGAATCTGATGCGCCGCATCATCGACCTTGTGCCGTATCCGATTTTCGTTAAGAATATCCATCGCCAGTATATTGTTGCAAATCAAGAAGAAGGCAAGCTGTACAATATGCCGGTTGACAGTCTGCTCGGCCACTCCGACGACGAACTTGTAAACGATATTGATGAGTTGAACGCCATCCACGAAAGTGACACCAAAGTGCTTGAGCAACGGCAGATGATAAAACTGCCAGAGCAGACCATTTCGCTTCCCGACGGCACACGGCGCGTTTTGCAAACCATCAAAGTGCCGTTTATCAACAACATAACGCACAACCCCAACATTTTGGGCGTCTCGTTCGACCTCACATCGGTGCGCGAGATGGAACAGCAGTTGCGCAAGAGCGAGGAAAGGGTTAAAGATTTGGAAAGCAAGTTGGCGGGGAAATAGAAAAGTTGCCGCCCTTTCAGGGCTCAAATTGCATCGTCGCATTTACGCAGGGGTTAACACCCCTGCCTGTATTATACCGCCCGTTCCGGGCTGTTTTTTTAGGTAGTTTTAATGCTTAAATCCCACACAATCCACACTATCACAACTAATTACAAAATTATTCAAACAAAATTATGCTGACAGAATAATTCTGTTTGAATAATTCTACTTGCATAAAAAAGCCCCAACGGGGCGAAATATCATAGCCGTGGGTGTGAACCCACGGGTTAATGACGTGGAAACAGCAAACCCTGAAAGGGTGACACAACAACAATATGGTGTCGCCCTTTCAGGGCTGATTATTTTCCGCTTTTGCGGCGGTTGCAGTCGCGGCAGAGCATCTGGCAGTTCTCGGGTGTGGTTTTGCCGCCTTCGTGCCACGGTGTGATGTGGTCGGCTTCCATCTGCTCAAGTTCGAAATGCTTGCCGCAATCAGGACAGATGCCCAACTGACGCTCGTAGGCCGACAGTTTCTGCGCATCGGTGAAGGCGCGGATTGACAGATACTTCTCCTTGCCCGTGAGAATGTACGGATAGATGCCCGTCTTTTTTGTCACATCATCGTCGAGAATCAGGCGCGTAACTTCTGCATCAACTTGTTGGGTATCAATTACTTTATCTTTATAATTCTTATATAACATTCCCCAATCGACGCCTTTCATAATCTTTTTGCGCTCCTTGGTTGGGCGGAAAGTGGTTTCAATCCACGTGATGACCGATTGGAAGAACTGCCACAGCGGCGCGGCGTTGGGGTCGTGCTGATGGTTGCCCATATGCGCCTCGATGTTGCCGTCGGAAATCCACGAGATGGCCGTTTCAAGGTACTCCTGGCGGATGGCAGAGCCCGTCAGATAGTCGCTGCCGATTTTCACTGCGGGGCAGCCATTCTTGCTGAAATAGCGCTTGGCGTCGCTCACCCACGAGCCCGCATACACGGCGTTGCGCAACTCCTGCTCGGTGAGTTCCTCGCCAGCTATGTTGATGGTTTTGAACCATTTGAGTTTCTCGCTCTCCTCGCCACTGCAGATGTAAACCTGAAGTTCGTAGTTCAGGATGCGCTCCTGCTCGTCGGGCTGAAGGTTGTGGAAATAGCGGAACATATAGGCGAAATCGCCGTTCACATACTGGCAGATGCTGATTGTACGTTGCTGACCGTCAATAATTTCGTAGGTTCCGTCGTCGCGGACGGCCCAATACATCACGTTGAGCGGAAAGCCCTGCGTGAGCGTGTCGATTACGGCATCGCGCTGCTTCTCTTTATAAACAAACTCGCGCTGATAGGGCGGGCGCACATCGAGACGGCCTCCGTAGGCTTTCACTCCGTTTTCGGCATTGTCCACGTAGCCGTTTGTCAGTTCGCGGACGCTGATTTTATGCAGTTCAATTTTCATATTCGGTTGATTTATAGATTATTTACCATTGTACTTATTTCGCGGCTCGGCTGCCTGCTGCAATTGTTCTTCAGGCTGAGCGTAGGCGGTTGGCTGCTTGCGACGGATTAGGATGCGGAAATAAGGGCACTTGCCATTGATTGATAAATCCTTATCATCATCACCTTTTCTAAATTTTACAATTTCGAATTGCTCTGGATTGTATTTATCTAAAAATGTGATAGGTACACCCATTACACCTTCAAAATCCATAGGTATTTCGGAAACTTTATTAACATTAATAGCATTATAGTTGTCATAATGGGGGTATTCTTCCTCATTATAACTTTTATATAGAATAAGTTCTTCGTGACGTTTTGCAATATCAAGATTTGTAAACCAACAAATATTACCCATACTGCGCCATTTTTGCCCCGTTTCATCAACCCAAAAACGCGTAGCGCGTGGTTCGTAATAATCAGGAACTCTGAACTTTGCAAATGACAATGTGCTGCCCAACCAAAGTTCGTTGGCTTTGATAAATGAAAAAATCTCTTTGTATGTTATTGCGTTCTGATTACCCAATATCACAAACTTTTTATTGTATTTCATCAGTTGCGCCACATACTCACGGAAGAGCGAAAATGGTGGGTTAGTTACCACAATATCAGCCTGTTTCAATAATTCAACACATTCTTCAGAGCGAAAATCTCCATCACCTTTCAGGTAGTTTATTCCAATTTCTTCGGGGTCAGGCACGCGGTTGCCGTTGCGGTCGCCTGTATATTCAAGCCAAATAGCGCGCTCACTGTTGTTTTGGCTGAACAAATCACGCTCCTGGCTTTTGTAACAAGTAGTGATCAGTTTTTTAAGCCCCAACTGCTCAAAGTTGTAACTGAAATAGTGGAAGAAATTTGATATGCGCGGATCGTCACAGTTACAAAGCACGGTTTTTCCTCGGAAATGTTCCTTGTAGTGCTTCAGTTCGTTTTCAATGTCAGATAACTCGGTGTAAAATTCATCTTCTTTAGCCTTGTTGGCGGCGTGCAAACTATTATTTCCTGCCATAATTGATTGATAGTTTTTGCATTGACTATCAATCACCCACGCAATAAGAAAAGGTGCTTTTCCTCATTGCGTTTGCCAGGGCGCCCACCACAGAAACCCTTGACCAATAATAAGTACTCACCACCTTTAGGCGAGCATTACTTATTATACATTGGTCATAGGATTACCTTAATGGAGACCTACAACTTATTATTTCTTGTTTTTATTTCCTGAAGATTGGTGGGCTTCGGCAAACGCGAAATAATAGTTAATGCACTGTTATTTAATATGTTAGTTTAAGCTTTTTATTCCCTTGTTTTCTGTTTTTAATTGTTACTCCACAAATATATATGTAAATCGGAACGATTGCCAAATCAAAAACCTTGAGATTTCAAACTATCAAAAGAAAACGTTGGCAAACAACTTGCCCGCAAACCACACTTTCGGTGTAAAAAGCATAGCAAGGGAAAGGCACAAAAACGGGGTGGAAAAGGAAAATGATTTTTTGATTGGGCGAAATCGATTAAATTTTTGCCAATTTCGCCTTGACGGATGTCCTCAATGATTCAAATTTGTCTGAAAGACAATATTTTCATAACCGTAGGTAAGCGAAGCGTAACCTACGGCATTGGCTGCCCCTCGATTTTCAGTCTGAAAGACTGAACCTTGATATATCTCTCTCTTCCAGAGAGTTACTTCTTATTATAAACTGGCGGCGATTGCGCTTTGCTTAATCGCCGGTTATGCAAATTCTGTCCTTCGGACAGTTTTTTCAGTTGGACGTTAGACTACAGCCATCAATAAAAAAAAAGCCACCCCGAAGGATGGCTTTTCACATATTTTGTTAAATCTAAATTACTTAGAGATAACGCGAGCCATTTCCAACACTTTGTTAGAGTAGCCCCACTCGTTGTCGTACCAAGCGCAAACCTTAACGAATGTCGGGTCGAGCTGGATACCTGCCTTCTCGTCGAAGATAGAAGTGTGAGAGTCGTTGCGGAAGTCAGTTGAAACAACAGCCTCGTTGGTGTAACCCAGGATGCCTTTCAACTCGCCCTCTGAAGCGGCTTTCATAGCTGCGCAGATTTCCTCGTACGAAGCAGCCTTCTCGAGTTCGCAAGTCAGGTCAACGAAAGAAACGTCAGAAGTAGGAACGCGAAGGCTCATACCAGTCAGTTTGCCGTTCAAAGCAGGAAGAACTTTGCCTACTGCCTTTGCAGCACCTGTCGACGACGGGATGATGTTCTCCAGGATGCCACGGCCACCGCGCCAGTCTTTCTTCGAAGGACCGTCAACAGTTTTCTGAGTAGCAGTTGCAGCGTGAACGGTAGTCATCAAACCACGTTTAACACCGAACTTGTCGTTCAGAACTTTTGTGATAGGAGCCAAGCAGTTGGTTGTGCAAGATGCGTTCGAAATGATGTCCTGGCCAGCGTAGGTCTTGTGGTTAACACCGAATACGAACATCGGGGTAGCGTCTTTCGAAGGAGCTGACATAATGACTTTCTTTGCACCAGCTTGGATGTGCTTGCGAGCTGTCTCGTCAGTCAAGAAGAAACCAGTTGACTCAACAACTACGTCAGCGCCAACCTCGTTCCATTTCAGGTTAGCTGGGTCCATTTCTGCAGTCAGACGGATTTTGTTGCCGTTGACAATCATGAAGTTGCCCTCAACTTTAACATCACCGTTGAAATGACCGTGAACTGAGTCATATTTCAACATGTAAGCCAAGTAATCAGCGTCCAGAAGGTCGTTGATTCCTACAATCTGGATGTCTTTGCTGAAGTTCTCGACAGCAGCGCGGAACACCATACGGCCGATACGACCGAAACCATTGATACCAACTTTAATCATAGTTTTTGTGTTTTAAAGTATTAAAAATTAGAAACTTAAATCTCTTTATTGTTCCCTTTCAAAAATCGCTCAAAAGTATAAAATCGGCTTGTAAAAACAAATATGATTTAATCTATTTTTTCTTTTTACGAGAAGCACTGATTTTGATGATTTTTCAGATATGTTGATAGGTTGAAAGCCGCTATCCATAAACAAGAAAACCCGACTCGAAACGAATCAGGTGAGATTTGACATCTTTCAGAATGTCAGCGCAAAAGCGCAAATAAAAAACATCTGAACGATGCTTTTTATTTAGCGCTGCGCGATTTGCTCTGTTTGTTGTGCGTTTTGCGAGTATGCCGGGCAATTGCCTTTCGACGATGCGCAGGCAGACAAAACAGCGATTGCAGCCACTGCAATCATAATAACTGCATATTTTTTCATCTCTAGTATGTATTTGTATGAAACGGTGTAAAGGTAGTTTTTTTTGTTACAAATGACACCGGCGACAAATAATTTTTGTCGTGTTTTGCGAAAAAAATTATGAGCCGCCAGTGTGTGTTGCCGCTAAATATCTCAAACTGTTGCCTTTGCGGCGATGCGCAGAATTGCTTCGACATCGGCAGTGGTGAGTTTCACGAAACCGCCTGTGGTGCCGTTGATGCCCATCTTCTTGGCTAACAATGGAATATCTGATTCTTTCGCTCCGAGTTGCTCAAAGTTTATTGGCATTCCGATTGACGAAAGGAACCGACGGAAGCAGCGAATGCCCGCGAGTGCGGTGTTTTCGGGATGCTCAAAATCCATCTGGCAGCCCCAAACGCGGGTGGCAACTTGTGCAAAACGCATAACATTGTGATTCATTGTGAATTCCATCCACGAAGGCATAACCACGGCCAGTCCAGCGCCGTGAGCCACATCGTACAGACCCGACAGTTCGTGCTCAATGCAATGGCTGTTCCAGTCCTGGCTGCGGCCGACGCCAACAATGTCGTTGTGCGCAACCGTTCCAGCCCACATAATGTTGGCGCGGGCTTCGTAGTTGTTGGGGTCGGCAATCACGCGCGGCGTTTCCTTGACCATTGTCAGCAGGATGGCTTCACAAAGACGGTCGGTAACTTCAACTTCTTCGGTATTAGTAAAATAACGCTCAAAAACGTGCGCCATAATGTCGGTTGCACCGCAAGCCGTCTGATAGGCTGGCAGGGTGCAGGTGAGTTCGGGGTTCAGGATTGAGAATCGCGGGCGAAGCAAGTCAGAGCAGGCGTCGCGCTTGAGAAGGCCGTCTTCGCGAGTGATGACCGATGCGCCCGAGCCTTCGCTGCCAGCGGCGGCAATAGTGAGCACGGTGCCCACGGGCAGAGCCTTTTTAATCTCAAGTCCAGTGCCGTACAAATCCCAGAAATCGCCGTCGTAGCAGACGCCAGCGGCAATGGCTTTCGAACTGTCGATGCACGAGCCGCCACCAACCGACAGAATGAAATCTACCTTCTCGGCCTTTGCCAGAGCAATGCCTTCGCGCACTTTGGTGTCGCGCGGATTGGGTTTCACACCGCCAAGTTCGACGAATGCGATGCCTTCGGCAGCCAGCGATTTTTTGACGCGCTCAAGCAAACCTGTCCTGACAACCGAGCCAGAACCATAGTGAATCAGCACTTTAGAACCGCCGTGCTTGCGAACGTACTTGCCCGCCTCGTTTTCGGTGCCCTTGCCAAACACGAACTCGGTTGGGCTGTAAAATTGAAAATTGTCCATAAAAAAGTGGTATAAAGTTGCGAATTATAAAGAGTTATCCTTTTAATAGGGATTTGGCGTTCTCACGCGCTTCGGCGGTGATGTTTTTGCCGCTCAACATCCGTGCAATTTCGTCAACACGCTCAGCGTCAGACAGTTTATCGACAATGGTGTGAGTGGTGCCGCCTTCGTCGTTCTTCGAAACGCGATACTGCACCGCACCTTTGGCGGCAATCTGCGGCAAGTGGGTGATGGTTATCACTTGCATCTGCTTGGCCATCAGCGACATAAGTTCACCCATTTTGTGTGCGATGTCGCCCGAAACGCCAGTGTCAATCTCGTCGAAAATAACGGTTGGCAAAGCAACAGATTTTGAAAGTATCGCCTTGATACTCAGCATTAAACGGCTTATCTCGCCGCCCGATGCAATCTTCGAAATGTTTTGAAGCTCGTGGTTGCGGTTGGCGGTGAACAAAAAGTTGACGCTGTCGCGGCCGTTGGGTGTGAACGCTTCGGTGTCGGTCAGGCTGATTTGCAACTGCGCGTTGGGCATTCCAAGACCCGTCAGGTGGCTGCAAATCTGCTTGCAGAGCGAATCGGCAACCTTTCGGCGGCTGTCCGACAGTTTGGCTGCCAAATCGGTCAACTGCGTTGTGGCTTGGTTGAGTTGCTTTTCGGTTTGCTCAATCAACGTTTCGTAATCGCCTGATTTTGTGAGTTTTTGTTCTAAATCGTTGCGAATTGCAATAAGTTCGTCAACGCTTTTGGCCTGATGTTTCTGCATAAGGCTGTAGAGCAGGTCGAGTTTGGCGCGCAACTCTTCGAGCCGTTCGGGTTGATTTTCAAGTCGTTGCAAATCGCTTTCGAGTTCCTGCGCAAAGTCTTTCATTTCAATTATCACAGGCTCAAGGCGTTGCAGATACTCTTCCGATTTTTGGAAGTAGCGCTGCGTCTGCTGAACAGCCTGCCGAACCTGCGCCAGTCCCGACAAGACGTTTTGTTCGCCGTCTTGCAAAACATAGAGCGCGGCGCTCAGATTTTGTTGAATATCAACAATATTCGACAGCGTCTGGAATTCGTTTTCCATCTCTTCCTGATTGACGCCATCAAGTTTTGCTTCGGCTAACTGGTTGTATTGGAATTGATTATAGTCGTAATCGGCCGACATCTGGCGTGCATTTTCCTTCAGTTCGGCAAGTTCGGCCTGCAAACGCTTGTATTCTGCGTAAGCGGCCGAGTATTGTTTCTGTAAATCAGCATTTTGTGCAGCCGCATCAACCACACGCAACTGAAACTGATTGTTGTTCAGTTCAAGATTCTCGTGCTGCGAGTGAATGTCAATCAGATGGCGACCTAAATCTTTGAGTGCGTTAAGGTTAACGGGCGTATCGTTGACAAACGCGCGTGATTTTCCGTTTGTCAGCAACTCGCGGCGGACAATTGTTTCGTCCTGATAATCAAGGTCGAGTTCATCGAAAATCTTTTCAAGGTGATACGGCTTGACATTGAAAGTGGCTTCAACCACGCATTTCTGCCCCGCATTGCCAATGGCAGTGGTGTCGGCGCGGTTGCCCAGAGCCAGCATCAGCGCGCCAAGCAGAATCGATTTGCCCGCGCCCGTCTCGCCCGTGAGCGTCGAAAAGCCGTCGGTGAAATCGACAGTCAGTTCGTCGATTAGCGCATAGTTCTGTATATGAATCTGATGCAGCATTTTTAATGTCAATTACTGATGCCTGCGGCCACAATCCAAATAACGCCGCCGGTGAGCACGCCTAAAGCGCCATCACGCATCCGCCGTTGGCTTATTGCAGTCTGAACGCCTAAAGTATAATATTCATCGTCAAGCATATCGGGGTATTTTGCCTTCAGTTTTTCAACTGATTTGGTGGTGTTGCCAGCCACAAATATATAACCGAACGGAACCACCACGCCAACAGGCACGCTGGCATTGTTGCTGTTCAAGTTGAATCGCACCGACGGAATAGCCGCACCGACTGCAGTTGCCGCCACACCACCAGCAAAAAATCCCCAGCTGAATCCGGCCGAATAATCGGCTTTGCCTTGAAGGAAACGCCGCATCTGGTCAACAGTCAGGTCGCCGGCTGCGGTGTCCGACACATATAATATATGCTCACGTCCGCCCTGCGAAACCGAAAAGACCTTGTCGGCGCGCTTGCTCTTTTGCTTTCCGTTGGGCAATTGGTAGCTGACCACCGTATCGCCTTTGACCGTAACTTCTATCTTGCTGTTGCTCACGGTGATACGCTTACCGCGCATCAACATTATAGTGTCTTGCGCTCCGGCAATGCCAATGGTGGCGAACAATGATATTATTAGTGTGAACAGTTTTTGTGTCATAACCGAGTGTTTTTCCGTTGCCAAATCTACAATTTTTTCGGGTGCCACCGCATCAGGCACAATTACAATTCGTCGAGCCGATGCTTAAATCTTATCCAGCCTGGCTTTCAGCGCGCTTAATTTCTTTTTATACCAAACAAAGCAAATCACCGCTGCAGCGATATAGCAAACTATCGCGGGCACTGCAGCCTCAACTCCGAAATTGCCTCCGGTGAGAAGTTTGCTCGCTGACTCCACCGGAATAACAATATAAGCCGTGTTAGGTGCCCCGTTGACTATCGCGCCCACGCCGAAAATGCCACCTATTATAAATGCGTTCCACAGTGCGTGCGCCAATGCTCCAGGATAAATCGAGCCTGAATCAAGGGCCATTAATGTAAACATTACCGCAACCGACGACCCTGCCAAAACAAGAAGAATCAGGTCGGTCAGGTTGAATGTCTGCATATTCATAATGTGCAGGATGGCGAACAAAACGGCCGGGATGATTACGGCCAGCTTGACGCCCAAAGTCTTTTTCATATAGCGAAAAATCATTCCTCTGAAAATCAACTCCTCAGCTATTCCCACAGTAATACCCGTCTCAAGAATAGCACGGAAAAGCGTTTTGCAAAGCATATCATTTTCAGCGATGTGCGCTTTTCCGGGCAACACAAATGCATAAAAAACGAGCACCAAAACCGGCAATGCAATGGCAATAATTATCCATTTCAGCTCGATTCGTTTTGGTTTGATGCCCAACTCGTCAGAACTGATTTTCAGCAGTTTGGCCGACACGAACCAAGCCAGCGCCATAGTAGATGCAACCCTTAGAACGCAGGAAACCATCAGTTTCAGGTAATAATCCGAAAACAAATTCCGGCCAAGGTCGCCCACAACAACACCAATCAACAATACGGCAATAGCCAATATTATGACTCCGATATTCTTCCCGATGATTTTCAAAACGTTCATTTTGCTTAAATCTTATCCAACTCGGTCTTAAGTGCCTCACGGTCAAGATTTTGACCAATAAAGACAATTTTAATCATCTTGTCGCCATACTCCTCGTCCCAGTCGTGGCGCAGCTCGGCGCTTTGAGCCAGCAGCTGCTTCTGCTCCTCCTCGGGCGCGGTGCAAATCCATTGTCCGGCCTTCACAAGTTTCTTCTGCGTTCCGGCCTGGTCGAACATATACGACATATCGGAATCATCGTTGAAATAGCAAATTCCCTTGCTACGAATGATGTTTGCCGGCCAGCGGTCGTTTGCAAAAGTCTCGAACTTGGTGTAGTTGAATCCCTTACGGCGATAGTAAACGTATGTTCCGATGCCGTACTCCTCGGTCTCACTTTCGTGCTCGTGCTCGTCATCATCTTTCTCAAGCTCCTCAACCCAGCCAGCCGACATCGACGCTTTTTCAAGGTCGAACTGTTTGGCATCCATAATCTTGTGGAAATCGAACTCGCAGTAGTTGGTCTCGATGATTTCGGCCGATGGCTGTAACTTCTTGATTACGGCGCGGATAAGTTTCAATTCGTCCTCAGTCACTTCGGCAACCTTGTTCAGAATGATAATGTTGCAGAACTCGATTTGCTGAATGAGCAGATTCTCAATGTCTTCGTCATCGATATTATTGCGAGTCAGTTGATTGCCGCAGCCAAACTCGCGTGCCATTCGCAGGGCATCGACCACGGTTGCGATGCTGTCGAGACGGCAGGGCGACGGCTGATTGTACTGGCGGGCATAATCGCCAATAGCCACAATGGTCTGCGCAATCGGCAGCGGTTCGCAAATGCCGCTGGCCTCAATCACAATATAGTCGAACTTGCCGGTGCTGGTGATGCTGGTAATCTGGTCGATAAGGTCGGTTTTGAGCGTGCAGCAGATGCAGCCGTTGCTCAAGGCCACCAGGCTGTCGTCTTTCTTGTTCACAATGCCGCCCTTCTCAATCAGCGACGCATCGACGTTTATCTCGCCAATGTCGTTTACAATCACAGCAATTTTCAGACCCTGGTTGTTGGCCAGAATCTTATTCAGCAGAGTTGTCTTACCGCTACCTAAATAGCCGGTTAACAATGTGATAGGTACAATCTTGTTCATTTTTTAAGCGATTTTTAAATTGCCGCAGAATTACAAAAAAAAACGTTGCTGAAGGAAAATTTTATTTTCATACTGATTACACAACGAATACTGATTTTTATCGGTTATTTCTTAAACTACCCACTTGTTATTATCAAAAATTCAACCAATTACCATCTTTTAGAATCGGTCTGCAAAAATAAATTCAATCCTATGTGCGCGTTTCGCTCACCGGATTATTTTTTTTACACCACTAAATATGTTACAGGAATTAGGTAACTTTACATTTTAGAATGTAAAATATTTACAATTGTGTTAGAAAGCCAGATAGAGAACAATTTTATCAAGAAATTAAGCGAAGATTTGAAATATGTCTATCGTGAGGATATTCACGACAGGGATAGTCTTGAACGTAATTTCCGAGAGAAATTTCAGACTTTAAACCGCTGTCATTTGACCGACAACGAGTTTGCTCGTTTGTTGGAGGAAATTACGGATTCAGATGTATTTACATCATCAAAAAGGTTGCGCGAGCGTAATACTTTCATACGAGAAGACGGCACACCGCTTCAGTATATGCTAGTGAACATAAAAGATTGGTGCAAAAACGATTATGAGGTTATACACCAGTTGCGAATTAATACACGAAACAGTTTTCAACGCTATGATGTAATTCTGCTAATAAACGGTTTACCTGTAGTGCAGATTGAACTGAAGACTTTGGACGTTAGCCCGCGCCGCGCTATGCAGCAAATTGTTGACTACAAAAATGATGCAGGTAATGGATATGCCAATTCTCTGCTCTGTTTTATGCAGATGTTCATCGTCAGCAACCAGCATAACACATACTATTTTGCCAACAACAACAAAGAGCACTTCAACTTCAATGCCGACGAACGTTTCTTGCCTGTATATCAGTGGGCCGACGATAAGAACCAAAAGATAACCGCACTTGATGCGTTTGCCGATGTTTTCCTGCAAAAGTGCCGTTTAGGTGAGATGATTAGCCGCTATATGGTTTTGGTGGCTTCTGAAAGGAAAGTGCTGATGATGCGCCCATATCAGATTTATGCCGTAAAAGCTATTGTGAATTGCATAAATGAAAATCGAGGCAACGGCTATATTTGGCATACGACAGGCAGCGGGAAAACACTGACATCGTTCAAAGCATCAACACTTTTAAAAGATAATCCAGAGGTTGAAAAATGTCTTTTTGTTGTTGACCGCAAAGACCTTGACAGGCAGACTCGTGAGGAGTTTAACAAATTTCAAGACGGCTGTGTAGAAGAGAACACCAACACCGACGCGCTTGTGCGCCGTATGCTGTCGGAAGATTACGCTGACAAGATTATTGTTACAACCATCCAGAAGCTTGGCATCGCTCTTGACCCGCAAAATCGCCGTAACTATCAGGAGCGCCTTTTGCCACTACGTGACAAGCGTGTTGTGTTCATTTTCGATGAGTGCCATCGCTCTCAGTTTGGCGACAACCACAAGGCTATCAAAGAGTTCTTTCCGAAAGCACAGCTTTTCGGGTTCACGGGAACGCCTATTTTCGAGGAGAACGCCACCTACACTCAAATTACAGGCGAGCAAGCACAGTATAGAACCACTAAAGACGTGTTCCAAAAAGAGTTACACGCTTACACCATAACCAACGCCATCGATGACCGCAATGTGCTGCGTTTCCACGTTGATTATTTCAAACCCGACAAATCGGATATGGTGGGCGAAACGGTTAAAAAATCGGCTATTGTGAAGGCCATTCTGACAAAGCACCGCGCAGCAACCAACGAATGCCGATTCAACGCTCTGTTTGCCACAGGCTCAATCAACGAGGCCATTGAGTATTATCATCTGTTCAAAGATGCACAGGCACAAAAAATGGCCGACGATAGTGAGTATGAGCCTTTGAATATTGCCTGCGTATTCTCACCCCCTGCCGAGGGCAACCGCGACATTATGCAGATTCAGGAGGATTTGCCGCAAGAGCAGCAAGATAACGAGCAAGAGCCCGACCTGAAAAAGGCCGCGTTGACCGCTATCATTAACGATTATAACAAACAATTTGGCACAAATCACAATGTGAATGATTTTGATGCGTACTACCAAGATGTACAGCAGCGCATTAAAAATCAGCAGTATAGCAACAAAGATTATGCGCACCAAAACAAGATTGACATAACCATTGTGGTTGATATGCTGCTGACAGGTTTCGACTCAAAATATCTGAACACGCTCTATGTTGACAAGAACTTGAAGTACCACGGTTTGGTGCAGGCTTTTTCGCGCACCAACCGTATTCTGAACGACACCAAACCCTACGGCAATATTCTCGATTTCCGTAGCCAGCAGGATGCAGTAGATACGGCCATAGCCTTGTTTTCAGGCGAAAAAGAAGAAAAAGCCCGTCAGATTTGGCTTGTGGAACCTGCTTCGGTTATTCTGAAAAAATATAACGATGCAGTTGTAGGATTGCGTGACTTTATGACAGTGAACGATTTGGATTTCAAGGCCGAAGAAGTGCCGAACCTGAAAGGCGATGCCGCCAAGGCCGACTTTATTAACCGTTTCAAAGAGGTGCAAAGGCTCAAAACGCAACTCGACCAATACACCGACCTTGTTGATGTTGAGGCCAACCAAAATCAGTCTAATGTGGCCGAACCGACTGCAAAATACGGATTCACCGACGATGATTTGCGTGCTTTCCGTGGCGCGTATCTCGACCTTGCTCGCAACCTGAAAGGCAAACGCGAGAAGTCGGGCGAAAAAATTCCCGACGAGATAGAAGACCTTGATTTTGAGTTCGTTCTGTTTGCTTCGGCAATGATTGACTATGACTACATTATGGAGCTCATTTCCAGATGTATGGGGCAGCCAGCCAAGTGGAAGATGACTAAAGACGAACTTATCAACCTTATCCGCTCAAGCGCCAACCTGCTCGACGACCGCGATGACATTATTGCTTACATTGACAGCCTTGACGGTGTGAACGGACGCACCGAGCAGCAGATAAAGGAAGGCTACGAGGTATTCAAAGCCGAAAAATACGCCAAAGAACTATCGGCCGTTGCCAGAAAACACGGTTTGGAGACCGATGCGGTTATGCTGTTTGTGAACGACATTGTGGAACACAAGTTTTTTGACGGAGAGAAATTGAGCACCCTGCTCGAACCGTTGGATTTGGGTTGGCGCGACCGCACCCGCAAGGAGACCGAACTGATGAACGACCTTGTGCCGCTCTTGAAACGCCTTGCGCCAGGACAGGAGATTTCAGGGTTGAAGGCGTATGAAGAATAAATTGTTGATTATGAGCGTTGAATTAATATGCGACAATTCAAACTTTGAATTCGCTACGCACTGCGTAGCGAATTTGGAACGCGCTGTGTACCGAATTGGAACAAACGTGTTTAAAATCTGATTTATTGATGGTTATGGCAAATATTGTTGAAAATAGGAATCTTGTAAACGACATTAAGGCGCTGATTAACGAAGCTCGGCTGCACGTGGTTCGCAGTGTGAACACGGCAATGGTCATTACATATTGGGAGATTGGCCGCCGTATTGTGGAGGAAGAGCAAAACGGCAGCAACCGTGCCGAATATGGTAAGTATATTATTCAAAGCCTTGCCGAAGCCTTGACCGTAGAGTTCGGAAATGGTTTTGGAGAAACCAACTTAAAGTATTTCAGGCAGTTTTACCTAACATTCCCAATTCGTCACGCACTGCGTGGCGAATTGAGTTGGACACATTACCGCCAACTAATACGCGTTGAAAACGAAGATGCACGGACTTTCTATATGAACGAAGCGGCCGAATGCGGTTGGAGTTCACGCCAGTTGGAGCGCCAAATCAACTCTTTCTATTACCAGCGCCTACTTGCCAGCCAGAATAAAGATGTTGTGAAACGTGAGACCGAACAGCACAACACGCCCGTTTTGCCTTCCGACATTCTGAAAGACCCTTACATTCTTGAGTTTCTCGATTTGAAAGAGAACAAAGATTATTTGGAAGCCGATTTGGAAGTGGCCTTAATCAGTAAGTTGCAGGACTTTTTGCTCGAATTAGGCAAGGGATTCTCTTTTGTGGCGCGCCAACAGCGCATAAGCACCGATGCAGGCAAGCATTATTATATTGATTTGGTGTTTTACAACTATCTGTTGAAATGTTTTGTGCTGATTGATTTGAAGATAGGTACACTCACACCGCAGGATGTGGGGCAGATGGATTTGTATGTGCGCCTGTATGAAGACCAAAAACGCACCGATACCGATAACCCCACTATCGGCATTATTCTTTGCTCACAAAACGACGAAACAGTGGTAAAATATTCTATGCTTGCCGAAAGCCAGCAACTCTTCGCTTCGCAATACAAATTGTATATGCCTACCGAAGAGGAATTGAAACGGCTGATTGGAGGAAAATCCGATAAGCCTTGTGTCAAAGACTATGAGGAATAAAAACAATACAATTGAGTGAAATATGATAATATCTAACGAACAGGCAGACTATTTAATTAATCTGAAAAAGAAGATTATTCAGAATGAAACCGTTTTGGATAATCTTCCCATAGATCAGGAATTTCCAATGAACCTTCGATATGAATTGGTATCTGATGAGGATAATGATTTCTCATTTTTATGGGAGATAACACAAAGTTCAAAAAATATGCTGAAGATGTCTTTGCACTTTCAAGAAGACGAAAGCAAGATAGGACTGCTTCGGTTAGATTATTATGGTACACACCAAAATCCTTTTACTGCCAAAGAAGACCTTCCTGAAAAATTTCAACCTTATATTGGAAAGTTTTTCACTTACGATGAATGCCATATGCATTATTATGTTGACGGATACAAACCATTGGCTTGGGCAGTGCCAATTGCGGATACCAATATTGAAACAAAAGAAATCACAGAAGGAGATGCTAATCGACAAATAATTTCTGCTATTTTAGATTTTGCAAGAATAATTAACGTGGAAACAAAAATAACCATAAACGCTTTGTTGTTATGAACGAATGGTTTGAAAATAGCATTAATCAGTATTACCACTGGTTAAAAGAAAAAACAGTTGTTAAAACCGACAATCAAACTGGTTGGTCTGTGGTATCCACGCCTTTTTTGGGGCTTTTCAACGACCCGATTGAAGTGTATATGAAAGCGCAGGGCGATACCATATTGTTGTCCGACGATGGTACCACACTTAAAAACCTGGATTTGGCAGGAGCCAATGTGACGCGTTCCCCCAAAAGAAAGGAGTGGCTTGATTTCATATTGTTGAATTATGGAGTTGAATTGCAAAATGATGAATTGTGTATTAGTGCAAAACAAGCCGATTTTCCGCAAAAGAAACATAATTTGATTTGCGCCATTTCGGAGATTTCTGATATGGAAATCACAGCAAAACATATTGTTTCTTCGTTGTTCAGAGAGGATGTCAAACAACTGCTTGACGAACAGAATATTATTTATACACCGCAATTTATCACCAAAGGAAATACTGGTATTGAATTCACATTTGATTTCCAGATAGCAGGAAGGGAAAAAGAATTGGTTTTGAAGTCGTTCAATTCTTTGAATAAAATCAATGTCCCGAGTTTTCTATTCAGTTTGGATGATATTAGACCCGTTAGAGAAAAAACTTCTGGTAAAGAATTGTTGAGCCTGGCCGTGATTAACGACAGTGAAAAAGAGATAAAACCTGAATATATTAACGCTTTGCAGAGCAAGAATACAGATATTATTTTTTGGAGTGAGCGAAACAAGCCAGAAAACATTCAAAAACTTCGTATGGTGGCATAGATACATTGAACTATGATGATAAACATTGAAAAAAGTTGTATGTTTGGCAACCCAAAGAATCGGTTGTATTCTTTGATGCAATTTATTGATAATAAGCCCTTCAGGCGCGCCTTTGGCAGCATACTTGAGGGGCGTTTCTCATTTTATAGGGCAGCTAATTCATTCGTATCATTATGACCACTATCCCCACACATAACAACACCCCCGCCCTTCGCTTCCCCGACTTTCTCAACGACGGGGAATGGGAAGTGAAAAGATTAGGAGATTGTCTAATACAAACACCAGATTATGGTATAAATTCATCTGCGGTTCCTTTTTCCAACAATTTGCCGACATATTTGAGAATTACTGATATTTCCGATGATGGGCTGTTTATAAAGGAAAGCAAAGTTTCTGTTGATACGGTTTTATCAAAAGACAATTCGCTACAAGAAGGAGACATCGTATTTGCAAGAACAGGTGCAAGTGTTGGGAAAGTATATAAATATAGGGAATCAGACGGTCCGTTGGTCTTTGCCGGTTTTTTGATACGAATTAAACCAAATGAATCTCAATTGAGTTCCGAATTCCTGTTTCAGTATTTGTTTTCAAGTACATATAAAAAATGGGTCGAGGTAACATCTACAAGGAGTGGACAACCAGGTCTTAATAGTGCTGATATTTCTTCTTTGATGATTCCATTTCCCAAACTCGCCGAGCAGCAGCGCATCGCCGCCTGCCTTTCTGCAGCAGATGAAATGATAACCGCTACCAAAAGCAAACTCGAACAACTGAAAGACCATAAAAAAGGTTTGATGCAGAAACTTTTCCCCACCAAAGGCAAAAAACTGCCAGAACTGCGATTCAAGGGATTTGAGAAAGATGGGGAATGGAAGGAAAAGAAGTTGGAAGAATTAATTGAAGAGGTTAAAGAAACCATTACAGACACTACAACAATACCTTTGTATAGTTTAACCATTGAGGATGGTATAACTTCAAAAACAGAAAGATACGAGAGGGGATTCCTTGTGACCAAAAAAGATAATGCTTTTAAAGTTGTGTCCCCTAATGATTTTGTTTCAAATCCTATGAATTTGCGTTTCGGGGCTGTTGGTTACAACCATAATCCTTTTAAGGTTTGTGTTTCGGGGTATTATGATGTTTTCAGATTTAAAGAAACAGGTGTTACAGTATTTTGGAGCAATTACTTAAAAAGTGATTTGTTATTACATAAATACGATGAAATAGCAATCGGTTCTTTGATAGAAAAAAGAAGAATATATTTCTCTAATTTGCTAAATTTGAAATTATTAGTTCCTTCCATTCCCGAGCAGTGCAAAATAGCCGATTGTCTGACAACGATTGACGAAATGATAAATCAATACACCAATAAGGTTGCAATGTTGGAACAGCATAAAAAGGGATTGATGCAACAGATGTTTCCCAAAATGAATTGACTATGACACAAAACAGACAAATAGAATTAGGCAAAACCCTTTGGAGCATCGCCAACAATCTGCGCGGTGCAATGATGGCGGATGACTTCCGCGATTATATGCTTTCGTTTCTTTTTTGGAAGTATCTGTCGGATAGTTATCTGAAATCCGCCAAAAAAGAATTGGGGTCAGACTATCCCCAGACCAACGATAACAATCCATTGCAAATTTGGTATCAGAACAATCCTGCCGATGTGGAATTGTTTGAAAATCAGATGCGCAAGAAGATTCATTACGTCATAAAGCCCGAATATCTTTGGAATAACATTGTTGAACTAGCCCGTACGCAGAGCGACGAATTGCTTGACACATTATACAAGGGCTTTAAATACATTGAAGAGAAGTCGTTTGAGAGTTCTTTTAAAGGGTTGTTCTCGGAAATAAATCTGTTTTCCGAGAAATTAGGCAAGAGCAATACCGAACGGAATAAACTGCTGTGGAAGGTTATCGGAACAATTTCAGAAGGCCTTGCTGACAGTGGCGTTGAGGGCGACTCGTTGGGCGATGCCTACGAGTATCTCATTGGTCAGTTTGCCGCAGGCTCGGGGCAGAAAGCGGGTGAGTTCTACACACCGCAGATGATTTCAACAATCCTTTCGCGCATTGTCACACTCGATTGCCAAGACCCTGCGTCGGGCAAGAAAAAACGCATTGAAAACGTGCTCGATTTTGCTTGCGGTTCGGGTTCGCTGCTGCTCAATGTGCGCCACGAGATGGAAGGCTTCAGCATAGGCAAGATATATGGTCAGGAGAAGAATATCACCACCTACAACCTTGCCCGAATGAATATGCTTTTGCACGGAGTGAAAGATGTTGAGTTTGAAATCCACCACGGTGACTCACTTGCCAACGATTGGAGCATACTCAATGAGCAGAATCCCGCGCAGAAGATGCAGTTCGATGCTGTGGTGGCCAATCCGCCTTTCAGCCTTCGTTGGGACCCAACGGAGGAAACCGCCAAGGATTTCCGTTTCAGCCGTTTCGGCGTTGCGCCCAAATCTGCCGCCGATTTTGCATTTCTGTTGCACGGCTTTCATTTTCTGAGCGACAACGGCACAATGGCGATCATTCTGCCGCACGGCGTGCTGTTTCGTGGCGGCAAGGAGGAAGTTATCCGTAAAAAACTGCTCGAAGACGATAATATTGATGCAGTAATTGGTCTGCCAGCCAACTTGTTCTATTCCACAGGCATTCCTGTTTGCATTATTGTGCTGAAAAAGTGCCGCAAGAACGACAAGATTTTGTTCATAAATGCCAGCGGTGATGAGCACTACGAGAAAGGCAAGCGCCAGAACAACCTTCGAGACTGCGATGTGGAGAAGATTGTTGACACCTATCAGTTCCGCCGCGAGGAGCCGCGCTATTCGCGCCAGGTTTCGTTGCAGGAAATCAAGGAGAATGACTTCAACCTGAATATCACCCGCTATGTGAACCTGTCAAAAGATGAAGAAGAGATTGATTTGGCCGAAGTTACAAAACGTCTTAACGAGTGTGACGCCAGAATTGATGCGGCACAAAACAAACTCAATGGCTATTTGAAGGAGTTGGGTTTGGATGAGTTGAAATAGGTACAAGGAAGAGTTCAACATCGGTTTTAAAAACACAATGTGAAACAGCAATATTGGAAAGAGCTATTATTTTTCAACAGTCTCTTTCACAATATAAATAGGCCGGTGCTTCACCTCGTCGAATATATACCCGACATACTGCCCGATTATTCCTATCACAAATAATTGAATGCTGGCGAACGCGCTCATAAAAACAATCAGGGTTGTGTAACCCGAAACAGGCGTGTTGTATATCCACATAACAATCGAATACACAATCAGTATCAATGAGATACAACCAAAAATAACGCCGGCAATCAGCCCCAGCTGCAAAGGCAGTTTTGTGAACGACGAGATGGCCGTGAACGACAAACGAAGCAGTTTCAGAAACGAATATTTGCTTTTTCCGTCAATCCGGTTGTCGGCGACATACTCGATGGTTGTTTTCCGGAACCCGATTGTTTGAATAATGCCGCGCAGGAATCGCGTCCGTTCGCGATAGTCATTTTTCAGTACATCAGCCACTTTCCGCGATATAAGGAAAAAGTCGGAAGCGTTTTCGGCAAGTTTGGCGTCCGACATTCTGTTTATAATCTTGTAGAACAGTTTCGAATTCGATTTCTTGACAAAACCGGCGTCTTTCCGCTCAACACGAACCATATTCACAATTTCAAAACCCTCCTCCCACTTGCTTACCATTTCTGGAATTTTTACGGGCGGATGCTGCAAATCGCTGTCCATACAAATTATGGCTCGGCCGTTGCTGTAGTCGATGCCGGCCATCATTGCCGCCTCGTGACCGAAATTCCGCGACAAGTCTATCAGCCTGATACGGTTGTCTGCCGATACTATTTTCTTGAGTATCAATGCGGTATTATCAGTACTGCCGTCATTCACAAAAACAATTTCGTACGACAACGGCATCTGCGAGAGCGTCTTGGTAAGCTCTGTGTAGCATCTTTCAATCCCCGGCTCCTCATTATATGCGGAAATCACAACTGATAAATCTACATCAACATCCATAAATTCAATTTTAACGATTGCAAGAAAATTCTTTTTAACGGCAACAACTCTAACATTTTGTTGCTCTTGTACCCGCCCAGCCCCAGAATCGGTATTCAACTCCGCAATTTATAATTTTTGTACTTTTGCAAGCAAAATAACTAATATGGTTTTGCGAGCGCGCACTTGCACCATAACCACCTTATTTAAAGACTGATATGAACTTTATCGAAGTTTTAAAAAGCAAGAAATACTACTTTTTTCTGCTGTTTGTTTGCGTTGCGGCCTGCTTTGGCACACTGATATACGCTCCCATATTCGATTTTGCCGACGAATTTTTTCCAAAACGATGGTCGATGATGAATGCTCTGGAGAATGGCTTTTGGCCGTTTTGGAGCCCATACAGGTCGATGGGCATCCCCGCCCACGCCGACCCTCAATCGTCGGTTTTCTACCTGCCTTTCTGGATTTTAGCCCTCGTTGGACATTACAATCCGTATTTCTGGGGCGCGGAATTTATCTTTCACGTTTATGTTGCCGGCTGCGGATTCTTTTGTCTGTCGCATCTGTTTTCAAAAAACGATAGAATTTGCTTTGTGGCGGCCTGCTGCTATATGCTGTCCGGCGTTTTCACCGGCAACACGCAGCACTATTCCTGGATTATAGCAATGGCCTGGCTTCCGTGGATTTTCCATTTCTTCTTTTCGGTGTTCGCGAATCCGACAATTAAAAACTCCATTGGCTTATCTTTTTCATTATCACTATTGTTCACGGGCGGTTATTCCGGATTTGCCTTTATTTTGTTCTACTTTTTCATTGCGTACGCCGCGGTCCGTTTCGTTAAACTGATTCGTCAGAAAGATTTTGCGTCAATAAAACCGTTGCTCTGCCAACTTGGCCTGTCGGTCGGGCTGTTTGTTCTGATGGCGTTGCCGTCGCTCATATCGTTTGCCGAAACAACAAAATATGTAACCCGTGGCGACACTCTGACCTTTGAGCAGGCAACCGCCGTGGCTTTCGTGCCCAAAGCCTTGCTCACGCTCTTTTTCCCGTGGATGTCGGGTTACGACCGCGGTTGGATGCCGTTAGACATATCAATGCGGTCAATATTTATTGGTGTTCTCACAGTCTATTTTTTCATTATCGGATTGGCTCAGAAGAAAAACACCAACGCCCTGATTATGCTGGTTTTTGGCATAATTTGCCTTCTGCTTTCGTTTGGGAATCAACTGCCTGTCTATCGGTTGGCCTACAAACTTCCGTTTATCGGGATGCTGCGTTTCCAAACCATATTCCGCTGCTTCTTTATGCTCTCGATGCTCATTTTCGCCATAATGGGAATGGAGGCGTTTGTGAGCGACTTCAACAAAAACCGGAAGTCATTTCTGTTGTTTCTGACGGCCGCCGGCCTGATGTATATCATTGTATTTGTGGCAAATGCCATACACATCGACACCGAAGCCATTAAGCAGCGCGACAACAGTTTCCATTGGGCTTTGCAATCGGCCATATACATTGCGATTCTGGCCGCTTCAGCTTGGCTGCTTTTGAAAAAGAGAGAAAACTCATTCAAATATTTATCGATTCTGATAGTTGCCGATATTATTCTGTCGAGTTGGCTGTGCCTTGCCTCAACGGGCTATCAGAAAAAATTCACAAACAAGCAGTTCTGTCAGGTTCTGGCGTCGGAACCAAAGGAATTTCCGGTGCCGGAAGGCGTGACCTCGTGCGAGGAGATACAACGCGGAAAAGACTACCACACGCTTTGGCAGAATTTAGGCTGCCTCACAAAGAAAATTGAATGGATAAGCCGCGACCCCTTCAAACTGAAAAATCACGAGGAACTGATAGAAAAATACATCGAAGAAGAGAAAACTCTCAGTCTGCCATCGGCTATTATTGTTCCAAGCGAGGTGGTGTACTCGGCAGAATCAATGCTATTCTCGACCGATACTGTTTACACTTCGCAAGCCGAAAACGCCAATCACTACAGCACTCCGGCAAACTGCGCCATCACCGCATTCGGACCCGGCAAAATTGAAATATCCACCGAAACTGAAGAATCGCGCCCGATTGTTGTCGCACAAATGTACTATCCGGGCTGGGAAGCTACACTTGACGACTCCATACCATTGGAAATCAGTGTAATGAACAAAGCTATGATGACTGTTTACGCGCCCCAAGGCAACCACACAATCCGAATGACATACAACCGAACCGACTGCAAAATAGCATTCATCATTGAGTGCCTGACCGTATTGCTGTCACTCTTTTTTGTCGGATACAAACAAATAAAAACATTTTCGTATCTTTAACACGATTTGTGTTTGAGCAATGAAAGTGTGGCTGAAAATATCGACCATTATTGCTGTCGGCGCTCTGCTTGGGGCCTGTCACCGGCAGCCGAGCGCCGATAACACCATTGGCCACGACCTTGACGCCATTGAGCAGCGCGGCACGCTTCTGGCATTAACCGACTACAACTCAATAAGTTATTTTACCTACCGTGGCACGCCGATGGGCTATCAGTACGAACTGCTTCAAAACCTTGCAAGCAAGTTGGGGCTGAAACTCGAACTTGAGGTGTCGAACAATCTTGAGAAAGATTTCGATGACCTTGCCAACCATAAAGTTGATTTGCTGGCCATCAACCTGACCGTGACTGCTGAACGGCAGAAACTGATGAATTTCACGTCGCCGATAATGGAAACGAGGCAAGTACTTGTGCAGTTGTCGGAAAGGCAGCGTCGGCGCAACAATCCCGACTACGACGGCTCGATGCAAATAAAAACACCGCTCGATATGGCCGGCAAGACCATTCACGTGGTCAAGAACTCGGCTTTCGCCGAAAGGCTGCGCAACATTGAGTCGGAAATCGGTGACTCAATCGACATTGTTGAAGTTGAGAATATTGATTCGGAGCAGCTTATCGAGCAGGTGGCACACGGCCAAATCGACTATTGCGTGACCGACGAGCCGGTGGCAATGATTAACAAAACCTACCACCCAGCGCTCGACATCAGCGTGGCGGTGTCGTTCCCTCAGAATATGGCGTGGGCCGTGAGCAAGGACAATCCTCAACTTTTGGAAGCCATAAACGAGTGGATTGCGGAGACAAAGGGCTCAACATTTCATATGGTGCTCTACAAAAAATATTTCAAAGACCCGAAAACACTCACGCGCGCGCAAAGTCCTTACCTGTCGTTCAAAGGCGGCAGCCTGTCGATTTACGACGACGCAATAAAAAAATGCAGCAAGATTATCGACTGGGACTGGCGGCTGCTGGCGGCGGTCATCTATCAAGAATCGCGGTTCAAGACCGATGCGCGGTCGTGGTGCGGCGCCTATGGGCTGATGCAACTGATGCCTGAAACTGCGGCCCGCTATGGTATAGATTCCACTTCGTCGCCCGAAGCCAACATCAAGGCTGGCGTGAAATATCTGAAGTGGATTGACAAGCAACTGACTGATTCTGTGACTGATAAGAACGAGCGCACAAAATTCGTTCTGGCAGCATACAATATTGGTTTAGGGCACATTCTCGACGCACGACGCGTGGCTCGGGCCAATGGCGGCAACCCCGATGTGTGGGACGACGGCGTGGATTTCTACCTGATGCACAAGTCGGAACCAACTTACTACAACCCCGACCTTGTGCGCTCGGGCTACTGCCGCGGCGATGAAACCTACAATTTTGTGCGCGACATTATGGAACGCTACCGAATCTACACAACACTCATAAAATAGTGTGTATTAGTTAGATGGCCTATACAATCGTTTCTTTGGTTTTTATTGCGGTTTCGCTCGCTTACGCGATTTTGATTATTCGTATCCGTTTTGGATTCAAAAAGATAGCGCAGCAACCACAACACAATGGCGCAAATCTGGCGGGGAGTGTTGTGGTGCCATTCCACAACGAAGAAGACACAATCCAAAGCACTCTTGAGTCGATTTTGAGCCAGCAGACCAACGCTGATTTTGAAGTCATTGCCATCGACGACCACAGCACCGACGGCTCGCACAGTGTGGTAAGCGCAATGCTTGCCGCCAATCCGCGTTTGCGCTTGATAGAAGCCAACGACTGCGGAAAGAAAAACGCACTGTCGGAAGCCATTGCCGCGGCGCGGTTCAACGCCATAATCACCGCCGATGCCGACTGCTCTTATCCGCAGGGCTGGCTCGACGCAATGGTGGCCACCTTCAGCCACGAGAAATGCGCCCTGCTGGCCGCGCCTGTGGTGCTTTCGCCCGTGAGCGGTTGGTTTCAGAAGTTCCAATTCGTCGATTTTGCAAGCCTTGTAGGCAGCGGCATTGGTGCGGCAGGCTGCCGACGGCCAATAATGTGCAACGGCGCAAACCTGATGTTCGACCGCCTGGAATACAACAAGTTAACCGACCCGCTCAATTTGCGAATCGCTTCGGGCGACGATGTTTTTCTGCTTCACAAGATGAAGGCCGCTGGGGCCAAAATCAGTTTCACCGCGCAACCCGAAACCATTGCCACAACCCGCCCCGCCCCTTCGATGGGCGCCTTTCTGCGACAGCGCACACGCTGGGGCGGCAAAGCCACTGGCTACACCGATACCGACAGCCTTGTGGTAGCCGCGGTGGTGGCGGCAGAGTCGGTTCTGCTTTGCGTTGGAATTGCCGCACTGCCACTACTGTGGAAGCCCGCACTCGCCTTGTATCTCACAAAACTATTTGCCGACACTCTGCTGCTTGCGGCCGTTTGCAAGCGGTTCGGCAACCGTCGGATTTTGTGGTGGATGCCTGTGTATGAGATTGTTGTGGCGGTTTACACCGTATGTGTGGCGGTTGCCGCTATGGCGGGAATCGGCAAAAAGAAGTGGAAATGATGATTTTTTTTGCGGACAGAAATGATTACCAAAAACCGCATAATAACATTCATACGTCTCATTTACAACCTTTTTCTGTTGTCTGTTGTCCGTAGTCTTTTGTCCAAAATCCACCTTCTCAACTTTAGTGATACACTTATCCAAAAATTGGGTACTTTTGCAGACTTGTAAAAATTGACTGACAAGATGAACACACTATATCCGCTGAAATTCGAACCGATACTGAAAGAGAAGATTTGGGGCGGCAACAAACTATCGACAGTGCTGAACAAACCCCAAGGCTCGATGCAGAAAATCGGCGAGAGTTGGGAACTGTCGGGGCTCGAAGGCGACCTTTCGGTTGTGGCCAACGGTTTTCTGGCGGGCAACACCATTGACGAACTCATCGAAATCTATATGGGCGACCTTGTGGGCGATGCCGTTTTCTCGATGTTCGGGACTGAATTTCCGTTGCTTTTCAAGTTCATCGAAGCCAGCGACAACCTTTCAATCCAAGTACACCCGAACAACGAACTGGCGCTGAGCCGCCACAACGCTTCGGGCAAGACCGAAATGTGGTATATTGTTGAATCTGAACCCGATGCAAAACTAATTACAGGATTCAACCGCCCAATGGACAAGCAGCAGTATCTTGAGCATTTCAAAAACGGCACGCTGCGCGATGTGCTGAATTGGGAAACCGCAAAGCCTGGCGATGTGTTCTTCATTCCCGCTGGACGAATCCACTCAATCGGTCCCAACATTCTGCTGGCTGAAGTGCAGCAGGCATCCGACATCACCTACCGCATCTACGACTGGGACCGTCTGGACGCCAACGGCAAACCGCGCGAGATGCACACCGACTGGGCCGTCGATGCTATCGACTACACCTTCAGCAAGGATTACCGCACGCCGTACACAATGCCGCAGGACAACAGCACCAACCTTGCCAAATGCCAGTATTTCACGGTCAACATTCTCAATTTCGCAAAGCATATCGACATTGATTACGGCCGCCTGGACTCGTTTGTGGTATATATGGCCGTTGAAGGCAAAACGCTCATCGGCGCGCCAAGTCTTGAGCAACCAATTGAGATTGCAAAGGGCGAGACCGTGCTCATCCCCGCCGAAATGAAAGAGATTGAACTCACACCGCTCAACGGCGAATCAAGACTGCTGGAAATCTATATTTAAGCGCTAAACACTTCGTGCAGAATCTCGTACGAATTCACTTCCTTCATTGTGGGGATGCGGAACTGGTACCACTGCAGCACGGTCTCGAGCATAAAATCGCGGTCGGCTTTCGACATCTGCACATCACGCAAATTCTCATAGGGGCAATCGGCAAAAAAGACTATGCGGCGGAACATATCGGCATCGACAAAATGGCGGTGGACTGGCCTGACGGCGATGCTGTAGCCCTGTTCTAGGTCGAAAAACGGATGACTTGCGTCGATGTTCGGAAAAAAGCCGATGATGCGGCTCAACTTCACCATAAAAGCCAGATGGAAGAACTGCAGCCCAGCCTGCATCTGCTCAAGAATCTGCACCGACGCGTCGATGAACTCAAACTGCGCATCGTCTTCGGCTTCTTCGCGGATGCTCTTGCCCACCACTTCGGCCATAAACATCAGCAGGGTGCTCTTGCGAAGGTCGGCGGTGCAACTCACCAGATTCGGCGCGGGGCGGTATTCGGTCAGTTTCTGAATGTCGCGGTCGGGCTTGTAGGAATAGACCACATCGAGCAGCGCCATCGGGTGGAACGCGCCCAATTTCGACCTGCTTTTGCCGCCAAAGCCGTACACCATCAGCGACACGCGGCCGTGCTGTCGCGAAAGCGCGCGAACGATTATCGACGAATCGCTGAAACGCGTGTGGCTCAAGACGATTATGCGGTCGGTACAGAGCATCGGACGCGGCTATTTGACGACGTGGATTTTGCCGACATTGCGCGTCACGCCGTCGGTTGTTGTGCACTGAATCAGGTAGATGCCCGTCTCGACACGGCGTCCGTCGCGATTGCAAAGGTTCCAGAGCGCGCCGCCGCCGTTGCTCATCGTCTCGTGAACCAGATTCCCGCGCAAGTCGGTGATTCTGACCACTGTTTCATCGGCCAGGCCGTGAATGGCCACATCGTTGAAATAATCGGCCGGCACGGGATTGGGCGCGGCGTAAACACTGCTCATTCCGGCATCGGGCTTGGTCGATGAGATGACGGCCGACTGCAATCCGCGGTCGGTTACAATATAAATAATGCCGCGGTCGTCGTCGATGGCGAGTGAGAGCACGTTGTTCGAGAAGAGCGGCGAATTGTCTTTGTTGTAAACGGCGTACTGCTCGGTGCCGTCGGGCGAGATGACAAAAATGCCGCCGCTCTCGGTGCCGAACCACTTGCGGTTGCCGCCGTCAATGGCGATGGATGTCACCACTTCGGTGATGAGCAGCGACTGATAGTAGCCTTCTTCAATCATCTGCGGCCGGCGTCCGTAATAGCTTTTCCCTTGCAGAATGTATTCGGGGTGGTCGTAAACGTAAACGCCTTCGTCCGAAGCAATCCAGATGGCGCCGTTGCGGTCCTGGGCAATGTCGCTGATGCGCGAGTTGAGCTCCTGCCCGCGTTCATCGCTTGGCGTGAAGCACTCGTAATTGTCATCGGCCGACGACTCGGGTGTTCCATTGGCGTTCCATACAAGAATTTTGCCGCCGTATGGCTGCACAAGCCAAAGGTCGTCGTTGCGGGTGCAGATGAGTTTGCCGGTGCGCTGGTCGGCCATATTATTGCCGTATCGGTACGAGTGCCAGTCGCCGCCAGCGGTGCGAACCAAAATCGGGTTTTGCGAAAAACAGTGCGCAACCCACAGATTGCCGCGGCTGTCGAAGGCGCAGCTGCTCACCATATCGTTGTGGATGGGGTTGATTTCCTGAGTAATAATGTGCCTGCTCTCTCCGTTGTCATACTCCCAAATACCATACCGCCACGACACCGCCACATAACGATTGGGGTCGCCGCAGGTGGCAAAACTCACAATGTCAGCACATCCCAGGATTTCAGGATGTTTGTTGCGGTCAATATTTGTCCAGTTGGTGCCATCGTACGAATAGACATCGGCCGTGCGCCACATATTAGAGCTTGGCCGACTTACTCCGCCCGGCGCCACAAGCAGGTTGCCGGCGTTGTAGCAGACGTTGTAGAAATAGTTGCGCGGCGGGCCTTGAGGACAAACATTGGAATAGTCGCCATAAAGATAGCGGCCCAATCCGTGAATAACGTGCGAAATCCATATAACATCGCCGTCGGCAACGGCCATTGATGCATTTGGCGTCCAACAGCGACCTTGCTCGGTAAGATTGGCGTCGTAATTCGCGGCCCAACCCGCCGTGCACACCGCCAAACGTCCGCCACGACTGGTTATCGACCTGACTGTTGGTATCGAATCGGCAATCACTGTCCACTCCTGGCCGTTGAAAGCTGTCAGACGGCTGATGGTGTCGTTGACGCGCTCGCCCACATAGAGCTTTCCGCCGAAGACGCAACCCGACGCCGCCTCAACAATACGCCCGTCGATGCTCACAAATTCCCAGTTTTTCATATCAGTCAGGAACGGATTGTCGAGCCGGCCGCGCATCAGTCCGTCGTCGGAAAATGCGTAGAGATAGCCGCCGAATACCGCCGAGCAGTTGATTTTTATCTGGCGTCCGCCTGCTCTTAATATATAGGTGTCAACAAACTCGCGGCGTTTTATGTCGATGGTGGTCAAGCCGAAATCGCACGACAGGTAAGCCTTCGAGCCATCGAAGCCTATATGATTGATATTCTTCGACATCGACATACTTTTGTCTTTCAGACCCGACATATTGTAAACGCGGCCGTCGTCGTCCATAAGGTCGATGTTGCCGTTGGAGTAGCCAATCACAAGGCGGCGGACCTCGTCGCTGTAAGCGATGCTGCCCACGCCCATATCCGACAGCCCCTCGATGGTGGTCAGATGGCGGACCCGGCCATCGCTCTTGCTGTAACTGAACAGGCTGGAGCTACTGGCGCAATAAACCTCGCCGTCGGCCACGGCTACGGCCTTGCAGTTGTTGTAGCTCAAGTGGTCGCGCCACGATTCGCCGACAATCTGCGCCCGCGCCGTCAGCGCCGCCAGCAAAGCAATTGTCACAATTAAAAATCTTGCCATATCGGTTTATATTTATCGCAAAGATAGTGGTGTTCGGCAAAAAACACCCAGCCGGCGCCGGCAAGTGCATTTTTTATGCCGCGTTTTTTGCCGTTTCTGTTTCAATAACGACATTTACACCCGTTTTATGATACGACAGTTTTTCACCATATTGCTGATTGCGCCGGTGCGTCTCTACCAGCTGTTCATTTCGCCACTGCTGCCCAACAGCTGCCGCTTCACTCCCACCTGCTCGGCCTACGCCATTGAGGCGCTGAAGGTTCACGGACCCATCATCGGCCTTTGGCTAACCATCAGACGCATAGTAAGATGCAATCCTTGGGGCGGCCACGGCTACGACCCCGTTCCGCCGCGCCACTGGTACAAAAACAAAGGCCGCAAAACGCGCTGAATATTAACACAGCAGCGTTGATAAGAAACATTTTCAGGCACTTGGAGCGCGTTTTTTCGGGTTAGATTTGCATAAATCATATTTTGATATGCTGAATATTGGAATTGTGGGACTGAAAAACGCGGCGCCGTACATTGATGCGATTGGCGAGCTGCCCGATTTCTGTTTCAAAGGAATCTACGACCCCTGCCTGCTCATTGAAAGCCAGCAACCGGCCGGATTCAACATCTTCCAATCGTTTGGCGACCTGTGCTGCGAGTGCGACACCGTTGTTTTCAGCATCGACGACAACCTCTACCACCCGCTGGTGTGCGAGGCTATCCGCCACACACTCAACGTTTTTGTTGCCGGAGTGCAAAACTACCAGACCGAAGAGCTGAACGAGATGCTCACTCTCCGCGATGAGGCCTGCTGCACCGTTCACGTGGGCCATCCGCACATCTGCACCCCGATGTTCCGCGAGCTGCGGCGGCTCTGCTTCCATCCGCTCGATGTTGAATGCCACATCACCCGAAACGCGAACACCAATCTTGTCTCGCTTGCGCGGACCGAAGTTGGGATGCTGCTTACGCTGATGCGCGCCAACGTGCACCGCGTGGCAGTCAACGTCTATTCAAGCTTCAGCCGTGTGCCCGACTCCATCCGCATACGCCTCGATTTCGACAACGGAGCCGTGGGCAATGTCAGCATCAACCGCTACGGGAGCTCTGCTGCGCACACCATCAGAGCTGTCAACTACAACAGCATTGCCGAAGCCGAGCTGACCAGCGGCCGCATCACGTTCATCAACAACGAATCGCCCGAAACGGCTGAGAATCTGATTATTGAAAGCAACCGTCTTTCAAAACTGGCAATGCAGCTCGACACTTTCCGCAACTGCCTGATGAACCGCAACGAACCGCACAACAGCATTGAGAACGAGATACGCGCGCAGTTGGCCTGCCAGCGAATCAACGAGAAGATGCGCATAAATTTCAACGTTTTCTAACCATCCGGGCAACCGTTTTTTCTGCCGGAAAAACATCCGCAATCATTAATTGGCACAGCAAAAGCCGCGCTGACGTAAAAATATCGGCGTTCAGTGAAAATTTGGTATGCCGTTGCAATATAAGCGCCATATTTGCCGTTTGTAAGTGAATCACGCAAGGCAACAAAAATCGAAATGAAAGAGAAAAGACCTCGTCTGCAAGTTGTCAAATATATGTCGTCCGACTATTTGGCCGCGCTTTTCGCGTGGATACTGTTTTTCATATTCCGCAAAAAACTGGTTATCAGCGACATCACCAACCTTGACATTCTCACATCGGGTGAGCCGACGCTGATTTTCGGCATCATTTTCATCCCTATTTTCTGGATTCTGCTCTACTACATTGCCGGCGAGTACGACAACATCTATCACAAATCGCGATTGAAAGAGCTGGGCGGCACGGCGTTCATAAGCCTTTTGGGCGTGGTCATCATCTTTTTTGTGCTGATTCTTGACGACGACATCGTCACCTACCGCAACTATTACAAGTCGTTTCTCTATCTGCTGGGCGTTCATTTCGGCCTCACCTACACTTTCAGGCTGCTGCACACCAACGCCACGGCCAAGCAGATTCAAAACCGCGAAATCGGCTTTGCCACGCTCATCATCGGCAGCGGTGAGCAGGCGCTGAAACTCTACAACGACATCACCAGCAAGCCCAAATCGGCCGGCGAGCATTTTGTGGGCTACATCAAAATCAACGGCTCGCACAACACCGAGCTTGCCAGCCGCATACCCTGTATGGGCACCATCGACAACCTTATCGAAGCCATAAACAGCAACAAGATTGAAGAGGTGATTATTGCCGTTGAGCCCGACGAGAAGCCGAAGCTGCAGGAGATTATCATCAAGGTGAAATCGACGCCTGTGGAAATCCGCGCCGTGCCCGACATTCTCGACATCATATCGGGTAACGTGCGTATGTCGTCGATTTTCGGGGTGCCGCTCATCGAGCTCTCGCACGACACAATGCCGGCCTGGCAGGCAAACATCAAGCGATTGATGGACGTAACCGTTTCTGCCATAGCCATTTGTCTGTTATCGCCGTTTTATCTGATTATCGGCTTGTGCGTCAAACTTTCGTCGAAAGGCCCGATTTTTTACCTTCAGGAACGTATGGGACGATACGGCAAACCATTCAATATCATCAAGTTCCGCACAATGATTGTTGATGCCGAGAAATACGGACCTGCGCTTTCGAGCGATGGCGACCCGCGCATCACCCGTTTAGGGCGTTTTATGCGCAAAGTGAGGCTCGACGAGCTGCCGCAGTTCATCAACGTGCTCAAAGGCGATATGTCGCTCGTGGGTCCCCGCCCCGAACGCGCCTTCTACATTGAGCAGATTGTGCAGAAGGCTCCGCACTATTTCACTGTTTTCAAAGTCCGTCCGGGCATAACTTCTTGGGGGCAAGTGAAATACGGATACGCCGAAAATGTTGATGAAATGGTTGACCGCCTGAAATACGACATCATCTACCTTGAGAATATGTCGCTCTATCTGGATATTAAAATCCTGATATACACAATTAAAACGGTGCTTGAGGGCAGCGGAAAATGATGGGAATCCGGTAACTTGGACAAACTGACGCCATAAATATGACGTTCCTACTAATGCCTAACTCCTTGACAATTATTTCTCGCGGATTTTGTAAACCTTCACCTCGCGTTTATTCTGCTTGTTGATGGCGATGTAGTGTTTTTTGTCGGCAGTGTAAAGCGACTTAACATCCATCTTCATCTCAATATGCGGGCAACCGCGCGGCGTGATGTCGCAAGGAATGATATCCTGAGTTTTCTCCTTAATGTCGAGGCGGTGATATTGAGTTGATGTGCGCGAGATTTTCACATAGAACTGCTGGTTTGTTGTGTCGATGTAGGCGCTCGAAAAATCGACCCAATCGGTAAGGCGGAAAGCGGCCACCTGCTTCCAATCGGAGGTTGAATAGGCGATAATGAAAGTCGGTTTGTTGCCGTAGTTGACAATAATGTGCTTGCCGTCGGGCGAGAGAAAAAGCTCATTGGCCAAAAGCTTGCGCTGCATTTCGGGCTTAAGAGTCAACAAAAACTGATAGTCGCTGCCCTGTGCCATTGCGCCGGCACCAAACGCAAACGAGACCAAAGCCAAAAGGCATCCTTTAATAAAATTCATAACAAACTTTTTTTCGAGAACGACGCAAATATAGAAATTTTGCGATAAGGTTATGCGCCGAAACGCAATTGGCTGCGACATCGGTAATAATCGCGTAGGCGTTACACTGATTTGCAAGTCAAAAAATCAGCAACCGACAATCAAAAATGTTATATTCGCACGCCGAACCAAAAAGGTTCAGTTTTTGTTATTTGTGCGAAACACTAATATTTAAATTTTAATAAAATGGTTAAAATCAACGATTTCAACTTCAAAGGGAAGAAAGCAATCGTCCGCGTGGATTTCAACGTTCCATTGGACGAGAACGGAAAAATCACCGACGACACCCGCATCCGCGGTGCTCTGCCGACACTTAAGAAAATTCTGGCCGACGGCGGTTCACTCATCATTATGTCGCATATGGGCAAGCCGAAAGGCAAAGTTTCTGCCAAACTCTCGCTTGGCCAAATCACCGACGCAGTTGCAGCCGCTCTGGGCACTGCAGTTAAGTTCGCACCCGACTGCGCAAAAGCAGCCGACGCAGCCGCGGCTCTGAAGCCGGGCGATGTTCTGTTGCTCGAGAACCTGCGCTTCTATCCTGAGGAGGAAGGCAAACCGGTAGGCATCGAGAAAGATGATCCGAACTACGACGCCGCTAAGAAAGAGATGAAGGCTAAACAGAAAGAGTTCGCAAAAACTCTGGCTTCATACGCCGACGTTTACGTAATGGACGCCTTCGGTACAGCTCACCGCTCACACGCTTCAACAGCTGTGATTGCCGACTACTTCGACGCCAACAGCAAGATGCTTGGTCTGCTGATGGAGAAAGAGGTTCAGGCTGTCGATAACATCCTGAGCAACATCAAACGTCCGTTCACCGCAATTATGGGCGGCAGCAAGGTTTCTACAAAAATCGGCATCATCGAGAACCTGATGGATAAGGTTGACAACCTGATTCTTTGCGGCGGTATGACCTACACCTTCGCCAAAGCACAGGGCGGCAACGTGGGCAACTCAATCTGCGAGGAAGACAAACTCGACCTTGCTCTCGACGTAATGAAGAAAGCAAAGGAAAAAGGTGTGAATCTGGTACTTGGCACCGATTCGGTTGTTACCAACGCATTCGATTTCGACACAATGTCGCTGAAACCGGGCGCACAAGTTAAGGTTTGCCCGTCGAACGCCATCGAGAACGGTTTCGAAGGTTTGGACGCTGGTCCGGAGAGCCAGAAGAAATTCGCAGCAGCCATCAAGGGCGCAAAGACCATTCTGTGGAACGGTCCTGCAGGCGTGTTTGAGTGCGACGATTTCACAGCCGGCTCAAAAGCCATTGCCAACGCCATTGCTGACGCAACCAAAGAAGGCGCTTTCTCGCTCATCGGCGGTGGCGACTCGGTTGCCTGCATCAACAAGTTCGGCTTGGCCGACAAGGTTTCTTACATCTCAACTGGCGGCGGCGCACTGCTCGAAGCCATTGAAGGAAAAGTTCTTCCGGGTGTAAAGGCAATTCTTGGATAATAATTCTGAAACAGAATAGAGAAAACCGCCATACAGCAATGTGTGGCGGTTTTTTCATATTGCCGCTTTCAACTAATAACTATCTTTGCCACGCAAATAAAATCAGAAGTGATTCGAGTAATAAACCATCCGCCAGAGTTTGTCCGTCGTTTCTTTCCGCGATTCCAATGGAAGGTGGAAGGCGCACAAAAAACGTTGTATCTGACCTTCGACGATGGTCCCACGCCCGACATCACCGAATGGGTGCTCGACAATCTGGCCGAGTACAACGCCAAAGCCACGTTCTTCTGCCTTGGCCGCAATGTTGACCATTATCCCGATATATATCAGCGCATTATTGCCGAAGGCCACGCTGTGGGCAACCATACCTACAGCCACCTCAACGGCTGGAAGGTGAGCGCCAAAGAGTATATCGACGATGTTGATTTGGCTTCGCAATATGTTGACTCGCATCTGATGCGCCCGCCGTATGGCCGGTTTACAAAAAAGCAGATTGAGCCACTTCGCCAGCAGGGCTACCGAATGATTTTGTGGGACGTGATGCCTGAGGACTACAACCACCGCGTGAAGCCGCACGAATGCTACAATTGCGTTTTGCGGTACGCCACCGAGGGCTCAATCATCACCTTCCACGACTCGATGAAGGCGCGGATGAATCTTCACTTTGCTCTGCCCCGCGTGCTAAAACATTTCACAGAAATGGGATTTGAGTTTGCACGTTTGGAATGATTTTATACTTTTGCACCGCCTTTGGGGGATTAGCTCAGCTGGCTAGAGCGCTTGCATGGCATGCAAGAGGTCATCGGTTCGATTCCGATATTCTCCACAAAACCAGAAAAGCCTTGTAGGTGAATAACTTGCAAGGCTTTGTTATTTTATCGTGTAAAACAATTACCAACTCACACCAGTGGTTCAAAAAACAAAAACGGGATGCAACCCCTTGCACCCCGTTTCCTATTATCAGTCAGCAATTTATTTATTCCGGAATATACCTTTTGCCCAAAACGAGTTTGTCGCCGCTGTCGTCTGCCTCCCACATTTGAGGTTTGCGGGGACCGTCGTTTTCTACGTGGTGGACGATGTATATCAACTTGCCCTCAAAGGTGCGGAAAAGCATACCGTGTCCCGAATTGTTGGCGAGGAAAGGCTCAGGCTCTTGAACCCAAGGTCCGGCGATTGTGCCCGATTCGGAATAACAGATGCCCTGCAAGTAACGTTCTTTGCCCCAAGTTGACCACAGCATACCGAGTTTGCCGGTTTGAGTGCGGAACATCTGCGGGCCGTCGGTTACCCAACCTGGCATTTTGAGTCCGAATGTAGCCTCGCCCAACGAGTTCATCTCGCCGCAATACGGTGCTTCGGATGCGCGGAACATCGTTACAGGATGCTCAGAAACGGTGTGTGTAAGGTCGTCGGAAAGTTCGATGTAATCCATTGTGCCGTCGATGATTTGCGTCCATTCGTGAACAAAAATCATATACGTTTTGCCATTCTCCTGATAGAGAGTGCCGTCGATGCAGTCCCACTCGCGGGGCTGATAGTCGTAGCCCGGGGTAACGGCAAACGAAGTGTAGGGACCCTCGATGTTTTTGGAACGGAGGAGATATGTCTGATTGTGAGGCACATTGTAGCGGCGGGGCACTTGCTGAATGAGGTCAGAATGGTCGCTCCACGTGCCGGCATAGTAGTAATAGTCGCCAATCTTGTGGATTTCGGCGGCGGCTGCAAAACCTGCCTTTTCGAGCCACAAACCCTTGATGTCGATGATGTTGTAAGGGCCTTCCCACATTTTCAGGTCTTTGCTCTTGTACATACGTCCGCCCGAACTTGTGAGGTAATAAGTCTTGGTTTCAGGGTCGGGATAAACGAAGGGGTCGCTCATCGAAAGCGAGTCGAACGGCACGGTGCGGATTTTGTTCATAGCCTCCATCATAGCCTTGCGACGGGCTGCCATACCCGTGGTGTCGCGGTTTTGGAATCCGCCGAAATTTTTCTGCCCGACGTCAGCCAGTGGGGCTTGCTCGCCGGGCTGAATCACTTGCGGTTCCTGCGTTGTTTTCCGACAATCATTCGAGCAACCTACGCAAAGCACAAGCGACGCGGCTGCTACAATCATTTGTAAATGTTTCATTTTTAATTTTTATTAGAGTTATTACTAGTAATAGTGCCATAAAAATACAAATTAAAACATCTGCGATTGTCGTTTACATCGAAAATATCAGCAGAAACAAAACCTGTGACGGGGACAATTTGGGGAGTGGGTTTACAAAGACCGATTGACAGATTAACCAATAGCGAACAGATGGGGCAAATGCATAAATCACCCTTTGGACGTGCCGCTCCACGACCATCAAGAATTGACTAATTGAATGTGTAAAAACCGGATTACTCCACAATCTTACCAATCAGCGTCGCCGATGTGCTGCTTTCGACTTTCACGTTCACGTAGTCGCCAGGCTTCTGCCCCTGATGCGGGAACACAATCATCTTGTTCTGCGAACTGCGGCCGCACCATTCGGCATCGGAGCGCTTGCTCGGGCCTTCGACCAAAACCTCAAATGTCTTGCCAATATCGCGTTGGTTCGATTCGGCTGAAAGCGTATTCTGCAAATCGATAATCTGCTGAAGGCGAGCCACTTTCACATCTTCAGGCACATTGTCGGGCATTGTGCGGGCGGCCTTGGTTCCAGGCCGTTCCGAGTATTTGAACATAAACGCCGAATCAAACTTCGCCCACCGCATCAGGTCGAGCGTAAGTTGTTGGTCCTCATCGGTTTCAGAATGGAATCCGCAGAAAACATCGGTGCTGATGGCGCACTCGGGAATGAACTTGCGGATGGCCTCGATGCGGCCCATATACCACTCGCGGGTGTATTTGCGGTTCATCGCCTCAAGAATCTTGTTGCTGCCACTCTGCACAGGCAGGTGGATGTGACGGCAGATATTCGGGTGAGCGGCAATCACTTGCAGTGTCTCGTCGGCCATATCCTTGGGGTGGCTTGTCGAGAAGCGGATGCGCATTGTGGGGAACTTTTCGGCAACAGTTTCAAGCAGTTGCGGAAATTTTATCTCACCATCGGCACCTTTGAAATTGTATGAGTTCACGTTCTGCCCCAGCAGCGTAACCTCTTTGTAGCCCTTGCTGTCAAGGTCGGCCACCTCGGCCAGAATGTCGGCAATGTCACGGCTGCGCTCGCGTCCGCGGGTGTAGGGCACAATGCAGTATGAGCAGAAATTGTTGCAGCCGCGCATAATGCTCACAAACGCCGACACGCCGTTGGTCTCGATGCGTGTGGGACATATGCCCGCGTAGGTTTCGGTGGTTGATAGTTCTGTGTCGATGGCCGGCTGGCCGCCAAGCGCCTTCGTTACAAGTATTGGCAGATGAATGTACGAGTCGGGGCCCGCCACAATGTCAACCGATTTTTTCTCAATCAGCTCCTTACCGAGCCGCTCGGCCATACAGCCGATGACACCCACCAGCAAGGCGGGCTTTTGGCGCTTAAGTTGCTGAAGCCCATCGAGTTTAGCCCAGATGCGCTGCTCGGCGTTGTCGCGGATTGAGCAGGTGTTGAGCAGAATGATGTCGGCATCGTCGCGCTCACGGGTATAATCGTAGCCCTCGCCCTTCAAAATAGCCGCAACAACCTCGCTATCAGCAACATTCATCTGGCAGCCGTATGTTTCGATATAGATTTTTTTCGCCATTTTCTGTTATTTTTCAATTCTCATTTCGGGCTTCTCCTCAAGCAAATCGCGCGTTACGTGCGACATTCCCTTAATCTTCTGCAAATCTTTTATTATCTGCGTAAGAAATTCATTATTATGCACATACACATCGATTGTACCCTCAAAAATTCCATCGTGGCAATCGATGTTCATTGCCCGCAGATTGACATCGAGCTGGCTTGTGACGGCCTTCGACACCTTGTTTATCGCGTCGGCGCTGTAGATGCCCTTCACCTTGATGCGCCCCAGATAGGCCATCAGCTTCTGCGATGTCCATTCAACCTTCACCACATTGGCGCTGTCGCTCGAGCTCAGTTTAATGGCGTAGGGGCACGATGTGCTGTGGATTACCAACTCGTCGTCGGCAATGCGGTAGCCAATCACATCGTCGCCGGGGATTGGATTACAGCAAGTTGCAATCTGATAGCCCTGCGTGTTGTCGTCAACAATCAGCGGCTTCGACTTGTCGAACTTCTGCGTGGCGTTGGTCTTCGAGCGAGAAATGCCCCAGAAGCGCATCCACTTGCTCCGCGACCGCGTCTCCATTATGTTTTTGAACTCGTCCAGAGTGATTTTCTGCGAACCAAGCTTGAAGTAGAGCTCGTCTTTGTTGTGGGTGTTGAAGTGATTGAAAAGCTTGCGGAAAACGTTCGAGCTGATTTGCATTTTCGCCTGTTCCAGAAGCCATTCCAGATGCAGTTTGCCCTCGGTGGCGGCGTTCTTGCGCTGGTCTTTGAAGAAGCTTTTGATGGTGTTGCGCGCCTTGGCGGTCGTAACATAATCAATCCACTCCGGCTCGGGCTGCTGCTTTTCCGATGTCAGAATCTCGATTTGGTCGCCGGCGTTAAGTTCCTGATTCAGTGACACCAACTTATGGTTCACCTTGGCGCCGTAGGCGTGATAGCCCACCTGCGAGTGAATCTCAAAGGCAAAGTCGAGCACCGTTGATTTGGCCGGCAGCGTAACCGATTCGCCCTTAGGCGTGAACACCGTGATTTCCGACGCGAAAAGGTTCAGTTTGAACTCGTCGAGAAAATCGAAAGCGTCGGTTTTGGGGTCCTCAAGCATCTTGCGGATTTCGAAAATCCACTTGTCAAGCTCGTTTTCGCTTGTTGTGTTCTCCTTGTATTTCCAATGGGCGGCATATCCGCGCTCGGCAATCTCGTTCATCCGGCGCGAGCGAATCTGCACCTCAACCCACTGTCCACCAGGGCCCATCACCGTGGTGTGCAGAGCCTCGTAGCCGTTCGATTTCGGCTGGCTGATCCAGTCGCGGATGCGGTCGGGACGCGGCGTGTAAAGGTCGGTGATGATGGAATAGATGGCCCAGCACTGAGTTTTTTCCGGAATGTTGGGGTCGGGGTCGAAAATGATGCGGATGGCAAACAGGTCGTAAATCTCCTCCAGCGGCACTTTTTTGGTTTCCATCTTGTGCCAGATGGAGTAAATCGATTTCGGCCGGCCCGTTATCTCGTAAGTGTATTTTTCGGCGTTCAGCCTTGCGGTGATGGGCAGCGAGAAGCGGTTGATGTAGGTGAAACGCTTCTGCTCGCTCGCCTTAATAAAGCTTGCAATACGCTGATACTCAAACGGGTGATGGTACTTCAGACACAAATCCTCAAGCTCGGTTTTGATTGAGTACAAACCCAGACGGTGGGCCAGCGGCGCGTAGATGAACAGCGTCTCGCTCGCGATTTTGAGCTGCTTGTTGGGCGGCATACTGTCGAGCGTGCGCATATTGTGCAGACGGTCGGCCAACTTGATGAAAATCACCCGAAGGTCGTCGGCCATCGTCATAATTATCTTCTTGAAATTCTCGGCCTGAAGGTTGGTCTGCCCGTCGAACACGCCCGCAATTTTCGTCAGTCCGTCAACAATGTTGGCAATCTTGTCGCCAAACTGCATTTTGATGTCCTCGACGGTGAAATCGGTGTCCTCGACCACATCGTGCAGCAGCGCCGCGGCTATCGATTTGGTTCCCAGACCAATCTCAGTTGTGGCAATTTTGGCCACGGCAATGGGGTGCAGAATGTACGGCTCGCCCGATTTGCGCCGCATATTGGCGTGCGCTCGATTGGCAAGGTCGAACGCCTTGGTGATAATCGCCTTATCTTCGGGGCTTTGCGACATTCGCGCCGACTGCAGCAAATCCTGAAATTGGTCTTGAATCAGTTGTTTTTCTTCGTCAGTAAATTCAGAATTCTTCGAATCCATTGATTAACATTTTTCTTTTGGGCAAATGTAGATGATTTTTCAGCATTTTGCCTTGCCTCACAACTTCTTCAGCGCATCCATCAGCTTTGTGCCGCGGAGGCCAATGCCGACAACCGTTCCCTCGCCATTGACAAGGAAATTGGTGGGGATGGCTGTGATGCCGAACTTTTTGGCTATTCCCAGCCACGATTTGAGGTCCGACACGTGTGTGTCCCACACAAGTCCGTCTTCCGCAATAGCCTTCACCCAGGCGTCCTTATCGGTATCGAGCGACACGCTCAGAACAACCAAACCTTTGCCTTTGCCCTTCTTGAACTTCTTGTTTTTGAACTTGTTGTATGCGGCAATCACGTTGGGATTCTCGCGGCGGCAAGGTTTGCACCACGACGCCCAAAAATCAACCAGAACAACCTGGCCTTTGAATTGCGAAAGGCTGACAGGTTCGCCGTTAACCGATGTCAAAGTGAAATCGCCCAGCTTGTCGCCAACCTTGACATTCTGCGCTCGCACGCCCGAAACCATTGCCACAGCAACAATTGCTGCCAAAAAGAATCTTTTCATTGCCGTAATTTTTTAAACCGATAACAAATAACCGAAACTTAAACGAGAAATGGAAATATTAGCCGCTTTTTTTGTTTCCCTATTTGCTCTGCAACTCCTCCACCATACGCCGCAGCTCCTCAATCTGCTTTTGCTGCTCTTTGATGGCCTCGACCAAGACAGGAACAAGCTTTGAATAATCAACTGATTTAAAACCTTTTGCATCGGTTGCGACAACCTCAGGCACAACCTCCTCTACCTCTTGAGCAATCACGCCAACCTGCTTGGTTTCAGGGTATTGGCATTTCTCGTGCGTGCCAAGAACAGTCTTGATTTCCTCTTCCGATTTCCAATAGAAATTGACGCCACGCAGTTTTAATACTTTCTGCAATGAGTTGTCGAGGTTTGTAACATCGCGCTTCAATCTTATATCCGATGTTTCCGAAACATTGTTTGCCTTAATTGTGCCGTTCACTTCAAGTTGATAATTAGGCGTTGAGGTGCCCATACCAATGTTGCCATTATCCAAAATTACCATGGCATTTCTCCAGTCGCTCCAACCTCTGCCACATCCAAAAGAGAACAAGCGGTCATATCCTTCATATTTTGTTGAATCGTTAAACTTGCCCAATACAATTTCCCACGGATTGTTTGCAAAGATATAATTGCCTATCGCAATGGAATGATTTTCTTCAGTTTCGGAGTTAAAACCGATACATATTGAAGTCTTGCCAAAGGTTTTGGAAGCTTCTCCTATGCAGAAAGACAAATCGGCTTTTGCTGTTGCACTTTTACCTAAAGCCACAGATCCCCAACCTTTTGCGTCACAATCAGTACCTATTGCGAATGACCCAGCACAATCCGCCTTGGTGCTAAAGCCAATAGCGACTCCCGCGTTATTTGCCTCGCAACTGCCACCTATGGCTATGGATGATTGTCCGTTGGCTCTCGATACTGGTCCCATTGCGATACTACCGCTACCATACGCATGGGCATAATTGCCAATTGCAAAAGAAAAACGTCCTGTGGCGCTTGCGCCATTTCCTATTGCCATAACACCCTCGCCAAGTGCTTCTGCATTAGAGCCTATTGCAAAACTGCCAGATGATGGGAAAGAATCAACTACCACACTGTCTTTTAGTCCTCCAAGCACTTCATAATATGTCACAACTGGGCTGCTGTCCACAACAGCATTGCTGCCTATTGCCATTGCATATTCACCTGTGGCACGTGATCCTTGGCCGATGGCCAGACTCACATCACCAATAGCTTCTGCAGAACTGCCTGCAGCAAAAGAGCCAGGGCCTTTTGCCGTACTAAACTGGCCTAACGACGTGCTGTAACTGCCAAGGGCTGTTGAATAGTTTCCAGCAGCAAAAGAGCCTTTGCCTGCAGATTCGCTTCCTTCGCCAAAAGCCGTGCTGAAATCGCCCGAAGCCGATGCGTAATAGCCCATTGCCGTGGAAGCTGTACCTCCGGCCTCGGCATATTGGCCCAAAGCAGCCGTATTGTCGCCGGTTGTTCCTTCCAAATCAACAGCAAACAGCGTCTGATTGTCTTTTGATGCCGAGCGGCCGGTAACAACAAATCCGCTGCGGCGAGCTTTGTCATTAGTATCATCTTCATCAACAAATACTTGCGTACCCTTATCGCTAATTTTAAAGAAATCGGTGTTGTCGCCATCTTTTGTGGCTTCGCGCCCGGTAACAACAAATCCGCTACGACGGGCCTTGCTTGAGGCGGTATCGATAAAGACTTGCGTACCTTCATCGTTCACAGAGAAATAGTTGTTGGCTTCACCGTCTTTTGTGGCCGAACGACCGGTTACAACGAATCCGCTGCGACGGGCCTTGTCGTCGTCATCGTTAACAAACACCTTGGTGCCATCGCCATTGATGGAAAAGAAATCGGTATTGTCACCTCGCCATTGATGGAAAAGAAATCGGTATTGTCGCCGTCTTTTGATGCCGAGCGGCCGGTAACAACAAATCCGCTGCGGCGGGCCTTGTCGTCGTCATCGTTAACAAACACCTTGGTGCCATCGCCATTGATGGAAAAGAAATCGGTATTGTCACCATCTTTTGAGGCCGAGCGGCCAGGCCTTGGTGGTTGCGGTGTCGTCAACATAGATGTGAGTTCCTTCGGCATCGATGGAAAAGAAATCGTTGTCGGCGCCATCTTTTGAGGCCGAGCGGCCGGTAACCACAAATCCGCTGCGACGGGCCTTGGTCTGCTCATCGACATAAACACGAACTCCGTCAGGATAAACCGCAAAAACAATGTTTCCGTTGCGGTCTTTAACGGCGAACAGCGGCTCGTTGATGGTGTCGTTGGCAGCCACTGAATCGGGTTTCACGTTGAGCTTGCTCACATCCAACTTCGCAACCGACAGCTCATCGGTGGCCACCCAGGTTGTTCCGTTGTGCACAAGTGTCTGGCCTGCGGTTCCGTCCACCTGCATTCCGTCGCGGCCGGGGTCGCCCTTGTCGCCTTTCAAATTGTAAGTGTATTCGTTGCCGTCGGTGAGAGTGAAAGTCACCAGTCCGTTGTTGTTGGAAACAGAATCGATGCCCACGCCGTCGTTGCCATCAACGCCATCGTCACCTTTGGGGCCTTGAGCGCCCTGAGCGCCGGTGTCGCCTTTAGCGCCTTTCAAATTGTAAGCGTATTCGTTGCCGTCGGTGAGCGTGATAGTTACCAGACCTTCGTTGTTTGAAACCGAAGCGATGCCTACGCCGTCAGCGCCATCAGCGCCCTTGTCGCCCTTCTCTCCTTTTTCCGCTTTAGCGTTTGCCGCGAAATAGGCGAACGGCACCGATTGCAGCTTGGTCAGCCCCATATCGGTGTAGTTTGTCCCGCCCTTGGTGTCCATCTCAACACGCATCCAAACGTTACCGCCGGCCCAGTCAACGCTGTCCAGCGTCTTGTTGTCGGCCGGAGTTCCGGCGCCCACTGTTACCGAAAGCACGCCATAAGCATTGGTTGCCACGGTTTGCGTCTCGCTGTACATTGCTTGCAGTCCGCGTTCGTCGGTGAGCGTGATGCGAAGACCGACATTGGCGTTGCTCACAAGCTCGCCTTGAGCGTTTCGCACCACAGCCTGATAATTGAACCCGGCATTTTGTGCGTTTGCCATTGTGGCCACTGCCAGCAGAACAACCGCCAGCACTGATGTTTTAATTCTTACAAAAAACTGTTTCATAGCATTTTAAATTATGTTGTTGATTTTTCTCATTTGTCTGACATAAAAAATGTTCGCATCCGACTTTTCCAAAATGCAAACACCTGTGTATTAAGGGGGAAACGCAATGTCGCGCGCCTGATATTCTGATTGTCAAAATCCTTATTTACCGGAATCATATTACTGATGTTCAACAAATTATTGTGATTGTTTGGTTTTAATAATCCTCTGGTTTTTAGACTCACAAAGGTAACTCTTTTCTAAATCGGTTATCGGAAAATTATTGCCATCAGAGGGGATACAACACCGCAAAAATGCGCAGAGGACGGGGCGCGGCGGTTGGGTGCGAGGCGCGGGGCTGTTGGCGCGGGGCTGTTGGCGCGGGCGCGGAGCGGTTGGGGGCGAGCGGCGGCATAGAAGGCGTAAGGAACGGCCTGGAGTTTGGTCAGGCCCAAATCGATGTAGTTGGTGCCGCCGCGCGGGTCAACCTCGACGTGCATCCAAACGCCCCTGCTCCAATCGACGCGGTTCATTGCAGCGGTATCCTGCGAGCCCACAAGCACGCTCAGCACACCATAGCTGTTGGTGGTCGCGCTCAGCGTCTCCTGATACATCACTGGCACGCCGCTCTGGTCGGTCAAGGTCAGGCGCAGCCCGACATTTGAGTTTTCAACTAAGTTTCCGTTCGCATCGCGCACAACTGCCTGATACGTGAATCCGCTCGATTTTGCGTTTGCAATTAACACTGCTGCCAGAAGCATTCCCGCCAGCATCAAAGCCCTGATTTTCATAAAAGTTTGTTTCATAGATTTTTATATTTAGTTAAATTAAAATTATTTATCGGTTTTTATACAAAAAAGCGCTTGCGCCTTGTGGTTCACAAATACGCAAATGCCTTATGTTTTTAACAAGCAATGAGTTATAGTGTGTGTTTAAACAAATGCTTGACAATTGCAAACCGTTATTACACAATATTTCACACATAACGCGAATTAAAATTACTTTTTAGAATTGGTGTCCATTTGGTTAAACGGTGCGCATATATATATTTTTAATGTATAGTTTGCCGATTGAGGGGGAATTTTTTATGGCAATTCTGTTGAGATGGCGCGCGCATTGTTTCCACATATTGCGCATTGCCTCTATCGCGTGCATTTTTTATAAAACCACACAAAAAAAAGAACCCCGACTCCAAAAGGAATCGGGGTTCTGAAGGCGGGCGGCGACCTACTCTCCCACTGTACGCAGTACCATCGGCGCTGAAGGGCTTAACTTCTGTGTTCGGGATGGGA
>CADASL010000003.1 GCA_902790595.1 uncultured Bacteroidales bacterium
TCGCGTCCGCCCACGATTCACCATCCCGATAGCTATCGGGACACCAATTAAACAAAAAATAAACGGACACCGCTTCGCGGGAAATTGAAAGAAAATTTAGAACAAAATTATAAGAAAATGATTTTTAAGATTTTAACGCTAACCAAACGAACCCGAAACAATCCAAACGCAAGGTTTTGGTTTCAGTTTGGATAAGTTTGGTTAGAGATGAATTTTGAACAATTTTAAATCGGATTTTTTAAAAATTTCCGCCCGTCAGGGCGATAACGAAAACAATTTAATACCACAACAAAATGAAAACCAAACAATTATCAATCGTTGCCCTAACATTGGCAACAGCATTGACCGCCTGCAACAGCGGCAGCAAAAACCAAACACCCGACGGATGGGTGATTAAAAACGAGGTAAAAGACATCGAAACCATTGACCTTGAGCAGATTGCCGAGGCGATTGAGGTTATACCTATTAAATCTGACGAGCCGATAGATGAAATTAGGGGCATAAGCGGAAACAGCAACGATTTCATTGCCTGCGGCGGCAATCGGTGGCAATTATTTTACCACATCAAAGACGGAAAACTCGTTGACAAACTTCACGCCGCGGGTAACGGCCCCAACGAGTACAGCCAGCTTCTGCAATTTTCCTATCTGCCCGACGAAAATCTTTTCTATGGCTACGATAACAGAGGCCAGATTATGTGCTTCAAAACATCGCCGTTCAAATTTGAAACAAGATTCCCACTCAAAACATACGCTCACAGCTTGTTTGCCCTCGGCCACAACGAGATGTTAATGACTGCCCTGCCGCCGGAAGATGAACTGAAAAATGTTGAAAAAGAGCAATTTGGCGGCAATTCAGTGACGGTGATAAAAGACAGCTCCGTTTTGTACAGATTCGACGGGCAAAACCTGACCAAACTGTTTTGTATTGCGCAAGGCGATGATGGTCCCGTATTTACGCGCACAAGCAACGGTGTACTGATGTCGCTGATGATGCCCCAACACACCATCTACCGCTATGTCAACGGACAGGCAGAGAAAGTCTTGACAATCGACTATGGTGAAATGAAAATGCCCGAACCCGAAATGTCAGTTGAAAATGTAAATGGTGTGATGATGATAAATATGGTCATTAAGGGTGATTACAGCACTGGCTGTTACCATCCGCAACTATATGGTTCGACGCTGGCCTATTGGCATTTTACCGTTATGAATGATAAAGGGCGCAACTGCCTTGCCATTGCCAGCCCCGAAAGAGTTCGCAACTACGAGGTCCGCATTGGCGGCTTGAATTTTGAGGTTAACATTGATATGGTTGACAACGGTGTTTACACAAAGATAATTCAAGGTGACTGGGAGAGCAAAATCAACTCCAACGAGGAGCTGTCGCCGCTTGGCAAACGCATTATCGAGGCAATGAAGGGAAACGATTATAATCCTGTTATCTTGCAGTTTAAATTGAAAACAATGTAGGAAAATGGTGTTAGGTGTTTGTAGGGACGCGATTCATCGCGTCCGCCCCAATTCACCAATTCACCAGTTAAACAATTAACAATGAATAATTAACAATTAAATGGTGTTAGGTGTTGGTAGGGACACGATTCACCGATTCACCAATTAAACAAAAAAATGATTTTTAACGTTAACCAAACGAACCCGAAACAATCCAAACACAAGGTTTTGGTTTCAGTTTGGATAAGTTTGGTTAGAGATGAATTTTGAACAATTTTAAATCGGATTTTTTGAAAATTTCCGCCCGTCAGGGCGCTAAAAAAACTAAACTTCTAAACACTAAACATCTAAACATTTAACGTTTATGTTTAAACAGTTGATAAACAAACCTATAGCCGTCACAATGGTGCTCATAGCGGTGCTGGTGCTCGGCGTGGCGGCCATCAATATGCTGCCAGTGTCGCTCGTGCCCGACATCGACATTCCGCAGATAACCGTGCAGGTGTCGTCGGCGGGCAAGTCGGCGCGCGAGTTGAACGAGACGATGATTGCCCCCCTGCGGTCGCAACTGGTGCAGGTGCCGCATTTGAGCCAGATTAACTGCACGGCCAAAGACGGCAGCGGCGTCATCTCAATGACGTTCGACTACGGCTCCGACGCCGACTACATCTTCATCGACGTGAACGAGCGCATCGACCGCGCAATGGCCAACTGGCCCCGAGGCGAGGACCGCCCAGTGGTGGCTCGCGCCAGCGCAACTGACATCCCAGCCTTCTTCATCAACGTGACGCTGGCCGACAGCATTGTCACCGCGCAGCAGACGCTGGAGATGAGCGCCTTCACCCGCCAGGTGATTGTGCGCCGCATTGAGCAGTTGCCCGAGGTGGCTATGGTTGACGTGTCGGGCCTGCTGCACCCCGAGTTGCTCATTGTGCCCGATATGCAGAAACTGCACTCGATGGGCATCACCGAGCAGCAACTTGGCGACGCCATCAACGGAGCCAACGTGCATCTAGGCAGTCTGAGCATCCGCGACGGCGAGTACCGCTTCGACGTCCGCTTTGAGTCGGCGCTCCTCACCCGCTCCGATGTTGAGGACGTGTGGCTGAAGGTGAACGACCGCGTTTATCAACTCAAAGACCTGGCCGAAGTGCGCGAGCAGCCGCAGACAATGAAGGGGATGATAACCTCCGACGGCCGCCAGTGCGTCACAATGGCCGTCATCAAGCGCACCGAGGCGCGTATGGCCGACCTGCAGAAGGGCGTGAGCGAACTGATGAAGGCTTTCGCCGACGATTACCCCACAATGCGCTTCACCATCACCCGCGACCAGACCGAACTGCTCGACTACTCCATCAACAATATGATTAAGAACCTGATTTTCGGCGCGCTGTTCGCCTGCCTGATAATCTTCTTCTTTATGCACGACTTCAAATCGCCCGTGCTGGTGGTGGTCACCATCCCCACGGCGCTCATCCTCTCGTTCCTGCTGTTCTACGTCATCGGCATATCAATCAACGTCATATCGCTCTCGGGCCTTGTGCTGGGCCTGGGAATGATGGTGGATAACTCCATCATCACCATCGACAACATAACGCAGCGGTGGCGCAAGGGCGAACGGCTGCCCGACGCGTGCGTTTACGGCTCGCAGGAGGTTTTCACGCCGATGCTGAGTTCGGTGCTCACCACGTGCGCCATTTTTGTGCCGATGATTTTTGTGAGCGGCATTGCGGGCGCCCTTTTCTACGACGAGGCGATGGCCGTGAGCATCACGCTGATGTCGGCCCTGCTGGTGTCGGTGCTGCTGATGCCCGTGCTCTACAACCTGCTCTACAAGCGTCAGAGCCAGAACCCGAACGGCGGTGCGCTGCCGCGCGAGAAGGGCGGCTGGCTCATTGCCATCTACGACCGCTGGCTCAAGTGGCTTTTCCGCCGCCGCGCCGTGGTGTGGTCGGTTTTGGGCGCGTCGGTGCTGCTGATTGGGCTGCTGTTCATAGGGCTCGAAAAACGCAAACTGCCCGTGATGGCGCACGCCGACACCCTTGTGAGCATTGAGTGGAACGAGCGCATCACCGTTGAGGAGAACAACCGCCGCTGCCAGAGCCTGATTGGCAGTTTCGGCAGCCTCATCAGGCAATCCACTTGTATGGTCGGCTCTCAGCAGTTTGTGCTTGCCCACACGGGCGAGATAACGCCCACCGAGGCTGTCATCTACATCAAAGCCGCATCGCCCGACGATATTGCGCTGATTGAGAAACAGATAGCCGAGACAATGCGCCATCAGTGGCCGCAATCGGTGGTGAGCAGCCGAGCCGCGGGCAACATCTTCGATATGATTTTTGCCGAGAAGGAGCCGCCGCTCACCGTGCGTCTGCGGGCCACGGGCGGCGAACCGCCAACGCCTGCCGCGCTCACGGCCGTCTGCGACCAGATTCGCGCCGCCCTGCCCGATGCTGGCGTGCAGCCCATTGAGTGGAACGACTACATTGAACTTGTGGCCGACCCCGAGCGGCTTGCGCTCTACGGCGTCAGTTACGACCAGATAATGCAATATCTGCGCAACGCGATGAACGACAATCAGATACTGCGCATCAGCAAGGGCGATGTGTCGGAGCCGATTGTGATTGGCGCGGGCCACAAGCAGGCCGCCGACCTCATCAGCGGCTGCCAGATTGCCACCAAGGGCGGCAGCGTTCCGCTCGACGTGCTGATGAAGGAGACGCGCAACCGCGACCTGAAAACCATCACCTCGGGTGCCGACGGTGAGTACTACCCCATTCCGCTCGACATCAGCGGCCGCCAGGTGGAGCCAGCAATGGCGGCCATCCGCGAGGTGGTGCGCCAGACCGACGGGTTCGAGGTCGATTTCTCAGGCGCCTATTTCACCAACCGCGAGTTAATCAGAGAGATGTGTATGGTGCTGCTCATCTCGGTGCTGCTGCTGTTCTTCATTCTGGCGGCGCAGTTCGAGAGCCTTGTGCAGCCGCTCATCATTATGCTCGAACTGCTCACCGACATTTTTGCGGCAATGCTGGCGCTCAAAATCTTCGGCGAGAGCCTCAACCTGATGTCGATGATTGGCATTGTGGTAATGTGCGGCATCGTCATCAACGACAGTATTTTGAAGGTGGACACCATCAACCGTCTGCGCGCAAGCGGAATGAGCCTGAAACGCGCCATTATGGACGCTGGCCGCCGCCGTCTGAAACCCATCATAATGACCTCATTGACAACCATTCTGGCCATTGCGCCGTTCCTTGTCAAGGGCGATATGGGCAGCGACCTGCAGTATCCGCTCTCGCTGGCGCTCATTGCGGGAATGGTGGCTGGCACGCTGGTGAGCGTCTTCTTTGTGCCGATAGCCTACTACGCCATCTATCGTAAAACTGAAAAAATCTGATTTTAAGTATGTTGCAACAAAACGGTCGGCGGGTTTCCTCGTTTTCAGTCATACTGATAATGGTGGTTCTGATGATTGTCGGAGCCGCCGTGCTGCCGCTTCTGCGCCTGCAGTACAGCCCCAGCCCCAAGCAGAGCCAGGTCAGCGTGAGTTTCAACTATCCCGCCTCGGCGCGTGTCACCGAGTCGGAGGTGACATCGGTGATTGAGGGCGCGCTGAACACCATCGGCGGCATCGACTACACGCGGGCCGAGTCGTACCAGGGCGGCGGCTACGTGCAGATTCGCTTCAAAGACGATGTTGACATTGAGACGGCCCGCTTTGAGGTATCGACCCATCTGCGGCAGATAAAAAACAAACTGCCCGAGGGCGTGAACCCCTACGTGTCGGGCTCAGTGTCGGGCTCAGGCGGCAACCCGATGATTATGAGTTACACCATCAACGCCGATATGCCCCCCGAGGCCATCGCACGCTACGCCGAGGAGCACATTGTCACTCCGCTTTCGCGAATCGACGGCGTTGAGAGCGTCAGCACATCGGGCGCGATGCCGTTCCAGTGGGTCATCCGCTTCGACCCCGACGCGCTGCGGGCCGCGGGCCTCACGCCCAACCATCTGACAAAGGCCTTCGGCGACTACTTCCGCAACGATATTGCTGGCACAATGGTCACCACGGGCCAGATGATGCTTGTGCGCCTGAAAATGGGCGGCAGCCAGAACGAGATTGAGCAGATTCCAGTGGCCGAGACCAACGGGCGGCTCTTTGTGATGGGCGATTTCGCGCGCGTCACCTACGAGGAGAAACTGCCCACGCAGTACAACCGCATCAACGGCCTGAACACCATCGATGTGTACGTTTTCGGAGCCGAGGGCATCAACACCATCGGCGTGTGCGCGGCCGTGAAGCAGATGATGGAGAAAATCCGCCTCACCTTCCCGCCCAAGTTCGCCATTGAGCAGACGTCGGACGCGTCGGTGTCGCTCAAGCGCGAGATAAACAAGATTCTGTTCCGCGCAGGAATGTCGCTGGCCATTCTGCTGCTCTTTGTGCTGCTTGTGAGCCGCAGCCTGCGCTATCTGGCCATCATCGGGCTCACCATTCTGGCCAACCTGCTCGCGGCGGCCATCTTCTACTGCCTTTTCGGCATCGACATTGAACTTTACTCGATGGCTGGCATCACCGTCTCGCTGGGCATCATCATCGATACGGCCATTGTTGTGGCCGACCACTACACCTACTACGGCAACCGCCGCGTGATGGGCGCCGTGACGGGCGCTCTGCTCACCACCATTGCCGCGCTGCTGATGGTGTTCTTCCTGCCGCAGGAGCAACTCACCCACCTGTCGGGATTCATCTGGGTCATCGTCATAAACCTCTCGCTCTCGCTGGCCGTGGCCTTCTGGTTTGTGCCCGCCCTGCTCGACAAGATGCCGCTGCGCCAGCGCGGTGTGGCCAACACGCCCGTGGCCCGCAAGCGCAAGATTGTGCGCTTCACCGCCCGCTACGCCCGACTGATTGCCTGGTGCCGCGGCCACCGCTGGATTTTCATTGTGGTGCTGATTCTGGGCTTCGGCCTGCCTGTCAATCTGCTGCCAACCGAGGTTCGCCACAGCGGTTTCGCAGAGTACGACGACGCGGCCAAAAAAGGCGGCCTGGTGGGCTTCTACAACGAGACCATCGGCGGCAAATGGTACCAGAAGAATAAGGAGTGGTTTGAGAACATTCTGGGCGGCTCGTTCAATCTGTTCTGCAAGAAGATGAACGGTGGCGGCTCGTTCTACCGCGAGGCCAAGCCCGAGAAGATTCTCCGCGTTGAGGCGCAGATGCCCGAAGGCTGCTCGGTGCAGCAACTCAACGACATTGTTATTCAGATGGAGAACTGGCTCAGTCAGTTCGACGAGATTAGCGATTTCCGCACATCGCTCTCGGGCACCAACGGCAGCATCGAGATTCGGTTCAAGAAGGAGTTCGAGCACTCGCGCTTCCCCTACGTGCTCAAAGACCGACTCTGGCGCAAGGCCTGCGGCTACGGCGGCGCGACGTGGTATGTGAGCGCCCTCGACGAGAACGACCGCTCGCTGAGCAACAGCGTTTACCGAACATCGTGGAGCAACTCAATAACACTGCTGGGCTACAACTACGACCAGCTCTACCGCTACGCCGAGCAACTGATTGACACGCTCAAAAACAACCGCCGCGTGAGCGACGCTGGGTTCTCAGTCGGCTGGAACTCGTTTGTGGGTAATGAGTTCCGCCTCGATTTCGACCGCAAGCGCATAACGCAGACGGGCATCAACGTGCGCCGCTACTTCGATTTCCTTGGCGAGCAGATGTACCACCGCGAGATTGGCCAGGTTTTCGACGGCACCCACAACACTCCCGTGATGCTCTCGTCGCAGGAGCGCGACTACTTCGACCTCTGGCACATCCGTAACGATATGGTGGTGATTGACAGCGTTATAACCCGCCTGAACGATGTGGGCTCGGTTGTCAAGAGCCGCACAGGCCTGAACATCACCCGCGAGAACCAGGAGTACTCCATCAACGTGGGGTTTGAGTATGTGGGCTCGTGGGAGTTGCGCTCGAAACTGATTGAGAAACAGGTTGACCGCCTCAACAAAACCCTCCCGATGGGCTTCCGCGCCAAGTCGGGCGGCGGTTACTACTGGAGCGGCCGACAAAAACGCCAGCAGGCGGGCTTGCTCTTCGGCGTGGTGGCCGTCATTCTGATGATTTGCTCGGCGCTGTTCGAGTCGTTCAAGAAGCCGCTCGTCATCATTCTGATGATACCCGTTAGTTTCATCGGGCTGTTCCTGGTGTACCCCATCTTCGGCGTCACCTTCGACCAGGGTGGCTACGCGGCAATGGTGATGCTCTGCGGCATTGTGGTGAACGCGGGCATCTACCTCACGGCCGAGTTCAACACCGTGAGCGCCATTAGCCACCGCCCAGGGCTGCGCTCGTACCTCAAGGCCTTCAACCGCAAGATTGTGCCCACAATGCTCACCATTGTCAGCACCGTGCTGGGCCTCATTCCCTTCCTCTTCGACGGCAACGACGACGTCTTCTGGTTCGCCTTCGCCATCGGCGTCATCGGCGGAATGGTCTTCTCCATCATCGCCTTGGCGCTCTTTATGCCTGTGTTCTTTGATTTGGGGAAACGGCCAGCGCAATCAGAGTTGTCACCGAATTAAACAAATGGAAAACGCATTATAAAGAGCAATGAAAAAGTTATTTGTAATTTTATCAATCCCGTTCCTTTTTTCTTCCTGCAAAAGTCAGCAGTATTCATTCAATACATTGTGTGGCACTTATGATGGAAAGGAAGGGTTCTATTATGTTGAATTAAAACTGAATCAAGACAGCACTTGTTCTTTAATGAAATTGTTTGATTTAGCACAGAATAATTGTTACGGCGAATGGCATTTACACAACAATTTAATAACGATAAAGTGCAATAGAAATCCCGAATCAGATGATATTGCAAAAGCACTTCAAGGTGGTGGTTTTATTGAAGGAAATCTTGAATTGAAAGTTTTGAGTAATAAAAAATTAAAACTTGACGATACTATTTTGAAACGAAAGAACTAAAACTGCCATTTAAAATGAAGAAATTAGGTGTAATAGACGAATTTTAGGATTCTGAAGGGTTGTTTGATTTGAAAACAAACCGTTTAAAAATGTCCGTAGGACATACATATCGGTAGAAAAACAAATCAACCAACATAACAACCCCGTTAGGGGTTGCATAACAAACGCCAGTGCACGCAAAAATCGCACAGATTACACAGAAAACACTGATTTACACAGATTTTAATCTCTAACCAAACTAACCCAAATGTATCCGAACATAGCGCCCCGAAGGGACAATTCATACATAGCCCAAGGCAAGCTCAGCGGCGCCTTGGGTAATGCGACCCCACGAAAAACGCCCTGTAAGGACAACAGACAATTTGAATATACAATAACAACCATTCTTTTGCCCCTTCAGGGCGAACCTTCGATGGCTGCAATCGTTCCCAAGGCGCTGCCTTGGGCTATTGGATGTGTTTGGTTAGAAATAATAATTCTCGCTTGCGAGAAAAAATCGGCTCGAATCGGATAAAATCGGTTAGTGAAAAAACTCTAACCAAACTAACCCAAATGTATCCGAACATAGCGCGCTGAAGGCGCAATTCACACATAGCCCAAGGCAAGCTCAGCGGCGCCTTGGGTAATGCGACCCCCACAAAAAAACGCCCTGTAAGGGCTACAGACAATTTGAATATACAATAACAACCATTCTTTTGCCCCTTCAGGGCGAACCTTCGATGGCTGCAATCGTTCCCAAGGCGCTGCCTTGGGCTATGGGCTATGTGCTTCTGCCCCTTCGGGGCGAAATGGGTTTCAGTTCAGATTTGTTTGGCGTCATTTTACGATATTATTTTTTGTTTTTTTTTTGTGAAAACAAATCTGACATCTGATTATGAAAAGATTAATCTCATCATTTGCCGCCGTTATGATAGTCATTGGCGTTATGGCGCAGGGCAAGAAAAGTTATGTTGACCTTGGGCTTAGTAGCGGTACGCTCTGGGCTACCTGCAATGTGGGTGCAAAATCTCCCGAACAATATGGAGATTATTTCGGCTGGGGCGAGATTGTGCCGCATTTTTATAGGGGCAGATGGTCGAAACCGTTGCAGGATGGCTATTATGGATACTGCTGGCCAAACTACCGACTTTGCAACCGTAGTTTCAAAGCCTTGACAAAATATTGCTGCAATCCGGAATATGGCGACAATGGTTTTACCGATTATCGCATTATGTTAAATCCCGAAGACGATGCCGCGTCTGTTGCTATGGGCAAAGGATGGTGCATCCCCACCGAGGAACAATGGCGCGAATTGATTGATGAATGCCGGTGGACGTGGACTGACAATTACAAAAACACTTCAGTAGCTGGTTACATTGTCGCTCATAGATACAAACAAGGCGTTCATATTTTTCTGCCAGCGGCGGGTTTCTATGACAAAAACAGACTCAATCAAGTAGCTATCACCGGCGATTATTGGTCGTCCGTTCTTGACAGAGACAATTCTTCTTTCGCCATTTTTGTCAGTTTTCACTATGGCTATTGCGACATTGTGAGCAACAACAGGTTTTATGGAATTTCAGTCCGCGCAGTGCGCAGATGACGCTTGAAATCCTTCTTGGGTCAACTCAATCGCAAAAAACACCACAAAAACGGCGAACGTATCGAACGCGGGTTTATATTTGCGCTTTTGTTAGTGGACACTCGTAAAAGCGTACGGCAATGCCTGACAGTAAGTATCTTTCACAGATAAATTCGCCTGACGACCTTAAGAAACTCAAGGTTGAGGAGTTGCCGTTGGTTTGCGACGAGCTGCGCCAGTACATCATCGATGTGGTGAGCAAGCACCCCGGCCATTTCGGCTCAAGTTTGGGTGTGGTTGAGCTCACGGTGGCACTTCATTACGTCTATAACACGCCTTACGACCAGCTTGTGTGGGACGTGGGGCACCAAGCCTACGGGCACAAGATTCTCACCGGCCGCCGCGACCTTTTCCCGTCGAACCGTCTGCTGCACGGCATTTCGGGTTTCCCGAAGCGCAGCGAGAGCGAGTACGACTCGTTTGGCGCCGGGCACGCATCAACTTCAATATCAGCCGCTTTGGGTCTGGCAATGGGTGCCAAGCTCAAAGGCGAAACCGACCGCAATGTGGTGGCAGTCATTGGCGACGGCTCAATGACCGGCGGCCTGGCCTTCGAGGGGCTTAACAACGCCGGAGTGCAGAAAACCAATCTGCTTGTCATCCTCAACGACAACAATATGGCCATCGACCCCAGTGTGGGCGCGTTCAAAGACTATCTGGTCGATGTCTCGACATCGCAGAAATACAACAAGCTGAAGGAGGATGTGTGGAACGTATTGGGCAAGCTGAACCGCTTCGGACCTAACACTCAGGCTCTTATACAGAAAATCGACCACGGCGTGAAGGCCATCCTGATGAAGCAGGGCAACTTGTTCGAGGCCTTGAACTTCCGCTACTTCGGGCCCATCGACGGCCACGATGTCATTTATTTGGCCAAGGTTCTCGAAGACCTGAAACGCATTCAGGGGCCGAAACTGCTGCACATTAAAACCGTGAAGGGCAAAGGCTTCCCGCAGGCCGAGCAGGACCAGACAACCTGGCACGCTCCGGGCTTGTTCGACAAGGAAACGGGTGAGATTATCAAAGGAAAAACCGACGACCGTCCGCGCTTTCAGGACGTGTTCGGGCACACACTGCTCGAGCTTGCCGAGCACAACCCGAAGATTGTGGGCATCACGCCGGCAATGCCAACGGGCTGCAGTATGAACATTATGATGGAGAAGATGCCCGACCGCACCTTCGATGTGGGCATTGCCGAGGAGCACGCCGTGACGTTCGCCGCCGGACTGGCCGCGCAGGGAATGGTGCCGTTCTGCAACATCTACTCATCCTTTATGCAGCGCGCCTACGACCAGATAATCCACGATGTGGCGCTGCAGAACCTCAACGTTGTCTTCTGCCTCGACCGCGCCGGCATTGTTGGCGCCGACGGTCCGACACACCACGGCGCTTTCGACATCGCCTTTATGCGCAGCATCCCGAATATGACCATTGCCGCTCCGATGGACGAGCACGAGCTCCGCAATATGATGTACACCGCGCAGTACAAGCCGTCGGGGCCGTTCTCTATCCGCTATCCGCGAGGAAAAGCGCCCGGCAACAACTGGCACGGGCCGTTTGAGCTCGTCCCCGTGGGCAAGGCGCGAACCATCCGCGAAGGCTCCGATGTGGCCATTCTCACTATCGGCAACACCGGTAATTTTGTCAACGAGGTTGCTGATAAGATTTTGGCCCACGGCATCGACTATGCACATTACGATATGCGCTTCGTAAAGCCAATGGATAAAGAGTTACTACTCAGTGTTTTCAGACGGTTCAACAAAATCGTCACCATAGAAGACGGAGTGCTTCAGGGCGGCTTCGGAAGCGCTGTTCTTGAGTTTATGGCCGACCATAATTTCACGGCCACCGTGGTGCGTCTCGGCATCCCCGACAAGTTTGTTGAGCACGGTGCCTCGCACGAGCTCTACGAGATTTGCGGCTACTCGCCCGACGACATCTACGAGGCTGTTGTCAAGCTGATGCAGCCCACTCCCGACCTTCACGTTGCCCACGGCCACCGCATCAAATTCCTCAATGCGTTTCATTTTTTGAGGCAGTAAAATTCTGACGCAAACCGGAGAAATCAAACCGACCGGGTATGCCGGAATCGGTACCCATACGGATTTTACCGCACCATCAAGGTTTTATTTTGTACCAATCATTTTTTTTGCTTTTTTTGTTTGATGTATAGTAGGCCTGTAAACCGAATCAAATCAAAACAAAATCATCAGGTTGCAGACCTTGTAAGATAACAAAAGGCATATGAGTGAATCCATTTTGAAGGCATTGATGCAGCTTTTCGCAATCATTGCCACTGCAAACAAAGAAGGCGTCAACGAGAAATCGCGCTCTATTGTTGAGTCATATTTGAGGCTGATGCTCAGTTCGGAACAGGTGACTGAGTATCTGCAATTGTTCGACAAATACGTTGAGGAACGCGGTGGCGGCGTCAAAAAAGACGGCACGCAGGAACGCAAGCGCACATCGCTCAACTCGGTTAAGGTGCTGCGCATCTGCGAGCAGATTAACGGCGAGCTGAAACAGGACCAAAAACTGCTGGTGCTGCTGCAGTTGCTCGAGTTCATCAGCTTTGGCGAAGAAATCACCGAACAGGAAATCGACTTCGTGAAAACCGTTTCGGACATCTTCAATATCCCTGAAGATGAATATTTTAACTGCTATGCCTTCACTCTCAATCCTAAACTCGATGAAATTCCGCACAAGGAAAACATACTGATTCTCGACAAGAACAACGAATCACCAAACGCCGAGGTCAAACACCTGCGTTTCAAGGACTTGGAAGGTCACGTGATGATTCTGTTCCTGCCGTCAATCAACGCGTACGCTTTCCGCTACGTGGGCGAGACCGAACTCTACCTGAACGGCCACAGCATTATGCTCAACCGCACCTACGTGCTGCCGAAAGGCTCGGCCATCCGCAGCCCGCGCATCGGCTCAATCTACTACAGCGACATTGTTTCGAAATTCATCAACGCAATGAACGCCGAGAAGGTGGTGTTCACGGCCAAAGACGTGGAATTCCGATTCAAGGGCAGCAAGAACGGTCTGCACAACTTCAACTTCTGCGAGCAGGGCGGCGAGCTTATCGGCATTATGGGCGGCTCGGGCGTGGGAAAATCGACGCTGCTCAACGTGCTCAACGGCAATCTGCAACCGCAGAGCGGCGAGATTCTCATCAACGGCTACAACATCTACACCGAAAAAGAGAAACTGAACGGCGTCATCGGATTTGTGCCGCAGGACGATTTGCTGATTGAGGAACTTACTGTATATCAGAACCTTTACTATAGCGCCAAACTCTGTTTCAGCGATTACACCGAAGAGCAGATTGACGAGGCCGTGAACAAGGTTTTGGAAGACCTTGACCTGAAGGCCACCGCCGACCTGGTGGTGGGCAACCCGCTGAACAAGACCATCAGCGGCGGTCAGCGCAAGCGCCTGAACATTGCTCTGGAACTTATCCGCGAGCCGCTTGTGATGTTTGTCGATGAGCCTACATCGGGACTTTCGTCGATGGACTCGGAAATGGTTATGGACCTTCTGAAGGAACAGACGCTGAAGGGTAAGTTGGTGATTGTCAACATTCACCAACCGTCGTCAGTCATCTTCAAGATGTTCGACAAGCTGCTCATTATGGACAAGGGCGGCTACCTGGTTTACTACGGCAATCCGGTTGACTCGGTGGTTTACTTCAAGACAATGAGCAACCACGTAAATGCCACAGAGAGTGAATGTTACCATTGCGGTAATATCAACCCTGAGCAGGTGCTTCAGATTCTGGAGTCGAAGGTGGTTGACGAGTACGGCCGCACCACTCACAAGCGTAAGACATCGCCTGAGGAATGGGCCGCAATGTATGAGGAGCACTCAAAATCGAAGATAAAATTCGACACCGAGAAACAGGATTTGCCGAAAAACAACTTCAACATTCCGGGAATGTTCAAGCAGTTCCGCATATTCTGCGAGCGCAACATTCTGTCGAAGCTGGCCAACCGCCAATATATGCTCATCAACTTCCTTGAGGCACCGGTGCTGGCGCTCATTCTGGCCTACTTTACCAAGTACATCGCCGGCGAGGGCGGCAATCCGAACATCTTTGTCTTCAGCGGCAACGAGAACCTGCCCATCTACCTGTTTATGGGCGTTGTGGTTTCAATCTTCATCGGCTTGACCGTGAGCGCCGAAGAGATTATCCGCGACCGTCAGCTGCTCAAGCGCGAGTCGTTCCTGAACTTGAGCCACGTAAGTTATCTGAACAGCAAAATCGCAGTTCTGTTTGTGATTTCGGCCATTCAGACGCTCTCGTTCGTGCTCATCGGCAACACCATAATGGAAATTCACGGTATGACGCTGGCCCACTGGCTGATACTGTTCACCGCTTCGTGCGTGTCGAATATGATTGGCCTGAACATCTCGGCCGCGCTCGACTCGGTTGTCACCATCTACATTCTGATTCCGTTCCTGATTGTGCCGCAGTTGCTTTTCAGCGGAACAATGGTGAAATTCGACAAACTGAACAAGGCCATCAGTTCATACGAGGTGGTGCCTGTGATTGGCGACCTTATGCCGTCGCGCTGGGCCTACGAGGCAATGGCTGTGAAGCAATTCCGCGACAACGAGTATATGAAGAACTTCTTCCTGATTGAGCAGAAGAAGAGTGAGGCGGCTTACATCGGCTCGTACCTGGTGCCGGCGCTGAACAACAAGATTGCCAAACTGGCTAACGCCGACGAGGAAACCCGCAATCAGATTATCGGACTTCTGCACACCGAAGTATCGAAAATCAACGACCGCACGCCAAAACAGCAATTCGAGGACATCGACCTGCTCACGCCTGAAAAATACAACGATGATGTGCAGGAAAACCTGACATCGTTCCTTGACAAGACTGCCAAGCTCTATCAGCAGAAGCAGAACAAGGCCATATCGGTTCTTGACCGCGAAATCAGCAGTCTGGCCGAAGAGCTGGGCGGCAACAAGGCGCTTGTTGAGCTGAAGAAGAACTACACCAACGAGGCTCTGTCGAACTTTGTGCTGAACCGCGTTGATATTGAGAAGATTCACGATATGGGCGACCATTTCATTCAAGTGTCGGACCCCGTTTACAAAGAGCCCGAGAGCCACTGCGGCCGCGCCCATTTCTACGCGCCGTTCAAGCAGATTGGCAACCTGCAGATTGACACGTTCTGGTTCAACATTATTGTGATGTGGATTATGAACGGCCTGCTCTACGTGCTGCTTGTGTGCGACGGTCTGCGCTGGACGATTACGAAATTCTCGAAACAGCGTTGAGTTTTGATTGCCAACAAAATAAAACCGGACCTTCTGATGGATGGTTCGGTTTTTTTATGTGAATGAAGATTATATTTTTGCCGTATGCGAATATCACTGGCACCGATGCAGGGCTATACCGAAGCCATTTTCAGGTCGGCAATCAACCGGATTGGCGGCATTGGTGTGTTTTACGCGCCCTTTATCAGGATTGAGAACGGCGAAATCCGCAAAAAATACCTTGACGACATTGCCCCCGAAAATAACCGGGGCTTGCACGTTGTGCCGCAGGTGCTCGCCAACAGCGCCGCCGATATTCTGCAAGTGGCCAATGCCGTGGCGGCTATGGGCTACACCGAGTTGAACTGGAATCTTGGCTGCCCCTTCCCAATGGTTGCCAAGCGGCAATTGGGCGCCGGGCTGCTGCCCTACCCCGAAAGAATCGACAGCATACTCACCGAAGTCGAGGCGCGGAGCGATATCTCTCTTTCGGTGAAAATGCGAACGGGCTACCTTTCGCCTGACGAGATTTGGCCCGTGCTTGACGTGCTTAACCGTCACAAAATAAAAGAGATAATCGTGCATCCGCGAATCGGGAAACAAATGTATAACGGCGAGGCCGACAGTAGCGTTTTGCCCGAGATTATCGCGAAAGCGGCACACCCGGTGGCCTACAACGGCGACATCCGCACCGCGGAACAAGCGCACCTTCTGATTGAGAAAAACCCAACCGTGACGCACCTGATGATTGGCCGCGGACTGCTCTGCAACCCGTTTCTGGCGCTCGAAATCGGCGGTCAGACACTGAACGGCTACAACCGCCGCAACCTGCTGATGAACTTTGTAGGCACCATCGCCGAAAGGCAGCTCGACCGCCTTCAGGGTGCCGGCCATTTTCTGCAAAAAATGACAACCTACTGGGAATACTGGTCGGCAATGTTCGACGACGCGCACCGCGCCCTGAAAACTGTCAAAAAATGCCGCTCGGTTGAGGAGTACACCGACAAGGTGCAGGATATTGTGCTGGGTTGGAAGATGGCCGAAATGTGAAGGTTGCAAAAAACGGCCTACCATCGCGATTGATATCACAACACCGATTAAACAATTTATAATTACCTTTGCATAAACGCGAAACAGCAAACGCAATGGAAATTTCCAGCAACAGACGCTATCCTGTAGGGATACAGACGTTCTCGGAAATTATTTGGGAAGAACAGAACTAAATGCGAGGCAGGGGCGAAAGCCCCTATTGTTTAATATATACCACAAATCAAGTCCCATCGAAGTCCATTATTATATAGAATAAATATCTATAAATCATTCAATTTGCATTTTCTTACTAAAAATTTAGTAAAAAACCACTCCAAACTGTTGCGCATATGATTTTATGTACTATGTTTGTAGTACTAAAAATTTAGGAGATTATGGAGACAAAAACAGAAAACCGCAATCAGTCGCTAACGAAAGCGGAATTGCACCTGATGAACATATTGTGGGACAAGGGCAAGGCCACCGTGCAGCAAATTCACGACGTGCTTGCCGAGCCAAAACCGGCTTACACAACCACGCTCACCGTTATGCAGATTCTTACAAAGAAGGGCGTAGTGGGGTTTGAGAAAAACGGGAAAGCCAACGTCTATCACCCATTGCTATCGCGCGAGGACTACATTGGCGGCTTTATGAACGACGCCTGCGACAACGTTTTTGGCGGTTCGATGCGCTCGTTCTTCTCATTCTTCGCCAAGAGCGAAAAAATCAGCCGCGAGGAACTTGCCGAGATTCTGAAAGAGATGGATTCTAATGGCGAATCGGATAATCGTTTAAAAGTTTAATCGCTTTGCTGTTTAACAGGTTTAAATTTTCAACCTGTTAAACTCGTTAAACTTGTTAACCCCGTTAAACTAAACCTAATACCAAAAATTAAACACTAACTACTAATACCATACAACTATGCTACTTATCTTTTTGAAATTCATTGCTTCGGCGGCGCTTTTGTTCGTGTTCTACCGGATTGTTCTGCGCGGAAAGGCCAACTACGCCGTCAGTCGGGCATACCTGCTTGCCCTGCCGATTGTCAGCCTGATAATCAGCGTTCTGACGTTCGAGGTTTACCCAACGGGAACCGAGTTTGCCATTGAGCAGATTGACTTCGGCCACTACACCGCGCCAGCCGCGCCCGTTGAGGCCGACTATGTGCCCGACATTGCGCCCGCACAAGCGGCCACCACCGAGCCAGCAGCAGTGCCAGCCGCTATGCCAGCCACCGCACCGGTTGCCGAACCCGTTCAGGCAAAGCAACCAATTGTTATCGATTGGATGGCGATGCTCAAGTGGACGGTTCCGGCCATATCGTTGCTGCTGTTGCTGTTGGCGGCTTACCATATTGGTAAAGTATTGGCTATCAAATCGAAAATGGATGTTGAAAACACCGCCGAGGGCTACAGTTTGATTAGCTCGCCAAGTGTCAACACGCCTTTCTCGTTCGCAAAAACCATTTTTCTGCCCGCGAGCCTTCACGAGCCGGGAAAGAGTATGATTATCCGCCACGAAAAGGCGCACATTGCCCACCGCCACTATGCCGACGTGTGGTTTATGGAGTTGATAACCAGACTGTTTTGGTTTAATCCGTTTGTGTGGCTCTGCCGCAATGAGCTGCGCAACGTGCACGAGTTCCAGGCCGACCACGACGTGATTGAGTCCAATGTCAACATAAACGCCTACCAGACAACGCTTTTGGAGATGGTGATGAACGTGTCGAGCCCCGTGGTGAACGGCTTCAACCACTCGTTTATCCGCCAGCGGTTTATCGAGATGAAAAAATCGGCTGTCGGCACACTCGGCCGCGTGGCAAAAATCGGCACCTTGGCGTGGATTGGCGTAATGTTCTGCGCGTTCACCTTCACCGAAAAGAAAGCTGAACCGAATCCTGCGGCACCGTCACCCGACGAAACTTATGTTACGCAGAAGCTACTGTTGGAATGTGAATCGATGGTAAACTATTCACATTTGCTTACTAAAAATTGGGTTTTTATTGACAAAATACCCACCTCTCCCGACAAACGTGCACTCAAAAAGATTCATAACGAGGATTATCCAAAGTTGCAGGCGGAATTGTCAGAAGTTTCGGAAAAATGGAACGATACCAACCGCAAAGAACTTGAATCGATATTCTCATTTATCAACGATTCGCTTTTCGCTTACCAAAAAGCGATAATGAAATCATTAAATACATTCGACGATTACAATGACTTCTTTAAATGTATGAAAGCGCAGATGATGGTTGAAGATGGCGGAGATGAGACAAATGCCGCAAACAAAGTTACAACCCGCATTCGCGCGCTTATCGAGAAAATCAAGGTTCCCGCAACAACACAGGCAACCACTAAAAATGCCCCAGCGCAAACACTTGGTGCCGGTAAATTCGTAATCGAGGGCTCGGTTGACCCGGGCATAACCGACTCGTGCTACCTGATTTATTTCGCCGACGAAAACTTCGAGATTGTTGAAAAACCCGTGGCCTGCGTGCCGGTGGTGGATAAGAAGTTCCACTACGAGGTTGAACTCAACGACCTGACCGTCTGCCGCATACGCTGTATTTTCCCCGGCGGCGAGATTTGCTCGGATTGGATTGAGACCTTTGCCGCGCCCGGCGTTACATTTGGGTTGACGGTTCACAACGGATTTTATACGCAAACAAACCAACAAAGCTATATGTCGAAAATTCGCCGCTTGGCCGACACCTACTGCAAAAACCACCATTTGAACGAGAATGCGGCAAAGCCCGATGGCTTGTACAAAACGTGGGAGAACGTGAAATACGGCGTTTGGAACAACCAAAAGGTTAAACAGGTCGATTTCTGCGAGAAAAAGACCATTCTAACCCTTTCGGAGGAGCATTGGGCGCGTGGCAATTTGAATTCCGATGTCTGCTTGCGCGATTCGGCGGGCAATCTTTACAAAATGTTGCACAACGAAAGCGGTGGCACTCGCCGCTATCTCGACTATATCCGCGGTGCCCGCTACTCATTCGAGCCGCTGCCGAAAGGTGTTACCAAATTCGATATTGTGCAGAAAGTCAGCAAGAAAGTGTCATTCACTAATGAAAATGGTGAAACGGCTGTGGTGAATGGCCAAGATATAACCGTGATTGTTGAGAATATCAGAGAAAACCTGACCCCCAACCAAAAGCCAAACTTCAGCATAACTTTCAAAACCGAACTCACTGATGAGGTTACAGGCTTCGAAATGGAGCAAATGGTAAGTAACAACAACCGGCCGACGGGAGGATTAATTGGTGGAGTTGACCTTGACGCCAACGGTGAGGCCACTTTCAGCACCTATCTCGAAGAACCGTGCGTTGTTTATGTTGTGCCCACTTTGGTGGAAGCGCAACCTGTGAGAATGCTTTCAATAGCTATTCCCCTTGTGCCAGGCGAGGAAGCAGAATTTACACTAACTGCCACAGGAATGAAAAAAATAGATGGTGTGATGCAAATGCCTGGAGGCAAACTTGCCGGCTCAAAATTTTATACCGAATGGGAGAAAGCCGAGAAGAAATTCAACGAAATATTTGACAAACAAGGCGATAAGGCCAATGCCGCCATTAACGAATACGTAAAAAAGAACGCCAACAATCTTGGTTTGGTGATGCAGTATCTGTTGGGGCATTGGAATACCGATTACAGCATTCTGTCCGAAAAAACCTTGCAAAACCCGATGGTGAAAATGCTGAAAGAAAGCGACGACGAGATGAAAAAGATGGTTGAAGAATCGCGGAAGCGCCGTGAGGAAGCTCGCGCCAACACCGCACCAGGCAAGATGTTCGCCGATTTGGATTTGCAGAATATGAGCAACCCAAACAACCGCCCGAGCCTGTCGGACCTCGTGGGCAAGGGTCGGCACGTGCTCGTGAATTTCTGCTATCCGCCCGAAGAAAAAAGTAAAGAAACGGGAAAAGCAATCGATGCTCTGCTTGAAAAGTACAAAGGAAAACCAATCGACGCAATTTCTGTTGTGTGCAACCATATTTCAGGACCCGACTATTTCAAAGAATCTCTTAAAGGTTTTGATGTCAGCCACAAGGTGTATTACGATGTAAATCACCAAGCCAACAGAACGTATGGAATTGGCAACGGCATAATACTCTTCGGCCCCGATGGCACAATTCTGAAACGCGATATTCCCGCAGACGATTTGGAGAAGGCGGTGGAAGAGATTCTGAATTAGAAAAACTATGCTAACAAACAACTAACCATTTTTCTACTAACTGACAACTAACCTGAAAACCGGGCTCTACGGGCAAATGCGCAAGGCGATTTGATGCATAGGGAATGTTTATAGTCGCAAAAAAACACTGGCAAACGGGCGCGAATCAAGTCAAAACCAACATCCTACCCGATTCGCGGCCAATCTGCCGGCTTCCCAACCCCAACGATGTTTCTCATCACGCTGCCGCAAATGCTTGTAGAGCTGTTTTTTATAACTAAAACAGAATAGTCCTGAAATAGCGTTACAAAAAAGTAATGCAAAATGGAAGAGAAAGTTAATGAGTACTTCACATTTTTCCGTTTACGTTTAAGTTTTTCGTTTACGTTTTATTATTACCTTTGCCCCCGTTGTGGAAAGATTTGAGTTGATTGCAACCACAGAAAAAAATGCTAAAGCACGATTTTCAATTGCACCTTCCCCGATTTTTCCCATCAGTTAAGTTTCTAATTTAAAACTTTATAGATATGGGTTACTTATTTACTTCAGAGTCGGTTTCGGAAGGTCATCCTGACAAAGTTGCCGACCAAATTTCAGACGCGCTTGTTGACCGCTTCCTTGCTTTCGACCCCAAATCGAAAGTGGCTTGCGAAACGCTTGTAACGACCGGCCAGGTGGTGCTTGCCGGCGAAGTCCGCAGCGACGCCTACATCGACGTGCAGGAAGTTGCGCGCCGCGTCATCAACCGCATTGGCTACACCAAAGGCGAGTATCGTTTTGAAGGCGACTCGTGCGGCGTGCTATCGGCCATTCACGAGCAGTCGGCCGACATCAACCGCGGTGTTGAGCGCGCCAACCATATGGACCAGGGCGCCGGCGACCAGGGAATGATGTTCGGTTACGCTTGCTCAGAGACCGACAACTATATGCCGCTGCCGCTCGAACTCGCTCACAGCCTGCTCATTGAGTTGGCCGCCATCCGCCGCGAAGGCAAGGTGATGACTTATCTGCGCCCCGACGCAAAAAGCCAGGTGACAATTGAGTACGACGACAACAACCAGCCGAAACGTATTGATACCATTGTTGTTTCGACACAGCACGACGAGTTCGATGCCGACGAGCCGATGCTTGCCAAAATCAAGCAGGATGTGAAAGATATTCTGATTCCGCGCACCGTTGCCAAGTTGCCGGCTCGCGTTCAGAAATTGTTCGACGGAACCTTCACCCTGCACGTGAACCCCACGGGCAAGTTTGTGATTGGTGGTCCCCACGGCGATACCGGCCTGACCGGTCGCAAAATTATTGTTGACACCTACGGCGGCCGCGGCGCACACGGTGGTGGCGCTTTCTCGGGCAAAGACCCATCGAAGGTTGACCGCTCGGCAGCCTATGCGGCACGCCACATTGCCAAAAATATGGTTGCAGCCGGTGTTGCTTCGGAAATGCTTGTGCAGGTAGCCTACGCCATTGGCGTTGCAAAGCCGGTGGGCGTGTTTGTGAACACCTACGGCACATCGAAGGTGAAGATGACTGACGGCGAGATTGCCCAAAAGGTGGCCGAGATTTTCGACCTTCGCCCGGCAGCCATCGAAGACCGCCTGAAACTACGCAACCCGATTTATGAAGAGACCGCATCGTACGGACATATGGGCCGTGAGCCGAAAACAGTGACAAAAGTGTTTGAGTCGCCGTATATGGGCCGCCGCGAACTCACTGTGGAACTCTTCACTTGGGAAAAACTCGACTATGTCGATATTGTTAAAAACGCTTTCAATCTGTAATTTACAGATGATATAAACCAAAAAGAGCCGTAAGACGAATCTTGCGGCTCTTTTTGGTTATGTTAACCCCGATAACTATCAGGGCCAAATCAAAAATCCTAATTCCTAAATCCTAAATCAAAAATCACTTCGCCCACGCGTCAATCCATTTCTTGTAATCGATGTTGTTAAGCGTCGGGGTGGCTTCACGAATCATAGTGTTGGCAGTTTGGTCGCCGAACAAGTATTTAGCGATGAAGGCCTTTGCGGCGTCAGTCTGCAGGTCCGATGCGCGGCAGTGCGGGTGCTTGGCGTCGAACACGTAGCCGAAGCGGTCGGCAATGCCGAATGTCTGATAAACAACTTCGGCGGCGCGGCACGATACGTAGCCCGAATGGTCGCAAAGCCACTCATAGTCGCCATTGCCCAGAACCAGCACGGCGCGCGGCGCAATCATTGCCAGAATCTCGTGATGGTCGAACGGCAGACGGTCAACGCGGCCGTCGAAATTATCTTTCAGTGCAGGGCTGAACCAAGTATAGTTGGTATTGGTGATACGCTCAACATTGGTGTCGGTGCGGGCGGTGAAATCGTCGCTCACGCGCCACGAGTTGATGCCGCCGCCACCCGATTCCTGCACAATGGCCAATGCCACGCGCTCGTCGAGTGCGCTCGAGTACATTGCCATCTTTCCGGCGTATGAGCAGCCGGTAACGCAGATGTGACTCAAATCGGCGTTCAAATCTTTGGCCACCAGCTCAAGGCCGTCGATGATGCGGCTCACACCCCAAGCCCAAGCGCTGTAGTTGCCGTTGGCGCGAGCGTCGGGATACAGTTTATAGAACCGTGCGCTGTCGTCGCGCACCGCCTGATGGCTGCTGCGGATAACTTGGTCGTGGTCGAAAGGCACCTGAATGCAGCCTTCGAACAGATTGCGCGGCAGAGCGCCCGTGCCGCTGAACCGCCCCATTCCAATGCTGATGGGGAACGGACCGTCGCCCGCTTTGGGTATGCGCAGACGGCTTGTGAGCGTCAGCGTCTCGCCATTGTGCTTCACAACCACGGTCAGAACCGAGTCGGTGAGCGAAGCCGTAACTTCTTCAGGTTTGTCGGGCTTGGCGCCGATTTCATAAAATTCGATTTCCGATTTAATCTCATTGCGGCGGCGTTCCCAGTCGGCGAACTTGGTCGAGCGTCCGCTGCCGTCGGCCCAGGCGAACGGGTCGGGCAAGCCGGCGCACTGCGGCAGTTGGTCGGGGTTCACATACTCAATTTTCGGCAGAGCGGCGCCGGTGTTTTCCGCATTGTAAACCAATGGCGGCTGTTGTGTCGATGTGCAGCCCGCAATGGCAAACGCGGCACCAACAACAATCAAACTCTTGTTCTTCATATTATTACGTGTTTAAGTTTAGTTTACGATACACAAACATAATTAAAATTGATGCCGATGATTTTTCAGCGCGGCAATAAATCGGTATTCAGCGTTAAAAATATCCGAATTTGAAACAGCTTTCCCTAAATTTAAAAATCCGAACCCTGACAATTATACAATTGGCCGATTCACCGATTAAACAAAAATCATATCTTCGTGAAAAACTAAAAACTCACAGCTATGAACGCATTTCACGCCTACGACATTCGCGGCATCTACCCCGAGCAATTCAATAAAGACGACTGCTACAAAATCGGCTTTTTTCTGCCAGAATTGCTGAAAACCAACAAGATTCTCGTTGGCCGAGATATGCGGACATCATCGCCAGAGATTTTTGAATATCTCTGCAAGGGCATCACCGATGCGGGCGCCAATGTGCTCAACGCCGGGCTCACCACCACGCCGATGATTTACTACGCCACGGCGAAATTCGGTTTCGACGCGTCGGTGCAGATAACCGCGTCGCACAATCCGCGCGAGTACAACGGAATGAAGATTTCGCGTGCCAACGCCCTACCCGTCGGACTCGACACAGGCCTTGGCGACCTGAAGCAAATGATGGAAACGCGCCCCGCCGTGCCGGTGGCTCAGAAAGGCAGAATCACCGATTTCGATTTCCGGGCCGAGTACATCAGCTTCCAAAAACAGTACCTGAAAGACCTGTCGAACCTGACAATTGCCGTCGATTGCTCGAACGGTATGGCGTCGATGCTCGTGCACGACATTTTGGGCGACACACCACATTATATATATGACACGCTCGACGGCACCTTTCCGCACCACGAGCCCAACCCGCTCATCGAAGACAACTGCCGCGACCTTGAAGCACTTGTTGTTAAAGTCAAGGCCGATATTGGCGTCATCTACGACGGCGACGCCGACCGCGTGATGTTCATCGACGAGCGCGGCCATTTCATCAGCCCCGACCTGATTATCGGCCTGATGGCGCACTATTTCCTTGAAGAGCGCGGCCTGAAGGGCAATGTGCTGCAAGACATCCGCACATCGAAAGCCGTGGGCGAATATGTGGCGAAGTTCGGCGGCGTCATCAATATGTGGCGTGTCGGTCGCGCCTACGCCGCGCCGAAGCTGCGCGAGATTGACGGCATCTACGGCGGCGAGTTGGCCGGGCACTACTATTTCCGCGACTTCTTCTACAGCGATTCGGGCATAATGGCGTCGCTCATCGTGTTGGGCATTGCGGCCGGACTCAAGCGGCAGGGCCGGACCATTTCCGAAGCCATTGCGGCCATTTCGCGCTACGCCAATTCGGGCGAAATCAACTTCAAGATTGAGCAGAAGCAGCAAGCAATGGACGCCGTGCGCGACTATTTCACGCAGACCGAGCAGGCCACCGCTTCGTACGATTTCGACGGCTACCGCGTTGAGTTCGCCGATTGGTGGTTCAACATCCGTCCGTCGAACACCGAGCCCTATCTGCGACTTTTGGCCGAAGCCAAAACCGAGCAGATGCTCAGCGAAAAACTCGATAAAATCAAGGCGATCATCGGTCAGTTTAAGTGATTTGTGGAACCCGGACAAGGCTAAAAAAGTGAGCCGACATCAGTAAAATACGGCATTTCAAAAAAAAATTGCCCCGTTGTGGCGAAAACACATAAGTTTGATTAACTTTGGCTCGAATGTAAAGTACCGTTGCGCCAAAAATACCGACGGACTACATCTTATATCTAAATATCTACGTATATGAAATTGACATACAAAGTGTTGCCGTTGTTTCTTGCCTGCCTTGCCGTGGCTTGCACAAGCGAGAGCAAACGCGCCAAAGAGCAGCAACTGAAGAGCGCACTGACCATTGACAGTAGCGAATGTGAGGCAACCGTGAAGAAAATCTTCTTCAATCTGCCGTCGCCAGTTGAGATTACGCACACACTTCTCAAAACCGAGGAGCCTTTCAATGGCGATATGCTGAACTCGGCCGACAATCTTGAAAAGTACAACACATCGAGCAGCCTGGCGCTCAATTTCGGCATCTACGGCGCCGACCTCTGCTACTGCCGCGTTTACGACCAGCTGCAGGAGGCCATCAACTATCTGTCAGTAATCAAGAAGGTTACCGAGAAGTTGCAGATTCCCGAGGAGGAAGGTTCGGAAACCATCAACCGCATTGAGCAAAGCCTTGAAAACCGCGACTCGATTTTCTACATCATATCTGACACTTACGCTCGCGCTGACAGCTATCTGAAAGAGAACGAGCGCGATATGACCGCATCGCTGATTTTGGCCGGCGCCTGGATTGAGGGTATGTACTTTGCAACCACCCTTGCCACACAACCCGATGCCAGCGGCGACATCATCGACAACATTGTTGATCAGAAATACACCGTTGCAAACCTTGTCAATCTGCTCGACACCTACAAAGAAACACCTGAAGTTTCATCGCTGATTGACGACTTCAACAAGGTTCAGGACATCTACAACTCGATTGAGGTTGTTTATGACAAATCGGTTGTGGTTAGCACCGACCAGGAGGACCACGTGACCAGCATCGACGCTCCGGTGAAGGTGAATATGACCAAAGACCAACTGAAAGAGATTGCCAACTTGATTAAAGGCATCAGAAGCAAAATTATTGGATAAACTAACAGCCTAAAAAATGAAAAAGATTATAAGTATTTTATCTGCTGCCGCACTTTGCTTGGCAATTAACGCCAACGTTCAGGCACAATGCAAGACATTCATCAAGAACGAGTGCAAACCAAAGCTCGCCCCCTACATCTACAATGGCCAGATGAACAGCGCCATTCTGAACCAGGGCGATATGGCAGAGCTGATGCTCACCTTCTACAGCAATCAGGACTACCGCATCATAGTATGCTCCGATGGTCTGGGCGATGTGACTTTCCGCCTGCTCGACCTTCAGGGCAAAGAGCTCTTCACCAACGCCGACCACAACTACACCGACACTTGGGACTTCTCGACCAACTCAACCCAACTGCTGACAGTTGAAGTGAGCGTTCCGGAGGCCACCTCGGCCGAAGATTCCAAAAGCGGCTGTGTATCAATACTGGTAGGCTTCAAAGAGAAATAAAAAACGTTAAAATCCGACTTTTAGGCGGACTTTAACGAAAAAACAGTATATTTGCTAACCGAAAGAGTTCCGCGTACCGCGGGATTCTTTTTGTTTTATATAATTTTTTAAAAAACATTGACATGGACAAAGTATCCTACATTACAAGCGAAGGGTTGAAAAAACTCGTGGCCGAAGTGGAGTATCTGAAATCAGTTGAGCGTCCGCGCATCTCGCAGGCTATTGCCGAGGCAAGAGACAAGGGCGACCTGTCGGAGAATGCGGAGTACGATGCCGCTAAAGAGGCTCAGGGCCTTCTGGAAATGAAAATATCGCAACTTGAGGCGAAAATCATAAACTCACGCGTCATCGACGAGTCGAAACTCGACTTCAGCAAGGTGCAAATCCTTTCGAAAGTGAAAATCAAGAACGTGGCCAACGGTGCCACAATGACCTACAGCATCGTTTCGGAAACCGAAGCCAACCTGAAGGAGTTCAAGATTTCGGTCAACACACCGATTGCTCAGGGCCTGATGGGCCACAAGGTGGGCGATGTTGCCGAGGTGAAGGTTCCGAACGGAATTATGAAGTTCGAGATTGTTGAAATCGGCCCAATCTCTTGAGTTATGGCATCGATATTCACAAAAATCGTCAACGGCGAAATTCCCTGCTATAAGATAGCGGAGGACAAGGATTATTTTGCTTTTCTCGACATCAGCCCTGTGCAGAAAGGTCACGTGCTGGTGATTCCGAAGCAGGAGGTTGACTACATTTTCGACCTTGAGCCTGCCGTTCTGGGCGGTCTGCATCAGTTTGCGCAGCGCGTGGCAAAGGCCATCCGCAAGGCCATTCCGTGCAAGAAGGTGGCTGTGGTTGTTTTGGGACTTGAGGTGCCGCACGCTCACATCCATCTGATTCCGATGAACAGCGAGGCCGATGTGCGTTTCGACAAGAAACAGGAACTGACAAAGGATGAGTTTGAGGCCATAGCCGAGAAAATCAGGAAAGAGTTTGAATAATATTTGAGTGGTAATAAACGCTGAACGCGGCTCGGAACAGGGCCGCGTTTTGTGTTTTTACGGCAACGGATTTTCGCACAAAAACGCTGGCAAAACCGATGTTTTTTTCTAAATTTGTAAGTGTCCGCGAAAAACATAATTAATTGCGGCACATAGCATTACAATGGCAAAAAAGAGTGAACCGACATACGTGCCGCCGTTTACGGTGACAGACGAGATTACAACGCTTGTGGCTGATATTGCCGAAGCGGTTGGACATCTTACCGCCATTGCTGAGCAGCAACCAACGCCGCAACTGCGCAAACTGAATCGCATCAAGACAATTCAGTCTTCGCTGGCCATCGAGAACAACACAATGACAATTGAGCAAGTGACCGCCATTCTGGAAGGGAAACGAGTGCTGGGGCCGCCAAACGAAATTCAGGAAGTGAAAAACGCAATTGACGCATACGAGTTGCTGCTGGAACTCAACCCCTACAAAGAAAAGGACCTGCTGCGCGCCCACAAACTGATGATGACCGACCTTGTGAGCGAAAACGGGCGTTACAGGCAAGATGGCGTTGGAGTGTTTGATGGCGAAAAATGCATTCATCTGGCACCACCCGCGCAGCGAGTGCCTTTGCTTATGGCCGATTTGCTTCTGTGGGCGAAACAAACAAAAGTGCACCCGTTAATCAGTTCGTGCGTGTTCCATTACGAGTTTGAATTTATCCACCCATTTGCCGATGGCAACGGTCGCACAGGGCGGATGTGGCAAACTCTGCTACTGATGCAGTGGAACCCCATTTTCGCCTGGATTCCCGTAGAAACCATTGTCAAAGAGCATCAGCAAGACTATTATGCGGCCATTGCGCAAAGTGACCGTGAGGCATCGAGCACACCATTCATCACATTTATGCTTGGCTGCCTGAAACAGGCAATAGACGAAATCAGAAAAAGTAACCAGAAAAGTAACCAGAAAAGTAACCAGAAAATAATTGATGCAATGAAAGGGAATCCAATGGTTACAATACGGGAATTGCAAGAAATAACAGGGCTTTCAGAGAGCGGTGTGAAGAAGATAATCCGCCAACTCAGAGCCAATGGAACCATTCAGCGCATTGGCAGCGACAAAGGCGGGCATTGGCTTGTGAACACTGATTTGTAGCAGATGGCATTGAAACCAAAACGAAAAAAATCCTTCTCAGCACTACTTTTTTCTTACATTTGTTAATTACACATCAGTGTTGATTATAAACCGAAAAACAATATAAAATGAAACGCATTTTTACTCTTTTGTTTGCCTCAATGCTTGCCGGGCAGGCGTGGGCGGAAGATTTTGCTATTGATAACTTGACTTACACCATAACTGGCGCAAATACAGTTTCGGTTACCGGGGCTGATTTTAACATTGAAGGCACCCTTAAGATTCCATCGACAGTTGAAAATGAAGGTGTTACTTATAGTGTGACAAGTATTGAAGAAGAAGGTCTCGCATATTCCGACTACGACACCATAATCATTCCTAATAAGGTTACAACCATTGGCGACTATGCGTTTAGATGGTGCTCAAACTTGAAATGCGTAACCTTTTCAAGTTCGGTTACAACTATTGGCACCGAACTTTTCGTAAGTTGCGCTAAAATGTTGGCAGTAAATGTGGCATCTGACAATACCGCTTTCTCATCGGTGGACGGAGTCTTGTTCAATAAAGATAAAACCACATTGATATATTGTCCAAGAGCAAAAACTGGAGCATACACCATTCCAAATTCTGTTACAAGCATTGGCGACTTCGCGTTTTCTTTTTGCCAAGGACTGACATCGATTACCATTCCAAATTCTGTTACAACCATTGGTTCATCAACTTTCGAATACTGCCACGGACTTACTTCGATAACAATTCCAAATTCTGTTACTAATATCGGCAATAAAGCATTTAGTAATTGCAAGAATCTCGCATCGGTAACTATGTCGAAATCCATTACAAGTATCAGCGAAGAGTTGTTCTTGGGGTGCGGATTGACTTCTTTCGAAATTCCAAGCGGAGTGACAAGTATAGAACAAATGGCTTTTTATGCTTGTGGCGAACTGACATCGTTAATCATTCCAAATACAGTTACTACAATTAAAAACGGTTCAATCAGACGATGCCGTAAATTGGAATCTATAATAATACCAATATCTGTCACAACCATCTCTCCATTTGCTTTTTCCGAAAACGACCTTCTTACAATTTATTGCGAAGCTGAGCCGACCCCAAAAGACTGGAATAGTTCTTGGAATCTTGACGACAATACAGTTATTTGGGGATACGACCCCAACAAAAAGAATTGGACCGTAACCCTTTCTGCCAACAACAGCGCATACGGCAGCGTGAGTGGCGGCGGCACCGTAGAAGACAGCGCAACAACAACCATTTCCGCCACTCCGGCTTACAGCTACAAATTTGTGAAGTGGAGCAACGGCTTGGCAACCGCCACGGCAACCATTACCGTAACATCTGATACAGCACTTGTTGCAGAATTTGCAAAGGACAGCTCATTAATGGCGAGCGAGTTGCATTATGAAATCACAAGCGACTCAACCGTGCAGGTTGTGAAATCTGATGATTATAAGACTTTGAAAAAAGTTGTGATACCCGAAACCGTTGAGATTGAGGGCAAAACATATACGGTTACGAGCATCGGCAAAGACGCGTTTGAATATTGTAAAAAAATAACAACTGTATCTATTCCTAATACAGTTGTCAGAATTAGCAGTAATGCCTTTATGGTCTGCGACAGTCTTGTCTCGATAGACATTCCGAATTCAGTAACGCATATTGGAAACTCAGCTTTTTATAGTTGCGACAATCTTACATCTGTTAGCATTCCGAATTCAGTCACATCAATTGGTGACCAAGCTTTTGTCGATTGCCCAAAACTGGTTGAAATAAATGTTGCAAGCGATAATTCACATTTTTCATCGGTAGAAGGCGTCCTGTTCAACAAAGACAAAACAGAATTGATGTACTTCCCTGCCGGTAAAACTGGTGAATACTCCATTCCTAATACTGTCACCACCATTGCCGACGAGGCATTTGGATATTGCGAGGGTTTGACGTCTATAAATATTCCAAATTCTGTCAAAATCATTAAGGATGATGCTTTTATTAGCACCGGTTTGACAACAGTAAACATCCCTAATGGTGTCAAAATCATTGAACACGGGGCTTTCGGCAACTGCTATGATTTGACATCTGCAACCATTCCCAATACTGTGACAGAATTAAGTGCGATGTCGTTCTATGGATGCATCAACCTTACCAGAATAGATGTGGCAAGTGGCAACTTAAATTACACATCCGATGCCGGTATTGTCTTCAATAAAGATAAAACAGAAATAATTAATTTCCCGGCCGGGAAGACCGACACTTCATACACTATTCCAAATTCGGTTACCAAAATTGGCGATGATGCGTTCTACCGCTGCGATTATTTGAAATCGATTACCATACCAGAGTCGGTGACAAGCATCGGTAGTTATGCATTTGATGATTGTAGTAACCTGAAATCTATCACCATTCCTAATTCCGTGACGAGCATCGGCGATAATGCGTTTGTAGATTGCTCCAAATTGGAATCCATTATCCTTTCTGAATCAATCACCTATATTAACAGCAATGTATTCGCCTGGTGTAACAAACTTGTTTATAATGAGTTCGATAGTGCCTATTATCTTGGAACCAGTGACAATCCATATTTTGCACTCATCAAAACCGAATCAACCGACATTACATCGCTCGAGATACACGACAGTTGCAAGGTTATTGCCGAAGGAGCATTCTACGATTGTGCAAATCTGCAATACAACGAATACGACAGCGTTTTGTATTTGGGCAAGGCCGGAAACCCATATTTTATGCTTGTCAAAGCCAAATCAACCGACATCACATCGTGCGAGATAGGCAATGGTTGCCGTATTATTGGGAATAATGCATTCTATAATTGCAATAAACTGACATCAATCATTATTCCCAACGGCGTTATCAGCATCGGTAATTGGGCTTTTGACTATTGCCGCAATCTGACGGATATAACAATTCCCGAATCTGTCGAAAGCATCGGTAACAGTGCGTTCTATTATTGCGACAATCTGACATCAATTAACATTCCCCAAAGCGTTAAAAGCATCGGCAGGTATGCATTCTATTCTTGCGACAGATTGAAATCAATCACCATCCCTGACAGCCTTACAGCCATTGGCAATAGTGCTTTTTGCTATTGCAGAAGCCTTTCATCGGTAATTATTCCAAATGGTGTTACAAGCATCGGCGACTGGGCATTTAGCTCTTGTTCAAATCTTGCCGAAATAACTATTCCAGAATCGGTTGAAAGCATTGGCGAAGGAGCGTTTGAAAGTTGCTACAAATTAACATCACTTACCATTTCCAGTGGTGTCAGGAATATTGGAAAAAGTGCATTCGATGGCTGCAGTGAACTAACAACCGTAACCATCCCCGGTTCGGTTATAAGCATTGGCGACGAGGCGTTTGATTGTGATAAGGCATCGTTTTATTGTGAGGCGCAGTCGAAGCCCGAAGGTTGGGATGATAATTGGAATCCTAACAACCGCCCGGTTGTATGGGGTTTTGATATAAGCAAAAAGCTATTTAATGTTACTCTTTCCGCAAACAACAATGACTATGGCAGCGTTAGCGGCGGCGGCATAACCATTGATGGCTGTACAGCAACAATTGTTGCAGAACCTGCCTATGGCTGCCGTTTTGTGAAATGGAGCAATGGCCTTACAAACACCACCGAAACCATAACGGTAACTTCTGACACAGCACTTGTGGCTGAATTCGTTCGAGAGAATGGTAAAACGTGGACTGTAAGCATATCACAGAATAACAGCGAATATGGCTATTTGGGTTGGTCATATAAAACGTATGATAAAGTAACACTTGATGATGGTTCTACTGCATATGTAAATGGCGCACTTATCACCATTACGGCTGAACCAAAATTCGGCTACCGCTTTGTGAAATGGAGTAACGGCCTGACAAATGATCAAGAAACTATAATGATAACTTCTGACACCATAATAGTAGCGGAATTTGAGGAAATAGGGTTTACTGTTGGATTGTTGTATTATTATTTCACAAGTGACACGACTGTTGAAGTTGTCAGATTAAATGACAAGGGAATAACATCTGTTATTATCCCCGAAACTGTTGAGATTGAAGGCAAAACTTATTCAGTTACCAGCATCGGCAGTTCGGTTTTTGAGAGTTGCAGCGAACTAACTTCTGTCACAATACCCAATACTGTTAAAAGCATTGGAAGCAGAGCATTCTATGATTGCGAAAAACTTGCCTCGATAACTATTCCCGAACAAGTTACAACCATAGGCACATCTGCTTTTTATGCTTGTGACGAACTTACCTCAATAACAATTCCCAAATCTGTTTCGGAAATTGAAACCTGGGCATTCGATGAGTGCGATAAGTTGACGGAAATTAATGTTGATAGCAGCAATATGTATTACTCTTCAGAAAATGGGGTACTCTTCAACAAAGACAAAACTGAATTAATACGTTGTCCCGGAGGTGTGACAGGCACATATACCATTCCTGATGGAGTTACAAAAATAGGGTTCAGTGCATTCAATTCTTGCAGAGACCTGACTTCGGTTGTAATTCCGAATACAGTTATAAGTATCGAAAACTATGCTTTCGATAACATCGGTATAACATCGATAACCATTCCCAATTCGGTTACGAGCATTGGTAGTGACGCATTCAGATATTGCAGCTATCTGACCTCAGTTGTTATTCCAAATTCAGTCACAACCATTTATGGAGAAGCATTTTATGGTTGCCATTCAGCAACTATATATTGCGAAAGCAACGAAAAACCAACAGGTTGGAGTAATAATTGGAATTACAATTGGTCCGGCAATGTACCGGTTGTATGGGGCTTCGACCCAAGTATGAAAATATTCAATATCACTCTTTCCGTCAATAATGGGTGGCACGGAAGCGTGGAAGGTCCACGTACCGCATCCGAAGGCTCAACCGTTACAATCACCGCCACACCAGCGGATGGCTGCCACTTTGTGAAATGGAGCAACGGCTTGACAAATGCAACTGAGACCATAACCGTAACATCCGACACAACTCTTGTGGCTGAATTTGCCGAAGACAAAACTTGGATTGTCACTCTTTTGGCCAACAACACCGAGTATGGCACGGTTACCAAAATCAGTGGTTCGAATCTCGATGGCTCAACATACACGGCAGCCGCCTTACCAAAATCTGGTTACAAATTTGTGAAGTGGAGCAACGGCCTAACAACCGACACCATTTCCATCACTTTAACATCCGACACAACGCTTAGGGCGGAGTTTGCCGAAATCGTTTATACAGGAACCTGCGGCCCCGATGCCACGTGGCGATACAATATGCGCAATCAAACAATAACAATCAGCGGTACAGGCTGGATAGATAATTACAAAACTGTTGGAAGTATTTTTACCACTCTCACCACAAATACTCCGTGGAGTGAATTATCCGATAAAATTAAACACGTTGTGGTTTGCGAGGGCATTACTAGTTTGGGCACAGATGCATTCTGGGGTTGCGAGAATCTTGAAACGGTTAAGCTGCCGTCAACTTGTACGAATTACGGCTACTCGACATTTTCAAATTGCCCGAAACTGAAAGAGGTGGTTGTTGCCGCCACATCTGTTTTCCAGGCCAATGAGTATAGTTTCTGCAACTACGACAGCTGCACGCTCTATGTACCCGCCGGCTACGTCGATTACTACAAAAAGCATATTATTTTCGGAATGTTCAAGAATATAGTTGGAGCCTATATGGTGATTGTCGATGCCGACATCAAGAACGGAACGGTTGAGGTTGACAATTATGCCATTGAGGAAGGCGGCTCGTTCACTATAACTCCCAAACCCGATGCAGGATGCAGTCTTGAAGAGGTGCTTGTCAATGGGGAGGCCATTGAAAAAAGCAATTCCGTTTATATGGTAAAAAACGTGAGAAGCAATATGCTTGTAAGCGCAGTATTTAGCAGGCATATAAATGTGGGTGGCTTTGTTTTCAAAACTGTTGACAGCACAAACGTAGAACTTATTGCATACAATGGTACTGACCGAGAAATCACCATTCCGGGAACAATTACCGATAATGGCGTGGACTACACTGTTTCGAAGATTGGCAATGGTGTTTTCAAATATGTCAATGTGATATCATTGACTGTTCCGAATTCTGTGACAACTATTGAAAATGAGGCCTTCAGCTTTGTCAGGAATGTAATATATAAAGGCAATGCCGGTGGAAGTCCGTGGGGCGCGTTGACTGTCAACGGAATAGTTGAAGGCAATTGCGTTTTTGCCGATGCCGAAAAAACTCATCTGACGGCGTATATCTGCCGAGGTGAGGCAGAAATGATTGACATTCCAGAGTCGGTTGTAACGATTGGAACTTGGGCTTTCATCAATGGCTCGTTCAACTATACCATTTACAATAATGCCGTGTATTGGGGCAATGACGAGAATCCATATTTGGTATTATCAAGTTTTGATGATAGAAATCTCACATCTTGTAAAATACACAGCGATTGCAAGTATATTTTGTACTTCGCATTCTCTAATTCCAATCTTGAATCTGTAACCATTCCCAATTCAGTTATAAGTATTGGCGAAGGTGCGTTTTGGGGCTCTGACTTGGCTTCGTTAACCATTCCTGATGGAGTTGAAGTAATAGGCAACGATGCATTTGGCTATTGCCAAGAATTGTCTTCAGCCAGCATATCTGGAAGTGTGAAAAACATCGGTGATAGAGCATTCTGCGATTGCCACAGTCTGTCGTCGGTAACCATTTCCGAAGGTGTTGAAAGCATAGGTGAATCTGCATTTTTCGACTGCGAGGATTTGTTGTCGCTAACTATTCCGAAATCAGTTGTTGAAATAGGCATTGATGCTTTCCATAATTGCTATAGGCTTACCATCTACAGCGATGAATATGAATGGCCATATGGTTGGCTTTTCGACGAATTTGATGTTAGTGAAGTGATATTTAAGGAAAGAACCCCCGTCACCGAAACGGCCGCCAATGCCGCCAACATCTACGCCTACGGCAACACCATTGTGGTTGAGAACGCAACGGAAGAAATCAGCGTTTATAATGTTATGGGCACATTGGTTTGTAGAGACGTTGCGCGCAACGTCTCTACGGTTGCCGAATCGGGCATTCGTGCAGAAATCCGCGTCAGCGGCGCAGGCGTTTACATTGTGAAGGTTGGCGCCGTGGCCAAACGGGTGATGGTGAATGATTGATAGGTAATTTATTATCGCATATATGTAGGGGCGAATGGTTATTCGCCCCTGCGTGTTTTATACCGCGCCCTATCGGGCGGAAATACCGAAAACCGCCTGAAAGGCGGAAACAATAATAACCGTGGGTTAAGCGAAGCGAAACCTACGGTATTCGCAAGCATTACATACCCGCCTGAAAGGCGGAACTAAACAAAAAGTTTCGCCTTTCAGGCGAGAACCAAGCGATGGCATTTGCCGTAAGCCGCGCTACGCTTGCATACGGTTATGATTATTATCGCCATACAGGCGTTTATATATCACTTAAAAATTCCCACGCAGCGGCACCCGGAAACCATTATCCGCTTGCGGATAAACATCGGTTCAAATCGGGAAAAATCGGTTAGCGCAAAAACGCCTACGGGCAAAAATCTGTTATCGAGAAAAAACTTCGGCTTACGCACTAACGATGGCAAATTGTTATACTTTTGGCGAAAAACCTACGAATGGCTGATTTGCAGACTATCAAGGCACCCATCAAGGCGGAAATGGACGAGTTTCAGCCCTTTTTCCGCAATTTTCTGCGTAGCGGCACGCGCCTGCTCGACCTGCTGCTTTTCTACGTGCAGAAGCAGAAAGGTAAGCAAATCAGGCCGATGCTGGTGTTTTTGACGGCCAAACTCTACGGCACCGTCAACGAGCACACCTACCACGCCGCCGCGCTTATCGAGTTGATGCACACGGCTTCGCTCGTGCACGACGATGTGGTTGACGAGTCGGACAAGCGGCGCGGATTCTGGTCGGTGAACGCCATCTGGAAAAACAAGGTGGCGGTGCTTCTGGGCGACTATCTGCTGGCTCGCGGCCTGCTGCTGGCGGTGAACAAAAGCGAGCATCGGCAACTCGAGATTGTGTCGCGCGCCGTTGAAGAGATGAGCGAAGGCGAACTGCTGCAAATTGAGAAGGCTCGGCATTTGAACATTGATAATCAGACATATTTCGATGTTATCCGCAAGAAAACGGCGGCGCTGATGATTGCCTGCACCACCGCTGGCGCCTGCTCGGTGGGCGCGGCCGAAGCCGATGTTGAGCGGATGGAACGGCTGGGCGAGTACATTGGCATTGCCTTCCAAATCCGCGACGATTTGTTTGATTATGAAGTAAATGGCATTTTCGGCAAGCCTGCGGGCAACGACCTTCGCGAACGCAAAATCACGCTTCCGCTGATGCACGCCCTGCAAAATAGCGAGCCATCGGAACGCCGACGGATGATTAAAATCCTGCGCCAAAAGGTGAAAACCGATGCCGACATCGACACGCTGATGGATTTTGTGCGCCGCCACGGTGGCATTGAGCACGCCCAAACGGTGATGGCCGAATATGTTGAGAAGGCGAAGGCGGTGCTGGCCGAAACGCCCGACAACGCGGCCCGCCAATCGCTTATCGACCTGATTGACTACACAATATCGCGAAAGAAATGAAACGGAATCTGATTGTTGCCGCTGCTGTTTTGGTTGCCATCGCGCTGGCAAGTTATTTTGCCGAAACGTTCGCAGCAAAACTAATTGTGATGCTCGCTTTGGCGGCTGCGGCCGTTGTCGCCCTGCTGCTTCAGAAGCGGCAAAACAAGAAGTCACTCGAAAGTCAGGCAGCATATTTCGACTTGAAAACCAATCTGTTAAAAACATCGCTCGACCCGCATTTTCTGTTCAACGCCATCAACTCGGTTTCGTACTCAATCCACAAAGACGACACGAACACGGCATCGGAAAACCTGGGCACGCTGTCGAAACTGATGCGCACATCGCTTGAAAACATCGGCAATTTCGGCCACGAACTGAGCACCGAAGTGAGTTTCATCAAGAACTATCTGGCGCTCGAAAAATTCAGGTTCAAAGAGCAGTTCGACTTCACTTTCAAGATGATGCCCTACGTGAACGATATGGCTAAAGTGCCGTCGTTCAGCATTTTCTGCCTTGTTGAGAATGCGCTGAAGAAGGGCGTGCTTTCGCGACAGGAACCTGGCCACATTGCCCTGACCATCGACGAAGACAAGAACAACAACACGCTGGTGGTAACCGTGGCTGACGACGGACTTTTCCGCAACCCAAAAACCGATGCCGATCAACCGCATAACGTAAAGGTACTCAACGAGTTGATTACTCGTTTGAATGCCATCAACGACCAAAAAATCACGATAAGTTATTCGGCAAAAGACAGGGTTGAAGGCGAGCCGCGCGGATGCGTCGCAGAAATGCGTATTCCATTGGATTTCAGTTATTTACTTAAGCCGTCGGTTGGCTGAACAACCATCACCTGCCGCCCCACTCGGCATTTCAGGCACTGTTTTTTCTGGCAGTAGCAGTTGGCCAACTGAATGAGCGCCTGGCTCTCGAGCGCGCATTTGGCTTCGATTCCGAACTTTTTCCACTGGCTGATAATGGTGTTGCGCTCGGCGGGCACGTCTTCGAGCCACTGCAGGGCGCGGTCGGTGAGTTCGGTCTTGCCGATGCTCTTTCCGTAGTGGAACATAAACGGCACAAAAGCGTTGATAACAAGCAGATTGAGCGACGCGTCGCCTAAATTCTTGTCTTTCCGCGCCGACGGTTTTTCAAAAACATAATGCGTGAGCCAATAGTCGGAAACGCTTGTCGCGAAAAGGTGTTTTACATCGTCAACCGATTGGCACTCAATCATTTTCGATAGCAGCGCCGACGATTTGCTGATGAGCGACGCCAACTGTGCAATGCGCACGGTGGGCAGATTGCCTGGCCGCATTCGGGCAAATTTCCAAACGTGGCTGGGAATAGGCTCGAGCCGATATTTGATTTTCAGGTGGTTATACTCGCGCGCGAGCAACTGTGTGTAGTCATCGGCAGGCTCGGCTGGCAGCAGTCCTGCCTGACCGAACAGCAGCGCTTCAACCTGCGTCAGGCTGTTTTTGTGGTGTGCAATCACGTTGAGCGGCAGCGACTGCGCAAGCATCAGGAACGGTTGCGCATTTGTCTTAAAACCAAACGATTGCGCCACTGTATAGTAGAACGATTCTTCCCAATTGTTCTGCGTGAGCCGCAGGTTCTCGGCAATGACCGCGGTTTTCTGCTCAAGCCGCTCAACGGTCAGCGACTCATACCACTGCTGCATCACAAACGGGTCGATATCAGCAATATATGACTGGCACGGCAGCCAACGGTCGGTGCGCATCAGAAACTGGTAGCGCTCAAGCAGCGGTTGCGGGCAGCGGATTTCGGTGGCGGGAATGAGTTGCCCCGTCTGGCTGCGGATTTCGGCATCGTTCTGCCCCACCACGTGCAGCACCACGTTGTTGTAGTGGTCGTCGGTCTGGTGGCGGTGTCGCAGCCAATCGCTCGAGCGCAGATGAATCTCAACATTCCCCGCCCAAACAGTCTGCCCGATGCGGATACGCGCGTTGAAGAAATCGGGGCCCTGGTCGCGGTTATGCAGTCCTGGATTCAGCACTTCGATGGTCTCGCCCGAGTAGAACTCAGTGAGCGGCATCTGATAAAGGCCGTTTTTCCAAAGGAAATGCAGAAAATCTTCGGACATTGCAGAGTTGTAAGTTATGAGTTTAAAAGTTATAAGTTTTTGTAGGGGCAAGATAGGAAAAAATTGAACTACTGACATCACGCAAATGACGTCAGACGACAATTCAACAAATAGGAAAAGGAAGAACAGCCGAAAGTCCCCTACTCAATCAGCCCTTCAGTTATTCAATCCTTCAGTTATTCACGCATTCAATCCTTCAATCCTTCATCCCGATAGCTATCGGGACTTCAATCCTTCGTCACAGGCGGATAATCCACATTGAAGTGCAGGCCGCGGCTCTCTTTGCGCTCAATGGCCTGACGGGTAACCAGATAGCCCACATTTATCATATTGCGCAACTCGCAGATGTCGCGGGTGGCTTTGACGCGCTTGAAAAGGTCTTCGGTCTCTTCGTAGAGCAGGTCAAGGCGGTCCCAAGCGCGTTTCAGGCGCAGGTTGCTGCGAACAATGCCCACGTAGGTGCTCATAATCTGCCCCACTTCCTTAACATCTTGAGCAATAAGCACTTTCTCTTCGTTTGTCATCGTGCCTTCATCGTTCCATTCGGGAATACGCTCGTTGAACGAGTATTCATCAATATGCTGCAGACTGTGTTTCGCGGCAGCGTCGGCATAAACCACCGCTTCAATCAACGAATTGGAAGCCAGGCGGTTACCGCCGTGCAGACCCGTGCACGAACACTCGCCCACGGCATACAGGCGGCGGATGCTTGAGCAGGCGTTCAAATCAACCTTGATGCCGCCGCACATATAGTGGGCGCAAGGCGCAACGGGGATGTACTGCTTGGTTATGTCGATGCCGATGCTCAGGCATTTGGCGTAGATGTTCGGGAAGTGGTGCTTGGTCTCTTCGGGGTCCTTGTGCGTGACATCAAGGCAGACGTGGTCCAGGCCGTGGATTTTCATCTCCTTGTCGATGGCGCGGGCCACAATGTCGCGCGGTGCAAGGCTCAGGCGCTCGTCGTACTTGTGCATAAACTCTTCGCCGTTGGGCAGACGCAGAATGCCGCCATAGCCGCGCATCGCTTCGGTGATAAGGTAGGCGGGATGCGTCTCGCCAGGGTGGAAAAGCGCCGTGGGGTGGAACTGCACAAACTCCATATCCTGCACCGTTCCCTTGGCGCGATAGACCATTGCAATGCCGTCGCCCGTGGCGATGTTGGGGTTGGTGGTGGTAGCGTAGATTGAGCCGATTCCGCCAGTAGCCATCAGCGTGACGCGCGACAGATAAGTGTCGATTTTGTTGGTTTCGGGATTCAGAATGTAGGCTCCGAAGCATTCAATGTCGGGTGTGCGGCGCGTAACTTCAACGCCCAGATGGTGCTGCGTGATAATCTCCACAGCAAAGTGATTTTCAAGCACATCGATGTTCGGATTCCGACGGACGGCTTCCATCAGCCCGCGCTGAATCTCGGCGCCAGTGTCGTCGGCGTGGTGAAGGATTCGGAATTCAGAGTGTCCGCCTTCGCGATGAAGGTCGAACTCGCCGCTGTCGGTGCGGTCGAAGTTGACGCCCCACTTCACCAGTTCGGCAATCTGCGACGGCGCATTGCGCACCACCTGCTCCACGGCCTTGCGGTCGCTCAAATGGTCGCCGGCAATCATTGTGTCTTCAATGTGCTTATCGAAATCGTCAACCTTCAGATTGGTGACCGATGCAATGCCGCCCTGTGCTTTGGCAGTGTTGGCTTCGGCCAGAGTTGTCTTGCAAACCATTGCCACGCGGCCTTTGCCGGCGTTGGCCACTTTCAGCGCGTAACTCATTCCGGCCACGCCCGAACCAATTACCAAGAAATCGTATTTTTTTATCACTGTCGAACAGTTTTTATAACGGCGGCAAAAATAGAGAATTATGAGTTACAAGGTGCAATATACACTGTACAAGTCTGTTTTTTTGAGTTAGGCATCATACAATAACAAAGAAACGCATCTTGCAAAAACAACCAGAATTATACCTTTGTAAAAAAATGCCATATGAAAAAACTCTTTTTTTTCGTTGCCTTCATTTTCGCAATGATGCCAGCAATTTTATTTACTGCTTGCGACCCAGACGACAGCATTATGCCGGAACCTGAACCGACACCTGAAACTGACACCATTCCCCAACAAACTGATACTCTGCCGCAGCAAGACACCGCGAAACCGGTTGTTGTCCCTAAAATGTACAATCTCACATATCATAAAGTTGTGGCTGCTGACAGCCTTGTCAAATACACCACACAAGTGTCGGTACAGAAACTTGAATCCGACTTCAAATGGCTTGCCGACAACGGTTACACGGCCATTCTGCCACGCGATTTGCTGACAATCGACACGGTGCAACCAAAAACCGTAATCATCACTTTTGATGACGGATATTACGACAACTACCTGTATATGTATCCACTGCTTGAAAAATACGGATTAAAGGCGGAAATAAATGTCATAGTGGAATGGATAACCGAAGAGCGAAAGAACGGTTGGCTGACTTGGGACGAATGCAGAGAAATGAGTCAGTCGGGATTGGTGGAAATAGGTTCGCACTCCTGCTTGCTGCACAATCCAAGCAATGGCGGCAGTTACATACTTGGCGGAGTTAATGGCGTTGGTCGTGAGACCGGCGAAAGCGATGAAGATTATATTGCCCGCATAACAAATGACTTACAAAAAAGCAAAGATGTAATTAAAGAACGGGTCGGAATTGAACCGATTGCTTTTGCCTACCCTTATGGTGAAGGTAATGCATTTATCAACAAATACATATCCGAGTTATTTGCTGTAACTTTCCTGACACATAACGGGAGTTACAACCCCAAAAACGACCTTCATCTGTTGCCTCGCAACACCATAACAATGAGTACTCAACTAGAAAACATTCTGAAATAGCAAAAGGCGCTGGAGAAATAACTCAAACCTACTCCTTCTGATAAACCCTTACGTAATCAACCTCCATTGTTGCCGGGAGCGCACTTTCATCAACACCCTGCATTCCGCCCCAAGTGCCGCCCCAGGCAAGGTTTAGGATAATGTGGAAAGGATCGTCGTATGGCCAATCGTCGTGGCCCAGACCACGGTTATCGTAACTCAGTTGCAACTTGCCATCGACGTAGGTGGTGATATGTTGCCCGCAAAGCATCTCCGCTTCCAAACCTTTAATTCTCCGATTGCGGCTCACCCGTCTGTCCATACCCTTCGCGGCAGAAAGCGATGCGGTAAAGATTGTAGAGCATCATATAGTCCATTCCGTTGAAGTCGATGTCGCGGCAGGGGCGGCGCCGGCTTGGCCGCAGGTTTTCGGGCCAGACGCAGCGCGATGTTTCCGACCAGTTATGCGCAAAGCGGTCAGCATCGGGGGCGCACTTGCCCGTGGGGCCGCAGAATGGAGCTTCGTTGAGCAGCGACTCGTAAACAGCCCGCTCGGTGCGGTAGAGAGCGCTGTCGCGATGCAGGTTGCGGCCTTCCAAGTCGTACAAAGCCAGATTTATTAGCGGCAAATGCTCATACACGGTTGGTTGCCCGGTTTGGCACGGGTCGTAGCTGCGGCGGTTTTTTAGCACGATGAAGGTGCTGTCGCCCAGATAGTTGCTGGTGCTGGCCAGCGAGCGCACCTTATAATCGTCGTTGTTGGTGCCGAGCGCCAGATTGCAGATTCCCGCAATGCCTTTCATCAGCAGAATGTGCAGCTCATAAACGCCCGCCGTCAGCACGTCGATGGTGATTCTGACGCCACGACGGTTGTAGCCCGGCGCCAGTGTTGACAGAACGGCTTTGTCGATGGTTGTGTTGAATCCGTCGGTGAGAATGCTTTGAAACGCCCAATTGCCTTTCTTGCAACCTTTTACGCGACGCAAATCGCTGCCCATAAACTCACGCCCCACGGCCACAAGCCCGTAGTTGTAAAAAAGCCACGCATCCCAGCCAATATCGCCTGAGCCTTGCTGAACTTTTTTGCCGGTTACGGTGTTGCGCAGCACCCAATGGTTCTTCTTGAAAAGCAGCCGCAGCGGTTTATCGCTCTGGAAACAAGCAACATACCGACTGATAATATCGCCCGCCCAAAGAGCGAAATCGACGCTGTCGCCACGCAAAATGCCTTTTTCGGCCAAATATTGCGGAATGATGTCGGTTTTGAATGTAACGGGCACATTGGCAATATTTTCCGTTCCGGCAAGTTTGCCCACCAGCGCCAGACCTTCAATGTTGTGGAACATCACGTCCTGACTGATTTCCTCAAGCGGGCGCAACCCGCTGTAGAAGTTCGATATTACTTCGGACGCGCCGAAATGCGACTGGTGCCTGTTCCAAAAAGCTGGCGAGATGTCGTCGCGCAAGTGCATTCCGTTAATGTCGGCCCGCGACGGAGCGTGAGTGGCAATCGCCGGTTTTTGCCCAATCTGGCTGATTACCTGACGGCTTTTCAGAGAGTCGGCGGCGCTTCCTCCAAAAGCCAGCAATCCGTCGAACCGCCGCCAATGCGATTCCGAGTATAAATCGAGCCTTTCGAGCGCCAGCATTGCGTAGTAGAGCTCGGCCAGCGTTTGCGAATAGTCCTGACCGTTGGTTTTCAGCAGCCAGAGCTCGGTTGAGAGCAGCGACAGATAGTGGCTCATTATCGAGTTGCCGTCGGACCAGCTCACGGTGTCGCCGAAAATGTCGCCCGCCGGAATGTTAACACCTTCTTCTTCAACATCCTGGCTCACAACCACAAATCGTTCACGCAAGCGGTCGCGGTAGTGCCAGTATTTTTCAAGATTTTGCTGGGGCGATTGTGCGTGCGATAAGCATACTGCTAACAAAAATAATATGGTTATCGCGACCCTATTCATTATCAATCGGTTGGGTTGACTATCCTATAAACAATACCATTCTCGTATGTATATTCCAACAAACCATATTTAAACGAATAAGTGAAACAATATGGTGCTGACGGATTACTATAGTCGGAAGAATAGTTAAGAGTAAGATTAAAGGCTCTATAATTCTTGTCATTTATTTGTATGTCAAATTCCTTTCCGTTTTCCCCAAAACGTATCAAACTATCATACAAAACCCACAAAGTGTCGGCACGATATTCAGCATTCAATATGCATAGCTTTGTTGCGGAGTATGAAAACAATATATTTTCATTATTGTTTTTGTATTGAATGGTAGCTGTTTGATATTCTTTTTTGTCGCTATCCCAATACTCATAAGAAATTTTACGGATTGTCAAAGTATCGTAAAGCCCAGTCTGTTCCGAATAATAATAGAAAGTGTCACCTTCCTTAAAAATCGGACGTTGGTCTTCTGTTAAATCGTGATATGGTTCATCTGATATAGCATCTAAAAGTTCATTTAAAACATCTAAAGTCTCGCAACTACCAAATGTCACAAGAATGAACAAAGAAATAGGAATAATCTTTTTCATAAAGTCAGTTTTTAAAATATTACACAATAATAACAATCAAAAGAGGAATAACCCTACCCTAATTTGATATTTTTGCCTTGAAAACTGTCAGGAAAATGGCCGGCATATACATTCACGTTCCGTTCTGCAAGCGAAAATGTGGCTACTGCAACTTCTATTCCACCACGCGGCTGGAATTGAAAAAGAGCTATTTGCAAGCCTTGAAGAAAGAGCTGGACGGGCGGCGCCATTATCTGAACGGCGAGCCGGTGCAGACCATCTACTTTGGCGGCGGCACACCATCGCTGCTCGAACCCGCAGAGATTCAGTCGGTTATCGGCACAATAAAGCAGCTGCACAACGTGGCGCCCGATGCTGAAATCACCGTTGAAGCCAACCCCGACGACCTGACACCGGCTTACATCGGCCAACTTGCGCAGACTGACGCCAACCGCCTGAGCATCGGCATTCAGTCGTTCGACGATGCGATGCTGACGCTGATGAACCGCCGACACACCGCGCAACAAGCCATCGATGCCGTGCTCAACTGCCAACAGGCGGGCTTCGGCAACATCAGCATTGATTTGATTTACGGTCTGCCCCTAATGACTGCCGACGACTGGCGGCGGCAACTCGACACGGTTGCCGGGCTCGGCGTGCAGCACCTGTCGGCTTACCACCTGTCGTATGAAGAAGGCACGGCTTTCGGCCTGAAACTAAAGCGCGGACAACTGGCTGAAGTGTCGGAAGATGAGAGTCTTGAGCAGTTTGAGATTCTGACTGTCTGGGCCAAATCGGCCGATTTTGAGCATTATGAGATTTCAAACTTCGCCCGACCCGGATTCCGCTCGCGGCACAATTCAAGTTACTGGGACCGAACCATTTATCTTGGCATCGGACCTGCAGCACATTCCTACAACCGCACCACCCGAAGCTGGAACACCGCCAACACGGCCGAATACATTAAAGGCATTGAAGCCGGCAGTTGCGTGAGCGAAACGGAAACGCTGTCGCCAACCGACATTTTCAACGATTATGTGATTACCGCCCTGCGCACATCGGCGGGAATTGATATGGATTACTTGCAGCGCGAGCAGCCGCGCCAAATGGTTGAATATCTGCGCCGTCAGGCTGAGAGCTTTGTCCGCGGCGGCCGGCTAGAATATGCGGCCAACCACCTGAAACTCACCCACAGCGGCATCTTCATTTCCGATGAGATTATGGAAGAGCTGATTGTTTCGGGACTATAGACGATTTGCGTTTCGCTGCGCGGGAAATTAGAACAAAATTGATTTTGAAGTTTTTAACTCTAACCAAACTAACCCAAATTTATCCAAACATAGCGCCCCAAGGGGCAATTCACACATAGCCCAAGGCAAGCGAAGCGGCGCCTTGGGAAATAGAGCCGGGTAACGCCGGCGCCCTGTAAGGGCAATTCATAAAAGCACCATTTTGAATGATTTGCGCTTTCAGCGCGCAATGTTGTGTTGTGAACGCATCACCCAACGTGCCGTTCGCTGTGCTCACTCTGCGTTGGGCTATTAATGAATTGGGCTTTCAGCCCGTTTTTTGGGTGCTAACCAAACTAACCCAAATGTATCCAAACATAGCGCCCCGAAGGGGCAATTCTCACATAGCCCAAGGCAAGCGAAGCGGCGCCTTGGGAAATAGAGACGGGTAACGTTGGCGCCCTGTAAGGGCAAAAGACAATTTGATTATACAACGACAATCATTCTTTTGCCCCTTCAGGGCGAACCTTCTATGGCGGCAATCGTCCCCCAAGGCGATGCCTTGGGCTATGGGCTTCTGCCCCTTCGGGGCGATTCGTGTTAACCAAACTAACCCAAATTTATCCAAACATAATTTGGTTTCAGTTTGGATTCGTTTGGTTAGGGATAAATTCATTAAAAATGTCCGTAGGACATCCATATCGGTAGAAAAGCAAACCCACCAACCGGAACAACCCCGTTAGGGGTTGCATAACAACCTTTTTTCACAAAATAATATGCAACGCCTACAACGTAGAAACCAATGGGTTACAACAATTTCTACCAACATTCATCCCCCTACGGGAATTTCTTGTAAAATTTTGTTTTCAAATTTTGTGGAATTTCTACCCGCCAGGGCGCTCCCATCCTTGGTCATTGCACTCAATCCAGCCTCTTCAGTTTCTTCTCAATCCGTTCGCGCTCCGATGTTTTCGGCACAAACTTGAGCAGAGCCGTGTTCCACTCGCGGCGGGCGGCGGCGGTGTCGGACTGTGAGTAGTGGTAGTCGCCAAGAATTTCGTGAGTGGCGTACAGTTCGGGGTTGAGCCGCTCAAACTCGGCAAGCGTTGTGCTGTCGATGGTTTGCGCTTGCGCAATGGCGGCCTTGAATTCGTGGGTGAGCCGCTTGATGCGGAAAATGCTGTCAACCGGCACTGTGGCGTCGGCCGGAATGGCCAGTTTTGGGTTGGCAACCTCGCTGCCGAAGTTGGTGGTGCCGGCAAAAATCTTGGCCAAATCGTAGGCCACATACTGCCCGGCCTGCCACGGCGACGTCGAGACCCACATTATCAACTTGTTGGCATCGAAAACCACCGAGTGATGGCCGATGAACTGGTTGAGAGCCGCCTCGTTTGTCCAGCCGATAATGCTGTCGTTCAAACCTTTATAATCGCGAAGAATTGAAACCGCCCCATCAACGTCGAGCGGCATTTTCTGGCTCAAAAGCTGGCTGATGCGCTCGTAGCGGTACGGGCTGTCCGATGTGGCAATATTCTCAACGTTGCGCGAATCGTTCGCAAAAACATCTGACTGATAATGGTTTGTACTGATGATAAACGTTGTGTCGGTGGTGAAGAGTGCCGTCCGGTCGGGCGATTTCTCGATGACGGCGGCGCAGTTGTCGGCAGCCGAGCCGATGAGTATCGACTCCGACACAAACGTCTTGCGGCGGCGGGCGATGGCCAAAGCCTCGTCGATGGTTGAAGCGTATTGCAGAATCTCGCGAGTGAGTATCGATATTGGCGTGGCCGACGATGTTGGCACCGCCGATTTAGCCGCGTTGATGGTCACCGTCAGGCCCTTCTCGTTCATTCCTGACATCACTCCAATCATTCCCGGCCAGCTCACCGATGCGAACTTATATCCGTTCGTCGGGAAATAGAACATCACCACGCGGTTGCGGGCGAAATCGTCACCGATATAAAAATCGAAGTTGCGCCCAACCAGCAGGTCGCCCGAGGCGCTGCTCCCCTCCCACGTGGCGAACGAGCTGCACCCCACCAGCATATAGTCGTTCATTGCGTGGCCGATGTCGTGCGCCGAGTGGTAGTTCATCTGGCGCTCGTACGGCTCGCAAACAAAGTTGAAATCGTCGGAGCACGAGAGCGAAATGCCATAAATCTCCTGGCGGTACTCTTCGCCAATATAATCGCCCAGCGAGTGGTTGAACATCAGCGTCAGATAGCGCAGGAACTTCAGGTACGACTCCGACGGCACAAACACTTTTATCTGGTCAACAAAAATCTGCTCCTGCTCATACAGAATATCTTTCGCCAGCTTGCCGTAAGCCTCGCCGCGTTCAAAGGCGTCGCCGCAGAGTTTCGCCTCCCAAAGACCGCTGCCGCTCAGCCGCAGAGTGTCGGGGCCGCATACGCGAAGGTTATCGCCCAGCTCCTCAACCTGCAGACCGCTTGCCGCGAAGCCCACAGGTTTCTTGAAATCGGCCGTGAAATAGAGGTATGCGAATATTATAATCGGAATGAGCGCCAGCAAAACCAGCAGCCCCGCGACATAAAGCGCAATTCTACCCAACTTTTTTAATGCCTTCCCCATTTTTCTTGATGTCAGCCGCAATGGTAACCGGCTGATTGTTTTGTTTTTACCGCTGGCGCGATGGCTTTTCGGTCACCGTGTTCCGGATAGTTAGCCAACCAATCTGTTGCGATTTTGGCGCGCCAAATATAACAACCTAAACGAAAAAACGACAAGTTTTTTGGATTGTTACACCGAACGGTCTGACGCTCATTGTTAAAAAATAAAACCACACCTTTACGGTCGCCCCAAAACAATTTTTATAAATTTGGGCGCTTTGGCGATTTGCCGATTCAAAACCGACAGTAAAGTATAAATCTTTAAAATAGAGAACAATGAATTTTATCGTATCCAGCACGCAGATTTTTAACCATCTACAGACGGTAAGCCGCGTCATCAGCAACAAGAACACAATGGCCATCCTCGACAACCTTTTGTTCGAGTTGAAGGGCAATATGTTGAAAATCACAGGTTCAGACCTTGAGACCACAATGACAACCGAATTTGAGGTTGACAACGCTCAAGGCGAAGGCCGCGTGGCCATCGACGCCAAGAGGCTCAACATCCTCAAGGAGTTCCCCGAGCAGCCGCTGACTTTCAACATCGAGAACAACAAAGTGGACATTGTTTCGGAAACCGGCAAGTTCAGCGCACTGGGTATCGACGGCAACGATTTTCCGCAGGTTCAGCAATTGCAAGGCGATGTCAACAACGTTGAAATCTCAGCCGACGCACTTCTGCAAGGCGTGTCAAAATCGCTTTTCGCCGCCTCAACCGACGAGTTCCGCCCCGTAATGACGGGTATCCTCATCGAGTTGTCGCAAGGCAAGGCCAAATTTGTCGCCACCGACGCCCACAAGCTGGTTTGCTACAGCCGCGCCGATGTCAAGACCGATAACGAGAGCTCGTTCATTCTGCCTCCGAAACCGGCCGCTCTGCTCAAGAACATCCTGGCAAAAGACGACAGCACCGTAAAACTTTCGTTCGACAAGAGCACCGCAGTGTTCAGCTTTGGCGAGTACACACTGGTTTGCCGCCTTATCGAGGGCACCTACCCCAACTATCAGGCCGTCATCCCGACCGACGCTCCGCGCAAGCTCACCGTCGACCGTGTCGACCTCTGCAACTGTCTGCGCCGTGTGGCCTTCTACTCGAACCCGGCCAGCAACCTCATCAAAATGTCGATTATGGCCAACGAGCTGGTTGTGTCGGCTCAAGACATCGACTTCTCTCTGTCGGGTCAGGAGCGCGTTAAATGCCAGTACGAGGGCGAGGATATGGAGATTGGTTTCAAATCGTCGTATCTGATTGACATTCTGTCTAACCTCAACTGCACCGAGGTTGTCATCAACCTCTCCGACGCATCGAAACCCGGCACCTTTGTTCCGCTCGACAAGAGCTCGATTGACGAGGAAGTGCTGATGCTTCTGATGCCAATGCAGATTTAATCACGAACCAAATTTGGATTATATACAAGGCCGTTGCCGACACAGGTGACGGCCTTTTTTGTGCCCCGAAGGGCCGTGGGCGCCGCATCCATAAACGATAAACACACCGCGTGCGAAAACAAAAAAGCCCCGCTCCACTCGGAACGAGGCTTTTTCATATTGTAAGATGTTGTATTAGAACAACTTCTTGACTTGATTGTAAACATTTTCGGCAGTGAAACCAAGTTTCTCGTCGAGCACTTTGTAAGGTGCCGAGAAGCCGAAGCTCTCCAAGCCCCAAACAGCGCCTTCGCTTTCAGGAACAAGACCTTGCAGGTTAACCGGCAGACCAGCGGTCAAGCCGAATTTCTTAACGCCTGCAGGCAGAATGCTCTTCTGGTAGTCTTTGCTCTGGCTGCGGAACAAGCCTTCCGACGGAACGCTCACAATGCGAACCTTCTTGCCGTCTTTGCGGATGAGTTCGGCACCGGCAACCAAAGTAGAAACTTCAGAGCCGCTAGCAACCAGGATAACGTCAGGATTGTTGTCGCTTCCGGCAACAATGTAAGCGCCTTTGGCAGCCTGCGAGTAGTCGTTTCCGGCTGGCAGGTTGTTGATGTTCTGACGCGAAAGAATCAAAGCGGTCGGAGTTGCAGTGTTCTCCATTGCAAGTTTCCAAGCGGCCGTGGTCTCTTGTGCGTCGGCCGGACGAAGAACCAACATAGAGTTTTGTCCCTTATGGTTTTTCAGTTTCTCCATCAGGCGGATTTGAGCCTCTTGCTCCACTGGCTCGTGGGTAGGTCCATCCTCACCAACACGGAATGCGTCGTGTGTCCAGATGAACTTAACAGGAAGTTGCATAAGGGCAGCCATACGCACGGCCGGTTTCATATAGTCAGAGAATACGAAGAATGTTCCGCAAGCAGGAATAACGCCGCCGTGCAGTGCCATACCAATGCAGCAGCAAGCCATTGTCAGCTCGGCAACACCAGCTTGGAAGAATGCGCCCGAGAAGTCGCCTTTGGTGAATGCTGTGGTCTTCTTCAGGAAGCCGTCGGTCTTGTCAGAGTTCGACAAGTCGGCCGATGCGCAAATCATATTCGGAACCTGCTCTGCCAAAACGCTCAAGCAGGCCGCGCTTGCGTTACGTGTAGCGTCGTTGTCTTTCTGTTGAACTTTGCTCCAGTCGATTTTCGGTGCCTTGCCGCTGAACCACTCGGTCAGTTGGGCAGCCTTGTCAGCGTTAGCCGATGCCCAAGCTTTCTCTTCAGCGTAGCGGTCGGCAACAATCTTCTTCAACTCTTCGGCGCGTTTAGCGTAGAGTTCCTTCACTTCGGGGAAGATTACAAACGGATTCTCCGGGTCGCCGCCAAGGTTCTTGATGGTGTTCTTGTAAGCGTCGCCACCGAGCGGTGCGCCGTGAGTCTTGCAGTTGCGCTCATACGACGAGCCGTCTTCTTTCAGCGCGCCCTTGCCCATAATGCACTTGCCGATGATGAGAGCCGGTTTGCCCTTCACGGCTTTGGCCTGAGCCAGTGCCTTGCGGATTTGGTCGGCGTCGTTACCATTGATTTCGATAACTTCCCAACCCAAAGCGCGATATTTAGCGGCTGTATCTTCGTTCATAACAGCCTTTGTTTCAGTCGAAAGCTGGATGTCGTTCGAGTCGTAGAACATAACCAGGTTGTCCAGACCAAGAACACCGGCAATACGAGCCGAGCCTTGCGAAATCTCTTCCTGAACACCACCGTCAGAAATGTAGGCGTAGATGGTTTCCTTCTCGAAAGTCGGGTTGCCAGTGTGAGCGGCAAGGAATTTAGCTGCAATGGCAGCACCTACAGCGTAGCTGTGGCCTTGTCCGAGCGGGCCTGAAGTGTTCTCAACGCCACGTGCGATGTCGAATTCAGGGTGACCAGTGGTCGGTGAGCCCCATTGACGCAGTTGAGCCAGTTCGTCGAGCGAATATTTACCGGTCAGAGCCAACTGAGCGTAAAGCATCGGAGCCATATGTCCGGGGTCGAGGAAGAAGCGGTCGCGACCAATCCACGACGGGTTCTGCGGGTCGTATTGCAGAAATTCGGAGTAAAGAACATTGATGAAATCGGCGCCGCCCATTGCTCCGCCGGGGTGTCCCGATTTGGCCTTCTCGACCATCGACGCTGCCAAGATACGAATGTTGTTGGCAGCCAGATTTGTTGCGTTTGTACTCATTTTCTTTTATTTAAGTTTAGAATATCAAATATCGTTCCTTTCAAAATTAAGGCGATAAAAGTAATCAACGCAAACTGAAAACGCAAAAATAAATTGGGTGTCGGTTTGTCAGCGTTAGTGTTAGCGTCAGCGTTTTTCAAATACTAACCCTCCGTTGTAAATAACTTCTTTTCTCGCAGGTGCCGCTTTCGCGATAAGCCGAGTATTTTTGGGGTCGGAAATAAGATTCTGAAATTATGAAAAAAGCTTTCATATCAATATTTTGCATTGCGGTTAGCGCCACAGCCACTGCACAGCGCAACGAGATTTCGTCGATGCGGTGGGGTGCCGATTTCAACATTCACATCACTTTCAGCAACGACTCAACATCGATTCTCGACGTGCGCGGCCTTTACCACTCAACGTCAACAATGCCGCAGATGGCCGTCGGGTCGGAGGAGGTGACCTACTACCCCGTCACGCTCGACCCCGATTTTGTTGACGCACTGAAAAACAAGCGCATCGAGAACTTTGGCGGCGACACTGCGGCCGCAATGGTATTCTCCGACACTGTCCGCGCCAAAACGCTCTGGAGCGCTCTTCACGGCGAGATTGGCGGCGGCTACATTCATTTCATCAATTGCTTGATTTACAGCCTCGAATCGAAAAGTCTGAACCTGTGGTCGCCGTTCTACCGCCGGCCCGAGTCGAACTGGAAACCAAAGCCGATGACCGAATCGTACCGCCGGACCAAAAACTGGAAATTCTACTTTCCCGACAATCAGAAACTGGCTCAGAAAGAGTATCTTACAAAACAAAAAAACTGCGAGCTGGGCGATATGAAACTGCTGCCGAAATCGTTCATCGACCTTTTCCTGAACACCAACCAGAAGCAATACGAGCAGCTTATTGCCAACAACGAGACCAACAAAGTTGCCATCATCGATATGATTCGACTTCTTGTTAGCGCCAACTATCTCGGCCTCGACCAGATTTCGCTCATTCAGGGCGCCGTTTCGCGCTCAATTATGAAGTATTCGATGAACAGCCTGCCGTCGGTTATTGTGTTCGACGATTTTGGCGCGGCCGTGGCAATGACGCTCGACCACGAGGGCTACAAAATCGACAATGTGGTCTTCAACCAGCAGGAAACGCTCTCTGACGAAGAGATTGAGCAGCGTATGCAACTTATGGAGGGCGTCATCCGCCAGGTGAACGCCATCAACAAAAAGCTGTTTGAGCGCAATCTGAAGAATTACTACAAATAGCGGTAGTTGCGCCGTTGGGGGCAAACAATTGTTTCGATAGTTCGCCCCGCAGGGGCAAAAGCGCATAGCCCAAGGCGGTGCCTTGGGAAAATTTGCAACCACCAGGAGTCGCCCCGTAGGGACAAAAGTTTGCAAACCAATTACATATAAATCTTTTGCCCCTGCAGGGCGAGGGCTTGCTTTGTATTGGTTACCCAAGGCGCCGCTGCGCTTGCCTTGGGCTATGAACAGGTTGCGCTTACAGCGCGTCATTTATTATCGGAACAATTTTTCTACCAATCGATAGACCTACGGGACAACAAAAAAGCGCCGTCGCAAAACTCTGCAACGGCGCTTTTGTTATCTATCGCAACCCGATTATCTCTCGTGTAATTCTTTCTCAGTGAAATCCTCAGGAAGCATAATGATTGTTATGCAGTTGTTGGCTTTCAGAACCACATCCTTCACATAGTTGCGGATATCGTCCGACGAGAGTTTCTCAAGAATTGAAACAAACTCAGTTTGTCCGTCAATGTCCCATTCAATCTTGTCCTCCATCAGGCCGGCCCAATAGCCGTTTTGGCGCTGATTGTTGTCGTATTGTTTCTGCTGGAACAGTTTGAAGCTTGTCAGTTCCTCGCTGGTCACGCCGTTGGCGGCAATGTCGTCGATGCTCTGGCGAACCAACATAACCACTGAGTCGCATTTTGCAGGTGTGAACGGGCAGTAGATTTCAACTGAAAGGCCGTCCTTAACACCGCGTCCCAATGCGGCTGAAGCCGATACTGAGTAGGCAAAACCTTTCTCCTCGCGGATTGTTTTGGTGTAGCGCTGGCGCAGAATAGAACCGTAAGCCGAAGCCGTAACAGCCTCTTTTAAGTTATATTGATGAGCGCCGTGCCAGAATTGGTAGAACCAAGCCTGCGGAGTCTCCATCTGGCGCACAAAGCGGTTTTCGGTCGAGCCTTGATGATAGGTCTCGATTTGCTCAGTGGCACGCGGCTCACGTTTCTTCACGCCTGGCAGCGATGCGATATACTGCTCAACATACAGCCGCAGCGAATCGGTGTTGAACGCTCCGGTGAAGATGAAATCGAAATCGCCGGCCGATTTGAAGCGCTCGCTGTAGATGCGGCGAACATCCTCATATTTAACCTTGTCAAGGTCCTCAAGCTTGATGTCCATCTGACGCGGATTGTGGTCGTAGATGGTGGCGTTGATTGAGTCGTTGAAAGCGTTCATCGGTTCTTTGGCGGCATTTTCGAGCGATGTGCGCAAACGTGCTATGCAGCTGTTGAAGCCGTCAACATCGTTGGCAGGCTCCTGGAACCGCATATAGATGAGTTCGAACAGTGTGCGCAGGTCTTTCGGAGTCGAACTACCCGACAAATACTCCTGATAAGTGCTCAGTTGCGGACGCAGCCCCACTTGCTTTCCGGCAAGTTTCTTCTGAAGTTCGGTTGTGGTGAAGTTGCCCAAACCTGTGCTCGAAATCACGCTGTTGAATGTCTTGATTGTCGGAAGCATAGCCGGGTCGGTGATGGTTGCGTTGCCACCCCAGCTGAGGCCTAACAAACGTACCTCGGTGTTGCTGAAATCGGTCTGTTTGAAGAAGACGCGAGCGCCGTTTGAGAGTGTCCAGACGGTGTAACCGAAGTCTGAAGGCTGCTCCTTGGTGATTTTGCCTTTCTTGGGCAGCTGTGCAATCAGCGGCTCGTCTTTCACATTGTCAACATACGGCTCCAACTCTGCCTTGCGGGCATCGGTGATAATCTTTTTCATATCGTCAACGGCAGGCAGTTCAAGACCTTCCTTGTCGGGATACATTGCCAAAAAGACAAAGTTTGTATCGATTGACGCAGCGGCTTGAGCCATCAGTTGCGAGCAGATCTCGACAGGAATCTGCTGGTCGAACGTTTTATAAAGTTCATATTCGGTTGCAATGCCCGGATAAGGTTTGTTGCTCAGGAAGTGGCGAACGGCCTTGTTCACATAGTAGCTGCTGTATTGTTTGTCGCGGTTGTCGTAGCTGCGCTCAACCGAGCTCAAAATCTCCTGACGGGCGCGGAAAGCCTCAGTTCCGGTGATACCGAAACGGCGGGCGCGCTCAATCTCCTGCATAAGCAGAGCCACAGCCTCCTTGTCGCGTCCCTCTTTGGGGATTACGCCGCCAACAAAGCAGTCTTCGGTCTTGGCTAACAGATAGTTGTCGAAATAGCACTCGGCCACGGCAAACGGGCAGTCATCTTTCCGCGCAAGCTCGGAAAGACGGGCATTGAGCGATATTTCAATGATGTTGCGCACAAACGACAGCATATAAGTTGTTGTTGTGTTGGCCATTTCGTATGGGATAGCCGGTGTTTTGTAAACCACTTCAATAATGGTGCGCTGCATCTCCTTGTCCTTGTCAATCACGTAGATTGGCTCAGGCGTTGCGGGAACGTCAAAGCGCTTGAATTCTGCCGGATTCTCTGGCATCTCAACATCGCCGAACAGTTTTTGTATGCGTTTCTCGATGTCTTTCGCATCAATATCGCCAACCACAATAATTCCCTGAAGGTCAGGGCGGTACCATTTCTCATAGTAGTCGCGCAAGGTTTGCGGTGCGAAGTTGTCAACCACGCTCATCAAACCAATCGGCATACGCTTGCCGTAGCGCGAGTTGGGGTAGAGAGTCTCAAGGTTGCGGTTCAGAATTCGCATCTGAGCGCTGGTGCGCATACGCCATTCCTCGTGAATCACGCCGCGCTCCTTCTCAATCTCGTCAGGCAGCAGCAGCAAACCATCCGACCAGTCGCGCAAGATGAGCAGGCACGAGTCGATGTTGCCGTCAGTAACCGGCACATCGTCAATATTATACACTGTCTCGTCGGTGCTGGTATAGGCGTTCAGGTTATTGCCGAACTTAACACCAATGCTCTCGCAGTATTTTACAATCGAGTCACCAGGGAAGTGCTTGGTGCCGTTAAAGCACATATGCTCAAGGAAGTGGGCCAGACCGCGCTGCTCCTCCTCTTCCTGAACCGAACCAACGCGCTGAGCGATGTAGAAATAGACGCGGTTACGCGGTTCCTCGTTGTGACGAACGTAATAAGTAAGCCCGTTGGGCAGTTTACCAAAAACAACCGCCGTATCGAGCGGAAGCTGTGGCATTTGTTGTGCCTCCATCTGCGAAGGAATCAACATACTTGCGGTAATGGCCGCAACCAAAGAGAGTTTTTTCATACACTACAAAGTATTAGTTGTGAAATTTAAAGCCGTGAAACTACTCATTTCTACGGAATTGTTCAAAAAAAAAAATCGATAACCGGAAAAACGGCAAGGAGACGCCCCGTGGAGCATCTCCGAAACCGTAATATCGCGTTTGTGCTATAGATTTGATTGCAAGCACTTTGCAAAGATTATATTATTGATGTTGTTAGTTTCACCAATGGCTCCCGAATCAGAACGAGAACGACAGACCTGCCGAGAACGGATACAGCTCCGGACCCTTGCCGTCCTTGAAGAGCGGTGTCAGATTGGCCGAGACATAAACTCCCAGACCGTCGTAGCCAGCGCGGGCAAATACGTCACAGCTGAAGGTGTTGATGTGCAGGTCCGATTTGTTCTTGATTTTGCGGCCTTTGTCGGTCACCATTTTTGTTGATGAGCCGATGCGCAGATTTCCCTCAACGCCCACCATTGCATAGAAATTACCCCAATTGTGCGACTGCCATTCAAGTGCTACCGGCAACGCCAGGTTAACCACTCTCAACTTGCTTTTCTCGTACACATAATTAGTTGTATCATACTGGTATTCAAGTTGGTATTGACCTTTATTCAGAACAATATTCTTTGCTGACAACGAGTATAAATCCCATTTTACACCCAAGCCGCTGCACAGTCCGAACCGGCTGTTGCCAAGGCGTGCGCCGGCATCAACTAAGTAGAAGTCGAGGTGAATCGCGCGATTTCCGTTCAAATCGAGGAAGGAAGCGGAGTCGGCAATTGTTGTTGAGAACTTGTCAGACCCGTATCCGGCGATACCGATATTGAAACTCTCAATGTGCGAATGGTAGTGATTTGACCATTTTTTAGTCCAATTCGCATCGTCTGTTGTTTCGTTATTTTCCTCAAAGTCATAGTCTTCAAAACGGTCTCTGATGAAGTGAATGTCGTTGCCGTCGAAAATAACCTCACGCTTGCCGAAGCGGAAATGCGCCGCAGAATCAGGTTTCGAACTAGTGATAGTTGTTTCAAAATTTGCGCCAAACCCACCTTCGGCAGCGGCTGTCATTGGCAGAGCGGCCAATGCCGATGCGCAAAAAACTGATAAATTCAAAAGTGTCTTCATAATTTCTCTTTTTAGTTTCAAACAGATTGACGTGTTGTCTTATTGTTTCACACACCCTAATAGACGCTCGAAAAACAAAAACGTAACAGCGTGCGGGAAATTTTTTGAAAGTTTTTTCGGAAAGACACCGTGCTGAAATATGCGAATAGTATGTAATGCGCGAAAAATTACTTGTATTCGCAGGTTTTTAAAGCCGTAAACACAAGATAATTAATAGATTAGCACCGCCACCAAAGCGTTTTGTTTTCACAATAAATTCCTATCTTTGTGGCCGATTTAGAGCTTTCAGTTTTTCCTCTTATAACTAAAAACATTATGTCGAGAACACGAGAAGAAATAGCGGGTGTAACCCTTTTGGGCGAAAAAAAGACAGAATACCCAACCAACTACGCGCCGCAAATGCTTGAGACGTTCGTCAACAAGCACCCCGAGAACGATTATCTGGTAACGCTGAACTGCCCCGAGTTCACAACACTCTGCCCTGTAACCGGGCAGCCCGACTTCGCGCACATCTACATCAACTACATTCCCAACGAGCGGATGGTCGAGAGTAAGTCACTGAAACTCTATCTGTTCAGCTTCCGCAACCACGGCGATTTCCACGAGGACTGCATCAACATTATAATGAAAGACCTTGTGGCGCTGATGCAGCCGCGATACCTTGAGGTTTACGGCATTTTCACACCGCGCGGCGGAATATCAATCTACCCATTCGCCAACTACGCTGACGATGCTCATCAAGCACTGAAGCAGGAGCGTTTGCTGGCACAGATGAATCGTACATTTTAAACCGCCATTGCTATGAAAGACAGCCTTCTGATACTGTCCGGCGGAATGGACAGCACAACGTTACTATATGAGTATCAAAACGATATAGCGCTTGCAGTATCGTTCGACTATGGCAGCAACCATAATGCCGATGAGATTCCGTTTGCCGAATATCACTGCAAAAAGCTGGGAATCAAGCACACAACCGTGCGGCTCGATTTCTTCAAGCAGTATTTCCGCAGTTCGCTGCTCGAAGGGGCCGACGCCATTCCCGAAGGCTCGTATGCCGACGAGAATATGAAATCGACGGTGGTGCCGTTCCGCAACGGAATTATGCTTGCTGTGGCTGCTGGAATGGCCGAGACCGCTGGCCTGAAGCACGTGATGATGGCCAACCACAGCGGCGACCACGCCATCTACCCCGACTGCCGCCCCGAGTTTGCCACAGCTATGAGCCGCGCCATCGAGGCCGGAACCTACGAGGGCATCACGCTGCTCACGCCCTACACCAACATCTCGAAGGCCGACATCGCCCGAAAGGGAAAACAATTGGGCGTCGATTACTCGAAAACGTGGAGCTGCTACAAGGGCGGCAAGGTGCACTGCGGCCGCTGCGCCACCTGCATCGAGCGCAAGGAGGCTCTGCGGCTGGCGGGGATTGAGGATACAACGGAGTATGAGGACAACGGACATCAGACTACAGACAACGGACTATCTAATGCCTAGTGCCTAATGCCTAACCACCAACACCTAATACCCAACACCTAACACCACTTATAACTAATAAACTTAAAACTTACCACCCAATGTTCTACGTTTCGAAACGACTTGAAATCTCATCGGCTCACAAATTGAGTCTGCCATATCAGAGCAAGTGCACGAGTCTGCACGGCCACAACTGGATTGTAACCGTTTACTGCAAGGCCGAGAAGCTGAACGCCGACGGTATGGTTGTCGATTTTTCGCGCATCAAAAGCGTGATTGTTGACCAACTCGACCACAAGGTAATTAACGACGTTTTGGGCGACATCAACCCGACGGCCGAGAATCTGGCCTATTGGATTTGTCAGCAGATTGAGAACTGCTACAAGGTAACCGTACAGGAAACCGAAGGGAACATTGCCATCTATGAGAAGGATTAATGAGATATTCGAGAGCCTTCAGGGTGAGGGATTCCACACTGGCACGTCGGCTGTTTTTGTGCGCTTCTCGGGCTGCAACCTTGCGTGCCCCTTCTGCGACACCGACCACCGCCCCACCGCCGAAATGACCGACGAGCAGATTGCCGCCGCCGTGGCGCAATTTGCACCCCAACTGGTGGTGCTCACCGGTGGCGAGCCTGGTCTGCAAGTGTCGGAACGGCTGGTTGATTTGCTGCACGCCGATGGCCGAAAGGTTGCCATCGAGACCAACGGCACCTGCCAATTACCGGCCGGCATTGATTGGATAACAGTCTCACCCAAAGAGGGCAGCACGCCCGTGCTCACCGCCGCTAACGAGGTGAAAGTGGTTTTTCAGGCTGACATCGACGTTGAGAAATGGCACAACCAAATATCGGCCGGCCACTATTTTCTGCAACCCTGCTCGTGCAAGAATACGAGTGAAACGGTCGCCTACATTATGGCGCATCCGCATTGGCGGCTATCGCTGCAGACGCATAAGTATTTGGGAATCAGATAGAGATGTCTGCAATCAGAAATGTTTTTAGTACGAGCGCTACTCGGACACGCGTTTCTTAGCAATGCGGTAACGCTTATTGCGAAGGCTGTCTTTCCCAAGATTAAACATTGCGCACAGTTCGTGGTCCTGCTTTTTCAAAAAGTCGCTGGCAATCAGAAACAATTTTTGTTGAGCGTTCAGAGCGGTGTAATCTGTATCGAGCGAGAGAATAAACTCGGGGCCTATTGTTGAAACGAAATCGAACAGACAAAGCAAATCATAATCACCCCAGTTGATAGGCGACTCACAGCGTTCAAGCTGGTCGTAAAGGTTATGGCCGTGCTGAAGGTTGTTTTGGATTTTTGCCTTCAGCTTGTCGTTTTTGTCTTTCAACGCAGCAACCTCGGCGGTTTTGCTTTTTTGCAGTGTAGCAATGCGGTTATCGAGTTGAACCACAGCATTTTTCTCCTTCTCATAATCGAGCTCGGCTTTCATTCGCTTGTTTTCGGTTCGGCGCACGCGGATGCGGTGAAGAAATACCAGCACCACAATGAGCAAAACTGCCGCCATTGCGGTTATAACTATATGGCTACGCACTTTCTGCCGATAAAGATTCAGGTCGTATTTGCGCCCTAATTCATCGGCTTTGCTTTGAAGACGCTTTTCATAGTATCGTACCATAGCTTCTGACTTTTCTTTTTGAGCATTGCGGTATCCTTCGAAATCGTGGTTCTGAGATTCGTATTCAAGCTTGGCATCAAGAACACCGATTTTAAATTCATCCCACGGCATTCGCATTACTTCGTCCCACAAATTTTTGGCCATATGAGCTCTGTTCGTAGCCATATATATGTCTGACAGCAATTTATAAGCCTGAGGAAGGGGCTCAAGCTCAATGGATTTTTTAAGATACTCTACGGCTTTTCTACTGTCAGATTCAGAATATGCACTGCCCAAACCATAGTACATATATGCTTGATAATAAGGTTCGAGCAGACCTGCAAATTTTTCACATTCGTGAATGCACCACGCCGCACTGTCTTTTTGTCCGCTGCGGTCGTAACCCACCGACAGATTAAGCAGTGCATATGCCTCGAATTTTTTATTGCTTATACCTTTTGCGCAATCATATTCCTTGCGTGCATATAAGAGCGATAAAGGTACTTCATCTGAATCGCCGTAAAAAACGGACAATCCGGCATAAATGCGTTTTATTAATTTTTTGTTTTTGATTTTATCTATAAGACTCTCTGCATTTTTCAAATCATTAAGAACGGTTTCGCTATTATCGGCAAAAAACAGCAACGCGCGTATGTAGTAGGCAGCAGCAAGATGTTCCTTGTCATTGGAATGCTGATAATAATCCAAACTTATATTTATCAAAGAATCATTTCGCCGCATTCCTTCGCATCGGTATTGGATTTCAGCTTTCAACAAGTTGTAAAAAGCCGTAAGTCGCATCGTGTTAATGTTTTCAATATCAATTTCATTAAGCAGTTTTTCGGCTGATGCGTAATCGAAATCGTATGATAAGGATTCTGCCTGTTCAAGTTTCTGCCAAGTCACATTGTTGTGTCCGCAAGAAACTAACAACAGCAGCAATGCTACAACTGCCAATTTTAAAATTTTCTCCATTTACCGTTGTTTTGTGTAGCAAATTAAACAAAAAACAACGTCGAAAAAGGCGGTTTTTATGGCAAAAAACTCGGTTTTTCCAATAAAAACGAATCAATTCGGAGGTGAAGCAAAATGTTAAATATTTGATTTTCTGCAAAATCACTGTTTTGAGGTGATACGCCACGTTTGCATATAATTTTTTTCGGTTTGAAATTTGGCTCAGTCAAAACAAAAAAACAATTCAATATGGGTAAGAAAAAATTTTTAGCAATTGGAATTCTGATGCTGACAGGAGTGGCTGTTGAAGCACAAAACGGTGGCGAGGCTGTTGCCATATGGAATCCTACACTTCCAATAAGAAATTCACAAGCACATAAAGTGCAAAATGCTATTCGTACTACCACCTCCTACAACTCCGCCTCAACCGCGTTGACAGTTAAGTTCCCTGCAACAGGCGGCGGAAAAGTTGAAATCTACCGTAATGGAGCTAAAGTGGTAAGCGCAAATGCAGCGGCAGGCGCAACGCTTTGCTATACGCTGCGAAACTACGGCCGAGGCAACTACACAGTGATAGTAAGTAGCAGGAATACTGTTGTTTACTGTAGAAGTATGAATGTGAAATGATAAATCAGAAAGGAGGAAAACTAAAGAAAATAGGATATATATTCGCTATGCTTATCAAGGATAACAACAGCAAGACTGTTTCTGTGCGGTTTCAGCCTTAACGCCAAACCTCACAAATAAAAAACTCACCCCAAAGGATGTGCTAGAAAAGCCTTCAAGGTGAGACAATTATAAAATAATACAATTGATAATAATATTACGTAAAATGACACAAAAATGTTTTTATAAAAGTATGTTCGCCATTGCAGCAATGGCAACAGCAGTAATCTCGTGCTCTAAAGAAGATGCGCAACAACCTATTAATAACATTGATGCTGAATTTGGAAAATTCACCAAAGAATTAACTATTTTCGATGAGGAGAAAAATAATTCAGCAGTTTTGCTTGTTGGGTCAGATGATGAATCGGTACTTAATATGTGGACGGCTGATAATTTTACCTTGATTCCTATCAAAGAGGGGCAAACCCTTGCAGATGTTTTTGAATCAAATGTTTCAGAAGAATCATTAGACGAAGAAGATGAAGTTGAAGACGGTGATGAAGATGAAAATGTAGCTGCAAGCATTTCAACAAGATTCATTAGCAAAAATCTTCAGGACGGCGTTAAAAATGTTGCGTTACAAATAACCGACCCATATGACGAAAGTATGAGGGGATGGAAATATGGCACACACGAGTGTATATATGCGGGTGGCAATAATATAGGAGAAGAAAATCGTGGTTGGATAAAATGTACTGTATATGGACATAATCCTATCCATAGAGGATTTTATGGAATCAGTTTCTTGAATTATTCATATTCAACAAAATGGTTTGATTTGGTTAGTGAGTGGAAAAGGATCAAAAATAAGGACTCTGATTCTAAAACAGCGATATGCTATAAAATGAAGGCAACTCGTAAGTATAAAGGTTCAACCAATTCAGTAACAGTAGCGTTTGCCTTTGATGAATATTAGATATTTCCAATAAGTGAAGAGATATTCTCTTCACTTATTCTGTTGAAATAAGGTGAAAATAAGTATATGAAGAGGAATATATTTTGTAGTATAATAATAACTTCTATGCTATTTGGCTGCGCCGAAGAGGAAGTAACTCTTGATTTGAAAAACACGGGCAATCCGTATCAAATTGCCGTAGATGGCGGTGTTTTCTCGTATGGCGGACACCAGTTTCTAAAACTCACCGTCCCATTTGAGCTGAACGGGCAGCCAGAACCAGCAAGCGGAGCAAAAATTGAGGTGAGCGATGGACAAAACACCTACCAGTATCGCGAGACAGAGCAAAAAGGTGAGTATGAATCGGTAGAGGAATTTGCTGGCGAGGTTGGCAAAGTTTACACGCTGAAAATTGAGTATGGCGGGCAAACATACTTTGCTTCCGACAGTATGGTTGCAGCCACTGAAATCGAATTGGAACAGATTCCTGCGGGCGAGCAGACAAAATATTTAAAAATTGAGCATCGGAGAAGTGATGGTACTATTACGTTTAACAATCATATTGAGATAGACCTGTCTAAACATAAATTCGGCTGCGCCGAAACGGCAAAATGGACTTTTAAAGATATAGATTCATCATATTATGTAAAGACACCTAAAAACCTTGTTTTTCTTGACCCCGCCTATTCTCACCAAAGTTCAATACCACAAGGTGTTTTCCCAATGGCGACAGAAGGTACTAATGCGGCTTATAACGATTATGAGGATGAAGGTTATGAATATGACGATATGCCTATCCAATGTGTAAAAATATCGATTTCTGGCAGATACTACGATTATCTTATTTCGGTATTCAACATTGTCGATTGGTCTGGCGGAATGTTCTCAACCATTCCTGGCAACTCCAAAACCAATTTGAGCAAGGGAGGAACAGGCTTTTTCTATGCCAGCGATGTCAAAATCAGATATTTGGGATTAGACGAACTGCTTGAATTGGTGGAAATGTTTGGCGATAAGGAATTAAGCGATGAATATGAAAAATAAAACAATGAAAACCATATTTTATAACACACGCCGTTTAGCAATGGCGATTCTTGCGGCTTCAGTACTTTTTGCTTCGTGCAAAAAAGTTGACACCGACCCAATAATTGTTTTCAGAGATGCCGACAGCAAAATAATAACTGGCGACACCCTCTATGTACCAATAAACAGCACCACGCAAACCCTTGTTGAGGTTGAATATCCCGATAGTGCACCAGAATATCTGAGACAGATTGATAATGGGGAAATTGAAACTATGGAAAAAAGGAGCGATTATAAATTGAAATCAAATGGTGTCAGGACAAACGGCAACGATTTCGAAAAAATAATCATAACCACTCAATTTGCCGATTCATTGGTACACGTTGGCTCGATTGTCAAAATAAGTGCACGATTAACCGATATGGCAGAATCGGTGTATTACAAAGTTTGCCAATAAGATGCTTTTGAAACGCAAAATAAGAGTTGCATTTTCCGCCATTCTGTTTTGCAATATGGCTAATGCCCAAACCAACCTTGAAGCAGTTGACTATTACGAAGCCTTAAAAGTTATAGAATCAGTCGATTATCAAATTGCAGACACTCCAGTTGTGGCAATTATCGATAATGGTGTAAATATTATGCACGAGGATTTAAGAGGCAATATCTGGCGCAATCATTCGGAGATTCCTGCCAATGGTATTGACGATGATGGCAACGGCTTTGTTGACGACCTTCACGGCTGGAATTTCAGTAACAACAGCAGCGATGTTACAGCTGGCGGCAGCGGGAATTGGCACGGTACGCCTGTCAATGGGATAATTGGTGCCTCGTGCAGCAACAGCGGTGGCGTTCGCGGTATTTGCCCTGCGGTCAGGCTGATGAATATTGTGAAAGGCGATAGCATTGGCTCTCACATTGAATCGCTGAAATATGTTTATACGATGCGCGATTTGTATAACCAGACAGACGGTGAGCAAGGTGCGTTTGTTGTTGCTGTGAACTGCTCGTGGGGATTAGATTCGCTTTGGGCGTCTGATTATCCTCAATGGTGCGGAATGTACGATTTACTTGGCAGCGTGGGTGTGCTGTGCGTCAATTCGGTGCCCAACGATGACATTGATGTTGATACATTTGGCGATATGCCCACAACCTGCCAGAGCGATTATCTAATAACCGTCACCAACTCGAACAAAAAAGGCAGGAAAATAAAAGATGCTGCTTACGGAGCCGTATCAGTTGATTTAGCCGCTCCAGGCGACAACACATATACAGCATTGAACAACGGCCATTATGGCCACTTTGGCGGAACGTCAGCCGCCGCTCCCTACGTGAGCGGAACTGTAGGGATGCTCTATCTTCTGCCTTCAGAAACTTTTCAGCAAAGCGTAAAAGAAAACCCGGCCGAAACGGCTTTGGCTGTGAAGTCTGCAATTTTAGGCAGTGTGGATAAAAATGAATCGCTCAACGGCATAACCGTTTCGGGCGGCCAACTCAATATTTTCGAAAGCGTGAAAAATCTGTGCGACAATTACGAAGTACAATCCATATACGAGAAAACCCTGTTTGAGCCTCTGAAAATAGTTTCCGTCAGTCCCAACCCTGCAAAAAGTCACATTTCAATACAGTTGGAATGTGATGAAGACGCGGAAATGGTGCTGAATATTACCGATTTATGTGGACGGGTTTTTCTCGAAAAAAACATTTCAGTCAGTCAGGGAATCAACTCTATGCCGATAGAATTGAATCATTTGATTGACGGACTTTATATTATCAATATTCACTCACGATTTTCAACACAACGCACAAAACTCATAATCAACTCATAAGCTATGAAACTGACAAAACTCTTTTCTGGTTTAATTTTCACATTCATTACTTCTTTTTCAGCCGCCACCGCCTATGGCCAGCAATACACGGTGAGCGGCTACGTGAAGGACCGCGCTACGGGCGAGGTGCTTGTGGGCGCAACCGTCTATGACGCCGCACTGCAGAAGGGCACTGCAACCAATGGCTACGGCTTCTACTCGCTCTCGCTGCCCGCTGGTAGCCACACTCTGACTTGCTCGTTTGTGGGCTATCAGACCGATGAGTTCAGCGTCAGCCTCAACGGCAACGTGAGCCGCAATTTCGATTTGGCCGAGGAGTCGGTGAGCCTTGATGCCGTGACGGTTTCAGCCGATGGCCGCGATATGGCATTAAGAACCAACCAGTTCTGCGAGGAGAGGCTCACAATGCGAGCAATTCGCCAGATGCCGACAATGTTTGGCGAGGCCGATGTGGTGAAGGTTGTGCAGATGCAGTCGGGCGTGAAGACGCTGGGCGACGGCTCGTCGGGAATGTTTGTGCGCGGCGGCGGCAACGACCAGAACCTGATTCTGATTGACGAGGCGCCCATTTACAACCCGTCGCACCTGTTCGGTCTGGTGTCAATCTTCAACCCCGATGCCGTAAACCACGTTGAACTGTTCAAGAGCAATATGCCAGCGCAGTACGGCGGACGCGTGTCGTCGGTCATCGACTGCAAGATGAAGGAGGGCAACGCCAACGATTTCGATTTTGCGGTCGGCCTCAGCCCGCTCTCGTCAACGCTCACGGCCAGCGGTCCCGTATGGCACGAGCGGTCGAGTTTTCTGGTTTCGGCGCGCAGGAGTTTTATCGATTTCATTTTCAAACCCGACGGCGTTTTCTCGCTCATTCCCGCCTTCTACGATGTCAACGCAAAACTTAACATTCAGATTAACAGCCGAAACCGATTGTTTCTGTCGTTCTACAACGGCAAAGACCGTCTGGAATCGAGCGACGGATTTTTTAACAAATGGGGCAACACGTCGGGCACGCTGCGCTGGAACTGCAACATTGGCAGCCGCTGGTTCCTGAACACGTCGGTCATTGTCAGCGATTACAGCAACTATATGGAATTCAACGAGAACAAGCACAAATACAAGTGGGAAACTGGCATTACCGATGTGAACGTGAAGACCGATTTGGCTTTCTACATCAACCCCGACAACACGCTGAAGGCGGGCGTTGGCACCACGCACCACCATTTTATTCCAGGTCAGACTGCCGACTCGCTTCAGAGCATTCCGCAGATAAGCGCTTTTGAGCATTTCGTCTATCTGCTTCACGATTTCTCGCCCGTGCCGTGGTTGGGCGTGAACTACGGCGTGCGTCTGTCGGCTTTCCAAAACTACGGCGAGGCCACGTGGTATGAGTATAACGATGATTACCAGGCGGTTGGCATAAAGAAGAACAACAGCGGCGTTTACAAGACACACACCAGCATTGAGCCGCGCCTGAATGTCAATTTTCGATTGAACGCCGACCGCTCGCTCAAATTGTCATACGCCCGTAACGCGCAGTATATGCAGGTTTTGCAGAACAGCACGCTCTCTTATTCGTCGCTCGAAACGTGGTTTCCAGCCAATCCGAACATTAAACCCGTTTTGGTTGATGTGGTGTCGGCAGGTTGGTTCCAGAATGTTGGAAGTCAGTACAGTCTGTCGGCGGAGGTCTACTACAAGTGGTACGCCAATCAGATTGATTATGTTGACCACGCGAGGCTGCTCAACAATCCGTACATTGAGGGCGAAGTGCGTGTTGGAAAGGCCCGCGCCTATGGTCTTGAGTTGAACGCCCGCAAAACACAGGGCCGCCTGACGGGTGGCATCAGTTACACCTACTCGCGCTCGCTGCGCACCATCGACGGCATCAACGACGGCCGCGAGTACAGTTCGCTCTACGACATTCCGCACGACCTGAAAATCAACGCCAACTACAAACTCACCGCCAACTGGTCGGCCAGCGCGGCGTGGGTTTACACCAGCGGCCGCCCCACAACGCTGCCAGTTGGTTTCTATCAAACCGAGGACAGTTACACTGAAATGGCTGTGCCAATCTACTCGGAGCGCAACTCAAGCCGATTCCCCGCCTATCACCGCCTCGACCTGTCGGTGGGCTATGAGCCTGAAAAACAAGGCCGCGTCTGGTGGTCGGCAAATTTCGGCCTTTACAATGTCTATGGCCGCAAAAATCCGTTGGGCTACCGCTTCGACACCCACCACGGTCAAGTTCGCGTGATGCAGACCACGCTGTTCCGCCTGCTACCGAACTTTGCGGTTAAGGTGAGGTTTTAAAGATTCTGACAGCGACAGCGGCTTTGCGCCGATAGCGGAGTTTAGCATCGGCTGTAAGTTTTAACGGAATGGAAAATACTTTTTCTAAATTTGCATAAATTTTAACCTTAAGTTATGAAACACATCTTTTCAATTCTGCTGTGCGCGGCATTATTCTGCGCCTGCAACAACGACGAAGAAAGAGCCTACATAATCAAATATGTAATGCGCGCCGATACCGATTCCGCTATTCAAATGATTTGGCCGAGACCCGAACCAATATTTTGAGTAACAAGGGGTTACGAGCATACCGATACGATAAAAGAAAGTGATGCAACGTATTATGTTTATATTGAATGCCGTTGTGAAGACACTGTCACCGTAATGACAGGCGAGTTATATGTTGACGGAGAACTGAAGGCAACAAAAGAAGCTAAATCTTGGCTGAGAGTATCTTACCAATTCAAATAAACCGCCATTAAAAACTAATTTGCAGGTTGAGGCATTTTGCCTTGGCTTGCAAATTGTTTGTGACAAACATAAACAATATGAAACACATCTTTCTTGTGGGGTTGCTTATTGCAGCTCTGTCATCTAATGCTCAATCATTCAAGCTAACAGGCCATTTGGTTGATACCGAAACCGGCGAATCAGTGCTGTATGCCAACTGCATCGACGAGAACACCGGCCGCGGCGCGGTGGCTAACAATTTCGGCTATTTCAGCCTCAAAGTCGGCAGCAAGGCACGGATAACCATATCGTGCATCGGTTACGCCACCACAACCACCGAGTTCACCATACACGGCGACACAACAGTGACCATTGGCGTAAGCCCCAAAACAACAGCCATTAACGAGGTTGTGGTGTCGGCCACGGTGCCTGTGCGCGAGCAGGTGATGATGGGCAAAACCACCCTGACACCCGAAATGATAAAATCGATTCCGTCGTTTTTGGCCGAGCCCGATTTGATTAAAACTCTGGCCTATCTGCCGGGCATCAGCCTCGGGCGCGAGGGCTACTCAAACATTTTTGTGCGTGGCGGCGACCGCGGCCAGAATCTTGCGCTACTCGACGGCATTAAAATCTACAATATCAGCCACGTGGGCGGCTTTCTGTCGCTGTTCAACAGCGATATTGTGAAGAGTGTTGATGTGTATAAGGGCGGTTTCCCGGCGCAGTACGGCGGCCGCACGTCGGCAGTGATTGATGTGGCGACAAAAGACGGCAACAACAAACGCACAGCCGGCAGCATCACTTTGGGCACACTCACATCGAGCGCCTTTCTGGAATCGCCTTTGGGCAAGAAAGTGACTTTCTATCTGGCGGCGCGCGCATCGTACTACGATTTGTTGTTGAAAGACCAGCGGGACAACTTCAAAGAGGCCGAGAAAGAGTTGAAACCAGTAACTAACAACGAATACACAGGCTTCTCGTTTTTCGACGTAAACAGCAAAATCCGCTGGAGCATTGACGCCACAAGCAATCTGGCTCTCACGTTTTTCTTGGGCAACGACTATCAGCACGTCTATGAGCAGGACATAATCAATTACGGCTCACTAAAAAACGACCGCCACAAAAACGACTACACGATTAAGAACAAGGGCCTTTCGCTCACTTACGCCAAGAGTTTCGGGCAACTGTTCTGGCGCAACACAGTTTCTGTATCGAAATACGACACAAAGAACATCAATCTCAGTGAGGAGAATATCGGGTTCGATAATTATCATAAAAACCGGGCAAAAACCATAACCGAGATTAAGGATGCCACGCTGCAAAGCCGACTGGAGTACAATCTGGAGCGGCACAAGATAAAAGGCGGCGTCGAGTTTAACCGCTACAGTTACAACCCCGGCCTCGAATACACACAATTCATCGATTCAATAAACGATGAGGAACTGACCAGCGGCGCAAGGTCAAACATCGATGCTTGGGAGAACAGCGTTTATTTTGGCGACGAGATTAAAATCAGCGACCGGCTGAGCGTTGAGGCGGGTTTGCGCGGCACTGCCTACATCCTCACCGACACTAATTATTTCCGCGCGGAGCCCCGGCTTGCCGCGCGATATATGCTGAACGGCAACACATCGGTAAAAGCCAACTACACTTTGATGAACCAGTTCAACCACGTGCTTGTGAACAACAACAGCGGTATGGAAGAGGAGATTTGGCTCGCATCGAACGCCAGGATTCGTCCGCAACAGGCGCACCAGGTGTCGGTCGGGATATTCTACGGCAACGACGAGCGGAAAATAAACGCCTCGGCCGAAATCTACTACAAGCTGATGAACAACCTGATTGAATACCGTTCGCCAGTCTCCGACAACAGCGTTCACGAGATTGAGAAGTCAGTGTTCATTGGTGGCAAAGGATTGGCCTACGGCCTTGAGCTGATGGTGTCGAAAGATTTCGAGAGCCTGACAATGAGCCTGACCTACACCCTATCGAAAAACGACCGTAAGTTCGATGATATAAACAACGGCGAGTGGTATCCGTTCATCTTCGACCGCCGCCACGACCTTGGCGTCACCGCCCACTACCGCTTCAACCGCAAATGGACCGTCGACGGCAATTTTGTGTTCTCGTCGGGCCGGCCGTGCACACTGCCTGTGGCAGAAGTTCCAAGGAACGAGATAGGCTTCGACCACCATTACATCTACACCGGGTTCAACAATTGCCGGCTTCCGGCGTACCACAGGCTCGATTTGGGTGTGAAACGCTACTTTGAAACCGACAAAGGGCTGAAATCGCAACTCTCGCTCAACATCTATAATGTTTACGCACGGCAAAACGCAGTTATGGCCTTCTACCGTGAAGGGAAAGTCTATCAGAAATCGCTTTTCACAATAATTCCAACATTAAGCTACAGTATAACATTATGAAACAGATATTTATTTTCCTGTGCGCCGCAGTCATAGTCACCGCTTGCGACTTGGAGAAAGAAATCGACATTGATGGTGTTGAGTTTCGCGAAGCCATCAATATCAGCGGACACATTTCGCGACAATACGGAGCGAATGTTTTTGTTGAATGTACGTATCCGCCGCAGAGTCACACTTATTTCAATAAAAAAATTGACGATGCCAAAGTGTATCTTACAAGCGGAGGTGTGAAAATTGCCGAAATACCCGCTTCAAGTTATTTCGAAGGATTGTTGTATCATATTGATATTGACACATTCAGCTACAACAGCTACGGCGTTTTGGTTGAAAGCGGGCGATTGGGAACCGCTTATTCAGCCGAGCAGACACTGCCCGATAAGGTTGCCGCCGATTCGGTTGTGGTCACAGAATCGGACAACGGCAGTTATATGGCCACGTTTTATTTTTCAAATGATGAAAACTTGCCCGGTTATTATTGCAACGCCCGCACTGCCGACCGTGATGATGGTGATATAGAGAAACTTTTTCATACACATTTTTACGGTAGCGACGCAATCCATTATCAGGAAGCCCGAAAGAAAGACTACTGCCAGATTAGCTGTGTTTTCTATCCTGCATCATTCGATTATGACGAACTTGAATATTATGCCGATTTCATCACTCTCTCGCCGGACTTGGCCAAATATCTGAAAAGTGAAGCCGAATATAACACCAGCCAGGAGGACGAGTTCTTCGACTATCCATATCCGCTCTATAGCAACATAAAAGGCGGCTACGGATTTTTCGGGGCGTATACTGTCAGCCAGACAAGTGGTGTTGTAAAAGGCAAATGGGTTTATTTTGAATAGAAAGAGGATTATGAATCAGCAGTCAAGCATTTTTCATTGAGTTGTTTGCGGATTTAACATAATTTTAACATAACGGTGGTAATAATGTGTATATGTCAAAACGTTATCCCTAAAACAAAGACAAATACAATTCATAATGCATCGTTTCATTTTATTAGTTCCGTTTCTTGCAGTCACACTGCTATCATCGTGTGAAAAAGAGATTGAGCTGAAAACAAAAAGTAGTAAGTGCATTGTTGTCAATGCGCTTATTACTGAAAATGAGCCAATTGAAGTCGGCGTTTACTCGGGGGTTGATTTTGTGGGTCGAAACAGTAGCCAATGGTTGGAAAACGCCACGCTGGCTGTTTACAGCAATGGTGAATTGTTGGAGGAAATCAGCGGAATGAATACCGATAGTAGCTACCGCACATCGGTTGTGCCCGTTGTTGGCGAGACATACACAATAAAGGTCGATTGCCAGCGCTATCCATCGGCAACCGCAACGGCCACTGTACCCAACAAGTTACAAGTAAAAGTTTTGCAGACCGACAGCGTGCGGATGTTTGTGGAAAGCGATGGCTATAAAACATACAAATCGTCGGGCGAGGTGGAAATATCTATCATCGACACAACCAGCGAGTTACGCTATTATTTGCTAACCATAACCGGATACTATTATTTTATGAAAAACCCCGATGACATTAAATCAAAATGGCTAACGCCGGAATATAACAATGCAACAGCACAACCAACATCGATGAGCGATATACTAACCCATTTGTTCGAGTCGGCCGATGTGAAGGAAATTGAGGAAAAAGACTACATATTGCTTTCGAACCAAAACTGGCGGGGCAAATCCACAACACTGCGTTTCGGCCTTAGCCATAATTCTACAATTCCTTCCGATATCACTGTAATGTCGTTCGACGAGGAGTATTACAAATATTTTATATCCAAAGAATTACAGCTGAGCAGCGAGGAAGATGACCTTATGTTCGGCGAGCCGGTCAACATCTACTCGAATGTGAAAAACGGTCTGGGGCTGTTTGCCGGGTACAACCTTGCAACAGCAAAACTTTACTCGGTTTGCGACACCATTTACAAAGATTAAAACACTGTTTAAATGGCATTTAAGCGACCAATTGTTATGAAAAACATCTTTTTGATTCTTCTGCTTTTTGTGTGCGCCATTGCGCAGGCACAAAAACACACTATAAGCGGCGTTGTGCGCGATGCCGAGAGTGGCGAGCTGCTGCCGTCGGCCAATGTCTATCTGAATTCGGGCGTTGGCACGGTTACAAACAATTACGGATTCTTTTCCTTCACAACCAACCAGCCCTCGGTGGTATTAAACGTGTCGTATGTCGGATACAACATTTTCCGACAGACATTTACCATTAAAAACGATACTACGGTCGAGATAAAACTTGATTCCGACAACCAGCTTGAAGAGGTTGTGGTAACCGATAATTCAGCACAGTCGCGTCTGCGCTCGCCGCAGTTCAATATGGCAAACATCACAATGAAGGAGATTGCACAACTGCCCACGCTGCTTGGCGAGCACGATGTGCTGAAGGCAATGCAGACAATGCCCGGCGTTGGCAGCGGCGCCGATGGTATGACCGGCCTATATGTGCGCGGCGGCAGTCCCGACCAGAATCTGATTCTGCTCGACGGCGCGCCTGTCTATAACGCCAACCACCTGTTCGGCTACCTTTCGGTTTTCAATTCTGAAGCCATAAAGTCGGCCACGCTGCTCAAAGGCGGTTTCCCGGCGCGTTATGGAGGGCGGCTGTCATCGGTGCTCGACATTCAGATGAAAGAGGGCAACGCCAACCAAACGCACGGAATGGCATCCATTGGGCTTCTGTCGTCGCAAGTGGCGGTTGAGGGCCCGATTGACGAGCGGACATCGTACCTTGTAACCTTGCGCCGCGCCTATTTCGACATTTTCCTATGGACAATGTGCAAGATAAGCGATGCCCGCGACGGGGTGGGCAAATCGTCGGCCGGTTACCATTTCACTGACTTTAATGCCAAAATCAACCATCGGTTAGACTCAAAAAGCCAGTTATTTGCAAGCTTCTATGCCGGAACCGACAAATTCAAGTCGCGCTCTGATTTCCCCGGTGGCGGCTACGATGTGCGTGACCGTTTCAAACTCAAATGGCACAACCAAACGGCCACTTTGCGCTACAACCGCACGCTGGCTAACAATCTGTTTATGAACGCGTCGCTGATTTACAGCCGGTATAAGTATTACACGAAATCATCTGTCAAAAACAACTCTTTTTATAGCGACTACTACCAATTCTCATCGGCGAAAGGCGAGTCGGCGCTTCAAGACCTGACCGCCAAGGCCGACTTCGACTGGTATGTGGCCAATAATCATACTGTCAAGGCCGGCGCAAGCATTTCACGACACCGTTTCGCGCCGGAACAAAGCGCATACGAGTCGGGGTCGAGCAAATGGGAAACAGCCGTTTCTGATACATCGTACGGCACCAAAAAAGTGAAATCAGCCGACCTCTCGGCTTTCATTGAGGACAACTGGACAATTGCCGATAATCTGAAAGCCAACGTTGGCGTGCGCTCAACGCTGTTCGGCGTCGAGAATCGGGTTTATGCGTCGGTTGAGCCGCGAGCGTCGCTCTGTTACCTGATAAACGACAATCTGTCGGTCAAGGCGGCCTACTCGCGTATGACGCAGTATGTGCATCTGGTTTCGAACTCGTCGGTCGGGCTGCCCACCGACCAGTGGCTGCCTTCCACAAGAAAAATCAAACCCGAAACATCGGACCAAATTTCGGTTGGTGTGCAGTACAACACACCCGAATATGAGTTTACAGCCGAAGGGTTTTACAAAAAAATGGACAACCTGATTGAGTTTCGCGAGGGCGCCAATTATATGTCGTACCGCAATTGGGAGGATAAACTGACGGCCGGCAAAGGCACATCGTACGGAATTGAGCTGATGGCCAAACGCAGCGCAGGCCGGACAACCGGATGGGTGAGCTACACGCTGTCGTGGAGCAACCGGCGGTTTGCCGAGCTGAACGGCGGCGAGCGTTTCCCCTCAAAATACGACCGCCGCCACGACCTTTCGATTGTTGCAATGCACACATTCTCAAAGAAATTCGATGTGAGCGCCAACTGGAATATCAGCAGTGGCAGCCACGTTACGCTGCCCATTGCCCGCTTCACCGATTTGGACGGAGCGGAATCTGTGGCCTACTCAAAGCGCAACGAGTACCGTATGCCTCTCTATCACCGGCTCGATGTCAGCGCCAACTATCATAAGCGGCGCCGGCGCGGTACCGCCACCTGGTCGTTCGGCGTTTACAACCTTTATGCGCGGCAGAATCCGCTCTACATCTACGCCGACAGCGAGGGAAACGATTGGTCGGGTGAGAATCGCCATTTCCTGAAAAAAGTGTCGGCGCTGACAATCGTTCCGACAATCAGCTACACGTTCAGGTTTTGAGATTCGCCGGAAACCGCACATCTGCAAATATGGTTTTCGGTCAAACATCGGCCAAAGCGTTTCCCGATATTGCCAGACATCCATCCTACCCTTCTTCCAACAAAAAAGCCCCGACAGAAAAATCCATCGGGGCCTTTTCTATGAAAAAGTATGTTCTTACTTGTTCAGTGCAGTTGCAACGTCAACGGCCACAGCCACGGTAGCACCAACCATCGGGTTGTTGCCGATGCCAAGGAAGCCCATCATCTCAACGTGAGCCGGAACTGAAGACGAACCAGCGAATTGAGCGTCAGAGTGCATACGGCCCATTGTGTCGGTCATACCGTACGATGCCGGACCTGCAGCCATATTGTCGGGGTGCAGAGTACGGCCGGTGCCGCCACCCGATGCTACTGAGAAATACTTCTTGCCACGCTCGGTGCACTCTTTCTTGTAAGTGCCTGCAACCGGGTGTTGGAAGCGGGTCGGGTTGGTCGAGTTGCCGGTGATTGACACGTCAACGCCCTCTTTCCACATAATGGCCACGCCCTCACGAACGTCGTTGGCGCCGTAGCAGCGTACTTTTGCGCGCTCGCCGTCAGAGTATTTGATTTCCTCAACCACTTTCAGCTCGCCTGTAAAGTAGTCGAAATCAGTGTGAACATAAGTGAAACCGTTGATACGCGAAATGATTTTAGCAGCGTCTTTGCCCAGACCGTTCAGAATGCAGCGAAGCGGCTCTTTGCGCACCTTGTCGGCCTTTGCGGCGATTTTGATAGCGCCCTCAGCGGCTGCAAACGACTCGTGGCCTGCCAGGAAGGCGAAGCATTTGGTCTCCTCGCGAAGCAGACGTGCTGCCAGATTGCCGTGTCCCAGACCAACCTTGCGGTCGTCGGCTACAGAGCCGGGGATGCAGAACGACTGCAGACCGATGCCGATAGCCTCAGCGGCGTCGGCGGCGTTTTTGCAGCCCTTCTTCAGAGCGATGGCGGCGCCTACAACGTAAGCCCATTTAGCGTTCTCGAAGCAGATTGGCTGAGTGTCCTCGCAGGTTTTGTACGGGTCCAAACCATAAGATTCGCAGATTTGGTTAGCCTCTTCGATACTTTTAATGCCGTTAGCGTTCAAAGCAGCAAGAATCTGCTTCTCGCGACGGTCCTGACTTTCGAATTTTACTTCTCTAATTGCCATATCTGTGTCCTCCTATTCTTTACGTGGGTCAATTTCTTTAACAGCCTCTTCGATGCGGCCATATTTGCCAGATGCTTTCTGAAGAGCCTCGTTGGCGTCCATTCCGCCCTTAATCATATCCATCATACGGCCAAGGTTAACGAAGCGGTAGCCGATAATCTCGTTGTTCTTGTCCAAGCCGATTTTGGTGATGTAGCCCTCGGCCATCTCAAGGTAACGCGGTCCTTTAACCGATGTTCCGTAGAGTGTGCCGGTGATGCCGCGAAGGCCTTTGCCAAGGTCCTCAAGGCCGGCGCCGATGGTCAGGCCGCCCTCTGAGAAGGCGCTCTGTGTACGGCCGTAAACAATCTGCAGGAACAGCTCGCGCATTGCGGTGTTGATTGCGTCGCAAACCAGGTCTGTGTTGAGAGCCTCGAGAATGGTTTTGCCCGGAAGAATTTCAGCAGCCATTGCAGCCGAGTGAGTCATACCGGTGCAGCCGATGGTCTCAACCAGAGCCTCTTGAATGACACCCTCTTTGACGTTCAACGAGAGTTTGCAGGCACCCTGCTGTGGGGCGCACCAGCCGATACCGTGGGTGAAACCACTGATATCTTTGATTTCTTTAGCCTTCACCCATTTGCCCTCTTCAGGAATCGGGGCGGGGCCATGGTTGGCGCCTTGTGCTACGCAAACCATACCTTGTACTTCGTGTGTAAAGTTCATATTACTAATCTGTTAAAGTTTTATAACCGTAGTGTTGTCCACTAACCAAGCGGCAAATATAACAAAAACTAAAAAAGCAAGCGTAACAATTATTTGTGTTGAGAAAAGTTGGGCAAACCCGCTCGGCAATCTTTTCCTCACGAAAATGCCAACCTATTGAATAATTACACAAATTGCGTTACGAAAATTTCGTTACAGGATTTTCGTAACGAAAAATTTGTAATGCTAAACAATAAAAGATTAAAGCACTGGTTTACAAAACCAACAGCGGCCACATTGTTTACGACCGCTTTATGAACGAGTGGCTCAAACAATTGTAAATCAACGCAAAAACATTTCAGCAATGCCAACCTCAATTATCACCGACTCGGCACACTACAGCACCGTTATCGCCCTTGCGGCAAAGGCGCGGCGCTCGCTCTGGATTGGTACGGCCGACATTAAGGATATGTATGTGAAACAGGGCGCAGCCGAGAAGCCGTTTGTGGGCGTACTGGCCGATTTGCTGGCCCACGGTGTCGAGGTGCGGCTCATTCACGCCAAGGAGCCTGGCGAGAACTTCCGCGACGATTTCGACCGCTATCCGCTTCTGGCAAAGCAACTTGAGAGGGTGCTTTGTCCGCGCGTGCACTTCAAAATCATTGTTATCGACTAGACAACGTGCTACATAGGCAGCGCCAACCTGACGGGCGCGGGAATGGGAATGAAGGCGGCCACAAGGCGCAACTTCGAGGCTGGCGTCCTTACCGACGAGCCGCAACTTGTGGAGGCGGCCATTGAGGAGTTCGACAAGGTGTGGCGCGGCAGCGAGTGCCATAAATGCCAGCGCCGAAAGTTCTGCGGCGCCCCGATTGCGTGAGCGCTACTTAATGCCAGTTCTGCTGCTGAAGGTTATGCGGACGCCCTTGTCCTCAATCATCATATCATTTCCGCCGTTGTTGCCGTCGCTCTTGACAGGCTTGCGCTTGCCATCGAGCACCTCGCTGCACATAACCTTTATATCGGTCACACGCTGGGGCGATTCCAAATTATCGCCGCTGTAATGTCCTGGGAACAAGAATTTTATGTCGTTCGCTTTTATATACTGCTCAACCTTTGCGGCCGAAGCCACCACGTTTGAAAGATAGGTGAAAACCAGCAAGTTGGTCGAGCCGAAGGCGTCGCCGCTGAATCCGTAATGATTGGCCTTGTCGAAGAATGTGACACTGCCCAAAGTATGCCCTGGAGTGAAAACCGCCTCCAGTTGGCGCCCGCCCAAGTCAATTATTTGGCCATCAGACAATGTTTTAATCTGTCCGCTGTAACGGCGCAAGTTGCTTGAAAACATCAGGCGGTCAGCCTCGCAGATATACACCTCGGGGAACGGGCCCACACCGCCCACGTGGTCGCCGTGGCCGTGCGTGAGCAGCAGCATAACAGGCTTTGAGGTAATCCTGGCGACTATCTTGTCTAAATCAGGAATGCGGGTTCCCGCATCGATAAGCGCGGCCCGTTCGCTGCCCTCAACAAGATAAAGCGACTCGTTGTAGCATAGGTGACCGTTGCCTATCCAGGTATGCTCGTCAATCTGACGGAACACAACCGCGTCATCCTCATAAACAACTTTGCCGCGAAGGTCACGGCTGTTGATATCGCCATCCTGCGCCTGAACAGCCCCAGCAAAAAGGCAGGCCATTGCCGCCAAAATCGAATTGAATTTCATAATAATCAATAACTTGTTTTCGCAAACTTATATAAAATCTGCCAACTTTGATTGTCTCGCAACCGAATTGTCGATTAAAAAAATTTTATTGATTTTTTGCTTTGACTCTCATTATTTAGGAGCGACATTGCTTATCTTTGCGTCAATTTAAAACTGAAACAATATGGCAAAATCGAATAATGCGCATTTGTTCCGCTGCTACGCGTGGCTGGTCAACACCATTGACGATTTCAACCCCACAAGGGACGAGATTAATAGGCGCTGGGCCAACAATCGGGAACTCAACGACGACAAGGAAGATAAAATTGTTGAGAGTAGATTCCACCGCTGGCGAAGAGAGGCTGAGGAAATTTTCGGACTCGAAATAGAGTGCGTTAACGGCCGCTATTGCATTCATAAACCCGACGACAATCGTCAGTACAAACTCTGTCGGCAAATGCTTAACGCCTTTGCTGTCAACGATATAATAAAAGGGAATACGGCTCTTGACAAGCAGATTCTGTTGGAAGACGTGCCGTCGGGTCAGACGCACCTGACCACCATTCTGTCGGCAATGCGCAACCGCCACACACTCAGAATGATACACCAAAGTTTTTGGCGCAACGAACCCACCTATCCAACGGTGGAGCCATATAGCCTGAAAATGTTCCGCCAACGGTGGTATCTGCTTGCCAAAGTGCTCGACAACAGCAAAAAGGACGATATAGGCAAACTTCGCACTTATGGGCTCGACCGCATTGTCAGCGCGGTTGAAACCGACGACAGTTACGCTATGCCCGACAATTTTGAAGCCAATAATATTTTTGCTAATCTTGTGGGTATCAGCGGAATAGGTAGCAAAATCGAGGAAGTGAAAATTGTGGTTGAAGAAGAACAGGCCAAATATCTGCGCACATTACCGCTGCACCATTCGCAAAAAGAAGTCTGGACTGGCGAATGGGAATCGGAATTTGAATTCAAACTGATTATAAACGAAGAGTTTAAACGCGAATTGCGCGCCTACGGGCCCAGCCTTGAAGTGCTAGAACCCGAATGGCTGCGCGAAGAATTCCGCAAAGAGGCCGAACGCACGTTGCGAGCCTACAAAAAGACAAAGGGCAAAAATTGACCTTTATTAAACCTTGATAATCAATCAACAAGCGTTTTATAGACTGAAAAACCTTAAACTATGAAAGATTTTGCAGCAATCGATTTTGAGACAGCAAACGGCTCACCTTCAAGCGTTTGCAGTGTTGGCGTAGTTGTGGTGCGAGGCGGCGAGATTGTCGATTCGTTCTACTCGCTCATTCGGCCCGAGCCCAACTATTACGCGTGGTTCTGCCAGCAGGTGCACGGTTTGAGCCACGAAGACACCGACTCGGCGCCGCTCTTTCCCGACGTTTGGGCGCAGATTGAGCCGAAAATCAAGGGCCTGCCGCTTGTGGCGCACAACAAGTCGTTCGACGAGCGCTGCCTGAAAGCCGTGTTCCGAACCTACTGTATGGATTATCCTGACTATCAGTTTTTTTGTACTTGCATAGCCGCGCGTCGGCATTTTGGCAAGGATTTGCCCGACCACCAGTTGCACACCGTGTCGGCCGCCTGCGGCTACATTCTCGAAAACCACCACCACGCCCTTGCCGACGCCGAGGCGTGCGCGGCGATTGCGAAGGTGATTTTGTGAGATGGATTTTGGTGTTGGGGACTAGTAGTTTGTAACCCGAAAACGATTGAAAATTCGCAGTACCACTTCACAATTTCATTGAAAATTCGCAGTAGAGTTGCGGATTTTAAAGGTTTTTAAGCAGCGCGCAAAAAAAACGTCCGCGCTGTTTTTTTATGCTCGCCGCTCTCATTATTTGGGAGTGTGGGTGTGTATTATTGTGTCCAGTTTTTAAAATATAATGATATGAAAACAAACATTTCCATTGGAAATGAGCAGAATGCTCAACAAGTATTGGTAATTGGTGTCGGTGGCTTCGGATGCAAGGTTGCAGCCCTTATGCAAGAGCACGGATTCACAGAAACAGTTGCGTGCGACACCGACCAGCAAGATTTGGAATCAATCGAAGTAACACGCCGCCTGTTGCTCGACAGCAAGCAACCAAGTCTGTTTGCACGAATAGTCGATAAAAGCCTTGACTATCTCTGCGCTACTGATGGCGACAACAATTGCGGCCAAAATTATCTCGAATTTGCCGTTGAGCCATTCTGCCAACTAATGGAAGATGAAGCCGATACCGTAATTATCGTGACAGGTTTGGGCGGAAGTTGCGGGACTAATGCCGCCGCCCAGATAGCACGCGAGGCCAAGGCCGCTGGCAAACACACCATAGCTGTGGTAACCTTGCCGTTCCCGTTCGAAGGTTCAAAACGTATGAGTCTGGCTTTCAACGGCCTTCCGAATTAGCACCCCACGTTGGAAAACTGTTTGTGCTGAACACTCACAATCTTATCGATGGCAACACCAACGCCGCCCAAGCCTTCGCCCTTGCCGAGCAGATGATGTGCGACGCGGTAATAGGGATGGCTGCAACAATGTGGTTACCTACGCTGGAGTATTGATTACAAACTTGTAAAGGCAAGGCGATTCTTTCGCTTTGCCTTTGCTTTGGGAAAATCTCTTTTTGTTAAATTTGATTTCTGAAAATTAAACTATGGATGATAAAGCCTCCGCAAGTTCAAAATGAAAGTGTGTTTCCCGATCATTCATTATTCATAAGCAAGACTTTAAATAATTGCATAACATATACATACAAACTAATATGAAGTACAATTTCAATTATATTCCAAAAGAGGAACAAGACCTCAATGATAAGCTCATTAATTTGTATGGTGAGCATCTGCTCAATCTATATGTCGAACTCAAAAACATATACGATGACGACAACAAAACCACCAAACCTGCACTGCCTCTACTGCTTTGGCTCAAAGACGATGGCAAAGAGTACGCATCAGCCGATTTAAAGATAGTAGCGTTTGGTGTTGAGACAAACAACTGGAACAATCCAAGTACTGGATTTTTGCAACCAAACTTCGACCTTAAAAATTCCGATGATGTTAGAGCGGAAATCGACCGGTTGCAAGACCTATACAACGGTTATTATAACGAATGCGACGGGAAACGCACAAAGTTTCTGAAAAACGGACCGGACCTTTTGCGTAAGGTTTTTAAAAACCATTTTAAGGGTAGAAATATAGGCGTAATATGGAACAACATCAACAAAATTGGCAATGGCAATAAAACGAATGGAAATGCGACTGGTCGTCCAGAATCATACATCTACGAAGCGGAGAACAAGACTTTTGATGTCGTTGCCAAAGAACTTGAAATTCTCAAGCCCGACATCGTTGTCCTTATGACAGGAAAAGTAGATGAAACGTATATCAGAAAACGTTTCCCGGAAGTTGCGTTTTATGGAGGAGGAAAATTGCAACAAAATGCAGAAATGAATTTTTCCATAGGTAAAGGGAATTTAAAGCCATACGTGCTTTATCGCAGCAACCCACATCCTTCCGCTAGAAAAAAAGGATTTACAAAAGAAATGTTTTCTGAACTATATTCTTTAATTGCTAACGACATTGAAGAGTTAAATATTTGCTAAAGGTTGTTGGAGTATTGTAAAGTCGATTTTTCGTGTTGCCTTTACGTGAAAAATGAGTAGTTATGTTTAATTATTAAAAAAATTATGTTATGAGCAAAAACATTGGTAATGAGCTTGAAAAACTGTTTGCAGAATGGAAAGACAGACTTAAGAAAGACAACGGACCTGAAACGCATTTTACCAAAGATGGCGTAATGTACCGAAGTGGCAAAACAAACGAACAAGTAGAACAAGAATGGTTGGCATCACCCAAACGTGTAGTATTCCTACTTAAAGACCAAAATCAAGGAAAAAATGGAACTTGGGATGAGGACATTAATCTTTGGCTTAAGGATGTTGATTGGGAGGATACAAATGCAAGAGATAAATGGAATGCTTCCGCCAAAGCTAACCGTAACATAAAAGGCAGATTAATGAAAAACATCGCCTACATTCTTTGGGGATTGGTAAAGGCTGATAATAATGTTGATAGGAGTTTTAAAAAAACTAATAAACATCATAATGAAGTAAAAGATTTTTTCAATTCTCAACCTTTTGCTTTGATAGAATGCAAAAAGGAACCTGGGGTTAGCTACCTGAATAATAGAATACTGCGTCATCATCTTAACACTTATGGAGACTTGTTAAAGAGAGAAATAGACATTCTTCATCCGAATATTATTGTTTGCTGTGGCGGAAGTAGTGAAATATTTAAGTTTATCACAAAAACATATTATAAAGACAAAGACCCCATTTCCTACGGAGCTGAATATGTGTGTGAAGATGGTACAGACCTGGGCTTTAAAACACAGCTTTGCTACTATCCGGATGATAATGTGGTTGTGATAGATTCATATCATCCAACGGCACGAGGAAAAATAGCAAATGGAAGAGTAGAGGATTGGCTTATATTTGATAGAGTTTTAAGTCCATTCAGACGCTTTATGAATTCAGAATATGCTTCTAATTTTTTGAAAGTATAGATGGAAATCTGTAAGTATTAAATACTTCACAGTCTATTTAGATGACAAAATCACAGCGCCGCTCGAAAAAAATCGACGGCGCTGTTTTTTTATCGTTTCCACTCTCATTATTTGGGAGCAAAGCTCCTTAAAATTGCACTCTTAATTATTTGTTGAACCTTTAAAACATAAAGACTATGAGCGAATTTTCGGAAATGATGAAAGAGCGGCCAAAAACCGTAAGGATTATCGGTGTTGGTCGTGCGGGCATAAATGTTGCCAAATATTGGCGCAATGAGATGGATGGCGAGCGTGCCGACAAGTTTGTTGCCGTTTGCGATTGGGACAGCAAGGCGATTGAGCAGTCGGGAGTGTCGGCGGCCTTACGGTTAGACGAGTGCACGGTTTGGCCAGGCATTAGGAGCGGAGCCGAGGCCGTCGAAAAACGTATCGACGACGTTTGCGAGTTGGTGAATGCCAGAAAAGTGGCTGTTGCGGTTGGTTTGGGCGGCGAATTTGGCACCGAGGCCGCACCCGTTATCGCCCGCGAGGCCAAGGCTGCGGGGGCTTCAACCGTTGGCGTTGCCACGTTGCCTTTCGAGCACGAAGGGCCAGTTCGCGTAAGGCGAGCAATGGACGGTCTGCGCGAGTTGGTCGCCAACTCCGATGCAATGTTCATTCTGAACAACGAGTCGATGCTGAAGTATTATGGCAAATTGTTGGTGCCCGACGCACTGGTTCGAATCGACAACATTATGAGTGATGCAGCCGATGTGTTAACCACACATTGTATGAGGAATGAGCCTCAATACAAAAAACTTAACGCCAAAGTGTTCGGCATTGGGCGTGCTGGTGCCGATTTGGTTGATTATCTGCGCGAAAAGAAATACCGCGAAACGTTGTTGATGACTGCCAGAGTGAATGATGACAGTGGTTGCATTAAAAGTGTGGAATGCAATATAGACACTGGTGATGCGCCAACTATTCTCGATGTTTTTTCTCGATTTTTCAGCGGCAAAGACTCGCGCGTTTGTATGGTGGCCGATTTGGGCGTATCAGGAATCGCCACTGCAACAACAATGGCTGATTTGGCAAAGAAGAATGGTGCGATTACGATTGGTTTAGTCACATTGCCAGCGCTTTCCGAAGGCGCCGCAAAATGCACCAAAGCCATTGAAAATCTTCAGAAATTGGCCGTCAAAACCGATGCCGTTTTCGCTTTCCGAAAAGATGTGTGCGGCAAATTGGTCAGTCCGTTTTTGGGTTTAATGATTGAAGATATCGAATACGTGGTCAATCGGCTGATTAAAGAAGCAAAGCCAAACGAATCAGAAATTTAGAATAAAAACGGAGATGCCGATAGCCGCAAAGTGGAGGCAGAATTAAAAATAGAGCAATGTTAGGTGCAATAATTGGAGACACTGTCGGTTCGATATACGAATTCAACAATATCAAGACCACTGATTTTCCGCTTTTTTCGGAGCGGAGCGAGTTTACCGACGATTCAATAATGAGCGTTGCCGTGGCCGACTGGCTTTTGCGCGACAAAATGCACACTCGCCGAGAGTTGGAAGCGTCGATGGAGCGTTTTGCCGACGAATACCCCAACCCGATTGGCGGCTACGGCGGCTCGTTCTACGGCTGGCTGTTCAGCGGACGCGAGCGCAAGCCCTACAACTCGTGGGGCAATGGCTCGGCAATGCGTGTGAGTGCCGTGGGCTGGATGTTCGGCACGCTGGATGAAACAACAAGTGTTGCAAAAATATCGGCCGAAATCACCCACAATCACCCCGAAGGGATAAAAGGCGCCCAAGCAACCGCCGCCGCTATATTTCTGGCAAGAAATGGAAAAACGAAAGCAGAAATCCGCTCGCACATTGAACGCACGTATGGGTATGATTTACAGCGCACTTGCGACGAAATCCGCCCAACGTACCGTTTCGAGGAGAGTTGTCAGGGAACCGTTCCGCAGGCGATAATCGCGTTTCTAGACAGCACCGATTTTGAATCTGCCATCCGTCTGGCTGTCTCGCTCGGTGGCGATAGCGATACGCTTGCCTGCATCACAGGCGGCATTGCCGAAGCGTTTTACAAGGCAATTCCGCAGCCAATAGTGAAAGAAATTTGGCAACGCCTGCCCGATGATTTCAAGGTGGTTTTACGTGAGTTGGAGCAGCAATCGGAATATGAATTGCCGAAATGAGGCTGGTATATTGTGAATTTCACGAAAAATAATCAAATTTACACTCGTGATATGAGGTTTATGGAAATCTGTCACAGCAGTATTTGATAAACGAATAGAAATCAACTAAATAAAGAATATTTACACTAAAAATTTAATTATGGCATCTACAGAAGATTTTAAAGATTTTGAGCAACTTTTAGAGAAGTTCTCTAAAGTTCACATTCCAAAGGAAGAAAAGACCTTTATGGGTATCTGTCAGTATCCAGGAAGCCGTTTTGAGGAGATTTGCAGCAGGATTCTTGCTTTCTATTTTAATCCAGAGGAAGAACACGGATTTCGGCACTTATGGTTCAATGCATTAAATCAATGTATTGAAAATGCCGAAGGATATAATATTCCACAAGATATTAAAGTACAATTGGAGCAACACACATATTCCACAGATGAGTCAAACAAGCGAATTGATATAATTTTAGAAACTGCTGATACCGTGTATGCTATTGAAAATAAGATAGGTGCGTCGTTGTATAATAATTTGGGAGTCTATTCTCATCATATTGACAATTGCGAAGTGTATAAAGATAAAGAGAAAGTAAAGATTGTTCTAACCGCTCATACGTTAAGCCCCAACGAAAAGCAAAAGGCGGCTGACTGCGGTTTTATTGAAATTACTTACAAAACACTTTTTGAAAAAGTAAATGCCTTATCTGGCGACTACATTGCAAGCGGCAACCTTAATCAGGTGGCGTTTATGTTTGATTTTATGAAAACACTAAATAATAAAATGAATTTTATGGAGAATAAAGAACGCGCAGAATTTTTTTCAAGGAACAAAGATTCTGTAGAAAAAATGATTGACCAATATCAAAAATGGAGACAAGAAGTCTTGAAACAGAAAGTAGATGCCATTGCTGATTTGTTCAGTGAAATAAAGAGAAAAACAAATGGCAATTGGTGGTTATGGGAAAATTGGGATTTATTAGTAAGCTTTAATGATGGAACCGATAAAAAGATAGGAATAGAGTCATCCTTCGAGGAAGTCGGTAGTAACCCCCTTGCAGTGTTTAAAATTTATATTACAACGTGGGGTAACCATAATCAGTCTTTAAATTCCTGGAAGCCTTATAAAAACGCTGTTGAGGCAAAGTATAACAACAGTTATTTGGATGAAGGTGATAGTGAAGGTGGAAATGGAAGAGTTTATTTGCACGTAGCGGAAATAGATGGTAATAAGACTGATGAAATCATTTCAAAATTGTCAGAATGTTACGATTTCTTAAAAGATTTAGCCGATAAAGTGGCAAAAGAGCAATAACATTCATTGTCTAAATGAAAAAACAGCGCCGCCGAAAAACTCGTCCGCGCTGTTTTTTTATGCCCGCCGCTCTCATTATTTGGGAGTGGCGCACCATAAATTTGCCGTCAGATTAATGATGTCGAACTTTTAAAAAGTAATGATTATGAACGATTTGAACAACATTGTCGCCGCTCTCGGACTCGATAAATGCCAAACCGACAAAGAGCGGGCGGCAATACTTCAAGAAGAAATTACCCGAAGAGAAGCCGAATTGAACCCGATTAAAGAGACGTATCGGAATGTGTTTGGGCGTATTGTTGACGAATGGTACGATGAGTTCGCAACTAAATTCCCCGATTTGGTACCAGAGTCGTTTAAACTTGACAATTGGATACAAACGATTGTTAATTATGATAGTGCACGCTGTACTATTATTATTGGTAAAGTCGAAAATGAACTTCTCTGCTTTGTAATTATTAAACTTAAAGACCCCAAAAATGACAGGCACATAATCGATAAACTGGCAATAGAATGCCCCAAAAATTATCGGTGGAAACGTGAAAACATTATAAGTGAATGGTTTGGAATCAACGATTTTGACGCCGCATTCTCGTATTTCTGTAAGATAGTCGGGCGTTTTTGGAAATTGCAAAAGGCTGAAAAGCAAAGTTGAAGGAGTAAAATGAATTGGGATAATTTTTAACTTTATGGATGTATAACCTTTAAAATTGTTTGATTATGAAAACAGAAATTAATTTCAAGCCGTGGGTTGGCGAAAAGTATTTATCAGAAGGCTTCAAAGGAAAGCGTATTCTCGTTTTGGGTGAAAGTCATTATTGCCCAAAAGAATTAGCAGAAGGTGGAAGATGTTTCCCTTTATGCAAGAAAGAGAATATGAAAAAAGAGTGTGTCTCGCAAACCGAAGACATAATTGGTGATTTCGTTGGTGGATATAATGGAGAAAGTTATATGCAAACATACCTATGTTTTGAAAGAGCCATTTATGGGAAACCATTATCACAAGATGAACGCGCATATTTTTGGGACAGAATTGTTTACTACAATTACGTCCAATATGCATTGCCAGCCGCACGTACTTCGCCAACAAGTGAGCAATGGTTATTATCAGAATCAGCATTTAAAGAAATGTTGGAAAAGTATATGCCTGATTATATAATTGTTTGGGGTGCAAGATTATACAAGGCATTACCTGCATTAGACGGTGTGGGTAGTGACTTCTCAATAAACGAGAGCGATAAAACCGAGGTTTGGACATACACTATTAATAGTAAAAAAATTCCAGCGCTAAAAGTCTATCACCCAAGCAGTCCTTGTGGTAAAAGTTGGCCATATTGGCACGAGTTCTATAAAAAGTTTTTGGGCATATAATTTTGTAATACACTCGATTTCCAACAGCGTGGCGCGAAAAATCCGCCGCGCTGTTTTTTTTATGTCCGCCGCTCTCATTATTCGGGAGTGGCGTGCCCTATTATTGCGTGCAGAAATCCCTTAAGGATGGCTTAATCTTCCCTTAAGGATAAAAACAAAAAACGCAAATGAAAAAGAGCAACAAAACCGACGGCAATTGGAGCCACAGGCACGACTATCCGATTGATGAAATTTGGAACACAAACAACGCCTTGGCGCGGCTGATAGAGCCACGTTTGCGGGCGTTCTTGGCGTTGGACAAGCACGGTTTTCCTGTCGGGTTCACCGATATGCGCGAATGGAACAACGCCATTCGGCTGATGGCCGATGCCTTTGGGCTGATGAGCACCACGCACACGCTCACAAGCGAGGAGGTAACCACCGTGAAAACTGGGCTCAACCTTTTCTGCAAACATTATTGCAATTTATGGGATTAACAACAACTTATTTTTCAGACAATGAACACATTAAACCCAAAACAACACACCCCCCAAGCAAACCAAACCGCCACACTCGTCAAAGACCTAATGCGCGAATTTGGTCTTGATTATCAACTCGAAGAGCGGCTGTTGGAGGTGAGGCTGCGGCACGGTCGGAAATTGGTTGTCACCTTGCCTGCCGACAACGCCGCCCTGGCGCAGAAGTGGCTCAGCCGCATACCGCAGAGCGTTGCCGCCATAAACAGCGTGCCGAGCAGGTATCGGGTTGAGAGCCGCCACCGCGCCAACACAACCGTCACCCGAAAGGAGGATGCGGAGCGCTTCACTTTCGTGATAAGTGTTGAGGAGATAATCGTCAGCCTGCCCAAGGGCCGCGAGTTGGCGCTGAAGCAGTCGCTCACAATGGCGCAATTCGAGCAGGCGATAGACGAAATTCCCCGCTACGAGGCCGCCATAAACAGCGTTCCGCACTATTTCCGAATTCGCCCCACGCTGCCTTGCGACAGGTGGGATAAGGAGGATGAGTAATTATCGCTCTGCGGAAAAAAATCAATAAAAACTGAAAATTTCCCAAAACCTATGCCGTGATTTCGCGCAGGTTGCGGATTTCTTTGTCACGTCGAACTTTAAAAATGTATAACTATGGCAATAGATTGTAAAGAACTGCAAAAAATTCTGTCGGTGATGCCGTCGGAGCAGAACCTGATGCTGGTGGGCAAGCACGGCATTGGAAAATCGGAGATTCTCACACGCTTTTTCGAGCGGCAAGGCTTGCAAGTGGTAACGCTTTTTCTGGGCCAGATGAGCGACCCTGGCGACCTGATTGGCCTGCCACGAATGGACGAGCAGACGGGCCGCACCATTTTTATGCCGCCTTACTGGTTCCCCGTCGATGACAAGCCCGTGGTGCTCTTTCTCGACGAGTTGAACCGCGCCCGCCCCGAGGTGTTGCAAACCATTATGGATTTGGCACTTAACCGCAAATTGGCTGGACGGAATCTTCCCGAAGGAAGCCGCTTGATTTCGGCCGTGAACGATGGCGAGGAATACCAACTCACCGACCTTGACCCCGCGCTGGTGTCGCGTTTCAACATTTACACTTTCCAGCCGTCGGTGGCGGAATGGCTGATGTGGGCGGCCGAGAACAAACTCGACTCGCGCGTTATTGAGTTCATTCGCGCCACACCCAAATTTCTCGACAGCGACGGCACCACCAGCACCTTCGACCGCGGCCTACAGAAAACGCCCGACCGCCGCGCCTGGAAAAAGGTTGCCGACTGCATATCAGGCACAAACAACCTTGAACCCGTCCACAAGAAGATGCTTGCGGGAATTGTGGGAGCCGCCGCCACACAAGCCTTTGTGTCATTCCTGGGCACAAGCCGACTGCTTTCTGGAAAAGATATTCTGCTCGAATTCCAAAAGCACAAAGACGCGCTCAAAAAGTACAAACTGCACGAGGTGGCAGCGGTGAACGAGGATATTTTCCGATTCATTGAACTTGGCGGACAAACGCCTGAGCAAAAGAAAGTTATGGCCGAAAATCTGAAAAAATACATTGATGAGTTGCAGAAGGCCAAACGAAACGAAGAGATTGCTCACTTCGCTTCGTTTTTCGAGAAGGACACCTACAAAAACGCCCTTTCGTTTGTCATTACCGAGGTTCCCGCTGTGTATGAGGCAATTATCGGGTTTATTGAGAATTTGTGATTGGGTGTTAGGTATTGGGTGTTGGGTGCGGATGGCGTTTGTAGAGATGCGGTGCGCCACGTCTCTACTGCGGTCGAACCCGTTAAACTTTCAACTTAAAACTTCAAAAACCTAAAACTAAACTTCCAAACCTTTAACCTTCTAAACTTTTAACAATGACCGATTTACACAAGGAATACGATTACTGTTGGGAGATTTTCAGCCGTCAGTTTCCCGAGTTGGCGAAGCCAAAACTATATGTCAGGAAAATGAGGCAGAAATGGGGCGTGTGCGTGCAAGGCGTGCAGACGCACATTACGCTGAACCGCTGTCTGCAAACGGCCGAAGTGGAGTTTGTCCGTCACGTTATCTTCCACGAGATGTGCCACTTGCTGCACCCGAACCACAAGCGCGAGTTCTACGATTTGCTCAAGCAGTTCGACACCTTGCAGATGCGTGAGAATGAGAAGATTAACCAGAGAGCGGAGCGGCTCAGGCAGCGTGCCGAAGCCATTCGGAAGACAATTGAAATGAGTGTAAAGTGTAATGAGTAAAGAGTAAAGATTTAATGTTGAGAACGTTTAGAAGGTTTAGATAGTTTAGAAATTAAACCTTCTCAACAGCGCAGCGCTAATCCTTCTCAACTTTCAACTTAAAACTTCGAAAACTTAAACCTTAACTCTAAACTCTCACCTTCTAAACTTTTAACAATGAAAGAGATACTAACCCACATTATCGAGCAATGGTTCCTGACCGAGCCAGCGTTGTTCCGCATTTTCTGCATTCAGCAGTTGGAGCCGAACACCCAAATGCGATGCCCTGTGCGGTGCGGCAGCGGACGCGTGCAGTACAATCCCGAAATGATTTCGCGCAGCCGCATTAGCAACACCGAGTTGGAGGAACTGCTTCGTATTGAAATGATTAGGCTCTTGCTGAAACACCCCTACGAGCGTCGGCCCGAAGGCTGTATGCCCGAATCGGCGAGCATTGGCAGCAATATGGTTATCGACCAACATTGCAACTTGAAATGCGTGCAATACGCAAAAGCCGCCGACTTTCAACTGCCTGCAAATGAGTGCTATGAATGGTATGTCAACAAGTTGGATGTGCTGCTGCGCCAGCCGCCTATCAATGACGATATGCCGCCCGAACCGCAATCAATAGGGCCCATTCCTGGCAATGGCGACGGTGAACCTTTTGACGATGCAAACGACATTGATTCTGACGATTCGCCAAATAACAAGTCTAATACCCCACCAAGCGATAAAGAGCAACCCGACGGCTCGGAGCAGCAGTCCGCGCAAAGCGATGATGAAAATAACGATGGCGCAATCGATTCAAAACCTGACAATTCTGGCGGCAATGATTACGAAAACGAACCAAAAGGCGGCGGTGGCAACTCATTTTGGCGGAAACTATCGGAAAAAATGAAGCGCTGGCTAGCCCAAGATTTCCAATTAGGCCGCAAATTGGACGGCAACGCGGGGCAGCAGATGTTGCGCGACTGGCTGGCCGACAATGTTGAACTCTGGCAGGACGATGAGTTGCGACGCGAGGAAATCAACGAGATAATCCGTTCGACAACAACGTGGGGCACGCTGCCAGGCACGCTTGTGGAGCAGATTATTGCGTCGCTTGCGGTGAAAATGGACTATCGCAAGGCGCTGTCGTCGTTCCACACAAGCATTCTGTCGAGCAAGCGGCACCTGACGCGAATGCGCCCTAACCGCCGCAGCGGATTCGCGCAGATGGGCAGCCGCTACGACCTTGCGGCGCGGCTCTTGGTGGCGGTCGATGTGAGCGGCTCAATCGACTCAAAGACCCTGCAGGCGTTCTATTCGGTGGTGGCGCGGTTCTTCAAATACGGCGTCGAAACCATTGATGTGGGGCAGTTCGATGTCGGCCTTCGCGAGGTGGTCACCTTCAAAAAACGCCCCACAAAGGTTGAAGTCTGCGGCCGCGGCGGCACAAGTTTCCAGGAGGTTTTCGACTATCTGAAAGACCACCGCCAATACGACGGTCTGCTCATTTTCACCGACGGCTACGCGCCTGAGCCCCGTGTCGATTTCGCCCTGCGCACCAAAGTGCTTTGGATTTGCCGCAGCGAGCAGGAGTACAACGTGCACCACGAGTGGATGGAGAAAACTGGCCGCGCCTGCTGGATAGAGTTTTAGTAAACGCAAACATTTTCAACTTGTTAAATATTTAAACTAAACACTAAACACTCACCCCTAAACTTTTTTAAACTATGGACGCAGAAGAGTTACTTGAAAAGTGGAAAAAAGATTCGTCACAAGTCAATTTCGCCGAACTTAAACGATTTTTTTTCAATCAAAAAATAGTTGCGTTTTTGGAAGACAAAAAATATGAACCCCGATATTGGAAGTATGAGGAAAAAAAGATGGATGACTTCATAGCCAATATCGGACAAGAGTTGCCTGAAGCCGAATTAGTCTGTGACAAAAGCAACAAACGGCTGTTTTTAAGTATGAAGAATGTCGATTTTGAGTTAACAAATTTCGGCATTCGTATTTATGACCGTTCAATTTCATTTCCAGATAAATACGCGTCGTACGATATGGCAAATTTGTTGCAAAAGTTCGACAATGCTATGGCTGAATGGGAAACCGAATTCAGATTGTTTTGCACTGAAAATCAGCAGACAATTGAGAATTGTGAGAAGAAACGCCTTGTTGAGCACTCTGGAAAGATGAGAGTTTTATCCGATTATTTGGAATGTATGGTTATGAACACCGACTTGATGTATAGGCAATTGTTGCCGTATATGTGCGAGTCAATTGTTAATACATTGAAAAATAATAGAATAGAGCCCGTTTGCAACACATTGCAATTCAACTATTACAAATTTTATTTTAAGACAGATAACGTAAGATTGGACTTCAATCGAGGTGGAAGTTGTTATGTGGGCCTGCATTCTGCTGATTTTTATCTCGAAATCGACCGCCGCATTCCGCAATGGATTGAGGAAGGCAAAGAATTGGAGCGCGAATTCGACAAGCGTGAGAAAATTCAGCAGATAAATGAAAACACGATTAAAGTGCTTGTAAAGAATAAGATGCACGAGTTGAACTTCGAGTACAGGCTCAACCAAAAAGAGCAATATCATTATCAGCAGTCAGCGAAGCCAATAGAGTATGTTTTGGAAGTTAAATTACAGAAAGGTAGAAAGTTAGTGGTAACCATTCCGCCCGACAATATCGACCGCGTGCGCAAAATACTTGATTCTATTGAGACTTCAATCAATGCCATAAACAGCGTGCCAATGAACCACCGAATCAAATTCCAAAGCGTTGGCCGCGAAGATTGGACAAAGGAATAAGTCATTAAGGATATAGGAGTTAGGAATTAACAATGAATAATTAAAAATGGACAATGAAGGTTTTCAACTTGTTCTAACCCCACAACACCTAATACCCTAAAACGATTCACCAGTTAACCGATTAAACAACAATCTAAACTCTCACTCTCTAAACATTTAAAACTATGAATATTAACAAATTAATCAATCGCTTAAAAAGGCTCCAACCCCCCGATTGGGAACAATTCAAGACAATTTTTTACGAGGAGAAACTGAAGGAAATACAATATACGCCCAAGACGGCGCAGGCATTGGCCTTTTTCAATAATGCTATATCACTCATTATTGGCTACATTATGGAAACGCAACGAAACGTACAGATAGATAATAATTTAATATTTACCATAAATGATTGTTGGGTGGGTTGTTATGTCAACATTCATTGTGTTGGGTGGTTCGATATTTCGAAAATTCACCTAAATGAAAAAAAAGATGCCAGGGAGCATAAATTGCAAGAAATTGCCAATTCCATTCCGAACGAAGAATATCAAAAAATCGTCGATTCCCTAACCGAATGGAATGAGGAGTTTAAGACAATCTGCCGCGAAAATGTCAAGCAAATTGAGTCCATTATATTTGGAAATTATGACCCAAGAGGCAAGGTTTTATGTTATTATTTAGAACAGAAAATAGAGCTTATGAAGTTGCTGAGTTATGGAGAACGTGGCGCAACAGCAAGCAAATTGAAGGCATTAGGCTTCCCATTCGAAAAACGAATAATTGCACCCAAAAGTATCACTTGCAATGGTATTACCTATATAGGTGACCCAATCCCAAACGATTGGATTATCAGATGCAAAAATTTTACAATTGAAAAGGGAAGATGGCCGTCAGGTAGAATGGTATTTAATATCGCCAATATTGGCATATCGCCGCACCAAAATTTGCCAGCCGAAACCATTCGCGAAATCGACCGCAGCGTTCCGCAATGGATTGAGGAGGCTAAAGCCCTTCAGCACGAATTGGATAAACGGCAAAAAATCAAGCAAATCAACAAAAACACGACCGCCACTCTCGTCAAAAACCGAATGTGCGAGTTAGGCTTTGAGTACCAACTCAAAGGTCGGTCTTTAGAAGTGAAACTGCTGTACGGCAGAAAATTAGTAGTGCGTTTGCCCGACAATCCAGCCACCGTTGAGCGTCTGCTTGGCCGTCTGCCGCAATACGTCGAGGCCGTCAACAGCGTGCCAGACGAGTATCGGGTAAGGAGCTGCGTCTATACTGCCGCACCCGACGATACCGAAACGGCTGACAATCAAACGGAGAAACCAAAATCAGGCGAGATTCCATTCGAAATGACCATTGAGGAGATAATCGTCCGTCTGCCCAAAAACCGCGAACTGGCGCGCCAAACCGAAGGACTGACAATGGACGAGGTTGCGCAACTATGCGACGAAATGCCCGCCTACATTGCCTCCATTAACAGCGTTCCAAGTAATTTCCGAATCCGAAAGGTGCTTCAGTGCGACAAGTGGGTGAAGGAATCGTAATTTAAGGTACATTTGAGCTTTGAAATTTCAGAAAATGAAAATCCTTCACCTTTCCGATACCCACGGGCTTCACAGTCTGATTGGCCGGTTGCCCAATGCCGATGTGATTGTCCACAGCGGCGATTTCACCCATTTCGGAACGGATGACGAGTGCCTGAAATTTCTCAATTGGTTCATTGAGCTGCCTTACAAGCACAAGATTTTCGTTGTCGGCAACCACGATTTGTGCCTTTACGATGCCGATAATATCGAAAACCTGCCAGCCAACGTCCACTTTTTGCAAGACCGCGGCGTAACCATTAACGGAGTGAGGTTCTACGGCACTGGCTATATGCACTATGCCGCCATTCCTGCTGATACCCAGGTGCTTGTCACGCACGAGCCGCCGCTCGGCATTCTCGACCGGGAGGAGAGCCTCGGCATTGGCGAGTATGGCAGCAGCGAGATTCTGAAGCAAGTGTTTGAGTTGCCCGCACTGCGGCTACACCTTTTCGGCCATTCGCACAACAACTACGGTCTTTGCCAGAAAAACGGAATTGTCTTTAGCAACGCCGCGCTTATGGCATACGACATAAAAATTGAGCGAGAACCGCGGGTGATAGAATTGTAAGCGAACCATTCCGCAACACCAAATGGTAACGCCCTAACGGGCGGAATTTTTCAAAAATTTGTGGCAAAATTGTTCAAATTCAATGTCTAACCGAACGAACCCAAATATATCCGAATAATTTTCGGTTTCAGTTCGGATGCGTTTGGTTAGAGATTATAATTTCTCGCGCAAGCGAAAACCGTTTTCGATAAATTGGACCACAGACTTCAGACTCAGCACATTCCTAGTGCCTGATACCTAAATTCCAACACCATCACCATTTAATTGTTAATTATTCATTGTTAATTGTTTAACTGGTTACTCGGGGCGGACGCCGCACGCCACGCCCCTACCCCCATCCATACCAAAATCACGTATCCACACACAAAAAATCGCCTTTGCCGAAAAAATCTCTTGCACATTAAAAATATTTCCTCACATTTGCGCCGCAAAATTAAAAGTGATGAACACATTTTTTGGAAACGGTAATTGGTGGTGGCGCTTACAGATTTCAATTTGTGAGTAACGCACCCTGTTGTCCAAAAATCAAAGAATATCAGCCCGTCGTACTCACGACGGGCTTTTTTTATGTCAATTTTTAATAAGAAAACAATATGAAGTACAATGTCGATGAAAACGGTTACTACGGTGAGTTTGGCGGCGCTTACGTGCCCGAGATTCTCTATCGCAACGTTAAAGATTTGAAAGCCAACTATCTGAAGATTATGGGCGAGCCCGATTTTCAGAAGGAACTGAACCAACTGCTGCACGACTATGTGGGCCGCCCCACGCCGCTCTATCAGGCCAAGCGGCTGTCGGAGGCGGTGGGCGCCAAGGTCTATCTGAAGCGCGAGGATCTGTGCCACACGGGAGCGCACAAACTCAACAACGCTCTGGGGCAGATTCTGCTGGCGCGGCGGATGGGCAAGACGCGCATTGTGGCCGAGACGGGCGCTGGTCAGCACGGAGTGGCAACGGCCACCGTCTGCGCGCTGATGAATATGGAGTGCGTGGTTTATATGGGCGAGACCGACGTCAAGCGGCAGTTTCTCAACGTGCAGCGAATGAAGATGTTAGGTGCGAAGGTTGTTCCCGTGATGTCGGGCAACCGCACGCTGAAAGACGCCACCAACGAGGCCATTCGCGACTGGTGCTGCAATCCGCGCGACACCTTCTACATTATCGGCTCTGTTGTGGGCCCCGACCCATACCCCGATATGGTTGCCCGCTTCCAATCGGTTATCAGTGAGGAGATTAAGCGCCAACTGAAGGAGCAGGAAGGCCGCGAGAATCCCGATTATCTGGTTGCCTGCGTGGGCGGCGGAAGCAATGCTGCTGGAACGTTCTACCACTATCTCGACGCCGACAACGTGAAACTCATTGCCGCCGAGGCCGCTGGTCTTGGCGTTGACACCGACAAGAGCGCCGCCACCATTCACCTGGGGCGCGTGGGTGTGCTGCACGGCAGCAAATCGCTGGTGATGCAGACCGACGACGGCCAAATCATTGAGCCATACTCAATTTCGGCTGGTCTCGACTACCCTGGCATTGGCCCGATGCACGCCCACCTGGCACGCTGCGGACGCTCGCAGGTGCTGGCCGTCACCGACCAACAGGCAATGGACGCCGCTCTGCAACTAACTCGCCTTGAGGGAATTATCCCCGCCATTGAGAGCGCGCACGCACTGGCCGCCTTGCAGCAAATCAAGTTCAAACCGACTGATGTGGTGGTGCTCACCGTGTCGGGACGCGGCGACAAGGATATGAACACATTCTCGACTTATTTCGAAGGAAAAATCTAAAAATCAAATATTTACAATTATGTACAACTACAAAATCAACTATCGTACAATGCTGGGTGACCTTCACACGCCTGTGAGCACCTATATGAAACTTCGCGACCTGTACTCGCAGAGCGCGCTGATGGAAAGTTCTGATTATCACGGAAGTGAGAACAACCGCTCATTCATTGCCATTGGGCCGATGGCAAGCGTGCAGGTGAGCCACGGCAAGGCCATTATGACCTTCCCCGACCAAAAGCGCTCGGAGCACGAAATCGGCGGTCAGTATCGTGTGGATTCGGCCATAAATGAGTTCCTTAGCCAATTCAAAATTGAGGGCGACTACCGCCAATACTGCGGACTATACGGCTACACCACGTTCAACGCCGTGCGCTACTTCGAGGGCATTGCCGTGAAGGACAGCACCGCCGACCGCAACGACGCGCCCGATATGTATTACATTCTGTATAAGTACGTTATCGTGTTCAACGACTTCCGCCACGAGATGCTGCTCATTGAACTTCTGGCCGATGGCGAGGAGAGCCAACTCGACCGCATTGAGTCGAAAATCAGCGGCGGACACATTGCCGAGTACGATTTCAGCCGTGTGGGCGACACCACAAGCACGCTCACCGACGACGAGCACAAGGCCAATATCCGCAAGGGTATCGCGCACTGCCTTCGCGGCGATGTGTTTCAGATTGTGCTTTCGCGACGCTTTGTGCAGAAGTTCAAAGGCGACGATTTCAAACTCTATCGCGCACTGCGCAGCATTAACCCGTCGCCCTACCTGTTCTATTTCGATTTCGGCGGATACCGCATTCTGGGCTCGTCGCCCGAGACTCACTGCCGCATAAGCGACGGCCGCGCCTACATTGACCCCATTGCGGGAACCACCCGCCGCACGGGCAATCCGAAGGAGGATGAGGAACTGGCGTCGGCGCTGCTGGCCAACCCCAAGGAGAACGCCGAGCACGTGATGCTTGTCGACCTGGCCCGCAACGACCTGAGCCGCAACTGCTCGGGCGTGAAGGTCGATTTCTACAAGGAGACGCAGTACTACAGCCACGTTATCCACCTTGTGAGCCGCGTGAGCGGAACGCTGAAACCCGCCGCCGACCCCGTCCGCACGTTTATCGACACTTTCCCCGCAGGAACATTGAGCGGTGCGCCGAAAGTGCGTGCAATGCAGTTAATCAGCGAGATAGAGCCGCACAACCGCGGCGCTTACGGCGGCTGCATTGGCACAATCGGTCTCGACGGCTCGCTCAATCAGGCAATCACAATCCGCACCTTTGTGAGCCGCAACAACGAACTGTGGTTCCAAGCGGGCGGCGGCATTGTGGCCCAATCGTCGGAAGAAGGCGAACTGCAGGAAGTCAACAACAAGTTGGGCGCACTGAAAAAAGCCATTGAGATGGCGGAGAAACTGTAAGTTATAAGTGATAGTTAGGAATTAGGATTTAGAAATTTGGATTGAAAAGAGAAAGTTTAGAAGTTAAGAAGTTGAGAATGGTTAGTTATCTAAACAGCGAAGCAACTCACCTTCTCAACAGCGAAGCGACTCACCTTTTAGACGATTCACCAATTAAACAACAGAGAATATGAAAGTTACAATTATAGACAATTACGATTCGTTCACCTACAACCTTTGCCAGATGATTGAGGAGGCGGGTGCCGATGTTACGGTTGTGCGAAACGACCAGTTTGAAATGAGCCAACTTGCTGATGCTGACAAGATTGTGCTGTCGCCAGGACCAGGCATTCCGTCGGAGGCGGGGCTGCTCACCGAAGTTATCAGAACCTACGCCGACAAAAAGCCGATTTTGGGCGTTTGCCTTGGCCACCAGGCCATTGGCGAGGTGTTCGGCTGCCAGTTGCGCAACCTGAGCAATGTTTTCCACGGCGTTCAGTCGCCCGTCGACATTGTTGCCGACGACTACCTTTTCAGCGGCCTGCCAAAGCAACTCATTGTTGGGCGTTATCACTCGTGGGTGATTGATAGTGAGGGCTTTGCACCCGACCTTGTGATTACCGCCAAGAGCAAGGAAGGCAACATTATGGCCGTGCGCCACAAGGAGTTCGACGTGCACGGAATCCAGTTCCACCCCGAGTCGGTGCTCACACCAGGCGGGCGGAGAATTATCGAAAACTTTATAAACCATTAAAAATCAACCGAAAATGAAAGCGATATTAGAGAAATTGTTCAATCACGAGGTACTGACCCGTGGCGAGGCTAAAGAGTTGTTAATCAACATATCACAAGAAAAATACAAAGACAGCCAGATTGCCGCTCTGCTCACCGTTTACCGAATGCGCGACATTACCGTCGACGAGATTGTGGGTTACCGCGAGGCACTGATGCAGAGCCAGAACCCGTTGGATTTCAGCGCGTTCAAGCCTATCGACATTGTGGGAACGGGCGGCGACGGCAAAAACACGTTCAACATTTCAACCTGCTCGTGCTTTGTGGTTGCAGGTGCGGGCTACAAGGTGGCCAAACACGGCAACTATGGCGCAACGTCGGTCAGCGGCGCCAGCAATGTGATTGAACTTCACGGAGTTAAGTTCACTTCCGACCACTCGCAACTCACGCGCTCAATTGAGGAGTGCGGAATGGCCTATATGCACGCGCCCTTCTTCACGCCAGCAATGATGGCCGTCGGACCAGTGCGTAAAAGTCTGCAATTCAAGACAATATTCAACCTTTTGGGACCGCTCGTCAATCCGTGCCGCCCGCAAAACCAACTTCTCGGCACCGCCGACCTGACTCAAATGCGTCTCTATACCAATGTATATCAGACACTTGACATTAACTACGGCGTGGTGAACAGCCTTGACGGCTACGATGAGATTTCGCTCACGGGCGATTTCAAGGTGGCCACCAACTCAACCGAAAAAATCTATACGCCAGAGAGTTACAACTTCAAGCGCGTGCAGATGAACGAAATTTTCGGCGGTCAGACGGCTGAGGAGGCAAAGGCAATTTTCGACAACGTGCTGATGGACAAAGCCACTGAGGCACAGAAGAATGTGGTGATTGCCAACGCAGGATTCGCCATTCACATTATCAATCAGCAGAAGAGCGTTGAGGATTGTATGGCCGAGGCCCGCGAGTCGATTGAGAGCGGCCGCGCACTTGCTACGCTGAAGAAATTTGTCGAGTTAAATTCTTGAAATTAAATTCATTATCTCTAACCAAACGAACCCAAATAAAACCAAAAATGAATTGGGGTTAGTTTGGATAAGTTTGGTTAGAAATAAATTATAATGGTGAAAATGAATATTCTCGATACAATCGTCACCAATAAGCGCATTGAGGTTGAAGGCCTGAAACAGACGGTTGCAACCAGCGTTTGGGAGTCGGCCGAAGGGTTCGCACGCAAGTGCACTTCGTTGAAAAACAGCCTTTTGCAATCGCCCACGGGCATTATTGCGGAGTTCAAGCGCCGCTCGCCGTCGAAGGGCGACATTAACGCCACGGCAGTGCCCGATGTGGTTGTGCCAGGCTACGCAAAGGCGGGAGCCAGCGGCGTGTCGATTCTGCAAGACGCAAAGTTCTTTGGCGGCGGCTCGCAGGATATGATTGCCGCCCGTCCGCTCACTGCTATTCCGCTGTTATACAAGGAGTTCGTGATTGACGAGTACCAACTCTTGATGGCCAAAGGCTGCGGTGCCGACGCGGTGCTGCTCATTGCCGCCGTTCTGCCGCCCGACGCGTGCCGTCGCCTTGCGCGCGAGGCTCACCGTTTGGGCCTTGAGACACTGCTCGAACTGCACTCGCCCGACGAGACCGACCGTATTGGTGCCGACATTGATATGGTGGGAATCAACAACCGCAACCTGAAGACCTTTGAGGTTGATATTGAGGCGTCTATCAGGCTCTGCCACAGCATTCCCGACGAGTTTGTGAAGGTGTCGGAGAGCGGACTCTCGCGCCCCGAAACCGTTGTGGCGCTGCGCCGCGAGGGTTTCCGCGGTTTCCTGATGGGCGAGAATTTTATGAAAACCGCCAATCCGCCGCAAGCGCTTGAGAATTTCATTTGCGAGGTGAAGAATTTTAAGCACAAATAACACTGATTTAAAATGATTTATACAGATTTATTCTTTCAATTCACTTGTCCGCCTGCGGACATTCGTAAGCAAGAATTAGTTAAATCTGTTTAATTCGGTGATAAATTTAATTCGTTGATAAGCAATATGTTGATAAAAGTCTGCGGAATGCGCGATTCGGCAAATATTGAACAGGTTCGCAGCCTGAACCCCGATATGATTGGGCTGATTTTCTACGCCCGTTCGCCGAGGTTTGTGGGCACTGAGCCGCTGCCGCACCTGACCGCCAGTTTCGCGCCCGCGCTCAAGGTGGGAGTGTTTGTAAATGAGACGGTTGCGGCTGTTGCCGACATTGCCGCGCGGTTCCGTTTGAACGCTGTGCAACTTCACGGCAACGAGAGCCCTACCGAGTGCGCCGCCTTGCGCCAAACGGGTTTGAAGGTTATTAAGGCGTTTGGCATTTCGTCGGCTGCCGATTTTGCGCAATGCGCTTCATATTCAGACTGTTGCGACCTGTTTTTGTTCGACACGCGCACGGCGGGCTATGGTGGCGCGGGCGTCAAGTTCGATTGGAGCATTTTGACTGAATACAAGCAAGATACGCCGTTTCTGCTGAGTGGCGGAATCTCTGCCGACGATGCCGCCGACATTCGCTCAATCAGCCACCCGCAGTTGGCAGGTATCGACCTGAACAGCCGATTCGAGACCGCACCAGCACTGAAAGACGTGGCGAAACTGCGGAGGTTCATTGCGGATTTAACCACGGAAAACACTTAATAATCGCACAGATAACACAGATGACACAGATTTATGACATAAGACAATTGACAACAATTCTCGACTCAAATTCGTCCGTAGTCTGTAGTCTGATGTCCGAAGTCAAAAAACTAAACTCTAAACATTAAACATTTAACAATATGGACAGAATAGCAAAATTGTTTTCAGAGAAGAAAAACAACATTTTATCGGTGTACTTCACTGCGGGATTTCCCACGAAGGACAGCACCGCCGAAGTCATTCGCAGCCTGACCGCCGCGGGTGTTGATATGATTGAGATTGGCGTGCCATTCTCTGACCCGATGGCCGACGGCCCTGTGATTCAGCACAGCAGCCAGTGCGCGCTCAACAACGGAATGACGCAGACGCTGCTTTTCGAGCAATTGAAAGACATTCGCAAAGTAACTGATATTCCGCTGATTATGATGGGATATCTGAACACCGCAATGCAGTTCGGGTTCGAGAACTACTGCCGCAAGGCTGCCGAGGTTGGCGTTGACGGATTCATTATCCCCGACATTCCGCTCGAGGAGTACGAGTCGCACTACAAGCCCATTGCCGAGCGCTACGGCCTTAAATTCGTGCTGCTCGTAACCCCCGAAACCGACGAGGAGCGCGTCCGCCGTATCGACGACATTAGCACGGGCTTCGTCTATCTTGTTTCGTCGGCTTCGACAACAGGCGCCCAAAAGAGTTTCAACGACGAGAAGCAGGCCTACTTCAAACGCATTGCCGCTATGGGCCTGAAAAACCGCACTTTGGTGGGCTTCGGCGTATCAAACAAAGCCACTTTCGACGCTGCCTGCCAGTACTCGAGCGGCGCCATTGTGGGCAGCGCCTTCGTCAAGGCACTCGAGGCCGAGCCAACGGTTGAAAAGGCTGTTGCACGGCTGATTGAAGATTTGAAGAGTTGAAGATTGAAATGTCACTTAATTAGAAATTTATAGAATTTGATTTCGAAAAATATTATTTCCATATTTTTCAGCAATTTCCGCATAATAAGGTATGTCATAAAAAACGAAGGGGCGAATTAAATTCGCCCCTAACGTTTTAACTAAACTATAAAAACCGATTTAAACCGGAATTTATTCATTCACCATTACACGTTTTGCCTCATTGCCAACACGGACAACGTAAACACCCGAGCCGTTGACACGGATTTCGGCGTTTTCGTCGCTTGATGTTGCCACCAATCGTCCCATTGCGTTGTAAACGAGGATTTCAGCGTCAGCGTTCTCAACCACGATGGTGTTTCTGTATGCGTAAATGTTCACGGCTACGGCAACCTCATCTTCAACAGCGGTGCCCGGGTCTTCCGGTTTCTCGCCATCTTTTGCAAAGATTGCGGTGATTGTCAGGTCAGAAGATACGGTTATTTTGCGCGGGTTGTCGGTGTTACCGTCGCTCCATTTTGCAAAGTAGCAGCCCGCAGCGGCCACGGCCGAGATGATGGCTTCTGTGCCAGCCTCATATACGGCCGTGCCTGTTGTAGTTCCGTATGCGGCGTTGTTTGCCACAACCACAATCATAAACGATGCAGGTGTTGAATTGTCAACCTCAAAAATGGCTGTCAGATTCAAGTGGTCGGTTACAACAACCTTGCGTGGGTTGGCAATGTTGTCATCGTTCCACTTCACAAAGCGGTAGCCCGCGTTGGCTGTGGCCGCAAGAGTGGCGGTGTCGCCGTAATTGTAAGTGGCAGTGCCTGTTACGCTGCCAAAGGCGGCGTTGTTGGCAATACCGACAACAGTGAATTTCGTAGCACTGGCAACCTTCTCGAAGACGGCCGAGAGTGTCAAATCCGAGTCAACTATCTCGACGCGCGGGTTATCGGTGTTGTTGTCGCTCCACTTCACAAAGCGGTAGCCGGCGCTGGCAGTGGCCATAAGTCTTACCTCGTTGCCAGCCATATAGTTTCCTGAACCCGTAACAGTTCCCCACTCGGCATTGTTTGATGTGGCTTTGACAACAAACAGATTCGCGCCCATATGAACCGGACACTCGCTGATGTTCCAATTATCGTCCCAGCCAGAGTATTTCACTTTCGCCTGGCAGTAGATTTCAAGATTGATGCAGTCTTTGAATGCCGAAGCGCCTATAGAAGTAACACCTTTCGGGATGGTTATCGAGCTGAGTTCTATACAGTTCTCGAAGGCACTCTCGCCAATGCTCTTAACCGAATTTGGAATAGAAATCGAAGAAAGTGCGGTGCAGTTTTTGAACGCGTTGTCAGGAATTGTTGTAACCGAATCTCCGATGCTTACGGTTGTCAGCAGGCTCTTGTTGCTGAATACGCTACCAATAGCATTTGAATTGGTGACAAGTGTGGTGATGCTGTCGCACTTGTTGAAGGCATTTGTATTTATGAATGTTACAGAAGCCGGAATGGTAACCGTTTTCAGGCTGCTGCAATTGTAGAACGCATAACCGCTTATTGATTTGACACTTGAGCCAATGTAGGCGGAAGTAAGGCCAGTGCAATTACTAAAAGCACTTGAATTTATTTCGGTAACTGATTCGCCGATGCTGACAGAAGTGAGGCCTTCGCAATTTCTGAATACCTCACTTTCAATGCTTACTACAGGGTAAGTGGCCTTGCTTTCTGTTGAAACATCAATAACACTATAGTCGGTCTCTTCATAGGCAACCTCTCTGACGGTTATTTGCGTAGGAATCACAACAGTACCACCATCACCGGTATAGGCACGCAGTTTGGCAACAAATTCGTCATCGTCAACTTCGGTTATTGTATAAATCAAATCGCCAGTACGCCTTGTGCTCCAATAATAATCACCAGAATATCTCCAATAATTGTTCCATCCGGCAGGGCGGAAGAAAGGCTCACAATATATTATTTTGGCGCTGATGGCATAATAGCCAACATTTGTCACATTATAAGGAATATAAATGGAATTCAATGTGTTGCACTTATAAAAAGCACCGCTTTCAATGGATGTAACAGTACTTGGAACAGTGTAATCAACATTTTTATTATTACTTGCCGGATAGCATACCAGAGTTGTTTTGTCTTTGTTGAACAGAACGCCGTCAACCGATGTGTAGTTGGCGTTTGCCGCATCAACATTTATTGTTTCCAATTTATTTGCTTCAACGAACGCGAGAGCCGCAATTCTTGCCACTGTGTTCGGGATAGTAATGGTTTTCAAATTGTTGCAATCCTCAAATGCAAGTTCCTTAATACCTGTAACCTTGTATGTCGTACCGCTGTATGTTACTGTTGAAGGTATTACAATAGCCGTGTCGTTGTTCATATACTTAACCACATCAACACTGTCTTGTCCGGTGATGTAATATGCTAAGCAGTCTTTGCCAAACGATGCACCCCAACAACAGGTGCCGAGGCTGCTGTCCCAGTTCGAGCTGTTGTAAGAGCTGTAAGTGTACCAACCGCTTGGTTTTGAGCTTGCCTCACAATAGAAGAAAATGTTTCTGTTGTTGAACGCCTGACTGTTAATGATACTTACCGAATTAGGAATGTTCACATCTCTCAGCCCATCGCAGCTGTAAAACGCTTTCTCACCGATGGTTGTCACAGAGTGCGGAATGTTTATGGTTGTCAGACTGTCGCAATTATAGAACGCACTTTGGTTGATATAATTGCAGTTGGCGTTTATGGTGCACGATGTTATGCCGCTTGATTTGGCATTCACTAACAACATATACGGGTTCTCGGCATTTCCCCAATATTTGGCATTGCCATATTCGTTATATTTCAGATTATTACAATTTGAGAACGCGTTGTCGCTGATGCTTCTTAGCATGGTGCCGATAGAGACTTGCTCCAGTTTGTCGCAGCTATAGAATACAGAGTTGCCGATGCTTATCAATCCGTTGCCTATGTTAACCGATTTCAAGCTGTCGCAGTCATAGAACACTTGCGTACCAAGATATACAACAGAATTTGGTATTATTACTGATGACAGTCTGTCGCAATCATAAAATGCATTGTCACCGATGCCCCAAACTGAAGAGCCAATGGTTACAGAAGTCAGACTATCGCAATCTTGGAAAGCACCAGAATCAATTTCTTGAACATTACTGCCCATAGTGACAGACTTCACCCTGTTGTTTCCTTTAAATACATTAGAACCAATTTTTGTTACCGTACTTGGAATTGTAACATTTCCGCCATCGCCAATATATTGCAAAATGTGTGTCTTTATATCATTACCATAAACATAATCTCCATCTACAATGCCGTTAACCGAAAGCGCTCCCCAAGGACTGCCTGTTGCACCGCCGGAGTATACAATGTTTTTCACCATAAAAAAAGCATTTGTGCCGATAGTATCAACAGATAATGGAATGCTTACTGAAGTTAAGTTGGTGCCATCGAACGCTTGGTCGTCAATTCTTTTAACAGAATTAGGAATGTTTACTGACGTTAAATTGGCACAATATTCGAACGCATAAGCTCCGATATAAGTGACACTATTGCCTATAGTTACTGATGAAAGTTTGTCGCAATGTTCAAACGCTCCGCTACCAATGCGTGTTACTGAATTAGGTATTGTTACAGAGGTCAAACTGTCGCAATTGTAGAATGCTAAAATACCAATGTTTTTGACAGACTCGGGAATGGTGATTGATTCTAAGCAGTGATAGTCGTTGAAGGCATAGTCGCGAATACTTGTTACTGAGTTGGGAATGGTTACGTTAGTACTGTTTCCGATATATGCGGTGAGTTGTTTTTTCTCGGTATCAGCATAGATAAAATCGCCGTCAATATTTCCGTTGACGGTGAGTGCCCCCCAAGGGCAGCCAGTGGCACTGCCAGAATATACAATATTCTTCACCCGGCCGAAAGCAAAAACACTAATGTCTGTTACTGAATTTGGAATAGTTACAGATGTTGCCGAACAATATTCAAAAGCTCCTTCCCCGATGCTTGTGACCTTATCGCCTATGGCAATGGATTTCAGGTTATTGCAATATCCAAACGCATAATCACCGATGCTCGTTACTGAATTGGGTATGGTAACTGATGTCAATAGTGTTGCTTGCCAAAATGTATATTTGCCAATAGTTTTAATGCCGTCAGGAATAACCAAGTCAGTTACCTCTTCGCCATCAATGTATAAATGATGGGCATAATGTAATCCATTAGAAGCCCAATTGCCAAATTTTATTCCACACATACTTTCAATGCTTCTATACTCAACTTTTTCCATTTTCCAAGATGAAAACACATCACTACCTATGTTTTTAACTGTGCTTGGGATTTTTATCGAAGTTAAATTGGAGCAATTATAAAATGCGTGGTGGTTGATGTCTGTAACTCCTTCGGGTATTATTATCGAATTCACGTTGTTGGAAAAAGCATATTTGTCAATACTCGTCACAGAATTTGGAATAACAACATCGCCTCCCTCGCCCGTATATTTGATTAGATTTTTTTTGTCCGAATCAGAATAGACAAAATCGCCATCTTCTACGCGAGTTTCATTTTTACGATATGTGATTGTTATATTGAAACCTGAATAAACAGTGGAATTGTTGGATTGGAAAAAGAGCAACAGATTGAAACCTGAATTAGCGGCGGTGTAGTCTACTGTCTGTGTGCCGCCTGTCCACGAGGCCAATAATGAGTCGCTTGTTGTGCTACCATCATATAGATACAAGTAGTCGTTACTAATTTCCGTATTTAGTGTCCCGCTAATTAGCAGTGTGTCGCCGGCATTCAGCGTCATCAGCAACCCACTTTTACAATTGTTGCTGTAGCTTCCATTCGCTCCTCCATCATCATAAACCCGGATGGTGTATCCGTTCCGTAGGCTTGAAAAATCAAAAGTGTTTGTTTTTGCCTTCTGAAGCGTGATAGTTCGTGAAACTGTTTGCGCCTTCGTCTGGGGCGACAGCAGACAGACAAAAGCCCATAGAAATAGAGATAGTTTTCTCATCGTTTGATACACTGAATCTGTGTCGTGCGCAACTTTTTGGTTAACATAGTTTGTGCTTGCGACTCCCCAGCCAAGACAATGAAAAAATAAAGCTACAGTAAAATACATAAAAAAACGTGGGAATCTTGTTACTCGCTCCCACATCTCAAGGCCTTCGCATTGCCCGCTATCGTAAGATTGAGCAACGCGAAAGCCACGTTTGGCCATATAAAAGGCATAACATCTTTAAAAAGGTGCTATGATTCTATATACACCAAAACAGGCGTTCACAATTGCTTTCTCTTGACGACAGATTCAAAAGTTGCGAAGTTTTGAGATGTCAAGGAAAACGTTAGCAAACGTCTTTCTATATATCACTCAACATTTTGTCTTTTGCAAGAGCAAAACTATGAGCATCACAAAAGTATAAATGTTAATCGGAATGTAAAAATGTTTTTTAGGAGAGGCGCGATTCTTTCATTTATTTAAATTGTATCGCCGATTCAAGACGAATTGAAACAATTTGAATTTTCAACAAAAACATACTCTTAGTAAAATCCCGCCCTGCCCTATTGCATCTGCATAATCGCCAGCAGCTCATCCTTCTTGCGGCGCGAGACCTCAACCGTTGAGCCGTCGGCCATCACAACGCTGCCACCGTCGCCGTTGATGTACTGGTCAACGTAACGCGCGTTTATCAGGTGCGACTTGTGAACGCGCAGAAACTTGCGGTCGGCAAAAAGCTCCTCGTACATCTTCAGGCTCTTTGTAACAAGCAGATGGCGGCCATCGGTCAGATGGAACATTGTGTAGTTGCCGTCCGACTCGCACCGTATAATGTCATCAACATTGACAAAAACTATGGCGCTGCCCGACGGCAGACCTATCTTCTTGAAACTGTTGATGTTGGTGAGCAGCTCCTCAATGCGGACGTCTTTGACCTTGCTTCGCGACTCAATGTCGTCCTTAACCTTCTCAACCGCCTCAACAAAGGCGTCGGGGTCGAGGGGTTTGAGCAGATAGTCTGATGCACTGTACTTGATGGCTTTGAGCGCGAACTGGTCGAACGAGGTCACAAAAATCACCTTGAACGCCCTTTCGGTAACTTTCTCCAAAAGGTTGAAACCGGTGCCGTCCTGCATCTGAATGTCGAGAAAAACAATGTCGGGGTGCCGCTCGTTGATAACTGCAACGCCGTTTTTCACCGAGTCGGCCTCGCCGCACACCTCAATATAGGGGCAGTAACGCGCAATATACTGCTTGATAATGCCACGGCCCTGCTCCTCGTCGTCAACCACAACTACTCTAATCATCAGCTCTTTACGTTTTAGTTCGATGTCATCGCCGGCGCGAATCGGGTTGAATGGCGACACGGCTCTGACACAAAATTTTCATAAAAATAGAAAAAACGGCTGAAAATCCAAACGCCGGCGGCTATTGCTTTTCGTCGCTGCCCACGGCCTTGCGGTAGAACTGCCGGCAGAGCTCCTTGCTGATGGGGTGCTCCTCAACAACGTGCGTTTTCAGGTCGCAGACGTAGAGTTTGTCGGTTTGGGCAATGTGCAGTTTCGAGTAGCGAATGGCGTTAGAGTCCTGAAGCTCAGTCATATAATAAACCGTGAGCTGCACCTCGTGGCGCGACAGATTGTCTTTTGTGAAGATGAAGAGCTCAAACTGGTCGAACGAGCCGTAGAAACCGTCGGCAACCTTGTGCACCTTGCTCTTGATAATCCGCTTCAGCGGCAACGCCAGCGACCAGTAGCGTTTCTCCAGCTCGCCCATATACTGCCCGTAATCGAGGCCGTAGGAGTAGCCATAGAGGCGGATGTCCTGCAAATCGGACTCGCTGACGCAGAAAATCTCCTTTCCGGCCAGCTCGTTCACCAGCAGCTCGGCCTCGGTGCGGTTCTCCTTCATCGAGCGCGTGACCTCAATGCCCAGGCTATGCCCGACATCCTGCAAATCGGGCCTGTCGGAGTTGACAAGATGGTCGTACTTCGCGCCAAGCACGGTCTGCAGCGCAATCATCGCGTAGCGCTCAAAAAAAGTGGTATCGAATTTCGGTTCAATCATTCTGTGCTTCCGGCAAAATGTGAGTTTCAAATATAACGCATTTTGCGAAGAATGGGCGGAAATGTTATTATAAAGCGGAATTGGCTGGTTCACCACTTGGTGGTCCACCAGTTGGTGAACCTTCATTTTCTAATTGTATTTTAACTATTTACAACACAAGGCACCACTTCCGAAATAGCCATTTTCGAAACGGCGGTTTCGGAGAAATCAGATGTGTGTGATTCTCCAAAGAACAATGGCTACGGCCAACACAAACTGCTTGAAAAACCGCACTAAATCGCCCCCAACGCTAATTTTTTGCGCTAAATGGAAGCGCGGGTTTCGGACGTGAACAAAAATCCTTATTTTCGCAAGTTTAAAAGAACTGACATTCCGCACTTTATTCATACGAAAAAGATGAAGAAGTTTTTTGCATTAACAATCGCCGCGCTCGCCGTTATGCCGGCCATCGCCCAGCGAAACGTGACACTGAAGGCCGACAAGGCGTTTGAGGCCGGCAAGTATTTCGACGCCATCGATGAGTACAAATACGCCTACGCGAAGGCCAAAGACAAAGACAAGAAAAACGACATAATGTTTATGGTGGCCGAGTGCTACCGTATGGTGCAGAACAGCCGTCAGGCCGAAATATGGTACCGCAAGGTCATCAAGAAAAACTACAGCAACCCGCTGGCAACGCTCTACCTTGCCGACGCCATCCGCGCCCAGGGCCAGTATGAGGAGGCAATGAAGGAGTACCAGAACTACGCCAAGCTTGCCCCGTCGGACGACCGCGGACCGGCAGGCGTTGAGTCGTGCGCGGCAGCCATTGAGTGGATGGGGCAGCCCACCCGCTACAAGATTGAGAATATGCACTATTTCAACTCGAAGTTCAGCGATTTCGGCATCGCTTACGCGAAAGACGACTACAGTATGGTTATTTTCACGTCGTCGCGCGAAGGCTGCACAGGCGGCAAAATCAGCGGCGTGACGGGCGAATACTACTGCGACCTGTTCCGCTCGCGTGTTGACCGCAAGGGAAAATGGTCGGAACCGGCGCCGCTTGAGGAGGTAATCAACACCGCGTTCGAAGAGGGAATGCCCAGCACCAACAAAAAGTGCAACACTCTGTATTTCACCAGCTTCCGCGAAGACAAAAACAAGAATATGGTCTGCAAGATTTTCAGCTCGGCAAAAGAGAACGCCGAATGGGGCGAGCCCAAAGAGCTGAATCTGGCACCCGACACGGTGGCTGTGGGGCACCCGGCCATCAGCGGCGATGAGCTGACTCTGGTTTTTGTGTCGGAGATGGCAGGCGGCTACGGCGGCAAAGACCTCTGGAAAGCCACCCGCGCCAGCAAGTCGGCCGATTGGGGCAAACCGGTGAATATGGGCCCGGCCATCAACACCGAGGGCGACGAGATGTTCCCGTTCATCCACGCCGACGGCACGCTCTACTTCTCGTCGAACGGCCATCCGGGAATGGGCGGACTCGACATTTTCGCGGCAAGCGAGACCAACTCTGGCTGGAAAGTCGAGAATATGAAATACCCCATCAACAGCTCGTCGGACGACTTCGGCATCTGCATCGAGGCCGAAATGGAGCGCGGCTACTTCTGCTCGAACCGCCCCGGCGGCAAGGGCTCCGACGATATTTACCAGTTCTCACTTCCGCCGATTGAGTTCACACTGACCGGCGTTGTGCGCAACGGCAAAACCGACGCCATAATTGCCGGAGCCGAGGTGAACCTGATTGGTAGCGACGGAACCAACATCACCGCCAAAACCGAGACCGACGGCTCATACAACTTCAATCTGGCGCCGAACGCCGATTACCGCATTGTGGTTAAGCGCGGCGGCTTCCTAAACTCGAAGGACAAAACATCGACCAAAGGCCTGACCGACAGCGAGCAGCTGAAGGTGAACATCGACCTTCAGCCCGACGACCGCCGTATGGACCTTGACGGAATTGAATACGAGTTCAACAGCGCCAAACTGAAACCGTCGTCGATTGCCGGACTTGAGGTGCTTGTGGGCATCCTGAACGACAACTCCAACATCACCATCGAGATTGGTTCGCACGCCGACTATCGCGGAAGCGACGACGCAAACTTGAAATTGTCAGAAGCCCGCGCCAAATCGGTTGTCGACTTCCTGACCACTTACGGTATCGACCGCGAGCGTCTGACATCGCACGGCTACGGCGAGACAATGCCGAAAGATGTTGACAAGAAGATGGCCGAGAAATACGGCTTCCTGAAGGAGGGCGACGTGCTGACCGAAGCGTTCATCAAGCGCCTGACCCCCGAGCAGCAGGAAATCTGCAACCAGATCAACCGCCGTACCGACTTTGTTGTCACCGGCCGCGATTACGTTCCAAAGGTGCGCAAACGCAGGTAAGAGAGTAAGGTTCAAAGAGTAAGGTGTAAGGGTTAAAGTGTAAAGTTAATTGCTCACTACTCATTACTCACTGCTCATTACTCATTACACTTTACACATTACTCAACAATATGTCAACAATCAAACTGAACAACGGTGTTGAAATGCCCGCAATGGGCTTTGGCACGTGGGCCATTGCCGACGGCGCGGAAGTTGCCGAGGCCGTAAAAACAGCCATCGAGTGCGGATTCCGCCACATCGACACAGCATCGTTCTACAAGAACGAAACGGGCGTTGGACGCGGCATTGCCGCCAGCGGCATCAATCGCAGCCAACTGTGGGTTACAACAAAGGTTTGGCCAACCGAGACGGGCTACGACAACACCCTGCGCGCCTTCGACGCATCGCTCAATCGTCTGGGGCTCGATTACCTCGATTTGTACCTGATTCACTGGCCGGCGTCGCCGTCGCACTATACCGACTGGTGCGAGCGCAACCTCGACACCTGGCGCGCCTTTGAGAAACTCTATGCCGACGGCCGCGTGCGTGCCATTGGCGTGAGCAATTTCCTTGCGAGCCATCTGCAGCCGCTCATCGACAGCTGCACGGTCAAGCCAATGGTTGACCAGCTCGAAATTCACCCGGGATACACGCAAGCCGATGATGTGAAATTCTGCCAAGCCAACAATATTGTGGTTGAGGCGTGGAGCCCGTTCGGACGCGGTGCGGCGTTCAAAAGTGCTGAGCTGAAGCAGATTGCCGACCACAACAACTGTTCGGTGGCGCAACTCTGCCTTGCCTGGTGCCGCCAGAAGCAGATTGTGCCGCTACCCAAGTCGGTAACGCCCGAGCGAGTTAAAGAAAATCTTGAATCAGATGGCCTTAACCTATCTGAAAACGACATTCTTAAAATCGACCAACTGCCCGAATTCGGATGGTCGGGGCAACATCCCGACAAAGTGACTTTTTAACCAATGAACCGTATGTTTGCGATTGTTCCGCTGCTGTTTTTCGCCATCATTGGTTTGGCCGCCTACTATATGGCCAGCCGCATAGCCTTTGCCACAGGCATTGGCAAGTGGTGGCTTTTCGCAGGCCTTTTTGTATTGGCTTTCTTCGCGATTAACTCGATGATGGCCGCCAAAAACTACTATCCGGTGCTTCATCCGGTGGTTGTGGTGCTGTCGGCAATGGTTGGAGTTTTTCTTTATATGCTGTTGGTTATGTTACTGACAGACATAGTGAATATATTTGCGCATTTCCAACCCAAAACCTTCGGATTGATTGTGGCTGCCGGAACAGTTCTGATTTCGTTGTTCGGCATTGTCAACACATCGTGGCCACGACTGAAAACCATTGACATTGAACTGCCGAAACTCACTGAGCCAGTGCGGATTGCGCAACTGTCGGATGTTCATTTGGGGCATTTCCGCGGACGGCGCAATCTTGAGAAACTAGTCAACATTGTAAACCGCACCGACGCGCAGATGGTGGTCATCACTGGCGATATGTTTGAGAGTTTCTATAATCTTAAGCCAGAGACACTTGAGCCGCTGAAGAAACTCTCGGTACCCGTCTTTTTTGTGTCGGGCAACCACGATATGTATGTTGATGTGGACAGCGTGAAGCGGCTGATGCGCGAGGCTGGCGTCAATGTGCTGGAGAACTCTATGACGGAGTGCTGCGGCATTCAAATTGTCGGCCTCGACTATATGCGTCCCGATGACCGCACATTCGACCATATGCACGCCGGAGTTGGCCGCGAGACCATCGAGAACACTCTGCCCACAATTGCTTTAGACAGCACTAAGCCGTCGATTCTGCTGCACCACAACCCTGTGGGCGCCGAATATGCCGAACGGGCTGGCATCGGGCTCTATCTGGCAGGCCACACTCACGGCGGACAGCTCTTCCCGGTCACTCTCGTGAACGACCGCATTTTCAACTTTAACCGAGGCTTGTATCAACACGGCAGCCTTCAAATCTACACATCGGAAGGTTCGGGCACATTCGGCCCGCCAATGCGCGTGGGCACAAAAAGCGAAGTGACACTGATTCGGCTTAAACCGGGAAAATAACCACGGAACGCACGGAAATCACGGAAGCTATAGCAATGTAGTGATGTGGCTCTTTAAGTTTTATTCCGCGTCGTTTTTTAAGGTCATTTGGCGCATATCGTAGATGTGCAACGCCGATGAGATTCCATCAAACGCAATTATTTTGTTGTTGCTTATACAGAAATGATCGTACCAAACCTCTTTTTTACAATTGCCCAAAACAATGTAATTCACCAAATTCAGATTGTCATTTTCTGTATCAACCACAAACAAGGTGTTAATAGGTTCATCTTCCTTAATATCAGTGGTCAATAGATAAAGCTTGTCGTTCACCATACAAGCGTCATCGAAAAAAAGCCGATGACTGCCGTCATTTTTCCTTATGCACTCTTCAGCCTCAATCAAAGCATTTTTGAAATATTTGGAGTGGGAAAAATCAATACGGTTCAACAACCGCCCCGCATAATCGTATTCGAGCACCAACGGGCGATATTTGCAGACTGCGAAGAAACTTCTATCGTCTTTTTTAACAAAACAATAATCTTCATTATCCAGCGTAATTCCTTTGCATTCAGGATTTAACGAGCCAAACGATATTTCCGGTTCTCCGCTGTTAGGATTCCAAATGTGAATCGGCTGCTGCTCGCCATAGAGCGAATAGCAGATCCGCTTTTTGCTGTCGACTATAATATTGCTCCACATTTCGGTTTGATGTTCAGGAAAAACTATCGATTTAATGAACTTTCCGTCCAAGGTGTATTGATTAATCTTTGGGGCGGCCACGTCTAATGCGTAAATGGTATCGTCTTCAACAGTAACAAAACTCAACCATATAAACTCGCCAGGTCCGCGTCCCTTATGACCAAACGACAACTCAACGTTGAAAGCAGAATCGAGCCGGATAATCCTTGCCTCTTGATTGTAACACTCGGAAATGTAAATCTTATCGCCGTATGCCTTGAGCTTCGGTCCGTTTTGCAGAAATGTGGAGTCGCTTAACTCCTCAATAACCGCTATCGGACAGGCTAATTGCATTGTTGGGCACTCATCGGCTTGTTCGGCACAAGCGTTTAGCAAAGTCACAAAAGCCATTGCCGCGGCAAGGAATAAACCGGATTTAGCTTTCATAATGAAGTTGTTTAATGATGCTTAATTACAACAAATATAGCGTTTTGCGGGATTTTCCCTTATCAGAAAATGTCTTTCAAGCGGAACCTCAACAAAACCGGATTATAGTCGTTTTGTTTCTTCATTGCCTCAACAATTCTCTGCGCCAAGGGCGACAACGGCTCGTCGGGCTTTATTTTGCTCTCCCAATCGCCTTGGATAATGGTTGTGTAAACTCCGTTTTCAATCATCATCGGAAACAATTTATAGTTCAATCCGGTAATGCTGATGCTGCAATTGCGGCTCTCTTTGCCTTTGCAGACAGTATAATAACTGCGGTACTTTTTGCTGATGTGCGGACTGTGCCAATAAGTTATAGATGAGCCGTTTACATCCAAGAAATAACACCCGATGGCAAAGTCTTTTTCCTCGGTATAACTGAAATATTTAATCATATCCTCGGTTTTGTCGCCATCGATGTTGCACAAATCGTTGTCGAAATTGAAGCGCCCGAAATCGATTCTTGCATACGGCTGCGGCACTGTTCCGTCATACTTGTAAATGGTGTTGCCGGAGCCGGGCATTGCAAAAAACACAATGCCACTTTTCTTACAAAACGATGATGCACTGGTGTAAGTTTTACTGATATAGTTGGCCTCGATGATTCTGTCAATCGCGCCGCTTTCCAAATTGTAGCGATAGATGCCGCTGTTGGCGCAACTGTCGTAATCATAGCCGGTTAGCAGCAAGTTTTTGTCATCTAGCATAATCATTGCGTTCACATCTTGCTTCAAATCACGCTTGCCAGCGAACTCGAAACCAGGCATTTTATAACAGTAAATACTCTGTCGGTCAGGCGAGTAGGCGTAGAGGGTTTTGTCGACCGCTGAATACGCTATACCAGTTATGTTCCGGTACTCACGCGGTCCGCGCCCAACGGTTTTCAATTTCGACACCACGCGGTTATCCACCACGTAGTACAATGTTTGCAGATTTTCGTCGAGTGCGACAAACTCGCTGTCGTTTCCGCAAATTGTAAGAAACGTTTCCAACGGATAATCGGCCACAATAGGCTGAATCTCAATGTCAGTTGCAATATCGTCGAGCCAGACTTCCTCAACATCCAAAATATCGTTTTTGATTGTCGGTACTTCCGGCGAATGACTGCCGCACGAGGCAAAAACTAACGCCAAGGTTAGAAATGAGAAGTGTGTTTTCATAATAAAGTTGTTCACTAAATACGTGGTTACTGGTTCTGTTATTTTAAGTGATGGACAATAAACACCAAATTATCATCCTCTTTAATATTAGCAAGTTGCGGGTATCGGGTGACACAGTCAGGCTTATAATTCAATATGGTATTACAGGGAATACTCGTTACCAGTTTGCCATCTTGCAAAGCCTCAACACCACACCCCAGAAATGGGAAATCCTCCCGTTTGGTATAACCATCAATTGCTGCCGTTCTTTGTTCTTTCGTAGTGGCGTCTATTTCAGACAGATATTGCATAAACTTTGATGCTTTAATACCATCAACGTAACAATATTCAAAACAATTGTAATACAGATAAAGTTTTCCCTTATAACTCATTGTCTGCCCGAAATGAGTCACCACGTATAATCCTTTATCGCCTATGACATTTGTTTTCTCAAAATAGTTTTCAGGTGTTTCGGGAATTTTGTCAAGTCCGGGAAAATCAACTTCAACAATTTTGTTATACCCCGATTGGTTGTAGAGATACAAGTTGTAATCGTATAGTTTAGAGAGTAATATGCCATTGTCGGTCCTGCACATCGGGAACCATTTGCCTACACCAATTCCGCGTACCTCAAACTTGTCCCATTCATCCAAAACGCCGCCGGTCTTCCAGTCAAGCAACCGATAGTTTAATTTGCTGTTGCTGATGTTGTTGGCAAACAGCAATATGCTATCACGCCCGGCCACCAACATACTACAGTAGGCGTCATCCACCTCCATCTGGTCGATGAATTTACCACTGGTATCGTAGCGCAAAACATAACCCGACCCGGAAAAAACGTAAACAAAACCATCATAAACATCGAAATCAAGAATATTAACATATTCGCCAGGACCTCGGCCAAGACGACTTATTTTGTTGAGATACTTGCCCTTCCAATCGAAAATCAGAATGGCTTTTTGTGTTCTGTCCTCAACAAAAAAGCAACTGTCGTGCAGAATAACTTTTCCTATTTCTCCTATCAGCGATTCTTCGGTGGTTTCGAGCGGAATAATCTCGAAATCAGGCTCAAACATTTCAGCGGGAGCAACACAATTCTTCAAATCAATTGAAACGACTTCCGACTTTTTCTCGCTGCAAGAGCAAAACAAAATCAGCGAAGCGCAAAAGGCTATTGCCGACAAACGGGGTGTTTTCATAATAAAGTTGTTTTATGATGTTTAATAACAACAAATATAGTGTTTTGCGGAGGAAACTAATCTCGAAGTACGATTTACCCATTGAAATTTGCTCAGCTCGCCATTTGGAATAAATTTTAGAGCAAATAAATATCTTTCTGATTATCAATATACAATGGTTAGTTTTTGCAAATCGAAAGACAGACTTTCGATTTGCAAAAATAATAGGTAAATATTTGGAAACTTGATGATTAAATGCCTACATTTGCAAAAACGAAAAAATATGTCGGCACTTATAACCAGAAACATTCAAAGTTTTATAATTCAGAACCTTCAGGTTTTTCCTGCGGTGGTGATTCTCGGCTCGCGGCAGTGCGGAAAAAGCACGCTTATAAAAAAGATGATGTCGGAACAGATAGGCAACTATCTCTATCTTGATTTGCAGAACCGCAGCGACCTTGCAAAACTCTCGGAGCCCGAACTTTTCTTCGACAACAATGCCGACAAAACCATTTGTCTCGACGAGATTCAATTGCGTCCCGACCTGTTTAGCATTCTGCGAAGCATTATCGACCGCGACCGACGCAACGGACGGTTCATCCTGTTGGGTTCAGCCTCGCGCGACCTTGTGCAACACACAACCGAAACCCTTGCCGGCCGGATCGGGCTGATTGACCTCACACCCTTTATGGTTGACGAGATTTGCAATCGGTCTGATTTCGATATTAAAAAATATTGGTTCAGAGGCGGTTACCCTGATAGTTACAATGCCGATTCTGATGAAGCAAGCGCCCTTTGGCGCGAGAATTTCGTCCGCACCTACATTGAGCGCGACATTCCGCAACTCGGTTTTCAAATAGCCGCCCCAATGCTTATGCGTATGCTTTCTATGACCGCCCACGAGCACGGTGCAATACTTAATTTGGCCAAATTCGCGTCATCGCTTGGTGTTACAGCGCCCACCGTCCGCCATTACTTCGACATTATGGAGCAAACCTACATTGTGCGGACTTTGCAACCATATTTTGCCAATACAAAGAAGCGGCTTGTGAAATCGCCCAAAATATATATTCGCGACAGCGGTATCTTGCATCAAATCTTGCAGTTGCCATCGTTCAACGAACTTATGGGACATACCATTTTCGGCAATTCGTGGGAGGGAATGGTGGTTGAGAACGTGTGCGCAAAAGCCCACAACGCGCAGTGCTGCTTCTACCGCAGCGCCACTGGCGAGGAGATGGATTTGGTTCTGCTCTACCCCAACGCCACAATCGCCATTGAGTGCAAATCGTCAGCTTCCCCCACGGTTCAAGAAGGATTCTGGAAGGCGATAGAGTTTCTAAAACCTACCAAAACCTTTGTTGTGGCACCAGTTGACGACTCGTATTTTATGGCTGAAAATGTGGAGGTTTGCAACCTACAAACACTACTGGGGAAACTATAACTCCTCAAATCACCTTCTAAACCACCCCAGACTCTTCACAACCGGGTCGAAATCGTAGTATTTAGCCACAACAAAGTCGCCGTTGCTCAGCAGCAGGTAGAAATTGTCGGGGTCGGGGGTGGCGGATTTCGGAAGGCGGCGCTCAAAGGCCTTGTACCACACTTCGCGGCCATCGTCGGTGGTGACTGACAGCGAGTATATTGGCTGCGTGGCGGTTATCGAGTCGATTTGCGATTGCGGAAGTTGCACATAATCAGTAAAATCCTTGCGGGTGAACTGCGCCACATAGCGTTCCAGTTTGTCGGTGTCTGCATCGGTGATTTTCAGCCCGACTGGGTACGAGAAAAGCTCGTTTTGCCGGCCGCCGTGCTTGATGATAAACGATTTGTCGGGCTTTGCGGGATTGTCAAACACAATCTGCCGCACGCGGTCGGGCTTGACGGCAAAAACAGTGCGGCTCTTCCAGTCGGCGGGACTCGACAGGCGCAAAACCGACATAAACCTGTTGTAGCCAGGCACTTCCACAGCAAACACGCGGTCAGAGCCAGCGGCCCAGGCATAGCACTCGCCATTGGCAGCAAACAGTAACTTGTAGTGCGCCAGCGTTTTGCGTCGGCTGTTGATTTTGATTGTGTAGCCGCTTCTATCCATTTCGGCAATCATCTTTTTTGCGTCGGCTTTGGCCACGGGCTTGGTGATGCTGATGTCGTGCACGACTTTCAGCAGAACGGGCACAAGGTCGGTGCGGACAGGCGTTTGGCCATCGACAAGCCACTGACCGTCAGCGCGTTGCAACTCAACACCGCTGCCAGCGTTAGAGATTGAAATAAGTGCGACGGCGGCCGTATCTTTAACCATTAATCGCCCTTCGCGCCCGTTGAAAGTCGATTTCCGATTGCTCAAAACCACTGCCAGCGTTGCCGCCAGAAGCACGGCAAACGCAATCAGCAACCGAACGTTTTTCATTTTCATTGGTAGCGGCGTTTTCTTAATGCGTTGAATATAAACCCGAAAGCCACAATTATTAAAACTGGAACTACAACATTCAGCATCTGCCAGGTGGTGCGCTGTTCGGTGATTTTGGCGCGGTTCAGCATCCGCAGTTTGAACTCTTTCGAGCGGCTTTCCATCAACTCGTCGAACCCGCACAAGTAATTTATCGCGTTAAGCAGAAATTCCTTATTACCAAATGTTTGGCGCGTGTAGCGGTCGTAGCCGAGCGGCAGCGGCTCGCGCTGGTCGCCGTTCTGGCGGAACTGCTGGCGGATGATGTCGCCGTCAGAAATCACAATCATCCGCGTGGCGGCGCTCTCACGGCGGAACTGCTGGCGGCTGAAGCCGTCGACCTGCAGCGGACGGTTCGCGAAAGCGCTGCGGAACTCACCTTCGAGCAGCACCCCGACGGCCAGCCCCGAGTGCGTAAATGCTTCAGGCGCAATGCGTTCGCTGATTATCGACAAATCGACTCGCGCGGGAAGCGGAACCACGCGGCAGTTGGCAGACGCGGCCAGCAGAATGCTCTTCGCCACGCTCGCATCGCGCCCGACGGTGTCGATTGAACTGGCAAAATCGATGCGAATCATATCCAAATTCTTTGTGAGCGGATGGTTGCCAGCGGGCGTGATGATGGGCGAGAACACCCACGGCGCTGGCGCAAACTGCGGCGGCTGGCCAACCAGAGCGGTGTTGACGGGGATGACAGCGCACTGCATATCCTGAATCAGATTGGCGTTGATGCGCACGCCGTAGTTGAAGAGCAGGTCGTCGAGATTCAGGTCCAACTGCATTGCCTGCACTTCACGCCCGTGCGACAGGCTGTCGATGCTGGCTGTGGTGTTGTCGATGAGCCAGAGCACGCGGCCGCCAGCCATCACGTATTGGTCAATCATAAATTTTTCGGCATCGCTGAATCGCGAAAGCGGCTGCGCAACCACAAGGGCGCGGTAGGTGAGCCGCCCAGCCGAATCGGTGCTCACCAGTTCGGGCGAGGCGTCAACCTGGCGCAGAGTGTAGAATTTGCCGAGCGTGTAGGCCATATCTTCCATCTGCTCGGGCGTGAGTTCGCCGTGGCCGCGCAGGAAGCCGATGACGGGCGCTTCGGGCGTGAGCAGTTGGTTGATGGCGAATGTCAGGTCGTATTCGAGCGATTGAATCGATGTCTGCAGATTGGCTTCGGCCGATGCTGAAACGTGATTTTTCAAGATGTTGACGGCCACATCGCGCCCAGCGTACGACACAATGATGCCTGGGAAGATGAGTTTCTGCGCCGTGCTGCCGTCTTTTTCCTTGATTTGCAGATTGGTGGGGTCGAGCCCCTTCTCGTAAAGTTCGCGGAAAATGCGCTCGCGGCCTTGCTGGTTGGGGTTTTCGGCAGGGTCGATGAACTCATACTGGATGTTCTCGCCACCGTAGGCGCGGAACTCGTCGAGCATCTCGCGCACCGAGTTCTGAAGGCGCTGGAATCCAGCGGGCAGGTCGCCGTCGAGATAGACACGGAAGAGAATCTCGTCGTCAATCCGCTGCAGCATCTGCTTTGTGGGTTTCGAGAGCGAGTAGCGGCGGTCGGCGGTCAGGTCGAAACGCGCGTAGAAGTACGACGACAGAATGCCAATCATCAGCAGAATGGCCACCTTGACGGCCGTTTCAATTGTGAGTTGTTTTCGCATAGCCGTCTATTTTTTGTCGAGTTTGAGTTTGTATTGCGTGAGCAGCACAAAGAACGCCGCTGTGCAGGCGAAATAAACCAAATCGCGGGTGTCGGCCACGCCGCGGCTGATTGAGCGGTAGTGCTCATCGATGCTCAAAGCACTCATAATCTGACCGATACCGCCAAAAGCGTCGCCCGCCACATCGAACCCCATATAGAAAACAAAGGTGATGACGATGGCCAGCAGAAAAGCAACCACCTGACTGTCGGTGAGCGACGAGCAGAAGCAACCGATGCTCACATAGACCATTGCCAGCAGCACCAGCCCGATGTAAGAGCCCCACGTGCCGCCAGTGTCGATGTTGCCCGCAGGATTGCCCAGCACGTAAACCGAAAGAAAATATATCAGCGTTGGCGCGATGGCGATGAGCGCGATGGCCAGCGATGCCAGATTCTTGCCCAAAACCAGTTGTGTTTCAGTGAGCGGGCGTGTTTGCAGCAGGTCGAGCGTGCCCGTTTTGCGCTCTTCGGCGAAACTGCGCATTGTGATGGCTGGAATCAGGAACAGAAACAGCCACGGCGCCAGCCCGAAAAGCCCGTCGAGCGTGGCATAGCCGCCGTCGAGCACATTGTTGCCGCCAGGAATCACCCAAAGGAACAACCCCGTGGCTATCAGGAAGATAAGAATGGCCAGATAGCCCATCACCGAACTGAAAAAGACGGCCAACTCTTTTTTGAAAACTGCAAACATTGCTTCAGAAGTTTTGCGGCGAAGATAAGAAAATATCGCAACGTGTTTGAGCTTGTCGGGCGGACAATAAAGATGCGTGGTTGTTTGGAGAATATATAAAACAAAACGCCGGCATTTCTGTCGGCGTTTGCTGCTTTGGCGGAGAGGACGAGATTCGAACTCGTGGTACACTAATCGCGTACGACAGTTTAGCAAACTGTTGGTTTCAGCCACTCACCCACCTCTCCAAGCGGTTTTGTGTTGAATTTGCCTCTTACTAAAGCGGTGCAAAAGTAGGAATTTGGCTTTCAATAGCAAACTAAAAGAGATATTTTTTTTGAAAACCGCACTATTGATAATAGGTTTCAATCTTTTTGCTATCGATTGCTTCCCCGCTTGGTGTAAACCACAATGGCTCCGTTGCCTCCTTGCGCACCATATATATTGGCATCTCTAAGAATTTCAACGTGGTCAACAGAATAAACAGAAACACCAAACAAAGATTCAACTATCACTCCATCGACAACATAAAGAGCCTCAGTGGGGCCGTTAACCGAAGTCGAATTACGAATGTTGGCTGTGGCACCTTCTCCCATATGGCCTTTTGACACCCTTAAACTTGGAACCAACCCCTGCAAAGCCTCAAGTAAGTCATTGCGACCAGTTCGCACCAACTCTTCGCCTGTTATGACAGAACCAGAACTCAGCCTTTCGCGTGTTTTCACGTAGTTGAATCCCATACTCAAAATATAATCGTCTCCCTCAGCCGTGTATTGAGTTTGATCAGCAAGACGAACGCGTATACTTTTGAGTCCGTTCACTGGTACCAAATATATGTCTCCACGATATTTTATGTGAAGCGTATCGGTATACTTAACATCAGTGAGACCAAAACGACCTTGCCTGTCCGAAAGAGCATACCTATCGGCATCGGAAACAAAAACTCGTGCTCGCTTGACTGGTTCGTTGTTGATATCTACAATCACACCGTTGAACGGCACACCCTGGTTGCTGTTTTGCGCTATCGCGGCAAGCGGCAGCAATGCTAATGCGACAATTAACTTTTTCATATTCAAAAATTTTTGCACCAAGGTACGATTTTTTTGCGGATAGCGTATCGTTTATCGATGTTTGCCTGAATTTGACGGCTGAATGGCCGAATAGGATAATCGGCTAACCGTTTCCCCAAAAAATTCTTAAACTTGCAGTCCGATTCTAAAACGACGCAGAAATGATAGTAGTTACGGGAGCCGCGGGCTTCATCGGCAGTTGTGTGGTGAGCCGCCTCAACGCCGACAATTTTAATGACATTGTGCTGGTCGATGACTTTGGCAACGCACAGAAAAACAAGAATTTCGAAGGCAAACGGTTCACTGCGAAAGTTGACCGTATGCAGTTTTTCAACTGGCTCGACGCCAACCACCGCTTTGTGGAATTCATCTTCCACCTTGGCGCACGCTCGGCCACAACGGGATTCCCGAAGGAAGTTTACGACACGCTCAATCTGAACTATACCAAAACCCTTTGGACAAAATGCGTTGAGTACGGGTTGCCGCTTGTATATGCTTCGTCGGCAGCCACTTACGGTATGGGCGAGTTTGGGTTCGACGACAACCACGATGTCATCTACAAGCTCAAGCCGATGAACCTTTACGGCGAGTCGAAGAACGATTTCGACAAGTGGGCACTGCAGCAGGAACGCAAGCCGTTCTTCTGGGCCGGTCTGAAATTCTTCAACGTTTACGGCCCCAACGAGTACCACAAGGGCCGGATGGCGTCGGTCATTCTGCACGCTTTCCATCAGATTCAGGAAACCGGCAAGATGAAGCTCTTCAAATCGCACAATCCGCAGTATGCCGACGGCGGACAGACGCGCGATTTCGTCTATGTGAAAGACCTTTGCGAAGTGATGATGTTTCTGATGCACCACCGCCGCGACTCGGGGCTCTACAATGTGGGCACGGGCAAGGGCCGCACCTTCGCCGACTTGACAATCAACACTTTCCGCGGTATGGGACTTGAGCCGAACATCGAGTACATCGATATGCCGATGGACATCCGCGACAAGTACCAATATTTTACCGAAGCCAATATGAGCAAACTGCGCTCTATCGGCTACGACCGGCCGTTCTACTCGCTCGAAGACGGTGTGGCCGACTACGTTAAGAACTATCTGATTCCCAACAAATACTACTAACCGATGGACAACATTTTTCTACTGATTTTCATAGCGTTTATAATTGGCGTGCTGATGTTCGACCTGCTGTTTGTCGGGCGCGGCCACCACGTGGTAAGCATCAAGGAAGCATCGGTGTGGACGGTGGTGTGGGTGACGCTGGCGCTCGGGTTCTTCCTGTTTCTCAGGTTCGACGGCCATCTGGTTCACGGCATCGACACGTTCGACGAACTGCTGCACGTGACGCAGAAATACGGACTGAGTTTCAAGTACGACGGGCTGCCGCTTGAGCAGGCAATGGCCAACGGGCTCACCATTGAGTCGGCCGTCAGCCAATATCAGCACAGTATGTCGATTGATTTCCTTTCGGGATACCTGATTGAAGAGACGCTCTCAATCGACAACCTTTTTGTGATGCTGATGCTGCTCACGGGCTTCGGCGTGCGCAAGAAAGATTACAAATCGGTGCTTTTCTGGGGCATTCTGGGCGCCATCATCCTGCGGTTCTCGTTCATCTTCCTGGGCTCGACGCTCATTCAGAAGTTCAACTGGATTCTGCTTGTTTTCGGCGCTTATCTGGCTTATATGGGCGTGAAAATGTTCTTCAAGAAGGAAGACGACAACGCCAATACCGACCCGCGCGACCATAAGCTGGTGAAGTTCCTGTCGAAGCATTTCAGCGTCTATCCGCGCTATGTGAACGGCCGTTTCTTCATCCGCGACCATCGGCACAAACTCTTCATCACCCCGCTGCTCATTGTGGTGATTACCATTGAGTTCACCGACCTGATTTTTGCTTTCGACAGCATACCCGCCATATTCTCAGTCACTTGCGACCCCTATGTGGTGTTCTTCTCGAACATCTTCGCCATCATCGGACTGCGGTCGCTGTTCTTTATGCTCTCGGGCGCAGTGGACAAGTTCTGCTATCTGAAGCAGGGCGTTGCCGTGCTGCTGCTCTTTGTGGGCGCCAAGCTGCTTTTCCATCATTGGCTCGACGAGATTGGCTTCAGCTCGGTGCATTCGCTCTACATCATTCTGGGAATTATCACGCTGAGCATTGTGCTCTCGCTGCTTTTCCCAAAGAAGGAAGAGAAAGTTAGGAGTTAGAATTTAGAATTAGGAATTGAAAGTTAGATATTTGTAAATGGTATTGGAGGTTGGTTATAGGTATTAGGTGTTGGGTGTTGGTAGGGACGCACTGCGTGCGTCCGTTGTCAAACAATCGATTCACCGATTAAACAGTTCACCGATTAAACAATAAAATATGAAGAACCTGTTTTTTGCAGCAACAATTTTTGCCGCAGCCATTATGATGCTGACAAAGGAAGCCAACGCGCAGTTTGTGGTTAGTGGAACCGCTGGCATTGTATCGGAAAATAGCGCTAACAATGGCGACAAGGAATCGTCATCACTCAGTTTTGAAGTTGTGCCGTCGGTTGGATACGTGATGGGAAGCTGGGAAGTTGGTGTGGGGTTCGGCTACAACCGCAGCAAAACATCGGTTTGGCTTGACGGCCACAAAAACACAGAGTCGGAATCGGCCTATGCCATAGAGCCTTATCTGCATTATGATATTCTTCAGGCTGGCAGATTAATCTTTGGCGCCGAAGCCATTTCGGCCTTCGGTTTTGCCGACAGCGAGCGAAGCATCAAACTAGAGTTGCTGCCCGTGCTTACAATCGAGATAAACGACCGTTGGGATTTCGACATTTTTGCAAATGTGCTGGGGGTTAATTATTCACACACCAAAAACAAGGACACGGACCACACCACATCCAGCTTCGAGCTTATGGCAAACAACGGCCATCTGCTGAATATGGGGTTCACGTTTAAGTTTTAGCTTTAGGTCGATTTACTCCTTGTAAGTCTTCACCTTCTCAAGCGCCTCGTAAACCGAGTGTGCCCAATAGTTACTCACTCCGAAGTTGGCAGGGATACCGTTACTGTCGATTGCCTTTTCTGATTTTTCTTCTTAATTAGAAAACACGTTATAAGTATGAGTAACGCTACTCCAATAATATATAACTGATTATTAAAAAACCATCTTGCGTACCAATTACGTATTATAGGCCTCCGGTCTTTTTGATATATCACCCCCAATTCATCTAAAACATTTTTCTCTAAGGAACTCCAAATTTCTAAATATTCTCCACCTTTGAAATATTTTGAAGTACTTAAATATATTTCTGTAGAATTAGATATGTCTGCAGTTTTATGTATATCAGCACTGCACCATAAAGTTTTGTCATTTAATGGGATAAAAGAATAAAAGTTTTTTCTGTCAGGATCCCATAATTGTATTTCTGATTGACGCAATCTATTTTCGTCTAGAAGTTTATCATATCGTTCATTTGCTAACTTGTGAAAATCATTTACAAACTCTGCGCTGTCCATTTCTATACGGTAACAAACTTCACCAAAAGGATTGCGACACATTTCTACTCTATGGAAAATATCAGACCCGAACACTAGTGCGCCCAAACAGAATAGGAAAACCAAATGTCTATACTCGTTTTTATGCTTTATGTTCCTGATTATGGAGCACACTATGTGGATGAGTATTGCTAAGCCAGCAATGTACAATTGGTTTCTGAAAAACCAGTTGGCATACCATTTGCGAATAAACAGGCCCCATCTTTTTCTATATTTTAAACCGAATTTATCTAAAACTTCTTTTTCGAACGAATGCCATTCTATATAATCTGGCACGCCTAATGCTCCAAAGAATTCATATATTAAAGGTCTGTCTATTTTCTTGTAACTTGCTGAAGATAATACAACTTTCCCATCATCTTCTAAATGAAAATAGATTTCTATATTATTATTCAACAGTATGCTGAAACTACCCTTTTCTCTATCCTTATTTATATAGATTGTATCCGATGGTTTTGCTTCTCCTTTTTCCAATAACTCTTTATACCTTGCTACTTCTAAATCATAAAATATCTGATTCAAACTTGCACTATCCATTTCTACTTTATATGTGACATCCCCGTAAGGCCAAGGACTGGTTTCAATCATCCAGTAGAAGTTTGATACAAAGACAAAGGATATCAAACAGCATAAAAAGATCAGGTGACGTCTCATTTTCTGTTTAATACAACTTTTCTATACTTTTATGATAATTGGCTGTCTTACTCTTTGTAAGTCTTCACCTTCTCAAGCGCCTCGTAAACCGAGTGTGCCCAATAGTTGCGAACCCCGAAACCTGCGGGAGTGCCGCTCAATGTCCAATGGCTGATAACTTTACGGGAGTCGATATCGAAAAGCACAAACACAAATGTGCCCAATTCGCCAGGTTTGTCGAGCGTCTGCATAATCATACACAAACCCAGTCCGTGGTTGTAGCTTACAATACACAAATCTCTGACTGTCTGTGCGATAGTTGAATCGCTGATGGTGTGCCCCTTGACAATTGTTTTGATGGAATCGAGCGGAATGGTGTCGTTCATATTGGTGACGGCGTCAACGCGGATGTCGTTCATCGGCTTGCCCACAAATTTGGCCACGTTGTACTTCTCGGGCTCGGTGATGAAAAGCATATTGATGTCGCCGAAAGCCTTGCGCAGCTTTTCGGGCTCGTCGGCCGCACCGTAAACTCGGCCTTTCGAAAAATCGATGCCATAGAAAATCATACCGCCCAAACCAGCCAGCGGACTTGTTTTTTTCTGCGCTGCGGCCGAAAGAACCAATGCGGCCACCATTGCCAATGATAATACAATTCGTTTCATATCTTTTTTTTGACTTCAGACAACGGACGTCAGACTACAGACATCTTCCATCCAAAAACTTATAACTATTATAACTTACTACTTATAACTCACCGTAAATCATAGAACTTCACCGGCTTGCGACTCATTTCGGGATAGAGCAGCTTGTTGATGTACTCTGGCGACTCGAAACTGATGGACGGCGCCACTCGCACCTTCGAGCGGAAAATGTCCTTGATTTCCTTTGCGTAAGCCTCATCGGACCGCGTTGAGCCGATGCGCACCTTGATGTCGTCGGTGCCCAGCTCGTTGGTGAACACCTCAACCACGTAGTTCTTCACATCGTGAATGCCGTCCAGAATGTCGAACAGTGCGGGTGGATAAAGTGTTGTGCCTTTGTATTTTATCATCTGTCCCTTGCGCCCGATAACCGAACTCAGTCGCATTGTGTTGCGGCCGCAGCGGCAAGGCTCGTTGTAGTGGTAGCACACATCGCCAGTCTTGAATCGCAGCAGCGGCATACCTTCAACGCCGAGCGATGTGATGGTGACCTCACCTGGCTCGTCGTCGGCCACGGGCTGGTTGTTCTCGTCGAGGAACTCAACAATGATGAGTTCTGGCTGCACGTGTCCGCCGTTGTATTGGTCGCAATCGGTGAACGACGACTGCATCTCGGTGCTGGCGTAGGTGGTGTGCAGTTTCAGTTCGGGCCACTTCTCGTTGATGCGCTGGCCGAGCGTGGTGTAGGTTCCATCGGGTTTGTAGAGCGCCTCGCCAATGCAGATGCACTTTTTCAGGCTCGAGCGGTGATGGTCGATGCCGTTCTTCTCGGCAAAATCGGCCAACTTGATAAGAAACGACGGCACGCACATACAGCAGGTTGGCTGGATGCGGTTGATGGTGTCCCATTGCAGCTCGGGAATTCCGTTGCCCACACGAGAAACGCCCATTCCCACCTCGCGGCAACCGAGGAAATAAGCCAGACCAGCCATAAAGCGGCGGTCGATGGTGACCATTTCCTGCATAATGTCGTTGCGGGTGAGCCCGGCCGTGGTGAACGAGAGGTACTCGTTGTATGCCAAACGGTCGAGGTCGTTATTGGTGAGGGCGAACGTGACGGGGTTACCCATTGTGCCCGAGGTGGTTACGTAGTCGATGACATCGGCCTTATCGACGCACAGGAACTCATCATTGTGCATCTGAAGGTCGGTTTTGGTGGTGACGGGAATCTGCCGCAAATCTTCAATGGTGCGTATCTTGCTGATGTCGATATGGTTATCGGCGAACATACGCTGGTAGAATTTTGAGTGCGCCTGCAGGTAGGCCAGCGCTTCGGCCAGCCGCGCTTCTTGAAAAGCCTTTATTTCGGCAGGTGTTTTGTACTGAATCTGTGAATCTTTTACAATCATTATCGATGATTTTTGAAGTTGAGCAAAAATAAGAAGATTTGGAATTTCGGATTCATAATATAATCACCGAATTGAAACGAATATTCAATCCGCAACCAGCGCCGCAAGCTGACGACGCACAGATTGAGCCCGAAGAAAAACAGCTGTGATAACCAGCTCATTATGACTTGCCCGCCAGTCTTTTAGCGCACTTCTCGGCCTCAAGCATAATCTCCTCCTCACCGTCGATATGGCGGCCACGCATAACAAACCGGCCGTTGCAAATGACTGAATCAACAGACGATGAGTCGGCGGCGTAAACCCAGTTGCTTATGAAATTATGGTTGGGCACAAGCCGCTCGTTTTTCAAATCAACAAGAAGCGCGTCGGCAAGATAGCCCTCGGCAATGACGCCCGCATTGAAACCGTAGGCCTGCGCAACGTTTGCCGTAGCCATACCGACGGCCTCATCAGCTGTCAGAGCTTCGGCCCGCCCGTCGGCTTTGGCCAGAAGCGATGCAAGCTTCATCTCCTCGTGCATATCGAGATTGTTGTTCGACGACGCCCCGTCGGTTCCGAGGCCGAGACGTATTCCGCTCTCCATCATTTTGGTTATCTGCGGAATACCGCTGCCAAGTTTCAAATTTGAGCACAGATTCAAGATGGCTGTTGAACCGGATTTTGCCATAAGCGCCATATCGTTGTCGGACAAGTGGACGCAGTGAGCGCCCACAAAATTGCAGCCCAAAACGCCCCAGCGGTCGAGCAGCTCAACGGGTGTGCAGCCGTAAGTTTTCAGGCAATCGGCCACTTCGGTCTGCGTTTCAGACAGATGCGTGTGAAGAATCATACCCTCGCTCCGGGCAGTCTCGGCACAACGGCGGAAAAGTTTCTCGCCAACGGTGTAGATGGCGTGCGGCATTGGCGCTATTTTCACGCGCTCCGAACCGTGGCCGCCGCTGAGGAAACGGAAATTCTCCTCAATGCGCTCGGGGGTGTCAATGTTCTCGGCAATGGTCACGCCGATGGTTGCACGAATGCCCATCTCCTCAACAACCTTGATGGTCTGCTCGCGATGCCAGTACATATCAGAAAAGAAAACCGTGCCCGATTTTATCATCTCCAATATGGCAAGCCGCGTGCCTATCTCAATGTCGCGGGGCTGCATTTTTGCCTCAAACGGCCAGATGTACTCCTGCAGCCACTTCATCAGGGGCATATCGTCGGCATAACCGCGCAAGAGCGTCATTGCGGCGTGGCAATGGCCGTTGTAGAATGCCGGCACAATGGCAAAATTCTCACAATCAACCACTTCGGCATTGGGGTAATCATCGGCAGAAATCCCCTCCCCGATTTTTGCAAACTTGTTTCCCTGTATCAGAATATCGCGTTTAACGCCTTTGAACAAGACCGACCTGAGTAGTATATTTGCCATATTTATAATTAGTTAAATGATATGAAACATTTTTATGACACTTTCAGTTGAAATATATTGCCCATCACAAACAGCAGAACGTAGGCCAGCAACCCGGCCATTACGGGTGTGGCTATCCAACCCAGCATTATGTTAATCAGCACTTTGTATTTGATGCTCCGGCCGCCTTTGAGCAGGCCGATGCCCACAATGGCGCCAATGACAACCTGCGTGCTCGACACTGGCACCTGCGGAATATGCCCCAGTCCAAGGCCGGCAATGGCGTCGGACAGCCCTTTCGACGAGAAGATGAACAGTACCAGACTCTGCGCCAGAACAACCACCATAGCGGTCTCGGCCGAAAGCGGCATAAGGTCGTTGCCCACAACCTTCATTGTGCGCTGCGAGTAGGTGAAAATGCCCACCGAAATGGCCACCGCGCCAATGAAGAACAGCTGCTGGCTGCTCGAGAGCGTCAGCGGTCCAACGGCCAACGCGGGCAAACTCACCGAGTTGACAAAAACACCCATAACGTTCACTATGTTGTTGGCGCCCAAGCTGTAAGCTCCAAACGCACCAATCAGCAGAAGCATTATTTTCAGAACCGTGTGCTTCCAAAGCAGATGCAGACGGAGCCGCTTGAAAGTCTCGTGCACAATCAGATAGAGCAGAACAGCGAACACAGCTCCCAGCAGCATTCCCACAACCCACGACGAGGCAATCTTACCCAGCAGAACGGTATCAGTGGAGCGGCCGGCAAAAAAATTCCAGCCAATGATGGCGCCCACAATGGCCTGCGAGGTTGAGACTATCAGGCTCGACTTCACCATCATAAAAATGGCCAGCGCCGAGGCCAGCGCAACGGTGAACGCGCCAGCCAGCTCGTTGATGGAGCCAAGACGGCTCAGAGTGTCGGCACCGCCCGCGCCCTGAAACGTGGCGCCAATGATGACAAAAAGACTTGCTATGATGGCCGCCGTGCGAAACCGCACCATACGCGTGCCCACCGCCGAGCCAAAAATATTGGCCGCGTCGTTGGCGCCAAGGCTCCAACCCAGAAACAGTCCGCTCGACAGGAAGAACAGCAACATACGGCAACGTCGGTTTTACAGCATTACCTTGATTATCAGCAACGAAAGAATATCAGCCACATCCTCGGCGGCATCGCTCAGCTGCTCAACGTGGCGTGTGAAGTAGCGCAGCTGCTCCTGTTGCGCAAGGTCGATGCCGGGCGTCTCTTGAAAAATCACACGGCGCAGGTCGTTGGCCGCGCGGTCGCTCTCGCGCTCGTAGAAATAGATTTTGTTGATGTGCTCTTTGGCCGATTCGGGGCGCGTGAAAAACACCCTCACCGCGGCAATCGCCTCCATCGAGGCCTCCATCGACACCTCGTTCAGGCTCTTGAAATCGGTTTTGATGGTGTCGGGCATCTGCGGACGCTCGACACTGAACTGCTGGAGCACGTATTTGGCCTTGTCCAGAAGGTCGTCGGTCTTGTCCAAGAGGTGCAGCACGTCGCTGGCAAACTGCGGCAGAAGCGAGTGCACCAGAAAATCGTTCTCGATGCCGCGCTGCAAATCGTCGGCGGCCGACTCCTTGGTCTCCACCAGGCGCAGACGCGTCTCGAAATCGGCCATACGGCCGTCGGTGTAGTTGTTCACCGCCTCGCGGAAGAGCAGCAGGCCGTTCTCCGTCTCGTCAATGAAACTGTCGATTTGGCGAATCACCGAGCCCGCCGTTTTCAAAATTCCTTCCATAACTCTGTGTGTTGTTACCGATGTCTAAAGTAGAAAAGATTTTGGGTTTGGGCAACAATGATTGAAGGATTGATTAATAGTTTGGTTAAGCACCACACGTCATTGTGTTACTTTTTTAAAGATATAATCACCATTTTTCTCATCAAAAAAGGACAGTAGCCATTTTGAACTGACATAAAAGTTTTTTTCTACAAAATCTTTATCCAAAAAGGATAATATTCTAGAATTGGCAAAAAGATTTTTCTCTACAAACATTTCTCCTGCAAAATGTTGAATAGAAAGTTCTATTTGCCACATATGATTCGTTTTTGAAGATTCTATACTCCACAAGCCCAAACCTGATAATAATATTTTATCTATATGATAACTAATCATAATTGAGTCAGGTATATTTGTGATTCTAAATGTGGAATCACTATTAAATTGAATTTTAGCGCCATCATCAGATACCCATTCGCCTATTATATCCTCTCTCGTTAGAGCAGCAGGGGTACAAGAATAAAGTATGACTAAACTCAATAGTGTTAAAATAAGAATCCGTTTCATTTAATATTATTAATGGTTTCAATTTTAGGATTTATACCATTTTCATCATCTCTTTAGACCTGTATTTTTATTTCTGTCAATTATCTATTATTTGAAGTTGTTTGATAATTCATTTTAGTTTAGTGGGATTTATCAGTTTACGTATTATTAGATATATAATCAGGTAAATAAGCACAAAAAGTACATAACAACCAAATATAAGAAATATGTCCGTTTCCAATGATTTATCAGCAATGAATGAACTTAATCCCTGCAAATGATGCTTTCTCCATTTACCAAGTTTCGACAGCACTGTTTTTTCGAAACGGTTTTCAATTTGCATTATTTCAAATATGCTTCTTCCTCTATATAAGTCGCCAGATTCTCCCAAGCCGCGTACATAATCCAATGCATAGATGTATTTTCTATCTTTTATTTTCTCAACACTAAAACTAAAGCAAATACCATCTTTCCACAACTTCATTGAAACTTCATTGGAAGACAATACAGAATCAACAGCCGAAGCAATATCAACATTATCATCAAGAATAATTGTATATTTCTGGTTACAAGGTTCAAAATAGTGCCAACACTCATTCATTATTAAAATCACAAGTGCGGCAAACACTATTGGAATCATTCTATTTATAAAATGAAATACCTTCATCATCTCTTTAGTCTATATTATTGTTTCACAAAGAAAGGCATTTTACTTGGACAGCAAGAAGAAAATCCGCATTTCAGGCATCGCGAAAGCGCGAAAAAGGCATTATGGAATGGCGGAGTTGCGTTTTTGCCCGCCGAATTTCATCCGAAAACCGCCATTTGATAGCTCAACCCTACCGTTTACACATTTGCGGGGGTGGTTTGAGATAGGGTTCGGATATTTGCAGCGGATTAAGAAGAAGAACTAAAGAGTACGAAGATGAAAAGGATTAAACAAATTTCAATTTTGGCGGCAATGAGCCTCTGCGGCGCAATCTGCATCGGAATGTCGGTTTCGTCGAGCCAAAACCCCATTGATGAGACTGTGATTGTGACCATCCACGGCAACGTGAAAAGCGTTGACTACAACGGCCGCCGCCAATCGGCAGTGGGTTACACTGTTGAGTCAAGCACGAAACTCTACACCGCCGACGATTTTGTAAGCTACGCCATCGACTCGGTGAGCGCCACCAAAGCGGGCGTTTACGCGATGGGCATCAGCAGCGACGATTTCTGCAACGTGAATCCGCAATTCAAAAATGTTGAGTTTGTGGTTGTCGACGGCTATCTGACAATAAACGACACACAAGCTACGAAATAGCAAAGCCAACGGCCTTAACGGCTCGGTTAAATATAAAAGGCATCGGGTATATGGAACACCTGATGCCTTTTCTTGTATGTACGCTTGTCTTTTTTCAGAAATACTTCACCGTCTGCACTTTGCCCGACTCAATGCTTACAATGTCCGACAGAATGTTGTTGGCCATACGGCTCGCGCCCAGGCGGAACATACGGTTGTTGAGCCATTCGTCGCCCAGAGTGGCCTCAACAATGGCCATATAGAGCAGCGCATCCTCTGAGACGGTCATTCCACCAGCGGGTTTGATGCCCACCTTGCGGCCAGTTTTTGCGGCGTAGGCTTTGATGGCCTCGCACATCACGCTGATGGCCTCGGGTGTGGCGGCGGGCTCGAGTTTGCCCGTCGATGTCTTGATGAAATCGGCGCCAGCCTCCATAGCCACAATGCTTGCGTTCCAGATGTCCTCGACCGAGCGCAGAACGCCAGTTTCGAGTATCACCTTCAGATGCGCCTTGCCCACGGCCTTGCGGATGGCGCAAATCTCGTCGAAGACAGTCTGCACATCGCCTGCGAGCCAAGCGCCCTGCGAGATTACAATGTCGATATCGGTGGCGCCAGCCTCAACGGCCATACGGCACTCCAACTCCTTCACCTCGATAAACGACTGCGATGCGGGGAAGCACGCCGCAACCGAAGCCACTCCAACGCCCTCGCATTTGAGCGTGGTGGCCACAGTCTTCACCAGCGACGGATAGACGCAGATGGCGGCCACGTTGGGCAGGTCGGGGAAGTTGCTCTTGAAGTTGTTCACGTTCTCGGCGAAACGGGCGCCTTTGGCCTGTGTGTCAACCGAGTTGAGAGTTGTCAAATCGATAAGGCTGAGAGCCAGTTTTAGGTGCTCAACATCGAACAGTTGGCGGGCACGAGTTTTGGCATCGAACACTTTCTGCTCAATGTCGGCTGCTGTGAATGGCATTGGAATGGATATCATAGTTGTAGGTTTTAAGTTGTTGAAGTTTAAAGTTTTGATGTAATTAATATTGCTCTATTAAATATTTTATTTCATCCAATGGTTGGGCATTCTTTTTTAAGAACACTTTAGCATTTTTGTATGTATTCAGGATGCGTTCCCTTTCTTTTGGAATATTCTTGTATTCATTCTTTTGAGGCTTATTTATATAAATTATTGAGTTTTTATGTGGTTTTTCAGGTAAGTATTTAACCTTATATTTCATCCCAACAATTGCCTTTTCATATTCATTTTTACCAGTCAGTCGTTGGTAGGATTTTGTCAATTCTCCATCTACATAAAAGTCAAAATGAATAGCAAATGTTGTTATACCACCATCTTCAACACTTTCAAATCTATTAACAATAGTTCCAATAGTTTCGATACCGTTATTTTGTATTGTGCTTTTTAACTTTTGATTTTTAACACCAAACAAATACAAAAGAATAAAACCCAACACTATTAATGATGTGTATATTAATATTTTAGGTTTACTCATCAGGTTAGTTCGTTTCTAATATTTTGAAAATCTCGTCAAGTTTCGGTGTCAGGATAATCTCAGTGCGGCGGTTTTTGGCGCGAGCCTCGGCTGTTTTGGCCGGATCGACGGGCGAATACTGCGAGCGTCCGGCTGCCGACACACGTTTTGGGTTGATTTTCCCATCGGCAATGAGCAACTTCACGATGGCCGTGGCGCGTTTGGCGCTCAAATCCCAGTTGTCCTGAATGTCGCCTGTGCCTTTCATCGGCACGTCGTCGGTGTGGCCTTCAATCAGGATGTTCACATCGGTGTTGTTGGCCAGAACGCCTGCAATCTGCTTGATGGCCGACTGTCCTTTGGGATCAACGTCCCACTTGCCCGATTTGAAGAGCAGTTTCTCGTCCATCGTCACATAAACCTTGCCATTGCGCTGCTCCACAGTCAGGCCTTTGTCCTCGAATCCGAGCAGTGCCTGACTGATTTTCTGCTTCAGCGCACGAACCGACGAATCTTTCTGATTCAGAATATTCTCCAACTCCTGCACGCGGCGGTTTTTCTCGGCCAGCTCACGGCGTTGGGCGTTTAGGTTCGAATCGAGAGCCACCAGAATGGCATCGCGCTCATCGAGTTCCTGCTGTTTGGCTTTTAGGTCGCGCTCCTTCTCAAGCAAATCCTGCTTCGACACCTGAAGGTCGGCCATCAACTGGCGAAGTTCGGCCTCGTTGTTAGTGGTCTGCTTGTCGGTCTCGTCGCTCAAATCGTCGTACATCGTCTTGAAAACCTTGTACTGCTTTTTATAGAATTGCGCCGAGTCGCGGATGGTGGTTTTGGTTGTCGCCTCTTTCTCAAGTTTCCGGTTTAATTCTTCTACCTTGGCCTCAAGTTCGGTTGTCTGCACGGTAAGGTCCTCGTTCAGGCTTTTGATGGAGTCGCGCTCGTTGCAGATGGCCACGTTTTTCTCTTTCAACTCCTGAAACTGTTTCGATGGCACGCACGCTGTAAGTCCTGCAAGTGCTGTAACCACCACTATTTTGCTGAAATTCGACATAGATATATTTGATAGTTAAACGGTTCGGCCAAACGGTCGAATCCAACCATAAAAATAATACGGCAGGAAAGCGCTTTTTGCTCCCACTGCAATATTTATCAACCGGCAGGTGTTTATCGAAGTGCCATCCCTATCTCATACCCAGCCTTCTTCACCGTGTCAATCACCATTTGCAGGCGTTCGGAGCTTTGCGGAAGGCGGTCGTGCAGAAGGATGATGGCACCGGGGCGCAGTTGGCGGCTGATGCGTCGGATGATTTTTTCGTCCGAGCAGCGGTTGGTGTCGTAGGTGCGGATGGTCCAGCCTATGGTTTTGAGATTCAGACTTTTGACAGCCTTGCCGATGGTTGGGTTTGTAACACCGAACGGCGGACGGAAAAGCGTTGTTGTGGCGCCTGTGGCCTGCTCAATGGCCTGTTGGCACCGACGGATGTCGGCAATCATACGGCGGCGGCAGAAAAGCGGAAAACTGTTAGTGTGGCTGAAACTATGGTTTCCGATGGTGTGCCCTTCGTCGATTATCCGTTTGAGAATCTGCTCATTGCCTGCAATGCGGCTGCCGATGCAGAAAAATGCGGCTTTGGCGTTGTTGCGCTTCAGCACGTCGAGCACTTGGGGTGTCTGCTCTGCGTCGGGGCCGTCGTCAAAGGTTAGATAGACAACATTTTCGGCAGTCTTGACGCGGCACAGAGCCTTCACATACACTTGCGATTTTATGCTGTACGAAGCGTAAAACAAGAACGCCAGAACGGCGACGATGGCAAGTGCGATAATCATTGTTTGTTTCTAACCGATTTAACCCGATTTTATCCGATTTATGCGGACGCGATAAATCGCGTCCCTACCAACCCCCAACACCTAATACCCAACACCAAAAATCCTAACTACTAATTCCTAAATCCTAACTACTACCCCCTACCTAACAAAATCAGCGAATGGTTTATATGTTGGTAGTCGCTTATTATCAGTGTTTTATTGGCAGTGGAATTGTTTATTGCAAAATCCAGAGCCCGCGCCGAGAGTGTCGGGTAGTCGCAGGTTTTGAACTGTAACGGTTTGTTTTTCAGCGACAAACGCTTTTTAATATCGTCGGCGGTTGCGGCGTTGCAGTTGGCCATAATGCATAAATTGCTTATTTCTATGCCGTTGCGTTCTGTCATTTCAATAATCCATTCAATCAGTTTGTCGTCGGTCAGTCGGCCGCTGCGGGTGTCGATGTCGAGCACTGCGGCACTTTTGTTGCCCGATGTGGTGGCGTTCAGAACGAAGAAGTTGGCGCCTTCGCCAAGTTCGTACTCGCGCGTCATTCCAAGGCGGCGCTGAATGTCGGCCGACGAAGCGGTAATCTCGTCAATCGCGCCAAGCAGAACGTTCTTCTTGCCCTCGGCAACCTGCATTGCGGCGTCAATCAGCGCACTCTCGAAACTCAATCCGCGGTGGGCGTAAGTAATATTGTATGAGTGAATTCCGCGAAGCAGGGCAATCTGTCCGCCAATGGTGTTGAAGGTGGATTGAATGAACGGCGTGGGGTTCAGAAGCCGCTCGTTGTTGGCCACAATCGACTCGATAAACTTCTCTGTATCAGCCAGACAGCCGAATCCCGTAGCGGTGATAATGGCGTCGATGCTTTCGGGTGCCAGTCCTTCAATGCACTTCAGGCCGCAGGCCACGCCCATTTTCACAATTCGGCTCATACGGCGGCGCAGCGCGGGGTCGGCAATAATTTCCTTGTAATCGAGCACAGCCTCAACGCCGTCCATAACGAGTTGGTCGTTAGCAATTTGGCAGGTTCGTGTGATGTAGACAGGTTTCATTTTGCTTCTGCGTTTTCCGTCAGCGCTTGCGCTGCTTTGTATTTAATTGTTTTTCAGTGTTTCTCGTGGTTTAATGTTTTGTGTCAGTCGGCCCGTGAAAACACCAGTGACGTATCGTTTCCGCCGAACCCGAATGCGTTCGACAGCACATTGCGGATATTGCGTCCTTCGGCAAATTCGGTTTCTGGCGAAAGCCCGATGGCCTCGTCAGCCGACTTAAAGTTAAGGTTCGGATAAACGTATCCATTTTTCACTGACAGAGCCGAATATACAGCCTCAATACCTTCCGACGCGCCCAGCGTGTGACCGATGAACGCCTTCACCGAACTGAACGGCGGCACGCGGTCGCCGAAAATACGGCGTATGGCGGCCGATTCCGAAAGGTCGTTGTTGGGTGTGGCAGTGCCGTGAACGTTAATATAATCAATATCAGACGGTTGCAGACCTGCCACCGCCATTGCTGCGCTCATTGAGCCGAAGGCGCCATTGCCTTCGGGCGAGCAGCCCGTTTGGTGGTAGGCGTCGTTGGCGTTGGCGTAACCAGTTAAAAGACAGTAAGGTGCGTGTACGGCGTCCTCGCTGCGCTGCAAAACAATGTAGCCCGCGCCCTCGCCAAGGTTCAGTCCTGCGCGGGTGGCGTCGAACGGGCGGCAGTGCTCTTTGTCGAGAATCATTAGCGAGCCGAATCCGTTCAGCGTGAACTTGCAGAGCGCGTCGGTGCCGCCAGCCACAACAGCGTCAAGCATATTGTGCTGCAGCATTCTCGCGCCAAGCATAATGGCGTTGCCCGCCGACGAGCAGGCCGTGCTGATGGTTGTCACAAAACCGCTGATTCCCAGTTGATTGGCTATAAACTCGGTGCTTGCGCCGCAGTCGTGCTGACTCACAAGGCGCAGCCGTCCGCGGTTGTGGTCGGTGCGGAAATCGTTGTAGAACACCTCGCTCAGGTCCATTCCGCCCACCGAAGTGGATGAAATGAAGCCCACGCGCTTTTTGCTGACGTCGATGCCAGCGTCAGCCACAGCCTCACGCGCGGCCATAAGCCCCAGCAGAGCGGTGCGCGAATAGGTGCGTTCGGCGTTGAGATTCAGGCGTTTGGCAAGTTCGGTGTTTGTCGCTTTCACTTCCGACACGGGCACGTCGAGCGTGGTTTGGAAAAACCGTGGTTTGCCCATTCCGTGCCGCCCCGTGCGCAACGACTCAATGTTTTCACTCACACCAAAGCCGATGCCCGACACCGCGCCGAGTCCCGTAACCGCAATCCGCATTTATTTTTTCTGATTGGCGGTGATGTATTCGGCCAGCGTTTTCACCGAGTAGAAAATCTCTTTTCCCTGTGCGGGATTCTCGATTTTGATGCCGTAGTTGCGCTCCAGAATCAGGATAATCTCCAGTGCGTCAATCGAATCCAAGCCCAGACCGCCGTCGCCGAAAAGCGGTGCTTCAGCGTCGATGTCGGCGGGGGTAACCTCCTCAAGATTCAGTTCGGCAATCAGTTCGCCTTTAAGTTTTTCAATCAATTCTTCCATAGTTTCAAAGTATTGCGTTGTATTCCAAATAGTTATCAATCTTATATTTCTTCCTAATAGTTTCGTTGGCAATTTATTCAATTTTAGCGCTTTCGCGATATCAGCCCTCAAAAATCCGAGTTTTCCGTCGACGCCTGCGCCGCTTTTTAAGCATTATTTTCCGTGATTTCAGTGTTTTCCGTGGTTGTAACTCCGCCGTTAACCTGTTCATTTCCAGTAGTTTTCGATTTTGTTGGCTTTCGCCGTGGCTTGCGCGGTTTCTCAACTTCCGCAGCCTCCGCCGTTTCTGTCGTATCGCCCTTATCTCCCTTAAAACCAGCATTTTCCAACAGATTGAGATTCACTCTGTAGCGCGAGCCAATCAGTTCGAGCCAGCCCGTGATGCAGTAGCGCAGATTCTGACGCTCCATTGCCTTCTCAATATATTTCATTGTCACCTCGCTCTCGTGCCCCTCGCGGATGAAGAAGGTGTTTTCGCCCTTGATTTTGTAGCGGATGCAGATTTCGCCCACCACCACGTTCGGCAGCGTGTAGACGAACACCGACGGGCTTGCCATTGCGTCGCCCTGCTCGCTGATGATGCGCTCGTGGTCAAGGTCGGTGTCGAGCGAGCCCACGGCATTCATAACAATTATGCCCATTTCTTCGGGCTTAAACTCCACATTGTTAAGTAGATAGCCAGCCGCCACATAGCCCAGTTTGCACAGATTGTCCATTTTGTAGAACTTCAGATTCTCGTCGCCGAGTTTCTTGAACGCCTCGCGGATGAACGTTCCGTATTCGGTTGATTTCGAAGAGAATACAATCCGCTTGCCGACTTTAATCTGCGAGTTGAAAACCGAAATCGACCGTATGCTCCGCAACTGCGCGGGCTGCGTTTCGAGTTCGGGTTTGGCGTATTGCGGCAGCGACAGCACAATGGCGGCGTTGCAGCCCCCAAATCCCGACGCCGTCTTCACGCAGTGGCGCATTTTCCTGATTCTCTGATGCTCGGCCGAAACCTTGAGCGGCATTGGCGTGCCAGGCTTCTCGTAACCGAATGTGCCAAAGACAGTTCCCATTCGCAGTTCGTGGGCGCAGACAATGGCCTCAATGATTCCCGACGCACCCAGCGTGTGGCCGAAATACGGCTTCAGGCTTTGCACGGGGCAGTTTTGCAGTTCGGCCAGCGTCACGGCTTTCGACTCCATTTCGTCGTTGTAGACGGTGGCCGTGCCGTGGGTGTTCACAAAACTGATGTCGGCGGGCTCCACGCCAGCCTCGCGCATTGCACCGCGGATGGCCAGGTTCAGTTCGTAGCCCGTGCGCGACGGGCCCGATATGTGGTTGGCGTCGTTGCTGATGGCGCCGCCCGCCAGCAGAATGCTGTTCTCGTCGTAGTTTGGCGACAGCAGCACGGCACCCGCGCCCTCGCCAAGGTTCAGTCCGTCGCGGCGCGCGTCGAACGGCACGCAGCGTTTGGCGCTCAACGATTTGAACGACTTGAAACCGCTCGTGATGAAGTGTGTGAGCACGTCGCAGCCCGCCACAATCACGCTCTCGTACACGCCCGCCTCAATGAGCCGCTTGCCCACAATCATTGCCGAAAGACCTGATATGCAGGCGTTTGACACGATAATCGGACGGTTGGCCGCGCCAAAATAGCGCCCGATGCGGTCCGATGTCTTCCAGAGCGACACGCGCCCGTCCTGCGACTCCGCGGTGTGGTCAATCAGCACCGAGTTTCCTTTTGTGGTTGAAATGACAATGCCTACCGTCTTGTCTTCCAAATCGATATGCGTTTGGTCCAGAATGTCGGTGATGGACATTATCACCAGTCGCTCAAATTTAGTGTATTGCGATTCCAGGTCGAGAATCTTCGACTCAAGCCTGATAGAGTGGTCGTGAAACTCCGACATTACAATCGGTGTGTCCGACACGTCGGAAGTGGTGTGATTCGTGAGCCCGCTTCGGTACGAGCAGAGCGCCGCAAGGTTCTCCTGCGTGCCGAATCCTATCGGCGTTACAATCGAGTCGGCGTTTATGTAAATCTTCATTTCTGATGTTTGCTTTTGGCTGTAGGTCAATCTTTTATCCAACGTTTCTGCCAATCGGCGTAGAACGGCGGGTTGTTCAGTTCAAGTTCGCGCGTTTGGGCGTTCACAAACACCTGAACCGAACTGCCCGTGGCGGCCACCGTGTTGTCCGACGCGCGGTAGATGGTGTAGTCGAACATAATCTTCGCCGCCGCCGTGCGGATGTATCGCGTCTCAATGACGGCCTCCTCGCCAAACGTGAGCGACTGCTTGTATTGGCAGTTCAGTTCAACCATTGGCGCCAGGAATCCGCTGTTGAAAATGTCCATATATTTCAGGCCGTCGTAGTGCTTGCCAAACGACTCGCGCCCGTCCTCAAAGTAGCGGATGTACTCGCCGTGCCACACCACCTGCATTGCGTCAACCTCGCTGAACCTTACGGTGATGGTCTTGCGGTCGGTGAGAACGGCTTCGCGTATTTTGTTTTTTGTCTTCATTATCAACAATTTCCTTTAGTCGATTTTAAGAAAAATTTTCATTCGGCACTCAGCCACTGTTCCGTCGTTGTCTTCGGTCTTCGCCGATATGAGCGACAGTCCGCCCATTTCCTGCAGCACGCTGATTTCGGTCTGCATTTGGCTGCCCACCTTCGGCAAGTGGCTGATTGTCAGTTTGTCAACCGACCCGATGAACCCCAGTGGCACCTGCTCTCCGCGCTGCGTGAAAATGTAGCCCACGCGAGCCGCCGCCGATTGCGCAATGTGCTCCACAATGCCAGGCTCGCGCAGCCGTCCGCCCTTGCAGAAGATGTTGCTCTCGCCGACCGCCAGTCCAGACCGCGACACCCCATCCTCAATACCATAAAACGCGTCCACCATAACCATTGGCGGGCGCTGCGGAATGAGCGTCAGTATCTGTGCGTCCTTAAGCATCGGTTCGGTCATAATGCCGTTTCATTCTGATTTTAACGCGCAAAAATATTCGCTTTAGGGATTTAATTCAAGTTGATTACCTGATAAATTCTTAAATCAACATTCACGCATTCTGTTATTCAATCATTTCAACTTGCACTCCACAATGGTGTGTCCAAGGCCTACACCGTCGTGCATAGCGGTAACTTGCAGGCCTGCTGCCTCTATGCAGCGCGTCATATCGTCGGAATGGTACATCTTGCTGTTGCCGTTGGCCATTGCGGTGAAATAGACACTTGTCATTGTAAGGTCGAAAGCGGCGGTCTCGAAACGCTGACGGTCCCAGAACGTCTCCATAATGAACACTGTAGATGATTTGTCCATCGAGCGTGCGGCGCGGGTGAGAATGCTAGTCACTTCGGACTCCGAGAAGCAGTCAAGGAACTGACTCATCCAAATGGCGTCGAAGCCTGTTGGGAACGGCACCGCGGGGTCGAGCAGGTTGGCTCCGTGGCCGTGAATGCGGTCGGCACCGTCAAGCCCGGCGGTCTGCTTTTTCATCATCTCAATCTGCTGCGGAAGGTCCATAATGGTCACGTTCACGTCCTTGTCGAACGTGACGCACTGCGTGGCCCAACGGCCGGTGTTGCCACCCACGTCGAGCAGTGTGCGCGGGTGGTTGGCAAAGACGATTTTCAGGGCTTCGGCAAACGAATTGTCGCTGTAGAAATGGTCGAACCCGAACCAGCTTTTCTGCACCTCGGACGGCAGTTGCGACAGTCCTTCATAAATGGTCGGCCACTGCCCGAAAACTTTCAGACCTTCAGGTTTGCCGTTCAAAAGCGACTCCTCTAACCGGAACAGTCCCAGATAGTTGACATCGTGATTAAAGTTCAGATTGGCGTTCACCATTGTGTCGTTGATAAGGAACCAGCCGGCTTTGGTGATTTTGTAGCGCTCGTCGGCAAAAATCACAGTGCCGATTGAGAGCGACGCCTCTAGCAGCACTTGCGCGGCATACTCGGTGAGTTTGCATTTTGTGGCTATCTCGGTTTGTGTCAGGCCGTTATGGCTGTCGGCGATAGCCTTCAAAATTCCGAATTTAATCATCAGGCGCGAGACCTGAAAAACCACCGGCGCACCGGCAATGAAGTGAGCCAGGCGCTGCGCCTCAAGAGCCGATTGGTGCTCTTTGGTGTATTGCTTTTCGAGAGCGGGAAATAAGTTCATAGTTTTTTTAACACAAACAAAAACAAAAAACACAAACAGCGAACAATTCAGTTCGATTTCGTGTCATTTTTTATTTTCTTTTAACGTATTTATAAATCCAGATAACTGCTTTTCAATATTTTGTACCGATGCCAGCAGTTTGTCTGCATCAGTGTCATTCAAATAATGGATATTCTTAGCGATAATTAATTGACTCTCAAGCTCGAACGAGCTACCAAGCGATATTTCAAGAAATCTTTTGAAGTCTGATATTGACGAGCGAGATGAACCTTCGGCAATATTTGATGCTATGGAAACAGCGGCTCGTTGCATTTGTGAGCATAGCCCCCTTCTTTCATCCAAAGGAAATCCATCAGTAATTGAATAAATATCCGAAGACAATTTTATAGAGTCTTTCCAAACAGGATATTCTTTGAAATTTCTAGCGGTTGGCATTTTGTTAAGTATTAATGGTTTATTGTATATAATTTGTGTTCGTGTTTGCGTTTTCAGTTTGCGTTTGCGTTTTCAGTTTGCGTTTGCGTTTTCAGTTTGCGTTTGCGTTTTCAGTTAGCGTTCGTTTTCCAAAACTCATAATAATTAAACCACTGCTCGGGGTATTCCTTCAGAATCTTCTCAAAATTAGCCACATACTGCTCCAGAAGGGCTTGCTCGGGTTTGCGGTCGCGGGTGCGGGGCACGGGCTGCGCAATGGTGAACCGATAGTGGTAGGTCATCGGTTTCTCGCGCATTGCGAAGTAGAACACCACGGGCACCTTCAGCCGCGACGCCAGCAGGAACGGCCCCGACGGAAAATCAGCCTCGCGGCCCATAAACGTCGCTGTCAGCAGTTTGTCGGCGTTCACGTAGCGGTCGCCTTGAAAGCAGACGTACTCGTGGCGGTTCAGGGCTTCGGTAATTTGGAAGACGTGCGTCAGCGTGTCGTTGTTCACGGGAATGACCTTGTAGTCGTGGCCAGTTGAGTTCTTCTCCAGCATCTCCTTGATTTTCTGATATTCAGCATCGTACATCACAATATTGATATTCTTGCCGTAATCGCCGAAGAATGGCGCGCCAATCTCCCAGTTGCCAATGTGGCCGCCCATCATTATCACGCCCTGCTGCGAGTTCAGCACATTGAGAAACTCCTGATAATTTTCAAATTTGAAGTGGTATTTGTCGGTCATTCCGCTGCCAATGGCAATCTTGTCAATCAGCGTCTGACCCAATCGGTAATAATTGCGGAAAAGCAGACCGACGGATTTCAATCGGCTCAGTTTCAGCGTTTTGCGGGCATAGCGCCACGTGCACGCGGTGGCCTTCGGGGCAAAAGGAATGAAATAGACAACAACAAAGGCCAGAAAAACGTAGGCCGCGCGGACGCCTATGTATTGTATCAGTTTGATAAAGAAGAAGTAACCGAAACTTCCGCCTCGTGTTTTTCCCTTCCAGTCGGCCATTGGCGGTGGTTATTTTGTCGTGCGCTCAATCACAAGGTTGTAGAAATCTTGGAAAGTGCGGATTTTGGCGAAATCCTCGCCTGTGACGTTGAATCCGAAGTTCTGCTCCACCAGAACCACAACATCCACAAGGTCAAGGCTGTCGAGTTCCAGCGTTTCCATCAGCGGCGCGTCGGGTTTGATAACATTAATGTCAACCTCAAACTCTTCGGCCAGAGTCTCGTTGATTTTTGCGATTATTTCTTCGTTGGTCATAACTATTTGAATTTCTTAATTATAAGCGTTGAGTTTGTGCCTCCAAACCCGAAAGAATTCGTCAAAAATAAATCAAATTCTGTATCTATCCGCGTTTTGGGGATATTTAATTGGCACGAAGCCTCGTCGGGTTCCTCGAAGTTGATATTCGGCGCAATGAAGCTGTTGTTCATCATCAGCGTAGAGTAAATGACCTCGCTTGCGCCTGCCATCCACATCTCGTGGCCCGTCATCGACTTGGTTGAAGCCACGTAGGGGCGGCTTGCGCCGAACACCTCGGCAATGGCGCGGGCCTCGTTCAGGTCGCCTGCGGGGGTTGAAGTGGCGTGGGCGTTGATATACGGAATGTCGGCGGCTGCAAGTCCCGCGCTGTCGAGAGAGCGTTGCAGCGAGCGTTTGGGTCCTTCGACGTTCGGCACCGACAGGTGGTCGCCGTTCGACGAGAAGCCATAGCCGATAATTTCGGCCACAATGGGCGCTCCGCGTTTTATGGCCGACTCGTAGCTTTCAACCACCACGCTTGCCGCGCCACCGCTTGGCACCAGTCCGTCGCGACGGCGGTCGAACGGTTTCGAAGCCTTGGTTGGGTCAGCTTCTTGTGTCGAGAAGGCGCTCAGACCGTCGAAACTGCCTGTGGCGTAGGGGTTGACCTCTTGCGCGCCTCCGCAGAGAACAATATCTTGAAGTCCTTGTTTGATAAGCAGATAGGCGATTCCAATGGCGTGAGAGCTGCTTGCGCAGGCGCCTGCTATGGTGAAGTTGATTCCGCGCAGTTTGAATATCACCGAAAGGTTCATCGAAACGGTTGAAGTGAGCGATTGGAACACCGATTCGGCGCCCACCAGCACGGTGTTTTTCTTTTGGCGAACGGTATCAATGGCGGTAATTATCGGTGCCGCGCTTGTGTCGTTGCCGAAAAGTATGCCCACTTCGTTGGCGGCCAAAAAATCGGCATCGATACGCGCATTGCGGAAGGCCTCAAGCGACGAAACATAGGCATATTCGCCTTGTTCAGCAAGTCCGCGGCGGCTGCGGCGGTCGAGCAGCTCCTTCATATTGGGGCGCTCAATAATGCCTGTGAGCGACGATTGGAAGCCCAGCCCTTTGCGCTCGGGGTCGATTCCAATGCCCGACCGCCCGTTGTAGAGCGATTGGCGCACCTCGTCAAGGTTCTTGCCAATGCAAGAGTAAATGCCCATTCCTGTTATTACAACTCTGCGTTCCATCGGGCTATAAATCGATTTTTTTGGTTTTCAGATAGTTTTCCACCCTTTCAATGTCTTTGTACAGCGGGCTGTCGACGGTTGAGAAGGCGGGGAAAATGGCTCGCACCTCATCGTAAACGGCGCGTGTGGCGGGGCTCATCTTGTCTTGAATCTTCAGAATATCAACAGCTTGAGCCAGCGACATCATCATTATGGCCATCACTTGGAACGAGTTCTCGATAATGTGCTTTGCAATGAGCGCCGAGTTGGTGCCCATACTCACAATGTCTTGATTATCATTATTGTTAGGTATGCTGTGCACATACATCGGGTTCGAGAGTGTTTGGCACTCGGCGGTGGTGGAAGTGGCGGTGAACTGTGCGGCCTGCATTCCGTAGTTCAGGCCCAGCACGCCCATATTGACAAACGGCGGCAGAATGCCGTTGATTCGGTCGTGGTAAAGGTAGTTGAGCTGGCGCTCGGTGAGCATTGTGAGCTTGGTGACGCCGATTTTCAGCTTGTCCATCTCGTACGAAATGTAGTCGCCGTGGAAGTTTCCGCCGTGGAACACGTTTTGGTTCTCAGGGTCGATAATCGGATTGTCGCAAGCCGAATTTACCTCGTTAATCAGCACTTTTTCAGCGTTTTCCATCTCGTCGAAAATCGGTCCCAGAATCTGCGGAATGCAGCGCAGCGAGTAGTAGGGCTGCACCTTGTGGCCGAAGGTGGCCTCGGTGTGCTTCTGGTTGTAGAGCTCGGCCTCGCGTTTGAGCATACATTGGCTGCCCGCGCTTATTTCACGCATCAGACGTGCAATCTCGCGCTGTCCGCGGTGACGTTTGGTGGCGTTCAGCTCGGCCGACATCAGGTCGTCGTACGAAGCGGCCACCTCGTTCATCATCACCGACGCCACAAGCGACCAGCGAAGCAGTTTCTTGGCGTAAATCAGGTTGACAACGCCAATGCCCGTCATCACCGACGTGCCGTTGGTAACCGACAGTCCCTCACGCAGATAAATCTTGAACGGTTCGAGTCCGTTTTCCTTCATCACCTCGGCTGTGGGGCGCAGTTGGCCTTTGTAGAAAACCTCGCCCTCGCCAATGAGCGTGAGCGCAATGTGGGCAAGCTGCACAAGGTCGCCGCTGGCGCCAACGCTGCCGTGCTCGGGAATGTAGGGGATAATGCCGCGGTTTATGAACTCAACAATGAGCCGCACCAGCTCGGTGTGAACGCCTGAGTTGCCCTGCAGAAAGGTGTAGAGCCGTGCAATCATTGCCGACTTCACATACACATCGGGCAGCGGCTGCCCAGCACCCGTTGAGTGGCTGCGTATAATATTGTATTGCAAATCGATAAGCGACTGGTCGTCGACTCTGTACTGCGCCATCGGGCCGAAGCCAGTGTTTATGCCGTAAATGATTTTGTCTTTCGAGAAATCCTTCAGAAACTGAAAACTGCGGTCAACAGTTTTCAAATCATCATCGGAAAGTGTAAGTTTCTTGTTTTCAAACAGAATGCCGTAAAGCGTTTTTAAATCTATTTCTTGTTTTGAAGCCATTTTTGTGAGTATAGCGCGTCTGTTTAATAAGTCTGCAAATATAGAATTTTAATCTTTCGTTATATGCCGATAAAAAATCAATTGGTTTGCCCTGTTTCGGCGGGTTCTTGCTTAATATTAATGTGCGGCGATTGGAATCCGCCAGCAAAACCACCTAAAAACAAAAAAGAGAACCCGTTTGAGAGTTCTCTTTTTGTGGAGGTGTGCAGCCGCACATTTTTTTGCTAAAAATTTAGAATGTTGGTAGGGAAAAGCCTCGCTGAATTGTCTTATAGACGTGCGAGTCAATCGCACAAAGCAATTCTAATTAAAAACTTAAACTATTATGAAAAGATTAACACTTCTTGCGCTTGCTCTTGTCGGCTCGCTCTGCGGATACTCTCAGATGATAGATTATCCTAAAAATCAAGTTTCTGTGTTTTATAGTAAAGGACAATCGTTGTATACATTTCTTCTTGACACTTTCGGTGGCGGGACTCACGAGGATGGTTATAAGGCCGATGGAAAAGAGAGTTGGAAATACACTGATTTTTCGAGTGTTTATAATGTTGCGTATTTGCACAAATTTCTCAAGCCTTGGATGTCAATGGGTGTACAGTTAGGTTATGAAGAAACCCAGTCGAAACATTGGATTAACAGAATGTCTAACTTAAAACCAACCGATGTATGGACGGAAAAAGACAGGTTACCATATATTATCGCTGCTATACAGTTCGATGGGATAAGAACCGATTGGATAGGTATGTATGGAAAATCAGGAATAGGTGTCCGTTTGATTTTCCAAGATAAAAAGTACGAATCTGGTGATACCGATAAAGCGTTTGATTGTATTCCCTACTTTGTGGAAGTTTTCGGTCTTGAGGTTGGACCAAAAATGATAAGAGCCTTCGGTGAAGTCGGGTGGGGTGCTCAAGGTTTTGCAGCATTTGGAATCAGAAGCAGATTTTGAAAAATATCGTCATACATTCCTAATTAAAACCTTAAACTATTATGAAAAGATTAACACTTCTTGCGCTTGCTCTTGTCGGCTCGCTCTGCGGATACTCGCAAATAATTGAATATCCTAAACATCAGGTTTCTGCATTTTATTGTGATGGTCACTCGCTGTATACGTGGTTTTTTGATTCTTTCGGTGGAGGAACTCACGAAGACTCAGGTAAAGCAGAAGGAAAAGAAAGTTGGGAATACACTGATTTTTCGAACGTTTATAATGTAGAATATTTGCAACGCTTGCATAAACCCTGGCTGTCAATTGGTGTGCTTGTGGGCTATGAAGGAGCAAAGTCGAGACATTGGATTAACAGAGAACACAATTTCAAACGCGATAGATGGACAGAAAAAGAGAAAATGCCATTTGTTATCGGTGTTGCTCAATTCGATTGGATAAGAACCAATTGGGTAGGTATGTATGGGAAAGCAGGAATAGGAGCGCGCTTTATTATTACATACTCAAAATATGATACAGGGAAGACTGATGATGACTTTGATTGGATTCCTTGTTTTGTTGGAGCAACTGGAATAGAAGTCGGACCCAAATTTGTGAGGTTTTTTGGTGAGTTGGGAATAGGTGCACAAGGTTTTGCGTCGATTGGTATTCGTATCCGTTTTGATTTTTCTGAACCATAATTCCTTACCGTAAAATATATTTGTGCCGACGAATTATACAAGTTCGCCGCTATCGATATTGATTATGGAAACAATTGATTTAAACACAATTAAACAGCAAACCGAAACCATTTTGACCGATTTGCTCAACAGCCACCCGCTGGTCAAAGGATCGGTGTTTGTGATTGGATGCTCGTCGAGCGAAGTTGCCGGCGGTTTGATTGGCAAAAATTCGAGTGCCGAGATTGGAGCGGCCATTTTCGAAGTGGCGCACAAACTGCTCGCTGAGCGTGGCCTTTATCTTGCCTGCCAGTGCTGCGAGCATCTGAACCGCGCATTGGTGGTTGAGACCGAATGCGCCGAGCGTTACGGCTACGAGCCGGTGAGTGTGGTGCCGTGGCTTCACGGAGGAGGCTCGTTTGCTACGGCGGCTTACAGCGGCTTCAGTCAGGCGGTTGTGGTTGAGCACGTTAAAGCTTCGGCAGGGCTCGACATTGGCGACACGCTCATTGGTATGCACCTGAAAGATGTGGCCGTGCCCGTTCACCCCACACCGAACCAGATTGGCGCAGCCCACGTGGTAGCCGCCTTCTGCCGTCCGAAACTCATTGGCGGCGAACGTGCGAGGTATGTTAAGGGGTGAATCGGTCAATCGTTTGTAGAGACGCGGCGCGCCACGTCTCTACTATGCGGTAGGAAAAAACCTTCAGCACTCAAATCCTAACTACTAATTCCTAAATCCTAAATATCTATATTTGCCCCCATTATGAGAAAGGCATTGTTTTACATTTCGATAGTGCTGCTTTCAGTCGGACTGATGTCGGCCAAGGGCAGCCGCAAGAAGCCGAAACCTGCGTTTGCGGTTATCGAGACGCCGTACGGCAATATGAAGGTCAAACTCTACGGCCAGACGCCACTGCACAAGCAGAATTTCGTGACGCTGGTCAAGGAGCACTTCTACGACAGTCTGCTCTTTCACCGTGTAATTGAGGATTTTATGATTCAGGGAGGCGACCCCGATTCGAAGAACGCGCCGAAGGGCAAGATGCTGGGCGCGGGAAGTCACGGCGAGCGAATCCCTGCCGAGTTTGTCGATGGCCTTTACCACAAGCGCGGCGCTCTGGCTGCCGCACGCGACAACAATCCCGAGAAAAAATCGTCGGGGTGCCAGTTCTACATTGTGCAGGGCAAAGTGTACTCTAACAAAGATTTAGACCATATCGAAGAGCAGCATAACGCGTCAGTCAAGCAGAAAATGCTCAACGACTGGCTCAAATCGGACGACAGCAAGGCCGACCAAGATGCACTGACCAAACTGCAGCGCGCACGCAACTTCGCCGCCTTCAACCATTATTGCGACAGCCTTGTGGAGCATTTGGTTGCGACGAATCCCGATGCCAAACTGTTCAAATTCAGCCCCGAGCAGCGCAAAACCTACACCACTGTCGGCGGTGCGCCTTTCCTTGACGGAGATTATACCGTTTTTGGCGAAGTGGTTGAAGGACTGAATATTATCGACAGCATTGCCGCCGTTGAGACCGACCGCAACGACCGCCCTCTCAACGATGTGATGATGAAAATGCGAATTGTGAAAAAATAGTGCTATGAACTTCGACGTCAGAGAGATACGCAAAGATTTCCCCATTCTGGAACAAACCGTCAACAACCGTCGGCTCGTCTATCTCGACAATGCGGCCACCACACAGAAGCCGCGCCGCGTGATTGACAAGATTGTCGAGGTTTACACGCAATACAACGCCAACGTGCACCGCGGCGTCCACCACCTGAGCAACCTTGCCACCACGGCAATGGAGGAGTCGCGGCAGACGGTCAGGCGGTTTCTGAACGCAGCGTCGGAGCGCGAGATAATCTTCACCCGCGGAGCCACCGAGAGTATCAACCTTGTGGCAAATTCGTTCAGCCAGCAGTTTATGAGCGAAGGCGATGAGGTAATCGTTACCGAGATGGAGCACCACAGCAACCTTGTACCGTGGCAACTGCTTGAAAACCAACATAAAGCAAAAGTTGTTAAATGGGCCTTCGACGACCGTGGCGAACTTAATCTGGCCGAACTCGAAGAGTTGATAACCGACCACACCAAATTGCTGTCAATTGTCTATGTTTCAAATACTTTGGGCACTATCAACCCTGTTGAGCAGATAATTGAGATTGCCCACAGCCACAACATTCCCGTGCTGGTGGACGCTTCGCAGGCCATTCAGCATTTTGCGATTGACGTTCAGCAACTCGACTGCGATTTTCTCGTCTTCAGCGGACACAAGATTTACGGCCCGACAGGTGTCGGTGTGCTGTATGGCAAAGAACAGTGGCTCAACCAGATGCCGCCATATCAGGGCGGTGGCGAGATGATTGAGACCGTGTCGTTCAATGGCACCACCTTCAACCAACTGCCCTACAAATTTGAGGCAGGCACACCCGACTATGTGGGCATTATCGCCCTTGCCGAGGCACTGCGCTACGTTGAGGCCATTGGAATGGACAACATTGCCGCCTACGAGAGCGAACTGTTCACTTATCTTAATGGCAAAATTCAATCTATCAGTGATTTACGACTGATTGGCACCGCAGAAAAGCGTGCGTCGCTGGTTTCGTTCGTGACCGATTTCGCCCACCCGTTCGACATTGGCACCCTGCTCGACAAAATGGGCATTGCAGTCCGCACGGGCACCCACTGCACCGAGCCAATTATGCAGCACTTCGGCATTCCTGGCACCGTCCGCGCTTCGATAGCCTTCTACAATACCGCTGAAGAGATTGACATTCTGCACGACAGCCTGCTGCGGGCGGTGAGTATGTTGAAGTAGTGGGACAGCCGATTTAAACGGAATTTAATATGAATTTAAAAGTGTAGAGATACGGCAGTCTTAACATTGCAGATAGTGTTTTACCTCAAAATGGCTCTGTTGTCCGCGTTCTCCAATATTTGCATTTGCTGAATGGCTATCTTGTTCAGCTCCTTCAAACGTTCCTGCTGACTGATTCCTTTGTTGATGAACACTGCATTCAAATTCTCCATATTCGACAAGCAAATGAGTTGGTTTATTGATGCGTAGTCGCGAATGTTTCCTTTCAAATTCGGATTAGCTTCACGCCATTCTTTTGCGGTTGACCCGAAAAGCGCCACATTCAAAACGTCGGCTTCATTGGCATATATTATGCTTGTCTGAAGCTGTGACAATTCGGGCGGTATCAAGTTTTGTTTTATGGCGTCGGTATGAATATGATAGTTGATTTTTGATAGTTCGCGTTTTGCCGACCAGCCAAGTTGTTTTTGTTCTTCCTCCTTCAGCCGTTGGAATTCTCTCAACAGATACAGTTTGAACTGCGGCGAGACCCACGAAGCGAATTCAAACGCAAGGTCTTTGTGTGCGTAGGTACCTCCGTAGCGACCTGCCTTTGCAATTATTCCAACGGCATTGGTCTTCTCAATCCATTGTTTTACAGACAAAACGAACCTGTTAAGGCCAGCCATATTTTTAATTCCCTCGAATTCGGGGGAATTAAAATTCGGATTGTACATTTCCTCCCAAATGCCAAGAAATTCTATGGTGTTTTTGTTTCGCAACCATTTCTCAATAAGGGCAAGTCCATTCTCAATATTCTTGACCATATCGGTCAGCGAGATATAGTCTTTCTCATTGATTTCCAAGATTGTGATTTCGGTTTTGTCAACCAGTATCTTTGCCATAACACATACTTTTTTGTCAAAGATAATCAGTTTTTCTCGCGCAGCGATACGCCTGCAATTTCCGCTTGCCGAAGAAATCAACGAAAAACTATATTTGCACCCAGAAACGGAAAATCCGTATCGATATATTTTGAATTGAAAATGAACGAATTAGAATCGCGCCAGCAACAAATAATTGACGAGTTCGGTGTCTTCACCGACTGGATGGACAAGTACGAGTACCTGATTGAGCTGGGCAAGGAGCTTGAGCCGATGCCCGACAGCGAGAAGACCGAGCAGAACCTTATCAAAGGCTGCCAAAGCCAGGTGTGGCTCACAGCCAGCTGCAACGGTGGCATTGTCACCTTCCGCGCCGACAGCGACGCCATAATCACCAAAGGCATTATCGCTCTGCTAATCAAAGTGATGTCGGGGCTTTCGCCGAAAGAAATTGCCGAAGCCGATCTGCATTTTATCGACGCAATCGGCTTGCGCGAGAACCTGTCGCCCACCCGCTCAAACGGCCTTGCAAGTATGGTGCGGCAGATAAAGATGTACGCGCTGGCGTTTGCTTCGGAATAATGTTGAACAAGTATTTCATCTATTCTAAATTCTAAATTCTGAATTCTACATTCTAAATTCTAAATTCTTATGGACCAACTGCTTGAAACCAAAATAATCAACGAGCTGAAAACCGTTTACGACCCCGAGATACCCGTCAACGTGTACGATTTGGGGCTTATCTACAACCTGAAGGAAGACAAGGGCGTGCTCGACGTTGAAATGACCCTGACCGCCCCTGGCTGCCCCATTGCCGACCAGATTCTGGACGAGGTGCGGATGAAACTTGAGTCGGTTCCGGGCATTCACCAGGTGAACATAAACCTTGTGTTCGAGCCCGAGTGGAACCAGGATATGATGAGCGAAGAGGCCAAGATGGATTTGGGATTTTTGTAGAGGAATCTGCGATTGAAATCTTAAACTATCAGATTAAATGCAATAGCTTAAAACCAGCATTTATTGCATATTATATTCTTCTCGTTTTCAAAACTCCGATAAAAGCTCCCACCGCCGCCGGAACAGCTACATTAACAATCCACAGCACTGTGGTGGCAGTAACAATCTGCGTTGGCTGTCCGGCAATGAAAAGCAGCGCCATTGAGCCGCGCACACCCCACTCAACAAGCGCAAAAGTGGGTACCACCGAAACAAAACAGTACATCAGCGCAATTGAGCAGAAAGCCTCGACAGCCTCAAGATGTACGCCCGCAGCCGCCAGCATCAACCACAGCTGCAGCATAAAAATGAGGCTCCGGCAAACCGAAAGGCCGAAAGCTGTTGCAAGTTGATTGTTTGAGTGCAAGCCGGCGGCACCAATGAAGCGCTCAAGCCACGCCCAGCGGCTGAATCTGAACCGCGCGGCCATCAGCTTTGCGGCGAAATAGAATCCCGACAAAACGGCAACAAAAACCAGCAGCACACACATTGTCAGTGCGTGATGCCCGGCCGCAACCGACAAAAAATCGGGCAACGCGGGCCTGAACCCAAACGCCACAACGCCCAACACGGCAATTGCCAGCATCTGCGCATAGCCGCCCACAAAAGCCGACATTGCTCCGGCTGTTCGGTTCTCGGGTTTGAGCAGTGCGATGCGTCCGGCAAAATCGCCCACGCGGTTTGGAGTGAGCATCGACACAGCCAGACCTGCCAAAACTGATTTTGCCGACTGCCAGATGTTAAGCTCTTGCAAATGAGCTGTGAGCAAACGCCACTTAAAGGCTTCAGTTAACCAGTTGAGAGGCATCAGCGCCACAGCGGCCAGCATTGGCACGGCACTTAACGAGCCAATGCCGGCAATGCCGCCGGCCAGCTGGTCGTGAACCTTCCAGCCGATGAACAACAGCGAGGCAACCGCCACCGCAATCCTAAGTATCAAACCTATTGTGCTTTTCATTTCGGGCTAAAGTAATCAAAATCAACTATTGTCCTCGTCGTCGGAATCAGCGTTTCCATCATCGCCGCCTTCCTTACGCTTGTCTGCGGCCGAAAGCGCGCTGTGAATGGTCTCTGAACCGAATTTGCGATTTATGTCGTCTAGGGCCTGCATCAAGCGGCGGCTCTTGCGGTCGTTGTCGGCGTTGAAAAGGTCGAGCTGCACGGCGGTTGACGGCACAAAATCGGACAGCACCACCCCGAGCTTCTTATATTGAAAGCCGGGCCTGAAAAGCTGGTCGAGCAGTTGCAGGGCGGCTTCGGTGATTATGCGGGTGTCTTGCGTAGGCGCCGGCAAGGTGCGCGAGTCGTGGGCGCTGTACTGCGGAAGGTCGGTGCGGTGGCGGTTGGTGCGGAAAAACAGCGTGACCGTCTTGCACATACTGTCCTGCTCGCGAAGTTTGAAGGCCAGCCGCGACACAAAATCGGCCGTCATCTCGCGCAACCGCTGCTTGTCGTCGGTTGTATAGGCAAAGGTCCGCGAGTGCGAGAGACTTTTCTGCACATCGCCGCGCTCTATTTCAATCGCTCTGATTCCGTGCAGCTCGCGCCACGTGCGCACTCCGGCGGTTTTCATATAGCGCTGCACGTATGGCTCCGACATCCGCGCAAACTCAAGCGCCGTAGATGCGCCATTGTCCGAGAGAAATTTTGTCAACTGGCGGCCGACGCCCCACACATCGCCAATAGGCAATCCGGCGAGCGCCTTCTGCCGGTTGGCTTCCGACAGCACACAGACGCCCTTGTATCCGTCGTAATGCTTTGAATACCAGGTGGCGACCTTTGCCAGAGTGTAGGTCTGCGAGCAGCCGCAGCTCACCGGAATGTCAGTCTCCTTCAAAATCAAGTCTTTCACCAAACCCACGTAATGGCGCACTTCGGTTTCGTCATCAACAGGAAGCTCACCGAAAAACTCATCAACGCTGTACTGTATAAAATTTTGTATAATATCTTGTTTAATAACAAGTTGCATTATCTGCTTTGAAGTATTCCTATACTTGATATGGTCCACAGGGAACATTATCACTCCGTTATCCTCAATCAGCTTCTTGGCTTGAAAGACCGGCAACCCACGCTTCAGCCCCAGTTTTTTGGCTTCGGCCGTGAGAGCCAGAATGACGCCCCCGCCCGCCTCGTTGGTGTTCGAAACCACCACAGGCTTGCCTTTGAGCTCGGGATGGAACGCCACCTCGCAGCTGGCAAAAAACGTGTTACAATCGATGTGGATAATCATAGTGGTACAAAGGTATGATTAATTCAAGGCCATCGTTTTTAAAATTCGTGGCAAGAGTATAAGCCCGGAACGGACGGTATAGCATAGGCGGCGGTTTACACCACCGCCTGGTGAACCATTAAACAAAACAAGCCCCGAAGGGGCGACACTTAAAACGGCAATCCTTTGTTGCTGTGTCACCCCTTCGGGGTTACGTTTCATTTCATCATTATCAAGGGTTTACACCCCTACCTATAATATTTCACCCCTTCGGGGTTCGGGCGGCATCAAACCACCATAATGTCAGCCTCTTTCTTCTTAATCAGCTCGTCGATTTTGGCAATGTAGCTGTCGGTGAGTTTTTGCATCGAATCCTCGGCATCCTTAGCCAAATCCTCGGCCAGACCGTCCTTCTTCATCTTCTTGAAAGCCTCGTTCGAGTCTTTGCGCACGTTGCGGATGATGATTTTTGTGTTCTCGCCTTCCGATTTTGCCTGCTTCACAAGGTCGCGGCGGCGCTCCTCGGTGAGTGGCGGAACGGCAATGATTATCGACTCGCCGTTGTTGGTTGGGTTGAAGCCGAGGTTCGACACCATAATGGCCTTCTCAATCACCTCGAACATCTTCTTTTCCCACGGTTGGATTTTGATGGTGCGGGCGTCGGGAACGGTCACGTTCGAAACCTGCGACAGGCTCATCTGTGAGCCGTAGTAGTCAACCATCACATTGTCAAGTACCCTTACATCGGCCTTGCCGGCACGAATATGGGCGATTGAATCTTCAAGAAAATCGACAGCCTTTGCCATTTGCTCTTTGGCCTTGTCGATTTGTTTTTTTACGTCTTCCTGTGTCATAGCCGTATGTATTAAATAGTTACTAATGTTCCGATGTTTTCGCCCTTCACCACTTTAATCAGGTTGCCGGGCTTGTCCATATTGAAGACAACGATTGGCAGATTGTTCTCCTTGCACATTGTGGTGGCGGTGAGGTCCATCACTTTCAGGCCGCGGTTGTAAATTTCGTCGTAGGTGATGGTGTCGAACTTGGTTGCCGTCGGGTCTTTTTCGGGGTCGGCGGTGTAGATGCCGTCGACACGGGTGCCCTTGAGCATCACGTCGGCCTCAATCTCAATGCCGCGCAGCGACGAGCCGGTGTCGGTGGTGAAGTAGGGGTTGCCCGTTCCGGCCGAGAAGATGGCCACCTCGCCATTGTTCAGTGCCTCGATGGCTTTCGGCTTCGAGTAGAGTTCGCCGATAGGCTCCATACGGATGGCTGTCAGCACGCGGGCTTTCTGTCCGATGCTCTCGAGCGCCGAGCAGAGCGCCATTGCGTTAATCACGGTGGCGAGCATTCCCATCTGGTCGCCCTTGTAGCGGTCGAAACCTTTCGATGCGCCGCTCAGGCCGCGGAAGATGTTGCCGCCGCCAATCACAATGCCAATCTGCACTCCCAGGTCGGCAATCTCTTTAATCTGCTTTGCATACTCGCCCAAACGTTGCGGGTCGATGCCGTAGCCTTGTGCGCCCATCAGCGATTCGCCGCTGAGTTTCAGCAATATGCGTTTGTATTTCGCCATAATTCGTTTTTGATTTTTTGATGATTCAAATATGGGCTAAAGTTATAATTTTCAACTTTTGTAAAAGCTATGCCGCGTAAAATTTGAAGAAAAAATGCTGACGAGGTATGCCAATGCCGCGCGGCCGCCCTACTCCATATGTTTATCGAACAAAATCTTCATAAACTCCTTTGCCGACAGTTTCTGATAGATGCCCTTGAGCGTAATCACCGAGGGGTGCATCTGCGTTTTTTTGCCCGCGATGGGGATGGCGCGCAGTTTCTCGTGGCCGCGGATGAGCATTTCCGACATCACGGCAATCCAGTGTCCCGTCTCAACAAGGTTCATCATAATGGTCATACTCGAAATCTCAATTTGCGGGGTTAACTGCACGTGGCGGCTCGCGAGCAGGCGGTCAATCATTGTGCGGGCCTGCGAACCCACCGACGGCAGCACCAGCGGATACTGCTTCAGCAACTCGAGCGACACTTCACGTTGCGCTACAAGTGGGTGGTTGTAATTGACTATAACCGAGAGGTTTGAGTCGAACAGTGGGAAGAACTCAATCTGGTTGTCTTCGTCGTCGGGGCGGTACGAGAGGATGAGGTCCAGTTTGCGCTCTTTGAGCAAGTCGAGCAACTCATTCACAGGGCGGCTCACCACCACCAATTTAATATTCGGATATTGTTTTGAAAATGAGATGATTGTGCTTGTCAGAAGGTCGCTCAGGGTGAAAACCGCTCCAATGCGCAACTCGCCAGCCATAATATTCTGCAGGTCGCGCAGACGCTGCACGCCGCCCTCGCTGTCGGCCACGGTCTGCTTGGCGTAGGGCAGAAACTCGGTGCCCGCTTCGGTCAGGTAGGTGCGCTTGCCGATGCGGTCGAAAAGTTGCACCTGCAGTTCGGTCTCAAGTTGGCGAATCTGCTGCGACAGCGTGCTCTGTGTTATGAAAAGCTGTCGCGCCGCTTCGGTAAAATTCAGAGTCTCAGCGGTTTTGATGAAATACTTGAGTTGTCGCAGTTCCATAAATCAATCGGTTTTAACTATTGTTTCAATCGAATAAATCATTTTTACAAATGTATGAAAATAAAAAGTAAGCCGTACCTTTGCGGCCGAAAAATGAGAGATTATATTATTTGACTATCAACGGATTATAAACTTTACAATTATGAATTGGTTTACTTCGCTGCTAATGAATGAGTCGGTTGGGCGCACGGTGATGATTTTTGCGTTTGTGATTGCCATCGGCTCAATGCTGGGCAAACTTAAGCTGAAGGGCATCTCGCTCGGCTCAACGTTTGTGCTTTTTGTGGGCATTCTGGTGTCGCATTTCGGCTTCACCGTCACGCCGTCGATTCTGCATTTTATGAAGGATTTCGGCCTGATACTCTTTGTGTTCAGCATTGGTTTGCAAGTTGGCCCGAACTTCTTCTCGTCGTTCAAGCAGTCGGGGCTGATGCTCAACGGACTGGCGGCAGGCAGCGTGGCTCTCAATATTGCGGTAACACTGCTGATTTTCTACCTGTTAGGCGGTGTCGATTTCCCGATGCTCATTGGTGTTATGCAGGGTGCCGTGACCAATACGCCTGGTCTTGGTGCGGCTCAGCAAGCCTTAAACCAATTGTCGCAATCGGGTACCGAAACACCTTCAATATCACTTGGTTATGCGGTGGCATATCCGATGGGTGTGGTGGGCATCATTCTTGGAATGGTGATTGTGAAGCGCATCTTCAAAATTGATTATGAAAAAGAGCGCACTGCAGCCACTGGCGGCAACACCGAAGAGCCTGCGCGCTGCAGTTATCGCGTTACAAGCAACTCGGTGATTGGCAAGCAGATAAAAGAGATTTCGCGGCAGTTCGACAAAGAAGTTGTCTTTGCCCGCATCAGTCAAGGCGGCAAGGTTTTTGTGCCAAACGGCGACACCGTGCTCGGCCAAGGCGACCTGGTGCGAATCATCGCGCCCAAGCAGCGTGAAGCCGAACTCGACGCAATGTTCGGCGACAAACTCACCACCGAAGAGTTGAACGGCCAAACAGGCGAGTTGAAATCGCGTAAAATATTGGTTACCAACAAGCGATTGGACGGCAAGAGCCTTCAGAACCTGCAGCTGCGCAAGTCGTTCAATGTGAACGTGACGCGCGTCTTCCGCTCGGGCGTTGAACTGATGGCCACCCCCGACCTTGTGCTGCATCTTGGCGACAAAGTGAAAGTTGTGGGCGGCGACGAGAGTCTCAGTCTTGTCGAGAAATTCCTCGGCAACTCGGTCAAACACCTTAACGAGCCGCACCTTTCGACGCTGTTCATTGGCATTTTCCTGGGCATCATTGTCGGCTACATTCCAATCGCCTTCCCTGGAATGCCGCAGCCTGCAAAACTCGGTCTGGCTGGCGGTCCGCTCATTGTTTCGCTGCTGATGGGCGCCTTCGGTCACAAAATCGGCCTGACGTGCTACACTACGCAGAGCGCCAACCTTATGATTCGTGAGATTGGCATCTCGCTTTTCCTTGCCTGCGTTGGCCTTGAAGCGGGCGAGCAGTTCTTCGACACGCTCATCAACGGCGACGGGCTCAGGTGGGTGGGCTACGGCTTGCTCATAACAATGATTCCGATGCTCACCATCTCGTGCATCGCGCGCAAGTGCTTCAAACTGAACTATTTCACCATTGTGGGAATGATTTCGGGCACCAACACCAATCCGCCCGCGCTCTACTACTCGAATATGATTGCCGAAAACGACCGCCCGTCGGTGGCCTACTCAACGGTCTATCCGCTGGCAATGTTTCTGCGTATTGTGCTGGCGCAGACGCTGATACTGATTTTTGCGTAAGAACACAAACGCTGACAAAAAACGCAAACAATTATGATTAAAGAAATTCTGTGCGTGGGTGCGGGAAGTTTCATTGGCGGCGCGCTGCGCTATGCCGTTGCGGTGGCAATGCGCACAGCAGGCAAGGGTTTTCCGTGGGCCACGCTGACGGTGAACATTGCCGGCTGTCTTGCCATCGGGCTGCTGTGGGGTGCGCTTTCGCGATACAGCAACTCGCAGTATGTCAACTTGTTTCTAACCGTTGGAATCTGCGGCGGATTCACCACTTTTTCCACCTTCTCGAAAGAGAGTTTTGCGATGCTGCAGGCTGGCAACTGGCTATGGTTTGCGCTCTACGTTGGTGGCAGCGTAGCGCTTGGCCTGCTGGTGGTTGCGGCGGGGTACCATTTGAGCAAATAAGACAAACAAAAAAGCCTTGCCGCGTGGCAAGGCTTTTCGTGTTATTGCAAAGTTCGTGTTTTAGAACTTGTAAGTTACTGAAACATTGATTGAACCGTTCTTTGAGCTGTTGTCTTTGTCGCCTTTGCCTTGCAGATTGGCTAAACCAAGGTCGTAACCTGCGCGAACACCAAGATTATCGTTGATTTCATAACCTGCACCCAAGCCCAAGCCTAAATCCAAGCGTTTGGTTTTACCATAGTCATCACCAAATTCCAAGCTCTCACTATCTTTATGGGTGTCACCCTTGTATTCAGTTTTTGTTTTGCTTTTACCGGCTGCTGCAATTCCAACGTATGGTCCGGCCAATACATAGAAACTACCGAAAGTGAGTTTTACATCAACAGGAACAGTTACATAAAAAATGTTTGTGGTAGCTTTGATTTCATTGTCAAGAATTTCTTCTTTCATTTTAAAACCTTTAGTTTCAACATTCAAACCAGCTTCAACGGCAAGCAAATCGCTAAGTTCGAAATCAGCAAAAGCTCCAATATTGAAACCGGGTTTGAATTTAATGTCATCGACCTTTTCGCCGCCGGCCTTGAACATCATATTCGAAAAGTTGGCGCCGGCTTTAACGCCAAACGACAATTGAGCAAACGCACCTGTCGATGAAATCATCAACAATCCCATAAGTGCAAATCCTAATTTCTTCATAAAAAATAGTTTTAAATATGCCTACTCTGTGTGCTTTTCGGCTTCCGCAAACACAAATCTATTGAAAATCACCAGTATTTCAAATAATTATCTGTTTTTTTTGACAAAACGGTGATAAATATCCGTGCTAAGGCAGCAGACTTTACAGCTGATTTCGGGCACCAACACCAATCCGCCCGCGCTTTACTACTCGAATATGATTGCAGAAAACGACCGCCCGTCGGTGGCTTACTCAACGGTCTATCCGCTGGCAATGTTCCTGCGTATTGTGCTGGCGCAGACGCTGATACTGATTTTCGCGTAGGAAAGACTTCAGACTAAAGACAACGGACATAAGTCAAACAAAAAAAACTGCCGCGTGGTGGGGCTTTTTTGTTATTTCGGGGTGCTTGATTAGGCGCAAGCTGATGCGAGTATGCACACAAGTTGTGAACAAAAAACGCTACCTTTGCTACAAAATGGGGGACATAAAATGCGCTTGAAATTTCTTCTCGGTTTGTTGGCAGCTGTTTTTATGGCGATACCTCAATTTGCTTATTCTCAAGAAGAAGATGATGAAAGCGAGGAATATGCCGACCCCAACCAACCCATAATCGACAGCTTACTTAACGCTATAAACCCCGATTCGCCAAACAGCGTTAAAGCGAAGAATTATACGAGAATAGCCTTAATCACAAGCAGCGTTGATACTACATTAAAATATGCCTTTCTTGCATTAGATTTCTGCCACGAAACCGACATAGAACTTATCGCAAATTGCAACTATTATATTGCTTGGGGGTACTTTTTGAACGACCAATCAAAGATTGCTTTGCCATACGCCATTAAAAGCATTAGGTTGATGCAAAACGATAACAAACTAATTAGTAAAAAATACATATTGATTGCCAAAATTTACGAAGACTTGACCTATATTGATAGCACCAAATATTATATCAATTTAGCATTAGAGAATAATATTAAAAATAATGACACATCAAATATTACTGATTGTTATATAACACTCGGTGGAATATTTTACAATAAAAACTATTATAAAGAAGCAGAACAATATTTTAGGAAAGCCATCATATTGGATTCTTTAATTGGCGACACTTTAGAATATGCAGAAGGCTATCTTCGACTGAGTGAATGTCTCATCGCCGAATACATAGGAATAGAAGACCTCTATACTGCTAAAGAATACCTTACAAAAGCCACTTACCTGCAAGATATAATAAACTCAAATGTAGATTTCTATATAACTGTCAAATATTTAACATATGGTGTGCTTGCTAATGTGTATATAGATATTGCAAACCTCACTAATAATAATACATACGCTGACAGTTGTTACTATTATATAAAAAAAGCTCTTGACTATTTCATAAAACAAGGGCTCACAGATAATGCCATTACCAATGGCTACACCTACGTTAAGTATCTAAAATACTACAAGAAATACGATGAGGGCCTCGCCTTTTTAAAACGCCTGAAAAAGTATTTCGACGAAAATTCATCATCGCTATCGTTAAGGGATTACTACAACGATTTAAAAGAGATTTACATCCTTCTCGGTGATTACAAAAACGCCTACGAATGTTTTGAAAAAGAAACTGAATATGGAAATGTGCATATAAACGACAGCTCAATGAACGCTATTGCCGATATGAAAACCGAGCAAGCAATGATGTTAGAAAAAATCGACCGTGAAAAAACCGAGGCAATCCACGCCGCAGAAAAACAAAAAATGCACATAATCATCTTCTCGCTCATCGGTGGTTTGCTGTTGATTTCGCTTTTGGTGTTTTATATTCTCAAAGCTTTGGATATCAAAAAGGAAGCTAATGCCGAACTATCTGAGAAAAACTCTCTTTTAGCAGAAAAAAACACACTTTTGGCCGAACAGAAAGAGAAAATTGAAAATCAGCGCGACGAGATTATGGCCCAGCGCGACCACATTGAGGCGCAGAGCAAAGAGATTCAGGCCAGCATAAACTACGCGCGGCGGATTCAGCGGGCTCTGCTCACTCCCGACGAGGCCATCGGCAGAGTCTTTTCCGACTACTTTCTGCTCTACAAACCGCGCAGCGTGGTCAGTGGCGATTTCTACTGGGTAGGTCAGTTCGGCGACAACAAGGTCTGCATTGTTGCCGACTGCACAGGCCACGGCGTGCCGGGCGGTTTTATGAGCGTGCTGGGTATGACCAACCTCAACTACATTGTAAGCCAGGAGATTGCCCCCGACGCCATTCTGAACAAACTGCGCGAGGCCATAATCTCGAACCTCAGGCAGAGCAACAGCGACGAGAATCTGAACGCGCACGTGTACGATGGTATGGACGTGGCCGCCTGCGTGGTGAACGAAAAGCAGATGACTCTCTCGTTTGCCGGAGCCAATAATCCGCTGATTCTGATTCGTGACAACGAGGTGCAAATCATCAAACCCGACAGAATGCCGGTGGGCATCTCAATAATGATGAAACCGTTCAATTCGGTAACAGTGGAACTGCGCAAGGGCGACTGCCTCTACACATTCTCCGACGGATTCCAAGACCAATTCGGCTACAACAAAGACCGCAAGTTCCAGAAAAGCCGACTGCGCAATCTTCTGCTCGAAATTCACACCCGCCCGATGAGCGAGCAGCGCGAGCTGCTGAACCTTGTGTTCAAAGAGTGGCGCGGCCCCGCCGAAAACCAAACCGACGACGTGGTGATTATGGGTGTGAGAATCTAACAAGGCGTGAAGGATAGAATAATTGAATGCGTGAAAGCTGTCTGACAATTATTCACTCCGCACCATCTAAACATTCAATCCTTCCGTCCCTCTCTCATTCAATCCTTCCGTCCTTCTCTCATTCAATCCTTCCCATCAGTAATAATCCGTCAAAAATTCCGTTTCTTATGGGGTTGAGCGAACGCCAATCGCCTTATCTATTAATAAAAAACTATTTTTGCACCGCTAAAAAACCTGATGTGTCGAGGATAAGCAAAACAGTCAACTTTTTGAGTATGGCTTCGATGGCTGTGCTGCTGGCGTGCTGTTCGCCCACCAAAAACACACCTATGCGCCGCGCCTACCACAACGTTACGGCAAAATACAACGTCTATTTCAATGGCAACGAGGCTTTTAAGTCGGGTATGGAGAACATCTACTCGGCTCACAACGAGAATTTCTCACTCGTGCTGCCCGTTTTTGTCTATAGCGACAAAGAGGCCGCGCTCACATCGTACAGCGATTTGAACCGTGTGATTGAAAAGAGCGAGAAATGCGTGCGCAAACACTCCATCACCGCAAAACCCAATGTGAAGAAAGGCAAGAAGTTGAGCGACAAGCAGAAAGCCTTTCAAAACAAAAACGAATACGTGCGCTGGATTGACGATGCCGAGATGCTCGGCGCCAAGGCCAAAGCCATCAAGCAGGACTATTTCGCCGCCATTGAGCAGTTTACGCACATTGTCCACCAGTATGACGATCAGGACACCAAAACCGGCGCCTACCTCTGGCTTGCGCGATGCTACACCGAGATGGAAAAATACCAGCAGGCCAACGATTTCATCAGCACCGTGACGGGCGATATGAGCAAGGTGTCGCGGAAGATGGAGTCGCCGCTGGCGCAGACCCAGGCCGATATTCTGCTGCGACAGGGCCGCTACGCCGACGCAATCCCATACGTGGAGACGGCCGTGCAGACAATCCGTCGCGACAAGCGCCAGAAAATCCGCCTGATGTACATTCTGGCGCAGATTTACCAGATTACCGAAGACAACCGCCACGCCAGCTACTGGTATCAGAAGGTTATCGACAAAAACCCTGACTATCAGTATGTTTTCAACGCGCGCATCAACAAAGCCAGCATCTTCAACAGCGAGTCGGGCGGAAGCGCCGCCTTGCAGCGCGAGCTCACCAAGATGCTGAAGGACGACAAGAACACCGAGTATCTCGACCAGATTTACTATGCCCTGGGCAGCATCGCCTACAACGAGATGCGCGACGACGACGCGCTGTGGTACTTCAAGCAGTCGATAGCCACCAGCACCTCGAACGACAATCAGAAGAGCATCTCGTATCTGGCTGTGGCCGATATCTACTTCGACAAACCCGACTACCGCAACGCGCAGCTCTACTACGACAGCGCGATGGTGAATCTGCCGCACGAATATCCTGACTATCAGGGCATTCGCCGAAAGGCTGAGAACCTGACCAACCTTGTGAACTGCATTGAGACCATTCAGACGCAAGACAGTCTGCAACGGCTGGCCAAGATGAGCGAAGCCGAGCGCAACAAGGTCATCGACAAGATGATACAAGAGGTGGTTGAGCGCGAGCAGAACGAGAAAAACCGTGAGTTTGCGGCCAAAGCCGACCTGGCGCAAGCCCAGCAGATGAGCCGCCAGAATACGCAGTCGGGCGGCAAATGGTATTTCTACAACCAGTCGTCGCTGAGCCTCGGGCAGGACGAGTTCCGCAAGAAGTGGGGCAACCGCAAGCTGGAGGACAACTGGCGCCGGAGCAACAAGACGGTGACCGAGTGGGACGAGGCAACCGCCGCGGCGGAAACCGACGAATCGGCCGAAGCCAAGAAAAACCTCGACATCAAGAGCCGCGAGTACTATCTGGTTGACATTCCGCTCACCGACTCAGCCTTCAAGGTGTCGGAGGAGAAGATGGAGACCGCATACTTCAACCTCGGCTCGGTTTATAAGGACAAATTCGCCGACTATCCGCTGGCCGTCGATGCCTTTCTCGATTACCTGAAGCGCTACCCGAAATCGGACAACGAGGTGGCGGCAATGTTCAACCTCTACAAGACGTACCTCTTGCAGAAGGACTACCCCAACGCCGACATCTACAAAAAGCGCATCATCAGCGAATACCCCGACACCGATTACGCAAAAATCCTCACCGACCCCGATTTCTACAAGGAACTGGAGCGCGCCGAGGGCGAACTGAACTTTATGTATCAGGTTACCTACCGCTACTACCTGAACGACGAGTTCGACAATGTGAGCTCAACTTACCGCTATGTTGACTCGGCTTACCACGACAGCAAGCTGATGCCGAAATTCGCGCTGCTCAACACGTTATGTATGGGCAAAACAACCGACAGTCTGACCTTCGAATCGCTACTGAAGGCTTATATCGACAAATATCCGAAGAGCGAGGAGGCCGGTTTCGCCCGCGATGTGATTGCCGCCCTCAACCGCAAGCCTCACGTGTTTGAGGAGAAGAGCGAGGAGGAGATTCTTGCCGAGCAGGAACTGGCCGCAAGAGCCGCCTACGATTCGCTCGACGTGTCAATCTACACACCCGCGCCCGACGAGATGCACTACTACATTGCCATTGTTGACAAGCACAAGCTGGAGGAGAGCCGCGTGCGCTTCGGCCTCATCGACTTCAATGACGAGTATTTCGACTTTATGAATTTCGATGTCTCGACGGCCCGATTGTCGGAAGACTACGGAATTGTGATGGTTGAGAAGTTTAAAAACGCCCGTATGGCGCAGAACTACATTGAGTCGGTGATAATTGCCGGCGAGGTGTTCGACGGCGTGGTGAGCGACAGCTACAAGCAGTACATCATCTCGAAATCGAACTACCAGAAGCTGCTTGAGGACGCCAACGTCGACCGCTACAACAAGTTCTTCGATTTGAACTACAAGCTCAATCCATAAACCTAACAAAATGAAAACAATAAAACTCATTATCGGAAGTATTGCTTTAAGTTTGGCCGTGGCATCGTGCTGCCAGAAACAAGCCTCGCCAACGGCCGAACCCGATATGAAACACCTGCTTCTGGCCACCGCGTGGTACCAGCAGTCGGCCGAGATGCGCGCTTGCTACTATCAGGCCTACACAATGGCCAAGATGGCTTTGCGCGAGAACCTGCAGAACCACCGTGGTGCGAAACCCGCAGCCGTGGTGCTCGACATCGACGAGACGGTGCTCGACAACAGTCCGTTTGAGGCCAAGCTGATGGCCGACCGCCAAAACTACTCTGACAGCGCCTGGATGGCGTGGTCGGCGCGGTGCGAGGCCTGGGCGCTCCCGGGCGCGGCCGAGTTCATCGGCTATGCCAGAGAGCTTGGGGTTGAGGTTTTCTTCATCTCGAACCGCATTGAGGAAGAGCGCGCCCGCACGCTCAAGAACCTTGCCGCATCCGGAATGGCCGTTGATTCGGCTCACCTGCTGCTCTACGACCTCAGCAAAAAGACCTCGTGCAAAGACGAGCGCCGCAGCCTTGTGTCGGACAGCCACGACATCATCCTCTTCATCGGTGACAACCTGGGCGACTACACATCGCTCTTCGACCGCCGCGACAGCCGGCTGGCCCTTCAAATAGCCGACTCGCTGAAAAACGATTTCGGGCGCAAGTTCATCATCCTCCCCAACCCGATGTACGGCGAATGGGAGAACGCCATTTACGACCACAATTACTCGTTGCCGATGAGCGAAAAGAACGAAATGATGCTGAAGTTGTTGAGGAAGTAATATGGCATAAAATATTCAGAATATACCGATTATGATTTGTTAATATTTTGGTTTTTGGTGCGATGAAACGGTTTCTGATATCGATATTGGTGACAATGACTACTGCAGCAGCCTTCGGGCAGCTCTCGGTGGGTGTGCGTGCCGGATACGGAGCCTTTGGCGCCTATTTTGAGCCGCCCGCGCTCCAAGGCGACCAGGTGCCGCTCTATGAGCCCAATTTCGGCATAATGGCCGTCTTCAACGACAAGAGCAATGCGGGCATTCAGATGGAAGTGAACTACGCGGTGAAAGGCTGGCGCGAGCAGGACAAGGACTCCAGCCACATTGAGTACCGCCGTGAGCTGACCTACCTTGAGGTGCCGCTGATGACGCATTTTGAGCTTGGTCGCGGCTGGTTCCGCATTTATGGTGTGATTGGCCCCTACATAGCCTTCCTGCGCGACGATGAATCCACCGCCAAAAACTACGACCGCCGTATCGCTTACAACCCATACGATATGTACAACCAGAAAGTGCGCAAAATTGACTTTGGCAACAAGGCCGGCCTTGGCTTCCGCGTGAACATCGGGAAGCATATTTCGGTCTTCGCCGATGCGCGTTACGACCTTCAGATTGCCGGCGGCCAGAACATCTTCAAGAAACAGCCCAACGGCATCCAGGCCTCGCGCCTGACGGAAATCGGCGGCTCGGTGGGCATTGTGTTCAACATTCTGCAGCAGCGAACCGAAAAGGTGAAGGAATATTATATTCCGAAAGAGGGACTCGACGATTATCCGGAGCCATAAAAAACGGCCGCAAGCTCCAACGCCCGCAGCCGTTTAAATCCCCGAATCAGGACTAAATAATAATTCCTAACTCCTAATTCCTAACTCCTAATTCCTAACTCCTAACTATCATCAAATCATCAGCGCGCCCACAAGGCCCAGAATTGCGTAGAATTCAGGCAGGGCGGCGTAAATCAGTGTGTTGGTGAACACGTCGTGGCCCTGGCTGACGCCCACAATGCCGTTGGCGCAGACCTGGCCCTGGCGGATTGCTGAAATCAGGCAGACAGCGCCAACGCACAAGCCGATGCCGAAAATCAGCAGACCCTGCGACGCGTCGGCCTGCAACTTGCCGAGCATCATAAAGAAGGCCACAAAGCCGTAGATGCCCTGCGTTGCCGGCAGCGCCGACAGCACCATAAAATTGCCCGATGCCTCGGGACGCTTCTTCAATCCGCCCTCGGCGGCGTTTCCAGCAGTCGATGTTCCGATTGCACTTCCGATTCCGGCCAAAGCCAATACCAAGCCCAAGCCCAGATAACCTAAAATTGTTTCTACCATAATCAGTAATATTTAATTGTTAACATTCTCTGTCAAAGGATTATAACGACGTCCGGTACCCTCGTAGCCGGAATTTTTGAAAAACTCAAGGAAATTCAGTCGCAGCGGATGGACAAACGCGCCCAAAACGCACATTGCAAGGTTCAGCGTGTGACCGACAATCACAATCAGGATGAAGAAAATCCACCCTGCGCCGCCATCGCCAAGTGCTTGAGTGCCAATGGCGTTGAACGCCTCGCCAAGTTTCGCGCCAGCAAGGCCGAGAGCGTAAAGGCGAAGGTAACTCAAAACGTCGCCGAGCAAGCCCGTGGCAGTGTTGTAAGTGTTCCACAGGCCAACGCCGAAGTTTGCCAGCGGATTGCGGTGAAGGTCGTTCAGGAAGAAGATTCCCAATGCCGAAACCACACCCAACACAATGATTATCACCTTTGTAACGGCAGCGTCGATTGCGCCCGCGAGCGCCATTCCGCCAACCACCACGCCGCCCACAATGAGCAGCGTCCAGCCCCAAGTGCCGAGCGAGTTCAAGCCGCTGTGCTTGGTGGCCTGCCACGTTTTAATAATCATTGCCAGGCAAAGGTGCACCACGCCAACTGCAATGGCCATTATCATAGTGCCGTCATAACCAGCAATTTGCGACGGCAGCATCAGCCGTTTGACCGCTTCGGGAAGGCACTGCCAGGCAAGCATATCGGTTGAGAAGAAGGTGTGGAACAGCAGTCCGATGACCGTTGTGGCCACGCCCAGCGTCACCACCAATGGCGCGATTTTCGGCAATTTGCCCTTCAAGCCGAAGCCTAAAAGTGCGAGTATCAGGCCGTAGCCCGCATCGCCCATACAGAAGGCGAAGAACAACATAAAAAATATTGAAATCCAGACTGTTGGGTCGAATTCCGAGTATTTCGGGCGGCCGTACATATCGGTCAGTATCTCGAACATCGACACAAAGCGGTTGTTTTTCAGTTTGATAGGCGGATTGTCGGTTTCCTGCGCCGCCTCGGTGAAGTAGCAGACATTCGACGAGTCGAGCAATTGAAGCAGCGCCGACTCGTTCTCTTTGGGCGCAAATCCTTCAAACACTGACAGATAATCGTCGGCAGCCTTCTCGGCCGAAGCGTTTGCCAGTTGGCGGTCGAGACGGATGCGGCACTCGTCAAGTTCCTGACGGACAGTCGGTTCAAGGCTTTTCAAACCGCCAAGCCGCGCATCGCACGCCGCTATTGACTGGCGAAGTTTCTCGGCTTCGGCTTGCGCCGCTCCAATCGGGCGCTCTGGCTTTGGCAACTCCTTTGCGGAGAAATCGTATTCGTCTGTATCAGAAATAGTTACAAAATAAACAAAGTTGTCGTCGGAAGCAATGGTGGTGAGCGCGTATTGTTCGCTCCACTCCTCGCTGAAGGCCTTGCGGGCAACCTTGTAGAAATGCAGTTTCAGGCCAGCAGCCTCAAGCCGCTGAATGTCTTCGGGTTTGTAGTCGCCCCACGGCGCAAGGTCGGCAATTTCGGCCTCAACAGCCGCCAGTTGCTGTGCAATGCGCTCACGCTCTGCCGCAGTGCCGATTATGTCGGCAGCCGCATCGTCGGTTTTGGCAGCGGCAGCGGTTGTGGCGGGAATCTGCTTCAGCACCTCGAGCGCCTTTTGCAGTTGCTCAATCCGCGCCGACACCGCCTCCGACTCCTCATCGACGGGCACTTGTGAGCGCGTAATATCCACAACGCCAACCTTTTGCAGTGTACGCAGAAAATCGTCGGCATCGCCGCTCAAAAGCACGAAGTTATATTTGGTCATTTCAGTTACCATCTTCCGCCTCCTCTGCTAAATGTTTGTTTTTCACAATCTTCTGCGATGCTTTCGACAGATTCTCCTCGTCCTCCATAAAGCGTTTTATCTTGCGTATGGCCTCGTTGTAGCCTGGAATCTGCACCTTTTCGTACAGATTCACCTTCTGCGTCGTCTTTTTGCGGTTGTAGTCCAGAATGCGGCTCACCTCGGTGTAAATCTCTGATTCTATGCCGATTTGCGCCAGATTTTTCAGAATCCGCACGCCGTCGGCATACCACATCGGCTTGGCGAAAAGATTGATTTCCTTCACGTCGAACAGCACCTCGTCGAGCGCGGGCGTGGCCACACCTGCAATCTTCACAGTGCGCAAACGGACATCAGAAACCGAAATCAGCCCTGGCTCAAACTCGTTCCACAGTTGCGCCATATAGTCATACGAACGGAACTCATTTTCAAGTTGTTGCGCTAGCGCGTCGGACCGTTGTTTGGCCCGCTTCACCTCCATCCGCAGCGCCGATTCCTTGCTTTTCAGCGTCGGAAGGGCGCGGGTGCGCATCTTCAACTGCTTGTTGAGTTCGTTGAGCGACGTCTTGTTATATTGGAACTTGATGGCCATAGCGCGTTAATTTCCTTTCCAATATTTTTCTATCAGTTTGTCTTTCAGACCAGTTTCGGCCTTTGTAAAGTATTTGCCGAACAGTTCCCACGCGGTGTCGAGCATCTCGGTAATGCCGATGTTGACATCGATGGCCAGAAGGCGCGTGGCGTACTCGCGGGCGTAATTCAGGCAGCGCTGGTCGTAGTCGTTCAGGTCGAAACCGTTCTCCAACTTGGTTTTGGCGTTGGCGGCGTCGGCGTAAAGGCGCACCGATGTGTTCATCACGGCGCTGTGGTCCTCGCGCGTTACCTTGTTCTGTACCAACTGTTTAAGTCGCGAAAGCGAACGGAACGGGTCAACAATCACCTTGCCCGAGTCGGGGTCGGAACGCAAAAACAACTGACCTTCAGTGATATAACCCGTGTTGTCGGGAATTGCGTGAGTGATGTCGCCATCGTTCAGAGTGGTGACGGCGATAATCGTAATTGAGCCTCCGTCAGGCAGTTGCACGGCTTTCTCGTAGATTTTGGCCAAATCGGAATATAGCGAGCCTGGCATCGAATCCTTCGACGGAATCTGGTCCATACGGTTGCTCACAATGCTCAACGCATCGGCGTAAAGCGTCATATCTGTCAGAAGCACAAGTACTTTCTCGTTTTTATCGACAGCAAAATACTCGGCTGCCGTCAGCGCCATATCGGGAATCAGAAGGCGCTCGACAGGCGGCTGGTCGGTGGTGTTCACAAAACTGATAATCTTGTGCAGGGCGCCAGCGCTCTCAAATTCGTTCTTGAAAAAGAGATAATCGTCGTTGGTCAGGCCCATCCCGCCAAGGATAATCTTATCGACATCGGCGCGCAGAGCCACCATACTCATCACCTGGTTGTAAGGCTGGTCGGGGTCGGCGAAGAACGGAATCTTCTGGCCCGACACGAGCGTGTTGTTCAGGTCGATGCCCGCAATGCCCGTGGGGATGAGTTGCGACGGCTGGCGGCGGCGGTATGGGTTCACCGATGGTCCGCCAATCTGTCTTTTCTCGCCCTCAACGGCTGGGCCCCCGTCAATCGGCTCGCCGTAAGCGTTGAAAAAGCGTCCCGCAAGGTCGTCGCTCACGTTAAGTGCGGGCGGCTCGCCAAAGAACGTAACCTCGGCGTTGGTGGGTATATCTTCCGTTCCGCCAAACACTTGCAGCGTTATGCTGCGGCCTTTTATCTTCACAACCTGCGCCAGACGCCCTGCCACAAGCGCCAGTTCGTCAGCCGTCACGCCGTCGGCCTCAAGCGTCACCGTGGCCTTGGTAATGGCCGTCAGGTGCGTGTATATCCGCTGAAATGCTTTCTCACTCATTTTCTAACTCCTTCCTTAACTGACTGTAGTATTTGTCGAACTGCTCCGACTTGTACTCCGAATAATTCATCTGTCGGCAAATGTTGATGAGCCCCTTGAAGAATGTGGCGCACTCCTCAAAATTGCCAAAATTAAACTTGTGGTCGCAAATATCGATGACGGTGTTCAGCATAAACTGCTGACGCTCAAGCGGTGTCGAACTGTCAATCTCGTCGAACGCGTCCTGCTGAAGAATGATGAAATCCACTAGTTCCGACTTCCAATACTGCTCGTGATAGGCGATTGGCACGCCGTCGTCGCCTAAAATGTTAATCTGCTCGAAGGCCTCTTTGCCGCGGCGGATGATGTATTTGGTTTTGATGACCTTGTCGGCCCATCCTTTTTCGACTCTATTGTCAAGATACTCAATAATTTCGGGGTATTCCAGATATTTTGAATACGAATCCACAGGGTCAACGGCGGGATAGCGTTTCTTGTCGGCGCGGTTCTGCGAAAGGCCGTAGAAGCAGCGTGCCGCCTTCTTTGTCGATTCGGTGACGGGTTCCTTCAGGTTTCCGCCTGCGGGCGACACCGTTCCGATGAAGGTGATTGAGCCCGTGGCGCCGTTGTTCAGCCTGACGAATCCTGCGCGGGCGTAGAAACTTGTGATGACTGACGACAAATCGACTGGGAAACCATCCTGTCCAGGCAACTCCTCAAGGCGGTTGCTCATCTCGCGCAAAGCCTGTGCCCAACGCGATGTTGAGTCGGCCAGAAGCAGCACTTTCAAGCCCATCGAGCGGTAGTATTCAGCCAGCGTCATCGCCGTGTAAACCGACGCCTCGCGGGCCGCAACGGGCATATTCGATGTGTTGCAAATTATGATTGTACGCTCCATTAGCGAGCGGCCAGTGTGCTTGTCCTTCAGTTCGGGAAACTCGGTGAAAATCTCAACCACCTCGTTGGCACGCTCGCCGCAAGCCGCCATAATGATGACGTCGGCGTCAGCCTGCTCAGCCAATGCGTGCTGAAGCACCGTCTTTCCGCAACCGAAAGGCCCGGGAATGAAGCCCGTTCCTCCCTCAGCAATGGGATTCAGCGTGTCGATACAACGAACGCCCGTCTCCATCACCTTGTAGGGGCGCGGTTTGTCGGCGTATGCGCCAATGGCCACTTTCACAGGCCAACGCTGCACCATTGTGACGTTGACATCGTCGCCATCGGCATCGGTGAGCACGGCCACGGTGTCGTTTATTCGGTATTCGCCCGCTTTCGCGATGCTTTTGACGGTGTAAGTCCCTTTAAATGAGAATGGTACCATAATCTTGTGCGGCAACCATCCTTCTTTCACCTCGCCCAGCCAGTCGGCAGCCGAAACCTGCTGACCAACCTCGGCCAAAGGTTTGAATTCCCACAATTTAGACTCATCGAGAGCAGGCGTGTACTCGCCCCTTTTCAGGAAAACGCCATCCATTGTCGCAAGGTTGTTCTGCAAGCCGTCGAAATTGCTCGACAGCAAGCCTGGGCCAAGCGTTGCCTCAAGCATATACCCTTGAAACTCAACCTTATCGCCTGCCCGCATTCCGCGTGTGCTCTCGTAAACCTGCACCGAAGCCGTGTTGCCCGTCACCTTGATGACCTCGGCCATCAGGCGCGTTCCGTGCAAATCGACAAAGCAGATTTCGTTTTGAGCCACAGGGCCGTCAACCTCAACCGTAACCAGATTGGAAATTATTCCCGTTACTTTTCCTGTTGTCTTCATTATCTTATAATTTCTTGTTTTTCAATTATTTTCGGTCAAGCCGAAATGCCTTTGAACGTTCCCCTCACCTCGCCGAGCAACTTGCGGAACATTGCCTCGCCTGCCGCACGGTCGAGCCGTGCCCAGCGCTGCACAATGTGCGCCTTCACCAGAAAAGCCAGAATGGCGTTCATATTGAAATAGTCCATCTGCGCTATCTCGCTGGCTTTGTTCCATTTAAGCATATCGGCCTGCTGCTCGCGCTGAAGGAAATCGGCATTGGCCAGAACCTCAAGCACTCGTTTCTCATCGTCGAATTCGGCTTCGGGCAACTCCACCAAATACTTGTCGGCCTGAAGGTTAGCGGCGCGTGCCATATACTCGGCCTGAAGATTGCGCATCCGTGCGTCGAAATCGAAATACTCGCGGATGAAGCGGTTCTTCGATGCCGCAGCCCGACTGTAGAAATCGGCGTTAAGAGCAGCCTCGTCGAAGCCCTCGTCGAGCAACGCAACCAACTGGCAGTCAGCATCCGACAGCAGTTCGGCAATCGGCTCGCGCACATCGGTGTACGAGAACTGCGAAGAGCCGAAGTTGGCGGTCAGGTCGGGCAATCCGGCCACGATGTAAACGTAGTTGTCCATCTATCCGAACAGTAATTTTTTCGCCGCCGGGCGCAGATACGAACTGATGAGCCGCGTGAACTCTTCGTCGGTGAACTGCAGCAAGTAGCCGCCGTCTTTGGGCGAGATTTTGAATCCGGCGTTCAACTTTTTCGAGTATTCAACAGTCAGATTGGCATTGAGTTGGCGCGCAGCCTCGCTTTTCAGGAACTTCTCGGCTGCCGCTTTAACTGATTCGGGCAGAATGACGTCCAAATCGGCAGGTGCCGCGTCGGCCGGATTGAAAGCCTTTACAATGGCCATTAGCATCTGGCTGGCGAAATCGGTGTCGGCAAGAGCCTGCTCCACGGCTGGTTCCACGGCCTTCGCCACAATCATTGTCTCCACCTCGTGTCTGATGGCGGCTACACTCTGCGCCCCAGCCATACGGATGTCGGCCTCGGTTTTCTGCTTCAGTTCGTCGGCCTGCTTGTTGGCTTCGGCCACAATCCGCGCCGCCTCCGCTTTCGCCTGATTGACAATCTGTTCGGCCTCGGTCTTGGCTTTCTGCACCAATTCCTCACCCTCCTGTTTACCTTTCGACAGACCTTCGGCATAAAGCCTGTCAGTCAATTCTTGCAGTTTGTTTTGCATATATGTTTGTTTATCAATAATCTAAAGTGTGCATAATGGCGTTTCGCGACGGAAACACGGACATTGACAAACATAAGAAAAAAGAATGATTTTTGGTAAATTGTATGATAAAAAAGGCTGCCCGATAGCAGCCTTTCGCGTGTATGCGGTTTTCCCCCTTTTACAGTTTCAATCTCTCTTTCAGCGCCTTATAGCCCGAATTGCTCACTTTGATTTTCTCGCCGTTGCGCAACTCAACAAGCTGCTGCTGGCCGTAGCGCTCGATTCTCGAAATCTTGGCCACATTCACAATGAATGAGCGGTGAACCCGCACAAAATCGGCCATTGGCAGGTTCTGCTCGTAGTATTTCATTGTCTGCTCCTTAAGCCAGCGGCCCGATTCGGTGGCTATCGACACGTAGTCGCCGTCGGCTTTGATGAAGCAAATATCGGCAATGTTTATAACGCTGATTTTTTGACCGTTGCGCACGGTTATCTTATCAATCGGTTCAATGGGCGCCTGCTCGGTTTCGGTGGCCGATGGTTGTTCGACAATGTCGGGCTCGTCGTCGGCATTAAGGTTGTGGCTGTAGGTTTGCGCCACCAGACCGAAAAGCAGAACCAGAACCAGAGCGCGGGCGGGCAAGGTCTTCGCGAAAGCGGAAAAGCATTCATTATCAATCGAATAATTTACAATTGATTCAATGCCCACAGTGCTCACCACCACAAAGAATCCGATTATCAGCAGATACTGGTTGAAGTAGGCATTGCCAATAGGTTGCAGAACATATTTCATTATGTTCCAAACAATTATGCACTCTGCGGCAAATGTCGCGACAAACGCAAGACAATCTATGACGACCGCCCCCGCGCTTTGCCCAGCCAGCCAGCCAAACGCCGCGCCATAGCAGGCGGCCACAACTGCAAGAATTGTGGCCGCGGCAACGGTCGATGCCTTATTTCTCAGAAACGGGTTCATTGGTTATTCAATTGCTCCGCCGCCAAGTACGCAGCGCCCTGTGATGATTAACTGGCGTGTGGTGTCGATGTCGGTTGCAAAACGTTCGTCGGAAATGCCGCCCATAACAAAACTGCACTGGTTCACAACTTTCCAGTTCGACGGAACCTTGAGTTTGAATCCGCCCATTGTGGCGTCGATATTCAGAATGGTGTCGCCTTCGGGAAGCGTTGTATGGCGCAGGTCGAGTTCAACTCCGCCGCAAGTTGCGCTGATGTTTCCTCCGCGGAAAACGGGCTCCATAAACACCTGCTCGCTTCCGCTGAACACAAATCGGTAGTTGATGCGGCCGTCGGTGTCGGTTGTCTGCTCGGTGTTGCCGTATTTCTGTGAGAATTTTGTTCCGCACACGTGCTGATGGCAGCGGTTTCGGCTCGGTTTGGTGAATATCAGAATCAATCCGAAGCCAACAAACAGCGCAGGCCAGAAGAAAGTGAAAAACTGCTGTGAATCGACTCCCGCGTCAAGGAACGTTTCTCTAATCAGTTCGCCCCAACGGTGAAAGTTGGTCACAATGCCCACCAGAAACCATATCAGGCTGTTTCGGAACTCGCCCTGAAAGAGTTTCGCCAGACCGATGGCTAAAAAGACTGATTGAAAGCAAAAAAGCAACTCGGTAAGCGGCTGGGGCAGAAATCCTGCCGTTTGCATATAAAACACTGCTCCGCAGAGTATCAGTACCAAGCCCCACGACAAGCGGCGGCGGCGTTCAGAAAATCCCAAATTTTCCATAATTCAAATTTTTTGTGTTTAAAAATACGTTTTTTGATGTCACAATCGAAATAAGTGTTGCGGCGGTGCGCGTCATTTTCTTTCGACGCCGCAAAAGTATTGTGGCTGTGGGCTTTCCGAAAGTCCATATCGGTGAACCGATGTTTTTAACCCGATGAATGAATGGTTTCGGCGGGTGAAACGGCGGCGGTTCCGCGGAAGTTTTCGGTCTTTTTCTGATGAGAACCGAATATAAAATCACTGTCAAAAACAAAAACTCGCAAACTTGCGAGCAAATTTAGTGAGTAATTTGCGAGTCGCAAGTTTGCGAGTTGATGGCGGATAACGGTATATCGCCTTTATTTACAATACTTTTCCAGCATAACCTTCATTTCGTCGGCCACCTTGCGGGCGGCTTCGGCGGCGCGTTCGGCAAAATCCTCACCGTTGCTGGCGTAGATGATGGCGCGCGACGAGTTGACAATCAGTCCGCACTGCGAGTTCATTCCGTAGCGGCAAACCTCCTCGAGCGAGCCGCCCTGCGCCCCGATGCCAGGCACAAGCAGGAAATGGTCGGGGGCGATGCGGCGGATGTCCTCAAACAACTGCCCCTGAGTGGCGCCCACAACGTACATCATTTGGTCGGCAGTGGCCCACGTTTGGCTTGTGCGCAGAACCTTCTCAAACAGTCGCTCGCCATTGGCGTTGGCTGTGAGTTGGAAGTCGTGTGAGCCCTTGTTGCTTGTGAGCGCAAGCAGAATCACCCATTTGCCCTCGTAGGTCAGGAACGGACTCACGCTGTCCTCGCCCATATACGGCGCCACGGTCACCGAGTCGATGTCCAACTCCTCAAAGAACGAGCGTGCGTACATTGCGCTTGTGTTGCCGATGTCGCCGCGTTTGGCGTCGGCAATAATGAACTGCTCGGGATAGTTCTGCTTCAGATATTTAATTGTCTTTTCGAATGATATCCAGCCTTTTACACCCATACTCTCGTAAAACGCCAGATTCGGCTTGTAGGCAATGCAATACTGCGCCGTAGCGTCGATGATGGCCTTGTTGAAGGCGAAAATCGGGTCCTCGCTGCTCAACAGATGTGCGGGGATTTTCTTGATGTCGGTATCGAGCCCGACGCAGAGAAATGATTGCTTTTTAGTAATCTGATTTACAATGTCTTGACGTGTCATATTTTTAATTTTAATTTAATATAAATCTGTTTTTTCGCACCAGTCTATAAATTCGTCCATTACATCTTGCCAATGCATATTTTCATAATCAGATTTTCCATCAGGAAGAATTTGCTCAAAATTATGCCCGCAACCAATAAATGCGTGAATTTTATAGTCGTGCTTGCCTTTCAATTCGAAAAACAATGGCAGCAAGTCGCACATAGAAGCGCCATCATCTTCTGTTCCGAATGCAACATAGACAGGCATTTTTAAATTGACAATATCGTCTATGAATGGTCTACTGAAACTGCGCCAAGTACGCTTTGTGTTTCCAGTCTCAAATTCAGTCGTATCTCTGCATACATTTTGCCACCACTCGTATTTTTCATCAATGTTCTTTTGCGCTATACTGTCGGTAATTATGCCATAACGAACAGCATTTCTTTGTTTCAGTATAAATTGGGAATAGCGGCCAAGAATATTAAAACTCAAACATCCAACAGCGTGAATATCAACATTCTGCAATCCAAGTTCCAATGCTACAAATGAGCCTTGCGAATGTCCGACTGTGATTATTTTGTTTTTTTTCACCCACTCTTGCTGTCGCAAAAATTTCAAAACAGCATTGCCGCGTTCCACATATTTTTCCAAATAGTCATTCTGCCTATATTCCTCAACATAGTTACCTTTGGGCGTGTATTCGTATCTGTTATTAAGTTTTTCCTCATCCACACATATAGGAATGTTAGGCATTGATATTATCACATAATGGTATCTGTCAAGATGTGAGAAAAAGTCGAAATTGCTCAAAGCGGGTACCCACTTTGAGCCTTGGCTATTTATTACAACGGGGACTGGCAGTGAGCCTTGACAAAAAATAATAGTCGGCTTTTCTACGTTGTCTTTGGCTATTCTTATGAATGATATGGTGTCATTGCCTTCGGTTATGGAATAATTGGTTATAAAATCGGAATCATTGCCACTTGCAAAGAAGTGAAACAATACCAGCAATGCGACAAATATGCTCTTTTTCATAAGAAACCTATTCCGTTCTTTTGCAATTATTTACAAATCCGCTTCCTTCAGCCGCTCAGCGTTCTCGGCCACAATCAGGTGGTCGATGCAGTCCTGAATGTCGCCGTTCACAAAGGCGTCAAGGTTGTAGATGGTGTAGTTGATGCGGTGGTCGGTGATGCGCCCCTGCGGATAGTTGTAGGTGCGGATTTTGGCCGAACGGTCGCCTGTCGAAACCATTGTCTTACGCCGCGATGCAATGTCATCGATATACTTTTGGTGCTCCTTGTCGTAAATGAAGGTGCGAAGGCGGCTCAAGGCGCGCTCCTTGTTCTTTGGTTGGTCGCGGGTTTCGGTACATTCAATCAAAATCTCGTCGACGACGCCTGTGATGGGGTTCTTCCAGTTGTAGCGCAAGCGCACACCCGACTCCACCTTGTTCACGTTCTGACCGCCGGCGCCACTCGAGCGGAAGGTATCCCACTTGATTTCTCCCTCGTTAATCTGAACGTCGAACTCGTCAGCCTCGGGCAGCACGGCCACCGTCGCCGCCGAAGTGTGGACGCGGCCCTGTGTCTCGGTCACGGGCACACGCTGCACGCGATGCACTCCCGACTCATATTTCAGTGTTCCATAAACACTTGCGCCCGTCACGCGGGCCACAATCTCCTTGTAGCCGCCGCTTGCTCCCTCGCTGCAACTCGACACTTCAATTTTCCAGCCTTTCGATTCGCAGTATTTGGTGTACATACGGAAAAGGTCGCCAGCAAACAGCGCCGCCTCGTCGCCGCCCGTGCCGCCACGGATTTCGAGAATGGCGTTCTTGTCGTCCTCGGGGTCCGACGGCAGAAGCAGCAGTTTGATTTCCTCCTCCATAGGCGCCACCTTCGGCTCGTTCTCGTCGAGTTCCATTTTGGCCATTTCGCGCATTTCGTCGTCCTTCTCGGTGTTCAGAATCTGCCGCGCCTCCTCAATGTTGGAAATCAGCGTTTTGTATTTCTTGTAAACCTCAACAATAGGCTCAAGGTGCTTGTACTCCTTGTTGAGTTTCACAAACCGCTTCACGTCGGCAATAACCTCAGGGTCAGTTATTTGCTGCGCCGTCTCTTCGAATCGGATTTTTATTGCTTCAAGTTTTTCTAAAAGTGTGTTTTCTGTTGCCATATTTTATTTATTGTCAATTATTTCCCAATGTCCGCCTTTCATTGTTTTCGCGCTTTTTGCTTATATCCTATCGGATTGCGTGGTTCTGAATTAGTTTCACGTATTATTGTTGCTCACGGACTCTCTTTAAGGTGCCATTTTGGCATCTTAAAGATGAATTTAATTGTTCATCAGCGTCGCTCATTCGTCTGTCTTGTCGAAATCATTTATTAAGGTGACCATCTGATTAACAAAATCGTGCACAGGTTTTGCTAGTGTCTGCACCTCCTCGTCAGAGACATCGTAGGCGCAGTTGTAATCGGCTTTTTGGCGCAGTTGAAAGAGACGAGCAAGCAAACTACCAGTTTCCATCGGTACAATATTGGTTTTCACAAAATTCTTGCTGAATTGCATAATCACTCCCGAATGCGTGTGGCCGCTGATTCCGCGTTGAATAAACAGCGCTTGAACTATATGAAAACAAGCATAATAGAAGCGGTTTATGGCCAAGTCGAAATGGGAAAGTTGCATCATCTCATCGGCTTGATTCAGAAAATGCAACGATTTTGCAACTTGTCTTTCTACTAATAACTGTTTGTTTTCCATTGTCTTATGTTGTCAGTAGATTTATGGCATCGTGCTTGACATTCTCGTAGAACGGCACAGCCTGATACGATTGCCATTCTTTGGTTGTGTACATTATCGGGTTGATTTCTTCGCCCAATTCGCAACCAAGCAAAACAAATGGATAACTCACTGAATCATAGTCGGATTGAGTAAGCGTGTTTTTGTCGAGTACAAGTAAAATATCCCAATCGGAATCTTTGTGGGCAGTGCCACGAGCCTGTGAGCCGTAGAGTAATGCCATACTTCCAGTAGGGACAACTTTTGCCGCCAAATGCTTGATGTCTGACAATATCCTGTTTTTCTTACTTGTATTCATATCGTTACAAATTGTTCAGCATTACAAATATAACAAAATTTGTTGCTGATTTCATTTGCCTTAAAACGCCTCACGCATTCAGTTAATCTATCAATCTATTAATCAATCAATACTTAAACTCGCCAAACTCGCTCTTGATTGAGAGCCAGGTGTGGTCCGATGGTTCGATGCGGCCGATGATTTGTGCGTCGATGCCGAACGATTTTGAGATTTCGATGACTTTCTGCGCGTCGGCAGCGTCGAGATAGACTTCAAGGCGGTGGCCCATATTGAAAACCTTGTACATTTCGCGCCAGTCGGTGCCGCTTTGCTCTTTGATGGTGCGGAACAGCGGCGGAACGGGGAACAGATTGTCCTTCACAACGTGCACGCCGTCAACAAAATGCAGCACTTTGGTCTGCGCGCCGCCCGAGCAGTGCACCATTCCGTGGATGCGCGGACGCAACTCGTCCAGCAGGCGCTTTACAACAGGCGCGTAGGTGCGTGTGGGCGACAGAACCAGTTTGCCAGCGTCCAGCGGCGAGCCTTCGACCTTGTCGGTGAGTTTCAGATTGCCGCTGTAAACCAATTCGTCGGGCACGGCAGCGTCGTAACTCTCGGGGTATTTCTGCGCCAGATATTTCGCAAACACGTCGTGGCGGGCGCTTGTCAGTCCGTTGCTGCCCATACCGCCGTTGTATTCCTTCTCGTAGGTGGCCTGACCGAACGATGCAAGGCCCACAATCACGTCGCCAGGGCGGATGTTGGCGTTGTTGATGACGTCGGCGCGGCGCATACGGCAGGTCACTGTGCTATCGACAATGATGGTGCGCACCAGGTCGCCCACGTCGGCAGTCTCGCCGCCAGTGGCATACACGCCCACGCCCATTTGGCGCAGTTCGGCAAGCAACTCGTCGGTGCCGTTGATGATGGCCGAAATCACTTCGCCAGGAACCAGCATTTTGTTGCGGCCTATGGTGCTCGAAACCAGAATGTTATCAACAGCGCCCACGCAGAGCAGGTCGTCGATGTTCATAATCAGCGCGTCCTGCGCAATGCCCTTCCAGACGCTCAAATCGCCCGTTTCCTTCCAGTACAGGTAGGCCAGGCTCGATTTGGTTCCAGCGCCGTCGGCGTGCATAATGTTGCAGTAGTCGGGGTCGCCGCCCAAAATGTCGGGGATAATCTTGCAGAAAGCCTTGGGGTACAGGCCTTTATCGATGTTTTTGATGGCGTTGTGCACGTCTTCCTTCGATGCCGAAACGCCGCGCAGATTGTATCGTTCTGTATTATTCATATCGTTAAATTAGAAAAGATAAACCACTAAAAATGAACTGATTATCAGTAATAAAAAGAGAATTTCGCCCACAGCGTTACGCCTTATCTGCATAAAATAGAGCGATGTGATGAAAGCCAGCGAAATGGCCACAAAAGCCAGCATTGTCAGGCCAGCGCAAGGTATCAGGAAAAATCCCGCTACCGAAATGATTATCAGCCAGAAAAACAGCATAAAATACTTGCGCGTCGTCACCTTGTACATTCTGATGTACTGCGACATTACAACCAACTCAATCAGCACAATCAGCGCCATATAGCAGATGGCGGCTATCTGCACAATGCTCAGATTCAACGTAAAATCTTGTGTTTCAAAGAATTGTTCCATTCGGTCCCAGAACAGCCCCTGTTGGTCGGTCATAAACATTCCGAAAAGGTAGAAGCCGAAGGGCAGCACAAAACCAAGCATTGACGCAAGAAACTCGCGGATGTCGAAAAACCGCACAACAAACTGAGTTGCAAGCACAAAGAGCAGCATTGCCGTCAGCGGCGGGTAGAGAAGCGCGCCAACGCCAAGCAGCAGGCCGCTCTCAAAGTAGTATCGTTTCTGTTCGGGCAGGTGCTCGCTGTCGAATGTCCGCATAATGGTCAGCATAAACAGAAGGTTGGCCAGCATTACGGGCAGAACGTTGTATCTTTGCGCCAACATACTGACAATCAGTACAAAGAACAGCGGCGGCATTATCACCTTGTCTTCAACAATGATAAATTTCAGGTCGATGCGCTGAAGCATAAAGGCTTCAATCAGCATTAGCAGAAAGGCTATCATTTGGGCTGTCCAGTAGTTGGGCAGCAGCATTTGCCGAAGGTTGTGGAACAGGATTGTGCCGTCGGTGATGGCGGGCTGCCAGTCGGTGTTGCTGATGACGGGAAGCCACAGCAGCACGGCCACGGCAACCGTGAACAGGTGCATTACGGGCGAGTTGCTCTTGAACAGTCTTAGTAGCATAACTTACAGTTTTTGAAGGTCTTGACCGATGTCGCGGCGGGAATAGGCGCCGTCGAATTTGATGCCGCCGATGCTGCGGTACGACTTGTCGAGCGCGGGCTGAATGCCGTCGGCAAGCGATGTCACGGCCAGAACGCGTCCGCCGTCGGTGAGCACGCGTCCAGAGTCGGGTTTGGTGCCTGCGTGGAACACGGTGCTCTCGGTCACGCTGCCGAGCCCCGTAATCTCAAAGCCCTTCTTGTAACTCTCGGGGTATCCGCCCGAAACCATTACAACCGTGATGGCCGTCTGCGCCTTCATTGTAGCCTTCATTCCTGCCAGGCGGCGCTCGGCGGTGGCGGCCAGCAACTCAAGCAGGTCGCAGTCAAGTCGCGGAATGACGACTTCGGTCTCGGGGTCGCCCATACGCACGTTATACTCAATCACATACGGGTCGTTGCCGCATTTTATCAGGCCGAAGAAGATGAAGCCGCGGTAGTCGATGTTGTCGTCGTGCAGGCCGCGGATTGTCGGCTCAATAATGCGCTTGATGACCTTCTGCTTGAACTCGTCGGTGCAGAACGGAACGGGCGAAACGGCGCCCATACCGCCAGTGTTCAGGCCTGTGTCGTGCTCGCCAATGCGCTTGTAGTCTTTGGCTTCGGGCAGCAGCACGTAGTCGCGGCCGTCGGTGAGCACAAAGAACGAGCACTCAATTCCCGACAGGAACTCTTCAATGACAACCTTTGCCGATGCGTCGCCGAACTGTCCGTCGAGCATTGTCTCAAGGCTCTCTTGCGCTTCTTTCAAATCGTTGATTATCAGCACACCTTTGCCCGCTGCCAGACCGTCGGCCTTCAGAACGTAAGGCGCTTTCAAGGTCTCAAGGAAACGCTTGCCGTCGGCCACCGTAGCCTTTGTGAAACTGCGGTAGGCGGCCGTCGGGATGCCGTGCTTCTGCATAAACTGCTTGGCGAATTCCTTGCTGCCTTCCAACTGCGCGCCTTCGGCCGAAGCGCCCACCACGCCAACGTTCTTTGTGTCGGCGTTGGCGGCCAGAAAATCGGCGATGCCCTTAACCAGCGGCTCTTCGGGGCCCACAACCACAAGGTCGATGTTGTTCGACTTCACAAACTCGCCAATGGCCTGAAAATCAGTTACCTTGATAGGCACGTTGGTGCCCACGGCGGCTGTTCCAGCGTTGCCAGGCGCAATGAAGAGTTTTGTCAGTTTGGGGCTTTGCGCCACTTTCCACGCAATGGCGTGCTCACGGCCACCAGAGCCAATAATCAAGACGTTCATATCTATTTGTTTTTAAATAATTTAAGAATTTGTTCAAGGTCTTCGGGGGTGTCAACCGACAGCCCTTCGTCGGTGGTGACGGCGGTCTGAATCTGATAGCCGTTCTCAAGCCAGCGCAACTGCTCAAGCGACTCGGCCGACTCAAGGCTGCTCTTGCCCAACTTTGTGATTTCCAGCAAGATGTCTTTGCGGTAACCGTACATTCCAATGTGCTGCAGAAACGGGTGCTTGTGCAGCCACTCTTGGGGTTCGCTTCCGCGGATGTGCGGAATGGTCTGACGGCTGAACAGCAGCGCACGGCCGTTTTTGTCCACCACCACCTTCGGCTTGTTGGGGTTGAAGAGCGTCTGCTCGTCGTCGACGGGTTTCACAAGCGTGGCAATCTGCACATTGCTGTCGTTGAACAAGTTAGCCAGCAGGTTGATTTGCTTTTCAGCGATGAACGGCTCGTCGCCCTGAATGTTGATGACCACGTCAACCGTCTGATGATAGTCCTGCTCGAACTTGAGCACGGCTTCAGCGCAGCGGTCGGTGCCGCTCGGGTGGCGGTCCGACGTCATAACAACCTTTCCGCCGAACGCCTGCACAGCGTCGTAGATGCGTTGGTCGTCAGTTGCCACAACCACGTGCTCAAGCGCCTTCGACGCCTGCTCAAACACGCGCTGCACCATTGGCTTGCCCGCAATGTCGGCAAGCGGCTTGCCAGGAAACCGTGTGGAAGCGTATCGGGCGGGAATTATACCTAAAATGACCATATTACAATAGTTTGCCGCAAAGTTATAAAATTTAGATATTGGGCATTAGGCAATTTTGGGTGTTGGCAGGTACGCATTGCGCGCGTCCGTCTTCCGTCATTCAATCATAACGAAAACGGTTTTCGCTTGCGCGAGAAATCACAAGAAAATTTATAAGAAATTGATTATAAGATTTTTGTCTCTAACCAAACGAATCCTAACTGAAGCCGAAAATTGTTTGGATACATTTGGGTTAATTTGGTTAGAGATTAAAATTTTCGCTAACCGATTCGAGCCGATTGAAACCGATTTCTCCCGCAATCGGGAATTGGATGGGAAGCGCCCTGACTGGCGGAAGTTGTTAGAAAGTTCGGAAACAAAATTTTACAAAATTATCCCCGTAGGGGATGAATATCGGTAGAAAACATTGCACACCTAGGGTTCTACGCCGTAGGCGTTGCATATAACACATTCGCGCGCAAAATTTGATATGCAACCCCTGACGGGGTTGTTATGGCTGGTGGATTTATTTTTCTACCGATATGGATGTCATACGGACATTTTTTAACGGTTTTTCTCTATCCAAACGAACCCGAACTAAACCAAAATTTGTTTGGATACATTTGGGTTAGTTTGGTTAGCGCCAAAAAAACGGTCCGGTTAAAATAGAGTCCAAATCGTGGGCAAGCATACAGGTGAATTTTTCGGCGCCCCGCCTGTTCAGATGCATCGCGTTGTAAAAGAATGTCGTGTCGCTGCAAATGTCGTTTTCCAGATAATCTAAAATGCTGACATCATACTCGCTGGCAACCGAATCGAACAAGCTGTAAAACTCCTGAAGGTTTGCAACTTTCTTCCGCCCCTCAACATAAAACGGCGCGTAAACAAAAACAACCTTGACGCTGTCTTTCTGACAATCAGCCAAATAGCTACAAAACTCATTGAGCGACGACGGGTTGTATTTGAAGTATATCGAATCGATTTTTTTCAGATTCGAGCCGTCCCAGGTTTGGTCAAAACCCCTGTACCCTTTTTCCACGCTGTACTCCGCATCCGACAGGCTCCCGATGTCACGCAATGTTCTGCCCAAATTGCTGTGGTTCAGGTATCTGAACAGCGGCACCCACATTTCAAAAAAGCTGAATTCCTCCGGTCCGATAGCAATCCGGCGCATATCGGCATCGAAAAAATAGGGATAATATTGCGACTGCAGGTATTTGTCGCGCGGCCCGTTTTGCAAAGTCGAGTTCCAATCAACATTCTGGACAATGACTTTCGGCTTTGCGTTGCGCCTGCGGTACATTTTGTAGCGAGGGATTTGCCTGTCGATGCAGCTCCCGTCCATTCCAATGTTATATGAGCTGATATTGAGCGCGCTGTCAAGAATTTTCGGCGATATGTGAACCCAGCTGCGCGACGAGCCCATCACAATAAGGTCGTTTTGCATACCGCCCTGTATGATGTCGTTCCAAACGGCAAACCTGTAATCGGCGGTGTGGCGATACTGTCTCGACAGAGCATAGTCGGCCAATGTCGCCACCACAAGCAGCAACAACCCGAATATCAATATCTTAACAGTGAATTTGCGCATCAGAACTGGAAGTAAATGAATTGACTGTTTTCGAACGATTTGAACATCAGCATTGCCGCAATCAGCACCAAATAAATGAGCCACCGCAGCCATTCGAACCTGATTCCGCTGATTTGCAACCCGTGCTCGGCGCTCCTTTGCAACCACTCAACCGCAAGCATCACCAGCACAAAAAAGCCCGTGAGATTGTGCGGATACACAAAAAACTGATATGGCGCAAGCAACACATCGCCCGCGCAAAGCCCTAGTATGTAATGCCAAGCGTCGCCAATGCTCTCGGCCCGGAAGATTATCCACCCCACCACAACAAGCATAAACGTCAGTAGCATCTGGCCCGACTCCTTCAGTGTCGGCAGAAGACGCCCCTCGGCCACGGTGTTGGTGTACTTGCGGTTTTTGCCCAAGAGAATCAGCGGCAGAAAGAGCACGGCGTGATATGCGCCCCAAGCGATGAATGTCCAGTTTGCCCCGTGCCAGATGCCGCTCAACAGAAAGATTACAAACGTGTTACGCACAATCTTCGCCTTTGTGGTGCGGCTGCCGCCAAGCGGAATGTAAACATAGTCGCGGAACCAGGTGTTGAGCGATATGTGCCAACGCCGCCAGAATTCGGCAATGTCGCGGCTGAAATAGGGGAACTTGAAGTTTTGCATCAGCCTGATTCCGAACAATTTGGCCGTGCCGATAGCAATATCGCTGTAACCCGAGAAATCGCCATAAATCTGGAATGAGAAAAACAGTGCACCCACAAGCAAAACACTTCCGGGCATATTCGCATAGTCGCCAAATATCTGATTGGCAACCACCGCGCAATTATCGGCAACCACAACCTTTTTGAACAGTCCCCACAGAATCTGTCGGCAACCATCAACGGCGGTGTCGCAGTCAAACTCACGTTTCCTGAGAAACTGCGGCAGAAGGTTCGTAGCACGCTCAATTGGCCCGGCCACAAGCTGCGGAAAGAACGATATGTAGGCGAAAAAGGCAACCACATCGCGCGTCGGCTCAATCTTACGCCGATAGACATCGATGCTGTAACTCAGCGCCTGAAACGTGTAGAAACTGATGCCAACTGGCAGAATCACTTTGAGCAGCAGACCGTCGGCTGAAAGGTTGAAAAGGCGGGCAAACTCCGCAACAAAAAAATCGTAGTACTTGAAAGTGGCTAATATACTGAGGTTCAGAACAATGTTGGCGGCGGTTATCGCTTTGCGCCTCATCTCAACCTGCCGATTGCCAAACTCTTGAGCGTCAGCTTTTTTCATCAGCACACCGCTTCCCCACGAGCAGAACGATGTTATGCCAATCAGAACCAGAAACCTCCAATCCCACCAGCCATAAAACACGTAACTCGCCACCACCACAAAGGCGTTCTGCAACATCAGCTGGTGCTTCGATTTGCTCATAAGTCTGTCGAAGACAAACCAATAGAGCAGAAACACTATCGGCAGGAATATCAGAAATTCAAACGAGTTGAAAAGCATAGTTCTCCTTACGTATTCACAAAAAAGCTGTTTCAGCGATTGATATTACTATACACACGTTTTATGAACCCCCGTCGAACCTTCTCTCCACTCAACCCTAACCTCTTACCGTTTTTCGCACTTCATAAAGCAATCGCCGCAAGCTGCGTGGCGGCCGCGAAGGCGGTTTTCAATCATCTCGGCGTAGCGTTCGGCAAGGATTGGAATGCGGATGGTACGGACAACCTCGTGTGCGAAAGCCGACATCAGCATCATTTTTGCCTCGTCTTCGCCAATGCATCGCTGGCGCATATAGAACAATGCGCTCTCGTCCAGCTGGCCCACAGTGGCGCCGTGGCTGCACTTCACATCATCGGCATAAATCTCAAGTTGCGGTTTGGTGTACATCCGCGCCGACGGCGATATGCAGATGTTTTTGTTCGACTGCTGGGCGTTGGTTTTCTGCGCGTCGGGGCGCACAAGAACGTAGCCGCTGAACACACCCACCGATTCGTCGTTGAGCACGTTTTTGTAGAGCTCGTAGCTGGTGCAGTTGGGCACGGCGTGGTCAACGTAGGTGAAGTTATCGATGTGCTGGTGTCCCGCTGGCAGCGACAGACCATAGATGCTGGCCTCAGCGTGCTGGCCCGCCATCAGCACCTCAACGTTGTTGCGCACAAAGCCGCCGTGAAGTGTCAGTGTGTTGGCAATAAGTTGGCTGTCAGCGTTTTGCTCAATCAGCAGCGATGCAATTTGCGACGAGCGGTCGTTAAGGTTCTGAATGCAATAGCAGTCGAGCTGCGCATTTGGCTGCAGCACCGTTTCGGTGACGTTGTTCAGCAGAAACTGGCTGTTTGCGAGCGTGTGGTCGCAGATGACAATTTTGGACTGACTGCCGCGCCCCGCAACAATCAGGTTGCGCTGGTTCACCATCAGCGGATTGTTGCCCGAGAGCACGTTGACAATCTGAATTGGTTTATCAACCACCACATTGTCAGGAATATACAAGAAAAGTCCGCTACGCGCGAAAGCGGTGTTCAGGCTGATTGTTGTGTCATCTTTTTGGGCGGCCAGACGGTTATAGTGAGCCGCAAATAGTTCGGGATATTTATTGGCTCCATCCGCCAATTCGGTTGCCACAACATTGGCTGGTATAGTGCTGTTTTTCAGGTCAATCCAGCCGTTATTTATAATGATGGTGTAAGTGTCAAGGTCGGGGACTGCGCAACGGAACACTGTCTGGCTGTCGGCTGCGGCCGATAACTTGTTGATAGAGTAGCCGTAAGCGTGGCCGAAGGCTGTCATAATTTCCGTAAATCGATACCGTTCGCACCCTTTTCGTGGCAGGCCCAGAGCATCGAACTGACTGATGGCCGTTTCGCGCACGCGGTTCATCGCCTCGGGCATACCGTCGGAAATCTGCGTGGCATACTGGCGATAAAGTGCTGTAAGTTTGTCTTTTATGCCGACTGAACTAACGTTTTCCATAAACTACTTGTTGTCGAATTCGCTTTTAATCCAGTCGTAGCCTTTCTCTTCAAGCTCAAGCGCGAGCTCTTTGCCGCCAGTTTTGACAATCTGGCCGTTGTAGAGCACGTGCACCACATCTGGCACAATGTAGTCGAGCAGGCGCTGATAGTGCGTGATGACAATGGCCGATGTCTCGGGCGTTTTGAGTTTGTTCACACCGCTGGCCACAATGCGCAGGGCGTCAATGTCAAGGCCCGAATCGGTCTCGTCGAGAATCGACAGGCGCGGCTCGAGCATCGCCATCTGGAAAATTTCGTTGCGTTTCTTCTCACCACCCGAAAAGCCCTCATTCACAGAGCGTGACGTGAGCCGTGAGTCAATCTCGACCAGCTGGCTCTTCTCGCGCATCAGTTTCAGATATTCGGCAGCCGAAAGGGCGGGCAGACCGTTGAATTTGCGCTTCTCGTTGACGGCGGCACGCATAAAGTTGACCATACTGACGCCAGGAATCTCAACTGGGTACTGGAAACTCATAAAAAGCCCCAACCGCGCGCGGTCCTCGGGCGGCATTGCAAGCAGGTCGCGGCCCAGAAACGTCACCTCGCCGCCATCGACAGTGAAGCGGCTGTTGCCCGTCAGCACCGACGAGAGCGTGCTTTTTCCCGACCCGTTGGGTCCCATAATGGCGTGCACCTCGCCCGCATTAATGTGCAAGTTGATTCCCTTCAGAATCGGCTTCCCGTCAATCGAAGCCCGTAAATCTTTTATTGTCAGCATCTATATATCGTTTAATTGTTTAATCGGTGAATCGTTAAAAAAGTTTATCCCGATAGCTATCGGGGGCTTCGCTGTTGAGAAGGTTAGACGCTTCGCTGTTTAGATAGCTAACCATACTCAACTTCTTAACCTCTAAACTATCTCAATCCTTCATTTCAAATTTTTAATTTTCAATTGTTAATTCCTAACCTATTCAGCCTTCAATTATTCAATCCTTCAATCAATGTCTACCCCACACTTCCTTCCAAACTAACCTGCAGCAGTTTCTGTGCCTCAACGGCGAACTCCATCGGAAGGGTGTTCAGCACCTCTTTGGCGTAGCCGTTCACAATCAGGCCCACGGCGTCTTCGGTTGAAATGCCACGCTGGTTGCAGTAAAAAATCTGGTCCTCGCCGATTTTCGACGTGGTGGCCTCGTGCTCGAGCACGGCGGTGTTGTTCAGGCACTCGACGTAAGGGAACGTGTGGGCGCCGCATTTGTCGCCTAGAAGCAGCGAGTCGCACTGCGAGTAGTTGCGGGCGCCGTCGGCGTTGGCCGAAACCTTGACAAGGCCGCGGTAACTGTTCTGGCTCTGACCTGCCGAAATGCCCTTCGACACTATGCGGCTGCTGGTGTTGCGGCCAATGTGAATCATTTTTGAACCTGTGTCGGCCTGCTGGTGGTTGTTGGTGACGGCCACCGAGTAAAACTCCGACGACGAGCCGTCGCCCAAAAGCACCGTGCCTGGATATTTCCACGTAATGGCCGAGCCCGTCTCCACCTGGCTCCACGACAGCCGCGCGTTCACGCCCTTGCACAGACCGCGCTTGGTCACAAAGTTGTAAATGCCGCCGCGGCCCTCCTTGTCACCTGGGTACCAATTCTGCACGGTCGAATATTTCACTTCGGCGTTGTTCATCACCACAATCTCCACAATGGCGGCGTGCAGTTGGTTCTCGTCGCGGCGGGGTGCGGTGCAGCCTTCAAGGTAACTCACATAACTATCGTCGTCACAGACAATTAGCGTACGCTCGAACTGTCCCGTTTTGGCGGCGTTTATGCGGAAATAGGTGCTCAACTCCATTGGGCAGCGCACTCCTTTCGGGATATAGCAGAACGAGCCGTCGCTGAAAACGGCCGAGTTAAGGGCCGCAAAATAGTTGTCGGTTGGCGGCACCACCGAGCCAAGATACTGCCGCACAAGGTCGGGGTGGTTGCGCACAGCCTCGCTGAACGAGCAGAAGATTATGCCGCGCTCGGCAAGCGCGTCTTTGTAGGTGGTTTTTACTGATACACTGTCCATTACAGCATCGAAAGCCACACCCGAGAGCGCTTTTTGCTCGTCGAGCGGAATGCCCAACTTGTCGAAAGTCTTTTTCAGTTCGGGGTCAATCTCTCCGTTTTCGGGCTTGACGTTCTGTTTTGGCGCCGAGTAGTAGATAATATCCTGATAGTCAATCTCGGGAATGTCAAGGTGCGCCCAAGTGGGCATTTTTAGCGTCAGCCAATGGCGATAGGCCTTCAAGCGGAACTCGAGCAGCCATTCGGGTTCCTCCTTCTTGCTCGAAATGAGCCGAATAACGTCCTCGTTCAAGCCCTTGCCAATGGTGTCGTGCTCAATGTCCGACACAAAGCCGTATTTGTACTCGCTGTCGGTTACCTTGCTGATTATGTTGGAATCCATTCGTTTAACAGTTTAACGGGTTGAAACGCTTCGCTTTCTCTCTAACCGATTTAACCCGATTATATCCGATATTTTGGTGCAAAATTACATTTTTTCGGCGATTGTTTGTGCTGGGTAATAATTGAGCGCAAATCGGCTAAAAATCAACTTCGGCCAAATAGCGTTTCAGCAGGAACGCGCAGAAATAAGGGAACGTATGGACATTGTTTTCAAATCCAATGTTTCCACTAATGAATTTTATTCCTGTGGTTATGTCGGGATATTTATCGCTTGAAATCAGTGTTTTAAGCGATTTAGCCTGGCCGTTTGTCGCCTTTACTTCAACTGGCACAAGTGATTTTTGTGTGCGGACAAAAAAATCCTCCTCCAAAGTGGCATTTTCACGTTTGTAGTAGAAAAGTTCATAGCCCTGCTTGCTTAATGCCTCCGCCATAACATTCTCATACAGGGCACCTTTATATACATTCATATTCTTGTTTGCGCGCAAATCCATCTGCGATTCGCTGTCGAGATTGGCTACCAGCAAACCAGTGTCACGGAAATAGATTTTGTACTTGCCATCATCGTAATTGCCTTTCAACGGCAGGTCGGGAGTGTGCAGGCAATGACAGATATTCACCATTCCAGCATCGTTGAGCCACTCAATGCAGCCCCAATAATCCTTGAACCGCGCTCCACTCGCCACTTTCGAAATCTGAAACTTCTTGTTTTCTTGTGCCAACTGCACTGGAATGTGGTTGAAAACATTCAACACGCGAGTTTTATCAATGCCTTCAACATATTTTTTAATGTCCTCGCGGTAGTCGCTTAACAATTCGGTCTGCATCTCAATGCAGCCTGAAAAATTACCTTTTTCAATGTAGTTGGCCACAATGCGCGGCATACCGCCTAAAATACAATAATCCAAGAAGTTTTCGCTAAAAACCTTCATCGTGGTTTGGTTGAATGCCGTGCCAGCCAGCATCTGCTGCAGAAAATCGGCGGCAATGCTCTCATCGTAACCTTTTGCCCACAAAAATTCTTCAAAATCAAACGACTGCATTGCAAATTCCGACTTGTAGCCCACGCTGTTGCTCTCAATGCGCTTGTAGTTGATGCCAAGCATCGAGCCCGAACAAATGACATCGTAGCGACCGTCAATGCAGAACGATTTGAGACTGGTGGCAATTTCAGGATAATCTTGAATTTCATCGAAAAGAATGAGTGTCTGGCCTTCAACAAACTTTTTAGTTGAGTCGATGCGCGAAATGTTTTTCACAATGTTGGCAACAGTGTAGCCATCCTCACAAATGGTTCTGTAAACTGGCTCAATGGCAAAGTTGATTTCGACAAAGTGCTTATAACCAGCCGCAAAATGTTGAACGCTCTCGGTTTTACCAATCTGCCGCGCACCTTTTATGATTAGCGGTTTGTGTTCTGGTTTGTGCCGCCATTCATTCAAAAAAATGTCGATTTTCCGTTTCAAATACATATTATTGATAATCAGTATAAGATTGCAAAATATGAACGACTTTCGACTGCAAATATACAAAAATATGAGCCACTATTCATACTATCGCTACAAAAATATGAGCCACTTTTGGTAGTTTGAATACAAAAATATGTGCGAGTTTCTGGCAAGGTTTTTTTTAATTATGATTGGCCTAATGACAAAGGCAAAGTGTCTTGTGGAATTTTCTATAGAAGAAGAAATTAATCAGTATCATTACCACAGCAATAGCGGCATAGCCTGTAACGCTCACTGCCTCAATGTAACTTGTAAGAACGGCGGCTTCAATTATCGTTCATTTGCCTAAATTTTATAAGGCGCCACTCTTGTTTCTACATCTCTCACTCCGCAAACTTCATCGTGCTCATAATCGCCTCAATCTGACGCATATAGTTGCGTTTGTCCTTCTTGCCTGCGTACACAAAGCCATCGACGGTGACAATGCGGCCGCGTTGCTCGTCGTACTGCGTCAGGCTGACGAAGGGGCCACCCATAAAGTCGCCGCGAGTCTCCCACAGGCCGCGCAGTTCGGCGGTGTAGCGGCCGCGGCGGTTGAACGAGCGGAAGGTTGTCACGTCTTCGAATGCGACGGTGGTCATATACGAGCCGTCGGACGGGCCGCCAACAAAACGCTTGCATATCAGGTTGCGCATTGCCATAAGGCGGTCGCGAGTAAGCATCAGAGTATCAGTGTATTTGTAATAATAGACGAAAAGGCCTTGGCTGATTTCGGGTGTCTCGTGCGAAATCCAAATGAAGTGGCAGGTGTCGCCGTCGAGCGTGCAACTGGTGTCCATATCGTAGGTGTAACCCTTTGGTATTGTCATTGTTACGCTGGCCGAGCGCTCGAGTTTTGACATCACTTCGCGGTCGGGGAAGGTGGCGTAGTTCTTTATGATTCGGTCTTGCTCGGCTTTGAGCAGAAGGGCCACAAGTTGGTCGCGGTTGGCCGATATGAGCGAGTCGAGCGCGCGGGCGCTGCGGGCGGTTATGCGGATAACGGTCTGCGGTGCGGCCCAAAGGTCGTTGGCAACCATTATGCCTGCCGCGCTGTCCGACGCTACGCGGCAACTGACAATGTTGCGATGGCGCTGGAAAATCTCGGTGAAGGCCTTGTTGGGGATTCGCACCACGTCGAACATCGGTTCGCTCTGGTTTAGCCCTGGCACGTCGGCGGCCAAAATGTTCAGTATGGTGTCGGCGGTGGCTTTCCACACGTCGTCTTCAATCACAACAACCACTTCGCCCGCGGCACCCGATATTTGCGGAAGCATTTTCTCGCGGACTTTGCCTGTGCAGGCGGTGAGAACCGCGGCTGCAAACGCTGTGGCAATCAGCAGATAATTAGTCGGTTTCATATTATTTATAGTTCAAGAAGTCGTAAATCTAGTTCTTCAATTTTTTTAAATCCTTTGTCGGCCGTGACGAGCGGGAATCCATACTCAATGGCCGTGGCGGCTACAATGGCATCTGGAAGTTTTGTGCCATATTTACGCCGTAACAAAATGGCCCGCTCTTTAATACGCTCTTCAAGCGGAATAACAATACAATCGGAAATGAATGACTTTAAAGCAGCCGCTTCATCGTTCGTTATGCGCGGAAACGACAAAAGTTCCATCTCCGTGATTACCGACACAATAAGACTGGAATCGGTATATGGTGTGGCGCACGCCTTTCCGCTGAACAGATATACAATTGTGTTTGTATCAACTACAAAATCAATCCCATTCATCGCGCATCTGTTTTTGGATTTCAAGTCCGTCGCCCAAATCCATCGTTCCGAAGTATTTAGCAAACTTTCCCCGTGGTTTTCCACCTTGTTCCGATTTCTTTTGTCCGTTCAGTATATTGCTGATATACCTTGAAATATCGTCCAAATATTCATTCGGAACCGATTTAAGTTGCTCAACTACTGCATCGTAACTCATAACCGTAACTTTTTGAAGTTGTACAAATATGGTGATTTTTATTTAAAATCCGTCGCGCAAATACTTCAACCACAAAAACTAATGCCTTTTCAATTCTGCCTTCCACCTCAACTATCCAACTTCAGCACCGCCAAGAACGCCTTCTGCGGCACCTCAACGGTTCCAATCTGGCGCATACGTTTCTTGCCTTCCTTCTGTTTCTCAAGCAGTTTGCGCTTTCGCGAGACGTCGCCGCCGTAGCATTTGGCCGTCACGTCCTTGCGCACCTGGCGCACAGTTTCGCGGGCAATGATTTTGGCGCCAATGGCCGCCTGAATGGCCACGTCGAACTGTTGGCGCGGAATCAGTTCCTTCAACTTCTCGCACATTTTGCGGCCAAGGTCGTAGGCGTGGTCGGCGTGAATGAGCGATGACAGCGCGTCAACACCCTCGCCGTTGAGCAGAATATCAAGTTTCACAAGATTGGCGCGACCGTAACCGCTGGGGTGGTAGTCGAACGATGCGTAACCCTTTGATATACTTTTCAGTTTATCGTAAAAATCGAACACAATTTCCGACAGCGGCATATCAAACGTCACCTCAACGCGGTTGCCCGTCACGTAAGTCTGGTTCTTGAGCACGCCGCGCTTGTCGATGCAGAGTTTCATAATGCTGCCGATGTAGTCCACGTTCGAGATTATCTGCGCGTTGATGTACGGTTCCTCAATGTAGTCGATGGTGTTCACCGCAGGCAGCCCCGACGGGTTGTGTACCTCAAGGGTCTCGCCTTTTTTGGTGTGGCAGATGAACGAGACGTTGGGCACCGTGGTGATGACGTCCATATTGAACTCGCGGTCGAGCCGTTCCTGAATGATTTCCATATGCAGCAGGCCAAGGAATCCGCAGCGGAAGCCGAAGCCCAAGGCCGCCGATGATTCGGGTTGGAAGGTCAATGAAGCGTCGTTAAGTTGCAGTTTCTCGAGCGATGCGCGAAGGTCTTCATACTCGTCGGCCACCACAGGATAGACGCCCGCAAAAACCATTGGCTTCACCTCTTCAAAACCCTCAATGGCAGTGGCACACGGACGGTCGACGTGTGTGATGGTGTCGCCCACCTTCACCTCGCGCGATGTCTTGATGCCCGAAATAATATAGCCCACGTCGCCCGTGTGCAGTACCTTTCGCGGTTCGCGGTCGAGCCGAAGAACGCCCACCTCGTCGGCGTTGTATTGCTTGCCCGTGTTCACAAACTTCACAAAATCGCCCGTCGCAATTTCACCGTTCACAATCTTGAAGTAGGCGATGATGCCGCGGAACGAGTTGAAGACCGAGTCGAAAATCAGAGCCTGCAGTGGCGCCTGCGGGTCGCCCTTCGGCGGCGGAATCACCTGCACAATGCGCTCAAGAATCTTGTCCACGCCCTCGCCCGTCTTGCCGCTGGCCGCAAGAATGTCGTCGCGGTCGCAGCCGATAAGGTCCACAATCTGGTCCTTCACCTCTTCGGGCATAGCGTTCGGCAGGTCGATTTTATTGATGACGGGGATTATCTCAAGATTATGCTCAATGGCCAGATAAAGGTTCGAAATGGTCTGTGCCTGAATGCCTTGCGTGGCGTCGACAATGAGCAGCGCACCCTCGCAGGCGGCAATCGAGCGCGAAACCTCGTACGAGAAATCGACGTGCCCTGGGGTGTCGATTAGGTTGAGCACATATTTTTTGCCTTCGTAAGTGTAGTCCATCTGGATGGCGTGGCTCTTGATGGTGATGCCGCGCTCGCGTTCAAGGTCCATATCGTCGAGCACCTGGTCCTGCGCCTGCCTCTCGTTGACGGTGCCCGTGTACTGAAGCAGACGGTCGGCCAGCGTGCTTTTGCCGTGGTCGATGTGCGCTATGATGCAGAAATTGCGGATGTTGTCCATTTGCAAATTTTTAGGGTGCAAATATAGAGAAATGATTTTAGACTACGGACAACGGACAATACCTAATGCCAAGTGCCTGATACCTTTTTGGTTTTTACAAAAAAAATACCATATTGCACTGATAAACAAAAACAAACGGGGCTATGAAAAAAGCGTTATTTATTGGTGGCACAGGAACCATCAGCACGGCCATAACCAAGCGGCTGTCGGAGTCAGAAGACTGGCAATTGTATGTTTTGAACCGCGGCAACCGCAACAATGTGCTTCCTCCGAACGTCAACTCGATTGTGGTGAGCGACGTGAACAACGAAGCCGAAGTGTCGGCCAAACTGGCGAGTCTGTCGTTCGACTGCGTGTGCGATTTCATATGCTTCGAGCCAGCGCAGATTGAGCGCGACTATCGGCTTTTCCGCAACCGCACGCGGCAGTTTATGGTTATCAGTTCGGCTTCAGCCTACCAGAAACCGCTTGCAAACTATCTGATAACCGAGAGCACGCCGCTGGCAAATCCCTATTGGGAATACTCGCGCAACAAGATAAAGATTGAAGATTTTCTGATGCGAAAATACCGTGAGGAGCAGTTCCCGATAACCATTGTCCGCCCCAGTCACACCTACGACGAGCGCTCTGTTCCGTTGGGCGTCCACGGGCGCAACGGCAGCTGGCAGGTCATTAAACGAATGCTTGACGGCAAGCCTGTTATCCTTCACGGCGACGGCACCTCGCTCTGGACCTTCACCCACAACAGCGATTTTGCAAAAGCCTTTGTCGGGCTGATGGGCAACGCTCACGCCATTGGCGATGTGTTCCAGATTACGTCCGATGAGACCGTCACCTGGAACCAAGCCTACCAAACCATTGCCGACTGCCTCGGCGTTGAGTTCAAGCCGTATTATGTGGCGTCCGATTTTCTGGCAGCCGTCAGCGACTACGATTTCACTGGAAGCCTGCTTGGCGACAAAGCCAATTCAGTTGTGTTCGACAACAGCAAACTGAAACGCGCCGTTCCCGACTTCTGCGCCACCGTCCGCTTCGACCAGGGCGTGCGCCGAACCATTGAGTTTGTGCTCTCGCACCCCGAGTATCAGATTGAGGACCAGGAGTTTGACGCTTGGTGCGATGCGGTGATTGCCGAGTTGGAGCTGGCAAAGAAAGCGCTTGCCGCGAAGTTTGTGGATGGAAAATAAGCTACCTCTGCCGACAGCCAATCTCCTCAATGCGCGCCTTCACGTTCTCAATCAGCCACGATGGCGTTGATGTGGCGCCGCTGATGCCTACGCTACGCACTCCGGCGAACCATTCGGGGCGCAGCTCGTCGATGTTCTCGATGAAGAATGAGTTGGTGTTCACCTGCTGACACATACCAAAGAGTGCTTTGGCGTTTGAGCTGTCGTGGCCGCCAACAAAAATCATCAGCTCGTGGCCGGCTGCAAACTGCTTGAGGTGCGGTCCGCGGTTGGCCACCTGGCGGCAGATGGTGTCGTGCCAGCGGAATTGGGGCACACGCTGCTCCAGAATCTTCACCATCTTCATAAACTGGCCTATGTCTTTGGTTGTCTGCGAGAAAAACTCAACAGGCCGAGTGGCGTCGATTTTCTCAAGGTCAGCTTCATTCTCAACCAGAATGGCCTCACCATTGGTCTGCCCGATAAGACCCACCACCTCGGCGTGACCTTTTTTACCGAAAATCACCACCTGGCCGCCACATTTGGTCATCGCCTGGTGCGCCTCCTTGATGCGCTCCTGCAGACGCAGCACCACGGGGCAAGTGGCGTCGATGAGTTTTATGTTGCGGTCTTTGATGTTCGAGTAGCTCGACGGCGGCTCGCCGTGGGCGCGGAAGATGACTTTGGCATCGTGCAGGCTGGCAAACTGGTCGTGGTCAATCACCACCAAGCCCATATCGGCCAAACGGTTCACCTCGATAGGATTGTGAACCATCGCGCCCAGGCTGTAGAGCGGCTTGCCGTCGGCCAGTTCGGCTGTGGCCTTGGTCACGGCGTTTTTCACCCCGAAGCAGAAGCCCGATTCGGGGTCGATGGAAATCTGAAGCGGTTTGCCGTTGCTATTGCTCATCGACAGTCAATGATGTTGTGATTATCAAGCATTTGCCTCTTTAGCCTCATCAACCATCTTGAGAATCAGCTCAAACTGCTCGTCGCGCGTCATTTGGCTGTTGTCAACCACACGGGCGTCGTCGGCCTGGCGCAGAGGCGAAACCTCGCGGTGCTGGTCGATGTAGTCGCGCTGGTTGACGTTCTCAAGAATCTCGTCGAAGGTAACCTTCTCGCCTTTGGCCGTCAGCTCATCGAAACGGCGCTGGGCGCGAACTTCGGGCGACGCGGTCATAAAAATCTTGAGGTCGGCGTTGGGGAAGACCACGGTGCCGATGTCGCGACCGTCCATCACAATTCCGCCCTGACGGCCCATATCCTGCTGCAGTTTAACCATTTGGGCGCGCACAAAATCAATGCGGCTCACGTAGCTCACCTTGTTCGACACCTCGATGCGGCGGATTTCGTCCTCAACTACCTCGCCGTTGAGCAGCGTGGTGTTTTTGCTGGTCTGTGGGTCGTAGATGAAGCTGATGCCGATTTTTTCAATATCGCGCCGGAGCGCCGCCTCATCAACAGTGCCGTCGTCGGCAATCAGGCCGTTACGCATACAGTAGAGCGTCACGGCGCGGTACATTGCGCCCGTATCGACATAAACATAGCCCAATTTCCGCGCAAGCTCTTTTGCCACTGTGCTTTTGCCGCACGACGAGAATCCGTCGATGGCGATGGTGAGTTTTTTCTCCTTCATATTTTCGTTAACTATTTCTATTCCAAAATTATAATGCGTTAATTTCACTTTCGGTTTGACGATAACCGGCTTCTTGAAGCTGATTGGGGCGATGGCCGGTTTTTTGATGTGCACAGGGGCAATCGTCGGTTTCTTGATTTCGGGAGTAACCACGCCCGGGGTTTCCAGCTTTACGCTTTTGACTTCAGGCAGCTTTATCTCGGGCGCTTGCACACTGATTTCCTTCAATTTAGGAACGGTGATTTTCGGTATTCTAATCTTCATCGGATTTCAAGTTTTTTGGTTAAAGCAGGTTCATCCTAATCGGCAAAACTATGAATTGATGTGCACCGTCTGCGTCGGGAAGGCGAAGTTGAGCCCCTCGGCGTTGAACCGCTCAAGAATGGCAAGATTCACTTCGCTCTGCGTCTCAAAAATGTCTTTCCCTTTGATAATGAAATAGATGAAACTGATGTTGATTGACGAATCGGCGAAGGTGTTGAAATAGACGATTGGGGAGTTCTCAACGTTGGGGTTCTGGTCGGCAATCTCGCGCAGAATCTCCATCGCGCGCTTCATCTGGTCGGGAGTGGTGTCGTAGGTGAGGCCCAGTTCGAGCACCACGCGGCGCGACGGCTCGCGCGAAACGTTCTCCACCACGTTGTCGATGATGACGGCGCTCGGAATCACCACCTCGGTGCCCTCGAGCGTAGATAGGCGGAAGCTGCGCAGTCCGATGGCCACAATGTAGCCGTCGTAGCCGCTTACGCGAACGCGGTCGCCAATGCGGAACGGCTTGTCGAAGAAGATGGTTATGCCTCCGAAGATGTTGGTCACCGTGTCTTTCGCCGCCAAGGCCAAAGCCAAACCGCCGATTCCGAGACCGGCCACCAGCGCCTTCACATCGTAGCCCGAATTGTTGAGCGCAATGACAATGCCGAAGCCCCAGATGATGGTCTGCACCGAGCGTTTGATGGCCGGAATCATCTGCTTGTCGGCGCGTTTGCCGGGCAGCTTGTCCGACACCGAGGGCCGCACATATTCGACAATGAGCAGCGCCACAAACCGCGACAGGAACCACGTCAGGCCGAGAATGAGCAGCATCGCGTAGGCGCGTGACATAAACGACACGGCGCGCACGGGCAGCGTCAGCTCCTGCAGGGCCAGCTTGATGCCAATGAGCATCACCACGGCGGCCACCGGTCTCTCGATGGCCTCAACAATAATGTCGTCGATTTTTGGCGGCGTGCGCTTAACTATCTTCTTGATAATATGACGGATAATCCAAAGCAGAATGTGGCTCACCACAAACGCCCCAACCACAAAGGCCACGGCCCAAAACCACTGGCCGATGGTGTTCTTCATAAACATCTGGTCGAAAAAATCTCGCATTCCAGTTTAATTTTCAATGTTTTATATCGATTTTTTCAGCGTTTCGTACATATTTCTGGCAATGCCCTGCCAGCTGTATTTGTCGTAGAAAGCCTGCGGCGTATCGCCCGTGAGCGACAAAGCGCCAACCAGACTGCTGGCGAACATATCCCAGTTGTTGTCGACCACCACCTGCAGCTTGCTTCCGCACACGGTGGTGTCAATTCCGATGGCGCCCATCGATGTGGAGACAACCGGACGGTTCTGCCCGATGGCCTCAATCACCTTCGACTTGATGCCGCCGCTCTGCAGCGCAGGGTTCATCACCACGTCGGAACTTCGGATGTACTCGTTGATGTCATCAACAAAACCGGCATAGACGATGTTGTTGCGCTTGAGGTCGTTGAAACGGCTCTGATACTCTTTCGAGAGGCCGCCTCCGCAGATGAGAATCTTGTAGCCCGTGCCGCCCATCAGCTTTTGCAGACGCGGCGCAATCTCATCGATGATTATTGACAGCGACTCGATGCTGGGCAGATATTTCAGCACGCCGAAGAACATAAAAATCTTGTCGTTGGGGTCGATGCCGTGGCGGCCGAGCACAGTGGCGCGCTCGCCGGCGGCAACCGGCTGCAGCTCGGTCTGCTCAATGCCGTAAGGTTTCAGGTGGCATTTGTCGGGACTCAGACTGAACTTGTTGATGGCAATCTGGCGGTCCTGGTCAGTGGTGAAGAAGGCGCCTTTGGCAATCTTCATCGCAAAACGCTCCCACTCAAACATTGCCGGCCACCACCATTTGCCCGTGGCCATCGACCGCAGATACTCAATGTTGATTGCGTGGATGAACACCGGCACTCCGGTTTTCTTCGAGAGTGTGCCCATCCAGCCCAGAACGGGCTGCTCCAGAATAATCAAATCGGGCTTGAGCTCAATCACCTGGTCGTAGATGATTTTGTAGTTGACGCGCGAGATGCGGCGGAAAGCCGACCTCGGGACGATGGGCCGCAGCTCGAACGAGCATTCGGGAATGGTTGAGCCGACGCCAGTGATGACAGTCAGATTGGCGAACTGCCCCAGGGCGTTAAGATAGCCGAAAACACCTTTCTGGTCGCCTGAAACGGGCGGACAGAGCGGCTCGGGAGCTATCGACAGAATTTTCAGTTGGTCCATATTGCGGTTTATTTACGTGGTTCGGAATTGGTGCCGTCGGGCTGCGCATCGGTTTTAGCGGCTGGCGAGAGCAGGCGTTTGTACTCGTCGGGGTTGTTGAGCACGGCCACCGCCTTGATGAGCGTTGAGTCGGCGGGCAGCTGCGCCTTTGCGCGGCCCTCCTGGTAGTAGTACCGGCTTACAATCTCCTCTTTGAGCAGCATACTGATTTCTGCCTTGTGCGTCTTCAGGTCCTGCTCCTTGTTGTGAGCCAGTTTGCTGCGCAGCTGCTGAAGCTCGTTGTCGATGACATCGGAATGGTTCTCGCGTTTGACGGCTTTCTCAAGATCAGCGATAATCTTTTCGCTTTCAAGCGTATAGTCGTAGCTCTTGTCGGCCAGGAAGCTGACGAAATCTTCGTAATCGGTATCGCTCAGGGCGAATTTCTCCGGCTCGCAAATCGATGAGTGCTTCTGGGCGTAGAGTGTTGCGAAATCGAAAATCAGGTTTTTGCTGTAAAGGCTGTAGGTGATGTTGCTCATCATCTCCGGCTCCACCTTCACGTCGGGCAGCACACCGCCACCGTCGTACACATCGCGGCCAGCGCGTGTCTGGAACTTGGTGATGAGCGAATCAGGCACCTTGCCCACGCTTCCGTCCGCGTTGCGGTGCGAATAGTCGAGAGCCTGGATGCAACGTCCGCTGGGGATGTAGTATTTTGCGGTGGTGAGCTTCAGCTTGGTGTTGTAGCTCAAGTCGCGGGTGGTCTGCACAAGACCCTTGCCGTAGCTGCGGGTGCCCACAATCACGCCGCGGTCGAGGTCCTGAATCACACCCGACACAATCTCTGAGGCCGAAGCCGAACCGCTGTTGACAAGCACTGCCAGCGGAATCTCGGTATCAACTGGCTCGTTTGTCGAGTAGTAGGTTTTGTTCCACATCTTCACCTTACCCTTGGTGCTGACAATCTCGCGGCCCTTGTCAACAAAGATGTTCGACACGTTGATGGCCTCGTTGAGCAGGCCTCCCGGGTTTCCGCGAAGGTCGAGCACAAGACCGCGCAGCTGGTTGTTCTTTTTCAGATTGAGCAGAGCCTCCTTTACCTCCTGGCTGCAATTCTCGGTGAAATTGTTGAGGTGGATGTATCCGATGCCGTCGGCCACCATTCCGTAGTACGGCACGCTTTTCACCTTGATTTTCTGGCGGATAATCTCCACTTTGCGCAGCTGGCCCGTAAACGGAGTCTCAACGGTGAGCACCACCTTCGATTTGGGCTCGCCCTTGAGCAGCTCGCTCACATCCTCGCTTTTCATATCGGCAATGTCGCGGCCGTCAATCTCTTTGATGATGTCGCCTGCGCGGATGCCGGCCTGAGCAGCCGGAGCGTCGGCAATGGGCTCGTTCACCTCAACGTACTTGCCCTTGCTGTGAATGTAGGCTCCGATGCCGCCGTACTGGCCGGTGGTCATAAAGCGGAAATCCTCAATGTCCGACTCGGGAATATAAACCGTGTAGGGGTCGAGTGATTTCAGCATCTCGTCGATGCTCTTCTTCACAAGGTCGCCGGCGTCAATCTCGTCAACGTAATAGATTGACAGCTCGCGGAACAGTGTGTGATAGATGTCGAGGTTCTTCGACATCTCAAAATCGCGCTCGCCGGTGCCCATAAACCCGACGCCCAGCACTACGGCAGCCGCTATGGCCGCCACTCCCCATTTAACTTTCGATTTATTCATTGCATCTGTAAATTTCATTCAAAACCAGCGGACTTGCCGCCGCAAACAAAGGTAAAACATCGTCACAAATCTGCGCTCTCGCGGCCCACTTTTTCCGCCAGCCGCGCCAGCAGCTGCCTGACGCTGCTCTCGGCATCGGCAAACGTCATAGGCTCAGTGTTTTGCGCCACAAACAAGAACGACAGTTTCAGCGGTTTGTTGCACAGTGCGTCGGTCAAAATGTGGCGGTTGAGCCTGAAGGCCTCGCGCATAAGGCGTTTGTTGCGGTTGCGGTCAACGGCCAGATGGTGGATTTTCTTTGGTGCCACAAACCCAACCTGATGGCTGTAGGCGTCGGCCGGCTCCGTGGCAAAAACCAGCTTGATGCCGCCCGCCCGCAGCACGCGGTTCTGCACAAAAACAGCCTCAATAGCCTTGCGCAGCTTGAGGTGCTCGGTGCGCTTGTAAGTGTATTGGTGTTTGCTCTGCTCCATAGTGCCGCAATAAAGGAGCAAATATAGGGGAATTTGTTATCGGAATGGATTGTTTAAGCAACGATTACTTTGTGATGATGCCACTATTTTTTTCGTGCGCTTTTTCGTCAGCTCTAAAGCATCATCAAACCACCTAAAAACAAAAAAGAGAACCCGTTTGAGAGTTCTCTTTTTGTGTGGTGCCACCGGGAATCGAACCAGGGACACAAGGATTTTCAGTCCTTTGCTCTACCAACTGAGCTATGGCACCCCATTTGCTTAAGAGCGGTGCAAAAGTACAAAAAAATTGAAACCGCCAAAATTTTGACGCAAAAAATAAGAATTCAACAATAGAATATTGGCCACAAGCCAAAGTTGAGACGAATCAAAAGGTTGACTATCAATCAGAAAGCAATAAAACAGGCAAGCGCTTTTTGCATTTGCCCAACACTATTTCCACTCCTGTTTTTTCTTTTCGTACCACTCCTTCATTATATAAAAAGCCTTTTTCTTCTCGCCGTTGTCGGAGAAAAGGCCCTTGCGGTTGTAATAATCCTGCGTGCCGACAAGAACACGGCGCGGCGAGCGAAAATCTTTCAAAATCCACGGCGTTGTGCCGGCCAGACCATCGATTTTGTCCAGCATTGCAACGTTTTCGATGTAGAGGTTTTCCTGAAACTCCTCGGTCCAGCGTTGATTCTTCTCGCCGTGGTTGCCGAACTTTGCGCCGCCGCCAAACTCGCTTACAATCACCGGTTTGTTGTACGGAATCTCCCAAGTCATCCGGGGCGCGTCGTTCACATCGCGGTACCAACCGATGTATTGGTTGAAACTGATAACATCAACATATTGATTCATATTGTCTTGCAACCGGTTGTGATAATTGTCGGCCGAAAGCACTTCCATTGCCATACTTATGAGCCGTGTGGAATCGAGGCTTCGGGCATATTGGGCGAGCTGGGCGAGGAACCTTTCACGAGCGTCGCCGTGCGGAGTCTCATTGGCTATCGACCAGATAATCACGTTGGAGCGATTTCGGTCGCGGGCAATCATATCACGTAGCTGATTCTTGGCGTTGGCGAGAGTGGCGGCGTTCTCCCAATCGATTGTCCAGTAAACCGGTATCTCCGACCATACAAGAATTCCCTGACGTTCGGCCTCACGCACCATAAACTCATTGTGCGGATAGTGCGCCAGCCGCACATAATTGCAGCCGAGTTCTTTTGCCCAGCCAAGCAGAGTCTCAGCATCTTGCACCGAATTGGCGCGCCCGCCGCCGTTGGGTTTCTCCTCGTGGATACTGATGCCGCGCAAGAAAATCGGCTTGCCGTTGAGCAGGATTTGCTTGCCTTGAGTCTCGATGGTGCGGAACCCGATTTCGTCGGCCAATGTCGGACGATATTCCCCCTGAATTCTTGGCGCTCCGCCGATTATTAATTTCACATCATAAAGTTTCGGATTCTCGGGCGACCAAAGCTCAACATTTTTCACTTTTATAACACCCGACACTTTACCCTCGTTGTCAGTCATAAACGACTGATAAACTTTTAATTCGGGAATCGAAACAGCAATGCATTTGTTTTCAAGCTTTTGGTTGAGATTTGCCGAAAAACTGATCTCGCGGTATTTCTGCTTCGGGTCGTTGAGTTTTTTCAGCGAAAAACTGTAATTTTCAATGTAAATCTCGTCAGTTTCAACAAGATAGACGTCGCGCGTAATGCCGCCATAGTTCCACCAGTCGAAAATCTGTGTGGGCACATTCTCCTTGCGGCGTTTGTTGTCAACTTTCACAATCACAAAGTTTTCGCCGTCTTTGACAATATCAGTGACATCGAAATTAAATGGAGTGAAACCACCCTCGTGCCGCCCGAGTTTCTTGCCGTTGAGATACACAATGGCCTCGTAGTTCACCGCCCCGAAATAGAGAATGGCGCGCTTGCCTTGCTTTTTGGTGTAGTCGAACGACTTTTTAAACCAAACCGTTCCTTCGTAGAAAAACAACCGCTCGTCTTTTGTGTTCCAGTCCGATGGTATTGCCATTGTTGGCGCAAGGTCGAAATCGTACTCAACCAAATCTTCGGGGCGCTGCGGTTTTGCGTTCAGAAAAAAGCCCCACGGGGTTGGATTCATACGATAGTCGTAATAGCCTTCTTCCTGAACGTCAACAATATAGTTCCAATCGCCGTTGAGCGATATTTTTTCGCGGTTAAGCACGTTGGCGATTTGCGGAATTTCTTGTGCCGCAGCGTTTTGCGAGAGCATTGCGGCAAGCATAAGAGCAGATAGTGATGTTTTCATTTTCAAATTACTTACAAGTGCGAAATGTAAGAAAAAAGCCCGACTACTTTCGGCTCAAGCCAAATAAACCCATTTTTTCCGCCGAACTATTCTATCTTTGCCGCCACATAAGCGCAACAATATGGAAATCACACCTGCACAAGTGTTCGGCGTGCTGCGGACGGTTGTCCACCCCGAACTCAAGCGAGACATAATCCAGTTGGGAATGGTTCAAGGGCTCGAAATTGATGGCCCGAACGTCGGCTTTACGCTGATGATTGGTAAGAAGGAGAGCACCAACATCGCCCTGCTCAAACAGAACTGCGTCGAGGCGCTTGAGGCTGCCATCAGCGGCATCAGCGTGCGCGGCAACATCAGGGTGCAGTCGAAACCCGAAACCGAAGACGACGAGCCGAACGGCCTGCGCAATGTGAAGAACATTATTGCCGTGGCCTCAGGCAAAGGCGGCGTGGGTAAATCAACCGTGGCCGTCAATCTGGCTGTTGCGCTTGCGCAGAAGGGCGCCAAAGTGGGCCTTGTGGATGCCGACATTTACGGACCATCGATTCCGCTTATGTTCGACCTGCCCGACGCACGCCCGATGGCCAACGACGAGAAGCTGATTGTGCCGGTTGAGAAATATGGTGTCAAGCTGCTGTCCATCGGCTTTTTTGTGAATGCCAAGGACGCTCTTGTATGGCGCGGCCCGATGGCCACCAGCGCCCTCAAGCAGATGATTATGGAGGGCGCGTGGGGCGACCTCGACTATCTGCTTATCGATATGCCTCCCGGAACAGGTGATATTCATCTGGCTATCATCCAGATGCTTGCCGTGACTGGCGCCATCATTGTCAGCACACCGCAGGAGGTGGCTCTGGCCGATGCTCTGAAGGGGATGAATATGTTCCTCAACGAGAAAGTTGGCGTGCCGGTATTGGGCCTGGTTGAGAATATGGCGTGGTTCACACCTGCCGAACTGCCCGAAAACAAATATTTCATCTTTGGCAACGGCGGTTGCAAGCGGCTGGCCGAGACCGAGGGCGTGAAATTCCTTGGACAGATACCAATTGTGCAAAGTGTTCGCGAAGGCGGCGACAGCGGCCAACCGGCAGCTCTCGACAGCACAAGCATCGTGGGCGGATACTTCCACTCGCTGGCCGACAATGTGATGGCCGCCATCGACTATCGCAACAGCAATCTTGCCGCCACTCACAAGGTTGAGGTGAAGAAAAAGTAAGAGCAAATCTTGCTGATTCGGCAAATCAGGCTTCGCTTTTTAAGTGAAAGTCTCTTTTGGTATGTCTGTTATCGTTTTGATAATTAGATGGTTACATTTATCCGCATTGGTAGCGAAGAAGAATTATGCATAAAAATTCGTTTATATGCATTTTTCACTTTTCAATTTCCGTTGCCAATGATACCTTTGGCGCGTTTTAACAACAATAAAACCACTAATTTCTATGCGTAAAATAACACTACTGCTGATTTCAGCGCTGATGGCGAGCCCGTTTGTGTCGAGAGCCGACGAGGGAATGTGGCTGCCCATTCTTCTTGAGAAAAATATGGCCACAATGACCGAGCTTGGTTTCAAGCTCACGGCCGAAGACATCTACAACATCAACAAAGCGTGCGTGAAGGACGCCATTGTGGCGCTGGACGGCGGAAGCTGCACGGCATCGTTTGTGTCGGAAGAGGGCCTGCTGATGACCAACCACCACTGCGGCTATGGCGAGATTCAGAGCCACAGCACAGTTGAGAATGACTTGCTAACCAATGGTTTCGTGGCCAGAAGCAAGGCCGAGGAGCTGGCCAATCCTGGCAAGACGGCTTGGGTTTTGGTCAGGGTTGAGGATGTGACCGAACGCATTGTCAGCCAGATACCCGACGGCTCCAACGAGGAGCAGCGCGAGGAGATTGTCGATTCGCTCTGCCACGTGATTTCGGAGGAGGCCAAGGCCGACACGCACTACACCGCCCACGTCAAGGATTTTTACTTCGGCAATCAGTATTATCTGTTTGTGTATGAAGTTTATAAAGATGTACGACTGGTAGCAGCACCGCCTGAGTCGGTTGGCAAATACGGCGCCGATACCGACAACTGGATGTGGCCGCGTCATACGTGCGATTTCTCGATGTTCCGTGTCTATTGCGCTCCCGACGGCTCACCGGCCGAATATTCGGAGGAGAACGTGCCCTACAAGCCGAAACATTTCCTGCCAATCTCGCTCGAAGGCTACAAGGAGAACGATTTCGCCTTTGTGATGGGCTATCCCGGCTCAACTGACCGATTCTTCTCGTCGTGGGAGACCGAGACCGAGATGACAGCCACAAACGAGGTGCGCGCCTTTGTGCGTGGCGCCAAGCAGGACGTGTGGGAGAGTTTTATGGATAACGATACTAAAATAAGAATTCAATATGCCTCGAAGTTCGCGCGGTCGTCGAACTATTGGAAGTACTCAATCGGCCAGAACAAAGGTCTGAAGCGTCTTCACGTTGTTGATAAGAAACGCCAGCTTGAGGCCGATTTCGCCAAATGGGTGGCTGCCGATGAGTCGCGCAAAGCGAAATACGGCAAGGCTTTGGATTTGGTTGAGGATGGTGTGATTCAGAATGCCGCCTATAATCGTGCCATAACTTATATAATTGAGAGCCAGCTGTATGGAATGGAATCGGCATATTTCGCAACTCGCTGCGAGTCGCATCTGAAAAAACTGGCCGACCCCAAAACCGACCCCGAGGAAATTCAGAAAGCCCGCGAGGCTCTGCGTGAGCGTGCCGACGAGTTCTTCAAAGACTACAACCGCGAGGTTGACCGCCAGACATCGAAAACAATGATTAAGCTGTTCATTAAAAACGTTGAGCCGGAATTCTATCCTGAATACATAACCAAAACAGTTTTAGGCAAATACAAGGGCAACATTGATAAGTTTGTTGATGATGCGTTTGCAAAATCGGCATTCTGCGACAGAGCTAAGTTTGATGCCTTGGCCGCCAAACCCACCGAGAAAGCCATCAATGCCGACCCGTTGCTTGCAGCAGGCAGCAGCAGCTATAACCTCTACTCGCAGCTTTACTACCAGTGTGTCGATGGCGCCGACAAACTCTCACAAGGTATGCGCCTCTTTGTTGCCGGACTGATGGAGATGCAGCCCGACAAGCTTTTCGCACCCGACGCCAACAGCACTATGCGCCTGACCTACGGCACAGTTGCCGGATACAAACCTGCCGATGCCGTCACCTACGACTATAAAACAACGCTTGAGGGTGTGATGGAGAAAGAGGACCCCGATGTACGCGAGTTCAACGTACCGGCCAAACTCAAAGAGATTTACCAGAAGAAGGATTATGGCCGTTACGGCAACCCCGACGGCTCGCTGAACGCCTGCTTCACAACCAACAACGACATCACCGGCGGCAACTCGGGCAGCCCCGTTATGAACGCCCGTGGCGAGCTCATCGGCCTTGCCTTCGACGGCAATTGGGAAGCTATGAGCGGCGACATCGCCTTTGAGCCTGAATTGCAGAAATGTATCGCAGTGGACATCCGCTACGTGCTGCTCATTATCGACAAGTACTTCGGTGCGCAGAACTTGGTTGACGAGATGGGAATCAAGTAAACTGAAACATAAACACCACAAAAAAGAAGCCTCACCTAAAAATAGATGAGGCTTTCTTTTTTTTATCAATCAACCAATTGATTCCTACTTCTCAATCAGCACGTTAATTTTGTTGTTTTTGACTTCGACAATACCGCCTTCGATGTCGAACAGTTGCTCGCTATGGTCGGCGTTGTCTTCCACAATACGTATTTGGCCTTTGCCCAAAGTCGATATTATCGGGGCGTGGCTGTTCAGAATCTCAAACGAGCCCATAACGCCAGGAACGCTCACCAGCGTCACATTTCCGCTGTAAACCGACTTGTCAGGTGTTACTATTTCCGCAATCATTTCTTTAAAAGTTTAGAGTTAAAAGTTGAGTCGCTTCGCTGTTGAGAAGTTTAGAAGGTTTAGCACTACGCTGTTTGGGTTTCAGGTATCTTTCTGCACCAAGTATATTGTAAAGTAATTATTACAACAACCAATATGGCAAGCGCACCTAAAAAGATTGTGTTATAGCCAAAGCAGACGTCAAGGATAAACAAAAAACCACCCAATAAATTTCCAATACCCGTTACTAATCGGAATCGTTTTATGTTGATTTTCTTGAAGGGATAAATCAACCATTTATCGACCTTGCCAGTCAGAATGACAACGCCCCAAACAAAACAAATTATCCCAAATACGATTTCAAAAATCATAACCTTCTGTTTTTATGCCTATCGTAGAGACGCGGCGCGCCACGTCTCTACTGTTTAATCTTCCGCTTTCTTCTTGCACCAAGTGTTTGCCAAAATAACCGTCACAATGGCTATCGCGAAAATTATTCCCAATAAAATAAATACCTCACTACCAGGCTTTTCGTGCTTTGGAAGGTTAGGAAGAACCAAAACGCAAACAGCCGTTGTTGCCCAAAGGCATAAGGCCACCACCAAACGCAATCGCTTGATGTTTACCTGTTTGCGTTCTTCTTCGCTTGCAGTGTTATAACCAGCAATAAACCTATCGGCTTTGCCCTTAAGAAGTAAAACCCCCAAGGCAATCATTACTACCGCTATAACAATCAAAATCACCATAACACTCCTAACTCCTAATTACTAATGCCTAATGCCCAATGCCTAATGCCTAAACAACCACTATTTCTTCGCCTCCGCCAGCATTTTCTCGCCTTTGGCAATGGCGTCCTCAATGGTGCCCACAAGGTTGAAGGCCGCTTCGGGGTATTGGTCAACCTCGCCGTCCATAATCATATTGAATCCCTTGATGGTGTCCTCAATCTTAACAAACACGCCCTTCAGGCCAGTGAACGCCTCGGCAACGTGGAACGGCTGCGACAGGAACCTCTGAACGCGGCGGGCGCGGTGCACAACCAGTTTGTCCTCCTCCGAGAGTTCGTCCATACCCAGAATCGATATAATATCCTGCAACTCCTTGTTGCGCTGCAGCAACTGTTTCACGCGCTGTGCCGTCTCGTAGTGAGCCTTGCCCACAACCTCTTCGGTCAGGATTCGCGATGTAGAGTCGAGCGGGTCAACGGCGGGATAGATACCCAACTCCGAAATCTTACGGCTCAACACCGTTGTGGCGTCCAAGTGGGCGAATGTTGTGGCAGGTGCGGGGTCGGTCAGGTCGTCGGCAGGCACATACACGGCTTGCACTGATGTGATTGAACCGTTCTTTGTCGATGTGATTCGCTCCTGCATATTACCCATTTCAGTGGCCAGAGTCGGCTGATAGCCCACAGCCGAAGGCATACGTCCCAGCAGCGCCGAAACTTCAGAGCCAGCCTGTGTGAAACGGAAGATGTTGTCGATGAAGAACAGAATGTCGCGGCCTTTGCCCGAGCCGTCGCCGTCGCGGTAACTCTCGGCAACCGACAAACCCGACAGAGCCACACGTGCACGTGCGCCAGGGGGTTCGTTCATTTGGCCGAACACCATTGCCAGTTTCGAGTTCTTCAGGGCCTCGGTGTCAACCTTCGAAAGGTCCCAGCCGCCCTCCTCCATACTCTTTTTGAACTCCTCGCCGTAGTCAACAATTCCAGCCTCAATCATTTCGCGCAGAAGGTCGTTGCCCTCACGGGTGCGCTCACCCACGCCAGCAAACACCGATATGCCCGAATAGCCGATGGCGATATTGTTGATAAGTTCCTGAATAAGAACCGTTTTGCCCACACCAGCGCCGCCGAACAGACCAATCTTGCCGCCCTTGGTGTAGGGTTCAATCAGGTCGATGACCTTGATGCCAGTGAAGAGCACCTCCGACTCGGTCGAGAGTTGGTCGTAGGTTGGTGCCGCGCGGTGAATCGGGTAGCCGTTCTCCTTTGGCAGAGCGCCGATGCCGTCGATGGTGTCGCCCGTAACGTTCATAAGGCGGCCGTTAATCTGCTCGCCCACAGGCATTTTGATTGGCGCGCCAGTGGCCACCACCTCAACACCGCGGCTCAAACCGTCGGTTGAGTCCATTGCAATGGCACGAACTGTCTTCTCGCCAATGTGTTGCTCCACTTCGCACACAAGAGTGCTGCCGTCGGCGCGCTTAATCTCCAGCGCGTCCAAAATGTTAGGCAGGTTGCCTTCTTGCTCAAAACTCACGTCCACCACAGGGCCGATGATTTGAACGATTTTACCAATATTCTTCGCCATATCTTTGAAAGATTAATAGTTACACTTTTTTATTTGTCGCGGTTCAGCAGTTTTTGGCTCAATTCGCGCAGCGGGCTCACCTCCAGTCCGCGGGCACTCAATTTATCCAAAATCTGCGTTGCCTTGTTATCGTATTCCTCAATTTTTTTCTCACTCATTCGGTCGATGCCGTACTTCACATACATTGCCCTGATGGCCTCGATTTTCGCCTCCTCGTCAAACTCCGTGCGCCCCAGCCAGTCGTTCATAGTGGCTCGGTCTTGCGCCGATGCCGCGTTCAACGCATTGATTAGCAGATAGGTTTTCTTGCCGCACACAATGTCGCCGCCAATGCGCTTGCCAAACGTTTCGGGGTTGCCGAAGGTGTCGAGCAGGTCGTCGCGCAGTTGGAACGCCAGGCCCAGATTGATGCCGAAGTCGTACAACAGTTGCGCGTCGGCGTCGGTGGCGCCACCCATAAGCGCGCCCGTTTTCAGGCAGGCGCCAATCAGCACCGATGTCTTCAGCCTTATCATTTCAATGTACTCATTTTCAGTAATATCAGCCCGCTCCTCAAACTCCATATCGTACATTTGCCCCTCGCAAACCTCCTGCGCCGTGCGGGCGAACAGTTCGGCTATCTTGCTGAAACTGTTGCTCTTGGTCTGATGCAGAATGCTGAACGCCTCAACCAGCATTGTGTCGCCCGACAGAATGGCGGTGTTGTCGCCGTATTTGGCGGGCACCGTGGGCTTTCCGCGACGGATGGGCGCGCGGTCCATAACGTCGTCGTGCAGCAGCGTGAAGTTGTGGAACATTTCCCACGCAATGGCGGGCGTGTAAGCGTCGGCAACCTTGTCAGCGTCAAACACTTGGCAGGCCAGAACCGTCAGCAGCGGACGGATGCGTTTTCCGCCGTTGCCCATTGAGTACACAATCGGCTCGTAAAGCCCCTGCGGCTCGCGCTGCAAAGGCAGTGCGGCAATGCGCTGCTCAATGGTTTTCAATATGTTGGCCGTGCTTTCCATTATTGAATGTTCAATTCAAAAAGTCCTTTTTCAATTATCTTGCGTATGCCCTCGTCAACCTTGATGAGCGGACGGTTGAGCAGCGCCTTCATATCCGAGTTGTCGGGTTGGCGGCGGCGCATATCGCCCTCTTTGAGCGGTTCAACGTGCACGATTTTCGATTTTGAGCCCGTCTCGCGGATGATTATCTCCGCCAACTCCTTGATTGTCACCTCGCGGTTTCCGCCGATGTTTATCACCCCGTTCACCACCTTGTTCTCGTAAAAGGCTGTCAGACAGGTGTCGATGTTATCGTCGATGTAGCAGAAGGTGCGTGTCTGCAGGCCGTCGCCGTAGATGGTGATGTCGCGGTTGTTGAGCGCCGCCAGCATAAACTTGCTGATGACAAAATCGCGGCTCTGTTTCGGCCCGTAGGTGTTGAAGAATCGGAAGATGGTGTAGTCAAGGTCGTACTCCTGTTTGTAAGAGCGCAGGAAGGCCTCGCCAATGTTCTTCACCACCGCGTAGGGCAGACGGCTGTTGAGCGGCGTTGTGTAAACGTTCTGCGGCATTTCCACAGGGTCGCCGTAAATCTCCGACGACGATGAGAAAAACACCCTCTTCACGGTTGTGTTCTTCGAGAGCGACAGCACGTTTTTTATTCCGTCGATGTCGTTCAGCACGCTCACGGGGTATTGCTGCGTGCGCAGAACGCCCACCACGGCGGCAAAGTGGAACACATAGTCGAACTGATAGGTTGTCATAACGGGCGCAATCTCGGTGTAGTCGTTCACGTCGCACTTTATGAACCTCCAGTTGGTTTTCGGCAGGTTGGGCAGTTTGCCGATGTTGCCTGTCGAAAGATTATCGACAATCACAACATAGTTGTCGGGGTTGCTAATCAACTTTTCAGCCAACGCGCTCCCAATGAATCCCGCTCCTCCTGTCACTAATATCTTATTCATTCTCTGTCAATTAATCTTTAAGAGCGTCGGCGCCGCCCACAATTTCAGTAATCTCGTTGGTGATGGCCGCCTGACGCGCCTTGTTGTACTGCAGGTTGAGTGTGCGCAGCAGTTCGGTGGCGTTGTCGGTGGCCTTGTGCATTGCTGTCATTCGCGCGGCGTGCTCTGCGGCGTACGAGTTGAGTACGGCCTTGTAGAACTGCATTCGCAGCGACATTGGCAGAATCTTCTCCACCAGGCTCTCCTCCGACGGCTCAAAAATGTAGTTTGTGGCTGCATTCTTGCCTCCAGTCTGCGCGGCGGGCACAATCGGCAGCAGTTGCTCTGTGGTCACCACCTGCGTCGACGCGTTCTTGAAGAAGTTGTAAACCAGCACCACCTTGTCGTACTTGCCTGCGGCAAAGTCGCCCATTATTTGGTCGATGATGGGCAGGGCGTGGGCAAAGTCGAGTGTCGAGTACAACTCGTTGAACTCCGTCACCTCAAGTTTGCTGCGTTTGGCAAACTCGAAGGCGTTCTTGCCGATTGCAATCACGTCGGCGTTGGTGAGTCCCTGCGCCCGTTGCTCTGCAATCACCTGATTGATAGCCTTGTTCACATTCGCGTTGAACGCGCCGCACAAGCCTCGGTTCGAGTTGATGGCAACCACCAGCAGGCGGGTGCCGTCGCCGTGGCCTTTGGTGAAGGCGCACTCGCCCGACTCGTTCAGCGTCTCCGACAGGTTCGCCAGTATTTCGGCCAGTTTGTTGGCAAAAGGCCGAAGTTTGATAACGGCGTCTTGAGCCTTGCGCAGTTTGGCCGCCGACACAAGTTTCATTGCACTTGTGACCTGCCGCGTGGTCTGCACCGAAGCAATTCTTTGCCTGATTTCCTTCAGGTTTGCCATAGCGTTTTACTTTTAGTTTGCGTATTTAGCCGATACTTCTTTAACTGTCTCTTTTATAGCGTTTTCAGCGTTCTCGGTCAATGTGCCCGCCTTCAGTTCGTCAAGCGTGTCGCGGTGCTTCAGTTCCATTGTCTCAAGGAAATCGGCCTCAAAATCGCGCACTTTGTTGATTGGCACGTCGGCAAGCAAGCCCTTCACGCCGCAGTAGATGATGGCAATCTGCTTCTCCACGGGCATCGGGGCGTACTGTCCCTGTTTCAGAATCTCAACGTTCTTGCGGCCTTTGTCGAGCACGGCCTTTGTGGCGGCGTCAAGGTCAGAGCCGAATTTCGAGAACGCCTCCAACTCACGGAACTGCGCTTGGTCGATTTTCAGCGTACCAGCCACCTTCTTCATACTCTTAATCTGCGCGTTACCACCCACACGCGATACCGAGATACCCACGTTGATGGCAGGGCGGATGCCCGAGTTGAACAGGTCCGACTCAAGGTAAATCTGTCCGTCGGTGATTGAGATTACGTTGGTCGGGATGTAGGCCGAAACGTCGCCTGCCTGCGTCTCAATGATTGGCAGCGCGGTGAGTGAGCCTCCACCCTTCACAAGCGGTTCGCCGTTCTCGTCCTTGGCGTCCTTCAGCACAGGCGGAAGGTCGTTCATTTGGCGCGCAACCTCGTCGCTCTCAATGATTTTCGCGGCACGCTCCAGCAGACGGCTGTGCAGGTAGAAGACGTCGCCAGGGTAAGCCTCGCGGCCAGGCGGACGACGAAGCAGCAGCGACACCTCACGGTACGACACGGCCTGTTTCGAAAGGTCGTCGTACACAACCAGCGCAGGACGGCCAGTGTCGCGGAAGAACTCGCCAATGGCGGCGCCCGCAAACGGCGCGTTGAACTGCATTGCGGCAGGGTCCGAAGCCGTTGCCGACACAATTATTGTATAGGCCATTGCGCCGTGACGCTCAAGCGTTTTGGCGATGTTGGCCACGGTGCTGCCCTTCTGCCCGATTGCCACGTAGATGCAGTAAACGGGTTTCCCAGCGTCGTAGAAACTCTTTTGGTTGATGATGGTGTCGATGGCGATGGCTGTTTTTCCTGTCTGACGGTCGCCAATGATAAGTTCGCGCTGTCCGCGGCCGATTGGCGTCATAGCGTCAACAGGTTTCAGGCCTGTCTGCAACGGCTCTTTCACAGGCTGACGGAACAGAACGCCAGGCGCCTTGCGCTCCAGCGGCATTTCGTAGAGTTTGCCAGTGATGGGGCCCTTGCCGTCGATGGGCTCACCAATGGTGTTGATGATGCGGCCCAGCAACCCCTCGCCCACGTTGATAGACGCGATGCGGCGGGTGCGCTTCACGGTGTCGCCCTCCTTGATTCCCTCCGACGGGCCCAGCAAAACGGCGCCCACGTTGTCCTCCTCAAGGTTCTGCACAATGCCCTTCACGCCGTTCTCGAACTCGATAAGTTCGTTCGACTGCGCGTTCGACAGCCCGTAGATGCGGGCGATGCCGTCGCCGATGGTCAGCACGGTGCCCACCTCGTCAAATTCGTTTGCCGATTTGAAGCCCTCAAGTTGCTGCTTCAGAACCGATGATATTTCCGATGGTTTGATATCTGCCATAATATTTTGGTTTTTATCTAATTAATCGATGTTTGAGTAAATTTCTGTTTCAGGTTGTTCAGTTTCGAACTGACGCTTGCGTCCAACTGTTGGTCGCCAATGCGAAGCACGAAACCTCCAATCAGGCTCGGGTCCTCCGACGCCGTCATTTCCACCTCCGACTTGCACATTTCGGCAATGGCCTTGCGCAGGCGTTCGGTCGTCTTTTCGTCGATGGGCGCGGCCGTGGTGATGTGCACTTGGCGGATGTTGGCGTACTCGTAGAATCGGCTCGCAAAATTGCGGCACATTGCGCCAATGTAGCGCTCGCGGCGGTTGGCCACCACCATTTGCAGAAATGCGAGTGTCAGCGCGTCAACCTTGCCGCTGAAAATCTTGTCAAACGCCTTTGCCTTTGCCGACGGCTTGATGACGGGGCTTTCGGCCAGTTGCACCATTTCGGGCAGGGCGCACACTTGAGCCACAAGGTCGGTGTCGGCTTTCACGCGCTCCACCAGTTTCTTCTCCTGTGCCAGTTCAAAGAGTGCCTTGGCGTATCTGACGGCTATTCTGCTTTGGTCCATATCAGTTCAGGTTTGATTGGTTCAGAATGTCGTCGATGAGTTCGGCCTGTTTCTTCTTGTCGGAAAGTTCCTTTGTCAGGATTTTTTCGGCAATCTCGATTGAGAGCGATGCCACTTGGTCCTTCAACTCGTTCATAGCGGCGCGCTTCTCGTCGTCGATGAGTTTGCGGGCCTGCGCCAGAATCTTGTCGGCTTCGGCCTTGGCCGTCTCTTTCGACTCCTCGATAATCCTGTCCTTCATTTCGCGGGCCTCGCGCACGATTTTGTCGCGTTCTGCGCGCGCTTCTTTCATAATCTGCTCGTTTTCAGCCTTCAGACCAGCCATTTCCTTTTTGGCGTTCTCGGCCGAGTTGAGCGCGTCCTCAATGTTCTTTGTCCGCTCCTCAACCATTTTCAGGATTGGCTTCCAGGCGAATTTCGCAAGCAGGAAGACCAGTACCAGGAAGATTAGGACGGTCCAGAAAAGCAATCCGATTTGTGGGGTTACTAAATCCATATTGTTTCGTTTTTAGTTTCCTTTTTAAAATGCCCTTGCAGCCAATCGCTGCAAGTGGCATTTAGTTGTTTTTGGTGTTTGCCGATTACAACGAAGCAAGCAGTGATACAACGATTGCGAACAGTGCGCAACCCTCAACCAATGCAGCCGAAATAATCATATTGGTTTGCACCTGACCAGCAGCCTCAGGCTGACGGGCAATGGCGTCCATTGCCTGACCGCCGATACGGCCGATACCCAAACCTGCACCAATTACTGCGAGACCAGCACCTAATACTGCCAAACCCGCACCTACTGAAAATGGTTCCATAAAATTTAATTTTTAAATTAAACGTAAGTTCTTTATTAATAATTACTTATATTGCTTCTATAATATTCCACGTCACCGTTAGCCTTAATTACAGTTTTTGTATAGCCACTCATTATCGGAAAATTATAAATGAGCATAGTCATTTGCTCAATTTTTTTCTGATAACCCAACTCTAACTTTACATCGGGCGCCGATTTATGCTCGCCATACAGCACCATACCAGGTTTGAAGTTCCAGCCTGCCTCTTCCAAATCCTCTGCATACTTTCCAACAGCGTCCCATTCGCAGTCAGAAACCTTTGCAATAAGATTTCTCAATTCACAATTTGGTGTCAGATAAGTTATCACTTCAAATGCTCCAAATTCAGGCACAACCAGATTCTCGGTCAACTTGTTTTTTGGCAGATATTTGGTAACCAATTCAATTTCGTTATCTAGCAATGAAAGGTATGTCTGTTCGTCAATCGAAATGGTTGCGTCGGCAGTAAGGTTTTGGATTTCGGATTTAATTCTCGCATCGCGCACGGAATCGCCCGTGAATGCCTGCGCCCAAAGCGCGGCACCCACAAAAACCATAACCGCCGATAACAGAATCCTTTTCATTTTTCAATTTTCAATTTATTCCTCCCCGCCTTTCACCGCCATACCAATATACATTGCCGTCAGCATTGTGAAAATGTAGGCCTGAAGCGCAGCAACAAGCAACTCCAGAACGTCCATAAACAGCACAAAGACAATGGAAACGGGCGAAATCAGCACGCTCTTGAATATGAATATCAGCGAAATGAAACTCAATACGATAATGTGGCCCGCGGTAATGTTGGCGAACAATCGAATCATTAGCGAGAAGGGCTTGGTGAACAGGCCTATCAACTCAATCACCGTCATTATCGGCTTGACCAGAACGGGCGGGCCAGGCATCCAAACAATCTCTTTCCAATAGTGCTTCGAACCTGATACATTGGTGATTATGAATGTGAACAGGGCCAGCAGCATTGTTACTGCAATGTTGCCCGTCAGGTTGGCGCCCATTGGCAGCAAGCCGAGCATATTGTTTATCCAAATGAAGAAGAAGAGCGTGAGCAGATAGGGCAGATACTTGCGGTAGTGCGCTTCGCCCAGGTTGGGCACTGCAATCTCGTCTTTGACAAACAGAATGAGCGGCTCGGTGAATCCGCGCAGGCCTGTGGGCACTTCGCCGTATTTTTTGTAGCCGCGCGCGGTGGCAATGAAAATCCAGAGCAGCAGAATGGCCGAAAGCATCATCGAAGCCACGTTTTTGGTTATGGAAAGGTCGAGCGGTGCGGCGTTCAGAATGGCGCCGTGCTCATCGTGCCTGAGTTGGCCGTTCTCTGCAAAGTAAATCTTGTCGTGGTGCAGAATGTACTCACGGCTGCCCCCGCCGCGCACAACAGTCTTCTTGCCTTCGTCAAACGCCGACGACATAAAAACGTCAAGGTGGCCGTCGCTATATAATATAATAGGTAGCGGAATGGCCACTGCCGACTCGCTGCCGTCGGGGGCCAAGCGGTCGTAGAAGTGCCACGAGTGCGAGTCTTTTATGTGGTGCATTATGACTTCGCCCGCGTCGAAGCCTTTTTCTGACGGTGCAATGGCTGCCGCCGTGTCGGTCTGATTAGGAATGGTGTCTTGCGCAAATATCGGGTTTGCCGCCAACAAAAGGCACGTTGCAACCAATGATTTTAAAAGTCCCATATCATCAAAATAATAATCAAGTTTAGTGTAACTGTTTAAACACTATTTATTTAGCATTTTGGGGACAGCTACATTCTTTTCGCATTTAAGCGTCTTTTAAAGGTAGGATTATTTTTGATAAAGTGTAACCTTTTGGAAGAAAAATTGAGGACTCGTGAATAATTGTCTAATTTACAATGTGTTTTTGCAAGAATGGAGCCTCTGAAACATTTGATTGGCGCTTTTCCGCGCGTCCGGGCACAACTATCATAGGCACAAAACGATAAGCCGATTCAAAATTCATTTATTTTTGCCCAAAACAAATCAGCTATGACAAAACAGGAAGCCATTGACAAGGCATTGGCCTATTTCAAAGAGGGATACGCGTGCTCGCAGTCGGTTGCAATGACATTTGCGCCCGAGTTTGGCGCTGATGCGAACACTGTTGCTATGATTTCGGCGCCGTTTGGTGGCGGAATGGGGCGCTTGCGCGGAAAATGCGGTGCCGTGACTGGCGCTTTTATGGTGCTTGGAATGGCCACGGGCAAGTACGACCCAAAGGATATGAACACCAAACTGGCGCAATACAAAAAAGTGCAGGACCTGAACGCCAGCATTGTAAACATTTATGGCACAGCCGAATGTGGCGAGCTGCTGAAAAAGAAAGTCAGCAAGGAGCAAGTTGAGGCGCGCGCCCATCACAATATTGTTTGCACAGGTTTGATAGAAGATTCGGTTTCGGCTCTATATGACATTCTCTACCCCGAAAATACGGGTAAAGCGCAATAATCTGATTGTCATATAAAGAGAAAACGAAAAAAATATACTTTTGCCTCACACTAAAATCAAATCATTGTGGATAATTTAAAGGATTTTGAATCGACAACGGGCGGCGGACGGAACAAGAAGCTTGTCACCATCATCGTCGTGGAATCAATACTACTGGTTGTGTTGTGCTTTCTGTACTTCTCAAAGACCTACACAAGCCACATTCAGACCATAACCATCAATCAGGTTTCGGAAGAGAAGGACTCGCTGACAGTGCAGTATCATCTGCTGCTGACCGACTACGAGAACATTGAGACCAGCAACGACAGCATCTCGGCGCAGCTTGAGAAAGAAAAAGAGCACATCAAGCAGCTGATGACCGAGCTGAAGGCCACCAAATCGGAGAACAAAGCGCAAATCAACAAGCTCAAGAAGGAGCTTAAAACCCTGCGCGACGTGATGAAGAGTTTTGTCCACACCATCGATTCGCTCAACACGCTCAACATCCAGCTCACCGAGGAGAACACTCAGGTGAAGAAGCAAATAACACAGGCCAAACAAGAGAACAAGCAACTGACCAAGAAATACGAGGAAGCCGCAACCAAAGTGGCCAAGGCGTCGGTAATCAAGGCCATCAACACCGGTATGGAAAGCTACACAGCCAAAGGCAAACCGGCCAACAAAGCCAAGAAGGTTAAACGCCTGGCAGTGAAATTCACTCTCGACGAGAACCCGATTGCGCCGCAGGGTAACAAAAAGGTCTACATCCGCATCATTACCCCCGACGGCCTGATGATGGTGAACAAAGAGCAGGAAACGTTCAAATTCGAAGACGACAAGATAACCTTCTCGGCCTTGCGCGAGGTTGACTACAAGGGCGAAAAGGTTGATATGGTTATTTATTACGAATGCGACGAAGGCGAGCTGACTTCGGGAACCTACAAAACCGAAATCTTCTGCGACGGCAGTATGATTGGCTCGACCGAAATTGTTTTGAAATAGCACATTAGATTAGTAAACAATATTTATGGATATAGTTTTAAGCGGTATCCGGCCCACCGGAAACCTTCATTTGGGCAACTACTACGGAGCTGTCAAAAGCTTTGTGAAGATGCAGGACGAGTATAAATGCTTCTATTTTATTGCCGACTGGCACTCGCTCACAACTCACCCGACACCCGAAAACATACAAAACAGCGCACGCACCATTCTGGCCGAGTACCTGGCTTGCGGCATCGACCCCGACAAGGCCACAATCTACATCCAGAGCGACGTACCTGAAACTATCGAACTCTACCTTTATCTCAATATGAACACCTACATTGGCGAGCTGAGTCGTGTGACAACCTTCAAGGAGAAGGCCCGCAAACAACCCGACAACGTCAATGCCGGACTGTTCACCTACCCCACGCTGATGGCGGCAGACATTCTTCAGCACCGCGCCTTGAAAGTGCCTGTTGGTAAAGACCAGGAGCAGAATATGGAGATGGCCCGCAAGTGCGCACGCCGTTTCAACAATATCTACGGCGTGGAGTTCTTCCCCGAGCCGCAGAATTTCTACTTCAGCCAACACGCTGTGAAGGTTCCCGGACTCGACGGCAGCGGCAAGATGGGCAAGAGCGAAGGCAACTGCATCTATCTTTACGAAGATGCCAAGACGATTACCAAAAAGGTGATGCGCGCCGTGACCGACGCCGGTCCGCAAGCGCCCAACAGCCCAAAACCCGAAGTGATTCAGAACCTGTTCACGCTGATGGAAATAGCGAGCGAGCCTGATACCTACAAGTATTTCGACGAGAAATGGAACGACTGCACGCTGCGCTACGGCGATATGAAAAAGCAGCTGGCTGAAGATATTGTAAAGACCATTGCGCCAATCCGCGAGCGCATTCTCGAGTATTCGGGCAACACTGAACTGCTTGACAAAATTGCCCGTCAGGGTGCCGAGAAAGCCCGCGAGAGCGCATCGGCCACACTCAAAGAAGTTCGTAAGATAATCGGTTTCAAAGTTTATTAAACCACAGTGATATGAGTCAGGCGCAATTGATTACCGACGCGTTTGCCAAATGCGGCCAGTTCAACATTCTGGTTGTGGGAGACGTAATGATTGACGCCTATATGTGGGGCAAGGTTGACCGTATTTCGCCTGAAGCGCCAGTACCAATCATATCAATCAAAAGCCACGAGGAACGGCTTGGCGGTGCAGCCAATGTGGGACTGAACGTGAAGGCGATGGGTGCCAATCCGGTGATGTGCGCCGTTATTGGCAACGATGAGAAGGGCGACCTTCTCTGCCGTCTGCTCGAGCAGAACAGAATGACCGCCGACGGCATTATCAAGTCGGACAATCGCAAGACAACCGTCAAAACGCGCATTATCAGCAGCAACCAGCACCTTCTGCGCATCGATGACGAGCAGACCGCACCGCTGCCCGAAGAGATTGAAAAACAATTCATCAGCCACATCGACAGCCTGTTTGGTAAATGCAAGTTCGATGCCGTGATTTTTGAAGATTACGACAAGGGCAACATCACTCCCGCTATTATTGAACACGTTGTGGCTCAAGCACAAAAACGCAACATACCGACACTTGTCGACCCCAAAAAGCGCAATTTCACCAACTATAAAGGCGTAACTCTCTTTAAACCAAACTTTAAGGAGATATGCGAAGGGCTTAAAATCACACTTGCCAAAGGCGACTTCGACGCCCTCAACGCCGCGGCGCAACAACTGCGCTCAATGCTCGGCGCCACCCACATAATGGTAACGCTTTCTGAATTAGGCGTTTTCATCACCGATGGCGACAGCTACTCGCGCACGCCAGCCGAAATCCGCGACATTGCCGACGTTTCGGGCGCGGGCGATACGGTTATCAGCGTGGCCTCGTGCTGTATGGCTGCCGGTCTGCCACCCGTTTTAACGGCGCAGATTGCCAATATTGCCGGCGGTCTGGTCTGTGAAAAGGTCGGCGTTGTGCCTGTTGACAAGGAGGCTTTGTTAGCCGATGTTGTTACAAAATTAGGGTAGCAAAACACCGCCTGCGAATAGACCGACTTTGTATATCAGTTGGTTCCATTCGCACACTGTTTCTCGTCGAGAAAAGGTGCAACATCCATCTCCTCAAGTTCAGCCATTATTTTGACCGCTTCGGCGCGCGACTGGCCGCAAATGAGCGGGTCGGGTTGGAAGGCGCCGCAAATGCGCGGGCGTTCGGGACGGCCGAAAATCTTGCAGCGCAAATCGTCGTCAAGGTTAACGCAGCGCACGCCCGCAGGCTTGCCGTTGGGCATTCCTGGAATGGGCGAACTTATCGAAATCACTATGCAGCAGGCTGCACATCCTGGGCGGCATTCCATAATTATCGTTTTAAATGACCAAAAAAATGTTTTGCAAAAGCAATTGATACACTGCGTTTTAAACAGAACGAGCCAAACTATGCATTTGCCAACACCTTTCTGAAACAAGCGATTCCTTCCTCCAAATTCTCTATTATCTCAGCGGCAATCTCATCGGGTTCGGGCAGGTTGTCAAGGTCGGTAAGGCTCTTGTCCTTTATCCAAAAAATGTCGAGATTGGTTTTGTCGCGGGCTATTATCTCGTCGTAGGTGAACTTGCGCCAACGGCCCTCGGGGTTCGCCTCGCTCCACGTTTCGGTGCGAAGGTTGCGGTTTTCGGGGTTGTAGCACTTAATGAAATCTGCCAAATCATCGAACGTGAGTGGCGACTTTTTGAGCGTATGGTGAATGTTGGTGCGGTAATCGTATATCCAAATGTCCTTGGTCTGCACATCCTTGCTGGCTGGGCGGTTATCGAAGAACAAAACATTGGCTTTCACGCCGTTGGCGTAGAAGATTCCCGTCGGCAGACGCAGAATGGTATGCAACTCGGTGGTTTTCATCAGCTGCTTGCGTATCTCTTCGCCCGCACCACCTTCGAACAGCACATTGTCGGGCAAAACGACAGCCGCCTGACCGTTGATTTTCAGCAAGGTCTTGATATGCTGAAGGAAATTCAACTGCTTGTTGGACGTTGTTTCCCAAAAATCCTGGCGGTTGTAACTCAAATCCTCTTTCTCCACCTCACCGTCCTCGTTGGTAATGGTTATGCTGCTCTTTTTACCGAAAGGCGGATTGGTGAGCACATAGTCGTAGCGGTTGCCCGTGTCGGACACAAGGGCATCGTTGGGCGAAATGAAGTCCTCGCTGTCGAGTTCGCCAATGTTGTGCAGATAAAGGTTCATCAAGCACAGACGGCGCGTGTTGGCCACAATCTCGTTGCCGAAGAAGGTCTTTTTCTTCAGAAACAGTTTCTGGTCTTTGTTGAGCGGCTGACCTGCAATATAATCGTAAGCGGCAAGGAAGAAACCACCCGTTCCGCAGGCAGGGTCGATAATGGTCTTTTCGGGCTTGGGGCGCACACACGCCACCATAGCACGTATCAGGGCACGGGGCGTAAAATATTGTCCTGCACCACTTTTGGTATCTTCGGCGTTCTTTTCCAAAAGACCTTCGTAAATCTTGCCCTTCACATCGGAACCCATCAGCGACCAATTCTCGCGGTTGATCATCTCAATGACGCGCAACAGTTTGGCTGGGTCCTGAATCTTGTTCTGGCTCTTGGTGTAAATCTGCCCCAACATTCCTTTTTCGGTGGCAAGGCTGCGAAGCATCTGCACATAGTAGGCTTCCAATTCGGCGCCACGCTTGCTGGTCAGGGTCTCCCAATCGCACATTTCGCCGTCGGGGATTTCCCTGCCTTCGGCATCTTTCAAATGCGGAAACTTCAGCCCCTTGTTGTATGGCGGGCGGTTCATCTCATCGGCCATTTTCAGAAAGAGCAGATAGGTGATTTGCTCCAAATAGTCGCCATAACTTACGCCATCGTCGCGCAGGACATTGGCCATATTCCAAATCTTTGATATGATTGCTGATTCGGTCATAAATATTCAGTCAAATAACCGTCAAATAAAAATATTGCTGTTTTTCAGAATGTTATATTGTTTTACATTAGTAAATATTCTTCGCAGTCAAATAAAGCCATACTCATATTTGAATGCCATATTTAACTTTAGGTAGTGCAAAGTTAAATATAACTATCCATATTTAAGTTTATCGGTCCGAAAGTTAAATATGGATTTCCTTAATTAAAGGTACGCTTCTTTTTACGATAATGACGAAACTTTAAAAAACCGATAAATTTCGTCATTATAGCATCGGGGCTTTGACAGGCTTTGTCGCGGTGCCTTCGACAGGCTCAGGCACCGCTAGTGGTCGTTGAGCTTGTCGAAACGACAGTGGTGCCTTTGTCAAGTTCTGTCGCGGTGGCTGAGCTTGCGTCTTTGGTGGCTGAGTTTGTCGAAGCCACGTCCCTTTGTGCATAGCATTTTGCCAATTCGGGCAACTTGTCACATTGACCGTTTATCAATGCTTCTTTCTTTTTCCTGCTCCAACCCTGCACTTGCTTTTCCCGATAAAAGGCTTCGTCAATTCGCTGAAATTCTTCGTGGTACAGCAATTTTACTGGCGGGTGTTTCTTGGTATGATTCGAACCCTGACCCGAAAAATGCTCCTCCATCCGACGTTCCAAATCGTTTGTGCTGCCTGTGTAGTAACTGCCGTCGTTACAGAGTAATATGTACATATATCCTTTCATAAATCTTTGTTTATCAATTTGGTGGCTGAGCCTGTCGAAGCCACAGTGGTGCCTTTCATTGCCTCTGCTACGGTGCCTTCGACAGGCTCAGGCACCGCCCGTGGTTGTTTTAATATCCTTGTTTATGATAATTAGCGTTTTATTGTTGGATTCGCATTTGTAAGTGTCTTCACACAACTCCTGTGCGGCTATTGCATTCAAAAATAAAACAAAGGCGTTTATATTTTCCTCTTTCTTTTTGGCATCGCAGTTGTCGGTGAACACCAATACCATAAAAATATAAAAGTCGTAATCGGTTTTTTCTGCTGTTTGTGCGCAAAGTGTTCCTGCTGTTGCAGTTGCTAACTGATACTGCATCTTTTCAAATTCGGGTTCCTTGTCCTTTGGAAAATAAGTTTTGAGGCCATCGATTCGGCAAGGAACGGTTGAATTGGTATTTTTATTGATTGCACTTTTTCGGTATTGCTCTATGGTTTTAGAGCCAAACGGCTCGTCGACTTTTGCCTCAACTCCAATGAAAATGGTTTTGTTGGATTTGGTTCGGGCTTCGATTGCCAAATCGTGCTCGCGTGAATGGTTGTAGTTATCGAAAGCAATTCGGCCTTCGATAGTTACTTTTTGTATCTCGATTTCATCTTTGGGTGTTTGAATAGCCTCGCCAACATACTGTTTAAGATTCTCAAAACCATTCTCTTGCATCATAAAATGAGCCAACGACTGGGCGCTTCTGCCTTCCTTCCAATCTTTTGGTTTGGCTGTTTTGAACACACGCTCCCAATCCGCGTATGTATTTATTTCATCTTTCTTGTTGTAGTATTTTATTTTCATAACTATTTGTTTTTCACACCAATTCCCCGCTAAACGCCTTCTTGAGGATGCTTTGCCTGAGTGCCTCGGCTTGTTGCAGTGCGTTTTCAATGTAGGTCTCGGTTGCCGTTGCCTGCGACAGACGCGATTCGATTTCCTTTACTATGCGCTGCTGCTCGGCGAGCGGGGGAAAGGGAATTTCGAGATTTTGTATTTCAACAGAATTAATATTGTTTACTCCGCTAGTTGATTTGGCTTTATCTTCTATTTGTATTCTCAATTTGTGAGATTCCAAAGTGAGTGATAGGAATTTTGAATTTACTTTTTCGGGGAAAGGCCTTAATCTAATTAAATACCCTGCAAAAAGATACTTTTCTTCTTTAGACGAAATAAACGCACACTTCCCCACCAAATCAACACTTCCATTTGACCTAATAGTTAACAAGTCGCCTTCTTTCAACGAATATTTTTCTTTTTCTTCATCTGAAAATACTGCGAATTTTAAATCATCATCTATTATGTAACCATTCCCTATGTTTGGGATTCGAAGAACCCCCGTTCCTACAATATCATAATCACACTTTTTTGAAGTTCCATAAGTTGGTTTTTCTATCACCTTCCCCAACTTCACCATTTCCCACTTTCCATCATCATTATTCAGCCAATGGTTGAGCACGGCCTGCCTGTATGTTTTGAGTTGCTGCTGAGCGGTGCGCAGGTGCTGCACGGCCTTGTCGAGTTCGGCGAAAAGGGTTTCTATGCGGGTTACTATGGCGTGCTGGGTGGCAAGGGGGGGAAGGGGGATGGGAAGGTTTTTCAGTATTGTCTGACTGATATTTGGTTGTGCTCCGCCTGTTCCTTGCGCTATCAAGTCGTTCCTTTTATGGAACAAATAATAACTCAAAAACTGCAAATCAATCTTTTCATTCGCAAAAATGCCACATACAGCCTGATTTGTGGCGGCAGGGACGCCTAAAAAGCCTAACTTTCCGATAGTAGCGCCATACAAGGCTATCAAAAGCGTGCCTTCAGGAAATATTTTGGCACTTGATTCCTTTACGGCTTCTTCTGTGATTTTTTCTTCGGTGTCAAAAATAACACCCTTGCCCAATTCTCCTGATTTTACCCACGGAATAGAACCACCATAATATGCATCATTCTTTCTGTTAGGCGTTCCTCCGCTGGTGGTTTCACAAATTTCACCGAGTTTATATGTTGGGTAATTCATTTGGTGGCTTTATTGTTAATGTCATCCGATAACATTACGTATGTATTTCCTAGAATGACAATAATGAAAATCAAGAATTGGCATCCCCAATAATAAATAACTCCATTAAAAATGTATTTACAAATTATGCGAATTAATTCGCCATATCCCCACAAATCAAGTCGCGGAACTTGTGGTGAGAAATATATTAGTGCCATTAGAAAAATAAGCACTATGGCTAAAACTATAGTGTATGATATTTGGCGGATTAAGAACTTTGAAAAATTCTTATAACGAATCAGATAATTACGGACTTCTTCGTTTTCATCCGATTGCAGTTGTGCTTTCTTTGAATTGTATCTTTCCGTTACAATGAATAATAAGCCGAAAAACAATCCTGCGAAAATGCTAATACTTGTTATCAGATACGTTGCTATGTTATCCGTAATAAAAATTCCAATCAGCAACAATAACGCAGAAACAACTATGGGCAAGACATATAAATAAAGTATATATATATTGCTTTTGTTTTTCTCATTAGCGTTATCATCTTTATATGATAATGACTCAAACGCGCCTTTTCTGATTTCTAGTATTCTTATTTTATTCCACATCATTTGGCGTATATCCAATTTCCTTTTTCACTTCTTCTAATATGGCATCTGTATGTTCCCTTATTTTTTCATAATTAGGGTACTCTTTACCTTCTTCTTTAATCTCATCAGATAGAATAATATTAGGTAAAATATCAAAGTTTTTGGTTAAGCAAGCTTGTGCTTGCCTTCCATTCACGTCTTGGTAAGTCGCGATTACATTATAATCCCCCGTATTTTGCATTTCAAATTCAGACAAATTCGCATTTAGTGGTTTGTCTTTATTCATTTTTTGCCAAAACTCATCGATATTAACATTAAAACCTGAAACCCTAATTTCCACTTTTAATCCCTCAAATGCAGCGAAAAGAGTATTTAGGGCTCCTCGCGCTTGTTGACTCATCTGGGTTTTAGTCAAAATCAATTTATTAACCGTGCTAAACTTCTTAAAGTTATCTTTATATTCTTTGGGTACAAATTTGTTATCTATAAATGCATAGTTCTGCTGCCTGAAGAAATGTTCTATTTTGTCTTTAATTAACATAACCACACCTGCTTCTGTATAACTTTGCACCATAAGTATACCAACTTTGGAATCTAATGGCATCCATAGTTTAAAATAATAAGGCAGTGCTGCAACTTCATTATCTAGAATAAACTTGTCCGTATTTGTTGAACTATTTGTTTTATAAACATCTTGTTCTATTCCTGTTAATCCCCCGACTAACATTCCGTCAATTATATTTTTAGTCGGGATGACATTTAAACTTTTAATAGCGATAGCTTTTGTTCCTTCATAGTTAAGAACAAACTTGGAATCAAATGATTTTTCAAATTTTGCACTAAACTGAGAGAACATTTTCTCCTTTTCGTTTTCTTCAGAAATTGTTTCTAAAGCATTTTTGTAAGTGATTTCAGAATTTCTTTCGCCAACTCTATTGATAGTTAGTTCGTAAATGCTTAATTTTAATGTATATCCTTTCATACGCGTAAATTATACTTTACAAATTTAAAAAATCATTTCGATTTTTCCGCTCTGCCTTCGACAAGCTCAGGCATCGTTTCATTGATGACTGAGCTTGTCGAAGCCACATCCCTTTGTGCATAGCATTTTGCCAATTCTGGTAATTTCTCGTATTGCCCATTTATCAATGCTTCTTTCTTTTTGCGGTTCCAACCTTGTACTTGTTTTTCCCTATAAAAAGCATCATCAATTCTTTGGAACTCTTCGTAATACAATAATTTAACAGGTGGGTGCTTCTTTGTATGGTTGGCCCCTTGCCCTGAGAAATGCTCTGCCATACGACGTTCCAAATCGTTTGTGCTTCCTGTGTAATAACTGCCATCGTTGCAGAGTAATATGTACATATATCCTTTCATAATCTTTTTTTTTTACGCTTTGCCTTCGACAAGCTCAGGCATCGCTTCGTCCTCGGTGGCTGAGCCTGTCGAAGCCACCATTGCAGAGCTTGCCGAAGCCACCGTATGAGTTACGCCACCAACACCTCATTCAATTCATCAATTATCGCTTCCATCTCGTTGCCAAACAGTTGATACATCTTGCCCCGTCCGCCTTGGGCGTCGAAAGGCGTGTAGTCCAAATCGTCAATATCAAGGTGGTAACTGCTCACAATGTGGTCTTTTATCATTCGCAGCCATTCTATCTGCTCGGGCGTGAAGCGGTTGCGGTTACCTGTGTGCTGGCGGAACAGCCAATTGTTGAAATTCCGTTCAATGGTGTTGTTGAACGCCTCAAGGCTATTGTCAATACCGCAGGCGTGGCGCACTAACGAGACAAGGGTTGTAAGTTCACTTATCGGTCTTGTTGGTGTTTTGTGTTTCGTATTCGCTCTGCCTTCGACAGGCTCAGGCATCGCTTTGGTGGCTGAGCTATGGTCGTCGGTCGTTTCGACAGGCTCAACGACCTTTACTTCGGTGGCTGAGCTTGCTTTCTCGGTGGCTGAGCTTGTCGAAGCCACCGTACAATAGGCATCCCAAACGTACATCGGTGCTAACATCGGCTTGTCCTGCTTCAGTTTTTCGAGCAACTCCTGCGCCATCTGCAAGGTGAGATTGCGGCGGTTGTAGGGCTGGTTGTAGAAAATGCTCAGCGCCATTATCTCGTCTTTGTGCTGCTCCAAATATTCGGTGAAATCGTGCACCGTCTCTTTCGCCTTTTCGAGTGTGAAACTGTTGAACTCACTTTTCAGCACCGTGTCAAGGTTTACGGTGTCAATCTTCTGGTCGTGCAGGTTGCGCACGGTGACAATGTATTCGTTCAACTCGCCGTTGAAGGTGCTGCTGGCAATGTCGGCCAACCGCTGCTGCGCCTTTCTGCGTATCTCCTCCTCAATGGCGGGCGTCAGTTCGGTTGGCGGAATCTTTTTCAGTTCTGCCTGTGCCTCATCGTCGATTTTGTCGGGGTCGAAAGCCGATAGCAGTTCGGCACTCATCTGCCCCAACGTCTTGCCTCGCGACAAGGTTTCTATTTTCTCCTTCTCTTTCTCGGTTATCTCCTTGTTCAGTCGGATAAGACGATTAGCAAGCGAAGTGAACAAATCTTCTTCCGTCACGCCCATTGTTACTGCGCCCAACAAATCTTTCAGCGGCACGGTGGGTTTGCGTTCCAATGGTCGGCTGTCGGTTTTCTTGGTTTGCGTTACGCCCACGGCATCCACAATCACAAAATGCGTTTTGGTCTGCGCCGTGCGGCTCACCAATTGCAGCGAGTCGGGGTTTATGGTTCGTGTGCCACGGCCTTTCATCTGCTCGAAATAGTTGGCACTGCGCACGTCACGCATAAAGAGCAACACTTCGAGCGGCTTCACGTCGGTGCCCGTGGCAATCATATCCACTGTCACGGCAATGCGCGGATAGTATTGGTTGCGGAAGCGGTTCAGCACCGACTTGGGGTCCTCGTCAATCTTGTAAGTCACCTTCTTGCAAAAGTCGTTGCCCTCGTCGAACTCCTCACGCACAATCTTGATAATGTCGTCGGCGTGGCTGTCGGTCTTGGCGAAAATGAGCGTCTTGGGCACCTCGTACTGCCCGTTTTCGTCGTAGCGGTTCGGGAAAATCTCCTCCATCAGTGCCTTGCGGAACTGGCGAATAACGGTGCGTATCTGGCTCGGATTCACCACCGAACGGTCCAAATCATTCTTCTTATATTCAGTGTCCTCGTCCACCTGCTGCCAACGGGTTTTGCGAGTTGCCTTGTCACGATAGTCGATATGCCATCCCGCCTTGATTAGCCCGCCGTTTTTCGATATTTCAGTTTCAATGGTATAGACATCGTACGGCACATTCACGCCATCGATAACCGACTGCTCGTAGGTGTATTCGCTCACCACATTCTCGTTGAAGAAACCGAAAGTGCGCTTGTCGGGCGTGGCGGTCAGGCCGATAAGGAACGCATCGAAGTAGTCGAGCACCTGTTTCCAAAGATTGTAAATGCTGCGGTGGCATTCGTCAATCACCACAAAATCGAACTGTTCGATAGGCACTTTGGCGGTGTATTCCACAGGAATGGCCTGCTGATCCTTCAGCCGCTGCTGCAACCACGACGATTCGTTCGGGTTGTCAGTTTCGGCCGATTCGTCCAACTCCTCACCTTTCAGAATCGAATAGAGCCGCTGAATGGTGGAAATGCACACCTGGCTGTCGTTGGCAATGTAACTCGACGAGAGCCGCTGCACATTGTAGAGTTCGGTGAATTTGCGGTTGTCGTCGTTCGGGCGGAAGTTCATAAACTCCTGCTCGGCCTGCTCGCCCAAATTACGTGTATCTACAAGAAACAGTATCCGTTTGGCTTTGGCGAATTTCAGCAGACGGTAAATGAACGTTATGGCAGTGAAAGTCTTGCCCGCCCCCGTTGCCATCTGAATCAACGCCCGCGGACGGTTGTTGCGGAACGATTCCTCAAGATTCGTCACCGCCTTAATCTGTGCTGGACGCAAACCCGTGGTGTCCAACTCGGGGAAATCCTGCAAGCGGTTTCTCAAACTCCGCCCGTTGCGAATCCATTCGGCAATTGTTTCGGGTTTATGGAACGCAAAGACAGCGCGACTGCGCGGTTTTGGGTCACTGTAGTCGGTGAAATGAGTCAGGGTTCCCGTTGTTTCATAAATGTAATTCAAAGGCTCGTTGTTCAGATACTTCAGTTTGGCGTTGGCATAACGCACCGACTGCTCGGCAACCACTGTCAGGTTCACACCTTCCTCTTCGCGTTTGGCCTCAATAATGCCCACGGGTTTTCGGTTGACAAACAGCACGTAGTCGGCAGGTCCCGCATCGGTCTGATACTCACGCACAGCCACACCTATTCCTGCCGAAAAGTCGATTTTACTTTTCGGCTGAATCTTCCAACCCGCCTGCTCAAGCAGACTATCGATTTTATCGCGTGCTATCTGTTCGGGATTTTGATTCATACGCGTTGTTTCTCTGCGCTTTAAACATTTTTAGCCATTATACAAATATAAAACACTTTTTTAATAAGGAAGACGTGCTCAATTATCCGAAAAAAAGAACAAATGCCCCGATTTTTCCATTTCCCCAAAAATTTCCCCTTCCCTATGCAACAATCTTAATATTAAATCCATACCTTTAAACAAAAGTTTGTCGGCCTTGTTCGGGCAAGCGCCGCAATTTTGACATTGTTTTATAAATTCTTAATTATCAGAATTATGGAAAAATTGATTTACATTGTTCTGGCGGCTTCGGTGGTGGCGTTGAGTTTCGCCTACCTGTTCTTCCGTCAGATGATGAAGGAAAGTGAAGGCACCGACCTGATGAAACAGATTGCGGCTCACGTGCGCAAGGGCGCGATGGCCTATCTGAAACAGCAGTACAAGGTGGTGATTATCGTCTTTGTGGTGCTGGCCGCCATTTTCACCGTGATGGCCTTCTTCGGATTGCAGAACAGTTGGGTTCCGTTTGCGTTCCTGACGGGCGGCTTCTTCTCGGGTCTGGCGGGTTTCTTCGGAATGAAGACAGCCACCTACGCTTCGGCACGTACGGCCAATGCGGCTCGGCAGACGCTGAACAGCGGCCTGCAGGTTGCGTTCCGCTCGGGCGCTGTTATGGGCCTGACGGTTGTTGGTCTGGCGCTGCTCGATGTCTCGGTGTGGTTCTTGGTTCTCGACCACTTCATTCCTGCTGAAAATCACCTGATTATAATCACCACAACAATGCTGACCTTTGGTATGGGTGCTTCCACTCAGGCGCTGTTCGCTCGCGTGGGCGGCGGTATCTACACAAAGGCTGCCGATGTGGGTGCCGACCTTGTCGGGAAAACCGAATACAACATTCCTGAAGACGACCCGCGCAACCCCGCCACCATTGCCGACAATGTGGGCGACAACGTGGGCGACGTGGCTGGTATGGGCGCCGACCTGTACGAGTCGTACGCTGGCTCGATTCTGGCCACAATGGCGCTGGGCGCTTCGGCGTTTGCCGCTTCGGCTGCCGACCTGCAACTGAAGGCCGTGCTGGCACCGTCGATGATTGCGGCTGTGGGCGTGGCTCTGTCGATTTTGGGCATTTTCCTTGTCAAGACGAAGGAAGGCGCGGGAATGAAGCAACTGCTTTCGGCCTTGAGCCGCGGAACAAACACCGCCGCAGTGCTTATCGCCATAGCAACATTCGTCATTCTTTGGGCTCTTGGAATCGAGAACTGGCTTGGCATTTCGTTCTCGGTGGTTGTGGGCCTGCTGGCTGGCGTAATTATCGGTAAATCAACCGAATACTACACTTCGCAAACCTATAAGCCGACGCAGAAGGTGGCCGAAAGTTCGCAGACGGGCCCCGCAACGGTTATCATTTCGGGCCTTGGTCTGGGAATGATTTCAACCGCCATTCCTGTTGTGACTGTGGGCGCGGCTATCGTGCTCTCTTACTTGTGCGCCAACGGTTTTCACGTTGAGTTCACGGCTGCCAACCTGTCGATGGGCCTTTACGGAATCGGCATTGCGGCTGTGGGAATGCTCTCGACGCTGGGCATTACCTTGGCCACCGACGCCTACGGTCCGATTGCCGACAACGCTGGCGGCAACGCCGAAATGAGCGGTCTGGAACCTGAAGTTCGCAAGCGCACCGACGCTCTCGACGCTTTGGGCAACACCACCGCCGCCACAGGCAAGGGATTCGCTATTGGCTCGGCCGCACTCACGGCTCTGGCGCTGCTGGCTTCGTATGTCGAAGAGATTAAGATGGCGCTTATCCGTATGGGCGAAGCGCTGCCAAACGGCGTTGAAGCCGCAAAGGCCACGCTAGTCGATTTTATGGAAGCCTACAACGTGAACCTGATGAACCCGATTGTGCTGGTGGGCGTTTTCATTGGCGCAATGATGGCGTTCCTGTTCTGCGGCCTGACGATGAACGCCGTGGGACGCGCCGCGCAGAAGATGGTTGAAGAAGTGCGCCGTCAGTTCAGCACCATCAAGGGCATTCTGGAAGGCAAGGCCGACCCCGACTACGCACGCTGCGTTGAGATTTCGACCAAAGGCGCACAGCACGAGATGTTGTTTCCGTCGTTGCTGGCAATCATCGTCCCAATTCTGGTCGGCGTGGTTCTTGGCGTGGGCGGCGTGCTTGGCCTGCTCATTGGCGGACTGGGCTGCGGATTTGTTCTGGCCGTGTTTATGGCCAACGCAGGCGGTGCCTGGGACAACGCCAAGAAGTATGTTGAAGAAGGCAACTTCGGCGGCAAGGGCTCTGACTGCCACAAGGCCACCGTGGTTGGCGACACCGTTGGTGACCCGTTCAAAGACACTTCGGGCCCGTCGCTCAACATTCTTATCAAACTGATGAGTATGGTTTCAATCGTGATGGCTGGCCTGACAGCGGCGTTTACGCTGTTTTAAGGATTGAAGGATTGAATGAGTGAAGGATTGAATGAGTGAAGTCCCGATAGCTATCGGGATGAATGAGAGAATGAGTGAAGTCTGATTGAATAATTAATGAAAACGCTCTGGCGGATGTGCTGGAGCGTTTTTCGTTTATAAGACTGAAGACAACGGACAACAGACTTCGGACGCTTTCTGCTATTATGTTTCAAGATGATTGCTGGCACATCGCCACGCTCACGCATTTCCCACCTTCTTGGCCAAATATTCCTGACCTAAAAATTCGGAGCAAGTGATTATGGCAGTGAGTGTTACGCCTAACGCGCCGTGAACGTTCAGGTTCTGGCCGGTGAGATATAAGTTGCCCAGTTTGGTGCGTGTAGAGACAAAACCCACTTGCGGGCACTTGTAGTCTTTGATGATTCCGTAGGCCGAGCCTTCGGGCGTGGCGGTATAGTCGCGGTAGCTGAGCGGCGTTGTGGTGTAGATGTTCTCAACGTGCGGTTCAAGGTCGATGCCGTGCTGGCGGATGAAATCGAAAATCTGCCGCGTCTTGGCTTCCTTGAACAGGCGGTAGCGCTCGCCGCGGTGCTCGGGCTTGCTGTCGGCCCATTCGGCCACTTCTTCGAAATACATCGGCGTCAGGATGGTAACCACTTCGGCCCACTCGCTGTCGACGGTGTGCGCCTGCATCGAAATCATACAGTTGGTGGTGTGGCCGGGGTAGTTCTGACGGTCGTACCAAACGCTGTTGTAGCCGTGTAGATAAACGTTGAAGTTGTTGTATTTCAAACTTTTCGGCTTCATAATCAGATAAACCGAGAAGATGCCGTAGGTGTTTGGCAGCGAATTGATGCGTGTGATGTAGGCGTTTTTGATGAGCCGGCACTTGTCGGTTAGCTCAAGTGTGCGTTGCGGGTGCACGTTCGAGATGATGTTGCGCGCCGCCATAAACTCTTCGCCGTTCACCATCACGCCTTTGGCGCCTGTGTCGTCGGTTACGATGCGCGTCACTTCGGCGTTGTTGAGCACCGTGCCACCGTTGGCGCGAATCACTTTTATCAGCTCGTCGCTCACCTGAATGGTGCCGTCCACAAAGCGGTAGGCGCTCTCGATGTACGAGTTGTTAATCATTGCGTGGCCGTAGAAGGTCGACATATCGCGGATGCCGCCGTAGAGCAGCGCCGAGCCGGCCACAATGTCCTGCAGGTCGGGGTTGCCGATGGTCTCACTGATGAGCCGCGCCGCCGACGTGCAGAAATAGCGCATTCCTTCGGTGGCAATCACGCCCTGGCGTAAGGTTTCGATGCTGATAAGGTCGCCCACTTCCTTGAGTTTCTCGACGTATCGCTGCAGATTCTGGCGCTCGGCGGGGAACTGTTGCGCAAGCGTGTCAACAAACCGCTCGTGGCCCATTGCAAAGTTGTACACCTTGCCGTGGTAGTGAATCTGGTCGAAGGCCTCCTCGTCGAGTTTGCGCAGTTTGAGCTTGTCCATTATGCCCAGATACTTGAAATACTGATTCATAATCTGACCGTCGTCGAGACTGCCCACATAGTGGATGCCGGTGTCGAGCCGATGGCTGCCGCGCTGATAGGTCTGGAAGCAGCCGCCGAAGTTGCTGTTCTTCTCGAGCACGCACACGTTGTAGCCTTCCTTGCTCAGAATGGCGCCGCACTCAAGCCCGCCCAGTCCGCTGCCGATGATGATTATGTCGTATTCCATAGCTATTTTCGATTAAAAGATAAGAACGCAGATATGCTGCTTAAACAGATTTTCACATATTTATTCTATTTCAAAAAACTCAACTTTCTAAACTCTAAACTCTCACCCTTCACCCTTCCGCAGAATATAAATCGTATTCGATGTGTAGCGGTCGTTCTGAATGGTCTCAACGGTCATTCCGAGTGCGGCGGCAATCTGGCGCATACGCGTTTCCGACAGGAAGCAGAGCCGCTCTTCGGTCTTGTTGAACTTGATGATGCGCGTCGACATCAGTTCGGTGAAGCGCGTCAGGCGGTGGCGCTGCTGCTCTTCGGTGTTGCCGTCGCGAATGATAATCTGGCCGCCGTCGGCAAGGGCTGCCACGCACTTCTCGATCAGTTGCTGCTGATGTTCGGCGCTCATATAGTGCAGCATATCGTTCATTATGAACACGTCGCTCTGCGGCAGCGGATATTCAAGCGCGTTGGCCTGCTCGAACCGCAGATGGCAGTGCTGGCGAAGCCATCCGTGCTGCGCCACGGCAATCTTGTCGTCGTCGTAGTCGATGCCCAGAATGTCGCGGTCGGCCGATGTCTGCGCAAGCATATAGCACAGCGGGCCGAAACCGCAGCCAATGTCGGTGATGCGGGCGCGGCGCGGTATCAGTTTGTCGAACAACTCGTAGTTGCCTTCCATACGGATTTTCACGCGCAGGTACCACTCTTCGACAGGCCCTTTGAAGATGAAATTGTGCATTATGCGGCTGTGGATGGCTGTGCTCGACGTGTTTGTAAGTTCGTCGTAGAGTTTTTGGTATTCGGCTTTGAACCAGGCCGATATGCGTTTGGTGCGTTCCTGGTAGGTGTCGCCCCACGAGCGGTCGGTGTGGCTGATGCGCGGCAAGACGCTAACCACAATCCTTCCGCGCCGAACCATAAACGGCTGGTTTTTCGGTATCACATCGCCAGTGCCGTAGAGCAGCACGGGCACAATGTCGAGCCCGAGCGTGTCGGCAAGCATAAACGCGCCTTTGTGGAAGCGTCCGATGCGGCCGTCGGCCGAGCGTGTACCTTCGGGGAAGATGACCACCGAAAAGCCTTCGCTGATGCGCTGCCGCACCGTTTCCTGATTCAGTTCAACGCCGTCGCCCGTGAATATGAATCCCGCATAGCGGATGAGTCCGCCAAACACAGGCGACCGCCAGACCCATTTGTTGGTCACCATCACCACGCGCGGCGACAGGGCCAGCATCGACAGTATGTCCATAAACGACTGATGGTTGGCGATGACCACAGCGGGGTGGTCGAAAACCTGACTGTCAACGAGCCGTTTGCTGTACCGCACCTGTCGCGACACAGCAAAAACAAATCGGCAAGCCAGGTTCATCAGTCGGCAGATGAGCCGCCGCTTCCATATCCGCCTGACGGGCACCAAATACATCACGAAAGTGAGCAGCCGCAGCACAAGGCAACTCAGCACAAAGGCGCCGAAACCGATGAAGGTCAGCAGCACGTCGGCCACGGTGTACGGCATATTGCCCTTTGCGGCGGGGTTGGCAATAAAGAAGTTGAAGATGATGGGCTGAATGGTGAAGGCCACAAGCACCACGGCCAGCATTCCGAACACCGAAAGCAGCGAAATGGACTGAAGCGCAGGATGTTGCGCGAACACCAGCGCGCCCATTCCCACCACAATGGTGAATGCAGAGCAGAAAATGGCTGTTTTGTGCGAGTCAAGTGTCTGACGGCCAGTGCGATACTTGCTCTGAAGGCCGTCCATTATGAATATGCTGAAATCGTCGCCAATGCCGAATATGAAGGTCGAAAGAATGATGTTGATGATGTTGAACTCGATGCCGAACAGCCCCATCATTCCTAAAATGATGAACCAACTGATGAGCATCGGCAGAAAACTCATAAGCGTGAGTTCGAGCCGACCGAACGAGATGAGTAACGCAAAGAAAATCAGGAACGAAGACGTGAACAGAATCCAATTGAAGTCGTCGTTCACAGCGTCAATCCATTGGCCAGTGAAGAAGGCGCGGTCGAAAATCACCATATCGCGGCTGTCACTCATCAGGCTGTAAACCTGCTGTTTGCAAGTGTCGGCCAGGCGCACTTGCGTGATGAGCATCTTTGAGTTGTCCGACGGCACCTGCCATTCCTGCATCAGCGTTCCGAACGGACCATCGGTGCGGCTCAGGTCGACGGGCTCGAAATCGCCGTCGAACCATCGGTGGAAACTGCTGAAGGCACTGGCTTTGAAGTGATAACGCTCGGCTTCGCTCTGCAGCGATTCGTTCAGAATCTGGCGGCGTTCCGTTGTCCAGAAATCGCGCCACAGCGCAATGCGCCGCCGTTGCTCGCTGGGGCTCACCACAAATCGGCTGGCCGATGCGTAGTCGCGAATCAGCCCTGCCTGCTGCAGGCTGTCGAGTCGGGCGTTGATGCGGTTGTAGACGGTCAGCACCGAATCGTCGGTGGGGGCCACGCTCACAAACATCACTGTCTTCTCATAGCCGTCGTAGTATGATTCCAACTTCTCGCGCGCCGCCTTCAGGTGCTCGGGCTCGTAGTACATATCCATCAGGCTGCTGTTGAAGCGCACGTGACCCGCGGTGAAGCAACTCACCACAATCACAATCAGCAGCGCGCCCACCAGCCAGCGGTTCCGCTCGTAGTGGTAGGCGTTGATTTTCTCAATGAAGCGCAGCATCCGTCCGCGTTTCACATCGGCTTGACCTTTAAGGAAATGCGGCAGAAAAATTAGGCAGAAAAGCGTGGTTCCGATGAGCGTGAGCGATGCAAACAATCCGAAATCGCGCAGCAGCGCCGACGATGTGAAAACCAGCGCAAAAAAGGCGCCGATGGTGGTGAAACTTCCCACTGTGAGCGGGTAGGCCAGTTCGTCGATGAGTTGCTCGACAGTGCGCACGTGGTTCTGGTGCGCCAGCATATGGATTGAGTAACTCAGCGCAATGCCGATGACCGCCGCGCCCGCCCCGATGGCTATTGATGAGATTTCGCCTTTCAGCAGAGCGATGAGCGCTAGTGCGAAAAGGCAGCCGAAAAGTGCGGGGACAATTATCAGCGGAACGGTGCGTTTGCGCTTGAACATCAGCGAGATGAACACCACAATCACAATCAGCGCCACGATTGACGTGACAACCGTATCGTTCTTAATCTGCCGTGCGTTGTAGACGCTCACCGATGCGCCGCCGAAGTATTCGGTCTTGACGCCCGTGTGCATCTTGTTCATTTTGTTGATGTTATCTTCGATGATGGTTACAAGTCCTTCGTTCTCACCGATGCGCCCCATATTGTATTTTGGCGTCAGCACCATCATCAAGGTCGATGTGTCGGCGGTGAACAGGTAACTGTCAACCACCACGTTGTCCGATTCTATCTCGAAATCTTGCAGATTCTCAAGTATTTGCAGGCCCATTCCCATCGGGTCGCGCAAGATGAACTGCCGCGAGCCCACGCCGATGGGCGACACCAGGTTCTGGTAGTTCTGGCGCATCCGACTGGCAATGCCGTCGCGGGTGATGATGGTGTCGAGTCGCACATAATCGCTGTCGGTCAGGAAGATGGGTAGATGCGTATAGACGAAATCGCTCACACCGCCAATCATCTGGTTGTCGATGCGCAGCAGAATTCCGTTCAGGTAGTCGGCGGCTTCGGTCTGCAGGATTTGCTCAAGTTCTTCGGCCGCCTGAATCAGACTGTCGGCAGGCTCGTTGGCGCGCGGTGAGAAAAGCACGACAATCTTGTCCTTAACGTTCAGATTCTGAAACACTTCAGCAGTCTTGTCGTTGCCGCCCGCCGCAGGAAAAAAGTCGGTTACGTTCTGCCTGAAACTGATTCGCGACACAGCCACGGCCATCAGCGCAACGCTGACTGCCAAAAAACTGTAGAACAGCACTTTGCGGTGTTCGAAAAAGTGATAGAGACCTATGAATATTTTGCTCATTGCTTGTGTGCCCCGTTTGGGAAAATCTTCAAAAGAATTTTCGGCAAATGTAACCAATTAAGAGTGATAACGATTGTTTGGCTTTTGAAAAGTCAATTTTATGAAGAAAGCCGAATTGGCTATTGAATGATTTTACGGCTTAGACTGATTATTTTTCAGTGACCAGTTTTCTGTCATACCCATAACGCAACGCCTTCTTTCATTACATTCTTATAGAAAGGAGTGGATTTTTTTGACTCCCAATCCTTTGCAGTGTACATAATCGGATTTATCATCTCATTGATTTGCCAGCCCAATTCACGAATCGGGTAAGAGATTTTGTCCATATCGGCATCTGTAATGCGGTCTTTGTCGAGCAGAATCAGTATATCCCAATCGCTGGATTGTCGGGCATCGCCGCGGGCACGCGAACCGAACAGAATGGCGTGTGCCTTCTTTGGAGCTTCTTTTTGAAGCACCTTGCCAATGCCGTTTGCTATAAGTTGGCGACTGGCGGCATCTGCTATTTTTTGCCCGTCTGACAGCATAATCGTTTTTGCAATTCCAATAATGCAAATTTATAAATATGTATCAATATTTTAGGCTGCTTTTCACAAAAATCAGGCTATTGCCTTTTGTCCAACTCGTCAGTCAGATAACTGTAAACATAACCCGATGATTGAAAGTAAAGCCCAGTATTTGGGTCATTCAGTTTCTCAAAAAGGCGCGAAGTGTAAACCGCATCAAACGCATTTTGCATCGTAAAGCCGCGCTCGTCCATAAGTCGGGCAATCATATCCTTAACGATTTCTTCCTTCATATTTTGGAATTCGGTCTGCGAAACGTTCATAACTTGATGAGTTTGTCAACGGCCTGCTGTGTACAGAAGGCGTATTGGAAGGTGATGCCTTTGATATACTGTATTCGGCGAAGAAACTCGTCGAATGTGATGTAGCCTTGCTTGAAACGGGTTATTTGCGCGCCGACACGGTCGTTGGCAATCGGGCCATACACTATATCGAAATCGTGAAGCGTCAGACCGTTAGATTCTGTTCGATGGTCGTACACAAAATGCGCCCACTCTTCGGTGTAATCATCAAAACGCTTGCAACGGAACTGCTGAAAGAGTGCATCGTCAAATTCATAGGCATTGATGACAGGAGCAGCGTCTTCGATGTCGGCTTTGAATTGGGCCATCTCCATTGCCTGCTCAAAATCGACAGAGAGATAGAAGGCTCGGCCAAAATCTTTGTTGGGCTTCGATTTTGAAAGTTCGATGTGTTGAATGTCGGTGGTGGAGCCGTGGTAGAGTTTCATAAAATTCCCCCTTTCCGTTGGCAATACGATTGCAGAGTCTCGATGTTTTCGCTGACCGATAGTGTGTGCATTATGCCGTAGTGCTTATCGCACAAAGCAAGTGCTCCATACTGATTCAGATAACGGTAGGCTTGCGATTCCGACACTTTGTTGCGAGCGGCAAATTCCGCCACAAGCAGAACGATATACTCTATTTTGTCAATTACGGCTGTTGACATATCTCGTTGTGTTTCTTGTATTTTGCACAATGCTCTATCGCAAAGACCGACAATTTGTCGGCTAAAAAACAACTGCAAGATTGTAATTTTTTTTCAATTATAACGCTTTAAGCGAAACATCATCAGATTACTTCGCCACCTTCTTCCTTCTGAACACCGTCAGCAGTGCCAGCGCCACCGCGCCCACAACCACACTACACAGGGCCGCAAACACAATGCTTCCGACAATGTACGGCAGCAGCGAGTGCTTGACGCTTTCGAGCGTGATGTTGCTCAAAGTCAACTCTATAGGCACTTGCAGAACCTTGCACCCCGTGATGTAACTGCCGTAAATCAGGAACGGCAGCATTGGCGGAATACTGATATTTGACGCCACAAGTGTTAGTATCTTATTGAGTTTCAGTAGGTGGGCAATGGCAAATGCAACAATCATCTGATAGCCCCAAATTGGGATGATGCCCATAAAAATGCCCAGCATTATGGCTGCCGTCAGCCGTGCGTTCGAGTCAGGCGAGTGGGTTATGTTGTTGTCGATGAAGCGTTTGATGTTCTCGCGCGTGAATTTGCGGCAGAAGTTGCGCGGATAAATCCACAGCAAGGCAATCAGCACCAGAATGGTGTTCAAGATGCTGATGCGTGTGAAGTCGCGGCCAGGGCGGAAGTGCGAAACGCGCTCACCTTCAGGCGGATAATAGACGTGCACGGGAATGTTTCTGACCGCAACACCGCCCCACGATGCAAACACCAGCGCTTCCAACTCAAACTCGTATTTGGCTGTGTAGTACCATTTTTGCACATTCATTTGCGTCAGCGGGTAGAGCCTGTAGCCCGATTGCGTGTCGGGCAAGTTGACGCCCGTCTCCAAACGGAACCAGAAATTCGAGAATTTGTTGGCGAAGGTGTTCTTGCCAGGCATATTGTCGGCCTGAATATTGCGCGAGCCAACCAAAAGATTGTCAGGTGTTTGCTCAATCTCGCCGACAAACGTCGGGATGTCCGATGCAAAGTGCTGCTCGTCGCTGTCGATGGTGATGGCGTAGCGGAAACCGTCGGCTTTGGCCTTGCACAAGCCGTTTTTCAGGGCCGTTCCCTTACCGCAGTTGCGCTCGTGAGTCAGAATCTCAATGCCGTCTATTTGGTTCAGAATCTGCGCTGTATCATCGGTCGAGCCGTCGTTGACAACAATAACGTGGTTGGCATAACGTTTCACATCGGCCACCACTTGCGCAATGGTCTTGCAGTTGTTGTACGTCGGTATCACAACCACAATATTGAGTCTGTCGAGCGCCGCGCGCCAATCGGTATCGGTTCCGTTCTGATTCATAGCGGGCAAATATATTCAGGATTTAGGAATTAGAAGTTAGGATTTTTGCCAAGTTGGATTTGCTCGCTCAATCCTTCGAGTCATTTTTCAACTCTTCGAGCGTCATCCGCAGCCTTATCCACGGGTGTTTAATCAGCACCTGCTCAACGTTTCCTTCGGCGTTGTAAATTATTGTGAATACTGATTTGCCGAATCCGTGCCCGCATTTGCGCAGCTCGCTTTCGGGTGTTTGTTTTTTGAGTTTTGCCATATTGCGGTCGGTGAGCACCACACGAAGGTCGCGCTCGAGCAATTGCAGCACTTTCGGGCGGCGCATCGGCTCAACGCAACTGTTCACTTTCAGCGAGTCGGGCGCAAGGGTGAAGTCGAAGATTGTTGGGCCGAAGTACGATGTGGCCAACACGCGCGGACCGGCGGCTGTGGGGCGGGCAATCATCATTCCGCTCAGATGGTTGCCGCGGGTGTCGATTTGCAGATTGTGCCGCGCCGTTTTTCCGGGCACGATTATCGGCTGCGAAAAAACCGCATTCGCCGCAAGGCAGAAAATGCTGACCATCAATATTTTCGGCAATCGGCGAGCCATCAGTCGATTTTGAACCGGCTCTCGTCGGTAATTTGGTTGAAGCGCTTGTTGGTGAAGCGGTAGTCGGTGTAGTCGGTTTCGTTTTCGTACATCCGCAGTTGGTCAACCGACATATCGGCCTTGCTCAGCCTGATTTCGATGGCTGAAACATACTCTTTCACCGTCTTGCTTCGCGGTGTGATGCTGACAATATATTGGCGGTCATCTTCCTGATACGTAAGTTCGTAATTGTTGTTCATACGGCTCAGGTCGCCAACCATACAGGCGGTTATCATATCCTGCATCTCGTTCATCATCTTGTTGGTATTGAGCTGCATAACGCTCTTTTTGCCGTCGGCCACAATCTTCAGCCGGCCACCGTTAATCACAATCAGGTAGCTCAACGGCTTCGAGTAATCCAGGCTTATCTTGTTGTCTTTCAGATAGTAGAATCGGCCTTTCGATGTTACATCTTCGTCGAACATATCAAGGTGCTTCACCTGCGTGAAGTCGCTCTCGATTGATTTCAGTTTCTCGGCGGTGGTTTTCAGTTGGTTCTCAAATTTTGCCATATCGGCCACGGGGCGTGTCTGCGTCAGCGCCGTGTGGGCCGCGGCAACCAATGTCAGAATTGCAAGCAGATGTTTCATTTTCTGATTTTTTAGGGCCGCAAGTTACGTAATTTTTTGCCGTCGGCGTCCACCGGTGTCAAAACCATCCGCCAATCAAAAGAATATCCCTATTTTTGCCCGCAAAACCGACAGCAATGATAAAATCAGTCATTTTCGATATGGACGGCCTGATTGTTGATTCAGAACCGTTTTGGCGGATGGCCGAGCGCACCGTTTTTGGCAACAGGGGCATCGAGCTCACCGAAGAGCAGTGCCGCTCAACAACGGGTATGCGGCTCGACAACGTTGTGGCCCATTGGGACACCATTTATCCCGGTCACATAACCGACAAGCGTCAGACAGCCAGCGAGATTCTTGCCGAAGTGACGCGCTTGGTCACCACCTACGCCGAGCCAATGCCGGGTGTCCACCGGGCCGCACAATTGTTTGCAAAGCGTGGCTGCACAATGGCTTTGGCTTCAGCTTCGGCAATGTCGCTCATCAATGCTGTGCTCGACAAGCTCTGTGTGCGCCAGTATTTCAATGTCATTCAGTCGGCCGAGAATGTAAAGTATGGAAAGCCGCACCCCGAGATTTTCCTGACCACGGCCGCCAGCCTTGGTGCTAAACCCGAAGAGTGCTTGGTGCTCGAAGACTCGATTTTTGGTGTGATTGCCGGTAAAGCCGCCAGTATGAAGGTGATTGCCGTGCCCGACAAGGAACTCGCCAGCCGCCGCGAGTACGGTGTCGCCGATGCCGTTCTTCATTCACTCACCGAGATTGACGAAGAACTGTTTAACCAGTTGTGATTACCACAAAAGCGCCCCAAGCTAAACAAGGGGCGGTGGTATAAATTTGCTTTTCAACATCAAATAAAGGTGAGCACCACACCCAAAGCTATCAAAGGCAGAACCAAACCCGCTGTTTTTCCCGGACTATACGTCTTTTCCTTTTTAGTGTCGTCGGTTTTGACTTTATAACACGTTTTGTTCTCACCGATATATATACAAGTTTGCTTTATATGTTCACTGATATTCAGGGAGTTAGATGTTGTGTTTTTCTTTAATTCCGCTTCATAAATCAATATTTCGCCACCATTACCATCAGAAACAGTTTTGTCAGGAGCACCCAACATTTCAATTATTTCTGTGTATGACTTTCCTTTAAGTTTTTTATTGTAATCGTCTTGTAACGAAACTTCTTTTGTGCTCTTGCACGATACTATAATGACAGAACAAATAAGCATCAATCCGATGCTTTTGAACAATTTGGTATTGATGGATAACATAGTTAGCATTTATGTGCTACAAAAATAGACATAATCGCCACATTCGCAAACAAAAAACGCCCCAAGCCCGAAGGCAAGGAGCGTTTCCATTTATAATCATTTAAAATCTAATTTATCCTATAACCACTCTCGTCCAGTTGTGTTTGTCGGGCTCGGTGCCGTACTGGATGCCGCGCAGCAGGTTGTAGAGCTTCGTCGAAACCGGACCGGGCTTGCCGTCCTTCGAGAAGACGAAGGTCTTTTTCTGCTCAAGGTCGTCAATCTTCGAGATTGGCGAGATGACGGCAGCTGTTCCGCAAGCGCCGGCTTCTTCGAATGTCGCCAACTCTTCTTCCGGAATCTGGCGGCGCTCAACCGTCATTCCAAGGTCTTCGGCAAGCTGCATCAGACTCTTGTTGGTGATTGACGGCAGAATCGATGTCGATTTCGGTGTCACGTAAGTGTTGTTCTTGATACCGAAGAAGTTAGCCGCACCGCACTCATCCATATATTTCTTCTCTTTGGCGTCGAGATAGAACTCGCAGGCATAGCCAAGGTCGTGAGCCATTTTGTTGGCGCGCAGGCTGGCGGCGTAGTTTCCGCCCACCTTGTAGATGCCCGTGCCAAGCGGAGCCGAGCGGTCGAACTCGCGGATGATGACGTATGGGTTGCAGGCAAATCCGCCCTTGAAGTACGGACCCACCGGTGTTGCAAAAATCAGGAACAGATATTCCGATGCCGGATGAACACCCACTTGTGCGCTTGTGCCGATGAGCAGCGGACGCAGATAAAGCGTTGCGCCGGTCTCGTAGGGCGGAATATATTTTTCGTTCAGGCGCACCACCATATCAATCATCTTATTGAAAGTTTCGGTCGGCAGCTCGGGCATCAGAATGCCGCGGCAGGTCGATTGCAGGCGGGCTGCGTTCTCGTCAGAGCGGAACACTCGCACCTTGCCGTCGGGGCAGCGGTATGCCTTCAAGCCTTCAAAGGCTTCCTGTCCGTAGTGTAGGCAGGTGGCAGCCATATGCATCGGGATTGTCTCTTCGGAGCAAGTCTCAATCTCGCCCCATTTGCCGTCGCGATAGTAGCAGCGGACATTGTAGTCGGTCTTTCTGTAGCCAAATCCTATGTTGGCCCAATCAATGTTTTCCATAACTCTATTTTTTCAAAAAAACAACCAAAGGTAATTATAGAATTGTGATGAGCAATTGATTTTTTAAAGAAAACTATCACATATCTTTGCCAATACAATTTTGACACAATAAATTTGCGTTCGGGCAATATATTGCAAATATAACTATAAATTATTGATTATGTGGATTGTATGTGCTGATTTGGAAGGCGTTTTCGTGCCCGAGGTTTGGATAAATTTCGCAAAAAAGACCGGCATCGACGCGCTGAAACTCACAACCCGCGACATTAAGGACTACGACGAGCTGATGCGTTACCGCCTGAAGATTCTCGACGAGCATAACCTTAAAATACAAGATATTCAGGAAGTTATCGCCACAATGAAGCCGCTTGAGGGTGCGCTTGAGTTCACCCGCTGGCTGCGCAAGGTGACACGGTTCGCCATTGTGTCCGACACTTTTGTGGAGTTTGCCAAGCCGCTGATGGAGCAGCTTGAGAATCCGTTCCTGCTCTGCCACTCGCTCGAGATTGACGAGACCGGCCGCGTAGTGGATTACAAACTCCGCCAGCCCGACCCCAAGCGCCGCACTGTGGAGGCGTTTCAGAGCCTTAAATATAAGGTTCTGGCCTTTGGCGACTCGTACAACGACATTCCAATGGTTGAATCAGCCGATGTGGGCATCCTCTACTGCCCGCCCGACAACGTGGTGCGCGACTATCCGCAATTTCCCGTTGCCCGCAACCTTGCCGAGCTCAAGGCGCTCATTGAGAAGTACGTCTGCGAATAAGTTTCTATTCAAATAATGTTAGAGGCGATGATGTCGCCTCTTTTTTTTTCGGCAAACCGCACCAAATAAATATGACCGTCGGACACCGGCAGTTTATTCACACATCCTGTTAATATCCGCCGATTTTTGGCATAAAATTTGCTCTCATTTTTGGCAAAATAATGCAAAATGGCGCGGGTGGGGTTTCATCGCTTTGCGCTAACTGATTGTCTGTTCGGAGATTATGAGCCAAAACAATATTTTGCGCCCTTTTTTCCGAATTCGATATTTAGTTTTACTTTTGCACGAATTTTTTAGGCTTGATATGGACTATATAATTCCAATCAACGATTTGAAAGAAGGCAAGCACCGATATGAGTTCGATGTTGCCGACAAGTTCTTTGAACCGTATCCGGAATCGGAGGTGAAAAAGTGCTCGATACACGTTGTTGTCGATTTGACAAAGCGCAGCACAGGCGTTGACGCCGACTTCAGTCTGGCGGGCAAGGCCACCGTAACGTGCGACCGCTGTCTCGACGAGTTCAAGATGCCGCTTGAGTACAACTCGCACATCAGCTTCCAGCTTGGCGACGAGCCGGAGGAAGTGTCGGACGAGCTGGTCATCATTTCGCGCAACAACACACACCTCGATTTGCGGCAATACATCTACGAGTTCATCAACCTTGCCGTCCCCTGCCAAAAGTACCATCCGGAGGACGAGAACGGCAACTCGGCGTGTGACCCGGAGATGATTAAACGGCTGAACGAAATCAGAGCGACAAAAACCGATGACCAGGAGACTGACCCTCGGTGGAATAAATTGAAGGATTTGATTAACTAATTAATATTTCTAAAAATGGCACATCCAAAACACAGACACTCTAAAGAGAGAGGTCGCAAGAGAAGAACTCACTACAAAGCAGTTGCACCAACCGTAGCTGTATGCTCAAACTGCGGCGCACCTGTTGAGTACCACCACGTATGCCCAGAGTGCGGCTACTACCGTGGCAAACTGGCAATCGAGAAAACCGTTGCCTAACAAGCTGCCTTGACAGCGAGAATGAACCTTGATTAACAAAAATTGCTCAAAAAATGAGAATCGGAGTTGACATAATGGGAGGAGACTTTGCGCCCGAAGCAACCGTTTTAGGTTCGATTTTGGCGCAAAAAGAGCTTCCCGCTGATGTTAAGTTGGTGCTGTTCGGTCCGAAAGACAAAATCGAGGCCATCTGCCAGCGCGAGAATTTCGACGCAAGTCAGTTTGAAATTGTTGACGCACAGGAGGTTATCGAGATGGGCGACCATCCGGCAAAGGCATTCACTGCCAAACCGAACTCAAGCATCACCGTTGGTTTCGGCTATCTGCAGAAAAAGCTGATAGACGGATTCGCAAGCGCCGGAAGTACCGGAGCAATGCTTGTTGGTGCTATGTACACCATCAAGGCCATTCCGGGAGTCATCAGACCGTGCATCTCAAGCGAGATGCCGCAGTTTGAGGGCACACCGACACTGCTGCTCGATGTGGGCCTGAACGCCGACTGCCGTCCTGACGTGCTCTACCAGTACGCTCAAATCGGCTCTGTTTACGCAAAGCAGATGTACGGCATTGCCAACCCAAAGGTGGCTCTGCTCAACATCGGCGCCGAGCCAGCAAAGGGCAACCTTGTCACCAAGAGCACCTATGAGGCTATGGCCGACACCAAGGACTTCAACTTCATAGGCAACATCGAGGGCAACCAGCTGCTGGGCAACTGTCCGGCCAACGTGGTCGTAACCGACGGATTCACAGGCAATATTGTTCTGAAAGAGGCCGAAGGTCTTTACAAGATTATCCGCAAGAAAGGCCTTACCGACGACTTCTTCGAGAAGTTCAACTTTGAGAACACCGGCGCTGTTCCGGTGCTGGGAGTCAACGGCATTGTGCTCATCGGCCACGGCATCTCGAACGACAAGGCTATTAAGACAATGATTCTGCAAACCAAGAAAATGATTGAAGCCAAGGTTTCAGAAAAAATCTGCGAATTGTATAAGTAATGACAGAAAAGATTCGGGCAAAAATTTCCGGCATTGGCGCGTATGTACCTGACTATGTGCTCACCAATGACGAATTGAGCCGAATGGTTGATACCAACGACGAGTGGATAACCACCCGCGTGGGCATCAAGGAACGGCATATTCTCAAAATTGAGGGCGAAGGCTCGTCGTATATGGGCGAACGTGCTGTGCGCCAGCTGTTTGAAAAAACAGGCACCAATCCTGACGAGATTGATTTGGTGCTTTGCGCGACGGTCACACCCGATATGCCTTTCCCGGCAACGGCAAGCATCATCGCCGACAAAGTGGGCATCAAAAACGCTATGCACTTCGACATCAACGCGGGCTGCTCGGGCTTCATCTACACGCTCATCACAGCAAAAATGTACGTTGAGTCGGGGCAGTTCAAGAAGGTTCTGCTGGTGACGGCCGAAAAAATGTCGTCAATCGTTGATTACACCGACCGCTCGACTTGTCCGCTCTTTGGCGACGGCGCTGCCGCAATGCTCATTGAGCCATCTAACGACGGAACGGGCGTCATCGATTTCATCGCGCAAAGCGATGGCATTGGCCGCAACTACTTGTATATGAAGGCTGGAGGCTCGTGCCGTCCGGCGTCGGCCGAAACTGTTGCCAACCGCGAGCATTTTGTTTACCAGGAAGGCCGCACGGTGTTCAAATACGCCGTGACGAATATGGCCAACGTCTCGGTTGAGGTTATGAAGCGCAACGGCATCACCGCCGACACTCTGGCGTGGCTGGTTCCGCATCAGGCCAACCTGCGCATCATCGACGCTGTGGCGCGCCAGATGGACCTTTCACCCGAAAAGGTGATGATAAACATCCAAAAATACGGCAACACAACATCGGCAACCATTCCATTGTGCCTGCACGAGTGGGAAAGCCGTCTGCACAAGGGCGACAACCTGATTCTGTCGTCGTTCGGCGCGGGCTTCACGTGGGGCGCCATCTATCTGAAATGGGCTTACGACGGTAAATAATCCGCCAGAAATCACATACCACAGCGCACCGTTCTGCTATGAGCGGTGCGTTTTTTTTGCCTTTTAGGGCGGATTTCCACATAAAAGATTAACTTTGGACTTTCTGATGCGGAGCCACTTCGCGGCAAACATCGGGAACAACCATAAAAGATTATTTATCAAAAGGTTAAACTAAAAACTCAAACATAACTATGGCTAAAGAGACAGAATCACTTCGCGACCAGATTAACATCATCGGTAGCGGAACAACCATCAAAGGAGACATTGACTGCACCGGCGATATGCGTATCGACGGCAAAGTTACAGGTAACCTCAAAATATCGGGCAAGATTGTGATTGGCCCAACTGGCGATATCAACGGCCAGATAACCTGCAAGAACTCGGAAATCGAGGGCAAGGTTGACGGCAAAATCTATGTGGCTGAGTTGCTGGTGTTGAAGAGCACAGCGGCCATTCTGGGCGACATTTCGACAACGAAGCTGGCCATTGAGCCGGGTGCTACCTTCACGGGCAACTGCAAGATGGACGGCAGCAAAGCACCGCAGGCCAATGTCGAGCAAAAATGACAATCTGAAAAACGTTAACAATTATGCCAAGTATTCGGGCCTTGCGTTCGAAATGCTTGGCATTATTATTTTAGGCGTGTGGGGAGGAATAAAACTTGACGCGCTCATTGACACCAAACCTCTGTTCTCGGTGGTACTGTCGCTCGGCGGAGTGGCACTTGCCATATATCAAATGATTGTTAAAATAAAGCAGTGAAACCGACTGAGTTTCATCTGACTATGATTTCATAAAATGTTGTTTTCCGAGCTGATAAAAACGCAAAGCTGGTCGTCGGTTGAGGCGATGCTGATGCACTATTTCCCGAAGTATCAGTCGAGCATTTCGGGGTTCAAACGTGCGTTTCTGTCGCTGCAAATCATTGAGTCGCAGCCCGATTGCGGCACTCTCAAGCTCAAGCACATCAAGGGAAACGACGTTGATGTGACAAGCTTTGGCAACGGCGAAGAGCGCGGCATAACCACCGCTCCGTGGGCCGAGGTGCTGGGAATGTCGGTTGAAAAACAGACACTTGCACAATTCACTCAACCCGAAATTGCGGCAATTGTGCTTTGGGTAATCACATTTTACGGATTCGACGAGGAAACAATCAAAAAGAAAACCAACCAATGACTGAAAAGTTTGAAATAGAGCCCATTGCGCACATTTGCACCGATTTCCCGGAGAAGTTCGGCATTCCGCGGCAGAGCGGTGTGGTGCCGACTTTGCGCGGCCGGATAGTCTTCTGCCCCAAATTCCGCAACCCCGACGCACTGCGCGGCATCGAGGGATTCACGCACCTGTGGCTCATCTGGCAATTCTCGGCCAACACCGGCTGGCAGCCGATGGTGCGTCCGCCGAGGCTTGGCGGCAACCGTCAGGTAGGTGTTTTTGCGTCGCGCTCGCCGTTTCGCCCAAACTCACTGGGACTGTCGGCGGTTGAGGTGGAAAAAGTTGAGTGGAACACGCCGCAAGGCCCCGTTATCCACGTGCTTGGCGCCGATTTAATGGACGGCACGCCCATCTTCGACATCAAGCCATATGTGACTTACGCCGACAGCATTCCGCAGGCCAAATCGGGTTTTGTGGATGAGGTGGAGTTCGCCCTCCTCACAGTGGAATTCCCCGAAGAATTGCGCCGGAATTTCAGTCCCGAACAAGCCGACACTCTCACGCAAGTGCTTGAAAACGACCCGCGTCCGCGCGTGCAAGCCGATGCCGACAAGATTTTCGAAATGTCGTTTGCCGGACACGATGTGCGGTTCCGCGTCGAGGGCACGGTGCTGACAGTGGTTGATGTTGTTGAACAGGGTAAACGGGGTTAGTTATTGAAAATATGCAAATTAGAATGATTAAACAGTGCAGCTTTTAAACCCGTTAAACTTTAAACAATACTACGTTATGCAACTTCAGCAAGCCGACTTCCCGTTTTACACCTTCACAAACCTCAACAAATATGGCGTGAGGCATTTTGTGACATCGTGCGGGCCGAATGCCGATGTGAACCTGCGCGCGGCCAATGGAGCCGAATGTCGGCGGCGGCTGGCTCAATCGGTCGGGTTCGACATTGACCAACTGGTGACCGGCGAGCAGACTCACAGCCTCAACATTGCAGTGGTGACTGAAAAGGATGCCGGGCGCGGAAGCCTCGACATCGACAGCCGCATTCCCTGCACCGACGCGCTGATAACCAACCGCCCTGGCATTCCACTGATGGTGCTCACCGCCGATTGCGTGCCGGTGCTGCTCTTTGATGTGGCCACACGTTCGGCGGCGGCCATCCACGCCGGCTGGCGAGGCACTGCCAACGGCATTGTGAGCCTGACCGTTGAGAAAATGAGCCGCAAGTTCGGCACAAAGCCGCAAGATGTTGTAGCCGCCATCGGACCGTGCATTGGTGCGTGCTGCTTTGAGGTTGGCGACGATGTGGCCGGGCACTTCAGCCGCTGGCCAGAAACGGTCATCCGCCGCAATGGCTGGCCGAAACCGCACATCGACCTTGTGACGGCCAACCGCCTGCAACTGGAGCAATCGGGCGTTTTGCCGCAAAACATTGAGGCGGCCGATGAATGCACCAAATGCGGACCGCTGCAATTCTTCTCGCACCGCCGCAACCAGACTCTCGGACGGATTGGAACAGGCATCGTTATTGATAAGTAATTGTTTAAACGACATTTACTCTTTATTATCGAAAGTAAAGATTCAATGATTGGGCACTCCTGTTGTTTGCTCAATAAATCGACATTGGTGCAAGAAACATTTTGCGGATTCGAAATTCAATTGTTTCTTTGTTAGGTATGAGATTCGCTGACATCATAGGACAAGACGACATCAAACGGCACCTGATTGGCACCGTCAAAGAGAACCGCATCAGCCACGCGCAGATGATGCTCGGGCGCGAAGGTTACGGCACGCTGCCGCTGGCCATCGCGTATGCGCAGTACATCAACTGCCAGCACCGCACCGACAGCGACTCGTGCGGCGAGTGCCCAAGCTGCCGGCAAATTTCTCAGCTTGCCTATCCCGACCTTCATTTTGTTTTTCCGGTGCCGGCAACCGGCTCCACCAAAGAGAAGCCCGTGAGCGACACCTTCTTCCGCAAATGGTCAGAGTTCATCAAGCAGAACCCTTACGGCAGCTATCAGCAATGGCTCGACTACGCCGAGGCCGGCAACTCGCAAGGGCTCATCCGTGTTGACGAGAGCAGCGAAATCATCCGAAAGCTGACAATGAAAAGCTTCAACTCGGGATACAAGATAATGGTCATCTGGCTGCCCGAAAAGATGAACTCCGACGCGTCGAACAAGCTGCTGAAACTCATTGAGGAGCCGTACCCGATGACGCTCTTCCTGCTGGTGGCCGAAAATTCGGAAAACATCATCAGCACCATCATATCGCGCACGCAAATTGTGAAAGTGCCTCGCATTGCTGATGCCGACCTTTGTGCAGGCCTTCAGCGTGTGGCTGGAACCGATGCCGCCAAGGCCGAGAAGATTGCCCGAATCAGCGAGGGCGACTTCTGCAAGGCGCTCGAATATTGCAGCCAAACGGCCGACCTGGCGCAGAATCTTGACCTTTTCATCAAACTGATGCGCGTGAGCTACTCGTACAAAGCCCCCGATATGATTGCCCTGGCCGACGAACTGGCATCGCTGGGGCGCGAAAAGCAGAAAGCGCTGCTGGCCTACAGCGAGCGTATGGTGCGTGAGAACCTGATAATGAACCGCCAGCTGACCTCAATGGCCCGCTTCACCGACGACGAAGGCAACTTCGCGCAGAAATTCTCGCGGTTCATCCACCCGCAAAACTCCGGCCTGATTGCCGAGGCGCTCGACAAGGCCAGCTACCACATATCGCGCAACGCGAGCGCAAAAATTGTTTTTCTCGACACCATCATCACGCTGGCGCGATGTCTGCGGATGCCGGCATAAAATCGTTTCTCAACTATGAAAAGTCTTCTGAAATCACTTTCGTGGATATTGCTGATACCATTCCTGCACATTGCCGCGGCGCTGTTTATTCCTGATTTTGTGCGCATCGCACTGCCACACCTGCTTCTTATGTACGGCATTTTGTGCGGGCTGACGGTTGTTCACCTGTTTGTTGTGAGCCGTGTGGTGCGCCGCCACAAGCAGCAGTCGGCAATGATAGTTATGGCGATGAATATGCTAAAGATGCTGCTGAGCATTGTCCTGCTGTTTGTTGTTGTGGTTCCGTTCACCGGCAAGGGTGGCGCGGTGGCCGTCAATTTTGGTGTGGCGTATCTTTTCTTTCTGATTTTCGACTCGCAGCTGGTGCTTTTGATGTTGCGGGGCGACAACTAAGCCATCAGTGCCAGAACACCACTAACAGCCATATATGCATAGATGACTTTCCGCAGCGTGGGCGACGGAATCCTGTCGAAAACCTTTCTGCCAAGCCACGAGCCAATCACAACGCCCACAAGCGCATAGAGCCAGCAACGGCCGACAATCGGCGTGCAGAAGCCGCATTGGGCGCGGTAAACGGTCATAAACACATTTCCGATGAAAAAATAGGCCTGCGTCATTGCCAGATAGCGCACCTTGTCGGCCTCGGTGGCCACAAAGTAAAGCACAGCCGGCGGCCCCTGCATAGCAAACAAACCGCCCATCAGGCCGCTCAGCGTTCCCATCGACAGTTGCATCGGCAGCGTCGGGCGCAATCGGATTCTCTCGCTTATTATCAGGAAGTAAACGCTCATTACCAGAAGTATTACTCCAAGCAGATGTTTCAGATGAGTGTCGGTGCTTGCCGATACGTATTGGACAGCGAAAAACGACACAACCAGAAATGTGAGCATAATGGGCAGAACTCGCTTCCAGTCGATGAGCCGGTAGATGCCCACCAGCACATAGAGCGACTGCGCCGCCGACAGCATACCCGAGAGCGCCGTGGCCTCTCCGTACGAAGGCATCAGGTGCGGTAGCATTGTCATTATGAAAATGCCGAACCCGAATCCGCTCACCCGCTGCACAAAGCTGGCACCGGTGCAGAAAACTATCAGCAGAATGATTGCAGTTGTATTCATAAACGGCGGCAAAGTTAAAGCGAGTTTGCAAAATTCGGCACTCTATGGCACAATTGGGCACAAAAAAGGCGGAACCAAATCAGCTCCGCCTTGTATGTCATAGCTTTCAATCAGCTTTTAGTTCTTCTTGCAAGCCTTGTTCAACTCTTTGATGAACAAGTCGAGAGCAGCCGGCATCGACGGGGCCTCTGGTATCGGGGCTTTGATGTCGAGTCTGAGATTGGCCTCCTCAACAGCTTTTGCCGTGGTTGGACCGAAAGCCGCAATTTTGATGTCGTTCTGCTCAAAATCGGGGAAGTTGGTTTTCAGCGATTTGATTCCCTCCGGGCTGAAGAAGCACATCACATCGTAGTTCTGGTCGGCAATGTCCGACATATCGGTTGCCACGGTCTGGTACAAAATGGCCAGCGTGTGGTCGATGTTGTGAGCCTTCAGTTTTTCAAGAACCTCCGGTTTGTACTTATCCGACGACGGCAGCAGGAATTTGTCCTCGCGGTGCTTGTCAATCAAAGTCAGCAGCTCGTCGAACTTACCGTTGGCGGCGAAGAAAATCTTGCGCTTGCGATAGGTTATGTACTTTTGAAGATAGAGCGCCACCGCCTCGGTGATGCAGAAATACTTCATAGTGTCGGGAAGCGTTACGCGAACCTCCTCGCAGATGCGGAACAAGTGGTCGATGGCGTTTTTGCTGGTGAAAATGACGGCTGTATGGTCGAGAATATTGATTCTCTCCTTGCGGAAATCTTTGGCCTCGACCGGCTTGACAGTGATGAAAGGCCTGAAATCGATTTTCAGATTGTACTTTTCCGCCAAATCAAAATACGGCGACTTTTCAGTCGTTGGTTGTGGTTGAGAAACCAAAATTTTCTTTATTTTCAATTGAGTAGCATTTAGTTAAACTTCTTTTCCATACTCTACCACCCATAGTTTATTAAACACTTATATATGGTTAGGAGTGGTAAAATTTCAAGGACGCAAAGATAGAAAAACAAATAAAATATCGAAACCCTATTTTTAAAGCATATTCTGAGTCCCCGGAACAGGGTCATAACATAGAAAAACACATACAGTCCAATGCCCACCCACATCAGTTTTTCCGACAGCGAGTCGGGCACAAACGGAATGACGGCCACCAACGGAAGCAACAGCAGTCCGTACACCTTGGCAAACAGATAGATGTTGAAATTGTAGGCTCCGAACGCGTGCGTGTCAAAAATAAAGTCCAGAATTTTCAGTATGATGGTCCGGCTCAGATATATGGACATAAACGCAAGTGTGAACACCCCAAACTGCATAAAGCCAGACAAATCGCCTGTTGTGATTCCGTAGAGGTTTACGCACTGTGCGGTGAACAAACCGATATTGATGAAAAACAGAATGTTGAGTATCAGGAACACGCGGCCCAGCACCACGTTCGACTCCTGATACACGCGGCGGGCGGTGAAAAAGTTAACCGCCGACTGCATCAGCATACCAATATATTTGCCGTAAATCATTCGCGTCCACGCAAAAATGACGAACGACACAATCACCACTCCAATCATCCAGTCGGTGTTGGCTATCGATTTGTTAAGCAGTATCCGGTCAATTTTGCGGTTGATGGGCTTTCCCTCCCTTTCAACAAACACTTTCGGCGCCGGCGCGATGGTCACGCTGTCAGCCGCAGTGGTGTCGGCAACTGCCAGAGCCACAGTGTCAGGGCTGACGGCCACAGTGTCGGCGCTGACCGCAACTGTGTCAACCTCATTCTCCGCAGTGGTATCAGGACGGCTGTCGGCCTCAATCAGAACAGGAGCCGTGCGCTGCACAAGCACATACTGCTGCTCGGTTTTTTGCTCGGCTTGCTGCTTGGGTTCTTCGGCCACAATGGTCTGTGTGTGGCGCGCGCTATCGCTGATGGGCTCAATGGCGTTAATGCCCAGCTGTGTGGTTATGGAGCCATCGCGGCTGATGACGAAATCGCCTGTCAGCACGTCGTAGGCCGGATGACTGATGGTGTCGCCAACCGGAACGTAGGGAACGGTTTTAACCACCGGCACCACGGGTTTTTGCGGTGCAAGCCGGCTCGAATCGACACGGAAAGCGTCGGCTCCGCCAAAATCGAGCGTCGGGCGCGACATCAGCACCGAGCTGGCGGGCGCAACCTGAACGGCCGTTGAATCGGCCTGAATACCGTTGACTTGCGAAAAATCCATCAGTGAGACAAAATCGCGGCAAAATTATAAAATATGTTTGAATGTTCGCTTTACACTCATCTTCTTGCGCATCTTTTAGCAAAAAATCCACATCGTGTTTTTCTTTATATTAGCGGCTCAAAAATTTTTTTACAACACTTTGACATCGATTTAAATAACAAACAACAAATCACCTGAAAATTAACAAGATGATTGCCGGCTGCTGACTGTTTCGGAACTTACGGGGCAAACGCAAAAAAATGTAAGCGCCGTTGCAGGCAGCCATTCCACTTAAAAACTGAAAAATGAAAGCATTTATCGTTTACTGCCACCCGTCCGACGATTCGTTCACACGCAATGTCCGCGACGCTTTTGTGAAAGGCCTTTCCGATGCTGGCCACAAGTTTGAAATCTCAGACTTGTATAAAATGGATTTCAAGACCGATATGTCTGAAAAAGAATATGTTAGGGATGCCAACTACCGCACTTCGCCCGAGCCTGAAAGCGACGTGCTGGCGGAGCAGCTGAAAATCAACTCGGCCGACGCCATCGTCTTCATCTACCCCGTTTTCTGGACCGAGGCGCCCGCAAAACTGGTCGGCTGGTTCGACCGCGTGTGGTCATACGGCTTTGCTTACGGCCAAAAAACGATGAAAACGCTCGACCGCGCGCTGTTTCTGGCAACTGCCGGCAACCCTCGGGAGCGCCTGGAGCAGTTCGGACTGTTGGAAAGTATGAAACGCGTGATGATTGGCGACCGCTTTCACAATCGCGCAAAGCGATGCGATTTTGTGGTGTTCGACGGGATGTCGCGGGAGAAGGAGTCGCGCAAAACCGACTGGCAGAAAAACCTTGACGCCGCCTACGCAATGGGCCGCGACCTGTTTGCCGAGGCAACTGAGCCTTTCTCGCTCGACGGACGGACATTTGTGGCCGTTGAGAACTCCGATTCGGGCGAGGTTTCGGCGCAGACCGTCTTCTGCTATCACCAAAAAGGCAACACCATTTGGGCCGAGTATTCCGGCGGAAGCATTGTAAAAGGTTTTCTTGTCGGGACAATTGACTCGGCGCACCATTTGCACTTCACCTACCAACACATTAATAATGAGGGTGTTCTGAAATCGGGCGAGTGCCGTTCCGTGCCAAAAACCGAGAATGGAAAGCTGCGCTTCCACGAATCGTGGAAATGGACCGGCGGCGAGGAAGGAACATCGATAATTGAGGAGATAAATTAGCTCTTTACTGAAAAAGTTTTGCGGCCGGAAAAAATATATGGCCAAAACACTTACTTTTATCGAGTTAAAACTCTAATTTGTTGTATATGAAAAAATTTCTTTATCTGACATTAGGTGTTGCAATGCTGGCATCGTGCTCAACGCAGAACAGCACCAACACAAACCCCGTGCTGACCATTGAAGGCGGTCAGGTTCAGGGCGTTAACACCGATATTAAGGGCGTTGTGGTTTACAAGGGAATCCCCTACGCCGCACCGCCGACTGGCGAGAACCGCTGGCGCGCGCCGCAGCCTGTTGTGCCGTGGCAGGGCGTCAAGGTCTGCGACCAATTCGGCCATCCTGCTTTCCAAGCCGCTCACTACGACGGCGGATACACCACCGAGTGGGGCTATGGCGAAGAGAAGGCCTACAGCGAAGACTGCCTTTATCTGAACGTCTACACCAAAGCATCAGCGCAACCTGAAAAGAAACTGCCCGTGGCCATTTGGATTTTCGGCGGCGGACTGCGCGAAGGCTGGGGCTCGGAACCCGAATTCGACGGCCAGGAATGGGCTGCCAAAGATGTTGTTCTGGTAACGTTCAACTACCGCGTCGGTCCATTCGGATTCTTCGCTTACCCTGAAATATCTGCCGAAGACCCAGAGCACGCAACTGGCAACTGGGGCACTCTCGACCAGATTGAAGTTATGAAATGGGTGAAGAAAAACATCGCACAGTTTGGCGGTGACCCCGACAACGTAATGATTTTCGGACAGAGCGCAGGCGGACGCAGCACCAAATTCCTGAGCGCATCGCCACTCACCAAAGGGCTGTTCAACAAGGCTGTGATAATGAGCGCAAGCGGACTGCAGAAGCCGCTCACCGAAGAAGAATTGGCACGAATCCCCGCCTTCTTCCGTCAAAGCCAACTCACACTCGCTCAGGCCGAAGAGCAGATTAAAGAAGTCTGCGACTGGGCCAACCTGAAGACTCTGAAACAGTTGCGTTCGGCATCGACCGAAGAAATCTACGCCCTGGGCGCCTTGTACGCGCGGGTTACCGGCAAGCGCAGTTGCCTGACCGCAGGTCCAATCACACCGTACATCGACGGATATGTGCTGCCAAAATCGTTCGACGACGCCTGCCTTGACGGCTCGCTGGCCGACGTGCCTTATATGATTGGCTTCACGCTCAACGACGCGGGCAATATGGCTGGGCAGATTACTGATTTCTGCTTTAACCGCGAAGAAGTCGGCAACAAGGCGTGGGCCTATCAGTTTGCCCGTCCCCTGCCCGACGACGGCAGCCATCCGCAGGATTATCTGAAGGGCGCGTTCCACTCGTCGGATTTGTGGTTTGTGTTCAAGTCGCTCAAGCACTGCTGGCGCCCGTGGACGCAAGGCGACTGGGACCTGTCGGAAAAAATGCTCACCGCGTGGTCGAACTTTGCAAAATACTCTGACCCCAACGGGGCCAACGGCGGCGATTGGAAACCTTATACAAAAGACAATCAGCAGTTTATGCGCTTCAAACTGAACGAGCAGGACGCTGAAGACTCATCGCTTGGCGAGCCGCTGAAAGCAGAGCAGAGAACGCATTGAGACACAATAAAATATAAAAAGACAGGGAGCGGTTTTTCCGTTCCCTGTTTTTGTTTTTACTCCTCACCTTCGTCTTCGGCCGGCTCAATCAGCTTTTTGTCTTTCGGAAGACGGAATTTCAGATAGTGGATGGTGTTGCCGTCGTCGATGTGGAGCTGCTCATAGTAGGTTTTGATGCTCAGCACATCGTCGAGCCACGGCTCGTTGTAAAGGTCGGCCGACTGGTGCACAATCTCAAGTCCGTTCAACTCAGCCACCTTGCAGGTGTATTTGTATAGGAACCGGCTGTCGGTTTTCAGGTTGACAAAACCGTTGTCGGCCAGAAGCTGCTGGTACATTGTCAGAAACAGGCTCGACGTGAGGCGTTTCTTGGCGCGGCGTTTCTTCATCTGCGGGTCGGGGAAGGTTATCCAAATCTCGCTCACCTCGCCCGGCGCAAAAAACGCCTTGATAACCTCGATGCGCGTCCGCAGGAAAGCCACATTCCGCATCTGCTCAAGATTCGACGATTTGGCTCCCGTCCAAATGCGCGCGCCTTTAATGTCAACACCGATGAAATTCTTATCGGGAAACATACGGGCCATACCCACTGTGTACTCGCCTTTGCCGCAGCCAAGCTCAAGCACAATTGGATTGTTGTTTTTAAAGACTCGGCTGTTCCACGTTCCTTTCAGCTCGTGTTCAAAGTTCACAAAATCAGTTATTTCGGGTTGAAACACGTTAGCAAACGTCTCGTTCTCTTTGAATTTTGCAAGTTTTCCTTTTCCCACGGCGGTAGAAGTTTTAAGTTTTAGAAGTTATAAGTTTAAAGTTTAGAGGTTTAGAAGCTAAAGAATTTGTTCAATTAACAAAATTGAAACTCCTATGATTCATTCGATTATTCAATCCTTCAGTCCTTCAATTATTCACTTGCCGACCTTTTCAATTCTCAGCCCAGCGTCGAGCACGTGCTCAAGATTCTCGATGCGCATAGCCTGCTCAATGTAGAAGGTGTAATTGCCTTTCTTCGGGAACACAATATTGCGCTTATACACAATGTCATTGGTCCATACGCTGCCAAAACCCTTGCCGAGCCATTTTCCGCGCTTGTCGGCCAGCAGACACTCAAGCGTATCGGTCTGGTGAGTGCGGTCGGGCGCCGTGATGGTTATGAAAAGGAACATATTGCTGAACGGATATTGCCCGGTTATGCGGTTGCAGAACAGAATGTTATAGGCGCCTATGGTGTCGGTCACCGGCACCTCGAACATAAGTATGCTGTCGCGGTTCCACTGCTCGTCGGGCATATCAACAACACGGTCGTACATTACAGAGTTGCCGCACGAAAACACGCAGGCCGCCAATGCAATGGCGGTTATTATTTTAAGCGTTTGTTTCATTGTTGTCTCTATTGTTACCGCCTCGGTTGAAATTCTGCTGATTGTTGTTGCCGCGGTTTTGCTTGTTGCGGTGTTTCTTCTTCTTCCGCCGCGACGAGTCGAACCTTGTAAGACTGTCTTGTCCAACCACTTGCGTGAAATCGATTTCCTCCGGAGCGTTGTCGTTGTCCGAATCGGTTTGAGCCTCAAGCTGCACCTTAATGCCGCGTTTGTTCATCTCAAGATACTCCTTCACCTTCTCAACCGAAACCGGTATCAGGTCGAGGCTGTTGGCATCGCCCACCGAGTACCACATCAGGCGGCGGAACACATCGGTTTTAACGTGGTAAGCCTTGCCGTTGGTGGTCATAATTGAGGTATCCGACGACGGGAAATCCTTGCGCTCATCGATATACGAATCTACCTCGTAATTGAGGCAGCACTTGAGTTTACAGCACTGACCGGCCAACTTCTGCGGGTTGAGCGACAGCTCCTGGTAGCGAGCCGCGGTGGTTGTCACCGATACAAAATTGCTCATCCAGGTGGCGCAACACAGCTCGCGTCCGCACGACCCGATGCCGCCAATGCGCCCCGCCTCCTGCCGCGCGCCAATCTGCCGCATCTCCACGCGAATGTGAAAACGCTCGGCCAGCACCTTAATCAGCTGGCGGAAATCGACACGGTCGTCGGCAATATAATAGAAGATGGCTTTGGTCTTATCGCCCTGATACTCAACATCGCCGATTTTCATATCCAACCTCAAGTCGGCGGCAATCTTGCGCGATTCAATCATTGTGTCGGTTTCGAGCGCAATGGCCTCCTTCCATTTTTCAATGTCGGTGGGTTTCACCTTGCGGTAGATGGTCTTGAACTCACCCTGCGGATTGATGTTGTGCTTGCGCAGCTGGCAGAGCACCAGCGGGCCCTTGAGCGAGATAATGCCGATATCGTGTCCGGGCGAAGCCTCAACGGCCACAATGTCGCCCGGCACAAGGCGCAGGTTGTTCGAGTTGTAGTAGAACCCCTTGCGCGTGTTCTTGAAACGCACCTCGTAAATCTCGTTCTTGTCAATTCCCTCCGGAATATCCTTCAGCCAGTCGAAAACGTTCAGCTTGCCCGAATAGGTCAGTTTGCAGCAAGTTGTTTCCGAATCAATATTCTCAATGGGGCAACCCCGTGTTATATCGTTACTCATATATATAATGTTCTTCGTGTCAAACATACGCGGCGTTGCCTTCAAAAGCGAGCGCCGCCGATACCAAAAAATCGGGTAAATATAGTCAATAGTTGACATTTCGGAATTATTGAGACAAAGAATGTTTGCAAAAATGGCCGCAAAATGTGCTTTTAGGTACCGATACCAGTGTTCAAAGGCCACATAAGCCATTGATTATCTGCACAAAAATAAAAAATGCTAAAAAATTTGCCCCAATGTGTTGCACAAAACGTATTTTGCCATACATTTGCAACCGCAAACGCGAGAATAGCTCAGTTGGTAGAGCACGACCTTGCCAAGGTCGGGGTCGCGGGTTCGAGTCCCGTTTCTCGCTCTTTTTTTTTGTTCTATCCTAAGGTTGCCCAGATGGCGGAATTGGTAGACGCGCCGGACTTAAAATCCTGTGTCCAGTAATGGACGTGCCGGTTCGAGACCGGCTCCGGGTACACGTTTAAATCCTTTGTAAATGGGCATTTGCAAAGGATTTTTTGTTTCTGCCTTTCACAAAATCCCTTTCATTCTGGTTTTTATAAGTTTTGGTTTGAAAAACGAACCCTTAAATTGTCCGTAGGACATCAATATCGGTAGAAATTATGATTCTAACCTTCGAAACAACCCCGTCAGGGGTTGCATATCAAACGCTACACGCTCACAATTATGCAACGCCTACAGCGTAGAATCCGATGATTGGCAAACGTTTCTACCGATATTCATCCCCGATGGGGATTTTTATTGTTGTGCACATCTGAAAAGCTCAATTTCCCCGGAGATTTTCCGCGCAAGCGAAACTCGCTCTCACCACAAAAATCATCTCCATCCGCGGTTGATAAAAAAACAACGCCGGCGGCACTACCTTTGAGCTCATTTTGTCATTTTTCCATTAGTTTAGTGCCAAAAAAACAACAGCAATGAAGATTATCCACACCGCCGACTGGCACTTGGGGCAGGAGTTTTTCCAGTATGACCGCCGCGCCGAGCACGAGCATTTTTTTGAATGCCTGCGCCGGATTGTGACCGACGAACGCCCCGACGCGCTGGTGGTTAGCGGCGACGTTTATAACACCGCCACGCCGTCGAACGCCACAATGAAGCAGTTCACCAACAATATGGTGAGGCTACACAACACACTGCCCGAGATGGTGATTGTGGTCACGGCCGGAAACCACGACAGCTGCACTCGGCTCGAATCGACAAGCGAGGTGTGGCGGCTGGCAAATGTGCACGTTGTGGGCGGCATCCAGCGCGATGCCGAGACGGGCCTTTTCATCGCCGAAAGGCACATTATTGAAGTGCCGGGCAAGGGCTACATTTTGGCCGTGCCGTTTATTCAGAACAATAACCTGCCGATTTTCAGTCAGTTGCAAGAGGAGGTGGCTAAACGCAACACCGGCGGTCTGCCAGTGGTGATGACGGCGCACCTCACCATTGTCGGCTCCGACCTCACTGGCCACGATGTGCGGCTGATTGGAGGCATCGAAAGCGAACCGATTGAGGCGTTCGGTGCTGATTATGACTATCTTGCGCTTGGCCATATCCACTGCCCTCAGACGCTTAAAGGCAGCTGGGCGCGTTACTGCGGCAGTCCCATTCAAATCAATTTCGATGAGAATTATCCGCACTCAGTGAGCGTTGTTGAGATTGCGCGGCACTGCGAACAGCCTGTAATTAAGGAAGTTAAGATTGATTCGATGATGCGCTTTTACACCGTGCCCAAAGAGCCGAAACCTTTTGACGAGGCCATTGCCGAACTGCGCGGTTTCAATCCTTCGCAGCCCGGATTCGTGCGGCTTAACCTGCTCGTAAAAGACTATGCGCCAACGTATGCCGAGACCGAGGCACTGAAAACCATTGGCGAAAAACCTAATCTGCGGTTCTGCGGCATCCGCCTTGAGCGGCAAAAAACTGAGGCACAAACAGCGCGGCAGCAGTTTAATGTTCAGGAAATGAAGAATTTGAACCCGGTAGAATTGGCGAAAACCTACTACAGCGAGATTTACGGACAAGAGATGGACGCGACGCTCACCAACCTTCTTTCGGGAATTGTGGAATCGGTGAAAACCGGCAGTAAAACGGAGGAGCAATGAAATTTAAAAAACTGACTATAAAGAATATAGCCTCGATTGAGGATGCCGTAATCGATTTTTGCGACCCGATGCTCGACCGCGAATCGCTGTTCCTGATTTACGGCGAGACGGGAGCCGGAAAAACCACAATTCTTGATGCCATCTGCCTGGCGCTATACAAAACAACGCCGCGACTGAAAAACGCATCGAACAAGGAAAAGTACTGGGACAACAATTTCACTGGTTCAAAAAAAACAGAACAATCGGAAGTTAACCTTGCCAGCATAAACCAATACTTGAGGAAAGGCTGCCTAAAAGGCTATGTGGAACTGATTTTTGAAGGTAATGATGCCGCAGAATATTGCGCCACCGTTGAGTTGCGCGTTTCGGAGCGCACAGGCAGCATTCAGGCGCCCGTATGGCGGCTGACGTGCGGCAACACCGAGTTCCGGCTGGAGAAAGACATTGATAATGAGGTTCTGAGAGTTGTCGGTTTGAACTTCGACCAGTTCTGCCGCACAACGATGCTGGCGCAGGGCGAGTTCACCAAATTCCTGAAAAGCAACGAGAGCGAGAAATCCGACATTCTGGAAAAAATCACGGGAACGGGCATTTACTCGACCATCGGTGTGGAAATTTTCAACCGCGAGAGGGCAAAAGCCGACGAGTTGAAAGCGGCCGAAAACCTGCTGAACAGCATTTCGCCACTCTCGCAAACCGACATTGAGAACCTGACCGCCGAGCGCAAACAACTCGAAAAAGATTATGCTGAGCTGACAACGCAAAAAACATCTTGCACCAACCAAAAAAACTGGCTTTTACGGAAAGACGAGTGTGAAAAAAACATCGCCACAGCGCGACAGGATTTTGAGCGGAACAAAAACTTGAAGGAAAGTACTGATTTTGTTGAAAAACTGAATCTTATATCGGCATACAACAACACAGCCGGAGTACGCCAATCGGTGTCGAGACTAGCGGAAATCAAAGCAAAGCGGAACGATTTGAACGCCGAAGAATCACGTTACAGAAACGGTTTTGCTGTTATGACAAACGGCGAGCTTTTCCGCGACAGCGAAATTGCACAACAGGAAAAACAGTTAGCCGATGTTGCCAAGTTTCTGGCAGCCCACGCCGACTGCGCCACAATGTACAACGACAGTCAGACGATTGTGGCCGGCTTGCGGCAATGCGTGACGGAACGCAACGAGGCCGCCACCAACATCGGCAAAGCTGAAACTAAGGAGCGCGACGAGCTGACGAAAATAACTGACGAACTTAACTCGCTGAACGCGTCGCTAAAAACTCAAAACGTTGAAAAAGAGCGCGTTCAAGGCGAACTGGTAAAACGCCAAAAACAACTTTCCGAGGCAAATGTGCAGAACCTGCAAGCTGAATACGAGAAGAATATCAACCTCAAAGGGCAGTTGAACGCCGCGCAAACGGAGCTGACGAATACTGAAAATGCCGAAAAAAGTCTGCAACAGGTTTCGGCGACGGGCGCCAATCTTGAAAAAAACATTGCCGCAAACAAAGACGAAGCCGCAAAATTAGAGGCGGCAGCCACCGAGGCTCAAAAGGCGAAAGACGAGGCAGAGAAACTGTTTGAAGCCGCAAAGGCGAGTGTGGGCGACTATGCTAGAACGCTGCGTATGGGGCTTCGCGCCGGCGACAAGTGCCCGGTGTGCGGTCAACGGGTTGAATCGGTTGCCGAAGACGCTGATTTTGAAGCAGCCCTGAAACCGCTGGCCGACAACTTCCAAAACAAAAAAGAGCTTGCCAACAAAACCGATACAAAGCTAAAAGAACTTCAGGCCACCATCAAGGCGCAAACCTTGCAGTTGGCAGAGACACAGACAGATATAGCCGCAAAAAAAGAGGACCACGCAAAAGCCGCAAAGCGTTTGGAACTTGCGTGCAATGCTTTGAATATCAACGTTGACGGCCAATTGAAAGAAAAACTTGCGCAGTTGACAGAAAAATGCGAACAGACCGTAAACGACCTTTCGGAAAAGATAAAATCGGCAAACGCGGTTCAGGCAGAAATCAACAATTTACTTAAAGAAAAAGAAAAAATAACAACTGCTATTGACGATATAAACAGCAAAATAAACAAACAAAACGAAGCATTGAACAAATGCAAGTCGGAAATTGCCAATCTGCGAAACAACGCCGAGGCAAACCAAAAGAAAGCCGAGAACATCTTGCTGAATGTCGGTCAGAAAATTGTTTATCGCGACTGGCAGGCCGACCTGAACGCCACTATCACAAAACTTGAGGACGAGGCAAAGGATTATCTTGTCAAATCGCAGTTGCAGACCGAACTGACTGCCGACATTGAGCGCCGCAAAGTGGCGCGAAGCAACTCGCAGCATCTGCGGCAGCAGATTGAGAAACTTTACCCCGACTGGCAGGCGGGCAACGCTCCGAAAAAAGTGGAAGACATCGATAACACGTGGGTTAAATACTATAACCACGTGTCGAATTTGCAAAACGAACTGAAACACAACACCGAAGATGAACAAACGGAAGAGTTGAAAATTGCCAACTTTTTGAAAACGAACACCATAAATCGCCAACAATTAGAGGAGCTTGCAAAGGTGCCGGAGGAAAAAATCGATGCTCTCAAAAAAGAGACCGACGACCTGGAAAAGGCTGTCAGCAAGGCGAAAGGCGCGTTGGAGCAAGCCGAAAAAACACTGGCTCAACACTTGGAGCAAAAGCCGCAAACCGATGAGCCTCTCACCCTGGACGAGGCTAACACATTGGAAACCAGCTTGACAGAAAAAATCGACTGCTGCAACAAGCGCATTGGCGACATCGACGGGCAATTCCGCCAGAATGCCGCAAACATCAAGGCGCGGCAGGCAAAAGAACGCGAGGTGGAGACGCTGCGCATTGAGCACGACCGCTGGAGCTGCCTGAACAAGCTTTTCGGCAGTGCCGACGGCCACCGTTTCCGCTACATTGCGCAAAGCTACATTCTGAAAGAGCTGCTCAGCAAGGCCAACTATTTCCTGAACCAGCTGTCGTCGCGTTATGAGCTTGATTGTCAGAGTAATTCATTTGTTATTCTTGTCCACGATATGTACTTCGGCGGCAATGTGCGCCCCGTGAACCTGGTTTCGGGCGGCGAGAGTTTTGTGGTGTCGCTGGCGCTTGCGCTGGGCCTCTCAACCCTCAACAGCAACGGCTTTACCACCGACATTCTGTTCATCGACGAGGGTTTTGGCACGCTCGACAGCAGCACGCTCGAAGTGGTGATGAACACCTTGGAGCGCCTTCGCGAAAGCGGCAACCGCAAGGTGGGCATTATCAGCCACGTGGAAGCCTTGAGCGAGCGAATTCCGGTGAAACTTCTGGTGGAGCGCAACACCGGCAATGCGGCAAAAGTCAGAATGATAAAAGACTGAAACTCTGCTGATTATTTCCCTTTCATCGCCACGCCCAAATCAATCCTGACAAGCTCGTATTCCGACTCTGATTCGTCGCGGTCGGGGTCTTGCGGGGCGATTATCGCATAAAGAATATTGTCTTTTCCGCAGCTCGTCAGACTGACCGTGGGCTCATTTAGTTGGAATATCCGCAGAAGGTTTCCGTTATGGTCTCTGATGAACAATGTGTGCGGCACGTTGCCAGTACCGTGGCCGCTGGTGGGTTGTTCGCCTTTGTCATAATCGTAATCAAGCGTTACCAGATAGTTTTTGGTGAGCTTGCAACTAGAAAAGCCATCGCGCGAAAATTCTACCCATCCGTCTGACATTTTATAATCAATATCACCTTTGACTTCCGTCATAAGTTCGAAACTGTTGCCAGCTTTCTTGTACAGTGCAACGTAAGGAAAATAAAACGCATTGCAAACCAGCATTTCCAAATCGGCATCGTATTCAATCGACATTTGCCAAAAAGTCATTCTGACCATATCGTCAACATCAAGGTTGATAACATATTGGCCGAACGGAATGGTATCAGTGCCGTTGATGTATCGGAAAGGTGTGTCCTTGTAGTCGGGGTTGCAATGGACCTGCGACTCCTTTGTGATGAACAATTTGGCTTCCTCCCACGTATCTTGCGACGGAGCCAGCGGAATGATAGGTTTCCTTCCCTCAACGGCATCGGTCAGCGAAATCAAAACCTGCCTTGGCGTATTCAAATCGCGAACATAGACGGTGTCGCCGTTGTATCTAATCACAGTCGGGGTGTTAAATTCATTGGGGCCGTTGCCCTTACGTCCCATAGAGGCCACCTCTTTTTTCAGTTCGGGGTTCACAATGTGGATGAAGTTTCCTTCGAAAGCGCTTAAAGGTTGCACTACATCGGCCCACACCACATACCGGCCAGTATAAATGAAATCTCCTGGCATAGATGTGTAGATACTATCGGTTATCAGCTCATAATTAATCGGTTCGCGTTCAAGTTTCGATGAATCGATTTTGGTGTTTTTTTCTGTGCAGCAAGTCAGCAAGACCAGCAAACTAACGGTTATTGATGCAAGTTTCATCTTAATAATGGTTTTGATGTTTTACAAATTTATGCTTTTATCGCTGATTTTCAAAATTTTATTTCTCGGGTTGCCGCGCAGTGCTGTTTTTAGTCAACAACAACGTCATTGCATAAAACAATCCGAACATTATGCAGCCCAGCTGGCGGGTGAGCGTGTCCTCGTCGAGCATCGACACAAACATAATGGTGCAGAATGTGACCAGCAGGAAATTCGACGATTTCACCATAAACAGCGGCGCGAACATACAAATCAGCACCAGCACAAAACCTATTAGCCCAAGGCTGATGACAAAGGTAAGATATTGATTATGCGCCATAAAGCGGTTTTCGAGCTCAAGATTCGAGTTGGTTTCCTCGTAGGCCTGGGCAAACGCCTCCTTGGCACTGCCCGGTCCCGAACCGAGCAACGGATGCTTCTTCACAATATGCAGTCCGGTCTTGAAAAACTCAATGCGCATACTAACCGATTTGCCGTTGGCGTCGTTATAGCGCAGATAGTTCTCAATCTCCCAAATAACTTCATATACGCGCCTGTATATTCCTGATTTTTCAATGTTTATGCAACTGGCATAACCTTTCTCAATGCCAGCAATCTCCTCGCCGGTCAGCTGCCACACCCCGCAACTGTCTTTCGGCAACCCTTTTGAAGTCAGATAGCGCATAAGAGTGTTCCTAATGGGCTGTCCCATACGGTCTACACTATCAATGCATATACGGCTGCGCTTGTTCCACTCACTCTTAAGCTCCTTGTTGCAGATGTATCGATAGACATAATAGCCGTTCTCTGTGGTCTCACTTTTCAGATAGTGGGTGTAGGGATTCCCCTGCTGCGTCAGTTTGGGCAGCTCGGTAGCGGTGTCACGAATCTGGTGCATATCGGTGTAAACGCTTCGGACGTAAAGCGCCGCCACAACGGCAAAACCCACCATCACAGTCAGAAGCCCATAGAACTGCCAGCGCCTGAAACTGTTGCGCTTGGCCAGAATCAGAACACCCACGGCAACAATGGCCGCAACCCAGCTTGTGGCGGCCTGAATGAGGGTGGTGAAATAGAGCAGCCAGGCAATTATCGCGGCAAGCGCGATTTTTTGCCACATTTTCAATTCCTTACGGCTATCGTACCAGGTGTAGATGATGTAGAAAACCGACATCACACACATCACTCCCAAACGGATGTGCGACACGAAAATGGAGATGTCGCGGTAGTTGGCCACCGTTTTTTTCCGTGGCACGTAGATGCCCAAATAAACGCAAAGGCTTATCAACGTGCTGACAATCACTGCCAGCACAAAAATGTTGAATATGCCATTTATCTGCTTATGCGACAGCCTCAACGACCCGATGACGAACGGGAAAAACAGCAGCGGCAGCATATCAACAACTTCAGTCACGGCGTGGCCGGAATTGGGTGTGCGCCAAATCCATAGCAGATGTAGGACAAAAATGCCCATTATCGGCCACAGAAACTTATTCTGTTTCAGATTGTTCCATTTGTAACCATAGTTGCCGCTGATTATCCAGGCAATGGGAATGCCCACGGTGCCAAAGCTCATCATAAATCGCGACAGCGGCATTCCGATGACCGTCACCGCCAGCACAAAAAGAATGAGCCACTCGGTGTTCCGGATGGTAAAAACGCGCGTGTAAAGCGACTTCCACATAGTGGATTTGGCTTAGTAATAAACTGTGATATAGCCGTTTAGAGGGTCGTAGTTGGTGGTGCCCTCCTCAACGGTAATCACATAGAAATAGGTTCCGGGCGACACCAGCGTGCCTTGCGGATTGTAGCCGTCCCACACAATGTTCTCGGTGCCGGAGCGGCTGAACATCTTGTAACCCCAGCGGTTGAAAATCTCAAGTTTGAGCCGCGACCCTTCACTGCACGAAATCATAAAAAAGTCATTCTGGCCGTCGCCGTTCGGAGTGAACACATTTGGTACCTTGCTCGACGGAACAATGGTTATCGTGCTGTCGACGGAGCTGGTGCAACCGTTGTTGTCAACCGACGTCAAACCAACATTGTACGAGCCGGGAGCGCTATATTTATGGGTCGGATTGTTCTCGTTACTTGTCGAGCCATCGCCAAATTTCCAAGTGTTTTTAAGCGATGTTGATGTTGTTATTATTTTGAAATCCACTGTTTTGTATCCTACGGTATCGCAGCTGAACGCGATGACCGGCGGATTGTTGATGGTGATGCTGGTGGTTGCGTCAGCGTTTTCGCCATTTGCGCCGGAGGCCGTCACCTTAACCGTGTAAGTGCCTGCAGCGGTGTATTTGTGCACCGGCTTTCTCTCACTGCTGGTGGCTCCATCGCCGAAATTCCATTCAAAAGACTCGTAACGGTTAGCCAAGGTGTACTCAAAAGTCTGGTCGGTTCCAACACAAGGTTTGCCAGAAATATTAATGTCTTGCGCCGAAGCCGACAACGTCAGCGCCACAGCGGACAGTATTACGTAAAAACGCTTCATTTTCAAAAATGCATCAATAATTTACAAACATAATCAAAAATGAAAAAGGCGTTATAAATATGAGGGGTTATTTTTCGCTTGCGCGGATTCAAAACTCCGCCTCCGACACAATCCTCACTTTTTTCCCCGTTACGGGATGAGTGAATTCGATTTCGGCGGCGTGCAGATAAAGGCGGCTGTCGGGCGCGCCATAAAGGTTATCGCCGACAATCGGGCAACCCAAACCCTGACTGTGAGCGGCGTGGACGCGTAACTGATGAGTGCGGCCAGTCTCGGGAAAAAAGTTGACAAGTGTGCAGTTTCCGTTTTTGCCGATGACGGAATATCGAGTTACGGCAGGCTTTCCGTGCTCAAAATCAACCATCTGGCGCGGCCGGTCGTCGTGATTCAGGCGGAGCGGAAGAGTGATAACGCCGCTGTCGTCCTTCAAAACTCCGTCAAGCAGAGCCACATAGCGTTTTTTGACGGCCCGAGTCGAGAATTGCCGCTGAAGAGTGACATAAACATCTTTTGTTTTGGCTATCAGCAAGATGCCCGACGTGGCCATATCGAGCCGGTGAACCACCATCGGCTCACTGGCGTCGGGAAAAAGCCCACGCAGCATTGAGCCGACAGAAGCCGAATGCTCCTTGCCCGGCACCGACGGCAGCCCGGCAGGCTTGTCGATGGCGGCAATCCATTCGTCGTTGTAGAGGATTTTGAGCTGGGCGACCGGTTGACGGCGCAGTGGATTCGGCTCCACATCGAGCCCTTGCAGCATAAAATTCAGAATAGGCTCGCATTTGCTGTGGCAAGCCGGATAGAACTGTCCGTGACAGCGCACCTCACCCACCGGTGCCGCTCCCCACCAGAACTCGGCCATCGTCAGAGGCTTTAATCCCTGACTGAAAGCAAATTGCAGCAGTTTGGGCGCGGCGCACTCACCGGCGGCGGCCGGCGGCTCACAACCGCGCTCGTCGGCGAAAATGCGGCTGACGGTTTTCCGCTCGCCTCGTGCGTTCAGCACAACATACTGGTCGAAAAGCCACGCCTGAAGTTCCTCCGATTTCTGCCGCCGTTGCTCTTTCAGCCGCGCAATCTCGGTTTGCAAAGCAGACGCTTCCACCTCAGCGTCAGCAATTTTTGCAGCCCATTGCCGTTCAAGACGTTTCAGCTCGGCCTTTTCAAACTGGCTCTGCCTGATTAGCTCGTCCGATTGTTCCGGCGTAAGCTCCTGGCGGCGACGGGCGTCGCGGTCGGCCTTGTGAAGCCGGGCGGCGGCTTTTGCCTGGCCGATTTCCGCCTCGGCCTGCTGTTTCACTTCATTCAGTTTCTTGATTGCCAATAAGTTTCTCTTGCTTTTGGCTATGGATTCAATCTGCCTGTTAATGTCGGAAATGGAGCGTTCCTCGGTTTTGAACCGGCCGTCGGGCGCAGTGATGTCGAAAATTGGCGGAACAAACCAGCGGTGGCAGGCGCGGCCGCCGATGTTGCCCGAAAAGGCGGCAAGAAACCCGAGCTGCCCGTTGCGGTCCTGAACCACAAGCACTCCGAACATCTTGCCTTGAGCAATCTCATCGGCCCAATCGGTTCGCGTTTCCAAATAGCGCTGCACGCAGTTGGCGGCCGTAACAGCCAACGGATGCGGAGTGTAACAAAACGGACAGTTGAATAGTTTCGGCAGAATGGTATCGGCTGGAATTTCAGCAAACGGGTGGAACAGAGCAGTGAGCGTTGAGTCCATAGTTGTGAGCCGATAACAAATTATGAATCAAACCGGTGCTGAACACGGTTTGATGTTAAGATTCAATTTATTGCTTGGGCGGGTCAGACAAGCTCGCGGTCAGCGAACTTTTGCGGCTCCTTGCGGATGGCGTTGGCTACGGCGCGGAACTCGTCGTCTTCAATCTCCTCCTTGGTCAGCTCGTAGTAGTGCGACTCGTCGCCGTTAGCAGTTTGAAAGATTACCTCCATCACAACCACGCCGCTCTTTTTGTAAACGGCATAGTTTCGCATAAAGAAATCTATCTGGTTTTTGCTTTTAACTACTTGAAGCTTTGGATTTTGCGAGTCGATTTTCTTTTCCTCCAGCTCGTTCTGCTCAATGTTTTCCATTTTTAGTTTCCTATTACGTATTTGCGCGCCGTTACCTCTAAACGGCAGCGCAATATAGCAATTCTTTTATTTTACGACGGCCAAAATGCGGCTCTCCACGATTTTAATCATCGTCATCGTCAGTCGGGTCGGGCGACGGTGTGTCCGTATCACTTTTTTCACCATCGGTTTCCGGGGCCGACTCGGCAATCGGGCGGCGCTTCCGCTGTTGATTGTTGTTCAGCGAGTAAGTGAACAGCGTGTCGTTCTTGTCAAGGAAATCGACAAGGTCGTTGGTTATCTCAATCGACAGTGAATGTGACAGCAGATTGAGCGACAGGCCTGTCTCCTCGTCGTGCACCATAAAATAAAGCGCCACATTTCCCTTTGAATTTAACACGTTTTTAATCAGCTCGATACTACCGTTGTTCAAATCCTTTAGTTTAATGTTGATGGTGAGTTTTTTCACCATATCGCCACGAATGTTGCTCAACAGCTTTACGCTCTGCACCTTCACTTCGAGCGGTTTGTTGCCGTCCTTGTCGGGATACATACGCTCCTCAATCCGGGCACGGATAAAGAGCAGGCTGTTTTTCTTAATCAGCTTGGCGTGAGCCTCATAGTCCTTACCAAACAGCGCGAACTTGTGGCCGCCGATGTAGTCTTCGATAGTGAAGTTCATAAACGGCTTGTTGTTGCGCGTCAGGCCGTCGAAAACCTCGGTTACAAGACCGCCGAACGCTACCTCGCGGTTCTGGTACGGCTCAAGCGAACCGGCAAGGTCAACGGGCGAGACGGTGCAGAAATTCTCCAGCTCGAACTTAAACGGGTCGAGCGGATGCGCTGACAGGAAGATGCCCACCAAATCCTTCTCCATATTCAGCTTTTCGAGCAGCGGCATATCGTCGAAATTCGGAACCGAAGGATGCGGAATGTCGATTGTCTCGCCAATGGAGCCGAACAGCGTGTTGGTATTCTGGTTGCGGTCGTTCTGGAAGTTGTTGCCGTAGCGGATAAGCGCGTCGACGAACTTCGAGCCATCGGGCATCTCCAAAATGAACGGCTCACGTTTGATGCCAAGAGCGTCGAACGCTCCGGCGATGGCAAGGCTCTGAATGGTTTTCGAGTTGCACGACTGAAGATTGACGCGCTCCACAAAATCGAAAATATCCTTGAACTTGCCGTTGGCCTCCCGCTCAGCCACAATCGCCTCAACAGCACCGGCGCCAACGCCTTTGATGCCGCCCAGTCCGAATCGGATTTCACCCTTTTTGTTGGCCGTGAAGTTCAGTTCCGACTCGTTGATGTCGGGGCCCTTCACCGGAATCTTCATCGCCTTGCACTCCTCCATAAACTTCTGCACATCGGTAATGGTGTCTTTGCTTTGTGTGAGGTTGGCGGCCATATACTCGGCCGGATAGTGCGCTTTCAGATAGCCCGTCTGGTAGGCCACCCAAGCATAGCAAGCGGCGTGCGACTTGTTGAACGCGTACGACGCGAATTTCTCCCAATCGGCCCAGATTTTCAGCAGGATTTGCTCATCGTGGCCTTTCTTTTTGCCGCCCTCAATGAATTTCGGCTTGAGCATCGCCAGCATTGCGGCAATCTTCTTACCCATCGCCTTACGAAGCGTGTCGGCCTCGCCGCGGGTGAAGTTGGCCAGCAACCGGCTCAATAGCATAACTTGCTCCTGATAAACGGTAACTCCGTATGTATCTTTCAGATACTTCTCCATTACCGGGATGTCATAAGTTATCGGCTCGCGGCCTTGCTTTCGCGCGATAAACTGTGGAATGTAGTCCATCGGGCCCGGACGATAGAGGGCGTTCATCGCAATCAGGTCGGAGATTTGCGTCGGCTGCAGCTCGCGCAGGTACTTCTGCATACCCGGACTTTCAAACTGGAACGTTCCAATGGTGCGGCCCTCGCTGTAAAGCTTGTAAGTCAGCTTGTCGTCGATGGGAATATGGTCGATATCGACATCGATGCCGCGGGTTTTCTTCACATTCTTGATGGCCTCCTTGATGAGCGACAATGTGCTCAGACCCAGAAAGTCCATCTTGATTAAACCAACGCTTTCAACAACGTGTCCATCGTATTGAGTCACAACAACATCCTGGTTGGTCTTACGGTCTTTGACGGTACAAACCGGAGCGAATTTGGTAAGGTCGTCGGCACCAATAATGACACCGCAAGCGTGGATACCTATCTGGCGGTTGGTGTCCTCAAGCTCCTCGGCGTAGGTGAGCACGTCGGGGATTGTTGCGGCATAATCGCCAAGTTGAATCTCCTCTGTGTCCTGCTGCTCCATAAGTTTATGAAATTCAGGCACATATTTATAGCAGTTCTTCAGATTGACCTTCGGCATTTTCTTTGGCAGAGTGCCATCGACGGCTTTCACCTGACCCTCGGAAAAATCGCGGTCGGGAACCAGTTTCTTAATGGCGTTCGACATAGAAACGGGTATGCCCTGCACACGGCAAACATCGGCCAGCGACGATTTGGTGGCCATTGTTCCGTAGGTGATGATATGCGCCACCTTTTCGGCGCCGTATTTCTGCGTAACCCACTCCAGAACCTTGCCGCGGCCCTCATCGTCAAAGTCAACGTCGATATCGGGAAGTGAGATACGGTCTGGGTTAAGGAAACGCTCGAACAGGAGGTCGTACTTGAGCGGGTCGAGGTCGGTGATGCCCAAGCAGTAGGCCACCACCGAGCCGGCAGCCGAACCACGTCCCGGGCCAACGCTCACGCCCAGCTCCTCGCGGGCGGCGCGAATGTAGTCCTGCACAATAAGGAAGTAGCCGGGGAAACCCATCGTCTTCATAATGTGCAACTCAAAAATGATGCGGTCTTTCTGCTCGTTGGTCAGCTGGTCGCCATAACGTTTAGTGGCGCCCTCCCAGGTGAGTTTTGCCAGATAGTCGGCTTCAAGTTTTATTCTATATAACTTGTCGTAACCACCTAATTTCTTGATTTTTTTCTCGGCATCCTCCTGACTTAAAACCACTTCGTGCTTCTCGTTCTGCGTGAATTCGTCGAACAGTTCTTTTTCAGAGATTTTCTTGCGGTATTCCTCCTCGGTTCCAAAGTCGGCCGGAATCGGGAATTTTGGCATAATCGGGTCAGAATCAATACCATAAACCTCAACCTTATCAGCAATCTCCAGAGTGTTGGCAAGCACCTCGGGCATATCGGCAAAAATGGCGGCCATCTCGTCGGGTGTTTTCAGCCACTCCTGCTTGGTGTAGTGCATACGGTCGGGGTCGTTGAAATCCTTGCCGGTGCTGAGACAGATGAGCCGGTCGTGAGCCTCGCCGTGCTTCTCCTCAACAAAGTGCACGTCGTTAGTGGCTATCAGCTTGATATTATGTTTTTTGGCAAACTCAATCAGCACTTTGTTCACCTCTTGCTGGCGCTCGAATGTCGATTGGTCGGCGTTGGGCTTGTCAGTTTTATGGCGCTGCATTTCAAGGTAATAGTCGTCGCCAAACAGGTTTTTGAACCACAGCACCGACTGTTCGGCCCCCTGAATGTCGCCGTTCATAATCTTTTGCGGAACTTCGCCGCCAAGGCAAGCCGAGCAGCAGATGATGCCCTCGTGGTGTTTTTCGAGCAACTCGTGGTCGATTCGAGCATTGTAGTAATAGCCCTCAGTGAAAGCGCGCGAGCTCAAAACGCAAAGGTTTTTGTAGCCTTCCTTGTTCTTAGCCAGCAAGATAAGGTGCCAACCGCGGGTGTCTTTCTCAAACCTCGACTTGTGGGCGCAGTAGGCCTCAATGCCGATAATCGGTTTGAAAGGCACAAACGCCTCGGCCTTGGCTTTCAGTTCGACAAGCTCCTTCTCCAGCTCGGCTTTTTTGGCCTCATCGGTTTCTTTTTCAATATTTTCCTGACACTCTTTAACTTTCTTTTTGGGCGCGCCGTTCACCTTGTTCGATGTATCAATCAAATCTTTGATTCCGAACATATTACCGTGGTCGGTCAAGGCCATTGCGTGCATATTGTTGGCCATACACTTGTTAATCAGGTCCGGCACTTTCGACATTCCGTCGAGTATAGAGTAGTGAGAGTGGACGTGCAAGTGAACAAATCCAAATGGCTTGTTGTCAGCTGGTTGTGGTTTTGTGTCGGCAGGCTCGGCAGCGGGTTTCGCCGCTTCGGGCTGCGATGGTTCTGTTGCCGGCTGCGTTGGCGTTTCAGCATTCTCCTCCGGGAGTTTAAACGACTCGAACTCAACTGGTTCCGGCTCGAAAGGCGTCGGATTTTGGTCCTTAAACGATTGTAGCTCATCGTCGGAAATGCCCAGTTGCTTTGCGCCAATCACGCCAAGGCGCACCAGCTCAAGAAAACAGCGGGTTGTGGCAACCACATCGCCGGCGGCATTGTGCGCGTCCTCGAAAGGCGTGCCGAAAAGTTTCTGATGCAGCTCGGTCAAGTTCGGCCATTTGGGCTTGCCATTCTTCATAATGGCGCAGAAATTGGTCGAGCTCTCTTTGGTGCAGAGCGTACGGACGCTGCTCAAGGTGTTTTCCATTCCGAGTCGAAGGTACTCGCAGCCGACAATGTTCATATCGAACTCGATGTTGTGACCCACAACCACTGTGGCCTTTTGCAAGTCGGCGGTGAACTCGCGCAGCACAAAGTCAAGGTCGCGACCAATTTCGAGCGCCTTTTCGGTTGTGATGTGGTGCACCTCTTTGGCAACGTGGAAAGGTATGATGAAGCCGTCGGGTTTAATGACGTAGTTTTTGGCAAAAAGGAACTTTCCGTTCAGGTCGTGGCATTGCCAGGCCAGCTGCACAAGGCGCGGCCAGTTGGCGAAATCGGTCAGTGGCGCCTTGTAATTGGCAGGCAGACCGGTTGTCTCGGTGTCGAAAATCAGGAACATTTCAGCTGTTTTTTGAGTTTATAAAGATAGGTGTTTGACGGTTGGAAAATACCAATGTTGATAAGTTTTGGCAGAGAAACATAACGATTCATCCACCAACGAAAAACCGATTGAATTACAATGAAAATTCAACAATCGTTTGATTTTCAACTTTAAGTTGCTTTCCGGATGATTGCCGGTAATGTTTTTGTTTTGCATAATCTCACTCTTTTTAAAACCATTTTCGGCACAATGATAAGGGCTACCTGTGCGAGATTGCGGCAGAGGTTCTGAAAAAATCCGATTTTTTTTGATTTTTTATTCCGGCACTATTTAGCCTTGTGCCTCGTCCGGTAGAGCTGATATGAGTTGACACTGTTGTGCCAGATGCTGTAAAGACCGCCGGCCACAGCCACCACCGGGTTCATAAACGTATAGGCCACCCAGATGATGAACACCGTGTTCTTCTGCCCCATTGCCTGCCCGCCGCTAATGCGGTCGGCGTAGCGGCCGCCAATGAGTTTGCCCAGACCGAACTGCAAGGCGCAGCACACCAGCGTGACGGCCAACATTCCGGCAAAACATCCTGCCGACAGCCCGCTATGGACAATGGCCCGCGTGGTGACAGACATTGCAAGCGCCAAGGCGAACATCCAAAGATAGAAAGCCAAATCTTTGACGGCAAGCACCATCCGCAGAAAACGCGGAAAAAACAGCCGCGTGAGCCAAGCCAGCAGAAACGGAAAAACCAACAGCGGAAACACTTGCTTGATGATAATGAAAAACGAGTGGGCAAAATTCATACCAATACCCGGATTGACAAGCGGCACCACAGCCGGAACCGCCACCGCCGCCACCAGATTGCTCACAATGGTGTAGCCCACCAGCGAGAGCGTGTTGCCGCCAAGCTTGTCGGTAACCACCACGGCGGCTGTTGCCGTTGGGCAGATAAGGCAGACCATAGCGCACTGGGCCAGCACTGAGGCGTTGTCGGCGGGCACCAGCATTGCCACAGCGGCCATTGCCAGAAACGAGCCCGCCTGAATCAGCGCCAGCCAAAGGTGCCAACGCCGCGGACGCACTTTGGAGGGTTCTATCTTGCAAAACGATATGTAGAGCATTGCGAAAAGCAGCAACGGCTGCACCACGCCAACGGTCCGCGCGGCCGCCTGACGCACATCGGCACTGAAACCTGCGGCCGAAAACAGAAAATAGGCCAGCACGCCAACTCCCATAACAATCGGAAGCGACCAATCTTTGACAAAACTCTTTAACTTGCCCATATTGCCTTGCAAAATCAGGCGGCAAAAGTATTGAATCGGCGCATATCGGAAAAATAAAAATCGGGGTAGCAGCACATTGCCACTACCCCGACTTTATTGTTTTGCATTTTAAATTCAGAACCGAAGCGTCAGTCCTACGCCGTTGCCGGTCAAGCCGATACCAAGTTCCGGCTTGAGACTTGTGCTTTCGGGAGCCTTCAATCCATTGTTGTAAACTTCGACAGCACGACGGGCATTTTTCTTGGCAAAAAAATCAAGTACTAATCCAACGGATAATGTACCAACTCCAGCAATAGCAAGTCCCCACATTGGTTCTCCACCTGCCAATGCCGCTCCGAGAGGCCAACCTATCAAACCTCCACCAATACCTCCTAACACCGAAGCATATGCATTAAGAAAATCGGCATTATCAGCATATTTAAAAGCCTCATTATTTGTTGCAACCAAATTCTTTAAATCTCCCATTTGGTAAGTGGTCCCTTCTTTAATAAAGGACATTCCTCCAAACGATTTTTTAATAGTAAGAGTATCGCCTTGTTGGCAGAATGATGCCAATGAAAACAAGCATAGCAAAATGCTTAACAAACTTTTTTTCATAATTTTAGAATTAGTTATTTGAATTAAAAAATCAATCTTCTTCCGCCTCGCTGTCAGCCGAGGTTTCGAGCGACGGAGCGTCTGACTTGCTCATTATCTCCATAATTTTCGCCTCAATTTCGTTGGCAAGCTCCTTATTGTCAACAAGCATCTGGCGCACATAGTCGCGGCCCTGGCCGAGCTTGGTGTCACCGTAGCTGAACCACGAACCCGACTTCTTTATAATGTTGAGCTCAACAGCCATATCAATCAGCTCGCCCGACTTGCAGATGCCCTCGCCGTACATAATGTCGAACTCGGCCTTGCGGAACGGAGCGGCAAGCTTGTTTTTCACAATCTTCACCTTCACGTGGTTACCGATTGACTCCTCGCCGTCTTTCAGGGTTGATGTGCGGCGGATGTCGATGCGGATAGATGCGTAGAACTTCAGCGCGTTACCGCCGGTGGTTGTCTCGGGGTTGCCGAACATCACGCCAATCTTCTCGCGCAACTGGTTGATGAAGATGCAGCAAGTGTTTGTCTTATTGATGTTTGCGGTGAGTTTGCGCAAAGCCTGCGACATCAGTCGGGCTTGAAGGCCCATCTTCGAGTCGCCCATCTCGCCCTCAATCTCGGCTTTCGGTGTCAGGGCGGCAACAGAGTCGATGACAATGATGTCGATGGCGCCCGAGCGGATAAGATGGTCGGCGATTTCGAGAGCCTGCTCGCCGTTATCGGGCTGAGAGATAAGCAGTTCGTTGATGTTCACGCCAAGTTTTTCGGCATAGAAGCGGTCGAAGGCGTGCTCAGCGTCGATGAAAGCGGCAATGCCGCCGTTCTTTTGCGCTTCCGCGATGGCGTGGATTGCCAGCGTTGTCTTACCAGACGACTCAGGGCCGTAAATCTCGATGACGCGGCCGCGCGGATAACCGCCGATGCCCAGCGCCAAATCGAGGCTGATGGAGCCCGACGAAATGACCGGCACATTCTCGATTGCGTGGTCGCCCATACGCATTATCGAACCCTTACCAAAATTTTTCTCGATTTTGTCGATTGTGAGCTGCAAGGCTTTCAGCTTCTCGCTGTTGGCGCTTGTATTTGCTTGTTCTTTAGCCATTTTATATGAATTTTATGTTTGTTTTCGGATTGGCTAAAGGTAGAAAAAAAGGCAAAATGGCAAGAGTTGGCAACAAATTTTTTAAACGCCGGCACAAATGTCAGGCAACAATCCGTATCGGCTCACTTCAGAACCACGTTCACACCTATAATAACCGCGTTGTTATGCTGCCCCAAAATTTTGTGCCCATCCTGGGCAACGTGGTGGCGCCTGACCGGCAAAGCCGAATAATTAAGACAGGCGTGCGCCCAAAGCGGACCAGCCAGTTGGTAACGCACGCCGGCAATGGCGCTCAGTTCGTATCTGTTAAAATCGATATTCGGCTCGCGCAGACCATAACCATCGGTATCTTCTTTAGCTTTAATAAGATAGCCGAAAGCCAAGCCCGCCTCAAAATCGAACTTGCGCCAACGGTAGAAAGCCGTCAGTGGCATTTCAGCGTAATGAAGCTCCGATTTGTAAAAAGGCGTATCCTCGGTCGCCTCCTGATGACTGCCTTTGCGCACATAGCGCAGTCCGAGCCGGGCCCCGAGTCGGTCGGCAACCAGCAAACGGTTTACATCGGCACCAAAACTGAAGCCAAGTTTGTGATAGCCGGCATAATGGTCGCCGTCGAGTTGCGAGGCCACCAGACCCGCACCAACGCTTGCACCAAATTGCTGAGCCGCAACAAGCATCGGCACAAACAAAACTAGCAACATCAGCAAACGGCGCATCGGAACAGAGGGGTTGAATCTAATCGCCAAGTTTATAAAGCTCCTTCAGCTTTTGCTCAAGAATGCGGCCGCCCTCGCCTGCCGATTTCTGAATAAAAGTGTAGTTCTCGTCTGTCGGATAAGGCACCATTTTGGGGTCGATTATGAATTTCGGAATCTCGCGTCGCGTGTACCTCAACAGTCCGGCTGCCGGATAAACATTGAGCGATGTGCCGATGACAACAAACACATCGGCCTGCTCGGCAAGCGGAATGGCGCGCTCCATTTCGGGCACACCCTCGCCAAAAAAGACAATGTGCGGCCTCAGCTGCTGTCCGTCTTCAGCCTTGTCGCCCATTTTGATTGGCTTATAGCCGATGTCGTAGATGAGATTCTCGTTGGCGATGCTGCGCACTTTGGTCAGCTCGCCGTGAAGGTGCACCACATTCCGGCTGCCGGCTTGTTCGTGCAGATTGTCAACGTTTTGCGTTACCACATAAACATCAAAATACTGCTCAAGGCGGACAAGCGCTTTGTGACCGTCGTTGGGTTTGATGTCGGCCAGCTTGGCGCGCAGACCGTTGTAGAAGTTCAAGACCATTTCCGGATTTCGAGCAAGGCCCTCGGGGGTTGCCACATCTTCAACCCGATAGTTGTCCCAATATCCGCCGGCATCGCGGAAGGTACTCAGCCCGCTCTCAACACTGATTCCGGCACCTGTGAGTGCCACCAATTTCGGTTTTCCCATAACTGTAGGTTTTTGATTGTGAAAGGTACGGTTTTTTTGGATTGGTTTTGCGGCCGGAAAGTGAAAAAGGATGACTGGCCATCAGCCGAGGCCAAAACCCTTAACACAATACGATGCGAATATCAGACCATCGCTCACTAAAACACCCAAATAAAAAAAGCGCCTTTGGGCGCCTTTCTATATTTTAACTATCCGGCAGTCGGGAGCCACGTAGTTATGCGGAAACACATATAAATAGGCGCCCTTTTTCGATGTGGATGTGTCTTTGTAGGGAGTTTGAATCAGCACCTTGAGCGAGGCTATCTTCTTGCGGAAATTTCCCTGGTCGAAAGTGCGTTGGAAAATGGCGTTGTAAAGATTGTTCATCTGTGTGAGGGTGAACTTCTCGGGCAGCAAATCGCGACCGATAAGCTCGCAGCTGGCCTTGTGTTGAAGCCGCTGAAGGGCGGCGGTTATCATCTCGTGATGGTCGAAAATGAGCGTTGGCAGATTGGTTATGGAATACCATTCGCCCTTGTGCTCCTCAACCAGCTCACGGTTGTGCTTGTCGTTGCAAATCAGAGCGTAGAAAGCCACACTGATAACCCTCTCGTCGGGTTCGCGGTTGGGTTTAGAGAATCCGTGCACCTGCTCCATAAAAATGTTGCTCAGCCCGACGGTCTGCTGCAACACGCGGCGGGCAGCGTCCTCAAGCGACTCGCGGTCGCCCACAAAACCGCCCATCAGCGACCAGTCGCCCTTGCGCGGCTCAATGTTACGCGGATATAAAAGTACTTTCAGTTGTTCTTCGTCATAAGTGAAAATCACACAGTCCACAGCGACGTGGATTTTCGGATACTCTACGTAAGCAGGTTGTGTCATCAGTTAGCCTTGTAATAATTGTAAAACGGGCAAATATACGATGTGTTCTATAAAATCTTAACAAACGTCCATAAATTTTGCCTGTTTTTTCAATTATTTTACGAAAAAGCGTCATTTCGGATTCTAACACTTTGCGGTTGACAAATAGACTGGGCGTAATTGTTTTTTAGGTTCACGTTTACACAAAAATGTTAGATTTGCAGATTGGAAAAGTTTTAAACTAAAGCGTTTTATATGCTTGAAACTTAAAAGTTTTTTGTGATGCCAAAAGAAAGCGCAAGGTTATACAAGGAGATTGCATCTTGTTGATGTATAACAAGATGTGGTGTGGGTTGTTTTCTCTGGCATCTCAGGATTGATTAAAGAAAATAATGATAACATATTCAGAAAAAATGAGAAAAATAGCGTTACTATTACTTGCCTCGACGGCGATTTGCTCGGTTGGACAAGCACAAATCCCGAATCTGAACACTTCGGGCGTGCCTTACACCACCACTTACAAACCCAACGCATCGCAAACTCTTGACATTATTCAGGACCAGCGCGGCATTATGTATTTTGCCAACGATGATGGCGTTTTCGAGTATGACGGCGTAAATATGACTCTTACCCCGGTGCTTTATGCCTTCTCGCTGGCTGTTGACAATAACAATGTTGTTCGTGTGGGCTCAAGCGATGGTTTCGGCTACCTCTACCCGAACGAAAACGGCATTCTGGAATATGTATCAATGACATCTCAAGTTCCTGACTCTGTTCCTGTCGACCCCATTTATAAGACCCTCTGCATTGGCGATTACACATACTACTGCTCACAATACAACATTTTCATTGCAGAAAAAGACAGTTTGGTGAAAATTGTTGATTTGCCAAAAAACAGTTTCTGGACATACCGGACGAATGGTGACACTCTGTTTATCGGAAATATGGATAAAGAAGAAGAGGCTTTTCTGTATTACGATGACCAAATTCACTACACAAACATCTCCATTCAAGGTGTTTATGGTCTTATTCCCTGGAAAAACGGAAATTACCTGGCCTCAACAGGTAACACCTTGTACGAAATATCGCTCGACGGCAAAACTCCTGTAAAAGACATTAACAAAAACAACAAGGCAGTTGAGTCTCTTTACAAGAAACATATGCCCTACCAACTGACCACATACCGCAACGGTGTGGTGATGCCTACTGTTTTCGGCGACAAATACACAGTTGCAGTTTTCGATGAGAACCTCGTACTAAAACAAGCATATAACAACACCACGGGGTTGTCTTCAACAAATGCCTTTTCCGCCTACACTTCAGGACATTTGCTTTGGGTTGGTATGGACAACTGCATTTCGAAAATTGAAATTGGCAACGCATTCTATCATTTTGGCAAGGAATCGGGCCTGACCGGACCAATAAATGACATTTTCAAATTCAATGGAAAAATGTATGTCGGTACAGGCAACGGTCTCTTCCGCGAGAATTTCGACGAAAACGGTCTTCCGAGCTTTGAGAAAATCTACAACTACGCAACCCAAAAAATAATAGCATTCCAAGTACCTAACAGCAATAAAAAAATACTGCTGGCAGGTACGGCTTTAAATGTTATCGAACTGAAAAACGGTGATGTAAGACTTAAAAAAAATGATGACGGTGGCGATTCGGCACGTGACGAGATAGAGCATATTGACTGCGGCGCACTTTTCCAATCGCGGCTGCATCCCGAGTATTTGTACATTGGCTCGAAAGAAGGTTTGGTTTGCGAAAAATATAAACTGGCTAGCGATAAAAACTGGCAACCTCAATACCGAATTCTGGATGGAATTGAGGTTACATCAATAGAAGAGGACTCAAAAGGTAACATCTGGTGCGCGACGAGCAAAGGCATTGTCAAAATATCGCCCGACGGACAAAACCTTACTACGTACGATGAGGAGAGCGGCATTCCTTCGTTCTATATGGCAATGATAAAAAATATCGATGGCAATTTGCTTTTCCTAACCTCCGACGGTATGTATGAATTCGACGAAAGTCTGCAGCAATTCGATGTGAGCACATATTTTGGAGAATTCAGCTCCGACACCACTTTCGGAACTCTTGACGTAAAGCCTTACAATGGTATGTATATGGCTTCGTGCTACAATTTGGACCAGGTTAAATACTGGATGACATTCTTCAAGAAAAACAGCCAGGGAGATTTTGAAATTGTGAATGAAAAAACTCTTTCGAAACCCGCTTCAAAGCAAAAAGGCAGTCTGTATTTCTCGTTCATCGACGATGAAAACAATCTTTGGCTGAGTCTTGACGAAGATTTGCTCTGCTACAACACAAACCATATTGACACCACAAACTGTTACTACACAGCTCCTTTCGACGCTATGATTAGGCAAGTGATGGCTAACGATACCATTCTGCTGTTTGGCGGCGCGTTCGAAAAAGAAAACGGTTTCGGCATTTCAACAAAACAATCCGAAAAACACATTGTTGAATTACCTTACTCGAAAAACTCATTGACTTTCAACTTCTGCTCTAACTTCTACGAGAGTGAGGAGCTTACCGAATATTCGACAATGCTTGTCGGCGACGACAAAACGTGGTCGAGATGGAGAAAGAGCACAGAGTACAGCCGTATGCACCTTTCGGAAGGCAAATACACGCTGAAGGTGAAGGCACGCAACATTTACGGTGTTGAAAGCTCGGTGGCTGAATATACGTTTGTAATCAAACCACCTTTCTACCGCACAGTGGTGGCTTACCTTCTGTATGTTGTTCTGCTTGTTGTGCTTGTGTATGGCATTGTGAAATGGAACACACGCCGACTGATTGAGGAGAAGAAAAAACTGGAACAGAAGATTGCCGAGGCAACCGAAGAGATTCGCGGACAAAACGTTCAGCTGGAGCAACAGAAAGACGAGATTGAGAAGCAGAAAGACGAGATTCAGGCAAGTATCAACTACGCCCGCCGCATCCAGCGCGCCCTGCTTACTCCCGACGAAACCATCGACAAGATTTTCCCTGACCACTTCCTGCTCTACAAGCCGCGTAATGTGGTGAGCGGCGACTACTACTGGTTCGGTCAGTTTGGCGACAACAAGGTCAGCATTGTGGCTGACTGTACGGGTCACGGTGTGCCGGGCGGCTTTATGAGTATGCTTGGTATGACCAACCTGAACTACATTGTCGGCCAGGAGCTTCGCCCGGATGAGATTCTGAACAAGCTGCGCAACGCCATCATCACCAGTCTGCGGCAGAAAGACGACGCTCCGGCTCCAACCGGTGACGAGAAAGCCGACCGCCGCGCCGCCTTTGCAATGTCGGTTGAGAAGAAAGACCGCAGCCAGGACGGTATGGACGTGGCAATGTACGTCATTAACGAGAAAGAGATGACCCTATCGTTTGCCGGCGCCAACAACCCGCTGGTGCTCATCCGCGACGGCGAGGTGCAAGTGATAAAGGCCAGCAAGATGCCTGTCGGCATTTATGCGAAACTCGACCCGTTCGAGCGTGTGGATATGGAGCTGAAGAAAGGCGACTGCCTCTACACTTTCTCCGACGGTTTCCAAGACCAGTTCGGTTTCGAGTCGGGTAAGAAGTTTATGAGCAAGCACTTGCGTGAGGTTCTGCTCGAAATCCACCAGAAACCGATGGCCGAGCAGAAAGAGATTCTGAACAAGATTTACGAGGATTGGCGCGGTCCGGCCGACCACCAAACCGATGACGTTGTACTTATGGGTGTAAGGATTAATTAAATAGTTTTTTTCATAATGATTTTGTGGAGAAGGCGACGTTGTGAGATGTCGCCTTCTTGTTTTCATATACCTTTGGCGGCAGCCTGGTAATGAAGCCGGTTCTTTCAGCCTTTATCAGCTTCCGCTCTTATACACCTACGCACTATTCACCAACCATATCGGCCTTTTTGTCAAATAAAACAAACCAATCGCCCTCAGTTGCGTACATTTGCGATGTAAAGATTTTTGAATTATGATTGTTCGTTTCGCTTTGGTTTTCCTAACAGTTTTCGATTTCGCCTGCAATGTATGCAGCAAAGTTTCAGCAATGAGTCGTAAAGCCCGCCAGGCAGTTGTTAAACTGGCGGCCGCCAAAAGCACACGAACAGCCTGAAAAACTTAAACCGCAAGCCAAATCAAAGTTTGCGGTTTTTTATTTCATTTGTTTCCTACCTGTTAAAAAATCGTCGGGTTATTTGTTTTGAGCTGAAGCCAATTGGCAGATGAACGCTCCTTTCTGTCTGACGTTATGCACATTACTGTTCGCATATCGCCTCTCCCAGTCGCGGGCTAACCACGGAGGAACAGAGCCGTCGATAATCACATTGCTGAACGTGAGATTTTTGGGCATTTGGCGCGGTTTGATTGCCGGTTTGCCCGATATAATCAGAAAATCGAGCGTTGCGGGCTGCTTCATTTTGAAACGCGGCGTGCTGTCGCTAATCATCAATCCGCTGACACTGTCGTAAACAAAGAAACCATCGCGGGCAAGCATACGGCCGGATTCGGATTCACGCATATCAACATCAGCCGAACGGCTCGAATTCCAAAAAATGTTTCCGCCTTTCACCATCAGCGCGGCCTGACGGGCATCGCCTATGGCACCCTGAACCCAATATGAGCTGTTGCCATCGACAAACTGCGCCAAAGCGTTTCGAGGCGAATAATAGACGCACAGAGCCTGCGTGGAACTGTTGCGGACAGCACTCGCGCTGAACGGCGTTATAAAAACCAAAAACGAGGCCAGCGAACCCATCAGCCAGTTGCAATTGCGTGTTCGGAGCCAGATTAGCGCCGCAAGAATCGTTGCTCCAATGGCAACAGCCTGAAACACCGATATATAAGTGTTCTCGATGGTGGAAAACGGCAAATTGGAAATCGACATAACGGCCCAGTTCATTGCCCGGGCGGCATACGTGGTTGCGACACCAATTATCTTGGTAAGCACCGGCACAGGTGATACGGCCAGCAACAACATAGTAAGTCCAATCATTAACACGGCACCTGGCGACACCACCACGTTCGACAGCCAGAAATAGACCGGCGTGCGCTCGAAATAGTAGAGGCAGAAAGGAAATGTTGAAATCTGTGCGGCTATCGAAACCGCCGTGAGCTCCCAGAACCAGCGCAGAGGCTTGTTACGGCGGTTAACCGGCAACAGCCTTACAATGCGCGGTTGCAAGCTCACAATGCCAACTACGGCCGCGTATGATAGCTGAAATCCGGCTTTGAAAAGCATATCGGGATTGATGCAGAGCAAAAGGAACGCTGACGCCGCAAGTGTGTTGTAAATCGACATATCGCGCCGCATCAGCCGGCCCAACTCCAGAAACGAAAACATCACCGTAGCCCGCAGCACCGATGGCGACAAGCCTGTAATGAAAGCGTACACCCAAAGCAACAGCACAATAACCAGGCGCTTGAAGTTTGAGGCCAGACGGCCGCCAAGGACGAACATCAGCATTTCGAGCACCGAACAGACAATGCCCACGTGCATTCCGGACACGGCCAGAACGTGCATCGCGCCAGCGTTCATATAGGCCTGTTTCACCTCGGCATCAATGTTGTTTTTGTAACCCAAAACCAAGGTGGAAGCCAACCCGAGTTCGTTGCCTTCGAGTCCGGCCTTTTCGAGTAAGCCGACAAGCATTTGGCGCACATTAAGAGCGTGCTGTCGCAGACCGTGCACACTGCCGTCGGCCAGCTCCCACTCACCCGGATTGAGAAAGATGGAGCCCTGCACGCCGTTTAGTTGCAGATATTGCGAATAGTTGAAGCCGAACGGATTTTTAGGCATATCGAGCGTGTCGATTCGCGACGAGAATTTGATAGTCTGCCCGGCTTTCAGTGCCGCGGCCGCCGAATCTTTCATAATAGTGGCAACAATGCGCGCATCGAAATCGTGCCACTCGCCAAGCAAATTGACGGCCTCTACGCGCATATCCACCTTGCAAGCCTTCTCGCCAACCGACGGCGTGCCGGTTACGCTGGCGCGATACTCGCATTTGCGGCTGCCGGCGTCGGACACAACATTCGGCGACGTGTTGAGCGCGGCCATTGCACTGCCAAGCGCGGCAATACTTAGAAAAAGAGCCGCTCCGCACGCCCATCGGCTTTTGTAGCCGTTTTGGCGAAAAAGAAAAATGGCTAATGCGGCAAAAATTGCTAATGCGCTGATACTCACCATTGCCGGCACACTCCAATAGCAATGGAAAACTATTCCCAGCGCAAACGGCAGAATAATCCTGACAAATGAGTTTTTATCGAGAAAACCGCTGATACTCATTTCATTGTAATATGGTTGGATTAACGCGAACCAATATTACACCATAATGAGCAGAAAAACAACTGTTTTTTAGAAAAATTGAATGTAAAGTGTTTTGCATCAGCTCGTAGCCAGCGTTTTGCAACCATCCGTCTCAGAACTACTGCTTCACTCCTTTCATCGACAGACTGATTCTTCCTCTGACATAATCGACGCCAGAAACCTTCACCATCACGTGCTGGTGCAGCGACACCACATCGTTTGGATTGCTCACGTATTTGTCGGCAAGCTGCGATATGTGCACCAAACCGTCCTGATGCACGCCAATATCGACAAACGCGCCGAAATTGGTCACGTTGGTCACAATGCCCGGCACAACCATACCCTCTTCAAGGTCGTCGATGGTGTGGATTCCTTCGGCGAAAGCAAACTCCTGAATTGCCGAACGCGGGTCGCGACCGGGTTTTTCAAGCTCAGCTTTGATGTCGAGAAGTGTCGGCATTCCGGTCGTGGCCGAAAGGTAGCGCTTCAGGTCGAGGCGGCTGCGCAGCGTTGCATCGGCAATCAGATCCGAAACGGTGCAGCCCAAATCGGCGGCCATACGGTCAACCACAGCGTAGCTCTCGGGATGCACGGCGCTGTTGTCGAGCGGATTTTTAGCTCCGGGAATGCGTAGGAAAGCCGCACTCTGCTCAAAAGCCTTATCGCCCAAGCGCGAAACTTTTTTCAGTTGCTGGCGCGATGAAAAGCTGCCGTTCTCTTTCCGGTAGTCAACAATGTTTTGCGCCAGCTTTGGTCCCAGACCACTCACATACGAGAGCAGGTGCATACTGGCGGTGTTCAGATTCACACCAACCTGATTCACACAACTTTCCACCACAAAATCGAGACTTTCCTTTAAGGCTGTCTGGTCAACATCGTGCTGATACTGTCCCACGCCAATCGATTTCGGGTCGATTTTAACAAGTTCGGCCAGCGGGTCCATCAGACGGCGGCCTATTGAAACGGCTCCGCGCACTGTCACATCATAGTCGGGAAACTCATCGCGAGCAGCCTGCGAAGCGCTGTAAACCGAAGCTCCGTTCTCGCTCACCACGAAAATCTGCAGCGGATTGTCGAACTTCACCGACCTCACAAGAGCTTCTGTTTCACGGCTCGCAGTACCGTTGCCAATGGCGATAGCCTCGCAGCGGTATTTTTTGGCCAGTTGCCGAAGCGTCTCTTGCGACTCGGCCCATTCGTTTTGTGGCGGATGGGGGTAAATTGCTTGATTATAAAGCAGATTGCCCGTTTCGTCGAGGCACACCAATTTGCAGCCTGTGCGGAAACCGGGGTCGAGCGCGATAATGCGTTTTTGCCCGAGTGGCGCCGCCAGCAGCAATTGTCGCAAGTTGACCGAAAAAACATCGATGGCCTCTTTGTCGGCCTTTTCTTTCGATAGTTTCTTGAACTCGTTTTCTATTGATGGCTGTATCAAACGTTTATAGCTGTCGTCGATGGCCATTTTCACTTGACGTGAAGCGGTATTGTCGGCTTTCAGAAACTGACGATGGAGCATATCAGCCACATCGGTTCCTTCAGGCTCGATACTGACACGCAGGAAACCTTCTGCCTCGCCTCGGCGCATAGCCAGCATCCGGTGAGACGGACAACGGCGCAGAGGCTCCGAAAAATCGTAATAGTCTTCGTATTTGACAGCGTCCGACTCCTTTCCTTTAATCACGTGTGACGATACTATTGCCTTATGATTGAAGCAGTTACGCACACGCTGCCGTGCAACGGCGTTCTCGCTCACCCACTCTGCAATAATGTCGCGGGCACCGGCAAGAGCCATCTCCTCGCTACCAATATCGCCCTTCACATATTTGATTGCTGTTTCTTCCGGGTCGCCCGACTGTTGGCGCATAAGCCAGGCAGCCAAAGGTTCCAGTCCTTGTTCTTTTGCCACAGTGGCGCGGGTGCGTTTTTTAGGTTTATAGGGCAGATAAATGTCTTCAAGCGTAGTGCTGTCAAGGGTTTCGTCAATCTGCCGTTTCAAATCTTCAGTTAGTTTGCCCTGCTCGGCAATAGTCTCAATCACCGTTTGCTTACGCTTATCCAGTTCAACAAACTTGTGATATTGTGTTTCAATATCGAAAACAGCAACCTCGTCAAGGCCGCCAGTGGCTTCTTTACGGTAACGGCTGATGAAGGGCACTGTGGCGCCACCATCGAGCAATTGAGCCACCGCCTCAACTTGATTCAACTTTATTCCCAACGCAGCGGCAATCGCCTTAAAGTATTTCTGCATATATGTGTAGTTTTCTATTTGATTTATAATCTTGGAGCTTTTTCCGGCTCAACGTGAAGTATCACCTGTGTATGCTGCCCGTAATGTTCGCGCAAGCGTTGCTCTACTTCAACCGTGGCGGCGTGCGACTCGCTCACCGTCATATTGCCAGGAACACGCACGTGCAACTCAATGGCAATGCCAGAACCTATGCGACGGGTTTTAAGGTTATGAACATCGCTGAAATGTTTGTTGCTGAGAACAATAGACTCTATCTCCTCTTCCTGCTCACGAGGCAGTGAGCGCTCAAGCATTTCGCCAATACCCGGCTTCACCAAATCGTAAGCAACTTTGAAAATCAAAATGCTGACAATGATGGCGGCAGCCGGGTCGAGAACTGCCCACTTTTGTCCGAGAAAATAGGCTCCGCCAATACCGAAAAGTGTTCCTATTGACGAGAGTGCATCAGAGCGGTGATGCCAGGCATTGGCCACCACCACCGTCGAGTTCACCTTTTCGCCCACGTGCTTGGTGTAACGGTACAACGACTCTTTTACGACAATTGAAACTGCGGCAGCCACAAAAGCAATGGCCTCGGGTGGTTCAATCGTTTGTCCGCCTATAACGGCAGCCACTTTGTTCAAGCTGTTCCACAAAATTCCGGCAGCAACGCCAAACAACGCCATTCCTATAAGGATGGTAGCCAAAGTCTCGAATTTTCCGTGTCCGTAGTCGTGGTCCTCATCCTTTGGCATTGACGACACCTTGACAAAAATCATCACAACAAGGTCGGTGGCAAAATCTGAAATGGAGTGCACACCGTCAGCAATCATTGCTCCGCTTCGGCCAATAATACCCGCAGCCAGCTTACCGGCAGACAAAAGCATATTGGCAAAAAATCCAATTAGCGTTACCTTATAAATTTGTTGTTCTCTGTTCACTTGCAATGCTGATGAAATGTTGTTCAAATATAAGCCGCGTTACTTAATGTGGCAAGAACGCATAAGATTTTTATTGGTTGTTTGTGGAACGTGATGTTTTACTACAATTAAACAGTGTGTATGTATTTCGTTTTCAACCAATTAGACACTTTTGACAATGAAATTATTCAGAAAATAGACCTTGTTGATTGAATTTAATTATTTGATACTCTTTGTTTTACGCGCTGTTACCTAAAATAAATGTTCCACGTGAAACATTACCGGCCGAAATAAACCAGTAGCACGTTGATGTCGTTAGGACTCACACCAGAAATGCGGGCAGCCTGGCCGATTGTAGTCGGAGCGTACTTGGTCAGTTTGCTGCGAGCCTCCATAGTTATGGATTGAAGCTTCGAGTAATCAAACCCTTCGGGGACGCGAAGGTTCTCAAGCTTTTTCAGTTTGTCGGCATTGTTTTTCTCGCGCTCAATGTATCCGGCATATTTGATTGTGAACTCAGCTCCTTCTCTAACCTCACGACTGGTTTGCTTATAAGATTCCAGAGCCGAAATGTTTTCAATCATATCATCGAGTTTGATGTCGGGACGGGAAAGAATCTGTGAGAATTTGACGCTTTCGGTTATAGGCGAACTTTCTCGTTCCACAAGGAACTTGTTTGCTTGTTCAGCGCGGATGTTGGTTGTTGAAAGATGTTCAACCAAGTTGTTTATCTGCTTGCGCTTTTCATAATAACGGTCAAGCTGCTCACGTCTGGCAAGACCGATATTATATGATTTTTCAGTCAGGCGTTCGTCAGCATTATCCTGACGCAACAACATACGGTACTCGGCACGGCTGGTGAACATACGATAAGGCTCGTCAACACCTTTGCAGATTAGGTCATCAATCAAAACGCCAATATATGCCTCGTTGCGGGCCAACACGAAAGGTTCAGCGCCGGCACACTGCAAATGAGCATTGATGCCTGCCATCAACCCTTGCGCTGCGGCTTCCTCATAACCGGTTGTTCCATTAATCTGTCCGGCAAAGAACAACCCTTTGATGATTTTTGTTTCAAGTGTTGCTTTCAGTTGGGTTGGCTGGAAGTAATCATATTCAATGGCATAACCCGGACGGTAAATTTTTGCATTTTCAAGTCCGGGTATTTTGTGAATGGCGTTGAATTGAACATTCCACGGCAATGATGATGAAAAACCGTTGATGTAATACTCGTGAGTATTGAAACCCTCTGGCTCCAAAAACAACTGGTGCGAGTCTTTGTCAGCGAAAGTAACCAGTTTGCTCTCGATACTCGGACAATAACGCGGCCCAATTCCGATTATCGTATGATTGAAAATCGGAGAATCAACAAAACCTTTACGTAATTCATCGTGAACAGCAGAGTTTGTGCGTGTTATATAACACGGAATCTGATGGTCGTGGTATGGTTTCAAAGTCGAATAGCTGAAGAAATACGGGTCTTCATCGCCGTTTTGAATGGCACATTTGCTGAAATCGATAGTGCGGCCGTCGATACGCGCAGGCGTTCCTGTTTTCATTCGGCCCGTTTCAAAACCAAGGTTGACAAGATTTTCAGTAAGACCTGTTGATGGCAATTCCGAATAGCGTCCGCCAACAAACTGTGTGCGGCCGACGTGCATAACACCATTCAAAAAAGTACCATTGGTAAGAACAACAGTTTGCGATTTAAACTCAAATCCAAGCTGTGTTTTTACTCCTGTAACGTGGTCGCTCTCGGTTAAAAGTGAAACAACACTGTCTTGAAACAAATCGAGATTATCGATGTTCTCCAAAACCTCGCGCCAAGCCAATGAAAACAAAGACCGGTCGCACTGGGCTCGTGGGCTCCACATTGCCGGACCCTTCGAGCGGTTGAGCATACGATATTGAATAGCCGAACGGTCGGTTACTATACCGGTGTATCCGCCCATAGCGTCAATTTCCTTGACAATTTGACCTTTTGCAATACCACCGATAGCCGGATTGCACGACATACAACCGAACTTGGTCATATCCATCGTTATCAGAAGTGTTCGCGAACCCATATTCGCGGCAGCGGCAGCAGCCTCACAACCAGCGTGACCGCCACCAACAACAATCACATCATACTCTGGGAGCATCGCTATTCAAATAATTTGAGGTACTGGTTTTCTTTTGCGCGCATAATCGGAATTTCATCTTCGGCTTTGTCGTTGTAACCAACAAAATGCAAAACGCCGTGAATCATCACACGCTCAAGTTCCTTTTCAAAACTGACTCCATACTCCTTTGCATTGGAGGCAACAGTATCGACGCTTATGAAAATATCACCTGAAATAACATTATCCTCGCAATAATCGAACGAGATAACATCAGTATAATAATCGTGTTTGAGATATTGGCGGTTGATTTCGAGCAGATAAGGGTCAGAACACAGAATATAATTGACCTCGCCAAGTGTCCGGTTTTCGTTTTCTATCAGTTTTTCGATGTTCTCCTCAACGTGCAGATTATCGAGTTTGAACTCGTCAATCTCTTCAAAAAAAATGTTAATCACTTTAAATATTGAATGTTAATGTAACAATTGAACCGTTTTTGTCGAAAGTGACCTTGTCGGCAAGATTTTTCATAAGGAAAATGCCGCGGCCGTCGGGTTTTTCGATAAGGTCAGGTTTGGTTGGGTCTGGAACCACTTCAAAATTGAAACCTTTGCCCTCGTCGGCCACACGAATATTAATAAAGTGGTCGTCACTATCGACATTTATATGCACGAGTTTATCGGGATTGCTCTCATTTCCGTGAACAATCGCGTTTGTAACAGCTTCGATTGTTGAAATCAAAAGGTTTCCATACAGGTCGGAAACAACTGAAAGACCAATTGACACTTCGTCGATGAAATTCTCGACAAGCGACATATTCTCCAGTTTCGACTTTATGACAAGTTCTTTATTCATTGTTCTTTTTGTTTACAACATTAAGGTACTCTTCAAATTTATTCTTGTAAAACGAATTAAGCCTCAAATCTGTCTGTTTCAAAAATTCAATATTTTTCTCAAATGTAATGTCTTCTTGCCAATTTTCGGGTGTCTTTCGTGTAATATTTTTTCCTAAAGTTGATTCACGCCTATCATCCTTATCACGCTCAGCCTCGGCATTTTCTGCCTCAAGTAGCTTAGTAACAATATTTTGCTGACGCATAACTGTCTGAATTGAGAGCTTTTTATTCGATAATTCGGTGTGAGTTTTTTCCATCAACTGCTTCACTTCCTGCAAAAGTTTTGCCGTTTGACTGTCAATATCGGCATTATACATCATTTGCTCAAGCATCTGCTGATAAATTTCATTCTGCATAAGCGCTTTCATCAACTCACGATTAGTTTTGTCAGTGTTACCGTTTTTCATTTGGTTAAGAAGGTCGCGCATTTGGTTTTTCAACGATTCTTGCGCCCCTCGCATATCTGACAACGACTGTTTTTGTTCAGACGTTTTTTTCTTTCGTTTAGATGACTTTCCACCAGAACTAGCTGAGGCATTATCAATGTTTTTTAATGACTCGGAAAGAATCAAAATCAAATCGTTAGCGTTTTTTAGCGATTCGCGTTGACTGCGACCGGCCAAACTAGTATTGCGCTCCTGAAGCTGAAGACAAGCCTTAGTCATTCCGTCTTCAATCATAAATGCTACTTTTGAAATATAGTTTCCGATGAATTCTGACCTGCGAGAGAGATTATACAGACTATCACGAACAATTTTGAAATTTTCAACAAGTTGTGATTGTTCAAGAATTCTGTCCTGATATAACGGATTCGTATAATTCACATTATCATAGTCAGTAATTATACGCTCCTGGTTGAAAGATATTTCAAAAAGGTTATCAAGGATTTGGCGTAAATCATCAGCATCTTCAGCGTGAGAATCAGCAATATTCTTCTTTAACAAATTCTCAATATTCTTAGAGAGTTTCTTGATATGGTTGGAATTTTCTTGTGAAATATTTTTAAAATTTTGCTTTTCGCAATTGTTAAGTTGTTGTTTTTCAAGATTAAAGTTATTGTTTATCTGCTCAAACTGATTCTGAAAATCGCCGATATCAAAAGGACGCTCAAGCAACTGATTTTCTTCATTCATCTGATTATACTGATTCTGCAAATCATTGAAGAATGATTGCTGGTTATAAACATCAAGGGTTAAAGAGTCAGATTCAGAAAATGAAAGTTGATTTTGCTTGTCAGAAAGAACTTTCAGGTTGTCAGCCAACTGCTGCATATTCTCTTCCATTTTGATTTTCTTAAGCAATTCCAAATCTTTGTCAATCGACTTTTCAAAATTGCTGAAATCGCGTTTCAAATCTTCCGATAAGGTGTTGTACTGCTGCTGCTCATTAGCAAGCTGCGATATTTCATTAAGAATCTGTTTCAACTCATCGTCAACCAAATTATTAAGCATTTCTGAAATAAGATTTTGTTTTTCAATAATTTGTTGACTCTTACTAAAAGTGTTTTCTATCGAATTATGTGCTTTGGATATTTCATTCAGCAAATCCTGAAGTTGATTTGTTTTGCTATTAATTTGCTGAAGCATATTAGTTTTCTCCCACTCCGTTAAATTATCATTTAGCAATTTTTTGCGGAGTTCAGCTATCTCAAATTCAATTTCAGAAGAAAGTTGTTTTGAAAGTTCAAGCTGCTTGAATAAATCGGCATACTGGCTTTCCTTTTCAATAGTTTGACTAGAAATTGATTTAACAATATGTTCGAATAAATCAGAGCGAACTTTTTTAGGTCCGTTAACAGAATCATTATCGTACAACTCAAAACTAAATGAAAGAGTTTGGTCGGTAATGTCAGAAACTGTAGGAAAAGAATAATCATAATAAACTTGTTGAGAAGTGACATTCTGATAAATCGGAACCTGCAAAGTATCAGAAACACCATTACCAGTCACTAACATCAACATCTGACTAAAACCATAATCATCCTTTATTGAACCACTAAAAACGATTCTGTCTTGAGCAGATTGCTCAACAGATTTAGAAATCGAAAGTTCAGGATACAAATCAGGAACGCAAACTATTTTAAAATCAATAAACTTTCTGATAACATCAGTATTAGATAAAACAACAAAGTAGTCTTTATTATTTAAGATACGGTCTTTGTAAACAAAATCATTACCGGTAAGGCACAACATTTCGGTTGAATCTGTCGAAGAAAACAAACGCAAAGTATCAAAGTTAACACCAATAAAATTTTGCTTTATGAATGTTCCTTGTGGAACAATTAAAATGTTCTGGTTATCAACAATTGTATCACGCTTGTTAACATATTTAGGAAAGTATAATTCTGTATTATAGCTGTTTATGGTTGGAACTTTAAGAACTTTAACACGATAAACACTTGATTCAAAATCACCAGCCAGAATAGAAAAATTAAACTCATTATTGACGTTTTTGAACAAATACTCAAATGTAGTGTCATCAAGTTGTTCCATTATGAGTTTATTAGAGTGAAAACTAATATAAATTTCTGATGCACTGATATTTCCGTGAATAATTGATTTTACTCTTAAATCTGAACCTTGTTCAACTAACAATTTAGATTCATCAACTGATATTAAAACATTAATATTTTCAGTGTGCTGATGAAAATGAATTATTCTGAAAAAACCATCAGAAAACAAAGATGGACAGAGAAGAATCAAGAAGGACAAAAGTGTTAATGGAAATAAGAAATAAGAAAGAACACTTTTGAAATTATAAGAAACAGCTTGAGAAAAATCGTAGTTTAACGTCTTAGAAATTTTCTGTTGAATGCTTGCATAGGTGAGTTCTGATTTCTGTTGCTGAAAAAGTTCAATGATGTTAAGCGGAATGTCTTGTAATTCAGTATATTTTAATTGTATAAGTCGGCAAACATCGGAATAAGAAAGGCGGGGAAGAATGTTGAATAACTGCAAAAAAGGCTTGCAGACTTTGATAGAAAAGACACCAGCATTAACAATGGAAAATAGAAGGAGAAGAAAAAACCTAAGAGGCTGAGAAAATTGAATTAAGTATTCGAAAAAAGAAACTATAACAAGCGAGGAAACAAATATTAAGACAAACAGTGAAAAACCTCTCAGCAACAAGCTTTTATAATACTTGTCGGAGACTTTTTCAATTCTTGATATGAAGTTTTCAACGCTGTCATTCATTCTTTGAACTTGCTAACCAATCTTGAGGATTGAGTTTTTGATTTTCCTTCCAGATTTGGAACTGAAGTACCGATTTTCCTTCTTCGTCCTTATCAGTATAAATTTTACCAATTGATTGCTTAGTATTAACTTTATCTCCTTGTTTTACAAATACTTCAACAAGGTTTGAGTAAACAGACAAATAATTTCCGTGACGTATGATTACTGTTGTGTGCGCTCCAGGGATAACAAAAACACGAGTCACTGTTCCATCAAAAATTGAACGGATATAAGAACCTTCGGTGGTGGAAATATCTATTCCATCGTTACGAACGAAAACTCCTTTAAGAACTGGATGTGGGTTTTCGCCAAAGAAACCTGTTATGACTCCCCGCTCTGTCGGCCAAGGAAGTTTTCTTTTGTTATTGGCAAAATTGTCAGCAAGTTTCTTTTCTTCAGGCGTCAACTGGAAAACATTCGGTCCCTTCTTTTTGTTGGCTTTTGCCAATTCCTCAGCAATAACTTTTTCAATTTCGCGCTGAAGTTCACTAGCAAGCTTTATTTGTTTGTCTAATTTCTTTTTAAGTTCAACTTTCTGTTGTTCAAGCTTTTTTATCACCACATTCTGGTCAGATTTTTCCTTCTTTAGCTCGTTAGTTTCTGACAAATGTTCATTCAAAAGAGATTTTTTCTGACTTTTTAAGCTGTCAAGTTGTGCAAGTTGCTTTTCAATTTCAACTTTAGTTTCAACAATCTGCTGCGCCTGACGAGTTCGATATTCATTATATTGCTGGAGATGCTTAATTCGATTGAATGCGGTATTAACACTTTCAGATGCCAAAATGAACATTATACGGTCATAATGACTGCGATTTTTATAATAAAACGAAATGACTTTAGCATACTCAGTTTTCAACTTTTCATAATCTCGGTTCAGCTCATTAATTAATTCCTGCTGTGTATGAATATTACCATCAATGAGCTTGATTTCACTATTAATATCGTTGATTACTTTTTCGCGACTCTTTATCTTGCTATTAATCAGCAACAACTTGTTGTAAGTAGCGGTTTTGTTTTTTTCAGTTTTAGCAATTAGCTCATTTGTGTAGCTGATTTCTTTTTCATTCTCTTTTTTTCGACGCTCAAGGTCAGCACGTGTCTGTGCAAGCGACGAAACAAAAAGAAAAACTAAAACCGATGACAAACAGAATCTTAGCATTTAAAAAGTTACTCGTTTATATTTTCCGAGCGATTTTTTCATTTCAGGAAAAGCCGACTCTTTGATAACACTTACATTTTCAAAATAAACAGTAAACTCATATTTGGCTCCCTTAACTTTGGTGCTTATAACCAACTCGGAAGGAAAGCCATAATCGAGCACAAAATTAGAATAATTAGCCCTAAAAAGATTACCGTCAAACGATTTATATTCAATACGCCAAATATTACCGTATCGGTCAAATATGGTAGTTAAAAACGATTTAGTTTGAAAATTCGAACAATTATCATTGACTATAAATCTTTGTAAATCTGCAATATAACCAGCATTAGATGAATTAAAAAAGATTGAATCTCTCTTGAAATAAGAAGCTGTTATAAAAGAGTAAAACTGGTCAAAATTTGTGTCGAATTTGCTTTTGAAATCAGCATAACTTCCTGAAAAATAGGTTTTATCAATCTTATTAATCATAAAAACCGAATCTTTGTTCATCCGCAATTGACCAATTTCAATTCCTAATGAAGAAGACATAACATTAAGAAACAAGCAGGTGTCAGACAAGGCATAGATTTTTCCTGATAGTTTGTTTTCCTTGCCATCAATTTCAACAAAAGTCTTAAATTTGATTTTAAGATTGTTTGAAGCTAGTAAATTCTGACGTTTAATGGTTCTAGACTGCAGTCCTGAAAAGTCGTTAACTTGGCGAGTGTTGACAATTGATTTAGAACACGAACAAAAGACTAGCAACGATAAAAGTGCCGCCTTACTCAATGTATTTTCCAGCCGCAATTTTTTCATCTAATTTATCACTGCCGTTACCAATTGTTTTCACTCGTTTCCATTGCTCAATGGCTCCTTCTGTATCGTCGTTAAAATAAAGAATATCACCATAATGCTCAATAATCACGCCGCTTCGGGTAGAATCAAAATCAACAGCTTTTTGAATATATTTCAGAGCTTCGGAGTATTGATGCATTTCAAACAAAATCCAAGCGTAGGTATCAAGATAAGTAGCGTTTTCAGGCTCTTTTTGGATAGTTTTAAAAGACATCGATTTTGCTTTAGGCAAATCGGTGCGGTCAAGCGACAGATAGTAACTGTAGTTATTCATTACCATCAAATTGTCAGGGTCCACTACGAGTAGTTTATCAAAATAAGAATATGCAGTTGCCTTATCATCAAGTTTATAGTAAACCTCACCAAGAAATGTCAGATAATCGCGCTCCAACATATCGTTTTTGGGCAAAATTTTATAACCGAAATCGAGCGATTTTTTAGCCTGTTCATAACGAGAAAGCTGAAAACTGCTGATTCCATTGAAAAAATATAAAACAGGAATATTAGGAAAATTCTCAAGAGCCTCATTGCTATGCTTAATCATTGAATTCCAATCAGCAAGCTGATAATCAATTTGAAGGAGCTGCTCCCAAATTCCGTACTTGTCTTTTCGTGTTTCAATAACCTTCTGCAACGCCAGTTTTGCAATATAAATATTTCCTTTATTCATCTGAAAGTCAGCATAAATTGTATTCGCATCAGCGTCGTCAGGGTGATATTGGATAAGAATTTCGGCAAGATTGAAAATCTGCTCAAAGTGCTCTTTAATAAGATTTTGGTCCCGGGTCATATCAACCAAGATTTCAACTTTAGCCGAACAAGGAACTCTAGTTGATGCAAAACCGGCATTTAGCTCAGCAAAGAAATTCTCTAAATCCTTCAAATACTGATAACAACCTGCAAGACCAAGATGAGAAAAACCGTCATTCGGATTAGACTTCAAAATCGATTTATAGATAGAAATCGCCTTGTCAATTTCGTTAATCTGCACATAAAAATCAGCCAAAATCAACTTGAAATGCTCCTCTTCTGGATTAGCGTTAACTAACTTTAGAAGCTCGGCCTCTGCATTCTTTTTCTTCTTGAGTTTGAGATAGATATTTTTCTTTTGAATAGAAATTGACTCGTCGAGACCAAATTTTTTTTCAATCTGATTATAAACCGAAAGCGCCTTTTTTAGATTATCAGCTCGAAGATAAACATCGGAAAGACAAGCATAAAAATCAAACTCATTTGGCTTTCTTTCAATTAGTTTAGTGAATATTTTCTCGGCTTTATCGAATTTGCTGGCATACATATAGATGTTTCCAGCCATATAGAGATACCATTCGTTCTTATCATCAAATTCGAGGCACTTATCAATATAGCTTTCAGCAAGATTCAAATCGTGACGCTGCAGAGCGATTGACGCTAACCGATAGTAAAGAAACGGATTGTCAGGCTTGGCATTAAGACAAAGCTGATAATAACTTTCCGACAGTTCGAAGTTTTCCTCTATAAAGTTTTTATCGGCTTCGAAAAAATTGTAAGTGTAATTGATGTCTTCGTCGAAAACGGCAACATCGGGGTCAAGTTCCTGACCATAAGCAAAACTGCAAATTGTCAGAGCCAAACCTAAAATTCCCGATTTATAAAAATTCAAAATCATCTATTTTCCTGTGTGGCCAAATCCGCCGGCGCCGCGCTCTGTCTCACTAATCTCGTTAACTTCAACAAATTCAGCTTTTTCGTGCTTGGCAATCACCATTTGACAAATGCGGTCGCCTGACTTTATAATGAAATCATCCTGACTCAAGTTGATTAGAATCACCTTTATCTCGCCACGGTAATCAGCGTCAATGGTGCCAGGCGAATTGAGAACTGTTATTCCGCTTTTGATTGCCAAACCACTACGCGGACGAATCTGCGCTTCGTAGCCGTCGGGCAACTCAATGTAAAGACCTGTCGGAATGAGCTTGCGCTCGAAAGGTTTCAGAACTACATCAGCATCGACAAAAGCCCGTAAATCCATACCAGCAGAGCTTGCTGTCTCGTAGGCAGGCAGCGCGTTATTCGATTTGTTTATAATATTTACACGCATAAAAGTTTCTTTATGTTTTTCCGCTCAAAGTAATATAAAATGCCAATATATGACAGCATAAACAATGTACTAACTGAAAGTGACGCCACAGTATTGCTCAAACTGAAACAATTTCGGCCGCAAAGAACTAAAATGGCTAGCGCAATGTAGCAAAGAATCTTGCCAACGCTATAGCGAACAGGATAAACCTTGTGACCCCAAATGTACGACACCACAACCATCGCAAAATAGCAGGCAATGGTTGCCCAGGCAGCACCCCAATAGCCAATTCGCGGAATGAGTAAAACATTCATTACAAGCGTTATAATCATTCCAATGACCGAAATCACGGCGCCGCAGTAGGTTTTATTGTTGATTTTGTACCAAACCGAAAGGTTGTAGTAAATTCCAAGGAACATATTGGCCAGAAGAACAACAGGAACAATATCCAATCCTTCGTGGAACTCGCTGCCAATGAAGTATTTAAATATATCGATATACATTGTGACCATCAGGAAAATCAACAGACAGAAAATGACGAAATAGTCCATCACAACGCTATACGATTCTTTTGCGTCTTTTGCGAGCGATTTTTTGAAGAAGAAAGGTTCAGCCGCATAGTTGAACATCTGAATGAAAATGGTCATCAGAACGGCAATTTTGTAGTTGGCCGCATAAATTCCAACTTGTTCTTCGGCAACCAAGCTGCCATCCGACAGATATTTCAAGAAAATCTTGTCCGACACTTCGTTGATAACGCCCGCAATGCCAATCACAATCAACGGCCAGGTGTAATTGAGCATTGTCAGATATTTGCGCAGCGAAATATTGAACCTGAAAGAGCGGTATTCGGGCAGAACAAGCAAGAACGTTACCGTGGACGCCACCATATTGCTAATGAAGGCGTAACCAATATTTATATCAGGATTATAGAATGACGCAAGCAACTCATTTTCAGAGTCGCGGCAAACCACAAAGAAGAAAATGTTGAGCAGAATGTTGACCGAGACGTTTATCAGTTTTATAATCGAAAACTTCAACGCACGGTTTTGATTACGCATTCGTGCAAATGGAATCGACGTAATTACATCGAAGAAAATAATGAAAGCAAAGCATACAATATAATTCACATTTTGCTCATACCTAATAAGTTCGGCAATATCCTGCTTGAAAATCAGAGCAATGAGCAGAAAAACAGTTGCAAAAACCGACGTGCTGAAAACTGCGTGTTTGAAAGTGTTCGGCTCTTCCTTCTTATCGACGCTGTATCGGAAATAGGTTGTTTCCATTCCGTGAATGAGCAGCACCAGCAGCAGCGACGAATAGGCGTAGAGCTCGGAAACAGTTCCGTACTGCGCTTTAGTGAAAATGCGAGTATAGAAAGGCGTCAGCAGCAAGTAATTCATCAGCCGCGGCACAATGGTACCCAAGCCGTAAATCATCGTCTGTCCGGCCAGACCTTTGAAAAAATTGCTGAAGAAACCCATCTTACAAATCAAGCATTACATTTTTAACGGTTGTGAATTAAAACAAGTGAAGAACTTTCGGCCGAAAGATTTTCGCTGAATAGCTCAAACCGATATTTTTTGGACAAAAGTAAAAAAAGAACATACCATATAAAGAGGCAGCTGATTAAAATTTCGAATTTTGAACCCATTCAAGAGCTGTCATATAATTTATATATTTTTCTTTTTTTATTTTTTTTATTGTTGATGTTATTATGGCGGTGAAAACGTTTAAAACAATGCAATGAAAAATTTGGTTGTTACGAAAAAAGTATTTTAAGAGTGTTTATTTAACATAAGATTAAAAAATCGAAGTTTTAAAAATCAGTTGGTTAAGCACCTTTATCAACATTTTGTTTAAAACTCAACAGTTACTTAAACCGCCATTAGTATGAACAGTTGAAAAGCGAATACAGCTGTTGATTTTTAAAAGTGAGAATTGAAAAAATCCGGTTGGAAATTTCAATTCATTTTATAAGCCGACCCCAAATAAAAAATGCAAGAAAAAATGATTGATTTTTATAAACACTGAGCCAAAAATCTTATTAACAATTTAACATAAAAATAAAGTGCTGTAAATCAAAAAACGATTTTAAAGTATCAGATTAGATTGAAAAACTGAAAAAACTGACGGACAATCCGTTATTATACGCACATCCAAATTAAATGGTTATTAACATCTGCAAACAGGCGTATATTTATTCATAATCTATAGTGCAACTAAAATATGAATTCTCTGAAAACCACTCCGTTAGTCAAAAACACCATTATTTTTAATAAGTGTAATGTAAAATGTTTTAATTTTGTGAGAAATGTAAATTAATGTAATATAGTAAATATTTGATTTATATTGATTTAAATTGTTACGACTATGAAAACAAAAAATTTAGGAACTAAATTTATGGCAGCATCATTAGTGCTGTTGCCATTCGTCTCCAATGCTCAGAACGACATTAATTATAAGGTGGTTAAAGTACAGGGAGAGATACAGAGAATCAAAACCGGCAATATGCTTTCGATAGGAGAGGATGTTGTCAGCAACGAGAACTTCGATTTTAAAACCAACTACTCGCGCGCGGTGGTTGTAAACAAAGAAAAAGGCTGCGTGATTTTGAGCGCAAAGAACGATAACGAAGGTTCGCAATTTCTGCCCTCGCCTAACAATATGAGTGTGAGAGCCGCGCTGCCAACCCAGCCGTCGGAAGTGATTGAATACTACAACGGCGAAATTTTCATTTCAGGTTACGACAGCCTTAAAATCGACGGCAGCAAACTGCTGATTAATAACGACAGCTACTTTACTGTAAGTTATTCGGTTGATGGTAACGAGGTGTCTGAAAAACTTGATTATAAGAACAATAAACTTGTTTTGCCATCAAAACTCATCGAAAACAAACCAGAAAAGGTTGTTTTGAGTTACAATGACGAGTTTGGTGAAAACGGCAAAACCGAATTCACCCCGGTTTACGCCGATGTGAATGTGCTTAAAGGCGAGCTTGATGTTATTTTTTCAACGTTAACCGGAAATCGCGATGAGAAAGTAACTGCTTCGGCCACATTCATCAACGACTTTTACGGCAAAACCAGCCAGGAAGCCGTTGACGCCTGGATTAAGAAAAATATGGAAAACTAATTGAATTTTAACTTTTAAGATGCCCGATTGTTTGATGCAGCCGGGCATTTTTTTTAAAAACACCTATAATGAAAAAGATAATTTATACTCTGCTATTTTCTGCCATAACAGTTGTTGCGCTTGGCCAGGATTGTAATGTGAATGAGGCAATTAAAAATTTCACTGCGGCGCAGGAGGCCGGAGAGGAGGAGTCAGCGGAGTTGTTTGAAAAAGCCGCGCAAGAATTTAAATGCAGCAAGCAGTATGAGAATTATCTTATTTCAGCTTATCAGGCCGGAGTTGCTTATTTCAATATCGATAATTTTTCGAAAGCAAAGTTCATTCTTGAGCAAAGCATTTCCGACACATACGGCATAACCGACTCAACTTCAGAAGTTTATATGCTTATATATCATGCTCTTGGCGAAGCATATTATACCATTGGAGAACCCGGCAACGCTGTGAATTATTACAAAAAAGCCATCAATATTCTTGGTAACGATGATTCGGAAGAGCTGGCTGTGTGCCTGTTCAATATCGGAAATTCGTATGAGATGCTTGCGCTTCATAATGAGGCAGTTGCGAGCCATCGAAAATCAATTGAAATGAAAGAGCGACTTGAAATTGCCGACAGTAGCGACTATTATCAGGCTTACTCTGCTCTGGGCGACATTTACCAGACAATCGGGCGGCAAGATTCATCGGATTATTATTTTCAGGCGGCGGGAAAATTCCTCGATATAAGCAATTCAGAATCACTGGCTTACATTAAATTCAAAGAGGCGCAGAAATACTATGATGAAAAAGACACCAAGGCTGCGGAGTCGCTTTTTGAGGAGGTCAAGAACATTTGTGAGGTATCGAGTTTGAAGAAAGAGATTTACACAAGTTCGTGCCTTTATCTGGCTTTGATAAACGAAGCTGATGAAAACACCAAAAAAGCTGAAACACTGCTTGTTAAAGCGCTTGAAAACCAAACAGAGAAAAATGATTTGTATTACAACATTTTGCTGGCTTACGGACGTATTGAAAAAGCTGATAATCAGCAAAAAGCGTTCAAAAAACTCGATGAGGTGGTCAGAGAGTCAAAGAACACCGAGCTTGAAAATTTGGCCCGCATTGAGATTGGTAAAATGTATGAGCAAATCGATGTTCCGCAAGCGAAAATCTATTATAGTCACATACTTAGCACTGCCGACAGCGTGAAGCAGGCAATCATTTACGCGCAGGCAGTTTGCGGAATGGCGGCCATCAGCTCGACTGAAGGAAACGGCGAAAAGGCTGTGAAAGAATTATTGAGGGCGCAGCGAATTTTGAATGGGCAGGACAAGGAGTTTGAGGCAAACATCTACGAACAAATTGGAAACGAATATTTTAAGTTGGGAAACAACGATAAAGCCATCATAAATTACCGCCAGGCGTTTAGTATTTTGTCGAAACAATTTGGAAATGAGAGTCTTAAAGCGTTGTCGGCAGAAGAGAATCTGGCTAATGTTTATATGAGTGCCGAGCAGTTCGACAAAGCATCCGAGATTTATCAACACAGCCTGACGGAGAAGGCAAAAGCAAAAGGTGAAAACAATCCGCAACTAATTGATTTATATAGCAATTATGCAAACGCTCTCTACAATCAGAACAAGTACGATGAGGCTGGAAAAATCTATGACCGCTGCTTGCAAATTATTGAAAAAGAGAGAATAAAAGACACTGAACTTGACGTTTTCTATAACAATTACGGACTGTTCTGCAAAGCAAGCGGTGACTATAAGGTTGCGCTTAAATCCACTGAATATTCACTCAACGCAAAACGCCAAAAATACGGTGAGCAAAACATTAAATATGCCAACACACTCAACAACTTAGGCACCATTTACGACAGGCTTGGAAACTTCAGTAAATCAGCCGAATGTTATGAAAAAGCCGAGCAGATTGTCCGAGCAGTTGAATCGGAAACTTCAGCGGCGATGAGCGATGTTTACATTAACAAGGGAAATCTCTATAACCGTCTGGGACAAAATGAGTTGGCACTGACTTACTACAACAAGGCGCTTGAGATTAAAGAAAAGCACAATCCTGCAGACAAAAAGTTGGCATCAATATATAATAATGTCGGAACGGTGTATCAAAACGTTGAGGATTACCGACTTGCACAATATTTTTTCAAAAAATCGCTCGATTTAACCAAAAAGTATTTGGGAGAAAATTCGCAAGAGGTTGCCGAGTCGTACAACAACCTTGGAAACGTGATGCTGAAAACAGGCAAAAAACGCGAAGCAATCAGCAACTATCTGAAAGCGAGCGGAATATATAAAAGCATACCTGGCATAAATCAAGTGCTGATTGGCAACACAAACAACAATATCGCAACCGTCTATCAGCAGGAGAACCAGCTCGATTCAGCTTTGATATACTATCAGCAGTCGGCCGATTTGTACCAAAAGGTGTTCGGAGGCAAGCACCCTTATTTGGCATTGATTTACAACAACATCGGCAACATCGAGGTTAAACTTGAAAATTTCGAGGACGCAATGCGGCATTTTAATTTGGCGATTGAGTCGAACCACGATAGTTTCAATTCTAAAACCGATTCATTGCCCAATAAATCAGGCTATTACGACCAAAACATATTTGTGAATTCAATCTTGTCAAGGGCGGCCGCATTAGCCGGAATGTATAACAAATCGCAGAATTTCAACGATTTGGAATTTGCCTTCAAACACTACATTTATTGCGACGGAATAATAGCTGATATGCGTCGTTCGGCGCTGACCAAAACCGATAAGCTTGAACTTGGCAAAATTGCATCGAAATGCTACGAGGGAGCATTGGAACTCTGCACGCAGATATTGGCTTTCGACTTGAAAGAAAAACAGCGCCAATATTATGAGGAACAGGCATTTGCGTTTGTCGAGAAAGGTAAATCGAACTCGTTGCTTGAGTCGATGGCCGGGCAGGACGCAATGGAGCTTGCCAACATTCCCGAAGAACTGAAACAGAAGGAAAACCAGCTTTCGGCTGATGTGCTCTATTATGAAAAAATGCTTGCCGAAAAACCCAAAAACGCCACTCAAGTGCGCGACAGTCTGCTTGCGGCTAACAAGAAACATAGCGCGTTCATCAAGAAATTGGAAACCGAATTTCCTGAGTATCATCAACTTAAATATGCCGATAACACGGTTGGTTTGCGAGAACTGCAACAGAAACTGGCAGCGGGAACGCAGTTGAGGTTGTATGTTTTAGGTGACGATGCCGTTTTCACTATTTGTGTGACTGATAACAAGTTTGGAGTTTCGGTCAAGAAAGTGTCGAAAAACCTTGCCGACTCGGTGAAAATGTATCGTAACTCAATGATTAACACATCGCAAAACGCGGTGGTGGAATTTGGAAAACTGTCGCGGCGGCTCTTCAACATCCTGTTTAGCGACGCCATTCCCGACGACGTTAAGCGTCTGGTGATTGTGCCCGACGGCGCGCTCAACCAGATTCCGTACGAGAGTCTGCTCACAGATGAAATCAAAGGCTCAATTTACAACTACACCGACTATGCTTTTCTGATTAAGAAATACCCTGTGAGCTACGCCTATTCGGCAACGCTCTACTACCGCGACATCACGCGCAACAGGGAGAACGGAACTGATGGCTGGTTCGGTCTTGCGCCGATATTCACACAAGGCAAATTTCCGGGAGTGGAGCTCGACACGCGCCTGAAAAAACAGGAGCGTCCGATTTCGAATCTGAATGTCGTTATCAACACAAAGTTGGAGCCGCTGGCATCGTCGGAAGCCGAGGTGCGGAACATTTTCGGAATGTTTGCAAAAGCGGGACAACCGGCCAAAGCGTGTATGTGGGGCGCGGCTAACCGCCAGAATTTCAGCAGCGATTCAATTGCAAAATACCGCTACATCCACCTTGCCACGCACGGTTTTGTTAATTCTGAAAAACCCGAGCTTTCGGGTGTGCAACTGAGCCATCTGCAAGGCGACAGCCAGGAGGGTGTTCTTTATTCGAACGATGTTTACGGACTGAAACTCAACTGTGACCTTTTGGTGCTATCTGCTTGTGAGACAGGACTTGGAAAGATTATGAAAGGCGAGGGAATTGTTGGTTTGTCGCGGGCGTTCATCTATGCCGGAAGCAAGAATCTGCTGGTTTCGCTATGGAAAGTTTCTGACAATTCAACCTCGCAGATGATGGTGGAATTTTACAAGCAGCTGCTTTCGAAAGAAAAAACCGAACTTAATTATGCCGAGATATTGCAAAAAGCAAAACTGATGCTCATATTGGGCAAAGATTATTCGCGGCCTTACTATTGGGCGCCGTTTATTTTGATTGGTGATTAAAAACAGAGTGAATATGATATTTAAAAGGCACATACTGTGCACGTTAGCTGTTTTTTTTGGAGCGGCTGGCGGCTATGCGCAAACCGATATGTTTCCGAATTTCACAGGCTCGGTAACAAATGTTGCCATAACCCATACGGGCGACAAAGTGGTCTTTATTGGTGAAAGGGGCGAGGGACGAGCCGTTTTTGAATCGGCAAAAGAAGGAGCAGAATGGGGTGAGCCGAAAACAATTGTGGCTCTGACCGAAATGCTGACGAAAACAAACAACAGAATAGGCGGATTCTCGTTTAATCACGATGGAACCAAGTTGTTGTTTCACGCCAAAATCGACACTTCGTACGATATAATGATTGCCAATTTCGAAGGCGGGGAGTGGGGCGGAATCACCAAATTCGATAAGCCCGTCAACACCAACGAAGATGAGTTTTCGCCATCGCTGTCGGTCGATAACAACACCATTTTTTTCTTGAGACCTAAGCAGACGCAAAACTCAAAGAATGAGGACGATTGCAAGCAGATTTTGAAATACACACGCGGAAACGACGGCAAATGGAACGGGCCAAGTTACCTGCCCCGCATTTTGAACGAAGGTTGCCAGGAAACGCCATTTTTCTGTGCCGACAAGAAAACGCTGTTTTTTTCGTCGAAACGTGTTGACACCACACCACAAGGCAAGAAACTGCCCGACGACATTTTCAACATCTACTACACACAAAACATTTTCGACGAAGGTTGGACGCTGCCGAAATACATTCCGGAGTTGAGTACCGAGTACAACGATTTTTCGCCGCAAATGACCACCGACGGCTCGGTTTTAATTAAGAACACAAGTCCGCGCAAGGCGACCAAAAAACAACCGAACAAAACATACGAATACAGTGTTCAGGGCCAGCTGAAACCAAACCCGACAATGCAGCTTGTAGGCACCATCAAAGATTTGGACAGCGGCAAGCCAGTCAAAGCGCAAATCATTGTGTCTGACCTGATTACGTCGGCCGTTTTGGGAGAATACACAACCAACGAAAACGGTCAGTATTCAATCTATCTGAACGAAAACAGCAACTATAAGATTGATTATTTCAAAGACGGATACTCGCACTCGTATCACTACGAGAAAACCGACTTTTTCACTGAAAATGTTAAAAAACAGTTCGATACGACAATCTTTTCGAAAATACAATTCGATTTGAATGTGTTCGATGAGGAAATGTATAACCCATTGTCGCCGAAAATCTCAGTCTTCGACTCAACAACCAACGAGTTGCTGATTGACAGTTTGTTACCGATTGAAAAGGGCAAATACAAAAGCCAGCTTAACATCGGTAAAACCTACAAGGTACATATTGATTGTCAGCACTATAACCCACAAGATACCTATTTAAACACCATTGCCGACATTTTCTACAATGAATTTGAGGAGGATGTAGAGCTGACGCCGGCCAAGACGACGATGATTCTCGACATTAATGCGGGCGAAGAGAGCGACTCGGTGCTGGTTAAAGTGAAGAACCTGAGCCGCAACGAGACGCGCACCGTGATGGCCAAGCGCGACAAGGACGGCAACCTGATTGTGGAATTGCGCGAGGGCGATAGTTACGAGATTGACGTGGCCAAAAAGGGATACACCTTCAGCAGCACGAAAGTTGATGTAGGAAAATCGAAAAAAACGCAGAAACTCAACATCAAACTCGACTTGCTGACCAAGGATACAAAGATGACTTTCAACAATATAACCTTTGAGGTGAACTCGGCCGAGCTGAACACGGCATCATATACCGAACTGAACCGCATCATTGAATTTCTGACGCTGAACAACAATGTGAAAATTGAGCTTTCGGCCCATACCGACGATTTGGGTTCAGATTGGTATAATCTCCGCTTGTCGGAAAAACGCGCGCAAGCCGCCGCAAAATATCTGATTGACAAAGGAATAAAGAAAGAACAACTGGTTGCGAAAGGCTATGGCGAAACAACGCCGGTGGTGCCGAATACCTCGGATGAAAACCGTGCGCAAAACCGTCGGGTTGAGATTAAAATTATTGAGTGAAAATTAAAAACCAGACAGCAATGAAACGATATATAATACTTGTAATTGGTTTATTGTTAAGTATTTCTGTATCTGCGCAGAAGTACAAGGAAGTGTATGAGAGCATAAAAAATCTTTCGGACAACGAGGCTTACCAGGTACTCCAAGAGTATTCGCGGCAGAGGAACAACGCGCATCCGGCATCGCTCTACAAAATGGCGCTGATTCTTGAACACAGGTTTGACGCCTACGACCCGTTTTTGCAGTCCGATTTGTTGAGGCAGAGCATTTACGATGCCGAGCTTTTTATGCAGTTGGCGCGGCTGAACCTGAACGAGAAAAACGCCAAGCAGGACAGTCGCTTTTTCGATGGCGTGAAGTCGGCCAACCCGAAGAAAGACCCTACGTTTCAGGAGATTGCCGATGCCATTGACGAGCATCAGAAAAAGATAAAGGCGTTCAAGGAGCTTTTTCTGGAAAACCACGACAACTTGTATAACGCCGCCACAAAATACAACGAGTGCATCAGAATCTACAACGAAATCAACCAGAAAAACAGCAAGTTGAAAGACCTGTACTTTATGGTTGACGACAAGTTCAAGAGTCAGCTCAACGAGCTGAAAACCAACTTCGATTCAACGCTTTATTTTCTGGGCAAATTGCAGAAATCGTTGCAGAAGCATCCGCTGCTCGGCTACAAGTTCGAGTACCATTTGAATCCGATTCTGGTGTACAGAATGCACGGCCTGACGCCGGCGAATTTTCTGGCTCCGACCATCGAACTTTGGGATTACAAACAGTGGATAGAGACGTTTAACGACGTGTATAAGAAGGAGATAGACTTTTTGTATTCGAACATCGACGATGCCGACACCAAGAACAAAAAGTATGTTGCGCAACTTGGCGAGAGGAATATCGAAGGAATTCCGGCCGACTATCAGGTGCCGGTTTATCTGATTAACAAAATCTATAAATACGACTATGAGTCGTTGGCTAACTCGCTGCTGATTTTCCAGGAGGCGCAAATCAGATATGCGTATCAATTGGCTTCGTATCAACCTGATACTAACTTCCTTGCAATGGGGGTTAACTATCCGGCAAGCGATTATTTTATGAGTGCAATCAAGAAGCGCCGCACGGCCGATTCACTGCTGGTACAGTTCAGCAAGGGTATCAACAAAGAGGGCATCAAGAAATACAGCGCTCTTTTCGAGAAAAAATACAAGGGAGAGAAGAACTTGCGGAAATACATTCAAGAGCAGCAAACATTTAATAGTGAGTTCTTTATCAACTCGATTGACGATTATGCAAACCGCTTGCTCACAATGAAGCAGTTCGATACAGCCGACACGCATACAATGCTTTACAATGGTGATACCATTTACGCGCAAATAGTAACGTCGGAAAAACTGCCGAAAAAAGGCTATTTCATTCATAGTGAGCAGATTGTTGACAAAAACTTGATTTTGGTTTCGGGCTCGTATCTCGACAAAAAAGGAGACCAGTCGGGTTTTGTGGCCAGCATCGACACGCTGCGTAACATCAACTGGCTCAAGACTTTCAAACAGGGAGAGGGCAAACGGTCGTGCCTGTTTGCGTCGGCGGTCAACGATGAGGTGGTAACCATTGTAACATCGACTTCGAAAACGGGAGCCATCCGCAATTTTATGGTTCTGATGGACAAGGCCGGCAACCAGAAGCAATCGGTTGAGGTGAAGGTGAAAGCAATTCCGCGCAAGCTGATGGTTGACGACATCGACAACAAATACATTGTGCTCTTTTGCGGCACTAATCCGCAGTCGTTTGTCAAGGAGACTTGCGAGATGCACGTCTGCTGCCTCGACTCGAAGTTTAAAACCTTGTGGGACAAGCAGCTGCATTTCGACGGATACACTTGCAATATGATTAAAACCGACGATGTTTATTACATTTTCGGGGCGTTCAGCAAGATGCACAGCCTTGACGATGAGGACATCGACCTTAACGGCAGCTCCGGATTGTTTGTCTATTCAATCGACAACAGCGGTAACTGGCTGAACGGCAACAACTACGAGGCCAGCCGGACTATCTACCCAATGTGGATTTCGAAATGCGACAACACCACTTTCGAGGTTGTTTCGGCACTCGACAGCGAGCCCCGCAAGGCAGTCGGGAACGATGAGGACGAACCCGAGCCGGTGAAAGGCGCTTATATGAGGTTCACTTTCAACTGCGAAGAGGTGTTCAGCAGTGTGGGCAGATAGATTTGTTAAGGCTTTTTATTATTTGTTTTTGAAGAACATACTTAACTTTGCCGCAAAAAAATAATTGAATATGGAAGAGTTAACACCACGCCAGAATAAAGTTTCGCGGCTGATTCAGAAAGATTTGGCCGAGATGTTCCAAAACTATGCCCGCAGCTGGTTCAAGGGCTCGATAATTACCGTTTCGGTAGTGCGCATCAGCCCCGACCTTTCGGTGGCGAAAGTCTATTTGAGCATCTTTCCCGACAATCGTCGCGACGAGATAATGAACTCAATATCAGCGCACAGCAAGGAAATCCGCTTTCAATTGGGAAACCGCATCCACAATCAGGTGCGCATCATTCCCGAACTGAATTTCTTCATCGACGATTCGCTCGACTATCTTGAAAACATCGAGAAACTGCTTAAACAATAACTGTTTACGACAATGAATCTGTCGGCTTTTGTGGCTCGCCGCTATTTGTTCTCAAAGAAATCGCACAACATCATCAATGTCATTTCGGCGATTTCGCTGGTTGGCGTGGCGGTGTGCACAATGGCGCTGGTTATTGTGCTGTCGGTTTTCAACGGGTTCGACAGCCTCATCAAGTCGATGTTCAGCAATTTCGACCCCGACATTAAAATCACTCCGGCGCAAGGCAAAGTGCTTGATCCACAGAGTGATAAGATAAAGTCAGTTCTTCAGCTCACCTGCATTGATGTTTCTTGCGAGACGCTTGAGGAGAACGTGCTGCTCGAGTATGACAAGCATATGAATCCCGGCATCATCAAGGGCGTGCCGGAGCAGTACCGCCAGCTCACCGGCATCGACACACTGGTGATTAACGGCACTTTCACCCTCGACGATGGTCATCGCCCGATGGCTGTTGTGGGCTCAGGTTTGGCCTATTATCTGTCGGTGAACGTCAATTTTGTCAGTCCGATTTTCATCTACGTGCCCAAGCGCAACGGCCGCATATCAATGAACCCCGAGCGGGCATTCAGCAAGTCGTACATCTACCCGTCGGGAGTTTTTGCCGTTCAGCAGGAAATTGACACGCGGTATATGCTTGTGCCACTCGATTTTGCACGGAAGGTGCTCGAATATTCAACACAGGCCAGCGCCATCGAAATCAAACTCAAGCCCGGCAACGATGCTGACAAAATCCGCGCCGAGATGGCTCAAATGCTTGGCCCTGAGTATGTTGTGCGCACGCAGTACCAGCAGCACGAGTTGCTTTACAAAGTGATGAAATCGGAAAAATTCGCCATCTACCTGATACTCACCTTCATACTTTTGATAGGCAGTTTCAATATGATTGGCTCGCTGGCGATGCTGATTATCGACAAGAAAGATGATATTAAAACCCTGAGTCACATTGGGTTAAGCAAGCAGGGCATCCGGCGGATTTTTGCCAGCGAGGGCCGCTTGATAAGCATCGGCGGCGCTTTGGCGGGTCTGCTGCTGGGCTTTGTGGTGTGCTGGCTTCAGCAGACGTACGGTTTTCTGAAACTCGACTCAATGGGCTCGTTCGTCATCAGCGACTACCCCGTGAAAATGATGTGGACCGACTTTGTGCTGGTGCTTGTAACCGTGGTGGGCATTGGGCTGCTGGCCTCGTGGTACCCCATCAGGTTGTTCACAAAACGCTATCTGTCTGATTTTCCCGACGAGGCGGAACAATAACAAGGCTGTTTCGGCCTGAAAACCAACTCGCAATTTGCAAATCAATCATTCCGATTTTTTGCTATCTTGCAATCGTGTAACAATAAATCTTTTGTAGAAATGACCATCGCCGGCATCAATATTCTAGCCACACGCATATCACCCATTGCCGCAAAATATGGAGTGACAAGGATGAAACTTTTCGGCTCGCGTGCCCGTGGCGACCACAACCCACAAAGCGACTACGATTTTCTGATTAGCCGCGGCCGGATGAGGTCTTTATTGCAATATTCGGCTTTTGTGGCAGAGCTTGAATCGGTTTTGGGAACGCACGTCGATGTGATTACTGATACTTCCGATGATAAACAATTAATAACTACAGCTGAAACCGAAGGCGTGGAGATTTATGGAAGCAAGTGAGCGTGACCAACTGATAATGAACAAAATAATGAGGTACTGCGACGAGATAGCGCAAACTCATAAAAGTTTCGGGACGAAGAAAGAGTTGTTTTTCGACAAAGAAAACGGCTTTATCTATCGCAACTCCATTTCAATGCCCATTCTTCAAATTGGCGAACTTGTGAAAAATCTTTCTGACGAATTCAAAACCGAGCACGTTGGCGTGCCTTGGCGCGATATTGGAAGAATGAGAGACTTATTCGCTCATCGCTATGGCACAATCGACTATGAAATGACTTGGAACACGTCGGTAGAAGATGTGGCAGATTTAAAGAAGTATATTGAAAAGATAAGAAACGACAAGTAGCAATTATCACTGAATTAAATAAATAACGGTGCACCTTACTGCGAAAATTTTCAAAAAATCACCCCAAAAATTTTTCAAAATCTATTTCTAACCAAACATATCCAAACCAATCCGAAATCTTGTTTTAGGATTAATTCAGGTTCGTTTGGTTAGAAACAAAATCTTTAAAATCAAACACTTATAAGTTTTATTCATATTTCTCGCAAAGCGTAGCACCTAAAAACCAACATTTGATTGCGTTTTTTATTTCCTTACCACTGCTTTATCATCACAAACCGCTGCCAGTTGTCTCACGGTCAAGCCGAAGACTGGATGCACAAAATCAGCCGCCACATCGCACAGCGGCCGCAGCACAAAATTGCGACGGTGCATAAGCGGGTGCGGCACTTGCAGGTCGGGCTGGCTGATGATTTGCTGGCCGAAAAACACAATGTCAATGTCGATGGTGCGGGGCTCGTAACCATTGCCGCTGCGCGTGCGGCCAAGCTCGGCTTCAATTTGCAGACACAGCTCAAGAACGGCGTGCGGTTCAAGCTCGGTTTCGGCCACAACAACCTGATTCAGAAACATCTGCTCGGCATTGAAACCCCACGGCTCCGACTGATAGACAGCCGATTTGCTCACAATGCGCCCAATGCGGCGACCTATCATCGCGACAGCGTTTTGCAAATAATTCCGCGTATCGCCAATATTACCGCCCAGGCACAGGTAAACCTTTTCCATAATCAGTTGAAAATGCGCAAATAAGGTTCGTTGTAGCTCACGCGGTAGCTCTTGAGTGAGTGGCGCGCCTTGCCGCTGGTGGGCATTCCGCAGTTGACAAGCTCAAACTTTGAGCCGCAGACCGGGCAGACGGCGCCCGCAATGTTGCCTTCGTCGAGTGTGACGGCGCAAGTGTCGCTCACCTCGTAGGTGCAGGTGCAGTCGTAGGCGTTGAAAATCGATTCCGACAGCCTGTAAACAATGATTCCGTTGTTGCCGTAGCCTTCGTTTTTGATAACAATGCGGCCGCCATCGCTCTGTAAATCAATATATTTCGCGTCAAGCGTGTTTATTCTGACCCTCACTTCAACCCAAGGAACAACGTTCTCGTCGGGGTTGATGCACGAAACAAAAACCGCCGATGTTGCTAAAACGCAAAAAATGAGTACTTTTGAAAGTGATTTGTAGAACATTGCGATGACGAAATTTGTTGCAAATATATTGTTTTTATTGCTGGCCGCGGCACCGTTGACGGCTTCGGCCCAATATCAGTATATGATAGACAAACATCCGCTCAAGAAGCGCCACAGCGTCAAGAGCGACATCGACGAGATGAAGCAGAACGTTGAGGAGTACAAGCTGTTGAGGAAGCAGGCCAAGGAGGACCGCAAAGTTTCGCGAATGACAATGAGCCACACCTACAAAATCCAGACGCGCAAGGTGCGCCGGCGTATGATGGCGTCGCGGTGCGAGGCGGCCAAATTCAACGGCGACCATCACTTCTGGTGCGAGCCGCTGCATATGTTTTTGCGCCACGGCGATGCTATTCCAATCCGCCTCAGGCAAAACAAATGCAGAATGACCACAGTGAAAAAGAAACAGAAAAATGGATGATTTTGCTGATTTACTGAAATATATTGTTCCGTTAGCCATTGCCATCGGAGTGTCGATTTTTAAAAAAGCCGACAAGGAGACCGAGAAGAAAGTGGTTCGTGAGGAGCCGGAATACAAATATCGCTCGGCGGCCGACGTCATTCCAAAGCCTGATTTGCGAAAGAAGAAAAAGAAAAAACCCGCTTCACAAGTGCCGGAGGAGGGCGAGCGGGCCATTGTCACCGAGGTTCCTGAAGAGGCAGAAATCATTGAAACAGAGCCGGAAAAACCCGTGTTCGACGCCCGAGAGGCAGTGATTTATTCCACAATCCTGGAGCGAAAATATTAAGCGACTATAAACAAGTGAACAGCCCCGCTGGCATCTGACCGACGGGGCTGTTTCTATTTAATGCGTTTTCAAACTGCGTTGCCGAAGACTCAATCCTCGAACCGTATATCCTTGATGGTCACCTTTTTGCCGCCAACCGTCCAGAATCCGGCAATGTAGATGTGCGCCGGGTCGATGGCGTTCTTATTCTTGTACTTCATAGCCGTGAGGTCGATTTTGAGCTCAAGGTTTGAACCGAAATCGAACATTGCCGGGTCCGACCAGTAGTTGTTCTTGTCGAACAGGCGGAATGACAGGCCCGAGCCGCTCTCGTTGCTCTCAAGCTCGATGACCAGATAGCGCGCGCCCGAAAAATCAGCTCCCGACGGGTAGCGCCAGCCTGCAAAACCATACTGGCCGGTGCTGAAGGTGCGTGTTTTTTCGTCGTAAGTGCCTGTTTCCCAGATGCTGGGGTCGAAAACCGAGGCCGAGAAATCGAACGGGTCGATAACCACAAAATCGGCCGTTGAGGTGTAGGTTTTATCGCCGTCGGTTACCGTTACGCGCACCGATGCCGGGCCGCAGCCCACAGCGGCAAACACACCGTTGCCCAAATGGCTGACAATGCTGTCGCCCGCTGTCAGCTCAAAGCTGAAATTGCCCTCGGTGGCAACGGCGCGGTAGCCGTCCTCATAGTTCAGAATGGGCTCCACCTTGAATCGTCCGCCCTTGGTTATCACGCTTGGCAGTTTGGTGCCGATGCCCGTCACACTTCCGTGATTCTCAACACCGCTGGCATAGTCGCGGAACCAGTGGTAGCACGGCCACGGGCAGGCCTCGGGGTCGTTGAGGAAGGTGTAGTTGCCTTCGGTGCCGGGTTTGTCGGTGAACTTTGCCAGAAGGTCGGGCGAGGTGAAGAGCAGCCAGCTCACATTGCCCTCTTTATCGGCAATCAGCTTGAAGTTGGCGCCAAAGCCGCTGCCGCCGGCCACGCCTGTGTAGGCCTTGCCCCACGACTTGTTGTATTTGGCCGGAGCCCAGTCCATTTCGGTAACCATCACAGGCGCAAAATCGGCCACGGGCTTAACCTTCTCGTCCCAGCCTTTCTGAAACGACTCGTAGCCGCCGTTGTCCTCAATGTCGCCGTGGTCGGGATTCTCGCCGTCGCTGCCCATCCAGCCCGGATAAACGTGCACGGCATAGCCGATGTTCTCGCCCTCAACGGGATTTTTGGCAAAACCCGCGTAGTTGCCCTGATAGGCCGGGCCGGGAATCCACAGAACGTTTTTGCAGCCGTTCTCGCGCATACGGTCCACAATGGCTTGGAAATACTCCTTGCAGGCGTCGAACTGGCTCTGCGACCAGCTGCCCGTTGAGCCGTCGGTGCCAACAATGTCAACCGGCTCGTTGGCCAGCTCGAACATCACCATCGGGTTGTTTTTCAGTTTCTTATGTTTCGAGACGATGTTCCAAACCTTCAGCAGGTATTTCTGGTACTTGTCGCCCACCTTGATAACGTGCGGGCAGACGCCCGGAGGCCGCATAACAACGTACATTCCGTGCCGGGTGATATATTCGGCCATCGGCACAAAAACATCGTCCAGATAGTCCTTAAAACGCGTCTCGTCGAAAGCTGAGATGTCGTTCTCGCCTGTGGTCTGCACGCCCGGCGTGTTGCTCCAGTAAGGGTCCATATGCAGGCGCACGAAATCCATTGCCCAGCCGGCGCGCTGAATGTCGTCAATCAGGCCCTGGTTGTAGTCGAGGCAGGCCTCAACATCGTAGTTGCTCCAACGGGTTCCCTGCTCGTTGAACCACGGGCTGTAGGTCTGCGCAAAGCCGTGCAGAGTGAGAATCTTGCCGTCGGGGCTTTTCAAATAGCGGCCGTCAACGTAAACGCCGTTGTACGTCTCTTCAACCTTGGCAGTATCGGGTTGGGGAGCCGGCGTTGGCTCGGGAACGGGGTCCGAATTGTCGTCGCAGCAGACAAAGGCCGCCATCAGCGAAAAAGCAAGTGATAATCTGAGTAAATGTTTCATAATATGCACTTTAACAAAAATAAAAATCGACTTTCAAAATAAAAGTAACTTTTACTTTTACGCAAGTGAGTAGGAAAGGTTGTGAGGAAAACAGTTACTCTTTAGGCATCTTAATCAGCGGCCACCTGTTCCCCTTCATCTCCGAAAGGAACGCCTTGACCGAGCCCACGGCGATTTTAGCCTCAATCAGAATGGGGGCGCAGTTGCGGTCGGCGGTTATCCAGGCGGTCAGGTCCTCGCCGCCGCTGAAGATGGTGCCGTCAACCATCATCACGGCAAACTTGCGGCAGAGGTAGCGGTCGCCGGTGCGCGTGGCGACGGGCTCGTTGCCCAGATAGCGGAAGTGCAGGTTGTAGATTTTGTTGCCCACAATCACCGGAACGGGCATTTTCCGCCCCACCTCAATCTTTTCAAAATCGATTGAGCGGCAGATGTAAATAGCTGAAATCAAATCGGTTATTGCGGGGTTTATTTTCAAGGTGTCGATGCTGAATGGGCGTTTGGCGTTCTCGGTGGCCACCACGGCAAGGCTGTCGGCGTAGCTGAAGCGCACCTCCTCGCGGTCCCAGAAACTGCCCTCCGAGGTGTTGCAGTGGAACCAGTAGGGCAGATAGGTACGCGGCTCCACAACCGATTCGTAGGTGTCGCGCACGCGATAGAACCAGTCGTAGCCGGGGTTGGTCTCGCCGCGGCTGTAGAGGTGATAGGCCGGCTGGCTGTTCCAGGTTGTGTCGCGGATTTCGAACGTCACCCATCCGGCGTTGAGCCAGATGAACTGCCAGTTGTAGTAGATGTCGAGTTTGAAACGCTCGCCGGAGCTGAATTTGCCGTAGGTGCGCGGGAGCGTCTGCCCCAGTGCCGTGCCGCCAATCAGCAAAAGCAATATGGCTGTCAGGCGGCGCATCACTCAACAATCCAGGTGTACTCAATGTCCCAGCCCGACTTGGTTTCAACCGTCTGGTTGAAGTAGAAGACGCGCTCGGGCTGGCGGCGCTCGCTGAAGTTGCCGGTGTCCCAGCGGCCGTTTTGGTTCTCGTCGCAGATGAGTTTGAAGCCGTATTTTCCGGGCGCCAGATAGTCAATGGTCAGCTTTGTGTCGCCGTCGATGGTGTATTCCTTCAGCACGTTCTCTTTGCCGTCGAGCAGCTGCACAATGGAGTGTGCGCAGGGCGTGCCCGAAATGTTGAGCAGAACGCTGCTGTAATAGTCCTGACTCTGTGTCTTAAATTCCTGTCTGACAGTGTCGTTGATGTTGCCGTAAACGTCGGTGAGCGTGCCGGCCGGAATGAGTATCCGGTACTGCATCGACTCATCGCGCTTGAAATCGATGTTGAACCGGCGCCAGCTGTCGGGTTGGCGCTCCATTGTGAATTTCACGGCCGTTTCCTTGTCCTCCTCAATCCGCGTGACGGTGATGTTCTCAGGCTTGAAATCAGTAACCGGATAGTTGGTTTTCAGTGCGATGGGCCCCACAATATCAACCTGCTTGCTAATGCTCAGGTCAGCTTTCAGTTCCGACACTTTTTTCTCCTCTTTCTTCTCCTCCGGCTCCTCGTCTTTCTTGAAAATCGATGCCAGACGGCCGCCCTTTTTCTCCTTTTTTGCTACGGACTTGTTGGTTTTCGATATAAATTCGAGCGTGTCAACTTGCAGATAATCAGCATTGTTAGAGTCTTTCATTGTGTAGCTGACCTGCATCAGCAGAGTGTCGTGCTTGTAGAGATTGGAGTCGGTTATCCACATCACAACCGAGTCGGTGGGCAGCGGGCTTTCAATGAGGCACCAGTTGTCGGCGTAGGCCGAATCGGTCACCGGACTGATGCTGAACGTGCTGTCAACCAAATCGTTGAAAGCCACAGCCAGGGTGCGCTTGCCGGGGCGGTACACATCGTGCAGATACTGAATGTGGAACTCCTCGGTGAAAAGATGCAGCTGCATATCGTCGAGCGTGGTCACCATCTGGGTGTAGGCGTGAATGGAGTCGCGGAAGACGGTGTCTTTGCGGTCGCGCGAGATGCGCTCAATCAGCGTTATGGTGTCGTACATTGTCACTGGTCTGAACGACGGCTGTATGGTGCTGTCGCAGAAGGCGATAGCCTCGTTGGGCATATCAAACAGGTTGTTGTTGTTCAGGTCGCGCAAGGCGAAAACATAATAGGGCTCGGCCTTCATATTTGGCACAATGAAGAATCCGTCGGCGTTGGTGCGGCCAATGCACTCGGGTTTCTGCGTGCGCGGTGTGGAGTCGGCAAACTGGCGGTAGAGCAGAATTTTCACGTCTTTCAGCGGTTGGCAGGTGAAGGCGTCGGTTATCTGGCCGCCGCAGTAGGTGGAGTCGAAGCTGTCGCCCGTTGAGAACTCAAACTGGAAGTTTGGCAGAATGTTGCCCTCGTTGAGGTCGGTCACCGAGTTGAAGAAGTTGAAGTTATAGGTTGTGCTGTCGGCCAGCTCGTTGTTGATGCGCACCACCATCTTCTTGCCGCGCATCACCACTTTGGGGCGGTTGGGCACGGGCGGCGACACCAGCAGCTCCCGGCTCACGTCCTTCAAATCAACAAACTCATCGAACTCAACAACAAACTTCTTGCCCTTGAAATTGGTGGAATAGTTGACCGGCGAGCTGCGCAGCGGCACTGGCGGCTCGGTATCCTTTGGGCCGCCCGTAGGCGACGAAATCTTGGCGCAACCGAACACCGTAGCGGCCGCCAGGCTGAAAACCAATTGTTTGCTAATCAATTTCATTCCACTCAGTGAGAAATCTGTAACCGATGCGCAAACATACAAAAATGGTCGGTTGAAAAAAACGCCTGAAAAATAACAAGTAGCCAAACAGCAAAATTTTCGCCAGAAAGGCGGAAATTGCACATCACAAACCTTGCGCCCCGAAGGGGCAATTCATAAAAACCCAAAATAGAATGATTTGCGCTTACAGCCCGTTCTTTGGGCTCTAACCAACCCAACCCAAATTTATCCAAACCAACTTCCGTCCGGTCCGCGACGTACACGTCGAGCTCGCAAGAAAAACCGTTTATCGAAGCCCCCATCAAAAAATGTCCGTCCAGCCCGCGACGTTCACGTCGCCCCAACCCCGCCCCAACCCCCGCGCAACCCCCGCCAACAAAACACACTTCCCCACCAATTTTTCCAAAAATCCGCATTTTGGACTGTATATTTATGCAAAAACGGCCGTTTTTCGCTCGTAAATCGCATTTTTTCTCCGCCGATAATCATGGAATTCCCGCCGTTCAATAGTTCAAACCCTTCAATAGTTCAAACCCGCCGTTCAATAGTTCAAACCCACCATATGCACTTTGGCGTTTTTTTTAACGGAATCACCTTCCCAACTTTGGTGTGCGCGAAAAAAAAATATGGCGATGGAAAACAAAAACACAATATCGGGACACTGCGGCAACCAACAGAAAATCTGGATTCAAGTGGCCAGAATTTTTTGGCAGAGGGCCGTTTTCCGCATCCGAATGTGGTGGACCGGCGGAGATTTTTGTTTCTGAAACCTTGAAACCCTAATTGCTGACGAATTATGCTTATCGCAACAACAATAATAATCATCTACAACCTGCTGACACGCCGCCACGCCGACGAGCCCGCCAGAGAGGGCCGCAACCGTTGGCTGCCGAAGGTGCAGTTGGGGTTTTTTCTTAAAAAACAGACTGTATGAAAGGGTTTTCAGGAATAATTATCGGTGCGTTTGCCTTGCTGATTATCGTCTGCTTTGTGATTGTGATAGGATGGTAGAGCAAGAGTTTTGAGCCCGGACAGTGTTTACGAATTGGAAGTTTAAATTTTTTATTAACAATAATTTACAGAAAGATGAAGAAAGAAGAAAAACATTTTGGAAAGGATGCGTTACTGGTTTCAACAGGGTTAGCCCTTGTTATTGTGCTCTATGAGATTGTCTCAAGGTGCATAGGAGGGTTTTAAAGCGGCAAACGGCATTGCCAGAACACGAAGCGAACAACATTTTAATAAGCAAACTAACAAAAACCAACCACCAATGAAAAACACAAGAATTCTGTAAGACAGGGCAAAGTCTGTTTTTAAGGCAGAAAGAGAAATGTACGAAACAAAAACATATCGTCAAGTTTCCACCACAACCCGGCATTTGGGCTTGTGGTTTTGCTGTTTCTCGGGCACGGCGCTGTGGCCCCGCGTGCGCGACCCCGTTCCCGAGGGGCGGCCGCCAACATAATGGTGCGCCAAAACATTGAAAATAAACGCTTTAATATTCTATAAATTTTTAATTAATTATCTTATGAGACAGCTTAAACATTTGATTTTTCTAACGCTAATGTGCCTCTGTTGCACATTGCAAGCGTTGGCGGGTTACAGCGGTTCACCCTCTGAGCCCAGTCAGATTACGGCGGAGAATTACAGCAGTTACGGCTTCACGGCCAGTAACTACTCCGCTTTTGTGGGCTACTATGCCATTAGCTCCGCCGAGGAGCTTTACGGCTTTGCAGCCTTGGTTAACAACGGCTCAACCTCTATTAAGGGAGTGCTGACAGCCGACATTGTGGTGAACGACAGCGTTTTGAACGCCGCCGGCTCGCTAAAAGGCTCTCCAACCTACTCTTGGACGCCAATTGGTAAAAGCAGCTACGCATACGCCGGAACCTTCGACGGACAAGGCCACACCATCAGCGGTTTGTACTTTAACAACACAAGTACATCGAATGTTGGTTTGTTCGGCTACATCAACAATCCGACAATAAAGAATGTTGGTTTGGTTGACTCTTACATCAAGGGCTATCAATATGTTGGCGGTATTGCCGGATATGTTAATAGTTCGGCTCAGATAACCAACTGCTACAATGCGGCTACGGTTTACGCGCAAAATAATGGAGACAGTGACGCCGGCGGTATTATAGGTTATTTATGGAGTTCGTCGGCAGTTGTTGAAAACTGTTACAACATCGGACTCATAGGCTGCTACCAACGGTGCGTGGGTGGCATATGCGGAATACAAGGATATGGCAAAATTACCAATTGTCACAACTCAGGCAAAATTTATACTGAATATGCCAACACCGAAGGTTATATAGGTGGTATTTCAGGATGGATGAGCTATACAGCAACAATAGATAACTGCTATAACACTGGCGAAATTGATGGCAAAGGTTTTTTTGCTGGCGGAATTATCGGTAAAATGAACAACTCCTCAAACAATGTAACCAACTGCTTCAACACCGGAACGGTTAATGGATATAAAAACGTTGGCGGCATTACCGGTTATAACAGCGGCACCATAACCAGCAGCTACTATTTAGACAGTTGTGCCTTCGATGGCAGCAATGTAGTACAATATGGCGTGGGTAACAGCTCGCAAGGCTACTCAACTGCCGATGTGGCAGGAAAAACCACTTCGACTACAGCATCCGAGTTTGCAAGCGGCAAGGTGGCCTTAGCTCTTGGCTTTTATCAAACCTTAGGCACCGACTCTCTGCCTGTTCTCGACAAAACTCACGGCACTGTTTACCGCTCTGAGCCTTGCCCGGGAGAGTATTCAAACGAGGGCGTTGTCGAGAAAGAGCACAACTATGTTGACGGTGTCTGCACCGGTTGTGGAAAAAACGAAAACGAGCCATTGCTTGTTGACGGCTGGTATGAGATTTCAAACTCAACCGAACTTTATTGGTTTGCCGCGAGAGTGAACTCAGGCTACAACAACATCAACGGCCGACTGGTTGCCGACATTGTGGTGAACGACAGCGTTTTGAAAGACGACGGCTCGCTTAACGGCGACGGCAGCAGCTTCACAACGTGGACGCCGATTGGAACAAACAGCTACTACTACGACGGCACGTTCGATGGTCAGAACCACACCGTAAGCGGTTTATATTTCAATAACACATCGGACAACGCTTATCCGTACGGCGGAATGTATATCGGACTGTTCGGCTGTGTGACCACCCCGACAATCAAGAATGTGAGTATGGCTGACTCCTATTTCAAGGGCAGCCGTTATGTGGGCGGCATTGTTGGCTATGTCAACAGTAGCGCTAAAATAACCAACTGCCACAACGCGGCCACCATTTACGCTGATTATGGCAGCGATGACTATGCAGGCGGCATCTGCGGATATGATTGGTATGCAACAATTGACGGTTGTAGCAACACGGGCTTCATCAGCTGTCGCTATACGAGTGTGGGCGGCATCTGCGGATATTCGGCCTACAGCACGATAAAGAACAGCTACAACAGCGGCAAAATTTATGCTGACGCGTACAATAATGCAGGCAATGTCTCGTGTGCGGGTGGCATTGTTGGTTGGATGAACAACTCAAAAACAATAACCAACTGCTACAACAACGGTGAGGTTGAAGGTCGTGGCTACCGTGTGGGCGGCATCTGCGGCGCTGCTACCAACGCAAACAACAAAATAACCAACTGCTTCAGCACCGGAACGGTTAAAGGAAACTACAATGCTGGTGCCATTGTCGGTTACAACAGCGGTACGTCGACCAACTGCTACTACCTGCCAGGTCTGGCTACCGACGGCTCAAATGTTAAGCAGTTTGGTGTTGGCAACGGCACCCAAGGTCAGACAACGGCCGACAAAGACGGCAAAACTATTGCGGCAACTGACGATGATTTTGCAAGCGGCAAGGTGGCTTATCTGCTTAATAAAGGCACCGGCTCAGTGGTATGGTACCAAACCATTGGCGAAGACGAACTACCGGTTATGGACAACAGCCACAGCACTGTTTTTGCTTCGGTCCCCTGCGCATCTTACTTCAGCAACTACGCGGGAGTTGAGAGCGACCACGCTGACTGCGACGCCTTTGGCCGATGCCCGGCTTGCGGTGAGTATCTCAATGTCCCGGTTTACATTGCAACAGCCGAGACAGCCGACTCGCTTGGCCTGAGCGAGAATTTTGTTGGCTACTATGCAATTGAGAACGCATCGCACCTCTACTGGTTCGCCAATTTGGTGAACAGCGGCACCAACCGTGCGGCAAAAGCCGTGCTGACGGCCGACATCACTGTTAATGAGGACGTTCTGAAAGACGACGGCACACTCAACGGCGACGGCAGCAACTTTGCTGTTTGGGCCCCGATAGGTTCACAAGCTCAACAATACACTGGCACATTAGATGGCAACTCACACACCATCAGCGGTTTGTATTTTAACGATGAGAACGCCTACTATGTGGGCCTGGTTGGCTACTCTAACGGCGCGCAAATCAAGAACCTTGGTATTGCCGATTCCTATTTCTATGGCTACCAATGTGTAGGTGCCATCAGCGGATACAGTGGCTACCAAACCAACTGCCACAACGCGGGCACGGTGAAATGCCGCAACTGCTATGCCGGCGGCATCTGCGGACAGTATGGCACACAAACCAACTGCTACAACACTGGTGTGGTTTCGGGCTATATGGCGGGTGGCATCTGCGGATACGACGGCACTCAAACCAACTGCTACAATGCAGGAACCGTTTCGGGTACCTATTATATTGGCGGCATTTGCGGCTATAGTGGTACTCAAACTAAATGCTACAACATTGGAACTGTGTCGGCAACAGAATCATACGCTGGCGGCATCAGCGGAAGCTATGGCACACAGAACTACTGCTACAACGCAGGCGAGGTTTCGGCCACCTACGATTATGTTGGCGGCATCAATGGCTACCAAGGCACCCAAACAGGTTGCTTCAACATTGGCGAGATTTCGGGCCGCAACTATGTTGGCGGCATTAGCGGCTTGGTTAGCACAGTAAACCGCAGCTACTGCCTCGAGGGCACAGCCGACAACGCCGGCGGCGGCCAATTCGCCACGGCCGACGAGTTTGCAGGTGGCAAAGTAGCCTACGGACTTAACGGCAAAACAAGCACCGGCACCCTCAACTGGTATCAGACTTTGGGCGACGATGAGCTTCCGGTTTGGGACAACACTCACAGCGTGGTATATGCTTCAACCCCTTGCGCCGGAAACTTCAGCAACACCGAGGGCGTTGAGAAAGAGCACGCCGAGTGCAACGTTCTGGGCCAATGCCCCGATTGCGGCGAATATCTTATCAGCCCGCTCTATGTTGCAACGGCCGACATTGCCGACTCGCTTGGCTTGAGCGCCATCTATGTTGGATACTACGCAATTGAGAACGCCGCACAACTCTACGGCTTTGCCAACTTGGTTAACGGCGGCGCAACTTCGGCCAAGGCAGTCTTGATGGCCGACATCACCGTTAACAGCAGTGTTCTGAACGGCACTGAGCTCAACGGCGACGGCAGCAACTTCACCGCCTGGACTCCGATAGGCACATCGCAAAAAAAATACTACGGCACATTCGACGGCAACGGCCACACCATCAGTGGTTTGTATTTCAACAATGAAAACACCTGCTATATCGGCCTGTTCGGGTATATGAACGGCAGT
>CADASL010000004.1 GCA_902790595.1 uncultured Bacteroidales bacterium
GGCGCCTGGGAGTCGGGCAAGTCATACAAGTCGGGCGACTACGTGTTCGCACCGAGCAGCATCGACAGCACCGTCAACACAATGTGGATAGCGCAGAAGAACGTTACGTCGGCAACCGAGCCGCGCCACGACAGCACGTGGGTTGAGTTCACGGCACCGGCCGGACAGCCCGGCGTCGGCATCTCCAACATCACCAACGACAACGGCATCATAACCTTCGCGCTGACCAACGGCGACAACTACATCTATAACATCAAGGGCGCCACCGGCGAGAAAGGCGACCAGGGCGAGCAGGGTGAGCAGGGCCAGACCGGTCCGCAGGGCCCGAAGGGCGACAAGGGAGCCAAAGGTGACAAGGGCGACACCGGAGCGCAGGGCGTTCAGGGCCAGACCGGCCCGCAGGGACCCAAAGGCGATGCCCAAGGCCCCAAGGGTGACAAAGGCGATAAGGGTGACGCCGGAACAGGCCTCACCAACCGCGGCAACTGGGCGGCCGGCACCGCATACAATGCCGGCGACTATGTCTTCGCTCCAAACAAGGCCGACAGCACCGTCAATTCGATGTGGATAGCACAAAACAACATAACAGGCTCAACCAGCCCGAAGGCTGACGCGGCCAACTGGGTAGAGTTTGCGGCACCCGCCGGAGAGGCCGGCGTGGGCATTGCCGACATTGATAACACCGACGGCCAGGTAACCTTCACAATGACCAACGGTCAGTCCTACGCCTTCAATCTGAAAGGCGAGAAGGGCGACAAAGGTGTTCAGGGCGCTCAGGGACTTCAGGGTCCGCAGGGCCCGCAAGGCTTGAAAGGCGACAAAGGTGACACCGGAGCCACCGGCGAGAAGGGCGACCAGGGCGAGAAAGGCGACAAGGGCGATAAAGGTGACCAGGGCGACAAAGGTGATAAAGGTGACCAAGGCGAGCAGGGTTTACAAGGCCCGGCCGGACCGCAGGGTGCGAAAGGCGAGCGAGGCGATAAAGGCGACAAGGGTGACATTGGCGAAATTGGTCCGCAAGGTCCAAAGGGCGACAAGGGTGACAAGGGAGAGGCCGGCACAGGCCTTACCAATCGCGGCTCTTGGGCATCGGGCGAGACATACAACACCGGCGACTACGTTTTCGCGCCAAGCCAAAAGGATTCCACCATCAACACAATGTGGATAGCCAAAAACGATTCAATAACAAATTCCAAGCAGCCGCGCAAGGACGCCGGCAACTGGGTTGAGTTTGAGGCTCCCGCAGGCCCTGCCGGCAATGGCATTGCCAATGTTGAGAAAGACACAGCGGGCATTGTAACCTTTACAATGGCCAATGGTCAGGCCTACGCCTTCAACCTTATGGGCTTGAAGGGCGACAAAGGCGACAGGGGCGAGACCGGTCCTAAAGGCGATAAGGGCGACCAAGGTGAGACCGGAGCCAAAGGTGAGAAAGGCGACCAGGGCGAACAGGGTTTGCAAGGACTCCAAGGCCCGGCCGGACCTCAGGGTGAGAAAGGCGCCAAAGGCGACAAGGGCGACAAAGGCGAGCAGGGTGAGCAAGGTTTGCAAGGCCCCGCCGGACCGCAAGGTGAGAAAGGCGACCCCGGACTTGACGGAGCCCAAGGCCCGAAGGGTGACAAAGGTGACACCGGAGCCAAAGGCGAGAAAGGCGACAAAGGTGACACCGGCGCTCAAGGTGAAAAAGGCGAGAAAGGCGACAAGGGAGACACCGGAGCCAAGGGCGACAAAGGTGAGAAAGGTGACAAGGGCGACCCCGGCACCGGTCTGACCAACAAAGGCAACTGGACATCGGGCACCGCATACAAGGCCGGCGACTATGTCTTCGCGCCTAGCAAGGACGACAACAGTGTGAACTCGATGTGGATTGCGCAGAACGCCGTCACCTCGACGACACAGCCGAAGAGCGACGCCACCAACTGGGTTGAGTTCAAGGCTCCTGCCGGACACGACGGCGTGGGCATTGCCAGCGTATCGAACGACGACGGACTTGTAACTTTCAGTATGACTGACGGACAAGACTATACATACAACCTCAAAGGTGAGAAGGGTGCCGACGGAATGCAGGTTGCCGGCACCAAGGGCCAGACTCTTGTGCACAACGGCACAACCTGGGTTGCCACCGACGAGATTTCGCTCAAGAAACTCGACGTGAAACCCTCAACAAAATCCGACGACGCTCTGTTCGAGGTCAAGGATAAGGACGGCAACGTTGTGTTCGCGGTTTATCCCGACGGTGTTCACGTTTATGTTGATGAGAATTCGAAGGCCAAGCGGAGCGGTTTCGTAGTAACCGGCCGCGATGCCACCAAGAGCGGCGAGGCAACCGATTACTTCGCCATCAACGCCGACGGAACCCACGTCTTTGTTGATGACAGCACAACCAGCAAGGCCCGCCGCAGCGGTTTCGTGGTAACAGGCCGCGCCGCTACCAAAGAGGGCGAGTCGAACAACTATTTTGCGGTTAACACCGATGGTACTCAGGTCTATGTCGATAACGACGACACCAAGGCGCGTCGCAGCGGATTCGTGGTAACAGGCCGCGCCGCCACCAAAGACGGTGAGAACGCTGACTTCCTTGCTATTAACAACGAGGGAACTCAGGTTTACGTTGACAACGATGACACCAAGGCCCGCCGCAGTGGTTTCGTTGTTACAGGCCGCGCAGCTACCAAAGATGGCGAAAACGCTGACTTCCTTGCAATTAACAACGACGGAACGCACGTCTTTGTTGACGACAGCGCCACAAGCAAGGCCCGCCGCAGCGGTTTCGTGGTAACCGGCCGCGCCGCCACCAAAGACGGCGAATCGAACAACTATTTTGCAGTTAACACCGACGGAACACAGGTTTATGTTGATAACGACGACACCAAGGCCCGCCGCAGCGGTTTCGTGGTAACGGGCCGCGCCGCCACCAAAGACGGTGAAAACGCTGACTTCCTTGCAATTAACAATGACGGAACTCAGGTTTACGTTGACAACGACGACACCAAGGCCCGCCGCAGCGGTTTCGTGGTAACAGGCCGCGCCGCCACCAAAGAGGGCGAGAACACCAACTTCTTCGCCATCAACGACGAGGGTACGAAAGTCTTCATCGACGATGAGCTCGAAAGCGGCAAGGCTAAACGCAGCGGCTTTGTTGTGACGGGCCGCGACGCCACCAAAGACGAGCAAACCAACTACCTGAAAGTGGCAACTGATGGTACTCAGGTTCATTTCGACAGCGATGACAGCAAGGCCAAACGCAGCGGTTTTGTTGTTACAGGCCGCGACGCCACCAAGGGCGGTGAGGGTTCCGACTACCTCAATGTGAACAGCGACGGCACCCAGGTGCACTTCGACAACGACGACAGCAAGGCCCGCCGCAGCGGCTTTGTGGTAACTGGACGTTCGGCAACCAAGGGCACCGACTCCGACGTTCTTGAGGTTACAACCGACAGCACCCGCGTTTATGTGAACGGCGGCGGCAGCAAGAGCGGCTTCGGCGTGGCCGGTAAGGGCGGCAGCAGCAAGAGCGGTTTCGCCGTTACCGAGAAGGGCGACGAGGGTAGCGCAGGCTATATGAACATCACTGCAGAGAACTTCTTTGCAGGCTACGATGCCGGACGCATTACTACCGGAACCGACAACACCTTTATGGGCAACCAGGCCGGATACGCCAACACCACCGGAGCCAACAACGTGTTTGTTGGTAAATCGGCGGGAACAGCCAACATATCGGGTTACAAGAATGTGTTTGTCGGAACAAGCGCCGGCAGCAGCAATACCACAGGCACTCAGAATGTGGCAGTTGGTAACCAGACAGGCGAAAAATTGCTAAGTGGCACTTCAAACGTATTTATTGGCGATAATGCAGGAAGTCTGACCACCAGTGCCAACTACAACATACTTGTAGGTCGCAAGGCCGGACAGAAAACCACTGGTATGAGTAATATTATGATAGGTGACCTTGCAGGTTCAAACAACACCTCGGGCCGCTCGAACGTGATGATTGGTGACGAGGCTGGATATTCTAATACTACTGGTGCAAGCAATGTGGCCATCGGCCGTAATGCGGCACACTCGAACACCTCAGGTGCCAACAACGTGTTTATGGGATACTCCGCAGGTTATAGCAACATATCTGGTCAGAGCAACGTCTTCCTCGGCAATCTGGCTGGTTACACCAACTCAACAGGCTATTACAATGTGTTCCTTGGCGACCACGCAGGTTACACCAACTCAAGCGGCCAGTACAATGTGTTCCTCGGCTATTATTCAGGCTTCTCGAATACGGCAAGCTACAACACATTCTTGGGATACAATGCCGGTCGAGGCAACACATCAGGCACAAGCAATGTTTATTTAGGCTATCAGGCCGGTTACACCAACACCTCAGGCGAGAGCAACGTATTCATTGGCAACAACGCCGGTTACACCAACTCAATTGGCAAATACAACGTGTTCCTTGGCTATCAGGCAGGTAAGGCCAACACCACATCAAACAATACCTTCCTTGGCTACAATGCCGGTGTGGCTACCACGTCTGGTGGTGACAACGTGTTCTTGGGAACAAGCTCTGGTAGTTCCAATACAACAGGTTATAGCAACGTGTTCTTGGGCAATATGGCAGGTTATTATAACAAAACCGGTTACAGCAATGTCTATATTGGCAAAAATGCAGGTTTAGGCTCAAGTTCAGGCACTTCAGGTGGACAACGCGGAGTATTTATTGGTGAGGAAGCCGGTTATAAAAACGTGAATGCCTACAACTCTGTCTTCATTGGTTATCAGGCTGGTTATTCTAACACATCGTCCGACAACAACATTATGATAGGCAAGCAGGCCGGTTATAGCAAAAACAGTGGCGGCAGCAATATCATTTTGGGAACATCGGCCGGTTATAACAACAAATCAGGCACTGACAATGTCATAATGGGTACAAGCGCGGCATATAATGCCAATAGTATGTCAAGTTCGGTTGTGATAGGTAACAAAGCCGGTTACGGAACATCTGCGTCAACCACCACTAACGATGTGTTTATTGGCAACAATGCAGGTTACAGCAACACCACAGGCGAAAACAATGTATTCCTTGGCAATGGAGCCGGTTACAGCCACACAGAAGGTATAAACAACGTCTTCTTGGGTAACGAGGCCGGATATAAAACAAAAGGTGGCCCCACAGAAGAATGGGACGTCAACAGTTATACTGTAAATTATGCTTCAAACAATGTTTTCGTTGGTTTCAAAACAGGACACGAAAATACAACCGGACGCGATAATGTTTTCATTGGCACCAACGCAGGTTATAGCAATACAATAGCTTCTTCAAACTTGTTTATAGGTTTAAATGCAGGTTATTATAGTGGTACAACAAATGCTGGCTGTGGCAGCAATGTTTTTTTAGGTAATTACGCTGGATATTCAAACAATAGTTGGTTGAATGTATTTATAGGTGACCAGGCAGGTCAGGAAGCAGCTGGCGGAAAAAATGTGCTTATAGGCCAACAGGCTGGTGCGTGGTGTAGTACAAAATGTGAAGAGAATGTAATGATAGGGCAATGGGCTGGACGTGGTGCCAATAGCAATTACAATGTGATTATCGGAAATGAGACTTGTGAAGAAGCCAATGCAGGAAGTAACGTTATAATAGGTAGCTATGCCGGTTCTTATAACGAAGGCGGAAAAAATGTTTTAATAGGATTGGGAGCCGGTTGCGGTCAATGGTCATCTCATCTCACAGGAAGCAATAATGTGTTCATTGGTTATTATGCAGGCAGGTACGAAACCAATAGCAATAGACTGTATATTGCCAACAGCGGCACAACTACTCCACTGATTTGGGGTAATTTCTCCACAGGTGTTGTTAAGGTAAACGGCTCAACAGTTACAACTTCCGACGAGCGTTTCAAAGAGAATATCAAATCGCTTGAAGGCTCGCTTCAGAAAGTGTTGAATATGCGCGGCGTCAGCTATACTTGGAAAACCAAAGCCGAGATGGCCGAGATTCGCGGTGTCACACCAGATTCGGCCGATTTCAACACCCGCATTCAGGAAGGCACGCAGCTTGGCGTTATAGCTCAAGAGATTGAGAAGGTTGTTCCCGAGGTTGTCTATACCGACGAGGAGGGCTTCAAATCAGTTGATTACGTCAAACTCACCCCTGTGCTCATCGAGGCAGTGAAAGAGCTGAAGGCAGAGAAAGATGAGCTGCAAACAACCGTTGAAACCCAGCAGCAGCAGATTGACGAGCTGAAACGCTTGGTGGAGGAGTTACTGAAGAAATAGCAAATTTTTTCATAAAGCAAGATGGAAAAGGCCGGAATCCTCACGGGTTTCGGCCTTTTTAATTGTTTCCAACTCACTTTTTCATCATCTGCCACATCTTCACAATCTGCACGGCTTCAGGCACATCGTGCACGCGAAGAATTGATGCGCCGCCTTGCAGAGCCAGCATATTGAGTGCGGTGGTGGCGCAAAGCGATTGCTCGGGCGTTATGCCGAACAATTTGTAAATCATCGATTTGCGCGATATTCCCACAAGCACCGGACGATTGAAAACCGAAAATTCCGGAAGGTGCGCAAACAGCTCGTAGTTCTGCTCAAGCGTTTTGGCAAAGCCGAATCCAGGGTCGATGATGACATCGTGTACGCCCAAATCGGTGAGGCGGCGGAGCGGCTGCGAGAGCTCGCTAATCACATCGGCAAACAGATTATTATAATTGGTGTGCTGCTGCATTGTGGCTGGCGTTCCGCGCATATGCATCAGAATGTAAGGTACTTGCAAGCGGGCCACGGTGGCGAACATCTGGTCATCGAGTGTGCCGCCCGAAACATCGTTGATAATGTCGGCTCCGGCATCAACGGCCCGTTCGGCCACGCTGCTGCGGAAGGTGTCGATGGAAATGACGGCTTGCGGATGGCGGCGGCGCAATTCGGTCACCACGGGCTGCAGGCGCTGCCACTCTTCGTCAGCCGGCACTTCGGCCGCACCCGGGCGCGTTGAGTAGGCACCTAAATCGAGTATGTCGGCACCCTGGGCCAGCGCTTCATCGGCGCGTGCAAGCGCGGTATCGGTCGATGGGCATCGGCTTCCGCTGTAGAAGCTGTCCGGCGTAACGTTCACAATAGCCATCACCTTTGGGCGGCTCAAATCAACAAGACGGCCGCGGCAGTTTATTGTTGTCATAGTTCAGTCAGTTTTTGCGCAAAAATATGATTTAGAGAGTAAAGATTAAAGAGTAATGTGTAATGGTGTTTTTGTGTTTGCGTTTGCGTTTACAGTTTGTGTTTCAAAAATTGCTTATTATTGCGTTCTAAATCTGATTGAAGATGAAAAAACTATCGTTAATAATGGCAATACCATTCATTATGGCAAACACAGCAAACGCACAAATTCCCGAAAACTACGAAGTTGCCACTTGGCACAATTTCAGCCAGGCGGCTATAACTTACTCGTTCGACGATGGCACACCGAACCAGATTCCGGTGGCCGTTCCGCTGCTCGACAAATACGGATTCCACGGCACTTTCAACCTGATTACCAGTTGGGTTAAGAATTGGGATGAGTGGAAAAATGTTGCCCAAAAAGGTCACGAGATTGCATCGCACACCATCAATCACCCCAATTTTGGCCAAATATCGGAGAGTCAGCAGGAAGAGGAACTTGCCAAATCGAAGGACACCATTGAAATGATGATTGGAAAGGAGTGTATCACAATGGTTTACCCATATTGCGTACCGGGCAACGACCAGATTGTGGCGCGCTATTATATTTCGGCGCGCGGCTGCAGCGGCAAGGTTGGCAATTCAACTCCCGAGAATATGTTCAACATCACATCGCGGGTGGTTGGTACTGAGAGCGATATGCAAACCGCCGACAACTTCAACAAGTGGGTGGCTTCGGCCATCGGCACCAAAGGCTGGTGCGTGTTCCTGATTCACGCGTTGGACGGCGATGGCGGTTATTCGCCAATCGAATCGAAAGAGTTCGACGCTCATTTGAATTACGTCAAGCAGTCGGGGCAGACCTATTGGGTTGGCACGTTTGCCGAAATATCAAAATACATTCTTGAACGCAACTCGCTCACAATCAGCGAGCGGGCCGAGATGGACTACATTGAGATAACCGTTGGCTGCACCGCACAAAGCAAGCTGACCAAACTCGACCAGCCGGTGACCATCAAACGCCGTCTGCCCGAGGGCTGCACCACCGCCCGCATTGTGCGCAACAACAGCGAGATTCCATCGCAGATTGCCGACGGCTGCATCATATTCGACGTGGTGCCCGACGAGGTTTATGTACTGTCGTTCTGATAGTTAAAAGGCTGGCCGATTCGCGCCGTAGGTGCGAAAGATTGGTAAAAAGAGCTATCCATAATGTAATAGCGTGCCGTAGGTACGCAACAATACATCAAGGTTGCGTACCTACGGCACGCTGTTTTCTTGATGCGTGTTTTCTACCAATCTGCTGTCCCTACGGGACAAGACCGCTATTTTCAACGGCTGAAAATCGTTTTCAACTGTAATTTATTGATAATCAATAAATATTTTCGCCGTTCATCGATAATCTCCCTAAATTTCTCCACAAAACATTGTTTTCGGCGCAAAATCCCGAAACGCACCTATAACGCGCTTTTGTATCCTGATTTACAGGTGTTTATATCGCGAAAGCGGCCCCCCAAAAACGCCAAACCAAGGCCAAACAACCGAAAAATAGGCCGCAAAACGTGGTTTTATCGGCAAAAATTGCCCAAACATAGACTCAGATTAAAATTCGGGAACTTCAATCGGCAATTTCTAACCCTTCATCTATAAGAAGATTGCCGTTTGAACGAAACAAAATATACTTGCATCGTCGAAAATGACACAAAGGAGAATGAAATTAAAAACACATAAAAAGTAGAGAAATGAAAAAGTTGAGTTTAATTCTTTCGGTTCTGATTGGAAACGTGGCAATGGCACAAACCACATCTATTTCCGGTCAATTGTTGGACAAGACCACAAACGAGGCCTTGCAGTATGCAAACGTGCAAATCTACTCGCTGCCCGACAGCACTTTCCTGAAGGGTGACGTGACTAAAGAGGACGGTTCGTTCAAGATTGAGGGCATTAAAGCTGAAAAATGTGTTGTAAAAGCTTCATTTATCGGCTATATTGCTGTTTACAAGAACATTAACGTCACTAAAGGCCAGGACAATTCAGTGGGCAAGATTTTTTTGTTGGAAGATAGCAAACAGTTGGCCGAGGTTAGCGTTCAGGCAGAGGCTACGCCGATGACCGTTCGCGATGATACCGTTGTTTTTAACGCTGATGCTTTCCACGTGATTGAAGGTGCGGCACTTGAGGATTTGGTTAAGAAATTGCCAGGTGCTGAAATCTCCGACGGAAAGGTTACCATCAACGGAAAAACGGTCACAAAGGTGCTGATGGATGGAAAGGAATTCTATTCGAGCGACCCGCAGGTGGCCCTCAAGAACCTTCCGGCAAATATGGTGAAGGACGCAAAGACCTACGACAAGAGGAGTGAACAGGCCGAACTGACCGGCATTGACGACGATGATGAGGAGTTTGTGCTCGACTTCACCGTGCGCAAAGGCTTCAAAGACGGCTGGGTAGGCAAGATTTGGGCTGCCGGCGGCCACGATATTGAAGGTGAGGACGATTACCGCTACGACGGCCACGTTGACTTGAACAAATTCAACGACGAAGGCAACTTCTCAATTATCGGCAACATCAACAACACCAACAACGCCAGCGCAATGGACGATGCTATGAGCTCGATGAGCAGCGGCAACGCAGGTGGCGGTAACGGCGGTGGCAACCGTGGCGGTGGCGGCGGCTTCGGCGGTGGTGGCGGCTTCGGCGGCGGTATGATGGATATGGGTATGATGGACTTTGGCAGTTTCGATATGGCCGGTATGTTCGGTGGCATAACCACATCGGCAAGCCTTAGCCTCTCATTCGCAAAGGAGCCCAGCAAAACCTTGAAATATGGCGGCGACATCAACTACAGCCATCAGGAGAAGGATACCAGAACTGAGAGCACAAAAGAGAACTTTGTTTCGGGAAAAACCACTTTGGAAAAAGGCATCTCAACATCGACTAGAAAATCTGATAACGTAAACGCATCGTTCCGTCTCAACTGGGGCATCGACAGTATGACAACCATCATTTTCCGTCCGAACATCAGGTTCAATTATTCGAATACTGACAGTGACGGTGATTCTCAAACTTTTGGCGCGGTTGATTCTGTCAGATTAAACAAAGGCGATTCTGTTTACCGTGATTTGGTCAGCACAACAATAACAACAGGCGACCAAAAATCGACCAGCGTGAACTATGGTATGAACTTGAGAGTTGTGAGAAAGCTCAACAACAATGGCCGCAGCCTCACTTTGGGTGTCAATCTGAACGGTTCGCTTGCTCCTTCAGAGAACCATCGTGGTACAAATGCGTTGTATTCTTTGAGAGATTCAACATCAAACATTCTTCGTTATACTGATGGAGACAGAGGTTCTTTCAGCATCCGTGCCGAAATATCGTATGTTGAGCCGATTTTTGAGAAGAACTACCTGCAGTTCCGCTACAGCTTCCAAAACCAGGGTTCGGATTCATATTCATACATTTATGAGTACGATACGGTAAAAAACGATTACAACGAAGATTATACTGAGTTCTTGAGCAGCAAGGTTGAAAACACATACCAGAACCACCGTGCCGAATTGATTTGGCAGGGCCGCTACGACAAGCTGCGCTACAATATGGGTGTATCGCTCCAGCCGCAAAGCTCAAAGGTTGACAATTTGGTTGGCCGCAACAAAGGCAAAGACTACGACCAGACCGTTTTCAACTGGGCTCCAAGTATGCGTTTGGAATACCGCTTCACCAACACTCAGAACCTGCAGTTCCGCTACAACGGACGTAGCTCGGCGCCAAGCGTCCAGAACTTGCAAGAGGTGATTAATGTGAGCAATCCTCAACTTCTGCAATTCGGTAATCCTGATTTGAAGCCATCGTTCCGCAACAATATTTCGTTGAGCTTCAGTAACTTCAATCGTACAACTTACAGGAACTTCATTGTCAACCTGTCGTACAATAACACCATAAACGCCACTTCAACAGTAACTTACTACGATTTGGAGACTGGTAACAGAATTACAGAGTTGGAGAATATGAACGGCAACTGGGGTGCAAACGGCTTCCTGACATTCTCAACACCGCTTTCGAACCAGAAATTCTCAATCACATCGCGCTCAATGGCAAACTATAGCGAGAACGGAACTCTGACAGGTGTGATAGTAAACCGCCAGGCCGACCACAGCTCCAAGAAGAAGAGTGTAACATCGTCGCTTATGCTGAGCGAGACACTGCAGGCCAACTACCGTTCTGATGTGTTCGACTTCACAATCGACGGTTCGGTTATGTACCAGAAGAGCGACAACGCCAACACTAATTTGTCGAACAACGGTGAGACCTTCAACTACACAATCGGCTTCGACGGCAACCTCCACCTGCCTGCCAAGATTGACCTCTCGACCGATTTGGATTACCGCATCTACCAAGGTTACGGCGAGAACTCGAACCAGCGCAACACCGCCATCTGGAACGCCCAGATTAGCAAACGCTTCACCGAGAGCAACAGTTGGACTGTACGCTTGAAAGTTTACGACATTCTGAAGCAGCAAAAGCTAATATCGCGCAACGTTAGCTCAACAGGCGTCAGCGACTCTGAAACCAACACTCTAGGCTGCTATGCAATGGTTCAGGTTGTTTACAACATCAACACTCTTGGCAAGAACCAAGGCGGCAACCGTCGCGGTGGCTTCCCTGGCGGATTCCCCGGTGGTTTCGGTGGCCCGGGAATGTTCTAAACAGAATAGATTAAGTCACAAAAAATCCCGTCGGCAATGCGCTGGCGGGATTTTTTTGTTAAGTGATGTTGTGTGGCGGCGCAATGCATTGTGTCGCTACAATTGTTTTTCATCAATCATCGTAATTCTTCACAATCTCAACAAGCCCGGTGGTCAGGCTCTCGTTGAAGTCGCCTTCGGCGGCCAGACGTTTCTCGATGTAGCTGATAAGTTCGGCGCGGCGCTCGTTGGTGACAGAGCCCTGGCGGTTCTCAATAACAGTGAACGCCTCGAAAGCCAGTTCGAAAGGAGCGTCGAACACCAGGTCGATGAAAAGTTCAAGTCGGGGCAGATAGTCGATTTTTGAGTACCAGCACGATGTTACAAGCATCTGCTTCACGTTGGCGTCGGTTTCGGCGGCAATGGCGTCGGCCATCTCGTCAACAATCTCACGCTGGCTGGCGTCGCTCAAAAGTTTGAAGACAGCCATTTTAACATCGTCGTCGCCACAGGTTTTGTAAACTTTCACAAGCGCCGGCAGCAGCTTGGGCACGCCAATCTCGCGTATCTGCTCAATAACCGCCAGAATGGCGTCTTTTCCGCCATTGGCCAGCGACTCTTCAATTGATTTCAAACGGTTGTTATCCATAAACACAAAATTTTTACGAATGTAACGCAACTTTCGCTTCGTCCGAACGAAAAACGCTTGCAGTTTTGTAAAAATGTATACTTTTAATGGCTTTTAAAAGAAATACTCAATGAAGAATCTGAATTTATTTTTCGCTGCGGCGATAGGTTTGGTGGCGATTGGCTGCTCAAACAACCAGGGAAACTCAAAAGTCAAACACAACGTCGACATAAACGTTGATGTCTCGGCCGATATAAACCGCGCCCAGCAGGTGTTCTACGCGCTGCCGTCGCCGATTGAGACCGCCCATCTGATACAGAGCGCGGGCGTGTCGTACAATATGGATCTTTCGAATCCGGTTGACAACGCGGAAAAATACTCGACAACAATGAAGAAGGCGCTCAATTTCGGCGTTTATGGTGCCGATTTGAGCTACGCCAGCCTCTTCAACCAGACGCAAACCACCATTCAGTTTATGGCCACGGAGAAGAAAATTGCCGAGGAATTGGGTATTTACGATTTTGTGGACGCCGATGTGGCCGAGCACATCGAGAGCATCATCAACGACCGCGACTCGGTGATGGAGATTCTGGCTGACGGATTCACTAATGCCAGCGATTGTCTGAAGGATGCCGGTCGGGCCGAAGTGGCAGCTTTGATTGTGGCAGGCGGCTGGATTGAGGGCCTTTACCTCGCCACCCAGCTTGCGGGGCTTTCAGCCGACAATTCGCGACTCATCGACCTTGTGATTGACCAGCGGCTGTCGCTGACAATTCTTATCAAACTGCTCGACAACTACAAAACTCTGCCCAGCGTGAGCACCGTTTATGACTGGCTCATCGACTTGCAGTCCACTTACGACAAGGTTAAGGCCACAATGTCGGAAACCAAAGTTGAAACCGGAGCCGATGGCAAAACCACATTTGCCGCCGACACCAAAGTTGAGGTCAACGATATGATTTTTGATGTCATCTGCCAGAAAGCCGACAGCATTCGCAGCTTGATTGTTGAGTAAAACGCTTATTATCATAACAAACGAGGCTGCCTTTTGGGCGGCCTCGTTTGTTTTTTTGCACGCGGCATTTACCGGCAACAGTGTTGAAGAGCTGGCACTACCAAGCATAAAAAAGGCTGCCCAAAAACCTTTGGACAGCCTCGTTCAAATTATCGCACTTATTGTTAAATGCTTTTCAGTACTGCTCTGACAGAGCCTTTGTCGGCAATCAGTTTTGCAAAGTAGCCGCATACCTTATTGGCAAGCCCTGCTTCAAACAAATCGACACCGAAAATCTCTTTACGGCGCATAAGCGGCTCAACCGCCTTGCAAGCCGCTGCGGCGTCTCCGCCAATCTTGACATCGGCGACGTATTTTCTCACATCGTCCAAAAGCGGGTCGGGGCTTAGCTCAAATGCGTTTCCGTTATCGTCGATTGCCATAAGATAGCGCATCCACAAAGCGAAAACAGCAGGAATAACCTCCAAGTTGGCCACATTCAAATCGTTGCGTGAAAGGTAGCCTTTTATTGTTTCTCCAAAGCGTATGCTCAGTTTCTGCGATGTGTCGCAAGCAATGCGCTGCGGGGTGTCGGGCATAAACGGATTCGGAATGCGGATGTCAACAACTTCGTCGATAAAGTTGCGCGGTTTGATGATGCCTGGGTCGACAACAACAGGCAGGCCTTCCTCATATCCCAAACGCTTGACAAGACGCAGCAAATCAGGGTCTTTCATTTCGTCGGCTATAAGAGTGTAGCCAAGCAGACAGCCGCTTACAGCAAGGAATGTGTGAAGCGGGTTCAAGCAAGTGCACACCTTCATTTTCTCCACCTTGTCCACCGTCTCGCGATTGGTGAAATACAATCCCGCTTTTTCAAGTTCGGGACGGCCGTTGGGGAAATTATCCTCAAGAACCAGATATTGGCACTCTTCGGCGTTGACAAAAGGCGCCACGTAGGTTTTCTTGCTTGTGATGACAGGCTCAAGCTGTTCAATTCCGTCGTCGGCAAGAATCCTCTCAATTTTGGCGTCGGGGCGCGGGGTGATTTTGTCAATCATTGTCCAGGGGAACGACACCTTGTTCGCGTTATTCACATAATCGAGGAATCCCTTTTTGCAAACACCGCGTTTCTCCCACTCTTTTGCAAACTCATTGACAGCGGCATACAGTTTGTCGCCGTTGTGCGAGCAGTTGTCCATACTTACCATTGCAATCGGAAGTTCGCCGTTAGCGTAACGCTCATAAAGCAATGTAACAACCTTTCCGATGTAAGATTTTGGAAGGACAGGCCCTTCGGCAAAATCGCTTTCAACACCAGGCATAAACACGCCAGCCGCATTTTTCAGCAGATAGCCTTTTTCTGTAATGGTGAATGTGACCATTTGAAGCGAAGGATTTCGGAAAATCTCAATCAGCCGCGACCAATCGTTGGCATTGGAACTGTCGGCCGTCAGCGACTCCATAATTGAGCCGACCACAGTTTTTTCGACATTTCCGCTCGATTTGAGTGTTACAAGCGCACCGATGTTGTCGTGGGGGCGGTACATTTTCTCGATAATCTCGTAGTCGTAGCCTTCAGCGACCACAAGACCACGGTTTATCACACCCTTGTTTAAAAGTTCCTGCACCACATTGGCCTGAAAAGCACGAAAAATGTTTCCGGCACCGAAGTGAATCCAAAACGGCTCTTTTTTAGTTGCAGCCTCAACTTTTTCCCGATCGAATTGTGGAAGTGAGTAGCCTTTTGCTTCCCACTCCGCTTTGTTTTGTAATCCTTGTTTAGTCAGTTTCATCTTTTAAACATTTTATATGACTGAATTAATGTTGATGCCGTTATACGTCAGATTGCCAACATTTTAAAACCGCAGTTGTTTTTGCTGGCAAACAAATGATATGCAAGGCAAAAGAAAGAATTTTTTGCTAAATAATTCAAAGTAAATACGCCCAAAAAAGAGATTGCGTGTGTGTCGCGTAAGATTCCGGACTCAATTGTCGAATGAAGGGGCCGCCCAAAACTTCTTTGGACAGCCCCATTCTTTTTCTGCCGACAGGCTAACTGCGCATTGCCGTCAGGCGGTCGGCGACGATTTTGTGCCACCGTGCCGCCAGCCGTGACTCATCGTCCGACGTGGCTTCGACATTGCTGTTGTAGAATTCAAGGTAAACGTCGGGTTTGCCGTCGGCGGTGAAATTCAGCCCGATAGTGTCGGGTTTATCAATAATGCCGCACGTGCGAACGTTCTCTAAATCAACGCACTCGCGCAAACCGCCTTTGCATCGGGCGTAGAACAGCCAGCGGCCGCCACCATCGATACCGATGGCATTGTTGCCGCAAATCTCTGAATTGCAAATGGTTGTAGATTTCTGTTGCGCCATCTCGTTGAGCGCATTAGTGAGATTTTTCTCGCGGCGTTTGTGGGTGTAACCCGAAAGCCAGAAAGGCAGGGCGCATAGAGCCACTATGGCCACACCTATAATTATTGTTGTAATGTCCATTTTATTATTTAATTGATTGTTAAACGTGTAGGCATACCGCATCGATTGGCGTGGGCATCGCCACACAAAAAAAATGTTTTGAAAAAATCAGATTTTTCGCACGGTTTGAAATTCCATTATTCCGTGCGGTGACAGGCTGGCTAAATTTTACCAGAACACGCTGAAAGGGAATGAGATATCGAATTTGGGAAATTCAATTTGAAATCCCGCGCGATTGACTTTGTTGCGCGAAAATGTGGCAAAAAACACCTTTGCCGACGATTTGACAATCTCGAAAAAGCCGTCGTAGATTGTCCGCTCGTTAAGTTCGCAGGTGCGCACAGTGAGTTGGCTCTGCGGCGGCACCACGCCGTGAAAATCGTGCACGGCTTCGATTATCGAGCAATCCGAATCGGACTCACCGGCACACGTCTGCCACCCATCGGCAACAGCCACGGGCTGAAAGGCGTAGAAACAGACCAACGCCAAAAACATAGCCGAAAAACCCAAAAAACGTTTCATAATGCGAAGGTGGGAAAAATCTGTCAAAGTGAGTAATGTTATTACGCTTAGGTTGTTTTTTTTCTACTTTTGTCGTTATACGAGTTACCATTATCGGAACTGGCTCACACATTTAAAGCAACGTATTGTGAAAAGATTATCTCTTATTACCATTGCCGCGGCAATGGTGGCCGCCTGCAACACTCAGCAGGAACAAACCATCAGCACTCTTAAGATTGACACTGATAAGGTGGTTCAAAACGAATCCGTTGATTGCATTATCGACACAACCAGTCTTGAGTTTGTGATTTTGGAAACCACCGACGATTGTCTGCTTGGCTTCGCCGAACAAATCGGCTATCGCGGCGACACTATAATTATATTTGACAAATCAACCCAAAGCATCTTCTTTTTCGACAGCAAGGGCCACTATCTGTCGAAAATACACCGCGTTGGACGCAGCCGCACCGAATACGTTGAAATTGACAACCTTTGTTTCACCAACGACGAGGTTATAATTTACGATTGGGACGGAAAAATTGTGGCATACGGGTTCGACGGAAAGTTCCGTTACTCGTTTGAAGTTCCCAAAGCCCAATCCCTCTACGAAAAAGACGGCAACATTCTCGTTGCACACGGATGGAATGTCAGCGAAGATACCGAATGGGGGCGCGTGTCTGTCTATAACAAAAAAGGTGAGCGTCTGTCGGCATTGCTGAAAATTGACGAGGCGGATGCCAACAGGGCTGATTGGAGCGATACAAAATACATCAACGGTTTCGGCGACTCGCTGTTCTTTATGGCGCCGTTCGACAACGTGGTTTACAAATATGAAAACGGCGATTTTGTACCCGCCTACCAATTCGATTTTGGTGCTAACAACATTCCTGCCGAAGTTGCTCGCGAAGGAGCTATGAGCAAAACCCAAAAAAATTATTCCTACACCTACGAATTTCGTGAAACCGAGCGTTACCGCTTTGCTGGGTTCCACGGTGCCAATCAGAGGTCTTTGATTGATTGGATTTTCGACAAGAAGAAAAACCAAACTGTGGTATTGTCCAACTCGCTTAAGTTTAATTCGATACGCATTTTTCCCAACATCGATAGAATTGATGACAGTGGCAAGTACATCTCTGGTTATATGCCGGTTTCTGCAGCTAAATACTTACAAGCAGAGGATTATAAAAAGCTTGGCGACAAATCGGTTTGGCCGAAAGAGGTAGCCTCACTGCCCGGCGATGACAACGGCGTAATTATTCGTGTCCGATTGAAAAACCTCAACGACGATTGACGCCCACTGCGCAAACGCAACTGTTGAAAAAGCCGCAATTTATTCACAAGTTATCAACCATAAGCCGCCGAGTGTTGATATTTTAACCCGGCTAATGTGGAATAAATCGCTACCTTGCACCGTTTAAAAATAGGTGAAAAACAAACGTAAATTGTTGGTTTTAAGAATATTGTAAATAACAACATTAAAAAATTGACAACTATGGCAAAGATAATAGCAGTGGCCAATCAGAAAGGCGGCGTGGGCAAGACTACCACAGCAATCAACTTGGCGGCGAGTCTGGCAGTGCTCGACAAGAAAGTTCTGCTTGTGGACGCTGACCCGCAAGGCAACGCCACATCGGGTTTCGGATTTGAAGTGGAAAACATAAAAGTGGGCCTTTACGAGTGCCTTGTCGACGAGGTTGACCCGGTAAATGCCATTTTGAACGTCAGCAGCCTTGAAAAGAACAGCAGCCTGAAAGCACTCGACCTTCTGCCATCGAACATCAACCTGGTGGGCGCTGAGATTGAGCTGCTTGAAAAGGCTGATCGCGAGAAGATTATGAAAATGGGACTCGAAAAGTTCCGCGACAAGTACGATTTCATCATCATCGACTGCTCGCCGTCGCTGGGCTTGATTACCGTCAACTCGCTTGTTGCGGCCGACTCGGTGATAATTCCGGTTCAGTGCCAGTATTTCGCACTCGAGGGCATCGGCAAACTGATAAACACTATAAAAATTATACAAGGCGGGCTGAACCCCGGCCTGCAGATTGAGGGTTTCCTGTGCACAATGTACCAAAGCAACACAAAACTTGCCAACACAGTGGTTGAGGAGGTGCGCCGCTGCTTCGAGGATATGGTTTTCGAGACAATGATTTCGAACAACGTGAAAATATCGGAAGCGCAAAGTTATGGAACGCCGAGCGTGGTGTACGACCCGCAGTCGACGGGCGCCATCAACTACCTGAACCTTGCCCGCGAGGTGCTGCAGCGCAACAATATGACACAAATGGACTCTGACGAAAAAATGATTGACTGATTATGGCAACACCAAAGAAACCGGCTCTGGGCCGAAATATGGAAAATGTGTTAGGAATCAAGAAGGGCGAGGGATTGGGCGCACTGCTGAAATCGGCGGCGCCGCAAGGTTCCGACAAGGTGCCAATCTTCGAGGTTAAACTCGATTTGATTGACGTGAACCCTTACCAACCGCGTACAAAATTTGACGAGGAAGAACTTGACGAGCTTACCGAATCGATAAAGCAACTGGGTATAATTCAGCCTATTACGTTGCGCAAGCTCGATAATGACCGCTATCAGATAATATCGGGCGAACGCCGTGTCCGCGCATCGAAATCGGCAGGAAAAACCACTATTCCGGCATACGTTCGCACGGCCAACGACCAGGAAATGCTTCTTATGGGACTGGTTGAGAACATCCAACGTTCCGACCTTGACCCGATTGACATTGCCATCAGCTATCAGCGCCTGATTGACGAGTGCAACCTGACGCAAGAGAATCTGGGCGACCGCGTGGGCAAGAAACGCTCGACGGTGACAAACTTCCTGCGTTTGCTCAATCTGCCCGACGAAATCCAATTGGGGTTGCGCAACCGCCTCATCACCACGGGCCACGCAAAGGCTCTGCTGAGCATCGACGACGAAAACGACCAGAAATACCTGTTCGAGCGCATTGTGAGCGAAGGACTGTCGGTGCGCGAGGTTGAGGAGATTGCCAGCGAAATGAAGGAAGGCAATCCTGACAAGAAGAAACAAAAGAAGACCAAAAAGAAGGACGACACTTACGGTGAGCTCGAAAGCAAACTGAACAGCTTTTTTGAGTCGAAAGTGAAGTTCAGCCGCACTGACAAAGGCAACGGCAAGATTGTGATTGCGTTCAAAAACGATCAGGACCTTGAGCGCATTATATCGCTGTTTGATAAACTTAAATCGCTTTAACACAGGCTGTTGTGACGCTAAAACGCATATCGCTGCTGATTGGTGCGCTGCTGGTTTTGACCATCGGGCTGGCACCCGTCGCCCGCGCGCAATACGCTGACGGTTTCGACATCCCCGACAGCACCTACCGCGCCCTGCACAAGCCCAACAAGGCAACGTTTATGTCGTCGCTGGTGCCTGGCCTGGGGCAGTATTACAATCAGAAATACTGGAAGATACCGATTATTTACGGCGGTTTCACGGGGCTGATTTACTATGCGAGTTACAACAACTACGTCTATAAAAAATACCGACGCGAGTACAAGTGGGCGACCGACGACGACGACCGCACCGTGAGCCAATATCCCGCCGCAAACACCGAGCGGCTGAAGGACACGTGGCGGCGCTACCGCGACATCTGCTTCATCGGCATTGGCGCGCTCTACCTGCTGCAGGTGATTGACGCCAACGTTGACGCGCACTTTTTCGATTTCACCATCGACAAGGACCTGTCAATCAAGGCCGACCCAATGCTAATGCCCGACTTCACCGAAGTGGCTGGCTCGCGGACAAGCACGCCGCTGGGCGTAAATATTACTGTAACATTCTGATAGACTTAAATTTGAAATGATAAAACCAATCATCACCATTTTGTGCGCGGCGGCACTCGCGGTGCACGCAAACGCCACAACACAAATCAACGACTCAACACCAATCACTGACACACTTTTTGCCGCCGACACCGCCGATTTTGGCTGGCCCGAACCATCGGACACGCTCGATATTGAGGTTTCGGAAGCGGTTGACAGCCTGTCGCAAATGTGGTTCGACGGGCAGGCGTCAATGGGCAACGACACATCATTCATCGCGACAGCCGACACGGCGCTAATCCCCGATTTCCCCGATTCGGTATATCGGAAAAGACTGGAAATGCTGCCGCTCGAAATCGAACTGTCGTATAACAAGGTGGTTAGCAATCTGATAAATCTCTATTCGCACAAGCGCCGCGACCTGGTTGAGAATATGCTGGGCGTGGCCGACTACTATTTCCCGATTTTCGAGGACATTTTCGACTCGAAGGGAATGCCCACCGAACTGAAATATCTGGCTGTGATTGAGTCGGCGCTGAACCCTGTGGCTGTGTCGCGGGTGGGCGCAACGGGCCTTTGGCAGTTTATGCACAGCACGGGTCGAATGTACAAACTCGAGGTGAACAGCCTTGTTGACGAGCGTCGCGACCCGATAAAATCGACCTATGCCGCCGCCAATTTTATGAGCGATATGTACCGCACCTATCACGACTGGATTCTGGTGATTGCCGCCTACAACTGCGGCCCTGGTAACGTGAACAAGGCCATCAAGCGCAGCGGCGGAAAGCGCAACTACTGGGACATCTACTACCATCTGCCCCGCGAGACGCGCGGCTACGTGCCCGCATACATCGCGGCAGCGTACATAATGAACTACTACAAAGAGCATAATCTGAAACCGGCAGCGCCGAAAATGCCCGTGAAATGCGATACGGTTATGGTGAGCAAAAAAATTCATTTTGAGCAGATTAACCACTTTATGGGCATCCCGGTGGACGTGCTGCGAAACCTGAATCCGCAGTATCGCCACGACATCATTCCTGGCCACATCAAACCCTACGCGCTGCGCCTTCCAACCGACCAAGTGCTGCGGTTCATCAAACTTGAGGACTCGATTTCGCGCTACAACGACGCCTACTATTTCCGCCCCGAGGTTATGAACAAAAAGCCCGAGCACAACACCTACATTCCTGGCCCGCCCAAAGGCGACTACAAAAAACTGACTTACACGGTGAAATCGGGCGACAATCTGGGCTTTATTTCGAGTTGGTACAACGTACGCGTGTCGGACATCAAGTATTGGAACGGAATGTCGCGCAACACCATCCGCGGCGGTCAGAAACTGATTATCTATGTGCCAAAGTCGAAAGCGGCTAAATACGAGAAAATCAACACAATGACGTTCGACGAGAAACAGGCATCGGTGGGCAAGACCACAACGGCAAAGCCAACAACCACAGCCACTTCGGCCGAACCGCTGGCCGACGGCGAGTATGAGATTTACACCGTGCGCCGCGGCGACTCGCTGTGGGAAATCGCCCGCACGTTCAACGTCACCGAAGAGGACATCAAGCGCTGGAACGGCTTGAGTTCGTCGCGAATCGACATCGGGCAGAAACTGAAAATCAAACGGTAACGAGCGTGAAACCCATTAAGATTCTGGCCTTTCTGATTGTTACGGCGGCCATTTTGGCGGCTGTGGCAATGCTTTTCCCGAAAGACGGAATTGAGTTGGGCGGCGGAATTAAGTTGCATTTCGATTTTACTGATAGTCAGGCTGATACAGTGCAAACCAACATTGCCGACGTGGTCGAGATTATCGGCAACACAAGCGCCATTGAGGCCGAACTGAAGGCGGACACCACTACTCTGCCGGCCGACACAGTCACAATTGAGCAGCCCGACACTCTGCCCGCAGCGCCCGCGCCAAAGCCCAAACCCGCCCGCACCAACAGGCCCCGAAGCCGCCAACCCATTGAGTTTGCCGACGACGACGAGGTGCGTCTTGCACCGTTTTTCGCCGCGCTGGCCAACTGCCAAAACCGCCAAGTGCGCATTCTGCACTACGGCGACAGTCAGATTGAGGGCGACCGCATAACGGGCTATTTCCGCAATCTTATGCAGAAAAAATACGGCGGCAGCGGCCCTGGACTAATGCCCGCCGTGCCGCCCGTGGCCAAATCGTCAGCCATAGTGCACTCTGCGTCAAGCAATTGGCGCGTCCACTCAATTTATCAGAAGCGCGACACGTCGCTGCACCATCAGCGGTTCGGCATTATGGGCAGTTTCGCGCAATTCGGCGGCAGTCAGGCGTGGATAAAATTCTCGCCTTCGGGGCAGGCTTACAGGTCGGTGAAGAAGTTCACGCAGTGCAATATTTTCTACGGCCACGCCGACAGCGCGTTCACCGTGAAGGGCTATGCCGACGGTGAGTTGCTGTGGTTCGAGGACATCGACCCAACTGCCGACACCAAGCGGCTGCAATGGAATTTTGAGCAGACACCGACCAATTTCCGCATTGAGTTCGGCGGCAGCCAAAGTCCTGACATTTACGCCGTTACGCTCGACTCGCCCGCTGGCGTAATGGTCGATAATCTGCCATTCCGCGGAAGCAAGGGCACCGAGTTTGTGAAAATCGACCTTGCGCAAATGAAGCAAATGGGCCACTATCTGCCTGTGAGTCTGATAATTTACGAGTTTGGCGTGAACGCCGTCACCAACCGCTCGCGCAGTTACAGTTACTACGAAGAGAATCTGCGCAAGCAACTGCAGTACCTGAAAAAGGTTTGGCCGCGCGCGGTGATTCTGGTTGTGGGCGTGAGCGATATGTCGGAAAACGGCACCAACGGCTATGCAACGCGCTCATCGGTGCCGAAAGTGATTGAAGCCCAACGCAATGCGGCTTTCGCCGAAGGGTGCGCGTTCTGGAATCTGTACGCCGCAATGGGTGGCCGCAACAGTATGCCCGTGTGGGTTGAGAGCGGAATGGCGCAGAAAGACTACACGCACTTCAACCGCAAGGGCGGCCACCGCGTGGCGCAAATGCTGTTTGAGGCGATAATGGACGAGGAAGAGTAGCGGTTTGTGGGGCGCGGATTTGACTGATTTACACAGATTTCATACAAAAACAACGGCTCGTAGCCGCAATTTTGAATATTGGATTTTCCGTTTATAGCGTTCCACGAAGCATAAATTTTTAGCGTTCTTGGAACGGTATGAACGGATTCTTGACGTTGTATTAATGGATTCTTATTGTAATAGTTCATTCACATCTTTTTGTGAGTCTTATAGATAAAAGACTCTTTGGTCTGGGTATTAATGAATGTTATTGTAAAAACATTATCAGAATTTTTCACCATTACTAGTACTGTATAACCATATTCTATATCACTAGTTGTAAACAAAAAAACATCTTCCTCTGCATCATACTTTCTTTCGGTTATGCTGAATATATTAACCTCGTCATTAGCCTTGTCAATCATTTCAATCGATTTACTATTAATGATAATTACTGCTTGATTTTTTTCCGCGAATTGTGTTTCACCGACAAAACCGTTATCTCCAAGTAAGCAAGGGGTTACAGATATAACTGAAAAAACTACAGACTCCGACTGACTTTTGACAATAACGCTACTGAACAATATTGCCATACATAAGATTATATTTTTCATAATCAACAGAACTTGTTTTAATTACAACATATCATAGTCCACAATTTCCCATTTTTTAGAATTCCATATCCATTAGGCACACATATAGTAATTGTCCTTCGTAAACGCCATTCAAATAATTAATCTTTTCCATTATTTACAGTTATTTATGCGCTCTCCAGCAACCACGAGAGCCAATAAAAAAAGAAGCGTGGCACTGTACGCCACTCTTACTGATAGAGGTCGTGAGATTACCTTGGAAATGTGGGAATGGCAATGCAGCCCACGCATAACGCGTGTGGCCTTACACTGCTTGCATTTCCTTTTAGAAATTTCTCACGTTTCTATCAGCAAGACGAGCATAACGCTTCGTTATATAGTTTTGAACAAAAGTCAAAACCAAACAAATGTACTGATTTTTGTAGAATATCTGCAACGGATTGAAAAAAACATATCCATTCTGTGTTTTTCCATCGTTTTTTAACCTATTGCTATCCGAACACAAAAAATCTCTATTTTCGCAATTGATTTTCAAACGCATTTGAGATTCAAGGCTATGAGCAAATCTATACTCGAACAAATTGAATACATCGTGGTGTTGATAACCGAATTCGCCAAAGCGCACGGCATCACCACGCAGCAAGCCTACAAATATTTGCGGGATTACAAAGGCCTTGATTTTGTGGAAGAATTCTACGATGTGGAACATACGCAGTCGTTTGAAGATACGGTGGAAGACTTGTCGTTTTACTGCAAACGGATGGGGGGAACGCTGGTATGATACTCTATCACGGCACCAATGCTGAAATTTTGCAGATTGACCTTGCTCAAAGCCGTGTGGGAAAGGATTTTGGGCTTGGTTTTTATTTGACACCCGACAAAAATGTAGCGCAAAGGCAAGCCGAGCGCAAGTTTGTGCAATATGGTGATGGTGCAGTGCGGGTGTACGAATATTCAATTGCCGATAGTTGTTTTAAAGAATTGAAAGTGTTGCAGTTCGATAGTTATTCGCTTGAATGGTCACAATTCATTCTGCAAAACCGCAAGAACCGCTCACACACGCAGTTGCACGACTTCGATGTGGTTATCGGTCCTATTGCCGATGATGTGATTGGTTATCAGATTCGTCGCATCGAAGAAGGCGTTATTACTGAACAACAATTTCTCGAAGAAATCAAGTTTCATACAGTCACAATTCAATATATGTTCGCCACACAAAAGGCAATCAATATGTTACAGCAATTATGAGCGGCAAGGAAACATTTATGGTTGAAACAATGACGCGTGATTTGGTTGCGCGTCTAATGGAAGAGCGCTCTCTTACAATGCGCGAAGCAATGGATATTGTTTACTCTTCGCGCACATACGAGGCTCTGCAAAACCTAAACACAGGACTTTATTTTCAAAGTCCCGCCTACGTTTTCGACGAACTGACAAAAGAGATTGGCTGAAGACATCTTTCATCCGATTTTTTGCGAAAACTGCTCTGCTAAATTTCAAAACTTACAATCCTTCCCCTTAAATTTACCGCGCATAAAAATCGATTGCGAAATATGACACCGATTCTTGAAACCAACAATGTTTGCAAACAATACGACGGCCGCACGGCGCTCGACAGCGTGAGTCTGAAAGTGCCGCAGGGCATAGTATTCGGGCTGTTGGGACCTAACGGTGCGGGCAAGACGACGCTCATCCGCATCATCAATCAGATTACCGCACCCGACAGCGGCATCGTGCTGTTCGACGGCCACCCAATCGGGCCCGACGACATCAGCAAAATCGGCTATATGCCTGAAGAGCGCGGCCTTTACAAGAAAATGAAAGTGGGCGAGCAAGCCGTCTATCTTGCTCAACTTAAGGGACTTTCAAAATCCGACGCCACGCAGCGGCTAAAGGTTTGGTTCGATAAGTTCGAAATCGGCAATTGGTGGAACCGCAAGGTTGAAGAACTCTCGAAGGGTATGCAGCAGAAGGTGCAATTCATAACCACGGTGCTGCACGAGCCGCGGCTGCTCATCTTCGACGAGCCGTTCAGCGGATTCGACCCCATCAACGCCAATCTGCTCAAGCAAGAGATTCTGAATCTGAAAGATAACGGTGCAACCATCATCTTCTCAACCCACAATATGGCGTCGGTTGAAGAGATTTGCGACCACATTGCGCTCATCAACAAGTCGCGGAAAGTGCTCGACGGCACGGTCGGCGAAATTCGTCAGCAGTTTAAACTCAACCTGTTCGAACTCAACTACATAGGCGAACACAGCAAGGCAATGCAACTGATTGAGCCGATGGTTGTTGTGAAAGACGACGAAGCGGGCGCCGTCAGCCGCATCAGCGGCGAGATGAAGCCTGGATTCACCTACAACCAACTGCTCGCCGCGCTTCTGCCCGAAGTGCAGATTACGCAATTCAACGAGTTGATTCCCAATATGAACGACATCTTCATCAAGGCGGTGGGGAATAGTTGAGTTTTGAGTTGTAAGTTTTTAAGTTATAAGTTATAAGATGCAAGGTGCAAGTAATTGAAAATTGAAAATTGAAAATGATTGCAGAAAAGCAGATAATAAACTAACCGATTCAACCCGATTTTATCCGATAATTCATCCTGATTGAATCTGATAAAATCGGTTAGAGAAAAAAGTGAAAATCAGTGTATTCTGTGTTCCCGACAACTATCGGGACAGTGCGAAAATCCTAAATCATTAAATCAAAAATCCTAAATGAAAAAAATTCTCACCATAATCGAGCGCGAATATCTGACGCGCGTCAAGAACAAGAGTTTCATAATTATGAGCATTCTGGGGCCGTTGCTGTTTGCGGGTCTGATGATTGCGCCGTCGCTGATTATGAATATGAACAACACCGAAGTGAGAATTGTGCAGGTGGTTGACAGCACCCACATTTTCCGCGGCCAACTGCCCGAGACGGACTACATCAAGTTCGTTTATATGCCCGACGCGAATTTGCAGAAATACAAGTCACAGTTCAGTGAATCAGGATTTTACGCGCTGCTATACATCAGCCACCAAATTGTGAATTCCGACAACGCGGTGAGCCTGTATTCCGACAAAACCATCAATCTCGACCTGCGGATGCACATCTCGAACGCCATTGAGAAACGGCTCGAAAACGAGAAACTGCGGTCGTGCGGTGTTGACCCTGGCATTCTGTCGGCCGTGAAGACGAACATCAACATCAACACCATAAAAATGACCGACGACGGCCGCGAGGAAAGCGACAATATGACGCTGAAATTGGTGTTGAGTTACCTGATGGGAATTCTGATTTATATTGCTATCTTCCTGTCGGGCAATGCGGTAATGCGTGGCGTGATTGAAGAGAAGACGAACCGAATTGTCGAGGTAATTGTGTCGTCGGTGCGGCCCGCGCAACTGATGGCGGGCAAGATTATCGGCGTTGGGCTGGTCACGCTCACGCAGTTTGCCCTGTGGATTGTGCTGACATTCAGCATCTATTCGGCTGTGGCGCCGATGCTGATGCCCGACACTGCCGCCGTCGGGGTTGAGACGGCGCAGCCGCTGATGTCACAGGGCGGAAGTCAACTTGCTCAGGCCCAACCAACTACCGACGAGATGGCCGACGAACTGAAGGCGATGCTCGGCACCGTGGGCAACATCAATTTCGGGGTTATCATCCTATCGTTCATCTTCTTCTTTTTGGGCGGATACCTGCTCTACGGTTCACTATTCGCGGCTGTGGGCTCGATGGTTGACAACGAAGCCGACACTCAGCAGTTCATTCTGCCGCTGAGCGCGCCGCTGCTGCTGTCAATCATTGTGATGACGGGAACCATTGCCAACCCCGACAGTCCTATGATATTCTGGCTGAGCATTATACCGTTCACCGCGCCCGTCTCAATGCTGACGCGAATCCCCTACGGCGTGCCCTATTCAGAAATTTTCCTATCGGCCGCGTTGCTGATTGCCACCTTTGTGGTCTGCACCTGGCTGGCTGGCAAAATATACCGCACGGGCATACTGATGTACGGCAAAAAATCGACACTGAAAGAGATTTGGCGGTGGATTAGGCGATGAGTGAAGGATTGAATGAGAGAAGGATTGAATGAGAGAAGGATTGAAGGATTGAATAACTGAAGGACTGAATGGTGGCGGATTGAATCTTTTGCCAACACCGATTAAATGTGTAACTTGCGCGAAACTTGAAACGGACCGCTCCGAAAAACACTGAAAAATGAAAGTTGCGATTATCGATTTGGGAACCAACACGTTCAACATTCTGATTGCCGACATCCGCAAGGGGCAGCCGACCGACTATCTGCTGAAAACAAAATCGGCCGTGATGCTGGGCAAAGAAGGGCTGATGACTGGCAATCTGACCGACAAGGCCTTTGCCCGCTCGTTCGCCGTGCTGCGCGACTACAGCAGCCTGATTAAGGACTACGGCTGCGAGAAGGTGTTCGCCTTTGGCACATCGGCCATCCGCAGCGCCAACAACTCGGCCCACCTGATTGAGAAGGTGAGCCGCGACCTTGGCATTCAGATTACGCCAATCTCGGGCGAGCAAGAGACTCAGTACGTCTTCAACGCGATGCTCAGCGCCGTTCCGCCACAGGGCGATAGCAACTATATGATGGTGGATATTGGCGGCGGCAACAACGAAGTGATTATCGGCCGCGAAAACCGTATGCTATGGTCGGCAAGTTACGAACTTGGCAGCGCCCGCCTGCTCGAGATTTTCAAGCCGTCGGACCCAATCTCGCAAGGCGAGTTGGCTAGCATCAACCACTATCTCGACGAGAAGATGGCCGACTTCAACGAAGCCATCAAGCAATACCCCGTCACGCGGCTCATCGGCTCGGCTGGGGCATTCGACAGTTTCGCCGAGATGATTCATCAGAAGAAAACCCAACGGCCGTTGCCGCTCAACTCGAAGCACTCGAACTTCACGGCCGACGATTTCAACGGCATCTACAAAACTATCACCAACACAACCCGCGACAAGCGCGCTCTCATTCTCGGCCTTGAGCCGCTGCGTCAGGACACCATTGTGATGTCGTCAACCTTTGTTAAGTATCTGCTTGACAAGACGCAAGTTACAAGCATCACCCAATCGTCATACGCCCTGACCGAAGGCGTCGCAATTCAACTCGAAAACACACTTTGAAATGGCACACATACTTGTTATTGATGACGAACGCGCCATCCGCAACTCGCTGAAAGAGATTCTTGAATACGAAAAACACCGCGTGAGCCTGGCCGCCAACGGCACTGAAGGGCTCGAACTACTGAAGAAAGAAACGTTCGACGCGCTTCTGCTCGACATTAAAATGGAAGGCATCGACGGTATGGAAGTGCTTGAGCAGGTGTCGAAGGACTACCCCGACCTGCCTGTGGTGATGATTTCGGGCCACGGAACGGTTGACACTGCCGTGAAAGCCATCAAGATGGGCGCTTTCGACTTCATCGAGAAACCGCTCGACCTGAACCGTCTGCTCATCACCCTGCGCAACGCTATGGACAAGGGCAAACTGGTGACCGAAACCAAAACTCTGCGCAAGAAGGTGGCTGGCAAAAACCGCGAACTGATTGGCGAGTCGGCACCTATAAAATTGATTAAGGCGATGATTGAGAAGGTGGCGCCCACCGACGCCCGCGTGCTCATCACCGGCCCCAACGGAACAGGCAAGGAAGTTGTGGCACGAATGATTCACAGTTTGAGCAACCGCGCCGATGCGGCTTTTGTTGAAGTGAACTGCGCCGCCATTCCGTCAGAATTGATTGAAAGCGAATTGTTTGGACATATGAAAGGCTCGTTTACAGGTGCAGTGAAAGACCGCGCCGGCAAATTTGAGCAGGCCGACGGCGGCACCATCTTCCTCGACGAGATTGGCGATATGAGCCTTTCGGCGCAAGCCAAAGTGCTGCGAGCCTTGCAGGAAAACAAGATAACCCGCGTGGGCGCCGATAAGGATATTGATGTGAATGTCAGGGTGATAGCCGCCACAAACAAGAATCTTGAAGAAGAGATTAAGGCTGGGCGCTTCCGCGAAGACCTGTACCACCGCCTGAGCGTGATTCTGATTCAGGTGCCCACGCTGAACGAGCGCGTTGAAGACATTCCGCTTCTGGCCGACTATTTCATCACGCAGATTTGCGAAGAGTCGGGCGTGGCCAAATCGACCATCGAGCCCGATGCCCTGGCCGAACTGCAGAAAATCAACTGGACGGGCAACATCCGCGAACTGCGCAACGTGATTGAGCGTCTGCTCATTCTTTGCGACAAAAACATCACCGCCAAAGACGTGCAGATGTACGCGCATCCGCTGGGGAATGCTTAGTGTAGCAAAAATCATCCAGTTATACAGAGAGCAATAATCACATCACAATAAAACTACAATTATGAAACACTTATCTTTCAAAATCTTGATTGCCGGACTTCTGCCAATGGTATTTGTATCGGCTGACGCTCAAAATGTTAAAACCGAGATTAAATCGGTAACCGTTTACCGCAACGGCGCAATGGTGAGCCGCGACGGCACGCTGAGTGTCCCGAAAGGGAATACAACGCTCTATCTCAACAATTTAAGCACCGAACTTGACCCGAACACGTTGAGGGTTGGCATTGAAAACCATAGCGTAAAAATTCTTTCGGTGAAGCACGAGATTGATGTTGTTGACAACGAAAAGGCTCAAAAGCAAAACGCCGCCAACGATAAACGTGTTGATTTACTGAAAGATTCGCTCAGTTATTACAGTGCTCAACTCTCGATTCTGACAAGCGAGGAGGGGCTCATCAGTTCAAACAAAAACATTGGCGGACAGCAAAATGGCGTTTCAACAGCCGAACTGAAGGCGATGACCGACTTCTACAAAAAGGAACTTGCCGAAATCGCCAAAAAGAAAATCGCAATCAACAAGCTAATCAAGCAGTGCAAAGACGAGATGAACAGGCTGTTGCAGGAAAAGCAGAACAGCCAGAAAGATTTGCAGCGGAAGGAGAGCCGAGTGAAGATCGTGCTGTCGTCGGATGCTGCGCTCACGAATGTGCCGGTGACCTTGAGTTACTTGATTTTCAGTGCAAAATGGGAGCCGTTCTACGAGGTGAGGGTTGACGCGGCGAACAAACCGCTCGATTTGGTTTACGGAGCGCACATCAGCCAGTTGTCAACCGAGGATTGGAACGGTGTAAAACTCACAGTATCAACGGGTGACCCATCGGTGGACAACGCCGCACCCGAGTTCGACCCAATGTATCTGCCACCAGTCAGACGAACTTCGACAGTGAAAAAATGGACACCGCCAGTTTCAAGAACTGTGTACGGCATTGTAACCGATGAAGAATATTTACCGATACCAGGCGCTAATGTCGTTGAGTCAGGAACTGTCAATGGCACGATTACAGACGGCGACGGCAAGTTCAATTTAGAGATGAAGGATATCAACAACAAGTTGGAGTTCAGTTATATAGGGTATGTAACCGAGGAAGTGAAACCATCAGAAAATATGCAAATTTCGTTGACACCAGATGTTACTGGACTTGATGAAGTGGTGGTTGTGGGGTATGGTGTGCAAAACAAGGAGGTTGCGGCTCCATCACCTTATGCGCCAGTTATGATCAGGGGAGTCAGTAGCGTACCGGAAAAGTTGAAATATAATGAGCCTGTAAAGAATGTACCGTTGCAATTGGCTCAATCTCAAACAACTACCGAGTTCAAGATTGATGTTCCGTACACCGTGCCAAGCGACGGAAAGCAGTACGATGTTTCGATGCTGACATACCACATTGATGCCGGTTATCGTTTCACTTGCCTGCCGCGCAGTTCGAAAGACGTGTTCCTGATGGCCGATTTGAAAGATTTTTCGCAGTATCCGCTGCTGAAGGGCAACGCCTATATCTATCTCGACAACGCCTATCAGGGTGAGTGCGAGATTGCGCCCGACTTTGCCGCCGACACCTTCTCAATCACCATCGGTCGCGACAAGGATATTGCCGTCAACCGTCAGGCGGTGAAGGAGTTCACATCGAAAAAGACCATCGGCTCGACCGTTAAAGTTGTGAAATGCTTTGAGATAACGGTTAAAAACAACAAAAACGAGGCTGTTGCTGTTGAACTGACCGACCAATATCCGCTGCCGAAATTCTCCGACATAAAAGTTGAACTGACCGACAAGGGCGGCGCGGCGGTGGACTCGGAAACGGGCAAACTGACGTGGAAACTCAACCTTGCCCCGCAGGAGAAAAAAGTTCTGCGGTTCAGTTACGAGGTTAGATACTCGAAGTCTTACTGGTTCACGGTGGAGTAGGGAATGGCTACGGCAGTTTACAATCGTGAAAACAGATAAAAAACAATAAATCAACCAAATGCTATGAACTCTACCGCAGAACGCACCAGCATCACCGGAATGAGCACCCTGACGTTTATGTTCTTCTCGTTCGGGTTTGTGACCACAATGAACAACATTCTGATTCCGTATATGCAGACCCTTTTCAGCCTGACCAACGCGCAGGCAATGTTCATCAATATGGTCTGGTACGGGGCTTACGGCGTGGGCTCAATTCCGTCGTCGGCCATCACCGAGCGGTTCGGCTACAAGCACGGAATGCTCATTGGCTTGATGATTTGCGCTCTGGGCGGATTCCTTTACTATCCCGCCGCACTGATGGTCAGCTACCCCTTCTTCCTGACCGCCACTTTTGTGCTGGCGCTGGGCATAACGCTGCTGCAAGTGGCTGTCAATCCGTATGTTGTTGAGATTGGCCCGCACCGCACCACCGCAATGCGGATGAACATTGTAGGCACAGCAAGCAGCACCGCCCGAATGATTGCGCCGCTGGTTGGCACGGCACTGTTTCTGGGCACCATCAGTCAGATTATCCCCGACAACACTCTGCCCGTGAGCGACGCTCAACGGTCGGCACTGGCGCAGTCGCTACAGATGCCTTACCTGTCGATTGGCGCGGCTTTTCTGCTTGTGGCCGTTGTCATTATGCTGATTAAACTGCCAACCATCACTCATCAGACCGACGAGCGCGGAACCATTGCCAAAGCGTGGAAATACAATCACTTGCGATTTGGTGTGCTGGCCATTTTCATCTATGAGGGCATTGAGATTGCCATACCGAGTTTTATGGTTCAGTACGCTACCGGCAGCGGTTTGGGTGTCGATGAATCGACGGCTGCCACCTTCATCACCTTCTACTTCCTGGCTATGCTCATTGGCCGTTTTACCGGTATTTTTGTTATGAAGCGAGTCACCGACAAGGTGGCCCTTTCGGTTTATGCCTCGGTGGGAATTGTGCTGGTGGCTCTTGGTCTGACACTCAGCGGTCCGGTGGCCATTGGGGCTCTCATTCTTTCGGGATTGTGCCAGTCGGTAATGTGGGGCAACATCTTCGGCTTGGCCACACGCGGCCTCGACTATCTCACCAACAAGGCCACAAGTCTGATGCTGACGGCCATAGCCGGTGGCGGAATAATCACCGTGGCGATGGGTGCCGTGGCCGACCATTTAGGCGTCAAGGCGGCGCTGTTCGTTATGATTCCGCTCTACATCTATATGATTTGGTTCGCTCTGTCGGCCGGAAAAATGGCGAAGAAATACGGAATGTAATTTATAATCAGCAATTTCAATACGATGATAAATCCGGGTAACAACATAATGCCGTTTTTGGCCGCCTTGCAGCAAAACAACAACAAACAGTGGTTCGACCAGAACCGCAACTGGTACAAGGCCGCGCAGACCGATTTTGTGCAGTTGGTCACCGATATGATTGAAATACTGTCGGATGCCGAGCCGAAATTTGCCGGCCTCACCGCCAAAGACTGCATCTACCGCATCTTTCGCGACCTACGGTTCTCGTTAGACAAAACACCATACAAGACGCATTTCTCGGCCAACATTGCGCCGGGCGGAAAGAACAGTCCGAAATGTGGATTCTACATACAATTTGAGCCGCATAACCTGTCGATGTGCGGTGGCGGACTTTGGATTGAGGACAAAAACATTCTCAAGGCTGTCCGCGACGAGTTGTACTCGGTGCCCGAAGATTTGCTCGAAATAATTGAGACAAAAGAGTTTAAGCGTTATTTTGGCCCGTTGTGGGATTACCAGAAACTGAAAAAAGTGCCCACAGGCTATGACCCGAATTTCGCACACGCCGATTTGCTTAAATACAAGCACTTTATAGCCATCAACTATCTGACCGACGAGCAGGTTGCCAGCCCCAATCTGTACGAACACATCGCCAACGTGCACCGCACTTTGCACCCGATGTGCCGGTTGCTCGATTCAATAATCGAAGATGCGGGGTTGTTGTGATTGAAGGGTGAGAGTTTAGAAGTTCAGATTTCTTCTAACTCCTACATTTTCAGGTTTTTCCAATGCTCTATCTCGGCGCTTAAATTGATTTCGGGATGCTTGGCGGCAAATTCGGCCACCGCTTCCGACTGATTTTCAACAAACTGCCTGAACTCATCGGTGCCAGGGTTCAGCGGGCGATGGTTGGCTGCTGTCACAAACTTCATCACGCTGTCAATCAAGGCGTTGTCAGTCTGACTGATGCAGTTGTCGCGCATTGCCTGCCAAATGTAATCCACCGCCATAGCCGACGGATGGCACATATCGGCATCGTAGAAGCGGTAGTCGCGAAGGTCGTCGAGCAGCAGCTCATACGACGGGAAATAGTACACGTTTGGAAACCACTCAACAAGCTGATTGACAGCCAATAACAACGCGGCCTTGCTCAACTGGTTCTGATGGGCGCCGTCGCGAAGATGACGCACCGGACTCACCGTGAACACAATCTGCAGATTTGGATTTTGGGTCGTAAGTCGTTCAATCAAAGCGGAATAACGAGTGGTTATCTGTTCAACAGTCAGCATCTCGCGTGTGAAATTGGCAGCCGGCAGTTTATGGCAGTTGGCCACCACGCGGCCGTCGGTGTTGTTTCGATAGACGAAGGCCGTGCCAAAGGTCAGGACGAGCCGCGTCAGACTGTTGATTTGCGAGTGGGCGCGGCTGACGCCATCGTTCATCTTGCGCAGAGCTTCGGCCTTGTCGGGCGACGAGAAGCTGCCGTGAAACCCGAATCCCGCCCAAAGTCCGTTGTGCAGAAACACTTCGGAATCGTTCACGGCAGTGCCGGCAACGGCCCGCTCAAGCGCATTGGCAATCGACTCGGGATTGAACAGAATGCCGAACGGATTGACCACGACGTTCAGTCGCGCCTGCTTCATTTTCAGCCCGATATTCTCGGCAAAGCACGAGCCCATCAGCATCATTCTGTCAGAATATCCAATCGTGAAATCGGATTTTGCATCGACCTTTGTTCTAAAATCCATACGGCAACAAAAATAATAATCTATTATGCTTTCTTACATGTTCAATTTTACAATCGCGCGTGGAGGTTTGCAAATATCGTTAAAGTATGTAATTCCTATTCAACAAAAATAGGACTATCAAAAGACAGCCCTATTTTTATCAGTTGCTTAATTTGATTCTCAATTCACCATCACCCGTTTTGCCACATTGCCAATCTTCACAATGTAAACGCCGGCGGTGTTGACGCGGATTTCTGTAGAGACGATGTGCACATCGTCTCTACGTACAACCAACCGGCCCATTGCATCATAAACGCGGATTTTTTCGGTGGCGTTTTCAACAATGATAGTGTTACCGTGGGCGTAGATGTTGATGGCATTGGAGGCTGTTTCGGCAACAATGGTACCTGGGTTGTTGTTTTCACCGCCTTGGTTCTCGTTGCCACCTTCTGGCTCAAAGATGGCTGTAAAATTCAAATCGCTATTTGCAATTATTGTGCGTGGGTTTTCAGTATTTCCATCGCTCCATTTGACGAATGCATACCCCTTGTTAGCTATGGCTAAAATTGTTGCTTGCGAACCGTCAATATATGCGCCCATACCACTGACTTGTCCATAAACGTTGTTATTGGCAGCGACATTTACATCAACTAACTGTGCACCCCAAACAACTGGGCATTCGTTTATGTTCCATTCGTCACTCCAGCCTGAATGTTTCACCTTAGCTTGGCAGTAAATCGTAAGGTTAATACAGTCTTTAAAGGTCGAAGATCCGATGTTGGTAACCGAATTCGGAATAACTATCGATGTCAAACCATTGCAATTTTCGAATGCATTGTTGCCGATGCTTGTCACTGACTTTGGAATGGTAACTGATGTTAGACCGCTGCAACCGCTAAATGCTGAGTTGCCAATGCTCGTAACAGAATCTGGAATACATACCGTTATCAAGCCAGTGCAATCGGAAAATGCATTGTTACCAATAGAATTAACAGAACCACCTATAATTAACGAAGTCAATCCGTTGCAATTGTAGAAAGCATTGTCGCCTATACTTGTTACAGAATTAGGAATAGTTACTGATGTCAGACCTCTGCAGCCAGAAAATGCATTATGGCCAATAGAATTAACTGAACTACCCATAATTAACGATGTTAATCTGTCGCAATTGCTGAAAGCATTGTTACCTATACTTGTTACAGAATTAGGAATAGTTACCGATGTCAAGCTACTGCAATTGCTGAAAGCATTGTTACCTATACTTGTTACAGAATTAGGAATAGTTACCGATGTCAAGCTACTGCAATTGCTGAAAGCATTGTTGCCTATACTTGTTACAGAATTAGGAATAGTTTTACAGAATTAGGAATAGTTACTGATGTCAAGCTACTGCAATTGCTGAAGGCATAGTTGTCTATACTTGTTACAGAATCACCAATAACTAATGTTGTAAGCAACTTCTTCCCTCCGAAATGTGCTCCAATGGCATTAGTGTTGTATGTAAGAGTTTCAATGCTGTCGCAATACGAGAACGCATCTCCTTTGATGCTCGTGACAGAATTAGGAATGGTTACTGATTTCAGACTGGAACAGCCATAGAATGCATAATTGGGTATGCTATTAACATTATTTCCAATATTTAATGTCACTAATGACGGGCACCCTATGAAAGCAGGGTATATCTTTACGCCTTGAAAGTCCCCCATTTTTGTACAGTTTGTTGCATTAAAGTTTACGGTTTCCAAACTGCTGCAATCATTAAACGCACTACCACCAATGCTAGTAACTGATTCTGGAATAGTTATTGATATTAGACCGGAGCAATTAGAAAACGCATATTCACCGATGCTTATTATAGAATTAGGAATGGTTACCGATGTCAAGCGGGTGCAATAGAAGAACGCCCAGGGACTGATGTCATTAACTGTATATGTTACGCCTTCACTTTCGGGGTAAGTAACTTCTGATGGAATTACTAGGTCACCCCCCTCAAAACTTGTTAAAAGATGTTCTACTGAAACAGTATTATATGTTCCTATTTCGGTGATTTTGTATCTAAGATTACCGATTACAAAAGTTGTCTCAGCCCACAATTGCCCTGCCAACATTAAACTGAAAAGAAAAATAAAACATCGTTTCATCGTCAGATACACTTGTCCGTGTCGTGCGCAACTTCTTGTTAAACAAAACTTGTGCTTGCGACTCCCCAGTCAGGCAATGAAAAAACGATTGTAGGCTATACATATAAAAAAACGTGGGAATCTTGTTACTCGCTCCCACGCTTCACGGCCTTCGGATTGCCTAACTCAGTAAGATTGAGCAACGCGAAGCCCACGCAAGAATATATTGATTGTTAAGTCAATATACACTGACGCAAGCGTTCACAATTGCTTTCTCTTTGACTGAGTTTCAAAATTTCCGAAGTTTTGAAGCGTCAAAGGAAAACGTCAGTAAACGTCTTTCTATATGTCACTTTGCAAATTACGCTTTGCGGCGTAAAATGCATAGCAAGACAAAGGTATAAAAAGTAGGTTGGAAATGGAAAATGTTTTTTGGAGGAGCAGAATATTTCAGCAACTTGCTGAAATATATGGAGAATTAAATTTCACTAGATTTCAACTAGACGATTTTGAGACAAATCATTTCACCTTTTGCATCACCATCAGCCCGTCGCGGATGGGGAAGAGCACGTTTTCAACCCGCGGGTCGGCGTGCACGGTGTCGTTAAACTGCTGAAGGCCGTGAGTGTGGGCGTCGGCGGGCGGGGTGTCGCCGTTGATTTTGCCGTACCAGAGCACGTCGTCGGCAATGATGAAGCCGCCGGTGCGCACCTCATTGATAATCAAATCGTAATATTCAGGATATTCGCGCTTGTCGGCGTCGATGAAAACCAAATCGAACCCGCCGCCCAGCGTGGGCACAATCTGCCGCGCGTCGCCCAGGTGATAGACAATGCGGTCGGTGTAGGGGCTGCGGTCGAGAAACGAGCGGGTGAAATCCTCCAGTTCGTCGTTCACGTCGATGGTGTGCAGCACCGAGCCTTCGGGCATTCCGGCGGCCATACAAAGGGCCGAATATCCCGTAAAGGTGCCCAACTCGAGCACGCGCTGCGGCCGAATCATTCGGCAGAGCATTTCCAGAACCTTGCCCTGAAGGTGCCCCGCCACCATTTGCGGACGCAGGATTTTCACGTACGTCTGCCGCTCAAGTTCGTTGAGCAGCGGGCTCGCGGCGGTCGTGTGCTCCTCAATGTATTGGTCAACGCTATGGTCGAATCGTTGCGGCATTTGTTGCTATTTTTGGTAGCGCCCTGACGGGCGGAAATTTTAAAAAATCAGAAACAAAATTGTACAAAAATCAATGTCTAACCAAACTTATCTAAAACAACCCAAAATCTTGTTTCGGATAAATTTGGGTTCGTTTGGTTAGAGATAAAAATCTAAAAAATCAAAATTTTATAAATTTTTACTATAAATTTTATTTCAATTTCCCGCGAAGCGGCCTCCGATTACCTGAATAACTTCACAATATCATTTCCATTGGCATATATCAACAGTGCCAGCAGCAGCGCAAAGCCGATGTACTGCGCCACTTCCATAACCTTGTCCGACGGTTTGCGGCGCGTCACCATTTCAATGATGATGAAGAGTGCGTGGCCGCCGTCGAGAGCCGGAATGGGCAGAATGTTGAGCACGGCCAGCATAATGCTCAGGAAACTTGTCATACTCCAGAACGAGTACCAGTCCCACGTGCCGGGGAAAATCTTGCCAATGGCGATGAATCCGCCCAACGACTCGTAGGCTTTGGTTTCGGGTTTCACAATCAGTTTGAACTGTTTCAGATAGTCGCGAGCCACCACGAACGCCTTTTTGGCTCCGGCCGGAATGGCGGCAAAGAAACTGTATTCCTTCTTGCGCAACTCGAAGATACCGTCGGTGCTTGCGCTCACGCCAATCAGCCCGGTTGAGTCGATGCTGACGGCAAACGATTGTTCCTGCCCGTCGCGTATCACGTTGATATTCACCGTCGAATTCTTGTAGTTGGCAATGGTGGCGCGGAACTCGTCGAAATATTCTGTACGGATGCTATCGATGCCCACAATTTGGTCGCCTACCTGAATTCCGGCGGCTTCGGCGGCCGAGCCCTTCATAAATCCGCCCGCCACAAACGGGAACCGCGGCGAGATGAACGTGCCGCCCTTGAGCAGATGCGGAACAATGCTGTCAGAAATCTGAATGTCAAGTACTTGGCCGTTGCGCTCCACCTGAATGGTCTTCGACTCGTTCAGCAGAATGTAGGCCGTGATGGCTGTGGCTTTCTCAACCCGCTCACCGTCGACGCTGATAACCTTGTCGCCGTTCTGCAGGCCCGAGCGCAGCGCCACCGAGTCGCACACAATGCCGTACTTCATATTCTCGGTAGGCAGATACTCCTCGCCCCACGTGAACAGTATTCCGGCGTAGATGCCCATTGCCATTATCAGGTTGAAAACCACGCCCGCCACAATAATCAGCAGCCGCTGCCACGGCCGTTTCGAGCGGAACTCGTCGGGTTTGGGCGGCAGAGCCATTTGCTCCTTGTCCATACTCTCGTCAATCATTCCGGCAATCTTCACGTAGCCGCCCAGCGGCAGCCAGCCAATGCCGTACTCCGTGTCGCTGCCCTTCGGCTTGAACTTGAAGAGCGAGAACCACGGGTCGAAGAACAGATAGAACTTCTCGACTCTTGTTTTGAACGCTTTCGCGATGATGAAATGCCCGAACTCGTGGAATATCACCAATATCGATAGGCTCAAAAGCAGTTGTGCAATGCGGATTAATGTTTCCATTTATTATTTAATAATTTATTGATTTACTGATTAACTGTTTTTTTTGACTACGGACTACAGACAACAGACTACGGACGCCAAAATATGACGTCCCCACAAAGTGCTTTTTGTCTCGTAATTCAAAATTCAAAATTCGTAATTTATAACTCCTAATTCATAACTCCTAAATTCTAAATTCAAATAAGCCCCTCCGCAAACCTCCGTGCCTCGCGGTCCGTTGCCACATAATCGTCGTAGGTCGGTTTGCCGACGAAGGCGATGGCGTGCATTGTCCGTTCGATGGTTGCGGCAATGTCAAGGAAACCGATGCGCTCCTTCAGGAAGGCGGCCACGGCCACCTCGTTGGCGGCGTTCATAATGGCGGGCATATTTCCACCCTTGCCCAGAGCCTCGTAGGCCAGCGCCAGGCAGCGGAACTTCTCCAAATCGGGTGCCTCAAACGTCAGCGGCTGCTGATTCTTAAAATCGATGCGGCCAAACGTCGATGGCCAGCGGTCGGGATAACTCAAGGCGTACTGAATGGGTAGACGCATATCGGGCAGGCCCATTTGCGCCTTCACGCTGCCGTCGATGAACTGCACCATACTGTGGATGATTGACTGCGGATGCACCGTCACCTCAATCTGCTCGTACGGAATGCCGAAAAGCCAGTGAGCCTCAATCACTTCCAAGCCTTTGTTCATCATTGATGCCGAGTCGATGGTGATTTTTGCGCCCATATTCCAGTTGGGGTGCTTCAGCGCCTGCTGCGGTGTCACGGTGCGCAGTTCGTCGATTGATTTTGTGCGGAACGGTCCGCCCGAAGCGGTGATAATCAGTTTCTCAACCTCAGGCTCGCCCACCAGGCATTGGAAGATGGCCGAGTGCTCCGAATCAACCGGTGTCACCTTAACTTTGTGTTTTGCAACAAGTTCGGTAATCAGTTCGCCAGCCACCACAAGTGTCTCCTTGTTGGCCAGGGCGATGTTTTTGCCAGCCTCAATGGCTTTGATGGTCGATGAGAGCCCCACGTAGCCCACCATTGCGGTCACCACGGTGTCAACGGTGCTCATTTGCACCACGTCCTCAATGGCTTTCGAGCCTGTCCAGACTTTGATGTCAAGGTCGGCCAAAGCCTCGCGCACCTCGGCGTACTTCGTCTCGTCGGCAATGACCACGGCGTTCGGTTTGAACTCGCGCGCCTGCTCAATAAGCAGTTTGGAGTTGTGTCCGGCTGTCAGTACCTCAACCGTAAGTTTGTCGGTGTGGGCGCGTGCCACGTCGAGTGTCTGTGTGCCGATTGAGCCTGTCGAACCAAGAATTGCAATATGTTTAGTCATTATGTATCAGAAAATTATGTAGTCGGTTGGATTGAGCGGCGTGCCGTTCTGCCACAACTCAAAATGCAGGTGCGGCCCGGTGGTGTACTCACCCGTGTTGCCAATGATGCCCAGCGGCTCGCCAGCCCTGACACGGTCGCCTATATTCTTGAATAAGTATGAGTTATGCTTGTATTGCGAGATGATGTTGTTGCGGTGTTGGATAATAATCACGTAACCGGCCTCCAGAGTCCAGCTTGCCAGAATGACCGTTCCGTCGAGCACGGCCAGAATCGGCTCGCGAGCGTCCGACACCACATCAACGCCGTAGTGGCCGCCTTTGGGGTCGTGCTGGTTGGTGATTTCGCCTTTGAGCGGGCAGTAGAAGTGCATTTTCACAGTGCTCAGCATTGTTGGCAGCACCGTTTCGTCCTCAACGTAGCGCACATTGAACTGGTCGTCCTCAACCTGCTTGTAGAGCGACGAGTCGAGCTTCAACGGGGCAATCTTGCTGTCGACTTTCTTTATCGAGTCGCGGTCGACAAAGTGCGATTTGGTGCTTTTCCCGGCAAGGATGCTGTGGAGGTTGTCGAGGAAAAGCTCTCTTTGGACCAGCGTCCGCTCGAGCGAGTCCACCTTCAGGTAGTTCTCCACCATCAGCTGGCGGTCGTTGGCGTCGGGGTAGCCGGGCACGTACTCGCGCAGCGGTGTGAAGTTGACCAGCACAATTCCGGTGCCCACCAGAAGCACCACTATCAGCACCGCCACGGTTATCAGGCCGCGCAGCGACAGCACCGCACACCACAACTCTTTCAGCGTGCGGTCGTTGAGAATGGCTATCCGATAGCGCTCGGAAAACCGATTTTTCATTTTAGCCTTGTCCATAGCTGTTTATAAAACGTGCAAATATACGCAGTTATGCTGAAATAGCCATTTTGAGGGGCTTTTTTATCGATAGAAGCATTTGCAGACAATTTCACATTCGGGGTCGAAGAGCACCGAGTCCACTTTGAAGTCGGTTTCAATAACAAACTGCTGTTGTGGTTGGGTGTGGTACAGACGCACGTCTTTCTGTCGGCCTTCGCCTGAAAGTCTGACGGTTACGTGCAGCGGATAGAACTTGACCGACGGGTGGCTTGTGGTTTGTTTGATGGTGATGGTTGTTTTTCCGTTTACTGTTTTTCCGCGTTTGATGGTGTAGATGGGGTGCCCGATGCCGTAAATCCAGCGGCTGAAAAACTCGGAGAGCGAGGTGTCGGCGGCCTGCTCGAAGCACTGGCGGGCGTCTTCAATCGAGGCGAACCCGTTGGCGTAGCGCTCAAGAATCAGGCGGCAGCCCTTCTGAAAGGCATCGTTTCCAATCTCGTTGCGCAGCATCACCAGAGTCATAGCGCTTTTGTTGTAGCGCGTGTCCACGTCGAACAGGCTGTTGGCGTTGGCGGTGTCGTTGGCGGCGTAGATGGCTTTTTTTGCCGCCAGGGCCGAGTTTATTGTGTATTTCCGCCATTCGATGGCCAAATCGGAATAGAATTTTTCGATAATCATCAGCTCGCCGAATGTCGCGAAAGCCTCATTGAACCATAAGTTGCTCCATTCCTTGCAGGTTACGTAGTTGCCAAACCACTGGTGCGCCAGCTCGTGGGCCATCACTCCAATATCGGTGTTGGTTAAGAAGGAGATGGTCTGGTGCTCGATGCTTGCGTGGGCATCGATGGTTACCTGTCCGTATTTTTCGTCGGCAAAGGGGTAGGGAATCCAGTAATCGCTGAAATAATTGATAAAATTGCCGAGATGCTGCAGCGCGTTCTCGTCGAATTGCGGTGTGGTCCAGTCGTAATTGATGAGCTCAACGGTGTCGCCCGTGGCCAGCGTGGTTTTGCCTTCGGTTGTGTTGAAGGCGCCCACCGCAAAGCCCACAGTGTAGAAATTGGCCGGATGGCGCAGTCGGTAGTGCGCCGTGTGCTGGTCGCCGGACTCGGTGTAGCCCGTGAGCACGCCGTTTGAGGCCACCTTGTATTTCGTGGGGCAGGTTACGTCAATGTCCATCGAGTCGATTTTGTCGAGCAGATTCTGCCGGCAGGGCCACCAGTCGCGTCCGCCGTGTGGTTGCGACAGAGTCCACGCCGTTTGTGTTTTTTTGTCGAAACCCACTGAGCCAAAGCACGTTGGCACAGGCTTGCCGTGATAGTAAACGGTAACCGAGTCGGTTGCGTCAACAGCCACATTGGCTGGCAGTGTGACAATCAGTTTGTTCGATTTGTGAGTGAAAGCAAGCCGTTTGCCTCTTTGCGTAACACTATCGACGCGAAGGTGTTTCGAGAGGTCGAAGTCGATTGTGCCAACGGCGGCCGCGGTGGGTTTGAAATGCGTTGTTACTGAGCCCGATATGTAAACCGCATCGGGCGAGAACCACCAGTGGCAACGGCAATAGGTCACATCAATCTGTGCCTGAGCCTGCCAGCCGGCGGCCAGAGCCAAAGTCGTAAGTATGGCGGAAAATAGTTTCACTATCAATTATTTTCGCGGCATCACTATCCCCAAACTATCGCCCAGCTTGATTATATATCGTTGAAACACACCAAGTTTCGTGAGCTGCTCGGCAATTTTTTCATCGTTGTCGGGTTCGGTCTGCAATTGCGCGATAATTTTACCAATATTTTTGATTTCTTGTTGCGCAATTTCAAATTTATAGTGATTTAGGGTGATGTCCACCATTTCCTTCAGGTGTCCCTGCTCGGGCGGAACGTAGCGGTTGCGCTTGTCCCAGAACTCTTTGCTCACCTCGTTTTTAGACACCAGAAGCTTCACGGCAAACGAGCTCACGTCGGCATCGTGGCACTGTGTGAACAGGCTGTCGTCGGGTGTTGTGTTGTGCTCGGCGGTCGAAATGTAGATGTCGAGCATTTTTCTGCAAGCATCGATTTTGAATGCAATATTGTTGATTTTCAGTTCGTTGAGGATGTACTGCGACACCGTCACAATCTCTGCAGGCTCGTTTTCCTTCTTCACCTCGAAAAGCACCTTGTCGCCGAATTGAATCAGGTATTTCAGCAGTTCCGACTCAAGCTCGCACACGCGATTGTTCAGAGCCGTCTCCTCGTTCAGGATTGGGCGCTGCTCTGGCGTTTGAGACTGTTGCGCCGGCGTTTGTTCCGCCATCTCCTTCTGGCGGCGCTCACGCTCGCGCTCTTTCTGCGCGGCCTCAAGCTGCTGATAGGTTATCTTGCTGATTTTCTTTTCGGTGGCATCTTTCAGCACAGCCTCTTCAATATCCATCAGCTTGGCGCACTCCTTCACATAGAGCAGACGCTTAATGTCGTCAGAAATGGCAGCTATCGACGCCACAATGTCGTTAATCAGCTCGGCCTTTTTGATGGGGTCGTTGCCGGCATCGCCCAAGAGCAAACGGGTTTTGAAAAGCACAAAATCGGTCTCGTTTGCACCGATGAACGCCTCCAGCTCCGACGAGCTGTGGTTGCGCGCGAACGAGTCGGGGTCCTCGCCGTCGGGCAGAAGCAGCACTTTCACGTTCAGCCCCTCGGCCAGAATCATATCAATTCCGCGCAAAGCGGCGTGAATGCCGGCATCGTCGCCGTCGTAGAGCACCGTAATGTTGTTGGTGAACTTCTTTATCAGCCTTATCTGCTCAATTGTGAGCGCCGTACCGTTGCTTGCCACCACGTTTTCAATGCCGCTCTGGTGCATACTCAGCACGTCGGTGTAGCCCTCAACCAGAAAGCATTTGTCGTTTTTCACGATTGACGCCTTGGCCTGATAGATGCCGTAGAGCGACCGGCTCTTGTCGTAGATTTCCGACTGCGGCGAGTTCATATACTTGACGTTCACACCTTTGGTGCGGGCGTCGAGCACACGGCCGCCAAAACCGATGACCTTTCCGGTGATGCTGTGGATTGGGAACATCACGCGGCCGCTGAACCGGTCGAAAGTGTAGCCGTCGTCGTGTTTGATTGTGAGTCCGGTGCCGGAGTTTGTCTGTCCGTTGCTGGTGCTAATCAGGTACTTCAGCTGATAGCCGCTTTTGAGCGCAAACTCAGTAAAAGCCTTGCGGTCCGAGAGGCTGTAGCCCAGCTCGTAGGTTTTGATTGTCTCCTCGTTGAATCCGCGCTCCTTGAAGTATTTGTAGCCGATGGCGCGCCCCTCTTCGGTTTCCGTCATATTGCGGATGAAGTAGTTTTTGGCGAACTCGTTCAGCACTATCATACTCTCGCGGTCGTCGTGGCGCTCCTGCTCCTCGGGTGTGCGCTCGGTTTCGGTTACTTCAATGTGGAATTTGTTGGCCAGATATTTCAGCGCCTCGTAGTAGGGCAGATTCTCGTGCTCCATTATGAAGTTGACGCTGTTTCCGCCCTTGTGGCAGCCGAAGCAGTAGTAGATGTTCTTGGCCGGCGACACCGAGAACGAAGCCGTCTTCTCGTTGTGGAACGGGCAGCAGCCGAAGTAGTTGTTGCCCCGTTTCTTCAGAGCCACAAAGTCCGACACCACGTCGAGAATGTTGGCCGCGTCAAAAATCTTGCTGACTGTTGCGTCATCTATCATATTAAATATCAAAAAGATGCCGATTGGCTTGCCTGACTGTCAGGTTGGTTTCGGCAGGCCATAAATATAGATAAAAAAGCCGGGCCGATTGACGGCGGCAGTGGGGGCAAACTTGCCTTTGCCGGCCAACTTTCAGATTGACAGCCGTTTATTTCTTGTAGAAGTTTTTAACAAACCGCGTAAACTCGCCTTGGCCGAAGATGACGCGGCGCACAAAGCACTCGCAGAATCCGCAGCCGTAGCCGCCGAGCTGCACGTAGGCCGCCGGAACGGCCAGCAGAGCCACCCGCAGCTCTTTTGTCGCTACAAGCGCGTCGGCAAAAAAGGCCAGAACGGGCAGAGCCAGAAGGCACCACAGCGGCCACCACAGAAAGCCCAAAACAATGAGCCCGATGTTGCCCAAAAAGAACGCCGCCGGCAGTGCGTGAACCAGTTTCATTGTGCCGGGGTGGCGCTTTTCGAGATTGATGCGCGCAATGCCCGAATTGTAAACCTGCTTGAAGAACGCCTTGAACGTGGTGCGGCGCTTGTGGTAGACAAACGCGTCAGCTATGAGCCCCGCCTTGCAGCCGTGTTCAATGAGCCGCATACTGAAATCGACGTCCTCGCCAAAGCGCATATCGCCGAATCCGCCCACGCGCGCAAACTCGCCGCGGCTGATGCCCATATTGAAGCTGCGCGGATAGAACTTGTCCATTTTCTCTTTCTTGCCGCGGATGCCGCCGGTGGTGAGCACCGATGTCATTGAGTGGCTGATGGCTTTCTGTATGGGCGTGAACGACGGATGTGACGCGTCGGGGCCGCCGAAGCACTGCAGGCCGCGCTCGTCCACAGCTTTGTCAACGGCGTCGAGATAGCCGTCGGGCACAATCACGTCCGAATCCAGAAAAATCAGATAATCGCCCGCAGCGTGTGCCGCACCGTTGTTGCGCGCCGCGCTTGGACCGCCGTTCGGTTGCTCCAGATAGTTGATTGGCAGCCTTTCGGCGAATTTTTCCACAATGTGGCGGCAAGTGTCGGCCGAGCCGTCCTCGACAATGGTCACGTCGAAATCGCGGAAGCGCTGCGCCGTAAGTGACTGCAGCAGCTCGTCAACCTCGTCGGGGCGGTTGTAGACAGGCACTATGAATGAGTATTTGGGCATTCTCTTTAAGGTTTAGTGGTTAGAGTTTAGGGTTTAGTTTTTCTAAACAGCGAAGCGTCTCACCTTCTCAACAGCGAAGCGCCTCAACCTTTAAATAATCCAGTTCCCCAATTGGTCGTCCATTTGGCCTTTCACGTAGACGTTGCTCTTGTTGAACACCGTTGAGTAGGGCTCAACGCCGCTTGTGAGCCACACGTTACCGCCGATGACCGAGTCGTGGCCGATGATGGACTTGCCGCCCAGAATGGTGGCGCCAGCGTAGATGGTCACGTTGTCTTCGATGGTCGGGTGGCGCTTCACGCCCGCTTCGGCCTTGTCCACGCTCAGGGCGCCCAGAGTCACGCCCTGATAGATTTTCACGTTGTTGCCGATGACGGTTGTCTCGCCCACCACAATGCCCGTGCCGTGGTCGATGCAGAACGAGTGGCCGATGGTGGCTCCAGGGTGTATGTCGATGCCCGTTTTGCCGTGGGCGTACTCGGTGAAGAGCCGCGGCACAATGGGGATGTTCTGCTCATAAAGTTGGTGCGCCAGACGGTAAACCACAATGGCGTAGAAACCAGGATAGGTCACAATCACCTCCTCGATGGACTTGGCGGCGGGGTCGCCGTTGAAGATGGCCGTAGCGTCCTCAATCATACGCAGATAGAGCAGTTCGAGCGAGTTCGAGAAGGTGTCAATCTCGTCTTGAATCTGCTCGTCGGCGAGCGAGAGTTGCGCCAGCACCTGTTCCATAAGGTGGCGCATATCGTAGTAGCGGGCCTCGGTCGATTGGTCGTCGTCGCACAAGATGGGGAACAGGAAGTTGACCGTCTTGGTCAGCAGTTGGTGGCTGAGCGACTGCGCAGGAATCTTGCCCGCAGCCTGCCTGCGGAATTGCCCGATGTGTTCGAAAAGTGATTTATCCATTTATGAGAAGTTATAAGTTTTAAGTTTTCGAAGTTAAAAGTTTTAATGTTTAGAAGTTTAGAAGTTTAGAAGTTTAGAAGTTTAGAAGTTTAGAAGTTTAGAAGTTTAGAAGTTTAGAAGTTTAGAAGTTTAGTTTTTATCGATTTCTAAACAGCGAAGCATTACCCTCTAAACATCTCACCTTCTCACCCTTTTTTACACCGTCAAATTCACCCCGCACGCCATTAGCACCAGAATCAGGCCGCCTGCAACAATTCGGTAAATACCGAAAACCTTGAAGCCGTATTTTGTCAGGAACGCCACAAACCACTTCATTGCCAGCAGGGCCACCACAAAGGCCACAATATTGCCGATAATCAGCACGCCCAGATTGTCGGTGAGCAGTTGCAGGCCTTCGTCAGAGAGCAGCAGTTTGAGCATTTTGTAGCCCGACGCGGCACACATTGTAGGCACGGCCAAAAAGAACGAGAACTCGGCGGCCGCCTTGCGGGTGAGTTTCTGCGCCATTCCGCCCACAATTGTCGCCATTGAGCGCGAAACGCCAGGAATCATTGCAATGCATTGGAACAGACCAATATATAACGCGCGGCGCTCGGTCAGTTTGGTCTCGTCAGAACCGCGGTTGAAAATCTTGTCGCAGAAGAGCATAAACACGCCGCCAACAACCAGCATAACGGCCACAACGGTCACGCTTTCAAGCATTTCGTCAATCTTATCGCTGAAAAGCAGACCGATAACCGCCGCGGGAATGAAAGCCACCAGCAGTTTCCAGTAAAAATCGAACTTGTGAACCAGGCGTTTCAGCGCACCAGCGCCTTCGGGTGCGGGCTCGGTGTTCAAGCGGAAGAAACGCTTCCAGTAGAGCACCACCACCGACAGAATGGCGCCGAATTGGATTATCACCGTGAAGGCCTTCACAAACGCGTCGCTCTCAACGCCCAGCAGGCCTTGAGTAATTATCATATGTCCCGTCGACGACACCGGCAGAAACTCTGTCAAGCCCTCAACAATGGCGATGATGATTGATTGAAAAATATCCATTTTATTGATTAATTGATTAATAGACTAATTGATTTGTTGTTGCCGCCTTAATCGCACCCAAACTGTGGATTCTTACGACACGGTTATCGTCGGTTTCTGAAATCTTTTGCAACTGCTCAACGAAAGGCAGAACGAACTCTGGCCTGTGCTTGCCAAGAACACGGAAGATTTCCGGCGCCTCCATACGAACCTTGTCCTCTTTGTCTTGCAAAAGTTCAGCAAAAACGGGCATATGGTTTTTATATACATCAGGCGTGTTTGTGGCGATATTTTCCGAAGTCCAAATAAAACTCAATCTGACATTTGCCTCAGAGTCTTTTGCAAAGCGGAATAAATCTTTCCAAAACGGCTCGATTAGACCAAAATCCGCACGGCCGATTCGCCCGAGCGCGTTGATTGCACGCTCTCGCAAAAGCGGCTCGGAATTGTCAAGAAAAATTGCAATCGTAGGAACACAATCAGCAACCGCAGAAGGATATTTCAGCCCCATTTCCGCAAGAAGCCATAGCGCTTTGACTTTGATTTTCAGCGATTCAGACGATAGAAGCGACTTTACATAAGGAATGTTCTCCTCCCATATGTCCTTGCTTTTTGTCAAAGCCCCAAGTTCCTTATATAATTCCGATTCCGTCATTATTATTTTGCCAAATTCCTAACTTCTAAATCCTAAATCCTAATTACCGAATATCCATCCTTGCCAGCGGCGCCACGTCCTGCGTGGTGAACAGCCCCGCCTGATACTTGTAATATCCCGTGATGGCAATCATTGCCGCGTTGTCGGTGGTGAACGATATTTTGGGGATGAAGATTTTCAGCCCCTCGCGTTCGCCGTAGTCGAGCAGCGCCTGCCGCAGCCCCGAGTTGGCCGAAACGCCGCCTGCCACGCCCACCTGACGGATGCCCGTCGCCTTCACCAACTTCTTCAGTTTGTTCAGCAGAATCTCGATGATGGTGTTCTGCAGCGACGCGCACAGGTCGGGCAGATTCTCCTTCACGTAGTTCGGGTTGGTCTTCACCGCGTCGCGGATATGGTACAGAAAACTCGTTTTCAGGCCGCTGAAACTGTAGTTGTAGCCCTCGATGCTCGGTTTGGCGAAACTGATGGCCTTTGGGTTGCCCTCTTTGGCCAGTTTGTCGATGATGGGGCCGCTCGGGTAGGGCAGTTCCATAACCTTGCCGCACTTGTCAAAGGCCTCGCCAGCCGCGTCGTCGATGGTGGTGCCCACCACTTCCATATCAAGCGGGCTGCGCACAACCACCAGTTGCGAGTTTCCGCCCGACACCAGCAGGCAGATGAACGGGAACTCGGGTTGGTTGTTGTCGTCGGCGCTCTGCTTCACAAACAGCGCTAGCACGTGGCCCTGCAGGTGGTTCACCTCAATCAGCGGCAACCGTCGCGCAAGCGCAAAACCCTTTGCAAACGACGTGCCCACCAGCAGCGAGCCCAGCAGGCCAGGTCCGCGAGTGAAGGCCACTGCCGAAATCTCGTCGAGCCCGATGCCCGCATTTTTGATTGCCGCGTCGATGGTTGGGATGATGTTCTGCTGATGCGCGCGCGACGCCAGTTCGGGCACCACGCCGCCGTACTGCTCGTGCACTTTCTGACTCGAAATCACATTCGAGAGTATCACGCCGTCGCGGATAATGGCCGCCGAAGTGTCGTCGCACGATGATTCTATACCTAAAATTGTAACGCTCATAAAAATATGGCTGCATTTTGTGCTCAAAAACGATATTTTTGGGCACTTGTAATTTAAGGCGCAAAAGTATTAAAAAAGCCATAAAAATATTGTCGGTTTTTGTCCTGATTCTGGTCGGGGTGGTGCTTGTTGTGTGGTCAACTCTGCGCTCGCCTCTGGTGCAAACGCTGATTGCCAACCAGATAACTATGGCGCTGAGCCGCACGCTGAACGCCGATGTGAGTGTGGGCAAGGCCCGGTTCAACATCCGTAAGGGTCTGACGATGCAGGACATTCTGGTGCGCTGCCCCAACGGCGACACGCTGCTCTACGTGCCGCAGCTGTCGGGCTACCTGCGCTCTGTTGATGTGAGCGGCCGCAACATTGTTGTGCAACGGGCCTACGTGCGTGGCGCGCGGGCCAACATTGTCCGCACCGACAGCGTGTTCAATTTCAGCTTTTTGGCCGACAGCCTCAGAAAAACCGATACGGTTGAGGTTGCCGATACTGCGCGAGCGGCTTGGAACATAGGCGTTTGCGAGTTAACGATGGTGCAGTCGGGCTTCACCTACACCGACGACAGCGCCAGCCATCGCATCAGCGATTTGAATATTGATTTAAGCGATTTCTCGATGAGAGGCGACACCATCGCCTTGAAGCTCGAAACACTGACCGCCAGTCACAACGGTGCGCCGATGATTGAGAATTTGCAGCTCGATTTCGCCTTGAGCGACAGACAGATAGCCGTGAGCAACCTGCAGGCCGTGGTGGGAGGGTCGCACGCGCAGATGAGCCGGGTTGATGTGGCTCTGCCCACCGAGTGCGAGCCGGTACACTACAAGGTGGCGGTTGAGGATTTGAAGCTTGTGCCGTCAGATTTTGCGCAGCTTGTGCCGCGGTTGGCCGGTTACACCGACGGCATTGCGCTCAAAGGACACATTGCCGGCACCGATAACAAACTGAGGGGCCGCCAGTTGCAGATTTTGTTCGCCGACAGCTCGCTGCTCTGCGCCGACATCTCGCTGAAGAACTTCCGCGCTCCCGACAGCCTTGCCTATTGCCTCAAGGTGAGCAATCTGGCCACATCGGGCGCCGAGCTGGTCCATCTGCTCGCAACCTACACCGACGCAGAACCTGTCGCGCTCCGCAACTATCTTGTGCCGGTGGGCTCCATCGCGTTCAGCGGAAAGGCCGAGGGAACGCTCGCCAGCATCGACGCCAACGGCAACCTGAGAACCAGTTTGGGCAGCATCAGCCTTGAGGCGGCGGTTGACAAGCGGAGCGGCAAAACCTACAACGTGAGCTCGCGCCTTAAATCGACGCCCATTGCGGCCGGCCCGATTGTGGGCAACAATGCGGCTTTGCGTGTCGACATCAGCGCCGACGGCTGTGTGGGCAACGCCGCCAACACCAACATCAACGTCAACGGCACGGTGAACGACATTGCCTACGCCGGGCGCACCATCGACTCGCTCACCATCAACGGCCTGATTTCCAACCGGAAATTCAGCGGACGGCTCAGCTCGTTCGACCCCAATCTGCGGTTCGATTTCGATGGCTTGGTCAATGTCAGCGACAGCCTGACCTACAAGTTCAAATCGAGCGTTTATTACGCCAATCTGTTCGCTCTCGGGCTTTCGGCCGATACTCTTTCAAACCTTTCGTTCAACCTTAACGCCAATTTCAGCGGCCGCACCATCGACCTTGCCGAGGGCACCATCGACCTGACCGACATCTACTATTTCAGCGATTCAACCTATTTCGGCACCGACTCTGTATCGCTTGTGGCCGCCAACGCCAGCGCCGGCAAGGCTATCGACCTGCGGTCGGAGTTTGTAACGGCCCACGCCGAGGGCAATTTCCGCTTGACGCAGATGGTGGGTAGCACCAGCCGTTTTGTGCGCAGTTTTGTCGATGGCATCGCCTATGAGCCGGCTGAGGAGCGCAACTGCGTGACTCTCGATGTTGTGCTCGACTATCCGCACCCCGTTCTTGAGATGTTCGCGCCGTGGTTCAGCATTGCCTCCGGCTCGCGCGTGGCAGCCGTTTTCGACGACAGCACCGCCAACTTCCGTCTGAAATTCAACTCGCGCGACATAACGGCTAAAAGCATTGAGGCTGAGGATATTGAGCTTGAGGTGCACAACGTTGCCGACAGCCTGATGGCGACATTGACCACCAACGGTCTCTATTTTGCTGATTATGAGTCGATGCGCAATATTCAGCTCACGGCGGGGCTCCGCCACAGCCTGGCGCGGCTCAATATGCGCTGGAACAATCTGCTCGACCGCGGCAACAACAGCGGCGATCTGAACGCCGACATCGATTTGACCGCCACTGACGGGCAGCGTCTGAGGGTTGACGTCAAACCTTCGTGGATTACCATTCTCGACACCACGGCCCACATTCAGCCGGCAACCATCGCTTTGCGCGATTCGGCGGTGAGCATCGACCATCTCGGTATCGACAACGGTTCCTTCCGCATCTTTGCCGATGGCGTTTTGTCGGACAACCCCGACGACAGTCTGTCAATCGACGTGAGCAACGTGCGGCTCGGGTTTGTGTCGAATGTTTTCGGGCTGAAGACGAAATTCTCGGGCGTGTTGTCGTGCCAGTCGGTGCTGAACGACCTTCGCGAGCGGCTCAACGGCAATCTGAATATCAGCGATTTCGCCATCGACGGCCGGCGGTTTGGCAACATCAACGCCATCACGGCCTGGAACATCGACGAGCGGCGGCTGATGGTGGGCGGAGCGCTCTCCGACAAGGATGGCGAGTCGTACACAACCTTCGGCGGCTACATTGACCCGGCTGCGTTTGAGATGAACCTCGACGCCGAGGCCACGCACCAGGACGTGCAGTTTCTGAAGCTGTTCCTTTCGGGGATTTTCTCCGAGATGACGGGCTCGTTCAGCGGCAATGTGCACCTCGACGGCCGCCTCAACTCGCCCCGTTGGTACGGCAAGGTCGGGCTCGAGGACGCCCACCTCACGGTCCGTCCCACAAAGGCCACCTACATTATTAACGACACGCTTGAGTTCGACGAGTATAAAATCTTGTTCAATAATATTTTAGGTCACGACACGGAGAGCGGTACCGCCCTGCTGAACGGCAGTGTGTGGCACAACAGTTTCAAGGAGTTTTTTGTCGACCTGAAAATCAATGCCGAAAATGTTGTCGCTCTCAACACGCGCGCCAGCGACTCGCCGCTCTGGTACGGCAAGACTTACGGCAGCGGCATTGTTGACATTTCCGGTTCCAACCGCAGCATAATCAACATCGGCATCAGCGCAACAACGCAGCCGAAAAGTATGTTCTACATAACGATGGAGGGCCGCAACGACTTGACGGAGAACGATTTCATCACCTTCGTATCGAACAATAATGTAAAGAATATCAAGGAGGTGCGCAAGTCGCGGCAAGATGCGGTCATTGAGGCTCCGCGCTCCATTGTCAACCTCAACCTCGACCTCAAGGTTACACCCGACGCCGAGGTGCAGATTGTTTTCGACCCCGCCATTGGCGATGCCTTGCGCGCCCACGGCTCGGCCGACCTCAGCATCCGCCTCGACAACAATGTCTTCTCAATCTACGGCACCTACCTCATCAGCAGCGGAAACTTCACCTTCACGCTGCAAAATATGATTAGCAAGAAACTCGACCTTCAGAGTGGCAGCTTTGTAACGTGGACCGGCGAGCCGCTTGGCGCCACCGTCAGCATCGACGCCGCCTACAAGCTCCGCAAAGTGCCGGTTTATTCGCTCACACTCAACGAGGAAGACCGCGAGAAACGTGTGCCGGTGAACTGCCACCTGCTGATGACCAACAAGTTAGTGTCGCCAACCATCAGTTTCTCCATCGATATGCCATCCACCATCACCAAAATCGAGGAGGTTGAGCAGCTGAACAGCCTGCCCGAGGATGATCTCAACCAGCAGGTAATTTATTTGCTGTTGTTCAATAAGTTCTATCCGCTCACAAGCGTGTCTGATAATTCGACCGGCACATCGGCAGCCGCGGTGGGCGCCAGCACGGCCAGCGAGCTGCTGTCGAACCAGCTCAGCAAATGGATTAGCCAGGTGAGCACCCACTTCGACCTTGGCGTGGCCTACCGCCCCGAGACCGAAATCAGCTCCGAGGAGTACGAGCTGGCGCTCTCCACATCGCTATGGAACGACCGCGTGACGGTGAGCAGCAACTTCGACGTGAACAACCAGGACAAGACATCGGAAGACAATAACACGCAGTACACCACCGACTTTTCTGTTGAGCTGAAACTTAACAAAAAAGGAAATGTGCGGCTCAAGGCCTTCCAAAAGGTTAACGATGACATCATCTACGACGACGCGCCATACACTCGCGGACTAGGTGTGTTCTACACTGAGGATTTCAACGATTTTGGCGAGCTTTGGCGCCGTTTGTTCCACCGCAAGGAGGCACGGAAGGCTGAGGAAAACGAAGAATAATTGTCAGGCACTATATATTATAGGTGTAAAATATGCGGAGCGGTGGTTGTATCGCTGCGTTCTCAAAATTCCTTCCACCTTTCAGCAATCTCATCCAGCGTTTGCATTATCACCGCCGGGTCTTTCTCGGTAACAAGCCTTATGCGGTAATCTTTGAAGTCGGGAAGGCCTTTGAAGTAGTTCGACAGATGCTGGCGCAACTCGAAAACGCCCACGTAATCGCCTTTCCAGTCGAGCGAATATTGCAGATGTCGTTTGATGAGCTCAACTTTTTGTGGCACAGTGGGTTTTGACAGCAGTTCACCAGTTTTCAGATAGTGCTTCGTCTGGCTGAAAATCCACGGGTTGCCGATGGCCGCGCGTCCAATCATAATGCCGTCAACACCATAGCGGTTGAACATTTCGGCGGCTTTTTGCGGACTGTCGATGTCGCCGTTGCCGATGACCGGAATGTGCAGTCTCGGGTTGGCTTTCGCCTGCCCAATGAGCGTCCAGTCGGCCTCGCCTTTGTACATCTGGCTCCGGGTGCGTCCGTGGATGGTAATTGCTTCGGCGCCAGCATCTTGCAAGCGTTCGGCAAGTTCCACAATCGGCTTGTCGGTTTCGTCCCAGCCAAGGCGTGTTTTCACCGTTACGGGAAGTTTCACGGCCTGCACCACGCGGCGTGTAATCTCAATCATCAGTGGAATGTTCTGCAACAATCCGGCACCGGCGCCTTTGCCCGCAATTTTCTTCACTGGGCAGCCAAAGTTGATGTCAATTAGATCGGGGTGGGCCTGCTCAACGCGCTGGGCGGCCTCAACCATCGCATCGGGATTTTTGCCGTAAATCTGTATGCCCACAGGCCGCTCGCTGTCGGCGATGTCGAGCTTGCGCAGACTTTTCTCAGCATCGCGGATGAGACCGTCGGCCGACACAAATTCAGAATACATCAGGTCGGCACCCTGCTCCTTGCAAAGGCGGCGGAACGATGGGTCGCTGATGTCTTCCATTGGCGCAAAGGCCACTGGCTTCTCACCTAAATCGATGTCTCTGATTCGCATATCGGTACGCAATTTAAACAAAAAAAGCACTCACGCTGATGAGTGCCTTTTGTGGACCCAGTTGGGCTTGAACCAACGACCCCCTGATTATGAGTCAGGTGCTGCTAACCAACTGAGCTATGGGTCCTGAACCCCTTGTTTTTGGGTCTGCAATATTACACAATGCTTTTTGATTTCGCAACAACCAACCGCCAATTAAAATCGCAGTTTAAACAGTCGCTTTTTCTCGCTCAGTTATAGCCGAATAGGGAAAAAACTAAAAAAAACACCATCCCAAACTGCAACCTTTTCATATTTTCGCATCAATAGTGCGTAACTAAAAACAAAAAACATAATTCGAAAATGAAAAGATTAGCCTTTTTGGCAACATTAATTGTTGCTTTGACAACTTTTGCGCAAGCGCAGACAACACAGACAATCCGTGGACAGGTGACCGACGTGGCGTCGGGTGAGCCAATGACGGGTGCAACCGTTATGGTTGACAATCAGACAACTATGGCAACCACAACCGACGCCGACGGACATTTCGCCATACAGAAAGTGCCCGTGGGGCGGCACACAATCCGTGTAAGTTTTATCGGCTATGAGCCGCTGGAACTCAAAGAGCAGTTGCTGTCATCGGGAAAAGAAATGGTTCTGAATCTGGAAATGACCGAAAGAGTTGCAACCTTGGACGAGGTGGTAGTTAAACCGCAGGTTAACAAAGAGATGCCGCTCAACGAGATGGCAATGGTGGGCGCTCGAATGTTCAGCGTTGAAGAGGCGTCAAGGTACGCTGGCGGCATTGCCGACCCCGCGCGCACGGCATCGATGTTCCCTGGTGTGGCGTCGAGCGGCGTTTACAACGGTATCAGCATTCACGGAAACTCACCGCAAATGCTGCAGTGGCGCGTCGAGGGCATCGAGGTGAACAACCCCAACCACTTTGCCGACATAACAATGGCGGGCGGCGGCATTTTCACGTCGCTCAACGGCACGGTGCTGGCCAACAGCGACTTTATGACGGGCGCAATGCCTGCCGAGTATGGCAACGCTCTGTCGGGCGCTTTCGATATGAAAATGCGCACGGGCAACAACACCAAGTATGAGCACGCTTTCCAACTGGGCACGCTCGGCGTCGATTTTGCTTCTGAAGGCCCGATTGGCAAGGAATCGGGGGCATCGTATCTTGTCAATTACCGATACAGTTTTATGGAAATCGCCAAGAAAATGCACGCCATAAACATCAGTCAGACAATGGATTATCAGGATTTAAGCCTGAAACTGAACTTCCCGACCAAGCGGGCGGGCACGTTTGCCGTGTGGTTCACGGGGCTGATTGACAATTTCGGCAACGAACTGGCCGACTCGACTGAGTGGGAATCGCTTTGGGACGCTTGCGAATCGTGGGCAAACCAACGCAGTTGCGCTGGCGGCCTGACGCACACCTTCCGCTTCGACGGGGGCGGCACGCTCACTTCGTCGGTGGCCTACACGGGCTCTTATTATAAGGTGAGTTCGAAACTTTTCGACGACAATTTGCAGGAACTGCCGTACTTGAACGGCAAGAACAGTCAGAGCAACCTGATTGCCACCATTCAGCACAAACGGAAAATATCGTCGCGCTACACAATGCAGAACGGAATCGAGTACCGCCAAATGAGTTTTTCGGCGAGCGACGATTATGTTCACGAGATTGGCGGCCCGCAGTATCACGTCTATGAGGCCGAAGGCAACACCTGTCTGGCACGGGCCTACACCAATCACAAAGTGGCTTTGAGTCAGAAGTTTTCGACCGTGGCGGGCATCAACGTTATGTATTTCGGCGTGAACAATCAGACGCTTGTCGAGCCGCGCGTGAGCCTGCAGTACAAGGTTTCGCCGTCGAGTTCAATATCGGTGGCCTACGCCCTGAACAGCCGCAAGGAATCAATCGGAGCCTATTTTGTCTTTGACGACGACGGTGAATCGGTGGCCAACAAAGACCTTGGCCTGACGCGCTCGCACCACATTTCGGCCACCTTCTCGCAGCGCCTGGGCGACAACGCTATTCTGAAGATTGAGCCTTATTATCAATGGCTTTTCGACGTGCCTGTTGAGGAAGGGACAACCTATTCGGCCATCAACGAGCGCAATTTTCTGCAAGTCCGCAAACTGACCAACGACGGTCTGGCCCGCAACTACGGCATCGACCTGACGCTTGAGCGATACCTGAAAAACGGATTCTACGGAATGTTCACTGGCACTGTGTTCAACTCGGAATACCGCGACGCGCAGCACGAGTGGCACCACACGCTCTACGACCTTGGCTACATCACCAACATTCTGGGCGGAAAGGAATGGATGGTCGGCCTGAACAAGAAGAATGTCTTTGGCATCAATGGCCGCCTGACGGTTATGGGCGGTGGCCGATACACGCCTGAAATTGACGGACTTACGCTTGAAGACGTTAAGAACGACCCGCTTTGGGAAATGCCGCTTCAGGAAGACAAGCCTTTCGAGAAGAAAATGGACACCAACGTCGGATTTGCATTCTCAATGAAATACACCATCAACAAAGAGCGCTTGGCGCACCATTTTATTGTTGAGTATCTGAACGTTAAGTCGTTCGAAGGCCGCGGATTCAACACCCGCAAAAACAAGATTGTGGACTACTACACATCGCTCACTTTCCCGAATATTGCTTATAGGATTGAGTTCTGATAATGAGCAAGTTATTTGTTAAGTAAGAATTTTGTAACAGATTGCTGATAAAGATTTTAGACAAAACAAAACTTCAGTCAAACAGAAAGATAGTCAACGCCTAATGCGCGGTGGTCAATTTTCGGTGCCACAATGAGCCTAAATGCCTATATTTGTCGGTTGGTTAGGCGCATTGTGCGCAGCCGATTTTGATTACAGATGAGCAAAATATTAGTAACCGGAGGAGCAGGATTCATAGGTTCGAACTTGTGCGAGGCGCTGCTTGAGCGTGGCGACGAGGTTGTCTGCCTCGACAACTTTTCGACAGGCCACATTGAGAACATCAACCCGCTGCTCGAACGTTTTCCTGACCGTTTCAGCCTGATTGTTGGCGACATACGCAACTTGAGCGACTGCCAAACAGCCGTCAGCGGTGCCGATTATGTGCTGCACGAGGCCGCCTTGGGTTCTGTGCCGCGCTCGATTAAGGACCCCGCCACAACCAACGCAGTGAATATCAGCGGATTCTTGAATATGCTCATCGCTGCCCGCGATGCTAAGGTGAAGCGCTTCATTTTTGCCGCAAGTTCGTCAACTTACGGCGATTCAGCCACTCTGCCAAAGGTTGAGGATGTGATTGGCCGCCCGTTGTCGCCATACGCTATAACAAAGTATGTCAATGAGTTGTATGCCGATGTTTTTGCACGGACATACGGCATTGAGTACATCGGCTTGCGCTATTTCAACGTTTTTGGCCGCCGTCAGGACCCGAATGGTGCTTATGCTGCGGTTATTCCGTTGTTTGTCAAGAAGTTAATTGCTCACGAGCAGCCCACCATCAACGGCACAGGCGACTACAGCCGCGACTTTACTTACATCGACAATGTGGTGAGAATGAATCTGTTGGCAATGCAAACCGACAATCCACAAGCCGTGAATCAGATTTACAACACTGCTTGCGGCGAGCGCACAACATTGAATCAATTGTTTGATTATCTGCGGGAAAACTTGTCAGCTTACGATGCCGAAATCGCAAAAATTGAACCTATTTACGGTCCGAACCGCGCAGGCGACATTCCGCATTCGCTTGCATCGATAGAAAAGGCAAAGAAACTGCTTGGATATGAGCCGAAATTCTTCTTCAAAGAAGGCTTACAACAAGCCTGCAATTGGTATTGGGAAAATTTGAAATGAAAAAAATATGAATGAAGTTAAAATCTGTGTTATCGGTTTGGGCTATGTGGGATTGCCGCTTGCCCGCTTATTTTCAACAAAATATCCGACTGTCGGGTTTGATTTGAACAAGGCGCGTGTTGACGCTTTGATGCAAGGTCACGATGCCACGCTCGAGGTGAGCGACGAACTGCTGCAGGCGGCTTTGAAAGGCGGGTTCCGCTGCACGTCGGACATTGAGCAGATTCGCGACTGCAATTTCTACGTTGTGGCCGTGCCCACGCCTGTCGATAAAGATAACAACCCCGACCTGACACCGCTTTACGGCGCTAGCACAACCATCGGAAGAGTAATTGCAAAAGGCGATATAGTTGTTTATGAATCAACAGTTTATCCTGGCGTGACTGAAGATGAGTGCATTCCCGTAATCGAAGAAGTTTCGGGACTGAAATTCAATGTCGATTTCTTTGCCGGGTACTCGCCTGAGCGCATCAATCCTGGCGACAAACTGCACACCGTCGAGAAAATCAAGAAGGTGACATCGGGCTCAACACCCGAGGCGGGCAAGAAAATCAACGATGTTTACTCGTCGGTAATCAGCGCGGGAACGCATCTGGCCCCGACCATCAAGGTGGCTGAGGCGGCAAAGGTGATTGAGAACTCGCAGCGCGACATCAACATCGCTTTCGTCAACGAGTTGTCGAAGATTTTCACGCGGATGGGCATCGACACCAACGATGTGCTTGAAGCCGCATCCACAAAGTGGAACTTCCTGCCATTCAAGCCTGGACTGGTGGGTGGTCACTGCATCGGTGTGGACCCGTACTATCTGGCGCAGTGCGCTCAACGCTACGGCTACAACCCCGAAATTATTCTGGCTGGCCGCCGAATGAACGACGGAATGGGCGATTATGTTGCAAATCAGGTGATTAAACTGATGCTGAAGAAGGGCATTCAGGTTCTGGGCTCGAACATCCTGATTCTGGGTTTCACTTTCAAGGAAAACTGCCCCGACGTGCGCAACACCAAGGTTTTCGACATTGTGCAGTCGCTGCGCGAGTACAATCTGAACATCACAATTTACGACCCTTGGGCAAACGCCGCCGCTGCAAAACGCGAGTATGGCATAGATATTGAGGGTAAAATTGACAACCAACAATTCGACGCCGCCGTTCTTGCTGTGGCCCACGACGAGTTCAAAACGCTCGACATCGAGAAGTTTCTGAAAAAGAACCACATAATTTTCGATGTGAAGTGTGTGCTGCCTAAAGAAATGGTGGACGGCCGTCTTTAGTTGACGAATGAATTGCCAATGGCGTTGAAAAGAGTAATTTTGAAGCGGTAAAAGAAGAGATAAAATGGCAACCAGCATCATCATATCGTTTGTTGTAGCATTCGTTTCCACGTGGATAATCTACGGCGGAGTGCTGAATTTTGCTGTCAAGCACGGCATTGTCGATAACCCCGACGCCCGCAAGCTGCAACGCGTTCCGGTGCCAGTGTTGGGCGGAGTGACGGTGTTTGTTGGCATTCTGGTGGTGTCGCTTCTGGGCCAGTTCTTCCTGGGCGACAGTCACAATATGGCTGTTTATGTTATGGCGATGACCGCGATGCTCTGCGTTGGCACCATCGACGATACCAGGAATCTGTCGCCAACCATCCGGTTCGTTCTGGAGATAGCCGCCGTGCTGTTTGTCATCTACTCCGGCCACATAAAAATCGGTAATTTCTACGGCCTTTGGGGATACCATTCAATCCCCGATTATTTGGCCGTTCCGCTTACTGTTTTTGCCGCCGTGGGCATTATGAACGCCATCAACCTTATCGATGGAGTCGACGGCTATTCGTCGGGTTTCGGCGCGATGGCCTGTATGGTTTTTGCGGTGATGTTCTACAAGTTGGGCAACCAAACAATGATGATTATCGCCGTGGCAGCCGAGGGAGCTCTTATTCCATTCTTCCTCTACAACGTGTTCGGCAGCAAGTCGAAGATGTTCATCGGCGACGGCGGCACCTTGCTTATGGGTACCATTATGGCGGTTTTCGTGATGTCGATTCTGACCACCAACCCCGCCAGCACAGTCTTGATGATGAAAGGCGTCGGGCTGGTTCCGTTCACTTTGTCGGTTTTGGCCGTTCCTGTTTTCGATACACTCAGGGTGATGTCGGCCCGTATGATTAACGGAATGTCGCCCTTCCGCCCCGACAAGCTGCATCTGCACCACTTGTTCATCGAGATGGGCTTCTCGCACGTCGGCACAACCTTCAGCCTCATCCTCACCGACTTTATGGTGGTTATGGTGTGGTTTGTGTCGTACTTGTGTGGCGCATCCATCAATGTTCAGCTCTACATAGTTATAGCTCTGGCCATACTCGTAACATTCGGGTTCTACTCGTTTGTGAAATTTCAGCAAAGGCGCAACTCCGCTATCTATCAATGGTTGCTGCGTGTGGGCGACGCCTCGCACATCGAGCGCAAAGGCTTTTGGGGCTGGATGCGCCATTTGATGGACCGCAAAATCGAGCGCCGGGAGTGACGGTCAGCCTTATTACGGCAAAAGTTCCTCTCGTAGTTCTTGATTTTCAAACGATTCCATCGTCCCCGACATTTTTCATTTATTTTATTTTTAGCAATGCCAATCCGTGTTTTTGGCTTATCTTTATAGTTTGATAAAAACTCTGCCGGTCGTTTCCGCACCCGACAGTGGCGAAGCTGTGGAAAGGGGTGAGGAAACGGTCATCATTGAGCAATCTTAAAGAGAATAAAAGAATTCCGTCAGCCTTATGAAACACGTTGATTCGCTAATAGCCCGATACCCGGAATTAGCTGTATGCCAGGATGATATTATTGGTGCATACAAGATATTGGAGGAAGCCTACGCCAATGGCCGGAAGCTGCTTGTCTGCGGCAACGGCGGTTCGGCTGCCGACAGCGAGCACGTAGTTGGCGAACTGATGAAAGAGTTTAAGCTCAAGCGCAAAGTGTTTGCAAATCAAGCCGATGCAATGAAGGCAATCGACTCTGAAATGGGTGGTTACCTTGCCGACAATCTGCAAGGCGCCCTGCCGGCAATTGCCCTGACAGGCCACAGCGCCCTTTCGACGGCTTTTATGAACGACAGCGAAAGTGTTTTGGTTTTTGCCCAACAGGTGAACGGCTACGGCAAGGCAGGCGACGTTTTATTGGGAATATCCACTTCGGGTAACAGCAAGAATGTCATTTATGCTGCCATCACCGCCAAGGCCCGCGGGCTGAAGGTTATCGGCCTGACTGGCGAAAAAGAGAGCCGCCTATCAAAACTCGCCGACTGCTGCATCCAAGTCCCCGAAACCGAAACCTACAAAGTGCAGGAAATGCATCTGCCTGTGTACCATTGCCTTTGTATGATGCTGGAGGAGAAATTCTTTGGTGAGGGTGAGGATTTGTGAGGTACAATAGGGTGTTAAGATTATTAAGAATAATGATGAAGATTTAAACTATGCGTACCCCTATAGCAAATACTAGACGTATTGTTGTAGTAATCGTGGATATAGTATATTAAACGTTATTTTTCTGCGTAAAAACATTTTTCAAATCATTTATAAAAAATGATTCAACCAAAAAAAACAGAATAACAAACAATATATGTTCAATCTTTCAAAATTCATTTCTGATAGCGTAACATTTCGCAGTCAAAGTATGTTTTTACCTGACATTGAAGCGAATAAAGATGCTTTGAGTGAAGAAATCAAAGACAAAAAAGTCTGCGTTATCGGTGGTGCGGGTTCTATTGGCTCGTCTTTTATCAAGGCTGTGCTGAGGTTTGAACCCAAGAGTATGGTCGTTGTCGATTTGAACGAAAACGGCTTGGCGGAACTTGTCAGGGACGTGCGTTCTACGAAGGGATTGTTTTGTCCTGACGAATTTAGGTGCTATACGTTAAATTTTGCCGACCCGATTTTTGAAAGAATTTTCAGAGAAGAAAAGGGCTTTGACATTGTGGCTAATTTTTCGGCTCACAAACACGTGAGAAGTGAAAAAGACAAGTATTCCGTTCAGGCTCTCATCGAAAACAACGACATCAAGGCAAAGAAACTTATGGATTTGCTTTGTGTCTATCCTCCTAAACATTTTTTCTGCGTGTCCACCGACAAAGCCGCAAATCCCGTAAACATTATGGGCGCAAGCAAACGAATTATGGAAGATTTGGTGATGGCTTATAATCAACATTTTAAGGTAACTACAGCAAGGTTTGCCAATGTTGCATTTTCCAATGGTTCGCTGCCTGACGGATGGATTCACCGTTTGCAGAAAAAACAGCCGCTTGCCGCACCTAACGATGTGAAACGTTATTTTGTTTCACCCGAAGAATCAGGACAGATTTGTATGTTGGCGTGCATCCTCGGCAACGGCGGAGAGGTTTTCTTCCCAAAACTTGGAGAAGACCAAATGCTCACATTCTCGAAAATTTGTGATGATTTCGTAAAGGCAGAAGGGTTTCAAAAAATTGAATGTCAAGACGATAACTCCGCAAAAGATTATGCAGACCAAATGTCATACGCTTCAGAGAAATATCCCGTAGTGTATTTCAAGAGCGACACAACTGGCGAAAAGGCATACGAGGAGTTTTATGTGCCCGGCGAAAGAATCAATATGCAACGCTTTAAGGCGCTTGGCGTTGTAGAGGATACCTCCCGCAAGCCAATGTTGGAGATTGAATTGTTTTTTAATAAGTTGGAAGCAATATTTGCAAAGGATGATTTTACAAAAGTTCAGGTAGTGGATGCAATTAAGGGGTTTATTCCCAACTTTGAACACAAAGAGAAAAACAAAAATTTGGACCAAAAAATGTAATTATAAATGAGAATATTATGGCATACAAGATTCCTCTTTTTAATTTGAACTTTGATGAGCGAGAAGCTCAGGCAGCGTACGATACTATTAAGTCGGGTTGGATTAGCACAGGTCCTAAAAACGCTGAGTTGGAACAGATGTTTATTGATATGTGGAAGGTAAAATATGCGGTATCAATGAGTAACTGCACTGATGCCCTACACGTTTGTTGTATGGTTTGTGGATTCGGACCTGGAGATGAGGTGATATGCCCCTCGCTGACATTTGCGGCCAGTTGCAATTGTATACGGTATGTTGGAGCAACACCTGTGTTTGCCGACATTGTTGGACCAGACCACATCAATATTGACCCTGTTGATATTGAACGTAAGATCACGCCGAAAACCAAGGGAATTGTGGTTGTTCATATGGCCGGTTTCCCAGCTAAGATGGATGAGATTATGGCTATTGCCAGGAAACATAATCTCAAAGTGGTGGAAGATGCGTGTCACGGACCTCTATCAGAGTATAAGGGAAAGAAATTGGGGACTATAGGTGATTGTGCGGCTTTCAGTTTCTTCTCAAACAAGAACATATCAACAGGTGAAGGAGGAATGTTCATCACCAATAATGAGGAGATGGAAAAGAAAGCGCGTCTTATCCGTAGCCACGGTATGAGTACAATGAGCTATCAACGTGCAAGTGGCCACGCCACAGAGTACGACATTACTTGCTTGGGGTACAACTTCCGTATGGATGATATCCGTGCGTCTATTGCCATCGAACAGTTAAAAAAACTTCCTGGCGACTTGGAAACACGCATCAAGGTTCGTAAACAGTATGTCGACCGATTCCGTAAAGTAGAAGGAATTTCTGTTCCTTTCGCTGACAACACCGAATTTGTTAGCAACTATATTTTCCCTGTGGTTTTGTTAAATTCTAACAAGGAAAGACGCAACAAGATTCGTGAATATATTCATAATGCTGGCATCCAAACGAGTGTGCATTATCCTGCGGCTCATATATTTTCCACATACAAGGAACTTGGAGCAGTGTTGCCTCAGACTGAATATGTGACGGATAATGAAATAACCCTTCCGATGTACGCAGCATTGACTGAGGAACAGGTTGACTTCATATGCGATACCTACGAAAAAGCAGTTAAAGAGATACATTAAAGAGTTTTATTCCACATCATTATGATGAGTAATTGTGCAGATAATTTATTTTTCATATATCTGACTTTTGACATTGATCAGGATTTCAATCTTAATTCTTTCGATTATTATAATAGAACTGCAGCCAAGTTTGATTCCTTCAACACTGGCTTCCGGACAATTATAGATACCTTATCTGGGAAACCGTTTTCCGTTTTTATAAGGAGCGATAATCAAATTAATCAATTATACGGAGGCTATGATTATTTGGTAAGGTCATCCGATTTAATTAAACAGATAAAAGACAATAATGGGGAATTAGATTGGCATATACATCTTTACGAGAAAAAGGGAGATGAATGGATACCCATCAGTCAAAAGAAACTAGTAGATGCTTTCCTAAATGATTTAAAATATGTTAAAGAAATATCAGAAATTAATTGGCGTATTGTTAGAATTGGAGAGTGCGTTATGACTGACGAATTGATGAGAGCAATAGACCAATCAGGTATTTTGATTGACAGCACTGCTATTGCTTTAAGAAAGAGGGGTGATGATGAGAAGTGTTTTGATTGGGCTATTACAAATAATGATTTTTTTTATCCTTCAGTATCCGATTATCGAACAAAAGGCACTCCTCATTTAAAAGTAATGGAAGTACCAATGAGTACAATTTTGATGAAAGCACCTTACGATAAAGAGCCCTTATTAAGGTATTTCAATTTGGCGTTTAAAACAGATATACTCTTTCATAATTTTTCCTCATATGTGGAAAAACATAATAGTTTAGTTACTATTACACATCCTTTTGAGGTTATTTCAAAAGGAAATCATGGTCTGGTCGCATATGATATTAAAACGTTTCACTCAAATATAGAAGAGATGGTAAAAAGTGTGGAGGCATGTGGAAAGACACCTGTTTTCAAAAAAATGAGCGACCTTTTAAATAACAATAAGAGAACAAGAAAATGAAAACCATATTAATATTTGGTCTAGGCTCTTTACAGAAGTCGTTAATACAACAATGCAAGATTCTGGGGTTACGAACTGTTGGTGTAGATCCCAATCCCAACCCTATATGCAAGAATGATGTAGATTTTTTCCGAGTAGTTTCAGGCGATGATTTTGATATGACGTTATCAGTAGCCAAAGAGTTTAATGTGGAGGGTTTAACATGTGCGGCCACGGATAAACCTTTGGTAATGATGGCAAGAATCGCAGAAGTGTTGTCTTTGCCGTTCTATGGTGTTGATACCGCAGAATGGAGTACAGATAAATTCTTAATGAAACAGAGATTTAATGAAGGTGGAGTTCCATGTGCAAAGGGGCGTTTAGTAAATAGCTTCGAAGAATTTGAAGCAGAACATTGGGAATACCCGGTTATTGTAAAGCCCAGAGATAATTCTGGAAGCCGAGGCGTAATATACTGTAAAGATGCGATTACAGTAAAGAAAGCCATGATAGAGGCTTTTCAATTCACAAAAAAAGGAGATGTTCTTGTTGAAGAATTTATTGATGGTCAAGAATATAGCATTGAGAGTATACATTATCAAGGAAAGTCCCACGTTATTCAATATACACAAAAGAGAGTTACCAGTTTCCCATATAATGTTGAACTGGGGCATATACAACCAGCAGATTTGACAGGAGAAAAAAAGCAGCAAATCAATGATGTGATAGAAAAGATCGCTACGGTTTTACATTTTGATAACTGCGGCTCACATACTGAATTGAAAATAGGTAAAAGAGGAGTTGTCGTTATTGAAACAAGTCCGAGATTAGGAGGAGGAATGATAACATCCCACTTGGTTCCGTTGTCAACAGGAATCAATATGGAGCAATTGATTTTAAAAATGGCAATTAATGAGCCTCTGAATAATAACGATTTTATACCCACAAAGCACCAGTTTTCCGCAGTTCAATTTTTTAATTTACCCCAAGGGATAATTTCTAGTATCAAGGGTCTGGATAGATTGAAGGGAATAGATGGTGTCTTGGAATACGAATTTGACTTAAAGGTGGGTGATGAAGTTCCATTGCTTACAAATGGCTTGAAAAGATATGGACAAGTGTTATTGCATGGTTCCAATAGAGAAGAAATACGGAGGCGAATAGATTTAATGAAAGTAATTGTGAAAGAATCCATAAAGATTAGTTAAGATATATGAGAGAATTTGGAAGTGAATTTCCTATTACGGCTACTCCAGACTTTTTTTTTAAGAAATTGGTTGGTCAATTTAAAAGCCATCGTTTCCTTGAAACGGGACGACAGGGACTAAGATTGATTGCTAGAGAATTGTATAGTAGCAATTCTTTGGCTATCTTACCTGCTTATTGTTGTAAAACAATGGTGAATCCGTTTATCGAAGAGAAATGGAACGTGGCTTATTATCCGATCCTTTCAAATTTGGATGGAGACGCAGATGTAATAAATTCTTTAGTAGAAAAAGCGCCAGATAATTCTGTACTTCTGTTGATGAATTATTTCGGATTTTCAAATGTAAACGGAATTATTGCGAAGCTAAATAACAGAGAAAAAGTTAAAATCATTTATGATATAACTCATTGTGTCTTTGACATCGATAATGAGTATATTGAAGGTGTGGATTATTATGTGTGTAGTATTCGGAAATGGGTTGGGCTCAATAGTGGCGCTCTTGTTTGTGCTAATAGTGATTTTAAAAATGATATAATATTAAACGTAGAATCCGAATTTGTCAATATTAGAAAAAAAGCAATGGAAGATAATTTACGTTATCAGACCACCGGAGATATTGACGAAAAAAGAACATTTAAGGCAGCTTTAAAGGAAGCAGCTTTACGTATTGATTCAATACCAAGGGAAATGGATAGAGCGAGCGTAATTATGCTTGAGGGTTTGAATTGTAATTATTTGTTGTGGAAAAGGCGATTTAACCTGAACCACCTTTATAATATAATACGAGGGAACAAAAAGATTACTTTTTTACCTGGTATGGAAGAAATAATGAATAGCGGACATTGTTTTTTTATGCTACCTATTCTTCTTGAAGAAAGGGATTACTATCAAAAGCAACTTTCTGATAGAGGTTTATATGCGCAAATATTATGGCCACTTATGGATGAAGCCAGACAATCATCTTCTATAGCAGCTACAATGGAATCAAAAATGCTGGCCATACCAATCGATCAAAGATTCAGCTATAACGATATAGAAGATATTGGAAGGATTATTAATTCAACTATCGTTTAGTGTAACCGTGACAAATATAGTAGTATAATGATTGAAAAAATAAAGGATAGAATTATTTCGCCCGCAGCTTCTTTGCTTGAAGCGATGAAGCTGATGGACGAAGTTAAGGTTAAAATCCTATTGGTGTTCAATGAAGAACATTTTGAAGGACTTGTCACTATTGGTGATATTCAAAGGGCGATAATTAAAAACATTGCATTGAAGGATCCGGTAAGTCGTATCTTAAGTAAGAATAAAATATATGGTTATCAATCAGAAGGAGAAGCTGGTGTCAAAGAAAAAATGCGCGTAATGCGTGCAGAGGTTATGCCTATTTTGGATGGGCAAGGAGAACTTGTAGATGTCTGGTTCTGGGAAGATCTTTTCAAAAAGTCTGAATTTGTACCGCGAGAAAAAATTAATCTACCCGTTGTTATTATGGCAGGAGGAAAGGGTACTCGCTTAAAACCAATCACCAATGTTATACCCAAACCTCTCGTGCCTGTGGGAGATAAAACCATTCTAGAGGTAATCCTAGATCAGTTTGAGGGTATTGGCTGCCATAAGTTCTACATGTCGTTAAACTATAAGGCAGACATGATGAGGTATTATCTAAGCCAACTACCCCACCATTACGATATAGAGTTCTTCCTGGAAGACAAACCACTTGGAACAATTGGCAGCGTTTCTCTTCTAAAAGGGAAGATAACCACACCATTTTTTGTAAGCAATTGTGACAGCATCAATGATCAAGACTATCGTGATGTGTATGAGTATCATCAGAACAATCACAATGACTTGACCATAGTTACGATGGTGAAGAGCTTCAAGATTCCGTATGGTGTTATAGAAACAGGTGAAGACGGCTTGATGACCTCATTGAATGAGAAGCCTGAATTGACATATCAGGTAAATACAGGTGTATATATATTGAATCCCGAATGTATTGAAGAGATACCTAAGGAAGAGTTTTTCCATATAACACATTTAATGGAAAAAATAAAAGCTAAAGGGGGCCGTGTGGGATGTTTCCCTGTGAGTGAACACTCATGGAAAGATATGGGAGAATGGCCAGAATATTTGAAGATGATAGATGTGCTTTAATTAAGGAAGGTTTATAATGATGAAATTACTATTGATTGTAGGTTCGGCAAACGATATTTTTATTTACAACTATGCGAAATGGTTGAAAGCATCCATGGATGTGTCCATAGATGTGTTTGAGTTTTTTCCATCAAAACAACAAGGTTATGGCAATGAGTACTATGACTGCGTGACTTCTGCAAAAAGTTGTGGAATACCAAGGTTAAGAACACACATAGATTCTTTTGTAAAAGGTAGAAATCTGACTGCATACTTACATGATAAGCATTTTGATATAATTCACTGCCATTGGATTATAGATCCATTAGTTTTAGCCAAAGGATTAAAGAATCACTGCCAGTACTTGGTAGCGACTTTTTGGGGAAAAGAGTATGCCAATATAAAAATTTTGGGTTCGAATGCTAGATTTAGAAAGTATTTATATCCCTTTATTAAAGATGTTGATGCAATAATCGATGGTAGTGAGTTTGAGCAAATACTTAGGGATGAACTCCCAATGTATTGTGGCAAATTTTACTATGCTTCATTCGGTTCGTCTCCAGTGGAGGAGTTGTATTCTTTGATGGAGAAAGAAAGCAGAAATGATTCAAAACGTGCTTGGAATATGCCTATAGACAAATTTTGTACAATGATTGGATATAGCGCGAAACATGTTCATCAACACCTTTCTATTATTGCTGAACTATCAAAAAACCATGATTTAAAACGGGAACTTCATTTGTTAGCCCCTATGACAAGAGGTGGAAATAAAGACTATACAGAAAAAGTTCGCAGAGCCTTGAATAATTCTGGCTATACATATACTCTAATTGAAGGTAGATTTTTAAGCGATTTAGAAGTGGCACAACTTAGGAATGCAACAGATATAACTCTTCAATTATCAGCATCCGATGCTTTCTCTCGCAGTATTGTGGAATGTCTTTGTGCAAAGTCGATTATGATATATGGAGATTGGCTTGGTTATGACAATCATTTACGAGCAGCGGGCTTTACAGCCATAAAAGTAGGAAGTATTGAAGATGGTATAAAAAAAATACGGTCTGTAATTGAAAATATAAACACATATAATGACATGATTTCGATTAATCACAACAACGGGAAACAACGACATTTATGGTCAGAATGTATAAAAGATTGGGTGAATGCATATAATGAATTGTTAAAATAAAATGCGTAATTTTATTTCACACGTTGTAATTGAGAATAATATATGAACCCATTAGTTACATTTGTTATACCTGCATATAACGTTGAAGAATATATTGAGAAATGTATCAATTCTGTTCGAGAGCAAAGTTGCTCGAATATTGAAATTATTGTAATAAATGATGGCTCTACTGATAACACGAAAGAGTTAGCAGAGGCAATTGCGACTGTAGATAGTAGAGTTGTTGTGATAAACAATCAAAATCAAGGAGTTAGCGCATCCAGAAATAATGGCATTGAACTTGCGAGAGGAAAGTGGATAGCATTTGTCGATGGTGACGACTATATTTCAGAGGATTTTGTAGAGCATATGATCGAAGTATCTGAGGAGACTGGTGCAGAATTTTGTATGTCAACAGATTGTTATCGGTTTAAAACAGACAAACAATCTTCAACAATTTATGTCAAAAGGCTCTTGGCGGATGATGCAACAGCATTATTATTATCGCCAAAAGTTGAAGTTGGGTGTTGGAATAAATTATTTCTTTTAGACTTTATAAATAAGTACAAGTTGCGTTTTGATACGACTTTATTTTATGGAGAAGGCCTCAATTTTATCACGAGTGCATCTCAGTATTCACATTGTGTAGGAATAACCAATAAGAAAGTCTATTATTATAGACAAAACAATTTCGAATCAGCCACAAAAAAATTTAGTATAGATAAAATAATTAATGGTTGGAAAGCCTTGGATTGTATTGGGGGGCGACTTGATGACAAGATGGTGCGTTCAAAAAAAATGCTAGAACTTCATAGATTTCTATTTAGTTTTAACGCAGTAAGGAAAATACAAAGTAGTGAAACTCGATCTGTCTATAAATCCATATATAATTATCATATATCTTCTATAAGGAAAACGGTCTATAAGGCGATGTTATCAGCAGCGATAAATTGGAAATATAAGTTAAAAATTTTTATTGCTTGCATAACGCCTTGGATAATAGGTGTCATAGATAGAAAAAATAAGCAAAACAGAGGAAATAAAAGCGTGTGATATTAATTATTCTAATTCAAAAATGATATTGCAAACAAAATATGTGGCATTTTTTTAGAGATTTTATGGTCTATGGGGTAGCTTCTATATTGGGGAAAATGGCGGCTATATTCCTCATGCCTTTGTATACTAGCATCCTTACAAAAGAGGAGTATGGCGCGATGGCTCTTATCACAAGTTGCAAAGGTATCATAGATTTATTTTCTAATCTCAATATTCATTCCGGAATCGCACGTGATTATTATGAGGAAGGTATTAATCGCAAGCGATTAGTGTCGACGGGTTTTTTATCTATTTCCATTCTTTCGTTAACAATAATGTCGATAGGGCTAATAACGAGTAGTTTTTGGAGCGGGAATGTATTGGGTCTTAGTGAAATCTTTTGGCCAGCTTTTACAGTAATGTTATGCAGTATTCCTGCTGGGAGCCTTATGTCTTATTTTGCAATCCTAACTAGATACAAGAAAAAACCTGTTAGCTATTCCGTTGGAACATTATTACAACTTTTGATTCAAATTGGAATATCGGTCTATGGTGTCGCAGTTCTTCGTGTCGGTATTATCAGTATTTTTTATGGTGTTTTAGCTGGAGAAATAATTGCTATTATATATTTTTCCCTATTAAACAGAGAATATATCGGCTTCCAGTTTGACAGAGATTTGTTGGGCAGAGCATTGTTATTTGCTTTGCCGACCCTGCCGGCTATTCTTGCAGGGTGGTTAGATAGTTCAATGGGACAAATATTAATTGGCAAGTATGTGTCTGTCGAGGAACTTGGCGTTTATAGTATCGCATTATCATTAGCTTCTGTGTTTACACTCATTAGTACGGCCTTTAGTAATGTTTGGACCCCTTTCCTATATGAAAACTACAAGAACCCAAATTTCAAGAGAAATATTCACAGATTATTCTCAATTATGGCACTTGTTCTTGTAATGGTGAGTCTATTCTTATCTCTGTTTTCACATGAGATAGTTCTATTACTAAGTAATGATGGGTATTTGGATGCTTGTCAATATTTGACTCTTTTGTGTATCCCGATGAGTTTTTACTTGCTCATGCCTTTTGCCTCATCTGGCGTTTCCATTACACGTGACACCAAATACATAGGAATATCACAGATGGCGGGGAGTTGTGGTAATCTTATTTCCCTTTTTATATCTATACAGTTTATCGGTATCTTGGCAGTACCATTGTGTCTTGCCATATCCCGAATCGTAACGTATTTAATACTTTATAAAGTTTCAGAAAAGAAAATAGGATATAGTTTGCCAAACTATTTCTTTATTATATTAATAGCTGTAGTTCTGACTTGTTATGTTTTTGTAAAAAATGAAGCTTCATTCACTTTTCGTATTATTACAGCTTCTATATCTTTAGGGGTAATAGCCTTCGTTATAAACACCAGGTATGATTTGACGAACTTACTGAATTTAGCCAAGCAATCAAAGAGTCATAGTGTTTTCTTCCCAGAAAAACGGTCAGATTGTAGTCAGACAAAAAACTAATCAGATGAAAATAGGCATAATGACTATGCACCGTGTGCAGAATATCGGTTCCGTGCTTCAAGCATATGCTTTGCAGCGCAAAATTGAGCAGTTTGGTTATACGGCAGAATTAATAGATTATATATTCCCACCAATAAAAAAAGATCCTCATTCCGCAATAAGAGATGCGTTTAATTTTGGATGGAACGTCATACAGGGTTTTCCCAACAAGAAAAAACAACAGAAGCTAGATGCATTTCGCAAAGAATATCTTTGTTGTTCAAAACAATCATATACTAGGGAAAGATTATTGGCAGACCCACCCATTTACGATGTATATTGTACTGGGAGCGATCAAGTTTGGAATCCTATACATGTAGGTTTGGACTGCTCCTTTATGATGGATTTCGCACCTGTTGGTGCACCACGAATAGCATATGCATCCAGTTTTGCCACAAAAGAAGTTGGAGAGCCTTTTTTTTCATTATATGCAAAGCATTTGAAAAAATACAAACATATTACAGTAAGAGAACAATCAGGAGTAAGTGTAGTTAAGAAGATGACAGGGAAAAATGTCTCTGTAACTTGTGACCCGACACTGCTTCTTTCGGCAGATGAATGGCAACCTATTGTGGATGCTTCGGATATGAATTTGCCACAAGGATATATACTTGTTTATCTGCTGAGATATATGTTTGACCCTCGCCCAGGATTTTATAATATTGTGGAGTCTGTACGGAGAGCATTACAATTGCCAGTTTATCAATGCAATCCTTGTCCTGCAGATTCGTTTGTTTTCAAAGTCAAAGCACTAAATGGGGTGGGACCTGCTGATTTTGTGAGTATAGTGAAGAACGCCTCGTTTATAATAACCGATTCGTTTCATGGTGCCGCTTTTGCAACAATATTTAATGTACCTATGATTGGTGTCGTAAAAGACGATTTAAATGGAGATGGACGTATAGCAACATTACGGGCTAAAGTGGGGGGGGAAAATTCGGTTGTATGTCATAATAAACCATTAAAAATAAGTCCTGATGTATCATTATACAGAAACGATTCAAAAAAGGCAAGCGATTTGCGATTGTCCTCATTAGAAGAATTAAGAAAAATGTTGATTAACAAAGGATAGAAGATGTTTGTAATTTATTAGAGAATGGCTTCTAACAATCTGTTATACATTAGTATTTTGACATATATTATTATGGGGATGGTTATGTTTATTTTAGGTTTTAAAACATACCAACAATCACAAACCTTGACTTTGAACGGTGGCAAAAAAACTAAAGTCAATATTTATTTTTATTTGGCGTTGTTCTTCTTTGCCATTATGTGTGGGTTGAGATATCGTTGTGGCGCCGACTGTGAAAGTTATGCAATACATTATTTAGACTTTCGATTTAAACATGAAACCGGGCTACCATATTTTGGTCGAGAAACCGAACCTCTTTTTATGTTATTTATGAAATTTATGTCGTTGTTCGGGGCGGGGAGATTTTTATTTCTTGGTATTATTGCTTTTATAGAAATAGCATTTTTTTATTCAGCCTTAAAAACACGTAATTATCTTCTTCCATACGTTGGGATAGTGTTAATTCTTGGACCACATTTTTGTTCGTGGAATAATGGTCTACGGCAAGTAATTGCGTCTTGTATTTTCATTTTCGCATTAGAGAGGTATATTGACGGAGAAAAAGCCTGGAAATATTTATTGTGGATTAGCGTGGCGTATTTAATACATAAGTCATCGCTAATGCTTGTACCTTTTTTGTTTATGAAGTTGTATAATGTCAGTCCTAAAAAGTACATTTCACTCATACTGCTATTGTTGTCAGTCTTTATAGGACAAACTGGTGCTTTCAGTTTTGCTTTCAATGGTATTGAGGACACTTTATCTTTTTTGGAGTATGATGACTATGCTAACAAAGTTGACGATATTGTAGAGGAGGAAGCTACAATCAAATCATATGGTCCAAGAAGAATTACGCTTTTAATTTCATATATATTAATCATTTTATTTAGTGAGGAGATGGATGCATATTTGGGGTATGATCAGTTTTATCGTTTATCATTTGTGTTTTTTATGATTTATGCTTGTTCGACGGAGATGCTCATAGGGCATACCACACTTCTTACACGTCCTTTTCTTTTTTTCATGCCTTTTCTGTTGATTTGTAGCGCATATTTGTTGTTATATTTGAGAAATTCCCAAAGGGTCATTTTGCTTTTGGTGGCACTTGTGAGTTTGTGCACGTTTTCCTTGATTAGTTCTGTGGCGTCATACAATAAACCAAATGAAGAGGAGCTGTATAAATTTTATTTCTTACAGCAAAACAGTAATTATTTTTAATATGCCAAAGGTAAGTATTATAGTTCCAGTTTTTAATGTGGAAAAATATCTTGAGGAGTGTGTGAAATCATTAAGAAATCAAACACTACAAGATATTGAGATAATATTGGTGGATGATGAATCTCCAGATAATTGTCCGGCAATGTGTGAACGCTATGCTGAATTAGACAACCGGATAAAAGTGCTTCATAAAAAAAATGGGGGATTAGGGTTTGCCCGCAATTCAGGATTAGAGGTTGCAACGGGTGAGTATGTAACGTTTACTGACAGCGATGATTATGAATTGCCAGAGACATATGAAACATTGTATAAACAAGCTAAAGAGTCACAGAGTGATGTTGTGTATTATAGCTTTATAAATAGACATGTTTCTGCTATAGAAGAGAAATGCTATGAGGGTGCTGAGCGAATAAGAGGATTGTTATTAGATATGGTATCTAATCCGCCCCAAGATGTCTCGGATCATGATATTCAAGTCTCATCTTGCCTTGCGATGTATCGAAGACAATTACTGGAACGGCATCATTTGCGATTTCATAGTGAGCGCGAGCTGATAAGTGAAGATTTAATTTTCAATTTGGATGTGTTGACTGTGGCGCAAAAGATAGCGGTCACCAATTATAAATTCTATTATTATCGAGTAACAAACAATTCGTTAACACAAAAAGTCAGGCTCGATCGTCATCAAAAAAACAAGCAGTTTTATCTGTATTTGAATGAGCGACTGAGAGAATTGGATTATGGAGAAGATGGTTGGTTGCGTTGTACACGTCTTTTTATAGGCTACACGCGATCAACCATATTACAAATGTGCAAGTCAACATTACCATATTGCGATAAGAGACGGTGGGTGATAGTTGTTTGTGAAGATGATGTGTGGCGTATTGTCAGCAAACGCTACCCATACAAATTATTGCCATTGAAATACCATCTTTTTTTTGAATTCATAATTAGGCGAATGTTTCTGCCAATATGGTTATTGTCGAAAGTTTCATAAAAATTATGCAATGGCAAAAGTCCTTGTTGTCGCCACTAGCAAAAAAACACGAGGTGGCATAACGTCTGTTATTAAGGCTCACGAAACGGGAGAGCAATGGGAAAAATACCATTGCGTGTGGGTAGAGACGCATATCGATAGATGTCTTGTGGTAAAATTATTAATCCTTATAAAAGGATTGGTAAAATATATCATGCTTTTACCAGGAAGTGACTTAGTTCATATTCATTTGAGTGAAAAAACAACTATTAAAAGGAAATTGCTTTTTTATACAATGGCTAAATTATATAGAAAAAAGATAATAATTCATTTCCATGCTTTTTCTTCAGAGACGACGATAAATGGTACATGTTCTAAACTTTATCGTAAGGTTTTTATGGGAGCGGATGTTGTTGTGGTATTGTCAAATTATTGGAAAGAACAAGTAAATAGAGCGTTTAACATTGGAGATAAAATTAGGGTAGTATATAACCCATGTCCTTCTATAGAATTAAATGAAAACTATAGTAAAACAAATAGCATTCTTTTTGCCGGAACCCTTAATCAACGTAAGGGATACGCGGACTTAATGAAAGCCTTTGCACACGTTGCTGCAAAACATCCAGACTGGAGATTAGTTCTTGCAGGAAACGGAGAAGTGGAAAATGCAAGAAACTTGTCGAAAGCATTATGTATAGAAGCACAAGTTGATTTGTTGGGCTGGGTCGCAGGAAGTGCAAAGGAAAAAGTCTATAAACAAGCAAGCGTGTTTTGCCTACCAAGTTACGCAGAAGGATTTCCAATGGCTGTTTTAGATGCTTGGGCTTACGGCTTGCCTGTAATAACAACACCTGTAGGAGGAATTCCTGATGTTGCCATAGATGGAGAGAATATGCTACTTTTCAATCCGGGAGACATTAATGCATTAGAGAATAAGTTGGAGATGATAATATCGGACAAAGCATTACGAGATAAAATGTGTGCGGAATCACTAAAACTTGCAAAAGGCAAATTTAGTTTAGAAACGGTAACAAAGCAAGTGGGGGAGATATATGAGAAATTATTGAAATAAATGAGAACAACCACACCCTGCGCCGCCAGATGGGTAGTGCAGGGTATGAGATTTACAAACAAAACTTCACATTGGAGAAGTTTGAGCACAGAATCTGCGAGTGTTTGGGGGCTTGTGTTTAACCACGGAGTTTTATAACCACGGAATCCCGATAGCTATCGGGAACTAAACCACGGGAAATTGATTGTCGCAGGCGGCAATAGGGTTGGTGGTGAGTCGCTACACGAGAAATTGAAAAAAATCTAAAGAATAATAAACAGGGTTTTAATCTCTAACCAAACGAACCCAAAATGAACAGAATTTTGGAATTAGTTCGGATAAGTTTGGTTAGGAATTATGCGTTATCGCTTTGCGAAAAAACTCTGGTTGGAATCGGATACAATCGGTTAGAGACAAAAATGGTTCCGAGGAATCCCAATAACGGAAGGCATGGAACTCGATAAATATTTTGTATTATTGTCAGAAAAAAACGAATTATGACAATTGAGATTTCAAGACATAGGGCCAACAACCATTGGAACATTCTAAAAAGCCTTGATTACGATACAAAGTTGGACATTATTGCAATGCTGACACAATCGTTGAAGCAAAAAAACAGGCGCAAGAAAGTTCCTGCCAAGAGGTTTTATGGAATCTGGCCTGACGACGGAATGACAGCAGACGAATTTGTGGGCAAATTGCGCAATGAGCGTTCATTTAATCAGGACATAGTGGAATTATGACGCCTAAAGGATATTTGCTTGATACAAATATTTGCGCATTCTATCTGCGTGGCAAATTCGATATTGACAAAGCCATTGACCGCGTCGGTTGGGAGAACTGCTACATTTCTGAAATAACCATGCTTGAACTGAAAATTGGTGCGGAATTGTCGATGCAGAAAGATGGAATCACCGTTCGGCTGGTTTAAATAGTTTCTTCGACGAAATAAACATTCTTCCAATTGCCGACGCCATTGATTTTGCGGCAAGAGAAAAAATCAGACTTAGATTGAATGGTACACCTATTGTCGACAATTTTGATTTGTTAATAGACTCAACGGCTGTGGTTTGTGGGTGCGTAATGGTCACCGAAAACATAAAAGACTTCAAAAATATCTCTGTTATAAAGATCGAAAATTGGGTTGTAAGAGATTGACTCACATAACACATTTTTGCCGACAGCGGCAAATTGAAACGCAGAGTCGCTTCGCGAGAAATTAGAGCAAAATCACAAATAGAATTTATAAAAAACTGATTTTAAAGTTTTTGTAAAATTTCGTCTTTAAATTTTCCAACAATTTCCGCCCTTTAGGACGCCCGAAACCAATTCTCGCTTGCGAGAAAAACTCGGGTTAAATCGGATATAGTCGGTTAGAGACAAAAATGGTTCTGAAGAATCCCAATAACGGAAGGCATGGAACTCGATAAATATTTTGTATTATTGTCAGAAAAACAGAAGCTATGTGTACCTATAACATTACAGTGAGCGACGAAGTGGTGGAACAGTTGGAGCCAGAATTCGACCGAGCCGCTTTGGGCGAGTGGCTACAGCAACACATTAATGAGATGTTGAATGGTGCTTCAGTACAAACTGCTAACGTATCCCCCATAGCGCATTCTGCCAACAAAATGAAGACTATTGTTGCAGAAAGATTGACCCTTATGGAATCGGGTAAAGCCGAATATGTTGACGGAGAAGAAGGTTTTGCTCAAATACGCGCAAAGTATGGCCTATAGTTACCGTTGGCTGACTCAAGCACTCGACGATATGGCACAAGAAATGGAGTATGTGTGCCGTGAATTTGGCATACAAGCAGCGCGTAAAGCCGAGGCGACAATACACGCTCGAATATTGCAATTGTGTGTATTTCCGAATAGCGGGATTAAATATGAGGGCATGACTTATTGTGGTGGTGAAGTGCGGATACTTCATATCAGACAGATTTCCATGATTTATTGTGCTCACAATGGGATAATTACAATAATAGCAGGTTGGAACAATTATCAGAACCACGCCAAATTAAAAGATATAATACAGTCGCGCTGATATGGTGTGCGAAGAGTTTGAGCATAGGATGTGTGAGTGTTTGGGGCGGTTTTAACCACAGAATCCAGATAGCAATCGGGAACTGAACCACGGAAAATATAAAAACTGAATAAGTGAAGTCTGTTCCGTGTTTTTCGTGTGTTCAGTGGTTGTAATATTGGGTTAAATCGGATATAATCGGTTAGAGACAAAATTATTCATTAGGAAATTAAACAAATTGAATTGTGAAAAATCAACAAAAATATCGTATTGGCAAAACATATATTTCGGCAACCACCCCCGCCGATGCGCAAAGCCGCATTGAGCAAGCCGCATTGAGCGGGCAGGGCGGATATGTCTGCGTGTCGAATATGAGAATGGTAAGATATGCTGGCAAAAACAATGGATATGCAAACCTTATGGAGCAATCATTGTTAAATGTACCAGACGGGATGCCCCTTGTTTGGTGTGGAAGGTTGTGGGGCTATAAAAATGTTTCAAGAGTTATGGGTTTCGAATTGATGGACAGGGTGTTGAGGGACGGCAATAATGAATTGAAGCACTTTTTTTTAGGCGACACTCAAGATGTTTTGGATGCACTCGTTTCAAAATATAGAGGTGATTCCAACTGCAATATTGTGGGCGCATATTCATTACCGTTTGCTGATGTTGACGATTTTGATTATGATGGTATTGCTAAAATGCTTGTCGACAGTGGCGCGAATACTATTTGGACAGCAATGAGGTCGCCCAAACAAGACGAATTCAATCAACGGTTGTCAAAGGTTTTGCCAAATGTTGTATGCATAGGTGTTGGCAGGGCGTTTAGATTGGCATTAGGAGAATTTAAAGATGTGCCAAAAGCAGCGAAAAAGTTCGGGCTGTCAGGTATTTGGCTTAGAAAAACCAGCCTTTGGAACACTTTGAATTGGTATTTTCAAAGTTGTTTCTATTTGGCATACTATTTCGTGCAAATAATAATTTTGCGGTTAATTCGTCGGAAAAGTTATGAGTAGCCAGATAACGTTTATCGGAGATGTGATGCTGGGCAGAATGATAGGCTCAAAGTATGACAAGCAGCCGTACAACATTGTTGCTCAGGAATTGCAAGATGTATGTAAATCGTCCGATTTGACCATTGCCAATTTGGAGTCGCCCGTAACAGTCACTAAAGATTCAGAAGCCGACCACTTGCAATTTGTTGGAAGCGAGCCAATTCTGAAGGAGTTTTCATTTGTGAATCTGTTCACGTTGGCAAACAATCATATTAATGATGCCGCGGAAACAGGAATGGACGAAACCATTGAATTATTGGAACGAAACGGCTTCAAACATAACGGCTTATTTAGAAAGTCTAATGAATACCAATCATATATTTATAATTCTGGCAATGAATCAATTGCAATAGTAACGGTTACCGATATGATGAACATTCCGTTTGATGAGAGCAACAAATGGCAATGTTTGCGAGTTGGTGAAAACAGAGTTAATGAGATTGTCAGCCAGTTAAAAGCAAAAGGGTTTTTTGTAATCGTTTATGCGCATATTGGTGCGTTGTTTACAAGATTCCCGAATCCTGCAACACGCGAGTTTTTGCACGGCTATATTGAAAGTGGGGCAGGGTGTGTTGTAACGGCTCATTCTCATTGTTTGGGCGGAATGGAAACGTATAAAGGCATTCCTGTTTTTCACAGTTTGGGCGATTTTGTTATGGATGGAAATTCGTTTAGGCGGCGCAGAAGTGCCATTCTAACATTAAATATTGAAGGTTGCCAAGTACGAAATTGGTTTTTGACACCAGCAGAAATAAATGACAATTATGAAACGGTATCGCCAAGCAAAAAAACAGCGAAAAAAATGCTGAATGATTTTGATGCAGTGTCAAAGAAAATTGAAAAGCACGAAAACAAATACAAATCATTTTACAAATGGCAATATAAAAAGGAAATGATGATGCACACTTTCAGCACATTACATTACCTGACACATAGTAAAGGCATATTCGGAATGTTCAGGCTGGTATTTGTCAGGTTCGAAGAAGTATTTCGTATGTTCAAATGGGTTTCAACAGATCGAAGTAATGTGCAGCGCGATGATGATGCAATATTGCCAGATAGGAAGAAATTCAAGCAAGACGAATTATTTAAAAACTAACAACTATGTCCCCCGCAACACGCACACATTATACAAAACCGTCGCTTCTCACTCGAATTGGGCAGTTGATGGCAACATTTTTTTCGTTGAGGCACATTAAATGGATGTTTTCGCTAACGGCTTATTATTTAATCAACTATGTGCGCGGACGGAGAAAAATGAAAGTCGGCAAAAACACAAATATCCACCCTACGGCTATGATCCGCGAAGGCGAATTTGTCACAATTGGTGATAATTGCCTTATCAACCACAATGTATTGATACAGGCTGGGAAAACAGCCAACGGCTCAATAACAATCGGCAATTATGTGCATACTGGCGCCAATGTTATGATGATTGCATTCAATCACGGATTTTACACAAAGGATGTGCCGACTAAGGAACAAGACTATGTTGAGGCGCCAATAGTTGTTGGCGATGATGTCTGGATTGGCGGCGGTGCGATAATTCTGGCTGGCGTAACAGTCGGTAAAGGTGCGATAATAGCCGCAGGCGCCGTTGTAAACCGCGATGTCCCCGAATATGCTATTGTGGGTGGTGTGCCCGCTAAAGTGTTAAAATACAGAACCGATGAGAAAGGATAAAATCCTGTTATTATATGCCGATGCCACACAAACCATGCCTGTAGCCCGCTCGCTGCACAAAAAAGGATTTTTTTTGGCGGGAGTTTATGCGTCGCGGCTCAGTTACGGCTATCCGTCACGGTTCATTAGCAAAAGATTTCTTTTTGCAGATGTAGAAAACTCACAAGCGTATTATCAGTTTGTCAGGCAGATACTTGAAAGAGAGAAATACGTTGCGGTTATTCCGATGAACGATGATGCCGCCGTTATGCTTAGCAAATACTTGAACGAACTGCGTCAGTTCACCGCATTCGTGATGCCAGATTACGAAACATTTTCAAGGGCATACGACAAGCATTCTCTTATGCGGATTTGTCAGGAGAAAGGCTATCCGCACCCGCTAACGACAATTGTTGAAGATGGCCATATAGAACAAATAGACGTTGATTCTTTGCAGTTTCCGTTACTGATAAAGCCGAATCTAACAAGCGGTGGCAGAGGTATGACGCTGATTAACAACAAAGAAGAATTATTTGAGTCGTTTCCTGGCATATATGAAAAATACGGCAGTTGTCATTTGCAAACATACATTCCGTCAGGTGGCAGTCAGGTAAAGATTCAGTTGTATGTAAATGAAAAGCAAGAACTTGTCCAATCTTCTGTAATTAAAAAGATTCGCTGGTACCCCGAAAATGGTGGTAGCAGTTGCTGCAACACTTCGGATGAGAATGATAAGATTGTCGGAGTTTGTTATCAAATTTTGAAAGATATTGGCTGGGTTGGTTTTGCCGATTTCGATACAATTGAAGACCCGCGCACAGGCGAGTTGCTGATAATGGAAATCAATCCGCGGTTGCCTGCGTGCGTCAAAACACCTTTCGCCGCAGGAATCGATTGGGCGGATGTCATAGTGAGTGAATATTTGGGTAATCAGCATAGGTGTTACCAATCAAGTAAAAGCGTTTATCTGCGGCATTTGGGCTTTGAAACATTGTGGTTTTTCTACAGCAAAAACCGTTTCAAAACAACCCCCAATTGGTTTAAATTCATTGGTCGCAACATTTTTTATCAAGATATCAGTTGTTTTTCGGACCCGTTGCCGTTCTTTTTCGGTACATTCGGGAATGTCATAAAACAACTTTCACCAAAATTCAGAAAAACAAAATCTGGCACACGATAGCGTTATGAACATTCTAACCTTTGATATCGAAGAGTGGTTCCATATCCTTGATTTTGAGGAGACTCGCAACGAGGAGCAGTGGCGGACATACGAGGTTCGCATTTACGAGAATGTGGAGCGGCTTTTCCGCATACTTGAAGACACAAACTCGCGCGCCACTTTTTTTGTGGTGGGCTGGATAGCAAAGAATTATCCCGATTTGGTTCGTCGGATTGCCGAAAAATATCAGATTGGCAGCCACACAATGAATCACCAACTCATTTGGGAACAGACGCCGGCCGAGTTCCGCGATGATGTGGAGTCGAGTGTGAAGTTTCTCGAGGATTTGACGGGCAAAAAGGTAACATCGTTCCGGGTGCCGGGCTTCTCAATCCGCGAGAGTGAGGGGTGGGCGTTTGAGACTCTGGCGGAGTTGGGCATCACCACCGATTGCTCTGTTTTTCCCGCCCATCACGGCCACGGCGGAATGCCAACCTACAGCCGCCCCGTGCCGAGCATTATCAGTCGTAACGGCATCACAATCAAAGAGTTTCCTATCACAACAAAAATCATAGCCGGTCGCCATATCATTTTCACGGGCGGCGGTTATTTCCGGCTGTTTCCTTATCCGCTCATCAAGCGGTGGAGTAGCGGTCAGGAATATCTGATGTCGTACATTCATCCCCGCGATTTAGATGCCGGGCAGCCATTTCTCAGCGGTCTGCCGCTCAAGCGCAAGTTTAAGTCGTATGTTGGGTTGAAAGGGGCCGAGGCAAAACTTCGCCGCTGGCTCACCGATTTTCCATTCACCGACATCGCCACCGCCGAGCAGCAAATCGATTGGTCGCAAGTGCCGGTGGTAAAGTTGGACTGAATCACCAGTTCACCATCCCGATAGCTATCGGGACACCAATTAAACCTCCCCACAGTCTGAAGTCTGTTGTCCGTAGTCTGTAGTCCCAACTCTCGCCTTCTCACCCTATATATAATAGGTGTAAATCCCCGAAAAGCCCTTTTTCGTGCTTGCCTTTAAAAATTTTGTTTTTCTTTGCGCCGATTTTCAAACCATAAGGAGATTTCTATGCAAAAGAACCTTGTAATTGTCGAGTCACCTGCCAAGGCCAAGACTATCGAGAAGTTTTTGGGAAAAGATTATATGGTCACATCGAGCTACGGACACATCCGCGATTTGGCCAAGAAAGGCTTCGGCATCGACATTGAGCATCAGTACAAACCTGAATACGAGATTTCGCCAGACAAGAAAAAACTTGTCGCCGATTTGAAAAAAGCCGCCAAAGACGCTGAAACCGTATGGCTCGCGTCCGATGAGGACCGTGAGGGAGAAGCCATCGCTTGGCACTTGTTCGAAGTGTTGGGACTGAAGGATAAAACAACCAAACGAATTGTCTTTCACGAGATTACCAAGACAGCCATTCTTCACGCTATCGAGAATCCGCGCGGCATCGACATCAATCTTGTCAACGCACAGCAGGCGCGCCGCGTGCTCGACCGCTTGGTCGGATTCGAGTTGTCGCCAGTGCTTTGGAAGAAGGTGAAACCGTCGCTGTCGGCTGGCCGTGTGCAGTCGGTGGCTGTCCGCCTGATTGTTGAGCGTGAGCGCGAGATTATGGACTTTAAGCCCGAATCGTCGTTCCGCGTTTTGGGCCAGTTCAACCACCCGACGCTCAAACTTGCAACCGACCTGAAAGCCGAACTCAACCATAAGTTCGCCAGCAAATCGGAAACCGAGAAATTCCTTGACGCTTGCAAATCAGCATCTTTCAGCGTTGCCGACATCAGCCAGAAACCTGCCAAACGCACACCAGCGCCGCCGTTCACCACTTCGACGCTGCAGCAGGAGGCCAGCCGCAAGTTCGGCTTTTCGGTTTCACAGACAATGTCGCTCGCGCAGCGACTGTACGAGGCAGGAAAAATCACCTATATGCGTACCGACTCGGTCAACCTGTCCGACGCCGCTGTTAAGGCAGCTTCGGAAGAGATTACCAAACAGTTTGGCGCTGAATATCTGAAAGTTCGCCATTACAAAACGCAGACCAAGGGCGCGCAGGAGGCTCACGAGGCCATCCGTCCCACATATCTCGACAAGCCGACCATCACGGGCAACGCCAACGAGAAAAAACTTTACGAACTCATTTGGAAACGCACCATCGCGTCGCTTATGGCCGACGCCGAAATGGAGCGCACAACCATTAACTTGAACATTTCCAATTCGAAACATCAGTTTGTCGCTCAAGGCGAAGTCATCAAGTTCGACGGATTCCTGAAGGTTTACATCGAATCGACCGACGACGAGGACGACGAGCAGGGAAAAGCCATCCTGCCGAAACTTGCGGTGGGTCAGGCGCTCGATTACAACAACATAACAGCCAGCCAGCGCTTCTCGCAGCACCAGCCGCGCTACACCGAGGCCACTTTGGTGCGCAAGTTGGAAGAGTTGGGCATTGGCCGTCCATCTACCTATGCGCCAACCATTTCCACCATTCAGAACCGCGAGTATGTGGTTAAGGAAGACCGCCCAGGCTCGGAGCGCAAATACGAGGTGCTGACGCTGAAATCGGACAAAATCAAGGCCGAGACCAAGACCGAAAACTACGGCGTTGAGAAGGGCAAACTCTTCCCAACCGACATTGGTATGATTGTCAACGACTATTTGGTTGAGTGCTTCCCATCGATTTTGGACTACAATTTCACCGCCGAAGTCGAGAAGGAATTCGACGATATTGCCGAAGGTAAAATGGTGTGGTACAAAATGATAGACGAATTCTACCATCCGTTCCACGACACAATAAACCGCGCTCTCGAGGTTACGGGGCGCAAAAATGGCGAGCGCGTTTTGGGTGTCCATCCCGAAAGCGGCAAACCAGTGATTGTCAAGATTGGACGTTATGGCCCGATGGCGCAGATTGGCGATGGCGAGAACGACGAGAAGCCGCAGTTTGCGTCACTTCGCCGCGACCAGCACATCGAGACCATCACTCTTGAGGAAGTGCTCGACCTGTTCAAACTGCCGCGCCAAATTGGTGAGTTTGAAGGCAAAACCGTCACCGTGGCCATCGGCCGTTTCGGTCCGTACGTGCGCCACAACAACTCGTTCTACTCGCTCAAGCGCAATGTCGACGACCCTTACACCGTCACGCTCGAGCGCGCCATCGAACTCATCAACGAGAAACGCGAGGCCGAAAAGAACAAGGTGATTAACATTTTCGAAGGCAAAGACGGTCAAATTCAGGTACTTAACGGATTCTACGGACCCTACATCGCTTTCGACGGCAAGAACTACCGCATTGCCAAAGGCACCGACGCCAAAGCATTGACGGTGGCTGATTGTGAGGAAATTATCAAGAATAGTGCCGACAAGCCAGCCAAAAAGCGCGTCACCAAGAAAACGAAATGATTCTCGAAAGCGACATAGCGCAGTATTTCGACACCTGCCGACCTGACAATCTGAAGCAGTTCAGCACGTTGGAAGGATTTTTGGGCAGCAAACTTTACAGTGAGCCCGACTTGCAAAAGTCTGTCGACGTGCAAGTTGCAATCATCGGCATCGACGAGACGCGCAACGCCTATCCAATGCCGTACGCTGCCAAAGCCGACAATGTGCGCTATTGGCTCTATCAGTTGGCGGCCTTTAACAGTCTGAAAATCATCGACTTCGGCAACCTGATTTTAGGCAACAGCGCAGCCGACACCTATTCGGCCATAAGTTACATAACCGAGTCGCTCGTCAGCGGCGGGGTTATACCTATATATATAGGTGGCTCTCACGATTTGACTCTGCCGATAGTCGAGGGGCTTTGGCGCGCCAAGGGCAAGATTGAAATCGGGCTCATCGATTCGTGTTTCGACATTGCCGACAGCCTGAACGCCACTTCACGGTCGTATCTTCTTGACATTCTGCGGAAATTCACCAGCAGCGTAAAGTGCAACGTCATCGGCAGCCAGGTCTATTTCACATCGCAGAGTCAGTCCGATTTGCTCGATGAGTATGGGGTTGATAAATACCGATTGGGCGCTGTCCGTCAGAATATCAATAGTTTAGAGCCCGTCTTGCGCGACTGCGATTTCGTCTCGTTTGATGCCAGTGCGGTGCGTCAGGCCGATATGCCAGCCGCTCACCAGCCGAGTCCGAACGGTCTTTACACCGAAGAAGCCTGTCAGTTGGCCAATTTCGCAGGTATCAGCGACCGCTCGAAAGCCTTCGGCATTTTCGGTATCGTTTCGCACAATACGCCTTTGGATATATCGGCGCACCTGACTGCCCAGATAATTTGGCATTATATATATGGTGTGTCGCAGCGTGAGAATGACTATCCAGCGTGCGATTTCGACCGCTACAAGAAGATTTTTGTCAAGTTGGAGGCCCCGAATACCAGCCTTGTTTTCTATCAGAACCCCCAAAACAACCGTTTTTGGATGGAAATGGCTCAAAAAAACAATGCGGGCAGCGTGGTGGTTTCCTGCTCCAAAGCCGATTATATGGCGTTGGTTAATAACGAAATACCGGAGCGAATCAAGAAAACTTTTGTGCGATACGGCATCTGAAAAAGGTCGTTTGTGTAAATATTAACAGCAAATTGTTAGCATCGGCATTGTTTGTAAATTTTTTATTTATTTTTAGGCCCATTCTACAGAGTAGTGAATGATTTTATGAATTGTCGACGTCTAATGACGATAGTGCTGGTTGCACTTGCTTTTACTGGGAAGGCGCAGACCGAGAATTTTTCCAGCTTGAGTATGTTCAACTATATGTACTATAACCCGGGTTACGCGGGCGACGGCAACGAGATAGAGGCAAGAGCATTGGTGAGGAACCAGTGGTATGGTTTTGAGGGAGCCCCCAAGACAATTACGGGTAGCATCGATGCTCCGTTTAAGTTGTTTGGCATACGGCACGGCGCAGGTTTGACGATTATTAAAGATGAAATCGGAAATTTTCAAAACATTGGTTTGAATTTTTCGTATGCATACAGACGTCAAATGTTGCAAGGTGAAGTTGGATTTGGCGTAGGCTTGGGAGTGACTAATCAGTCGTTCAAGGGGCAGTGGATTTTCCCTGACGGAAATCAAAATGACCCCTGGGTGCCGCAAAACACCGATGACAAGCCAAGGTTCTTTGATATGAATTTGGGATTCTACTATAGTTCCGGGAATGTGTATTTGAGTTGTTCAATGCGCAATTTGTTGCAGTCGCAAATCAAATACTCATCGTCAACGACGGGAGCGGAGGTGAAACCTTCGTATTGTGCGCGTCAGTTGTTTATGGGGGCGGGGTATGAGTATCAGCTGGCAAATCCGCTGTTTACAGTCAAACCAAACCTTTTCATTGCAACCGATTTCGCCACAACATCCTTTCAGTTGGCCGGAATAATGACTTATAGCGAGAAATTCTACGGAGGCGTGGCCTACAAACCGATTGACGCGATAACATTTCTGGCCGGAATGTCGTTGCCATCGGGCATTGAAGTCGCAGTTTCGTATGATTTAACCACGAGCAGTATAATAAAATACAGCAACGGCTCGTTTGAGTTTATGGTAGGTTATTCGTTTAGTTATGACCGGAATAAGGACAATCGAAAATATAAGAGCGTCCGATTCCTATAAAATTTTGGATATTATTATTTTTTTATTGAATTTTAAAGTGTGAAAACAAATACAATTGGGATATGAAAAAGTTAGCTTATTTGAGCGCTGTATTGCTCATTATTTCAGGCTGTGGCTCAGGTGGTAGCGGCGAGTTGACTGGTGTTCAAAACAGAAATGCGAACTACAGTGCGCCGCCGTTTGGTATGGTTTTGGTGAAAAAAGGCAGCTACCGTATGGGGCCGAGCGACCAGGATGTGCCTTGGGCTACTACAGCACAATCGAAGACCGTTTCGATTCCGGCATTCTGGATGGACGAAACCGAAATCACTAATAACGAATATCGTCAATTTGTTTATTGGGTACGTGACTCTTTGGCTTACAGATTATTAGGTGAGCAGATTGATGCGTACTTTATCTCTGAAGACCAATATGGTGAGCCGATTGATCCGCCGTATATCAACTGGGATGAGCCTATCAACTGGGCAGGCGAAGAGGAGAAGACAATTCTTGAGGAGTTGTATTATCCTGAGCACGAGCGTTTCTACCGCCGTCGCGATATTGACACACGCAAACTGGTGTACGATTATTTCTGGATCGACTATCAGCAAGCTGCGCAAAAGTTCACTTTCGAGAACGAAACCCGCCGTCACTATAACTATAAAACGGGTCAGTACGATGGCGAAATCTACAACTTGGAAGGCAAGCGAGTTCCAATCAAAGACCGTTCATCGTTCATTATGCACGATAAGGTGCATGTTTATCCTGATACTCTATGCTGGATTGGTGACTTCTCGTATTCGTACAACGAGCCGATGACAAATATGTATTTCTCAGCTCCACAATATGATAATTATCCGGTAGTGGGTGTTACTTGGAAGCAGGCAACAGCATTCAGCATTTGGAGAACCCAATTGTTGAACAATTTCCTTGCACGAGAAGGCCAGCCTTTCGAGCAGGATTATAGACTTCCGATGGAGGCAGAGTGGGAGTATGCAGCTCGTGGCGGCAACGATTTGGCCGTGTATCCTTGGGGCGGTCCTTACACTCGTAACGACAAGGGTTGCTTCCTGGCCAACTTCAAGCCTTTGCGAGGCGACTACTTGGACGATGGCGGTATGTACACTGTTGAGGTGGCCATCTACGAGCCAAATGATTTCGGTTTGTATGATATGGCCGGCAACGTGGCTGAGTGGACAAGCTCTGCTTTTGACGAGAGCAGCTACACATTTACTCACGACCTGAGTCCTGATTATAAATACAACGCATTGCCTGATGACTTGGCTGTTATGAAGAGAAAAGTTGTTCGTGGCGGTTCTTGGAAAGACATTGCATACTTTTTGCAGAATGGTTCGAGAACATACGAGTATCAGGATTCTGCCAAATCGTATATCGGTTTCCGTTGTGTAAGAACTTATATGGGACCTGATGAGACTGGTGCAAAATCAAATGTTTATCAATAAGAAACTTAAAAGAAGTATTTAATCAATTAAAATAGAACTATGAGTATTGCCGAATTAACCCAAAGTAGGGGGTACAAAAACTTCATGAAGTATGTGTATGGATGGGGTGCATCAGTCGTGCTTGTTGGTGCGTTGTTTAAAATCCAGCACTATCCGGGCGCATCAATAATGTTGATCGTCGGCCTTTTGACTGAGGCCTTAATCTTCTTCTTCTCTGCATTTGAGCCATTGGCAGAAGAATTGGATTGGACATTGGTATTCCCTCAGTTGGCGGGTTTGGAAGATGACGATGACGCTCCTGCGGCCGTCAAGCCAAGTCGCAAGTTCGATAGGGTTCAGGACCCTGCCGAGATTGTAGCGAATGCCGGTGGCGGAGTTCGTGGTGTGAGTGCTGCTCCTGTTGAAGGCGGCGCGCCGGTTAGCGGTGGAGTTGTTTATGCAGGAGGAAGCGGTTCGGCTTTAGCCAAGTTTGACGAAATGATTGAGAAGGCCGAAATCACTCCTGGAATGTTTGAGAAATTAGGCAAAGGTTTGGCAAATCTTAACAAGACTATCGACCAAATGGGTGCCACAGTTGACGCCAGTGTTGCAACTCAAGATTTTGTAACAAAGGTGAAAGCCGCTTCTGACTCGGTTGCCGGTTTGGGCGACGCTTACAAGAAATCGACAGAAGCTTTGTCTGCATCGGTTGGTGTTCTGTCTGAGTCATATACAAATTCGGCACAAGCCTTTAACGAGGCCAACGGCCAGGTTGCTGAGGCTTACTCGCAGTTTGCGAACAAACTCGTTGGCGAGCTTAACTCGGTTGGCGATTTGGGTTCGGAGTACGTACAGAAACTGGGCGGTCTGAACAAAAATTTGTCAGCACTCAATTCAGTTTATGAGTTGCAACTCGAGAATATGAACAAGCAGGTTGAGTCTTCGAAAGAATATGTGAACGACTTCGGCAGTATGCTTGACAATATGAATCAGACAGTTGAGAATACAAAGAAACTTAATCAAGGTGTTCAACTTTTGGAGCAGAATGTCGCCGCTTTGAACAACGTTTACGGCAATATGCTTTCATCGCTGAATATTAAGTAATTAAAGAATAGAAGAAGCTATGGGTCACGGCAAGGAAACGCCTAGGCAACAAATGATTGGCTTGATGTACTTGTTCTTAACTTGTATGTTGGCTTTGAACGTGTCAAAAGACGTATTGGATTCTTTTGTGCTTGTGAGTGAGAGTTTGGGAAAAACTGTAAAGAACTACGAGACCAAAAACCAAAAGGTCTATGATGAGTTTGAAAAGCAGCTGACAATCAATGAGAACAAAGTTAGACCTTGGAAAGACAAAGCCGATGGCTTTAAGGAGTTAACTGACAGCCTTTGCAATCTTATTGAGAACTATAAAAAAGGATTCCTGACTTTGGCAGAAAACAGCAATGTTGAGAATGTAATCAAGGGTGATAGGTATGTCATTGATTCGATGAACTCAAAAGATAATATTGACTTTGGTGGTCAGTATTTTATTTTGGAAGGGCGCGGCGAAATTCTTAAAGGCAAATTAAATGAATACCGAGATGCCGCATTGGCATTGATTCCGGAAAGTGAAATAAGTATTATTGACGGAATAAAAGGCACACTGAACACTGATAGCCATACTGATAAGGAAGGAGCTATTCATACTTGGGAAGCTCGCACCTTTGAGCACATTCCGGCAGTGGCAGATATTGTTATGCTGGACAAGTTGAAAACCGATATCAAGAATATTGAGACTGATGTAATCAACTATCTGTTTAAGCAAATTAGCGCGGGCGACTTCAAATTCAACGCGTTGTCGGCTACAGTTATTCCGAATTCAAACTATGTGATGAGGGGCAACGAATACACCGCAACCGTTTTCTTGGCGGCTTTCGACTCAACTCAGGCTCCTGAAATTCTTGTTGGTTCATACAAAAAGAACGGACCGGAGAATTACGAGATGGTTGGAGCTTACGAGACTTTGACAGTAACACGTGGAAAAGGAGTGTATAAGAAAGTGGCTTCATCGCTTGGAGAGCGTAAATGGGGCGGTTTGATTCGCATTACACGTCCTGACGGCACAGTGTCGAGTTATCCGTTTGAGGAGTCATACCAAGTGGCTGAGCCGAGTCTGGTTATTTCACCGACAAAGATGAACGTGTTCTACTATGGTGTTGAGAACCCTGTTGCCATATCAGTTCCGGGCATTCCGGCTGACAAAATCAAGGTTAGCATTCCTGATGGTGGAGCCACAATTAAGAAAGTTGGTAGTAGCTATGAGGTTAAGCCTACCAAACGTAACGGTACAGTGAGTGTGGCGGTTGCCGCCGAAATCGACGGCAAACCCAAAAATATGGGAAGCATGTTGTTCCGTATTAAAACCATTCCTGAGCCAAAAGCAAAGGTGATGGGTTACAGTAGCGGCAACATTGAGAAGACAATTTTGAGCGCTGCGTCTGGTGTTCAAGCCGATTTGGAGGATTTTGTATTCGATTTGAAATTTAAAATAACCAAGTATACCGTTACAACCACTGTCAGTGGCGGTATGACAAAAGAAATCAAAAAGACAGGCGGAACCTTTGACAATGAGGTAAAAACATTGATTAAAGGTTTGAAAGCAAATTCAAAACTTATTATTGAGGATATTGAGGCGGTGGGACCGGATGGAGTTCCAAGAGCGCTGTCACCTATAGTATTCAAGGTTAAATAAAAACGAATTAGTATGAAAAAGTTATTTTTAGTGCCGGTTTTGTTGCTGGGCATGTTCTTGGGGAACAATACAGTAGCACAGGTTGTCTTGGATGATATATATGCACCAGACCACGTTCCAAACAGGAAACCAATTCCATACGCATATTTGCGCGAGGCCGATGCGATGTATAAGAAGCGTGTTTGGCGAGTTATTGATTTGCGTGAGAAGATTAATTTGAATCTTTATTACCCGACGTCTCCAATCAAAGATAGAATGAGTTTGATTGACTTGTTGCTGAATGGCATTGCCAATGAGGGTGTTACCGCTTATAATACTGACGATGACCGTTTTACTCAGCCGATGAGTCGCACACAAATTGATAACGTTTTTGATGCTGTTGAAAAATCACAGAATTACACCGATGAGAATGGTGATGAGCAGACAGTTATGATCAAAGGTGAAATTAATAGTAGTGAGGTGAAGCAGTATTGGTTGAAGGAAGATTGGTTCTTCGACCGTAAGCACTCAACAATGAATGTCCGCATTCTTGGCATCTGCCCAATCCGTTTCTATGTAAAAGATAGTGATGACGGTGAGGATGCTGAAGCACGTAAGACTTATACTTTCTGGATTTATTTCCCAGAGGTACGCCGTATTTTGGCTGACCACGAGGTGTTCAACAACAATAACGATGCTGAGCGTCGCACCTTCGATGACATCTTCTTTAAACGCTACTTCAACAGCTTCATTGTGAAGGTTTCGAATGTGTACGATGACCGTAGCATTCAGGACTACTCACTTGGAATCCAGTCGTTGCTCGAAGCAGAAGCTTTGAAGAAACAGATTACTGATTATGAGCAAGATTTGTGGGAATACTAATTCGTATTATTCATAGTAATTGAAGAGGGCAATCGAGAGATTGCCCTTTTTTTATTCAATGATACGTTGATGATGAAGTTGTTGTTGTGATGGTAAATCAAAGCTTAACTGATTATTTTTTCTCGTCCAACGAAAAATGCCGACAAACGGCAAGTATCCATTATCCAACCAATTGCCAAGCTACCGGTTATGCATACAATTAATGAAACAACAAGAAATATCAGGCCCGTTGGGTCGAAAGACAGTATCGGAATAAATTGTTTGCACACGATGGTGAAAATGGGAGAGAACAGGAATAATACTAGAGTATTTCTTCCCAAGAATAGCATAATTTTCAACCAAAATCCTTTTAAATGTGAATATATGAAGAGGAAGAAACTTATTGACAAATAAACGATGAGAATTCCACTTCCAGCATCGGAGTGCAAATTTTCGGGGTTGACAATCAGAAAAGCAAGACCTATTATTGAAAGAAAGGAGGGGCGAAAAACATCTAAAAAGGAGAGCGTGCTATTCCGAATAACAATGCCGGTGAGAAAATATAGCGACAGAGGCAGAGAAACCAAACCAAAACGAGAATAAGAAAAGAAGAAGATTGCAGTTAGTATATATTGTGTAAGGAATTTCGCCTTCGACAATTTAAATATCGCATAGTAGGTTGTGCCACACAAAATTACTGATTGCAGATACCAATATGGTCCAATGGGGTTGATTAAGAGTTTGTTTATAAAAACACCAATTGTGAGGTTATCAATATGTTCACGAATCGGAAGTATAGATGCCGCCAGTATGTAGCCGATTTCCATTACAAGGTAGGGAACCGTAAGCCATAATATGGTTTTGAAGAAGTGGATGGTAGGTTTGTTGAAGTTCATCAAATAGCCGGATATTAGCAGGAATACAGGCATATGGAATGTGTAAACAACCTGTTTTGCGTAAGGGTGCAGTTCGCTAAAGTAAACCAAATGAAAACCAATCATCAGGATAATCATAACGCTTTTTAAAAAATCCAACTCACCGATGCGAGTTGATTTTGCCGGGGAGGTCATTGTTTCCATCATATTTTATTATCAGATTAAGTGTCGCGTAGTACATGTCGGCACGTTAATGAGTGCAAAATAGGTCATTTTTCTTTTCAAATCATTTGATGGAAAGGAAATATAAAGTGAAGTGGCTAATCCAGAGTGTCGGAAGTTGCAGCAACTGAATTATCGGCATCTTCAAAATCGTCGTTAGCGGCATTTTCCGACGGATAAAGAATATCAAGTATGCGGTTGATTCCCACGCCGTTGCGATTGTTGTTCCGCAGAATGACAATGGTGGCGCTGTCTTGCGGAATCCGCACCAGCGATGTCTTGAAACCGTGCCACCAGCCGCTGTGGAAGTAAATTGGGATCTCGCTTTTGCCAAACTTGCCTATACGCCAGCCGTAGCCGTAGTTTGAACGCGCTTTCGGGCGCTTGCCCATCGGCTGAAAGGCCAGTTGCAGCGTGTCGGGATTGATGATTTTCCCCGAATAGAGCCCTTGGTCCCAGCGGAACAGGTCGGCGGTGGTGGAATAGATGCCCTTGTCGCCCAGGAAATGGTCGAGATAGTTGTCATCGGCAGGTGTGCGGCCACGAGCGTATCCGGTGGCGCGCGGCGGGTAACTGACGCTTTTCATTGCGCGGTAGGCGAATGTATGCGTCATTCCCAATGGCTTGAAAATGTTTTCTTCCAGATAGTTCTCGAATTTCAACCCCGAAACGGCTTCAACCACAGCGGCCAAAACGGCATAGCCAGTATTGCTGTACTGGAAGCGGCGGTTTGGCAAATAATAGCGTCCGGCGTTGGCTTCAATCAGTTCGGACACAATCTGTTGGTTGCTGAAATAAGGGTCGTCAAGCATCTTCTTCCGGTCGCACAGATAGTGGTAGTTTGGCAAACCTGAACGATGCACCAGCAACTGGTGGATGGTAATATCGGGATAAGGAAAGCCCGGTAGGTACTTGGCGGCACTGTCGGTCAGGCGAAGACGACCGCGCTCGTAGAGTTGCAGAATGGCCACGGCTGTGAACTGTTTTGAGACAGACGCCAGCTGAAACGCCGTGGTGTCGGTAATCGGCTCTTTCGCGCGGATATTGGCCAATCCGCAGCAGCGCCCATACAAAATGCTGTCTTTCTGCCCTACAAGCACCGCGCCGCTGAAATTGCCGTTTTGGCAGAGCTTGCCAATCAGCGTGTCGATGGATGCAATCTGCTCATCGGTATAAGTGAACTTTGTGGCTCTCTGCGGCTGCTCAACAACGGCCGGTTCCGCCGGTTCCGCGCGGTTCTGCCGGCATTCAATGTGGCACACAACCACCATTGCCACCGCTGCCGCAAGCATCGGCCAAACTTGTTTTATGCAGTTTTTAATCATCGCTTTTTGTTGTGACTGCAAAGATAAGTTTCTGACCGATTTAATTAGAAAGGTTTTTGGTGAATCGTTTTTCGCGAAAATGGCTGAAACATCGCTCTGCAGAACAATTTGCTGGTGTTTTCATTTTGCGTTTGTGTTTAGGTTTTCGATTTTCCGTTTGCGTTTGCGTTAATCATTTGTATCTTGCAACAACAAAATCACACTATTGTGACAAAGCACAGATTCATAATTCTTGCGGCATTGCTGATTGTGGCGGCTTCAGCGGGCGCACAGGACGGCAATTTTGAAGCAATGGCCAACGCTTCGGTTATGCAGAGCGGACTTTGGTCGGTGAACAACAACCAGGCGGGATTGGCTGATTTGCAGCGTTTTGCCGTCGGCATCAACTATCAGAACCGCTTCCAATTGGCCGAGACAAGCACCAAATCGGCGGCTGCCGCCATTCATACCCGGACGGGCAATTTCGCCTTGAGTTTCAACAGGTTCGGCTATTCGCAATATTCCGAAAACAGTTTCGGCTTGGCCTACGCGCGCACGTTTGGCGAGCGGGTGTCAGCCGGTCTGCAGTTCGACTATCTCAACATCAACCAACCATCGGCTTACGGCAAAAACGGCGTTTTTCTGTTTGAAGTGGGCCTGATTGCCAAACCCATAACCAACCTGCAGATTGGCGCCCACATCTACAACCCCACAAAGGCCAAAATGGCTGAATATGAAGACGAACGCGTCAACACATCGTTCCGTTTGGGCGCGAGTTATTTCTTCTCGAACATTGTGCAACTTGCCGCCGAAGTTGAAAAGACAATGCAGACTGACCTGCGCTGCAAAGTGGGTATTGAATATCAGTTAATCAGCAACTTATATCTGCGGACAGGCTTCCGTTCAAAGCCCAATGAGTTCTGCTTTGGTGCGGGCTACACCTTCAAAGGCTTGACGTTCGACTTCGCATTCTCGACGCACCAGTACCTGCCAATGTCAACACAAGTTTCATTAAAATACTCATTATGAGCGCGTTGTTTGAGTTTTGGCCTTTCGTCGGGAAAGTGTTGCTGACCACCCTTTTCCAACTGCTCTCAATTTTCGGGGTATTCTTTGTTTTCGGGCTGATACTCTATCTGTTAGCGCGATACACGCGGCGGCTTTTCGTCAACATTTTGGGCGAAAAATCCGACATCTACTTCACCGGTTGGATAGGCACGCCGGTGCACGAGTTGGGGCACGCCCTGCTCTGCATCCCGTTTCTGCACCGAATCACAGAGATAAAACTCTACTCGCCTAACGGCGAAGACGGTACTTTGGGCTACGTCAACCACGCCTACAACCCGCACAACCCGTGGGCGCAAATCGGAAATTTCTTTATTGCTTTGGGACCGATTCTGTTTGGCTCACTGATTATCTATCTGTTAGTCAGGTTTTTGCTGCCGAGTAATCAGGCGCTGCTGACCGCACTTCACGGCTCACCGGCTAGTTACACATCGCTGTCGGGATTTATGTCGCTGATAGTGAGCGTTTTCGCATCGTCGTCCGATATGATTTACGCGCTTTTCACCGGCGGCCACCTGCACCAATGGCAGTTTTGGCTGTTTCTCTACCTTGCCATCTGCATTTCGGCGCATATGGAATTGAGCCCGCCCGACCTCAAAGGATTGGGCACAGGGCTGATTGCAATAATCATTATTCTGCTGATAATCAATGTTGTGTTGATTCTTTTGAATGTCGATGCGATGGTGATTGGCACGGCTGTGGGCCGATGGACTAGCCTCACAACCGGAATTTTCACGTTGGCGGTCGCCATTTCGGCAATGACCTGCATTGCAAGTTTCATCATCTTGAATATCATATCATTGATAATCAATAAGAAAATCTTTATCTGATGCTTCGGTTTGTTTTTGCATCGATGTTTCTTCTTGCTGCCCTCGGGCTTTATGCCCAAACCGATGGCGACGGGCGGCAGACGGTTGAGACTTTGATGGAAAATCTGTCGGAAGAACTCGAAGAAGATGCTGATATTGAGCAGATTGCCGAAGATTTGGAATATTTCTTGCAAAACCCCATCAATCTGAATACGGCCACGGCCGAAGACCTTGCCAAGCTGCATTTTCTGAACGAGTTTCAGATTGCAAGCCTTACCGACTATGTGCGGCGCAACGGCCCGATGCTCACTCTCTACGAGTTGGCGATGGTTGACGGCTTCGACCAAACCGATATTTTCCGACTGCTGCCGTTTGTCAGGGCGGCCGATACGGGCGACGAATCGAAATTCAGCCTGAAACGCGCCGTCAAGTACGGCAAAAACGAACTTTTCAGCCGCGTGACGCTCGTTGGCGAAGAACAGGACGGCTTTGCAAGCGTGCCCGACTCTGTGCGCCTGTCAGAGCCCGAAAAGCACTATCCGGGCAACCGCGCGAAGATTTTCAGCCGCTACTCGTTCAACTTCAACCGCCAACTGATGGCCGGCGTCACGGCAGAAAAAGACCCGGGCGAGCAGTTTTTCCGCGGACATCAGCGCCACGGCTTCGATTTCTATTCGGCCTACGCCGCCATTCACGACATTGGCCACGTCGAGACGCTGATTGTGGGCGATTTTCAGGCGAAATTCAGTCAGGGATTGGTTGCGTGGTCGGGTATGTCGACGGGCAAATCGGCCTTTGTGATGGACATCCGCAAAAAGGGCGCGGGCATTCGCAAATACTCGTCGGCCGACGAGAACCTTTTCTACCGCGGTGTGGCCACCACGCTCAAATTCGGGCAATTCCGGGCCACCGTTTTCGGCTCGCACAAGAAGATTGACGCCACACTCGCAAGTCAGGACACGGCCGCATCGGAAGAAGCCGGATTCACATCGTTCGGCACCGTCGGGCTGCACGCCACACCAAAACAGATTGAGAAGGAAGATGTTGTGACCGAGAGCGTTTGGGGCGCCAACATCAATTTCAACCGCAATAATCTGCGAATTGGGGCAACCGGATTGGGCTATCAGTACGACAAGGCTTTTGTGAAACGCGAGACACCGCTCTACAAGTTCGATTTCGACGGCCGTAAGAATCTGAATGTCAGCATCGACGCGCAGTATTCGTTCAGCGCGCTCTATTTATTTGGCGAGTACGCGATGTCGGCCAACGGCGGGCGCGCGGCGGTTGTGGGCTCGCTGATGAGCCTTGCGCCGGGACTTCGGGCATCGGTGCTCTACCGCAACTACAGCCGTGATTATCAGGCACAATACGCAGGCGGTTTTGCCGAAGGCGGAAAGACGCAGAACGAAGAAGGATTCTTTTTCGGCATCGAAGCAACGCCCATAAAACGTTGGAAATTATCGGCTTACTACGACATTTACCGCTTCCCGTGGATAAAATACGGACTGAACGCACCATCGCGCGGCAACGATTTTCTGGCGCAAGCCGAATTTGCAGCAAATCGCTCAACATCAATGATTTGGAAGGTGAAATACGAAACCACGCAAACGCAAGGCGCTGTTGACGGCGGCAAAATCCAACCGCTTGCCGACCTTTCGCGCTGGACGGTGCGCTACCATCTGAATTATGCTGTAAATCAGCGCTGGACGCTCAAGAGCCGCATCGAATTGTCGGGCTACAAAAACGGTGACGCCGCCACCGAAACGGGTTGTATGCTCTATCAGGACGTGGCCTGCACGCCGTTCCGGTTCCCGCTGAATCTGGCGGTGCGGTACGCCATCTTCGAAACCACCTATAACTCACGCATTTACGCCTACGAGAGCGATGTGCTCTACGCCTACTCAATACCGATGGTGTACGGCCGCGGCACCCGCACCTACCTGCTCGCGTCGTGGTCGCCTGCCAAAAACCTTACCGTTTGGGCAAAGGCGTCGCGCACCTGGTACGCCGACAAGCAAACCATCGGCACCACGCCCAATATGATTGACGCCAACCACCGCACTGAATTCAAGTTTCAGGTAAGGTGGAAGTTTTAGTTTACTCCAAAATCTTCACCGCCATCGATTTCAGCTGTTGCCAGCCGGCCTGGTCGGTTAGGCGCACCATAAAGTGATAATCGCCCGGGTCGATGTCGGCCGGAATGTCGATGTTGATGGTTGCCGTGTATGTCTGTTGCCCTTCCGGGATGTCGAAATCGCTGTTGAACACCCACGGATTCACGGGCTTTTTCTCGGCCTCAATGTCGCATTCGGCCGCCGAAGTGCTGTGGGTATGGTGGTCGAAATTGTTGTGAACCTCAATGTTATAACTGCCCAACTCCACATTGTCAGAAAACTGATAGTGGAAAGCAATCACGCCGCCGCGTTTAAACTGCTGACAATCAATGGGACAAGTCTGCTCGCCATCGGCAGTGATTTCGGGCAGCGTCATATCCTCCGTTTTATCGGAACTGCTGCACGCACAGAGTGCGCACAGCAGAAGCGATGAAAAAATGCTTTTTTTCATACTTTAATCGTTATGTGAATGTTCGTGTTCATCGTCGTCATCATCGTCATCCTCAACAATTTCGATGTGGCATTCGGCCGTTGTTTGCTGGCCTTCCTTGTCGGTAACCGTGAAGTGAAGATGATACTCACCAAGCGGCGCTTCAGCAGGAATATCGATGTGCTCGTGAAACTCTATATTCTTGACACCCATATATTTACCATCGGTAAACGATTTCTCGATTTCGAAACCGCTGCCTTCCTCCTGATGAATTTCGATGTCGATTCGGCTGATTAATCCTTCGGCCACAACATCGGCTTCAAGGTGCAGGTCGTGCCCCGGATGGGTGTGGCGGCTGTTGTCGTGCCCCACTTCGGTGAGCGTAATTGTCGGTTTTTCAGGTGTTTCGTCGTCTTTGTTGCACGATGCGAATACAAATGTCATAGCTGTGAGAGCCGCGATAAGGCTCATATTAAATATCTTTTCCATTATTGTAAATCTTTATTTATTAAACATTTAAATTGTTTTGTTTTCCGTTTTCAGTTAGTGCTTTTAATTATTGTTTGTGTTTTTAGTTAGTGTTTGTGTTAACGTTTAAAACTCCCATCCCGCCATAATCGAAAAATTCCGGCCAGCCTCCGGCACATCAATAAGCCGGTAATAACTGGTGTGGTCATAATAGCGCTTATTCAGCAGATTATCAGCGTGAAGCGACAGGCTAATGCTGCTTCCTGCAAAGCGAAAACGGTGGCTCGCCGACAGATTCAGCGTCCAATAGCCATCGGTTGGCTTTTCGGGCGGCACTATATTGTCTTGTTTCCCAACTATATGCACGTTCAGCCCGACAGAGCCCTCACCGTGCCGCTTGTGGCTGTACTTGAGCCCCGCATCGGTCGACCACGGCGTTGAGAACGGCAGCGTGTAGCCCTTTTTCGCGCCCGACAGCTGCTCGGCATACAGATACTCGCCTTTCAGTTCGGCATCAATGTGCCGCGTGATTTTGCAAGTGGTCTGACACTCAACACCATAGCGCAAGACTTCGGCCTGCGTGTAATGGTACAGTTGCAGCCCTTCCTCGTATAACGACGTGGGGTTCAGATAGATATAGTTCGGAAAATAATTCACGTACGGCTCAATCTGAATGCTGGCCACCTTGTTGGCCCAATAGGCGCTCACGTCAAGTTGGTACGACACTTCGGGGTTGAGTTCGGCATTGCCGCGCTCGTAGCGGAAAATGTGATAGTTGATGCCGTCGGCGCCCAGCTCTTTCGGAATCGGTATGCGGAAACTCTTGCCCGCATTGGCTTTCAGCACCCAATCTGCAGCCTCGTAACTTGCTCCAACCGACCAAGTCAGATTGTTGAAAGTCAGGTCGGTATCGGCAGAGCGCTGTTTAAAAACCGAATCGGCGCCAACGGGCGTTTTGTACCAGTCGTTGTAACTGTGAATGTGCGTCTGCGCGAAATCGTAGCGCAAACCGGCATTAAGTTTCAGTTTGTCAGTCGGTTGCCACTTGTCAAGAAGATAGGCGCCGTAGCTCCCGGTTTCGAAATCGGGGATAATGAATCCCCAGCCTGTTCGTCTATTATGTTGATATTCAGTGTTGATTCCAGCATTTAAATTGTGCTCCGCCAGCGCCATTTTCAGCCCGATGTTGGCCGTGTAGGTGCTCTTGTCGAAATGGCGCTCCATTGGGCCGTCGGGTTTCGGCATATAGCCGTGCGACACCGGTTCCGAGCACTCCTCGCGTCTGTTGTTCTGATAGGCAAGCGACACATCAATCGACAAAACGCTGTTGCGCCAACTGCTGTGACTCAACACTTTAAGATGGTTCACCCATTGATACGGCAAGTCAATGTCACGCTGCGAACGGTCGTAATCAATGTCGGACAATCGCACTTCAAGTCCGTGAGCGTTGGCAAAAAATCCGCTTTTTGCGTACGAGTCCGACACGCGCAGGTCGGTGTGAAAATTGTATCCGGCATAACCGAGCATCAAACTTCCATCGCGCTCAAGCCCGGCCGTATTGCGTAACCGCTGGTCTTTCAGCTTGATATAGTACGAGTAGTACTGAATGCTGTCGGTTGGCACGCGGTAGTCGCCATAGTTGATAATGGTGACGTTGGCGCGGCAGAAAAGCCTTCCGGCACGCAGTCCTAACTTGGCCGAGGCGCCCAATTGTCCGTTGTTGCTCTGTCCGAACAACTGCACCGCTCCACTCAAATTGTCGGTTGGTATGTGATTGGTATATAAGCATATAACACCGCCAATGGCATCGCTGCCATAGAGCAGAGCCGCCGGACCTTTTATCACCTCAACGCGGTCGATGGCAAACTGGTCAATCTCCAGACCGTGGTCATCGCCCCACTGCTGACCTTCGTGCTTTATGCCGTCTTCGGCCACAGCCATACGGTTAAAGCCCAGGCCGCGGATTGTCGGTTTCGACTGCCCCGAGCCAATGCTCATCGCCTTCACGCCCGGAATGCCTTGCAGCGTCTGCATCAGGCTGCCCGAGAAGTTCTGCTGAAGATAGTCGCGGCTCAACTGAATCGAAGGCAGAGTTGTGTTCGTCTGCACGGTGCGCACAGTATGTCCCGTAATGGTAACTTCCTCAATATCAATCACTGTGTCGGTCATTGCACACAGCAACGCCGCAGCAGCAAGAAAATGTGTCATTAATCGGTTATTTGATTTAAACAAACTGATTATCAGCTCGATAAACATGCAGCAAACGAGAGCCTGCAATTCGGGCCAACAAAAAAATAGCGGGATGTTTGTTTAAATCGTAGGAGGGGCGCGTCCGCGAATGTGCCCGTATCTGTTGCAAGGAATGAGGCTGCACTCTGCGGTTTGGATGTATCTTGTTAATAATAAAAGCGATGCAATGGCAATCGACAGCGACATTGCGAAAGGCAACTGGCACAGTTGGCAAATAATACAATTGCTATCGGTTAGCTGCAACTCAATCAAGTGCCCCGAGTGGCAAGCGTGGTGTGCGCACTGTTCGCACTCATAATCAGCGTGATACACCGGCTCGTGCGTGTGCACCGCCAGCACGGCAACGCGTGTCAGAAAAACTGCAAGCAGGAGCAGGGCCGATATGTTTCTACGCTGTTTCATTTGCGGGGCAAATATATAGCGATTTTCAAATCCTCACACCCATAATCACCACATCGTCGGTTTGGTTGCCGACAGGGCCGCGCCACTCCTCAAACACGACATTCAATATTTTTTTCTGCTCGGCCATTGGTTGCTCGTGGATTTCGAGCAGCAAATCGCGCAAGCGGCGGCTCATAAATTTTTTGCCTGTTTCCGCACCGAACTGGTCCTGAAATCCGTCGGAGAAGGTGTAGATGCAATCGCCGCGCTGAATGTCGATGGTGGTGCAGGTGAACGGGTCGAGGCACTCGTGGATTCCGACTGGCATACGGTCGGCTTTGAGCGTCTGAACCTCGTTGCCGCGAATAAGCACAAGCGGGTTGTTGGCTCCGGCATACGACAGTTTCATCAGTTTCTCGTTCACAACGTATGCCGCCACATCCATACCGTCGCGGCTGCGGTCGCTGGTGTCGACTTGCGCTGTGGGGTGCTCGGCATCGTGCAGGGCGGTGTGGACGTCGGACCGCTGGCGCAGGTTGGTGATTATGGCCTCGCGCAGGTGATTCAGAATCACATCAGGGCTAACGTTCTGTTCCACAATATAATTCAAATTGGCCATACCGAGCACGCTCATAAATCCTCCAGGCACGCCGTGGCCCGTGCAGTCGGCTACAATGCTGACTTTGTTGTCGCCAAACTGGCCCACCCAGTAGTAATCGCCGCTGACCACGTTGCGCGGTTTGTAAAGCACAAAGTAATCGGGGAAAATGCTGGCGATTGTCTTCGATGGCGTGAGCAGTGAGCGCTGGATGCGGCGGGCGTAGTTGATGCTGTCGTGAATCTCCTCGCTCTGCTCTTTGATTTTTTCGGCTTGCGCCTGAATCTCCTCATTCTGCGCTATAATCTCGTCGTTTTGTGCAAGAATCTCATCGTTCTGCGCCTGAATCTCCTCAGCCTGTTCGGCCAGAATGGCGTTCTTCTCTGCAAGCTCGGCATTGGCTTTGTGCTTGATATGCAGCACTCTGGCAATGTAGAATATCAGCAGCACGAACAGCCCCAAGCCGCCAATAAGCGAGATGTTGACAATGCGCATCCGTCGGCGCTCGGCGGCGTGCAGTTTTGCATCGTTCTCGCGCTTCATCTCCTCAATCATCCGCGTGCGCTCAACCTCGGCGTTTTTTATTGAGTTGAGGGCGTTCTCGTTGACTTGCTCCGACTTGTATTGGTCGTATTTTTCATAGTGGGCCAGAGCGTTTTTGTAGTCCTCAAGGAGCAGATAGACTTCGTAAAGACGCCGGTGATAGGTTTTCTTGTCGGCAGCCGGGCTGTCATCGTCAAAAAACTTCTCCAGTTTCAGCAAGATTGCCAGCGCGTCATCGTATCTGTGAAAAAACACAAGATAGTCGGCGTAAGTGTACCGGTCGAGGAGGTAGCTGAAAGGGTCGCCTACCTTCAGATTATAGTTGCCCACTTTCTTAATATATATGTAGCAGCTATCGGCGTAAACGCTTTTGCCCGTGTAGTTTGCCAATTGAATGTAAGCCTTGGCAAGGTCGGTGTATGCCCAATATTTTATTGTGATAAAATTCTCATTGTCAGTATTTTTTGTTTCGAACAGATAAATTGATTTTTTCAGATTCTCGATGGCGCTGGTTATCAGGGTGTCCGATTTTTTCGAGAGCAGCTGGCCAATACAGCGGTAGTATGTGGCCATATCCAGGGTATCGTTCATAAGAGTGGCGAACGCCAAGGCCTTCTGGTAGTTTTCTTCGGCGTTGGCATACAGTTTCATATGCGTGTACACATCGCCTAAATCCTTGTATGTCTGGCAAATGCCTGCCGTGTCTTGCAGTGTGATGTAGATGTTGAGCGCCCGATTGAAATAGAGAAAAATGCTGTCGGGTACGTTCAAATCCTCGTAGCAGAGTCCCGCGCCAAGGCAGGCTTGCGCAACGTATTTGTTTTTTGAGGTGTCGTTGTACACGTGCATCGCCTTTAGAGTGTAATCCAGCGCATCGCGCGCGTCGTCTTTTATGTAATACGCGTAGCCGAGTTCGTAGTAATCGCAGGAAATTAGCTCTGAATCAGTTGGTTGGCAGTATTCCAGCGAGAGCGCGGCATATTTCATTATGGTGTCGATGTTGTCGGAGGCAATTGCCATCCTGCAGTACTCCTTTGCTTTTTCAATGTCGGGCTCGCGTTTTTTTATTACAACGAGCTTATTGTTGAGATTGGGCTGCTCTGTCTCGGCAAGATTGGCGGTGTCAAGGTCTTCGCTCTGACTATAAGCAATTTGCGACAGCATAAACAAAACCGCTGCTGCAAAAAAAACTGTAAACCGCGACAGTGTGTGCCGTGTGGTTTTGCCACAATTGTTTTCAAAATTGCTCATATCAAATTGGTTTTCAACCGTCAATATTTCTATTGGCTACTTCCTGCGCACAGGAGTAATACAAATTTATGTAATTTCAATTAAAAATTATACGCAAGGTTGAAAAAGTTGGGATTCGGGCTTTGGTTTGCGTTTTTTCAATCAAATCCTCACGCCCATAATCACCACGTCGTCGGTTTGGTTTTCGGCCGGACCGCGCCACTCCTTAAAGATGAGGTTCAGCAATTCGCGTTGCTCGTCCATTGTGCGATTGTGGATTTCGAGAAGTAGGTCGAGCAGGCGGCCTTTTTGGAATTTTATGGATGTCTCGTAGTTGAACTGGTCTTGGAAACCGTCGGAATAGGTGTAGAGGCAGTCACCTTTGCGCAGCTTCATTGTAACGGTCTTGAACGGCCTCATATCTATGGCGATACCTACCGGCATACGGTCGGGGTTGATGACCTGCACCTTGTTGTCGCGGATGAGCACCAACGGAGTGTTGGCCCCGGCAAACGAGAGCGTCATCGTCTTTTCGTTCACCACATAAACCGCCGCATCCATACCATCAAGCACTTGGGCGGTCAGTTTCTCGGGCGTTTCCTCGCTTTGGCGGAGGTTATGCGTTATCGCTTCGCGCAGTTTGTTGAGGATGGCGTCGGGGGTAATGTCCTGGCTTACAATATAATTCAAGTTCGTCATTCCCAGCACGCTCATAAAGCCGCCCGGCACGCCGTGGCCTGTGCAGTCGGCAATAATGCAAACTTTGTTGTCGCCAAACTGGCCAACCCAGTAGAAGTCGCCACTCACCACGTTGCACGGTTTGTAGAGCAGAAAATAGTCGGGGAAGACTTTGCCGATGGCCTCTTCGGGTGTGAGCAGGGCCCGCTGGATTCGCCGCGCGTAGTTGATGCTGGCGCGAATCTCTTTGCTCTGCTGCTCAATGTGGTCGCGCTGCGTCTCAATCTCCTCTTTTTGCTCAATAAGGAGTGTGTTTTTTTGAGTGAGCTCCGCGTTTGCTTTCTTCTTGAATTTCAGTACTCTGGAGATGTAGAACACCAATAGCGAAATCAAGAACAATCCGCCGATGAGCGAGAAAATGGCGATTTGCATCTGCCGCTTTTCGGCGTTATGGATTTGCATATCTTTCTCGCGCTCAACCTTTTCAATCGTCACGGCCTGCTGCGTTTTGGCGTCCGAAAGAGCTGCCATTGTGCTGTCGTTCAGGTTTTTCCACCCATACTCGCGTTGCTTTTCCGAATGTTCGTAGGCCCGTTTGTAGTCGCCGAGCAGAAGGCAAACCTCCTTAAACCGGCGGTGGTAGTCCTCGTAAGCCGCTGGCGCCGTCTCGTTGTTGAAGCTGTTCCCCAGGCTCGTCATAAAGATTCTCGCCTCGTCGTACCGCTTGTAAAAAATCATATAATCGACATAGACGTAGTAGAACTTGCGGAATTCGGCTGTCGGGGCGTTTTTGATGAAATATTTCTCGGCTTTCTGATGATAGTTGTAGCTGCTGTCGGCATATTCAGTCTTGCCGGTTTTTTGTGCAAGTTTGATGTAAATCGATGAAAATATGCGATATACGTAGAACCGTGTGTACGAGTCGTCGGCCTCGAAAATGCCGGCGGCTTTTTTAAGGTAACCGGTTGCGGTCAGCATTTCTCTGACCGAGCTATTCTCTTGCTCGTCAACCGATTGCGCGAGTAGAAACAGGTCGTAGCCGTATTCGTGGCTGCTTTTCCGCAGCGAGTCAATTCCGAGAGTTCTTTTGAAATAGTCCTCCGCCTCTTTGAACAGTTTTTTGTTGAGGTATATTTCGCCCAAATGCCGATAGCAGTCAACCAAGAGAATCGTGTCGTTAATCTTCTTGCTGATATCCAGCGCTTTATCCATATAATGTGTCGCGCTGTCGATGTCATTCAAATCATCGAAAACGAGCGCCAGCCTCTGATATGTTTTTGCCATCATCTTTGAATCGTCGAGCTTCGACGAATATTTGATGGATTTCTGATGGAAAAGCAGTGCGTTTTTGAACGCCTCGTCTTTGTGGTACGATTCGGCTATAGCATAATAATTGTTTGCAAATAACGAATAATCAGTGTATTGGCAGTATTCCAGCGAGAGCAGTGCGTATTTTTGAATGGTGTCAGAAATCTCGGCCGCCATTGCTATCTCGTAGAAATACTTGGCTTTAACGCTATCGGGACTGTCAGGCTTGATGAACGACAGAAGGCTGTCGATTTTTGTTTGGTGCGGATCGACGTAAACCTCTGGTTTTATTGCCAAATTATCTTCTTGGGAATAAGCGATTTGTGGCTGTGCGAACAATGCCGCAGCCAATAAAACAATAAGGTTTATCGATGTTAGGTAGCCCCCCCTCATAATTGTGGCCTAAAAATAAACATTTTTAGGTATGTAGCAACCTAATCTTCAACCTTTTGTTTAACCAATCGAAATGGTAGGTTTTTACTGGATTTCGGACCGCCAAACTCTCAGTTTTTTTGGTCTTCCTCAATCATTTTCAGCAGTTCTTGCGGCGCCACAGCCTCGTCAACGCCGCGTTTTACAAGCGTTTTGCCTTTGTACAGGTTCACCTTGCCGGGACCAGCACCAACGTAGCCGTAATCAGCATCGGCCATCTCGCCAGGGCCGTTCACAATGCAGCCCATCACGGCAATTTTCAGGCCGGTCAGGTGCGCCGTGGCTTTCTTCACTTCGGCCAGGCCTTTCTCAATATTGTAGAGTGTGCGGCCGCACGACGGGCACGATATGTACTCGGTGCGGGTGTAGCGGGCGCGCGCCGATTGCAGAATGGCGAAAGCTGTGTCGGTAACCGTTTTGACGTTGATGCGCGCGAAATTGCTCAGCCACAGGCCGTTGGCCATTCCATCAATGAAGAACAAACCATTGTCAGCCGCAGCTTTCAGCTGAAACTGCGCCACATCGGGTTCCTTGTAGATGCTGCTCACCACAACCGGCAGGTTTACGCCGTTGGCAATCAGCTTGTTGAAAATGGCACGCTGCTCGGCCGCTTGATTCACGCACATTGAGCACGCAATGAGCACGACGGTCGGGTCCGATTTCAGCACCGCCATTGCTTCGGGCGTCAGTGTGCCGAGGCTCACCATCACCCAGTTGCGCTTGTCTGATTTGTATTTTGCTGACAAATAGGTATTTAATCCATAAAGCGGTTCAAAATTGCTGTCTTTTATCCAGACTTTGTAGTCGATTAATAGCGAAATATTTTTAGTCTTGAAGTCTGGCAAATCCATTTCGGGTGCACCAAAATACAGAACATCAGGCGATTGCTTGCCGCCAGTGATGGTCATAGTATTCAGGTCGAAAGTGATGTCGAGCGATTGCAAGGTTTCCATCGAAAGGTCGGGCAAGTCGCAGATTACCAGCGGCTTGGTGTTGTCGAATGATGGATTTAGACTAGTGTCACGCTTGCTGAAACAGAACGGGTCGAAAGCCAGCGGCTCGTTGTAGTTGATTTTCACGTTCTTGTTTGGGCCGGCAAAGTAATCGGCAAGCATCTGTGCGGGCGGTATTTCGCTGGCCGGACTGCCGGTGAGCGACACGCGGATAGTGTCGCCAATGCCGTCGGCAAGTAACGTTCCAATGCCCACAGCCGATTTGATTATGCCGTCGGTTCCGGCACCAGCTTCGGTCACGCCCAAATGGATTGGAAAACTCATCTTTTCTGCGGCCATCTGCTTGACAAGCAGGCGGTAAGCCTGCACCATTACCACCGTGTTGCTCGACTTGAGCGAAACGGCAACATTCTGAAAATCATATTTTTGGCAGACGCGCAGAAATTCCATCGTTGCTTCAACCATTCCGGCCGGGGTATCGCCGTAGCGCGACATTATGCGGTCCGACAGCGAGCCGTGATTAGTGCCTATACGCAGTGCCGTGCCGTGTTCTTTGCAGATATTCAGTAGTTTAAGCAGCCGCGCGTCGAGTTTTTCCAGTTCAGCTTGATACTCTTCGTCGGTAAATTCAAGCGTGGTGAAAGTGGCGCGTTTCTCAAGATAGTTGCCGGGGTTAATACGCACTTTGTCAACAAATTGCGCAGCAATATCGGCCAACTGCGCATTGAAGTGCACATCGGCCACAATGGGTTTTGTGTAGCCTTTCGCCACCAGTTCGTTTTTAATATCGCGCAAGGCGTAGGCGTCTTTCTCATCAATAGCCGTAAAACGCACCAATTCGGCGCCCGCATCAAAAATCTCAATTGCTTGGCGCACAGATGCTTCCACATCGTGAGTTGGCGTGTTGGCCATTGATTGCACACGAATGGGATTGGTGCCGCCCATTTGCAAATTTCCTATCGTAATAGAATGAGTATCAAAACGTTTGTCGATAAACGACAAGTTAACAATGTCCATTTAAATAATTTTTGGTGTTAGGTATTAGGTGTTGGTCGTACGTTTGAGACGAGCCCTAAACGTTGAGCCATATATTTGGGCATAAAATTATGCTCAAAATATGGCCCCGTCGAGTGTTCATCACCGCCCATTATGTGGACGTAAGTGGCGTATAAGCACGCAAGCAATTCAAGGGGAACGTCTAAATATAAGCCAACAAGGTTTTCTCGGAAGCAGTCGGCTATTGCTTGTCGAGCAAATTCTTTTTCGTCCTCAAAACGATTAACATACAATTCTTCTGCCTCCCAATAAGAAAAAGCGAAAGGCAAATCTTCCCCATATTTAGTCTTGGGGAATTCCTTTTCACCCTTATAAAAGCGGCATTTTTTGAGTCTGTCCTCTCGTTTCATAAGCCGTAGCACCCTGTCTTTACTATTCTTGCGACAGTTTTGTGATTTGCGCAATGTATTTTCCGATGATGTCGAACTCTAGATTGACAACTGTTCCAACCTTGATAGTGTGGAAGTTGGTGTTGTCGAAAGTGTAAGGAATGATGCAGACTTGGAACGAGTTGCGAGTCGGGCGGCAAACCGTCAGGCTCACACCGTTGACGGTTACAGAACCCTTATCCACAGTCAGATAGCCGCGTTTGGCCATCTCTTTGTCGAAATCGTACTCGAAGGTGAAAACGTGGCTTCCTTCGGCGTCTTCAACTTTTGTGCAGCGTGCCGTTTTGTCAACGTGGCCTTGCACAATGTGGCCGTCGAGGCGGCCGTTCATCAGCATCGAGCGCTCAACATTCACCTTGTCGCCAACCTTCAACAGCCCCAGATTCGAGCAGTCGAGCGTCTCTTTCATCGCCGTTACGGTGTAGGTTCCGTCCTTAATGCGAACCACCGTCAGGCAGACGCCGTTGTGCGCCACGCTCTGGTCAATTTTCAACTCGTTGACAAACGAGCATTTCAGCGTGAAATGCAGATTTTCCTGGTCTTTCTTAATGCCGACAACTTCGGCAAACTCTTCAACAATTCCTGAAAACATAGTTCGATGTTTAATTTCAACAACAAAATTTAGCGCCGGTCCACATTGGTAACCAACTGACTGGCAATAAGATTAACGTTGCGCGGAACTCGCAGTCCCGGCAACGGAAATAATGGCGCAATTTATTAAAATTAGGCTTGCGGGCGAAGGGTGTCGTTAATTTGGTTGACACCTTTCTGTCCGGTAGTGCTCATCTCGCTTCCGCGATAAATCAATCCGTCTTTTATTATGCCGATAATGGCCCACGACATCAGCAGGCACCACGGCAGAGGGTCGGTGCGGCCGACTTCGACATAGCAATTCACAACACCGACAATGCTGCCAATCAAGGCCATAACATCAAGAATGACCAACGTGATAAAAACACCTTTCATCTTTTTAATTCTTTTGGGGTTATTATTCAACAAATATAACTAAAGAGCTGAATAATTGAGAAATCCGAGGCGAAAAATGTGAGGTTTTTGTGTGCGAAATTTGTGAATAAACCACCCTTGATTACCCCTTATTCTTTTGTAGATTTGCACTTTGATTTTGAAACCGTAATTTTTAAAACGAATTTTGATGGTTACCTTCTTTAAAACACCTGAAAACAAAGTGATTGCAGTGCAGACGACCGCCGAAATCGCAGCCGCCGACATTGAGAAACTGAACTGGCTTTTCGGCCGTTCGGAGTGCCTGGGACAGAAAGCGCCCGCCGGCTCGTTTGTGGGCCCGCGCAAGGAGATGATTACCCCGTGGAGCACCAACGCCGTCGAGATTACCCAAAATATGGGTATCAGCGGCATTGTCCGCATTGAGGAATTCGAGGCGCAGAGTGCCGACAAAAAGCACTTCGACCCAATGCTCAAATCGTTCTATAACCAATTGGACCAAAGCATTTTCACTGTCGATATCAAGCCGCAGCCCATTGTCCACATAACCGATATCAGGGCCTACAACAAAAAAGAAGGCTTGGCACTTAAAGAAGAGGAAATCAACTATTTGGAAGGTCTTGCAAAGAAACTCGGCCGCCCGCTCACCGACAGCGAGGTGTTCGGCTTCTCGCAGGTGAACTCGGAGCATTGCCGTCACAAAATCTTTGGCGGACAGTTCATTATCGACGGCGAGGAGAAAAAGGAAACGCTCTTCGGCCTGATTAAAAAGACTACAAAAACCAACCCGAACAACGTGGTTTCGGCCTACAAAGACAACTGCGCGTTTATGCAGGGACACACTCTGGAGCAGTTTGCACCGGCCGCGCAGGAGAAATCGGATTTCTTTGAAGTGACTGATTACGAGTCGGTTTACTCGCTGAAAGCCGAAACTCACAACTTCCCCACAACAGTGGAGCCGTTCAATGGTGCCGCAACTGGTTCGGGCGGCGAAATCCGCGACCGTATGGGAGGCGGCAAGGGCAGTATGCCGATTGCCGGAACGGCCGTTTATATGACTTCGTATCCGCGCCTTGACGGCGGACGTGAGTGGGAGAAGGCCACCGAGCCGCGTCCTTGGCTCTATCAGACGCCGGAGCAGATTCTTATCAAGGCGTCGAACGGCGCGAGCGACTTCGGCAACAAGTTCGGACAGCCGCTTATCTGCGGAAGTTTGCTCACAATGGAGCACTTCGAGCAATACAAGAAATTCGGTTTCGACAAGGTGATAATGATGGCCGGCGGTGTGGGCTACGCCAAAAAGAAGGACTGCCTGAAGGCCGACCCCGAGCCGGGCGACAAAGTGGTGATTCTGGGCGGCGACAACTACCGTATTGGAATGGGCGGCGGCGCAGTGTCGTCGGTTGCCACGGGCGAGTACAACAACTCGATTGAGTTGAACGCTGTTCAGCGCTCGAACCCCGAAATGCAGCGCCGTGTTTACAACGCAATCCGCGCCTTGAGCGAGCAGTCGGACAACCCGATTGTGTCAATCCACGACCACGGCGCAGGCGGCCATCTGAACTGCCTTTCGGAGTTGGTTGAGGCCACCGGCGGCGTTATCGACATTCGCAAACTGCCTATCGGCGACCCGACTCTTTCTGACAAGGAAATTGTGGGCAACGAGAGTCAGGAGCGTATGGGTTTGGTACTGAAAGACAAGGATATAGACCACCTGAAGAAAATTGCCGACCGCGAGCGCGCGCCAATGTACGTTGTGGGCGAGGCCACTGGTGATATGCAGTTCCGCTTCACCGACAAGCAGACCAACGAAGACCCTATCAATCTGCAACTTGCCGATATGTTTGGCAATCCGCCGCGCACCATAATGAACGACAAAACCGTCAAAGAACAGTATGCCGATTTGAAATACGACACCGCAAAAGTTGCCGATTATCTGGAGCAAGTGCTTCAACTTGAGTCGGTTGCGTGCAAAGACTGGCTCACCAACAAGGTTGACCGCTCGGTGACCGGAAAGGTTGCGATGCAGCAATGCGCTGGCCCGCTTCACCTTCCGCTCAACGACTGCGGCGTGGTAGCGCTTGATTATCAGGGCAAATACGGTGTTGCCACTTCGGTTGGTCACGCCCCACTTTGCGCGATGATTAATCCTGCCAAAGGTTCGCGAATGGCTGTGGCCGAGGCACTTACAAACATTGTCTGGGCGCCGATTCAGGACAAACTGAAAGGCATATCGCTGAGCGCCAACTGGATGTGGCCGTGCTTCAATCCGGGCGAGGACGCAAGGCTGTACAAAGCTGTTGAGGCCCTGAGCGACTTCTGTATCAAGTTGGGAATCAACGTTCCGACGGGTAAGGACTCGCTCTCAATGACGCAGAAATATCCGAATGGCGACAAGGTTCTGTCGCCCGGAACGGTGATTGTTTCGGCCGTTGGCGAGACCACCGATATCCGCAAGGCTGTGTCGCCTGTGCTGCACAACGTGAAATCGGAACTGATTTATATCGATTTGTCGAAAGACGCCTTGAAACTTGGCGGTTCAGCGTTTGCGCAGATAATCAACGGTGTGGGTGCTGATTGCCCCGATGTTACTGACACTGAATATTTTGCAAAGGCATTCAACGCTGTTCAGAGCCTGATTGAAAGCGGTTTGGTGATTGCCGGACACGACGTTTCGGCTGGTGGTTTGGTTACCACATTGCTCGAAATGGCCTTCTCGAACGACGAGACTGGTCTGAATATCAACCTTGCCGACTTTGGCGAGAACGACCCTGTGAAACTGTTGTTTGCTGAAAATCCGGCACTTGTGCTGCAAGTTGCCGCCGACGGCAAAGCCGCTGACGCACTCAAAAAGGCGGGCGTGGCATTCAAGACTATCGGCACGCTGGGCACTGCCGGCAAACTTGACATTGCCACAGGCGCAAACAATTACTCATTCGATATCAAGAAGTTGCGTGACACTTGGTTCCGCACTTCGTATCTGCTCGACTGCGACCAAACTCAAAACGGCCTGGCACTCGAGCGCTTCAACAACTACAAGAACCACGCACACAAGTTCGATTTCAAAGCCTTCGACGGCTCGGCAAAATCGCTTGGCATCGACCTGAAACGCCGCACAAAGAGCGGAATTAAGGCTGCCATAATCCGTGAGAAAGGCAACCAATGCGACCGCGAGGTGGCCTATATGCTCTACACCGCGGGCTTCGATGTGAAGGACGTTCATATGACCGACCTTGTGAGCGGCCGCGAGACGCTTGAGGATGTGAATATGATAATCTTCGTCGGCGGATTCTCGAATTCCGACGTTCTGGGTTCGGCAAAAGGCTGGGCCGGCGCGTTCCTTTACAACGAGAAGGCCAAAAAGGCGCTCGAGAACTTCTACGCCCGCCCCGACACGTTGAGTATGGGTATCTGCAACGGCTGTCAGGTGATGGTTGAACTCGGACTTATCAACCCCACCGACGCTGAAAAGCCGCGTATGCTGCACAACAAGTCGCACAAGTTCGAATCGGGCTTTGTCGATGTCGTTATCGAGCCGAACAACAGCGTGTTCTTCAAGAATATGGCAGGAATGAGACTTGGCGTTTGGGTGGCTCACGGCGAAGGCCAATTCAGTTTCCCGTACAGCGAGGACAAATACAACATTCCTGTTAAATACGCTTACGGCACCTATCCTGCCAACCCGAACGGCTCGGCGTTCAACGCCGCCGGCATTTGCTCTGCCGATGGCCGCCACGTGGCAATGATGCCGCACCCCGAGCGCGCCCTGTTCCCGTGGCAGTGGCCGCACTACCCCGAGGGCCGCAAACAAGACGACCTGTCGCCGTGGGCTATCGCTCTGCGGAATGCGTTTGAATGGGTGAAGGCGAAGAAAGGGTAAGAAGTTTAGAGTTTAGAAGTTTAGCGCTTCGCGATAAAAGAAAAATCCCGTTCGAGTTTCGGACGGGATTTTTTTGCAGCGACGATGAAAAAATCCGCAGGCAACCTCTAAAAGATTAACTGCGGATTTTAAAATTTTAACGAACATCTACAGAACGTTGTTTCAACCTTTTAACCACATCTTCTATTGGTATTGCGATTTTACTCCAACATATAATGGCAGCTTCATAACCTCCGGACTCTTTTTTTTGATTAGCATTGAAAATGTACAAACAACAACCACCAACACCACCTTTTTCACCGCGGTAAAACCAATCTTTTTCGTCAGAAAAGAATTTTATTTTATTACCTATGACACCTACGAACCCCATTTTTGCCCCGGCAAGATTAAAATCATTAGTGTCTATGCTAAAAATAAAGCTTAAATACCTTGCTTCATAGTCATTAAGCGTTGCAAGGGTATCTACTCCCATTTGGTCTAAATGATTCAACAACTCAACCGGTATTTCCTCAAAAATTCGCACTTGTCGTTCTTTGATTGTTTGTGCCGTACTGCCTGAATTGTTTTGGGCATAGCCGGTTGTGCAAATTGCGGCAAGCGCAATTGTCAGAATAGTTGTTTGTGCGTTCATAATAAATTTATTAGAGTTTTTTTGTTGCTTGTAATTTGATTGCAAGATAGCAAAAATGAAAATCGAGCGGAATTTTATTATTCATTTTCATCGGCTGATGATTAGGCGCAGAGCGATTCTCGCAAAAATGATATGAGCGCAGACATATTTTTTTATGCTATTCGCCGTTATTCGCTAATTTTATATTCACCAAATTATTTGATACATAATCGCGTATTTAATAAAACCTATTGTTGAAAACTTCCGTTTAACGACACATAAAGAAAAGATAGATAGTTTTTTTCATAAGGTTTGAGTTAGTTAGTAAAAAGGCCTCCGAATAACACCCGGAGGCCTTAATTTTTGTGCCGCCCGTCACCAATCTGGCGCCTTGGTTGGCGGTTTTTTGCAGCGGAGTGCGTTTTTTATCGCTCAGGAAGGTGGAAGTTTCAACTATTTTATACATTTGAGACGATGAATTTAAAACACACTAAATAACATTTGTGATGGGCGATTTTGAGAAGAACGATTTCAAGAGGGATTCCGATACGGTATTTTCGAAAGTTGTGAAAGCGGGCAAGCGCACCTATTTTTTCGATGTGAAGACAACCCGCCAAAACGAGCATTATATTACTGTAACTGAGAGCAAGAAGATTTTCGAGGACAACGGTGGAGCGCATTTCGAGAAACATAAAATTTTCTTGTACAAGGAGGATTTCGAGAAGTTTATGGACGCGTTCGACGAGGTTCTCGACTATGTTGACGAGCACAACGGCGAGGCTCCGGCTAAAGACAAAGACCCAGAGCTGGATGCAGACAAGTTCACTAGCGTTGATTACGACGATCTTGATAAATAAAACGCAGTCTTAGTAAGGGATTCGCCCCAACGGGGCAGAAGTACATAGCCCAAGGCATCGCCTTGGGTGGAATGCGCAATCATTGGAAACGCCCTGCAAGGGCAAAAGTCATTTTTGGTTTTGCTTTCATTCGTCCTTACAGGGTCAAAAACACATACATCACCTTCATAACTAAGGTGTTAGTTTGGGTTATACGAGTTGCCCTTTCAAGGCGAAGCATAATTGTATAAATGATTTTAGAACGGCAACTCGTTGGGGTCAGTTTCGTCGGTTCCGTCCAGTTCGTCAAGGTTGTCAAAATCGATTTCGTCGTTCGACGATTCCTCTTTCAGTTTGCTTGTCACAAACTCGTCTATCTCCTCGAATGTCAGCGTTTTGACATTGGTAATCAGGAAATCGGTTTTCAGGAAATTGCCATAGAGGTTGCACTCCTCAACTGCGTCGAGCAATGTCTGGTGGCACGGCACGTCTAACGGAATGAGCACCGTCAGAGCGGCGTATTTGCCTTGAAATTCAATATTTTCGATGGTTGAGCGGTTGTTTTTAAGTGCCGTGTCAAATTCCGATTGTATTACGTGCTGCTGATAGGGGGCAAACTCTTCGACATTGTTGCCCACAAGCGCCACAAAGTAGCGCAGCATCTTGCCGCGGCCGCCCAAACCGGTCGAGACAAACACCTGCCGCTCGTTGAGCAGGTTGCCTTCAATCAGCATCTTGCTCTCCTGCAGAGCCATCACAGCCCACTCGTGCTGCCGGTTCGACTTGTTTTTCGAGTACTCCTCAAGGATGCGGAAGGCGCGCGGGTTGTCGATGCTGGCAAGCAGAATCATCCGGTCGCGCAACTGCTCATCGGTGAGTTCGGGAGCCATCAAATCCTCAACATCTTTGAGCTCAGCCGAGTTGTCGCGCCTGATTTTCTTCGAGTGTTTGAAGTATTCCATCTGCAAATCGATGTCGATAGGCTCATCAACAACATTGAAGCTGCTGTCGCCCGAGGCCAGATTCGAGAGTTCCTTAAATATGTTAAACAAGTTGCTGTTCATCCGTCGAATTTTAGCTTACAAATTTGCATAAAAAAAAGCTACCGAACACAGTGCCACATTTTTTTTGCGTGGCAACGTGGCCAAAATGTGTATTTTTGGTAAAATTTTAAAACTGATGGTACCTATCGATGTCAGAATTTCGAAGCACTACAAGGCGAGTGCGCTGATTATTTTTGTGTTGGCCGTGGTGGCCATAACCGCAATGCTGCCGCGTCAGCGCCAGTTCAAATACGAGCTTCAGAAGGGCAAGGTGTGGCAGTATGAGGATTTGTACGCGCCTTTCGACTTTGTTGTGCTCAAGACCAACGCCGAAATAAAGGAGGAGCGCGACAACATCCATAAGAATGCAAAACCTTATTTCACAGTTATTTCAACGGTTTACCCCGAGCAGCGCGTGAAGTTTGAGCGGGAGTTCGACCGCCGGTTTGCGGCGGCAATGGATGTAGTGCGCAGCAAGTTCCCCGACCTTTCTGTTGATGGCGACACCATTAAGTCGCGGCTGCACAATTTCGCACTCACAACAATGGAATCGGTTTATTCAAAAGGAGTTACAAACTATACCGAGGTGCTTGACAAAGACAACGGCCAGGGGGCGGTGGTGCTTGTGGAGAACAAAGTGGGGCGCACTGTGCCAGCGGCTGAAGTTTTTACCACCCACTCGGCGCAAACTTATGTGAGTGAGCTGATTACAATGAATTTTAATAACAATCAGGTGCTGCTCACCGCTGTCGATTATCTGAACATCTACGATTTCATCAAACCAAATATCGAGTACGACAAAACACTGACCACCAAGGCCCGGCAGGCGCTTGAGGATCAGCTGTCGGAGTCGCGCGGAATGGTGCAGGCCGGGCAGCTGATTATTGCCCACAACGAGCCAATGAACGACCAGAACCTGCGGGTACTGCGGTCGCTGCGGCGCGAGTTCCAGAGTGCGGGCGTCACATCGGGGCTGGTGTCGTGGACATTGGTTGGCCAGATTCTGGTGGTGGCCATAATGCTGGCGCTGCTGTTCGTGTTTGTGATTTTGAACCGTCCGCGCATCTACTCGCACACGCGCCACCTCTTTTTTGTGGTGGGGCTTGTTGTGGTGATGGTTGGAATGATGTGCGTCTCGATTCGGCTTCAGATAGGACACGCTTATCTGCTGCCGTTTGCCATTCTGCCAATCATTCTGCGCACTTTCTACGACGGCCATCTGGCATTCATCGCGCACATTATCACCTCCATTTTGTGCGGTCTGCTCATATCGAGCGGCTACGAATTCATTATGCTTCAGGCCGTTGCCGGGATGGTGGCCATTTTCTGTCTCTCGAAGATTGCCAAACGCCGTCAGCTTTTTACGGCAGTGCTGATGGTAACGGCTTCGTATATAATAACTTACACTGGTATGTCGCTTTTGCAGGAAGGGCGGTTGGCCAACATCGGGCTTAGACCGTATATGTGGTTCATAATCAATGGCTTGTTCCTGTTTGTAAGCTATCCGCTGATATTCTTCTTCGAGCGTCTGTTCGGTTTGATTTCCGATGTGACGCTGCTGGAGTTGTCGGACACCAACCATCCGCTGCTGCGCGAACTGGCCGAGAAGGCGCCGGGCACGTTCCAGCACGTGATGCAGGTGGCCAATCTGGCCGAAGACGCCATCCGAAACATCGGTGGCAACCCGTTGCTGGCCCGCGTTGGCGCGCTCTATCACGACATCGGCAAAACAGCTATGCCACAGTTCTTTATCGAGAACCAGGTGGGAGTGAGCCCGCACAACACGCTAAGCAACGAGGCGAGCGCCGATATAATCATCAGCCACGTGAAGCACGGCGAGGCATTGGCCAAAAGCTACAAGCTGCCGCCGCGCGTTATCGATTTCATCACCACTCACCACGGAACCGACGTGGTGCGCTATTTCTATAATAATGAGGTAAATGCCAACGGTGCCGACAATGTGGATGTGGCAAAATACACCTATCCCGGTCCGTCGCCGGTGACGAAAGAAACGGCCGTGGTGATGCTAGCCGACTCGGTTGAGGCCGCCTCGCGCACCATCAAAGACTACTCGCCCGAGGTGATTAGCGCTTTGGTTGAGGAGATTGTGGACGACAAAATTGAGCACGGCCAAATGAACCACGCCGAACTGACTTTCCGTGACATTGAAACTGTGAAAATGTTTTTCAAACAGAAGTTGCAGAACATTTACCACACGCGGATTGAGTATCCGAAAAGTAATTGATAATCAATTTTTAATGGGGGGCGTGTAGTGGTGCGCTCATAATTTACGAATGCTTGTGCACGTGCGTTTTATGAAAACCTTATTATTGCATTATATAATGGTGTGAGTGTTACTTGCGCCCGTAATTCATAACTTAAAGACTATGAACCGTTTAAAACCAACCATTCTGCTCGTCTGCCGCATAATCATCGGTGTGACATTCATTTTTTCGGGATTTGTGAAGGCTGTGGACCCGCTCGGCTCAACCTACAAGTTCATCGACTATTTCAACGCCTTCGGAATGGGCTGGGCCAACGGCTTGGCGTTCGCGCTCTCGGTGCTGCAGAACCTTATTGAGTTCACACTTGGCGTGATGGTGCTCTTCAACCTGAAGATCCGCTTCAGCGCGACGTTTGTGCTGGCTTTTATGGCTTTCTACACGCCGCTCACGCTCTACATTGCCATTGCCAACCCTGTGCACGACTGCGGCTGCTTTGGCGACGCACTCGTCATCACCAACTGGCAGACATTCTTCAAAAACCTTGTGCTGCTGGCGGCTGCGGTGGCGGTGTTCGCATCGCGTAAGCAATTGGTTAGCAAACTGAAACCCGCCGAGCAATGGGCGCTCACGAGTGCTGCGGCTGCGGTCATTCTGGTTTTCTGCGGCTACTCATACCATCACACGCAAGTGCTCGATTTCCGCCCGTACAGCGTTGGAACATCAATCAAAGCGAAAATGGAACGCCCCGCCGGCGCACCTGCCGATGTGTATGAGAGCACCTTCGTCTATGAAAAAGACGGCGAGAGGAAAACATTCCAAATCAGCAACTTGCCCGACAGCACCTGGACTTTCGTCGATGCACGGCACACGCTGGTGCAGAAGGGCTACGAGCCGCCAATCCACGACTTCTCGATTGTGAACCCCGACGGCGAGGACCTGACCGAAGACCTGCTGGCGAGCGACAACTACAACTTTCTGCTCATCGCCTACAATCTCGACAAATCGGACCTGAGCCGCACCGACAGCCTGAACCGCCTGGCCGACTTCTGCCTGGCGCAGGGCTACACGTTCCGTATGCTCACCGCTTCGACCGATGAGGCCATTGAGTCGTTCCGCGAGGTGGCCGAGCCGCCTTACGAAATCTGCATCTGCGACGAGACGACGCTCAAAACCATCGTCCGCTCGAACCCCGGCCTGATGGTGGTGAAAGACGGCGTGATTATCGGCAAATGGAACCTGAAAGACATTCCGCCACTGAAGTTCTTCGAAGGCAACCTGCTGGCCAAATGCATTGATTATCAAATCGAAAAACAGCGCACTTTCTACACGTGGCTGCTCATTTTATCGCTTGCATTTATCGCATCGATTTACTTACTTGCGCGCAAAAGATTCGGAAACGAAAATAAACGTAATTAACAGATTGTTAAATATTTAAATATTTCAAAAATGAGAAAGAAAATAGTTGCCGGCAACTGGAAGATGAACAAGAATCTTCAGGAAGGCATTGCTCTTGCAACAGAGTTGAACAACGCTTTGAGCGCAAAACCAAACTGCGACGTGGTTATCTGCACACCGTTTATCCACCTTGCAAAGGTTTCTGAGGTTATCAACCACAACATCATCGGCCTTGGCGCTGAAAACTGCGCCGACAAAGAGAAGGGTGCTTTCACTGGTGAAGTTTCGGCCGAAATGGTTAAATCGACTGGTGCAGAGTACGTTATCCTTGGCCACTCGGAGCGCCGCGAGTACTACAAAGAGACTTACGACATTCTGAAAGAGAAGGTTCAACTGGCTCTGGCCAACGGTTTGAAGGTTATCTTCTGCATCGGCGAAAGCCTGGCAGAGCGCGAAGCCAACAAGCAGAACGAAGTTGTAAAGGCTGAACTCGAAGGTTCGGTATTCAATCTTTCGGCTGACGACTTCTCGAAGATTATCATCGCCTACGAGCCAATCTGGGCTATCGGCACAGGCAAAACCGCCACTTCGGACCAAGCAGAAGAGATTCACGCTTACATCCGCTCGGTGATTGCAGCTAAATATGGCAAGGAAGTTGCCGAGAACACATCAATCCTTTATGGTGGCTCGTGCAAGGCTTCGAACGCTCCCGAGCTGTTCGCCAAACCCGACATCGACGGCGGCCTGATTGGTGGCGCATCGCTGAAATGCGAAGACTTTATGGGAATTATCAAGGCATTCTAATCAGCTTGCCGCGATATAATGCAAAAGCCGACATCCGCTTGGGTGCCGGCTTTTTTTGTTTTCAGATTGCCCGATTAAATGCCGTTTAAATCAGTCGGAAATGAAACAAAATGAGTGTGGCGGCAGCCGTTGAAGCTGTGTTAAATATATTTTAGCGGACAACAATGTAATTTATTATCTTGCGAAAAATTAAACGCAATGCAATACACTGAAACTCAATTGATTTTCAGCCCGGCCACGCCCGATAACCGTGAGATTCTGACCGCGCTGCTGGCAGAAATTGGCTACGATAGTTTTATGGAAACGCCCAATGGATTGTCGGCGTACATTTTAACCAACATTTTCGACGCTGCAGCCACCCAGGCAGCTATTGAGCCTGTTGAGGGTATTTTTGAGTCGCTCAAAATCGAGAGCAAACCAATGCCCGACAAAGACTGGAACGCCGAGTGGGAGAAAAGTTTCACGCCGATAACCGTTGCCGGAAAATGCCGCATCCGCGCACCGTTTCACGAGCCCGACGCCACCTGCCCGCTCGACATCATTATTGAGCCGAAGATGGCTTTCGGCACCGGACACCACGCCACAACCACACTGATGATTCAGCAGCTGTTCGATATTGACCTGAAAGATAAAACTGTGCTCGATATGGGTTGCGGAACCGGTGTATTGGCCATTGCCGCAAAAAAACTTGGAGCTCAGAGTGTTACGGCTATCGACATTGACCATTGGTCGGTTGAGAACGCACAGGAGAACGCCGCCAGCAACGGCACTCAAATAGCTGTTATTGAGGGCGGAGTGGAGGCCATAAGCGGCCACTTCGACGTGATTCTGGCCAACATCAACCGCAACATCCTGCTCGACCAAATGCCGGTGTACGCCTCGGCTCTCAATGCCGGCGGAGTGCTGTGTCTGAGCGGTTTCTACACAGCCGACCTCGACATCATCAGCCAGCGGGCTCAGGAACTCGGACTGCAACCGGCCAAAACAGTTTCGCAGGATGATTGGGTATCGGCAAAGTTCACCAAATTATAAATCACCAACACGCAGATAATGAAGAAAATACTACTCACCATCGGCTTTTTTGTGATTATGGTCGGCACGGCCTTTTCGCAGACAAAAATGTTCACGCCCGAGCCATACGCGTTTATGGACGAGCTGAAAGAGTTTTTTGCAAAATCGGATGCCAACTACGAGAGCGGCAAGCTGCTGCTCAAGGAGTTTGCGCCTTATTGGCACGGTGGTGCTTTTACCGAGGAGCAGCAACAGAAAATCTATGAGCTGACGAACCAGATGATTTCCCGCCGCGCCCGAAATTTCCCGCATATCTTCAACTATATCAATGCTTTGTTGGTATTCTGCGAAAGCGAGATGACACAACAGGGCAACTACAAGGAGTGGTGCGAAGGCTTGAACACAATCTTGTACGATAAATCGATGAAGCTCAACGATATAGATAAGTATGTGGTGAGTATCATTTATATGCTGCGCGACAAAGCCATCTACGTGTCGGGTGGAATGAGGTGGGTCAGCAGTAACAGCCGCTTTGAGATTAACAAAATCAACGATACCGTCTGCTACTACTTCAACAGCCTGGACCTCAAGTGTATAGTGCGCAAAGACAGCATTGTGATTTACGACACAAAGGGCATCTACAACCCAATATCGAACCGATGGAAAGGTGGTCAGGCCACAGTTTATTGGGACAAGGCCGGCATCTCGCGCGATTCGTCGTGGGCTGAAATTGAGTCGTACAACATTTTGCTCAACAAGTCATCGTATTCGATTAAAAATGTGATTTTCTATCATTTAGGATATTTTGGTTATCCGCTTGAAGGCACCCTCACCGACAAGGTTACGGAGACAACAAAATCGGGCAATACATCGTATCCGCAATTCCGTTCCGACGAGAAAACCTTTGATATTGAGGACCTTTTCACCGACATCAACTATGTTGGCGGATTCACCATTATGGGCGGCAAGGTGGCCGGAACAGGCACTGTGGCCGAGCCCGCCAGGCTTTCAATCTTCCGCGATGTGGAGTATGTGAACGAGAAAGGCGACACGCTGCTTAAAAAACAACTGTTTATGAAGGTGTCGTCGGAATATTTCGGCATCAGGAAAGACGCCATCACATCGTCAAACGCCAAAATAAACATCATCATCGGCAACGACTCCATTTATCATCCTGGCCTCCAGTTCAAATATGCCGACAACAAGCGTGAGGTGAGTCTCATCCGCGACAATAGCCCCGAAAACCTTTCGCGAAGCCCCTATTTCGACTCGTATCACAATATGGAGATGAACTTTGGTCTGTTGAGTTGGAAAATGGGCGAGCGCAACATCTATTTTACTAATATTCTGGGCAGTAGCATCAGTACGGCCACGTTCGAGTCGGAGAATTACTTCAGCTCGGAGCGGTACTACGAGGACCAGGGGCTCGAAGATGTGCACCCCTACCTGATGCTGCGCAGCTTTGCGCGAAAATATGGCGACGCGCCGTTCACAGCCGAGGAGTTCTCGCGCCACATCCATATGAGCCTTGTGGTTACAAAGCGATTGCTTATCGGCCTGACGTACAAAGGAATAGTGGATTATGACACACGCACCGACCTTTGCCGAATCAAGCCCAAAATGTACCGTTACTTGGATTGCATTGTCGAGAAAATCGACTACGACCTTATCCGTTTCGAGTCGCAAACCGTGTCGGGCGCAACCAACGCGGTGCTGAACCTGCGCAATATGGACCTTGCCATTCAAGGCGTGCCAAAAGTGAACGTGAGCGAGCGGCAGAACGTGATTTTCTATCCTAAAAACGAGGAGATTCTGGTCAAGAAGGATTTGTGCTTCGACTTCGGCGGCCGCATCGATGCAGGTTTGTTCACCTTCCACGGCAGCAACTTCAGCTTCAACTACAACGATTTTATGGTGGAGCTGTCGCAGGTTGACTCGCTGAATATCAGGGTGAAAGCGGGCGTTGACGAGCAGGGCTTGCAATTGCTCTCCGAGGTGCAGAGCACCATCGAGAACATTACCGGCAAGCTGAAAATCGACGAGCCCGACAACAAATCGGGCCGGAAAAACCTTAAGCAATACCCCATATTTGCCAGTGAGAAAGACTCTTACGTTTACTACGACGACCCAGACATTCAGGACGGCAAGTACACCCGTGACACGTTCTATTTCCAGATCTATCCTTACACCATCGACAGTTTGAACACATTTGCCACCGAGGGTATGAAATTCGAGGGCGAGCTCCACTCGGCCGACATCTTCCCAGTTATCAAGCAAGGTCTTGTTCTCCAAGAGGATAACTCACTCGGTTTTGTTGAGCAGACGCCAAACAACGGCTATCCGGCATACCGCGGCAAGGGTACGTTCCACAACAGTATCTGGCTGAGTAATATGGGCTTGCGCGGAAACGGCGAGTTGGATTTCTCCGATGCGCGAATGATGTCGAACGACTTTATCTTCTTCCCCGACTCGACCAACGGCGTGACAACCGCGCTGAGCATTGCCGAGCAGAAGGGCGTCCACACCGACGTGCTGGGCACCAAGGTTTATGTGCACTGGGAGCCGTACAAAGACGTGCTCGTGATGAAAGACCTTGGCCAGCCGCTGCGTATGTTTGGCGGCGAGGTGGCCTTCAGCGGCTTGCTCAACTACCACTCGAAATCGATGGACGGCCGGGGCACCGCCGATTTGTACGACGGACGGCTCACCTCGAACCGTTTCGAGTTCAAGCAGACAACTTTCAGCAGCAAAAACGCCAAGTTTGAGATTGGCTCCAGCCTGTCAGACAAGCTGGCCATCAGCACCGAGAATGTTCAGGTTGATGTGAATATGACGACCAAGCTGGCCGCGTTCAAGTCGAACCTCGGCAATGGCCGCATCGACTTCCCCGAGAACCTCTATGCGGCTTGGATAGAGCAGTTTGCCTGGAAGATGGTTGAGAAGAAGATGCAGTTCACATCGGCCGGAGCCACGCAGATGTTTGCCAACGGCCGCGTGTCGCGCATTGAGCCGGAGGCCGCCAAAACGGCAACCAAGGGCTCACTGTTCCTGTCGGTTCACAAAGGGCAGGACTCACTCAACTGGGTATCGCCAGTGGCCGATTACGACCTGAAAACCAGCGTTATATCGGCACACAAGGTTGAACTTCTGGCTGTGGCCGATGCCAACATCTTCACAGCCGACGGCGAGATTACCATTATGCCGACGGCCAAGATGAAGACTCTGAAAGGCGCCAAGCTGGTGGCTGACACCGAGAATCAATACCACAAGTTCAAAGATGTGACGGTTGACGTCTTGTCGCGCAAGCAGTACTATGGCCACGGCGACTACACCTACACCGAGTCGGACGGCACGGTTGAGTACATCAGCTTCGACCCGATTGCCGTTGACTCCACCGGGCAATCCTATGGCTCGGGCAAAATCAGGTTTGAGGAGGATTTCAGCCTGTCGCCACACTTCAGCTACCAGGGCCAGGTAAAGATGGAGGCCCGCAATCCGCTGCTGCGCTACATCGGCTCGACCAAGATGCACCACGGTTGCTCAATCGGCGAAAGCTGGATTAAATTCAACGGCGAAATTGACCCGCAAGACGTCTTCATCCCGCTTGACGAGCAGCCTATGAGCCACGGCGACGAGTTCCTGGTTTCGGGCGGAATGATGGCCACCGATTCGGTGCACATCTACCCCGCGTTCCTCACTCCGCGCAAGCTCTACAGCAACGTGCCTGTGGCCACCGCAACCGGATTCCTGCACTACAACAGCAAAACAAATGTTTACGAAATCAGCACCAAAGAGCGTATGGCTCAGCCTGACAGCTTGGACAACTATCTGTGTATCAAGAAAGACGGCTGCACCATCAACTCCGACGGCGACATCAACCTGGTGGCCAACCTCGGACGCATCAAGATGGTGAACAAGGGCACAACCGTGTATAAAATCGACGACGACCGCTATACGCTCGATATGATTTCGACACTCGATTTCTTTATTCCCACCGAGGCGATGAAACGCATTGCCGACACGCTGAAGGCGCTTGAAAGCCTGCAACCCGCAAGCCTCATCAGCGACACCTACACCCGCGGAGTGCGCTCGATAATGGGCTCGGCGCCGGCCAAAAAGATGCTGAACGAGCAGCGCATTTTCGGCACCCTCAACGCCATTCCGCCCGAGCTGAACACCACGTTTATGTTCTCGGAGCTCCATATGGTCTGGAACAAGAAGGTGAACTGCTGGCAGAGCACCGGCGAGCTGGGCATTGCCAACCTCAACGGTGCGCAGGTAAACAAGAAGGTGAAAGGCACGCTCGAGGTTGAGCGCAAACGCAGCGGCGACGGCCTCACCCTCTACCTCGAAATCACCCCCGACCTGTGGTATTTCTTCACCTACAAGCGCGGATTTATGCAGGTTTTGAGCTCCGACAAGCAGTTCAACGACATTGTCCACTCAATCAAGGGCGGCGACCGCAAGATGCCGGCTCAGCGCGGCGAGGCGTCGTATATGTTTATGATGGCCGAGAACAAGAAGAAAAACGATTTTATAAAGCACCTGCAAGGCTTTGAGGTTGAGGAGGATGAGCAGATTGTTGATGAGGACGGCAACGTGCTTGTGCCCGACGATGAGTTGGAAGGCGAAACCGAAGGCCAGGATGAGGGTGATGAGAATGCGGAAAACGAACAAACTGAAAACGAAACAGATACAGAAGATGCAGAATAAATTCAAACGTATTGCCATAAAGATTGGCAGCAACGTGCTGGCGCAAGCCGACGGCTCGCTCAATGTGGCGCGAATCACAAATCTTGTGGAACAGATTGCCTCGCTGCAAAAGGCTGGCACTGAGGTTATTGTGGTGTCGTCGGGTGCGGTTGCGGCTGGACGCGGCGAGGTGGCCGTGTCGAAGAAAACCGACCTTGTGGCCGCCAAGCAGCTTTGGGCCGCCGTGGGACAGGTGAAACTGATGTCGTTATACACGCAACTGTTTAGCAGCAAAGGACTTCAGTGCGCGCAAGTGCTCACCACAAAAGAGAATTTCGGCGACCGCCGCCACTACCTGAATATGAAAAACTGCATCACCACGATGCTTGAAAACCACGTGATTCCGATTGTGAATGAGAACGATACAATATCGGTAACGGAGCTGATGTTCACCGACAACGACGAGCTGTCGGGCCTGATGGCCTCAATGATGAACTGCGACTCGTTGTTCATCCTCTCGAACATCGATGGCGTGTTCACTGGCGCGCCCGACCAGCCCGGCTCAAAGCTGATTCGCACCATCGACACCGGATTCGCATCGCTGCAGAAGTACATCGCCCCCACAAAATCGGGGTTCGGCCGTGGCGGAATGCTCACAAAATGCTCCATTGCCGCAAAAATAGCCGGCGAGGGCATCAACGTGTTCATTGCCAACGGCACCCGCGACAATGTGCTGCTCGACATTGTGAACAACCGACTGAAGGATTTCACCCACTTTGTGCCGCACAACAAAACCACAAACGTGAAAAAATGGCTGGCGCACTCGCAGTCGTTTGCCAAAGGTTATGTAACTGTCAATCAGGGTGCAATGGAAGCCTTGACGGGCGAAAAGGCCACCAGTCTGCTCTTCATCGGCATAACTGGCGTTGAAGGCTCTTTTGAGAAAGGCGATATTGTCGGCATCTACGGACCTGACGGTCAGGAACTTGGCATCGGTCGGGCAATGTACGACTCGCAAACCGTGGCCGAGTGTATGGGCAAAAAACAGAGCCGCCCGTTTGTGCACTACGACTACCTTGTGTTGAATTGAGTGGGAGTGAGGGATAGATTGTTTGCGTTTTTAGTTTACGTTTGCGTTTAAGTTAGCGTTAAAAATATGGATTGCACTGAATTATTTGAGAAAGTCCGCCAGGCAAGCCGCAGTATGGTTTTCCTAAGCGAAGAAAAGATTAACAATATTTTGCGCGATGTGGCCGACACCATTGTTTCGCGCACCAGCGAGATTTTGGCCGCCAACAACAAGGATTTGGCGCGTATGGACAAGGCCAATCCCGTTTACGACCGTCTGCAACTCACCGAGCAGCGCATTGCCGACATTGCCGGCGATATGCGCAACGTGGCTTCGCTGCCCTATCCGGTTGGCCGGACGCTCGAAGAGCGCGAACTACCCAACGGACTGAAACTCAAAAAGGTAACCGTACCAATCGGCGTCATTGGAATGATATACGAAGCGCGCCCGAACGTCACTTACGACGTCTTCTCGCTCTGCCTAAAGTCGGGTAACGCCTGCATCCTGAAGGGTGGTTCTGACGCCTACGACTCGAACGTTGTGGGTGTTGGCATCATCAAGGAAGTGCTGCGCCGCCACGGCATTGACGAGAACTGCATTGCGCTTCTGCCTGCTGGTCACGCCGAAACCGAGCAACTGCTGAAAGCCACCGATTACGTCGATTTGATAATCCCGCGCGGCAGCAAGCGGCTCATCGATTTTGTGCGTCAAAATTCCATTGTGCCCGTCATTGAGACTGGCGCAGGCATCTGCCACACCTATTTCGACGAGTTCGGCAACCTTGAGTGGGGAAAACGAATAATCTTCAACGCCAAAACGCGCCGCGTGAGCGTCTGCAACGCATTGGACTGCGTGATTATCAATCAGAAACGCCTGACCGACCTGGCCGCTTTGGTTGCCGATTGCGCCACCAAAAACGTCATTGTCTATGCCGATGAGCAAGCCTACGCCGCACTTGACGGAAAATACCCCGCCAATCTGCTCGAACACGCTGATGCACAGTCGTTTGGCACTGAGTTTATGGACTATAAAATGGCCGTCAAAACCGTTGCCGACATAAACGAAGCGCTGACGCACATTGCCCGTTACAGTTCGCGCCACAGCGAGTGTATTGTCACTGACAATCAGGCAAATGCTGATTTGTTCCGTAAGGCTGTCGATGCGGCTGTGGTTTATGTGAACGCCCCGACCGCTTTCACCGACGGCGCACAATTCGGGTTGGGTGCTGAGATTGGCATTTCAACGCAGAAACTTCACGCCCGTGGCCCGATGGCTCTGCGCGAGCTCAACTCGTACAAGTGGCTCGTGACGGGCGAAGGACAGACGAGAAAGTAGTAAGTTATAAGTTTTAGAAGTTTTAAGTTATAAGGAAAAAGGTGTTAGGGGTTGGGTGTAGGTAGGGACGTGGCGTGCCGCGTCCGAAGATACACACAGCAGAACGATTCACCGATTAAACAAATTTGAGTTGTAAGTTTTAAGTTAGGAAGAGAAAGTTGAGAGAGTTGAGAAAGTTTAGACTAAACAGCGAAGCGCTAAACCTTCTCAACAGCGAAGCGCTAAACTATAAACGATTCACCAATTAAACGATTAAACAACTATGAGCATATCTGAAAATCTGAACCGTATAAAATCGACGCTGCCTGCTGGGGTGCGGCTTGTGGCGGTGTCGAAGACAAAGCCTGAAGAAGACATTCTGGAAGCCTACAACGCTGGGCAGCGCATCTTTGGCGAGAGCCACGCACAGGAACTCAAGCAGAAGCACGAAGACCTGCCGAAGGACATTGAGTGGCACTTCATCGGCCATCTGCAGACCAATAAGATAAAATATATCATCAGTTATATCAGCCTGATACACAGCGTGGACAGCCTGAAACTGCTGGTCGAAATCAACAAGGAAGCCGCCAAACACGGCGTGGTGGTGCGCTGCCTGCTGCAATTCCACATTGCCACCGAAGAGACAAAGTTCGGCCTGACGCTCGACGAAGCCCGCCAACTGCTTGATTCTGACGAGTTTCGGGCATTGCAGAACGTGCGCGTCTGCGGCGTTATGGGCATCGGCAGCCTGACCGACAACACCGAACAGACCAACCGCGAGTTCGCCAATCTGAAGCAGATTTTCGACACTCTCAAAACTGACTATTTTGCTGGTTCTGACGAGTTTAAGGAAATCTCAATGGGAATGTCGGGCGACTACCAACTGGCCATCGCCCACGGCTCAACACTGGTGCGCGTGGGCTCGTCAATCTTCGGGCAGCGCGTGTACGACGAAAATACCGTTTCTTTCACATAATCAAATCATTCGCCTGCCAGGCCCCCTCAAGGTGCTCAATCACTTTTGGCGGATTGCCATTGAGCACGGCCACAATGTCGAATCGGCTTTCAAGGTCGATGTTGCGCTGAATCAGGTAGGCGTCGGCGGCCTCGACCAGATTCTTCATTTTCTTTTTAGTGACAGCTTCCTGCGGCAGTTCAAAGGCAAGTGTTGAGCGCGTTTTAACTTCGACAAACACCATTGTATCGCCGTCGCGCGCCACAATGTCAATCTCCTTCGGACCATAGCGCCAGTTGCGGTCAACAATCTCGTAGCCCTTTTGCTGCAAGAAGTTGGCGGCCAAAGCCTCGCCCTCGCGCCCGACATCGTTATGCTCGCTCATTGCCAAAATCTAATTTGCTAATCTGTTTATCGACAGATAGTTGTGCCCCTTGCCCAAAGATTAGCGGTTTGTTAGGCTGCTGATGTCCGGCTTCGAAACCGAAGGCCACCGGGTAGCCGTAGTCGGCCACGGCATCAAGAACTATCTGATTGGCGGTCAAGCCGAAAGAAGGAGTGCTGTCTTCGGCATCGGTGAAATAACCGCAGACCAAACCGGCAAGATTGGCCAACATTCCGGCTTCGCGCAACTGCCGCATCATACGGTCGATGCGGTAGAGCGGCTCGCCAACGTCCTCAATGAAAAGGATTTTGCCATCGGTGTTGAGTTGCCACGGCGTGCCAATAAGCGAGCAGACGATTGACAGATTTCCGCCGCAAACCTCGCCATAGGCTTCGCCGCATTGGTTGCCATCGCCGGCGAAAGTGTAGTTTGGCAAGCGGCCTTCGAGAACGCTGAAAAGATCGTCAACGCTGGCTTGCGGCTTGCTGAAGTTCACCGGCATCTGTCCGTGAACGCTCTCAACGCCCAACTGCGTCAGCGCCGCGTGCAGCACCGTAATGTCGCTGAAGCCCACAAGCCATTTCGGCGACCGCAAAAGCCCCGAAAAATCTACTTTCACCACCATCCGCACGCAGCCGTAACCGCCACGCACACAAAAGATTGCGCGAATTTCAGCATCGTCAATCATCTGCTGAAGGTCGGCGGCGCGCTCGCTGTCGGTTCCGGCAAAAATGCCGTGCTCAAGGCGTGTTGTCAGGCCTCGGACGGGGCGATAGCCGTAACTCTCAATGGTTGAGCATATTGCGGCGTAGTTTTCCTGTCCGACAAACCGTGCCGGCGCTACAATCCCGACTTTGTCGCCTTTCTGCAGTGACGGTGGAGTTATCATTGCTCGAAAAAATGTTTATTCCTCAGGTTCAGTCGGTTGCGAAGCGTTGCCTTCGCCTTCGTTCTGCTGCGGACGGCGGTATTGACGGCGGTGGTGGTTGTTGCGGCCACCTTCATTCGACTTATTGTCAGCGTTTTCACCGTTGTTCTCGCCACTTGGTTTGCGGTTGTTGCCGCCTTTGCCACGCACTTCGCGGCGCAAATTCTTGATATCCTTATCGATAGAGTTCTTTGTCGATTCGAGCATAATCTGAAACTCTTCGGTGGCGTTAATCATCGCGCGTTTGCTGTCGCGCATCGCCTTGAGCGCCATAAACAATGCGGCAAGAGCCACAACTAATGCGCCGACCGACAAACACGTTCCGCAAGAAGACTGCGATGCGCAGGTCTGCGCCATACAGGGTACCGATGTGGTGGCGATTGTAGCGGCCACTAATGCTAAAGATTTGATTTTCTTTGACATAAAACAATTTTTATTAGTTATTAAACAAAACGATTAGTTTTCAAAAGAACGATATTTTTTTAAATCAACTGAATCCACGCTGCTTTTTAATTGCTTCGTAAGCCTCGTTGATTTTCTGGAACTTCTCTTTGGCGGCGCGCTGCACGTCCTCGCCAAGATAAGCCACCTTGTCGGGATGGTTCTCGACGGCCATTTTGCGGTAGGCTTTCTTAACCTCATCATCGGTGGCCGACGGGCTGATTCCCAATATTTTATATGCAGAGTCGGCATCTTGCTTCACAAACATCGATTTTATTGAGTTGAAATCGGTATCGCTGATGCCCATATTTCTGGCAATCACTTCAATAACGTTCGATTCGTTGGCCTGGACGCTGCCATCGGCGTTTGAGATACCGAACAGATAGTCAATAAGTTGCAGTCGGCTTGAATAGTTGAGCATCTGGCCAATCTGGCGGCTCACTTCGTAAACGGGAATCTGCTGTTTGAGCACGTCGCGCAGCATTCGAATGCCGTCGGTGGCGGCTTCAACGCCGAACTGCCGCACAAAAAACTGCTTCACATAGTTGAGTTCGGCCTGAGTAACCTTACCGTCGGCCTTCATCACAGCGGCAGTCAGCACCACAAGGCTAACCATAAAGTCGCCGCGCGAAGTCTGCTGCCGCGAGTATGCGGCGCCGCCCGGCTGCTGTCCGCCGAATCCGGTGCTGTAGCCCGCCTGGCCGCCGGCTTGTTCTTTTGTGTCGAAAGCGGCGCCTATGAAATAGCCCAAAATGCCGCCCAACGGTCCGCCTAAAGCCCAACCGATGCCGCCGCCAATCCATTTTCCAAATTTCATCTCAATCGTATTTTATGCTTTTGCCGTTGCGGCATTGCGTTGGTTTTCAATTATTTTCTTAATTTCGGTGTCGATGTCTGCCGTGCCATCGTTCACAATCACGTGGTTGGCGTGGGTGCGAAAGTAATCATCGTTGCGCTGGTTTGCAATACGCTGTTCCACCAAATCGCGTGTTGTGTTGTCGCGGCGCATCACTCTTGCAATTCGGACTTCGAGCGGTGCCACCACGGCCACCACCGTGTTGCAGAGTTTTTCAAGTCCGCCTTCGAACAGAATGGCCGATTCAACCACCATAATATCAGTAGTTTGATTGTCGCGCCAAGCCGCAAAATCGTTCCTGACGGCAGGGTGGATAATGCTGTCAATCCACTCAAGTTCAGCCTTGTCGGCGAAAATGCGGCTTGCCAAGAACTGACGGTTCAGTTTTCCGTCAGTATAGGCTTCGGCACCGTATCGGTCTGTAACCAAACGTTTTATATCGTCATTATCATAGAGCAGTTTGGCACGCTCATCGCAGTTGTAGCACGGCACGCCCATCGCTGCAAAGCGTTCTGCCACAAAACTTTTGCCACTTCCAATTCCGCCTGTCAAGCCAATAGTTATCATCGCGGTTCGAGAACAAAATTGACAACTTGCGGCTCAACGCTCACATTATAAACATTGGCAGGCTGAACTGTCACTGCCACAGGAAGTTGCATTCCAAGCATTGTTTTTATCTGTTCCGCGTCGGCTTCAACCTTGAAATCGTTGTGGCTCAAACGCGCGTAGTCGTTGGTCGAAACCCAATAACGGATGGTCACATCGTTGGGCATCAGCCTTACGGCGACCGAGTCGGGCTCGCCAACAACGGTGATGGGCACGGTGGCCACGGCTTCGGTGAACTTCGAAACAGGCACATCGACCTTCACTTTGCGATGAATGAAAACAATACCATCAATAGGTTGCAAATCAATGTTTTTGCTAATGTCGGATGTCACGCCGCGAGCGGTAATTCGTTTGGTATAGACGGCCTGCAGGGTGTCGAGCAGCAGGTCGGGGCCGTTCACCGTAACCATCGATGGCGTAACGCTGACAATGCCGTCGATGCGGCACTGACTGTCGAAATGCAGGTCGAGCACGGGCCGCACGGGCACGCGTTTCTCGCCGTAGTTCGAGAAGACGAAATAGATGGTGTCGGGCTGAATCATCGACAGGGCAAGGTTGGCGGGCAACTGCGACTTTATCTCTTCAAACAGCGCGCTGGTGCCCAAGTGGAATTCCATTGTCGATTCCTTGGCCAAAATATGGTTCAGGCGGCTCAGGTTGATGACCACTGGCTCGGGCATCTTGCCCATCTTGTAGCGCAGAATGTCGAATCCGCGGCCCTGCACGTTCAGGTCGAGATTTTCGGGCAGGTCGTTCACCACCACCTTCTGCATAGGCAGGTTGATGAACGTGACGGGGTAGTGGATGGTGGCATTCGTCTCGTCGCCCAACTTGTTGAAGAACCACATCAGCGACGAGAAGCCGATGAACACAAAATAGAGCAGCATCCGCTTGTCGAAACGCAGCTTGCTTTTAACCGCCGATATGTCAAGGTTTGGATGTTTCATTGTTTGGCGATGAAAATCACGAATTTCTTCAGGTTTCAAAATTAGCAAACCTGACGGAATAAAAAGCCGATTGGTGAAAATATGCGCTGATTATTTGCGCACGGGTCGGACGCTTCGACCATAGCAGCGAGTGTCGGTTACAGTCCGGCCAACGTAGTCTGATTTCAGGTAACAGCAGTAGCACGAATTGTCGCGAAGCGATGCGCTCAGATAGATACCATTTTCACCATCGCTGTAGCAGCGTGAATCGTTGATGCTGCCTGCTGCAGGAAGAAAAATATGCGTGTCGTCGAGACTGTACAATGCCGACGGTGTGTTGCCAAAAAGAACTTTTTTGCCGCGGTCAGCCTTTGTTTTTGCTTTGTAAACGATATAGCCGTTCACTTTGTGCCCCTTGTAGTTCGATGTCCAAACCCAATAGCAGCGGCGGTTCAGTTCACGCCAATTGGCAGCGGTTGGCATTGAATATTCAGTGCCGGTCACTATTGTGGCGGCATCGTCGTCGGGGTCCAGAATTCTAATCGAATCGGTGAACCCGTTTTTACCCCAAAAAGCATCTATACAATATTTTGTCATTGTGGTATCGGAACCATCGCAGTATTTGTAGTTCTCCCAACTGAAATATGATTTCGTTTTGGTCTCACCCCACGCGTAATAGTCGCCGTAGTTCCACGGATTGGCGGCGCCCAAATTGCAGACTGCCCAGCGAGTACCGCTCTTTAGCCCCAAATCGACGGTCGTGGTGTCTCTCGGTCCAAATTGGGCAGTCAGTTCAAGGTCGTTTGTGCCCATAATTATGGTGCGCGTATTGGCGTAGTTGCTGTCGCTCCATTGACTGAAACACAAGCCGCTGTCGGGCGTAGCGATTATCAGTACAGGTGTTGATGGCGAGTAGCGACCATTGATTTCGGTGTTGACTTTTCCATTGGCTTCTGCCGAAATGGTCAGAGTCGGATTCGGTTTGAAAAATGCAATCAACTTTATATCGCTCAATCCGACTTCTATGATTCGGGGATTATTGGAAACGCCGTCGCTCCAACCCGCAAAGTAAAATCCGTCATTCGGAATTGCCTGAAACTTAATAAATTGTCCTTCAGTATACCGGTTGTTTTTCCCAATGACAGAACCGCCATCCGATGCAACAACCTGAACCTTGTGTTTGGGCTTTTCACCGTCGGCTTTGTTTTGGCTATTGTTGCAGCCTGCGAGCACCAATGAAATCAGAGCGACACCAATTACTTTAGTTAGAGTGTTTTTCATAATCGGTTTTTAGTTAGTTGTTACAAAACTAAACTAATTATTTCAAAACCATACTAATAACGCACAAAAAAAGCGCCGAATCTCTTCAGCGCCTTATTGATTTCCGATGAATCGGAATTTAAGCCTTTGGTGCCACGTCGGCAGGGTCTTTCACCAGGCCCGACTTGTCAACCTTAATCAGCACGCCGTTCGACACGTCGAGCAGAACGGTGGTGTCCTTCACTTCGGCAATGGTGCCGTAGATTCCGCCCACGGTGAGCACTTTGTCGCCTTTTTTGAGCGCCTTGCGGAACTCGTTAATCTCTTTCTGCTTCTTGGTCTGCGGACGAATCATAAAGAAGTAGAACACAAAAATGATAAGCACCAGCATAATCAGGCTGCTTGCACCGCCGCCCTGTGCGCCTTCGGCACCACCTTGTGGCGCCATCAGAAAAATACTCAACAGATTCATTGTCGTTTTGTTTTGATTTATTGTTTAACTGTTTATCAATCATTTAATTGTTTAATCGGTGTCCCGATAGCTATCGGGATGGTGAACTGGTGTCCCGATTGTTATCGGGGCGGACGCGGCACGCCACGTCCCTACAAACACCTAACACCCAACACCCAATACCATTTATAACTTATCTAAATCCTAACTACTAAATCCTAACTACTACTTTACTTCTGCAAATATCTGCAATTTAACGGGTTTCTCGCCGCAATTTGTCCAGACGTTGGCGCTTTTCAACTGCTTGCCTTCGCGGCCGTAACTGTCGAAAATCACTTCAACGGTGCCGCTCTCGCCAGGCTTGACGGGCTCGGTTGAGTATTTCGACGCGGTGCAGCCGCAACTGGTTGTCATATCGGTAATCTGCAGGGCGCCGTCGCCTATATTTCTGAATTTGAACGTGTACGACACTTTTTCGCCTTGCGCGATGGTGCCGAAATTATGCTCGTATGTTTCGAAATTGATTTGTGGGGTACCATCGGCTTTCGCATCGGTTTTTTGCTGATTTCCAGCGCATCCGAAGCAAACCACTGCCATCAGCAGACCGATTTTCGCAAGTCCCCTCATCAGTTTCATTCAATAAGTCCGCGGCCCGTTTTCTTGATTTTGCCTTCGGCCTTCATCTGGTTCACAATCTTGTCCAGAATGCCGTTCACAAAGGCGTTGCTGCGGTCGGTGCTGTAGAATTTTGCAAGGTCGATGTACTCGTTCAGGCTCACCTTCACGGGGATGCTCTCGAACGATGTAATCTCCGACATCGCCATCTCAATTATCAGCAGGTCCATCTGTGCCAGACGCTCAAGGTCCCAGTTTTTGATTGTGCTGCGGATAATGGTGTTGTTGGCATCGTGGTTGAGCACCGTCTTGCAGAACAGGTCGGTGGCAAAGCGGCGGTCATCGTCGTTCTTGTAGAGTTTCATCAATGCCATCCGTTCCGATGTCTCTTTTAGCTTTTCAACGGTTTTGATGTTCATACTCAACACAAACTCGATGTCGTCGTTCCAGTATATCGAATTCTCCTCAAGCACCTGATAGAGCATATCGTCGTCTACCATATACTCGTTGAAGAAGTTCATTACAAACTTCTGGTCGGCCTGATAGCTGCTGTCGGGGCTGGCCATATACTGCTTGTAGCTGTCCGACTCAACCATCACCGTGTAAATGTGCTTGATGAGCTCGGGTGTGGCGCTCCAGTTGAGGGCGTTGGCATCGGTGTAAACAAACAGTCCCTCGGTGTTCTCTATCTGCTTGATAACCGCATTGTTGACAAACCGCTCGTTGGGGTTGCGGTCTTCGTCCGACGCAATGAACTTCGATTTGCGCAGCTCAATTTTGTCGAGCGCGTAGCGGTGCACGTCAAGCAGAAGGATGAAGAAAAGATGGTAGAGGTCGTACGATTTTTCGAGGCTCTTCTGAAGGTCTTTCTCATATTTTGGCAAGCCGTCGGAGTTGTTGCCGTTGAAGTAAGCGTAAAGAAGTTGTAGAACCTTAACCCTAATTAATCGTCTGCTAATCATTTGAAAGACCCTTAAATTGTTATTAAATCGGCGGCAAAGATAATCGATATTTAGGATTTAAGATTTAGGATTTAGGAAATCTTTATACAATTGTATTGTAAAATCTAAACAATAAAGAGGAATGTTGTTGTTTATTGACAAGATGATTGCGCATTCACCAATGCGGCACGCTTACTTTTTTTTCTTTTTTATGCTGGCTGTTTGTGCGGCTATAGCATTACATCCCCGTAAGGCGGAACAGGTTTATATTGAGGGAGTTATTTATTCGTATGCGGAAACCACAGAAACACACCACCACTTTAGGGGTGGGTCTTCAAAAGAACACGTTATGTATATGGTAATTTACAATGGAGATTATAAGAAATTGTACATACCCTCCGATGAATGGGATAAATTTAAAGGGAGAGAGAAATATTGGCGCAAAAAACTGATAGGGAAAAAAGCTAAAGCTTATTATCTTGTCAGTGACCCCCAACTTGGAGAAGTATTCCGTGAACAAAACCAATACCTACATATGGAAGTCGAAGACGGCAGTTATTCCTATCACGACAAGCACGAATTGTCATATTACGATACTGGATGGAAACCCTTCTGTGTAACTTTACTCATAATTCTGCCTTACTTGCGTTTCTTGTGTCTGCTAATTTTCGCGTCAGACGAGCGCCGCGAGTTGTTGTTTGGCGACAAGGATTACAATCCGTTTTAAAAAGAGCGAAAATCGCCATTTCATAAGTGACGGAAACGTTAAATGCGGTCTGTGGCTGCCCACTCAGCCAATGATTTATCAAAAACTATTAGCGGCCTACACAATTCCTTCCTGCAGAATGTCGTGAATGTGGATTACGCCTGCGTAGATGCCTTCTTTGAGTACAATAAGCTGTGTGATGTGGTTCTGCTCCATAATGTGGAAGGCATTCACAGCCATTGCGTTCTCGTCGATGGTCTTCGGGTTGACCGACATAATGTCCTGAGCCGTAAGGTTTTCAATTGTGCGGCCCGACACGAGCATTCGCCGCAGGTCGCCGTCGGTGATGATGCCCAGCAGGCGGCCGTTGTCGGTGACGGCGGTGGCGCCAAGCCGCTTCGAGGTCATCTCAAGAATCACGCGGTTGATTGAGTCCGATGGGGCCACCTCAGGTTTCTCGTTGTTCAGGTAGAGGTCGCTCACGCGCATATAGAGTTTCTTGCCCAAGGCGCCGCCCGGGTGGTATTTGGCAAAGTCGGAAGGCGAGAATCCGCGGCACTCAAGCAGCGCCACAGCCATTGCGTCGCCCATCACCAGCTGGGCCGTGGTACTCGACGTTGGCGCCAGATTGTTGGGGCACGCTTCGTGGGCGGCATACGCATTTATTATAATGTCGGCCTGCTGCGCCAGATACGATTGTGTGTCGCTCACCATTGCAATCATTTTGTTGCGGCGCATCTTCAGAATGGGCACCAGCACTTTGATTTCGGGTGTGTTTCCGCTTCGCGAAAGCAGCATCACAATGTCGTTGTCCTGAATCATACCCAAATCGCCGTGGATGGCGTCGGCAGCGTGCATAAAGAGCGCCGGAGTGCCCGTTGAGTTCATTGTGGCCACAATCTTCTGCGCAATGATGGCGCTTTTGCCGATTCCGGTCACAACCAGCCGCCCCTTGCTTTTGAAAATCAGGCTTACGGCTTCGGCAAAATTGCTGTCAATCATATTTTTGAGATTGGCCACTGTGGCCGCTTCCTGCTCAATCACATCGGTTGCGATGGCTGTTATTTCGTCGTTTGTCTTCATAATCACGTTTCTAATGTTTGCCGCCGCGCTGAATTTCAGGCGGTTCGGACGGTTTGGAAAAAACATTTCAAAAAAACACACAAAAATATAAATGGACTCATAATTTTTACTAAATTTATTTTCGAGTTTGTAGGCGATTTTTCAAAATTCGCCGTTTAAAGAAATGTTAAAGGGGGAGTGGCTTAAAAACCCATTGCGGTTGGCGGGCCACCTTAAATGTTTGATGATGGAACTGAAGGATTATTTAAAACAGTACTTCGGCTTTGACACGTTCAAAGGCAATCAGGAGGCAATAATTGAGAATATTCTGGCCGGGCGCGACACCTTTGTGCTGATGCCCACCGGCGGCGGCAAGTCGCTTTGTTACCAACTGCCGGCTATGTTGCAGGATGGCACCGCTATTGTCATCTCGCCGCTTATTGCTTTGATGAAAAACCAGGTGGACGCCATTCGCGGATTCAGCGAGGAGGACGGTATCGCTCATTTCCTCAACTCGTCGCTTTCAAAAGCCGAGATTCAGAGCGTGAAAGACGATATTCTGGCCCACAAGACCAAACTGCTCTATGTGGCGCCCGAATCGCTGGCCAAGGACGATAACATCCAGTTCCTGAAGCAGATAAAGATTTCGTTCTACGCCATCGATGAGGCGCACTGTATCTCGGAGTGGGGCCACGATTTCCGCCCCGAGTACCGCAGCATCCGCTCGCGCGTTGACGAGATTGGCCGCGCGCCGATAATCGCGCTTACCGCCACCGCCACGCCAAAAGTGCAGAGCGATATTCAGAAAACGCTGGGAATGGTCGAGGCCGATGTGTTCAAATCGTCGTTCAACCGCCCCAACCTTATATATGAGGTGCGCCCGAAACGCGATGTTACGAAGGAGATTATCAAATTCATAAAGGCCAATCCGGGCAAATCGGGCATTGTTTACTGCCTGAGCCGCAAGAAGGTTGAGGAGTTGGCCGAAACGCTGGTAATCAACGGAATAAAGGCTGCACCATATCACGCAGGACTTGAGTCGTCGGTGCGCTCGGCCAATCAGGACAAGTTTCTGATGGAGGAGATTGATGTGATTGTGGCCACCATCGCCTTTGGAATGGGTATCGACAAGCCCGATGTGCGCTTTGTCATACACCACGATATGCCGAAGAGCCTTGAGGGTTACTATCAGGAGACGGGCCGCGCCGGCCGCGACGGTGGCGAGGGACGCTGCATCGCCTTCTATTCTTATAAGGATATTCAGATGCTGGAGAAGTTTATGCAAGGCAAGCCGGTTGCCGAACAGGAGATTGGCCGCCATCTGCTTCTCGAAACGGTGTCGTACGCCGAGTCAGCTGTGTGCCGCCGCAAGCAGCTGCTGCACTACTTTGGCGAGGAATACACTCAGGACAACTGCGGCGCCTGCGACAACTGTCTGCATCCGCGCGAGACGTTCGAGGGCAAAGACAGCGTGGTGAAGGTTCTGAAAACCGTCATCGCCGTCAAGGAGTTCTTCAAGCCCGACCTTGTGGCCAACGTGCTCTGCGGTGTTGCCGACAGCACCATCAAAGCATACAAATATAATACGATACCCGAGTTCGGTAGCGGCAAAGACCACGATGAGAAATACTGGCAAACCATTATCCGCCAGGCTCTTGTGGCCGATTTGCTTGGCAAGAACATCGAAAATTACGGCTCACTCACCGTCACGCCGCAGGGCTATGAGTTCCTGAAGAATCCGCACTCGTTCAAAATCGCCAAGGAGCGCGATTATGAGCAGGAGGGAGGCGACGACTCGGGCGAGGGCGGCGGCGCAATGGTGGCTGCCGACCAGACGCTCTTCACAATGTTATGCGATTTGCGCAAAGACATTGCCAAAAAGCGCGGTCTGCCGCCGTACATCATCTTCCAAGACCCGGCTTTGCAGGATATGACCATCCATTACCCGATGACGCTTCAGGAGCTGGGCAATATTCCGGGTGTGGGGCAGGCCAAGGCGATGAAGTTCGGCCAACCATTCTGCGACTTGATTAGCAAATATGTGAAGGAGAATGAGATAGAGCGTCCAATTGACCTCGTGGTGAAGACCACTGGCAACAACTCGGGAATGAAACTCTATATTGTCCAAAGCATCGACCGCAAACTCGGACTCGATGTGATTGCTGATGGCAAGGGGTTGGAAATGAGTGAGTTGCTGACCGAGATGGAGAAAATCGTCAACTCGGGCACAAAACTCAACATCGATTACTACATCGACGAGGTGATTGACGAGGATTGCCAGGATGAAATCTACGACTATTTCCGTGAGGCTGATTCCGACTCTATCGAGGAGGCCATCAAGGAACTTGGCGAGGACGACTACACCGAGGAGGAAATCCGCCTGATGAGGATTAAATTCATCTGCAACGAGGCGTATTGATTTGTTTTTGAACAATATGGAGCCGGGAGCAATTCCGGCTCTTTTTGTTTGCACAAGCATTGGCTGTTCCCGGTATCGCAAAAAAACTTCCTCCGCCACAATTTGGCGCATCTTTTCCTATATTTACACCAATAAAAAATTACAACTATGAATAACAATCGTGGCCAGGCCACTTTCAGCAAGTATGCGTGGGTGCTCGACACCATTTATCAGGCACGGAGCATCTCGTTTAAAGACCTGAATGCTAAATGGATGGACGCCGATATCAGTGGCGGTGAAAGCCTTCCGAAACGTACATTCGACAATTGGAAGGATGAGATTGCCGACATATTCGGCATCGACATTGTCAACGAAAATTGCGGCAAGTATCGCTATTACATTGAAAACGAGGATGATTTGGAGGGTGATAATCTGCGGCAGTGGCTTTACAAGACGTTCAGCATCGGCAACACGCTGTCGAACTGCCAGAGCATCAAAGACCGCATTGTGCTTGAGCCGGTGCCGTCGGGGCGTGAGTTTCTGCAGCCGATTGTGGATGCGATGAAGCAGAACCGCGTGCTGAATATGACCTACCAAAGTTATTGGCGCGACGAGGAGAGTAATTTTGATGTCAAGCCGTTCTTTATCAAGCTTTTCCGTCAGCGGTGGTATTTGGTTGGGCAAGGCACAGCCCCGTCTTTTTCGTCAAAGCCCCCGATGATTTACTCGCTCGACCGCATTCGCAAGCTGCACAAGACCGAACAAACGTTCGAGATGCCAGAAAACGCCGATGCCAAGCAGTATTTCAAAGGTTGCTTCGGCATTATTGCGGGCGACGGAACCAAGATTATGAACATCAAGCTGAAGGTGACGGCCAGCCAGTCGAACTACCTGCGCGACCTGCCGCTGCACCAGTCGCAAACGGAGGTGGAGCGCACCGACGAATACAGCATTTTCACCCTGCGCCTGCGCCCCACCTACGATTTTGTGCAGGAGCTGTTCCACAATATCGATAATGTTGAGGTGCTTGAGCCTGAGAGCCTTCGCAACGATGTAGCGGCAATGATTAGTCGGATGCACGAAACATATAACAAACAGAAATAAAAAGAATTACAGCATTTCATTTGTAGCAAATCAACTCGCTATGCATAATAAATGTGTGGCGAGTTTTTTTTGTGTGCCCTTGCGGGCGGAAATATTCAAAAAATATGATTTAAAAATTTAGGAATCAATGCTATAATGGATTTTGTTTGAAATCATCGCCGTAGAGACGTCGCGCGCAACATCTCTACAATCATCACATTTTCAATTAGATATAAGATTTTCAAAAATCACCCAAACGTCTGCTGCAATCTCGCGTAGGTTCCGCTTTTTATTGCAAAAAATTTTAAAACGATAAGAATGAATGCAGAGAACCAAAAGTCGGCAGAGCAAATGGATTTGCTCACGGCAGTAGAAAACATTGACAATTTGGCGGCAAAGTCGGTGCTGAACGACGAGTTTTTCGACACTGTGGCGCCGTTTGCCAATTACATTTCGGAGATGATTGGCATCAACCGCGAGCAGAGCGTGATGTTGGCGCTGCTCATCAGTCACAGCGACGATGGCTGTGTATCGATGAAGGAGTTGAGTGACAGCCTCGATTGCAGCACGGCGCGCCTTCTGCGGTACACAAACTATATCGACGAGCTCGAAAAGCTTGGAATTGTAATGCAAATTCGTCCGCGGTTACGTGACTTCCGCGGCGGCCGCAACTGCTATCGGATTCAGCAAGAGATAATCGACGCTTTCAAGCGGAACGAGAAATATGTGCCGCGCAACCTGTCGGGGCTCAACTGCAACGAGCTTTTCGACGAGTTCGACACCGTTTTCGAGATGCGCAGCGATGATGAGCTGACCTACGACATCACTGTCGAAAGAATCGAACATCTGCTCGAATGTAATAAAAACTTGCAATTTGTCAGCAAGTTACGCAGTTATGAACTCAAACCCGAAGACGAGATTCTGCTGATTCTGTTTGCGTGTATATTTGCGAACAAGCGAAACGAAAATGTTGTATGTCACGACTTTGCCTTCCTTTACGAGCGCATCAAGTTTAATCAGATAAAATCGGCTTTGCAGCGCGACGCGCACCCGCTACTCGACAAGAAACTGATAGAGTTCACCAACAACGACGGGTTCATCAACAACGAGGCTTACTGCCTGACAAAAAAGACGAAAGACGAGCTGTTGAGCGAGATGAACATTGTCCGCCGTAACGCACGGAGCCGCAACGATGTGATAAAAACCGAGGACATCAAGGCTAAAAATCTGTTTTTCAGCGAAAAGGTGAGCAAACGGGTTGACGAGTTGGGCAGTTTGATGGAAAACAGCCAATATGAGCAGATTCGCAAGCGATTGGAGGACGAGAAATTCCGCTGCGGCTTTGCCTGCCTGTTCTACGGCGCGCCTGGCACGGGCAAGACCGAAACGGCGCTACAGCTTGCCCGCCGCACCGGCCGCGATGTTATGCAGGTGAACATTGCAAGGATAAAAAGTATGTGGGTTGGCGAGAGCGAGAAGAACCTGAAGCGCGTGTTCGACGAGTACCGCGAGAAGGTGAAGGAGTGCGATGTGGCGCCCATTCTGCTCTTCAACGAGGCCGATGCCATTATCGGGAAGCGGGCCGAAAATGCCGAACGCTCGGTTGATAAAATGTACCATACAATGCAGAATATTCTGCTTCAGGAGATGGAGACGTTGGACGGCATAATGATTGCCACCACCAACCTGGCGCAAAGCTTCGACCGCGCCTTCGAGCGCCGATTCCTCTATAAAATCAAGTTCGACAAGCCCACCGTGGAGGCGCGGATGAGCATTTGGCGCGAGATGATTCCGGCCTTGACCGACGACGATGCTCGCACACTATCAGGCAAATACGAGTTTAGCGGTGGCCAAATTGAGAACATTGCCCGACGCCACGCCATTGGCAAAATCCTGCACGGCGAATCGGAAAACCTGCTCAACGAGCTGCTCGGCTATTGCGACGACGAGAAGATTGAAACCAAAGAGAAGAAGGCGATTGGGTTTTGATTTTTTTTCAGTTACGCAAAAAGGCCGCGCAGTGGGTGTTTTCTTTTGCAGCGTCGAAAAATCAAAAAACTCAAAAATTCTCAAAACCTGCGCAGCAATCTCGCGCACCTTGCGGTTTTCTTTGCAACGTTTTAAGTAATGACGGCGAAGAATAAAAGCAGAAAAACTATATTTGTGATGAAAATGCTACAATGAAGTCGGAAGAATGACAGATTCCAGCGAAATAGTACTCTACCAGCCTGACGATGCTGTGAAACTCGAAGTACGGCTCGAGGATGAGACCGTATGGCTTAACCGAAATCAGATAGCAGCATTGTTCGGACGCGATGTCAAAACAATTGGCAAGCATATTGCTAACGCACTTGCAGAAGAGTTGGCTGAAATTCCAACTGTCGCAAATTTTGCGACAGTTCAAATTGAAGGCGGAAGAGAGGTAAAACGCAATGTTGAATATTACAATCTTGATATGATATTGTCGGTTGGCTATCGCGTAAAGTCGCAGCAAGGTGTGTTATTCCGCCAATGGGCGAACCGCGTGCTGAAAGACTATCTGCTGAAAGGTTACGCCATAAACCAGCGTAGTGTTTTCACAAAATCGCACGACCGTTTCCTGATTATCGACGATGATGTTTACCACATTGGCGCGTCAATCAAAGATTTGGGCAAACGGAGGTTCGCATTCTGCAAGATGCAAGTGTCGGGCAGCGAGATTTTAGGGAGACTTAATTAAGTGCCGCGCAATAATTGAAATCAATGAAAGAATAAACTCTGTGCTCCCGGAGTCTCTATGAGAGAAAAAAGAAAAAGCGGAAATCCCCAAGCGAGGGAAATCCTCTTTTTCATCTGTGTAAATCAGTGTTTTCTGTGTTCCCGATAACTATTGGGGCTGCGCGAAAACGGCCGCAAACAAAAAACGGGGATTAGAAACTCCAATCCCCGCTTTAAATATCAGATTATCAAATCAATTCTGGTCCTTCAGAATCACATCGTGTGCGCCGCCCTCAATGATTGATGTCGATGAAACGACGGTGATTTTTGCATTCTGCTGCAACTCTTTGATTGACAGCGAACCGCAGCTGCACATTGTGGCGCGGATTTTGCCCAAAGTGAGTGCCAGGTTGTCCTTCATCTTGCCGGCGTAAGGCACGTAGCTGTCAACGCCTTCCTCGAACTTCAGAGCTGCGGCGCCGCCCATATCGTAGCGCTGCCAATTCTTTGCGCGGTTCGAACCCTCGCCCCAGTATTCCTTCACAATGCGGTTGCCGATGGTGAGTTTCTTGGTCGGCGACTCGTCGAAGCGGGCAAAGTAGCGGCCCATCATCAGGAAGTCGGCGCCCATTGCCAGAGCCAGCACCATATGGTAGTCTTGCACAATGCCGCCATCGGAGCAGATTGGAATGTAGATTCCTGTTTTCTTGAAGTAATCGTCGCGAGCGGCTGCCACATCCATCACAGCAGTGGCCTGACCGCGGCCGATGCCCTTCTGCTCACGAGTGATGCAGATTGAGCCACCGCCAATACCAATCTTAATGAAATCGGCGCCTGCGGCAACCAGGTAGTCAAAACCTTCTTTATCAACAATATTGCCAGCGCCAACCTTAACCTTGTCGCCGTATTTTGCCTTAATCCACTTCAGTGTCTCAAGTTGCCATTCCGAGTATCCGTCCGACGAGTCGATGCAGAGCACATCGGCGCCCGCCTCAACCAGTGCCGGAACGCGCTGCTCATAGTCGCGAGTGTTGATGCCGGCGCCCACAAGCAGTTTCTTGTTCGAGTCCGACAGTTCGTTCGGGTTCTCGTGGTGGCTGTCGTGGTCCTTGCGGAAGACGAAGTACATAAGTTTTTGATTCTCATCGATAATAGGCAGAGTGTTGAGTTTGTTGTCCCAGATGAGTTGGTTGGCGTCGCTCAACGAGATGCCCAGTTTGCCGACAGTCAGTTTGTCGAACGGCGTCATATGCTGCGCCACCTTGTCGTTCAGGTCGTCCTTGTCGGTGCGGTAGTCGCGGCTCGTAATCATACCCAGCAGGCGCCCGTTGGGCGTTCCGTCGTCGGTCACGCCGATGGTTGAGTGTCCGGTGCGCTGAATCAGGTCGAGCACGTCGTAGAGCGTGTTGTCGGGTTTCACGTTCGAGTCGCTGGTAACGAAACCGGCTTTGAATTTCTTGACGCGGCGAACCATATCAGCCTGTGACTCAATGGGCTGCGAGCCGAATATGAACGACAGGCCGCCGTTGCGCGCAAGCTCGATTGCCAGGCCCGAGTCGGAAACCGACTGCATAATGGCCGACACAAACGGAATGTTCAGGTTGATGGCCGACTCTTCGCCCTTCTTGAATTTCACAAGCGGCGTGCGGAGCGACACGTTTGTGGGAATGCACTGTTTGGTTGTGAGTCCCGGAATCAGCAGAAACTCGCCAAATGTTCTTGATACGTCGTTGAAAATCTTTGCCATTTTTGTTGCGTTTTTCGGAATAAAAAAAATTTTGCAATGATACGGAATTTGGTTGGTTCTGATAGCCGTCGGCGCGGATTTTTTTCGGCAAAAAGGCAACTGTTTGCTAATCCGCACAAAATGGTAATTTTGTAAAAAAAGAAATTTTGATTATGAGAAAACTCTCGCGGGCGGTGATTAGTATTGTTTTGATTTCAATCATAGCGTCAGATACATACTCGCAAGTGATTAAGGGAACAATTACGGAGAAAGAAACGAATGATCCCGTTGCTGGTGCAAATGTAGTGTGGAAAGAATTAGCTTCCGGAACAATATCAGATTCTGACGGCAAGTATTGTCTTAATGTAACCGAAGGCGATATAACAGTCCAAATTTCTTTTATAGGTTATGAAACAATCACCCAAACATTTAATGTAAAAAAAGAAGATAGCATTATTTACAATGTGGTGATGATACCGGATAGCAGTTTGGAAATATGCGTTACTTATTTTTCTGTTCCGTCAATGTCGAAGTATCTGCATTTCTATTACAATAAAAGAAACGGATTGTTCTTTTATGACAACAACTATATAAAATATTATAAAAGTGATAGTTGCGAAAGATTCACGGCTGGCATTCACCTCCAAACCGAGTTCGACCAACAAATAATGTATGATAAATATAGTGTGCAAGCAATGTGTGATATGCTTGCGGTTTCCATATCCGACACAACCACCACCAAAAGTTTTAATGTAAAGCCGCATTTTCGGTTCTCTTATACGCGCGGACGTTGGAAAATACGTTTGGGCTACAACAAAACAACAGAAAGAGAAGATATGCCGGAACAACTATATAGTTATGATTATTACTATTTTCCGGAGGCAAACGATGGATTTTCTGTAACATTCAATAATCGTTTTACAAGTTCGCTTTGGCTTGACTGTGTTGACAACAATCTTTTCAACACCAAATGGAATAAGGACGTGTTATTAGGACTGAACTTGAAAAAACTCTTTTACACTTATGGTTTTTGGAGTAGAATAAGGTTGTATGCTGATATTCTCTACACCAATCACAGCCATATTCTCGATGAAAATGGTGTTTTTGCTAAAAATCTTGAAAGCGGATTTTTTGGTTTGGGTTTCAACATATTGAATTTTTCACCGATTATTCAATGGGGGCAGACGGAGCGTTTCGGACAGGAGACGCAAAACAATTTGAATTTGAATAAGATGACGTTCATTTACTACGAAATCAAATATGCACAATCGCATTTTTTCGACAACAATGCAAAACTCGACCATAAAAGCGGGAATGGTATTTATAACAGTTTGAAGATAAAAACATTAGGTATCGTTCTCGACTTTGCACATTTTTACGCTAAAAACTATGCAAGCACCTATTCGAATCAGATTTACAATTGCTTTGCCAGTCGGAATTCTAAAATTTCGGTGTGTTCGGTAGGCGCATCTGCCAACTACATTAAAAGTTTTAGGAACTTCAGGTGCGGCTTGTCGGCGCACGCAAGTGTTTACAAAGACGTTATCAACGACGATTTTTCATATTCTCTTGGTGCAAATGTGATTTTGATTCCGGCAATTATGTTTTGAAATCAGGAATCCATAATTTCTACAATAAAAATGCTACAAGCGTTAAAACACAAAGACCTGCGTCCGTTGTTAGGGTGCAGGCCTTTTTTATGGTATTGTAGAGACGCGGAGTGCCACGTCTCTACTATGTACAGACCTAATTCAGCAATGGTCGTGCTCGCCGCACTCGCAGCCGTGTTCTTCAAACTCGAGCGTGGTGTGGCCGATTCCCAGCCCTGCCATCGTGTGCTTTATGTCGGTTTTAATGCGCTGCATATCAGCTAGATTGCCAACCACCACGTGAGCCGTTGCTGCGTTTTCGGTGGTGCTGATGGCCCACACGTGCAGGTGGTGGATTTCTTCAACGCCTTCAACTTCGCCGATTTCGTGCATCAGCACATCGGTGTCGATTGACGACGGAACACCGTCCAAAGCCAGGCGCAGACTGTCTTTCAGCAAATCCCAGGTCGAAATGATGATGATAACCGCAACCGCCAGCCCAATGATGGCATCGATGAAGTACCAGCCTGTGAACAGAATCACCACACCCGAAACCACCACGCCGATTGATACCAGCGCGTCGGCGGCCATATGCAGGTAGGCGCCCTTCACGTTCAGGTCGCTGTCTTTCTTATCGATGAACAGATAAGCAGTCAAACCATTGATAACCACACCGATGGCTGCCGTGATGATTATCACCTTGCCGCCCACAGGTTCGGGGTTGAGCAGTTTCTCAACACTCTCATACACAATGAATACCACCGCCACAATCAGTATCAGCGCGTTGAGCAGCGACACCAGAACGGTGCTTTTCTTGTAGCCGTAGGTGTAGTGGTGCGATGCCTTGCGCTTGGCCATCCGGAAGGCGATGAGCGCCAGCAGCAGACTTGCCACATCGCTCAGGTTGTGGCCCGCGTCGGCCAGCAAGCCCATTGAGTTGCTAACCCAGCCGGCAACGGCTTCGGCCACCACAAACAGCACATTCAGCATAATGCCCACCACAAACGCCGAGTTGAGCGATGTCAGCTCGTGGCTGTGATGATGGTGGTGGTGATGATGGTGCTCTCCGTCATGGTGATGATGGTGGTGTTCGTGCTCACTTTCGTGATGATGGTGGTGACTGTGTTCGCCGTGCTCGTGATGATGCGGCGTTTCGTCGATTTTGTCAAATTTGTCGGTTTCCATAGTCGATGATTTTGTTTTAATTATTGGCAAAAATATGGGGTTGGTCGTGCAACAAAGTTGCAAAGTTTGTGCGACAATCCAAATTCTTTTCGCCAGTTTGCCGCCGACAGTTTTTTTTGTCGAAAAGCGATTTACATTTGTAGTGTGCCGGCAGGCCGGAAAAGGCTGTGCCTTAATTAGTTCGAATTCAAAAATATAGTATCGATGACAACCTTCCTTCACGATGTTGCTGAATATTTGCTGAACCGCTATTCCGAAAAGTTCCGCGATTGTTGTGTTGTGTTTCCGAGCCAGCGTTCGTCAGTTTATTTTTGCGACGAGCTTAAACGGCTCAACAGCAATGTGATATGGTTGCCAAAGATGTTCACCATCGATGAGTTTATCCACAAGATTGGAAACTTGAAGGTGGCGTCGCCCATTGCGCAGCTTGCCGTTTTGTATCAGATTTACAAAGAGTTGGCTGATGCAGACGAACCGATTAAGAAGACTGACGCAACGGAAGAAAAGAAGAAAACAGGCTTCGACAAGTTTTTTCCGTGGGCGCAGGTCATTTTGGCCGATTTCAACGACATCGACAAATATCTTGTCGATGCCAACGCACTGCTGCGGAACATTCAGGAAATTAAGCAGTTGGATAGCAATATCGATTATCTGACCGAGACGCAATTGAAAGCCATTAAAGATTTCTTCGACGTTGTGTACAGCGGTGAGTCCGAAATGAAAAAGCGCTTTCTCGACATCTGGCAGAAGTTGCTTCCGATGTACGAACAGCTTGGAAAACGCTTGAACGATAGTGGTTTGGCCTACGACGGGCAAGTCTATCGCAGGGCTGCCGACATCATCGGCTCGACCGACTTTGAACTGCCATTTGAAAAGGTGTTTTTTGTCGGTTTCAATGCCGTCACCCGTAGCGAGGAACGCGTGTTCAGCGTGCTCAAGGCGCAAGATAAAGCGCTGTTCTTTTGGGATTTCGACCAGTCGTACATCGACGACCCGATGAACGAGGCCGGCCGTTTTCTGCGCCGGTTTGTTGTTGAGTTTGCCGAGCCCGACGATTTCAAAACCAGTCACAGCTTCGACAATTCTGACAGGCAGATAACCGTGGTGGCATCGCCCACCGTGAGTGGGCAGATGTCGGTGGTGGCCGAGCGGCTTGCCCAAACGCCCGATGGTGAAATATCGGACACCGCGCTTGTTCTTGCCGATGAGAATATGCTTATGAACGCCATTGAGCACGTGTCGCCATACGTTGCCGATATGAACGTGACAATGGGCTACAAACTGAAAAATTCGGTGGCCGGGCAGTGGGTTGAACAACTGATTCAATTACAGTCGAACAAACACACAACCGACAGTGACACAACATTTTATTATAAAAATGTGGTAACGCTTCTGCAGCATCCGTTTTTCATTTCGGCAAGCCCCGATTTTGCCGTCGAAATGGCCGGACGCATCAAGAGCGAGGCCATCTTCCAGGTGTCGACAGAGGATTTTGAGTCGGATGATTTCGCCCGGACAATCTTTACGCCCATCGGCACGCCGCACGATTTCTCGGCCTACGTTTTGGGCATTTTGAAACATTTGATGAACATCTGGGGACAACTGCCTGACAACGCTGAAAATCAATGGAATATCCAGCAGGAATTGGTCTATAGGCTTATCCTGCAAATCCAGCAGCTCGACACCGAACTTGCCGGCGAGCAGCTCGAAATTGAGATGCCTACATATTATCAGCTTCTGCGTAAGTACGTTGCAAGCCTGAGCGTGCCATTCAGCGGCGAGCCAATCAAAGGCCTTCAGGTTATGGGCTTCCTTGAAACGCGAAACCTCGATTTCCGTAACCTCATCATTCTCAATGTGAACGATGGCGTTTTGCCGGTCGATGGCTCGTCGCCGACATTCATTCCGTTCAGTCTGCGGCGCGGGTTCGGCCTGCCAACTCACGAGGACCGCGAGGCAATGTACGCCTACTATTTCTACCGGTTGCTGCAGCGGGCGAAAAATGTCACGCTCACATATTTTGTAGGCAACACCGATGGCAAACGCGGCGAGCCGAGCCGCTACATTATGCAGTTGGTATATGGCGGTGGCGCTGTGAATCAGCAGGTTCTGCGTTCCGACATCAGTTTCGACGCCGCAACACCGCTCACAATTGTGAAAAATGAAAACACAATGCGCCAGCTCAGCGCATATGTTGCCGACGGCCGTCCGCTTGATGATGTTAAACGCTTGTCGGCCAGCGCGATAGTGACTTATCAGAAGTGCCCGATGATGTTCTATTTCAGCAAGGTTCTGGGGCTCGACAGCGATGATGACATCGACGAGAACATCGACGCTCGCCAGTTTGGCAATATTTTCCATAGCGCTATCTGCGAGATTTACAATGGTTTTGTGGGGAAGAGTGTGACCGGAGACGACATCCGCGCTCTGACAGACGAGTTCAAGATGTCGAAAATCGACAAGGCCTTTATTGAGGAAATGTTCCCGAAAGCAACCGCCAAACGAGCCAAAATTGAGTCGGGCGAGTGTCAGTTAATCAAGGAGCTGAACGGTAATAACCGTATGGTTTACAATGTAATATGCGAATATGTCAAGCTGCAAACCAACTACGATGCCGATACCGCCGACAAATCACCCATTGAGTTCATTGAGCTTGAAAAAGAACACAATATTCTGCTTCCGGTGGAGATTGGCGGCAAACAGCTGAAAATCAAGTTTGGCGGCTTCATCGACCGCATCGACCATACCAATGGCGAAACGCGCGTAATTGACTATAAAACAGGCTCAAACGAAGTTGAATGCAAATTGCTCGAAGATGTGTTTGAGCCAGCCAACATTCAGGATTACAAGGGAATACTGCAAACACTAATCTATTGTATGATGTTCGACCACGACAATCCGAAGCACGATGTTCTGGCGCCCTATCTGTTCAAAACCACCAAGTTGGGCAGCGGCGAGTCGTTCAAAGTCCGCAGCAAGGGTAAGGGTAAAGGCAAAAACATTGAAACAGACGCCTTTGCCGATGGCAACTATATGCGCGTGGCCGACCGCGTGCGCGACTTTATGCAGCAGACGCTGACCGCCATTTTCGATGCCGAAACGCCATTTGAGCAAACCGAAGATGAGAGCCAGTGCGCTCACTGCAATTTTTCGTATCTGTGTAATAAACAAGCAAAAATAAAATATGATTAGGAAAATTTTCAGACAAGTTGCTCTCTGCCTGGTTATGGTGGTGACAACGATGGGAGGAACCGCTATGGCTGCGGGTAAAACAGTCAAAGGTGTTGTAGTTGACGGCAAATCGGGCGAACACATTGAGTTTGCCACAGTTGCGCTTTACACAGCTCCCGACCACACATTGTTTTCGGGCGGCATTACTGATGAAAAGGGCGCTTTCGCGATTAAAAATGTGCCAGCTGGCTCTTACACATTCGAAGTGGCATACGTGGGTTATATTTCGGTTTCTCAATCTATTGATGTGGCCGATTCTGATGTCAATATTGGCCGGATAAAACTTCAACCCGATGTGAAGCAGCTGGCCACAGTCGATGTGGTTTACGACCGCGCTGCCGTTGATTATAAAATTGACAAACGCGTGGTGAACGTTGGACAGCAGCTCAACGCTCTTTCGGGCACGGCCATCGATGTGCTTGAGAATGTGCCGTCTATCAAGGTCGACATCGACGGCAATGTGTCGTTGCGAGGCAGCTCGTCGTTCACTGTGCTGATTGACGGCCGCCCGACACCGCTCGACGCCACCGACGCCTTGCGCCAGATTCCGGCAAGCAGTATCGAGAATATTGAGATAATCACCAACCCGTCAGCCAAATACGAGCCGGATGGCGCTTCAGGCGTGCTGAACATCATCACTAAAAAGAACTCGTTGAACGGCTTCAGCGGCATATTCAACGCCGTTGCCGGAATACCAACCCGTTTGAGTGGCGATTTTATATTGGATTATCGTTCAGGCAAATGGCACGTGTTTGGAGGCGCAAACGGACGCATCAACGAGAGCCGTAACGAATCAGACCGCACGCGTTGGGTTGATAGCGACTCGCTGCGCAGCTGGACATTGTCAAACGGAAAGTCGCATAGGAGAAACAATGGTTGGGGACTCAACGGCGGTGCCGATTACGAGATTTTTGAGAATGCCGTTCTGGGCTTCAATTTCCGCTACGGCCACCATACAAACGATAACGACAATCGTATGGACTATCTGACTTACAGCGAGATAAATGGTATTGTGCAGAACGATTCATCGACCTATGTGAACAATGGTAACAGTGGCAGCGGCGGCGGATTCCATTCGATTGGCATCTACTACAGCCAGCAGTTCGATGGCAATACGGAGCATTCGCTTGATATCCAGTTTAATATGAACGGTCGTGACAACGATAGCGAATCGGAAAACTCGATGGAAGACACCGAAGGCAACATCACATACGGTCAGAAAAACGTGCAGAGTGGGCCGGGCAACGGCTATCGGTTCAAGATTGACTATGCAAGGCCGCTTGGCGGACCATCGAAGCTGAGTTTGGGCGCGCAAGGACGCTTTATGCCAAGCGACGACAAGTATGAGGTTGAGATGTATAACACTGAATTAAAGCGTTATGAGCGCAAGGACGATTATAGTTATGAGACAAAATATCTGCGCCAGACATATTCGCTCTACGCAATGTTTGCCAGCGAGTGGGGCAATTTCGGCTATCAGGGTGGTTTGCGCGGAGAGTACACCTACCAGAATTTGGAATTATCGGGCGACAACGGAACCTATCATTTCTCAGATTTTGCAGTCTTCCCGACAGCTCACATTTCGTATGAACTGCCTGCCGACCAGCAGGTTATGCTGAGCTACACACGCCGTATCAATCGTGCCCGTCCGTGGCAGTTGCAGCCTTACGTTACTTGGCAGGACGCTTACAACGTGCGCCGTGGTAACCCCGAACTTGAGCCTGAGTATGTCAATTCAATCGACTTTGGTTATCAAAAGAAATTCGGCGATAATTTTGTGGCTGTTGACGCTTATTATCGCTTGACACAAAACAAGATAGAGCGCATACAAACCATTTATGAGGGTTACAACGATGTGATTATGAACACTACCCGCAATGTTGGTGAGGATTATGCCGCGGGCGCTGAAATCACGTTCAATTACAGTCCGTTGAAATGGTATCAGCTGAACTTGATGGGCGATGTTTACAACTATCGCAAAGAGGGTGTTTACGATGGTATCGACTTCTCGCAGCACAGCTTCAACTGGAACGCGCGTATGAACAATGTCTTCAAAATGGGCAATAACACGCGTATGCAGTTCGATATGTTTTATAGAAGCAAGTCCGTAACATCACAGGGATACGACAAGGCCTTTTTGACCGCAAGTTTCGCTGTTAAGCAGGAACTGCTCGACCGCAAGCTGTCGGTTACAATGCAGGCGCGTAATATATTCAACACCATCAGGCGCGAGCGCGTGACCGAAGGTCCGGGTTTCTACACCGCCAACACCTTCCGTCCGCAATGGCCGAATCTGTCGGTAACGCTTTCGTACAAGATGAACAACTACAGCAGCCGCGACGAAGACGGCGAGTCGGCACCGGAAGGTGGATTTGAATAAGAAGGAATAGAGTAAATTTAGAGTTGGAAGTTGCCCTCGATTATTGTCGGGGGCTTCTTTTTTATTATTCTGAATGTCTTGTATTTACGTTTTTCGGAGAGGTTGTGTCGTCAACTTATTTCTCTGATGCCACAATTATTTTTTTTGACTTTCTGCCAACTTAATCGTATTATGGTCAGATAATCGAAAAAATGACTCCGATAGGAACCGACATAATAATCAGATGCCAAAATGGCGATAAAGAAGCTTTCCGCCGCGTGGTTGAGGCGCATCAGCGGATGGTTTTCTCGCTTGCGCTGAAAATGCTTGCCGATGAGGCCGAAGCCGAAGATGTTGTGCAAGAGACCTTTATCCGTGTCTGGCAAAACTTCGGGCGCTACAATCCGCAACTGAAGTTCAGCACCTGGCTCTATTCCATTGCGTCGCACCTCTGCATCGACAGGCTGAAAAAAATGCGCCGCATTGTTGCCTTGTCCGACGATGAGCTTGTGTTGCAACGGGTTGCATCGGATGCCGACAGTCACGCCGTGCTCGAAAACAAAGAGTGGGTGGCGCTTGTGAGGCTTTTAGCCGATGAACTCAGCACAAAGCAGAAACTCGTTTTCACGCTCTGCCAACTCGAAGGACTGTCGTCGGACGAAGCAGAGCAGATTACAGGTCTCAACGCCCGGCAGGTGAAAAGCAACTTGTATGCGGCACGGCAAACCATTCGCGAACAATTAAAAAAATTAGGCTATGAATAACATTGACCAAATACTCGACCAACTGAAAGGTCAGCAACCAGCCATCGGCAATGCCGACAAGCTGACCGACAGCATTATGAGCCAACTTGACCAACCGTCGGGCAGCCGTCGGCACATCACCATTGCGCTTGTTGTGCGCACCGCACTTTCGGCTGCGGCGCTTTGGCTCGTCGGACTTTTAATTTATCAAACGAGTTTTGATTCTGAGCCACAAAACACAGACAATCAAAATATTGCCTATCGAATTGACAATTTGCAACGCATCAGCGCGCGTAAGAATGCGTATGCCAATCGTCACGAGGTAAATGCAATTAAAACAATTAGTTACATCCAATTAAAGAAAATGTATTATGAAAACCACTAGACTAATCACAATGCTCGCACTCGCCACTGCAATGTTGACATCGTGCGAGCAATATGGCGACGCCAAAATGCATACCATCGTAAACAAGGACGGCACCTGCACCCGTGAAATTAACTTCAAGGACGAGTCGCCAAAAAGTATCGCCATTAGCGACAATTGGACCCGCACCTCCGACGCAACCGACACTACACGTGTAACTTACAGCCGGAATTTCGACAACGTGGAACAAATGTGCCAGGATGTGCCCCTTCTGCTCAACGGCAAGCCGCTGCAATCGAAAGCAACATTCGAGAAACGGTTCCGTTGGTTCTACACCGAGTACACTTTCACTGAGGAATTTGCGTCGCTTGGCGGCGATTTTCAACTGCCACCAACCGATTTCGCCACTGCCGACGAAGTCAGCTATTGGTTTACGGGGCAACCCAATCTCACCAACGGAATGAACGGCGCCGAGGCAGCGGAACTGCTCACCAACATTGGCGAAAAAATGGATTACTGGCTGTCTGACAACCTGTTTTGCAGCGGTTTTGATTACATCTGCGACAATTACGACCAAGTTAAAAATCCGCCAGTCAGCCGCGAAGAGTTTGCGTCGCTTCGCGATTCTCTCATTCGCTTCCGTGACTCGCTCGTTGCCTTTGCCCGCCCCGAAGATTCTATTGCCAACTTGGCCCGTCCGGAAACATCAGAGCAGCACTACTATGCGATAGTTTTCGAGAAATTTTTTGGCAGCAACGCCTTCGACAAATTCTTTAATGAGAAAGACGAAACCGGCTGCTACTCAGGGCTCAATGACAAGGTGGAGCCTTTGATGCACTTTCCGGAGTTATCGGTGCCTTACATACTCTCGATGCCCGGCAACGTTGTCGATTGCGGCAACGGAATCTGCCAGAACGGAACCATCATCTATCCGCTCACAGGCGAACGGATGATTCCGCAAAGCTACACAATCACCGCCACATCGCGCGTCAAGCACGTGTGGGCATATGTTGCTATGATTCTGATTGTTGCGATGGCGGTTTGCGGGTTTGTGTTCCAGCGTAAAAAGATATGATTCAAGAGGGAGATTAGCGTCACCTGTCACATCAACTTTTGCCGGTTGCCTGCTCTGCGGTGCTTGTCTCGCTGCGGAGCAGGGCCATTAGCGTTTCGTCGGTGATGTCGTACTTGATTTCGCCCTTGCGCACGTGCGATATTGAGCCGGTTTCCTCAGAAACGACAACAATGGTGGCTTCGGTCACGTTCGACATACTCAGGGCGGCGCGGTGGCGCAGGCCAAGGTGCGGCGGCAGAACAAGGTCGTCGTCGATGGGCAGAACGCAGCGGGCGGCTTTGATGCGGTCGCCGACTATTATCATCGCGCCATCGTGCATCGGGCTGTTTTTGAAGAAGACGCTCTCAATAAGCCGGTACGACACATCGGCGTTCAGCGTGTCGCCGCTCTGCACAAAGGTTGTCAGCTCCGAGTTGTTGGCTACCACAATGAGCGCGCCCGTTTTGGTTTTCGACATATCGCGGCAGGCGCGGCAAATCTCGTGCAGAGTGCTGTCGGATGTGGCAAGGCTGGTGGCCTTGTCGAAGTACCGGGCCAGAGAGAAACGTTTTTTCACCGAATCGGTGTTGCCCAACAGCAGCAGGAATTTGCGGATTTCCTGTTGGAACAGAATGATGACGGCAATGACACCGACGCTGATGAACGAATCGAGTATTGTTGACAACAGGTTGAGGTTGAGGAATTTAACCACCAGCCAAACCAAATAGAGCAGCATCAGTCCGACAAAAATGCTCATCGCCACCGTGCCGCGCACCAATTTATATAATTGGTAGAGGATTATGGCCACCAGCAGAATGTCGACAAAATCGGCGAACCCAAATGTTATGAATAACAGCCCCATACGTTGCAAAATTCAAGTTGCTAATATACGCTCTGTCGGGCAAAATTTCGCGATTTTGTGCCATTTTCGGCCAAAAAAATGCCGAAAAAGTTTGATTGCAACTGTTTCCGCCCTGTCCGCAACGGTCCGGCAGCCTTTCGAATCGGCTGATAATTAGTTTTTTAATTGTTTCGCAACATTACTTGTCTGTTATATGTTTTTTCTTTTACCTTTACATAATCAAAAAGTCAACTTATGATAAGTAAATACATCAAAGATTTGATACCCAACAATTCGCGGATTATCATCCCTGACTTCGGTGCGTTTATGATTCAAGACACACCAACGGGTAAAGTAATATCGTTCAACGATTTCCTGAAGTTTAACGATAGTGTTCTCCTCAACCGGATTATCACGGTGGAGAAAGTTGACGCAGCCAAAGGCAAAGAGGCAATCAAGGCTTACATTGCCAGGATTGAGTCCGCTTTCAAGGCTGGCGAGAGTTTTGCCGTTGAGGGTGTCGGCTATCTGTCGAAAGACAGCCAGAACAACATCAACTTTGAGCAGGACGAGAACGCCAAGGATAAAGGCAAACCAAAAGCCGCCGCCGCCAAACCAAAGGCAGAGGAAGTGAAACCCGCAGCCGCGCCGGCCGCAGAGCCCAAGGCCGAGGCCCCGAAAGCCGAAGCGCCCAAAGCACCGGCAGCTGAGCCAAAACCGCAGCCAGCCGCAGCTCCGAAACCGCAGCCGTCGGCAGCACCAAAGAGCACATATACAAATAATAGTTATACAAATAGGAATATGGAAATTAAAACTAAAGACAAGACGCTTACTACCGTCTTAATTATTGTTGCAGCAGCAGTTATTATTGGCGTACTTATTTGGTTAGCCATTGATTTTAACTGGTTTGGACCATTCAAGACAGCCAAAGAAGCCCCGGCACCGGTCGAGGTTGTTGTTGACACCACTCCGGCAGTCGACACCACAGTTTATGAGGAGCCAGAGCCGGAACCGGTTATTATTGAGGAGCCGGTTGACCCAAGCTCGATGCACTATCACATTATTGCAGGCAGCTTCCAGGTTGAGTCGAATGCTATCCGCTTCCAGGAGGATATGCGCAGTCGCGGCTACAACGCAGTGATTCTGACCCGTGGCACGGGCTATCACTACGTGAGTGTCAAGGCCTTCGACAGCCGTTCAGAAGCAGTTGCCGAGTGGCGCAATATGACAATCGAGAACCCGAACCTCTGGATTTTGGTAAAGTGATTTTTTTATCATAGTGTATTAGACAGAAAGCCCCGGACAATTGTTCGGGGCTTTTCTTTTGCTATGGTTTGACGGATGGCGCTGCGGTGCGGCCCGATGCAGTGCCGGACTCCATCAAAAAAAACGATTTGGAAACGCTATTCGCGCTGACCTTTCTTTCCCTCGTAGAGCGAGAATTTGCGGAACGAGCATTCGAGCGCGCCGTTGTAGAGTTTGATTTTGCGCTCGGGGCGAAGTCCGATGAACTTCATACACTCGGGGTTGCTGCCGATAAGCCACGCCTCGTAGCCGCCGAAATCAACCTTCAGCTTGTCGCCGATTTTCTGGTAGAAGATGCGCAGGTCGTTGGGTTGGAGGCGCTCGCCGTAGGGCGGGTTGGTGACAATGGTGCCGCCGGGTGTTTTCGGGCGCAGGTCGAAGAAGTTGTGCATACTCACGCTCACCTTCTTGCTCAGGAAGGCCGCCTTGATGTTCATTTCGGCCGCCTTAACCGCTCCCGGAGCAATGTCGCTGCCGCTGATGGTGTGGGTGAAGGGCGGAGTGTCAATCGTCTCCTCGGCGACGTCGGCAAAAAGGTCGGCATCAAAATCGGCCCATTTCTCAAAGGCGAACTCCTTGCGGTAGGTGCCCGGAGCAATGCCGTAGGCTATCATTGCGGCCTCAATGAGCAGGGTGCCCGAGCCGCACATCGGGTCGAGGAAGTCGGTATGGCCGTTCCAGCCGGAGAGCATAATCATTCCGGCGGCCAGCACCTCGTTGATTGGCGCCTTGACGCTCGCCTGGCGGTAGCCGCGCTTGAAGAGCGGTTCGCCCGAGCTGTTGAGCAAAACGGTGACGTGCTTCTCGGCAATGTGAATCTCGATGCGGAGGTCGGGGTTCTCGGTGTCAACGTTGGGCCGCTTGCCGGTGCGGCGGCGGAACTGGTCGGCAATGGCGTCTTTGGCTTTGAGCGACGCGTACTGCGAGTGCGTGAAGATGGTGGAGTGGGTGGTGGCCGTTATGGCAAATGTTTGGCTGAGCGATAGATACTCGTCCCAATCGATGCGGCCAATCTCTTTATAATAGGTGTCCTCGTCTTTGGCGTCAAACTCGGCAATGGGTTTCAGCACGCAGAGCGCGGTGCGAAGCCGGTAGTTTGCGCGGTACATCATAGCCTTGTCGCCGCTGAACGACACGGCGCGGTTCAGCACCTTCACGTTTTCGGCGCCAATTTCATTCAATTCCCCAGCCAGTATTTCCTCAAGCCCGGCAAAGGTTTTTGCCACCATCTGATAGCTCCCGGTTTCTGTTTTTTTTGCAGTCATTGCTGATTCGTTTTTTGAGGGTGCAAAGCAAATCAACCGCGGCATACTTTGCAACTTTTTTCGACCTCGCAAACACGGTTTTCTCCTTGTAATAATTGTTGACGTTTGCGTACAGTGCAATAAACTGTTTTTCAACATTGTTTTGAAAGGCCTAATCAACAGTGTCCGCCGCGGCCTTGCTGTTTTTTATTGACTAACGTTGTTTTTTTGGTTGATGTATCTATATTTGTGCCATCAACCTTTTTTCGTGCATTTGCATAGAAAAATGTGATTGAGTGAAAGAGCCCAAATAAACATTTATTGAACGGAAACGAGAATATTGTTGACCTAAATATTTTTATAACAATTAAAAACAAGTGTTTATGAGAAAAAGCGCATTAGTTATTTGTGGACTGTTGGCACTTTGTGCCACAACAAAAGCGCAAGATTTTAGTCACAAATACTTGTGAGGCAGGGCCGTTCCCGGTAATCGGGGCGGCCTTGTTATTTTTATCATTGACAAATATCAGTTTTTTTATTGGCGTATCCAATTTTGTACTTTTGACCTTTTTTCGTGCATTTGCGTAGAAAAAGTTGTGATTGAGTAAAAGAACGAAAAAGAAATATTTGAATGGAAATGAGATAATTATAGAGTTAAATATTTAAGGACTTTTAAAAATCAGTGTTTATGAAAAGAAGCGCATTAGTTATTTTGGGATTGTTGGCACTTTGTGCCACAACAAGAGCGCAGGACGAGAAGTTCAAGGCATTGTTTATGTACAACTTCACAAAGTACATAGAGTGGCCGCAGACTAAACAGTCGGGCGATTTTGTGATTGGTGTTATTGGCAATTCGGCCATTGTGGGCGAGTTGGAGACAATAGCACAGAAAAAAACAGTTGGCGCGCAGTCAATTAAGGTTAAGCAGGTTAGCTCGGCCGAGGATTTGACCCGTATGCACATTGTTTACGTAACCGAGGATAAATCGGGTGAGGCAACTGGCATAGCCGGAAAGGTCAAGGGCAAAGGTGTTGTCCTGATTACCGACAAGGCCGGATATGCACAGTCAACTTCGGGAATCAACTACATCAAGAAAGACGGCAAGCCGAATTTTGAGGTCAGCAGCAAGCACCTCGCCGAGGAGGGTGTCAAGGTGTCGGCTCAGCTGATGGCACTTGGAACCGCCGTCGATTAAAAACAACTAATTGGTAACTTTAAATTATGATGAAGATGAAAAAATTGATACTCTGCGCAACAATGTTAGTGGCAATGACCTGCCAACTGTTCGCACAAAACACCGACATTTCGTCGATGACAAAAGAAGACATTATGAAGCTCTCATACGACGAGCTGCTTGAAATGCCATTCGAGGACGTGATGAAACTGGCCGACATTATGGGTGTGTCGATGGACGACCTGTTCGCAATGATTATGAACAAATCAGTGTCATCAGCTTCGAAGAAGGCTGAGGATTCGTTCAAATCGCCTCTGGCTTCTACTGTTATCACCAAGGCCGAGATTCGCTCATACGGCATTACCTCGATTGAGGAGGCTCTGCGTCTGATTCCTGGTGTGATTGTTCAGGAACGCACCAACGGTATGTACGACGTGCACATCCGCGGTTTGAACAACATTCCTGACAACCAGATGATGCTCTACACCGAGAACGCAAATACACTGCTGATGATTGACGGCCGCATTGCTCACGAGTATGCAACAGGCTGTGTCGATTTTTCGGTTCTGCCAATCGGCGTTGAGGATATTGAGCGTATTGAGGTTGTTCGTGGCGCCAACGCCGCACTCTACGGCCCCAACGCTTTGATGGGTGTTATCAACATCATTACCGAGAAAACTACTGAGAACTCGAAAGAACTGCAAGGCAGCCTGACAATGGGTACTCACGAGAACTATATCGGCGATGTTGCTTACCGCAAGAATTTCGGCAAGAAACTGGGTGTGGGCATTACCGCCAACCTGCAATATCGTCGCCGCAACACCAACCAGCTCTATGTTTACCCGACTCAAGGTTTGATGTATTCGAAATTGAACGCCCAGGAAAGGGCAGACGTTGAAAAGCAGGGCGGCCTTGACCAGCAGACTTTGGGTGCTTTTCTGTATGGCGCATACAGAGATGAGGAAGGAAATGTCAAATACGATCCGTCAAGAGTAAAACTGACTGACGCATCACAGGGCGGATATTACAAGACAACCGATATTGAGAATTTGAAACAGTTATTCACATTTGGTGCCATTGCCGGCGAGGTTCCTGACGAACTGAAAGCAACGATTTATCAAATGCAAATGGAGAAAGGTTCTGAGTATTTGCAGGCAGTGTATGGAGAGACAGAAGCATCGGAAAAAACTGTAGCAATGTTCCTTCAAGGTTTGGCCGGCAGTCTTCCTTACGGATTATACGACGCTATGGAGAAACAGCTTGACGTTGCCGATATGTTCGACGACCCGGGAATGTCGCGCAAGACTTACGGTTTCAACTCTTACGTATCGTACCGTCCGCTTGAAGATGTTACATTCGACCTCTCGTTCGGCTATCAGCAATCGCGTGCCAATACTCTTCCGGTTGGTGAGCTGCCGTTCACATTAGCTGAGCGTGTTTCTCAAACAGGTTATGCAAACCTGAATGCAAACATTAAAGATTTGAGTTTGAATGTCAACTATATGGGTGGTCTGAAAGACTTTATGAAGGGCGCTCCCGGATTCAAAATCTTTACACATAATATCCAAGCAAGTGCCGAGTACGACATCAAAGTTGGCGATATTTTGAATGTTGTGCCGGGTGTGTCTTACAACTATGTAAATTTCAAGGATTACATTCCAGATTATAAGAACCCAAGCGACCCGAACGATTTCTCGTGGGAGTATCACGATCACGATTACAAATCGCCCAACGGACGCCACTTGTCAGGTTATTTCGATGGCGGGACAGCCGAGTTGAAAGACTTTGCTCCGAGCTTGCGTGCCGACTTCCACGTTGGCGGTTTCCGCGCCATTGCTGCCGCTCGTTTTGACAAGACCAGCATTCCTGACAAATGGAACCCCTCGTATCAGATTGGTGCCAACTATCTGATTAACGACAACAACATTATCCGCGCATCGTACAGCACCGCTATGCGTTCGGCCAATATGGTGAACTCAAACACCTTGTATACTTGGCACCGCGATGGTATGATGCCGCCTGACACCGTTTATTTCCAGGCTGATAAGAATGCGCCGTTGGCAAAAACAAGTAACATTGAGTTAGGTTACCGCTGGCGTCCGACCGAAAAAATCCTTATCGATGCCGAGGCTTACTACTCAATTAGCAAGGACTTTGGCGCACTCAAAGCCAACCAGTCTTCAGTTATCCTGCCGTCAACCTATATGATGGGCTTTATGATGGACACATCGAACTTGGGCGCATTGAATAATATTCAAGAAGGCAGAATTGATGAAAGTGTGTTGGGCGTGCTCGGTAAGTTTATGGGCATATCAAGTGTGTCTACAAATATCAAATACAGCAAACTGCCGTATACTGTTAAGCAGATGGGCATTGGTGTGAATGTTGACTGGATTATATCGCCGAAACTCATTGCCAAGGTGAACGCCAACGTTCAGCAGACCAAAATCGACAACTATTATGCCTACAACCAGAACGCAGAGGTTCTGGGCCAGCTGGGTCAGGTTTTCGGTATGATTACCCGTATTCCGGATTGGATTTACAACATCCAGTACGATGCCATTGAGACTCTGATTAAGGATGGCACGTATCCAGATGACCCGGACTTCAACTTTATGGCCGACCCGGCAGACTTTCAGGCCTATCTCGACAGATATATTGGCAAATACTTGCCCAATGCCATTATGACTAATGTGAACAATATTGATGCAGTACGGGCTGAATACAATTCTCTTGACGAAGCCGGTAAGGCCGCTATGCTCGACGATTTGCGCCATAGCAACGATCCTCAGAAATATGCTTCGTACTATGCACTTGAGTATGGTATGTACAGCGAGAACGGCATATTCCACTTTGGTGATTCGAAACCGTATGAAATACCGACAGAGAATGGTGTTAAGCACAAAGCAACTCCGAGTGTTTACGGTATGGTTGGTCTCATCTACAAACCGACTCCGAAAATCGACATTGCAGCATACGGCAACTACATTGGCAAACGTACCTACGCTACCAAGTACAGCACCGAGAAGCTTGACGACCGCTTCACAGTTAGTATGAAGTTTGGTTACAAACCTGCCGATGGCATCGAGGTTTACCTGAACGCTCACAATATGTTCAACAACAAAGAGCAGGAGTTCCCCTACGGTGACAAGATTGGCGGAATCTACTCTGTAGGCGTAAGCTTCGGATTCTAGGTTTTAGTCATAAACACTTGTGAGACAGGGCTGTCCTCGGAAATCGGGGACGGCCCTGATTTTTTTGTCGGCAAGGCGGAATAATTTATTGATGCATATCATATTTTTGCTTGTCGATTCCGAATTTCGACAATTCAACTTTTTTTTCGAAACAGCGTACAAAAATTTGTGTTTTATGAGAAGGATGAAAGTTCTTTTTATTTTGAATATGAATTAGTTATAAGACTAAATATTTTTTAGCAATTTTTAAAAACAAGTGTTTATGAAAAAAAGCGCATTAGTAATTTTAGGGCTGTTGGCACTTTGTGCCACAACAAAGGCGCAGGACGAAAAGTTCAAGGCATTGTTTATGTACAACTTCACCAAGTACATAGAGTGGCCTCAGGCTAAACAGTCTGGCGATTTTGTGATTGGTGTTATTGGCAACTCGGCCATTGTGGGCGAGTTGGAGACAATAGCACAGAAAAAAACTGTTGGTGCACAGGCAATCAAGGTTAAGCAGGTGAGCTCGGCCGAAGATTTGACCAAGATGCACATTGTTTACGTAACCGAGGACAAATCGGGCGAGGCAGCGGGCATTGCCGGAAAAGTCAAGGGCAAAGGTGTTGTCCTGATTACCGACAAGCCGGGATTCGCACTATCCACTTCGGGAATCAACTACATTAAGAAAGACGGCAAGCCGAATTTTGAGGTCAGCAGCAAGCACCTCGCCGAGGAGGGAGTTAAGGTGTCGGCCCAGTTGATGGCACTTGGCACCGCAGTCGATTAAATTTAAAAGAAACCATTGATTACAAATTTTAAAGAACTATTACGAGTATGAAAAGAATGATTTTTTGCGTGGCGATGCTTGTGGCTATGACCTGCCAACTGTTTGCACAAACCAGAGATATTTCGTCGATGACTAAAGACGACATTATGAACCTCACCTACGATGAGCTGCTTGAAATGCCGTTCGAGGACGTGATGAAACTGGCCGATATTATGGGTGTGTCAACCGACGACCTGTTTGCAATGATTATGAACAAGAGCGTGTCGTCGGCATCGAAGGCCGAGGAGAGCAACTTTGTTTCGCCGCTCTCAACAACAGTAATCACAAAGGCTGAGATGCGCACATACGGCATCACAACAATTGAGGAGGCTTTCCGCCTGATTCCGGGTATGATTGTAACCGAAAAAGCCAACGGCATCTACGATATTCAGATGCGCGGTTTGAACAACATCCCCGACAACAACACACTTCTTTACACCGAGAACGCCAACACGCTTGTGATGGTTGACGGACGCCAAATCCGCAACAGCGTTATGGGCGCCCTGACTCTCGATATGCTGCCGATTTCGATTGAGGATGTTGAGCGTATTGAGGTTGTCCGCGGTGCAAGTAGCGCACTCTACGGCTCAAACGCTGTCACCGGTGTAATCAACATCATTACCGAGAAAGCCAGTGCCCAGTCGAAACTGGTTTCGGGCGCCGTTCAGGCAGGCAACAACAACACAATTGTGGGCGACATTGCTTTGCGCAAATCGTTGGCCAACAATAAAATATCTGCTGGGCTCACATTCAATGTGCAGCAGCGTGGCCGCAACACCGACAAGCTCTATGTGACGCCGTCAACCGTGCATTATATGTTAACTGATGATAAATGGGTTGACAAAACAGTCAGAAACCAGGTTTGCGGAAATCTCGAGAACGGATACCTGCAGTTCAACGACGACGAAAAGATTTATATTGGCCAGGACCTTATGCCGCTGACCGATGGAGGATGGTATTCGGCATCTGAGATACAGAACGTGCGCCAGGTGGTTAAAACACAGATACCGCTTAGAGGCTTTTATAACAACGATTCGGCCAAAATGGCAGCCGCAGGCCCCGACGCCGCTGTTCACCGCATCTACAACGCAACCGAGCCCGAGACTCCGATTGAGGGAATGTTCCACGATACTGAGGTTTCGCGCAAAAACATCGGCGTGAACGGCTACTTCAGCTTCAACCCGAATTCCGACATCAGCATCAACGTGAGCGGCGGTTACGGCATTTCACGTGCAATATCAACATCGGTTCGCGACGCCATTGTTTCGTTCAACGAGCGCGAGGCCAAAACTGCATACGCAAACCTGCACGCACAACTTTTTGGTTTGCAGATTAACTATGGTTTTGAAAGCGGCCCGCAGGATTATGCCTACGGTGTTCCGGGCTACAAAATCCAGCACAATATGATGAACGGCGGCGTTGAATACACACTCAAGCTGGGCGACCTGTCGGTGAAGCCGGCCTTCGACTTCCAATGGGCTAAATACACTGACTATCTGCCGGTTTTCAACGATACAGCTTACGCAACATCGAAAGACTACTCGTGGCATTACGAGGATGAGGCCAGCGCCGATGTTCCGGCCGACAGCTACACGCGTCTCTACGGATTCCTCAATGGCTCGTCAACGCTCTACGCCATTGCCCCGAGTCTCCGTCTCGATTACAAGTTTGGCGGCTTGCGCCTGATTGGTGCCTTCCGCGCCGACAAAACCAACACCCCCGACAAGTGGTATCCGTCGTGGCAGCTGGCAGCCAACTATGAGCTCAACAGCCGCAACTTTGTACGCTTGGTCTATGGCCGTGCCAACCGCGGTGCAACGCTCACCAACACCGATATGAACCTGCAGCGCTTGTGCACCAATATGGAGCCGCAGCGTTTTATCTACACTGGCAACAAGGATGCCAAGTTGGTTAAGATTGACAACTTTGAGGTGGGTTACCGCTGGAAACCTACAGACAACATTCTTGTTGACGCCGAAGTATTCTATTCAAAATCAACTGACTACGGTGCACTTATGAGTAGTGAGACAATGCTTGCCGCTTCTGTTGAACAGATAAAAGGAACCCTTAGCGGATTGCTGCCGTCAGTGTTGGGTCAGGCCGCAGGTATGAGGGCAGAAATGAGTGCTGCGGGAGCTCCCGAGCCGGCTATTAATGCAGCCATTGCCGCAGCAGTTAGCGGAAGATGCCAAGGCGTGGGCGCCGGCATCGACCTTGAGCCGCGTTCATATATTAGATATTCAAACCTGCCTTACAAGGTTAACCAATACGGATTGAGCCTTAACGTGGATTGGATTATATCGTCGAAACTCATTGCCAAGGTGAACGCAAATGTTCAGCAGACAAAGATTGACGATTACTATAAATACAGCTTGAGCGATCAGATTGGCTCCCAATTGGGAAAGGCTAATTCGGCCTCAAGCAGAAGCCTTGTGCAGAATAATATGGTTTACGACATGGTGAGCCTTGTGATGGAGAAACAGGCTGCCGGCAGCACTATGCCCGAGATACAGGCGTTCGTCGCCAGCGCTATGCGCGAAGCCAATGTTGAGGAGTATGCCGAGCAAATCGGTTGGGACAATATGAATGCTGCTGACAAGGAGCAATTGCTTGGCAAACTGAAAGAGGCTGGTATTAAAGGCGAGGCAGTTGATGGAAATGCGTCTCCATTGGCAACATATTACAGCCTGAAGTACAATGTGGTTATAGAGGGAAACGATTTGTATTTCGGCAACACTGATGCCATTACTCCCGAGCTCAGCAGCGGCCGCAAGCACAAAGCAACCCCGACTGTTTACGGTATGGCCGGTCTGATTTACAAGCCTATCGACAAGGTTAACGTGTCGATGTTTGCAAACTACATTGGCAGCCGCACCAGCGAGACTCAGTACGGCACCGTAAAACTCGACGACCGTTTCACTCTGAACGCCAAAGTTGGTTACACACCGATTAAGAATCTTGAGATTTTTGTAAACGGTCACAACCTGCTCAATTCCAAGGCCCAAGAGTTCATCTACAGCGATGAGATTGGTGGTCTGTACACAGCTGGTCTGAAGTTTGAGTTCTAAGAATGTTTTAAATAAACTAAAAATGAAGCCGTCTCGGGCAACCGGGGCGGCTTTGTTTGTTTTATGCGTGAGCAACCTTTCAGCCTGATTTTGCAATGGCGTTACTTGCGGTATCCCGCTCCGGCGGAGTGGCAAAACACCTAACCGGTGTGCAAAAAAAAGAGCCGCGCAAGGCGGCTCACGATTATGCATTGTTTAGCTTGTTATTTCCGGTTAGCGACAATGGCCAGCAGACGCAGAATCTCAATATAGAGCCAGATGAGCGTCACCATAAGGCCGAAAGCGCCATACCATTCAAAAAATGCCGGAAGGCCAGCCTCGGCGCCCTTCTCAATGAAATCGAAATCCAAAATCAGATTGAGCGCCGCAACAGCCACAACCACAAGGCTGATGATTAGCCCCAAGCTGCCGCCGCCGTACATAAACGACATATTCACGCCAAACAAACCGATGATGAATGTAACAAAATAGGCCAGCGCAATGCCAATGGTGGCAGTCAGAATAATGGCGCGGAAACGCTGTGTGGCTCTAATCACGCGCGTTTTGAACAGAAATAGCATAGCAAACATCACGCTGAAGGTGAGCAGCACGGCGCGCATCACCAGGCCGGGGTACATCAGCTCGAAATAGGCTGACAGCGAGCCCACGCAAAGGCCCTCGCACACTGCATAGATAGGCGAGAGGAACGGCGCCCACTCTTTCTTGAACGAGATGACAATGGCCAGAATGAAACCGGCAATGCTGCCGCCAATCATCCACCCCTGAACCGGAACGGCGCCGGTCTCAGCGGCTGTCATCACTTTGCTCCACGTGAATGTGGCTCCAAGAATGACAAGAGCAAGCAGCAGAGCCACTTTGTTCACCGCGCCCTGAACGGTCATAGCGCGGTCGGTGGCGAGTGAGGCATAACGGTTGATGATGCCCTCGCCAAGTGTCGGATTTGATGTTTTGTCGAAATTCATATCACAGATGTTTTAAGATTTACAGACCGAAGTTACGACAAATTTTATACCAAAGCCCCGCCAGCCGTTTCCACTGAAATTTTGGCAGAAAACCGCCTCTCAAGTTTCCGTTTTTTCTTTTCCGCTTTCGCGAAGATGCGCTCTATGCAAGCTCCTCAATAATCTGTCGGCCAATGCTTTTAGCGAAATCCGTTTCGGCGTCGGCAAGGTTTTCAGCCGCGCGTTTCAGTTCACTGGTGTTCTCTGGCGATTTTTCAGCAATGGTGCGTATTGTGGCGAGGAGCGGTTGCGCTGTTTCGGTCAAGCCGCGATGGGCAATGTTGCCGATGTTGGCCGTAAACCATTCCGTGAGCTCCGCAGCGTTGGCTGGTTGGCGCGACACCGCCCACCCAATAGCGTGGATTGCCGCAATAGTCTGCCATCTGTCGCCGCCGCAAAGAGTGTCGAAGAAAGCCGTGTCGGCAATTTTGCTGACAATGTTCTGCGCAAAGTTTTCGGCCATATCAATGTTTGTTATTGAGTTGTATATCAGTGCAAAATCGTCGTTGGTCAGTTGGCTGGCGTCAAAAAGCATCGATGCCAGAATGCGCGCCTCGCGAATGTTGAGATGGCAGAGTCGGCGGGCGAGAGCGTGGTTTGTGCCGGCTTCGGCCGCAATGCGCCGCAGGTCGGGCAGGGGCACGCCGTAGTTCATCAGGCCGCGCACGCCCGACTTGGCCATCAGGCTTGCCACGGTTCCGTTTTGCAGCATCACAGCCTTTTGCATAATCTGTTTAAGCTCTGCGTCGTCAGTATGTTGCAAGTGTGTTGGTAGTCCGAACATCGTTTTTGTTTTTGGCAAAGATAATGATAGTTGGGATTTAGAGCGTTTTAGGTTGGTGCCGGCGTTTTCGTTTTCAGTTTACGTTAGCGTTTTTTATCTTCGCCCATCGAAAAACAGCACAGCGATGCCGAACTTGCCATTAGCCGAACGGTTGCGTCCGAAAAGTCTGGACGAGTACATCGGCCAGAAACATCTGGTCGGGAAGGGGGCTATTCTGCGCCGTTCAATCGAGTCGGGGCGCATCCCGAGTATGATTCTGTGGGGACCGCCGGGCGTTGGCAAAACCACTTTGGCCAACATTATCAGTCACTTGCAAGGCCGTGCATTCTTCTCGCTCAGCGCCATCAGCTCGGGCGTGAAGGATGTCCGCGACACCATCGACCAAGCCAAGCGCCAGCAGTTTTTCGACCAGCCGAACCCCATTCTCTTCATCGACGAGATTCACCGCTTCAGCAAGGCGCAGCAGGACTCGCTGCTGGGCGCTGTTGAGCAAGGCGTGGTGACGCTCATTGGCGCCACAACCGAAAATCCGTCGTTCGAAGTCATTTCGCCGCTGCTTTCGCGATGCCAGGTTTACGTGCTCAAATCGCTCGAGCCCGAAGACCTTGACGAACTGCTCAACCGCGCTCTCACCTGCGATTCCGACTTGAAACAGATGAAAATCAACGTCGAAGAAAAGGAAGCAATGTTCCGCTACTCGGGTGGCGATGCGCGTAAGTTGCTCAATATCATCGATATTGTTGTTGGGGCGCAATCGGGCAAACCTGAAATCGTAATCAATAACAAGATTGTTGAAGACATTCTGCAAGAGAATCTTTCGGTGTACGACAAGAACGGTGAGATGCACTATGACATCATTTCGGCTTTCATCAAGTCGGTTCGCGGCAGCGACCCAAATGGCGCCGTTTATTGGCTCGCGCGGATGCTCGATGGTGGCGAAGATGTGAAATTCATTGCCCGCCGGCTGCTCATTTCGGCTTCGGAAGACATCGGCCTTGCCAACCCCAACGCCCTGCTGCTGGCCAACGCCTGTTTCGACGCCGTGAACAAAATCGGAATGCCCGAATCGCGCATAATTCTCTCGGAATGTGCCATTTATCTTGCATCGAGCCCCAAAAGCAATTCGGGCTATATGGCCATCAACGACGCTCTCTCAACTGTCGGTCAGACGGGCAATCTGTCGGTGCCACTGCATCTGCGCAACGCCCCCACCAAACTGATGGAAAAGATGGGCTACGGCGCCAACTACAAGTACGCGCACGACTATGAAGGCAATTTCGTGGACCAGGATTTTCTGCCCAAAGAGTTGCGCGGCCGCAAGTTCTACAACCCGCAGCAGAACCCGCAGGAAGAGAACATCCGTACCCGCTTGAAAAACTGGTGGGCGCAGCGGTATGGGTATTGATTATTATTTCCTTTGACAAAGCGACAATTATAATTGACCAATCGAACCCGTTTGGTACGCTTTATGTATTTATGGCAATACCGCTATTGGCAAACTAAAACCGACGGACAATGGAAATCAACAACGCAAATAAAGCATCGCAGGTGCGAATGGCCTACGCTTTTGTGCCGGTGTTGGTGGTGCTGTCGGTGGCGGTGATTTACTGGGGCAACTTCAGCACAAACCTGATTTGGCTGTTTTGCGGCGCCGCTGTTTTGTTGGTCTATGTTGCTGTGGCAGTGTTGCTTGGCAACAACTTTGTGATAGTTTTTGTTGGCCCCGACAAGGTGATTGTCCGCTACAAAGCCCTTTGGCCCATCCGCACTGAAAACAATTCCATCGAAATCGATGCCAACGATTTTGCTGGTTATGAGATAAAAAAAACGCGTTTCCGCACTTACCTTTCCGTTTTTAAAAATACCCCCGGCGGCGTTGCAAAATATCCGGATGTTTGTATAAATTTGCTTGATGGTGAGCAGATTGAGAAAATCAAACGCGCATTCGCCATTCTCGAAACGATAACAAAGAAAAACAACTGATGGAGCAGGACAGGCCAGACTTGCGCGACTGTCTGGCGCTATGGGCGGTGCCGGGCATTGGCAGTATGATGTCGAAGCGAATCATCTCGTATTCGGGCGGAATTAAAGAGCTTTTCCGGCTGAAAACCAACGATTTGCTGCGCATTCCCGGCATTGGGCAAACTCTTGCCGAAACCATACGCCACGAAGACTACTACCGCATTGCCGACGAAATGCTTGAGTTTGCCAACAAGTTTGATGTCAGCGTTTTAACGTGGTACGACAAGAACTATCCCTCACGCCTCAAATCCTGCGAAGACGGCCCTCTGGTGCTTTTCGTTAAGGGGCGGCCCATTGAGTCCGACAAGAAATTTCTAGCGATGGTGGGCACACGGGCGGCCACGCAGCGCGGTCAGGCGTTCTGTCGCGTGCTGGTTGAGCAGATTAGCCGCACCCACCCCGATGTCAGCATTGTGAGCGGTTTGGCCTACGGCATCGACATTGCCGCGCATAAGGCTTGTGTTGAGTTTGGCGTTCCAACCTATGGCGTTCTGGCGCACGGTCTTGACACCATCTACCCAACCGCCCACCGCGATGTGGCGGCCGAAATGGTGAAAACCGGCGGCCTTGTTACCGAGTTTTTTCCGAAAACCGTTCCCGACAAAACCAATTTCGTGCGCCGGAACCGCATCATTGCCGGCCTCTGCGATGCCACCATTGTTGTTGAGTCCGATGTCAAGGGCGGCTCGCTCATCACTGCCGAACTGGCCAACTCTTACAATCGCGATGTGTTTGCCCTGCCTGGCCGCCCGGCCGACAAATTCTCGTCGGGTTGCAACAAACTTATCAAAACAAATCAGGCGCATCTTATTGAATCATTGGCCGATATTGAATATGTTTTAGGTTGGAACAGCCAGCCGAAAGCCATTCAGCGCAGTCTGTTTGTCGAGCTTGACCCCGAAAGTCAGAAAATTTACGACGCTCTGCAAGACGGCGAGCTCTCTATCGACGAAATCAGCCGCAGCACAGGAATGACAATGCCCAAAGTGTCATCGCTGCTGCTCACAATGGAACTGAACGGTGTTGTCCGCGGAATGCCCGGCAAACTCTATGCAAGGCAGTGAAAAGAAGGTTTAGACGCTTCGCTGTTTAGAAGTTTATCCCGATAGCTATCGGGGGCTTCACTGTCAAGCGGTTTTAAAATGCACATTCGCATATTCAATCCTTCAATCCTTCACACATTCAATCCTTCAATCCTTATTAAACCGTATGCGCATAAGCCAACGTTGCCACGCTGATTTTCACTGTCGGATTTTTGTCGAGCAGTGCCTGTGCGCAGCCTTCGATGGTAGCGCCGGTTGTCAGCACGTCGTCAACGAGCAGAACGTGTTGGCCGTTGAGATTGATGGCGGGATTGGCCGAAAACACGCTTTTAACGTTTTCCCAACGCTCAATTCGGCTCTTATGTGTTTGTGTTTCAGTGAAAGTTGTGCGCGCCAGCACTTTGGTGTCAACCGGAATGTGCATCGCTTTCGATAGTCCGCGGGCAATCATCTCGCTTTGGTTGTAGCCGCGTTTTTTTAGTTTGTCGGCGTGAAGCGGAACCGGGATTATGCGGTCGAAATTTCTGAAATCGGGTTGTGTAACCAGTTCGTTTCCAAATCTTTTTCCCAGATACACGCCAATATCGCTGCGGCCTTTGTATTTGAGCGCGTGAAGCAGATGTTGAAAATCGCTGCCCTTCATAAAAAAGAAAAACGATGTGGCGCGCTCAATGCGGATTCGTCCCCAGAAACTCTTCTCAATCATATTGTTGCGCATTTTGTGGAAATTGGTCTGGGGCAGTTTCATCAGGCAGCTGACGCAGAGAGTCTGCTCGCCGCGCACCAAAGCCGTTCCGCAGGCACCACAAACGGGTGGCGAAAAGAGCGACAGAAGGTCGCTGCCCAACTGTCGTATGGTGCCGGGCCAGTGCATCGCTATTCGGGTAACAGCCTGTTAATCAGCCTGAGTTTGTGCGTGTATGCGTTGATGTCGCGGTTGTAGATGCCTTGATGGTCGATAGAGTCGGCACGAACGCGGCCCTGCGATGCGTGGATGATGCGGTTGTCATCCATAATCAGGCCAACGTGGGTGATGGCGCCTTCGTCGTTATCGAAAAAGGCAAGGTCGCACGGGCGGGCGTTGTCGATGAACGGCACAGGCATTCCCATTGTGGCTTGCTGCGACGCGTTGCGCGGCAATTGCACGCCTACAGTGCTGAACAACACCTGGGTGAGCCCAGAGCAGTCGATGCCCAGCATTGTTTTTCCGCCCCAAAGATACGGTGCCCCGATGAGCGACTCGGCAAGCATAGTAACATTGTTGCGTTTGTCGCTATACAGCTGACTATCAGAATAGTAAGAATAAAGGTGTTCGCCAACTTCGATATTGAAACTCGGGCCGCGGCCATAGAGAACCGAACCGGCCGGAAGTGGCAGCTGCCATTGGTTGTCGACAATCAGAAAATCGAGCGGGCGGCTTGCAATGTGGCGTTCCGAAGCCAGCAGACGGTGCAGTTGGTCGCCATCGATGGGGGTGAGCAGCTTGCTGTTTATCCAGCCTTCGGCGCCGTCAGTGTTGATTTTGATGCGTGTCCAGCCGCCGTCAGTTTCTGTTGCGCGATACATCTCGCCAAACAGAATTTGTGTTTCCAGTTCGGCCCCTTCGCGTGGCTCGGTGCGGACCGGAATAAGACTTTGATTACAAAAATAAGTGTCCATCTTTCTAAAAACTCGCCGAAAAGATAATTAAAAAAATCAATGGTGAACCGGATAATTGTGCCCTGTCTATCGGAATGAAAGGCTGACTTTCTCAGCCAAAAACAACAAACCCCGAACCGTTTCCGATTCAGGGCTTGCCTATTTTGTTTCGTATTTATCAGAAAATAAAGTTCGAACTGATTGACCGTTCCTGATAAACGCTCTTGATGGTGTTGGCGAACAGGTCGGCAACCGAAAGAACGGTTATCTTGTCGCATTCCTGCTTCAAAGGAATGGTGTCGGTGGTGATGACTTCGGTGATTGGCGAATCCATCAGGCGCTCGTAGGCCGGGCCCGAAAGAATTGGGTGAGTAGCCATCACGCGGACGCTGCTTGCGCCCTGGTCCATAATCACTTGTGCGGCTTTGGTGATGGTGCCGGCGGTGTCAATCATATCGTCGATGATGACAACGTTGCGGTCCTTCACATCGCCAATAATGCGCAACTCGTCAACCACGTTGGCCTTGGCGCGGTGCTTATGACCGATGGCCATTGGTGCGTTCAGGTATTGTGCGTAGGCGTTGGCGCGCTTTGAGCCGCCCATATCGGGCGCCGCAATTGTCAGGTCCTTAATGTTTTGGCTGCGCAGATACGGCACAAAAATCGACGATGCGTAAAGGTGGTCGACCGGCAGATTGAAGAAGCCTTGAATCTGGTCGGCGTGTAGGTCCATTGTGATGACGCGCGACACACCGGCGGCTGTGAGCAGGTCGGCAACAAGTTTTGCGCCGATTGACACACGCGGACGGTCCTTGCGGTCCTGGCGGGCAAAGCCGAAATAGGGCATCACTGCGATAATCTTGTAGGCCGAAGCGCGTTTGGCGGCGTCAATCATCATCAGCAGCTCAAGCAGATTGTCGCTCGGCTGGAATGTCGATTGAATGATGAAAAGATTTGAGCCGCGGACGGTTTCTTCGTACGATGTGGCAAATTCGCCGTCGGCAAAGTGCTGAACCAAAGAGCGACCTAATGTTATACCATAACTGTCGGCAATTTTTTCAGCAAGGTAGCGCGTTGCGGTTCCAGAGAACAATTTTATTGGCGCAGACAACATAGTTGATTGATTTTCAAATGTTTATTTTTAGAATCACCGACTACAAAATTATAAATAATTTGTATCGCAGCGTGATTTTTCCGAAACAATGTGCTCAAAATATCAACAAATGGTTAAGTGGCTGATAGAGTGTAATGTGTGGAGAGTAAAGAGTTATGTGTAAAGGCAAGGATGACGACCCCTTTCAATTTTCGGTTTTATTTGCCGCATCAATGAAATCCAAAATCTCGTCGCGACCTTCGCGCTTTTCCGACGATGTGACGAAACACGGCGGCAACTCTTCCCAATCTTCGAGCAGACGCTGTTTGTAAAGGCCTGTGTTTATGTTCAGTGCCGATTTCGAGAGCTTGTCGGCCTTGGTAAAGACAATGGCGATTGGAATGCCCTGCTCGCCGGCCCAACGGATGAAATCAATGTCGATGGCAAGCGGATTGTGGCGGCTGTCGACAAGGATGAACAGGCAGTAAAGGTTCTCGCGGTTGCGGATGTAGTCGCCAATGAACGACTGCCACGTGCGGCGCTCGGTTTTGGCCGATTTGGCGTAGCCGTATCCCGGAAGGTCAACCAAATACCAATTCTTGTTTATCACAAAATGGTTGATGGTCTGCGTTTTGCCCGGCGTACCCGACACTTTGGCCAACTTCTGGTTGTTTGTCAGCATATTGATGAGCGAACTTTTGCCCACGTTCGAGCGGCCGATGAATGCGTATTCGGGCATTGTCGGCGGCGGGCACTTCCGAAAATCGGTGTTGCTCATTACAAATTCTGCTGATTTTATTTCCATTTTGTTGGTGAATTGTTTAATAGGTGCCCCGATAGCTATCGGGACAGACGCACGCGGTGCGTCCCTACATTCTAAATCCTAACTATTCTTCGTTTCTTGTCGGACGCGGCACGCCACGTCCCTACTTATAACTTAAAACTTTACTCTTCATCCGGTTTTATCTCGCCCTTCGAGCCTTCTTTTGTCTCAATTTTCGGCGTTCCGGTGTAGAACAGACTGGCTTTGGCGGCAAGGTCGGCTACAATTTTGTCCGATGTTTTGGTGCGGGCAATGCCACCACCCATCTCGGCGTAGAAAACGCTGTTTTCCATCTCGTCGGCAGCGTATGAGCCGCCCGACGAAGTTTTCAGCTTCACAGCGCGCGCTTTTCCGTTGAGCCGGGCAAAACCGCCGCGAGCCACCATCACATCCACAGAGTCCGACTCAACCAAAAGGTCGAGCTCGGTTCCGGCGCCGGCTTCGAGTTTCAGCACGGGCGTGGTGATGGCGCCGCTGTTGAAGCATTTGGCACCGCCGCCCAACTCAACGGCGTCGAGTTTCGGACAGCCGACAACCACCACCACATTGGTCTGGCGCGGAATAACCGACCCCGCACCAATACGCAGCTGGCCATCGACAACTTCAACGCTGATGTCCTTCTTGTACTGCTCGTCGGTTTTCACCGTTACGCTCTTTTCCTGGCCGAATTTGATGCTCACTTCCATCTTCCCGTAAACCTTGATGCTGTTGAAGTCGGCAATGTCGGTCTGCGCCGATGCTGGAAGCGCAAAAGCCAATGCGGCAATTGTTGCGATGGTTGCTAATGCTTTCATTTTGAATCTGTTTTGCTATTATTCAAACCATTTCTGCACATCATCGAGCGATAGTGCGGGAATCTCGAGTTTGTTCTTTTTGCGGAAGCCGTTAAGCTGCTGATGCACCTGTGTTGGCTTGCAGTTACGCAGATTCTCAACCGAATTGAATCCAGCCTTAATAACTACCTCAGCCCATTCGGCGGGAACGCCAATCGCAACAAAATCGTCAGGTGTAACAGTTTGAGCCTTCTTCTCGGGTTTCATCTGCGGGAAGAGTAGCACCTCTTGAATTGTCGGCTGGCCAATCATAAACATTGCAAGGCGGTCGATGCCGATGCCGATGCCCGATGTTGGCGGCATTCCGTATTCGAGAGCGCGCATAAAGTCGTGGTCGATAATCATTGCCTCGTCGTCGCCCTTGTCGGCCAACTTCATCTGGTCGACAAAGCGGTTGTACTGGTCAATCGGGTCGTTCAACTCTGAATATGCGTTGGCCAATTCCTTGCCGTTCACCATCAGCTCAAAGCGCTCGGTGAGTCCGGGTTTCGAGCGGTGCATCTTTGTAAGTGGCGACATTTCAACCGGATAGTCGGTGATGAAGGTCGGTTGGATGAATGTGCCTTCGCAGAACTCGCCGAAAATCTCGTCGATGAGTTTGCCCTTGCCCATTGTCTCGTCAACTTCCATTCCCTTCGACAGGCAGAACTGGCGGATTTCGTCCTCGCTCTTGCCGTTGCAGTCGAAGCCGGTCTTCTCTTTGATGGCGTCCAAAATAGGCAGACGGCGGTACGGGGCCTTGAACGACACAATGTTGTCGCCGATTTTGCTCTCGGTGCAGCCGTTCACCGCAATGCAGATTTTTTCGAGCATCTTCTCGGTGAAACTCATCATCCAATTGTAATCTTTGTACTGAACGTAGAGTTCCATACAGGTGAATTCGGGGTTGTGGTTGCGGTCCATACCCTCGTTGCGAAAGTTCTTGCCAATCTCGTAAACACCCTCAAAGCCGCCCACAATCAGGCGTTTAAGGTAGAGTTCGGTGGCAATTCGCATATACATATCGATGTCGAGCGCGTTGAAGTGCGTGATGAACGGACGAGCCGATGCACCGCCCGCAATTGCTTGAAGGGTAGGAGTTTCCACCTCGGTGTAGCCGGCCTCATCGAGTATCGAGCGCAGCGTGCGGATGATTGTGGCGCGTTTTAGGAACGTGTCCTTAACGCCGTCATTCACAACCAAATCAACGTAACGTTGGCGGTAGCGCAACTCGGGGTCGTCGAAGGCGTCGTAAGCCACGCCGTCTTTATATTTGACGATTGGCAGCGGGCGCAGGCTCTTGCTCAGCACAGTCAGTTCGCTTGCGTGAACCGAAATCTCGCCCATCTGTGTGCGGAAAACATATCCTTTTATGCCGATAAAGTCGCCAATATCAAGCAGTTTCTTGAACACCACGTTGTACATATCGGCGTTGTCCTCGGGGCAGATGCCGTCGCGGGCAATGTAAACCTGAATGCGGCCCTTGCTGTCCTGCAGTTCGATGAACGACGCCTTGCCCATAATGCGGCGGCTCATAATGCGGCCGGCAATGGTCACGTCGCGCTGCGGCGCATCGTCTTTGAACTCGTTTTTGATGTCGGTTGAGTAGGCCGAAACCACATATTCGGCTGCCGGATAGGGGTCGATGCCCAAATTGCGAAGTTCTGCAAGGCTCTGACGGCGTTGCAGTTCCTGCTCGCTAAGTTCGATGTTGCTCATTTTCTTGCTATGTAAAATTTTGGGTGCAAAGATATGATTTATTTAGGATTTAGCAGTTAGGAAATGGATGATATGAATCGGGGCTGTCGCTTTGCGAGAAATCATTAGAAAATTTGATTTTAAAATTTTGCGATAACCATATTTGACTGACTTTGAGAAATTTTGTTTTAAATTTTTAAAAAAAATTCCGCCGCAAGGCGCACCGTATACAAAACAAAAAAAGTGCAGCCGGAAACCCGACTGCACTTCACGTTCAAATTATTATCACCTATATATTAATTCTGATTCTCATACAGGAAGCGTTTGATGCTCTGTTTCGGCGTTTTCTCAAACTCTTTCTCCTGCAGTTGGATGCGCGCCACCTGCATAAATTTCGGCAGAGTGTCGTTCAACTCGCGGCGGTTGTTCTCCATAATCTCCTCCAAGTCAGCCATCTGAAGGCCTTTATTCTTCATCAAATCGACATCAGGGTAAACCAAAGCCACAAGTTTGTTCTGCTCCGAAATCACCAACTGCTCCTGCACGTAAGGCAGGGCGTTCAGTTTGGCTTCAATCTCCTCGGGGTAGATGTTCTCGCCCGACGGGCCAAGAATCATACTCTTGCTGCGGCCTTTCAGGTGGATGAAACCGTCTTTGTCGAGTACGCCAAGGTCGCCGGTGTGCAGCCAGCCATCTTTGTCGATGGTCTTTTCGGTCGCTGCCGGATTCTTGTAGTAGCCGAGCATTGCGCCCTCGCCGCGAACCATAATCTCACCGGCCTGTTTTTCCGGATCGGGTGAATCGATAGTCATCTCAAGAGCGTCAACCAATTTCCCGCAAGAGCCCATACGAGCGCTGCGCCAGCCTGCGTAACTTACCAGTGGGCCGCATTCGGTCATTCCGTAGCCAACCGAATAGTGGAATTTTATTTTGTGCAGGAACGCCTCAACCTCTGGGTTAAGGGCTGCGCCGCCAATCACAACTTCGCGGAAGCTGTCGCCGAACGATGCGGCCAGCGATTCGCGTATCTTCTTGCAGATGATGCCGCTGAGTATTGGTGTGTGCAGGGCGATTTTCATACCAGTGGTGCTGATTTTCGGCAGCACTTGTTTCTTGTAAATCTTCTCGATGAGCAGCGGAACCAGCAGCAGAAGGTGCGGTTTCACAACCTTGAATGCCTCGAGCAGCACCGACGGACCAGCCGAGCGGCCCAGGAAGGTGATGTGGGTGCCCACGCAGAGCGGCCACAAAAGTTCGAAAGCGCAGCCGTAGGCGTGTGCCAGTGGCAGAATGCTCAACATACGGTCGCCCGCGTCGAGTTGCATATTGCGGATGGCATACTCAATGTTGGCCATCAGGCTGCGGTGCGGCAGCATAACGCCCTTCGAGAAGCCCGTTGTGCCTGATGTGTAACTGATTACGGCCAGAGCTTCGCCATCGACAGCCGGATAATTTACGTCGTTGGCGGTGAAGCCGTTGGGGTATTTCTTTGCAAAAAGTTCGTCGATGTTGTCCATCACGGCTTTCACGTTGTACTCGTCGCGCTCAAAAGCCACTGTGAAGTTGGTCATATTAATAATGGCGCGCAGCAACGGCATTTTTTCGGCTGAAAGCGATGGCAGAACCATATCGCCACAGAAAAGCATCACCGCATCAGAGTGAGTGATAAGGTTTTGCACGTCGTTCGGATGGAAATCGACCAGAATAGGCACGATTGTGCAACCGTAAGTTATGGTTGCCACGTACGATACCGCCCAATGCGGGTGGCTCTTGCCGATAAGAGCGATTTTGTCGCCAGGCTTCACACCGCACTGCCCGAACATAATGTGGATTTTCTCAATCAGCACGGCCATATCGCCGTAGGTAAGGGTTTCGCCTTTGTAAATTGACAGGGCGGCCAAATCCCAGTGTTTCTTGAAGGTCGACTCGAAAGCCTTGACCAAATTACCTTGTACAACCATAATTTTGCGTTTTTCTAATAATGAGTTGATTTACAAGCAAAAAACGTGCCAAGTGTTGCCGTTGCGCGGTTTTATTGACGAACGGCAGCCATTTTCTATAGGTGAATAGGTGTGCGTTTTTTGTTTGATTTCGGTTTTGCTTTTTACGCAAATCTCTTAACGCCCGTGTTTCGCTTTGAAACACAATAAGAAAGCCGTGCCGCCGACCGCTAAAAGGAACGCCCCGTCGGCTTTTGCGCCGCTCAAATCGAATTTGTTTAATACATTTGCCCACTTTTTGTGTAATAAGCAACGCCGTTTATCGGCAAATTGATGATAATCAATAAAAAGCATTTTTAAGTGAACAAGATTGTTGCAAAAGAGTACTTCTCTGAAAATGTAGTAAGGCTCGAGATTGAGGCCCCCCTGATTGCCAAATCGCGCAAGGCGGGCAATTTTGTGATAGTTAAAATTGGCGACAAAGGCGAGCGTATCCCGCTCACTATCAGCGACGCCAATATCGAAAAAGGCACTATCGATTTGGTTGTGCAGCGCATTGGCGTATCGTCGCGCAAACTCACCGACCTGAACGTCGGCGACTACGTGACCGACCTTGTCGGACCGCTTGGCCGCGCCACTGAAATCGAGAACTTCGGCACCGTGCTCGCTTGCGGCGGTGGCGTTGGTGTGGCACCGCTTCTGCCTATTGTTGAGGCAATGAAGAAGGCAGGAAACCGCGTGATTTCCATTCTTGCCGCCCGTTCGAAAGACCTTATCATTCTTGAGGACCAGATGCGTAAATGGTCTGACGAAGTGATAATTATGACCGACGACGGCTCGTACGGCGAGAAGGGCAACGTCACCGTTGGTATGGAAAAAGCAATCGCTAAAGAAAAGATTGACAAGGCGATAGTCATTGGTCCGACCATTATGATGAAATTCGCTTCGCTGACAACCAAGAAATACGAGATTCCGACCGTTGCCAGCCTGAACACCATTATGGTTGACGGCACAGGAATGTGCGGCGCCTGCCGCGTGACGGTCGATGGCAAGACGCGGTTCGTCTGCGTCGACGGTCCCGAATTCGATGCCCACAAGATTGATTTCGACGAGGTTATGACACGTATGCGCGCCTACAAGGCCGAAGAGACCGCAGCGCTTGCAGAATTCACTAAATAATTACGACTATGACAAAAGAAGAAATATTGGCTCTGCGCAACGAGCCGTGGCGTGATGAGTTGCGCAAGAAGATGAGCCCAAAAGACCGCGGCGCTCTCGAACGCGTGAAAATGCCCGAACTGACACCCGAATACCGTGTGACAACCTTCACCGAAGAGGTTCAGCAGGGCCTGACAAAAGAGATGGCTGTGGCCGAAGCGCGACGCTGCCTTGACTGCGCCGACCCGTCGTGTATGAAGGGCTGCCCAGTTGGAATCAATATCCCGACTTTCGTTAAACAGATTGAAAACGAGGATTTTGAGGGCGCCATTGCCACAATCAAACTGACGTCGAGTCTGCCTGCCGTCTGCGGACGTGTCTGCCCGCAGGAAAAACAGTGCGAAGGCAACTGTATAAAACTGAAAATGAAGCAGAAACCAGTGGCTATTGGCTATTTGGAACGCTTCGCAGCCGACTATGAGCGCGAGTCGGGCAAGATGAAAGCCCCGAAATGCGCCCCGAAAAACGGCAAGAAGGTCTGCACCGTTGGTTCAGGCCCGTCGGCTTTGGCTTTTGCCGCCGATATGATTAAGTTGGGCTACGATGTGACTGTGTTTGAGGCACTTCACGAGATTGGCGGTGTGCTGAAATACGGCATTCCCGAGTTCCGTCTGCCAAACAGCGTGGTTGATGCCGAAATCAACACTCTGCGCGAGATGGGCGTTGATTTCCAACCGAACACAATCGTCGGAAAGACAATTAGTTACGAGCAACTGCACGAGATGGGCTTCGACGGCATTTTCGTCGGCTCGGGTGCAGGTCTGCCGCGCTTTATGAATATTCCAGGCGAGAACCTTATCGGCGTGATGTCGTCGAACGAGTATCTGACACGTATCAACCTGATGGGCGCAGGCCGCGGACAAGGTTTCGACACCCCTGTGCTGAAAGGCAAGAACGTGGTTGTGTGCGGCGGTGGCAACACTGCAATGGACTCTGCCCGCACCGCCAAACGTATGGGCGCCGAGACCGTCACTTTGGTTTACCGTCGTGGCTTGGACGAACTGCCAGCCCGTGCCGAGGAAGTTCACCACGCAATGGAGGAGGGTATCGACTTCCACGTGCTGCACAATCCGCTTGAGTATCACGGCGACGAGAACGGCCGCGTGAAAGAAGCCGTTCTGCAGGTGATGGAGTTGGGTGAGCCCGATGCTTCGGGACGCCGTTCGCCAGTGCCAGTTGAGGGCAAAACCGAAACCATTCCCGCCGACCTTGTGATTGTGGCCATTGGCGTATCGCCCAACCCGATTATCCCGACCAACTTCAAAGGTTTGGAAATCTCGAAGAAGGGCACAATCGTTGTCGGTGAGGAGACAATGCAATCGGCAGTGAAAGACGTGTTTGCAGGCGGCGACATTGTTCGCGGCGGTGCAACCGTAATCCTTGCAATGGGCGACGGCCGCAAAGCCGCAGCCAATATGGATGAGTACCTTAAAAAGTAGGAGTTAGGATTTAGGAGTTGAGAGCCTAAATTGACTGATTATGATAAAGCGGAATTCCCAGAGATGGGGTTCCGCTTTTTTTGATTGTCATTTTTTCGCACAGATGACACAGAAAACACTGATTTCCCACAGGAATTCTTCAATCGTAGCACACTGATATAGTTACTTGGTTGGCAACGACTTGATATTGTCAAGAAAATCCTTTTCCACCTGGCTTAATGTTCGTTGCTGGTATTTTTTGTACTCGTTGGTTGCGTGTTCAATGGCTTGCTGGTGCGACACTTGTCCCGAACCTTGAAGCAATTTCTCACCGCTCATTGTCAGAATATTATCTAAATGCTGCGCCCAATCTTTCATTGTCATTGCTTGCTGGCGTTCCGCTTGGCGCTCGGCAAAATCGAGGTAACCTGAAACAATCTGGCCCATTGCGCGCAATTCCTTCTCGTTCAGATAGTTCTTCGCCACAACGGCGTCTTTCAAATGAGGTCTATCGCCTTCAAATGTCGTAAGCCCCATAAATTCCTTCTCGGCATCGGCACGACTGACGATAACTTCCGCCGCTGTTTGCCCGTGAACAGCATAATGAATCTTGTTTTGAACACGCTTGAAAAACTCCACTGAAATGTCGGTGCGTGGGTCATAATCGATGCTTGTGGCATAAATATCCAAAACCTGACGGTAAAATACCTTTTCCGACGAACGGATGTCGCGTATGCGTTCAATAAGTTCCTTCCAATATCCACCGCCACCAAGATTTTTCAAGCGGTTATCGTCAAGCACAAAGCCTTTGCGGATGTAGTCGTTTAGTCGTTTAGTTGCCCAAATACGAAATTGGGTGCCACGCAGCGATTTAACTCTGTACCCTACAGAAATAATGACATCAAGATTATAATAATCTACTTGATATGTTTTTCCGTCTGCGGCAGTTGTTGCAAATTTTGCAACAACTGAATCGGAGGACAACTCTCCTTCGGTGAATATATTTTTTATGTGACGCGAAATAGTCGATTTGTCACGTTGAAATAATTCCGCCATTAAATCAATTGACAGCCAAACAGTATCGCCAGCCATCTGCACATCAATCTTTACCGCGCCATCATCGGTTTGGTAAATAATTATCTCTTGCGTGTTTTCATTTGCCATATTCTGTTTTTTCAGAGTAATTAATTAGTTTTTTATTCCATCTCAAAAGGTGGAACAGTGTCCCACCTTTTGTAAAACTTATATACATTTTTTGATATACAATAGGTTGCTCTTATCAAAACTTTCTCCATAACGCTCCATTAAGTCGTGCGAAAGGCGATTAATAAACTCAGAGCCATATACAGCACGTTTATTGCCTTTAGTTCATATTCCATCATTACAATTATTTATTACATATCATATTTTCAGTCCATTAAATATGCGGTTATTGCTCTATCAACACGTTTTTTAATATAATTATAATTCTGGTGGTAAAAAGAATTGGTCGGTATCTTCCTTTAACTCTATTTGTTCGTCAGAAATACTATTTTTTACTGCCTTGAAATTTTGTTTTATTCGGTTGGGGTTTTTATCTTGAATATATATTTTCACATTAGGTTTTAATTTGTTGAGTATTCGTCTATCTATTTCCCGATTAAAAAACGGGAAAGTATACCCTATAATAACCAACACATCGGTTGCTGCAACTATCTCATCCGTACGATAAAATAGTATATCAGAAGGCTTGTTGCTGTCAAATGCGAATGACAAATTTGTATTATTCTTGCGTGATGGGTCTATTTCTCCAACATATAATTTATATAAATAAACAATATCATATAAAATACATCTAACTGGACTTGCTACAACTTCCCCATATGTATTCTGACGGCCATATTTCTTTATTTTTTCTTTAAGATTATGCCTATATTCAGGTATCGACTCAGCACCTTGAAACGTGGCAGAACCATTAAGTTTAAGAATGTCAAATGGTTGGTATTCTGATGATAATTTTGAACCTATACTAAGCTTATTATCTTTGTCATATTCATTATATGCTATTTCAAATTGACTGTCATAGTTCCAAGATAGTACTTTAATGTGTGAAGGGAATTGCCGACGACTTTGTAAAATATTAGCAAGAAAAGTGTCATATCGCGCATCTGGTTCGCTTATCACTTGTTCCAAAATAAAATAAAAAGTTAGTAAACGCTCTAAGTGTTCAAGCTCTGGATTTTTCCCTTGCAACACCATTTTTTTAGCATATGTATCAATGGTTGCATTTCGTTGGCAAGCCACATATAACCGTTCCAAATTATTTAATAAAAGTTGTTTGGCATTTTTCCAATCGTTTATGCTGTTCAGTCCAAGATGAGGGAAATTACTTACTTTATCATCTTCAAGAAATTCGGCATTCCAGATTTGATTGTAGTAATACATCAATCGATCCGTAATCTCATTCACACAAGGTAAGCCATCTAAAATGGCATTCTCTTCGCTTCGTTTGCCGGCACTTGCACCTGCTCCTATTAGATACGTTACATTTACCATAATTACAAATATTATAAAATCTAACATCAACGGTAGCTATCTTCATTTGGAAACAGCCACTGCCAGTTATTTCATATTTCTGTTTTTTGTCATTTTCTTATTCTTCCTGCTCATAATAATAAGAATAATCAATTCCCTTCATAAACAATTCACGGTCAGTAATTTGGTCGGAAAGGGCTTGTTTTAGTAGAGATTTGATTGGTTTTGAGTCGGTTGTGCTGGCGTGCATAGCATTCAGATAGGCATTCTTGTCGATTTTACTCCAGTCAACGCATTGTTTCAGAGAGTGTTTGAAGATAATGTCAAGCCAGATTCGTGTGCTGCGGCCGTTGCCTTCCATAAAAGGGTGGGCCATATTCATTTCCACATACTTGTCAACAATCTCGTCGAAAGTGGTTTGCGGCATTTGCTCAATAATTTCCAGATTCTGTGGCAGATACTCGGCGCGGCAGAACAAGGTTCCGCCTTTCGAGATTGTCTTTGTGCGTATCTTGCCAGCAAAATCGTACAACCCGCCGAACAAAAAGGCGTGGATTTTTTGCATTGCTTTTACTGTGCCGACTTCGTTTTCTGCAATCAGATTGCTCTCCCACAGCGAATAGGCTTTCTTGCGGCTTTGGCCGTCGATTGAGTTATCGCTATAGGTAAACCAATCGAGAAACTCGTTTGCACGGTTGTTGGGGATTTTTTTTGCCAACAACTCAACGCCTGCCTGGTCAACGACATCAGTCAGATATGATTTTCCGTCGGCCGCCTTGAGTTTCATCCGATTGATGGCACCATTCAGTTGGTTAGCGCCACTAACCAACTCGCTCGATTCTTTTCGGATTTTCGTTTTCAGATACTTCCAATAATTACGGTTCTTCTGATAATCGTCTTGCTCGTTGATGGCGCCAATAATGTCAAGCACAGAGAAATACCACTTGCTTTCATCGTCATTCCAAATGGCACGAACTTCGCGGTCCTTGAAAAATCGTATGGATAGTTTATTAGTCATATTGGTATCAAAAATACTAATTATAATTCACTTTCTCAATCCTTCGGGCGGCAATCGGTGGAATCTTCGGCTTTCCACATCGTGATAAACGGAAATCTTAAAGAGATAAAAGAAAGATTGGTCTATTTATTTTAATAAGCATACCAATTTAATGGGGAAAAGAATATTTTTGAAACTCGTTAATAATTAAATCACTACAACTATGAAGAAGATTCTTCTTTCAATCGCATCGGTGGCAGCCGTGGCAGTGACTAACGCACAGGACATCAATCTGCCAGCCCCCGATTTCTCGCAATCATCAACTTCGACCATCGAAGCCTTGAAAACACGTCACTCGGTTCGCAGTTTCACCAATAAGGAACTGACCAACCAGCAGTTGAGCAATCTGTGCTGGGCTGCCTGCGGCCAGTCGCGCGACGCTCAGCACATCACCGCCCCGACGGCGATGAACAAGCAGGAAATTCGCCTTTTCGTCTTCACCAAAAACGGCGCCTTTGAGTACGTTGCAAAGGACAACAAACTTGTGAAGAAGGCCGATGGCGACCAACGCTCACTGATTGCAGGTGGCAAACAGTTCAAGCAGGATTTTGTGATGGACTGCCCCGTTTCGCTGCTGATGGTTATCGATTTTGAGAAATTCGGCAGCCAGGACAGCCACGCCCAGATGATGGGCTGCGTTGATGCTGGCATTGTCAGCGAGAACATCAATCTCTACTGCCAGTCGGTGGGGCTTGCCACCGTGCCGCGTGCAACACACGACACTGAAGGTCTCAAGGCTTTGCTGGGACTCGGCGACAAGCAACTTCCGATACTGAACAACCCTGTGGGATTCGAGAAGAAGTAAGGCTCTGGCGGGTTCGCAGGAAAAAATCAAAAAGGGAATCTTCGGGTTCCCTTTTTTGCTGATAATTGGTTGTTTCGAGTCGCTTTCGGCTTGATGGCAATAGCAGAAAAAACATCTGGAATTAAATTCGCCCGTCAAGTGGGAAATGATGCACCGCTTATTTTGCGGTGTGCCCCGATTGTGTGCGATTATCCAATTACCTGTTTAGTCATTTTCATTTATTTATGTACCTTAGCGCCGCAAATTTCGAAGTATGAAAAAGGCTCTGATAGTAGTTATCGTCCTGAATGTGTTGCGGTTAGCATTTATGCCGTTTATCGGCTTGACGCCGCAGGAATCGTACTTCGCCTACTACGCCGACCATCTTTCGCTTTCGTATTTCGACCATCCGCCATTGGTGGGCTACACTATCTGGTTGTTTATGAAGGCGTTTGGACATAATATGTTCGCCGTCAAATTCGCGGCGTTTCTGATAACATTGTTGACGCAGCTGGCCTTTTTCGCGCTGGCATCGAGAGTGTTGCGGAGCGGACGCAAGTATCTGGCCTGGATAATGTTCTGCACATCGATGATGGTGACATCGCTCTCGCTGCAGAACTGCCCCGATGTGGTTCTGGCGCTATTCTGGACGCTCTCAGTCTGGGCGCTCTACCGCGCTATTTTTGAGGGTGAAAACCGTTTTTGGATTTATGCCGGACTTTTTATGGGATTGGCTTTCGACAGCAAATATCCGGCTGCCGGTCTGCCCGCGGGTCTGCTCATTTTCCTTCTCTTCTCGGGCCGTTACCGCCATCTGCTTGCAAAGCCGTGGCCCTACATATCGATACTGACAATGCTTTTGCTGGCCCTGCCGGTGCTCATCTGGAACGCGCAGAACGATTTCGTCTCGTTCCGCCTCGACTCGGTGCTCCGGTCCGAGCCGTTCGACAGCGACACACCGCAGAATCTTTTCCAATTTATTCTTTCACAGATAATTATACTGATGCCGGTGCTGTTTGTCGGGCTTTGGTGGCTGTTCGGGAAATATATGTGGCGCATTGTTACAAAGCCCAACCAAACCAACCCCGAAATGTGGTTTCTGCTGAGCTTCTTCCTGCCCACGTTCATCGGTGTTTATTTGGTGTCGATATTTGGCGAGGTGAAATATAACTGGCTGATACCTACATATATAACCGGCATTATAATGGTGGCGCGATTCCTTAATCTGCGCTGGCAGAAGTGGCATTGGATATTGACATCGGCACTCTACGCCGTGTGCATCTATTTTATAGTGCTGGCGCCGCAATCGGCCTATGTGCGCTACGATTTGGGACTTGACTCGGAACAGCTTGCCCACGAGGTCGATTCGGTTCACGCCGCCAATCCGGGTACGTTTGTTTTTGCCACCGACGGCTACAAAACAGCATCGAAACTCAGTTTCTACAGCAACGATACCATTTACGGTCCGCAGGTAATTAACCAACCGCCGTATCATTTTGGTTATGTGGGGATTGACTCCAAGCAACTGACTGGCAAAAACGGCATTTTGGTTAAGCCTCGGCTAAACAGCAGCACGCCTTTCCACCTGATTGTGCCTTATTTCGACGATGTTAAGAAAATCCATAGTGTGAAGATTGCCGGCGTTGAGGCTTATGGCGTTTTCTATTGCACGGGTTACAAAGGTCAAGGTGTTGATGTTCAGCAATAAACGCTTGTTTGGCGCGGAGTGTTGACACCATCGGCGCAAGACCGAAATTTTTAATGAAGTTGTGCCGACAATCGGCGAACCTTAATAATTTAGCAACACTATTATTGATAGATATATCTAACTATAAAATATTGAAACATAATGAGTAACAAACACAATCTGGGTACCATCTGCGTGCAAGAGGGATGGAAACCGAAAAAGGGCGAGCCGCGTGTGCTGCCCATCTATCAGAGCACAACTTTCAAGTACGACAACACCGAGCAGATGGCCGATTTGTTCGACCTGAAGGCGTCGGGCTACTTCTACACCCGTCTGCAAAACCCTACAAACGACGCAGTTGCGGCAAAAATCTGCGCTCTTGAGGGCGGTGTGGCAGCAATGCTCACATCGTCGGGTCAGGCGGCAAGTTTCTATGCTGTTTTCAACGTTTGCGAGGCTGGCGACCATTTTGTGTCATCATCGACCATCTACGGCGGAACATACAACCTTTTCGCCGTGACAATGAAGAAGTTAGGTATCGAATGCACATTTGTTGACCCCGACGCTTCGGAAGAGGAAATCAGCAAGGCTTTCCGCCCGAACACCAAATGCCTGTTTGGCGAAACCATCGCCAACCCTGTTTTGAGCGTGCTCGACATTGAGAAATTCGCGCGCATTGCCCACTCGCACGGCGTTCCATTGATTGTGGACAACACCTTCCCAACGCCAATCAACTGCCGTCCGTTCGAGTTCGGCTGCGACATTGTGACTCACGCCACCACCAAATATATGGACGGCCACGCAACCAACGTGGGCGGCTGCATTGTAGATAGCGGCAACTTCGACTGGGAAGCGCACCGCGACAAGTTCCCCGGCCTGACCGAGCCCGACCCGTCGTACCACGGGCTGGCCTACAGCAAGGCTTTCGGCAAGGGCGCCTACATCACCAAAGCCACCGCACAACTGATGCGCGACCTTGGCTCGATTCAGTCGCCGCAGAACGCGTTCCTGCTGAATCTTGGACTTGAGACTCTGCACGTTCGTATGCCGCGCCACTGCGCCAACGCTCAGGCCGTGGCCGAATATCTTGAGAAAAACCCGAAAGTGGCCTGGGTCAACTATTCAGGTTTGAAGTCGAGTCCGTACTACGCTTTGGCACAGAAGCAGTTCACCAACGGCCAATCGTGCGGCGTTGTGACCTTCGGCGTTAAGGGCGGCCGCGAGAAGGCCATCACCTTTATGGACAGCCTGAAACTGGCTTGCATTGTAACTCACGTTGCCGACGCCCGCACCTGCGTTCTGCACCCGGCAAGCCACACCCACCGCCAACTCACCGACGAGCAACTGCTCGAGGCCGGCGTCAAACCCGACCTTATCCGCTTCTCGGTTGGTATTGAGGATGTTGAAGACATTATTGCCGATTTGGAACAGGCTTTTGCAAAGATTTAATTAATCGCTAACCAAACGAATCCAAAATAGAAACCAAAAGTTCTTATTAGGCAAATTTGGATTTATTTGGTTAGAAATAAATAAAATAGAAATGCCGACCATTAGGGCCGGCATTTTTTATGTTCAGAAACGGACTTATTCAAAATCCTAACTCCTAATTTCCAACTTTAAAACATTGAATAACACAAACATCCTATCAGGAAGTAGATGGCCATTCCCATAATATCGTTGATGGTGGTAATGAACGGGCCGGTGGCCACGGCGGGGTCAATCTTCAGGCGGTTGAAGCCTAGCGGCAGCGCGGTGCCCACAATGGCGGCAAACAAAACCACTGTTATCAGCGACAGACTGACTGCAATACTCAATGCGAAATCGCTGGCAAAGAAGATGTTATAAAGGAAAGCCAATGTTGCCACGATGGTGCCGTTGAGCAGGGCGCCCAACACTTCCTTCAAGATTTTTTTTCCGGCCGAATCCAAGCCTAAACTGTTGTTAGCCAAGCCTTGAACAATGATTGACGATGACTGTATGGCCACGTTTCCGCCCATAGCGCCAATCATCGGGATGAAACTGGCCATCACGGGGTGCAGGGCAATGTGGCTGTCGAAGCCTTTCACCACAATTGAGCTCAGAATGCCGCCGCCCATACCAATGAGCAGCCACGGAATGCGCGCTTTGGTGAGCTTGAACACCGAGTCGCTCGAATCCACATCGCCCGTGATACCTGACATTATCTGGTAGTCCTCATCGGCCTCATCCTTAATCACATCCACCACGTCGTCGATGGTGATTCGGCCCTTGAGCCGCCCGATGCTGTCCACAACCGGCATCGACACCATATCGTACTTCCGCATAATATTTGCGACGTCTTCGCAATCATCGTCGGTTTTCACCGATATTATGTCTTCGACAATGTTCTTGACTTTCTGGTTGTCGTTGGCCAAAAGCAGATTCTTCAATGGCAGAACGCCTTTCAGAACACCTTGGTCGTCAGTTACATACACATAGAAGAATTCGCCCACGTCGGGTGCCTGCTTGCGGATTTCCTCAACGCAGTTGCGCACGGTCATATTCTCGTTCACGCTTATGAGCTCGGTTGCCATAAGGCCGCCGGCGGTGTCGGGGTCATATTTCAGAAGGTCGACAATATCGCCGGCCTGCTCAATGTCGCTGATGTTCGAGAGAACCTCATCTTGCTTTTCCTCAGGAAGTTCCGAGATAATATCGGCAGCATCATCGGAATCCATATGGTCGATGACGGCGTGGGCGATTTCCTGACCTGACAGGTCCTCGAGCAGTTCCTCGCGGTCATCCTCCTCAAGTTCGATAATGGCGTCGGCAGTGAGTTCCGACGGCAGCAAATTGAAAAGATAGTGGGCGTCGTCGGGTTCAAGTTCGCCTAAAATCTCGGCAACGTCGGCGGGGTGAAGTTCCGCCACCATCGATTTTATCGACTCGTCACTGCGCTCTTGAATGGCGAGCTGCAGTTCCTCAACAAATTCTTTATTTAACTCAAAACGCATAATTTCAATCTTTTAAAAGTCCGTCAATAATGTTCGTCAGTTCCACGAACTCGCTAACACTCAATTGCTCGGGCCGTTGTCGGAAGACCGGCTGGTCGCAACGGCGGTCCTGCAGGATTGGCTTCAGGCTGTTCGAGAGCGTTTTGCGCCGCTGGTTGAAACTGGTTTTCACCACTTTCGTGAACAGTTCCTCGTTGCACGGCAGGTGCTCTACCGAGTTGCGTGTCAGCCTGATAACGCCCGACTTGACCTTCGGGGGCGGGTCGAACTCGCACTCGTTGACGGTGAACAGATAATCGATATTGTAATAGGCCTGCAGCAGCACGCTCAAAATGCCGTAAACCTTCGAGCCCGGCTTCGACGCCACACGCTCGGCCACCTCTTTCTGGAACATTCCCACCATTTGGGGAATCATCTGGCGGTTTTCCAAAATCTTGAACAGAATCTGGCTCGAAATGTTGTAGGGAAAATTTCCGGCCACCGAAATGGGCTTTCCGAAAAGCGCAGGAAGGTCGAGTTTCAGGAAATCGCCCTCGATAATGCGGCCGTTGAGTTCGGGCATTTCAGCCATCAGGTAGCACACCGATTCGTGGTCGATTTCAACCACCCGCACGTCGGCCCCGGGACGGCTGAGCAGGTGCCGCGTGAGTATGCCCATTCCCGGCCCGATTTCGAGAATCACGTTCGGTGCCGACGGGGTGAACCCATTGGCTATCCGAGCCGCAATTGTCTGATTGGTAAGGAAATGCTGACCTAAATTCTTTTTTGCCCTGACCTTCTGCATCGCTGATTTTTTTGCGGGTGCAAGATAGGTTTTTATTTAGGAATTAGGATTTAGAATTTAGGATTTAGGAATTAAACTTGTTCAACAGCGCCCCCGAGTAGAGACGTGGCGCGCCGCGTCTTTACAGACAATTCACCGATTATCCGATTCATCGCACCTTCTTCGCGCACTTCGGGCAAAGACCTTTTACAAGGAAATTGGCCGAGCGGGCAACGTAGCCGTCGGGCAATTCGATTTGCGGTATATGATTATCGCTCAAGCAGATAGTTTGGTGACACGACTCGCAGAAAAAGTGCAGGTGAGCGTCTTCGTCCTCATCGTCATCGTGGTGGTGGCTCTGGCAGATTTCGTAGCGCGTGCAGCCGTCGCCACTCTCAATGACGTGCACCAAATGCGACTCGCGGAAAAGATTGAGCGTGCGCAGAATGGTTGATTTGTCGATAGTTCCAAGAATCGCCTCAAGTTCAAGCAGCGACAGCGGCTGCCCCGACTCGTGCAGAGCCCGCGCTATCAGCAGACGGTTGCCGGTATCTTTGATTCCGTGCTCCGCAAACAACGACTGTATCTCAATGGTGCTCATCAGTTTTTTAGTTACAAGTTATAAGGTGCAAGGTACAAGTTTAAAGTTGAAAATGGAAAGTTGAAAATTGAAAGACAAGAAAGTTGAGAACCGCATTCGTAATTTCTAACACCCAACCCCCAATACCTAACACCAAAACTAATGCCTAGTGCCTAACTCCTAGTGCCTTTTTATCCCAACTCCACCACCGTAATTCCCGCGCCGCCGAAATCGACGTGCTCATCGCGGACGCTGGTCACCACATCGACGGTTTGCAGGTACTCGCGCACCACGTTGCGCAGGATGCCGTTGCCTTTGCCGTGCAGGATTTTCACTTCGAAGGCTCCAACCATCACCGCCTCGTCGATGAAGGCGGCAACCTTGCCAACAGCTTCCTCAGCACGCATTCCGCGCACATCGAGTCCGGGCTTGAACGACAGCCGGCGCTGGTTCAATTCGTACGACTGCTGCAGACTGCCCTGCCGCACGCTCTTGCGAAGTTTCTTTTTCTCGTCGTCGGTCAAGTGCTGCAAACGACTGATTTCCACATTCATATATAGGTTGTCGAAAGCCACCACGGCGTTCTTCCCGTTCAGTTCCATAATCTCGCCCACGGTTGTCTGCCCCTCAATGCGGACGGGCATTCCAATAGTGAAATCGCGCTGGCGCTCCTCAACCACATCGGCGGCCTTCAGTTGCGCGTCCTGCTTTGTTTTCGACGTGCGGACGCGGTTCTCGCGCTCTTTCAGTTTTTTGATTTTCTGCAAGATACGCTCCTCGTCATCGCTAGTCTGCTCCACTGCCTGACGCGCCTCATCGAACTGCTGGCGGGCTAGCTTGGTTTTCTCCTTTTCGGCCTGCGACTCGCGAATCTGACGTATCGTATTTTCAATCAGCCTGTTGGAATCGGCCAATAGGCGTTTAGCGTCGTCTTTAGATTTTGTCATCAACTCTTTGCGGAAACGTTTCGTCTCGTCGAGTTCGCGTTTTTCGGTCTCCATCATCTCCTCCAAACGGCGCTCTATCTTGCGGATATTCTCGCGTTTACGCTCCCAATAGTACTTGTCGCGGGCAATCTCGCGCAAGTGCTTGTCGAAATTCAGGTGCTCCTCGCCAACCTTGCTGCGGGCGTCGTCAATCACATCTTGCGGCAGACCAATCTTATAGGCTATCTCGAAGGCGAAACTGCTGCCCGGCTTGCCCATCTCCATCACAAACATCGGCTCCATCCGGTTTGTGTCGTAAAGCATTGCGCCATTGACAATTCCGTCGTGTCCGGCGGCAAAATGCTTCAGATTGGTGTAGTGGGTGGTTATCACGCCGAAAACCTTCGCCTGATTGAGCCGGTCGAGAATGGCTTCGGCAATGGCACCGCCAAGCATCGGCTCGGTTCCGGTGCCGAACTCGTCAATCAGAATCAGCGTGCGGCCGTCGGCGTTGCGCACAAAATGCTTCATATTCAGCAGGTGTGAACTATATGTACTCAGGTCATTATCAATACTTTGCTCGTCGCCAATATCAATAAACAGATTGGTGAAGATTCCGGCGTGGCTTGTCGGCTCCATTGGCACCGGCAGGCCGCACTGCAGCATATATTGCAGCAGTCCGACGGTTTTCAGGCAGACCGATTTTCCGCCCGCGTTCGGTCCGCTAATGACCAAGATTCGGCTTGCCACGTCGAGCGCGATATTGAGCGGCACGAGCGTGCGCCCGGCTTCGCGGAAAGCCTCCTGAAGTATCGGGTGGCGGGCATCGCGCCAATCGATTAGCGGTTTGTCGGCCAAGTGCGGCACTGCGGCCCCGATTTGCAGCGCGTAGCGGGCTTTGGCGCGAATGAAATCGGTGATTCCCAAGAACATAAGCGCATCGTCAAGGTCATCGGTGTAGGGGCGCAGGTTGTCGGTCAGGGTTCGCAGAATGCGGATAATCTCGCGGCGTTCGGCCGACTCAAGTTCGAGCAGCGCATTGTTGATTTCCACCACTGGCGCGGGCTCCACATAGCAGGTTTTGCCGGTTGCCGACTCGTCGTGGATAATGCCCATAATGCGGCGCTTTTGGGAAGCGGCAATGGGAATGACCAACCGCCCGTCGCGGACGGCAAGCGTGGCGTCGGGTTCAACCCAACCTTCCTGCTGCGCATCGGCAATAATGCGGCGAATGAGTTTCGACGCAGCGCCCTGTTTTTCAGCCAATTCGCGGCGAATGGCGGCCAACTCGGGCGACGCGCTGTCGCGAATCTGTCCCTGACGGCTCATTATGTGCTCAATGCTGTCGGTCACGAAGGTGTGCACCACCACGTTGGCGGCAATGGCGCTCAACGACGGATAACGCTCCGTGTTCTCCTCTTTCGCAAAAAAACGAGTGATAGCCTTTACTGTTGATAATGAACGATATAGATTGAAGATTTCCTCTGCTTCGGCAAACGAGCCCTCAACGCGCATCTTGTCGAAAAGCGGCCGAAGGTCGAAGAAGTAGTCGGTCGGAAAATCGGTCTGACTCTGAAGCAGTTGCATAAATTCCGACACTTCGGCAAGACGATTGCGCACATCGGCGGCCTTTGGCATAAACCGCATCTTGTCGGTCAGCCACCGGCCCACTTCGCCCAAGCAGCACCCTTTCACCGCCTCGCGAACCCGCACGAAATCAATCTTTTGCTCAAAATTATCAGGATAAATCATCACAAATCATTTTCGGCAAAACTATTAAAATATTGGTATGAGTTCAAAAATCAATAACAGCATACTTTTCTCCCAACTTTTCAACAATCGTTTCATTCGTCGAATCATTTTCCTACAATTGCCGACGCAATCAAACAAGGCCGGAAGAATGGGCAAAAACCTATATATTGCAGAGAAACCGAGTGTGGCACAAGAGTTTGCGAAGGCGCTCAAAGAGGGTATGTCGCGCGGCGACGGCTATCTTGAAGGCGACCGCAGCATTGTGACTTGGTGTGTTGGCCACCTGGTGACGATGAGTTACCCCGACGCCTACGACCCCACGCTCAAGCGCTGGGACGAGAGCACTCTGCCGTTTTTGCCGCAAACATTTCTGTATGAAGTGATTCCGAGCGTTAGCAAACAGTTCGGGATTGTGAGCGGGCTGCTCAACCGCGCCGATGTCGATTGCATTTACGTCTGCACCGACTCGGGCCGCGAGGGTGAGTACATTTACCGCCTTGTCGACCAAATGGCCAAGGTGCCCGCCGACAAGCAGCGCCGCCGCGTGTGGATTGACTCGCAGACCGAAGAGGAAATTCTGCGCGGAATACGCGAGGCCAAGCCGCTCACCGAGTACAACAGCCTCTCCGATGCGGCCTATCTGCGCGCCAAAGAGGACTACCTGATGGGTATCAACTTCAGCCGCATTCTGACGCTGAAATACGGCTACACCGTGCGCCGATTCCTGAATCTCGACAAGATTGGCGCCATTGCCGTGGGCCGCGTGATGACCTGCGTTTTGGGAATGGTGGTGCGCCGCGAGCGCGAAATCCGAGCCTTTGTCAAGACGCCGTTCTACCGCATTATGGGCAACTTCGCTTTAAGCGAAACCGACTCGTTTTCAGGTGAATGGCGCGCTGTTGAGGGCTCGAAATACTTTGAGTCGCCGCTGCTTTACAAGGAAAACGGATTCCGCCGCCGCGAAGATGCCGAGCAGTGCATTGCAATGATGCAACAGTCTGGCAGCGAGGCTGTTATTGTCAATATCGATAAGAAAAAAGAGAAGAAAAATCCGCCGCTGCTCTTCAACCTTGCCGAGTTGCAGAACGAGTGCTCGAAACTCTTCAAAGTGAGTCCCGACGAGACTTTGCAGATAGTGCAGGACCTGTACGAGAAGAAGTTGGTGACCTATCCGCGTACCGACGCACGCGTGCTGTCGTCGGCAGTGGCTAAGGAAATAACAAAGAATCTGCACGGACTGGCCACCCGCCCTGAATATTTGGAACTTACAAAGCAGGTGAAGCAGCACGGGCTCTACGCCACCATTGGCAAGAGCCGCTACACCGACGACAAGCAGATAACCGACCACTACGCCATAATCCCCACGGGGCAAGGCTTTCAGGCACTCGACGGCTGTTCTGAAACGGCCCGCGGCGTTTACGACCGCATTGTCCGCCGCTTTCTTGCGATATTTTTTCCGCCTGCCGAATACAGCAAGGTCAGCATTGAGTTGACGGTTGGCACCGAGCATTTCTTCGCCAACTTCAAAATTCTGACTTCGCCTGGCTACCTGACCGTTATGGGCGACACACCAAAAACCGACGACAACAATCAGCAGGACGAGGTGCTCGACACCAATCAGTTTGAGTTGGTGAGCAAGTTGCACAAAGGCTCTGTGCTGCCCGTTGTTGGGTATGAGTTGAAAGAGGGCGAGACGTCGCCGCCGAAACGCTACAATTCGGGCTCGCTCATTCTGGCAATGGAAAACGCAGGTCAACTGATTGAAGACGAAGAACTTCGGGCGCAAATCAAAGGTGGCGGTATAGGCACAAGCGCCACCCGCGCCGAGATTTTGAAAAAGTTGGTGAATATCGATTATCTGAACCTGAACAAAAAGACGCAGATTGTAACCCCAGCCAAGTTGGGCGAGATTGTGTATGAGGTTGTCGATGCGTCAATCCGCCCGCTGCTAAACGCCGAACTGACAGCAAGTTGGGAAAAAGGCCTGACAATGGTTGCCAACGGCGAAATCGGTGAGCAGGAATATCTGGCCAAGCTCGAGGCCTTTGTCCGCAAACTAACTGACAGCGTTAAAATGGTGCGGAATCAGGCGTCGCTAACGCCGGTGTTTGGGGCGTTTGACAACTACTACAAATGAAAAATAGTAATGCAAACATTGGATTCTAATTACACGGCAGGGAAAAAACTGACTTTTGAAGAGTTACCACAAGTTGTTGCTACACTTGTTGATGAGATTCGCGAACTAAAATCCATACTACTATCATCACAAAACATTCCAAAGGAACCAGAATATCAGTGGTTTAACGTTGAAGAATTGCGTGCATACTTGCCTGACCACCCTGCACGACAAACTATATATGGTTGGGTTTGTCAGCGAGCCATTCCGTGTCACAAAAAGGGAAAGAAACTTCAATTCTTAAAGTCCGAAATAGATGAATGGCTTAAGGCCGGCAAACTAAAAACCAAGGAGGAACTTTACGCTGAAGCATTAGAATATGTTAATAGCAAAAAGCGCAAATTGCTTTGAATTGCAATTCGTTTACGTTTAAGTTTTCGTTTACGTAAACGAAACAAAACATTTGCACATATAATATAAATGCCTATATTTGCAGCGTTTTAGTGGAGAATTGATTCAGGGGGCAAGCAAGTCCCCTGTTTTATTACAATAAACTATGATAGACAAAAAGCAGATTGAAGAGATTGTTCAGAGCCGCATTGCCGACACCGACCTGTTTCTGGTTGATGTCAAGGTAGATACGCAGAACAATATCACCGTAACGCTCGACTCGCCTGAGGGCATTTCGGTTGACACTTGCGTGGAGATGAGCCAATACATTGAGTCGCAACTCGACCGTGAGGTGGAGGATTTCGCGCTCGAAGTATCGTCGCCTGGCGTGGGGCAGCCGCTCAAAGTGCTGCAGCAGTACACCAAAATCTTGAACGGAACGGTTGAAGTGCTGCTCAACAGCGGCATCAAACTCAACGGCATCCTGCGAGAGGCTAACGCAGAGGGCATTCTGCTCGAGTATGAGACCAAAGAGAAACCCGAAGGCGCAAAACGTCCTGTAAAAGTCATCAAAACAGAACCTTACGCGTTCACCGAGATTAAATCAGTAAAAGAGACAATTGTTTTTTAGCATAATCGAATAAATATAAAAATATGAATCTAACTGACACATTTTCAGAGTTTAAGGAACTGAAAAACATCGACCGCCCCACAATGATGAGGGTTTTGGAAGACGTATTCCGCAGCACATTGGTAAAGCAGTACGGCACCGATGAGAACTTCGACATCATCATCAACATCGACAAGGGAGACTTTGAGATTTGGCGCAACCGCGAGGTGGTTGAGGATGCCGACCTGAAAGACCCCAACAAGGAGATTTCGCTCACCGAAGCAAAGAAAATCGATGAGGACTACGAGGTTGGCGAGGAAGTGTCGGACGAGGTGCAGATGAAGGATTTCGGCCGCCGCTCAATCCTGACGCTTCGCCAGAACCTGACCACCCGCATTATGGAGCTCGAAAAGGACCAGCTCTACGCCAAATACAAAGACCGCATCGGCGAGATTGTGACCGGCGAGGTTTACCAGGTTTGGAAGAAGGAAATGATGATTATCGACGACGAGGGCAACGAGCTGATTATGCCGAAAACAGAGCAGATTCCGAGCGATTTCTTCCGCAAGGGCGATAGCGTCCGCGGAGTGGTTGTCCGCGTGGAGATGCGCAACTCAACCCCGCTGGTAATTCTTTCGCGCACAAGCCCGCTGTTCCTCGAAAGACTGTTCGAGCTTGAGGTTCCCGAGATTTTCGACGGACTCATTACCATCAAGAATATCAAACGCATCCCGGGCGAGCGTGCCAAAGTGGCCGTTGAGTCGTACGACGAGCGCATCGACCCAGTTGGAGCCTGCGTTGGTATGAAGGGCGCCCGCATCCACGGCATCGTCCGCGAGCTGCGCAACGAGAACATCGATGTAATAAACTACACCAACAACCTTTCGCTCTACATTTCGCGCGCTTTGAGCCCTGCCAAGGTGTCGCAGATTAAGATTAACGAGGAGGCCAAGAAAGCCGACGTTTATCTTGAGCCCGACCAGGTGTCGCTGGCCATCGGCAAGGGTGGTACCAACATTAAACTTGCCAGCCAACTGACTGGTTATGAGATTGATGTTTACCGCGAGTCGGTTGACGAGGAGGATGTTGACCTTGAGGAATTTGCAGACGAAATTGACGGCTGGGTGCTCGACGCTCTCAAAGCCATTGGCTGCGACACAGCAAAGAGCGTTCTCGAGATTCCGGCTGCCGAACTTGTTCATCGTACTGACCTTGAGGAGAATACAATCAACGACGTGCTGAAAATTCTGAAAGCCGAATTTGAATAAATAGCCGTTGCAACCAACAATAAGACAGTCATTCAGATAAAAATAACGAACTCTAAAGAAGCAAATGACAGAATACAAACCACTGAGATTAAGTAAAATAGCACGCGACTTTGGCGTAGGCGTCAACACTGTGCTCGAATTTCTGCACAAAAAAGGCATCTCGGCCGACGACGGTCCGAATACCAAAATTGAGTTCGATGTGTTCCAGATTCTGCAAAAGGAATACAGCGGCGACATCAAGGTGAAAGAGGCGTCGGAGAAGATTGAGCTGAACGCTATGCGGGCAAAGAAGGAATCGATTTACGCAACCGACGAATTCTCGGAGCCGCAGGCTGAACCGGCCAAAAAAGAGCCGGAGCCGGCCAAGGTGGAGTTTGTTGACACTAAGGTCGAGAAGTTGCAAGGCCCTAATGTGGTTGGCAAAATCGACTTGAACAAGAAACCGGCCAAGAAACCCGAACCGACACCGGCACCGGCGCCGAAGAGTCAGCCTGTTGTTTCGGCTAGCCCGAAAGAGGAGCAACCCAAGCCGAAACCGAAACAGCCAGAGCCGGAGCTCATCAAAACAAAGGTGGAGCCGGTGAAGGACGTGAAAATACTTGGCAAAATCGAGCTCGACCAGCTCAACACCAAGACTCGTCCGGCCAAGAAGTCGAAAGAGGAGAAAATGCGCGACCGCAAGGAGCGCGAGGCTCAATCGAAGAAGCTCATCCAGCAGCAGGCCGAGGCTCGCAACAACAGCAACAAGCAGCACGACGACCGTCCGCAACGTGTTGAGCCTGAGTTCATCAACACAAAGGTTGAGAAGCTGCAGGGCCCCAATGTGGTTGGCAAAATCGACCTCGACGACCGCAAACATTCAGGCGGCGACGAGTTTGGCAAGAAGAAAAAACGCAAACGCATACAGAAAGACCGCGTCGATGTTGGTATGCCGACTGACAGCGGCAAGGGCGGCAAGGGCGGAAAAGGCCCGAAAGGCGCATCGAAATTCCTGAAAAAGGAAGTGAATGAGGAAGATGTGCAGAAGCAGATTAAAGACACTCTGGCACGTCTGCAAGCCCCGAAAGGCAAGAGCAAAACCAGCGTCCACCGTCGCGAGAAACGCGAGGATGTAAGGCAGAAATCGGCGGAGGAGATTGAGCGTCAGGAAGCAGAAAAGATGGTGCTGAAAGTCACCGAGTTTGTGTCGGTTAACGAGCTGGCCACAATGATGAACGTTTCGGTGACCGAGGTAATCTCAACCTGTATGAATCTGGGTCTGTTTGTATCTATCAACCAGCGACTTGACGCCGAAACAATGGCCTTGGTTGCCGATGAGTTCGGTTACAAGATGCAGTTTGTGAGCGCCGACCTGCTCGAGGCCATAACTGATGAGGAGGACAACGAGGAGGATTTGGTTCCGCGTCCGCCAATCATCACTGTGATGGGCCACGTTGACCACGGTAAGACATCGCTGCTCGACCACATCCGCAACGCCAACGTGATTGCAGGCGAGGCCGGCGGCATCACCCAGCACATTGGCGCATACAGCGTGGTGCTGAAAAACGGTAAAACCATCACCTTCCTTGACACTCCGGGTCACGAGGCGTTTACCGCGATGCGTGCCCGTGGTGCTCAAATTACTGATATTGTGATTATTGTGATTGCAGCCGACGACAGCATTATGCCTCAGACCATTGAGGCCATCAACCACGCGCAAGCGGCTGGTGTTCCAATTGTGTTTGCAATCAACAAGATAGACAAACCGGGTGCAAACCCCGACAAGATAAAAGAGGCTTTGGCCAATATGAACCTTTTGGTTGAGGAGTGGGGCGGCAAATATCAGTCGCAGGACATCTCGGCCAAAAAGGGCATCAACGTTGCCGAGCTGCTCGATAAGGTTCTGCTTGAGGCCGAACTGCTTGATTTGAAGGCAAATCCGAACAAACTGGCTTCGGGAACTGTAATTGAATCGGCACTTGACAAAGGCCGCGGCTATGTGACCACAGTGCTTGTGCAGAACGGTACGCTGAAGGTTGGCGACATTGTGCTTGCCGGCAGTTTCACAGGCCACGTGAAGGCAATGTACAACGAGCGCAGCGGCAAAATTGACGCGGCAGGTCCCTCGACACCGGCATTGATTCTTGGCTTGAACGGCGCACCGCAGGCTGGCGACAAATTCAATGTTGTGAGCAGCGACAAAGAGGCCCGCGACATTGCCAACCGCCGTATGCAGCTGCAGCGCGAGCAGGGCTTGCGCACCCAGAAGCACCTTACATTGGCCGAGGTTGGCCGCCGCAAGGCAATTGGCGACTTCCACGAACTCAACATCATTGTCAAGGCCGATGTGGACGGTTCGGCAGAGGCTCTGCAGGATTCGCTCATCAAACTTTCGACACCCGAAATTCAGGTCAACGTCATTCACAAGGCCGTTGGTCAGATTTCAGAGTCGGATGTTACGCTGGCCGCCGCTTCCGATGCAATCATCGTCGGATTCCAGGTGCGCCCGTCGATGGACGCCCGCAAACTGGCCGAGCGCGAGCAGGTGGACATCCGCTTGTACTCAATCATCTACGATGCCATCAACGAGGTGAAAGACGCTATGGAAGGTATGCTTTCGCCGGAAATCAAAGAGGAGGTTATCGGTACGGTTGAGATTCGCGAGGTGTTCAAGATTTCGAAGGTTGGTTCGGTTGCAGGCTGCTTTGTCCGCGACGGTAAGGTTAAACGCACATCGAAAGTGCGCGTCATCCGCGACGGTATTGTGGTTTACACCGGCGAACTCGGCTCACTCAAACGCTTCAAAGACGACGCCAAAGAGGTACTCACCGGTATGGAGTGCGGCTTGAATATCGACAAGTACAACGATATTAAGGTTGGCGATGTGATTGAGGTTTACGAGGAGACTGAGGTTAAACGTACGCTGTAATAATCAGTTGATTAGATAGTAAAAAAGGCTTGCCGGTTGGCAGGCCTTTTTTGTTGAATGTGCGGCATTTCATCACCAAATGTCAATCAGGCTTTATTGATAGTGTTCAGGCGTACGCGAGCCGAGATAATCTGTGTCATCTCGTGTCATCAGTGCGAGAAAATTACATTCAATCCTTCGCCACAACCATTCTGTCCTCATTCATTCTGCTCATATACTGCTGAATAATGGCTTTCAGCTTGGTTTCCATTTTCATCTGTTGCTGGCTGTCGATTTGACCAATCAGATTGTTTTCCAGCAGTTTGTCGCTCAAGGCGTAAACGGCTTTTGTCTGGTTGCCGTTGAACTGCAGAAGGTAGCCGTTCATCACAATCTGGTAGATGCCGTTGCAGTAGCTAACGGCGAATTTTTCAGATTCCGGTGTGTTCAAAAGGTCCTGACCGAAAGCGATATACGGCTGGTCGTAGCCCAGATAGCTCAATAGTGTGGGCATAACATCAATTTGCTGCGCAATGCCGCTGCGGCCGCCAATAAATGTGCTGTCGCCAGGCGCGTAAAAAATGACGGGGCCGGTGAAAACGCCCAAATCGGTTTGATATTCAGCGTGGTCGGTCAGGTTGGTATGGTCGCTGCAGATGGCAAAAACGGTGTTGTTGAACCACGGTTGCCGGCGTGCTTCGTCGAAGAAGCGTCGCAGCGAGTAGTCGGTGTAGCGGATACCCTTATGGACAGGCAGCGGCCCCTCGGGGAAACGGTCAACGTATTTTTGTGGAATCTGGTAGGGATGGTGGCTCGAAGCGGTGAAAACGGCCGTCATAAACGGTTCTTTAAACTGCGACATCTGCTTGCAATAGAACTGCAGGAACGGCTCGTCCCAAATGGCCCAGAAGCCGTCGAACTCGGCATCACCGTCAAAATCGGGGCACTGGTCGAATTCGGTGCGGCCGAAATAATCGTCGAAACCAGTGGCGCGGGCAAAGGCCTCAAAGCCCATACTGCCGTTCTTGGCACCGTGGAAAAATGCCGAGTAATAACCCTTGTTTTTCAACTCGACAGCCAGTCCGTCGAGCGTGTTGAGGGCGGCGGGAGTAAGGAAGAACGGCTCAATGAAGTATGGAATGCTGCTCAAAACGCTCGGCATTCCGTCGATGCTCTTGCGGCCGTTTGTAAAGCTGTCGTAGAACCAGAAGCTGTACTGCATCAGACTATCGACGAACGGCGTATATCCTTGATAATTACCATCTTCAAGCTCCGGATTGTAAGTGCCGATAAACTCGCGCGCAAAACTCTCGATGATGATGACAACCACGTTGCGGCCCTTGCCCGGCGCGTTTTGCACGATGCTGTCAACGGGCTGGTGCACAGGCGTGTAGATGCTATCGAGTTGCTCCTGCGAAAAATAGTGCGGAGTTGTGAACGGCTTTTTATTGAAGGTGCGAATCAGCGAGAAAGGAGTGTTCAGAATGAGTGGAGCCTCAACCGGATTGCTGATGTATTGGTTTGCATTACTGATAGTTATGGGTCGTGTGCTACGGTCGATTCCGCCACGCATTCCGCCAATGCACAGCACCATAACGGCCGCCATAACCACGGCCCGCACCGCATAATACTTGATGTAGCCTACCAAACCCGAAATCTTTTTATCGACCATCGGATTTTGGTATAAAACAATCAACATCAATATGATGGCTGCGCCAATAATTATCAGGTACCACGAGTGCAGTGCCTCGGTCAGGAACACCGATGCGAGGTTGTCCTCGTTGCTGAATTCGGCGAAGACCGTGCCCGTTGTACGGCGCCCGGTGTAACGGAAATAGACCACATCGCAAAGATTAACCACAATGCCGATGGTGTTCAGCACCACAAAAAACGATTTCGCAACAATGCCGTAAACGCGGCTCATCTCTTTGAAATGCAGCGGGAAAAGCGCAAGCACCAAAAAGGCAATGTTCATATAGATGATTCCCGACGTGTCGAAAACGAGCGAGCCTTTGACAAGATTGAAAAAGTTGTCGGTCAGTATTTTACCTTCGTAGTAGCTGTAGTTGGCAGCCAGAAAAACCGCACGGCACAGAAAGTAGCAGAAATAGACAAGGGCGATGTCGAACGCCACGTTCAGAAACGATTTGGCGAGCGTTGTCTCACCATTTCTAAAAATCTTTATTTGCTTCATATTGTTGTTGCTCTTTGCGGGCAAAGATAATCGATTTAAGAGTTGGGAGGTATGATTTAGGAATGGGAAAAGGAGAGAGGTAAGAGTTTAGCGCTTTGCTTCCCCGATAGTTATCACACCTTCATCCCAATCAGCACTTCAATCCTTCACGCATTCACGCCTTCAGTCCTTCACTCATTCAATCCTTCACTCATTCAATCCTTCACTCATTCAATCCTTCACGCATTCACTCCTTCAATCCTTCACTAAATGGAAACGCCCCATCCCGAAACCGAGACAGGGCGCTTCGCCATATTTGTTTCACACACAATTATTTCTGAGCCAATTGTTTTTCGATGTTGTCGATGCGTTTGACAATATCAGGGAACTTGCGGAACAACACGCTCGACCGCAGCCAGCCCTTGTAGTCCTGAACCGGCGAGCCGATGATGGCCGTGCCTTCGGTGGTGATGTTGGCGTTCAATCCCGACTGTGCGCCAATGTGAGTGCCATCGGCCACGGTGATGTGTGGCGCAAAGCCCACCTGGCCGCCGCACATACAGTTGCGTCCAATCTTGGTTGAGCCGGCAATGCCGCACTGCGCTGACATTACGGTGTTCTCGCCAATCTGCACATTGTGGCCAACCTGCACCAGATTGTCGAGTTTCACGCCCTTGTGAATAATGGTCGAGCCCATTGTCGAGCGGTCAACACAGGCGTTGGCGCCAATCTCAACATAATCCTCAATTATCACGTTGCCGATTTGCGGAATCTTCTTGTAGTTGTTGTCGGCGTTGGGCGCGAAGCCGAAGCCGTCGGCGCCAATTGACGTTCCGGCGTGCAGCGTTACGTTGTTGCCAAGCACGCAGTTGTAGTAGATTTTTACACCCGGGTAGATGATGCAGTTGTCGCCAATCTTCACATTATCACCAATATAGCATTGCGGATAAATCTTCACATTCTTGCCGATGCGAGCGTTTGGCCCGATGTAGGCGAAAGCGCCCAGATACAGGTTCTCGCCATAGGTTGCCGACGGGTCGATGAACGATGGCTGCTCAATGCCGTTTTTGCGCGGAATGACGGCCTCGGCCACCATATCGAGCAGCGACGCGAAAGCCTCGTAGGCGTTATCGACATAGATGAGCGTGGTCTCGACCGGACCTTCGGGCTTGAAATCGCGGTTCACCAGCACCGCCGACGATTTGGTGGTGTAGATGTAATGGATGTATTTCGGGTTTGCCAGAAACGACAGTGCGCCCTCGCGGCCCTCTTCAATCTTTGCCACATCGCGCAGTTTCACGTCGGCGTTGCCAACAACCTCGCCCTTCAGAGCCTCGGCAATTTGTGCGGCTGTAAATTCTATCATATTGAGTTATAAATTTTTAAGTTATAAGTTTTAAGTAGAGACGCGCCGTGGCACGTCTCTGTTAGTGTTTCCTGTTTTTGTTTACGTTAATCAACATTGTCGAACAAAAACGAGTTGTTCTCGCGCAGTTTGCCGTCGCTCGATAGTGTCATTCGCGACATCTGCCCGGCTTGAGAAGTCGCCGTCTCGGCTTGCTCCGGTTGCTGTTGTGCCTGCATCTGGTTGCGGAGGCGTTTATATGCCGGCTGGCTCTCCATATCGAGTACGTCCTTCTCGGAGCCGTAGCGCAGAGGCTGTACTTGTGCGAACAGGTTTTGCAGCGAGTCGTCGGTCTGGCCGAAATCGAGCTCAGCCTGACGGCACTCGAAATCCATCGGTTTGATGTCCTCAAGCACCACGTGCTCAATTTTTTCGGGGTCGTTGGTCGGGAATTCGGTGCAGAAGCCGGCGGCAAAGGTCTTCGGCTCTTGTGCCGGCGCCTGTTTGACCGGATTGGCCTGCGGAGTCTGGTTTATCGGATTCACAACCGGGTCTTTGAGTTCAACTTTCACCGTCTCAACAGGTTGCGAGGGCAAAAAATCGCTCAGGCTGTCGTCGTCGAAACCGGTGGCGATGACCGTCACGCTCAGAGCCTCGCCCAGTGAGTCGTCGATGGTGTTGCCCCAGATGATGTCGGCGTTGAAGCCGGCTGCCTCCTGCACAAAGTCGTTGATGCCGCAAACCTCGTCCATTGTGGCTTCGTGCTCGCTGCTCGAAATGATGTTCAGAAGGATGTTTTTGGCGCCGCGGATGTCGTTGTTACTCAGGAGCGGCGAGTGCATAGCCTTGTCGATGGCCTCGGTGGCGCGGTTGTCGCCGGTGGCGCTTGACGAGCCCATCAGGGCAATGCCGCTGTTGGTCATAACTGTCTTGACATCAGCAAAATCGACGTTGATAATGCCGTGCACGGTGATAATCTCGGCAATGCCTTTGGCGGCCAGTGTCAGCACATCGTCGGCATAACCGAACGCCTGGCTCGACCGGCAGTTGCCGTATATCTCGCGGATTTTCTCGTTGTCGATAACCAGCAGAGCGTCAACACTTTTGCGCATCTCCTTCAGGCCGTCGATGGCGTTGCGCTTGCGTTTTGCGCCCTCGAACCGGAACGGCAGCGTGACAATGCCCACCGTCAGAATGCCCATTTCTTTGGCCTGCTGCGCAATGACTGGCGCCGCGCCCGTGCCTGTGCCGCCGCCCAGACCGGCTGTCACGAACACCATCTTGGCGTTGTGCGACAGCATCTCGGCAATGTCGTCGTAGCTCTCGCGAGCGGCCTCGCGGCCCTGGCTAGGCTCGTTGCCGGCGCCCAAGCCCTCGGTGAGCGTCGCGCCAAGCTGAATCTTATTGTCGATGGGGCTGTTTTGCAGAGCCTGGTGGTCGGTGTTGCATATTACAAAATCAACACCCTTGATGCCTTTGTCGAACATATGGTTGACTGCGTTACCGCCGCTGCCGCCCACGCCTATCACCTTTATAATGTTTGAGTTGCCCTTAGGCAAATCGAAGTTCATAAGTTCTTCCATAATCTTTCGTTTTAGTGAGTTATTAATTTGTTTGTACTATTAGAATTCCTTGTCCTCAACTGTCACATACTCGACGGCCTTGTCCCAAAGCCCTTTCATAAACCCTTTGCCTTTGGGTTTCGGCGACTCGGTTTCTTGCTCTTCGAATACGAACTTATCTTTCGACTGCTCATTGTCAGCCTCCTCTTTCTTGTCTTTTCGGCTGGTTCCCAACGCTTCGTCAGTGTTGTCGTCGAATCCCATCATCAGCAGGCCGATTGATGTTGCGTTGCTCGGCAGGACGGTCACCTTCTCAATTTTGGTCTTGATGTGCAGGTTGGGCACGCCGGTGCGCACCTCAAGCGCAGTGCCATACGAGAACAGGTTTATCAGGTAGCGCATCATTGAGCCGCCACCCGTCAGAACCACGCCGGCGCCCAACTTGTCTTTAATGCCCGCAATCTCCAGAATCTGTTTCACGGTGGCAATGAGCTCAACCATTCTGACCTGGATTATCTCGGCCAAATTGACAAGCGAAATCTCTTTTGGTTTGAGTCCGCCCGAGCTTGGTATGGTTACAGCCACGTTTTTAATGTCGGGAGTGACAATGGCCTGGCCGCGCTGCACTTTCAGGCTTTCGGCCTGACGCTCAAGTATTTTGCAGCCCTCTTTGATGTCGCTCGTGATTATGTCGCCGCCGAACGGGATAACAGCTGTGTTGCAGATGTGTCCGTTTTTGAAGACGGCCACATCGGTGGTGCCGCCGCCAATATCGACCAGCGCCACACCAAGTTCCTTGTCGTCGTTTGTCAGCACGGCGGTTGCCGATGCCAAAGGCTCCAGAATCAGGTTCTTGACCTTGATTCCGTTGTTTTCGACGCAACGGCGCAGGTTGTTTGCCGCCGCCGTCTGGCCGAACACAATATGGAAATCGCCCTCCAGCTTCTTGCCCGATATCCCGACAGGGTTCTTTATGCAGTCCTCGCCATCGACCTTGTATTTCTGTGGCAGAATGTGCAGCACCTCTTCGCCCATCTGAGTCGGCACCTCGTGCATCTGGTTGATGAGCGAATCCACATCTTCTTGTGTGATAGGGTCGTTGGCCGAATTGCGGTATTTTGAGCATACCTGCCTGTCGCTGCGGATGTGCTGTCCGGCAATGCCCACGTAGGCCTCGGTAATCTTGAAGCCCGACTGCTCCTCGGCCTGCTGGACGGCGGTCCGGATGGAGTTGGTGGCCTCGTCGATGTTAAGCACTGCTCCGCGGCGCACGCCCTTCGACTCGGTGCGGCCGTAGCCAATCACCTCAATGTGGCCTTCGCTGTCGCGGCGGCCCACAAGCACCACGATTTTTGTCGTACCAACATCAATCGCGGCAATGATGTTCTTGTTTTGCTGTTCCATATCCTATGTCCTTTTAGTACAAACTATTTGGTTTTTAAATTTCAAGTTTATCGTTTTGTATTTGTTCCAACCGTATTTCGAAAGGCCCTGCTCGTAGAATGCTTTCAGGTTCTCGAATTTCTCGTCCATATCGTCGATGGAGCCGAGAATTATGGTGTGGTTGCCCACGCGCGGCACCAGCTCAATCTCTTTTTTCTGGTTGATGTAAATCTGCTCAATCTGCGCCTTCCAGAACCGGTTGCTGTTGATGAAGCGCACCAGCCTGAACAGGTCGGGCAGAAGCTCGCCGGTTGATTTGCCGGCGCGGGTCCTGCTGCGCAGAAGGTTCTCGCCTACGTGGTCCATATACGGCTCGTTCAGGTTGCCGTTCACCACAATCACGTGTGCCGTGTATTTCTTGCTCAGCGGCATCACCTGTCCGTTGGCGTCAATGTAGTAGCTGTCGCCGTTGGGGTTGATGATGCGCATAATTGGCTGCCGTTGCTCAATGCGCACGCCAATCTCGCCGTACACCGTGCGGTACACCTCGGCCTTTTTTATCGATTTGTTGTTGTGGATGAGCAGGTCCTCAAGGTAGTGGATGTTCACCGAGTCCATCAGCGAGCCGATGAGCTTCAGGTTTTCGTGCTCGATGGCCTGGCGCACGTCGGCCTCGGTTATGAATTTGTTGTTGGTGTTGTCGCTGATGCTCACTGAAATGGCATCGACGCGGACATTGGCCGTCTCGCCGCCCACAATCCACAGCACCGCCACCAGGTAGCCCAGAAGCAGTGTCCAAACAGATGCCGTTTTCAGTTTCTCTTTCATTATGTTGTTTAATCGTTTAATCGGTGAATCGACTACGGACTACAGACCACAGACTACGGACACATTGTCCGCTCATCATTTCGGTTGTCTGTTGTCTCCTCATTGTTAATTATTAATTGTCAACTTATAACTTCCTAACTTTTAAACTTATAACTTTCAAAACTTTCAACTCACTTAATCATCGCCTGATGAATCGGTTCAATCAGTGTGTCGATGTTGCCGGCGCCCATTGTGAGCAACACGCCCGACGTTATTTTCACAGCCTCGTCCTTCAGCTTGCTGAACGGGCAGAACATTTTATCTTTCAACTTCATACGCTCCAGAATCATCTCGCTCGAAACGCCTTCAATCGGCAGCTCGCGGGCGGGGTAGATGTCGGTTATGATGACGCGGTCGGCCATATCCAATGCGGCCGCAAACTCATCGGCAAAATCGCGCGTGCGGCTGTACAGGTGCGGCTGAAACATCACCGTCACGGGTTTGCCGGGGTAGAAATCGCGCACCGAGCGCAGGCAGGCCTTAATCTCCTCGGGGTGGTGCGCATAGTCGTCGATGAACACAAGGTCGGCGTTTTTGAATCGGATGTCGAAGCGGCGGCGCACACCGGCATATCCGGCCAGACCGAACCGAATCTCGTTTTCCGACGCGCCGGCGAACATTGCCACAGCCGTTGCCGCCACAGCGTTCTCAACGTTGTAGAGTGCTGGCATTCCAAGTTTTATATCGGTAATCACACCGTTGGGAGTCACAATGTCGAAGGCATACTCGCCGTTTTCGATGTGAATGTTTTTCGCATAGAAATCAGCCTCACTGTCAAGTGAGTACGAGTAGTATTTCACGCCCTCGTTGGCCTTGTGGTCGAGCGTCACGCCCTTTTTGATGATGACCACGCCGTCGTGCTTCACCTGGCCCACAAATTTGGCAAAGGCCTTCTCAACCTCGGCCTTGTTGCCGTAGATGTCGAGGTGGTCGGCGTCCATAGCGCTGATGAGCGCAATGTGCGGATAGAGCGTCAGGAATGAGCGGTCGAACTCATCGGCCTCAATCACCACCCACGGCGACTCGGGCTTGATGACAACGTTGGTGTTGAAATTCTTGCTCACACCGCCCAAAAAGGCGTTCACACCCACTTGTGTCTGGTCCAGAATGCAGGTTGTCATTGTCGAAATCGACGTTTTGCCGTGGGTTCCGGCCACGCAAGCCGCATAGCTGTCTTGGGCGATTATGCCCAGCGCCACCGAGCGTTTCACAACATCGTAACCATTGGTTTTGAAGAAGTTGAGAATGGCGCTGTCGTTCGGAATGGCGGGCGTGTAAACCACCAGCGTCCGCTCCACATCGGTTTTGAACACGTTGGCAATGGCGTCGGTGTCATCGTCAAAAGTTGTCAGCGCGCCGTCGGCCTCAAGGCGGTTGGTGATGTCGGACGATGAGCGGTCGTAGCCGCCAACCGTGTAGCCGGTGCGCATAAACCATTGAGCCAGGGCGCTCATCCCGATGCCGCCGATGCCCACAAAATATACCTTGTTATAGTCGGTCAGTTTCTTCATAAAGCAATTTTCAAAACTTCGTTGCAGATGTCCTCGTCGGCGTTCGGCAGGGCCATCTTCTTGATATTGATTCGCAAGCGCACCTGTTGGTCGTCTTGCTCAAACAGCCTGATAACCTGCGGCACAAGCGTGTCGGGCGCCTCTTTGTCGCTAATCATCAGCGCTGCGTTGTTTTTCACCAGCGCCAGGGCGTTTTTCGTCTGATGGTCCTCGGCCACGTTGGGGCTCGGCACCAGAATCACGGGTTTGCCCACAATGCAGAGTTCCGAGATGGTGCCTGCGCCGGCGCGCGAAATGATGGCGTCGGCCACCGAGTAGGCGTAGTCCATACGGTTGATGAACGGATAGACGTGGATGTTCTTGCTATTGTACTGCGAGGCCTCTTCAAGAGCGCGCTCGTAGTAGTATTTGCCTGTTTGCCAGATGACTTGTATCTTCTTGCGGATGAGCAGGTCGAGGTTGTTGCCGATGCACTCGTTGATGGTGCGCGCACCCAGACTGCCGCCAACCACAAGCAGCGTTTTAATATTGTTGCCCTGGCTCAGATTGAAGAACTTGAAGGCCTCGGTCAGATTCGGCTTTATGTCTTGCAAATCCTGGCGCACAGGGTTGCCGGTGAGCACAATCTTCTCTTTCGGGAAGAACCGTTCCATACCCTCGTAGGCCACGCAGATGCGCTTGGCGCGTTTAGCCAGCAGTTTGTTGGTCAGGCCGGCGTAGCTGTTCTGCTCCTGAATCAGTGTTGGCACGCCCATACGCTGAGCCGTTCGCAACAGCGGGCCGCTTGCGTAGCCACCCACGCCCACCACGGCGTTCGGCTTGAACTCGCGGATGATGCTGCGGCACTTGAAAAGGCTCACAAACAGTTTCGGCAGAAACATCAGGTTTTTGCCAATGGAGCCACGCTGCAGGCCGGCAATGGGCAGGCCCACAATCTTGAATCCGGCAGCCGGAACCTTTTCCATTTCCATACGGTTGTGCGCACCCACAAACAGAATCTCTGCCGACGGGTCGCGCCGCTTGATGGCTCTCGCTATCGAGATGGCCGGGAAGATGTGTCCGCCCGTTCCGCCACCGCTAATTATGTAGCGTTTCTTTTCCATATTATTGGTTTTCAGTTGTGTTTATATCGTTTTTCTGATTATCAACAGTTGCGGGCTCCACTGCAAGGTCGCCGCCTTCGGCATAGCGGCTCACGTTCAGTATCACCCCGATGGCAATGCTTGTGAACACCACCGACGTTCCGCCCATACTCACAAGCGGCAGCGTCTGTCCCGTCACGGGGAAGATGTTTACCGCCACGCCCATATTCACAAGTGCCTGAATAACAAGGCTTATTCCCAGCCCAATGCATAGGAATGTTCCGAAGGCGCTCCGGCTTCGTCGCACTATCACCCTGATGCGGTAGAGCAGAGCCAGATAGAAGGCCAGAACGGTTGTCCCGCCAAGGATGCCATACTCTTCCACAATGATGGCGTAGATGAAGTCGGAATAGGGGTGAGGCAGGAAGTTGCGCTGTGTGCTGTTGCCCGGGCCTTGCCCCATAATGCCGCCGTGGACGATGGCCATCTTCGAGTGGTCGGCCTGGAAATCGTGCTCGGCGTCGTTGTGCTCGCCAATGCCCACAAAGCTCTCAACGCGGCCCAGCCACGTGCCCACACGGCCAATCTCGCGAATCTGCGGAACAGCGTAGGCCAGCAGCAGTCCAAAGGCCAGCGCCACCGCAATGCCGCCCACCAATTTCGCAATCAGCCTCCAATCAATTCCGCCAATGAGCATCAGCACGCAGCAGATGAAGAACAGCATTGCCGCTGTTGAGAAGTTGGCCGGGAAGATGAGCAGGCAGATGCCGCCGGCCCATTTCACTATCGGCCAGAAGGCGGCTTTCGGGTCGCTGATGCGGTCCTGGTTTTGGCTCAGTATTGATGCAATGAAAATGATGATTGTGATTTTGGCCAAATCGGAGGTCTGGAACTGAACGCCCATAATCGACACCCAACGTGAGGCCGAGTTAAGGCTCACACCTCGCAACAGGGTGAAAATCAGCAGTCCTGCACTCAGGTAAACAAGCGGTTTGGCAAATCGCAGAAGCACCCTGAAATTGATTTTGTGGAACAAAAAGATGATACCGATGCCCACCAGCAGGAAACTGCCGTGACGCATAAGATAGAAGAATGTGTTGCCGCCCATCTTCTTGTAAGCCAATGTGCCGGTGGCGCTATACACCGTCAGCATCGACACAATCGACAGTAGAAACACAACTATCCAGATTGTGGTATCGCCTTTGAAATATTTCAGGAACTTCTCCTTCATTCGTTTTCGATGATTTTTTTGACAACGGACTACAGACTACAGTCAACGGACGCATTGTCCGCTTATCAATTTCTGTTGTCTTACGTTTGATGTCTGATGTCCTTTTATCGTTATTACTAAATCCTAAATTCTAAATTCTAAATCCTAATTCCTAAATCATAAATTTCTCACCGCCGCCTTGAATTGCCGTCCGCGGTCTTCGTAGTTCTCGAACAGGTCGAAACTTGCGCAGCAGGGCGAGAGCAGCACGGCGTCGCCGTCGGTGCCCATATAGTAGGCCGACTTCACGGCTTGTTCCATCGACTGAGTATCAACAATATGCTCGACAATTCCGTCGAAAGCGGCGTGAATCTTCGAGTTATCGACGCCAAGGCAGATGATGGCCTTAACTTTCTGTTTCACAAGCGGAATCAGAGTCGAGTAGTCGTTGCCCTTGTCGGTACCGCCTACAATCCAGATGGTGGGGCGCTTCATACTCTCGAGAGCGTACCAGGCGCTGTTCACGTTGGTGGCCTTCGAGTCGTTGATGAACTCAATCTGATGCACCTTCAGCACGGGCTCAAGGCGGTGCTCAACGCCCTTGAAACTTGTCAGGCACTCGCGAATGGTCTCTTTTCTGATGTTCAGCACGTTGGCGGCCACTGCTGCGGCCATCGAGTTGTAGGTGTTGTGCTTTCCGCTCAATGATAAGTCGTTGATATTCATAGTGAAGTCGTTTATGGTATTAAGATGAATGTTAAATGTTTGTCCGTTGTCGGTTAGGTCGGCGCCGCAAGCCACGCTGTGCTCAATGCTGAACGGCACCCAGTTGGTTTCGGGCGTCAGAGTGGCCAGTTTCTCGAGCGTTGCGGGGTCGTCGTCGCAGTAGATGAAGTAGCCGTTCTTATCCATATTTTGGATGATGCGGAACTTCGAGTTCAGATAGTTCTCGAACTTGTACTCGTAGCGGTCCAGGTGGTCGGGTGTGACGTTCATCAGAATCGCCACATCGGCCTTGAACTTGTACATATTGTCGAGTTGGAAACTACTCAATTCCAGCACGTAATAGTCGAAGTTGCAGTCGGCCACCTGCCAGGCGAAACTCTTGCCCACGTTGCCGCCAAGGCCCACGTTCAGGCCCGCGCGCTTCAGAATCTCGTAGGTCAAGAGCGTGGTGGTGGTCTTGCCGTTGCTGCCCGTGATGCAAATCATTTTTGCATTGGTGTAGCGTGCTGCGAACTCTATCTCGCTCACAATCGGAATGTTATGCTCGTGCAGAGCCTTCACCACGGGCGCCTTCTCGGGTATTCCTGGGCTTTTCATCACTTCGGCCGCCGCCAGAATCTTTTCCAGCGTGTGGTGGCCTTCTTCCCATTCAATTTTGTGCTCGTCAAGCACGGCCTTGTATTTGTCGGCAATTTTTCCGTAGTCCGACACAAAAACCGCGTAGCCCTTCTTCTGCGCCAGCAAGGCGGTTCCCACGCCGCTCTCGCCCGCACCCAGCACAACCATCAGTTTCTTGTTCTCGTTCATTATCTGATTTTAAGTGTGATAATTGTCAATGCCGCAAGTATGATTGTCACAATCCAGAAACGCAGCGTAATCATATTCTCGTGAAGCGCGCCTTCGGGTTTGGTTATCAGGTACTTGAAGTTTTCTTGAAGTTGCGACGGCAGCACGCGGAAATGGTCGTGAAGCGGCGCGCGTTTGAACACACGCAGTTTCAGCCCGCGCTTGTTGCCGTATTTGGCGTAGTTGGTCTGCAGCATCACCGACACCACCTCGAGCAGGAAAATTCCGCAGAGTATCGGCAGCAGCAGTTCCTTGTGAATGATGATGGCCGTTACGGCGATGATTCCGCCGATGGCCAGGCTGCCCGTGTCGCCCATAAACACTTTGGCAGGATAGGCGTTGTGCCACAGGAACCCGATGAGCGCGCCCACAAAAGCGCACAGGTAAACCAGCATCTCTTCGGTGCCAGGAATGTACATCACGTTCAGGTACGAAGCGAATTGTATGTGGCCCGACACGTAGGCTAGAATGCCCAGCGCCGTGCCGATGATGGCCGAGTTGCCAGCGCACATTCCGTCCATTCCGTCGTTCAGGTTGGCGCCGTTCGACACAGCCGCAATCACAAACGTGGTGACGATTATGAACAGAATCCAGCCGCAGGCGCGTTTGGCCTTGCCGTTCTTGAGCCAGGCAAACGCCTCGTAATAGTCAAGGTTGTTGTTCTTCACAAACGGCACCGTGGTGACGGTCGATTTGCGGGCCTCGCTCTTCTCGTACACCACCTTGTCATTCACAATCTTCTCCGTAACGGTCTCGCACACAACGGCTTGCGGGCTTTGCCACAAGGCGATGCCCACAGCGCAGCCAAGCACCGTCTGCCCAATGAGTTTGTGCAGCGGTTTCATACCGTCTTTGTTTCCGCCAAGTTTGATTTTATCGTCGATGAAGCCCAGAGTGCCGAACCACAAGGCGGTAATAATCAACAGAATAACATATATATTATCGAGTTGGCAGAGCAGCAGTGACGGAATCACAATGGCCGCCACAATCACCACGCCGCCCATCGACGGAACTCCCTTTTTCTGCACGCCGTAGGGGTCGGTTTCGGCGTCGCGGGCAGCCTCAATGTGCTTGCGGCTCTTCATAAAGTCGATGAACTTACGGCCCATCCACATCGAGAAAAGCAGCGAAATCACCAGCGCCAGAATCGCGCGGAATGACACGTAGTGGAACATTCCCGCGCCAGGGAAGTCGAACGATTGCAGATATTCAAAAAAGTAGTACAGCATCTTTATTCCTCGTCAAAAATTTGTTTAATCACCTCGCGGTCGTCAAAATGGTGTTTCACGCCGTTCACTTCCTGATAGGTCTCGTGCCCCTTGCCAGCCACCAGCACCACATCGCCCGTCTGCGCCAGCATACACGCCGTGCGGATGGCCTCGGTGCGGTCGGTGATGCACAGAACGCGCTGTGCGTAAGCGGGTTGCACGCCAGCCTTCATATCGGCGATGATGTCTTCGGGGCGCTCGTTGCGCGGATTGTCCGACGTCAGTATCACCTTGTCGCTCAACTCGGTGGCAATGGCCGCCATAATCGGGCGCTTGGTTTTGTCGCGGTTGCCGCCAGCACCCGTCACGGTAATTATCTGATGGTTGCCGTCGGTAACATTTTTTATCGTATTCAGCACATTTTCAATGGCATCGGGCGTGTGAGCGTAGTCCACAATGGCTGTTTTGCCGCTTTTCGAGCGCAGGCATTGGAACCGTCCGTCAACCGAGCCGAGTTTGCTCAAAACGGTCAGCACTTCGGTCTTGTCGAAGCCGAGCAGCACCGAAGCCGAGTAAACCGCCAGCAGGTTGTAGGCGTTGAATCGGCCCACAAAACTTGTCCAAACCTCAACGCCGTCAATCTCGAGTTGCATTCCCTCGAAACTCGATTCCAGCACTTTGGCGCGGAAATCGGCCATTTTCTGCAGCGCGTAGGTGTGCTTGCTTGCGGCGCAGTTCTGCAGCATAAACAGGCCGTTGCGGTCGTCGGCGTTCACAAGCGCGAAGGCGTCGGTGCCAAGCCCGTCGAAGAACATTTTCTTCGCGTCGCGGTAGTCGGCAAACGTCTTGTGATAGTCCAGGTGGTCCTGCGTCAGGTTCGAGAAGATGGCGCCTGCAAACTTCAGCCCAGCAATGCGGTGCTGATGTGCGGCGTGCGAACTCACTTCCATAAAGCAATAGTCGCAGCCAATCTCGACCATTTCGGCTAGCAGGCGGTGCAGTTGCAGCGGGTCGGGCGTTGTCTGTGTGGCCTCAACTTCGCGTGTGCCCACAATGTTGCGCACCGTCGAGAGCAGGCCAGCCTTGTAGCCCAGTTGCGTGACCATTCGGTGCAGCAGAGTCACAGTTGTGGTCTTGCCGTTGGTGCCCGTGATGCCCACCAGTTTCAGGTTTTCCGACGGCCGTCCGTACCAGTTCGAAGCCAGTTGCCCGAGCGCGATTGCCGAGTTCTCGACAACCACAAATAGCACGCTTTTCGGTTGGTTTTCAGGCGCTTCCTCGCACACCACAACCGATGCGCCAGCCTCAACCACCTGCCCGATAAACTTGTGCCCGTCGATGTTCACACCGCGCACGGCAATGAACAGACTGTTTTTCTGCACTTTGCGTGAGTCGGCGGCAATGTCCGAAATGGTGACGTTCTTGTCGCCAATCCACTGCTTAACCTTTATATCTTCAAATAACTTATTGAGTTCCATTATGATAGAGTTAAAATTATTTTATCGCCTTTTCTAAAAACATCGCCAGCCCGCAGCGACTGTTGCGTCACCATTCCGCGCCCCACAATCGACACCGACATTCCAGCGTTCTCAAGAATGAAAATGGCGTCCTTTGCACCCATTCCAATCACGTAAGGCACTGTGTTTTGGGTAATTGTACGGCTCGAAATCTTTATCGTCGAATCGGTTTTGTTGGTGCTCACCCATTCCGATTTGCTGCCTGCAAATTCAAACGGCACGTCGAGTTTGTCAATCACATATTTCGTCTCGATGTAGTAGCCGCTCTTCGACACGGGCACGCGGTCTTTGGCTTCGGCCAGCGGAATCATCTGCTTGTCTTTGTGCAGATTAAGTTGGGTTGAGTAAACCTTGTCGGCAATCTCTTTGAACACAGGACCAGCCGCCCAGTTGCCCGTATAGACGCCGCTCGACGGACCGTTCACAACCACAATGCACGAATATTTCGGGTCGTCGGCGGGGAAGTATCCGCAGAACGAAGCCTGATAGGCCACGCGGCCCTGATAGCGGTATGTTCCGTTGTTGTTCAGCTGCGCCGTGCCGGTTTTTCCGGCAATTTGGTAGTTCGAGTTGCGAAGGTTCTTCGCCGTGCCGTTCTCAACCACGCCGCACAGCATTTCCTGTGCCTTGCGAATGGTCTCGCGCGAGCAGATTGATGGGTTTATAACCTCTGTCGGGATGGTGCGCACAGTCTTTCCGCGGTCCATCACCGCCTTCACAAAGCGCGGCCGCATCATTTTGCCGTTGTTGGCCACCGCGTTGTAGAACGTCAGAATGTTGAGCGGTGTGAACTCTGTTTCGTAGCCGTATGACATCTGCGCCAGCGACACACCCGACCAGAGTTTGTTGTCGGGCGTTTTCAGATAGCCGTCGCGGCCGCCCTGAATGTCAAGGTCGAGCGGTGCGTCGAGCGACATATTCTTCAGCCGGTTGATGAATTTGCCCGGATTGTTTTTGTAGCTCTCGGTTATCAGTTTGGCCACGCCGATGTTCGACGACACTTCAAACACTTCTTTCACAGATATTTTTCCGTGCGGTTTGGTGTCCGAAATGGTGTGGTCGAAGATTTTCCACTTGCCATTGCCGGTGTCCACCGAGTCGTCAAGGTCGAAGCAGCCGTCCTCAAGTCCCGCCATCAGCGACGGCAGTTTGATTGTCGAGCCCGGCTCGGTGCGCGTTCCCACGGCGTAGTTGTAGGCCTCGTTGTAGCGGCCGGTCACATCGTCTTTTGTCAGATTTACAATGGCCTTGATGTCGCCAGTGGCCACTTCCATCAAGATGGCCGTGCCGTATTTGGCGCCGTGTTTTTTCAGCTGATTTTCAAGTGCGCTGTGAGCCACGTCCTGAATGTTTATGTCGATGGTTGTGATGACATCGTAGCCGTCTTTCGGGTCCACTTGGCTGTCGTCGTTGATTGGCACGTAGTAGCCGCCCGGGATGCGCTGCCCGATGAAATATCCTTTCTCGCCCGACAAATCCTTGTCGTATGCGCCTTCAATGCCCACCTTCACGCCGCCCTGTCCCTCGTAGCCGATGGTTCGTGCTGCAAGCGACTCGTAGGGCCGCACACGGCGGTTTTCCTTAACATAGATAACACCGCCCTTGTACTGCCCCAGACGAAACAGCGGAAATGTCTTCAACTCTTTGAGCTGTACATAGTTGGCGCGACGGTGAACAAGGTAGTAGCGGTCGCCGCGGTTGCGTGCAGCCACAAGCGCCGTCTTGTACTCGTAGGCGCTCTTGTCGCGGAACAGCCTTGCCAGGCACAGCGAGAGCGAGTCGAGATTTGCGCGGAACACATCGCTGTTCACGGCTTTGGTGTCGAAACGCACATCGTAGTAGGGGATTGATGTGGCCAGAATCTGCACGCCGTCGCTTGCGCAGATGTCGCCGCGGTTAGGCTCAATGGCCACCTCGCGCTGCGACTCGTTGATGCGCGCAATCCATTTGTCGTGCTGCCACACGTTGAGCCACACAATGCGGCCCACAATGCACAACGCGAACAGTGTGGCAAACAGATAGACTATGCCAAATCGCTTTTCAATGCCGTTTTTTATCTCTTTGTCAGCCATTTCCCTATCGGTCAACAATTATTTGCTGCGGCGGTGTGGTCGCCTCTTCAAGTCCTAAATTCCTCTCTTTCACGCGTTCCGCAACTTTCGATTGCTTGCTGTTATCCATCAGAATCGATGTGCGGGTAATCGATTCGGCGCGCATCTCGTGAAGTTCTTTTTCAAGTTTTTGCGTCTCGCGCAACACCTTTTCGGCGTTGAAGTGGTTGGTGATGTACACAATCCCCAAAAACGTCAGATACAGGATGAACGGCAGTTGGTCCAGAAAGCCCTCGCGGCTCATAAAATTGCCGCTCATAAGCCCGCGTACCGATATTTTCCCTTTCGTCTTCGCCATACCTGTCTTATTTGCGTTCAGCAATTCTCAACTTCGCGCTTCGCGACCGGCTGTTCTCTTCCAGCTCGCGGTCGTCGGGCACAATCACCTTGCTTTCCATTCTGAACGGAACGTTCACATTTCCAAACAAATCCTTCTCGGCCTGTCCGTCGAACTTGCCGTTCTTCATATAGTTTTTCACCAGCCGGTCTTCGAGCGAGTGGTAGGTGATGACCACCAGCCGTCCGCCCGGTTTAATCACGTTGGCCGTCTGCTCAAGCATTTCGCGCAAAGCGTCCATTTCGTGGTTCACCTCGATGCGCAGCGCTTGAAACACCTTTGCCAGGAATTTTGTGGCGGCTTTTTGCGGTGTCGCTTGCGCGATGGCGTCTTTCAGCTCGCCTATGGTTCTGATTCTCTTGCTTTTGCGATAGCCGTCAATCAGCCACGCCACGCGTCCTGCGTTGTCAAGCTCGCCGTACATTCTGAATATCGACGCCAGTTGGTCAACCGAGTAGTCGTTCACAATATCCTGTGCCGAGAAGTCGGCCTGTTGGTTCATCCTCATATCGAGCGGGCTGTCGAAGCGGAACGAGAAACCGCGTGTCTCGCTGTCGAAGTGGTGACCCGATACGCCAAGGTCGGCCAGAATGCCGTCAACCTGCGGCGCGCCTTCAAAGCGCAGATAGTTGCTCAGGTATTTGAAATTGCCGTGAACCAGCGTCAGGCGGTTGTCGTCGGGGCGGTTGACAAGGGCTTCGGCGTCTTGGTCAAAAGCAATCAGCCGGCCGTTGGCACCCAGCCGCGACAGAATCTCGCGCGAGTGGCCGCCACCACCGAAAGTACAATCGGCATAAACCCCTGATGGATTGATTTTCAGTCCGTCAACACTCTCTTTGAGCAAGACCGGTGTGTGATATGCTTCCATTTACACCCCCGCATTTGACGAACCTATCATTATCTTTTCGGCCAGAGCGGCAAATTCGTTCTCGTCTTCCGCCATAGCGTTGTATTTGCTTTCCGACCATAATTCAATCTTGGTGTCCTGCCCCGACAGAACAATGTCCTTGTCGATTCCGGCTTCGTCGAGCAGGCGCTTCGGAAGCAGCAGACGGCCGTTGTTGTCGAGTTCGATTTCGGCCGTTCCGCGGTAGAATCCGCGCAGGAAGCGGTTGTGTTCCTTGTTGAACGGATTGATTTGGCTGCGGATGATTTCGTTTTGGCGTTCCCACTCTTTCGAAGTGTACATTACCAAGCATTGTTCGAACAAATCCTTCTTGATTACAAAGCAATTACCGTCGGCGTCGAGCTGCTTTTTGAGCCCCGCCGGGAACAAGATTCGCCCTTTCGCGTCAACCTTGCAATTGTAATCGCCTATAAAATTTGCCATATCAAACGTTTGAACATTGCAAAATAAACTGAAAATTCCCACTTCGATACACTTTTACCCACTTTTTTACACCATTGTTGATAAGTCGCATTTTTCGGGGGCGATTGTTAATATCTTGGTGACGAACGGAAAAATGCGGAAGTTCAGGCGGTTATGGACACATATAATAAATAGTGGGTTGGAATTTTGGAAGGGAAAACGCCAATCGAATTTCAAGAACGCACAAAATGAATGCTGCCGGGATGGAGTATTTTCCCAACAGTAAAAAATATATCTTTGAACGATAATTGTTTCAGATATGGCAAAAGCGAAAGAACAAATAGAAGAGCCGCTTGAAAAACAACTTTGGAAGGCGGCCGATAAGTTGCGCAAGAACATTGACGCTGCTGAGTACAAGCACGTTGTGCTCGGCTTGATTTTTCTGCGATATATTTCAGTATCGTTCGAGCAGTTGTATGACGAACTTGTGAAGCAGCAAGCCGAAGGGGCCGACCCTGAAGACCGCGAGGAGTATGCTGCCGAAAATGTGTTCTATGTGCCTGCTAACGCGCGATGGTTGTATTTGGTTTCAAATGCCAAGAACCCGCAAATAGGCAAGTATATTGATGACGCGATGGACGAGATTGAGCGCGAGAACAAATCGCTGAAAGGCGTGCTGCCCAAGGTTTTCGCCCGTCCCAACCTTGACCCGACAAGTCTGGGCGAACTGATTGACCTGATTGGCAATTCAACCTTGCAAAACACTAGTACCAAGAGCGCCGACCTGCTCGGTCACGTCTTCGAGTACTTCCTTGGCGAGTTTGCACTGGCCGAAGGCAAAAAGGGCGGACAATTCTATACGCCGCGCAGTGTTGTTGAACTGCTTGTGAATATGCTGGAGCCGTACAAGGGCCGTGTGCTCGACCCCTGCTGCGGCTCGGGTGGAATGTTTGTGCAGAGCGAGAAGTTTGTGAAGGAGCACCAAGGACGGATTGAGAACATTTCGGTTTATGGGCAAGAGAGCAACCAAACCACCTGGCGCCTGTGCAAGATGAATCTTGCCATTCGTGGTATCGACGCTTCGCAGGTGAAGTGGAACACCGAAGGCTCGTTCCTAAACGATGCCTTGCGCGATGTGAAGGCCGACTACGTGATGGCCAATCCGCCGTTCAACGACAGCGACTGGAGCGGCGACCAACTGCGTGGCGATGCCTGCTGGCAGTATGGCGTGCCACCTGCAGGCAATGCTAATTTCGCTTGGATTCAGCATTTTATCTACCACCTTGCGCCAAACGGACAGGCTGGTTTTGTGCTGGCCAAAGGCTCGCTAACTTCAAAGACGGGCGGCGAGGGCGATATTCGCAAGACGTTGATTGACAAGGGACTGATTGCCTGCATTGTCAATCTTCCCGCCAAACTCTTTTTGAACACACAGATTCCCGCCTGCCTGTGGTTTGTGACACGCAACCGCACCCGTCGTGCTGGCGAAATTCTGTTTATTGATGCCCGCAACAAGGGACACCTTATCAACCGTCGCACCCGTGAACTATCGGAAGAAGACATTCAGGAGATTGCACGGACTTATCATTTGTGGAGAGAAGAATCCACCGATTACCAAGATATTGCAGGTTTCTGCGCTTCGGTGCCCGTAAGCCGTGTGGCAGAACTGGACTATGTGCTCACACCCGGACGCTATGTTGGTTTGCCCGAGGAGGAGGATGACTTCAACTTTGCCGAGCGTTTCACCGCCCTGAAAGCCGAGTTTGCTGAGCAACTGAAAGAAGAGGAACGGCTGAACAAGATGATTTTGGAGAATTTAGGAAAGATAAGACTTGGCTAATTTATAGTGTTATGGAAGAAAATGCGAAGTTTGATAAAAAATCTTTGAAATACGTTCTTAGTAAAAGCGCGGATTTCGGCGAGCTTGCTAAGGATTGTGTGGCTTTTGCAAATAGTCACGGGGGATATTTGGCAATAGGCATAGAAGATAATGAGGATTTACCTGATTCAAATCAGGTAATACCTGAGAATTTGCCAGAAAAAGTGATGAAAAGGATAAATGAACTAACTATAAATGTTGCAGTACGTCCAGAAATAGTTACCGCTGAAAACGGAGGGCAATATATAGGACTGCATATTTTCCCATCACAATCATCTATAGCCAGCACAACAAAGGGGCTCTATTTAATTAGAGATAATGACTCAAGCAGAGCATTACAACCTGATGAACTTAGCAGGTTGATTTCAGATAAACCATCCTATTGTTGGGAAACTAAGGTTTCGCAAAAAATATATTGGCAAAATGCTGACTCGCAAAAATTACAAGACTTTATTTCTGATATTAAAAAATCAGATAGGGTGTCATCATTTGTAAAGGAAAAGACTGAAGAGGAAACGCTCGCCTATTATCAGATGATAGATGACGAAGGTTTTTTAACAAATCTAGGTGTGCTTTGGATAGGGAAGCCAGAGCAACGAGCCAGATTGCTTTATTCGCCAGTAGTTCAATATATTAAGTATGATGCCGAGGAAGAAAAAATTGACAAGAAAGTTTGGGATGATTACAGAATGAATCCCAAAGAATTGCTTATGTCAATTTGGGAGTCCATACCTGATTGGAAGGAATACAATGAAGTCTCTGAAGGATTGTGGAGGAAGGAAATTCCTATTTATGACGAAAAGGTTGTAAGAGAATTATTGTGCAATGCTATTGTCCATCGTCCATACACCACACGTGGTGACATATTTATAAAATTGTATTCCGACAAAATGATTATTACCAATCCCGGAACGCTTCCGATAGGGGTTACGATTAATAATATACTTCAGAAATCAGAAAAGCGAAATATTCATTTGGCAAAAGTATTTTACGATTTGCATTTGATGGAAGCCGAGGGTTCGGGATACGACCTTATATATGAAACATTACTTACATCTGGAAAAAGTAAACCAAAGGTCTATGAAGGAGATGACTTTGTTGAAGTTACTGTTTTTAGGAAGTTCATTACAAAAGAAGCTTCAAGGATATGCGATTACATTTCTGCAAAATATAAAATAAGCCAAAAGGCTTATATTGCGCTGGGAGTTATACTACAGCAAAAAAACATTTCCGCATCCGATTTGTCGAAAGAACTTCAATTGCCTGAAGGGAGTAGATTGCGATCTTATGTGGATTCTCTTATTACCAATCACATTATTAATCCCAGAGGTTCGGGTAGAGGGGTGAAGTATGGGATAAACCCAGATTTTGTGGCAAATACAAAAATGCAGTTTTCAACTACATTGAAAACAATAGAACCATATCGATTGAAAGCGTTAGTGCTTGAGGATTTGAAGTTTCATCCAAATAGTTTATTATCGGAAATGACTTTGCGATTGCCTGATGTTGAGTACTCTGATTTAGAAAAAATGGTTCGGACAATGGCAAGGAATAGTGAAATTAAGCCCATTGGTGGCCGCAAGTTTAGAAGATATGCCCTAAATGATAATTCTTTTCTTGAAAAAGGTGGCAGAAAATGACATATTTTGAGAAAGATGAAAGAAAAGAAAAGAATTAAAGCATTGATAGTAAATAAGTTGCTTTCTTTTTCAATATAAGAAAAAATGAAAATTTTGTAAGAAAAGAGATACTATGACCGAGTGGAAAGAATCTGAAAAAGAAATAATCAGAGCCATTGTGAAGTACGATGGCAAGGAAAAAACTTTGGCCAAAGTGCTAAACGAGAGCAAACTGCTTGAAAACCGCGGACTTGCCATTGTGCAATACGGAGGCGAAAACATAATATTTCTGAGAAACGATATGTATGACGCCCCCGACAATAGCCGAGGTTTGGCATATATTGCCGAACTAATGTCGCTCACAGACACGCTTATCAAGCGGAAACTGATTGTTATGGTTCCCTTCTGCACAGATAACACATTGGTTATCGGTGCCGAAGATTCAAAATGGCTGGCGCCCGAAATCATTTCTGTAAACAGAGTTGAGAAAATATGTGTTGTTGAAAGGCATATTGACTGGATTGATGCCAATGGCAGGCAAAAGTATATGCATTATGCCCTTTCGGAGCAGGAACTTCCAATGGGCAGAGTTTTCAATATGGCATTCGCGGTTAGTCGTGAACTAAGAGAGTTGGTAAAACGCAATTTCAAATCAGAGGATGAAGTACGTTTTAGAAAGCAGCAGCGCCTTACGTGGATTTCTATTGGTGTAACAGCGTTTATTGGTATCTTAGGTTTGATAATAGCAGTAATTGGTATTTTTAGATAATTATGAGCGAGTGGAAAGAATATAAGTTGGGCGAAGTATTAAAATCCATATCGGATACTTACAAATTCAAATCAAATGAAAAGGTTATATTCCTGAACACATCTGATATATTGGACGGTAAGATTCTTGTTGATAGCCTATCTGATGCTAACACATTGCCTGGACAAGCAAAAAAAAGAATACAAAAAGGCGATATTTTGTTCAGCGAGATACGACCTGCAAATAGACGTTTTGCGTTGGTTGATTTTGACTGTCATAATTATTGTATCCACCAAACTAATGGTATTGCGCTGTAACGACATTGCCGACAATAAATTCATATACACATATTTAACATCAAAAGATGTATTAGAGTATCTTCAAATGGTTGCAGAGGACAGGTCGGGTACATTTCCACAAATAACATTTGACATCATTGCAAATATGGAAGTTGAGCTTCCTTCGATTGAAGAACAACGCCGCATAGCCGCCATTCTCTCATCCCTTGACGACAAGATAGACCTTCTGCGCCGTGAGAACGCCACTCTCGAAGCAATGGCCGAAACGCTTTTCAGACAATGGTTTGTGGAGGAGGCTAAAGAGGAAGTTATGATTGGTGACGTAGTAAAAACAACTTCGGGAGGAACACCTTCAAGAAAACAATCGGAATATTATGAAAACGGTACGATTTGTTGGGTAAAATCGAAAGAGTTGGACGGTTCATTTATCTCTTCAACTGAAGAATTGATAACAGAAGAGGCAGTTGCAAAATCGTCGGCAAAAATGTTGCCTGAAAAATCAGTGCTTATTGCAATGTATGGTGCCACAGTTGGAGAATACGGAATTCTATCGAAACCTATGACTTGTAATCAAGCAGTTTGCGCACTTATTCCAAACGAAAATTACCCGTTTACATATTTGTTTGTGTGGACAGCCACAATGAAACAGGAGTTCATTAACCTTGCAACAGGTGCGGCTCAACAAAACATTAGTCAAGACTTGATTAAACAGCAATATGTCTGTGGTGATGTTGAAAGAATTAAGGAATACGATAATCGAGTCAGAAGTATATTTGACAAAATGGAAAACAATCAACAACAAATCCAAACACTCATTCAAACACGTGACGGGTTGCTGCCGAGGCTGATGAATAACGAAATTAATATTTGAGTTATGAGTATAAGTGACAAGTTCAGTAGTTTTTGTTCAAATCTTAGAATGAGTGACAATATCGTTTCTAATGTGAGAATGCGGTATCATAGCATAACAAAACGGTTGAACAAGGATTTTAGAAGCATTGATAATGACTATTTAAACAGTTTGTATGTTGGTTCCTATGGAAGAGGCACTGCAATACACGTAAGTGACATTGATATATTGTATATTCTTCCTTGGGATTATTATACAAAGTATAACTCATATCGTCAGAATGGACAATCTGCGTTACTACAATCTATAAAGGGTTCTTTAGAAAAAACTTATTGGAATACTGAAATTGGAGGCGATGGTCAAGTTGTAAAAGTATCATTTTCGGATGATGTTGTGTTTGAAGTTGTACCGTGTTTTGAATGCTCTGATGGTAGTTTTTGTTATCCAAACACTAATGATGGTGGGTATTGGGAAATGACTAATCCAAAAACAGAGATAAATACTATTAACGCTTGGAACAATATTACTAATGGTAATTTGAAAAGACTATGTAGAATGATTCGGGAATGGAAATATAATTGTAATGTTCCAATGGGAGGTCTTTTAATAGATACATTTGCATATAAATTTTTGAAAGATTGGGAATACAATGATAAATCATTTCTGTATTATGATTGGATGACCCGCGATTTCTTTAAATATTTGAGCGAACAAAATGATAATCAGTCATATTGGTTGGCTGTGGGGAGCGGTCAATATATTTACCCTAAAGGGAAATTTACGGCAAAAGCAAAGTCTGCATATAACAATGCATTAGAGGCAATTGAAAAAGAAGATAAAGGGTATTCTTATATAGCAAATGATTATTGGAGGGCCATTTATGGAACAAAATTCTAAACAATTATTGGAAGCACAAATTCGGGAATGCTACGGGCGTGTGGTTTATAGTCATAAAACGCAAGAAAAGTGTGCAGATATTCTTTTAAAAAGGGGCGATCTGTTGAAATGGTTTCAGATTATTCTATCTACATTAACTACGACAGGTTTGGTGGTTACTATTTTTGGAGATGTATTATGGGTTAAAATCGTATCAGCTATTATTTCTGCATTATTGTTATTATTGAACACTTACTTGAAAAGCAGGGATTTAGGTGCAATCGCACAGCAACATTCAAATGCCGCTGCGGATATTTGGAATGTTAGGGAAAGCTATTTGTCAATGCTTACCGATTTGAAGATGGGTGATGTTAGTATTGAAAACATACGTAACAAGCGTGACAAATTACAAGAAGGACTTGCTGCAATTTACAAAGGTAGCCCAAGAACTATATCAAAAGCATACAAAGAGGCAACAAAAGCATTGAAACTAAATGAAGAAATGACATTTAGCGATGACGAAATAGATTGCTTTCTGCCTGAAGAATTGCGTAAAAACAAAGATTAATATCATAGCCACCGCTTCACGAAACCGAAATCGCACAACACATTGACAGACAAAAAACTATATATTTAGCACAACATTCAGAAGAAGATTGACAATATGCCACCGCTTCACGAATCCGACATCGAGCAGATGCTCATTGAGCAATTGAAAGCCAAAGGGTACAATTACCTTTACGGCCCCGACATTGCGCCCGATGGCGAGACACCGATGCGCGGCAGTTTCGAGGATGTTGTACTGTCCGACAAACTTGAGAAAGCCGTAAAGCGGCTCAATCCGTCGTTGCCTAGTCAGGTTCAAGACGAGGTGGTGAGGACAACAATGCGCATCAGTTCGCCCGACACTCTTGCCAACAACGAGGTGTTTCACCGTATGCTCACCGAAGGCATTCCTGTAACAATCACCAAAGACGGAGTGGAACGCGGCGAGCGAGCCTGGCTCATCGACTTCAACGACCCGTGGAACAACGAGTTTACGGTGGTCAACCAATTCACCATCATCGAGAACGGCCACAACCGCCGCCCCGATGTGCTGCTTTTTGTGAACGGTTTGCCATTGGTCATCTTCGAACTGAAAAACGCTGCTGATGAGAACGCCACACTGCAAAGCGCTCACCGTCAGATTGAGACATACAAGCAACAGATTCCGTCGCTGTTCACTTACAACGCCCTGATTGTGATTTCCGACGGACTCGAGGCTCGGGCGGGCTCGCTTTCGGCAGGCTTCAGCCGCTTTACTGCCTGGAAAAGCGATGATGGCGAGAATATAGCATCGCATTTGGTGAGCGAGTTGGAAGTGCTTGTCAGCGGAATGATGGGCAAGGACACCTTGCTCGACATAATCCGCTCGTTCACCGTGTTCGAGAAGCAGAAGCAGGAAGACCTGAAGACGGGGCTCACCACCATCAGAACTGTGAAGAAGATAGCCGCCTATCATCAGTATTATGCAGTGAACAAGGCCGTGGAGTCCACCTTGAGAGCCACGGGCATCAACTCTAAAAGCATTGCGGCCGAATCGCCCGTCGGCTACGGTTTCAAGACGGTGAGCGAACAAGCCGAAGGCGACCACCGCGCAGGTGTGGTGTGGCACACACAGGGCAGCGGCAAATCGCTGACAATGGTGTTCTACACGGGCAAGATTGTTCAGCGGCTCAACAATCCGACAGTTGTCATTATCACCGACCGCAACGACCTTGATGACCAACTTTTCGACACCTTCACGGGAGCAAAGCAGTTGCTGCGGCAAACGCCCGTTCAGGCCGAGAGTTGCGAGCATTTGAAGAAACTGCTGCAAGTGCAGTCGGGAGGTGTGATTTTCACCACCATACAAAAATTCCAACCCGAGTCGGGCAATGTTTACGAACAACTCACTGACCGCAGCAATGTGATTGTTATGGCCGACGAGGCGCACCGTACCCAATATGGTTTTAAGGCTAGAAGTGTGGATGTGAAAAACGAGGCCGACGAGGTTATCGGCTCGGAAATCAAATACGGGTTTGCAAAATATCTGCGCGACGCCCTGCCCAACGCCACCTATCTCGGTTTCACGGGAACGCCAATCGAAAAAGATGACAAGAACACGCCTGCGGTTTTCGGCAACTACATTGATGTTTACGACATTGCCCAAGCCGTCGAGGACGGAGCCACGGTGCGTATCTACTACGAAAGCCGTCTTGCCAAGGTGGAATTGAGCGACGAAGGCCGACAACTTGTGGAAGACCTTGACAAGGAGTTGGAGACAGAAAATCTGAACGATGTGCAGAGGGCCAAGGCCAAATGGACGCAGTTGGAGGCGCTCATTGGCAGCCCGAGCCGCATAAAGAATATTGCCAAAGACATTGTCGCGCATTTCGAGGAGCGTCAGAAGGTGTTTGAGGGCAAGGCGATGGTTGTGGCAATGAGCCGCCGCATTGCCGCCGAGTTGTACGACGAAATTGTCAGGCTGCGCCCCGAGTGGCATTCCGACGATTTGTCAAAAGGCGCCGTCAAGGTTGTTATGACATCATCGGCATCCGACGGTGCCGACATTGCCAAGCACCACACCACCAAGGAGCAGCGCCGCATTCTGGCCGAAAGAATGAAAGACCCCGACAACGAGTTGAAACTTGTTATTGTCCGCGATATGTGGCTCACAGGCTTCGATGCGCCTTGTCTGCACACGCTCTATATCGACAAGCCGATGCAGGGGCACAACCTGATGCAGGCCATCGCCCGCGTCAACCGCGTATACAAAGACAAGCCTGGCGGTCTAGTGGTCGATTATTTGGGCATTGCGGCCGATTTGAAAAAGGCACTGTCATTCTATTCCGACTCTGGCGGCAAAGGCGACCCCACAATGCAGCAGGAGCAGGCCGTGACGCTGATGCAGGAAAAGATTGAGGTTGTTGAGCAGATGTTCTTCGGTTTCGATTACAAGCAGTATTTCACCGCCGACACATCGGGCAAACTGTCGTGGATTCTGAAAGCCGAGGACTTCATTTTGAGTCTCGACGACGGCAAGAAACGCTTTGTGAACGAGGTCACGGCTTTGGGCAAGGCCTTTGCGCTGGCCATTCCGCAGGATGCCGCAATGGATGTGAAAGACGAGGTTGCCTTCTTCCAAGCCGTCAAAGCGCGTCTCTGCAAGTTCGACCAAACAGGTTCAGGCCATTCCGACGAGGAAATCGAAACCACAATCCGTCAGGTTATCGACAAGGCTTTGGTGTCGGAAAAAGTCATCGACCTGTTCGATGCGGCAGGCATCAAAAAGCCTGATATTTCCATTCTTTCCGAAGAGTTCCTGTTGGAATTGAAGGGAATGGAGCACAAGAACATTGCTATGGAGGTGCTGCGGAAACTGTTGGAGGACGAAATCAAGACCCGTTCAAAATTCAATGTGGTCGAAGGCCGCACCTTGTTGGAGATGCTTGATAATTCCATCACCCGCTACCACAACAAAATAATAACGGCTGCCGAGGTAATCGACGAACTTATCAAATTAAGCAAAACCATTGTCGACAAGGACAAGGATGCCGAGAATATGGGGCTTACCACCTACGAGTATGCATTCTATTCCGCCGTTGCCGACAACGAAAGCGCCCGCGAACTTATGGGCAAGGACAAACTGCGCGAACTGGCGGTTGTGCTGACCGACACCATCCGCAAGAACTCATCCATCGACTGGACAATCAAAGAGAATGTCCGCGCCAAGATGAAAGTTGCTGTGAAACGGCTTCTGCGCAAATACGGCTATCCGCCCGATATGCAGCTGCTGGCAACCGAAACCGTGCTCAAACAAGCTGAACTGATTGCGGAAGAGATTACCGGTCGGAATTGACCCACTCGCATAGCCCCGTTCATTGTATTCTATATATTTGTTTTTTAGCGAGTAAAGCCAATTCGCGTATCTTGCCATACGGTCTTCACTAAAAAAATCTTTTGCTCAACTATAAAAAATAGTTGCACGTAATATTTTTATAGTTATATTTGCTATCGGTTATTTGAAAAGATTGCGGTGAAGGGTGTTGACGGAGAATAAAGGTTGAGAAAGTTGAGTAGGTTGAGAATGTTTAGAAGCTCAACAGCGAAGCGCTAAACATTCTCAACAGCGAAGCGCTAAACTTCTAAACAATTCACCGATTCACCGATTAAACATAAAACTATGGAAAAGATTACCAAGAAAGAAGAAGAAGTGATGAACCTGTTTTGGGAGCACGGGCCGATGTTTGTCCGCGACCTTGTGGACTGCTACCCCGACCCGAAACCGCACTTCAACACCATATCAACTATGGTGCGTGCGCTCGAGAGCAAGGGTTATGTCGGCCACAAGTCGTACGGGCCTACGTATCAGTATTTTGCAGCCGTCAGCCGCGACGAGTTCGGCAAGCAGACGCTGCGCGGAATCATTGGCAAATATTTCCAAAACTCTTACCGCAGCGCCGTTTCGGCCTTGGTGAGCGAGGAGGATATTTCGGTCGATGAACTAAAGGATTTAATCAGTCAAATCGAAAAACAGTAACGCTATGGATGCCATTGTTTACAGCCTGAAAGTGTCGGTGTTTCTGATTGCTTTCTACCTGATGTTCAAATCGTTGATGAGCCGCGAGACTCTTCACCGCGCCAACCGCTACCTGATTCTGGGCTCAATCGGCCTGTCGTTTGTGCTGCCCTTGTGGCATATTACGCTCAACGCGGCGCCTGGCCACGCGGTAACCGCCGCCGAGCTGTCGCAGTCGGTTGTATGGCTCGAGGAGGTGATTGTTGGCGGCGGCGCAAGCCACTCGTTCGACTGGCGCGCGCTGGCTGTGGTGGCCTTCTACGCTGGCATTGGTGTATGCTTTCTGCGAATGATTGTATCAATTATAGGTGTGCTGCGCGTTATCCGCCGCGGCGAGCGCCAAACCCTGCCCGACGGTACCGTTCTGGTCATAACCGACGACGAGCAGGCACCGTTCAGTTGGGTTAAATATATCATTATCAATAGGAAAGACCACGATGAGAACCTTCAGGAGATTCTCACTCACGAGCAGGCGCATATCCGCTGCCGCCACTCAATCGATGTGCTGGTGTGCGATGTGTTCTGCTGCCTTCAGTGGTTCAACCCTGCAATGTGGCTGCTGCGCCGCGAGTTGTGCGCCGTCCACGAGTACGAGGCCGACAAGGCCGTTCTTGATTCAGGCATTAATGCAAAACAATATCAAATTCTATTAATTAAGAAAGCTGCTGGCGGGAAGTGGTATTCAATCGCCAACAGCTTCAATCACAGTAAACTTAAATATCGAATAACTATGATGTCACGTAAAAAATCGTCAGGCTGGACAATGGCCAAGGCGCTGTATGTCCTGCCGATTGCGGCTTTCGCAGCCATTGCTTTCGCGAATTGCTCAAAAACCGAGAGCGAAAATACACAAGATTTCACTTATGACAAAACCGTCTTGCAGTATTTACCCAAAGAAGGAGATGTGAAATTTATAGGTAAAAATCTCGATGGCACTGAATGCGTGCTTGTTAGAAAGGCCGATGGTTCAGTAAGGCGTTGTATGGAAAAAGAAATTGGAGAAAATGAACACCATATTGCAATCGAGGTAATTAAAGAAGATGCTAATTATGATGTTGACTTGGAAAACACTGTTTTTTTCATAGTTGAAGAAATGCCCGAATTCCCTGGTGGTGAGGAGGGACTGCTTAAATTCGTTACCGAAAACACTAAATATCCTGAGGTGGCTAAAGAGAAAAAAATCCAAGGCAAGGTTTTCGTTCAGTTTGTGATAAACAAAGATGGCAATGTTGAGGATGTGAAGTTGGCCAAGGGAGTTGACCCATTGCTCGATGAAGCCGCTATGAATATTGTAAAATCGATGCCGCAGTGGAAACCTGGCAAGCAGCGTGGGCAATATGTAAAAGTATCTTTTACCATTCCAATCAATTTCCAACTTTAACTGATTTTACTAACCAACTAACCAACAACGTTTTGCATAATGCCAAGGCCCGCCCGCGCGGGCCTTTTTAAAACTAAACGCTAAACTTTTAACTCTAAACTATTAACCTTCTAAACTCTAACCCCTTAACTCTAAACATTTATGAAACCACTGATGACCATTCTTCTTGCGCTCGCGCTAACGGCAACCGCCGCCCAAACGCGCTTTGAGCCGCTCACAGCCGAGGCGGCCGCACTTGTGGCCCGCGGCGACTCGTGTACGCGGATGAACGACACCTACAACTCGCTGCTCTGCTACGAGCAGGCACGGCTGCTGGTGTTCAACGACACTGTGATATACAAACTTGCGCAGACAAATTTCCGCCGAGGGCAGTTCAACCAATGCCTTGCCCTGACCGACACTCTGCTGGCCGACACTCTCACCTATCAGCCGCTGAAACTGCGCTACAACTGCCTTCAGAAGATGGGCGCCGACGATTCGCTGCGCATTGAGTGCGCTCGGCAGATTTTGGCCGTCAACCCGATGGACGCCGCGGTTGTCACCGATATTGCCACATTTTTCAACGGCAATCAACAGGCCGACAGCGCAATGGCCTACTGCAATCTGTATCGCCGCACAGACTCAACCAACCAATTGGTAAACAAACAGTTGGGGCGGGCGCTTTTTATCAAGAAAGACTACTATCCCGCTCTCGACCTTTTCCTTGACGCCTATCGCAACGGCGACCAAACCCCCGCCTTGCTCTTCTACATTGGCCGCACCTACGAGTGCTGCAGCATTCCCGAGCGCGCCCACGAGTTTATGCAGATGGCCGCCTATGGGTCCAATTTCGCGAGTCTGCCCATTGTGAAGGCGCTGGCGCGGGTGTCGGCAAGCAGTGTGAAGTATCGCGATGATGTACTTTACTATACGCAAGTAGCTTTTGAGTTGTGCCAGGCCGATTCAGCGTCGATGGCGGAGGTTTTTGATATTAAAGCAAGATTCTACGAGGCGTACGCCTATCAGTATTACGACAGCGACAAGTTGAAGTTCAACACTTGTAATCACAACAGTATCAAAATGTTGAAGTCAGCGTTGCAGTACGAGCCCACGCTTACCCGCCAATACAATATAGCCGTAGCCTACGGGCGGATACACGACCGCGACAATGAGCGTCTTTGGCTGCAAAAAATCAAAGATTCCGACCAGCCGCGCACAAAGGCAAACCGCAACATATTCGAGTACGCCGATTACCGTCTCGACAAACTGAAGGAAGATGAGTTTTTCGAAGGCGGGAAGAAGACTGACAACGGCATTGAAATTGTTGAGGTTGAGGATTGAACCGTGTGGCTTGGAAAGTTTGGCGGGTTTGACGTAAAGGTTTGGCAAGTTTAAATCACTGATTTCTAACTCCTAACTCCTAATTACTACATCCTAACTTTACTCGTTCCAAATCTCCCAAGCCCGTACAGCCTGGCCAATCAGCATATCCAATCCGTTTTTAATGGTTGCGCCCTGTTCTTTGGCTTTTTGCAGGAACAGTGTTGTTTCGGGATTGTAAATCAGGTCGAAGCAGAGGTGGTCAGGGCCGATAGCCGAGTAGAGAATATCGGGGCAGGCATCGGTTTTGGGCGACATACCCAGCGGCGTGCAGTTGACTATAAGTTTATGGTTTTCAACAAGTTCGGTGGTGAGTTGCTGGTACGAAAGGATGTTGTTGGCTGCATCGACATTACGCGACACAAACTGATAGCTGATGTTCAGTTTCTCGAGCACATAGCGCACGGCTTTCGACGCTCCGCCAGTTCCCAAAATGAAGGCTTTGGTGTGGCAAGGTTTCAGCAACGGTTTCAGCGAGTTCTCGAATCCCACAACATCGGAGTTGCAGCCGCGCAGACGAATTTTGTCACCATTGCGGATAATCTTCACAACATTCACTGCACCAACCTTTTGCGCGGTCTCGTCAATCTCGTCGAGGAATTGCATCACCTTCTGCTTGTAGGGAATGGTGACGTTCAAACCAGCCAAACCTGGGGCGGTCAGCACCTTTTCGGGAAAGAGCGAAATGTTTTCAATCTGAAAGTTAAGATACTGTGCTTCAGTATTTTCCGCTGCAAACTTCTTTGTGAAATAATCTTGTGAAAAAGAGTGCCCCAATGGGTAGCCGACCAAACCGTAGGTTTTCATATTAATTCCTATTTTCCGAAGCGCAAACCTACGGAAATATCCATTCGGCCGAGCCCTTCGTATTGGTCTTTTTCTAGTTTAACTTTTTCTTTTGAAGTTCCGGTTTTTCTAGTGAACGATGACAATGTTCCGCTAATAAACGCCAATCGAATATCGAGAGCGGTATTTTTCGCAAACCAATAAGAATAATCTACGTCGAACATTAAACCAGCCGTTCCGCCTTTGTTTGTTCCATAGGTTTTCTCAATCGTCCAATTGTCAATATATCCATAATAACCCACGGCATAATTGAGTAAAAAGGAATTTTTTTCGTTTTGATACCGCATTGAAAACATTGGACCGATAAACGGCATAGTTATTTCATCTTTTATATCGGCGCGACCGTAATTTTCAACATAAAAATTGCCCGAATTTGATGCTTTATACGTTATGAATTTGATGCCAGCACCATAATTTTCAGAAAAATAGTACGCCAAATCAGCTCCTAAATGATAGCCGTTTTTCAGTTGTTTGACGTAGTCTTCATAATCGGATGACAAATTGTCGGCAACCTTTGCCAAACGGCGGCTGTAGCCACCAGTGACTGAAAATGCGACTTTCTGATAGTCAGATGAAGGTGTGGAAACATTGCCATCTCCGCTCTGGTTGCCATATTTGTAGCTATCCACATTGCTCATCGGCAATAGTGAATTAAATGTGTTGCCGTTATTGGTGAACGTGAAATAAATATTGTCAGACTTTACTTTTGTGATTTTGCAATTAAGAGAGTCTCCCTTGGTTGTAACAATCAAATCCTGCGCGCTTAACTGACCGAAAATCAGTGTAAGCATTGAAAAGATGAATAGTTTTTTCATTGGTTTTTAGCGTTAAATGTTTCAAATTCTGATTTCCCGGTTTGGTAATCGACCAGTTCCAACAGCGGGTGACCGACAAAGGCGCCCATTGTTACGCTGCAGCGTACATAATAAGTGTGGCCGGGTTCTATGGTAACAGGAATCTCCGATTTTGCTTCTGTTTTTGCCCAAATTGTTACTGCACCGGTTGTTTTAATTTGAATGCTTTTCTTGAAATTGTTTTTCACGCGGCAAACAACCTCATCGCCAAGGTGCAGGTCGTAGCTTACGGCGGGGCCTACACCACTAAATCTGTACACATTCAGGATTGCATAATCAACATCGGCGATTACATCTTCTGCTTTGGCAAGATAAGCATCGGGGTTTTCCAGATGAAGGATGCTGGCTGTGATTCTGTGGCAGGAGCTTCCCATAGCCGTTGGCAACTTGTGCTCGGTGATTTTGATGGCGTTGCCGCCAGCTTTTCGTGCTTCAAGTTTTGCATCTTCAAGGACTTTTGAATAAGTGCAATTGGCGGTGGCGGTAAAACCGTTATCTCCAATTTTCACTTCACCCAAAACTTCGGCTCCGGCAGGTATTTCCTGCTCTAATGGTATCACCGCTATTTGCTGGTCGTAGGCGGTTGTTGGATATGATTTTGAAATGTTTGTGCTGATTTTCGGATTACATCCGGTTAGCACCAACGCGCAGCACGCAACTAAAACAGTTGCCAAAAACGGCTTGCCGCATAGGCAGCCAAATCTGTTGTTCTTCATAATATATTAGTTTTATTATCCTCAAACGCAAATCTCGCAGAATAATCATTCTGTCCGGAAATTACATTTCAATACCGTTTTTCCAGACTTGCGAAGTTTAAAGCAAAATTCCTAAAAACGATGCTCCAAACATACGGATAAGAAGATTGTTTTACAAGTTTTCCGACGGGCAATTTGTAATTTTTTTAACGCAATAGGGGGGGGGTAAATGCCTGATAATCAAACGCGTGCTCTTTTGTTATTGTCAAAAGAGCACAGTTTGACTGTGCAGGCGACAAGAGTTACGAGCGCCATTCAGCTCATTTTTTTTGCATTTTTTACCGACGGAGGAGCGTTCACTCTTCAATTAATCAGGAGTGTCGTCTGTGCGAAAATCATTGTGTTTTCGTTTTCTCCGATGACCTCTCAAGCGCCCAAAGAGCCGCCATTCCCGCCGCCATCAGCAGAATGGCAATGGCCACTTCGGCGCTGAACTCTTGCGGAAAATACATCTCGTAACTCTGGATTATCGGCTTGCCGTTTTTCAGCACTTCGGCGCCGTCCTGCATCAGATAGACGGGATTTTTCCACGGCCAAATGGTGCCCAAACTGCCGAAAATGAAGCCTGTGAGCACGGCCATCGTCTGGCGGGCGTATCGGCTCAAAAGCCACGACAGGAAATGCGAGAACGCCAACAGCCCCACCACCACGCCAACGGCCACGGGGACAATGATTTTCATATCGAAATGCGACACGGCGTAAATCATTATCAGTTGGTAGTTGCCCATCAGAATCAGCACAAACGAGCCCGAAAGGCCTGGCAGAATCATACTGCAGACGGCCACCGCGCCGCAGATTATCAAGTACCAAAAGGCGGTGTTCTCGGTTGCGGGATTCATCACCGAAAGGCCGAAGGCCACCGCGGCGCCAACCACGAACGAAACGGCCGCCGCAACATCGATTTTACCTATCGATTTGCCTACAAACCAAACAGATACTAGTATCAGCCCGAAGAAGAACGACCACACGTAAACGGGGTACGACTGGAAAAGGAACTCGAGCAGTTTGGCCACCGATATAATGCTGACGCCGACGCCAAGAAACACCGACAGCAGAAAACCGAAATCGACGTGCTGTGCGAACTCTCGGAACTTGAATTTGAGCAGCAGCCTAACCGCCTCAACGTCAAACGATTTGAGTGCGTTTATCAGCCGCTCGAAAATGCCTGTAAGCAGAGCAATGGTGCCGCCCGAAACGCCTGGAATGACGTTGGCCACACCCATTGCAAAGCCTTTCAGGAAATTGGCTATATGTTCCTTCATTCCTGACTACAAGTTGTAGATTTTCAAGATTTTGTCCCAAAGCATCGGCTCGAATTTCGAGCGGTCGAACTTCTCGCACTCGTCAACCGAAGCCACGTGCTTGGTGGTGTAGATTATGCTCTCGACAAATGCAGGTGCGCGGCGCGAACCCTCACCAAGGTTGATAAGCACATCGTCGCCGTTCTTGAGCAGACCATTCTTCAGCGACTCGAAGAAGCCGCCAACGCAGACAGCCGCTGCAGGTCCAATACGGACGGTGGTCTCGTAAGCCACAAGTTTCGCCATATCAGCAAGATATTGTTCGTCGAAGGCTACAAAATCGCCGCCCGACTCTTTCACGAGCGAAGCCACAATCGGGAAGGTTCCTGGCTTGCCTGTGGCCAAAATCGGAACGCTGGTCTTGGGGTTCTCGTAGCACGGATAGTCGTTCTGCCAACCCTCGGGGAAGCCTGCGGCCTTGGCTTTTGCGTAGCCCTCAACCATCGGCGTGCAGCCCGACGGCTGAACCATAATGAATCGCGGCAAGCGGTTGTCGTAGCCTAAACCCTCAAGGTCGGCGCAGCCTTTGGCAATGGCAATCGGGCCTGTGCCGCCGCTCACTGCCTGAATGTAAACCGACGGCAGTTTGCCCATCTGGCGCAGCCACTCAAAAACCATCGTCTTTTTGGCCTCAACGCGCATCGGGTCGGTGTTGCCGCCCGAAATCAGAATGCCGTATTTGGCCGAATAGTCGGCGGCCACCTTTTTGGCCATCGCATAGTCGCCTTTCACGCGGAACAGGCCTTGGCCGTAGGTGTTTATCTCTGCCTCGTTGATTTTCAGCGTGTCTTCGGGCACAAAAACGCCAAGGTTGATACCCGCTTCAGCGAAATAGTGCGCGAAGGCGTTGGCAATGTTGCCCGTGCTGGCCACGCAGTAATTTTTCACGCCGTTCTCCTTGAGCACGCTTGCCGTAACGGCTCCAGCCACATCCTTAAAGGTGCCAGTGCCTTGGTTCAAGTCGTTGCGATAGGCGCGGACAGTGATATCGAGATTGTAATATTTCTTAACGAATTTCTCCATAAACTCCCAACGGTCGACCGGAATGGCGCCCTCAGTGTGGCTTATGGCGTTCTTTTTATCGTTAAGTGGCAGAAAATCAAAATAATGCCAAACGTTCTCAACGTGTTCTTTTGTGTCGATAAGTTTCTTCAACTCGCTGTAGTCGCGGTGATATTTCACATCGACGTAAGTTCCGCCGCAGTGCGGGCATTTCTGATTGTTGGCAAACCACTCGGCAAAGCCTGGAATGTCGGCGCCGCACTTGCGGCAATGAAGGTGGAATTTAGTGTCCATATTTATGTATATTATTGATTGTCTTTTTGTTCTTTGATAATTTTGGCAATCTCGCGCGGGATTTTGTTGGCCGGGACAATGGCGGTGAACCGGTCGCAAAGGTCAGGGTCCTGGCTGAACGCCTTGCGGAAGTTTTCCAGACACTCCTTGCGGTGGCCAATCATCTGATAAATAGCGGCCATTGTGTATAGCAGAACGCTGTCGTCGGGCAGATAGACAAGTCCGCCAACCAGCACCTTGAGGGCGTTCAGCGTATCGTCCATCATATAGTAGGTGAGGGCCAGGTTTTCCCAGAAGTTGACGTCGTAGTGGTTGAGTTTCAGCGCTTCTTGATAAGCCTCCACCGAGTCCTCGAAGTTTTTCGTGGCGGCGTGGAGCCGTCCAAGCTGATACCAGGCGGCATCATATTCGGGGTCGATTTCAATCACCTTTTTCATTGTTTTGATGGCCTCGGCATACTCCTCGCGGACGCCAAGAATCATCGCCTTGCCAAACCACGCGTCAGCGTAATCGCTGAAAAGCGTGATAATGCTGTCGAAGCAGCGCTCTGCCTCGTCAATGCGGCCGAGGTGGAAGAGGCACTCGCCCACGTAGCACTGCGCCGAGACGCTGTTGGGGTACGATTTCAGATATTCCTGATAGCATTCCAATCCCTCTTTGTAGAGTCCGGCGTTGCAGCAGGTGTTGCCCTTGTTGAAGAGCGCGTCGTAGAACGTCGGGTCGAGGGCGATGGCGTAGTTGTAGGCCTCAATGGCTTTTTCGTACTCGTTGATGCGGTTGTAGGCTATGCCGATGTTGTACCAGGCGCATTCCGAGAACGGGTCGAGGTCGATGGCGCGGTTGTAGGCTTTCAGACTTTCGTCGATGCGGTCGAGGCTCTCGTAGCAGACGCCTATTTTGAACAGGAAGTCGATGTTTTCGGGGAACTCCTTGCTCGCCACCTTGTAAATCGACAGGGCGGGCTTGTAGTATTGTCCGTTCTCCAGCATCTCACCGATGCTCATAAAAATATCCTCGCGCTCCTCGGGCTCCACGTCCTCGCTCAATTCGAGCGCCTGCCGGAAGCAGTCGACAAACGATTTCTCATCTTTGCCCAATTGCAGCAGTGCCGAGGCTTTGGTCAGGTAGAATTCGTAATAGTCGTTCAGCAGAGGCTCAAGCGGCATTATCATTTTCAGCGCGGTTTTGGCCTTGCCTTGGTGCACGTGTATTTGGGCGCGTTTCAGCTGCAGCTCCGGGTCGGGCCCGTGAGTTTTGAGCGCTGTCTCGCACGCCTCAACGGCCTTGTTCTGCATATCGTGGCTCATATAGTAGTCCACAATCATCAGGAATTCCTCAACGTCGAAATAGGCGTACACACCGCTCCGTTTCATCGCCTCGTAGCGCCTGACGTTGGATACAACCTCTTTGTCCTCATACAAATCGCCTGAATCTCGCATAACAATAATTTTTACGCAACTAAATTACCACTAAATGACGTATTGCGCCACAACTTTTTTTTGTGCAATTAACACTTTAATAACAACTGAATTATTTGGCAGTCAATTGGTTGTGAAGCGGGTTGGCATAAATGGCCGAAAACCGCAAAATGCGAATGAGCCCCCTTGACGGAGGCCCGTTCGCAGTCGCATTTTTTTGTTTTGCCTTTGCGGCGATTTTCAGCTGTCCGGTCGCGGCCGGATGGCGCCCGACGGACCAGTGTCCGGCTATCGGCTTGTGAATCAGTTGTTGATGTTGATGTTGCCGTAATTCACATTGATTCTGATTTCGCCCGATGGCTCGCCGTTCGTAGGCTTCACGGTTTGCGTCTTCTGCTCGGCGTTGTAGCTGAACGTTTGTGTGGATGTTGTTTCCTGGTTCACGCCGCCGAGTTTTGGCGTTCTGATGTTGCCGTACTTTGTCTTCAGGTTGAGCGAGTAGCCATCGAGCTTGGCCACCGACAGCGTCACGTTGCCGAAGTTCGTCTTGATGTCGATGTTCGAGAAATCGCGGTCCACGTTTTTGACGCTCACGTTGCCGTATTCGGAACTGATTTTGCCCAAAGTCTGCAACCCGTTGATGTTCAGGTCGGTGTACTTCATTGTGGCGTCAATTTTGCCAACGTTGGCAATGCTGAAGTTGTCGTATGACGCCTCAATGGCCATCGATTTTGCCGTCCCGATTTTCCATTTCGAGAACTTGCTCGATATGGCCACCGCAAACCCGTTGCCTATGGCAACATTTGTGTATGAGGCGTTTATGCCGCCCAGCTGCATCTCCTCAATCTCGCTTTCGCGACAGTAGGCCAGGTCGATGGTTGGAAATCCGCCGGTGCGGTCGTTCAGCTGCTTGATTTTGAGCGAGCCGTAGCTCACCTTTATCGATGTTTTTCCAAACAGCTGGTTTGCAACAACATTGCCGTATTTGTTCGACAGGTTGATGTTGAGCCACTCGGGCATTGTCACCACGTAGCTGACGTCGAACTCATCGAACTTGAGCGATTTTGGCACATCGGAGCTAACGGTAATCTTGCCGTCCTCGGTTTTGACAATCACCTTTATTTTCTGAGTGATGCGTTTGGCTTCTTCAAGGTCGCGTGCCCGTCCGGTAACGGTGGCCTCAATGTTGAGGCGGCTCTCGCCGGTGTTTTCAATCACCACATTGCCGTTGTGGTTGAACAGCTCGAGTAGCGAGTTGGCATCCACGTCGAAGGCGAATTGCTCGCTGCGCCTGAAATCGCTGTCACGGTTGGCGTTGGCCGGCAGCCACATTATTACGGCCGCCAATGCAATCAAACTATAAATCAACTTTTTCATCTTGTTGTGTGTTTAATTGTTTAATACTGTTGAGGTTGCTGATGATTTTGTTCAGCACTTCGATTTTTGTCTGGTAGTGGTTAATCATTGCGTCAATCAGCACCGCGTTGTCGGGGTTGGCTTTCAGCTCTTTTTGCAGATTGACAAACAGTTCGTCCATTTCCGACATTGCCTTGAGCAGCTCGGCTTTCTGTTTCTCGTCAACGGTGTTGTCGGTGCGGATTTCGTCGAGCCGGCTGTCGACCAGCGTGATGTAGTACTTCTGCGTCTCGCTGTATTCGGGCTCAACCTTGGCCTTCACGTAGCGTGTTGTGCGCTCAACAAGCTCCATTGGTGTTGAGTTTTCGGCGTTAGCCATTCCCGATTCAATCAGTTTGACACTTTGGTGGACGCCTGTTCCGGCCACAACCGCGCCTATAATCACCGCCACAACTGCCACTGCGGCAATCTTCAGCATCTGGCTGTGGCTGTGGCTGATGGTCCGGCGCTGGTCGGCTTCGAGCTTCTGCAGAAAGCGGTCGAAGTGTCCGTCCATCGGTTCGCTGGTGTCGAACAGGTTGCGGTTCTGTTCGATAAATTGTTTCAACTCATCCATATCTCAAATTTTTTTGTTTCCAAAAGTTCCTGAAGCCTCTTTCGCGCCCTCGAGTAGCCGGTGCGCACGGCGGCGTTGCTCATCTCCATTATCTGGGCAATCTCCTCGTGGTCGTAGCCCTCAAACAGATGGAGGGTGAGCAGCACTCGATAGCTGTCGGGCAGCAAGGCGATGGCTTTCTTCACCTGTTCCACTTTGTAATTGGCCTCGTAGTCGCGGTCGTCGTCGGTATCGATAATTGTCCGGCCCTCTTCGAGCGGTTCAAGGTCGAGCGATTTTTTCTTGAGTACATCGAGCGAGCGGTTGACCACAATGCGCTTCAGCCACGAGCCGAAGCTCACCTCGCCGCGGAACGAGTCGATATTGCGGAACGCCGCCAGGAATGCCTCCTGCATAACATCCTCGGCCTCCATCGGATTCTTCACAAACCGCAGACAGGTGTTGTACATCGCCTTGTAATACAGCTTGTAAATCTCGAACTGGGCCTTGCTGCTCCCATTCCGGCATTCGTCAATCAGCTGACTGTGAATATCTATGTACTTCGTTTCCAAAATCACTATCAATTACGCCATAAATGACGCGTCAATTTTTCAAATGTAACACTTGTCGGGGGATTTTTTTTGATTTTTGACGGCAGACTTCAATCGATATGATTCCGGTTGTCTTTAGTCTGATGTCTGTTGTCCAAAATTTTTACCTTTGACACAACAAATTTATCGCATTATGGCTATCGATTTGAATAAACTGACTGGCGGCGGCACGTGGCGCGATGCGGCAAAGGCGGTCGTCTATATTCTGGTGGGCACGTTTGTGCTGTCGCTGGGTTTTGTGCTGTTCATCAACCCCTACAAGATTGTGCCGGGCGGCGTTTACGGCATCTCCATCGTCATTCACCACTCCACCAAGGGAATGTTCGACTTGTTCCCCGACGGAACGCCCATCGGTCTTGTGTCGGCCTGCCTCGACACCATCTTGACAATTATCGGAACAAAGATTCTGGGGCCGCGCTTCGGCTTCAAAACAGTGCTGGGCTTCATCTCGACGGCCGTGTTTATGGATACGCTCACTGCCTTCATTGGTGAGAACGACCCGCTCGGCCTTGCCGACGACCTGCTGCTGGCATCGGTGTTCGGCGCCACCATCATCGGCATCGGGCTGGCCATTGTGTTCAAATCGAAGGCCACATCGGGCGGCTCCGACATTATTGCGGCCGTCATTGCCAAATACACGCACCTGCCCATCGGCCATCTGCTCATCTATGTGGATAGCGCCATTGCCTTGCTGGGACTTATCGCGTTCAGCGACTGGAAGATACCATTGTACTCGTGGCTAGTGATTTTCATCACTGGCAAGGTGGTGGATATGATTCTGGAAGGTGCCGGGCACGAGAAAATGCTGCTCATCATATCGGACCATCACGAAGAAATCCGCGAGCGCCTGCTCAACGACCTTGGCCGCGGCGGCACCTATCTGAACGGCGAAGGAATGTACGGCGGCGCGCCTAAAAAGGTGATTTACACTATTGTGGACCGCCGCGAAGTGCTGATTCTGGAAGAGCACATCAGCCGCATCGACCCGAACGCGTTTGTGGCCGTGATTGAAGCCAACGAGATTCTGGGCGAAGGATTCAAATCGCTGACGGAAAAGACGAAAGGGTGATTTTTCAGACAACGGACAACAGACTTCAGACAACGGACCGCTGTCAGCTCTTACATCAATCAATCCTTCATCCCGATAGCTATCGGGACTTCAATCCTTCTATCCTTCAATCCTTCAGTCCTTCAATGTCATTCCACCGTCACGCTCTTGGCAAGGTTTCGCGGTTTGTCGACGTCAAGGCCGCGCGAGACTGACGAGTAGTAGCCGAACAGCTGCAGCGGAATCACCGTCAGGCTGCCGGCAAAATGCTCATCAATGTTCGGCACATAAATGGTGAAATCGGCGGTATCCTCAATGTCGTAGTGCCCGGCGGTGGCCACTGCCATCAGGTAGGCGCCACGGGTCTTGCACTCAACCATATTCGAAACGGTCTTCTCGTACAGGCTGTTCTGCGTGAGAATGCCCACAAGCAGCGTGCCGTCCTCAATCAGGCTGATAGTGCCGTGCTTGAGCTCGCCGGCGGCATAGGCTTCAGAGTGCACATACGAAACTTCCTTCATCTTCAGGCTGCCTTCGAGCGCCACGGCGTAGTCGATTCCGCGGCCAATGAAAAAGGCGTCGTGGGCGGTTGAGAATTTCGACGCGAACCACTGAATGCGCTCTTTGTCCTCGAGCAGGCCCTCGGCCTTGTCGGGAAGGGTTTGCAGTTGGGCAATGTAGTATTTGTATTTCTCGTCGTCGATAACGCCGCGCTCAAACGCCAATTCAACCGCAAGCACGTATCCGATAAGCATTTGCGCGCTGTAGGCTTTGGTGGTTGCCACCGCAATTTCCGGCCCGGCAAGGGTGTAGAGCACGTGGTCGGCCTCGCGGGCAATGCTGCTGCCCAAAACGTTCAGAATGGCCAAGGTGCGAATGCCGCGCGATTTGGCTTCGCGCAAAGCGGCAAGGCTGTCGGCCGTCTCACCCGACTGCGAAATGACAATCACCAACGCGTTTTCCTGCAGAATCGGGCAATGGTAGCGGAACTCCGACGCCACATCAACCCTGACGGCGATTTTGGCAATGTCCTCAATCACATATTTGGCCGCCATTCCCACGTGCCAAGCGCTTCCGCAAGCCACAATGCTGATTTCCGATATGCCGCGGGCAATGTCGGGTGTAATTCCGCTTTTGCTAATGTCGAGCCGGCCGTCGTTCAGCAGCGAGTTGAGCGTGTCCTGCAGAGCTTTCGGCTGCTCGTGAATCTCTTTAATCATAAAATGCTCAAAACCACCACGTTCGGCAGCATTGGCATCCCACGTAATGTGAACGGTCTCCTTTTCGAGCTGTTCCTCATCGATATTGAAAAAGCTGACCTTGCCGGCCTCAACGCACGCCATCTCGCAGTTGCCCACGTAGTAAATGTCCTGCGTGTATTTCAGGATTGCCGGCACGTCCGACGCAATGAAAGTCTCGCCTTCGGTCACGCCGATAATCATCGGGCTGTCCTTACGGGCCGTCCAAATCTGATTTTGGTGGTCGCTGAAAAGGATTGCCAAAGCGTACGAGCCGCGGATACGCATCATCGCTTTCGCGATAGCCTTCGACGGCGTCGGGTATTTTTTGTAGTAGTAATCGACAAGCTTGACGGCGACTTCGGTATCAGTCTGTGAATAAAATACATAACCAGCCTTTACGAGTTTTTCCTTCAGCTCGGCGTAGTTTTCGATAATGCCGTTGTGAACACCCACAACCGCCGAATCGTCGGGTTCCGTGCCCGAAATGTGCGGATGGGCGTTGGCTTCGTTCGGCTCGCCGTGAGTGGCCCAACGTGTGTGGCCAATGCCAATGCAGCCTTTCAGCGTGCGTCCGCCGTCAATCTTTTCCGACAGCACCTTGAGCCGCCCTTTGGCCTTGACAACCGTTGTGTGGCCGTCGCCGTCGCGGACTGCAATGCCCGCCGAATCGTAGCCCCGGTACTCCAGCCTGCAAAGGCTGTCCATCAAAATCGGTGCAGCCTGCTGCGGCCCCACATATCCTACTATTCCGCACATAATTCTTTCGTTTTAAGGTTCGTATTCATTCCGTTTCCGGATTTTTTGTTTCGGCAAAATTATTGCAATCACACACGCCTCAACGCTTAGGGCCACGCATTTACGGAATTTTCTTATCAACATTCCACATCTTTTTTGCGGCTTGCGCTTTACACCTTTCGCCTTACACAATTATATTTGGCATTTCAAACGCTATACTATCGATGAAGATAAAAGACAAAATATCAGCCTGGTTGCGAGCCTTTAAAATCTGGCAGAAAACCGGCAACGGCATCTGGGTGAACACCCGCACCGAGCGCGAGCGGAAACGGCAAGGCATCTTCCACGGCGCTTTCGACAGCATTCCGTTCCTCAACGACGACGCCAAACGCACGTTCATCCACCTTGTGCTGCGCCCCGGCTATATGATTCGCGACTACATCAGCGGCAAGCACGACATCTATATGGCGCCCATCGCCTCGCTTATCATTTTTTACTCGTTTTTCACGATGGTGTCGGCGGTGGTAAAGCCCGATTTTAAGCAGGCCGAGTCGCAAGTCAAAACCGACAGCGCAACCATCGTCTATGACGACACTGTCGCAATCAGTCTCACGCCGGGGAATTCAAACGATACCGCACAAAGTCACAATTATACATTCTCGTTCGACCTTGGCGGCGACGACGCTGTTACCGACTCAGTAATCAGCGCTTGGGGAAACCGCACCGGCAAGATGGTTTTACACGGCTATCAGCTTTTGCATCTCGACAAGTATCCTGACAAAGTCGATACGCGGTGGAAGGCGTCGCTGGCGGCGTTCGAGGCCACAATGCGCAACCAGGGAGTGACAATGTTCATTGGCGATTTTCTGCTTCTGTGGATGGCTGTTTTTGTCGGTCTTCGCCGAAAATACGGCGTCAGGCTGGCGGCGGCGGCCTCAATGGCGGGCTATATGCTATGCCAGGTCTGCTTTTTGCGAATGTTCACAATGCTTTTCACATTCGGCCGCTCGCTGGATGCGGGCGTTCTGCTCACAATGCTGGTCCTGATGATTGATTATCACCAGATTCTGGGTGTCAGCTACAAACGCAGCTTCTTGCTCACAATAAAAACCGGACTGCTTTATGCGGCCTGCCTGATGGCGGTTATTCTGCTTTTACTGGCCGTTGTGGCGATAGCGGTGAAGTGACATTTTGAATTATCGGATAATCAGCGAATCGATAAATAAATAATTTTGTGAATATGAAAATTCACTCACAAAAGATTTAAACCTGTTAAACTATTGAACCTTTAAATAATTAAAAAACTAAAAACTTAAAACAATGAGAATCAGAATTATGACTTTGATTGCAGCATCGTTGGCAGCTACTGTTGCCTGCACATCGGCACCCAAAAAAGCAGAAACTGTACAGCCAAAAGCACTGGTTGTATTCTACTCGCAGAGCAACACCACTCGCACAGTGGCTCAGGAAATTCAGAAGCAACTGAATTGCGACATCGCTGAAATAGAGTGTGTTGAACCGTACTCTGGCGACTTTGGTCAGACCATCCAACGCTGGCAGAAAGAACAGCAAGAAGGCACTCTGCCCGAAATCAAGCCTCTTGCAAAAGACATTAAGGATTACGACGTGATTTTCTTGGGTTACCCGATTTGGGGCGGCACCTACGCCATTCCGGTTGCCACATTCCTGAAAAACACTGATTTTGCTGGCAAGAAACTTGTTCCGTTCTGCACTTTCGGCAGCGGCGGTCTTAACACCAGCGTTGCAGCGTTGCAGCAGAGCGCACAGAACGCTCAGATTCTGGACGGCTACGGTGTTCGTCAGGCTCGTGTTGCCGCAGCTCCGGCCGAGGTTGAGCAGTTCCTTATCAAACTTGGCCTGAAGGAAGGCGAAGTTGAGCAACTGCCGGAATTCTCTGAGCAGAAAGAAGTTAGCGATAGCGAGAAGGAAATCTTCAATCAGGCTTGCAGCAGCTACCAAATGCCGCTCGGCACCCCTGTAACAGTTGGCTCGCGCGCGATAAAAGGCGGCACCGAATACCTTTACACTGTTGAAGGAATGGGTGGAGCAAAGTCGCAGATTTACGTTTTGGCAAAAGAAAACGAGCAGCCTGAATTCACGCAGGTTGTAAGATAAAACGGAGCCGGCAAAGCCGGTTTTTAAAAGCAAAATCCACGGAGAACAATGTTTTTCCGTGGATTTTTTGTTGGCACACACGTAGTTGCTACGAATGTGCAATTTTCATTTATGTTCTTCATTTTCAGTGTTCTTTGCAGACAGGGCCTTGGCCCAAAGCGCGCCGGCAATGTTGTGCCAGACACTGAATACGGCGCCCGGCACGGCGGCCATTGGCATTGTGGCAAAATGCGTCTGCGCAAGCGTGCAAGCCAGTCCGGAATTCTGCATTCCAACTTCAACCGACACGGCTGTGCTTTTCCGGTTGTTCATCTTGAATGCCCGCGCAAGCAGCAATCCAAGCGCGAATCCGCAAACATTATGCAAGGCAACGGCCACGATGATTGTCAGCTCGACACTCAGCAGCTGGGCGGAGTTGGCGGACACCACCGAACCCACAATCAAAACAATGACGATTGATGAAATGGCTGGCAGATAAGCGGTTACAGCTTTGGTGGCTTCCGCGAAAAAGCGTTTGATGACGAGCCCGACGCTTATCGGAAGAATTATCACTTTGACTATCGACCAGAACATACTGAGCACATCGACATTGACGCTTGCGCCAACCAGCAGCCACGTGAGCAACGGCGTTAGAAATGGAGCCAAAATGGTTGATACACAAGTCATTCCTGCCGATAAGGCCAAATCGCCTTTGGCAAGGTAGGTGATGACGTTCGATGCTGTTCCGCCGGGGCAGCAGCCTACAAGTACCAGGCCCACAGCAAGTTCGTCGGGCAGGCGGAATATCCGAGCAAGCGCAAGAGCGAGCAGCGGCATAATGCCGAACTGAGCCAGGCAGCCGATGCCGACATCTTTCGGGCGGCTGAACACCACTTTGAAATCGGAAAGATTGAGCGACAATCCCATTCCGAACATCACAACGCCCAAAAGGTAGTTTATTGAGCTGGTTTTCACCCAGTTGAATGTCGCGGGGACAAACAGAGCGACTATGGCCGCCAATAAAACCAAGGCTGCCATATATTTGGCTACGAATGTACTGATTTTCAGAAGCATAACTATTCTTGTAACGGTTGGCCGATTACCACGTTTTCGACATATTCATTATGAACCACATCAGGCACGAGCCAAGGTGCCCGCTGCCTAACTTGGTGATTGTCAGATTTGTTTTGTCGGGGAAAGCGCTTGCCATTGCTTCGGCATTGGCAAGAGGCACAACGTCATCGGAGCTGTCGTGCGAGAGGTAGATTGGGTGCACGGGAGTCCAGTCTTTTGTTAAATCGTTGTTGTCGAGGCATTTGAACAGCGCCTTGTGCATCTCGCTGTCGCGGTTGAGGGCGTCGGCGCTCAAAATGTCGGAGAGCGAAACGCCGCTGCTGTCGTGGTTGTATCTTGTGGCAAACTCATTGCTTATGGCGTAGGTGTCGAACTTCTTGCTGGCAATCATTTCGTCGATTTTCGGTTTGAGGTTCGTCACGTAGTCGTCGCTGTAGAAATCGTCTTCGGTCCATTGGCCGAGAATGTTGGGGTAGGCGGCAAACATCGCCTTGAGCGTTAACGGAATGGCGCACGGAAGAGTGAGTTTGTCCTGCTCAAAATACTTTTCGAATGTGATGGTGGGGCTGTATGGTCCGGCGCAGCAGAACGAGTATGCGAAATGCCACGCATCGGCAAAATCGGGGTGGGTGTCAATCCACTTGTGAACGGCCAAGGCGTTGCCCGCCCCCTGCGATGCGCCAACAACGCAGAGTTTGAAATTGTCGGCAAGGTTGGCCTTTGTGCTTTGCGCGAAAACCTTGTATCCGGCCGTCAGAGCGTCGATGCAGTTCTGGGCGCAGAGGTTGTGGTTGACGTATGGCTGCACGCGGTCTTTAGTCGCGCCAAAGCCGATGTAGTCGGGCATTATGAGCAGATTGTTGCGGCAAAGGAAAAGAGCCTCGTAAGAGATTGTCATTGTGGGACATTCGGCGTTTTTTGTGATGGTGTAGTGCGGGCAGAGCAAAATGTTCTGCGGATTCAAATCTTTGCCGTCGATGTAGCCCCAGTAGGCGCGGGCCGAGAGTTTGATGTCCTGTCCCGATTCATCGACGCTCCAGTAGTTGAAGCTCACACTGCGCCACATCAGTTCGGAGCCTTTGGCGCCAACTTCAGTGGCAATCTTGTCGGAATAATCTTGCAATTGGCTCTTGTACAGGCTGATGGCCATCTGTTTCTGCGCGTCGCTGAAAGATGTTGCCGCATTTGCAGCCACCATAACGAAATGCCCGCTGCTGAAGACGGTGTCAGAAACCACCTCAAAAACAATGTCTTCCACCTGCTTGTCGAGCGCAATTTCTTTTTTCTCGGGCTCAATGGGCTCGTCGTCATCCTTTGAGCACGAAACAACAAACAATCCCGCCACGGCGAATAATGCCAACAGCGGCAAATGCTTGAAAATGTTCATCTTCATTGCTTCAATTCTGTTTTACAAATCGTCGTAGATGCTTTGCTGGTGCACGGTGTTGTTGGCTTTGTCGATGTAGGTAATGATGATGTAGCCGCCACCGCATTTTGTTGCCGGGAAAAACGAGCCGTTCAGCGTTACCGAGCCGCGGTCGGTGTTGTAAACGCTGCTATACGGGAAAACGAATGACTCTTCGAATGACTCTTTTACATCGACAATCAGCTGTCCAAGCGCGGTAACAAAATCCTCTTCTTCTTTTGTCGGGCGCTCGTTCTGCGGTTTCACCGGCTCGCCGTATTTTTCGGTCAGTGCGGTTTGCAGTTTCTTGTATTCAGTGTAAATCAGCAGCGGCGCGCACATTGGAATCTGCACCCTGGCGCCGTAAACGTTGTCGGTCTGCGCCGATGAAAGCACCGTAACCTCGCAGTCGTTGTAGCCGGCAAATGTGCCGATTAGGGTGTCGGTTTTGCCAACGGTCTGAAAACCTTTCTGTTTCAGCTGGTTGACGAAAACGCTCGTTTTGCCGTCGATGGGCACGCCTTTGAAAGTTTGATGGTTTTGTGCGGTTGCGGCAAATGCGGCTGCAATCGTCAGGCAAGTTGCCAAGAGTAGTTTTGTCTTCATATTGATTTGATAAATAGTTATTTGCGAATATATCAAAAAAACGGTTTCGATGTTTAATCAAAATCGCAAATCCGCCTATTGCTTATAAAACATATTGAGCCGGTTGATGGCGTTATTCAGTTCCACGGCGTTCAACTTGAAGTTTTTCAGCGGGTTGAGTGTGCTGTCGCAGATGTCGAGCATACCTGAAGGTTTCTTTTCGATAATGGTGTTCTGGTCGATGATGAAAGCGTAGTTGAGGTTGTCGCCAACTATGTGCCAGTTGCGGAAGGTGGTGTCGGCGAGCGGAAGGCCCATACTGTAGTCGGAGGTTGGGTTTTGCACGCCAAGCACGTCGTGGAGCAGCGTTGTGGAGATGTCGTAGTGGGTGGTGCGGTGGCTGTAGGTTGCCGCACTGCCCTGCGGACGGCTCACAATCAGCGGCACGTGGATTTGCGGGCCCGTGTAGTTGCTGCCGTGTCCCCAGTAGTTTTTGTGGTTCTCGTTGAATTCCTGCCCGTGGTCGCCGGTGATAATCAAATATGTGTTGCTGAGCAAGTTGCGCTTGTCGAGCTCGTCCAAAACCATTCCAACCAGCGAATCGACGTAGCTGACGCAGTTGAGGTAGAGATTCCAGAACGGGGTGGGGTCCATCTGATTGTTAAGTCGCATATATTCAGGGTGGCCCCACGTTGTCGGGTATTTCTGCGGCAGATGTTTCGGGTAGGTCATACCGTGGGCAAGGTCGTAGAAGATGAATGCGAAGAACGGGTTGTCGTTGCTCACGGTGTCGGCAAAATCAATGAACTGCTCGGTGATGCGGCAGTCGCGCTTGTAAACGCTGTCGCCTTCGGTTTCTGTTTGTATGCCGGGCACTTTGCGGAACATCAGCTTGTTGAAGTTGGGGTTGTTGAGCGTGGCGCTTGCATACGCTTTTATCTGATAGCCGGCGTTTTGCAGCTCATCCATCAGCACCGGCGTTGTGCCCGACACGTCAAAGTCGCGCCAGTAGTACGACGATGCGCCGTAGAACATTCCGAAAATGCTGCCGCGCGTGCCGTTGCTGCTGCTCAAATGGTTGGTAAACAGCTCGCAACTGTCGGCAAAACGGCTCACGTTTGGCATCACATCGGGGTTGAGTGTGCGGTAGTTCCACGAGTCGATGGCCAGGATTATGATGTTTGGCAGACTGTCGGGTATGTTGGTAACTATCTGATTCCGTGGATATTGTAATTCCGACTGCTGTCCGAAATCAACTTTCAGCAAATCGCCTTGCTCCACCACGCCAATGCGAATCATAAAACGTGTGGCCGTCATCGGGAAGTAGTAGGGCAGGTAGGCGGCGCTTTTCACCACCGACTGCCGCTGGGCCACGGCAGCGTAGGCGTGTGTGGCGTTCGAGAAAAGCAGCGTCGACAGAAAAACAGTCAGCGCCGGCACCCAATAGAAACGCTGCCGCAAACCAAAGAGCCGCGCCGTTCCAATCTTTGCCAAAATATTGACAATCAGCATCGCCGCAAAGGCCGCAAAATTGCGCGCGTATATCGAGCCATCGAACTGAAAAATCTCGCTGCCGCCCTCGCCGAAGAAGAGCGAAAGCATCATTCCGTTGAGGTGCTGACGGTAGAGCGCGAAAATGTTTCCGCTGACGTAAAGCAGTGCGTTTATGAAAGTTACGAAGAAAACGTGGACGCCGCCGGCTATTTTCTCATTTTTTGTGGCGGCCAGAGTCAGGGCGAAAAGCAGGTATGGCACCGCCGCAAAAATGGCCGCGTGCGACACGGCCGCGGTCAGGTAGAACGCCCAGCCCAGGCCGTCCATATTTTCGGCCATCGGGCTGCCAACCATATACGACACAAACTGCGCCGCGAAAAAAATGGCGCTGAAAATGTAGAAAACAAATCCGCGTTTCAGTCCGTCTTTCATCGCAATCGGTGGCAAAAAAGTTTACGCAAATGTCTGAATATCGTGCAGTTTCTTGTATTGGCCGCCCAGAGCCATCAGCTCGGCGTGTGTGCCGCGCTCAATAATCTCGCCGTCTTGCAGAACGCAAATCAGGTCGGCGTTCACAACCGTTGAGAGCCTGTGGGCGATGACGATTGATGTGCGGTTTTCCATCAGGCGGAAGAGCGCGTCCTGAACCAGCTTTTCCGACTCGGTGTCGAGTGCCGAAGTGGCTTCGTCCAAAATCATAATCGGCGGGTTGGCCAGGATGGCGCGTGCAATGCTGATGCGCTGCCGCTGACCGCCTGAGAGCTTGCCGCCGCGGTCGCCAACGGTGCTTTGGTATCCGTCGGGCGTTTCCATAATAAAATCGTGCGCGTTGGCGATTTTTGCGGCTTCAATCACCTGTTCCATCGTGGCGTGCTCAACGCCAAAGGCGATGTTGTTGAAAATGGTGTCGTTGAACAGGAAACTCTCTTGCCCCACAATACCCATCAACCGCCGTAAGTCAACGATTTTCAAGTCTTTGATGTTGGTACCGTCAACGTAGATTCCGCCGCCCACCACATCGTAGAACCGCGGCAGAAGGTCAACCATTGTTGATTTGCCTGAGCCCGACTGCCCAACGAGTGCAACCGTCTGGCCTTTCTTGATGGTCAGGTTTATGTCTTTCAGAACCAGTTCGTTAACATATTTGAACGACACGTTGCGGTACTCAATGTCGCTGTCGAATTTGGCTATCGGTTTCGGGTTCTCGCTGTCGCGGATGGCGATTTCGGCATTCAGCAGAGCGTCAATGCGGTCGCTCGAAGCAAGACCTTTCTGAATGCCGTACCAGGCATCGATTAGCTGTTTTGCCGGCGAAATCATCTGCGAGAAAATTACCAGATAACCAATGAGTTGCGAACTGGTTAGGGAGCTGTCGCCATTCAACACAAGGCTGCCGCCAAACCACAGAACAATAATCAGAATGAGCGAGCCAAGAAACTCGCTGATTGGGCCGGCAAGGTCGCGGCGGCGCATCATCCGCTTCGATTCGTAGATAAACTGCCGGTTCTCTTCGCGGAAGCTGCCGTAAACTTTGTCGTGCGCGTTGAACGACTTGATGATTCGCAAACCGCCCAAAGTCTCTTCAATCAGCGACATAAGGCTGCCCAACTTGCTCTGAACCACAGTGGATTTTTTGCGCAGCGAGCTACCTATCCGGCCAACAATTCCACCCGAAATCGGCAGCATAATCAACACGAAAATGGTGAGTTTGGGGCTCATATAAACGAGCAGCACCATCGATGCAATCAGCGTTATCGGGTCTTTGAAAATCACGTCGAACGAGCGCAGAACCGAAGTTTCAACTTCGTTCACATCGTTGGTCATTCGCGACATCACATCGCCCTTGTGCTCGTCGGAATAGAAGCCGAGCGACAGGCGTGTAATTTTGTTATACAGTGAGTTACGCAGGTCGCGGATGATGCCGTAGCGGATGTTTATCATCGCCAGTTTCGATGTGTACCAGAATCCGGTTTTCAGGAAGATGGCCGCCATAATAAACGCCGACAGATAGAGCAGCGCCGTTGACTTGCCGTAGGTGTTTATCACATTGACTAAGTGATAGTTGAATATGTTTATAACCGACTCGCCGGTCCAGTCGAACTCAACAAGCTCGGGCGTCTCGATTGTCTGGTCGAACAGCACATTCAGAAACGGAATAACCATTGTAAATGAGCACAATCCGGCTATGGCCGATATGCCGACAAACAGAAAATTCAATATGGCTTGCCCCGTGTATTTCGGAAAAACATATTGCAGTATTCGCTTTAGTCCTTTCATTATCAGCTTTTTAGAAATAAATACCAGTGTAGTTGTGCGGTGTAATCTTCATCATTTCTTCTTTCACCGAGTCGCTAACGTTCAGTGTCTGAATGAATTCGTGAATCGATTGTTCGGTAACCTTCGAGTTGGTGCGAGTCAGTTCCTTAAGCGTCTCGTAGGGTTTCGGGTAGCCTTCGCGGCGCAGAATGGTTTGCAGGGCTTCGGCAACCACGCTCCAGTTGGCTTCAAGGTCGCTCTTCAGTTTGTCTTCGTTAAGTATCAGTTTTCCAAGGCCTTTCTGCAGCGATTTGAGCGCAATTACGGTGTGGCCGAGTGGCACGCCAATGTTGCGCAGAACGGTCGAGTCGGTCAGGTCGCGCTGCATACGCGAGATTGGCAGTTTTGCAGAGAAGTGCTCAAACACAGCGTTTGCCACGCCCAGGTTGCCTTCGGCGTTCTCAAAATCGATTGGGTTCACCTTGTGCGGCATTGCCGACGAGCCAACTTCGCCCGCCTTGATTTTCTGCTTGAAATACTCCATCGAAATGTATGTCCAAATGTCGCGGCAAAGGTCGATGAGTATGGTGTTGATGCGTTTGAAGTTGTCGAAGATGGCGCCAAGGTCGTCGTAATGAGCAATTTGCGTGGTTGTTTGCAGGCGCTCCAGATGCAGAGTGTTGCCCACGAAATTGTTGGCGAACTCAACCCAGTCAATCTCGGGATAGGCCACCATATGGGCGTTGAAACCGCCTGTGGCGCCGCCGAATTTTGCCGAGCACGGAATGCTCTTGAGCAACTCCAACTGTTTGTTGAGTCTCTCAACAAACACCATCAACTCTTTGCCCAGACGCGTTGGCGAGGCAGGCTGACCGTGAGTGTGAGCCAGCATTGCCACGTGTTTCCACTGCTCGGCCATATCGGCCAATGTGTTGATAATCTGCTCGATGAGCGGATAGTAAACATCTTTTATGGCATCGCGCAGCGAGTAGGGGATAGCCGTGTTGTTGATGTCCTGCGATGTCAGGCCGAAATGGATAAACTCCTTGTAATCAGTCAGTCCCAACACGTCGAACTTCTCTTTCAGGAAATACTCAACCGCCTTCACATCGTGGTTGGTTGTCTTCTCTATCTCCTTGATACGCAGTGCGTCGTCGAACGAAAAGTCGTTGTAGATTTTGCGGATTTTGTCGAAGCAGTTTTTGTCAACGCCCGCCAAATTCTTGAGCGGAATGTTGCAAAGTGCTATAAAATACTCACATTCAACCAAAACGCGGTAGCGGATGAGTCCGAATTCCGAGAAATAGTTGTCGAGCGATTCGGTTTTTGAGCGATAGCGGCCGTCAATGGGGCTTATTGCTGTCAATTCGTTGAGTTCCATATCTTTATATAAGTTTTAAGTTCTGAAGTTATAAGTTTTAAGTCGGTTTTCTGTTGGCAACCGTTTTGCTCGGTCACTATTCAAAAAATCGGCGGCCAAAGATACCTATAGGCGGCTAACTTTAAAAACTTTTCGGCGATTTTAGCCCGAAAAAAGTTCGGCAGGCAGAATGTCATTCTATACGTAAGGCATTTTTAGGGGTGGTTTAGATATAAATTCTATTATCAGACTAATTGTGGTTGTATTTTCCATAATTGAATTGTTGTTTGGTGGATATTTCTGTCGCATTGTACTTTTGCCCGTCAAAACACAGAAAAAATATGTCACAGAAAACTATTAAAAGACAGACAAAAGCGATACATACGCAGTTTGCGCGCCGCGACGCCTACGGGGCAATAAGTATGCCGGTTTATAACACGGTGGCCTATCAGTTTGACGACGCCAAGACAATGTCCGACGCGTTCTGCGGCCGCATTGAAGCACCTGACTACTCGCGCGTTGAAAATCCGACAGTTACCTACTTCGAGTCGAAGGTGAAGGCAATCACCGGGGCGACCCACGTGACGGCTTTCAATTCGGGTATGGCGGCCATCGCGTCAACGTTCATCGCCCTTGCGGGGAATGGGAAGAATATTGTGGCGTCGAAACACCTTTTCGGCAACACTTTCAACCTGATAACCCGCACGCTGGCGCGATTTGGCGTTGAAGCGCGCGTCTGTAATATGAACGATGTTGAACAGCTGCGCTCTAAAATCGACGATAACACCTGCTGCGTTTTTCTTGAAGCGGTGTCGAATCCGCAGCTCGAAGTGGCTGACTTACAGCAAATTGCGCAAGTGGTTCACGCGTGTAATGTTCCGCTGATTGTCGATTCCACGGCCATTCCGTTCACCGAGACGCACTTGGCCGACTTCGGCGTTGATATTGAGTTGGTTTCGAGCACCAAATATGTCTCGGGTGGCGCCACATCGCTCGGCGGACTGGTCATCGATTATGGCACGGTTCCCGGCTTTCACGAGCGGATTGCGTACGAGATTCTGTTCAATCTGGGCTCGTATATGACCCCGCACGCCGCCTATATGCAGACTCTCGGCCTTGAGACGCTGGACGCGCGCTACCGTGTGCAGTCGGCCAACGCGCTTAAACTTGCAAAGAAACTGCAAAAGTTAAAAAGCATAAAATCAGTAAATTATATCGGTTTGCCCGACAATCCGTACTACGAGCGGGCGCAACGGCAGTTTGGCCCGACCGGCGGCGCAATGCTCACCATCGACCTTGCCGACCGCGACGCCTGTTTCAGCTTCCTGAACCGCCTGCAGCTCATTCTGCGCGCCACCAACCTGTTCGACAACAAGACGCTGGCAATTCACCCGGCATCAACTATCTTTGGAAACTTCACCAACAGGCAGCTGAGCGAAGTGGACGTCAAGCAGACAACCATCCGCTTAAGCGTTGGTCTTGAAGATGTTAACGACATTTTTAAAGATATTAAACAGGCTTTGGGATGAAATATAATTTTGATGAAGTGATTGACCGCGCTGGCAGCAACGACCTTAAACACAGCGTTTTGCAGCAGCGTTACGGTCGAGCCGATTTGCTTCCGCTCTGGGTGGCCGATATGGATTTTGCCACGCCGCCTTTTGTTGTTGACGCTCTTCGGCGACGCGTTGAGCACCCCATTTACGGCTACACCGCCACGCCCGACGAGCTTTGGACGTCGATTCAGCGCTGGATTCTGGACCACCATCAGTGGCAGGTTGAGCGCGAATGGCTGACTTACGTGCCGGGTGTTGTGAAAGGTATCGGTATGGCAATCAATGCCTTGCTGAAACCCGACGAGCGCGTCATCATTCAGCCGCCGGTCTATCATCCGTTCCGCCTGACCACGCTTGGCAACGGCCGCGAAGTGGTGAACAATCAGCTTTGCGAAGTAACCGCCAACGGCGCGCTCACCGGCTACCGTATGGACCTTGAACTGCTTGAGCGTCAGGCTGCCGACCCGCGCAACCGGATGCTGGTGATAAGCAATCCGCACAACCCCGGCGGCATTGTCTGGGACCGCGCAACGCTTGAGCGCGTGGCCGACATCTGCGACCGCAACAACGTCATCGTCATCAGCGACGAGATTCACTGCGACCTGACTCTTTTCGGCCACCGCCACATTCCGTTTGCCACCGTTTCGGAAGCCGCCGCGCGTTGCAGCATCACGCTTGGCGCGCCGTCGAAAACATTCAACATTGCCGGAATTGTGAGCTCATACGCCATTGTGCCCAACCCGGCTCTGCGCCGCCCGCTGTTCAAGTGGATGTCGGCCAACGAGTTCGACGAGCCCACGCTTTTTGCGCCCATTGCCACCATTGCGGCCTTCACGCAAGGCGAAGAGTGGCGCCGCCAAATGCTTGATTATGTTGAAGAAAACGTGCTGCTTGTTGAACACTTCTGCACCGATAACCTACCGAAAATCAAACCGTTGCGTCCGCAGGCATCGTTCCTTGTCTGGCTCGACTGCCGACAGCTCGGACTCAACCACGCCCAACTGAACGACCTATTTATAAACCGCGCCCGCCTTGCCCTGAACGACGGCGAAATGTTCGGCCCCGGCGGCGAAGGTTATATGCGGCTCAATGTGGCCACGCCGCGCGTTGTTTTGCGAGAGGCTCTGGAAAGAATTGCTTTAGCCTTAAAGTGAGGCTAATTTCTGTGTTTTGACGGGCTCGTGGCGAAAGTTGCGGGCCTTTTTTCAACCTACCAATCTACCGTGTTGGTAGAATTTTATTCTACACACCTGTCTTATTTGAGGGGTGCAAAGAATTGGATTCTATGAAGGTTGATTTTGTAGTTATATTTTCCGTTATAATCAAACTATTTGGTGGATATTTCCAAACATTGCACTTTTGCATCGTCAAAAATGTGATGAGAGAAATGAAACAGATTAAAACAATGGAAATGACAAAACGAATGCGAATGTGTTGCTGTTGCAACGAGTGAGATTGGAAGTGCGGACCGTGGCGCCGCTGTAGAAACGAAGGCCACAACAATCTTTAATAAATACAATATCAATACTTTAAAAACGAAAATACAATGAAAAAGATAATATATACAGTAGCAATTGTTTTAGGATTTCAGGCATCGGTTTTGGCTCAAAGCCAACAAGTTACGGTGCACGTGCCAAATTCGGTCAAACCGCTTGTTGAGAAGTGGGCCGACGAATACAGCAAGGCCAACGCGGGCGTTGAGTTTGTGTTTAAGGCTGGCAAGGCGCAGGCTGGCGAGAAGAACAGCCTTTCGGTTGTGAGCAACAGCGCCGACGGTGTGAACTTTGCGCGCTACGCGGTGCTGCCCGTTTCGGCCAAAGAGTCGGAAGTGGCGGGGCTGATTGGTCGCCGCCTGAACGCAAAACGGATTAAGGCGCTCTTCTTTGTTGAAGACCTGTTTGAGGACGACGAGCCGACAGCCACCGAGCAGAAAATCCACATCTACACAGCAACTGGCCAACAGTCGGTGTCGCGGTTCTATGCCGAGCATTTCGACGAGGCGGCTGCCGACTATCGCGGAAAGAAGATTTCTGGCGACGACTCTTACCTGACAGTGGCCGTGAGCCGTGACCCGTGGGGCGTCACAATCAACACGTTGTCAAATATTTTCGACCTTGAGAGCCGCCAACTGAAGAAGGACATCGCTCTGCTGCCGCTCGACCTTGACAAACAGGGCGAGCAGGTGCTGGCCGACGGCCAACTCGACGACATTCTGACTCTGCTCGAGCACGCACGCTACAGCGAGATTCCTGTGGGCAACGCGGCTTTCGCCTACGACCACTCGAACGTGCTGCTCAACGATTTTGTGCAGTGGACGCTGACCAACGGCGCGCAGTATCTGCACCAATACGGCCTGCTGAAACTGCCATCGAAAGACCTGGCACAGGAATAGTCTGATTACCAACATTATAAAAGTTTTTGAATACAGGGGCGGGCCGCTCGGTCCGCAACCCTTTCACTCGGATTTTGTCTATGAAAAAGATATTACTCATAATTATAATTGCTTTCGTGTCAGCAAGTTCGGCGTCGGCGCAGACCACCACCATAACTGGCCGCGTGACCGACGCACGGACGGGCGACCCGCTCATCGGGTCAACCATTGTGCCGACAACGGGCAACGAACTGGGCACGGTGGCCGACCTTGACGGCAACTTCACGCTCAAAACAAAAGTGAAACTTCCGCTCACGCTGCTGATTCAGTTTGTGGGCTACCGCTCGCAGGAAATCGACGTGTACGAGGCATCGGAACCCATTGAAATTCAACTGACTGAAAACCTGAACAAGTTGAGCGAGGTGGTTGTGGTGGGCTACGGCACGCAGAAACGCACGCAATTGACGGGCAGCGTGGCCACGGTCAAGGCTGAGGCTATCAGCCGCACGGCGGCGCCATCGGTTGACAAGGCGTTGAGCGGAAAGGTTGCGGGACTGGCCGTTACGGCAAGCAGCGGACAGCCTGGCGCCGACAGCCACATCCGCATCCGCGGCGGCAACTCGGTGAATGCGAGCAACGAGCCGCTCTACGTGATTGACGGCTTCATCTATTTCAAGGACGCGGCCAACACGGGCACGGGCCTGGGCTCGATTGAGGGCAGCCTGAATCCGCTCTCGACGGTGAACCCCGACGACATTGAGTCGGTTGAGGTGCTGAAAGACGTCTCTGCCACAGCCATTTACGGGTCGCGCGGCGCAAACGGCGTGATTCTGATAACGACCAAAAAGGGCAAGGCGGGCGAGAAGTTCGGCGGCATTGTCTATGGCTACAGCATCGGCTTGAGCCGCGTGAGCCACAAACTCGACCTTTTAAACGCGCGTGAATGGGCTGATTTTCAGAAGAAATATTTCAGCAACAAGGGCGGTTACACCGACGAGCAGATTGCGGCTCTGGGCAGCGGCACCGACTGGCAGGACACCGTTCTGCGGACAGCCGTTCAGCAGGTGCACGACTTGAGCGTGAAGGGTGCGGGCGACAAGAGCCGCTACACCTTCTCGGCCAACTATACCGACCAAGACGGCATTGTTTTAAATTCTGGTTTTCAACGATATAACTTCCACACCAACGTGGAATGGGAACCGCGCAAGCAGGTGCGCTTCGGCGTGAACGCAACTTACGGACGCATCCGTCAGCGCGGCCTGACGACAACCGAAAAGCAGGTTTTCAACTCGTCGCCATTCTCGGCTGGAATCACCAACAGTTTCGTCTATGCGCTGCTTATGCCGCCTGTGGTTGAGGTTTATAACGCCAACGGCGACTACAATTTCAGCAACCCATACGAGTACGCCTATTTCGCCATCGGCGACCACGCGGCAAACCCTGTTTACGACCTTCGCGAAAGCGTGGCCGAAAACCTGAACAACTATCTGCTCTCGAATGTTTGGGGTAGTTATACGGTTGGCAATCTGACACTTAAAGCGTCAGTCGGGCTGAACAGCGAGCACTTGACGCAGAACACTTTTTCGGGCGCGTACACGTCGCTGGGCCTTGCCACTGAAGGCGTGGGCGGCACGGGCAACCGTCAGACCGACGTTTGGCAGCAGGAATATACGGCCACCTATCAGAAGGATTTGGGCGGCAGCCAATCGATTGATTTTCTGGCAGGTTTCACGCGTCAGACATCAACATCGACCAACAGCGTTGTCCGCACCAACCACTTCACAAACGAGGTGCTGAAACAATACAACTTGGGCGACGGCTCGGGCATCTACACGCCGCAGACGGGCATCAGCGAGGCAAAACTGAATTCGCTCATCGCTCGCGTAAACTACACATTGAGTGACAGATACAACTTGACGGCCACTTTCCGCGCCGACAATTCGAGCCGCTTTGCGCACAGTCACCGCTGGGGCTATTTCCCATCGCTCGGACTGTCGTGGAACGTTGATAAAGAAGCGTTTATGAGCACTTTCAGCAAGGTGACCTACCTGAAAATCCGCTTGACGGGCGGCGTTGTGGGCAATCAGGAAATCAGCGATTATGCTTTCACAACTTCGTATGCCACAGGCTCTTACGGCGGTTCGAGCAGTTATGCGAAGAAGAACACGGCCAACGACAATTTGAAGTGGGAAACAACGGCAAGTTACAATGCGGGTTTCGATTTGGGACTGTATAACAATAAGTTAGACTTTGTTTTCGACATCTATTACAAGAAAACGAGCGACCTGTTGCTCGACGTGCCTGTGGGCTTCTCGACAGGCGTGACAACACAGTTGCAAAACGTTGGAAATGTGGTGAATAAAGGCATTGAACTAGCCGTAAACACAACGCTGGTTGAGCGCAAACGGCTGTCGTGGACGGCATCGGCGAACGCTGCCCTGAACCAAAACCGAATCACCGATATGGGCACTACCAATAATGTGATTCAAGGTTCTGACAATCAGCAGATTCTGCGCAAGGGCGAGCCGCTGGGCGCGTTCTACGGGCTGAAGTTCAGCGGCATTGTGCAGAGCGGCGAGGACGTGACCAAACTGCCAACCATCAACGGTCAGACGCCGCAGCCTGGCGACCTGAAGTTTGAGGACACCGACGGCAACGGCCGCATCGACGGCAACGACCGCGTGATTCTGGGCAGCATTCAGCCGAAACTGACTGGCGGATTCTCGACGCAGGTGAACTGGAAAGGCATCGATTTTTCGGCATCGTTCGGGTTCAGCGTGGGCAACAAGGTGTATAATGCGCTGGGCCGCAGGCTCGAACTGACGGGCGACTCGTACAATGTTCTGGCAACCGTCAAGGACTCGTGGACACCCGAAAACGGCGGCAACACGCTGCCGCTGGCAAGCCGTCCGCGGCCGTTCGCCCACATCGACAGCCGATATGTGCAAAACGCTGGTTATCTGAAACTTCGCGAACTGACCATCGGCTACAACGTGCCGCTGCCAAAGGAATACAACGCGCAGTTGCGGGTGTTTGCCACGGGCAGCAACCTGCTCACCGCCACACGCTACAAGGGCTACGACCCCGAAGTGGCAAGTGGCACTGATTCAGGCGTTTATCCCGCTTCGCGCAGTGTGGTTGCGGGGGTGAAACTGACACTTTGATTTGAACGTGGATTTTTCGCACGGATAACACAGATAACACTGATTGACACAGAATTATCAATTAACAATTAATAATTAACAATGAAAAGGTGGTGAATGGTATTGGGTGTTAGGTTTTGGGTGTTGGTAGGGACGTGGCGTGCCGCGTCCGAAGAGACACACAGCAAAACGATTCACCAATTCACCAATTAAACAATAAAAATAGAAGTCAAACAATTTTAAAATATTAAATATCAAGGAAATGGAAATGTTAAAATTGAATCAGCGGTTTAGAATCGGGTGGTTCATAGCAGAGGTTTGAAAAACTTAAAATAAAGCAATTAAAAAACAATAAATCAACAATTTAAAAACATTTGAAATTATGAATAAGAGAATTTTTTTAGCAGTTATTGCATCAGCACTTTTGGCAGGATTTTCGTCGTGCAAAGAGGATAACGACGACGAGAATCAGATTGACCTTGACAACGTTGTGGCCGACGACGCAAGCGCCATTTCGCTTGTGAACGGCGTTTACAGCCACTGGCAGCCGCTCTCGTCATCGTTCTCGTTCATTATCGAACTGAATTCCAACAAGTTGACTTCGTTTGAGGGCGAAGAGGGCGAGGCTGGCCCCGTGAACAGCCGCTTTGAGCAGGAACCGACAACCTGGTATCAGGTGAAAATTTTCAACCATCTGTTTCTTGGCATCGCGCAAGCGAACGAGGCAATTACCACAGTATCAAACTCTTTGAAGGCTGGCAAGATAAGTCAGCAAGGCTACAACGCCGCCGTGGGCAAGGCTAAATTCCTTCGCGCGCTGGCCTATCTGAAACTCACCCAACTTTGGGGCGAGGTGCCTGTGTTCACCGAAGAAGGCGGCTCAACCACCGAGCGTCAGAGCATCGACAAGGTTTTTGAGCAGATTGTCAGCGATTTCACTGCTGCCGAAGAGTTGCTGAACGACTACAACGGCGACCCGCGCATTCCGTCGAAACAGGCCGCTCAGGGCTTGCTGGCCCGCGCCTATCTGGTTTGGGGCGATAACCCGCTGTCACAGAGCGAGGTGGCAGCCATCGCGGCAACGCAAACCGACCCTGCTTTCAGCAAAACCGACGCTCGTCTGGAAAAGGCTATTGAATATGCTAACAAGGTGATTTCGAGCGGAAAACTGGCTCTGGACCCCGAATACAACAAACTCTGGGGACGCGAGTATGAGAGCAACAAACGCGGCACCAACGAGCATCTGTTCACCATTGCCCACGACGGCGACGAGTTTGACGCTCAGGGCAACCACCAAACACACTGCTCGTGGACATTCCCGTTCCAAAACGGCGAGAACGGCAGCGGCTACAGCCAAAACCACACCGAGGTTTCGGACGACGACCTTTACGACGACTGGTTTGCAGAGCAGCCCAACGACAAGCGTCTGGCCGAGACTTATTTCACTAAGATTGTGAACCCTGAGGACGGCAAAACCTACAACTACTACTCGCCCGTTTACACGCCAATTAACGGCAAGGGTGTTGACCAAAGTTACGAAAACGCTGAGAATATTGAGATTACGCACAACTCGGTTGACCGCATCGAGATTCGTTATGCCGAAGTGCTGCTCATCAAGGCTGAGGCGCTTGTGCAACTTGGCCGCAACAGCGAGGCTGCAGAGCCGTTCAACCAACTGCGCCAACGTGCTGGCATTGAGACAGTTGCCGCCCCGACCTTCGACCAAATCAAACGCGAGTGGGACTACGAGTTCACCTACGAGCAGTTCTCGGTTCTCAACTCTTATCGCTGGAAAGATTTGATTTCGTCGGTGCAGAAAGTGAAGAATTACAAGCACTTTGCTGACGATTGGAAAACATCGCTCGGCAACACCTACACCGCTGACCAAGAGGCTTACTTCACCAAAATCCACAACCACCTTGTGGCCAAATACAACAACGTGAAGGGCCGCCACTACCGTCAGCCGATTCCGACAGGCCTGAAGGGCGAGGATTTGGGAATCGCACAGAATCCTGGATATTAAGGTTTAGAAGTTTAGGATTTTAGAAGTTTAGAGTTTGGTTATTAAATAGTTAGGTTTTGGGCATTGTTGTTGGGAAAATTGAGAATCAGCGCAAAAGACACTCGGTTTTCTCAACAGCAAGGCGCTCAATCCGATTAACTTAAAAGATTGTTGAACTAATAATTAAACTATTGAGTATGAGGAATTTTACAAGAATTTATTTATTGGTCATTTTTGCCATTGCGGGCATTGCGGCTTTCACGTCTTGCAACTCGAACGACGACGACGGAACCCCCGACATTGAGATTCCTGGAATAACCTTCGACGGCGATATTGACTGCTGCTCGGCCGAAGAGGCGCTGCAAGTTTACAAGTTCCTGCAAACGGTGAAGATTCTGCCCGAATTGTCGCTCTCGATTGACGGAAAATACGACATCACGGCCTACGCTGCCGCTGGCGGGTTTCACACGGGCTACAACGAAATCTTTTTCGTGGCCACGAAAAAAATATCTGGAAACTACATCAAGAATTTTGAAATCAGCGATTTGACACCGCTAATGCATATGGTTAAAATGGATATGTACCACAGCACGCCTGTGGGCGCCGTCGAGAGTTTCGACAGCAGCATTCTGGCTGTGAAGCGCGGTTGGGTGTCGTATATAATGAGCAGCAGCGACGGCGGCACGTGGGCGCTGGCCTACAATGCCAAAGTGCTCGGAACCACTGGCGAGACTGGCCCCATCGACATTACGGTGAACGCACTACCCGAAGGTCAGGCCTGGGTTAAGAGTTTCAAGGTGGGCGACGACACATATTACCTTTCGATTGTCAATCCAACCAATTGGAAGACAGGCACTAACGCTGCCACCGCATACGTGTCGAAGAAAAGTGCGAAAGCCACCACGCCCTATGCGCTGGCCGCAGAGCGCTTCACCATCGAGATTGACCCGCGTATGCCTGATATGGGCAACCACACATCGCCCGACAACACGGCGCTCACCCGTCAGGACGACGGCAGCAACCGCGGCACCATCAATCTGACAATGACTGGCTTGTGGCGTATCCACCTGACTGTCAAGGACGCGGAAGGAAATGTGGTTGCAGGTGGCGACGATTTGAGCGACGGCTACAGTTCGCTGTTTTGGGACGTGACGATTTGAGAAGTTCGGATTTAAGATTTTGTGATTTAATCGAAAGGCTGAAGGCCTGACAGATAGTAGGCGGGGATGAAAATCCCCGTTTTTTGTATGTGCAACTTGTAAGGCCCTGAAAGGGAAAAATAATCGTAAATAAAAAAGTACTTTTTGATTCTTGTTTCCCATTCATTATATTGATATTCATTTTATAATGTATGTGAAAAAATAATAACTTCGCAAACAAATTTTACAGCATCTGTATGGAACTCAAGGTTAGTAATGTAAATAAAATTCAGTATGCCGAGATTCACCTTAATGGTCTTACTGTTATTGTAGGCCCCAATAACTCTGGTAAAAGTACTATCGGGCGTACATTGTTTACGACTATAAAAGCGATTGCAAACACTAATTCTACACAAGACTTTATTCAAGATAAGCAATTAAAAAAACATATTCAATCATTATATCAACGGTTAATTGCTTTGTCAAGAAAGAACAAGATTGAGTGGGAAAATCGATTCCCGAGATTTCAATCAGAGTTTGTTCGTTTCCTACAATTACACATAGAAGATGTTCCGACAATAATTAAAGAATATAAATCATTTATTGATGAATTGGATATTGTTCCCCGTCAGAAATCTTTATTAACGGAAGACTTGAATAATATCGAACTTTGTGTTTCTTCAAAAGGCAATTCGGCTGCCAGAATGAAGACAGAATTGCAGTATATGGTAGAATCAGAGTTTATTAACCGTTTTTGCTCAATTAACACTCACGCATCTTCTGTTATCTTATCTTCTGAGGATGTCGCACGAATAGCATATAATGTTACAGATAATATTGTTTCAAAAGTATCTTGCCAACAGACTAAATTCATTACAGATGCAACCTATGTGGAATCCCCATTATATATTCATCTGTTGGATGCGTTGTTGACAGCCAGAACTTATAGAGAGATTGTTGATAAACGTTCGCTTCTTAATTCTGCTATGATTCCCGTCCATATAAAAGATTTGGCAGAGAAAATTATGATAGCAGTTAGACAACCTAACAAACTGTTTGATTCCAATAATCTTAAAATAGAAGATACTACTAACGGCTGTTTTATATATGATAAAGAAACGCAACAGATAATGTATAAAACGAATGACGGGAACATATATTCGCCGATAAATATTGCGTCAGGGTTAAAAAGTTTTGGATTATTGCAGTTACTGTCTATAGGTGATTTCCTTGGCCCGAACCATATGCTCATTTGGGATGAACCAGAAAATCATTTACATCCAGAATGGCAAATTAAATTAGCAGAAATTTTTGTCAACTTGGCAAAAAGTGGTCAGCCTATACTTATTACCACACATAGTCCATATTTTTTACAGGCAGTAAAATACCATTCTGCAAAAGAAAAATTTGAGAAATATGTAAACTATTACATTCCAACGGATAAAGGAAATAATTTGGTGGAATTGGAAGAAATATCAAACGATTTAAACCGAGCATTTGAATTGTTAGCGGAACCGATGAATAAAATTATGGAAATTGATACTATGTATTGAAATTGAGATATGACGGCAGAAGAAATATATAACCGTATTAAAGCCTATGGCGATTCTGAAGAAACTACAATCTGCCATTTACATAAACCTGAAAGTAATAAAATCGCCTGCTGTCTTAATCCTAATTTTAAATGTGGTAATATATCTCTGACGAAGGTTATTGATTTTGACAGAATAAAAGAAAAATATTGTATAGGGAACATTAAATCATATAGTTCTGTTGATGCGATATTACACAAGACTCAATATTTGTTATTTGTTGAGATTAAAGGCACGAAACAATTAGTTCGTTATTCCAAAAACAGTGAAGGCGCAATAAAGAAATTCAATCTCAATAAAAAATTAGAAGAAAGTATATTGGTTTGCAAAAATATAATTGCACCAAATGATTTTATAAATGATAGTAATGTTATTTACATACTTGTAATAGACTCTGCTATCCCAAAGCAAGATGCGAGAATACAATTTCTTCGGAATTTGAATACTTTGGCTGACTTTTATGTTGTTAAAATTACGAATGAACATTTGCAACAATCTGTAAAAAGACCTGTAAGAAAAATTCTTGCTTATTGTCAGAAATTTGACGAAAAAATCGAAAGTATCTGAATATAAATCCTTCAATTTGTCAGACATCTGACAAATTCATTTCGAAGCCCCATCCGCACTAAAAATCCCCAAGCCCAAAGCATTTTTCATAAAATAAACCCACCAACCCTATAGGTTGATGGAAAATAATATCTATCTTTGCACCGTCATTAAGAACAACAGAACTAGGGCGCAGATTGAAGTCTGATTTGGCAAATTGAACGGAATCGGGCAAATCGGCGCCATCAAACTAAAATTAAAAACAGAGATAGAGAATGGTATCATTACTGATTATATCGACATTACTGACCACTGCCGCTGACACCACGGTGGCCCGCGAACTGACTGTGGACGAAGTGGTTATCGTTTCCACCGCGTCGCAGGGTGGACGGCGGGCGGTGAAGGGGCAGGCGGCAAGCATCGACGAGCATATTGGCAACCTGCGCAACGTGGCAATGGTGCGGCGCGGCTCGTATGCGTGGGAACCTGTGGTGAACAATATGCCCACCGAGCGCCTTTCGACAACCATCGACGGAATGAAGATTTTCTACGCCTGCACCGACAAAATGGACCCTGTGACATCGTATGTCGAGAGCGGCAACCTTCAAACTATCAGTCTGAACAGCGGCCTTGACGGCAATCCGCAGGCTACGGGCAACATCGGCGGAAGCCTTGATTTGCGTCTGCGGAAGGCTGGTTTCGATGCCGACCCGCTGCGGGTGAACCTGTCGGCGGGACACGAGTGGAACGGCCACGTGCAGGTGTATGGCGCCGACGCGGCTCTGAGCGGTCATCGCGCTTACGCGAACATTGGCGCCTTCTATCGTCAGGCCGAGAATTACAAGGTTGGCGGTGGCGAGCGGCTGCAGTTCTCGCAATTCCACAAAGTGAACGTTTTCAGTAATTTAGGCTTCCGCTTGACGGATAACGACGCCCTGGAAGCCACCTTCATCTTCGACCGCGCCACCGACGTGGGCTATCCCGCCCTGAATATGGACGTGGGGCTGGCCCGCGGCATCATTACATCGCTGTCAGTCAAGCATTTGTTTGGCTGGGCGAGTTGGGAAACGAAGGTTTACTACAACCACATCACCCACGAAATGGACGACACGCAGCGGCCCGACGTCGAGATTCATATGGATATGCCTGGACGCAGCCGCACGGCGGGGCTCTACAGTCTTCTCACCGCATCGCGGAAGCGCCACGACCTGGCTCTGAACTACGACCTTTACCACAACCGCCGCTTTGCCGATATGACAATGTACCCTGGCGGCGCGGCGCCAATGTATATGGTGACCTGGCCCGACGTGGCGACGCTCAACACGGGGCTTGCCTTGACGGACAATATCGGCTTGACCGAAAACCAACAGGTGCGGCTCTCGGCAAAGGTGGCGTGGCAGCATCAGCGGCTCGATAACGAAGAAGGCTACCACGCGCTGAAGGTGTTTTTTCCCGCAATGACCGACGCCTACTATCAGACCACGGGGCGCGTGGCGGCAAGTTACCGCGTGCAGTTGGGCGGCCTGCAACTGTCGGCTGGGGCTGGCTGGGGAAGCCGCGCGCCAACGGTGACCGAAGCCTACGGATATTATCTGAACAACACGTTCGACCAATTCGATTACATCGGCAATCCGCACCTGAAAAACGAGTCGGCTTTTGAGTTGAACGCGGCGCTGAAATGGCGTGTGGGCGCGGCTTTGCAGGTGGGTGTCGACGGCAGCGCCTTCCGTTTTGCCGATTACATCATCGGGCATCTCGAAGAGCGCATCTCGCCAATGACCGTGGGCGCTGAAGGCGTGAAGGTGTACGGCAACATCAGCCGCGCCACCATTGCCAACGCGTCGGCTACGGCCGAATGGCAGCCGCTTAAATGGCTGAACCTGAACGGCAAATTGAGCATCGGCTCGGGCCGCGACGCCGACAACGACCCGCTGCCGCTCATTGCGCCCCTGGGTTGGCAGACGCAAGTCGGGCTGAACCACGGGCAGTGGCAGGCGCAGGTTGTTCTGCGCGGAAACGGCCGTCAGAGCCACTTTGCGGCCAAATACGGCGAGACCGAAACACCCGCGTGGACCGTCTGCGACCTGTCGGCACTCTGGCAGCGGCCAATTGGCGATAAAAGGCTGACAGTCAGGGCGGGAATCGAGAATCTGCTCGACCGCCGCTACGCCACTTACGCCGATTGGAACGAGATTCCGCAAAAGGGACGGAATGTTTTTGTGAATTTGACGGTTGAATGGTAAGGGGGGAGAAGGTTAGAAGGTGAGAAAGTTTAGAGAGTTGAGAAGGTTTAGTATTCTAAACAGCGAAGCCCCCGATAGTTATCGGGATAAACTTCTACACAGCGAAGCGACTCAACTTTTGCTCAACAGCGAAGCGCTAAACTTTCCTAACTTCGATTCACCGATTAAACGATTGAACAATTAAACAAAATAGACTATGAAACAATTAGTTATCTGGATTGGCGCGCTGGTTTTGGGCGCAGTTTTAGGCATTCTGGGCGTGGGCGCCATCGACGCCGTTGCCAATTTTGTGGCCACCGTTTTCACGCGGCTGTTCCAACTGCTGGCAATGCCCACCATTCTGCTTGTGGTGATAAGCACGTTCGCCACTTTCGGCTCGAAGGGCTCGGGGCCGATTTTCCGCCGAACGGTCGTCTACACGCTGCTCACCACGGTGGCCGCGGCCGCTGTTGGTGCGGTGCTTTTTGTGCTGGTCAAGCCCGAAAACATTCCCGCTGGCGCGTTTGCCGCCACTGCCGAGCCGTCGGCGCAGACGCTCACCTACGCCGACCATATTCTTGGCGTTGTACCGAACAATTTTCTGCGTCCGTTGCTCGAAGGTAACGTGCTGTCGCTCTTGCTGATAGCGTTTGTTGTGGGCATTGGCTTGTCGCGGTTGCCCGAGTCGGACAACAAGGCGGCGGTGGTTCGTCTGATACTCGGCCTTCAGGAACTGCTTTTTCTGCTTATCCGCTGGATAATCAAGATTTTACCCATTGGCATTGTGGCCTTTGCGGCGCAACTCACGGCGCAACTTGGCGCAGGCGTTGTGGCTGGCTCGTTGGGCAAGTATCTGCTTGTGGTTCTGGGCGGAAACGTGGTGCAGTTCTTTGTTGTTCTGCCGCTGTTTCTGCTTGTGCGCGGACTCAATCCGCTGACGGTTTTGGGCCGAATGGCGCCCGCCGTCCTAACCGCCCTGTTCACCAAAAGCAGCGCGGCCACCCTGCCCGTGACAATGGACTCGGCCGAGCGTCGGCTTGGCGTCCGCCCCACCGTGGCGCGCTTTGTGCTGCCCGTCTGCACCACCGTCAATATGAACGGCTGCGCGGCCTTCATTCTGGTCACTTCACTTTTCGTGATGCAAAACGGCGGCACGCCCATAACATTCTCAACCATAGCGCTTTGGCTGCTGATTTCGGTAGTTTCGGCCGTTGGCAACGCGGGCGTCCCGATGGGCTGCTATTTCCTGACGCTTTCGCTGATGTCGGGCGTCGGTGCCCCGATAGGCGTTCTGGCCGTCATTCTGCCGTTCTACACCATTATCGATATGATTGAAACCGCCGAAAATGTCTGGTCCGACTCGTGCGTCTGCGCGATGACCGATAAGGATTTGCGGGGCGAAACGGTGAGCGCGTGACGGTGTATCGATACGTATAAAAGGCGGACATTTGTAGGAACGTGCCGCGTCAGCAAATAGTAATCCATTGATTAAGATTAGATTACCATTGACCGTTTTCTTTGCAGCCGCACTGCACCTTGGCTGTGCCGCGTGGTGCGACATTGTTTTTGTGCTCGATAAAAAAGCGGCTTTCGGCAACGGCCATATTGCCGTGATGGTTGGCGATGAGCAGCGCGGCTGGCATTACGTCTCGATAAACGGAACCGCAGGAATGCCCAAGCCGTGGGGCTTCAACACCCTGGCGGACCGCGACATTCTGATAACCGACACTTCGGGCGCCGCGGTCGGCAATCTGCGCCAAGCCATACGCCGCGCCGACATTGTCAACGGCTCGAAAAGGCACCGTTACGCGGTTTTCCGCCGCATTAGGGCGTCAGCCGACGAGGACTCGGCCGTTCTCAATGCCGCCATACAAGCCGCGTCGGGCTATCTGTACGGCATTGCTGGCCCTGGGCAGTCGTGTATCGATGTGGCGCAAACGGCTTTCTCGGCACTTGTCCGCCTTCGCCAACTCGACCAAAACGGCTCTGTGCCTGGTCAAACCGATTTGATTCCGAAAAACTGGTTCCGCAAACTCGCCGCCCGCGTGCGAGCCGTCAACCGCGCGTCGCGAAACAACCCCAACGCCATTCGTTTCTATCGCAAAATCAATAAGAAAGAGAAGATGGCTTTGAACTAAAAATCTTTCTAACTGGACATTTTAGAAAAAATAACCTACCAACATAGTGGGTAATAGAAAATTATTTTTACATTTGCAAAGTCATAAATAATAGATGTAAAAAATGGCAAAAGTTGCTAACAACATAACGGAACTGATTGGCCGCACGCCGCTTCTGGAACTCACCAAAATCGAGAAAGAGCAGAGGACGAAGGCGCAGATTGTGGCCAAACTCGAGTTTTTGAATCCTGGGCGCAGCGTGAAGGACCGCGTGGGGCTGAAACTAATCGACGAGGCCGAGCGCAAAGGACTTATTGGCAAGCACACGGTGATTATTGAACCCACAAGCGGCAACACAGGCATTGGTCTGGCCGTGGTGGCTGCCACGCGCGGCTATCGGCTCATTCTCACAATGCCCGACTCAATGAGTCTCGAACGCCGTGCCCTGCTCAAGGCTCTGGGTGCCGAACTGGTGCTGACGCCCGCCTACGAGGGTATGCCTGGCTCAATCCGCAAGGCAAAAGAACTGGCGGCGCAGATTGGCGATGCGTTCATTCCGCAACAATTTGAGAATCAGGCCAACCCGAAAGCACACGTTGAGACAACGGCGCAGGAAATCATTGCCGACACCGACGGGCAGATTGACATTTTTGTGGCGGGTGTGGGCACGGGCGGCACCATTACTGGCGTTGGTGAGACTCTGAAGGCCTTCAATCCCGAAATCAAGGTGGTGGCCGTCGAGCCGCTGGGCAGCGCGGTGCTGTCAGGTTGCAAGCCTGGACCGCACAAGTTGCAAGGCATTGGCGCGGGCTTCATACCAAAGATTCTCAACACGCGCGTCTATGACGAGATTTTCCGCGTCACCGATGACGCCGCTTTCGAGGCCGCCCGCTACATTGCGCGGTGCGAGGGCGTGCTGGTGGGCATTTCGTCGGGGGCGGCGCTGCACGCGGCCATTGAGATTGCGCGGCGTCCCGAGAACAAGGGCAAGCGCATTGTTGTTCTGCTGCCCGACTCTGGCGAACGCTATCTGTCAACAACGTTATTTAAAGATTAACATATTAAAAATCAGAATATTATGGCAACAATTACAGTAAACGGCGACAAGCAGGAAGTCGCATTGCCGATAACAGTATCGGAATTGATAAAGCAAAACAATGTGGCTCAGCCTGATATGGTCAGCGTGCAGATAAACGAAGAGTTTGTTGAAAGAGAAGATTACGACACAACCACTCTGAGCGATGGCGATGCAGTTGATTTTCTGTACTTTATGGGCGGCGGCGCGATATAATTGAGAATTGAAAATTGAGAATTCGTAATTCGTAATTCATAATTCAAAAATCAAAAACCAAAAATCGTAATTCATTAATTGCTATGTTCGATTATACAGAAGAAGAACTAACCCGCTACTCGCGCCACATTCTGCTGAAGGACGTGGGTGTTGAGGGGCAGGAAAAGATACGCGAGGCGAAGGTGCTGGTTATTGGTGCTGGCGGCCTGGGCGCGCCTGTGGCGATGTATCTGGCGGCCGCTGGCATTGGCACCATTGGCATTGTCGATGGCGATGTGGTTGACCTGAGCAACCTTCAGCGGCAGATTATCCACACCACGCCCGATGTTGGTCGGCCAAAGGTTCAGTCGGCCAAAGAGACGATGCAGGCAATCAATCCGACAGTGAAAGTGGTTGCATATCAGGATTTTTTGCGTGCCGACAATGCGCTCGACATTATTCGCGACTACGATTTTGTGGTTGACGGAACCGACAATTTCCCCGTCAAATTCCTAATCAACGACGCGTGCGTGATGGCTGGCAAACCGTTCAGCCACGGCGGAATCTTACGCTTTGAGGGACAAACGTTTACCTACGTTCCTGGCCACGCCTGCTACCGTTGTATGTTCAAGACACCGCCACCGCCGAACGCCGTCCCCACCTGCTCGCAGGCTGGCGTGCTGGGCGCCATTGCGGGAATGTTGGGCACAATTCAGGCTGCCGAAACACTCAAATATTTTATCGGCGTGGGCGAACTACTGACCGACAAACTGCTGACATTCAACGCAAAAACAATGGATTTCAGAAAGATACACGTCAAACGGCGCGAGAGTTGTCCGCTCTGCGGCACCAATCCGACAGTGACCGAACTGATTGATTATGAACAAGGTGTTTGCGACTTGGCAGCACATAAGAAAGGTTGAGAAGGTTGGGAAAGTTGAGAAAGTTTAGAGTCTCAACAGCGAAGCCCCCGATAGCTATCGGGAAAACCTTCTAAACAGCGAAGCGACTAAACTTTAAAAAAAACGATTATGGCAGACAAAAAGAAACTTTCATTGATAGCCTTTTCGGGCGAATTCGACAAACTGACGGCCGTGTTCACGCTGGCAACAGGCGCTGCGGCTGTGGGCTACGAGGTGAACATTTTCTTCACCTTCTGGGGGCTCGACGCAATCAAGCAGAAACGCGGCCGCGCCTTTGTGGGCGGCAACTGGCTCACAAAAATATTCGGCTTTATGATGGGCGGCCTGCACGCAACACCCACAAGCCGATTCAACTTCTGCGGCGCTGGTCCGCGCATTTTCCGCAAACTGATGCGCAAAAACAACGTGGCCACACTTGAGGAACTTGTTGAGGCGGCCACGGCGCTCGGCGTCAACCTGTACGCCTGCGAGATGGCGATGCACGTTCTGGGGCTCAAGCAGTCCGATTTCATTCACGAGGTGAAGGACACACTCGGCGTGGCGTCGTTCCTTGAAATATCCGAAGGCGGACGGACAATGTTTATTTGACAATTGAAAATTGAAAGTGGAAAATTGAAAATTAAAAATGAGCAATGAAGGTAGAGGAATATGATTCGGGGTGCGCTCTGACAGGCGGAAATTTTTATAAAATTTTAAAACAAAATTTTGTCAGAATTTCTCGCGAAGCGACACCGCTTTGTAGAAAAAATCTGCGTTAATCTGTTAAATCTGTGTTATCTGCGTTCATTCAAAATCCTAAATCCTAAATAACTATGGCAACACACACATTAGACATTACCAACGAGCATTGCCCGATGACATTTGTCAGGACGAAACTCAAACTGTCGCAGATTGCCGAGGGCGACATTCTTGAGGTGCTGCTTACCGAAGGCGAACCGCTCACCAACGTGCCGCGCACGGCTGTTGAACAAGGCTATAACGTGCTGAGTATCACGCACGTCGAAGGAAATATTCACAAAGTAACCATTCAGAAATAAATGGAACTGACAATTACCGACGAGGCTTATCAGAGTGTTCTGGCACAGGCGCAAAACGATGCGCCCGTGGAGTCGTGCGGCTACCTGCTTGGTCCTGACCGTCAAACGGTTACGATGAATTACCCGATGCGCAATATCGACCATTCGGAGGAGCATTTCAGTTTCGACCCGCGCGAGCAGTTTGCTGCCGTCAAATACGCGCGGCAGAACGGACTTGTGATTGTCGGCAACTGGCACAGCCACCCTGCGTCGCCGTCGCGACCGTCGGCAGAGGACATTCGGTTGGCCTTCGACCCGAATATTTTGTATTTCATTCTCTCGCTTGCTGGCCCGCAGCCCGTTTTCAACGCATTTGCGATAGCCGACGGCGAAGTAAAGGAAAAGGTGAATTTGAGATAGAGCGAATCAGAAATCTGTGCTATCTGCATCAGAATTAATGTGTTGTAGATAGCATTTTTTATCAAGAATAAACCTATTAAAACGATAGGTTGATAAGAATTGTAATGGCAAATAAAGTGTGTTTCAGAATCAGGAAATTGAGAAGAAAAACGAGATTGATAATTATCTAAATAATTTAAAATTAACTTTTTAAAAGCATTAAAACTATGGCAGACAGTAACATTCAACGCAGCATAACGACTGCAACGGCTCGCAAACTTGCGAATACTACCAAAACCCCACCGCAAATGGGGTCAATCACACCGCGGCTTCTTCTGAAACTGCTGCCGTGGACACAGGTTGAGAGTGGCACCTACCGCGTCAACCGCACCAAAGTTGAATTGAAAAAGGCCGACCGCATTGCAATTCAGTATTTCGACGGCGTGGCAAGTTTCACCGCGAAGGATTTGCGTCAGATTCCGCTTTTCGCCAGCATCGACGAGGAGATTGTTTCGGATTTGGCGCGGAACTTTGTGCCTGTTGAGGTGAAACGCGGCAAAAACCTTATCACTCAAGGCAAAGACAAACAGAAATTCTTCATTGTGGCAAGCGGTCAGGCTGAGGTTATCAGCACGGGTATCCACGGCGAGGAACTGCGCATTGCCCTGCTTGGCACTGGCGAGTATTTTGGCGAGACCGACCTTTTGAGCGCCGCTAGTTCAACCGTCTCGGTACGCTCACTCACAAACTCAACTTTCCTTCAGTTGGAAACGCCTGTGCTTGAGAAACTTATCAAAGAAAAACCGAATTTCCGCGAGCAGTTCAACAACGCTGTCGATGACCACCTGCGCCTGAAGGCCACAGTCAACGACCACGGTGAGAAGCATATCGACCTTGTCAGCGGCCACGAGGAGGACAACATTATCCCCGAAACATACATTGACTACGACGAGACACCGACCGAATACTCGCTCAACACACTGCAGACGGTTGTGCGCGTCCACACTCGCGTAAGTGACTTATACAATGCGCCTTACAATCAGTTGGAGCAACAACTTCGTCTGTCAATCGAGAGCATTAAGGAGCGTCAGGAGTGGGAACTTATCAACAACAAAACGTTTGGTTTGCTGGCACAGGCTGCGCCTGGCTACAAAATCAGTACACGCTACGGCGCCCCAACCCCCGACGACCTTGACGAACTTCTGTCGCTTGTTTGGAAAGAGCCCGCATTCTTCATTGCCCACCCGCGCGCCATTGCCGCCTTCGAGCGTGAATGCACTTGGCGCGGAGTGCCGCCTGTTTCTATCGATTTGTTTGGTACAAAGGTGATTACGTGGCGCGGCGTGCCCATTGTTCCGTCGGACAAGGTCGAAATCAAAGGCCAGTACCTGACCAGCCGCGGCGTCGGCACCACCGACATTATTCTAGTGCGCACAGGTGAGAAGGAGCAAGGCGTTGTGGGCCTGCACCAGGCTGGCATTCCAGGCGAGATTGCGCCGTCACTTTCGGCTCGACTGATGGGACTCGACCAATACGGCGTGGCAAGTTACCTGCTCACAAAATACTTCTCGCTCGCCAGCCTGACCGACGATGCCATTGCTGTGCTCGAGAACGTTGAGGTGGGCTACTATCACGATTACCAACACCGTAACCAAATCGAAAAATAATGTATGCCAATGAATTAGATAACTTCAGGTCCGACATTCCCGAACTGGGGCAGATTCCGCAGTTCAGGTTCGACGCTGACGCACCCGTGCCCGACGCAAGTCCGACATTGGCGCAGCCAGCGCCAGAGGCCGATTTCAGCGCTTTCGCAATGCCGCAGGTTCCGCTCACAGGCGAACTTTCGGATGCCGATGCGGCGCTGTTCAAGAGCGTGGTCGAAAAATATTTTTCCGAAGACGCGCCCAAGGCCGAACCTGACTTGCAACCGTCTGACAAACAAGACGATGTGCAGCCCGACCGTCGGAAATGTATGCTGAAGGACAACGGGTTCGGAATCGGCATTCCCGAAACCGAACTGGTGCGCAACCTGCACTATGAGGAGGCCGACACCATTGACCAGACTGAGATTCGCAAGCAGTTCCCCATTCTCGACCAGAAGGTGAACGGCAAGGATTTGGTGTGGTTCGACAACGGCGCTTCAACACAGAAACCCTTGCGCGTGATTGACGGCCTGAGCCACTTCTACAAGACCGACTACTCGAACATTCACCGTGGCGCACACACTCTTGCCGCCCGTTCAACCGACCAGTATGAGGGCGCGCGTGAGAAGGTTGCGAGGTTCATAAACGCACCGTCGGTCGATAACATTGTTTTCGTGCGCGGAACAACCGAGGGTATCAATCTTGTGGCGCAGACTTTCGGGCGCAAGTATTTGCTCGAGGGCGACAATGTGATTGTATCGACACTCGACCACCACGCCAACATTGTGCCGTGGCAGCAGGTGTGCAAGGAGCGCAAGGCCGAACTTCGCGCCATTCCCACCGACCGCAACGGCGACTTGATTCTGACTGAGTTTGAACGTCTTATAACACCGCGGACTAAATTTGTTTCCGTCGGGCACGTCAACAACACCTACGGAACAATCAACAATGTGGCGGCAATCATTAAAATCGCTCATTCTCACAACATTCCCGTGCTGATTGACGGCGCGCAGTCGGTGGCTCACACCAAAATCGACGTTCAGGATATGGACTGCGATTTCTTTGTCTTTTCGGGCCACAAGATTTACGGCCCGTCGGGCATTGGCGTGGTTTACGGCAAAAAAGAGGCGCTGGCAATGCTTCCGCCGTGGCAGGGTGGCGGCAATATGATTAAGGACGTGACCATTGAGCGGACCGAGTTCAACGAACCGCCCGCACGCTTCGAGGCTGGCACGCCCAACATTGCCGACGCCATTGGGCTGGGCTATGCGCTCGATTTTGTCAACAGCGTGGGCATTCACAACATTGAGCGCCACGAGCACGACCTGACGGAGTACGCGCGGCAGCAGATTGCGCTCGTTCCTGGCGTAACGCTCATTGGCAACCCCAAAAACCGCGTCAGCGTTGTGTCGTTCGACATTCCTGGCATTCCTGCGCCGCAAGTCGGTCAAATGCTTGACAAAGAAGGTATTGCCGTGCGCGCTGGCCACCACTGCGCCCAACCTGCGTTGCGGGCTTTGGGCTACGAGATGTCGGTTCGCCCCACGTTCGCCGTTTACAACACCCGCGAAGAGGTTGACCGTCTGGTGATTGCGCTGCGGAAAATTGTCGGGGCAAATAATTGAAAAACAAGAACTTAATGAACTGCATTTTCATTTCACCACATTTTCCGCACACCTATTGGCAGTTTTGTCTGCGTTTGAAGCAGAACGGTGTGAACGTGCTGGCTCTGGCCGACACGCCATACGAGTCGCTGCCTGCGGAACTTAAAGAGGTGCTGACGGAGTATTACCGCGTCGAGTCGCTCGAAAACTACGACGAGGTTTACCGTGGTGTGGCCTATTTTGCGTTCCGCTACGGGCGAATCGACTGGATTGAGTCGAACAACGAGTACTGGCTGGCGCAGGACGCAAAGCTGCGGACCGATTTCAACATTGGCACAGGCATAAAATCCGACAAGATTGCAAGTATTAAGGAGAAGTCGGAAATGAAAAAACATTACGTCGCAGGCCGTATCCCGACAGCCCGTCAGACAAAGGCAGCCGACGGTTTGGCCGCCGTCAGCGCTTTCGCGAAAACCACTGGCTACCCGATTATTCTGAAGCCCGACGTGGGCGTGGGCGCCAATGGCACCTACAAAATCAGCGACGAAGCCGAACTGAAAAACTTCTTTGAAACCGAAAGCAATTATCCGTTTTACGTGGCTGAAGAGTTTGTCAGCGGCGAAATTTGCTCATACGACGCCATTATCAACTCAAAAGGCGAACCGCTCTTTGAGTCGATGACCGTGTGGCCGCCGTCGATAATGGACATTGTCAACCGCCAACTCGACCTTTCATACTATGTCGATAAGACAATGCCCGTGGCTTTGCGCAAATTAGGCAGGAAAACAGTGAAGGCTTTCGGCATTTTCAGCCGTTTTGTGCACCTTGAGTTTTTCCGTCTCGACGTCGACCGCCCTGGTTTGGGCAAAAAAGGCGGATTTGTGGCGCTTGAGGTGAATATGCGGCCCGCTGGCGGCTACACACCCGATATGATAAACTACGCGCACTCGACCGATGTTTACAAGATTTGGGCCGATATGGTGGCCTTCGACGAGAACCGCACGCCCGAGGCCGACAGTCAGTATTACTGCGCCTTTGCAAGCCGCCGCGACTTCAACCGCTACCGCCACAGCCACGCCGAAATTCTTGAGCGCTACGGCGGACGCATTGTAATGTGCGAGCGTATGCCCGAACTGTTCTGGGCGGCAATGGGACAGCAAATGTACACCGCTAAACTTGATACTTTTGCCGACGTGAAAGAATTTGTCAATTTTGTGCACGAAAAGTTTTAAGCCGATGGAAATCAAATATATAAAGAGATACAGCCACAATCTTGGCCGCGATATGGAATACAAAACCTACGGCAGCAGCGGCCACCCCGTTCTGGTTTTCCCGTCGCAGGACGGTCGGTTCTACGATTATCAGGATTTCGATATGGTGGGCGTTCTGTCGGGATTTATCGACAGCGGGCGGATTCGCCTGATTTGCGTTGACAGTATCGACCGCGAGACGTGGTCGCAAACGGGCGGCGACTACCACCACCGCATTGACCTTCACGAGCGCTGGTACCGCTACATTGTGAACGAACTGATTCCCGAAGTGCGCCACGATGCTGAAACATTTATAGTTACGGGGTGCAGTATGGGCGGATTCCACGCGGGGAACTTTTTCTTCCGCCGCCCCGATTTGTTCGACACTCTGCTCGCCTTGAGCGGCCTGTACTATGCTGGATATTTCTTCCCGAACTACAACGACAGCCTGATTTACGAAAACTCACCATACGATTTTCTGCGCTATATGCCTGACAATCATTACTATTGGAATGAATACCGGCGGCGGCGGATAATATTGTGCGTCGGGCAGGGCGCGTGGGAAGACGACCTTCTGGCAAGCACCCGCCAAATGGACGCCCTGCTGCGCGAGAAAAACGTGCCCGCCTGGGTCGACTACTGGGGCACCGACTCGGCTCACGACTGGGCTTGGTGGCGCAAGCAAATCGTCTATTTTATGGATAAAATATTGAACGACTTTCAAATTGAATATGAAATTTGACAAAGCCGCCGTAGTTTCAAACCCAACCTTAAATTATTGGCAATGAATAGAAAAGAAGTATTATCGCGTAATGTTGTATTGCTGTCAAACATATCAGACGAAGAGAAGAAGATGCGTACAGAGGGAGACCAATTGCCTTCAATCGATTCCGTACGGCATATAATCGAATTGCTGAAACAGATATTTTTCCCTGGATTCTTCGGTTCGGGCGTTGGCAGCCGCGAGAGCCGTTTTTACCACGTTGGTATCAATATGGAAAAACTGATTGAAGAAATCGAAGAACAGATTTCGTTGAGTTTCAGTTGTTTCAACGGAGGAAAATCGGACGATGAAGTTGAGCAGATAGCGCTTCAGTTTGTCAACAATCTGCCCGAAATCAAACGGATGCTCTACACCGACATTGAGGCGATGTTCAAATCGGACCCCGCAGTGACGGCTTACAGCGAGATAATCTTCTGCTACCCCATAATGCAGGCTATGGTTCACTACCGCGTGGCTCACTCACTGCTGAAACTCAAAGTGCCCGTTCTGCCGCGTATCATAACCGAAATGGCCCACTCGGCAACGGGTATCGACATTCACCCTGGCGCCGAAATCGGTGAGTATTTCTCAATCGACCACGGAACAGGTGTGGTGATAGGCGAGACTTGTATTATTGGCAATCACGTAACTCTATATCAGGGCGTTACGCTTGGCGCGAAGAAATTCACCTACAACGATAGCGGTCAACCTGTGAACACCCCGCGCCACCCGATTATTGAGGACAATGTTACCATTTATTCAAATTCTTCGATTTTGGGACGCATTACCATTGGCCACGACACCATTGTCGGCGGCAACATTTGGCTCACAGAGAGTGTCAAACCCCACTCGAAGATTGTTCAGCAGCGCGCCGTTTCCGAATCGTTTTCTGACGGTGCTGGAGTATAAGAGTAACCTAAAAGATTTCTTTTTCATTGAAAAGCGGATTTCCCGAATCGGGGGAATCCGTTTTTTTTGTGCGCAGAAAGTGATTTCTGCCTGCACTCATTGACGCGCTTCTGTTGCCCTATTTTCAGAATCCGCTTGAGTCCAATGCAGCCTAAAGTTGCAGCGCGTATTCCTGCTTGATTTCGCCCATCACAAATGTGCTCTCAACCGACGCTACGTTTTCGATAACGCCCAACTTGTTGAGCACAAATTCTTGATACTGTTTCATATCGGTGGCGCGTACCTTGAGCAGATAGTCGTATGAGCCCGATGTGTTGTAGCATTCTGTCACTTCGGGCATACGCTGAATCTGCCGCGCAAAAGCGGTGGCAATGGCATTGTTTATCTGCGCCATTTTCACCTTGCAGTACACCAGCAGGCTTTGATTGAGTTTGTCGGGGTCGAGAATGGCCACATATTTTTTAATGTAACCCTGCCGCTCAAGCCGTTTCTGCCGTTCGAACACCGGTGTTGGCGTCAGGTGCACGGCGTCGGCTAGTTCCTTGGTGGTGAGTTTTGCGTTCTTTTGCAGTGTTTTGAGAATCTGCAAATCGGTTTCGTCTAATGTGTATGCCATAATTGTCGGAATTTATCTTCTTTACGGATGCAAAAATAGACAATTGTTCTTGATTGTGCGAAAATTCAGGAAAATAATTCTGCTGTATAAAACAGCAAAGTCCCCGGTTGCTACCAAGGGCTTTGCTATCTAATATGTTTATTTACAGTTGTTTTATGCCTGTTCAATCAAGCTTTGTGCTGCAGTGGCCGGAATCTCGCGGTTGATTTTGCGCATAAGTCCTTGAAGAACAGCGCCCGGACCAACTTCGACAATCTCTGTCAGGCCGTTGGCAATCATATTCTGAATTGTCTGTGTCCAACGGACAGGCGATGTGAGCTGGGCCACAAGGTTTTTCTTTATTTCAGCCGGGTCGGTCACAGGACTTGCTGTAACGTTTTGATAAACAGGACAAACAGGTGCCGAGAACGACACTTCGTTGATAGCTTTCTCGAGTTCGGCGCGGGCCGGTTCCATCATAGGCGAGTGGAAACCGCCGCTCACCGACAACTTCAGCGCGCGTTTGGCGCCCATTTCGGTGAATCGGGCAATGGCCTTGTCAATACCTTCGTTGGTGCCCGAAATAACCAATTGTCCGGGGCAGTTGTAGTTGGCCGGAACAATGCCGTCGATTTCAGAGCAAACTTGCTCAATAACAGCATCTTCCATACCAATGATTGCCGCCATTGTCGATGGATTCAGCTCGCAAGCCTTCTGCATTGCCTGCGCACGTTTCGAAACCAAGGTCAGACCATCGTCGAACGACAGAGCGCCGGCAGCCACCAAAGCCGAAAATTCGCCAAGCGAGTGGCCTGCGGTCATATCGGGTTTAAACCTGTCGCCCAGCACTTTAGCCATAATCACCGAGTGCAGGAATACTGCCGGTTGTGTAACTTTTGTCTGTTTCAAATCGTCGTCGGTGCCGCTGAACATCAGGCTTGTAATGTCGAAGCCGAGAATCTTGTTTGCGCGGTCGAAAAGTTCTTTGGCCAAAGCCGAATTGTCGTACAGGTCCTTGCCCATACCCACAAATTGCGACCCCTGTCCGGGGAATACAAATGCTTTCATATTAATGTGTTATGTTTTTAAATGTTTAGAGTTGAGATGTTGAGCGCTTCGCTGTTTAGAAGGTTTAGTTACTAAACTTCTCAACCTTCTAAACTTTCTCAACTTTACCATTCAAACACAATTCTTGTGCCAAAATCAATGAAGTTTCTTGCCTAAAAGATTTATGAATTCGGCGCGGGTGGCGTTGCTTTTCATAAACAATCCGGTGAAAGCCGATGTGGTGGTGCACGATTCCTGTTTCTCGACGCCGCGCATCATCATACACATATGCTGCGCTTCAATCACCACCGCCACGCCAAGCGGGTGCAGCGTCTGCTGAATGCAGTCTTTGATTTGGTTGGTGAGCCGTTCCTGCACCTGCAGACGTCGCGAGTAGGCGTCAACCACGCGCGCAATCTTGCTCAAGCCGGTGATGTAGCCGTTCGGAATGTAGGCCACGTGAGCCTTCCCGAAAAACGGCAGCATATGGTGCTCGCAGAACGAGAACACTTCTATGTCCTTGACAATCACCATCTGCGAGTATTGCTCTTTGAACATCGCGCTTTGCAGAATCTCCTTGGGGTCCTGATAGTAGCCTTGCGTCAGGAATTGCAGCGCCTTTGCTATGCGCTCGGGTGTTTTTTTCAGTCCTTCGCGGTCGGGGTCTTCGCCCAGATTGGTGATAACTTGCCTGTAAAGGTCGGTCAGCGCCGATGTCTGCTCGGCATTGTACTCGTTTTTGCGTCGGTAACTGAAGTTGTCGATTTCTTCTAAATCCATATCTGTCAACCATTTTGCGGATATTGGCGCGATTGCCGGTCTGCCGCTGAAAGTTAGGCCGCAAAGGTAGCCTAAAATTGGAAATAACGAAAAATCACATAAATATGTATTTCTTTGTTTTGTATAGTTCATTAATGAGTGTTCAATTATGCTGGAACCTTGAATCGCCCCAAAGGGGCAAAACAGCATAGCCCAAGGCAAGCGAAGCGGCGCCTTGGGAAAAAAAGCAATCAATGAATGGCGCCCTATAAGGGCAAAAGTTTTGTTTTCTTGGGGCGATAGGTATCTTTTGCCCTTTCAGGGCGATGCCGACATTGCACTGATACCCAAGGCGTTGCCTTGGGCTATGTGCTTTAGCCCTTTCAGGGCAATGAATTGAAGACTTAAATCGCATAGCATTGACATTCAAGGCATTGTCAACTTTGTGCGATTTGTATATTTGGCAATGAACGAAAATTTTGAGAATAATCTATAATTAATCACGAACCTAAAGCACCCGTTTTTTTGCAACCAGGTTGCATCGGAAATCGATACCTTTGCATCCCGTAAAAAATAACACGGAATAAACCTATGAGGCACAATTCATTGTGATTTTTCATCGAAAAAAAACGAAAAAAATGCGCGACCAACTGCAACCTTTTTCTTTTTCTGGCATCATTAGAGCGTGAAAGAATTAAAAATTTAACTAAAACAAGCAAGATGAAAAAACTTATCTGTTTGCTGGCCATTGTGTTAGCGACAAAAACTGCTCTGCCGCAGATGATTGCGAGCAGCGTCACCCCGCAGGGCAAGTACACCATCAGCGGCATTGTGACCGACGCCGCAACCGGTGAGGAGATGATTGGCGCCACCGTTTATGTGGCCGAAACTGGCGCCGGAACAATCACCAACGCCTATGGTTTCTACAGCCTCACGCTCCCCGAGGGCAGCTACAAGGTTACAGCCAACTTTCTGGGCTACTCGCCGCAATCGAAAAATGTGAAACTCGACCGCAATGTTAAGCTGAATTTTGTTCTTGAGGAGGAAACAACCGTGATTGCTCAGGTTGATGTGAAAGGAGAGAAGCTCAACAAGAATCTGGTGAAGCCCGATATGGGAATGGAAAAACTGCAGATTGCCACCATCAAGAGCATTCCTGCGCTGTTCGGCGAGACCGATGTTATCAAGAGCATTCAGTTTCTGCCTGGCGTCGGCACTTCGGGCGAAGGATTTATCGGCTACAACGTGCGCGGCGGCGGCACGGGGCAGAATATGATGTTGCTCGACGAAGCCACTGTTTACAATGCCGCCCACCTGTTCGGCATTTTTTCGGTTTTCAACAACGATGCCTTGAAAGACGTGAAATTCTACAAGGGCGGAATGCCGGCAGAGTACGGTGGCCGCTTGTCGTCGCTGCTCGACGTGCGAATGAAGGAGGGCAGCCCGCAGAAGTTCGGCGTGAACGGCGGCATTGGTTTGCTGTCGAGCCGCCTGACCATCGACGGCCCGATTATAAAAGACCGCTGCTCGTTCATTGTGTCGGGGCGCCGCTCGTATATGGATATTTTCTTCCCGCTCTACCGCGACCAGATTCCCGACGACACCAAGCTTTACTTCTACGATATGAACGCCAAAGTCAACTTCAAGGTGAACGACAACAACCGCCTGTTTGCTTCGGGTTATTTTGGCCGCGATGTGATGAACTATGCCGGCGCGATGCAGATTGATTACGGAAATCGCACGCTCACAACACGTTACAATCACTTGTTCAACGACCGTCTGTTCTCGAACATGTCGGTCATCTACTCGCACTTTATGTACGGATTGGAGGAGAGCGACACCCGCTGGGAATCGTCAATCCGCGACTGGAACATCAAGGGCGACCTGACATTCTTCGCCAACCCCAAGAGCACCATCAAGGGCGGTTTCCAATCAACCTACCACAAGTTCACGCCGTTCATTGTGAAGGCTGGCGCCAACAGTCCCAACTATATGAAGAACGTGTCGGAATACAACAAGTCGCTTGAGCACGCAGTCTATGTGTCGAACGAGGCCAAAATCGGCGGACTTATCGATGTTGACTATGGTGTCCGCCTGTCGATGCTGCAGAACATTGGCAAAGCCGATGTGGTGAACCTCGACGAGAATTACAACATCGTTGACACAACTCACTATGGCAAAGGCGTTTTCAACACGTATAAGGGATTTGAGCCGCGCTTTTCACTCAATATCCGCTTGACGGACCACAACAGCATCAAGGCCAACTTCCAGCAGACCTACCAGTATGTGCATCTGGCCAGCAACACAATGTCGCCGCTGCCCATCGACTCGTGGTTTGCCAGCAACCCCAACGTGAAACCCGAAAAATGCCGGATGGTGTCGCTGGGCTATTTTCATAATTTCCAGCAAGATGCGTACGCTTTTTCGGCCGAGACCTATTATAAGAAAATGTACGATGTGGTCGATTTCAAAGACCACGCCGATATGTTTGTCAGCGACGACATTGCCTCGCAAATCCGCACAGGACAGGGCTATTCGTATGGTCTTGAGCTGATGCTGAAGAAGCAGGAAGGCCGATTCACGGGCTGGATTAGCTACACCTATTCGCGCACCTTCACCAAGGTTGCGACAATCAACAACGACGAGTATTACCCGTCGAACTACGACAAACCGCACGACCTGTCGGTGGTGGCAACCTACGATGTACTGCCGCGTCTGCACCTGTCGCTCAACTGGGTTTACTCAACTGGCGCGCCGCGCACCTTGCCCACGGGGCGTTTCGAGTACAACGGTGTGATTGCCCCAGTTTACGCCGAGCGCAACAAACTGCGCCTGCCCGACTTCCACCGTTTGGACCTTTCGGCCACCTTCGACCTGAAAACCGTCGAGCGCAAAGGCCGCCCCTGGCTCGAGCAGAACCTGAATCTGTCAATCTACAACGTTTACAACCGCCACAATGCGGTAAGCATAATGTTTGAGCAAGACGAGCACGACCCGTCGGTAATGACAGCCGAAAAACTCTATATGTTCAGCATTTTCCCTTCGGTTACCTATAACTTCAAATTCTAAACCGCGATGAAACACAATATATTGACAATAGGCATTTTAAGTGCGATTTTCAGCACCGCCTGCACCGAAAAAATCGACATTGAATTGAACGAAGGCGAGAACAACCGTCTTGTGGTTGAAGGCTACATTTCGACTGACACAATGCAGCACAGCGTCCGCCTGACGCGCTCAACGTCGTACTTCTACAACCAGCCTGCCACACCCGAAAAGGGCGCCATTGTCACCATTAGTGACAGCGAGGGCAACGTTTTCCCGCTCACCTATGACGACAGCACGGGCAACTACCTGACCGCGCCCGATGTTTACGGTGTGCCAGGCCGATTCTACACTTTGAACATTAAACTGAAGGACGGCGAAGAGTATGAGGCTGTTGATGAACTGATTGCGCCAAACACCTTTGACACAGTGTATTACGAGTACACCAATCTGCAATATGGTGTTGATATAGGCTCGTACTACTATTGGTTCTACACCACCTTCACCGAGAAGCCATATTTCGATGATAAGTATTTGATTTACTACTATTTCAATGACACTCTATGGAACCCGACGTTCGATGATATTCTGTATGCCAGCACCGCCAGTTATATGGACGGTTGCGGACACTTTGAGGATGTTCTTTTCTGCGCTCACGACGAGGATTCCATTCCGCACAACCCGCACGTCCGCTGCGATTTGGTGACTATCAGCATTGGCTATTACAACTTTGTGAGCCAACTGTCGGGCGAGACTTCGGGAATGGGGCTTTTTCAAGGCCCGCCAGCCAATGTCTGCACCAACATTATCAACAAAGACAAGGACAAGCCCAATGGCTTGGGCTACTTCTCGGCCCGTTCGTATGACACATATGAGTTTGATATTGTGAATGATATGAAGGACGGCAAGCCGATGACTGAAGGATGGAAGGACTGAACGAGAGAAGGATTGAAGGATTGAATGAGAGAAGGATTGAATAAATAATTGAATAATTGGTGAAACCGATGATAATTGGTTATAATTTGAACGACGCAAGGCCGTAGTTAACTGCGGCTTTGCTATTTTTTGATTTTCGATTTTTGAATTTTTGAATTTTGAATTTAAACCAGTTAAACTTTTAAACCTTTAAACAATTCACCGATTCACCGATTCACCGATTCACCATCCCGATAGCTATCGGGACACCAATTCACCAAAAAAATGAACCGTAACATACTCACAATCGGTATTTTAAGCGTAATAATCGCCACCGCCTGCACCGAAGGAATCGACATTGATTTGAACGAAGGCGAGAACAACCGCCTTGTGGTTGCTGGTGAGATTACCAACGAGCCAGGACCCTACAGCGTGCGGCTCACACGTTCAACATCGTATTTCTACAACCGGCCCGCACCGGCTGAGTTGGGCGCCACCGTAACCATTTCCGATGGGGAACAGACCTTTCTTTTGTCGGACGACGACAACGACGGAACTTACTGGACCGATTCTGCTGCTCGTGGCATTCCGGGCCGAACCTACACGCTCAGCATCAAACTAACGAATGGCGAAGAGTATGAGGCGGTTGACCATATGCCAATTCCGAACCGGTTCGACACAATTTATTATGAGTACACCAATGAGGAATACGGCCTGACGCTGCCTGAGTACCACTATTTCTTCTACGCCTCGTTTACCGAGCAGAAAGGCGTTGACGACTGCTATATGTTTTACGTCTATTTCAACGACTCGTGCTATAACTCTAATTTCGAAGATGTTAAATGGGCGTATGCCGGCAGCATTTACGACGGGTGCGGTGTTTTTGAGAATATTCAGATTTGCGATGCCAACGAGGATTCAATCCCCCAAAAGCCCGAAGCCCGCTTCGATTTGTTTTCAATCAGCCCCGAATACCGTCAATTTATTAAGGATATGAGCGACGAGACTTTTGGCAACGCCACAATCCTGCAAGGTCCACCGGCCAACATTTACACCAATGTCAGCAATGGCGCGCTCGGATTCTTCAGCGCCAAATCAACCACCGATCCGTATCGGTTGAAGTTGGAACCGAAGAAGGAATGAAGGAAAAGAATGTTGAAACGGTTTGAAATCCAATCCGTTAGGCAGCGAAGAGTATCAACCTGTTAAACTTAAAACGCTAAACTCCTAAACCTTTAAACTTAAAACTTTTAAACTTTGAACTTTAAAACTTAAAACTCTAACCTCTTCCCACTTCCCTTTCACCTTTAATCGATTCACCGCCAAAATTCCTATCTTTGCGGCGCAAAAACGTAACACAATGGATAACAACCAGAACCGCCACACCGACGATTACATTTTCGGAATCCGCGCCATAATTGAGGCTATCAGATTTGGCAAGCAGGTCGATAAAATTTTGATGAAGATTGGTCAGAACAACGAACTGACACAGGAACTTACGGAACTTATTCGCGAGAATCACATTCCGGTTCAGCGCGTGCCCATTGAGCGCCTCGACCGCATTACCCGCAAAAACCACCAGGGAGTCATAGCGTTGATGTCGCCGATTGCTTTCTGCCAGATTGAAGATGTTGTGGCTCAGGTGTTTGACGAGGGAAGAATGCCGTTTGTGGTTGCGCTCGATGGCGTTACCGATGTCCGCAATTTCGGTGCCATTGTGCGCTCGGCGGAGTGCGCCGGAGTCGATGCCATTGTGGTGCCCGAAAAGGGTGCGTCGCGCATTGGCCCCGATGCCGTCAAAACCTCGGCCGGAGCCTTGCACAAAGTTCCAATCTGCCGAACCTCGTCGATGAAAAAAACTCTGCAAACCCTTATGGATTCAGGCCTCACCATTTGCGGCGCAACCGAAAAGACCGAGAATCTCTATTATAATCAGAACCTTACAGGGCCGCTTTGCCTTGTGATGGGAGCAGAGGACACCGGCTTGAGCGACGATGTGATGCGCCTTTGCGAGCCGTTGGTTAAAATCCCGATTTTGGGCAGCATTGAGTCGCTAAACGTGTCGGCTGCGGCTGCCGTCTTAATGTATGAGGTTGTGCGTCAGCGAAACGGGTAACATATTATTGTGCAACCCCTATGGGGTTGGATTCTAGAGATGCCATTAATTTCTACCGATATTAATGCCCTAACGGGCAATGCGTTGCGGCAAATACCACATTTGGAGAGTTACGCCGTAGGCGTTACATATCGGTAGAAGAATGTTAACACGAAGTTCAGTTACGCCGTAGGCATTACATATCTGTAGAAAAGCCGGTACGTAGTTTTTTGTTACGCCGTAGGCGTTACATATCGGTAGAAGAATGTTAACACGAAGTTCAGTTACGCCGTAGGCGTTACATATCTGTAGAAAAGCCGGTACGTTTTTTTTTGTTACGCCGTAGGCGTTACATATCGGTATAAATGTGTATAATTGTAATATTCAAATTGTTATTCTTATGGCTAATACATATACACAATTATTTGTTCACCTAGTTTTCGCCGTTCAAAACCGACAAGCGCTCATATCTGAAACTTGGAAAGACGAATTGTACAAATACATAACCGGCATTATTTCGAACAAAGGTCATAAAATATTGTCGATAGGTGGAGTTTCAGACCATATCCACATTTTAATAGGGGTGATTCCTGACCAATCAATATCTTCTTTGGTGGCCGATATCAAACGTAGTTCGTCACTATGGATAAACGAAAAACGGTTGACCACAGGGAAATTTGCCTGGCAAGAGGGATTTGGAGCGTTTTCTTATGGGAAATCACAAGTACACGCTGTTTGCGAGTACATTGAGAATCAAGAGGAACACCACAAAAACCAATCGTTTAGAGATGAATACATAAAGTTTCTTGAATTGTTTGGTATAGATTATAATAAGGACTATATATTTTATTGAAATTCAAGAATTTTTCCCCAAGATTAATTGTTGTATGTTAGTGGAGTTGGAGTATGCAACCCCTACGGGGTAGGATTCTTACTATGCCGTTAATTTCTACCGATATTAATGCCCTAACGGGCAATGAGTTGCGGCAAATATCACATTAGGAGAGTTACGCCGTAAGCGTTACATATCGGTTTGATTGAATCCGTTGTTTGCCAATATAATTGCTTTCATATAATTTGCCGGTTATTAGCGTTTCAATTCACATATTTTCTATAAATCAACCTCACCAGCGAGGCCGCCACAAGCGGATAGAAGCACAAATTGAAACTCTGCGGAAGCAGAAAGCCGAAAATCATTATGCTGTTTCCTGCTATCAGAATGATTCGCAGCCATTTATGCCATTGTTTTTCGGCGTTTCCGATGGTGAAAATATAGACCAGAAACAGTGGTGACGCCCACAACATATTGAGGTTGCCCACGGTGGCGCCGTGGTCGGTGGCGAACCAGAGAAGCGTTATCAGGAGCCCCAATAGTCCGATGATGCCGAAATATATGCGGTCGAAAATCACGAGCGCGGTTGCCGGCAAGCGGAATGTCAGAATAACAACTGCAATCAGCAACAGACTGAAAATCAGTATTGGCGACAAGAACCAAGGCGTTTGGTCGTACTTGATTTTCGATTCAACCAGCAGACGTGTATCGCTCACAAGCGGCAGTGTGTCTATCTGACATTCAGCAAGATAATCGTGCAGTTTGTCGGGAATGAACGACTGCTGGCGGTTCGATGCGCGGCGGTCGGTGATGGAGCCCAGCACAAGGTCGATGCCGGCTTTTGTCCACTGGCTGCCAGCAAGATACGGATGAATGCAGTCGCGCATTGTTGGCAGATGAACGGTGTCGGTGCCTATGTAGGTGAGCGAGTCGCCAAACGCGCGGTAGAGCATATCGAGCACCCGCGTGGCGCAGTTGTCGAAAAAGAAATCGTATTGATAATCACAGTTCTCGGGCAAGCTGTTCTCCTCAAGCATTTCGTAGAGGTGCTGCCGTTGGGCGAGCGTCAGATTGAGCCGTTGTGCCACAACTTGCCGGCCACGGCGTTCGTAGGTGTAGACAAACTCGCTGAAACTCTCGGTCGAAAGTTGGTAGAGCAGTTTTCCGGCGCAGAATTTCAGGTAGAAATGCGGTGTGTTGAAACTGAAAGTGCCGTAGTTGAACACCTCGCGCAGGTTCCGCTCCGGGTCGATAACGCCGATGGCCGTGTGCCCGAACTGCGAGTAGAGTTGGTTGCCTGGCGCGCACGTGTAAACCTCAATGTACGAGCGCTCACTCAACTGCACGGGTTGCGCTGCTGCAATCGCCATTGAAAATATTGCTATAATACTGATTATTAAGATTTTTCTCATTGCTGTTTAATCGTTTAATCGGTGAATCGTCTAAAAGGTGAGTCGCTTCGCTGTTGAGAAGGTGAGTCGCTTCGCTGTTTAGAGAACTAATCATTCTCAACTTCTAAACTTTCTCTTTTCAATCCTAATTTCTAACTCCTAATTTCTAACTCCTAATTTCTAATTTCTAACTGTTTAATCACTTCTGGTATCGATGAGAAACTGTCTTTCAGTAGGTTATCGACGTCGGATGGTGCCACCCAGACGGCCTGCGTGATGTCTTCCTCGGTTTGCGGCGTCAGTTCGGGCGTGCCGGAGCAGCGCATTAAGTACCAATCGGTTGACTTCAGAATCGGCTGGCTGCCAATGTAATACGTGTGATAGGTGGTGCAGATTGCGCGCTCAATTTCCAAGCCGCCCACACCGCACTCTTCCGTCACTTCGCGCACAGCGCACTCGCGGCTCTGCTCGCCTGGCTCAATGTGGCCTTTGGGAATGTCCCACTTGTCTTGCCGCTTGATAAACAGATAGTTGCCGCAATCATTAACAACCAATCCGCCAGCCGCGCGGCGCACTTCGAACAACGAGCAAAATTCAGTCCAGCATTGTTCTTTATCGTCGCATAAAATTCTGATATGGTGATTGTTGCACTTCTCGACGTATCCGAAAAGAAAATCCTTCAGCGCTTCCACACCCGAATATTTGTAGATTATTGTAGTTTTGCGATGCAATTCGGGGCTGTCGGTGAAAACCAGCACATTTCCGAAAAAGAAAACTTTATATTTTTGAGACATTATGGAATCAATAAATCAAATTCAACAAAAAGTTGCTTCTTATTTACTGCAAATTAAAGCAATTAAACTGTCTCCGTCAACACCGTTCACGTGGGCGTCGGGACTGAAATCGCCAATCTACTGCGACAACCGCGCAACACTGTCGTACCCTGAGGTGCGCAGCTATATCCGCGACTCGTTTGCCGCTCTTATCCGTCAGAAATATCCTGATGTTGAGGTGATTGCCGGTGTGGCCACAGGAGCAATCGCTCACGGCGTATTGGTTGCCGAGGCTATGGGGCTGCCGTTTGTGTATGTGCGCAGCGACGCCAAAACTCACGGAATGTGCAACCGCGTTGAAGGTAATCTGCAGGCAGGTCAGAAGGTTGTGGTTGTTGAGGATTTGGTATCGACAGGCGGGAGCAGCCTCGCTGCCGTTGAGGCTCTGCGTGCCGCCGGCGCCGATGTTCTGGGCCTTTACGCCATTTTCACCTACGGATTCAAACGCGCTGTTGATGCCTTTGCCGGCGCCAACTGCAACCTCGACACCCTGAGCAACTACGACGCTCTGCTTGAGCACGCTCTCGAAATCGGCTACATTGCCGACGACCAACTCGAAGCGCTGAAAAAATGGCGCCACGCACCTGAAGAGTGGGGAAAGTAAAAAGTAAGTATCAGTGCCCCAGTGGGGTAAAACAGCATAGCCCAAGGCAACGCCTTGGGCTATTTTTTTGTTATTTTTATTAAAGTTCATAGGGGACGGCTTCAATATCGCATATTGAAAACTTTTAAAAACATCTTCCACAAAAATTCCTTTGGCCATATTTTGGGCATAATCTCAAATATCATACATAATTTTATTTTATGATATATAATATAAATCTGTATATCCTAACGCATTTTATTTGTTGTCAATATATTAATTTAACTGCTTATCTTCCAATAGAATAGCTCAAAAGCGTTTTTGTCAAAAAAAATTGCGTTAAAAGCCCCTCGTGCGTCTGTTTACCCCACTTTTCAGTCCGATTATCAAAAAAACAGGAACACTCATATATATATATGCGTATTCAAGCTGTCGCAAACACCTTTTATGGGTAAATTTGTGAGTTAACAAATGAGGGAAAACGTATGAAGAAAAATTTTTCAAATATGATGAATTTAGTTTCAGCTATTCGTGTTAAGGTTTTTTGTTTAGCAGTTTTTGCGGTTCTGGCGGGGGCGAATAATGATGTGTGGGCAGGAGACTATTCCACAGCAAAAAGTGGTTCTTGGGATGATCCTTCCACGTGGGTTGGAGGAGTTGTTCCTTCGGGTGTTCGTGGCAACAAAGACGTTGTTACAATAAGGGCTGGCCACGAAATAACTATTAGCAGTAATGCCGGAGATGTTTCCCAAGTAATACTGAAGAATGGTTCTCACTTGATAATCAATGCATACATTAATCTGACAGGTGATGGAGGAAAGACAAATACTATTTATGCTGATGATGGTACTGGCGGAACCATTACTATTGGTGAAAATGTTACAGTTGTAGTAGAGAAGACGGTTTATGCCAAGAAAAATTTGGTAATAGACGGTAGTGGCGAATTGGATGTTTGGTCAGCCTTCAAAACCGATGAAACATCAACTATAACAGTGTCATCAAGCTTAACCTTGCTTGCATCACCGCCTAAAAATGGTAGCACAGATGTTGGAGCCAACATAATAGTTGAAGGTAATGTGTTTAAAAACGAGAAAGGTTCGACGAACATAAAATCGCTTACTATAAATGGCGGAACATATAAAGCGACTAATAATAGTACAGTAACCAATAGACTCATATTGAATGGTGGTACCTTAGAAGTACAATCCGGGAAAAAACTGACAGCCACAGCCAATCCGATCCAAGTTACTGAAAACTCAACAATAAAAGGTTCGGGAAAACCATTCGCTGCCGGAACAACCATAGCATTTGAAGGCGGAGAAACACTTACAATCGAGGGAAATGTCGATTTAAGCTCGGTGACGGCATTCTCGGGTTCAGGAAATATTAAAATTTTCGATGGATCGGTTCTCACATTGAACGGCAATACGTTTGATGGTGATATTACCATTTTGAAAGACGAGGAAGGCACTGGCGTATTAAATATCACAGGCAATTTGACTGGCGGTGATGAGTCTACATTCAAAACCGAAGTAAGCACAACATTGAATTCGGGTTGCTCGTTGGTCAACGTTACAAAAATGGATATTGCGGATGGAACATTCACAAACAATGGTACAATCTCAGATTTGGAAAGCCTCACTATTGGTGCAGATGCGAATTTTTCGTTAAACAGCGATTTGACGGTTTCGGATAAACTTGTTTTGTTAGGAGGTTTGGCGAGTGGAAATATCGAATTTGAAGGCAACGAAATAACATTTGGCTCTAACTCCGACATCAGCGATGAAGCTTCTCTCACAATTACAAATGATGTGACTATCAACGGCTACACGGGGTGTGTTGAAAATGTTACAATTGAGGATGATAAAAATGTTGAATACAATAGTGCATCAACAAAAATAATTGGAGCGAAATATGGTGATTTGACAATCGCTAATACCGGCAGCGTAACGTTGTGCGGCGATGTTGAAGTGACGGGCGCGGCTGATTTTGGGGGCGGTGTGACCGTGGCCGACGGCCAGACTCTCACTTTGTCGGGAGCCGCTGGAACATCGATTAATGGCTTGACATTACAGTCAGGTTCGACGCTTGTTGCAAACGGCGATTTAACCATAGCAGGTGATGCTGATTTGAAAGGAACTATAAGTGGTGGCCATCAGATTACTATTACCGGTGAAAATGTTGATTTAAGCGGACTTACAATCGCTGACGATGGTAGCAGTATCGAGATAGAATCAAATGCCACCATTTCCAATTTAACCGATTGCGACTTGCCGGTTTCGATTACTGACGATTATGAAGTTGTTTACAATGCGTCGTCGAGCCGGGTATTGGCTGGCACATATTCAAAACTGACTATCAATGGCGACGCTGAACTTTGCGACGATGTTATTGTGAATGGTGAAGTTACAATCAACGGCGCGATTAGTGGCGGACATTCTATTACGGCTAATGGCGGAACGGTTAATTTGGGTGAGAATGCGGCTGTGGCCGATGATGGCAGTAGTATTTTGATTAACGGCGATGCCGGCAGTGTTGTCATTAATGGTTACAAAGGGCAGTCTGGCATTACAGTGGCTGACAACCTGAATGCCACATACGATGAGAATTCAACTTACGTATATGCAGCCACTTATGCTTCGTTGAAAACTAAAGCGACTGCGTTCACTATCAACAACAATGTAACAGTTGCCGGCAAGTTCGATGTGGCATTGGAAACCGAGGAGACACTCACTATTTCTGGTAATAAAAAACTCACCCTCAATGGTGAGATTGCAGGCGGCAAGACAATAGTCGCCAATGGCGCCACAATTGAAATAGGCGATGCCGATGCCGCAGTGGCTGGCACATTTGTGCTGGAGAATAGTGGCGCGTTGGTATTCAAGCGTTCCGACAAAACTCTCAGCAACCTCAATGTAGGAACTGGTTGCTCGGCCGATTTCCAGGTTTCAGCAACACTCGTCAATCCCACATTAACCGGTGGTGTAAATTTGAAGGCGGACGAGACACTGACTTTGAGCGGAAACATTGTATTTGGCGAGAATGACATTGTGAAGGGAGCGGGAAGCCACGTTGTTGTGAATAGCGGTTCCACAATATGCAATCTTACAGGTGATTTTGGCATTGAGTTCGACGGCGATAAAAACATCACTTACGATGCCACATCAACAAAAATAAAAGGCGGCACATATAACAATCTTACCGTGAATGGCAATGCCGCGCTCTGCGGTGATGTTGAGGTGTCGGGCGCATTTGCGTGGAACGCCAACATCACGCTCGCCGGGCGCAACCTCACGTTGGCAAACGGCATAGCCGACTCTCCATCGTTCGGCGAAAACAATATGATTGTTGTTGGCCACAATGGCATTTCGGAAGGAAACCTGATTATCACCAAAATGGATGCGCTGACATTCCCTATTGGTACTACCCAGGGTGCGGAAAAACAATATGCTCCCGTCCGCATTACCGGCACATTGTCAGGAACAGGTGCTTTTGTTTCAGTAACATCGGCCAACAAAATCGATGACGGAGGTTCTGATTTCAACCTGAAACGCTCGTGGGACATTGTAACTGAAAATCTTGACGCATACACCGATGCAACAATCACCTTGATATATGACAACGATGATTCCGGCGCCGGGCTTTTCACAGCATTGAAACATAAATCCGCCACACTCGACCCATCTGATCCTAATGTCGATTTTGATAGAGCGGCAAACACATTCGTGGTTTCCGGGCTCAACGATTTTTCGGGCCACTGGACAGCCATCGATAACAGTTTGGTGGCTTATTCGAAACCGGGTGTTAATCCGTGGAATGGTGACGATACTTGGGAGGATAAAGACGGCAACCCAATTCTTGCGGCCAATATCACGGAAGACGTCAACATATTTATACGTGAAGGTTCTACAGTGAATTCGGTTGATAATATAAGAGCCAAGATTGTTGAGATTGAAGGTGATTTTGTGAAGGACCCTGCGCACACAATGACATTTAGTTGTGTTACTGGTAAAGGGAAAATATTAGTCGATGGCGTTTTCACGACTGGTGGCTCGGATGTTTACGAACCTTTCTTGTCAACCGGTGGAGGTACGGTGGAATTGACTGGAGACTTCAGTGGCCAAGAGGAATTCACATTCAACAATCTGGTTTTGAATGCCAGTGCTGCCACAACCATAAATAATCCAAATACCGGACACATCTATGGCGATTTGACTATAAAAGAAGGAAGTGCCAACGTTACAATCAGCGGTGGCAACGCCATTACAGTTGACAGCAGTATTGTAGTAAGCGCCGGTCGGGAACTGATATTCAATTTCGCGCGGACAATCACGGCAGGCACCATTAATACTCGGGCCACAGGTTCGAAAGTTCAGTTTGCTGAAGATATTACAATCAGCGGCGATAGCATTACATTGTTGGGTACAGGGTTTGAGGTTGCTTCAACTCTCACACTTGACTGCTCAACATCGTCGGAAAGCGATGCTACGATAGGCGGAGAGGGAATTGTAAGTTTGAGTGAAGATGAAGACAAGGATTTGAATGGTGAAATCATATTCGCCAATTTGAAAATGAATACTTCGGGCAGGGTGGATGGAAACATTACAACCACTAATTTCCTTTCTGATGCCCACGTAACAATTAACGGCGATGGCAAATTGACTATTAACGGAACCACACCTACAGGAAAAATCATTACTGTAAATGTTAAGAATCTTGAGTTGAGAGGTAGTGGTATGATAGGTGCAAAATTTATTGTTAATGAAGGTGATACATTGACAAATGCACGAACCAACAACAAATTGTCTGATGTTACAATTAATAATGGAGTTTTAGTTTCATATTTCAACATAGACAATCTTACTATGAATGGAGCTAATGCACATTTGATTGCCAAGAGTAATATGAGCATAAACGAGCATTCCAAATTGTCAGGTATTGTTGAAACAGAAACGAACACGTTGACTTTTAAGAAAAATATTGATTTTGAAGAAATTGAGTCTTTGATAGGAACTTTTAAAGCTGAAGGCGGAATCGGTTCTACAATGACAAAGTTGGGAAAATGTTTAGGAGATAGCTATACTTTTGAAGCAGTAGGAGAGAAACTGGTAACATACGCAGCTTCTTGTACTTATATGCTTTCGGGCAGTTATTATAAGCTCACATTAAACGGCAGTGCCATTTCGTTATGTGGTAACGTATCTGTAAGTAATGTTTTTACACCATCAAATACAACATTAACGGGTGTGGGAGAATCTGTCGTATTTGCTGCTAATGGCAATGTGGCGGGAGGAAAGAATATTGTATTCAACAATTTGAATGTTGAATTGAACCAGTCGAACTTAAGTTCAACAACAATCTCTGCCACAGGACTCAATATTGCCGCAAACAACACATTAACCATTAAGGGAAATGTTGAGATTATAACCAATGCTTTAACCTTTGGCGGCACAGGTGAAATTGTTATCGACGAAGGTGCGACATTGACAAATAGTGTTGGTGTAACATTCGCCAACGACCAAACCATCAGCGGCAAGGGCACATTTGTTGTAAATGCAGATATTAGTAGTGCCAACAAACTGACAACTTTTGCGAATATCACAAAGAACGCAGGTGCGAACAATAGTGTGGCTGAATATGAAGTAAAGGGCGGAGTGTTTACCAACAACAGCACCAACACAATTACGAAACTCACAGTGCTAGATAGCGCAAAAATTGTTGTGGCCGCCACAACAAATGTTACAACTATGGCATTAGCCTCTGGCGCGTCGGGCAAAGCCGGCACTCTGCAATTGCTTGAAGGCCAGGAACTGGTTGCGGGTGGCAGCGGATTGAGCATTCTGGGCAATTCGGTTATTATAAACGGCACCGATAGTAGAATAAATGCGGCAAATATTGAGCTGGCCGCCAATGTCAACCTTACTATCGACAGCACAATGACGCTTACCAGCCCGCTGCATCTGCACAGAACCGACACCATCACCGGTCGGAACGCGGCAGCTTTGGCCTGGACTACCGACGAGGCGCGCAAGGTGATAGTGGATGCAGGCCGTAAGCTTGCCATAGCTGGAGAATTGAGCATCGGCAGTGATGTTACTCTCGATGGCAAAATCCTTGCCACCAGCAATTCCAAGTTTAACCTTGGCGGTGCCAATGTTACATTCACAACTGCCTCAAGTTTCGACGGAACCTCAGGTAAAATCAGGTTCACGCGTGCCGAAGGCGTAACCATTAAAGATTTGAATGTCGACCCCCAGGTGGCCAGCGCGAATGTTGAGTATGTGGCAACCGTCACCTACGCCAGCAACTGTACAGGTATGCTGCCAGGTGTTTATCCGGCACTGACGCTCAACACTTTGGAGGCTCGAAACATATCGATGTTCGACAATGTGACCATTGATGGTGAGCTGGATTGGGATGAGGGCCGCATTGCTCTTAACGGCAAGGAGTTGACTATAGGCGAACTATACAGCGTTGAAGATTTTGATGCCGGACATATGGTATTGGCGGGCGACAATGGCAAGCTGGTTTACAAAGAAAAAACTGGCAGCGACGACCGCCAAGTGGTATTCCCCGTAGGTACTCTTACATATGGCCAAATGGGTGAGATTATGTATATATACTCACCGGTAGAGGCAAAAGAACTGGAAATGGCGGTAGGTGACATTATAAAAGTTGGTGTTACAGGCGAATCGTTGTCGGGCAGCTCGTCCGATTTGTGCCGCTATTGGACTATTGATGCCGCAGATGATATGGGCGGTGAACTGACGTTGCATTATGATGATGCCGATGATGTGAAAGGCTATGGTAAAAGTGACGGCCATTTCTGGAAAGTTTTTGTCGGCGATACGGTGTTTAACACAGAAACACCTTCCAGCCCGTTCTCCAATAATCAAATAGTGATTACCACAACTTCCATCAATGGTACCTGGACGGCGGTTGAGTACCCGGTTATCACCACGCTATACTCGTTCAACACTGGCCGATGGAACGATCCAAGCACTTGGACGACAATTTCAACAGGTAATGAATGGGTGAATCCGGGATCGCTTCCGCAAGCGGGAGTTTATTACGACTTTGTCATTCTGGGCAGCGATTCAATCTCGGCCGGTGATGACAACCGGATTCTTGCACGCTCGATAACCCTTAAAGGTCAGGACACCAAACTGGTTATAACAAAAGATTGTGAGGTTGATGTCAACAACCTTACTGGCGTCGGAATGCTTATACTTCAAGACCGTGGCGATTTCCCGCATATTGCAGACACGAAAGAGTTTATGAGTTCACGTGGCGGAACAACTGTTTTCAGCGGCACCCCCGATGATAGCGGATATGAATTGCAACAACTCACGTTCAACAATCTTGCCATCAGGTATGATAAAAACAATGTCTTGCTGACTCTGCCCGAAGATAAACAACGCTTGACGGTTAATGGTGACCTAGAAATTGATAACGGAGCCTTGGTATATACCGCCGTATCGCAGGCCATTCACGTTGAGGGAAATGTCGATATTAAGACTAAAGGAAAAATACTGACCACAGTCGGCGCTGGCGCACACAACAAGGCCGACACATTGCAAGTGCGCGGCAATATGTATAACCGAGGCACCGTCAAGCTCACCAACCGCGTGTGGGCCGACTATGCGACCGAGGCAATGGCGCCAGAAGGACTTAAAGGCCGCGGCATTCTGCGTTTTGTCGGAGAGAGCAATAACCGCCTTGAGTGTTACAGCACCACCAACATCAGCCAATTGATAATTGACAAAGGTGTTGACGCCACATACAAGCTGACACTTTATTCTGAGGGTGAAGAGAGTTTCGGTCTCCTGGGTTACGCCATTAACGATGTTATGCCTGACGGATTCGCAGAAGGTGTGCCTTATCCGGCCGACCCCGAGATATATTACAAACCGCTGTGGATAAAGTGCGGTACACTTGAGCTTACGGGCGATGTGCATATCAGGTCGTTGGCCGAATCCAGAGACAAGCAGTATGATTGCGCCTATATTCCGGCTTCGGGCTGCTTGTATCTGAATGGCGCGAATGTCGAAGTTGACGCCACCATTTCCTCTGCCAAGTCTGTTTCCTGGGCATCGGTCATTCCTGCTGGCAAATTGATTATTGAACAAGGATTGTTTGATGGCAAAGGCTCATCTGGTATAACATTTGTCGGCACATCATATATTGAAGTTAAAGGCCAAGGCAAATTGAAAATTGCGACGTTCCGTCCCTCCAATTTTGCCGCAAACGGAACAACAACGTTCATATTGTCGGATGAAGGCAACGTTACGGTAACGGGTGATGGTGATGCGAATTCCAAAAACGATGTCAAAAATGCGTTATTCAGTATGCCGGAGCCCACATACACATTCAATATGACGGGCGGAACGTTGGAATTGCAAACCGCACTACCTGGCGGAGCTTTTGTGGTGAAATCGAATCCGCTAAATGGTGAAATCAGCGGAGGTAAGATTATTCTCAATACTGGTGGCGCGTGGAAAAGCCTGACTGATGATGCAAGTGTTGGAAACTATTTGATAGCGAGTGAATTACCACTATTCGACCTCGTTCTGAAAAATGAGCAAAATGAACCATCGAACAAATCCTATGTAAAGCACTATATTGATAACAAAGGTGATGTGGTGGCTTCAACTGTGATTAAACACGATTTGACAATAGACAGCGATGTGATTTTCGATACCAATGGCAAGAAAATAACCATTGGCGGCAGCCTGATTGTCAACAGCGGGGCAAAAGTTTACACTAAAAACTCGGAGTTTGTAATGACTGGCACGGGTAACATTACAATTAATGGCGCCATTGAAAACAGCTCAACAGATAATACCCCGGGTTTCAACAAACTGACTATTGCCGAGAACGCGAGGATTAAATTTGACAACGGTGTTGATGTACGCGGGAAATTCACTCTTGCCGAAGGTGCTGAAATGCTCGATAACTCCAACGACAACGTCTACACAATGTATGGCGACGCTGAGTTTGACGGCACCTATGCCCGTGAGGAGACAGGCGCAGGCAAGATTGTGGTTAAGGGAAGCAAGATATTAAGCACAGGCGCTGGTAAGGTCAACAATTTGGAGATTAACACAGGAAGTGAGCTCAAGCTTGAGAACCCCACAAACCCGGGCGCTTCAACTGCTCTCACCGTTACCGGGAAACTCGATTTTGCAAGCAACACGCGATTCAACATTGGAAGCAGCAATCTGATATTGGACGAGAAATCGTCGGTTGAGGCCACTGGTGGTGAATTTGGCAATGAACGAATGATTCTTACTGTTGGCTCGAGCGCACGTGGTGTAACAAGAGTATACAGCGAGGCTTCTAACAATTTTACTTTCCAATTCGGAATTCAGTCAAATGGCAATTACTATTACACTCCGGCAACCATTGGTTACAGCGCGGCCGATGTCTATGGCAGCATAACATCGCTGCCAATTTCGGGATACGCTTTCCGTACAACGGAGTCGCTCTACTGTTACTGGAAGAACAGCTCAGCAGGATTTGAGAACCCCGGAACTATGACGTTCATCGGACGTTGGTTCTCTGATAACCTTACAAATGGCTCTGTGCCCACCTCATATGAGGCTGGCCGCAAACCGCTAACAGGCGATTGGGAACGCTATGGCACAGCTTCGGTAAATGTTGCCGGAAGGGTTGACTGCCCCGAAGAACGTTATATGCAGATTGCGGATGAAGTTGATGCCAGCGGTTATTACTCCTGCGGTATCCACAATGCCTTTGTTGATTGTACACAGCTTTACACATCAAGAGTTGCCGAAGAAACAGGTGTTGTCAACTGGAATGATCCGAATTCGTGGTCGAGAGAGGAGTGCGGCGAGCCTGCGGGCATTACCCCCGGCAATACCACCGCCGTTCAGATTGGCGGCAATGGCAAGCATCATAAAGTAGTAATAACTGAAAATGGAAAATCGTGTGCAAGTTTGAATATAATGCCAGGGTCAACTTTGGATTTGGGAACGACAAGCAATCATAATTTCCAAATCATTGAAGTTGATGAGGCTATTGGCGCCGGAACATTGGAGTTGGCGTCAGCCAAATTCCCGAGAGGCGACTTTGGCAAATTCCTCGGCGCGAACGGTGGCACGGTGAAGTATTATGTAAATGAGGGTAGTGTCGGATATACCATTCCAAATAAATCAGAGGGTAATGAAACCACGCTTGCCAATTATTGCAATTTGACAGTTGGCGGTTGCGCTGCCGACAAGCGGATCACTATGCCGAACCAGAACATTACCGTTTACAGAAATTTCACTGTTGAGGGATGGGCGAAGTCGTGCAGTTATGAAGCGCGCACTGTGACTATCGACAGCAATATGGTAATCAAGAACGATGTTGCAAGAGAGGTGGCAAATGGTGGGTTCTCATTCTGGGAAGATGGCAGCAGGAAAAGGGTTCAGACATATAAAGTTTTGGGAAATGTGATTGTCGCCGAAGACGCTGAACTGACTGTTGGTGGCGAAAAATCCCCCGCATCAACAGCTAACAAACTCGAAATAGGTGGCGATTTGAAGGTTGACGGTTTGTTCTGCGCCAAAAACGATTCTTGCGTGTTCAACACTGTGTTCAGAGGGGCGAACAACGCTAAAATCTACGGCAGCACCGCTTCAGACATAATGTTTAATACGCTTGAATGCAACAAGGATAACGCTTCGGCGAAGCTGATTCTTGCTACCTACAAAATCAAATCGGCAACGGAAGGCAGAGCACACCCAAATGGCTATTTAATGACATTCACAAGAGGAGCACTGGAGGTTGACTTCGACAATCCGGAAGATGCCATAACTTTAACCAAGAAGGCAGATTTCACTATTCCTGCTGAAGGCTGCTTGTCGATTGTATCGGGCAAGGTTCTTGTAACCCAGGAAACTGATGCCACAAACTTGAAATTGTCTGGCCAACTGATAATCGAAAGTCAAGGCAGCCTGGCTGTGGGATCCTCCGGTTACAACTGTTTGGCATATGCGCCATACGGCCGTCCGACTGTGATAATTAATGGAGGCAGTCTGACTGTAGCGGGGCAAATATGCCGACAAGATGGTCAAACAATTGGCAACCTTGTTTGGGAACAGAACGGAGGCAATGTTGAAGTAAAAGCATCCGGCAGAACAAGTTGGCGAGCACAGCGGGGTGCATTCGAGATATTGAACACTGGTATCGGTTCGTTCACAATGAGAGGCGGCACATTGAAAATAAACAATGGCGGTGGTGTCGACACTTACGGCGACATTTACATTGTTCCTACAGAATCGGAGTGCACCGGAGGAACAATAATTGTTGGTGGCGGCAACCAGAAACTTCAAACATCAATACCGCTTTGCCACTTGAAAGTCAATACTGGCAGCTCTGTTGCTGTTTATAACTACAACATCACTCTCGATTCGCTCACAATCGATGGCACGGGCGTATTCGACGCGCAAGAGCACAACGTCACCATCCACAAGGCTTTTGCCAACCGCAACAATCAGTCAGACGACCTTGTCAATAAAACTAGCCGCGGATATGTTACCGGCTCGTCCGACCAAATTACCCGGTTCGAGGGCAACACATCCATCGAGTGTATCGGCGATTTCTCGACTCAGTTCGGTATGCTGGAGATTGATGGCGATTTGACACTGAAGCCCGGCTGCTCAAAAATCAGGGTGGCAAAAGACCTGAATCAGGAGAGCGGTACCGTAACCGACAATGGCAACGTCATATCGCTCTATGGCGACTTGTGGTATGAGGGTGTGTTTGACGGCACCGGTGGTATCGATTTCTGCAACAAAGATGTCAAACAAACCATCCACGGAAGTGAAAACGATGTCCGCCGTTTGGGAACCATCATTATCAGCAACCCCAACGAGGTTTGGCTGAACACATCGATTCACGTCACTCGAAGCATTCGTCTTGGTTCGTCACTCTACTCCGGACTCCATCGAATTGTACTCGACGAGAACGCGGTAATTACGGACAAAGATGGTTCGAGTGGATTCAGCAGCACCCGTATGATTCGTCTCAATGGTGAGCACGAGGATGGCGGCATTGTCAAGTATCTCCAAACCGGCCCATCGTCGTTCATACTTCCTATCGGAATTGTTGATAATGGTGTAAGGCATTACACGCCAGCCGCATATAACTTTGCTGTCAATCCATATGATGATGCTTTGATAAGAGTCAAAACCATCAACTTCAAACACAGGAATATTTCCGAGACGCCATCGAAATGGCTCAATTACTATTGGTCAGTCGATGCCGAAGGGTTTGAAGAGACAAGTAATGATGTTGCTGATAATTGCAATTTCAATGTTACGCAAACCTACACTTTCACTGACGGCAAAGTCGATGGCGATGACACTAAAACAATGCTGCCGGAATTCTTGTACTTCAAAGGTGTTGATTACAAGTGGGCAGAGTTGGGTGACCATGCCGAAATAGATGGCAACCAAATCATATTCAATAATTTCGGACACATTCAAGGTGATTATACAGCGGGAGTTGTCGGCACCAGCACCATATACACTGGGCTTCCTGCGCTCTACTCACGCAAAAGCGGCGAGTGGAACTCAGCTGACACTTGGGAGAAACTTATAGATGAAAATGCGGACCCGAGCCTTCCCGAATCGTGGGTGGTGTCATCTACCGCTCCCAACGGCAACCCAATCCATATCAGACCGGGCGACACTGTTACTGTCACTGAAGTTCTCAGGTCATATTGCTTATACTTCGACAATACTAACCGCGACGGTAGCGCAAGCACTGAGCTTGGTGTTCTCGACATTGGTTCGGTACAGGGATGTAGTTTCGGACCGGTTATGGGTGCCGGATGGCTGTGTATGAAGCCAAATGCCGAAAGACAATACAAAATGCCCGCCGGCGGATTCGACGAGTTCCTGCGGGACGAGCGGACAGTTGTTGAATTTGGCGGGGGCGATGGATTCCTGCCAACATCTACCATCGGTCACGTTTCGCTGCCGTTGCAGAATGTGGTTCTGTCGGGAAGCGGTATTAAAACTCTTACCAGAGAGGATGGAGAGTATATTAATGGTGATATGATTATCAGGAACGGCACCACGTTGCGGTTCAACAACACCCCGATTCACATCAAGGGCAATTGGATTGACTATAACAAGACAACGTCGGGTTTTGATGGCGGAAATAGCGATTCGAAATCGCTCGTAGAGTTTAACGGTACCGCCCAACAACAAAAATTATCGGTGGCTAACGACCAGACTGCATTCTGGAAACTGAAAATCAACAACCCGAACGGCGTGGCATTGGTAAGGAACGATTCCGCATTAGTATCAACCGCCCAAGTGCGCATTGGCAAGGAATTAATCCTTGGCAACGGCGATTTGACAAGTTCCGACACTGTTTACCCGGTAATGGCGTCGGCAGCCACAATCACCGGTGCGGGCGCAGGCTCGTACATCAACGGACCAATTGGCCGGTTGATGGGTAACGACAATTTCACCTTCCCGGTAGGCGGCGGCGACGAATACGCACCAATAACTGTTGTTGAGCCCAAACCCAAAGTGGCTGGCGAGTTGTGGATAATCACATACCATAACAGCGACGCGTATGCCAGCACGTCTTGCGATCCTACGCTGACTAAGGCCTGCCAGACTGAGTATTGGACGGTGTCGGCACCAAATGGAGCTACATCCAAACTGAGAATTCGTGTAAACGACCATTCGTTCGGCGGCATTGACAATACCAACCTCAAGCGTGTCAAAATTGTCGGGCTGAATAATGCCGAGACCTTATGGAGTCTGATTAACAGTTCGCACGTGGCAGGAACATCTCTGCCTCAGGCAATGGTGTTAACATCGGGCCAGGTGACCTTCAGCAACCACAAAGCCTACTCGCTCGGCTTTGCTGGCGCAACCGCTAACCTAATGGTGGCTGACGGTGCTATGAATCAAAATTACTATATCTGCGATGGCGACAACGAGGATTATGACGGCGACGGCTCCCCCGACAAGATTGAAGTGCCAATTTACTTCAAGGGCATTGGCGGACCATATAGGGTTACGTATAGCGTAAACCTGAATGGTGTGAGCAAGAATGTTGTTAAGAACGTCACTGTGGATAATAACAACATTGGCCTGCTTACTTTCACAGGACATGAGTTGGGCGCTATGTTCGACCAAACAGAAGGTTACAACACACACCCATACAATATCAAGCTCGTATCGGTATATGAGGACGGCGATTTGGCGATAATCTCGGTTCGTGATAATACTGCTTCGCTATATGTTATGTACAATGCAGTGCCGGAAATCACCGGTGCCAGATATGTGGGAATGCACGATGTCAGAAGATACACGACTGATGAGGACGCTGCGGTAATCGACGGCGGTTACAGTCCAAAGAATCCATACACTTGGGAAGTCTTGGACGGAGATTATTCAAGCAAGGTCTCTGTTGCCGACGGTGAATCGCTCACCAGCCACGAGACTAAGTTTAGCTTTGATCAAAATACCGCAGAGTACGATGTAACACTGAGAATGACAAAGGTTTATAAGACAATCAAGGACGGTACATCAACTTGCAGCCGGTGGGCGGACAAAACTGTCAGTGTGAAAAACAAACCGCAGCCAAGGATTCATTCGGTTACCACCGGTGATGTGTATGCGGCTTGCACCGGTTCGGAATATGTTTATGAAACAGAGAGAATCGAAGGTCATAATTACGTTTGGACAGTTGCGGGTGGAAGCAAGACTGTTGAACCGTCTGCCCCGAATATCTGTAAAGTGATTTGGTCATCGGGTCCGGCCAAGATAAAAGTGGTGGAGAGCGTAACGTTCGACGATGACCCGGTTGAAGGTGCTGACTCTACCGAGATACAACTTCACGAAGGAATATCGATTGGTGCGGGTCAAAACACCTTGGCTGATAATTCATACGCTTGCGACAGAACATATGGTTCTGTGGTTATCGGCAACTCAAATGGCGCGCTCACTTATACTCTCTATTCGGGAACAACAGCCCTTAGCGAGAGCAAAACTGGCAAAACAGGCGAGGAGATTTCATTACAAACAAAGAGACAATTGCTGTACGATGATGCAACATCGATTGACTACTATGTTTTGGTGGAAAACATCGGTTGCCGCGACACAATCAAAGAAAAAAGCATCATCTTGCGTCAGAAGCCGATTCTTAAAGAAGTTCCTGAGGTGAGCAGTTCCGATTTGTATGTTAACAACCTTGCGGTTATTGATGGAGAGGTATTGGAATCAGGCTCTGCGCTGATAGATTCCTACGATTTTGTTTACAGTTCTGAGGGAGTTACATATGACAGCGGAGAAACTCCCGAAAATTGGCAAAAAGATTTCGCCAACTACGATAGGGTGACTAAAAACAAGTTAAAAGTTCGGGTTCCGTATGCCGACAGATTCAAGGGCTCGCTGAATGTTTACAAAACATATCCTGAGATAGAATGCTCAAGCAGTTACGAAATTAATGCAGGAATCATCAGCCACGATTATCTCTGGCGTGGTTCCGACGATGATTGGAATCAGGGTTATAACTGGTGGCCAGGTGTAAAACCGACAGGAACCAACAATGTGGTTGTGCGTTCGGGCAAATACATCAGTGACGGAATTGGCGCATCTGACTCAGAAGATATGAAGACTCCAAAGTTGTCGGAAAGCACTAGTGTCAGAAATGTCAAAATTGAGTCGGGTGAGATTAAAGTTGATGATTACACACTCACCATCAACGGCGATGTTGATTGTGCAGGCAAGTTCACGGGTGCCGGTACTGTAAGGTTCACCGATGCCGAGCATACTGTTTCCGGCTCATCGGTTGAGTTCGCCAATCTGACTAACGAAGGCACAGTAACTGCTAATAGCAATCTGGCAGTGAAGGGCAATTTGACCAACAGCGGCGGCTTCGTTGGTACTGACACTGTTAAATTGTCCGGCACATCATCAGTGCAGACAATTGCGGGCAATGGTTCGTTCGCCAATATAACCTTCAGCAACCCCAATGGCGTCACTGTAAGCGGTGAACCAACATTTAACGGTACAATGTCATTTGCTAGTGGTTTAGTGACACCTGTTAGCCAAATCAATGTTGAGGCTGGCGGAAGTATGGTGAAGACCGGCAACAGCTGGGTTGTAGGAACGGTACAGAAAACTTGGGCAACAGGAAATACCGACCCATTCACGTTCATTGTCGGAAGCGAGAACCGTTTGGGTATGGTTGGAGTTGAACCAAACACTGGAGGCAATTCATTTACCGCAAGTTATACATACACAGCCTCCGCAGAGCCTGTAACTAGTAATATGCCAACAGGAATGACACGTGCAAGTGGAATGGAAATGTGGGATGTGCACGGTCCGGTGCCAAGCAAACTGACTCTCTATTGGGCTGATTATGACGGAAGCGGCATCACCGATATGGCGGATGGTCTGGTTATAGCCCACAAAATAGGGAGCAATTGGGAAATGATTGATAATGTTACCGTTGATTTCACAGGTAAAAACATCAAAATGAACTCACCAGTAACAAGCTATAGTGATTTCACTTTTGGCACAAAGAACACAGACCCTGACATCCATCCCCTCCCCGTAACCTTCACCGCCTTCAGCGGCCGTCAGGAGGGCAGCAGCATTGTGCTTGAGTGGGCCACAATGTCGGAGAAGGATAACGATTACTTCGAGATTGAGCGTTCGATTGACGGTGTCAACTTTGTCACAATCGGCTACGTCGATGGTGCAGGTGATTCCGACCGCCGCATCGACTACACCTTCAGCGACAACGCACCCGAAAGCGGCTATTGCTACTATCGTCTGTCGCAAGTTGATTTCGATGGCACCCGCGCTTATGCCGACAAGGTAATCAGCGTTCAGTACACTGGCGACGAGGTTGCGCAGCTCACCATTGTGCCGAACCCGACCGACGGACGCTTCCGCGTGAGCGCCACCGGCTCAATGGCGGGCGGAGTTGTCCAGATGCTCTCGCAGACAGGCAATGTGGTTCGCACCGTCAATGTCGACAGCTTCGATGCCACGCTCGACATCAGCGACCTGCCGAGCGGAATCTACGTTCTGCGGTTTACAGCCAACAACCGTGTTCTGCAGCAGAAAGTTGTGAAATTCTAAATCAGTTGAGGGCGCATTCAGGACTCGTAGCATAGGAAAAACCGAAAGCCGAATCAGCAATGGTTCGGCTTTCGGTTTTTGTTGTGTTGAACAAATGCGTGTTGGAATAAATTGCTGACCTTGTGCGATGTAAATGTTATTCATTCTCTTTTTCTCCGTATAGAACAATTGCTTGCGCTGGTTTGAGGTACTGGTGTTCGTAATATTTGTTTGATTAGCACCTAAATGTCAACTTTTTGTCCCACTTTTTTATGCGATTATCAAAAAAATGACAACCTCAAGCATATATAATGCGTATTAATATTCGCAGAAAACTCTGTTATGGGTATTTTTATGGTTTAAAATTGATGGGGGGCTTGATTATGAAAAGTAATGTTTCAAATATGGCAATAATGACTAAAATCAAAGTTTTTGGGCTTTTGGCGTTGGCACTTGTTTTTGGTGTGAACAATGTGGTTTGGGGACAAGCGGGACCTATTAGGGATGTTAAAGGTGCCAAATTCACGTTAAAAAATTCCGCCGATGAAAACTGGACTAATGCAAGCAATTGGAACGTAACAGGAAAAAATCAAGCTAATGGTTCTTTCCCAGGACAAATAATGTACGACAACACGTTAAATCATGTATATTATGGTAATTATGGCTGTGGCATGGTTGAAATTGGCAGAACAATAGTCTTTGGTAATATTTCTGACTATATTTATACCAACCGGACAAAACAGGCAACGGCCACAAGTTTTTGGTTTGATATTCAGCAACTGACATTAAACAGTGGATCCAATTTAACAATTAATGATAATTTGTATGTATCGGGAAGTGGTACAAAGGAAAATGCTTGTTTTACTTATAATGCAGGTTCATTAACCATTAATGAGGGGAAAACATTATGGGTGGAAAAAAACTTTGATTTAAAAGCCGACCTAACAATTAATGGTGGAGGCACTCTCAAATTAGGTCGTAGAATAGTAGGTGGTGGAAAAACTTTAACAGCCAATGTTGATATAGACATTAATATTGCTGATGTTGGTGAACATGGAAATAAAGTAGATAATTTAAACCTCATTGCCAACAAAACCGTTACAATTAACCGAAACAACAATCTGTCATTTAAGGCATTAACAATAAACCCCCAAGGGCATTTCATTGCAAACTTTAACGCATCCAGCGATTACCTAACCATGAATGGTGGTACATTGGAAATAGCGGATAATAAGACTCTCAAAATAAATAATGCAACTAAAATTAATGGTGAAAAGCAGGGGGCACGAACGCTGTTTGTAAATGAAGATGCCACTATTACAGGTAACGGAACTCTTGATGCTACAAGAATTGTTGTGGCTCCAGGCCACAAATTATATGTAGATGGCAACATCACGCTAAATCAGCAGATAACACTTGATGGTAACATTGTCGTTAAAGATGGAAAAACCTTAACAATAAGCAGCAACCAGATTACTTTTACGGCAAATTCATATTTTGGGGACGGCAATGGAATCATAGAATTTACCAACGACAATGCTTCCATTCGCAGCGTCACATCATGCGTGGGTGGAAACTTCAAAAGTGTAAAAACTATTACCTACGCAGAATCTTGCACATATATGCTTTCAGGATTGTTCAATGACATTACAATCAATGCCGATGATAATAAGAATATTACGCTTTGCGGTGATGTTGTATCCTCTGGTCAACTTACTTGGAATAAAAAGTCGCGGATAATACTTGACGGACACACGATGAATGTGGCTTTAATCACTTCCGGACAAGCGTTTGATGATAAACACTTGTTTGTTGCTGGTACAAAGGGAAGCATCTTGAAATATACAACAAATGCAATAAGCGATGGCATCCTGACATTACCTATAGGCACATACAATGGCAACACCCTAAAGTATGAGTACTCTCCTGTCACGCTGGCAAGCGGAATAACACGGCAAGCAGGTTCGTTTATTACCGTGCAAGTCGCCGACACGGCAATTTCAAACAAATCAACCGACCTTGAGCGCTGTTGGAAAATCAACGCCACTGGTGTTTCTCTGTCAAATGCCATAATTCAGTTTTCATATGCTGTTGACGATGATGGCCTGGGCTCTGCCGCTGACGATGCGCTTTGCGTTTACCACGACGGAGTTCGAGTTGCTACGGGAGCAACCATAAACAGCAGTGAACGCATAATAACTATAGAAAGCCCCTCAAGCATTTCCGGCATTTGGACCGCCGCAGAACCTGATGATATAATAACCCTATACTCACACCGCAGTGGCAATTGGAATGAAGCCACAATGTGGACCACCGACCCTACCGGCAAAACCGAAGTTGGCCAACAAGTGCCAGATAATACTTGCAATGTTGTGATACTCAACGGACACGCGGTGGAAGCCGACGGATTTGAAATGAGAGCCCGCTCTGTAAAAATAAGTGCCGGCGCAACGTTAAACATGGGGGATAATGCACAAGCCCATAGATTAAAAAATGTTTATGGGCAGGGGTTGTTGCGTATTGAGGGTGATTTCCCGTCTAATGGCAACTACAAATTGTTTGTGTCGCCCGATGGAGGAACCACGGAATTTTATGGCAACCACTCGGACAACGATATACCAACCCAGTATGAATACAATAATCTTGTATTCAACTACGAAACTAATGTTACTCGCACCATAAAAACTAGCGAAAATAGCCTGAAGATAAACGGCAACCTTACGCTGAAAAAAGGTTCACTGAAGTATACAAAAAACAATCAGTCGATAACAGTAAGAGGTGATATTAAGATAGAGAGCGGTGCCGGTATATATATTTTCGAGGGCGGTGGCAACAAAAACAACGCCGACACATTGGTTGTGGGCGGCAATTTCGAAAACCACGGCATTGTAAAAATGACCATGCGTACAATCGACTCTTATACTGCCGGGAATGAACCCACAAACGATGAAGGCGGTAAAGGCCGCGGTGTTATCCGCTTTGTTGGCGAGCATAATGTGAACTTCTATTGCTACAGTACAACCAATCTCAGCCAGCTTATAATTGATAAGGGTACTGATGAAACTTACCGTGTAACTTTATTCTCAAGTGCGGAAGGCAATTTCGGACTTTTGGGCAAAGCTACTGATTTTCATGTGCCAGATGCCGACAATACTCCAGACAACCCGGTTGCCATATACAAGCCGCTATGGCTGAAAAACGGAACTTTGGAACTAACTGGCAATTTGCATATTTACTCGTTATCGGAAGGTGGAAATGACAACTTCTTTATTCCTCTTAACGGTTGCTTACATCTGAATGGCAACAACGTGAAAGTTGATGCTTGCCGAATAAATAGCAGCAACTGTTGTTTGATGCCTGCCGGAAAGTTGATTATTGATGCGGGAACTTTCAACTGCAGCAAAAGCGCGGGAGCTGTATTCCGTAACACATCAGAAATATATGTTAACGGTGGAGTGCTGAAGGGCTCACAATTCCGCCCGTCGCAATACGTCAGCAGCGGTAAAACCACATTTGTTCAAACCGGAGGAGAAGTGATATTTGATGCAAGTGGCGAATTTAAAGATGGATACGCGACTTTCTATATGCCGTTCGATACCTATACTTTTAAAATGACTGGCGGAACACTAAAAATATCAGGTTCCGCAAACAGTAATGATGATGGTGACGGTGATGTTTTTGCTGTCAATTGCAACCCCGAGAACAGCAAGATAACCGGCGGCGAAATAATATTAATAACCAAAAATAGGAAAAGGAGTCACGGTATCTCTTGCAGCATTCCGCTCTATAACTTGACATTATCGAATCCCGACAATCTGACTCCAAGCGGCAATGGCAACAACGATTATAAATTCTTCTTCAAAGACTACCACGGAACTGTTAACAGACGTACTATTCAAATAACGATACCTATGTCTGAGATACAGATTCTGAATAACCTCACGATAGGCGATAACGTAACATTCAACGCCAATGATAGGAATGTGCTTATTGGCGGCAACCTGAATATTGCTCCAACCGCAAAGGTATATTTGGGAAATAATGAGGTGAAATTTAACGGCGACGGCTCGCACATTCAGCAGTTCACCTCTACAACTACTGATAAAGTTAGAAGCGGAAGCAACGCCACTACGGGCTATAACAATCTTACGATAGCAGATGGTGCCGATGTGCAGATAAACAGTGACATAATAGTAAACGGATTGTTCACTTTAGGCGATGGTGCCATAATGCGCGATGGTGCTGCAAATACTTATACAATAAAGAAAGATGCCGAAATAAGCGGGACACATTTGAAACCCGCTTCAGGCGCCGGCAAAATATTGTTTACTGGTAGTAAGCCTACCATAACTGGCAACGGACATGGCTCTCTCAACAATGTGAATGTGCAACTTGCAAGCGGAGTTTTGCAAATAGACGCGCCAAACCTTACCATAACCGGCGATTTGCGTCTGCTCAACAGTACCGATAACAACTCAGGGCGCGTGTTTGTGATGGGAACCAGTAAACTAACATTCGGCAGCGGCGCGAACATATTCACCGATGAAGCCAATGGCAGGGATTATGGCGAAGACAAGTATATATACACAAGCGGTTTGGCATCAAGCGGTGGTGTGGCAAGAGAGTACAACGAAAATTCAAAAACATTCATTTTCCCAATCGGAACGCGAAATGAAAATGTTTTTTACTATACCCCCGCAACAATTACTTATGGAGATGCCGATGAGTACGGCGTGGTAACAATACGTCCTGTAAGGAGCGCACATCCTCTTATGGGTAATACTTCAAATGCATTATCCTACTACTGGGCAACAACAGAAACTGGCTTCAGCGGAGTAGGTTCCAGCGATGTCAATCAATTATATGTGTTCGGGGGATACGGCAACTTTGTAATTGGCACCAAATCAAGCTACGTGCCGGCACGTTACTACAATGCCGAATGGCAGAAAGGCACAACGTCTGGCATGAGACTGACTCAAAACGCATTTGTGATGATGACAGAATCGGCCAATGGAGATTACACTTGCGGAAACCCCGATAATTCGTTTATCGACATTGTTAAGATGTACTCGTCAAATTGGGTAACCAGTCAGGGCAACCAAGGCGGATGGTCTGACGCTCGTAGTTGGTCTGTCGATTCTGTTAATGGAGCCCCTAGTTTCTACATTGGCGAGACATACTACAGATACAATGAATCAGCAGAAGAATTCCAGCCATTTGATATAGCGGCTGATGATTTCACCGATGGTGCGGCAATTGCTGTAGAAAATGGTCCAAAACCAGTAGCTACAACGGCAGTGTATATTGGCTCGGCCAATCATCCGCACACCATAACTATGAGTAAAAACGGACAATCTTGCGCAAGTCTGCGCATTGAACCTGGGGCGACATTGGATTTGGGAGTTTTCACCGGGCATTCTTTCTCACTTGTAGTGGTTGATGAGACTGCGGAAGAAGGTGCGGGAACGTTGAAGATAAGTTCAACTACAGCAACCGGTTCGTTCCCATCTGGCGACTTCGTGAAGTTTCTTGGTGAGCATGGAGGTACTGTCCATTATTATGGTAACAGCAAAGATTTTTACATGCCATCAGTGTCGGAAAGCGATTTGGCACTTACAAGCTATTGCAATTTAGTAGTAGGCGGAAATAATCATGACCATAGAATACGTATTCCTTTGGACATTGATGTTACAATCTATAAGGATTTAACAGTAGATGGTTATATGCACACAGCCTATACAAATAAGGGAAATCATATTGTAACAATATACGGGAACGTTAATGTAAAAGCCAACAGTCAAATATATACACGTGAAGCAGGTTATAATACACCTCAGCATTTTGTGATATATGGAGATGTTAATATTGCAACGGGCGGCGTATGGCGCACTTCTGGCTATTCCACCACTACGCATAAAATAGACATCTACGGAAGTATTAACGCTATAGGTAGATTTAACACATTTTCAACGGACAGTCCTGATGGTTCTTTTAAAGCTGTAACCACATTCATGGGCACAGACACATCTCGTATTACTGGCACAGGAGATGTGCACCTCTATACCCTTGTTTGCGATAAGGGCACAGACGCGTCTTCTCCGCTTATTTTACAAAATCCCAACATCACGTCTGACCATGATGCCGGCGAGGCATTCCTTACACTAAAACACGGCACATTTCAGATTGATTTTCCGAGTGATGAGAATGTGATAGAACTTACCAGCGAGTGTGATTTGACTATTGAAACTCCCACTTGCTTGTCAGTAAAGTCTGGTACTGTAAATGTTGCCAACAGCAATGCTGATTTTGGAGTGATACTCAATGGCTCAATTGATGTGCAAGGCGGTATTCTTAACATTGGTAATGCGGCAAACGACAAGTCAAACAGCATCATATACTCTGCAACCAGTACACCAACCATAACAGTCAGTGGCGGCCAAATAAATGTGAACGGCATTGTGCGCCGTACAACAGGTACCCGTTATGGTACGCTATTCTACCGGCAGAGTGGCGGCGAGGTCGTTATAAAAGGCCGCAATCGTAATGCCACTACAGCTCCTGATGGTAATGCCGCACTCGAAATCATGAACGACGGCTGCGAGTTTACTACAACCGGCGGCAAACTGACATTGCTGGCAAGCGGTGGAAATGAGACCTTTGGCGACCTTCTTATCCGTCCGACAACGACAAGTTGCACCGGCGGAGAGATTGTATTTAACGGCGGTGCTGAGCAAAAAATACTATCGGCAGCACAGCTGCACAAAATAACGGTAAAAAACGGCAGCCAACTCGATATTTATTCACATCCGATAACTGCCGATTCAATAGTTATCGAAGACAACGCCGTATTCAATTCGCGTGGTTTTGACCTGACTATCAGACAGGCAATGGTTAATAGCAATTCATCGTCTGCCAGCGGCATAGATGAAGGCGGATTCCTGCCAGGAAGCATAACCCAAACCACCTATTTCACAGGTTCAAATATGGCGTTTAGGGGCGCAAGCGGCAACAAGACAAATTTCGCTAATGTGGAGATAAGCGGCCGTCTCAACCTCATCGGCAACACATCGAATATGTTTGTAAACAAGAACCTTGCTCTTAACAGCGGAAAGGTCTCTGACAACGGAAGCACGATTTATTTAGTGGGCAATCTGGACAACTATGGTACGTTTGAAAGCAATGCGGCTACGGGCGGTATCGATTTCTGCGGAACAGAAACAGAACAATACATTATTGGTGTTGGAACCGGCACTTTGGGCTCTGTAACCATAAACAACCCGCACAAGGTATTTATGTATAATGATGTACGCATTAACAACAAGCTCACGCTCAATGCAATAATGTATGCAGACATCTATCTTCTTACTTTGGGCGAAAACGCCACGGTTGCAGGCGACTTAAGTGCCTCAAGCATGATTCTGCTGAATGGCGCGCAAGAAGATAAAGGTGTGAAGAAGATTATTCCTTCCGGAGCATCAGACTTTACTTTCCCGATAGGCATCGATGGAAGTTACACCCCCGCCAGATACAATTTCACTAGAAATATTTCGTCAAAAGAAACATCAATAACGGTGAAGGCCATCAACTACCTGAACAAAAACCTGTCGGTGGACCCGGACTGCTATTTGAAGTATTTCTGGGCTGTAACCACCGAAGGCTTTGATGAGGAGAATGATGAAAAGAACGACATCAATCCATACTTTACTGTAGAACAAACCTATACCTACCCTGATGACGAATCTTGTTTTACCGCGAACGGTCACGCAGAAAGCGAAATGTTGCCCGAATATTTGCGGACGCTTGGCGATTATGAATGGATTGATTTGCGCCCGGATGCAACTGTTGACGCAACAGCCAACACAATCAGATTCCCATCCTTTGGACATATTGAGGGCGAATATACGGCCGGCGTGGCTCATGACACCATCTATACTGCCTTGCCTATTTTGTACTCAAAGCACGACGGGGATTGGCACGACGCATCAACGTGGCAAATTGTAAACGAGTTTGGAGATACCGTTGATTTTGAAGGCGAGGTTAAAGAGAACCCCGTGCACATTGGCAGCGGCCACAGAGTAATTGTTGATAGAAATAATACAAAATCATATTGTCTGTACTTTGAAGACGCAAGTAGCAAGCTTGATTTGAAACAAACCATAGGCAACGATTTTGGCCGTGTGTATGGTGCCGGAACCCTTATTATGGAAGCAACCGGAACTCACGACTTTATGTTCCCTGCAGGAAACTTCGACAAGTTCCTGCTCTATCCAAAGAGCGTTGTCGAGTTTAGCGGTAGTTCATACGGAACACTTCCTGCAAGTCCGGGTAACGCATCGCGCCCATTGCCGAATGTAGTGCTTTCGGGCCCAGGCGCAAAAAAACTGCCGGCTGGAACTGCCGAGGTAATAAATGGCTTCCTGACAATAGGTGCCACTTCGACACTTGACAATACTGCCAACAATACCAAAATCATTATTAAAGGCGATTGGAATGATGATAATACAGCAACAACGGGTTTCCTGGCTGGAAGTTCGATAGTTGAGTTTAATGGTGATTCAACCCAGCGCATAAACATAAAAAATAGTGCAACGGTGTTCCCATATTTGGTTATTAACAACACTGGAGCAAGGAGCGACAGCATTATTGTTGGCAATTGCGACAAGAGCACTCCTTATAATAACGATTTCAAAGTTAGCAACACGCTGACATTGACTAAAGGACACGTTTTCACAACGCGTGAAAACTGTCTGGTTCTTTCGGAGCCCACAACTAAAGTCAACGGTGGCAGCGCCGCCGCATTTGTCGATGGGCCACTTGGCAAGCAACTTAATGCATCAGGCAATTTTACATTCCCGATAGGCAATGACAAACGATTTGCTTCAACTTACATAAGCAACACGAGCGCTGCCGGCATTTGGAAGGTTGAATACGTGAATCGTGACCCTGATGGTGACGGATACTTCACAGAAGAAACGTACCTGACTGAGCCAATTACAGCTGTCAGCAACAATGAGTATTGGAACATATATCCGCCGACAACGACAGCAAAAGCAAATATCAGACTGCGCTACGACGATAAATCGTTCCCGTATGTGAATACTACAGCAAAACTGAATAAACTCACACTGGTTAGCTTCCCGGCAGAAGACAAATGGGTTGAAATCGCGAATGGTGGTGCTTCGGGTACAGTGTCGTCTGGCTCAATCGCAACAACTGAAACACAAGCTGTTGACAGCAAACATTACACGTTCGGATATTTGGGCACCACAGCTAAGATAGATACCAGGGTTACAAACCATTACTATATCTGCGACGGAAATACAGAAAACGCTGTAATACCCGTGATGTTTTCCGGTACGCCAAATTATACATTGCAATACAGCATTGATGGCGGCTCACCCATCACAATTGGCGGCATAACTGGCAACTCTTACAATATCACTCTGAGCGGAGACGATTTGGGCGGTTACAAAAGCACGCCATACGTGATAAGCCTTGTTGGCGTAAGCGACCCCAGTGGCAATGGAGATGTAACCGGTGATGTTGCCTACGTAACCGTATGGTATAATGCCACTCCTGTAATTACAGGTGATGACAGAGTTGGACGTACCGACGTGCGAGAGTATTCTGTTGCAACATCCGATTTTGATAATTCATTCTTATGGGAATGGTATTCTGGCAATACAAAAATCACTTCAGGAAACAAATCTGTACAAATATCTCCCAATAATGCTTCTACAACGAGCATAAAATTCTGTAGAGTCAACAGTACTACAGGTACCGACAATGGTGAATATCGGCTGAAGGTAACAAACACTTACAACACTACAGATGTTGGCAGTACCTGTTCGGCAAGCAAAATAATGACCGTAAACGTACAAGAGAAGCCGGCTCCTAGAATTGTCGGTGACTTGGCCGTTTGTGAAGGAGAAACCAAAACATATTCAACAACGTATGTGACTGGTCATACTTACGTATGGGAAGTTGAAAGTGGTGGGACAATCCTGTCAACAAATGCCAACGGTAATGAATGTACAGTTTTATGGGGAAGTAGTGGAACTGGAACAATAAAAGTTACAGAGACAAAATTGCCTTCCAACTCAGCCTATGTCAGCGAAACAGTATATATAAATGAAACTGCCACATTAGGTGCCATAGTTGTTCCCGAAGAAGTATGCTACAACACCCGTGGCAAGGTATCCATTATAGCGTCAAACAGCGCTTTACAATATGTGGTGTGCAACGCTTCGGACGAAAGTGTGATTTATGGTTCAGCTAATGGTGACGGTACCGATAAAATCATTAATTTGAACGCACTTACAGAAAACACCACAGTGAAGGTAAAAGCCCAGAACGAAGGCTGCGCTGTTCCTTCAAACGATTATACTATATCTGTATCTGACAATCCAGGAATCACTATTGATGAGATTGAGGATTTGTATGTTGGCAAACCTGTCGAAATAAAATGGCAACAAACCACAACATCATTCAGTGATATCAGTTATAAGTTCACCAATATAAGCGGAAGCCGTTCAATCAATACAACTGGTGCAAACAGTGCGTTAGGCAAGAACACTACTCCAATTGAGGTGGCCGCTGATGCCGAAGAAATAAGAGGCATACTGACTATAACCGAGGATGATACTGAATTAAAATGTCATGCTGATTATGACATTGTAAAAACCGTCTCACAAGATTACCTATGGAAGGGTGAGACGTCTGATTGGAATGAACCTACTAACTGGTGGGCAGGTTCAACTCCGACAACAGCCAAAAATGTACGAGTAATGAATGGAGTGAGCAACATGCCTGAAATATCAGTAGCCGCCAATGCCAAAGACATTATTATCGGCAGCGAGGCAAGTGTTACAGTATCAGACAACACACTGACCGTTGCTGGCAATATTGAGAACGAGGGCTCGTTCAATGCCACAGACGGAACTGTGGCGTTCACTAGCGGAACGCACTCGGTTTCTGGCAACAACACATTTGCCAATCTTAACAATATTGGTACAGTGAATTTCAGCAGTACCAGCACCGTAACAGGTAACATTACCAACACAGGAACCATTAACGGCAGCATTAAGCTGGCGGGCGACGAGCAGCAATCAATCAACGGGAATGGCAACTATTCTAATGTCGAGATTGACAATGCAAATGGCGTTTCTGTCAGCGAAAGCATAAATATTGCCGGAACTCTTGCACTTCGAAACGGAACTGTAACCGTAGCGAATACTAAAGAGATTGTATTTGGAACAAGTGCGGCCACTACTTGCAATGATGCCGCAACATCAGCCTATGTTGAAGGAACAATGAGAAAAAACGGCAGCTCAGCATTCACATTCCCGGCAGGGCACAATGGTCAACGCGCGAAAGTTGGCATTACGCCTATCAACGCTTCAAATGATACGTATTTCACCGTGAAATACAATTCGGTAGCACGCGAAAATGCCGAAGAAATACCGGAATCAAAACGCAACAGCGGACTTGAGCGTGTAAGCAGTTTGGAGAGCTGGGACATCTTCGGAACGTCAGACAGTAAAATCAAGCTTTACTGGGAGAACAAAGGTGAAGACTATATTACCAACTTGACCACATTGGTTGTCGCCCACTATAATAACACTCTTAGCAAATGGGAAACCATAAAACGCGAGGGATCAGGTGGTGACGGCAGTAATGGTTGGATATTGACAGGGATAGTATCTTCATACAGCCCTTTCACATTCGGCTCAACAGTAAGAGAGGATAATCCCCTCCCCGTAACCTTCACCGCCTTCAGCGGCCGCCAGGAGGGCAACAGCATTGTGCTTGAGTGGGCAACGATGTCGGAGAAGGACAACGATTACTTCGAGATTGAGCGCTCGATTGACGGAGTCAACTTTGTCACAATCGGCTACGTCGATGGTGCCGGCGATTCCGACCGCCGCATCGACTACACCTTCAGCGACAACGCACCCGAAAGCGGCTATTGCTACTATCGTCTGTCGCAAGTTGATTTCGACGGCACCCGCGCTTATGCCGACAAGGTAATCAGCGTTCAGTACACGGGCGACGAGGTTGCGCAGCTCACCATTGTGCCAAACCCAACCGACGGACGCTTCCGCGTGAGCGCTACCGGCTCAATGGCGGGCGGAGTTGTTCAGCTGCTCTCGCAGACAGGCAATGTGGTTCGCACCGTCAACGTCGACAGCTTCGATGCCACACTCGACATCAGCGACCTGCCGAGCGGCATCTACCTACTGCGATTTGTATCCGACAGCAAGATATTGCAGCAAAAGGTTGTGAAATATTGATTTAGGTTGGCAGTTTGTTGCCAACCGGGCTAAAGCAAGAAGCCGAGTCAGCAATGGCTCGGCTTTCTTTTTTTGATTGAAGATATTGCAATATCAATCCAATATCTCTCGCCAAGAAAAATGTTGTCTATAGGTCAAATCGCAGGCTGGAATCCATTTCAAATGCCGATGAACAGAGGGTTTGAAGGGCATTCAAAATTTTGAAAGGCACAATTGATGGTTTCAGTGGCCCAATAGGTCAAATGTCCGTAGGACATTCATATCGGTAGAATAATGCAAGCCAATACAAACAAAAAAAAGGATTGCCGAAACCGACAATCCTTTGATTATGTTCAAGTTAAATTTAAAGCTCGGCCAAACCTGCGTCAACCAGAATACGACCGCAGTACTCGCATACGATGATGCGTTTGCGTGAGCGGATATCCACTTGGCGCTGAGGCGGAATCTTGTTGAAGCAGCCACCGCAGGCGTCACGCTGAACGGTAACAACTGCCAAGCCGTTGCGCACGTTGCCGCTGATGCGGTTGAAGGCAGTCAGGTAGCGGTCCTCGATAAGACTCTCTATTTCAGCTTTCTTTACGTTCAACTCGTCTTCCTTCTTTTGGGTTTCCGAGATGATGCTGTCAAGCTCATCACGTTTCTGTTTCAGGTCGCCTTTGCGCTCGTCGTATTTAGTTTCAGCCGATGCAATAATCTCTTTCTTGTGCTCCATATCGGCGGTGAACTCGCGAATATGCTTCTCGCTCAACTCGATTTCGAGTGTCTGGAATTCAATCTCCTTCGAGAGTGAATCGTACTCGCGGTTGTTGCGCACGTTGTCCTGCTGCGACTGATATTTCTTTATATCTTCCTGGCATTGAGCAATTTTGTGCTTCTCGTTAGAGATGCCTTGCTCATCTTCCTTCACTTCGGCTTTCAGGTTTGTGATACGGGTCTGCAAGCCGGCCAGTTCGTCTTCAAGGTCTTGGACTTCGAGCGGAAGCTCACCGCGTAAACTCTTGATTTTGTTGATTTCTGTCTGAATCTGTTGCAAATCGTACAGATTTTTCAGCTTTTGCTCCATCGGAACGTCCACCTTTTGATTTTTGTCATCCATTGCGTTATACGTATTTTATTGGATTTGTATTTACCTTCGTCAATCGGACTGCAAAATTAGAAAATTTTCCAGTAAGTAATTCATAAAAAAGTTCTTTTGTGAATTGCTCGCTCTCATAGTGCCCGATGTCGGCCAAAACAAAGGGGTAGCGGGCGTCGAAGAACTGGTGGTATTTGATGTCGGCGGTGAGCAGAATGTCGGCTCCGGCTCTCATCGCGTCGCCAATCAGGAAACTGCCGGCGCCTCCGCACACGGCCACCGTCTGTATTGGCGACTCGGGCAGGCGCGTGTGGCGGATTACTCCGCAGCCGAAAATCTTTTTCACCTTTTGCAGGAATGCCGCCGCGTCTTCGGGCTCCGGCAGCGTACCGATTATGCCGCTTCCGGCCTGGCCGAAACTGTTGTCGAGCGGGTAGATGTCGAAGGCTGGCTCCTCGTAGGGGTGCGCGGCCAGCATTGCGCTCACAATCTTTCCCACGGTGTGCGCTGGCGCGATGGTCTCGATGCGCGTCTCGTCTTCGAAATGCATTTTGCCGATTTCGCCCACAAACGGCTTGCAACCATTGCTGGCTTTGAACGTGCCCTGGCCCTGCAGGTTGTAGCTGCAGTGGCTGTAGTTGCCGATGTGTCCGGCGCCGGCATCGAGCATTGCGTTTCGCACGGTCTCGGCGTGGCTTGCGGGCGCAAAAACCACAATCTTGCGCAGATTGCCGCTCATTGGTGCGAGAATCCTCGTGTCTGTCAACCCCAGCTTGCTTGCAATTTTGCTGTTGACGCCGTTTGTAAGCATATTGTCGAGGTTGGTGTGCGCGGCATAGACCGCAATATCGTTTTTGATGGCTTCCACAAGCGTGCGCTCGACCGGACTGTCGCCGCTGAACTTTTTCAAACCACCGAAGACGAACGGATGGTGCGCCACTATCAAATTGTAGCCCAGACTGATGGCTTCGTCAACCACTTCTTCGGTAACATCGAGGCAGATAAGAGCTCCGGTGGCCTCGGCATCGCGGTTGCCCGCAATCAGCCCGGCGTTGTCGTACGACTCCTGCATCGCCAGCGGCGCAACAGACTCGATAAAGCTTGTAATTTCAGATATTTTCATAAGCGTTCACGTAGATTAAGTGCGTTAAAAAAAGCCTTCCAGCACAACTTCTGAAAGGCTTTGGCAAGAAATCTTTTCTTCAACTCTCAAATACGGTTTCAATATTATGGATTTTTCCGTTAACGCGCAAGTTTTTTTTGAGATTTGTTTAAATGTCATTTAATCGTCAATCCAAACGTCTAACTCCTAACTTCTGACTTTTAACTTCTAACTTCTAACTTCCAACTCCTAACTCAAAACTCAAAACTCCAAACTTTCCTCACTCTTCCGTCCCCACCAACCACACTTCGAAAATAAGCGTGGCAAACGGCGGAACAGGGCCAACCTGCTGGTCGCCGTAGGCAAGGGGCGAAGGAATGATAAGCGTTGCGCGGCCGCCTTTTTTCATTCGTGCCACGCCTTCTTCAAGTCCCTGAATCACTTGCATTGAGCCCAAACGGAACTTCAGCGGCTCGCGACGGCTGTACGATGAGTCGAACACGCGGCCGTCGAGAAAACTGGCTTCGTAATGAATGGCCACCATTTTGCCCGGAATGGGTGCCGCACCCGTACCTTTCTCAGTTTCAATGTAATATAACCCGCTCATTGTTGGCTCGGTGTCGATGCTGTTTTTCTGAAGATACTCGCTGAGCAACTGGTCTTCTTCGCGCTCGCCGGCTATGCGTGCGGCTTCGCGGTCGCGCTCAAACTCTTCGCGGCTAATCACGTCAACCATTTTAACCGAAACCGTCAGCAGACTGTCGTTGGCCGGCGCCTGGCTACTGCCGTAGAACCGCGCTTGCAGGCGGAAGTCGGCGCTGTCGCCTTTGTGCAGCATTAGCAGGCCTTCTTCAACCGACGGCTGCCCGGCCGGTGCCGCCTTCAGTTGCATTTTGAAAAGCGGTGTCTCGTCAACCGTCTGCCCTTGCTGGTTGCGGCACGTCAGGCGGATGGCCACAATGTCGCCCACGGCGGGTTGCGGCGCGTCGGGGTTGGCGGCAACAATTTTGTATTCAAGACCTGTCGGCGATGTGTTGAATTCGCTCGAGCACGATACTGAAAGTATTGATATAAAAGCAAATGCGATTATTGATAACTGTTTCATTGTGTAGATTGTTTGCCCAAAAATAAGCGATTTCAATCAATTATCGCCATTCGTTGTGTGCGGTGAGCCGAAAATCGCCATATTTGAATTCAAATTGCTGAAAAATGAAAACAGTTGTTCTCGACGGCTATTGCCTGAACCCTGGCGACCTTGACTGGTCTGTTTTTGAGCCGATTGGCCCGATTACGGTTTACGACCGCACACCCGCCGCACTCACCGTTGAACGCTCGAAAGACGCCGATGCTTTGCTCACTAACAAAACGGTGCTCAATGCCGAGAATATGTCGCAAATGCCTAATCTTAAATATGTTGGCGTACTGGCCACGGGCTACAACGTTGTTGATTTGCAATATGCCGCAAGCCGCGGAATTGTTGTTACCAACATTCCCGCCTACAGCACCGCGTCAGTGGCGCAAATGGTTTTCGCTCACATACTTAACATTACCAATTCGGTTGAGCATCACTCTCAACTGGTCCACAACGGAGCGTGGTCGAGCAGCATCGATTTTTGTTTTTGGGATCGTCCGCAGGTAGAACTCGCAGGCAAAACCATTGGCCTTGTGGGGCTCGGCAACACGGGAATGGCCACGGCGCGCATTGCTTTGGCTTTCGGAATGAAGGTGATTGCCGTGACAACCAAAAAGAACTTGCCCGACGGCATTAAAAGCGTGTCGTACAGCGATTTGTGGGCGCAAAGCGATATTGTGAGCCTGCACTGTCCGCTTTCCGACAACACCCGCCACCTGATAAACGCCGCCGTGCTTGCGCAGATGAAGCCGTCGGCCATACTGATAAACACAGGCCGCGGCCCGCTTATTGACGAGCAGGCCCTTGCCGACGCTCTCAGCCGTGGACGCATTGCCGCCGCAGCCGTCGATGTGCTGTCCACCGAGCCGCCCGCCGCCGACAATCCGCTGCTCACCGCCCGCAACTGCCAAATCACACCGCACATTGCGTGGGCCACCTTCGAATCCCGCCAACGCCTGATGAGCATTGCTCTCGCCAACCTGAAGGCTTTCGCCGAAGGCCGTCCTGCGAACGTGGTGAACGGGTAGCGATTCCCGCAGACCGATTTTTTTCGCGGCAAAATTCCGCTATGCCAATCGCAAAAGCGTTTTCTGTATCGAACGAATTTTATTCAAAAGTGTTTTCTGTGGAAAACGCTTTTCTGCTAAATGTGTTTTGTGTAGAAAACACTTTTTGGTTTAATATGTTTTGCGCGGAAAACAAAATATTGCCAAAATCGTTTTTTATTCAAAACGAATTATTACCTTTGTGGCAGATAAAACATAAAGATTATGAACACGATACTGCAAAGGTGTCAAAGATTGCTCAAGAATACGTCGGTGAAATTCGTGCGCAGCACAATGGACGACGTTCATTGGAACAACCGACTAATTGCAATCCGCGGAGCGCGCGGCGTTGGAAAAACCACGCTTATGCTTCAGCGCATAAAGTTGGCATACGGCGGCGACGTCAAGCGGGCGCTCTATGTCAGCCTTGACAGCCTGTATTTCAGCCGCCACACGCTGAGCGACCTTGTGGCCGATTTCTATATGAACGGCGGCGAGTGCCTGTTTATCGACGAAGTGCACAAATACGCCAATTGGAGCATTGAACTGAAAAACGCCTACGACGAGTATCCCGAAATGCGATTCGTGTTCAGCGGATCGTCGCTGCTGCAGATTCTGAACGCCGACGCCGACCTTTCGCGCCGCTGCATTGCCTACGATATGTACGGCCTGTCGTTTCGCGAGTATCTGCAACTGCGGCACAATCTGAAGTTCGACCGCATTGCGCTCGACACCCTGCTTTCTGCCTCCAACGACCTGTGCAACGCGGTTGTGGCCCAGGTGCGCCCGATGGCCTATTTTGCTGATTATCTGCGCAGCGGATACTATCCGTTTGCGGCCAGCGGCGAAGACGATTACCACCAGCGCGTCGAGAACATTGTGAATATGATAATCGACATTGAACTGCCGCTGCTCTGCGGCGTCGATGTGGCGAGTATCCGCAAAATCAAGGCGCTGATGTTTGTGTTGGCTTCGGAGTGCCCGATGCAGGTTGACATTGCCAAACTTGCCACTATGGCCGAGACAACGCGCGGTACCTTACTTGCTTATTTGCAGTATCTTAGCCGCGCTCACCTGCTCAATCTTCTCTATTCCGACGTTCAGAATGTGAAGAAAATGCAGAAGCCCGACAAGATTTATCTTGAGAACACCAACCTGATGGCAGCGCTCTCGGTGGGCGAGATGAACAGTGGAACAATGCGCGAAGCGTTCATTGTCAATCAGTTGCGGCAGCAGCACCGAGTTGAGTACGCCACTTCGCAGGCCGATTTCCTTGTCGATGGCAAATACACGCTCGAAGTTGGCGGAAAATCGAAGGACGGCAGCCAGATTGCGGGCCAGCCCAACGCCTTTGTGGTTGCCGACAACGTTGAATACGCCGCAGGCAACCGAATCCCGCTCTACGCCTTCGGTTTTCTCTACTGACGCTCTCGGCGGCGGGTGTGATTGTGTAAGCGCTTGATATTAAATTTGTTATTTCGCGCAAGCCGAGAAAAGATGACTAAATTTTGAATCGGCGGTTAGAGGCAATATTTTTATTTGCTACTTTTGAATAACCGATGGCGCCTTCCGTTGCCCACTGCGGCGACGGAAGTTTGCTGTCGGAAAAAACGAATGTTGAACTAAACAATTTATAAGAAAACAAAAGAATCGATTTTAATCTAACATATTGATAATCAGCGTTTGCTGTTTGTTCTATTCACGTTGAAACGTCGGAAATTTCAATTGAACAAGAAAGAATATACACAAAGTGAGCGACTGCGCTTTGCGCGGCGTACTTGTATTCTTTCTTGGCTTCCGACGGCCACAACGTGAGCAAGTTTCGCTCGCGTTTTTTTTGTGGCTGTCGGAATCAAAAAATAGAAAGATAGCATTCGTATTCATAACCAGAGAACAATGAAATACGAATCAACATTTAATGCGATTGACGGCATTCTGCGCAACGAGGCGGGATGCAGCAACGAACTCGACTACATTGAGCAGACTTCGTGGCTGCTCTTTCTCAAATATCTCGACGACCTTGAAACCGAGCGCGAGCAGGAAGCCGAACTCAACGGCAAGGAGTATCGCCGAATAATTACGGGCTTCAACCGTTGGAACGCGTGGGCCGCGCCAAAGAACGCCAAAGGCGAACTCGACGTCATTAATGCTATGACGGGCGACGACCTTGTGGAGTTTGTGAACCAGAAACTTTTCCCGTCGCTCAAGCACTACAAAGACACCGCCGTGTCGCCCGACACGCTCGAATATAAGATTGGCGAGATTTTCAGCGAACTGCGCAACAAAATCAGCAGCGGCTACAACCTGCGCGAGATTATCAACAAGATTGACTCGCTGCACTTTCAGAGCGCCGACGACAAGCACGAGATGACCGTGCTCTACGAGGACAAGATTCGGCGTATGGGCAACGCGGGGCGCAACGGCGGCGAGTACTACACGCCACGCCCGCTCATTCGCACCATTGTCAGGGTGGTCAACCCGCGCATTGGCGAAACCGTTTACGACCCCGCCTGCGGCTCGGCGGGCTTCCTTTGCGAGGCTTTCGCCTATATGCAGCAGCAGATTGACTCGGTGGCCGACGCCGACACCCTGCAGAAGCAAACCTTTTTCGGAAAAGAGAAGAAGGGACTGCCCTACATTATCGCCACAATGAATATGATTTTCCACGGAGTGGCCGCGCCCAACATTATCCGCGGCAACACGCTCGCCGAAAATCTCGCCACCATTCAGCAGCGCGACCGCAAGGATGTGATTCTCGCCAATCCGCCTTTTGGCGGCAGCGAGCGCACCGAGGTGCTGCAAAACTTCGACATTCGCACCAGCGAAACCGCCTATATGTTTATGCAGCACTTCATTAAGATGCTGAAAGTGAACGGCCGCGCGGGAATTGTTATCAAAAACACCTTTTTGAGCAATGGCGATGCCGCCGCACTGCGACGCAAACTGATTGAGGAATGCAACCTGCACACCATTCTCGACCTGCCTGCGGGCGTGTTCCAGGGCGCGGGCGTGAAAACCGTGGTGCTGTTCTTCGACAAGGGCGAGCCGACGCGCAAAATTTGGTACTACCAACTCAACCTGAGCCGCACGCTCGGCAAGACCAATCCGCTCTCGGAGGCCGACCTTGAGGATTTTGTGGCGCTGCAGAAGACCAAGCCCGAAACCGAAAACTCGTGGACTATAGATGTTTCCACACTTGGCGCCGACTGCGACCTTTCGGTGAAGAACCCCAACCGCCCCGAAGTGGTTGACAACCGCACCGCCGCCGACATTCTCAGCGCCATTTCAAACCTGAACAACGATTCCGCCCGACTCATTGACGAAATAAAGGAGATGCTATGAAAGAAGGAATAAACTATAAAAGACTGAAGGATGTTGCAAAGTATTATAATGGTTTAACATATAAACCTACAGATGTAACAGAAGAAGGTGTTTTGGTTTTACGTTCTTCCAACATACAAGACAACAAACTGTCACTTTTTGACCAAGTTAGAGTTTCCATAAAGATAGATGAAAAATTAAAGGTGCATAAAGGCGACCTTATAATGTGTAGCCGAAATGGCAGTAAATCTTTAATCGGAAAGGTTGCAATTATTCCTGAAGAATTCGGTGAACTCACTTTTGGAACATTTATGATGATTTTTAAAAGTGAATACAATCCATTCTTGTATTACTTCTTTTTATCCGACGTTTTTAAAAAACAAATTTGGAAAGGAGAGGCAACTATGATAAATCAAATAACAAGATATATGTTAGATGATGTTTGTCTTCCCGTTCCCCCACTTCCCGAGCAGCAGCGCATTGTTGAATATTTAGACAGCCAATTTGCCAAAATTGAGGCACTGAAAGCCAATGCAGCGCAGCAACTACAAGCCGCAAAAGACTTGTTCCAATCCGCTCTCAAAGATTTAATGACACCGAAAGAAGGATGGGAGAAAAAGATAATAACCGACGTCTGTGATAACTATTTTGCAGGTGGAGATGCCCCAAAAATAAAATCCAAAAACAGAACAGAGGAGTATAAGTATCCAATATATTCAAATGGAGTCGAAAATGAAGGCATATATGGATATACTAATTCATACCGAGTAAATGATGTTGCCATAACAATTGCAGCAAGGGGAACCATTGGTGCAACTTTTATCAGAATGGAGCCTTTTACCCCAATTGTGAGGTTAATAACACTCATACCAAACCCCAAAATCATAATTGCAAAATTTCTTTATTATTTGGTAAAAAATTATGATTGGGGACATACAGGTGCTTCTATTCCACAGTTAACAATACCCGCTTTAAAAGATATAATAATATCGTTTCCGACAAAAGAGAAACAACAGCAAATTGTCTCTCAACTCGACGATTTATCAAACAAAATCAAGGCTTTACAATCGAACTACGAACAAACCATAACCTTATGCAGCGACCTTAAGCAATCGTTACTAAAACAAATATTTGAATAGTTATGGACGAGAGCACAACACGCCGAAAAAAGATTGACCCCGCGCTCTATGCCGTGGGTTGGGAGAACGTGCCCGACAGTCAGATTCTCAACGAGCAGCGCGCCTATCTTATAGCGCCAGGCCGTGTTGAGAAACTCAAGGCCCGCCACCCCAAAAAGGTGGATTATATTCTTGAGTACAAGGGCATTAAATTGGCGGTTGTTGAGGCGAAATCCGATGAGAACGACGTTGCGGTGGGCGTGCCGCAGGCCAAACTCTACGCCGAAATGTTGCAGATTCGCTACGCCTACTCAACCAACGGCAATCAAATCTATTTTATCGATATGGGCGTGAAAGACGTGCACGGCAACTACACCGTGCCGTCGAGTGAGCGGTTTGTCGATAAGTTCCCGTCGCCGCAGGAGTTGTGGCAGATGACTTTCCCGTTCGAAAACGTTTGGCGCGACCGTTTCAATCTTGAGCCGTTCAACCGTGGCGGCGGCCGCGAGCCGCGCTATTATCAGGCCAACGCCATAAACAATGTGCTCACCGCAGTGGCCAACGGCCAGCGGCGCATTCTGCTCACAATGGCCACGGGCACGGGCAAAACCTACACCGCATTCCAGATTTGTTGGAAACTTTTCCAAACCAATTGGAACATTGTCGGCAGCAACCAGAAGCCGCGCATACTCTTCATTGCCGACCGCAACATACTCGCCAATCAGGCAATCAACGATTTTGAGCAGTTCCCCGAGGATGCTATGGTGCGCATTACCCCCGACGAGTTGCGCAAAAAACACGGTCAGGTGCCAACCGCAAGGCATTTGTATTTCACTATCTTCCAAACTTTTATGTGCGACGATGGAAGCGGCCAGCCCTACTACAGGCAGTATCCGCCCAACTTTTTCGATTTCATAATAATCGATGAGTGTCACCGTGGCGGAGCCAACGACGAGAGCCAGTGGCGCGAGTTGATGGACTATTTCGAGTCGGCCTGCCAACTTGGTATGACAGCCACACCGCGCCGCACCGATAACGCCAACACCTACCGCTATTTCGGCGAGCCAGTCTATACCTACTCGCTCAAGCAGGGCATTGCCGACGGCTACCTGACGCCGTTCCGCGTGCGCATTTCCGAGAGCAATATCGATGAGTACACCTACAACCCCGATGATGACATTGAAGGTGAGATAGATACCGAGAAAACCTACACCGAGCAGGATTTCTACAATGGCAGGATTGAAATTCGCCAGCGCGATGAGCACCGAGTGGTGGAACTGCTGTCGCAAATCAACCCCGATGAGAAGACTATCGTTTTCTGCGCCACGCAGTTGCACGCCCACATTATCCGCGATATGATAAACCAGCACAAGCGCAACCCAGCGCCCAACTACTGCCAGCGCGTCACCGCCGACGATGGCTCTGACGGCGAGGAGACGCTGAAACTCTTTCAGGACAACGACCGCAAACTGCCAACCATACTCACCACGTCGCAGAAACTGTCCACGGGAGTCGATGCCCGCAACGTGCGCAACATTGTACTGCTGCGTCCTGTGAACAATATGGTGGAATTCAAGCAGATAATCGGTCGCGGCACCCGCCTTTTCGACGATAAGTACTACTTCACCATTTACGATTTTGTGGGCGCCAGCCGCAACTTCCAGGACGCCGAGTGGGACGGCGACCCGTTCTGCCCCGTCTGCGGCAACTATCCGTGCACCTGCAACAAGTCGAAAACATATCCGAAATCCGATGAGGAGGATGGCGATTTTTCGGGAACCCGCGAGCCCGCGCCGTGCCCCGTGTGCGGCCACCTGCCTTGCACCTGCGATGGCGGTCAGCGCCGCCGCGACAAGGTGACGGTGCGCTTGTCGGCCGTCCGCACAATGGAGTTGAAAACCACTTGGACCGAGAAGTTCCAGTATGGCGACGAACTAATCTCGATTGAAGAGTTCATACAGAAACTTTTGGGCCGTCTGCCGTCATTCTTCAACGGCCCCGAGGACCTGCGCAAGCAGTGGGAGCACCCCGACACTCGCCAGGCGCTGCTCAGCCGTTTGGAGCAGGAAGGCTTTCACGAGGACAAACTGCAAACCATTCAGCGCGTGATGGACCGCGACGACTGCGACCTGCTCGATGTGCTCGAATACATTGCCTACGAAACCGAGCCCAAGGAGCGTGAGCAGCGCGTTGAGTTGGTGCGCCAGGGTCCTTACAAGCAGCAAAGCGCCGCCCAGAGAGCCTTTGTCGATTTCCTTATCGACCAATATCTGCGCAACAGTTACCGCGAGTTCACCACCGACAACCTTGCAACACTCATTAAAATGAAGTATGGCACCGTAGCCGATGCCAAGGCAAACCTGAATATGGAAGTTCCGCAAATTCAGTCGCAATACATTGACTTTCAGCGGCAGTTGTATAGCGTAGCGTAAGTTTTGGCCGAAAAACTGCAACGCTATGTTGCACTTTTGCTGTTGGTGCGCGATGCGATGAGCATTGTGCACACAGTTTTGCGACCTGAAGGTCGCTTGCAGGATGGATATATGATTTTGGAAATCAGTGTTTTCTGTGTACCCGATAACTGTCGAGACAGTGCGAAAAACTCACCGTTTTCTACGCTTTTCCAAGTCCGATTTCAGCCATTCGAGCCGTTTGCTAACGAACTCTTTAATCCACGCCACTTCTTCGCTGTAGGTGCGGTGCGGTGTTTGTGCGCTGCCAAAGCCGAAGTTCGCGTCAAATCCGCCGAACATTGTGGAATCCATTCCCGGCATCGGGAAGGGAAAAGCGCCGAAACCGCCGGCCGAGTCAAATTCCGGCATCGGGAAGGGGAACGCGCTGAAGCCGCCAGCCGAGTCAAATCCCGGCATCGGGAAGGGGAATGCGCCAAAACCGCCGGCCGAATCCATTCCGGGCATCGGGAAGGGGAACGCACCGAAACCACCGGCCGAATCCATTCCGGGCATTGGGAAAGGGAACGCGCCGAAGCCGCCAGCCGAATCTATCCCAGGCATCGGGAAGGGGAACGCGCCGAAACCGCCGGCCGAGTCCATCCCTGGCATCGGGAAGGGGAACGCGCCAAAGCCGCCGGCCGTGTCAAATTCCGGCATCGGGAAACCGCCAACACCCATATCTTCAAGGTCTTCCATAGTGAAACTCATTGCCGTCGGGTCGCTCAAATCGAAACCCGGATTGGTGTAGTAGTTCACCGTGTCGGCCGAAACCGAGAGCGCTAGTTGCGCGGCCACAGAGTCGATGTGAGCCATAATGGTGGACGAATCGGCAATCATTGCTTCAATCTTTTTTAGCAGAAGGCCGGTGAATTCGGGGTCGAGCATCATCCGGTCGAACCAGTCGGCTTTGGCAATGTGGTAGCCTTCGGGCTGGTTGTAGAAGGCCATATCGTTCCCGCCGCCGAAGCCCATAGCCAGGCCGCCCAGACCGCCTTCGTTGCCAAACGGATTGCCGCCAAAGGCAAGGTCGAAATCCCAAATCGGGCCCATCCTGATGATGCCGTCCGCCATAATGTGGCAGAAGCAGCTTGTGAACATATTGCCATCGTAATCTTTGCTTAACTCTTTGATTAGCAGCCAATCAACAAAGCTCTCAACGTCGATTAGCGTTTTGTAGCCCGTTTCGGGATTCAGAAAATCGGGGCCGTAGAGCGTGGTTTCGAAGCGGTCGAGAATCTTTTTCACATCGGCAATCACGTCGGGGTCGCTTTCTTTCTTGCCTTTCAGCGATATGTCCTTAATGTTGAATATGTTACCGGTTTTTGCGCCGATAATGTCACCGCGTCCGGCTTTGCGGTCGGCTTCAATCAGATAGTCGCCCGGAACGCGCTCTTTGGTGGTTTTGGCCTGCTCGCAGAGATAGTAGTTGCCGCAATGAACGCCGTTCAGCACCAGCTCAACGTGCTGTCCGTGTGGCGTCCAGTCGAGATTGGTATAGTTTTGGCCCAGATAGTTGGCCAGCTCGTTTCGCATCAGTGACGGGTCGTAGAAATTGGCCAGCAGGCACCAGCGTTTGCCTTTCGGCATCCCCAAAAGGGCGCTTTTCTTCTTCAGTTTCAGCGCATAAGGCCGTTTCACCTTGACCGACCACGTTGAGTTGCCGCGCCCTTTCACCTGCGCGTCGGGCTGCGTTGTGTGAAAGTCGATTTGGCCGTTGGCACGATAGATTGTAACCTGCGTGCTGTCCATCCATTCGCGCTTGCTAGTTATTGGTTTTGAGCCGTTTGTGTTGATGCAAACTACCGGCAGGCCGCTGTTGAACACCATCACCGTGTAGGTGTGGACGGCGTTTTTGGCCACCACTTTGTATTGCACCGGCTCGCTGAAATCAATCAGACTTTTGCCGCTTGTCTGCAGCGCGTCGTCAACAAAAACTTTGGCTTTCGCCGATGTTGTGAATGTTGGTTTTAATTTGAAATCAATAAGATACGGAATCAAAATTTTTATTGTGTCGCCCGATATGGTGGCTTCATAGTCGCCCAGCAGATTTTTATTGTCGGCTTTCAACAAACTGAAAGTCTGCAACTTGTTGTCGGCGGTGTGTTTTTCGGCGGTCGCGGCCGATGTCGGAAGGCAGCGGCTCACAATGAGCACCGCCACAAGCAGTTTTTGCAATGTCCGTTTATTTTGCATAATTAATTGTTAATTCGACAATTATAGTTTCAAAATTGACGCTGCAAATGTTGGATTTTTCGTTTCCAAACAAAATTAAGTTCGATATTCAACTCAACTTTGCCGCCAATCGGTTGTTTTCGGTGGAAAATCCGAAAAATGGGCGGATTTTGTGGATGAAACTGTATTCCAGACACAGAGAATGTTGTGTTAAATGCTTGTTATTCGTTGTGTTGCAAGCTTTTACTTTCTCGTCTTCAAGTCGTTCTGCATCCATTTCAGGCGTTCGCTCACAAAGGTTTTTATCACCTGCATTTCTTCGGCGTAGGGCTTTTTCTGAGCGGCCGCATTGGTGTTCGATGTGTTGCCCCATCCCCAACCAAATCCGCCAAAGCCCGACATCGGGTTCGCCCCTGAATATCCAACCTTGTTGGCCGAAGCCGAAAGTGCCAGATAATCAGTGTTATTATCGATGTAAAGCATAATGTCGTCGAGGCCGGCAATCATATTGTCAACCTTTTGGCTCAAAAGACTGATGAACTCAGGGTCCTTAAACATTTGCACAAACCAGTCGGCGTCAGCAATATGGTAGCCTTCGGGCTCATTGTACCACGCATAGTCGGTTCCACCAAATCCACCAAATCCGCCAAACCCGCCAAATCCGCCGCCCATCATTTGCTCAAACGGATTGCCGCCAAAAGCAAGGTCGAAATCCCAAATCGGGCCCATACGGATTGTGCTGTCGGCCATTATGTGGCAGTAGCAGCTTGTGAACATATTGCCATCGTAATCCTTGCTTAACTCTTTGATTAAGAACCAGTCAACAAAACTTTCAAGGTCGATGAGTTTTTTGTAGCCCTTGTCGGCATCCAGATAGTCATCGCTGTAAAGAGTGGTCTCAAAACGGTCGAGAATGCCTTTCACGTGGGCAACAACCGCAGGGTCGGTGTCTTCCACGCTGTCTGCAGCCACATCTTTGACATTGAAGAAGTTACCGGTTTTAATTCCGGTTATCTGGCCTGAGCCTTCCTTTCGGTCGGCTTCAACCAAATACTCGCCCGGAACGCGGGTTTTGCTCATCCGCGCTTGCTCGCACAAGTAGTAATTGCCTTTGTGCACACCATTCAGCACCAGCTCAACCGGCTCGCCGCTGGGCGTCCAGTCAAGGTTTGTGTAGTTATGTCCCAAGTAGTTGGCAAAATCGTTGCGGAAAAATGTGGCGTCATAATAATTGGCAAGCAGCACCCAGCGTTTGTGCTTTGCCATACCCAGAATCTCGGCCTTGCTGTTCAGTTTGATAGCGTACGGACGTTTTTCGGTGGTTGCGTCCCAGGTTGAATTTCCGCGTCCGCGAATCTGCATTCCCGACTCATCGGAATCGTAATCCAACTTGCCGTCTTTCAAATATATACGCATCGATGCGTTGTCCATCCATTCTTCTTTCGATGTAATTTCTTTGCCGCCGGGCGTCTCGATGAAAACAATCGGCAGGCCACTGTTATACACTTTTATTATGTATGTGTGCACGTAGTTGGAATCGGTGTCAACAATCTGAAATTCAACGGGTTTAGTAAAATTAATGACTGTTTTGCCGGAAATCTGCTCGGCGCCCTGTGCGTAGGCTTTTGCGCCAGAGCCGATGCTGAAGTCGGCAATTAGCTTGAAATCAGCTAAATATGGAATGAAAACCATAATCGAATCGCCCGACGAAATGGTTGCAGAGTAATTCTGAATCAACGAATTCGGATTGTCATCTTTTGTGAAACGAAGGCCAAGAAGCTGATTTTCAGCCGTATGTTTTTCAATGCCGGTAACCAGTTTGCTGTTGTTCGGGAACTCTTCTTCGGGAATAATCTTGTCGTCGGAATTGTCGCAGCGCACGAAAAAAGCCGCCAACGAAGCCATCGTTGCCAAAGCCAAAATCTTTTTCATCTATCCATTTTCTTGAACGGACAAATGAACAACCAATCCGGCTCTTTCGTTTTAAATTTTGAGTATTTAAAGTACAATTTAAGTGATTTTTCCAAGTCTGTTATTCTTGAAAGCCGCGCGCTCGTCGGTGCTCAAATTTTACAAATCGCTCATTGAAAATCAGCCTTTTATTTTCTTCTACTTTTAAAATTAGATTTTTTCTCTTTGGTGTTTTTGCTTTTGTTTTCACCATTTGCCAATGGGTGGTGCGGATTTTTCCAACCAACATTTTGCTTGAAATTCGGGTTGAACGAGCCGCCTTTAGTGCTGCCGCCCAAATCGGCTGAAAGCCCCATCTGCCGCAGCTCGGCGTCAATCTGGCGGCGGAATTCGGGTTTGTACCAGAAGAAGAATTTGCGCTGCTCGAGTTTCTCGTCTTTGGTGCGGGCGGTGTACACGGGCTTCATTGTATAGGGGTCGATGCCACTGTAATATATTGTGGTTGAGAGCGTCATCGGGGTGGGCGTAAAGTCCTGAACCTGTTCGAGTTTGAAGTCGAGTTTTTTGGTTTCGAGCATCAGTTGGGCCATATCGCGTTTGGTGCTGGCCGGGTGGCTCGAGATGAAGTAGGGGATGAGTTGCTGGCAAAGTCCGGCGTCGCTGTTTTCTGCCTCGAAAATGTGGTTGAACTGCTTGAAAAGCGCAAAAGGCGGCTTCCGCATCATACGCAGCACATCGTCGGAAGTGTGCTCTGGCGCCACTTTTAACCGCCCTGACACGTGGTTGCGGATAACCTGACGGATGTATTCCATTTTGTCGGGCGTGGGCTTGTCGTAGTTGAGCAGCAGGTCGTAGCGGATGCCGCTGCCGATGAAAGCTTTTTTTATGCCTGGCAGACTGCTGATTTTGCGGTATAGTTTTGTCAGCGGTTCGTGGTTGGTATTCAGGTTTTTACAAATGTTCGGGAAGATGCACGACGGACGTTTGCACTTTTCGCAAATGGTGGTGTCCTGCCCGTGCAGATTGTACATATTGGCCGACGGGCCGCCTAAATCGGACAGATAGCCTTTGAAATCAGGCATTTGCGTTACCTTTTCAATCTCTTTCAGAATTGACTCTTCGGACCTGCTCACCACAAACTTGCCCTGGTGCGCCGATATGGTGCAGAACGAGCAGCCGCCAAAGCAGCCGCGGTGCAGGTTCACCGAGTGGCGAATCATCTCGTAGGCCGGAATGGTCTTGTCCTTGTAGCGCGGGTGCGGCAGACGCGTGTATGGCAGGTCGAACGAGAAATCGACTTCGGCTTGCGTCCACGGCTCGTATTGCGGATTGACAATCAGCAGTTTGTCGCCCATTAGTTGCAGAATGCGCCGCGCGTGCCATTTGTTCGACTCTTCTTCAATCGTCTTGAAATCAACGGCATAGGCCACTTTGTCTTTCAGGCTTTTCTCGTACGACGACAGAACAATGTCCGTATCGGTTTTAATCGCCGGAAAATCAGCGGCTGGCCGCAGGTAGCCGATTTGCGGCAGGTCGGACATCTGCTCAACGGTGTCGCCGCGTTTGAATCGGGTGGCGAGTTCAATGAGTGTTTTCTCGCCCATTCCGTAACTCAAAATATCGGCTTTTGTATCGACTAAAATACTGGGTTTCAGCGAGTCGGACCAATAATCGTAGTGCACAAACCGCCGCAGCGACGCTTCAATTCCGCCTAGAACAATTGGAACGTCGGGGTAGAGTTCTTTCAAGATATTGCAATAGACAACTGACGCATAATCAGGCCTTTGGCCCGCAATTCCGCCGGCGGTGTAGGCATCGTCAGAGCGTCGGCGCTTGTTGGCGGTGTAGTGGTTCACCATCGAGTCCATCGCGCCAGCCGAAACACCGAAAAACATTCGCGGGCGGCCGAATTTGCGGAAATCGCGCAGGTCGTCGCGCCAGTTGGGTTGCGGCACAATCACCACCTTCAGCCCCTGCGACTCAAGCACGCGCCCAATCACAGCCGCCCCAAACGACGGGTGGTCAACGTATGCGTCGCCGCTGAACAGCACCACATCGGGCTGGTCCCAGCCGCGCGCAGCCATCTCTTTCACCGACGTTGGCAGCCAGTCGGTGAGTTTGTGGTTGGCGTATAGATTTACGGTCTGTTGCATAATTGTCTCATTTTAAATCACTCTCTCAATGCCGAAATTGGGACCACCATCACACCGTCGGGGCGGGTGTAGGCAGCGCTTTCCAATCCACTGATGACGCACAGTGCCTTTGGTGGGCGACCGTTGGGGTCTTCGGCTATTTTGTCCCTGATTTTCAGCAGATTCGCGGCCGCGGCATCAATTTGGTTCGCCCCCAATTTTATTTCGAATGCGCACCAGCCGCCATCGGGCATCTCAATCACAGCATCAATTTCATTACTATTGTAATCTTGATAGTGAAATACTTGCCCATCAAACATTTGCGAATATATAATCAAATCGCGTACGCAGAGCGACTCAAACATAAAGCCCAGAGTGTTCAGGTCGTTGAACAGCATTTTGGGGGTTATTTTGAGCAGGGCGCAAGCAAGCGACGGGTCGACAAAACGGCGTTTTTCCATCTGCTTAAGCCTTAGCGATGAACGCAAATTTCCGCTGAACGGTTGCAAATTGTCGAGCAGAAAAAGCCGGTTCAGCACATCAAGGTAACTGGCAATTGTGTTCAGGTCAATGTCTTCATCATCAATTGCTTTGATGTCGTTTTTTATTGTTTTGTTCGACACGGTTGTGCTTTCGTTCCGCGCCAGCGAGCGTAGCAGCAGATTGATTTTGGCAGTGTCGCGTTTTACGCCGTCAATGCGGTAAACATCATCTTCAATCACAGCCTTCAGGTACTGGCGTGGCAGTTGCATAGCACGCTCGATGCTCAAATTCAAGCTTGCCGGCCAGCCGCCGCGCACAATCAGGTCAACAAGTTTGCTCAGTTGCACATTTCCCGTCATAACGGCCGGAAGGATTCCGTTGCAAATGGCTTCAAGCGACACCTTTCCGCTTGAATTTCCCGACTCAAACAGCGACATCGGGCGCATTCTGATGCGCGCAATGCGTCCGGCACCGCTGTGCATTATTCCTTTGTGGTTCGGGGTGGCCGAGCCGGTCAGAATGTATCGTCCTTTGCGCGTTGATTCATCGACCTTGTAACGCACGGCATCCCAAATGGGCGGCACTTCCTGCCATTCGTCGATAAGGCGCGGTTCGGCACCGTCAAGCACCAAGTCGGGGCTCATTTCCGCCATCCGTCGGTTTTGGAAATTATCGGCCGGATTGGCAAGCGATATTACACTCGCGCTATGGTGTGCGGATGTCCACGACTTTCCGCACCATTTCGGACCTTCAACGCACAACGCGCCGAATACCTCAAGCATCTCACCTATATGCTTGTCGATTAGCCGTGGTTTATAATTTTCATTTTCCATAGTTTCGAGCATAATTTTATGAACGCAAAAATACATTATTATCTGATATTTACAAATTTTCATTCAGTTATTTTTGTTATTTTCATTCAGTGATATTTGCAGTTCATATTCAGTTACTTTTGTCAATTCTATTCAGTGATATTTGTCATTTTCATTCAGTGATTTTTATCATTCAAATTCGACGGTTCAAATCGCTATCATTCAGTGGTTTTTGCTAATTCCATTCAGTGATATTCGCAAATTCCATTCAGTGATTTTTGCCAATTTCATTCAGTGATTTTTTGCGGCATTCTGTCGACCGATTGAGTTCCTAAACCGCATTTTGCTGATTTGGCGCGTTTTTTGCTATTTTTCACGCGAAAAACTTCATTTTTATGAAACGCTTAATCACATCATTTTTAGGCATTTTACTTGCCTTGTCGGTTCGTGCCAACGAAGGAATGTGGCTGCCTTTTCTGCTTGAGAACAACATTGGCGAGATGAGCGAGATGGGCCTGCACCTGACTGCCGACGACATTTACAACATCAACCAGCAGTGCCTGAGCAGCGCGGTTGTGGGCTTCGTCGATTTGGACCGCCCGTACTCGCATTTCTGCAGCGGCTCGGTTATTTCGGCGCAGGGGCTTGTCATCACCAACCACCACTGCGGGCTCAGCGTTGTGCAACAGCACAGTTCGCTCGAAAACGACTACATCACCAACGGCTTTTGGGCTATGAATCAGGCCGATGAGTTGGGCGGAAACGACATTGGCGTCTGCTTTCTGCGACGAATGGAAGATGTGACGGCTCAGGTTCTCGAAGGTGTGAGTGACACTATGACGATTAAACGCCGCAATGAAGTGATAAACAGCAACATATCGCAAATTGAAAGTCGTGTGTCGGACAGCACAGGACTGAAGGCCCACGTTGATGCATTCTATTGCAACAATGAGTATTATTTGTCAGTGTATGAGATTTTTGAAGATGTCAGACTGGTTGGAACGCCGCCCATTTCGGTGGGCAAGTTCGGCGGCGACACCGACAACTGGGTTTGGCCGCGCCACACGGGCGATTTCACCATTTTCCGCATCTACGCCGACAGCCTGAACCGCCCTGCAAAATATTCTGCCGAAAATGTGCCGTATCGCGCAAGCAACTATCTGAAAATTAATGCAAAAGAAAAACACGAAGGCGATTTTGTGATGCTGATGGGCTATCCTGGAACCACCAACGAGTATCTGCCGTCGTTTGCCGTTGCAGCCACTCAGGATGTTTACGACCCGATTGTGGTGAGCGCCCGTGGCAAATCCATCGATATTATAAAGGAACGGATGCGCGCCGACAAGTCGGTGATGATAAAATACACCAGCAAGGTTGCCAGTCTTGCCAATGCGTGGAAGAAACTCGACGGCGAGCGCCGCGGACTTGCCGCCAAGCGCGTGGTTGAAAAGAAAATCGAACGCGAGCGGCTGATGCGCGATTGGATTGTCGCCGACACTCTGCGCCAGGCGAAATATGGAACCCTGCTCGATGATTATGCCAAAGAATATGCTGTATATCAGAAATATAGACGTCTAAAACTGCTCATCGACGAAACATTTTATAAATCGGAAATGATTGATTTGTGCAGCGACATTCGCGCAGTTTTGCAAAGCAACAGCACAGACGAAGAAAAACGCACGAAAATCGTTGGATGGCTGCGCGATTTTTATGCCGATTATGATCTTGAAACTGATTGCGCCGTTACTTCGATGATGGTTTGTGAGTACTTTGTAAATTGCGATAATCCCCCAGTATTGTTTAAAGGCATTAAATGTGAAAATATGAAGAATCCAGATAGCAATTTGCTGCGCAAATCTCTGCTTGCTGATTCCACAAAGGCATTTAGTGTTTTCAAAAACTACACCGAAAAATCGAGCAAAAAGATTGAAAATGATATTGTTTTTGCATTGACAGCCGAGATTGATGATAAGTACTCCAACATCAAAACTCCGTTGCAGAAATCGCTCAAAAAAATCGACGATTTTCAGCGTCGTTTTATGCAGTTGCAGCGTGAATGCTTTGCCGACGCGCGTTTCTTTCCCGATGCAAATTCCACATTCCGTGTGGCTTACGGACAAATCAGCGGCTATCGGCCAACTGATGCTGTCAGTAATGCGCCGTTCACAACGCTCGGCGGCGTAATTGAAAAGTGCGACCTTGACGTTTACGACTACACCGTGCCCGACCGCCTGAAACAACTTTCGGCAGCGCGCGATTTCGGTCCGTACTGCAATGCCGACTCATCGCTAACTGTTTGTTTTCTTAGTACTTGCCACACCACTGGCGGCAATTCGGGCAGCCCCGCGTTCGATGCCGACGGCAACCTTATCGGCTTGAATTTCGACCGCGTTTGGGAAGGCACAATGAGCGACCTGCAGTTCGATGCCGACATCTGCCGCAACATCTGTCTCGACGTCCGCTTCGTGCTCTTTTTCATCGACAAGTACGCTGGCGCCCGCCATCTGATTGATGAGATGGAAATTGTTAAGGATTGAAGGATTGAATGCGTGAAGGATTGAAGGATTGAATGCGTGAAGGATTGAAGGATTGAAGGCGTGAAGGAATGAATGTCTATGGACTTTAGTCGGCAGAAGGCAGTGGTCGAATAGATAATCTGCCTAATTTATTCAATATGTGTTATTTGTGTTCAGAAAAACATCTTTGTAAAACCAAAATATCGGGGCAAATAAAAATTTTTTGTGCTCAGTGCGTATCGAATAAAACTTTCATTTACTTTGGCGCTACTAATTCATATTTATTGATGCAATAAATGAACCCTATCTTGAAAAAACTCAGTCTTACCGGCGGTAAGACCGTTTTGATTCTCAATTCCCCCAAAGAGTTTCTGCAATTGGTTAAAAATGAAGGCATTGATGTGCACACCGAAGTGGAAGACTACTACAGTTACGTGCAGATTTTTGCCGAGAGCCGCGACGAAGCCGACGAACTTCTCAGCGAAGCGATGAACGCTGTTGAAACCGATGGCAAACTCTGGTTCTGCTATCCCAAATCGGGCACCGACCTGAACGAGAAAACCGTGTTCAACCTATTGAGCGAGTACGATTTATCGGGCGTGGCCAAAGTGCCTTTGAATGACAAATGGGTGGCCATCCACATCAGTTACAGCGACGATGAAGACGATGACCACGGGCAGGAAAAAGGCGGGAAGTTCCGTGACGGATACGATGAGTAACCCGACGATTTAATCATTGATTGTCAGCAAGCAAACAAATTCTGTACAAACGGAATTTGTTTTTTTTTGTGCTTTTTCGGCGCCATATATTATGGTGTCGGGAATGTGTTTGCTTTTTGGCGGAATAGGTATCGCTGCAGCGCGATGAAAAAATCATTGGAGCCGGCGTCGGGCAAACAGAAAAAAGTCTATCTTTGCGGCCGATTTTTAAACATTTAATAACAATAAATTATGTCTGTAAGAATTCGCTTGACAAGACAAGGTAGAAAAGCTGCTGCTTACTACCACATTGTCGTTGCCGATAGCAGGGCACCACGTGATGGTAAGTTCATTGAGAGATTGGGTAGTTACAATCCTAACACAAATCCTGCTACTATTGAACTTAACTTCGAACGGGCTCTTTATTGGTTGCAAACAGGTGCTCAGCCATCTGACACCGCAAAATCACTCCTTTCGAAACAAGGCGTTCTGATGAAGAAACACCTGCTCGAAGGCGTTAAGAAAGGCGCATTTGACGAAGCTGCCGCTGAGGCAAAATTCGAAAAATGGGTTGCCGAGAAGAAATCGAAACTTCAAGCCGCAAAAGACAAAGTTAAGGCTGACGCAAGCACAGCCAAGAAAAACCGTCTTGAGGCAGAGCGCAAAGTGAACGCCGCTAAGGCTGAGGAACTTGCCAAGAAGCAAGCCGAGGCTAAAGCTGCCGCCGAAGCTGCCGCCAAAGAGGCTGAAGCTGCTGCCGCTGAGGCCGCCGCTCCTGCTGAAGAGGCCGCTGCCGAAGCTACTGAAGCTCCTGCAGCAGAGTAATCTGTAAGGTATGGACGTGCAGGATTTTGTTGAGGTAGGCAAAATTGTCAAAACACACGGTGTGAATGGCGAAGTAATTGTTGAGCTCGACAATCCCGCAATACTTGAAGACACAACCGAGCCCGTGGTCCTTGAAATTGAAGGACTGCGGGTTCCTTTTTTTATTTCGCAGGCCCGCGCCGTGAGCGCCCAGCGTGCCCGAGTTCAATTCGACTGCACCCACACCGAGCAGCGCGCAAGAACACTTGTGGGCTGCAAGTTCTTTGTCTCGCCAGATGTTTTCGACGACATCGACGATGAGTATGCCTCGCCAAGCGCCATTGTCGGGTTCACTGTTGTGGACAAGCGCCACGGTGATATTGGCAAGGTTCTGTCGGTTGACAACCTGAATATCAACCCGATAATGGTAGTGGGAGAGAAGCAGACTCTCATACCATTTCATCCCGAATTTGTGAGCAAAATCGATTTTCGCAAGCGTCAGGTGCGCGTCGCGCTGCCCGACGGATTGCTGAATTTGAACGATTGATTTTGGCGCAAGCCGATAACGCAACCAACGACGCAATCTCACACCGATAGCCGGGAAAGTTTATTACCCCAAAATCTTTATTATCTTATTGGAGATAAGGTGATTAATGGAATCATCATCTCCTCCATACTTATGCCCCCGTGCTGGAACGTGTTGCGGAAATACGACACGTAGTAGTTGTAGTTGTTGGGGTAGGCGAAAAAGTCGCGGCCGGTGGCGAAAATATATGACGTACTGATATTTATGCGCGGCAGATGAATAGTCTGCGGGTTGCGGATTTCGTAAACCTCCTTCGGATTATAGTCGAGGTTGCGCCCCTGTTTGTATCGCAGGTTCGACGATACGTTTTTGTCGCCGATGACCTTGATGGGGTTGGTAACACGGATGGTGCCGTGGTCGGTGGTCAGAACAATTTTGATGTTCTTCGATGCCAGCGTTTTCATCAGCTCAAAAAGTGTGCTGTGGGTAAACCACGACTGCGTGATGCTGCGATAGGCTTTCTCGTCGTAGGCCAGCTCGCGAATCATCTGCGAGTCGGTGCGAGCGTGCGAGAGCATATCCACGAAGTTGATAATCAGCACCGAAAGTTGGTTGCGCATAATCTCGTTGATGTCGTTCGAGAGTTTCTGACTTTTCTCCGCGTTGTGGATTTTATCGTAGAACAGCGAGGCCTTGATGCCCATTCTATCCATTTGTTTCTGAAGCAGTTCCTTCTCGAAATTGTTTTTGGCTTCCTCCTCGTCTTCGTTAACCCAAAGGTCGGGGTGGAGTTTCTCGATTTCGAGCGGCATCAGTCCGGCAAACATTGCGTTGCGGGCGAACTGTGTTGCTGTGGGTAGTATGCTGAACAGAATATCCTCGTCCTCAACATTATAGAGGGTGCTGACCATTTGCTCGATGCATTTCCACTGGTCGAAACGCAGATTGTCGATGATGATGACGGCCACCTGCTCACCATTTTTGATGGCTGGGAAGACCTTGTTTTTGAATATGTTAGGCGAGAGTAGGGGAGTGTCGGTATCGGGTTTCGAGAACCAGCTCTCGTAGTTTGTCACCACATATTTCACAAAGCGGTTGTTGGCCTCAGTTTTCTGCATTTGCAGGATTTGCTCCATACTGGCGATGCCGTTTTTCTGCAACTCCAACTCCCAGAAAACCAATTTTTTGAGTATGATTTTCCAATCGTTGGCCGTGGCGGCATTGTTAATCTCCACCCCCAGCTCGTTGAACTGCGACTGGTAGTTCATTGTGGTTTTCTCGCTCACCAGACGCTTTTTGTCGGCTATCTTTTTGACAGCCATCAGCATCTGCATCGGATTGACGGGCTTAATCAGGTAGTCGGCAATCTGCGACCCGATGGCCTCGTCCATTATGAATTCCTCCTCGCTCTTGGTTATCATAATGATAGGCAGCGAGTTGTTGATTTTCTTGATGCGTGCCAGAGTCTCCAGACCGCTGATGCCTGGCATATTCTCGTCGAGAAAGACAATGTCGTACTGCTTTTTTGCCACCATATCGAGCGCATCGCTGCCGTTGTTCACAGTATCGATATGATAACCTTTTGATTCCAAGAAAATTACGTGCGGCTTCAGGAGGTCGATTTCATCGTCAACCCAAAGAATTGTTGTCTCTCTCTGCATAATTTGTCAAGTGTTTTTTCAAATAACGAAGATACACTTATAATGTTGCACGGCAACGGACGTTTCCCATTTATTTTCAGAGCACAGTCATAAACCATTAAAAAAATGCCTATAATTGCGGTAAACGAGAAAAACAGATAAGATGGACGCGCCGCTTTTGGATAAGATTAAACGGTATTTCGCTTCGAAACCAGTGAAAAAAGTCTGGTTATTCGGCTCGTATTCTCGCACGAGGAAACCGTTGACAGCGACATCGACCTGCTTGTGTCCTATGACGATTCAGCCAATGTGAGTCTTTTCACCATCGGCGGGATGTATATGGATTTGTGCCGGATAACCGGGCGCAATGTGGATTTGATTGAGGATGGAACCCTTGAGCCATACGCCGTTGAGAGTGTCAACCGGGATAAGCAACTGATTTATGAGAGAGCCAGTTAGAGACGAAGGGCGGCTGAGGCATAGTCCAGAATGAGTACAGCCAAATTCAAAGCATAGTCTCTCTCGAAGATTTGTTTCGCGAATGATGTTTTATTTCTCTTAATCCGCCAAAAAATCATCGATTTAGAGAAATAAAAGCGTTTATTCGTCTAAAACGGGGTAGGAAAATGAATGAGAGTATTTAAACAAAACATTGTTTGACACAGATTTTTTTGTCTATTGTTGAGCCGAATCTGTTTTTTTCTACTTTTGAAAATCATATACCCTAAATAATTTTAAAATGAATAAGATGTTTAAATTCGGGTTAACGGCTTGCCTTGCGGCTGCATTTGTGTTTGCAGGCTGCAAAAAAGACGATGACAACGACAAATACACTGTAACTTTGAGCGCCAATAACGCCGAATGGGGTGCAGTGGCTGGTGGTGGAGAGTATGCCGTTGGCACAGAAATTTCGATTATGGCAACCGCTAACAGCGGCTATCATTTTGAGAAATGGAGCGATGATGACACAAACAACCCGCGTACGCTCACTGTTACCAAAAATATTGCTTTGATAGCGGTTTTTGCCGAAGGCAATGGCGGTGGAAGTTCGGTTAATGGTGGTAATAGTGGCAACAACAATTCGGGTAACAATGGAAATGCAACTGGCGATATTCTGCCTAAAAAGGTTGCGAAGATTGTAGAGAACGAAGACGGAGATATTAACACTTATCTTTTTGATACTGACGGTAAATTAATATCGCGGACAAAGACCAGAACCAATAATAGTAGTTACTCATCACTCACAACATATGAATACATCGGAAATGCAATTGTTAGAAAAAAAGACAATGCCAATGAAATTTATGATGTTGATGCTGGTAGAATAGTTTCTTCTGTTCTCACAGAAGATGGATGTGTTTATCCATCGACGTTTTCTTATACCGTTGATGGATACTTGAGTTCTGTGGCGATAACATACCAAGACGACAAAGATTTTTATGATAATTATACGTTCATTATTACCAATGGCAATATTGCCGGTTATGAATATATGTATAATGATAAAGAACAAGAACAGCCACATACAGGTAAGTATAATGTAACCTATGGTGATAAATTGAATAACCTGAATGTTGACTTGACATTTTTCATCGTAGATTTTGATTTATATCCAATTCCGGGGTATTATGGCAAACGTTGCAAGAATCTCCCATCGTCTTGGGTATATTCATCGAGTAGCCATAATGAGGTTGGAGAGTACACATACACTTATGATGGCGACTATTTAGTTAAGGTTGTGTTAGTTGAAACAGGTGATGAAGATGACGAAACAACTTGGGAAATATTCTACGAATAATGGCAATGTATTGAGAAATAATAGTAAGCCGTGCAAAAGCGCGGCTTTTTTTTAATGAACGTGGCCTCAATAACCGCCACAGAAAGAAAAGACTTGTTTATTTTTCTGTGAATAATGTTTTTACACTATTTTGGAAAGCGTAAAATGTGTTTTTTCTGCCATTGCATATTTGGGTGATATTCCAGAAAAATAAAAACGCTTTTTGTGGAATTTTCTGTATTTAATTATCTTAATAACAATATCATACTGACACAAAAACATTTAAAAATCTTCTTTTTTGCACCAAAACAAATTATTTCTACTTTTGCCGCGGGTAAGTCTTATACGACCAGCTCCTGCTGAACTCCCCCAGGTCTGGAAGGAAGCAAGGGTAGGTGGTTGTAGCGGTGCGATATAAGTTGCTTACCCTTTTTTTATGCGCGAATGAATAGTAAATCGTACACGCTCGACGGCATTGGGGAAGTCGTTGTCAGAAAACATCATCAAGCAAGGCGAATCACAATCAAACTCCGTCCGGGGCAGCCGCCTCGTGTGGTTATTCCGCAGCTGATGGCGTTCGACCGCGGTTTTCAGTTCGCTGTTGAGAAGCGCGATTGGATTGCCGAACATCTTCCGATTATCGACAACTTCACCAACCGATTGTTTTACAACGAAGAGCGCCCGTTCAGTTCGCGATTGCACACTGTACGCTTTGTGCGATGCAACATACGCTGCGTTCAGGCTGTGAAGGCCGATGGCGGCTACGAGATGCGATTCCCCGCCGACACCGATTTCGGCAGCATCCGGGTTCAACGGCAGATAGAGATGTTTCTGACAGAAATGCTGCGCCACGAAGCAAAACATTATCTGCCCGACAGAGTGGCAAAATTGGCAGCCGCTCACGGATTCAGCTATAACCGGCTGACTGTCAAGAATGTGCATACGCGATGGGGAAGCTGTTCGGCGCAGAATAATATCAACCTCAACATCCATTTGATGCGGTTGCCTGAATATTTGTCGGATTTTGTGATTTTGCACGAACTTTGCCACACCGTTCACAAGAATCACGGACCGAAGTTCCACCAACTGCTCGACACGCTTGTTGGCGGACACGAAAAACAACTTGATAAAGAATTGAATAAGTATAAAATACAGATTTGATGAAGAAGATTGCTGAAAGATTTATCCGTTACGCACGCATCGATACCCAGTCGGACGAACGCTCGACAACGTGCCCGAGTACTGCCAAACAGTTCAATCTGATAAAATCGCTGGCGAGCGAGCTTAACGATTTGGGACTCACCAAAATAGATATTGATGGGAACGGTTATCTGTTTGCCACCATTCCGTCGAACGTGCCGTATGAAGTGCCCGCTATCGGATTCATCGCGCACATTGATGTCAGTCCCGACGCCCCTTCGGAAAATGTTAAACCGCAGATTGTCAGCAACTACGATGGTGGCGAAATTGTGCTCAACGCTGAGAAAAACATTGTGCTCTCGCCATCCAATTTTCCCGAACTGCTCAACTACAAGGGGCAGGACATCATTACTACCGACGGCACAACGCTTTTGGGGGCTGACGACAAAGCTGGTGTTGCGGCAATTATGCAAATGGTTGAGTATGTTCAGAATAACCCCGACTTCAAACACGGAGCAATAAAAATCGCCTTCACTCCCGACGAAGAAATTGGGCGCGGCGCCAACCTGTTCGATGTGAAACGTTTCGGTGCCGATTTTGCCTACACTGTCGACGGCGGTGGCGTTGGCGAGATTGAATATGAGAACTTTAACGCGGCTCACGCCAAAATAACCGTCACCGGACGGGCAGTGCATCCGGGTAGCGCCAAAGACAAAATGGTGAACGCCACTTTGCTCATCAGCCGCATAATCGGTTCTGTGCCAATCAAATCAACACCTCGCTACACCGACGGATACCAAGGATTCTTCCACTTTTTCAAGGTTGAAGGCGACGTTGAGCAGGCCAGCGCTGAAGTGCTCATCCGTGACCACGACGCCAATCTGTTTGAGCAAAAGAAAAAATGGTTAACCGATTCTGCCGAAGCACTTTGTGAAGAGTATGGTGGCGACTTCATCAAAGTTGAGATAACTGACCAATACCGCAATATGCGCGAGATGATTGAGCCGCATATGCACATTGTTGACACGGCGGTCGAGGCTATGCGCCAAATCGGCATTGAGCCCAAAGTGCAGCCAATCCGCGGCGGCACCGACGGCGCAAGGCTCTCGTATATGGGCTTGCCAACACCTAACTTGTTCGCCGGTGGGCACAATTTCCACAGCCGATTTGAGTTTGTACCAATCGAGAGTATGGAAAAGTCGTCGGAAACAATTTTGAAGATTTTGGAATTGTATGCGCGGGAGAAATAATTCCGCGGCAATTCGCCTGACAATCAATAAATTTGGAATAACGGCAATCGGGAATAATTAAATTTAATCCCGATTGCCGTGTTTTTTGCCCGCCCGCCTGTTTTTGGCAACTGAATTTTGTTAGTTTTGCAACAATTTAACTGACATTTAATTAAAAAATTCAGACTATGAGTAATTCTTGTTTGTCATCAATCGGAAAGAAACTGATAATGAGTATATCAGGTCTTTTCCTGGTTTTGTTTTTGCTGTTCCACATGTCGATGAACCTTGTGGCAGTATTTAGTGGCGAGGCTTACAATGCCGTGTGCGAATTCCTTGGCGCCAACTGGTATGCCTTGGTTGGAACAATGGTTCTGGCTCTCGGATTCATTGTTCACATCGTGTTCGCCTTCATCCTGAGTCTTCAGAACCGCAAGGCACGCGGCACTGAGCGTTACGCTTATCAGGAGAAACCCGCCGCTGTTGAGTGGGCATCGCAGAATATGCTGGTGCTCGGCAGCATTGTGTTTGTGGGCCTGATTCTTCACTTGAGCCAATTCTGGTACAAGATGCAGTTTGCCGAAATTGCAGGCATCACCAATCAGTATGGTGTGGCCGACGGCGCCGCTTGGATGCAGTACTACTTTGGCCAACTGCCTGTAGTCATCTGCTATCTGGTTTGGTTCGTGGCCATCTGGTTCCACCTGAGCCACGGCTTCTGGAGCGCTCTGCAGACCATTGGCTGGAACAACAAGGTTTGGATGGACCGCTGGAAATGCATCTCGAACATTTTTGCGACAGTCGTTATGCTCGGTTTCGCAGCAGTGGTTATCGCCGCTTACATTAAATCGCTTTGCTAACTATCTAATTTGAAATAAAATGGCTACAATAGATTCTAAAATACCTGAAGGTCCGATAGCCGAAAAATGGACCAACTATAAGGCACATCAAAAACTTGTGAACCCTGCCAACAAGCGTAAATTGGACATCATTGTCGTTGGAACAGGTTTGGCTGGCGCATCGGCAGCATCAACTTTGGCCGAGATGGGTTTCAACATCCTGAACTTCTGCATTCAGGACTCACCGCGCCGCGCTCACTCAATTGCGGCTCAGGGCGGTATCAACGCAGCAAAGAACTATCAGAACGACGGCGACTCGGTTTACCGCCTGTTCTACGATACTGTTAAAGGTGGCGACTATCGCGCACGCGAAGCCAACGTTTACCGCCTGGCCGAAGTGTCTAACAACATCATCGACCAATGCGTGGCTCAGGGCGTTCCTTTTGCTCGCGAATATGGTGGCCTGCTTGCCAACCGTTCGTTCGGTGGCGCACAGGTTAGCCGCACATTCTACGCCAAAGGTCAGACTGGTCAGCAACTTCTGCTTGGCGCCTACTCATCGCTCAACCGCCAAATCAAGGCTGGCAAGGTGAAGAGTTACAACCGCTACGAGTTGCACGACATTGTTATGGTTGACGGCCGCGCTCGCGGTATCATCGCCAAAAACCTGGTTACAGGCGAGTTTGAGCGTTTTGCCGCTCACGCTGTTGTTCTGGCAACTGGCGGCTACGGCAACACCTACTTCCTTTCGACCAACGCTATGGGCTGCAACTGCTCGGCTGCCATCGCGGCTTACCGCAAGGGCGCTTACTTTGCAAACCCTTCATACGTACAGATTCACCCGACTTGTATTCCTGTTCACGGCGACAAACAATCGAAACTGACACTTATGTCGGAGTCGCTGCGTAACGACGGCCGCATTTGGGTTCCGAAGAAGATTGAAGACGCCAAGAAACTTCAGAAGGGCGAAATCAAAGGCTCTGACATTCCTGAAGAAGACCGCGACTACTACTTGGAGCGCCGCTATCCCGCATTCGGCAACCTGGTTCCGCGCGACGTTGCAAGCCGTGCCGCCAAGGAGCGCTGCGACAAGGGCTTCGGCGTGAACAACACAGGCCTGGCCGTGTTCCTTGACTTCTCTGAAGCCATCAACCGCCTTGGCATCGACGTTGTCCGTCAGCGCTACGGCAACCTGTTCGATATGTACGAAGAGATTTCGGACGTTAATCCTGGCGAGTTCGCACGTGAGATTAACGGTGTGAAATACTACAACCCGATGATGATTTTCCCCGCCATCCACTACACAATGGGCGGTCTGTGGGTTGACTACGAACTTCAGACTTCAGTGAAGGGCCTGTTCGCCATTGGCGAGTGCAACTTCTCTGACCACGGCGCCAACCGTCTGGGTGCTTCGGCTCTGATGCAGGGTCTGGCCGACGGATATTTCGTTCTGCCTTACACCATTCAGAACTACCTGAGCGACCAAATCACCGTTCCGCGCTTCGACCCGAACAGCAAGGAGTTCATCGACGCTCAGAAGAAATGCGAAGCCGAACAGGACGCTCTGATGAAAATCAAGGGCAAACGCTCGGTTGACTCTATTCACAAGGATTTGGGCCACATTATGTGGGAATACGTTGGTATGGGCCGCACCAAAGAGAGCCTTGAGACAGCGCTCACCAAACTGAAAGAGTTGCGCAAGGAGTTCGAAACCAACCTGTTCATCCCTGGAAAGGAAGAAGGTATGAATGTCGAACTCGACAAGGCCTTCCGTTTGAAAGACTTTATTATGATGGGCGAACTGATTGCCCGCGATGCACTGAGCCGTAACGAGAGTTGCGGTGGCCACTTCCGTGAGGAGTACCAAACTGAAGAGGGCGAGGCAAAACGCGACGACGAGAACTACTTCTACGTTGGCTGCTGGAACTATCAGGGCGACGACAACAAAGAGCCTGAACTGCTGAAAGAACCGCTTAAATATGAGGCTATCAAGGTTCAAACTCGTAACTATAAATCATAATCATCTTAAAAAGTAAATCAAATGGCTACAGATAATATAATGAAAGTAAACTTGAAGGTTTGGCGTCAGGCTGGCCCGAAAGAAAAAGGCGGGTTTGTGACTTACGAGAATGTTGAAACAACCCCCGACACTTCGTTCTTGGAAACTTTGGATATTCTGAACGAGTCGCTCATTGAGAAGGGCGAGGAGCCAATTGTGTTCGACCACGACTGCCGCGAAGGTATCTGCGGAATGTGCTCACTCTACATCAACGGTCACCCGCACGGTCCTGCAACTGGCGCAACAACCTGCCAATTGTATATGCGCCGCTTCAAAAACGGCGAGACCATCACCGTTGAGCCGTGGCGCTCGGCTGCGTTCCCTGTTCTTAAAGACCTGATGGTGAACCGCAACGCCTTCGACCAAATCCAACAGGCTGGCGGCTACGTATCGTTCAACTGCGGTGGCGCTCAAGACGCCAACGCTATTCCAATCTCGAAGGTTGACGCCGACGAGGCTATGGACTCGGCCACCTGCATCGGCTGCGGCGCTTGCGTTGCTGCCTGCAAGAACGGTTCGGCAATGTTGTTCGTATCGGCCAAGGTTTCGCAGTTCGCACTGCTGCCGCAAGGCCGCGTTGAGGCTGCCAAACGTGTTAAGGCAATGGTTGCCAAGATGGACGAACTGGGATTCGGCAACTGCACCAACACCCGCGCCTGCGAGGCAGAGTGCCCGAAACGCATCTCAATCAGCAACATCGCCCGTATGAACCGCGAGTTCCTTTGCGCAAAACTGAAAGACTAATAATCTTTACATAGTTGTAGTGGTCCCCGCTGCCGAAACAGGTGGCGGGGATTTTTGTGTTCGGGCGTAGTTTTTTTTGAGCAGACAACACAGATATTGAGCGGTACCCATTTGGTATCGCCTCTATTATATCTGTGATAATCAGTGTTGTCAGAGTAATCTATACGAAACCTCACACATTCAACAACTGCTTCACTTCCTCCACCGAAAGTCCGCGGCGTTTCGCATAGTCGGCAATTTGGTCGTTATCAATCTGGCCGACAGAGAAATAGCCTGCCTGCTCGTGCGCAATCAGCATTCCGCAGATGCTGGTTGTGGGCTGGATGGCGTACGACTCGGTGAGTGAGACGCCCAACTTCTCGCGAGCGCCAATAGCATTGAATACCAATTCTTTGATTGAATGGTCGGGACAAGTGGGGTAGCCAAAGGCAGGGCGGATTATCGGCACTTGACCGACAATCTGCTTTTGTATCAGTTCGGCGGCGGCCTCGGCCAGACGGGCGCAGAGCGACTGCCGCAACAGGCACTCAAACGATTTGCAGTCGGTGCACAACTGCTTGTCGCTCACCTTGATGCAGAACAGACCGATTGGCGTTTGACGGTCGGCAGTTGAGAAGTAATCGGCAAGCGACAGGAATTTGTTGCCAAAATTCTGGCTGCGCAGCATCGGCAAACGCGTGCCGTTGTCGAGAACAATGTCATTGCCGTCTTTGTGGGCGTTGAAAAAGTTCAGAACCATCGACACCTCGATGCTGTGGTCGATACCGACCGATTTCAGCAGATTCTGAGCCGATTCGAGTGTGCGGCGGGCCTCGTCGTTTTCGAGCAACTTTTCGAGCGTCGCGCCCTTAAATCCCCAAAAATAGAGCAGGTGCGGCCAATCGATAAACTCACGCAACTCGCTCACAGGTATGTTGTTACGTTCAATATTTTCGGTGTTGCCAAAGCCGTTGACGAACGTTGAAAGCGCAAACTGCGGCGCCTTCTCGTTGGCGGTGGCGTATGGTTCAATGTCCTCTTTTCGCTTGTTGTAATGGTCGCGGACGTCCTGCTGGGCGCGTTTGATTTCGGCAATGGTGGCCTCGCGGTCGCTCAAAAGGCGCTTTGCAAGCACAGCCGAAGCCGAAGCATCGTTGCCGTGAGCCACAAAATAACTGTAGCGCGTGGCCAGTTTCACAGCCGTATGAACGACCGAAGTTGTTGCACCGCCAACCAAAACAGGTATTTGAAGATGCTCTTTTTCAAGCATTTCGCACAATTGTTCCATCTCTTTCAGCGATGGTGTGATGAGCCCGCTCACGGCGATGATGTCAGCCTTTTCGCGCACTGCGGTATCGATGATGGTGCGGTTGTCAACCATCACACCTAAATCGATGACATCGAGATTGTTACAAGCGAAAACGATGCCCACAATATTCTTGCCGATGTCGTGCACATCGCCCTTGACAGTTGCCAAAACCACCTTTGCGCGGCGGCCAGTATCGCCCGAAGCGCTGTTGTGCCGTTCAATTTCGGGCTGAAGAATTGTAACGGCCTGCTTCATCACCTTTGCCGACTTAACCACCTGTGGCAGAAACATTTTGCCCTCGCCAAACAGTTTGCCCACGCGGTCCATTCCGTTCATCAGCGGGTCCTCAATAATATCGACGGGGCTGCCGTATTGCTGCATCGCCTCGGCCAAATCGGGCTCAAGAAAATCGGCATTGCCTTTCACGAGCGCATACGCAAGTCGCTCATCGACAGACTGTTCGCGCCACGCTTCCTGCTTTGTGGCGGTGTGGCTGCCCGCATCGGCCGACTCTTTCATCCGCGATGCAAGGTCGATAAGCGCTTCGGTAGCCTCGGCAGAGCGATTCAGAATCACATCCTCGCAGAGTTTCAGTAAGTTAGGTTCAATCTCATCGTAAACTTGCAGCATTGCGGGGTTCACAATTCCCATATCGAGCCCGACAGCCGTGCCGTGGTAAAGGAACACCGAATGCATTGCCTCGCGCACGGGATTGTTGCCGCGGAAAGCGAACGAAAGGTTTGATATACCGCCACTTGTGCGTGCTCCAGGTAGGTTTTTCTTCACCCACTCAACGGCACGGATGAAGTCGATGCCGTAGTTGGCGTGCTCCTCGATTCCCGTGCCGACAGACAGCACGTTTACGTCGAAAATTATCTCGTAAGGCTTGTATCCAGCCTTGTCAATCAGTAAGTTATAAGCACGTTCGCAGATTTCAATCTTACGCTCATAAGTTGTGGCCTGACCAACCTCGTCGAAAGCCATCACAATCACGGCCGCTCCCAACTTCCTGATTTCGCGGGCTTTCTGCAAAAATTTCTCTTCGCCTTCCTTCAGGCTTATCGAGTTGACAATGCATCGCCCCTGAGCGTTTTTTAGACCAGAAAGTATTGAATTCCAATCAGATGAATCGACCATAATGGCCGCCTTCACAATTTCGGGGTCGTTGCTGATGTAGCGGATGAAATTCTGCATTTCGGCGGCGCTGTCGAGCATCGCGTCGTCCATATTTATGTCGATGATGTCGGCGCCGTCCTCAATCTGCTTGCGCGCGATGTTGGCGGCCTCCTCGTAGTTCTTTTCCGAAATGAGCCGCGCGAATTTCCGCGAGCCTGCCACATTGGTGCGTTCGCCCACATTGGTGAAATTGCGTTCGTTTTTATCCACAACCACCACATCCAAACCACTGACAATCAATCGTTCATCGGCTTTGGCGGGAATGCGTGGCGCGATGCCTTTCAGGGCTTCGGCAATGGCCTTGATGTGCGCAGGCGACGTGCCACAGCATCCGCCCGCAATGTTTATCAGTCCATCATCGGCCATCTGCCTGATAATGTGCGCTGTAGTCGATGGCAACTCATCGTACTCGCCCATCTCGTTGGGCAGACCAGCGTTGGGGTAAAGGCTTAAGAAACAGGGCAATTTAGCCGATAGTTGCTCAACAAACGGCCGCAATTCCGACGCTCCGAACGAACAGTTCAGACCGAACGAGAGCACAGGGTAATGGTTGATGCTGACGTAAAACGCTTCAATCGACTGACCCGTGAGCGTGCGGCCGCTGCGGTCGTTCAGCGTAGCCGAAATCATAACAGGAACGTCGGTGCCGCGGCGCTCCTGCACGTTTTGGATGGCATAGAGCGCGGCTTTGGTGTTGAGCGCGTCAAAGCAGGTCTCAATCAACAGCACATCAACACCGCCATCTATCAGTCCTTCAACCTGTTCGGTGTAGGCATCGGCCATTGTGTCGAAGTCGGTGGCGCGGTATTCTGGATGGTTGATGTCGGGCGACAGTGACAGCGTTTTCGAAGTCGGACCCATACTTCCAGCCACCCAAACCTTGCGGCTGGTGCAGGCGTCGGCCACACGACGGGCGTTCTGCGCCGCAGCGGTGTTCATCCGCCGCGCCAGGTGCTCGCAATGGTATTCGTGCTGCGATATTTTATTGCTGCTAAACGAGTTAGTTTCAATAATATCGGCTCCCGCGTCCACATACATCTGGTGCACTTCTGCAATCACCTGCGGCGCGGTCAGGTTCAGAATGTCGTTGTTGCCCTTGAGCATCACGGGGTGATTTTTGAACTCGTCGCCGCGGAAATCGGCTTCGGTCAGGCCGAATTTCTGGATGCAGGTGCCCATTGCGCCGTCAAGAATCAAGATGCGCTGGTTGAGTGCTTCTTTGATGGTCATTTCAACGTTGATTGATAATTAATTACCTATTTTTATCGTCAATTTATTCAATAATTTTAACCGAATACTTCGCTTCAAACTTTTCGCCCGCGGGCAGTTTGATGATGGCTTCCTTGTGCTCAATCAGGCCGTCGCTGTCAACGCTGTCGGCAACGCCCAGCCACGGCTCAATGCAGACGAACGGCGCCTGCGGTTTCGCCCAGATTCCCAGATAGTTAAAATCGGGGAACTCAACGGCTACGGCAGTGTCCGATTTGTGACTGCGCAGCGTCACGCAACGCGATTTCAGGTTGCGGAAGATGAGCGCGTCATTGTCGAACAAATGGTCGGTCAGTGGCAGTATGTTGCTGTCTTTCAGCACAGGAATGCTCTCGTTCTTCACCAGTCCGTCAGGGGTGAGCGGACTTGTCGAGAGCGTCTCGCGCTCGCTGAACTCAAGGTAGCAGTCGCTGTAACTCTCGCCAGCGTTAATCGGGCAGTTGAACGCAGGGTGCGCGCCAACCGAAAAATACATATCCTGATTGTCGGTATTCTTAACTATATGCGTGATAATCACGCTGTTGTCCTTCACACGGAAGTTGATGTCGAACGTGAAGCGGAACGGATAATGTTCCAGCGTGCGCTCGTCGGCCGTCAGGCGGAAAGTTATGCGGTCGTGTTCCTGCTCAATGACGTGGATATTAGTGTTGTGGCGCACGATTCCGTGACGCGGCATACTGAAAGTCACGCCGTTATGACTCGACTGACCGTTCTTCAATCCGCCCACAATGGGGAAAAGCACAGGCGCGCTGCTGCCCCAAACCGACGGGTCGGCGTTCCACACAAACTCGCGGCCGCTTGCCTTCGACACAATTGAACTCAATTCGGCGCCCGTCTGCTCAATTTTGACGGTCAGATTCAAATTGCTTATCTCGCATTCCATAATTCGTTGATTTATTGATTTTTGACTTATGATTTTTGATTAATTAATTGTTCATATTCACTTTTCAGAAGACTGAACACTTCAAGGTCGTTGTAGTGGCCGTCGGCCGACATTTCGCCGTCGCGCTCAACGCCTTCGAGTTTGAAATTCAGGCGGATAGGTATCCGGCGACTGCGTTCGTTGCCCACAGCGCACTTGATTACCAAACGGTTTGTTGCGGATTTTGTAAAAAGTTGATTGATAAATGATTGTACGCTTCGTGTCATTATGCCGCGGCCCTGCAACGGTTTTGTCAGCCAATAGCCCAACTCGCTGATGTGCGACAGGTAACTAATGTTTTTCACGGCGATGTGCCCCGCAAACTGGCCGTTGTAAACAATTGAATAACTGCCGATTCCTTCGCAGTCGCAGTTCTCAATGTAGTCACACACGTCGTCGAGCGTGTTGAAATCGGCGGCAATGGGCAGCCACTGTCGCAGGTAGTTGCCCTGCGTGCTGAACGCGTCGAAAATCGACGGTGCGTCACTCATTAGTGTGGGGCGCACAATAATATCATTATCAACTATAATCTCTTGTACCATAATGTTTTGCTAATGTCACAAATGGCTCAAGCAACCTCTTGTGTAGCAACGGCAAATATGGTGTTTTTTACGGATTATTGGTGTAAACCTCACCGAGTTACACTATATTAGAATTATACATAACAGAAAAAGGCGGAAGTGCTTCCGCCTTTTTGCCCATTTCTCATATGAGCTGATTTTTTAAAAGTTTAGATTATTCATAATATAGTTCAAATGAATAATTATCACTTTCATTGCCCATTACTATTTTGCTCAAGTACTTTCCATCATATTCGTATGAAAATTTTACATTTAATTTATTGTTTTCATAAATTGCAGAAGGCAAATAATCTAATCTTTCACCTAAACGATTTGTAAGTACAGTCCAGACATCATCATAAAAGAGAAAAAACAAGTACGATAAATCGACATTTAAATTATTGCGAGCATTCCCGTATAAAAATGTTAAATCGTTGTCATTCATTTTGCACTTTGAAATTTTCCCATTTTCGACAATAATATTAAAAATTTCTTTGGACGGAATATTATACTCCTCAGAGCCAAAACTTACGATACTTTTTAGGTACCCATTTGGTGAGTATGAAAATTTGCCATTGGGAGATACCACTATTCTATCTTTTTCAATATTGGCAAAGCCGCATTCGGTTCCACCATTCTCTATAAAATTTATACTGCTGTCAAGATACTTAAATTCTGTGTTGCGGTATTTTTTTTTCAAATTCAATAATCTACCTTCAGAATCAAAGGATATGACACAATAGTCTTTTCCGTTATTTTTCATTACTATGTTTTGAACTTTTTTCGGCAGATTATTTGAACAACTTGTAAAAGTAAACGCAGATAACACGATGGCTATCAGTCCAAATTCAAATATGCGTTTCATTGTTGTAAAATTTTAGTTACTAGTATTATTGATCTTATAGTAAAATTTCGGTTGTGTCGGAAGCATATGTTGTGCGCACATAAAAAAAGCGTGACACATTTTCGTCTTCATCAGGACTCTGAAGGTCTTCGACTACCTAACACAAACCGATTACAATGAATAATGCCCACGCCAAAAGGCGAGGAACTTCATTGCTTGATAATGATTTGTGTTTAGATTGTAAATGAAAATTGTCGAAGTTTTCAGAATCTCAAATCAAGCTACTTGCTTTTCCCTATTTATAATATGCGTATTAAATCTGTCAGTTATGCTTCATTGGCAAATGCGTTTAAATGTTTTTTGCATTGCTAAAATAATGTATGTGTTGAAAAATACAAAATGTTGTTTTTGCCTTTAATTCCACAATCCCAAATTGGTAGAAAAACTTGCCGGTATCGGCAAGAAAATGCCATTTTTTACCATTTTTCTGAAAAAACTTGCCGATAGATTATTTTACGATTGGTATTGACTTACCGATTCACCGATTGGCCGATTCACCGATTCACCGAAAAATCAACTATCTTTGCCGCAAATTTTCAAGCGATGGCACATAAAGCAGGTTTTGTAAATATTATCGGCAACCCGAATGTCGGCAAATCGACGCTGATGAACGCCTTTGTGGGCGAGCGGCTCTCGATTATCACCAACAAGGCGCAGACCACGCGCCACCGCATAATGGGCATTGTCAATGGCGATGATTTTCAGATGGTTTACTCTGACACGCCGGGCATTCTGAAGCCGCACTACAAGTTGCAGGAAGCAATGCTGAAGTTTGTCGACACAGCGCTGGTCGATGCCGATATTATTGTGTATGTGACAGATATGGTGGAAACGTTCGACAAGAACGGCGAGTATCTTGAGAAGGTTCGCAAGAAAAACATTCCGATTATCCTGCTTATCAACAAGATAGACTTGAGCAACCAAGCCGAACTCGAGGCAAAGATTCAGATGTGGCGCGAGGTGCTGCCCAACGCCTACATTTATCCCGTTTCGGCGCTGCACAAATTCAACACGGCCGAGGTTTTCGAGAAAATTAAGGAACTGCTGCCCGAAAATCCGCCTTATTTCGACAAGGACGAACTCACCGACCGCACGCAACGCTTTTTCGTTCAAGAGATTATCCGCGAGAAAATCTTCCTGAACTACAAAAAAGAGATTCCATACTCGTGCGAGGTGTTGGTCGACGAATTTAAAGAAGGTCAGGAACTTACACGTATTAGGGCAATAATTTACGTATCGCGCGAGCAGCACAAGGGCATTATTATCGGCCACCAAGGCGCAGCACTGAAAAAGGTTGGTACTGAGGCTCGTAAGGACATTGAGCAGTTTGTCGGCACCAAAGTTTTTCTTGAACTGTTGGTGAAAGTGCAGAAAGACTGGCGCGACAAGGACCAAAACCTGCGTTTCTTCGGATACGAGCAAGATTAAGAAAACTTGTTTATTCTGAATTCTGCATTCTAAATTCTAAAATTTGATAATAAAGTAAACAATTAGATATGAGTAATATAGTTGCAATCGTCGGCCGTCCAAATGTCGGCAAATCAACACTTTTCAACCGGATGGTCGAGAGCCGTCAGGCTATAACCGATGCCACCGCAGGCGTCACCCGCGACCGCCACTACGGCAAGTGCGAGTGGGGCGGACTTGAGTTTTCGGTTATCGACACGGGCGGGTACGTCACAAACAGCGACGACATTTTCGAAGGCGAAATCCGCAAGCAGGTGAAACTGGCTGTCGATGAGGCAGATGTAATTCTCTTCCTGACCGATGTAACTGGCGGCGTAACCGACCTTGACGACGATGTTGCCGAACTTCTGCGCAAATCGCGCAAACCAGTTGTGGTGGCCGTCAACAAAGTGGATAATATTGACCGACAATATCTTACCGGCGAATTCTACTCGCTTGGACTGGGCGAAATCTACGCCATTTCGGCAATAAACGGTTCCGGCACCGGCGACCTGCTGGATGCCATTGTGGCCAAATTCGACCGCAACAAACCCGCCGACGAGACCCGCGACCTGCCCAACATTGCCGTTGTTGGCCGCCCGAATGCCGGAAAATCGTCGTTTATCAACGCCTTGCTTGAGCAGGACCGCAACATTGTGACCGACATTGCCGGCACCACCCGCGACTCTATCAACACCGTTTACAACAAGTTCGGTTTCGAGTTCAACATTATCGACACGGCCGGTCTGCGCAAGAAGAACAAAGTTGAGGAAAACCTTGAGTTTTATTCAGTTATGCGCGCCATACGCACCATTGAGGAATCGGATGTCTGCTTCCTAATTATTGATGCCACGCTGGGACTCGAATCGCAGGATTTGAACATTTTCAGTCTGATTGTCAAAAACCGCAAAGGCGTTGTGATTCTGATAAATAAGTGGGATTTGATTGAGAAGGAAAAGAACACGATGGAAGAGTACGAGGCTGCCGTCAAGGCAAAACTGGCGCCTTTTAACGATGTGCCGGTGCTGTTCATTTCGGCTCTCACCAAACAGCGTGTGTTTAAGGCCGTTGAGACGGCAATGCAGGTTTACAAAAACCGCCGACAAAAAATCTCGACAGCCAAACTGAACGAGGTTATGCTGGCCGCCATCGACAACTATCCGCCACCGACAGTGAAGGGTAAATACATAAGAATCAAATATGTAACGCAGTTGCCGACGCCGTCGCCGCAGTTTGCCTTCTTCTGCAACCTGCCGCAGTACATTCGCGACCCGTACCGCCGCTACCTTGAGAACAAAATGCGCGAAAACTTTGATTTACAGGGTGTTCCGGTGCAGATTTATTTCCGCGAGAAGTAATCATAAATTGAAATAAATTAACGTGAGGGGCGAAAATCTGTCGCCCCTCGTTTTTTATGCAAAAACGTGTGCGTAATTAAGCAAAACCCTAAAACACAATCCCGAAATTTCACCAACTAAATAAAACCCTATCTTTGCCCCGTTTTGTTGCCGCCTGCGGTTCCGCATCCGGCATTAAAAGGGAATCCGGTGCAAACCCGGAGCAGTCCCGCTGCTGTAAATCTCGTGGTGGGCGGTTCAAACACTCACTGCCACTGTCCGCAAGGACGGGAAGGCGAGCCGCCTGAGATGAGCCAGAAGACCTGCAAAACGTTTCGCCGAAAGGCTTCGAGGAAAGAACCGTCGGCAGGTGATTTAATTAATTATGAGGTTATTAACCGTGAGTTTCGCAGTTATGGCGAGTGCTTTGCTGTGGGCTGTACCGATGTTTGCGCAAAGCGACAGCATAATCCATCGCGATGTGGAGACTGTTGATGTGGAGGCGCATACGCAGAAGCGTCAGGCTGTGCCTATGCAGACAATGTCAGCCATTGAGATTCAGCAACTTGGCGTGCAGAATCTGGCCGATGCCGTGCGGCGATTCAGCGGAACCAATGTGAAGGATTACGGCGGTGTTGGCGGACTGAAAACCGTGTCGGTGCGCGGTTTGGGCGCGGCACATACGGCTGTCAGTTACGATGGCGTAGTGGTGAGCGACTGCCAAGCTGGACATATCGACATCGGGCGTTTTGACATCGGTAGCATCGAGACCATAGCTCTCACCATCGGTCAGCCCGACGGCCTTCTGCAACCAGCCAGCGCCTTCGCGCAAGCGGCAATGCTCTCAATATCAACTAGAAAGCCCAATTTCGCCGAAAGGCAGACCGACGCGCGCGCGCAACTCAAAGGGGGCTCGTTCGGCTACTTCGACGCGCAGGTTGAAGCCGCGCGAAAGGTGCGCCACTCAACGCTCTCGGGCACGGCTCAGTTTATGCGCAGCCGCGGCGATTACCGGTACGCCATTCCAAACGTTGACTCGACCGAGAGTGGCCGCCGCCGGAATTCCGACATCCGTTCCGCCCGCGCCGAAATCAACCTTTCAACCGCCGACAGCGGCCGCTTCCAAAACCACCTGAAGGCCTACGGATTCTACTCTGAACGCGGCTTGCCGGGGGCGGTAATTTTCTATTATCAGCAAGCGAAAGAGCGCCTTGCCGACAAAAACTTTTTTGTGCAAAACGATTGCCGTTTACGCTTGAGTGACGATTTAATGTTCAGATTACAAGCAAAATACAACTACTCGTGGAACCGCTACGAGGACACAAATGTCAAGTACACCGGTGGCCGATACGTTGAACTGAACACGCAGCACGAGGGCCTTTTCTCTATGGCCGGGCTGTGGAGTTGGCGGCCGGTTTCAGTGTCGCTCGCGGGCGATGTGGTTTACAACACACTTGAAAGCGACATAAAAGACAATCCGCAACCGCGCCGCTTGACGTTTCTTTCGGCGCTGAACGTGCGTGCGGCTTTGCAACGGTTCGAGGCCACGGCAACACTTGTGGCGCGCCACGCGAGCGAGAAGGTGGAGTTCGGCAAGCGTCCCGATGACTTGAAACGGCTCACACCAGCGTTCAGCCTGAAGTGGAGCAGCAATCGGGCAACCATTCGCGCAATGGCAAAGGCGACCTACCGCATACCGACATTTAACGAATTGTATTACACAACGTTAGGAACTACAGGTTTGAAACCTGAGGAAGCGCGCGAATTGAATGTGGGTTTCGATTTTGGCACCAGCAAGTTCGATTTTTCAGCCGATTTTTATGCAAACAATGTTGAAAACAAGATAGTTGCAATTCCGACACTGTACGTTTGGAAGATGGCTAACTACGGAGAAGTCAATATTTTAGGTGTCGATTTGGCTGCCGGAACCGAGTTCAGTGTGGCGGCAGTAAAGTTGAAACTGACGGCCAACTATTCGTATCAAAAAGCCATCGATGTAACCAACAGCAACTCAAAACTTTACAAATCGCAAATTCCGTACACACCTTTGCATTCGGGCAAGGCGGCGGCGGTTGCAACATTCGGAAAATACTCATTATCAGCAACAACCATAGTATCAGGCAAGCGCTACTTTTTGGAGTACAACATTCCTGACAACGAAATTGAACCTTATGCTGAATTTTCGGCCACAGCAACACGGAGTTTCAATATCGGCCGAAGCCAGTTGACTGCCAGTCTGTCGTGCTTGAACATAACTGATAATCAATATAGTGTAATAAAATACTACCCAATGCCGGGCCGACAATTTCAATTGCAAGTGAATTTTACTTTATAGTTTAACTTTAAATCATTAAAAAATGAAAAAACAGTTTGTTAAAATTTTGAGTTTGTGCGTGTTAGGCGCAACTACAGTGTTTGTGTCTTGCGACAAGAACAACGATGACGAAAAACCGGAAGTAAAAAGCGAAAAGCGAGTTTACATCCTGAACGAAGGTTCGTGGAATGGCAACAATTCAACTCTTGATGTGTACTATCCTGACGGCGAAAATACCTATCAATCAAAGATTTTTGCCGCTGCAAACGGACAAGGTCTGGGCGACACCGGCCAGGATTTAATCGCCTATGGCAATCGCATTTATGTTAGCGTTTGGGGCTCGAACTATCTTGCAAAACTCGACACAAAAGGCAAAATTGTTGAGAAACACGAATTTACAGCCGAAGAAGGTCAGCCGCGCTATCTTGCTGCAAAAGACGGATTTATCTACGTTTCGACTTATGGTGGCAAGGTTATGAAGTTCGATACGACTACAATTGCCACATCAATTGGTTCGGTAGAAGTCGGCACGCATCCCGAGGAAATCTGCATTAACGGCAACTCGCTGTATGCGGCGATTGCTGGCGACTCACACGTCGCTTACGACAGCACACTGGCGGTTGTCGATTTGGCAGCATTCTCTTTGAAGGAGAAAATCACGGTCGCTCTCGACCCTACAATTGTTTTGTCTGTAGGCGAAAATCTGTACGTTATACACTATGACACAGTGACTTGGACACAAGAAATAATGGAAGTCAACCCCACTTCAAAAGCCGTAAAAAAATTCGATGAAGGAGCAAAATTGGCAACTGACGGCATAAATCTGTATTATGTGAAATCATTTACTGATTACACGGATTATCCTAATACTAAAACAGTTACATCGTTTGTCAAAAAAGGTTCTGATGCAAGTCCGTTTGATTTGACATCGACACCAGAACTGTCAGCATCGGCCGTTTATCTATTTGAAATTGACCCAGATAACGGAGATTTCTATATCGGAACAACCGACTACAAAACTAACGGCGTTATCTATCGTTTCGGCAGTGACGGAAAATTCATCACGAAATTCGAGACAAGCGGTATCAGTCCTAACCACGCCGCTTTCGTTAAATAGTTGCTTTACAGAAAAGTGGGTGCGCTTTGCGCATCCGCTTTTTTTGTTTGAATGTCCTTACGGACAGATACTTTATAAAATCCAACACAAAATTTTGAATTTCAATTTTTTATAAATTTTGTTCAATTTTCTCGCAAAGCGATAGCAACAATGATTAATAATCTGAAACACACGCTTTTAATAGCAATCACCGCTTGTCTTTTGCAGGCTTGCGCCAACCGCGCCAACATTTCGGAACAAGGCGAACCAATGCATTTTAAATATGCCACCAACCTGAAAATAAGCCAGTTGGACAGCTGCATTGTTGTTGAATTGCGCAATCCGTGGGACACCGCGCGGCTGCTGCACGCCTACGTGCTTGTGCCCGCTGATTCGGCTCTGCCGCACTCGCTGCCCACAGGAACGCTTGTCCGCACGCCGGTGCGCCGCGCATTGGTTTACACGTCGGTGCACACGGGGCTGATTGTTGGTTTGGGCGCGCTCAATCAGATTGCAGGCGTTTGCGATGCCGAATATCTGCAACAACCCATTGTGCGTCAGCGTATTGTCGACGGGCAAATTGTTGATGCTGGCAATGCTATGAGCCCCGACATTGAGCGAGTAGCCGAAATGCACCCCGATGCTGTGCTGCTGTCGCCGTTTGAGAATGGCGGCTATGGCCCGATTGAAAAAATGGGTATCCCGATTGTGGAATGTGCTGATTATATGGAAGTTTCGCCATTGGCTTGCGCCGAATGGATGCGTTTCTACGGTTTGCTTTTCGGTCGCGCCGATGTGGCCGACAGCCTTTTCAGCGTGGTTGAGCGCAACTATTGCTCGCTGCGCGACTCGGCCTTGCAGACAACCACTCGCCCAACCCTGCTCACCGACCTGAAAACCGGCGCCGCCTGGTACGTGCCCGGCGGATGCAGCACCACAGGCCGTTTCTACACCGATGCAGGCGCCAATTACCTGTTTGCCGATTTCCAAAAATCGGGCGCCGTTCCGCTGGCTTTCGAGACGGTGTTTGAACGCGCCAACAACGCTGATTTCTGGCTATTTAAGTACAACCGCGCCACCGATTACACCTACACCGCGCTTGCCGCCGAGAACGACCTTTACACACAATTCTCGCCCTTCAACACTCGCCAAATCTACGGCTGCAACACCGATTATGTGCCTTATTATGACGAAGTTCCGTTCCGCCCCGACTGGTTCCTGCGCGATTTGGTAAGGATTTTTCACCCGGAATTGCTGCCGGATTATAAATTGCGCTACTTTAGTGCCATTGAAGAGTAATAAATTGGTATTCTGTTTTTTAAAGAAAAAAGTGAACCCCACCCGCACCTACATAATATTGTCACTTCTGCTCGTCATTCTTGCCGCGCTCAACATTGCGTTGGGTTCGGTGCGGATACCGATGGGTGCCGTTGCCGATATTCTTTCGGGCGGCGATGGCGGCAATCAGGCGTGGCGGGTGATTGTTTTGCAATCGCGTGTACCACAGTGTATTACGGCGCTGTTTTGCGGCGCGGCATTGTCGGCTGCCGGACTGATGCTTCAAACCACGCTCGCCAATCCGCTGGCAGGCCCGTCGATTTTGGGTATCACTTCGGGCGCAAGCCTTGGCGTGGCGGTGGTTGCGCTGGCTTCGGGTTGTTCGTTTTCGGCGGCTGGCAGCCTGATGGGGCTCACGGCCACCATTGCGGGGGCGCTGGTGGGCGCTTTTGTAGTTTTGGTGCTTATTTTGCTGCTTTCCAGCGTTATCAAGAGCAACGCAATGCTGCTCATTGCCGGAATGATGGTGGGCTACGTGGCGTCGTCGCTCATATCGATACTCAACTTTTTCGCCACAGCCGAAGGCGTCCATTCCTACACCATTTGGGGGTTGGGCAGTTTCAGCGGCGTTTCGCTTTCGCAGATGCCCGTTTTTGTGGGCACCGTGTCGGCCGGCCTGCTGATGGCCGTTTTGCTAATCAAACCATTGAACGCCTTGTTGTTAGGCGCCAACTATGCCGAAAATCTGGGCGTCAATATCCGTCGCGTTCGCAGTTTGCTGCTTGTGGCGACGGGACTGCTATCGGCCATAGTTACAGCCTTTTGCGGACCAATCTCGTTCATTGGTCTGGCCGTTCCGCACGTTGCGCGGATGGTTATCGGCTCGTCGAACCACAATGTGCTGATGCCAGTTACGATGCTCGTTGGTGCGGTTGTGGCACTGGCGTGCAATCTGGTCTGCCTGTTGCCCGGCAACGCAGGTGTCCTGCCGCTGAATGCCGTCACGCCGTTCTTCGGTGCGCCGGTAGTGATTTATGTTATTGTCAGTCAGCGAAGAATGCGAAGCTTTGAATGAAATTTTTATGAATAATGTTTAATCGTATAATCGATTTGTAGACGGACGATTCACCAATTCACCAATAATAAAAATGCTACTATCCGCTGAAAATCTGACCATTGGCTATTCCGCACAGCACCCTGTGGCGGCCAACCTGTCGTTGACTCTTGCCAAAGGCCAGTTAACCAGTCTGTTAGGCCCGAACGGTGTGGGCAAATCCACGCTTTTGCGCACGCTGGCCAACCTGCAGCCGCCGCTGTCGGGCACTATCAACGTTAACGGCGCCAGCATTGCCAGCCTGACGGCGCAGGAACTCTCGCGCACCATTGCCCTTGTGCTAACCGACAGAGTATCAGCCGGCGGACTGACGGTTTTTGAACTTGTATCGCTTGGCCGCCAGCCTTACACGGGTTTCTTCGGCCGACTGTCTGCCGCTGATAAAGAACTTGTAATCAAGGCTATGACCGATGTGGGTATTGCCGCAAAAGCCGATTGCTACGTGTCGGAACTGTCGGATGGCGAGCGCCAGAAAGTGATGATTGCCAAGGCGTTGGCACAGCAAACGCCAATAATCATTCTCGATGAGCCAACCGCCTTTCTCGATGCCGCCGCGCGCGTTGAGGTGCTGCTGCTGCTTCACCGTCTGGCCGCTGAGTCGCAAAAGGCAATCCTGCTTTCAAACCACGACATTGATGTAGCCGTGCAACTGTCTGACAATCTGTGGCTAATGAATGCCGATGGTGTGCAGAGCGGCTCGGTTGCCGAAATAATCGAAAATGGCTCACTCGATAATCTGTTCAAAAACAGCAATTTGCATTTTGACGCTGCCGAGCGGCGGTTTGTGTGGTAGTCTGTTTTATCTTTGTCGCGCAATCGGGTAACGACACGTTTATGACAGATAAAAAATCGTTTTTGAACCGGCGCATTGAACAAGACAAACGCAACATTTGGTTTGTCGGAATCTTCTATGGGATTGCCGTCTACCTGCTTCTTGTTCTGCTTCAGCCATTTGGCATCGACGGCAGCGGCACGGCAAAATATTTTGAACTGTTGCTGTTCGCCCTGGTTACGTGGCTTGGCGTTGTCGGCTCGCACTTCATTCTGAAACTTGTCTCGAAAGATTTTTTCGACGCAGAAAACTGGACCATCAAGAAGGAAATTGTTTTCAATCTGGCAGTTGTCGGCGTCATTGTGCTCGGCAACTTCGTGGCGTTCATCGTGCTTTACAACATTCCGATAACGCCCCGCGGCATCTTTACAGCCGGTTGGCAGACATTGGCGATTGCCACTTGCGTCATCGGCCTGCGTGTCATTCTCGGGCAGAAAAAATCGGCAGAAACATCTGTGCAAGCATCGCCGACGGCTGACAATGAGCCAATTAGAATCAGCGGAAGCGGCAAAAACGATTTGCTGAACATCGCGCCAAGCGAACTTCTTTACATTGAATCTGACAAAAACTATTGTAACATAGTTACTTCCGCACAAAAACTGCAAGTCAGGCTCACAATGAGTTCGGCCGAAGAGCAGTTGACCGGGCACCCTATATTTGTCCGCTGCCATAGGGCTTTCATCGTCAACAAAAGCAAGATTATCCGTCTCGACGGCAACTCGACCATCGGCTACAAACTGCAACTTTCGGGCACCGACGATTTGATTCCGGTTAGCCGCACCTATCTGGAAAACATCGCCGATTTCGCCCAAAACAAGCCCTGAAATTCGTCCCAAAAATCCGCCGCCCGTCCCACCAGTACGGCATTTGTACCCAAAAACGGGCAGTCTGTCCCCGCCTATTGCACGCCTGAAAACGTTGCTTTTGCTTTGCCGGCACAAACGGATTTGAAATGGTTGAATCACTACTCATCGGACTCAGTACAAGCGCGTCGTGCGTGGCGCAATGCGGCAACATCATTCTGTCGATAATAATGGCCGAAAAGAAGAGCGTCGGTCAGTCGTACGGGTTGCTCAGTGGCTTTATGCTTGGCAGATTGCTGATATACAGCGGAATATCGGCGGTAATATCGCTAATCGACTCGGCCGCCACTATTCCGGCAGGCGTTACGGCCGTCAGCCTGATAGCGGTAAGCGCTATTATGCTGATTTACAGCATTGGAAAGACAAAGCAACTCTGCCTTGGCCATCATTTTACACGCAAAATCTACAGCGCGTGCCACGGGCGCATAAGTCTGCTTGCCTTTGCGGCTGGCGCACTGTCGTCGCTGAATATATGTCCGCCGATTATCAGTCTGATAGCCAGTTCGATAGGAACGAAAGCAGTGTTTGCCAATTTTGCTATGTTCTTCATCGGAACATCGGTTTTCTTCCTGCCAATGCCGCTCATTGGCGCGATTAAAAACACCGAGGCCGTAACCAAAACCGGCCGGGCCGCAGCACTGATTGTCAGCATAATATTTCTGGCAAAAGGAATCGGAATATTGACAAGTGGACAAATCTAACAATCTGAATTTTAATTCATTAACTTCTAAATAATTAATTACAATGAACAGGAAATCAAATTATTGGGGAACCGGCCGCATCGGCAAAAGCATTCTGCTGTTTGCGCCAATGATGATGCTGATAATGCTAATGCTGCTTGGCAGCGCTTCGGGTGGCGATGCTGCAACGCAGATAGCCAGGCTCATAACCATAGCATTTTTCGGTGCAATGTTTTTTTTGATAATCTACACCGGCAAAACCGACAAATGGCGAGCCGTGGCGTTTATCGTGTCAGCCCTGCTGTTTTGTATCGCATTCATTCATAACTTGATACTGGAACGCGGCAGTATGACGTTTTCAAATGCCGAGGAACTCTCGTGCACAATTCCCTTCTGCCATATTGTAACCACAATGATGATTATTCCGGCAGCCGTCAAGCAAACAATTTTGTTTCCGGGCAGCCTTGTCGAAGGGTTCGCGTCAATATCGGCAATGTTTGTTATTGTGCTGTGTTTCAGCATTGTGCTCGGCCGCGGTTTTTGCAGCTGGGGTTGTTTTTACGGCGGTTGGGACGATGGCACAAGCCGCATTCTGCGCAAGCCCGTCATTAAAAAAGTGAACAACAGTTACAAATGGTTCTCGTTTGCAATGCTGATTGTTATGGCTTTGTGGTCGGCTGAGGCGGCCGAGCCAACCTATTGCAGCTGGCTGTGCCCGTTCAAAGCTGTAACCGAAAACGAGCGCATCGTTGATACTATCACATTGATTAAGAACATAATATTCACACTGACATTTGCCGTGCTGGTGGTGGTACTGCCACTGTTGACAAAGAAACGCATCCAGTGCGCGACATTCTGCCCGATGGGTGCTCTGCTGTCGCTGTTCAACAAGATAAACATTTTTGAGGTGAAAAACGACACAAGCAAATGCATCGGTTGCGGCAAGTGTGAGAAAGCCTGCCCGATGCTGGCCATCGAGAAGCGTTGTCCTACGCTAACCTGCTCAAAATGCGGCAAATGCGTCGATGCCTGCCCCACTGGCGCAATGCGATTCCACATCAAAGGCACACCCATCGACAAGCACACCACAATAGCCCGCACACTCTTTATTTTTCCGGCCTACACGTTTCTGGTAACTCTTTGCGGCGGAAGTGTGGCAAACGGATTGGCTCTCATCATTAACCTTTTTATTTAATTGATTATGAAAAAGATATTATCAGTATTCGCATATATTTGGGCATCGCTCGGCACGCTCACCATTCTGGTGGCATTCATTGGTATGGGCTCTTGGCAGCAACTCTCTCTCAATCTTCCGTTTATGCGCGTCGACCCGCAATATTCGGGCGGTGCGGTTGTCGATTCGGTTGTCAGAAACAATCTGAAAATCAGCATCCACGAGAATGTTTTCCCGGGTGTTTTCCGTCAGAGCGGAAACGGGTTTGTTCAAATCGATGTAAATCAATGTCCGGCCGACACAATCAGAATCGATTCCTTGTTGATAAACAATAAGATAACAACCATATCGGCGACGCCCGAAAAAGCCGAAGCCGATGGTTTTGAGATTGAGGATTTTGTTAAACTTGCCGACCGTTGGATTATCCGTCTGAAAATTGAAAAATAAGTATAATTTCGCACTCAAACAATTTAAAATCATACAGATATGAAGAAACTATTAAAAATCACGGCTTTAACGATTTTAGGATTGCTTGTTCTCGTCGTAGTCTGCGTTTGGGCGACTTTCGGATCGCTTGTAAAAGGCGCAATGTCGGTCCAGAAACTCGACGAGGGCATTTATTATATGGAGTACCGCGGCGACGACGGTTTCGACGAGGTGTTGAAAAACGGTGGTTGCGAGAGTGCCAACGATTTGTCGGAGCACATCATCCGTTTCCTGTCGAAGGGCTACTACAGCTTGCCTGCCGCCAATCCGCAGAAATCGGATTACGGCTGCTCAACGCTCACCGCGCGCACTCCCGATGGCGGCGTTCTTATGGGGCGCAACTTCGACTTTTATTCGGGCACCGCAATGATTCTGCATACATTGCCTAATAAGGGTTATGAGTCGGTTAGTACCTTCAATATCAATCTGTTTGGTTTCGGCGATGGCTGGCTGCCCGAAGGGTTCGCCAATCAGTATATGGCGCTGTCGTGCCTGTTTGTGGCCTTGGATGGCGTCAACGAGAAAGGTTTTGCCATTGCCGACCTTATTGCCGGCGACACGGCTGTGACCAATCAGCGCACCGACAAGCCCGACCTGACCACAACAATGGCGCTCCGCTACCTGCTCACCAACGCCGCCTCGGTTGACGAGGCTCTGGAGCTGCTCCGCAGCATCGATATGCACTCTGATATTGGCGCGGCGCACCACTATGCAATGTCCGATGCATCGGGTCGTAGCGTTGTGGTTGAATATGTTGACAATCAGATGGTTATTACCGAAACACAGGCCGTTACCAATCACTATTTGTGCGAGCAGAAACGCAATGTCGGGCTCCTTCCGTTCGACAATCGTTACAATGTTCTGTGCGAGCAGTATAATCAGGCCACTGGCGTGATGACGCAACAGACACTTACTGAGGCCATTAAGTCAGTTTCACAACCTTCGAGCGATAATTTCTGGGGCACAATCTGGACTGCGGTGATGGATTTGTCGCACCCGTCGGTGACTTACTACTCGCGGCGGAATTTCGACAAGCCGTTTAAGTTTGAGCTGGAAAGAAAATAGGCGCGTGAAGGTGTAAGTTTCAAAAGCTTAAACACTCAATCAGCGACACCAACCAAATCCAAAATCCCCTATTTTTGCCCCCGCAAAACGGCAGAATTTTGGAACCGACACAACTAATATCGGAATGGGAAGGTCACCGCGGCGTCAAGTCGCTGGTGCAGGCGCTTGCCGAGCGGCAGGCGGTGGTGTCGCTCAAGGGGCTCAAAGGCTCGTCGGTGGCGATGGTGCTTGGTGCGGCTTTCAGGCTGCAGCGGCGGCCGATGGTGCTGGTTGAAGCCGATATGGAATCGGCGGCCTACCTGTACAACGACCTGCAGACCATTCTGGGCACGGCCGACGTTGAGTTTATGCCGTCGTCGTACCAGCGGTCGATGGACCACGAGCGCACCGACAGCAGCAACATTCTGCTGCGCACCGACGTGCTTGGCAAGGTGGCGTCGGCGCAAAGCCCGATGATTGTGGTCACCTACCCCGAAGCCGTGATGGAAAGGGTGGTCTCGCCCGAAAAACTGGCGTCGAACACATTTGTCATCAGCAAGGGCGACACGCTCTCGCACGATTTTCTGGTTGAGTTGCTGCACGATTACGGTTTCGAGTGCGTCGATTTCGTCTACGAGCCTGGCCAATACTCGGTTCGCGGAAGCATAATCGATGTTTTTTCGTTTGCCGATGAGATGCCGTTCCGTCTCGATTTCTTTGGCGACGATGTTGACAGCATCCGCACCTTCGACATTGAAAGTCAGTTGACTAAGGACACGCCCGACCGCGTCACCATCATCCCCAACATCCACGACCGCGAGATGGGCGACGTGCGGATTCCGATTACCGACTTTTTCAGTGATTCGACCGTTTATTTCTTTAATAATCTGGCGGTTGCCATCGAGCGGATAAACACCATCTGCACAAACGCAGCCGAGCGTGCCGACGCCGAAACCATCTCGCAGATGGCGCTCAACGGCGACCAATTCTACAAACTTGTGGCTACGCGGACCTACGGCGAGTGGGGCGGCAAGATGCTCGACAAGCGCGGCGTGCCAATCAAGTTCGACACCACCGTGCAGCCCGTCTTCCACAAGAATTTCGACCTGCTCGCGCAAACACTCGACGACTATACCGACCGCGGCTATCGGATTCATATTCTGTCTGACAATCAGGCACAAAACGACCGTCTGACATCGATTTTCAAAGACCGCGGCATTCGGACAAAATTTGTTCCCGTGCTGAAAACCCTGAACGAAGGTTTTGTGGATAACGAACTGAAAATCTGCTATTTTACTGACCATCAGATTTTTGAACGCTTCCACCGCTACAATGTCAAAACGGGTTTCAACAAGCGCGAGTCAATCACTCTGGCCGAGTTAAACAACCTGCACATAGGCGATTACGTGGTTCACATCGACCACGGCATCGGGCGCTTCGGCGGGCTGCAGAAAGTTGAAATCAACGGCAAGTATCAGGAATCTATCAAACTGATTTACAGAGACAACGACGTGCTTTTTGTGAGCATCCACTCGTTGCACCGCATATCGAAATACAAGGGCAAGGACGCCGAGGTGCCCACCATCCACAAGTTGGGGTCGGGCGCCTGGCAGCGGCTCAAGGCCACCACAAAGAGCAAGGTCAAGGACATTGCAAAAGACCTTATCAAACTTTACGCGCAGCGCAAGGCGCAGAAGGGATTTGCTTTCTCGCCCGATACGTTTATGAATCAGCAACTTGAGGCATCGTTTATGTACGAGGACACGCCCGACCAAATGAAGGCCACGCAGGCCGTGAAAGCCGATATGGAGAGCACGATGCCGATGGACCGACTGGTTTGCGGTGATGTTGGTTTCGGCAAGACCGAGATTGCCATCCGCGCGGCGTTCAAGGCAGTGGCTGATAATAAGCAAGTTGCGGTGCTTGTGCCCACAACCATTCTGGCAATGCAGCACTACAAGACGTTCAAGTCGAGGCTGGCCGATATGCCTTGCACGGTCGATTATCTGAGCCGTCTGCGCACAGCAAAAGAGCAGAAAGATGTTCTGGCGCGGCTCGAAAGCGGCGAGTTGAACATAGTCATCGGCACACACAAACTGATTGGCAAAAGCGTGAAATTCAAAGATTTAGGTTTGCTGATTGTTGACGAGGAGCAGAAATTCGGCGTCGGCGTGAAAGAAAAACTTAAACAATTGAAAGTCAATGTGGATACGCTGACCTTGACGGCCACGCCAATTCCGCGCACTCTGCAATTCTCGCTGATGGGCGCACGCGACCTGTCAGTCATCAGCACGCCGCCGCCCAATCGACAACCTGTTCTGACTGAGGTACATACGTTTGATGAAGGCATCATAAAAGAGGCCGTCAGTTTCGAACTGAACCGCGGCGGACAGGTTTTCTTCATCAACAACCGCATTGAGCAGTTGCCGAAAATTGCAGGAATGCTGACGCGCCTTGTGCCGCAGGCCCGCGTGATTACGGCCCACGGCCAAATGGACGGCAACACACTGGAGCAGATTATGCTCGACTTTATGGAGGGCAAGTACGATGTGCTGGTTTCGACGACAATCATCGAGTCGGGGCTCGACATTCCGAACGCCAACACCATCATCATCAACGACGGCGAGCGCTACGGATTGAGCGATATGCATCAGTTGCGAGGCCGCGTCGGGCGCTCGAACCGCAAGGCTTTCTGCTACATTTTCTCGCCCCCGCCCGAGACACTCACCGACGAGGCGCGCCGCCGCCTGAAGGCCATCGAGGACTTCAGCGAGTTGGGCAGCGGCCTGAACCTGTCGCTGCAGGACCTTGACATCCGCGGAGCGGGCAATCTGCTGGGCGCCGAGCAGAGCGGCTTCATCGGCGATTTGGGCTTCGAAACCTATCAGAAGATTCTCGACGAGGCGCTTGTCGAACTCAAAGAGTCGGAACTCGAAAGCGAGGTGAAGAGCGGTCAGGCCGATGGTTCGCCTGCCGACACATCGGTGTTCGATGAGATTCAGTTTGTGGCTGATTGTCACGTTGATACCGATATGGAACTGCTCATTCCCGACAGTTACGTCGAGAACGTATCAGAGCGCATCAATCTCTATCGCCGTATCGACTCGCTGCAGGACGAGGCAGCCATTGCAGCCTTTGTTTCGGAACTGACCGACCGTTTCGGCCCCGTGCCGCAATCGATTCTCGAATTGCTTCAGGTTGTGCGCCTGCGCTGGATAGCCGTTGGGCTTGGAATGGAGCGTATAATGCTGAAAAACGGCAAGATGACCATCAGTTTCGTCAGCGACCAGAATTCTGTTTTTTACCAGTCGCCGCAGTTCACAACCATCATCGGCAACGTGCAGCGCTACCGCAGCACCTGCCAGATGCAGGAGAAAAACGGCAAACTCGTGCTCTCATTCGATGGCGTGCGGACAGTAGAGAAGGCGCTGGGGCTTTTGCAGAAGTTGGCGGAGAAAAACGCGGTGGCGTAGATGGGATATTTTGCGGACGCGAAAATAATATCTATATTTGCATAAAAGATTAAAAGTCAATAGTTATGGCAACAGCAATCAAAGCAATACCGACACTCAAAGGAAAAGAAGCACGAGAGTTTCTTCTTCGCGCCGACGAAGTGGAGCGTAAATTTGTGGAGGCCGAACGCAACGGCAATGATACGTACAACCGCGACGAAAACGACTGCTGTGTGATGGCTCACACCATTTTAAGCAAAGCAGGAATGCTCTAAAATTCGTTGCGCGGTTATGGCTTTTATCACCGACAACTGCACATTCTGCGAACTGACTGGCAGCGTACTTGCTGCGTGTCAACCATTTTCGTGTGGCAACGATGACCTTGATGATTTCTTTCGAAATGATGCCACACGCTATTCTCATTTCCTGATGGGTAAATCCTATTGTTTCCGACTGAACATCGACCCAACGAAAATCGTATGCGCTCTAACCGTATCGAACGACAGCATTCGTATTTACGACCTGCCGCGTAGTCGTCGCGATTATATGAAAAGTCTGACTCGTCACGAGAAGCCCTTGAGACGATACCCTGGTGTACTAATCGGAAGGTTAGGCGTAAGCCGTGAGTTCGCAGGGCAAGGTATTGGCAGCGAGTCACTTAAATTTATTAAAGGATGGTTCTTGTCGAGCAGCAACAAAACGGGTTGCCGCTTTTTGATTGTCGATGCCGTCAACAATCCGATGGTCATTGCTTTTTATCAGAAGAACGGTTTCCAATGCCTGTTTTCATCTGAGGAGCAAGAATTTCTCTATACTGGCGGAAAGAAAGGTGAGCCCGTGGTGTTGGACACCCGCTTAATGTATTTCGACTTGCTTGAAATGCGCAAGCAATCGTAACACCACATTCTGATTTTAGTTTTTCAAGTTTACTGCCCGCAATGAGCAGTGATTGATTATTTTAATTACTTTAGCGAAACTAAACGATAACTGATTCGTTTAAAATGATTGTTATATAATTTGTTGAACTTTAAAGGAATTGCAAAGAACAGACAAACAATAAATTAAGATAATATTAAAGCATAGGGCTTTTTCTTTCTTGTTGAGAAATTTGGCGATTTTAGATGTGAAAGAAATAAGAGCAATAAGTGCGCTTTGGCGTGCACTTGACTTATTTCGTACATCGCAGGTTACGCCAAATACCTTCAACAAGCGGGAGACAGTTGAGTTTCACGCTTTTTTTATTGCCTGATGGAAAAGATTGATTAATCGTCGGATTGAATAATTGAAACAAAATAAATATTTAGCAATTAATAACTTATAAAATTCTACAACTATGAAGAGGTTTTTGACATTGATTTTTGCCATTACGCTTGTGGGGCAGGCGTGGGCGGCGGCGGAAACGTTTACCATTGGTAACTTTTTCTACACAGTTACTGATGATGCCAATAATTATGTTTCTGTAAAGGCGGCAGTTGAATTGACAGGCGACCTTGAAATTCCAACAACGGTTGAAAACAGACGCATAACTTACACTGTCACAAGCATTGCTGAAAATGCATTCAATGGTTTTACAGGTCTTACTTCAGTAAATATTCCCGAAACCATCAAAAGTATAGGTAGCAACGCATTCCGCGGTTGTGTGGGATTGAAAGAAGTGACTATTCCTAACTCTGTCACAAGCATCAGCAATAATGCTTTTTCTGACTGTTACAATATTGAAACTTTATCATACAACACCAATGCTGTCGGTTCAATATTTAGTGGCGTAACCACATTAAAAACTATAAATATCGGGAATTCTGTTACAAGTATTACTAATAATGCATTCAGCAACTGTACTGCGTTGGCGACTATAACCATAGGCAATTCCGTTTCGAACATTGGACAATACGCCTTCTCTGGTTGTATCGGATTAAAATCCATAATTATTCCAAATTCAGTTACAAGCATTGGTTATGCTACCTTTTCAGGTTGTTCTGCGCTAAAATCAATTACTTTACCATTTGTTGGAAGTAAGTGTTGTACTCCATCTACAAATCATTATAGTTGGGTGAAAAATACTAGTGGCTGGTTGGATTATACTGACTACAATGAAAACAATAGATGTTATAATTTGGGATATATATTTGGTAATAAATCTTATTCAGGAGGAACAGCAGTAGAACAAAAATATATGTATTATAGTACAAGTGATGAAGAATTTTCATTACAAAACTATACATATTATATACCATCATCACTAAAAGAAATTGTAATAACAGGCAGTAACTATATACCTTTTGGAGCGTTCTCTTGCTGTACTAGTTTAAAGTCAATAACCATTCCTAATTCTGTAACAATGATTGGAGAAAAGGCATTTTATGGTTGTACTGGACTGAAATCACTAACTTTTGGCAATTCTATAACTAATATTAGCTCTGAAGCATTTTACAATTGCAGTGGTTTAGTATCTATATCAATACCTAATTCTGTTTCCTGCATTGGTAAGTCTGCTTTTTATGGGTGCAGTAATTTAACTTCAATAACTATTCCTTATGGCGTAACAAGCATTAATAGTTCTACATTTTATGGATGCAGCAGTTTAAAAACTGCAATCATTCCAAACTCTGTTACAGTGATTTATGACAATGCGTTTTATAATTGTAGTAAATTGTCATCAGTAACTATTCCTAATTCTGTTACAACCATTGGCGAAAAAACGTTTTATAATTGCGGCCTAAAATCGGCGACTATTGGCAATTCTGTCACGAGCATCGGTAGCAATGCGTTCCAAAATTGTAGCAATTTAGACAAAATTATATGGATGGCTGACGAGCCTATAATATTAAGTACCAATCCCTTCCCTTGCGATACCATTTATGTGCCAACAGCCGCTGTTAGTGACTACAAAGCCGCAAATTATTGGAAGCAGCATTTGATTTTACCATTTGAAAATGCGGTAGCCATAAGTGCCAACAACACAATGGGAACCGTTACGTGCACTGATGCTGGTAATGACAACACAACCATTACCGCGGTGCCAACAGAAGGTTATCATTTTGTTAACTGGAGCGATGGAAACACTGATATTACTCGCGAAACTTCAGAAACAGAGCCAGGCTCATTAACTGCATACTTTGCCACTCATACCGAAATTATAGATGAGGCTGTTCCTGCCACTTGCACAGCAACAGGGTTAACCGAGGGTAAACATTGTTCGGTTTGCGGCAAAGTGATTGTGGCACAGCAAGAAGTACCAAAACTTGAGCATACGGTAGTTGTTGATGCCGCTGCTGTCCTTCCAACTTGTACAACTGCGGGCTTAACTGAAAGTTCACATTGTTCGGTTTGTGGCACAGTAATTTCAGAACAGACCGTAATTCCAGCGTTAGGGCATACAGTGGTTACGGATGTGGCTGTCGCACCAACGTACGTAACGGGTGGTCTTACAGAAGGTTCGCATTGCTCGGTTTGTGGGCACGTAATTGTAGCGCAAACCGAAATACCTGCACTTACATTAACCGATACGGTTTATAGCGTTGATACAATATATGTCATTCAGCGTGATACCATTTATAACATTATCAGCCAAAAAGATACTATCTTTAGCAGTACTACCGACACCATTTACACTATAGTCAATACTCGCGATACTATTTATAGTATGCAGATTGACACCATATACAGTATAGTTACCAAGGTTGATACGGTTTATAATATTATTAATCAGGTTGATACCATCTTTAACATAGTCAATAATTACGATACGATTTACAGCACTCAAATTGACACAGTTTATAGCATAATCACCAAAGTTGATACTGTTTATAATGTTATTAATCAAATTGATACGGTCTATAGCATAATCAATAATTGCGATACAATTTATCAGACTCAAATCGATACGATTTATAGTGTAATCACAAAAGTTGATACTGTTTATAATGTTATTAATCAAATTGATACGGTCTATAGCATCGTCAATAATTATGATACTATTTATAGTACGCAGGTTGACACCATTTATAGTGTGATTACCAAAGTCGATACGGTTTATAACATTATTAATCAAATTGATACTGTCTACAACATCGTCAATAATTATGATACTATTTATAGTACGCAGGTTGACACTATTTATAGCGTAATCACCAAAGTTGACACGGTTTATAACATTGTCAATCAAATTGATACCGTCTATAGCGTTATCAATACCCGCGACACGGTATTTAACTATATCCATCAGATTGACACTGTTTATAGTGTTGTCAACAAGGTAGATACAATCTATTGTGTTGTAAACAAAGTTGATACTATCTATAATTTCTTAAGCAGAATAGACACAGTTTATAATATTGTAAATAAGATAGATACGGTTTACTGCGTCATCAACACTCACGATACGGTAATCGATTCGCGAATTGATACGGTTTACAACTATATTAGTCGCGTCGATACGGTGTACAGCGTTATTAATAAGGTTGATACCATTTACAGTGTTGTCAACACGCACGACACAATTTACATTGGTAGCCAGAATGTCAAGAAATACAATATCAAGGTTGCTTCGGCCAACACAAAAATGGGATTCTGCATTGGCACAGGAAAATATGAGTCAGGTGAAGAACAAGAGATTGCTGCTATACCAAATTACGGTTATCATTTCACCCGTTGGAGCGATGGAAACACCAGCAATCCGCGTTATGTGACAGTCAATTCGAATATTACTTACACGGCAGAATTTGAGATAAATAACTACGCTCTTTTAGCCGCCGCCAATGAAAAAGAAATGGGAAGTGTAACTGGAGCAGCCTCGTATGCTTACCTATCTCGTACCACATTGAAGGCAATGCCAAACAAAGGTTACAAATTCGCAGGCTGGAGCGATGGCGAGACCGCCAACCCGCGCGAGGTTCTGGTTTACAGCGATACATTGTTTGTTGCCGTATTTGAGTCGGAAGTCGACGGTCTTAAGCCAATCGTTCCTGTAACCGACCCTGTGAGCGCCATTATCAATCAGATTGACAACATCCACAATATAATTCACAGCGTTATAACAGATGTTGAAGAAGAAGCTGTAAATGAGGTAAACGTCCACGCCTTTGGCAATACAATTATAGTTGAAAACGCTGATGCTGAGATATTCGTTTATGATGCAATGGGACGGCTGGTTTGCCGCAACAATGAAAAACTTGTCCGCACCGAATTGCAGATAAACAGCACGGGCGTTTACATTGTGAAGGTTGGCAAGGTGGCCAAACGGGTTGTGGTTAATTGAAAACTAGGATAAAATATTGATTTAAACGATGGGGGCGAAAATCTTTCGCCCCTACGTTTTTAATTTCGGTTTAAAATCTGTTTAAATCGGTTAGCGCATTTTTTTCTCTTAATTGAATTGTTTGGTGAATATTCTGTCAAAAACACAAGAACTACATTTTGAATTTAGCCCATTTCGAAAAGCATCAGTATCCGCATCTCTCAAAAAATCCAAAATAATTCCGCCCAAACTGTAACATTCCCCCGCCGCCTTCGTCTTTATATCGGTTTTGAACAAAAAAATGATTGACTATGGAAACAGAAAAAAAACAAAACGGACGCGGATTGGGCATTGCTTCAATGGCTTGCGGAATTGTCGCGGTGATATTCGGTATGATACCGTGCGTTGGAATGGTGTTTTTGCCGCTGGCGGTTGTGGCGCTGGTTCTGGGCTGCATATCGTGCAAACAGGCGGTTACCACAGGCTCATCGGTTGGAATGCCCGTGACGGGAATTGTAACATCGGCTTTCGCACTGATTTTCATCATCGCCTGGATGACGGCGGTTTTCAAGATGGATGTCCGCGAGAAAAATATTTTCAACGATTTCAAAAATAATTTCGAGTGGAGAATCGAGACCGACGAAGAGATATTCGAAGGTACCGACAGCACAATGGTGCGTCTTGGCGCCATTCTCGACAGTATGAACAATCCTGCCAGCGTGCATCTCGATATAAACCCGAACGACACTATTGTCAAGATGTCGATAACCGACGAGAACGGGAAAAAAATGAATATGGATATTGCCACGCGGAAGAAGAAGTGATGCGGAACGTTTGGCGTGAACCGTATATTATTTGTAATCTGATATTTGCCGTAGTATTGACAGCAGTGCTGGCATACTTCGGCATTTTTTCGTCCGATGGCGATTACCCCGTCCACGCCCTTGCGCCAGGAACGCTCACCAGCACGGGCCTTCAGCGCGCTTTGTCGGAACTGATGCGTGGCAATCTGACTGAAGCACTGCAATTTAACCGCTATTCGGTTGGCATTTTCGCGTTTTTTGTGGTGCAATTGGTTATGCGTCTTTCGCTTGGCGCGATATACATTTTTTGTGCCGACAAGCACCGACGCCTGATTCTTGCCGACGCCATAATCTCAACTTTGTTATTTTTGTGTGCCTTTGCGCCGATGGCGATGGGGCAGATGATTGAAGGACTGAATAACTGAATGCGTGAAGGATTGAATGTGTGAATGACACAATAAATCAGTCCTTCGATGATTCAATCAGTCAAACTTTCAGTGATTCAATCCATCAGTAATTCAATGATTTGATTATGCGTAAACTCACAAACGACGAACTTGGGCGGCTGACGGTTGACGAGTACCGCCAGGCCGCGAAAATGCCTGTGGCTATTGTGCTCGACAATGTGCGCAGTGCCAACAATGTGGGCTCGGTTTTCCGCACGGCCGACTGTCTGGGCGCCGAACGACTCTGCTTGTGCGGCATCACGGCCACGCCGCCAAATAAAGACATCAACAAAACAGCCCTTGGTGCTACGGAATCGGTTGAGTGGAAGCATTTTGCATCAACGCTCGACGCTGTTGGCGAACTGCGGGCCGAGGGTTACACCATTCTGTCGGTAGAGCAGGTTGAAGGCAGCATTGCCTTGCAGGATTTTGTGCCAGCAGTGGGGCAGAAGTACGCTCTCATTTTCGGTCACGAGGTGAATGGTGTGGCGCAGGAAGTTGTCGACGCCAGCGACGGCTGCATCGAGATTCCACAAGTGGGCACCAAGCACTCGTTCAACATATCGGTGAGCGCAGGAATTGTGCTTTGGGAAGTGTTTCGGAAATTCAAGTTTGAAAGCGCTGATTAGCTGCAAGTTCCCTATATAAACAAATCATCGCCAACCACAATCCGCGGCAGACGGCGCGAATAAACGTTGTCTAACAATCCGTTAGGTGTGACAAAAGTTGGCACAACTGTTTTCTTGGTCTTCGAAACCTTGCGGAACGTGCGAATGCGCAGGTTCATTTGGGCGTCGTCGGCCTTTGTGATTTCATATTCGCCCCGCGCGTATTTCATTTCGCAAATAGTGATTGTCTTGTCCGAACGGTCAATCAGCAGGTCGATTTGCGCGCCGTGCCGTAGGTCGTCGTCGGCTTCGCTGTTGGCGGCAACCGCTTTCGGCGGTCGATATGCCCACGAGCACACAGTGTTGATTGTTCCGTCAATCCCCAATGCCTTGACAATCTGTTCGATATGACTCAGGCAGACAATCTCGAAAGCGTAGCCGCACCACGACTCGTACTCGCCCGACGCCTGCACTTTCGTCCAATAGCCCTTCAAGAAGTTGCTGCCATCGCTCATAAATCTGAAATAGAACAAGATAAACGGATCAATCAGTTGATAGAGTTTATCTTTTTTGCTTTTGCCGAAAGGCGTGTAACTGCGTATGAATGAGCATTCTTCCAGTTCGCGCAGCAGCCGCGACAGGTTGCCGTTGCTGGCCAGCCGCGCAGTGTCCATTATCTCCTGCCGCGTCATTCCCGCGCCGCGTTTCTGCAGAGCCGTAACAACCGCCAGGTGGTTTTCCGACTTGCGGAAAAGCGATTTGAAAATCTTCTTGAACTCGTCAACCAACTCACCGCCGCGAGTGAAACAGAGCGATTCCAGATTTTGTGCGACACTCTTATCTCGCTCAAACAGAGAGTAATAGTATGGCACACCGCCCATTGCCATATAACATTCAATCAGTTCCTGGCGCTCGTAGGGGAAGCCAAATGCGCGGAAATATTCTTCAGTCTCGCCAAGCGTGAACGGCTGCAGTAGCATTGTGTGCGTGGTGCGGTTGTGCAGTCCGCCGCGAGCGTTGATAACCTTGTCGAGCATCCAAGTGGTGGCGCTTCCGCACACAATTAGTTTAATATCAGACCTGTATGCCGCCCAATCGTTCCAGAAATGCTCAAGTGCACTGACGAATTTTGAGCCAGTGGTGTCGAGCCAGGGCAGTTCATCAAAAAATATAATTTTGTGTTTTTCAGACACTTCGCATTCAATATAGTTTTTCAGCATTTGAAAAGCCTGTTCCCAACTTTTGGGTTGCTCGGTCTGCGTGGTGAAGTTGCCAAGCGCGTAACTGAAATTTTCCAATTGCTCTTTTGTGGTAACGTTCTCTTTTCCAGTCATTCTGAATGTAAACCGTCCTTCGAACAACTCTCTGATAAGATAGGTTTTTCCGATACGGCGGCGACCGTAAACGGCAATAAACTCCGACCGATTGCTTCTCACGTACTTCTCAAAACGCGCAATGTCGGCCTTGCGGCCAATGATATTCTTTCCCATACGCACCAATTTTGCCCAAAGATAATTATAATTTGAGATTTGGCCAATTAACTCGCACTTTTTTGGCCAAATCTATGGTTTTTATATGTGATTTGGCCACAATGCTCATATTTTAATGGCCAAATCTATGAATTTTGAGTGCGATTTGGCCAGATAACTCACAGTTGTTTTGCCTAAATCTGCACGTTTTAGGTATGATTTGGCCAATAACATCCCACTTTTATGGCCAAATCTATATGTTTTATATGCGATTTGGCCAGTTAATTCGTACTTTACTGGCCAAATCTATGCATTTTGTGGCATATTTGGTCAGAAATCACAAAAAAAGCGCCAACATCCACCATTGAGTCTTGGCGCAATCGTAACAAATTATATGTTGTAGCGGTCTGTCGCCTACACGTTCGAGTTTGAACTCACCAGCCGAGAACCTTTCAGTAAGCGAAGCGTCGGTGCAAACGCCATTTCCATTGGTGCGCCACACTGTAGTGATTGCATTTGCAGAATTATATAAAATCCCTGTTTCTCTAATTTTATATATGTATAAAACTTTCGCCGCGATAATTATCTTTGCCGCTATGTTTAAAATCCGCATCGGGATAGTGCTTGTTGTTGTTGCCAGTTTTCTGACAATGTCGGGTTTGTACGCCCAAACGGCTGACAGCCTGTTTGTTAGCGGTATAACCGATGGGGCAACGCAGGACACGCTCGTCAACACTTTGGGCGCGGCGAGCGACTCAACGGCACACGCCCCATCTTGGCGCGATTCGGTGCCGAGTGCCGACAGCCTATTGCCGAAGGTGCTCCGCGACACATCGCGTTACGCGCTCTACCGCCGCATCTACGTCATTCCCGACTCGCTGAAGGTGCATCGCTGGCGCTATAATCCTAATGTGTACGACTTCGACATTCAAACTTACGACTCAACCCTCGATTTGCTTCATCTGCACCGTCCGGCCAACCGCAATGGCCGTGTTACAGCCAATCTGCACCAGTTGGGAACGGCCATTCAGAGCCACGAGTATTTTGAGCCGAACGAGCCTACTCGGTTTTTGTTCCTGAAATCGTTCACGCCGTATATGCATCAGGCTGAAACAGAGGAGTTTTACAATGTGTCGAAGCCGTTCACGCTGTTTGGCTACGATGGCGGGCAAAAAGAGGAACAAATTATTGATTTACTTCATACTCAAAACATTACCAAAGGATTGAACCTGTTTTTCAAGTACAATTCGTATGGCGGCGATGGCGAATATGTGTACCAGAAGACCAAAAACCGCTCGGGCAGTTTGGGCGGCTCGTTTGTAAACGGCAGATTCGCAACACATTTGGCGTGGACATTCAACCGCATCGACGTGCAGGAAAACGGCGGAATTGTTGACGAGTATCTGGTTCGCGACAGCATTATGGCGCCGCGCGAGATTGCCACCCGCCTGACTGACGCCCGAACCTTCATCAAAGACCGCCAGTGGTTCTTCGACCAGAAGGTGGGCTTTGCAAGAGCCAAAGAATCAGACACTTCCGATATGGGCGGCTACTGGTTCAGCCTGCAATACACATTCAGCCGCCAGGCCAGCACCAAATACTATCGCGACAAGCCGGGCAAATACTATAACCCGATTCTAAAAGACTCACTGTCAATCTATAAGCACAACTACACCAATCGCTCAACCTACGATTCGTGCTCATACACTGACCAAATTCACCAAATCCGTCTGAACCTTGAGGAAATTAAGAACCCCTACGCGCCTTTCGGACTTTACGGAGCGCTGGGCGTGCATAGCGCGCGGTACTACTATTTTAATGTCGATACGCTGTTTTCAAACATCCGCTCAACGACGAAAAACAGCGCGTACTTTGAGGCCGGACTGCACCGTACACGCCCCGGACTGCTCACTTTTTCAGGAAGTTACCGCCAATATCTTGCCGGATATAAGTTGGGCGATTTCAAAATCGAAGGCCGGATTTGTCAGCGTTTCTCAAAGTCGGACAGCGCGATGGCGGTGACGGTTGAGGGTTCGATTGAACAAAACCACCCCGATTATTTCCTGACTGATTATCAGTCGAATCACCTGAAATGGCGGCGGAGTTTCGGTCACAACCCGATTACGGCGATGGTTTCCGGCCGGCTCGACCTTCCGCTTTTCCGCACGACGGTGAGCGGACACTACGCCTTGCAGTCGAACTTCATCTACCTCGACACCGATTGCCAGCCGATGCAGGCCGACAAGTCGTTCTCGGTGATGGACGTTCAGCTGCGCAACCACTTGTCGGGCGCGGGATTCAACCTTGTGAGCCGCGTCAACTATCAGATTTCGGGCGACGAGAAGGTGCTGCCGCTGGCCAAACTCACGGCCTACGAGGCTCTCTACTACGAGCGCGACGTGTTTTTCGAGAGCACCAATGGGCACATTTATTTCCAGCTCGGACTGGATATGAGTTTCTGGACCAAATACGATGCGCAGGCCTACTGCCCGGCGGTGGCGCTGTTCCATAACCAGAACCAGACCACTACCGGCAACTATCCGTTTGTGGGCGCGTTTCTGAATGTGCGAATCAAGCAGGTGCGGTTCTTTGTGAGCGGCCACCACGTCAACTACAACCTTTTCGGAATGCGCGATTTCCTGCTCGCCCCGTACTATCCAACTTCAAAAGCCACTTTCAGTTACGGAATTAGATGGTCGTTCTATGACTGATTTTGCCGCCCAACCACATTTTTTCGCACAAAAAACTATTCACAAAGCGAGAACTTTGTTGGCGGAAACGAAAAATAACCGACCTTTGCGACGCAATTAATAGGCGATTATGTGGCTCAAGAAATTATCGGTTTTAGTGGTGGCGGCAACTGCCATTGGCAATGTAACGCTCTCACAAACATTTGATTACCGACTTACTGACAGCCTTTCGGCAGCGACCGCAAATGCCGAGGGACTTGCCAAACTTGCACTCTTCGACACCATCGCCAGCATTCACTCCAACGCCGACTCGGTGCTGAAATACGCCACACTGGAGTTTGAACTGGCGCAGAAACTGAGCCAGCCAACCTATCGCGCCAGCGCTTTCCGCCACATTGGAACGGCCTACAGCTACAAATGGAACATCGACAGGGCTTACGAGAATATGTCGCAGGCGCTTGAAATGTACAGCTCGCTCGGCGACACTCTCAGCGAGGCTCTGTGCTGCGACTGGCTCGGGCGGCTGCTTTGGATGCGCTCGGCCAATGCCAATGCCGTGGGCTTCCTGAACCGAAGCCTTGAACTCTACAAGCAGCTCGGGCGCGAAGATTTGATTGCCGGCATTTATCGACTTATGGGTTTGCAATGTCTTGATTATAAGATATATGACCGCGCCTACGAATATTTCGGCCAGGCGCGCGGCATCGACAATCGGATTGGCTGCCGGGCGGGTGAGGCCGAAGACAGATATTGCCTCGGCCAAGGACTTCTCTATCAGTGCATTGACGAGGCGGGAAGCCTCAACCAGCTTCTGCGCGCGAAAGAGGACCTTTTGATGGCATACGAGTCTGTCGAAAATTGCAATCTGCACACGCAAATCAACATTCTCAAGGCTATGGCCGATGTCTGCGTTGAGCAGTCGAAAATCGACAGAAAAAATCGTAACACGCTGCTCGACAGTTGTTTAATGTTTATCAATAAAGGTTTTGAGCTTGTTGAGCGGACCGGCTCCATTGGATATAAGGTCGTGTTTGACTTGCGGATGGCGCGCTACCAGATGGAGCGCAGAGACTTCAAATCGGCGATACGGATTCTGAACAGGCTTGAGGCTGCCGACAATGCCGATTCGCTGCCGGCTCTGCCAAGCGATGTGTTGTATTCGGTCATTGCCGAATACTACGGAACGACTGGCGACTATGAGAAAACAAGCATCTATGCGCGTAAGATTGGCGATTTGAACCGCCGCAAGAATAACGACGGCTATCTGGTGAACTCGACGCAGACAAAAATCCAGACCGAGTTCGACGAGGAGATGCGCCAGCGTGATATGTCGGAACGTGAGCGCGAACTGATGTACAAGGCGCGGTCGCAGCAGCTTGTGGCCATAATTGTTGCATCGGTGCTGATGATTGCTGTGCTGACGCTGCTTGTGATTGTGGTTTACCGCAGTAATGTGCGCCGCCGCCGCTCAAACCAGCTCCTCAACGACCAAAACCGGCAGTTGGAACGTCAACAAGCTGAAATTCAGGAACAAATAAAACTCCTTAATCAGAAAAACGAGGAAATACAATCGCAACGCGACGAGATTGAGGGACAGCGCAACTACCTGTCGAGCCAGAACAAGCTGATTCGCAACGCCAACTTGCAGCTGACCGACAGCTTGCTCTATGCCAAGAAGATACAAGACGCCTCGGTGCCGTCGCAGGATATGATGAACGGCTTTTTCGGCAACTGCCTTGTTTTTTGGAGGCCTCTCAACATTGTTTCGGGCGATTTCTACTGGGCTGTGCAGGTGGGCAACTACAAATTTCTGGCCGTGGCCGACTGCACAGGACACGGCGTTCCGGGTGCGTTTATGAGTATGCTGGGCATATCGCTGCTCAACGATATTGTGATGCACGAGAATGTTGCGAAACTCACCGCCTCACGTGTGCTCGACCAGTTGCGCGCCAAGCTGAAAGAGGCGCTGCGCCAGACAGGCCGCCCGGGCGAGGCCGCCGATGGCATCGACCTGGCTTTCTGCATCTTCAACACCAAATCAACGCAAATGCAGTACGCCGGCGCTTTCCGGCCGCTGATAATCATCCGCAACGGCGAAATTATTGAATACAAGGCCGATAAGATGCCGTGCGGCGTTTACATCAACGAGTCGCCGCGGTTCACCAACAACATTGTCGATTTGCAGTCGGGCGATGTGCTTTATATGTATTCCGACGGCATTGCCGACCAGTTCAGCGGCGGCCCCGAACTGCGCAAATTCACCATCCGCCGTATGAAGGAGATGCTTGTTGAGGTTCACCAGAAACCTTTCGACCAGCAGAAACTCCTGATTGCCAAAACAATCGACGATTGGCGCAAACCGCTATCAAAAACAGGCAAACAAAGCGCCCAGGTTGATGACATTCTGCTCATCGGACTGAGAATCAAATAATCATTGTATGCGCTTTTTCTCTTGCGCGTAACAGCATTTTGTCGATATTAGTGCCGTTTTTTTTGAAATGTAAGTTCAATTGTTAAACTATTGATTATGAAACTTAAAACAATTATCCTTTCGGCTGTTGCGCTTGCAGTATCAGCAAGTTCGTTTGGCCAAATCAAAGTGAAAACCGATGCCGGCGATATGAGCGTCCGCTTTATGGGCCGCACCAATTTCGACGCCGGCACCTATCTGTTCTCCGACGCTAAAGTCAACGATGAGCACAACGGCGTGGCGATGAACGACACCCGTCTGGGCGTTCTGGCCAATTTCGACGAGAAGTTCAGCGCAAAAATCGAAATCTGCTACGCATCGAAAGCCATCTCGTTCCGCGACTTGTGGATTGGCTACAAGCTGAACGACAACAGCTCGCTCACCGTGGGCAACCACTTCCAGCCTTACGGCGCCAAACCTCTCGGCTTGTCGTACAAGTTTGTTGAGGACGCCTCGGCCGACTTGGCATTCTGCCCGGCGCGTAAAATCGGTTTGTCGTACGCCTACACTTCCGACCCGTTCAACTTCACAGCCGGCCTTTTCAGCGACGGCAATGTTGATAACGGCAAAAACATCGACAAAGGCTGGTCGCTCGCCGCAAAGGCCATCTACCGCCCGATTCTCGACGAATCGACAGTGCTGCACATCGGTCTGGCACCAATGTTTGTGCAATCGCCAAACACTGTTTCGTTCACCGGCTCAATTCCGACAACAGTTGTGAGCAACGGCCTTATCGGCACTGGCGCACTCGACCCCAAAAACTACTTGCGTATGGAGGCCGAGGCAATCTTCATCAGCGGGAAACTCTACGTTGAGGGCCACTATATGGCAGCCAATGTCAACGACATTAAATTCACTTCTGTTGACACCGCCGGCATTAGCACATCGACAACCGAAAGCGCCTATCTCGACGGCTTTTATGCACAAGCCAGCTATATGATTATCGGCGACAAGCAGAACTATAACAAAAAGACCGGTTTGGCAGCAAACGCATCGCCAAAAAGCCTTGAAGTTCTGGCTCGCATTAGCCACCTCAACCTCGATGCCGACCACGTGAAAGCTGGCAAGCAGACCGATTTCACCCTTGGCGCCAACTATTTCTTCAGCAAAAATCTGAACCTGAAACTCAACTATATCTTCGCCTCGGTTAAAGACGGCGACAACTACAGTTTTGTTCAGACCCGTCTGCAATTCTCGTTCTAATTCAGACGCTTAAAACGCACAAAAAAAAAGCGGCCCGCACGAGCCGCTTTTTTCGTTTTTAGGAGAAGGATAGTTTTCAGAACACATATCCCACGCAGAATTCGGTGGTGGGGAGTAAGGCGCTGTCGCCATCGGTAGTGCAGCCTACTGACAACCCAGCATTGAACCGCCAATATATGTTGCGACGAGTTGTCCACTGCATACCCCAGACGGGTCCTATTGCCAGAATGTTGCTCAATTCATACTCGTCGTCATTGGTGCTAAACTCTTTCATCATAGTGCACGAGAGAGCCACAAAACTGGCAGAGTTGTTGTTGACTCCGGTCTTGGCGAATTTTTTGTCGAGGTTATAATAAAACCTGTATTGGAAATCGACATACGCATTTGCTACTACCGTAATAAAATCTCTATCGTTGTCGTAGTTCAAACTGCAACCTGCGGCTGGACGAACCACAAACGTTGTGGTGCGTTGCAGAGGCAGCTCCGCCTCAAAACCTGGAGCTATTGGTGTAACTTTGAACTGACGGACTGTGCGGGCAGTTTCACCATCGCTTTGCGCCATACAAAACTGTGCGGTCACCATAACGGCAACGCATAAAAATAACTTCTTCATAATTGGATGTTTGATTATTAGTAAATTAACGTATTCTCCATTTCAAGCCTACCGAAAAGCCTATCGGTAAAATAAATGAATTGCCAAAATCGTAGCCTTTGTTCTCAAGTTCTTCACGATAATCCTCGATTGCCCGTACGGCTCTGTTTGTTGTGAGTCCGGCGCTCAGGCAGAATGTGTTTGTAAAATGAAAGTCGGCACCAAATCCGATGTTCATTCTGTAAAAAATCTTGCTTTTGCTTTCGTCAATGTGGTCGTCTTCGTCAGAAACAGCCACGCTTCCGCTATATCCGTAGGCCACTGTCAGATATGGGTCAACTATTGAATTGGTAACATAGCGCCCTTTCAATCCGACCATATAAGACGGCCCTGCAGCAAAGACTCCGCCATTAGCGAAAATACCAATGTTTTTCTGCGGATAGACGGTGGCCCCGACGCCAATGCCGCAATAGTCGAATCCTAAGCCTACACCTAACGACACGACCTCTCTTCTGTTGTCGTCAAGGCTCTGGCTTGTGGTCTGAGTTGTTGTGGCTCCTGCGGAGCCGGTTTTGCTGCCCAAGGCAGCGCTGTTAGTTGTTTGCGCCTGCAGTGTCGCAGTTATCGAAACTGCCGCAAGCAATGATAAGATAGCTTTCATACGTGTTTGTATTAGTTAATAAAAATAAAAAAGTGTTTACCAGAAGTGTTTGTTATACCAAGGTCCAAACGGTCCTTCAAGCTGTTTTTAACGCTATGTTACTGAACAACTTTAAAATAGACGGATTCCGAAAGATAGGTTCCCAATTGGACTTTTATTGTCACCAATGAACCCACATTCATTACCGAATCGGCAAAATTAGTGGTGACTTTTGATGTTTCGCGAAGTGAACTATTGCCGTAACTATTGTTGCTTTTCAGATGGAAATCGTTGCTATTCTTTAAATCTTCCGATTCACCATCATCAATCTTGCGAGTATAAGTTCTTTCCCCATTTTCGTAATACACATCGATATTAATATTTGCTGACGAATTGAGTTTTACCTCGATTGTGTCGCCTGTTACATCTTTAAAATTCGAATCACATATTTTTATGCTCGGAATGTCTTCAAATTCCTCGCAGTGTGTGGCGAGCAGTGGTAGTGTAAGACCTATTACAAACAGTGGGTGAACGGCCTTTCTTAGAAAGTTGTTTTTTCTCATATTCATAAAAGTTTAAGTTCTCTATCAGAATAGCTTGTTTGTTATACCAAAGTCGAAGCGGCCATCGGACAGCCAAGTTTTTTTGCCGTCTTTCACATAGCGGATGTCGAACGTGCCGGAAACAATGGCTTCCTCATATTTATTGTCAACGTAAAGATTCTGAACCCGTTTGAAACATAACTCACCACTCTGAACGGTGGTGACTTTCTCTGTCATATCGTATCGACTAATCGATACTCTGACTGTAGTGTCGGTCAAATCGATGGTTCTTCCATTGAGAAGATAAAGCCGTTCTTGACTATCGATTACCGAATCGCAAGGGAAGGTTATGCTGAGCGACATATAATCTTTTTGCGGTATGTATTCGAATCCCGAAACATAGTCTTGGGGAGCCAACCAACCGTTCATCGTTAATTTCAGGGTAGAGTCAGTGCTGTTCCATTCCAAGGAGCAAGGTTTTTCGGTGGAGTAAGACACAAAATACAAGTTGCTCATTTTTGCACCGAAAGAGTTGTAGCCCCATTCGGTGTATTGGGGCAGCCCTATGTCATCGGGGTCACTAAGCCATATCGACCGCTCAAGATTGTTCTTCTCGCAGGCCGAAAATAGAGCGGCCAGAGCCATATAGGTTATAAGTATCTTTCTCATAATTAATCTTTTTGTCTGATTTTAGAGAATTGATAAGTCAGTCGAAATCCGCCACCAAGGTTACCACAATCTTGCAAGCCCGAAATCGAGCCTCTCGCCACAATGTATGGGAAAGTGATTTCAACGCAGTAAGAATCTTCGTGACCGAACTGAAAGCCGGAGGCAAGATAGACAGGAACTATGAATTTGTCGGGTTGCGGAATTTTCTTGGTATTTATGACAGTATAGCTGTGTTGTGATTTCTTTTGTTGATATTCATAGACCATCAAGGCTGTTCTGCACCTAAAACTGGGGGTGGCGCCAATACGTACGTATGGAGTAGGGCGATGACTGCCTCGTATCGTTAACTTGAATTCGAGCGGAATACCGACATAAACACTTTTTTCCTCGATTGATGCAATTCGGTAATAATAAGTGTCATAGCCATCTTCTCTCGATTTGAAATAGAGATAATTACCGACCCACGGCTTGTAATTACCTTTGGTGCGTGAAATGCACAAGCCTGTTGCAAAACTAAACCAGTTAGTCAGATAGTATTCCGGCGTAAAACTCAAATTATAACTTGAGCCGATGTTGGTTGTTTTTCCCCGAAATTCGTTTAAAGTGGTAGCTCTTATAATGTCTAAGTCTTTGTGGTTGGTGCCAAAGAAGTTGGCGCCCGCCGATATATTCATAGCCCAGTAAGGCTCGTCGGCAAAACTGCCGTATTTACACAATAATAAGACAGTCAACAAAACAAGTTTTTTCATAACGGTAGTTTTTTATTTGGCCGTAATATTAACATTTTTTCTGCCGATATTTGTCTTTTTTGTGTCGGTTTAAACAAATAACAAAAGCTAAAATGCGCAAGCACATTTTAGCCTTTGTTTTTAACGGACTTGTCTGACTGTTTCTGCATATTAATTTGCGCTGCCGCCGCCAAACTTGTAGTGAACGCTCAGCTCAACGCGGTAGCTGCGCCAGCTGAAGTCGCGAATCTCAATTGCATCTTGGTTCTCCTCATCATCGCGTGTTCCGTAGTAAACGGTTCCCTTGTGGCTCATATCCTTTGTCAATCCGCCGTAGAAGTCGGTTGAGAAGGCGAATTTGTCGTTGAGGTCGAAACGCAGGCCTGTGGTGAAACCAACCGAGTGCAGCTCGCCAACATTTTTGGAAATACCTTTGCGGTAGTTGTACTCAACGCCGAAGTTGGGGTTGAACTTGCCAATCTGATAGCCGATTTTCACCGGCACCGACACCATTGCGTAGTCAGTTGACGCCTCTTTCTTGCCAATTATTTTCTCGTAAACCCTTTCTCCATTTTCTGTATGTTCTTCCCAGTTGATGAACATTTCCTGACGGTCGTCGCAGTCATCATCGTCCAAATGCCACGTGTAGCTGCCCAGTTGCAAAGAGTAAGAACCTTTCACGTACTTGCCTTCCATCTGGGTGCGATAGCTGTCGTTTTCAGCCATATAGTGTCCGCGCACGCCAATGCCGATGGTAAGGTGGCTGCTCAGAACTGTTTTCATACCGAAGCCTAGATGAGTGGAGGCAGAGGCACCCGGGTTCCAAACCATATTGTCATCGACCACGGCGGGTGTGCAAATGGCTGTCCAAACGCCGCTACCAATGTTCACATCGAACGATGTCTGCGCAACTGTGATGTTTTGCGCTGCAATGAGCATAATGCCCAGAAATCCAATCTTTTTCATAATATTTGAGTTTTTAAGTTTTAATTCTTTCGACTATATGATGCGGATTTTTGAAAAGGTTGCAGTTTGGTTGCGTTTTTTTTGAAAAAATGCAAAATTATTCTTCAGTCTTTCCCAATCGGTAGCTTATGCCAACTTCAACCCTTTGCGAGCGCCATTTGACATTTTTCTCAGCCTGGTATTCGAGTTTTCTTTCCGAACCATTTTCAGTTTCAATGCAGGTTTCTTTCACTTTGTGAATGGTGTGGCTCATTTCACTGGCTAAATTGCTCGCATAGTTAAGTGTAAGGGCGAGTTTCGGCGACAGGCGGTATTCCAATCCTGCTGTAACGTTCATAGTACTATAGTTGCTCACTTGGTTGGTGTTTATGCTGTAGCCATATTCAAAGCCCACATTTGGTGTGAATTTACCAATCTGATATCCGATACGAATTGGTAAGGAAATCAGGAAGTGGTGTGAGGCGTTTTCTTCATCGCCTAAACCGTTTTCCTCTTTATCATCCCACCAATAATTTGTAAAGTTTCTGTAATCCTCTCCTTTGTTGTCGAGCGATACTTTAAAAGCACCATTGCTGAGCAGAAAGTGAAGGTCGGCTCCGATGCTTGCCACAAAGTTCGACTCGAAAGTCTTGCTTGCCGATGCTCCAACAAATAATGTTGGTGCAACTCCTGGTTTGGTGATGGTTTGACCATCGAAACTTTTAGGGTTGGTGTTCACAATCCAAACTCCGGTACCAGCATTAAAGTTGTACGATGTTTGCGCCGATACGAGGCCGTTCACTGCGATGAGCATTGCGCTCAGAAAACAAATTTTTTTCATATTATAAAAGTTTAAGTTTTTAAAGTTATTACACCCCTATGATGTGGATTTTTGAAAAGGTTGCAGTTTGGTTGCGTTTTTTTTGAAAAAAATTTTTTCAAAGACTATTCGGCCAATTTTCCCAAGCGGTAGCTTATGCAGATTCAGCCCTTCGGGCTGTTTTTTTCGGTTTGTTGCTATACAATAGTATTCGATTCCTGTCGCGGCCGAAAACAAAAAAGCCGGCTCACTTTTGGTGTCCGGCTTGATTGGCGGCTGGTAAAACCGCTTTAGCAACTAAAAACTATTTATGAAGAAACTTTTGTATCTGTTCTGTTTTTTTTTGACGATGTAAAAGTACAACGCACCTGAATAGCAGATGGTTAACGGTGGGTTAAAAACAGTTAACGAAAGGTTAAAGCTTTTTTGTGGGGCGGATTGAAAAAACAAATAACTATCCCGTTAGGGGTTGCATTTCAATAAAATAGACGCACAATAATGCAACGCCTACGGCGTAGTCGCCTGAATGCGGAATCTCTCCACCGATATTCATTTCCTAACGGGAATTGCTAATTAATTCAAAAAATGCACATTTTACCCTCAAAACCTAAAAACACTATATTTGCCGAAAATACCAAACGTTATGCGTAGAGGAGTAATATTCATTTCCGCGTTCGTGGCGAGCCTTGCGGCCTGCAACTCATCGCACGAGCCGGAGCACCAGCTGTCGGTGTCGGGAACCATTGACGGCGCCGCTGGCAAATACCTGAAAATTATTGATATGACAAAGCCGGGATTTCAGCCCGACTCAATTCAGATTGGCGATTCGGGGCGATTCGCTTTCAGCCAGAAAAGTGCTGAGCCGAAGGATTTTGTGCTCTACATCGAGCCAGAAAACAACATCAGGGTTCTGCCTTGCCCCGACGAGAATGTAATCGTGACCGCAACTTATCCTGATGTGGCCGCCACGTTTACTGTTGCTGGTTCGCCCGAATCGGAACGGCTGGCCGGACTTCTGCGCAAGCACCGTCAGTCAAACTTCGTACTCGACACGCTCAACCAATATTATATGGCGCATCAGCTCGACAGAAAATTTGAGCAGATTCGTGCCGACGTGCGTGCAAAATCCGATTCGGTTTACCGCGCCGACCGCCAACTGCACGAACGGTTCATTGCAGAAAAGCCGGGCTCGCTGGCAAGCTACGTGGCGCTGTCGTCGAAGTTGGGGCTGCGCACCAATCTGTTTAATATTCAAGACGATTTCAAATATTTTGAAATGGTTGACACGGCGCTGATGAACCGCTACGACACCATCGCCATCACCCTGATGCTCGACCGCTATGTTGCTCAGGCGCGCGCGGTTGCCACAATGCAGCCAAAACGCGGCGGACAGATTCAGGTGGGCGACACAATGCCCGACATTGCCTTGTCGAACCCTTACGGTGATACCATCCGCGTGTCAAATCTTAAGTCTAAATATTTGCTGGTCAGCTTTTGGGGCAGTTGGTGCAAGCCGTGCCGCGAGGCTCATCCCGAACTGCGCAAAGTGTTCCGCACCTACCGTTACCGCGGGTTCGACATCTACTCGGTGGCTCTTGAGCGCAGCCTTGACGACTGGAAAAACACCATCCGCGAGGACCGTCTCATCTGGATTAACCACGTAAGCGAGCTGAATTATATGGACAGCAAGGTTGCCCGTCAGCTTGGCATCGACGCCCTTCCGTTCAACCTGCTCATTGACGCCGACCGCGTTGTTCTGGCCAAAAATCTGACACCGGCCCAACTCGACGCCAAACTGGCCGAATTGCTAAAATAACGCACAAGGTGGGCAAGGTCTATTTCGCATCGGATATGCACTTGGGGTACCCCGACTTGAAGCAGGGTGCGTGGCGTGAGCAATTGTTTGTCAAATGGTTAAACGCCATCAGTGCCGATGCCGACGAGCTTTATCTGGTTGGCGATGTGTTCGATTTCTGGTTCGAGTACCACAATGTGGTGCCAAAGGGCTTTGTGCGCACGCTGGGCAAGCTTGCGCAGATGGTTGAGAGCGGAATCAAAGTGCATTTTTTCGCCGGCAACCACGACTCGTGGACCTTCGGCTACCTGCGTGACGAGATTGGTTTGATTGTCCACGACGATTGGTTTGAGACCGAGATTATGGGCAAGCGTTTCTATATCTCGCACGGCGACGGCGTTGGCCCCGGCGACTATACATACAAGTTCATCAAGTGGATGTTCCACAACCGGATAGTGAGATTTTTGTTCAGGAATGTGCTTCCTCCCGATTGGGGCGTGTGGTACGGGCACAAATGGTCGAACTCGAGCCGCGGCAAAAAAGGCATTGAGCCGCTTGGTTATCTTGGCGACGACAAGGAGAAGATTGTGCTGCACTCGAACGAACTGCTGAAAACCAAAACTTACGACTATATGGTTTACGGCCACCGTCATCTTGTTGTCGATAAGCAGATTACCGAAACCACAAGATTGATTGAGCTTGGCGACTGGCTCACCAGCTTCTCGTATGGCGTTTTCGACGGGCAGACATTCCAAATTGTCACCAACTACGATAAAATCAGCAATTTAACCGCTACATCATCGGCACCGACCGACATCGATAAAAATAAAACCGAAAAAGTTTTTTAAAATTCCCCACCGATAGGTATATTTGAAACACAATTATTGAATTTATTGAACACATCTCTAAAAGTTAGGAATATGAAACTGAAATTTAGAACAATTTTTGCGGCTATGATGGCGGTAGGCCTCGTAGTTTCGTGCTCAAGCGACGGGAAAAAAGAGCAGAAGAAACGCAGCTTGGAGGAGTTGAGCGTTGAGGATGTCATTTTCGACGACGAGTCGCAATCCATCAACTATAAGATTCCATCGCCACTTGAGATGTTTGTGCGTATGCGCAACCACGGCGTGGAGTTTAATTCGGAATTGCCAAATAAGCCTTCGAACGCAATCAAGTATGTCAACCAGTATCAGCAAGCTGTCAATATGGGTGTTTACGCCTCGGATATGGCTTATTGCTGCATTTTGGGTAATACTCAAAACGCGCTTTCGTACTTCAATCTGATGAAAAACCTGTCGATTGAAATCGGTCTTTATGAAGGCATTGACAAAGATTTGGCCGACCGCGTGCTCAACAACCTGTCGGAAACCGATACACTGCTGAGCGTTACCAGCGACTCTTATCACGATGTGGTAACTTACATTGAAGATCAGGGTTTGGTTGACATTCAGTGCCTTGTGGTTGCCGCCGCGTGGATTGAGAGCCTCTATCTCTGCCTTGAGCCGATGAAGGAGCAGGTGCTCGACGCCAATGCCATCGAGCTGATTCACGACCATCAGGTTCTGCTTGAGAATCTGATTGAAATGCTCGACCAAAGCAAACAGGCGGCCAACGTGGCCAAGCTGCTCGATGAGATGAAGCTTATCCAATCGGCCTATGATGTCATCTATCAAAATAAAAACGACCAAATCACACAAAAGCAATTTGTTAACATTGTTAACACGGTTGCCGATGTGCGCGGAAGATTAATCTTATAAAATAACAGAGTATGAAAATTATGTTATTCAAGCCGGTAGCATTGTTACTGATGTCGTTTCTGCTTTTGTCGGGCGCAGCCGACGCGCAGAACTGCTCCAAGAAGAAACTGGCGAGCAATGAGTTGAAAGGCAAGTACGACTACCGCGGTCAATCGATGTTCAAATCGATGGCGAGTGGCGACTCGGCCACACTGAACGTGGTGCTTTACTCGAAACAGAACTACCGCCTTTTTGTGGCCAGCGAACAGAAATTGGGCAATGTCAGCTACCAGATTTACGTTCCTCGCAAGAAATTTACCCGCGTGGTGAAAGGCGTGAAGGAGAAGACTGTTCAGGTTTACAAGAAAGACCCGATGGGATTCTACCTCTACGACAGCAACGGAGAGAAAATTCCCGACGGATTTGAGGTTGTGCAAGACACCATTTGGACGCGCGAAACCACGTCAATCAACGATTTGGTGTTCGACAGCCGCACTGCAGGACAGCCCTATTGGGAGGCCACGCCAGGAAAAACACAGAACATAACCATCCGTGTCAACGTTGAGAAAACACCCAAGAAGGTTGACGGCTGCATTGGAGTTTATGTTGGTTGCGAGTATTCAAACGCTTCGCAGTTTATCCGTTAGTATTACAGCAAGTTAAATCGAATGTGTGCCAAATCGTGTTTCTTTGAGCGGTTTGGCACTCTTTTTATAAATATCATTAAAACAATTAAATATGAAAGATTTTCTTAAAAGTGTATTGGCGAATTTGGTTGCGCTGATTCTCTATTCGTTTGTTTTCTTTATCATTTTTGCCGGCATTGCGGGCGTGGTTGCGGCGTTAGGCGACAAAAGCGAGCCGGTGAAACCCAACTCGGTGCTTCATCTGTGCTTCAAGTCAGAAATCACCGACCGTGGCGGTGCCAATGTCAATCTGTCGTCGCTGATGTCGGGCGGTTTGCAGTCGGGCGTTGGCTTGAACGACATTCTTGAGTGCATCAGCCGCGCCAAAACCGACGACAACATCAAATGCATCTTCATCGACAGCGATGTTTCAGCCGGTTTGGCCACCATTGACGAAATACGCAGGGCTGTGGCCGACTTCAAGCAGAGCGGCAAACCGGTTTACGCCTACGCCGACAATATGTCGCAGGGTATCTACTATCTGGCCAGCGTGGCCGACAAAATTGAGATGAACCCCACCGGCAATATGTTGCTTCGCGGCTTGCAGGCGCAGGTGATGTTCTACAAAGGCGCGCTCGACAAGTTGGGCGTTGATGTTGAGGTTTTCCGTCACGGAAAGTTCAAGAGCGCTGTCGAGCCGTACATCCGCAGCGGAATGAGCGATGAAAACCGCTTGCAATATCAGGCGATGCTCGACGCTATGTGGCGTGTTTATTTGCAGAACGTGGGCGAATCGCGCGGAATTGATGCCGAGCGGCTCTTCCAAATTGCCGACAATGGTTTGGCTTACGACCCGCAAGTGGCAAAAAAAGAGGGGCTTATCGATGAGGTGGCTTACCGCGACCAGATTCTGGCCGAACTTGCAGAGCTAACCGATGCCGAAAGCATTGACAAACTAAATCTTGTGTCGGTGGGCAAGTACGCCAAGGCGAAACCGTTTGTTATGCCATCCGACAAGAAGATTGCCGTAATCTATGCTTCGGGCGAAATCAATACAGAATCAAGTGGTTACGGTGACCAGGAGATAACCGAAAAACCATACCTCAAGGCGTTGCGCGAGGTGCGTTCCGACTCGTCGATAAAAGCCGTGGTGCTGCGAGTTAACTCGCCCGGCGGTTCGGCGCAGGTGAGCGATAACATTTGGCACGAGGTTGCTCTCACCAAACAGGTGAAGCCGGTGGTGGTCTCGATGGGCGAGTACGCCGCTTCGGGTGGCTATTACATCTCGTGTCCGGCAAGTTACATCGTGGCCAACGAGTACACGCTCACCGGTTCTATAGGTGTTTTCGGATTGGGGCTCAAATTGCAGAAACTGATGAACAATCGTTTGGGACTCAATGTTGAGACTGTTAAAACCGGCAAGATGGCTGATATTGGCAGCGCCTACCGTCCGACCACAGCCGCTGAGCGCGAGATTCTGCAAGGCGAGGTCGAGAAAATCTATACCACCTTTGTGAGCCGCGTCAGCGCCGGTCGCGAGTTGTCGCCCGAGCGCGTCGACAGCATCGGTCAGGGCCGCGTTTGGTGCGGTGTCGATGCCTTGCGCCTGCACCTGATTGACGATTTTGGCGGCTTGACCGACGCCATTTCGGTGGCAGCCGATTTGTCGGGCGTGGAGAATTACTCGCTCGTTGATTATCCGAAACAGGAGGAAGGTTTTGAGGCTGTGATGAAAATGCTCACCGGGGAGATGCACGCACGCCTAACTGTCAAGGAGTTGGGCGAGTTTGCCGAATCGGCCAAGTACATCAAGAGTCTGGTTCGCTCGCAAGGCGTTCAGGCCAGAATGGAGAATACCATTGAAATTTATTGATACACAAATCGATAAGATTGTCTGAAATGAAGTGGCTGCTGCTGCCTTTCGCGCTCATTTACCGTTGTGTGGCCGTTGTTCGCAATTGGTTGTTCGATTTGGGTGTGCTCAAATCGAAAGCCTACGGCGTGCCGGTGATTGTGGTGGGTAACATCACGGTTGGCGGCACGGGCAAGACACCGCACGTTGAGTATTTGGTGCGGTCGCTTTGCGCGAAACGGCGTGTTGCGGTTGTGAGCCGTGGTTACGGGCGTTCAACTAAGGGTTTTGTTGAGGTCAGGCCTGAAGCCGACGCAAAGTCAGTTGGTGATGAGCCATTGCAGATAAAACGCAAGTTCACAGATATTTGCATGGCAGTTGACGAGGTTCGTACCCACGCCATCGACCGTCTTTTGGCCGCTGATGCCGCCGACACTTTCATTCTCGACGACGCTTTCCAGCACCGCCACGTCCGCGCGGGTTTGAACATTGTGCTTGTCGATTACAACCGCCCGATATTCAAAGATTTGATGCTGCCTGCCGGGCGCTTGCGCGAACCTCGTTCGGGAATCGGCCGCGCCAACATTGTGATTGTGACCAAGTGCCCCGACGCGCTCACCGAGCAGGTAAAACACAGTTTTACCGAGCGTTTGCGGCTGAAACCCGGCACCGAAGTTTTCTTCACAAGGTTCGGTTACGGGCAACTCACTGCAATAGGCAACTCGCCGGCGGCTCCCGATTTGAAAGGGAAAACGGTGGTTGTGGCAACCGGAATCGCCCGTCCCGAGCGGCTCTACAGCCACTTGGCCGATTCGGGCGCAAAAGTTGTCAGTCTGAAATTCCCCGACCACCACTTTTTCACACCAGCCGACATCGACAAAATAGCAACGCTTTATCAGTCAGTAAAATCGGAACAGAAAATGGTGGTTATGACTGAGAAAGACGCAACGCGCCTGACGCCTGAGCTCATCAGTCAATTCGGCGGTGTGCCGGTCTATTACCTGCCAATTCAGGTTGAATTCATCGGTGGGCAAAGCCGGTTCGACGCTCTTGTGTCGCAGTTTTGCGAAAACGCGAGTTGAAACAGCGATAAAAATGGTCGCGCGGTTGCGAATTTTGGCGGCTTCATATATAAAAACACGTTCTTATTTTTGAAACATATATATTCGAACAAAATTTATTTAGTATGAAAAAGATAGTATTTCTTTTGGCAGTGGTGCTGAATGCGGCATTTGCCAATTCGCAGGAAAAAACACAGGCCATCTACGGCAAGGCCATAACAATGGGCGATATGCCGGTACGCGGTTTGTCAGTTTCATCGAAGGCTTTGGGCAGCAAAACCAAAACCGACACAACAGGTTGTTTCACACTTGTTTGCGCCGAAAAGGACGTAATAATCTTTGAAGGCGAGCTTTTCAGAACCGTAAAGAAAAAGGTGAAACCGAACACCGCTGACAGTGTGATTGCCGAAATGAGTTTCCCAATGTCGGAAGCCAATATTGATGTTGCAATTGGCTACGGCTATATCACTGAAAAAGACCGCATTGCAGCTGTTTCGCGTCTGCCGAAAGGCAAGGACTACTGCCGATACACCAATATGCTGGATTTGTTGAGCGAGAACTTCACAAGTCTTTCAGTAAATGGCAGTTGCGTGACGATTCGCGGCAACGAAACCTTCAATGGTCCGCAATGCGCTCTTCTGATTGTTGACGGTCAGGAAGTGTCGTCGCTCGATTTTGTAACGCCGTGCGATGTGAAAGATATTTCTGTGATAAAAGACGGTAGTTCAGCCATTTACGGCAGTCGCGGCGGCAATGGAGTTGTAATTATTACGCTGAAGAAGGCAGGGGATTGAGATTCTTTTGTCTCCACAAAAAAGGCGCATCCGTTTGGGTGCGCCATTTTTTTATCCGTATGGCAATTTACTTGCTCTGTTTCGGTTTGCTTTGCGTTGGCGGAGTGGCAATGCTTTCGCGCATAGCGGTGTCGGCCTCAATGTTTTTCATCTTGTAGTAATCCATAATTCCCAGATTACCAGCGCGGAAAGCTTCGGCCATAGCGCGCGGAACTTCGGCTTCGGCCTCAATCACCTTGGCGCGCATCTCCTGCGCCAGCGCCTTCATTTCCTGCTCTTGGGCCACCGCCATTGCGCGGCGTTCCTCAGCTTTCGCTTGCGCGATGTTCTTGTCGGCTTCGGCCTGGTCCATCTGCAGCACAGCGCCAATGTTTTTGCCTATGTCGATGTCGGCAATGTCGATAGAGAGAATCTCGAAGGCTGTACCAGCGTCGAGGCCTTTCTCAAGCACTACGCGCGAGATGCTGTCAGGGTTTTCGAGCACGCTTTTGTGGTTGGCAGACGAGCCGATTGACGATACAATACCCTCGCCAACTCGGGCCAGAACCGTTTCTTCACCGGCACCGCCCACCAATTGTTTGATGTTGGCGCGAACCGTCACGCGGGCTTTGGCAATAAGCTGGATACCGTCTTTGGCGACAGCTGTAACTGGCGGAGTGTCAATTACTTTAGGGTTAACCGACATTTGGACGGCCTCAAACACATCGCGGCCGGCAAGGTCGATTGCGGTGGCCATTTTGAAGTTGAGGTCGATGTTGGCTTTCTCGGCCGAAACCAGTGCGTGAACAACCGCCTCAACGTGTCCGCCTGCCAGATAGTGAGCCTCAAGGTCGTCGCGTTTAATTCCCTGAAGACCAGCTTTATGAGCCTCAATCATTGCGCGGACAATGGTCTGTGGCGGAACTTTTCGCCAGCGCATCAGAATCAGTTGCAGCAGCGAGATGTGGACGCCCGAGATGAGAGCCGTAAACCACAGTCCCACAGGAATAAAGTAGAAAAGTACCCATAAGCCGATAAATCCGGCCACGATACAAATCACCAAAGATGTTGTTACCATCGTTTTTTATTTTAAAGGTTTGACAATTATTTCGTTACCATCAATTTCTGTAACCTCAATTTCCGTTTTTGCATCGGTGATGTTGGCCGATTTTGCCTCGAAAGTCTTTCCGTTGATGAGCACTGTTCCAATGGGACCGAGTCGGGTAAGGGCTGTGCCGCGGTCACCAACTTTCACGTTTTCAGATACATCGCCAGCCACTTTGCTATCGATGGCGGTGTCGAGCGCCACTTTGCGCCACGTCGACGAGCGGAGTCCGAAAAACATAATCAGCGTTCCCAAAATGAGCGTTGTGGCCAAAATGTAGTGTGCTGTAGGCGCGCCTATTTGTCTGTAACCCAGGTATATGCCTGCAATCATCAGCAGAAGGCCCAAAATTCCGGCCACATTGATGCCCGGAAGCACAAATATTTCGAGAAATATCAGCAGCAGGGCTATCAGCAGAATTATAATTATTCCGGTTAGTGACATATTATTCGATTGAAACTGTTAGTTCTCTGTCAATCAAGCTGTTTTTCATCGGCAACAGTCGTTTGTAACTGCCCGATTTCACCTCGTAGCGGCCTTTGTGGTGCACAATAATCGCACATTGCTCGGCCTGCTCGGGTGTATGATGGCACACATCAATCAGACTTTCAATCACGTGCTCAAAGGTGTTGAAGTCGTCGTTGTAAAGGACAAGGTGCAGAATGTCTTGTTTTTCGATAAGTTCGTCGGCTTGTCCGTTAAATTGTTCGCGGTTCATTGCTTTTGCTTTAAGTCTTGTAAATATAGCTGATTTTATTGACGGACGGCAATCCGTCAGGCAAAAATGAGCAAAGTCGATTATGCTATAGAGGCAAATCTTCAGTGGCTGTATATCAGTGATATACAAATGTCAGGATAATCGTGAGGTAGGGAAACTGTTATTTTCCGACAGCTGTTCGGCGCTTGGTGATAAGGCCGGTGCTGGTGAAATTGCGCTGCCAGATGCTGGCCTCACCCATATAATATAGGTTGCTGCTACCCGAAATGGTGACTCCCAAACGCTTTTTTGCGTTTACTGAAATTTCGGCATAGCCCGAACCAATCACCGTGCAATAGTCTGATTGTAAGTCGAATGTGTTCACAATGCAGTCGTCGTGAGCGTCAATTGTCAGTTTCTCGACATAACCGCGCAAGGTTGCGTTTCCGCTGTCGAAGACTTTCAACGAGCATTTGGCCGCCTTGAACTCGAAGTCGAGTTTCGATGCGTCGCCGCAAATAAATTCTATCTCATCGAAATTGCTTGCTTTCTCCGATTTAAGCGTAACCTCGCTGAGCAGCGTAACCTGTTCCAAATCTCTGAAAGCCACTGTAACATTGAGCTTTAGGGCTTTTTTAACGTTCGGAACAAATACGTAAAGTATGCTGTCGGACACCGATGTTTTGAACAGCGGAATAAGGTTCTCTTCCGATTCAATCTTCACATTTTCAATTGTTTCCTGCGATAGGAACAATTCAACCTGTCCTTGGACTACCACGCGGTTGAAGCCGCTGACTTGCCTAACTTCGGTTTTGATTTTACCGTTTCCTTTGATGTTTTGAGCGAAAGTGCCGCCCGACGCAAGGACGAGCATTAATGTTAGGGCGCAATAAATGCCAATAAATCTGTTTTTTCCCATTGGTTTGAAATTTCGTGGTGCAAATGTCAGTAAATTTCAATAAAATGGCAAGAAGTTGGCTTATAAATTTGCAGCTTGCGTGTTTAAAATTTCACGCGCGTTTTGTATGGGCTAATTTTTCCGTTGGATGTTCGACGCCATTTCCTCAAGGAATTGGTTGCGCTTGCGGCGCGACAGAATGGCCATCGAGCCGCCTTCCATAATCACGTCGCCGTCGAACCGCGACACTTTCTGCACAAAATTCAGGTTCACCAGATGCGATTGGTGGGTGCGGAAAAATGGATAATCTTCGAGCATATTTTCAAACTCACCCAAGTTCTTCGACACCAGCAAATCGTTGCGTCCCTTGATGTGCAGCGTGCTGTAGTTGCCGTCCGACTGAATGTGGATAATATCCTTAACGTTCACAAACTCAATTGATTCGGCTGTGGCCAGGACAATTTTTTCGGGCTTGTCGAGTTTGGTGTTTTGCAGCAGGGCGTTGAATTGTTCCTCGTGCTTGCTGTTGGTGCCGCGACTGATGATTTTCTTTATTGCGGCATCCATATCATCGTAGTCGAAAGGCTTTAAAAGATAGTCTATCGCGCTGTATTTAAATGCTTTAATGGCGTATTGGTTGAACGCCGTGACAAAAATCACATCAAAATCGCGTTTCGAGAGTTTTTCCAGAATATCGAAACCGCTGCCGTCGGGCAGTTCAATGTCCATAAACACAAGGTCGGCATCGGTTTCCGACAGTAAATCAACGGCCGTTTTGACGCTGTTTGCCGTGCCTAAAATATTGAACGACGGATAGTTATCTGTAATAAACGATTTGACTGACTCAACACCGTGAGCCTCGTCATCAATAATCACAACTTTAATATCCGTTTTCATTTTCCCCCAAAAAAGCGGCTAAAGATAAATTAATTTTCTTCATCCGCACCTTTGTCGCGCGTTTTATTTCCTTCGACCACTATCACAATCTCACCCTTCACACCCGTTTCGGTGAAGTGGGTGATGGCTTCGCTGATGGTTCCTCGGTAATTTTCCTCGTGGATTTTCGATATTTCGCGCGATACGCACACCATCCGGTCGGGGCCGAAGGCTTCGGCAAACTGCTCAAGCGCTTTCAGCAGACGGTAGGGCGATTCGTAAAAAATCATTGCCCGTTCCTCGTTACGAACGGCCTCAATGCGCTTCTGGCGGCCTTTTTTCTGCGGCAGAAAACCTTCAAAGCAGAAACGGTCGTTGGCAAATCCGCTATTGATGAGCGCAGGCACAAAAGCCGTGGCGCCAGGCAGACATTCAACTTCAATATCGTTCTGAATGCACTGTTTGACAAGCAGATAACCCGGATCGGAAATGCCAGGTGTGCCAGCGTCGCTGATGAGCACGGCCGATTTTGCGGCGGCCACCATATCGGCGTAATGCGCCACCTGCTGGTGCTCGTTGAATTTGTGGTAAGGGATGAGCTTGTTCTTTATCTCGTAGTGATTCAGCAAGATGCCTGATGTGCGAGTGTCTTCGGCCATTATGAAATCGGCTTCTTTCAAAAGTCGCAGCGCGCGTAGCGTAATGTCCTCGAGATTGCCGACCGGCGTTGGAACAAGATAAAGTTTACCCATCGTTTTATGATTTAAAACGTTGATATACAAGTTCAAGGAAGTCAACTGTGGTTTCGTCTTCCTGATTCCAGTTGCGACTACTGAAAAGTTTGTCTAGCGCTTCGTTGATGTTGGCTGAACTTTCAATCAAATCAATCGTCTGCTCGTATTGGATGCTGTCGCGGTCGAAAAGTTCGTTCACAAACCTAATGCGGTCGTTGATTTTGATGGCTTTGCGAAGGTTTGTTATCGGGCGGCTGTTGAACCGCGATGCCAGATTGGCCTTCTTCTCGAGTCCTGCAAGCACATCGTTCACCGATGGAGTGTTCTGCTGGAATCGGTCGGCCAGAGTGCTTGGTTTGCTCTCGGTTTTGGCTGGTTCGGTCGGCGCCGATGTTGCGGGTTGCTGCTCATCTTCAGCGTTGTAAGTTTGTTCAACATCCGCTGTGTTGTCGGCAAACATATCGGCCAGCGATTTAGCTTTTTTGGCTTCTTCCTCGGCGGCCTTTCGTGCGGCCTCGGCTTCAGCGGCTTTGCGGGCCAATTCTTCGGCGGCTTTTCGTGCAGCCTCAGCCTCGGCAATTCTTCGGGCTTCTTCTTCCTTGGCTTTGCGAGCGGCCTCTTCTGCAGCAATTCTGCGCGCGTTTTCTTCAGCTTTTCTGGCTTCTTCAGCAGCAATTCTGCGGGCTTCTTCCTCGGCTGCAGCCTTGTGAGCGGCTTCCTCAGCAGCCTTTTGTGCGGCAATTCTTTGTGCTTCTTCGGCAGCTTTCCGGGCGGCTTCGAGCTCTTCGGCGCGTTTTGCGGCTTCGGCTTCGGCAAAGAGCCGGGCTTCTTCCTCTTCGGCGGCCTTGCGAGCGGCTTCCTGGGCGGCTATCGCGGCAGCGTTGTCATCACTTGTGGCATCGGCCCCAGCTGACGACAAATGAACGGCAATATTGTTCAAATCGCGAATTTTGCTTTGAAGCATTTCAATTGCAAATGGCTGAATATCACCATCGTCGGGCAGACTTTCAATCATTGATACAAGAACCGTCGCCTCGGCCTTGATTATTTTGATAAGATTTTTTGTTTGCATCGCTCTCGATAAAGATTTATTTTGCCAAAAATAACGATTGATGTTAAATCAAATTGTCGCACACCAATTTTTTTGTTGACTGATATGTTTTTTGAAAATGGCAACGCCGATGGCGGACGTATTGAAGTGATTTGTGGCTCAATGTTTTCGGGCAAGACCGAAGAACTGATTCGGCGTCTGCGCCGGGCAAAGTTCGCGCGGCAGAGTGTCGAGATTTTCAAGCCTGCTGTCGATGTGCGCTATTCGGCTGTCGATGTGGTTTCGCACGACGATAACTCAATTCCTTCCACACCCGTCGAGAGCGCGCAGAACATTCTGCTTCTGGCCAGCAGCGTGCAGGTTGTCGGGATTGATGAAGCGCAGTTTTTCGACAATGGCTTGATTGATGTGTGCAACCAATTGGCTAACAGCGGCGTGCGCGTCATTGTGGCCGGTCTCGATATGGATTATCAGGGCAACCCGTTCGGCCCGATGCCAAAACTGATGGCCATTGCCGACGATGTGCTGAAGGTCCACGCGGTGTGCGTGCGTTGTGGCGCGCTGGCACAATTTTCGCACCGTCTTGCCAAAACCGATAAACTTGTCCTTCTTGGCGAAACCGACAGTTACGAGCCGCTTTGCCGCCGTTGCTTTTTGAAAGCGAAGGCTGAAGACAAAAACGAAAACTGAAAATAATCCTTCAATCATTGTCTCTCCGTCAGGTGCTTCCAATAGCGCACGGGCATATCCTGCCGCATTTTGCGCGGGTTGCGGCGCGATTCAATGGCTATCGATTTATAATAGGTGCGCCAAAGCGACTGGAAAAGCTGCTCATCGGCATCCATAATGCTTGCGTCGAGGCGTCCGTCGCGGCCGAATTTAGCGTCGTTGGCAAAGGTCACGCGGTTAACGTCGTGTAAATCATACATATATCCGTATTGGCGCTGAAGGTCGTAGATTATCCACTGCTGGTCGGAAAAACGGTCGCTGAAATGGTCGAGAGTGAGCGGAAGTACGTTGTGGCGCGGCTCGAAGGCGGCAAAATAAATGCCATCGGCGGTCTTTTGGAAACGCACGAATTGCAGCATTCGGTGCGCCTCATAGCTGACCTGCTTATACACTTGTGCCAGACGCAGCACATCGGGGTCGCCAAAATTAGTCTCAATTGATTGCTTTGCGTCAATCATCTTGTGTATATATCTGAATATCAATTCATCAGTATTGTCAATGCCATCGGCAAGCCAACTGACCGTCAGGCTATGCAGAGCCATTTTCGACATTTTGCGCTCAAGGTGCGTCCATACGCGCTCGGCTTTTTGCTCGTCGGTTGTAACTGTGTGAACCACAGTGCAAAACAACGGTGCTGGCTCGTTAGCGGCAAGCAGGTGAGTGGGAAATGATTTCAGCTGATAGGCATCGAAAACGCACGTCAGCAGGCCGTCGAATGTCTGGTCGTAGACAAATGCCGATTCAGCAAAATCGCTCATCAATAAGGTGTTACAAGTTGAACGGGTTGGTCAAAGTTCAGTTCAAGTTGGCCGACCAATCCCTTTTTGGCGGGTTTGGCCACCAGCAGCGAACGCACATTTTCGGGCTTTAACTCGTTGATGGTGCCCATTATGGGCAGTTCGCGGCAGTTGATGAAGTATTTCGCTTTCTTCAGAACCACACCTATCTTCTTGAGTTGCAAAAAAGTAAGCGCGCCATATCGTCTCGAGGCCACAATCTGCATAGCCGATTTCACGCCAATGCCCGGCACGCGCAGAATGTGCTCGTAGCAAGCCGTGTTCACATCGACCGGAAAAAACTCGGGGTGGCGCAGCGCCCAAGCCAGTTTGGGGTCCACATCGAGGTCGAGGTTGGGGTTGGCGTCATCGACAATCTCGTTCACTTTGAATTTGTAGAACCGCATCAGCCAGTCGGCCTGATAGAGGCGGTTTTCGCGCACAAGCGGCGGTTGCTTCAAGGCCGGCAGACGAGTGTCATAGGTGTTAACGGCCACATATCCAGAATAATAGACGCGCCGGATGGACGGCCGCTGGTAGAATGCCGACGACAGGCGCAAAATGTCTTTGTCGGTGTCGTTGGTGGCGCCGACAATCATCTGCGTGCTTTGTCCCGCTGGCACAAAACGCGGCGCCGAGCGGTGTCGGCTGCGTTCCTCGTGGCTCTCGAGCACGCCCTGATGAATAATTTTCATCGGTTGGAATATGCTCTCATAACTCTTTTCGGGCGCAAGCATTTTCAGGTTGCTTTCGGTCGGAATCTCAATGTTGACGCTCATTCGGTCGGCATACAATCCCGCCTCGGTTATCAGTTGCTGGCTGGCTCCAGGTATGCTTTTCAGATGGATGTAGCCGTTGAACCGCTGCGCGCGCAGGTCTTTCACCACTCGCACAAGCCGTTCCATTGTGTAGTCGGCGTTTTGCAGCACGCCCGAACTCAGAAACAGCCCCTCAATGTAGTTGCGGCGGTAGAACTCCATTGTTATCTCAACCACCTCGGCGGGTGTGAATGTGGCTCGCGGAACATCGTTGGTGCGGCGGTTGACGCAGTAGGCGCAGTCGAAAATGCAGTAGTTGGTGAGCATCACTTTCAGCAGCGAGATGCAGCGCCCGTCTTCGGCAAAACTATGGCAGATGCCCACGCCGCCAACGGTATTGCCCACGCCCTTGCCGTTGTTGCGGCGCACCGTCCCGCTCGATGAGCACGACACATCGTACTTTGCCGACTCGGCCAGAATCTTGAGTTTGTCTAACATTCGCGCATCCATACCGCAGTTTTTGTATAGTGGCAAATTTACATTTTATAACTACGGAACACACGTGAAAACCCGGAATAATTCCGCCGGCGGATAATGTTTTTCTCTAACCGATTTTATCCGATTCAAACCGATATTTATCCGCAAGTGGATAATGGTTGGGATTGTCGCTGCGCGAGAAATTTTAGAAAATCCGCCTGAAAGGCGCTAATAATCATAACCGTATGCAAGCGAAGCGCGGCTTACGGTAAATGTCGCAACTTGATTCTCCTGAAAGGCGTTTAGTTCCGCCTTTCAGGCGGTTTTTCGATATTCCCACCCGAAAAGGCGCAGCATAAAAAAGTAGGGGCGAATAAACAATCGCCCCATATATTCACAACAAATTACCTGTCAATCGTTTATCATTACCCGTTTGGACTCGGTGCCAACCTTGACAATGTAAACACCTGTGCCGTTGACCTGCAATTCTGCACGGCCGCGGCACGCCACGTCCCTACCGATCAAAGCGCCCATTGCGTTGTAAACGCAGATTTCTTCGGTGGCGTTTTCAACAATTATGGTGTTGTTGCGGGTGTAAACTTGCAGATTATCTGCGGCTAATTCAGCAACGGCGGTGCCAGTGTTGGTGTTTTCGTCCCCATAGTTGTTGCCACCCTGGTTCTCGTTTCCCCCTTGGTTGGTTCCGCCTTCATTGTTCCCGCCTTGGTTTTCATTATCACCTAGGTTTTCATTTTCTTGACTGTTTTCCCCTTGATTTTCTTCTCCTCCTTGATTCCCATTATTATAGTTGATATACTCATAAATAGTTTTTATGTAACCTTCCCATCCGTCATTCCATCTATAACAAATATTTTGTATTATGTTATTATAACTATCATACGCATAGTTATATTTTAAGGATTCTTTCCATTCGTTATCCCACGAATATGAAACAATTTGTGTTTGATTACCATTGTTATCATATTCATAAACAGTCTTACCTGATTCTTTTCCATATAAGTAGAAAATATTTAGTATTACATTGTTGTTGTCAAACGTTGATATGTGTTTACTGGACTCCTTCCATTCATTATCCCACGTATAATTAATCAGTTGAACTAAATTGCCATTGTTATACTCATAGATTGTTTTTTGTGATTCTTTCCAATTATTATTTTCGGGTATATACGATATTATTTGAGTTCGATTATTGTCATATTCATAGATACTTTTTAAAGATTCTTCCCATCCATTATTCCATCTATAACCCATCTTGTATATGAGATTTCTGTTGTTATCGTATGTATATACTTCCCTTGATAATTCTTTCCATTCGCCATTCCACGAATAAGTAATTTGTTGAATTTGATCACCATTGTTGTCATATTCATAGGTGCTTTTTAGTGATTCTTTCCATTCGTCACCCCACAAATAACTAATCTGCAGAATCTTGTTACCATTACTATCGTACTCGTAGTTTATTTTTGAAGATTCCGCCCATCCATTTTTCCAATTATAAATAATCTGTTGTGTTTGATACCCATTGTCATCGTATTCATTAACTTGTTTGGTATAACTAACCCATTCGTAATTATCTTCTTGATTCTCACCTTCGCTTTGTCCATCATTTCCATTCTGATTTTCACTCGACTTAAAAGCCGCTGCCAATGACGCTTTGTGGTGTGTTGACATTTTTCGCGGATTTTCAATACTTGTAATATATCCCGAATCATTAGTACTTAAAAGTTGTGCGCACACTTGTTCCATAAGCATTGTGGCAAATAAAAATGTACATAAGCCTTTCATAGAAATACACACTTTATTCGTGTCGTGCGCAACGTCTTTCCGCCGATTCCATGACGATATAACACCCGAAAACAAAAAAGCGTGGAATCAATATCTGTTACTCGTTCCACGTTTAGAGGCTCTCGCATTGCCCATCCTGTCAGAACAAGCAACGTAGAACCCACGCTGATATAAACACAATACATGCGTATTGCATATAATCATACTATGAGCATCTACTGTTGCTTTGTCAAAGACAGGATTGAATCTTGCGAGATTTCTAAACGTCAAAACAAAGCGTCAGATAAACGCCTTTCTATATGTCACATCCGCGATTCAACCTCATGCAAGGCAAAACGCAGAGCAATACAAATGTATAAAAATCAGTTTGGAAAAGGAAAATGTTTTTTTAGCAAGTAGAACGAAGAAAACTTTCGCCTGCTGGTTACAATCTCGCCATAATATCGGCAATGTAACTGGAATCGAACATATCGAAAGCGAAACAGCGCTTGCCCAAATCCTTAAACGATGCGCCGAAGTGAAAAACCGTATCGTCAATTAGCAGGAAACGGTCGTGGCAACCAGTGTGCACGATTATTGAAATTGGGGCGTATTGTGAATTGTGCTTTGCAATATCGGTTTGGAGAGCATTTGAAATGTTCCGCGTAACAATGTGCGCTGCAACGGCAGTGTTCCGTTTGTCTAAAATGGCAAGTGTGGTTTCGTCTATATAATTGTCTATCAAAATAATTCTTTGCCTCGCAGTTTTTACCAAATCGCAGACAAACACGTAAGCATCAAAAATCTGGTCCTCATAAAAAATGCCTTCAACTGGCGGCAGCGACGTGCGGACAAAGAAATCAATCTGGTTTTGATGTTTTTCGAGGATACGGTCGTATTGTGAAAAGCGTTTCTCAACATTTTGTTCAATATGTTCCAACCGTTGGTTGATGGAGTATCCTCGAAGCAAGTATTCCTTCAATATCTTATTTGCCCACTGGCGGAATAGCGTGGCGTTGATGCTGTTGACGCGGTATCCAACAGAAAGAATAGCATCAAGATTATAGAATTTTGTTTTGTATGATTTCCCGTCGTTGGCAGTTAGTTCCAAAATGGAACAAACTGAATTTTCGTTCAATTCTTGCGATTTGAAAATATTGTTCAAATGCTTCGTGATAGCAGGTCTTTGTGTGCCGAAAAGTTCAGCAATTTGCGATTGCGTCAGCCATACAGTTTCCTGTCCCATACGCACTTCCAATCGAATGGTCTCATCTGGTTGATAAAGAACAATCTCGTTTGCGTTGGTATCCGATAGTCCACCATTCGGTTTTCCCATTGTTGCGTATGCACTTTTTAATCTCAAATCGTCCTTCCCGGATACTGCTCAAGCGCAACGGCCAGCACGTTGAGAGCCTGCGCCAAATCCTCTTTTTTCAGGACATAGGCAATACGTGCCTCGTTGCGGCCCAGTTCGGGTGTGGTGTAGAATCCGCTTGCGGGGGCCAACATAACTGTCTGACCTTCATATTCAAAGTCGCGCAGAAGCCACTCGCAGAACTTGTCGATGTCGTCCACGGGCAGTTTTGCCACCGTGTAGAACGCGCCCATTGGTATCGGCGTGTAGCAGCCTGGAATCTTGTTCAGCCCGTCAATCAGGAACTTACGGCGCTCAACAAACTCGTCGTAGGTGTTGAGCATATAATCTTCAGGCGTGTCGATTGACGCTTCGGCAATTATCTGTCCGATGAGCGGCGGACACAACCTCGCCTGGCAGAATTTCATTACGCACGCGCGGACCTCTTCGTTCTTTGTGATGAGCGCGCCAATGCGGATACCGCACTCGCTGTATCGTTTTGAAACAGAGTCGATTAAAATTACATTCTGTTCAATTCCCTCAAGGTTGAACGCCGAAATGTAGGGCGCACCCGTGTAGCAGAACTCGCGGTAAACCTCGTCAGAGAAAAGGAACAGGTTGTACTTCTTCACAATGTCGCGCAACTGGTTCATTTCCTTGCGGGTATAAAGGTAGCCCGTCGGGTTGTTGGGGTTGCAGATTAGGATGCCCTTTGTGCGTTCGGTAATCAGCGCCTCGAATTTGTCCATTGATGGAAGCGCAAAACCGTCGTCGATGCTCGACGGAATGGTTTTGATGACCGCACCAGCCGAAATCGCGAAAGCCATATAGTTGGCGTAAGCAGGCTCGGGCACAATAATTTCGTCGCCTGGGTCAAGGCACGACATAAACGAGAACAGCACCGCCTCCGAGCCGCCCGTGGTGATGATAATGTCCTCAACGTTGGCGTTGATGTTGAATTTGGCGTAGTACGACACCAACTTCGCTCGCAGGCTCAAAAGTCCCTCGCTGGGGGTGTATTCCAATACTTTACGGTCGATTTTCTTCATCGCTTCCAAACCCACTTCAGGTGTTGGAAGGTCGGGCTGGCCGATATTCAGGTGATAAACCTTGATTCCCTTCTTTTTTGCAGCGTTTGCAAGCGGAACCAGTCGTCTGATTGGCGACGACGGCATAATTATTCCGCGTTCAGATATTTTTGGCATTGCTATTCTTTGTTTTCGGTTTCTTCCATTGTACCACTGATATTCAGCTCGATAGGTTCGGTGCTGAAGTTGGTGTACACATATATTGTCTTGCTGAAAATGCCCACTCGCGATGCGTCGTAGGCAACTTTCACGGTTGCTATTTTGCCGCATTTCACAGGGCGTTTCGAGTAGGTTGGCGTGGTGCAGCCGCACGATGTACTGATGTTGCTGATTACCAGCGCCAAAGTACTATCGTTCTTTATGTTAAACTCGAATTCGGTTTTAGTGTATTGCGGATGAGTGCCGAAATCGTGTGTCATTTCGTTGATGCTCAGGTGCATACCAGGAATTGGCTGCCACTCTTGCGCTTGTGCGTTTGCCGCGCCCAACATTAGAGCCATTGCGGCAATCAAAAAAGTCTTTCTCATTGTTATCGAATTTCAAAATTCCACAAAAATATCATTTTAACAAATCATTATGCCGATTCTCGCAAAATAATGCGGCTAATCAACCCTCACTTTTATCGCGCCCTGCCGCGTGCCAACAATGTAAATGCCGCTGTGTGGTGTGTTTATCACGATGCGCCGCGCGGGGCGTGCAGTGGCAATCAGCCTTCCTGCAATGTCGAACACGGTCACCGTCGCGCCAGCGTTCTCAACCACAATGGTGCGCCCAATGGTGTAGGCGGTCAAGCCGATGTTGGTCGTGCCAGCGATGCCAACCGTTGTGGTGTCGGGCTCTTGCGGCTTTTGTTCCTCGGGTTTTTGCTCTTCGGGTTTCGTTTGTTCGGGCTTCAGTGGCCTGACGAGTTTCACAATGTCGTCAGCCGAACGCGGAATCAGCCTGTAACTGTTGTCGGCCGATGTGTAGTACACAATTCCAGTGATGCGGTACATTGAATCGATTTCGAGAGCAAAATCGCTGATTCTGTATTTGTTATAGACGAGAATGCTGTTGGTTGAGTCGCATACCGTGAACAAACTCTCGAACCCGCCAGTGCAGATAACGCTGTCAATTGTGACAATCGCATTTTGGTAAGCCGTTGATAATGCGTCTTCTACAATGATTGTGTCGGTCAAAATCCGATTGCCGTTGCTTGTGATTTCGAGGTTTTCGATTTGCTCGATGCAAGCCATTCCGAAGTTCTCGGCAATCACTCCCGAAACCTTGATTCGGTCGCCCACCGCAACAGTTGTCGCGTACAGACAACCCTCGTCAAACACCATTATTCCCGACCACATTCCTGTGCTGTCCTGAATATGGATTTCCGCGCCTTTCGATGTGATAACAATGTGAGTTACAATGCCTTCGGTTGAAATTGGCTTGCCAATGTTCGCCATCAGGCCGCCATCGAGTTTCGCGATGTCTTTGATTGTCAATTCTTTAGATTTTTCCCAATCAACCCTCACGCTCCAAACTTTTTCTGTCAAATCCTCGGCAGTGACTTTGATTGTCTGCGGCTCGTTGAAATCCCATTTTGTTTTGGCAGTGAAAACTCTTTTACTCGATTTGAACAAGGTTGATGAAACCGAAGCCATTTCTGCAATGGTTATGACGGGTGTAAGTTTCAGACTGTCAAGATTGTAAGCCATAATAGCGTCAATTGTTGCGTTTGCCGTGTCAATCGTAACGCTTATAGGTGCTGTCTCTACAAAGCTGAATGTCAGAATGTTATTGTCGGAGCTTGGCTTTGGCGCCATAGTCACGATTATTGTCCATACTTTCTGATTGACGCTGTCGCCAGCAATGACAGTTGCTGTTACTGGTTGCGATAAATCAACCGTGTCAGCCGCAAGTGAGTCGTTGATAAGCATTTGCGCGCCTTGCGATATGCGGTAAGAAACAGCCAATTGGGTTAGGTCAGTTCCGTAAGGCACTTCAACCAAAACGCCCGTAGCCGCGGGGTAGATTTTTGCCTCAATGCCGCCAATGCTCATTTTCAATATATCAGCGTTGTGTCCGATGCCGTGTCGCCCGATGTCGCTCCAGTCATCTTTGCCGAGCACCATCCACTGGCTGTCGAGTGAGTCGGTTCCCGCCGATTCGTTCCAATAAGTTGTGCCGCAGATGCTTACGTTGCGCACGATGGTGTGGTCTGTCGAAACTTTTTCGACACCCGCCGCCGACCAGTAATTAGCCGCATCACATTCACCGAACGGTCCGAGAACGTCAATCAGAACAGTGTCAGTGCCGTTTTTGCGGAACAACCCGAGCAGGTCATCGCCCGTGAAAGTGGTTGTTTTTGTGGTGGATACATCAGCATTCTGTTTGATGGCAGTTGCCGCGCTGCTGTTAGCCACAACCAGCACCTCGTTCGGCATCAGCCACCCCGTCAGTTGCAACGATGTCTGTTTGCGCGAGCTGCTTGTGAACTCGTCCAGCGTCACGAAATATCGGCTCAAATCGGCCGCCGTGTCGCACGGGTTGTAGATTTCATAGTATTTGTTGTTTGACGAACCCTTCGCATACTCGCTGAAATAGAGGTCTGGTTGCGGAGCGGTGCGCGTTGAGAATGTCCAAGTTGGCAGTGTTGCGGAGTTGCCTGCCAAGTCTTTCACCGCGCCAGCGGGCAATTCCACAGAATATTCAGTTTCGAAATTCAAACCGCTGACAAACGCCTTCACCATAGTGTCGTTCACCGCAACAATCAATGCTTCAGTGTTGCCCACATTCAATTTTGCACCATCTGTGACAACAACTTTTTCGTCGAAAGTCATACGGATATACAGCGAATTGGCGAGACTGTCACTTCCGTTTGCCGGACTTTGCCGAACAACCATCGGAGCCTTTGTATCGCTGATTGTCACGGCGATGCTGTCGAGCGCAATGCCGTTGCGCACGGCCTTCACCAATCCGTTGCCGAACATCGCATCAGGAACAACGAAATTCCATTCGCCCAAATCTACGCTTATTGCCGAGTCGGTTAGCTGGATTGTATTATTTTGAATATCAAGACTTAAACTAATATCAGAAATGTTGTAACACGTCCACGACAAACTGATGGTGTCGCCCGTTCCGAACGCGTTGGAGGCGAGCGGAGAGAAGGTGAGATGCGGCTCAGGCTCTTTCGCGACGCTCACCGTCCAGTTTTTCACCGTCAAATCCTCGGCCGTCACCGCGATGGTCTGTGGCTCGTCGAAGTCCCAGCGGGTTTTCGCCGTGAATATGCCGCGGCTCGACTTGAACAGCGTCGTTGGAACTTTGGCTTTCTCAGAAATCGTGATGACTGGCGTAAGTTTCAGACTGTCAAGATTGTATGCCACAATGGCATCGATTGTCGCATTGGAGGTGTCAATCGTAACGCTGATTGGCGTTGCCTCCACGAAGGTGAACGAGAGGATGTCCTTCTCCGAGCTTGGTCTCGGCCCCACATTCACACTGATAGCCCAATCTTTTCGGTTGATGCTGTCGCCCGCGATGATTGTTGCAGTTATTGGTTGCGAGAAATCAATAGTGTCAGTTGCAGGCTCGTCGTTTATTACCATCAGCGCACCTTGTGATATTCGGCAGGTCACCGCCATCTCCGTCAGGTTGGTACCGTACGGCACATCTATAGAGACTATCCTTTCAGTGCTATCAATTGTTGCAGCAACGCCTCCAATGCTCATTTTCAATATTTCGGCGTTGTGTCCTATGCCGTGTCTGCCGAGGCTACTAAAGTCGTCTTTGTCGAGAACCGTCCACTGGCTGTCGAGCGAGTCTGTTCCGGCTGATTCTGTCCAATCGATTGTACCGCGGATGACTACATTGCGCACGATTGTGTGGTTTGTCGAAGCGTTAGCGATTTCCGCCGCTGCCCAGTTTGCCGCCACATCACAGTTGCCAAAAGGACCGAGAACATCAATCAACACCGTGTCGTCACCGTCTTTTCGGAACAAGCCGAGCAGGTCGTCTCCGGTAAAGTTGGTAGTCTTTGTGGTTGATACGTCTGCCATTCGATTGATTTCCGCGGCAGCGCTGCTGTTAGCGACAACCAAAACCTCGTCCGGTAGTAGCCAACCAGACAGTTGAAGGGATGCCAGACTGCGGCTGCTCGAAGAGAAGTTGTCCATCGTCACAAAATAGCTGCTCAAGTCAACCGCAGTGTCGCACGGGTTGTAGATTTCGTAGTATTTGTTGTTTGACGAACCCTTTGCGTACTCGCTAAAATAGAGGTCGGGTTGTGGAGCGGTGCGCGTTGTGAAGGTCCAAGCCGGCAGAATTGTTGAGTTCCCGGCCAAGTCACAAATCGCTCCTTCCGAAAGGCTGATGTTGTGTAAGGTGTTGTAATCCAAACCGCTGACAAACGCCTTCACCATAGTGTCGTTCACTGCGATAATAGCAGCCTCAACGCTGCCCACATTCAATTTTGCGCCTTCGCCAACCGTAATCCGCTCATCGAAAGTCATACTGATATACATCGAGTTAGCGAGACTGTCATTCCCGTTTGCCGGACTCTGCCGAACAACCACTGGCGCCTTTGTGTCGCTGATTGTCACGGCGATGCTGTCCAAAGCCACACCGTTTCGCACAGCTTTCACCAATCCATTGCCGAACATCGCGTCGGGAATTGTGTACTGCCAACCGCCCAAATCTGCGCTTATTGCCGAATCGGTCAGCTGGATTGTATTGTTCTGAATATCAAGCGTCAAAGTGATTTGCGAAATGTTGTAACTCGTCCACGACAAACTGATGGTGTCGCCCGTTCCGAACGAGTTGGAGGCGAGCGGAGAGAAGGTGAGGTGCGGCTCTGGCTCTTTCTCGACGCTCACCATCCAGTTTTTCACCGTCAAATCCTCGGCCGTCACCGTAATTGTCTGCGGCTCGTCGAAGTCCCAACGGGTTTTAGCCGTGAATATGCCGCGGCTCGACCTGAACAGAGTCGTTGGAACTTTGGCTTTCTCAGAAATCGTGATGACTGGCGTAAGTTTCAGACTGTCAAGATTGTAAGCCACCACGGCGTCGATTCTGGCGTTCGTTGTGTCAATCGAAACACTGATTGGCGTTGTCTCCACAAAATTGAATGTCAAGATGTTGGCATCAGAACTTGGTCTTGGCGCCATAGTTACGGTTATTGTCCACTCTTTCTGATTAATACCGTCACCGGCAGCGATGGTCGCTAGAACCGGAGAGGAGAAATCGATGGTGTCAGCCGCAAGAGAGTCGTTGATAAGCATTTGCGCGCCTTGCGAGATGCGGAAAGTGGTGAAAAGATGCTCAATGTCAGTTCCGTAGGGCACTTCAACCGAGACGGTCGTATCCGCGTTGTTGACAGTTGCAGCTTTACCGCCGATGCTCATTCTCAGTATTTCCGTTCCGTGCCCGATGCCGTGGCGCCCGAGACTACTCAAGTCGTTCTGTTGTTCGAGGACAATCCACTGGCTGTCGAGTGAGTCGGTTCCCGCCGATTCGTTCCAATCGGCAGTGCCGCAAGTAATTATCTTTCTTACGATGGTGCGGTTCGCTGATGCGTCAGCAATGCCAGCCACAGCCCAATTTGCCGCCGTTTCGCAGTTGCCGAACGGCCCGAGAACATCAATCAGAACAGTGTCTGTGCCGTCTTTGCGGAACAATCCGAGCAAATCATCGCCAGTGAATTTAGTTGTGCCAGAGTTCGATACGTCAGTCCGCTTTTTGATTTCCGCTGATGCGCTGCCGTTTGCAACAACCAGCACCTCGTTCGGCAGCAGCCACCCCGACAGTTGCAACGATGTCTGTTTGCGCGAACTGCTTGTGAACTCGTCCATCGTCACAAAATACCGGCTCAAATCAACCGCCGTGTCGCAAGGGTTGTAAATTTCGTAGTATTTGTTGTTGGACGAACCTTTCGCGTACTCGCTGAAATAGAGGTCGGGTTGCGGTGTTGAGCGTGTCGTGAACGTCCAAGCAGGCAACGTTGCCGAGTTTCCAGCCAAGTCTTTCACTGCGCCAGCGGGCAGTTCAACGGAATATTCAGTTCCGAAATTCAAACCGCTGACAAACGTTTTGGCCGCGCTGTCGCCTACAGCAGTAATCGGGAACTCCAGCTCACCGATATTAAGTTTTGCGCCTTCGGCAACCGTAATCCGCTCATCAAACACCATACTGATATACATCGAGTTGGCCAAACTGTCACTTCCGTTTTCCGGACTCTGCCGAACAACCATCGGTGCCTTTGTGTCGCTGATTGTCACAGCGAGGCTGTCGAGCGCAATGCCGTTGCGGACCGCCTTAAACATTCCATTGCCGAACATCGCATCGGGAACAACAAAATTCCATTCGCCCAAGTTGGCGCTTATTGCCGAATCGGTCAGCTGGATTGTATTGTTCTGAATATCAAGCGTCAAACTGATTTGCGAAATGTTGTAACTCGTCCACGACAAGCTGATGGTGTCGCCCGTTCCGAACGCGTTAGAGGCGAGCGGAGAGAAGGTGAGATGCGGCTCAGGCTCTTTCGCGACGCTCACCGTCCAGTTTTTCACCGTCAAGTCCTCGGCCGTCACCGCGATGGTCTGCGGTTCGTCGAAGTCCCAGCGGGTTTTCGCCGTGAATATGCCGCGGCTCGACTTGAACAGCGTCGTTGGAACTTTGGCTTTTTCAGAAATCGTGATAACTGGCGTAAGTTTCAGACTGTCAAGATTGTATGCCACTACGGCATCAATTGTTGCGTTCGTTGTGTCGATGCTGACGCTGATAGGTGTCGTCTCCACAAAATTGAGAGTCAAGATGTTGGCATCGGAACTCGGTCTTGGCGCCATAGTCACGGTTATCGTCCAGTCTTTCTGATTGATGTTATCGCCAGCAATAATCGTTGCAGTTACAGGTTGCGAGAAATCAACCGTGTCAGCCGCAAGCGAGCCGTTGACAAACATTTGGGCACTTTGCGAGATTCTGCAAGAAACCGCCAATTGAGTCAGGTCAGTCCCGTAAGGCACTTCAACCGAGACGGTCGTATCCGCGCTGTTTATAGTGGTAGCTTTACCGCCGATGCTCATTCTTAGAATTTCAGTACCGTGTCCGATGCCGTGCCGTCCGAGGCTGCTCAAGTCGTTCTGTTGTTCGAGGACAATCCACTGGCTGTCGAGCGAGTCGGTTCCGGCAGATTCAACCCAATTAGTTGTGCCGCAAGTAATTACCTTTCGCACGATGGTGCGATTTAACGATGCGTTTTCAACTCCCGCCACTGACCAATTCGCAGACACGTCGCATTCGCCAAAAGGACCAAGAACATCAATCAAAACAGTGTCGGTTCCGTCCTTGCGGAACAATCCCAGCAGGTCATCACCAGTGAACCCGGTTGTTGATGAGTTGGATATGTCGGTTTTCTTTTTGATTTCAGCATTTGCGCTACCGTTTGCCACAACCAGCACTTCGTTTTGCATCAGCCACCCCGACAATTGCAGCGTTGACAACTTGCGAGTACTGCTTTTGAACTCGTCCATCGTCACGAAATATCGGCTTAAGTCAACCGCCGTGTCGCACGGGTTGTAGATTTCGTAGTATTTGTTGTTTGATGAACCCTTCGCGTACTCGCTGAAATAGAGGTCGGGCTGCGGAGCGGTGCGGGTTGTGAATGTCCAAGACGGCAGTGTTGCCGAGTTCCCTGCAAGGTCTTTTACAGCTCCACTAGGCAGTTCAACAGAATATTCAGTTTCATATTCCAATCCATTAACGAACACCTTCACCGTAGTGTCGTTCACCGCAATAATCTCTGCTTCAACGCTGCCGACATTCAGTTTCGCGCCTTCAGTGACAACAACATTTTTATCGAACATCATACTGATATACAATGAATTTGCAAGGCTGTCACTTCCGTTTGCCGGACTTCGCCGAACAACCGTAGGAGCCTTTGTGTCGGAAATGGTGACAGCAATGCTGTCTAGTACAATTCCGTTGCGGACGGCCTTCACCAATCCATTGCCGAACATCGCGTCAGGAACAACGAAATTCCATTCGCCCAAATCTGCGCTTATTGCCGAGTCGGTTAGCTGGATTGTATTATTTTGAATATCAAGACTTAAACTAATGTTAGAAATATTGTAACTGTTCCACGACAAGCGGATAGTGTCGCCCGTTCCGAACGCGTTGGGGGCGAGCGGAGAGAAGGTGAGGTGCGGCTCAGGCTCTTTCGCGACGCTCACCGTCCAGTTTTTCACCGTCAAATCCTCGGCCGTCACCGCGATGTTCTGCGGCTCGTCGAAGTCCCAACGGGTTTTCGCAGTGAAAATGCCGCGGCTCGACTTGAACAGCGTCGTTGGAACTTTGGCTTTCTCAGAAATCGTGATAACTGGCGTAAGTTTCAGGCTGTCAAGATTGTAAGCCACCACGGCGTCGATGGTCGCGTTTGTTGTATCAATCGAAACGCTGATTGGGGTTGTCTCTACAAAATTGAATGTCAAGATGTTGGCATCAGAACTAGGCCTTGGAGCCATAGTCACGGTTATTGTCCACTCTTTCTGATTGATACCGTCACCGGCAGCGATGGTCGCCAGAACCGGAGAGGAGAAATCAATCGTATCAGCCGCAAGCGAGCCGTTGATAAACATTTGTGCGCCTTGTGAGATTCGGAAAGTAGTGAAAAGATGCTCAATGTCAGTTCCGTAAGGCACTTCAACCGAGACGGTCGTATCCGCGCTGTTGACAGTTGCAGCCTTGCCGCCGATGCTCATTTTCAGAATCTCGGTGCCGTGCCCGATGCCGTGCCGTCCGAGACTGCTCAAGTCGTTCTGTTGTTCGAGGACAATCCACTGGCTGTCGAGCGAGTCGGTACCGGCAGATTCACTCCAATCGGTTGTACCGCAAGTAATTAGCTTTCGTACGATGGTGCGGTTCGTCGATGCGTCAGCAATACCAGCCGCACTCCAGTTTGCCGCCGTTTCGCAGTTGCCGAATGGTCCGAGAACATCAATCAAAATTGTGTCAGAACCGTCTTTACGGAACAGTCCGAGCAAGTCATCGCCGGTGAATTTGGTTGTACCAGAGTTAGATACGTCGGTCCGCTTTTTAATTTCCGCAGACGCGCTGCTGTTTGCCACAACCAGCACCTCGTTTGGTAGCAATACACCTGACAGTTGCAGTGTGGTTAAACGAGTAGAACCAACTATATTGTCCAACGTTGCGGAGTTGCCGGTCAAGTCTTTCACTGCGTCAGCGGGCAGTTCAACGGAATATTCAGTTCCGAAATCCAAACCGCTGACAAACGCCTTAACCATAGTGTCGTTTACCGCAATAATCGCAGCTTCAACGTTGCCCACATTCAATTTCGCACCTTCCGAGATAACAACTTTTTCATCAAAAGCCATACTGATATACAGTGAGTTGGCGAGACTGTCACTCCCGTTTGCCGGACTTTGCCGAACAACCATCGGTGCCTTTGTGTCGCTGATAGTCACGGCGATGCTGTCCAAAACCACGCCATTTCGAACGGCCTTCACCAAACCGCTGCCGAACATCGCGTCAGGAACAACAAAATCCCATTCGCCCAAGTCTGCGCTTATTGCCGAGTCGGTTAGCTGGATTGTATTATTTTGAATATCAAGACTTAAACTAATATTAGAAATGTTGTAACTCGTCCACGACAAGCTGATAGTGTCGCCCGTTCCGAACGCATTGGAGGCGAGCGGGGAGAAGGTGAGGTGCGGCTCGGGCTCTTTCGCGACGCTTACCGTCCAGTTTTTTACCGTCAAATCCTCGGCCGTCACCGCGATGGTCTGCGGCTCGTCGAATTCCCAACGGGTTTTCGCCGTGAATATGCCGCGGCTCGACCTGAACAGAGTCGTTGAAACTTTGGCTTTTTCAGAAATCGTGATGACTGGTGTAAGTTTCAGACTGTCAATGTTGTAAGCCACCACGGCGTCGATTCTGGCGTTCGTTGTGTCAATTGAAACGCTGATTGGGGTAGTCTCTACAAAGTTGAATGTCAAGATGTTGGCATCGGAACTTGGCCTTGGCGCCATATTCACGGTTATTGTCCAAACTTTTTGATTGATTTCGTCACCGGCAGCGACGGTCGCCAGAACCGGAGAGGAGAAATCGATGGTGTCAGCCGCAAGAGCTTCACCAATAAACATTTGCGCGCCTTGCGAAATGCGGAAAGTAGTGAAAAGATGCTCAATGTCAGTTCCGTAAGGCACTTCAACCGAGACGGTCGTATCCGCGCTGTTTATAGTGGTAGCTTTACCGCCGATGCTCATTCTCAGAATTTCAGTACCGTGTCCGTGTCCGATGCCGTGCCGTCCGAGGCTGCTCAAGTCGTTCTGTTGTTCGAGGACAATCCACTGGCTGTCGAGCGAGTCGGTTCCCGCAGATTCGCTCCAATCGGTTGTGCCGCAAGTAATTAGCTTTCGTGTGATGGTGCGGTTCGCTGATGCGTCAGCAATGCCAGCCGCTCCCCAGTTGGCAGCCGTTTCGCAGTTGCCGAATGGCCCGAGAACATCAATCAAAACTGTGTCGGAACCATCTTTGCGGAAGAGTCCAAGCAAGTCATCGCCGGTGAATTTGGTTGTACCAGAGTTAGATACGTCGGTCCGCTTTTTAATTTCCGCCGACGCGCTGCTGTTTGCCACAACCAGCACCTCGTTTGGTAGCAATACACCTGACAGTTGCAGTGTGGTTAAACGAGTAGAACCAACTATATTGTCCAAC
>CADASL010000005.1 GCA_902790595.1 uncultured Bacteroidales bacterium
GCAAAAACACCATCGGTAACAGTTAAAGACGGTGAAACTGTAATTCCTGAATCAGAATACTCCATCGCATACGCTGACAACACTAATGCAGGAAATGCCACTGTTTCAATCACAAACAATGATGGTGGCAATTACGTAATCTGCGACACTTCGGCAGTTTTCACTATCACCAAGAAACAGCTTGATACAGTTTTGATTGCGTTGTCTGAAACCGAATTCACATTCGATGGCACGGCAAAAACACCATCGGTAACTGTTCAAGACGGTGAAACTGTAATTCCTGAATCGGAATACACCATCGCATACACTGACAACACTAATGCCGGAACAGCCTATGTTTCAATCTCAAACAATAATGGTGGCAACTATGTAATCTGCGACACTTCGGCAGTTTTCACTATCACCAAGAAACAGCTTGATACATTTTTGATTGCATTGTCAGAAATCGAATTCACATTCGATGGCTCGGCAAAAACACCATCGGTAACAATTAAAGACGGTGAAACTGTAATTCCTGAATCGGAATACACCATCGCATACGCCGACAACACTAATGCTGGAACAGCCTCTGTTTCAATCTCAAACAATGATGGTGGCAACTATGTAATCAGCCAAACTGAAAAATCATTTACCATTGCACCACTAGCTCTTGACTCTGTTACAATTGCATTACCCGACACAATTTTCATTTACGATGGTATAGCCAAAACACCATCCGTAACGGTTAAATCTGGGGATTTGTTAATCTCTGAATCGGAATACACTATACTCTATTCCGACAACATTAACGCAGGAACCGCAACTGTTACAATTGCCGACAACGGTGGAAATTATGTAGTTAATGAGACAAAAGCAACGTTTACCATTGAACCGCAACAGATAACCGTCGCACTCATATTGTCTGAAACGGAATATGTCTATAACGGCATCGAAAAGAAACCGACAGTTAGCGTCAAAGCTTGCGAAATGGTAATTCCTGAATCAGAATACACAATAACATATTCCGACAATGTTAACGCAGGAACCGCAACTGTTGCCATCGCCGATAATAAAGGCGGCAACTTCGTTGTTAGTGATACTTCGGCGGACTTCTCCATATTTATGAGACCGCTAGTGAATCTGACATTAGAATTATCTGAAACAGAATTTGAATACGATGGCACAGAAAAGACGCCTTCAGTAACCGTCAAAAACGGCGAAAGCATAATACCCGAATCGGAATATCTGGTGACCTATACAAACAATGTTGATGCTGGAACTGCCAAGGTAACCGTTACCAACAAAGAAGGCGGGAACTATGTGGTCAGCGAAACCGTGACCGAGTTTGTAATCAATCCCGACGAAACGCAAACTTCGATTGCTGAAGTTCTTGAGTCAGAGGCAAAAGTTTGGGCTTACGGGCAATCGATTTACATTGAATCATCGTTTGGTGCTAAATACAGAATTGTTGACATGAACGGCCACACTATAGCTGTATCAACCACACATTCGACACGCGAGGAGATTCAAATCACCATAGCAGGTATTTACTTAGTACAAATCAACAACAAGAGCTATAAGGTTTTTGTTAAATGATTTTGAACTCATTAACAGAAAAAACCGCCGCTGATTTTTTCAACGGCGGTTTTTATTTATGTCAATATGCGTTTTCAAAACAAACTCAACTGTTCGCCACTACCTTTCGATGGCTCAACAAGTTTTGAATCAGCTTGTTCCTCCCCCACATCCTTAGAATCATCGTCGGCAATCATCTGCAAGAACTCCGCCTCGGTGATGATTGGAATGCCCAACTCACGCGCCTTGGCAAGTTTGTTGGGGCCAATATTCTCACCAGCAATCAGATAATTGGTTTTCGACGACACTGATGTGACTGGCTTTCCGCCGTGCTCTTCAATGGCTCGGTTAATCTCGTCGCGGCTGAAATGCTCAAGTTTGCCGCTAGCAATGATGGTCAGCCCCGCAAGTTTGGCACTTTTGGCCTCCTGCCGCTTCATCTCAAACTGCAGCCCGTAGCCAATCAACCGATTGACAAACAAACGGTTGCCATCTTCGGCAAAATAGTCGATAATGCTTTGCGCAATCTTGTCGCCAATCTCGTCGGTGTTTTTCAACTCGTCGAACGATGCCTGCATCAGGTTTTGGATTGAGCCGAACTGACGCGCCAGAATCTTGGCCACCGTGGCGCCCACAAAGCGGATTCCGATGGCGAACAGCACCTGCTCAAACGGTATCTGTTTCGACTGCTCAACGCCGTTCACAATGTTGGTTGCCCACACGCGGCCATCTTTCTTCAACGGCAGCAAACGGCTGACAGTCAAATCGTAAAGGTCGGCGGCATTGGTTATCAGGCCGTTCGACACAAGCATATCAATGGTTTCCTCGCCAAGAGTGTCGATATTCATCGCCTTGCGGCTGACAAAGTGCGTGATTCGGCCGCGCACCTGCGGCGGACAAGCCGAATCGTTGGGGCAATACCAGGCGGCCTCGCCTTCGTTGCGGACAAGCCGTGTTCCGCACTCGGGGCAGCACTCAGTGAAATCGACGGGCGCCGCATCGGACTGACGCAAATCGGTATTCACGCCAACAATTTTGGGGATAATCTCGCCGCCCTTCTCCACCATCACCATATCGCCAACGTGCAGGTCGTGCAGTTTCATAAAATCGGCATTGTGCAGCGTGGCGCGCTTGACGGTGGTACCGGCCAGTTGCACTGGCTCAAGATTGGCTACCGGCGTTACGGCACCCGTGCGCCCAACTTGGAACGACACCGACAAAAGTTTGGTCTGCACCTGCTCGGCCTTGAATTTGTAGGCAATGGCCCAGCGCGGCGTTTTGGCGGTGTTGCCCAACTCCCGTTGGTCGCTGATGCTGTCAACCTTGATAACAATTCCGTCAATATCGAACGGCAGATTGTGACGTTCTGTGTCCCAATGGTTTATGAAGGCAAGAATGTCGTCAATCGACGAGCATTCCGCAACAAAAGTCGGCACTTTGAAACCCCACTGTCGGCAGCACTCCATATTCTGAAGGTGCGAGTTGGTGGGCAGTTGGTCGGCAAACAGGAAGTAGAGCCAGCAGTCGAGTTGGCGTTTGGCGGCCTGCGCCGAATTCTGCATTTTGAGCGAGCCCGCGGCGGCATTGCGCGGATTGGCAAACGGCGTTTCGCCCGAAGCCTCGCGCTCCTCGTTCAGTTTGTCGAACACGGCACGCGGCATCAGCACCTCGCCACGAATCTCGAACAGGTCGGGATAGTTGCCTTCGGGCAGACGCAGCGGCACCGATTTGATTGTGCGCACATTGGCCGTCACATCGTCGCCTTTCTCGCCATCGCCGCGCGTCACGGCGTGCACAAGCCGCCCGTGTTCGTATGTCAGGCTGATTGAAGCGCCGTCGTATTTCAGTTCGCAGATGTATTTCACGCTGTGGCCCAGCGCCTTACGCACGCGCTCATCGAACTCAATGATTTCCTCTTTATTATAGGTGTTGCCCAGCGAGAGCATCGGAAACCGATGGTAAACCTGCTGAAAATTCTGATTTATGTCGTTGCCCACACGCTGACTTGGGCTGTCGGGGTCGAAACGGTCGGGATTGGCCTTCTCAAGCGCCATCAGCTCGTTCATCAGTTGGTCATACTCATAATCGTCAATCTCAGGCTCGGCCTTGACGTAGTATAAATAGTTGTGCCGGTTAAGTTCGGCGCGCAAAAAATCAATTCGGTCCATCTTCTTGGTTTAATCGGTCAATCGGTGAATCGGTCAATCGAAATCTTGTCGATTCAACGATTAGCCATCCCGGTAACTATCGGGACACCGATTCAATAGTTCAACATAAAAATCAATCCATCAATTCATTATCGTTGGCTGCGTGCTTGTGCTGCATATATTTGTCGCACTCGGCAAAGAGCTCACCCTGGTCGATTGGTTTTTCAAGCAGGCGGTGGATGCCGATTTTCTGGCAGCGCTCGGCCACCTCCGGAATGGTGTAAGCCGTCTGCGCTATGATGTCGGCGTTGCGATCGTACGCCAAAATGAGTTCGGAAGCCTCCAAACCGTTCATTTCGGGCATCCGCACGTCCATCAGCACCACGTCGATGTCGGGGTTGTCCTTGTATTGTCGAACCGCCTCAACACCGTTTTTCGCCCAGATAATCTTCACTTTAGTGCGCTGCATCAAGCCTTGCAGCAAGATGAAATTCAGCTCCTCATCTTCGGCAATAAGCATTGTGTGGCCCGTCCAATCGGGAATCACAAACTCATTGTTTCGCGAGTCGTACATAATGCTCGACATCGTTTCTTCGTGATTATAAGGAATATAGAAGATAAAGCTGGGGTGACCCGAGTTCAAATCCTCAACCCATAGTTTGCCGCCCATCATTCCGATAATGCTTTGCGCGATGATGATTGAAATGCCGTACGACTCCTCGATTTGCGAGATTGAGATGTTGGTGCCCTCGTGCGTGTCGGGGTAAGCCGTCAGCTCGTCGCGCGAGATGTCGCCGCGGTCGGTGTTGACAAAGAAATAAACCTTGTCGGCGGCCGTGCGGTAACCGAAGTAAACAGTTTCGGTATCGGCAAACTTGATGATGGTGGTAAGCATATTCTTCAGAATCTGCATCAGACGGAACGAGTCGCTGTGAATCATAACATCATCCTCAATGGTGTCGATGAGCAGCGAGATGTACATATTGTCCTTGCCGAGCTGCATCTTCTTGCTGTTGGCCATATTGTAAACATCGGCCACCACCGAGTTCAGGTTGAAATCAGAATATTTGATTTGGATGTATCCGGCCTCGATTTTCGAGTAATCGAGCATATCTGTAACCAAGTCAATCAGCAAGTTACCATTTGCCTGAACCATTTCGATTATCTCGATGCGCTGGTCGTAGGTCAGGTCGCTGTCGGCAAGCATATCGCTGTACTCAATAATCGACTTGACCGGCATACGGATATCGTGGCTTAGGTTGACAAGGAACGAGAGTTTGAGCCTGTCAGACTCCTGCAGCTTATCGTTGGAGCTTTTAATCTGCCTTGTCAGGCGGTCGATGTCGGTAATATCGTGCGCAATGCCAACAATGCCGAATATCCGGCCATCGTTAGTGCGGAGCGGCAGCTTGCGGTTCTCGAATTTATGGTCGATGCACTGCACATCGGCGTGCCAGGCCTGCTCGGTCCAAGCGTCGCCGGTTTCGAGCACCGTCTGGTCCGACTCGCGGTTCTGCTCCGCCATTTTCTCGCTGTACATATCCGCATCTGTCTTTCCCACAATGTTTTCCGGAGTGATTCCATAGTGCTCGCAGTAGGCCTTGTTCACTTGCAGATAAGTGCCGTCTGTCGATTTGAGGTAGACAAGGTCTGTTGTGGAATCAATCACCGTCTGCATCATATCCTCAGGCAACATATTGTGGTAGAACAAATTAGAATCGAACACCGGAGAAACCACCGCCGTGATGACCAACACCTCGGGGCGGTTGTCGTACTTGAACGGGTGCTTGATGGTCCAGCACGAAGCGTTGAAGTACTTGGAATTATATTCAATGGTTTTGAGCACCGAGTTCACATTTCCGTCGAAAATCTGCTTGTCAGCTTCGAGCAGCTGCTCCGCCGTCGCCTCGTCGAACAAATCGCTCCACTTCAGTCCGCCCGACGGCAAATCGTCGATTTGGGCCACACCGTGGAGGAAAGCCCGGCTGGCGCGCACAATTTTCCCATCTTGGTTGCTGATGGCGAACCAGAACGGCGCGCTCGACATCATTTTTTTCAGCAGCGGATTGCCCGCCGGCATCACAAGCGGCGATAACGGGTTGTGAATCATATTGTTGATGTGCTCGCGAGTAGAGTCATTGACCTCGGCGTAGAGGGTTTGAATCCAGAAATACATCACCAAAACGGTTATCAGCAACAGCACCACAAGCACGCACCAGAAGCCCGACACGCCCTCGCGCACGCGGATGCCGTACTCCAGCCACCGCTCGCTGATGGTGGCGAATTTGCCGCTCGACAGCTCATTCTGCAAATTGGCGTTCAGCATACTGTCGAGCGATTTGGCCTCTTTCTTAACGGCAAAGGCTAAAGGCTTGACAATGTACGGTGTAGGCAGAAATTCGATGTTGGGATACTTGCCGTCGTCGAGGGCCTGGAGCACCTCGGTGAGAGGCAGCACGGCACAATCGTTGTAGCCGCTCGACAGGGTGCGCAGGGCATCGTCGGCCGACGACACGTTCAAAATGTGAGCCGTACGGTGGCGGTAGAGCGCCTCAAAGGGATAATCGTTGCGGATGATGATAACTTTCTTGTCGGAAAGGCTGAAAATTGACTCGATGGGCTCGTTGCGGCGGAAACAAACCACATAGTTGATTTGCAGCGGAATCTCGTACTTCACATAGCCGTCGGGAACCGGCTCGTCGGCCGGACAGCAGATGATGTCGGGACGGAAATTCTCGTCGCAAGTCTCACAAGTGGCTGTAAAATAATTCATTCCGTACTTGCTACCGAGCACATCGGTAAGCACATCGGGCAACACGCCTTCGTTAGAACCCTCATTATCAAAATAATACGGATAGACATTTATCTGTGAATAGACAACCAGACTATCGGCCGCCGACGCTGCCATTGAACATACCATCGGCAACGCAATCAACAATTTACGTAGGCTTCTGAACAACATATCACTCGCCAATTAAGTTCGAAAAAATCAGCCAACGCCACAAAAGGCGAAAGCAATTTCAAATTTACACTAATTTTCGGTTACAAGCGGATTCGCAAGCCGTTTTTTTGAATCGTGCAACGCAAAAACGAACATTTTGGAAATGCAGATGGGTTGATGTAGTTTTGCGGGACTGAAAACTGCAATGGAACGCACCGAATTTACAAAAGACGACAGTCTGATTATCAAAGGTTTGGCGATATTAGCGATAATGTTGCACAACTTTTTCCGCTGGGTTGAGCCAACAACCGGCGAGAACGAATTCAATTTTGCGAATCATACCATATTACGATTCGGCGAAGTGCTAGCAACCCAGCCACAAGAGATTATAAATATTATTTTCAATTACTTAGGGCATTTCGGTGTCCAGGTATTTATTCTGATAAGCGGCTACGGGCTCACAAAATCGATGCTCAACAAACCGCAATGTTGGACGTTTTTTATGGGCTCTCGGCTGAAAAAAATCTACCCGCTGCTGATTGTAGCCATATTGGGATTTATTGTAGCGAACTTTATCATTAACAACCGGTTACCCTCAGAATTCGTATGGCACGAAATCGGGCTCAAACTGCTATTTTTCCACACGTTAACACCCAATGAAGGACTGAGCGTCTGCGGACCTTGGTGGTTCTTCGGGCTGATTGTGCAGCTATACGCACTTTTTCCGGTTTTGCTGAACCTGACACAACGTTACGGCACTAAAATTCTTGCAGGCACAGCACTCCTCTCCTACATTTGGATTCTGACAGCAATCTTCTGCTACGACCACCCCGGAGACGACCTGCTCGCGATGCAAAATGCCCCCGGCCACCTGCCTGAATTCTGTTTTGGCATTTGGCTGGCTCTGCGCCGCGATACTTGTTTAAGTCGCTGGTGGTTGATTCCGGCACTGGCTGTTTTTATACTCGGAAATTTCTTACGTCCGTTCTACCCGTTTACATTCCTGGCTGTCAGCGTGATATTTGTGATTGGCTATAACGATGCCAAAGGTTTCATCAAGCAGCACCTGTTTCTTGAACGCCCGCTGACATTTGTCGGGTCGGTCTCGATGTTTCTGTTTGCTGTGCACGGATTTCTGCGGCAACCGTTTCTAAACATTGCCAACACTTACAATAATGCCGCTGTCAGTCTGCTAACAGCCATAGCTTTTTTGGCGGGTTCCATCGCGGCAGCGCTAATTGTCAAGCCTTTATACAAATTATTAGTGCGATTACTCGACAAGATTTCCGCCCCTGCCCGACTACTGAAAGCCGACAAATACATAATGGGTTGCACCTTGCTGTTGATTGCTTTTGTTGGGTATCATCACGCAACACTGCCGTTTTCTCATAAAAACATTGAAATAACCCAGAATCAACACAACAGGAAAGTCAGACACATGACAGAAAACTCGATTACTGCCGATATGCAATATTTGAATATGGCACAAATCAAATTAGGTATGACTAACCTAATGAAAGTGAGTGTTGACCTTGAAATAGATTCGCAAGGGACCCCCTCAGACCAACTTCCGCTGCTTGTTTTCGACATAACTGGCATATTTTGGGACAAATGTTGTATGCCTGAAACAGACGGCTTTCTGCCAGTGCATTATGAAACAACAATCATCTGCCCTATTTTTGCCCACTTCGTTCCCAAAACTTTAAAATTGTATTTTTGGAACATCAATGGTACAACAATGCGGTACCGAAATGCAAAAATCAGTATAACCTACTAATCAGGAATGCTATTGACGTTGTATGACAACTAAAAAGAATTAATAATGCTAAACAATCTAATTGGGAAACTACAGAACATCGATTATAAATCATTGATTCTGTTATGGTTAAAGGACATCAGATTTTGGATTATATTTTTTGCCATACTCAGGATGTACGGCATTACCAACCCTCCGCTTGAGATGGGCCACGCTTGGCGGCAGACAACAGTGGCTATGGCTGCACGCAATTTTTTAGAAATTGAACCAAATATTCTCTACCCACGCATCGACATCAGTGAGGACTTGACAGGCATTACCGGTATGGAATTTCCGCTGCTGAACTACTTGATTTACCTGCTATCACTAGTGTTTGGCTACGAGCACTGGTACGGAAGGTTAATCAACCTAATTGTCACGAGCATAGGCTGTTGGTTCAGCTTTAAGCTGCTACGAAAATACTTCTCGGAGCAAATGTCTTTTCTTTCCACTTTTGTACTGATAGTTTCGCTATGGTTCCCATACGCCAGAAAAATAATGCCCGACACCTTTGCAATGTCACTTGTGATTATTGGCATCTACTACGGTACCAACTATTTGGAAAATAAAGGAAATCAAACCTTCAATCTGCTGATGTACGCACTGCCAACCCTGGCCGGACTATTGTCGAAACTGCCGTCAGGATTTATTCTTGCGGTATATGCCATCCCTATTTTCAACAAAACATTAGCCATACAACGTAAAATCTTGTTCTGCGCCGTATCGGCAATGCTTTGTGTACCAGTTGCCTGGTGGTATTTCTATTGGGTACCGCACCTTGTCAGCGAGTTCGGGCTGTGGCATTTCTTTATGGGTAAAGGCTTTGCCGAAGGCGCCCGCGAGATTGCTGCCAATATGGGCGGAACGTTGAAGCATTTTTACGACTACGCACTAAAATATATCGGTTTTTTCGTCTTTATGGGCGGATTGATTCTGTGCATAATTCGGAAAGAACGCCTTTTGTTGGCAATCTTCGGACTAACTTTCGCAACATTCGTGGTTGTAATATTGAAATCAGGCTGGACATTTGTCCATCACACCTACTATATTGTCCCGTTTGTGCCGATTATGGCAATTTTTGCAGGATATGCTTTGACTGCCATTGATAAGAAGAAACTGCGGCTTTTATTACTCACGGCCATCGTACTTGAGAATCTGCTTAACAACCGAACCGACTTCATAATCAAAAACATACGGAAGCCCATAGCGCAATTGGAAACTGTGCTCGACGAGTTTTCTGCCCCAACCGACCGCATTGTCATAAACAGCGACCAAAATCCGGCACCAATGTATTTCGCCCACCGCAAAGGCTGGGTCGCTTCCAATGAGCAGTTGTCAAATCCGAAATATCTTACAGATTTACAGCAACGTGGCTGCAAATACGTAGTTGTGCTGAAGCAAACTTTTGGCGAGTATCTTGAACTGAATCTGGAGGTTGTTTTTGATAACAACGCTTACAAGATTTACAAATTATAACGATAATTTTGTGAGCAATAAGTTCCCTTGGAGGACAGCAAAAACGCATCACATTAACACATAAATATGGCTGATAGAAAATGTAGCATTATAGTTTCGGTTTACAACGAAGAGGCTGTAATAGAGCAATTTTACAAAACACTGACAGAAATTGTCGCCAAACTCAATTACGAAGTTGAAATACTATTCGTCAACGATGGAAGTTGTGACAACAGTAGAAGGTTGTTAGATGGTTTTGCGGCAGCCGACAAACGGGTCAAAGCACTCCATTTCGCACGCAATTTCGGACACGAGGCCGCTATGATTGCCGGGGTTGATAACGCTAACGGCGATGTTATGATTTGTATGGACGCCGACCTGCAAAATCCACCACAACTGCTTGGACAAATGCTGGAAAAATATGCCGAAGGAAATGACATTATTACAATGGTGCGCGAAGGCAGAGCCGACGGAGGGTTATATAAACGGATAACTTCCAGCCTGTTCTACAAAGCAATCAACCATCTATCTGATACACAGTTAAAACCAAACGCTTCAGACTTTTTCCTGATTTCAAAAAGAGTGGCAGATGTGTTGCGCAACAACTACCGCGAGCGCACCCGATTCCTGCGCGGGTTCATTCAGATTGTCGGATTCCGTTCTACAACAATGTCATACTACGCTCCCAAACGAGCTGCCGGCGAAAGCAAATACTCGTTTATGAAACTTGCTCACTTTGCTTTCAACTCTTTGGTCTCGTTCTCAAAAGCACCCTTAAAGCTAGGAATCTATTCCGGATTGATATTCAGTCTATTAAGCATCTCCCTCATTATTTTCTCGTTAGTTATGTGGATTGTTGACCGACCTGTCAGCGGCTACACAACTATAATAATATTTCTGAGTGCCTTTGCCGGTGTGCTGCTAATAGTGGTTGGCATTATTGGCTACTACATCGGCTTCATTCTTGATGAGGTAAAAGGACGTCCCATCTACATCATAGAAAGCATAAACACACAAAATAAATGAAAGATAAAAAGCAACTCTTAGTGTATGCGGCATTAGCTATAACCGCTCTGCTGACACTTATCCCATTCCTCAAAGTCGGATTCACAACAGCTGACGACCTTCAGTATTTCACCACTGCCAGATTCCCCGAAATATGGCTGACAGATGCCACAATGTATGCCGAAATGGCTGGCAGATTTTATTTCCTCATAACCAAATACTTCTACTACGTTCCATACCTAATCGACAGTTTCGGATACACAAAAGCCGTACAATACATCTCTCTTTTAGCAAGTTATGCAATGTTCTCGTGGCTTGCTTACCGGCTGTTCAAATCAAAGAATGCGAGCCTGCTAACTATGCTGCTGCTTATTTTCAACACGGTAATAACAACCAACAACCACGTACCAACAATCGCCTATCCGTTCTTTTTCAGCTTCAGCTTGATAATATTCATCGGTGCGATACTGATATATATGAACTACAAGGAAAAATCTGGCTATTGGCGAGTCATTATTTCCGCTCTGCTGTTCTTGGTTGCGTATCTTTTCTACGAAACATATCTGATTTTTGCCATAATCTTCGGTGTAGTGATTGTTGCACGCCACCTGAAAACTGACGGTTTTGCCGCTATGCTGCGCAACCGCTATTTTTGGTGCGAAGTGCTGCCTTACATAGCTTCCGCAATCGTATATTTAGGATGTTATTGGGGCTATCGCCAATGGCTTACGCACATTAATCCCGACATAACATTCTACGATGGTGCGTCGTTCTCGCTTGGTGCATTCAGTGTAAGCGGATTTTTTAAAGTATTATGGAAATGCACCCGTTTTGCATTTCCCGGCCAGTCGTTTTTCGACAGCCAGGGGCTGCTTGCCGACAACTCGCAACTGATTGGAGGACACCACCGTTTCATATTTGGCCACATACCCGCCATAGTTTGGATAAACGCACTGCTGCAAACCGGTTTGGTATGGTATCTGACACGTGAAAAAGAATCATTTTCAATAGATAAAAAGAAAATCGGCATAGGGCTTGCCATCAGCTTTATTGCTGCATTCTTATCGCACACGCTGATTGGCATAGCGCGGAAATACAACACCGAATGGTGCAACTGGATGCACGGATATGTAACCTCGTTCTTCTCAATCTTTGCATTAATGCTGGCGCTGACTCTTATAATTGCCGTAACACTCAATGCCCAAAACGACAAATTAAGAAATGCCATCCGCATAGTATGGTGCGCAGCAATACTATACTTCTCATTGCTGACCGGATACACCAATCAACTTTTGAGCCGCGAGTGGGCGAAATGCCAGAATCGGTTTACATTGATTGATATGATTGCAAAAACCGACTTCTTTAAAACCCTGCCCGACAACGCTGTGATTTATGACGAAGAGCTCCACAACACTTCGCACGTCACGGCAGACATAAGCAAGAGCAAAGACTTGGAGTATTACATAGATATGAGAGCCGGGCGCGAGCTCAATTATGTCGATGCAGATAAATTGTCGCAAGTACCGGCAACCACTCCTTTGTATTATCTGCACGCCATCGAAACAAAAAAAGCATGCGAACTTCTTATATCAATTTCAAAACTTGATACAACTCGCAGCAATCAGCCAGACTCGCTCCGCGCAACACAATCTGAAGTGTTTTACTACTCTCCCGCAAAAAGATACACCGTCTTCTACAAAAACGGCGCGCAGTGGAAGCACATCAAATATTGGGATGAAGATGACCGGCAGAGAACACTACTAACACACGTAAGTATCAACGACACAGCCATCAATCCACGAATGATAATGATAAGCGATATGATTGTTCCCGAATAGCAAAATAACCCACATTTAAAATGGAATCACTTTTTAGCAAAGCCATATTACTGAAACTCATCAAGTTCGGTATTGTCGGATTTTCCGGGATGATTGTAGATTTCGGCATAACAATCCTTTGTAAAGAGAAATTAAGAATCCAGAAATATGTTTCTAACGCAATTGGATTCACCGTGGCCGCCTCCACCAACTGGCTGCTGAACCGCATCTGGACGTTCGCAAGCAACAACCCGCAGATTTTGAGCGAATACCTGCGTTTTTTGGGGGTATCAGTAATCGGATTGGGCATCAACACCCTGATTCTGTGGATGTTGACTGACAAGGTAAAACTTAATTTCTATCTGTCGAAAGTTGGGGCCATCGGAATAACTACCATTTGGAACTTTTTGGCTAACAACTACTTTACATTCGCTTAATAATCAATAATATAAAACCAGACCTACATCAAACATTGCAATGAAATACAACTCCCAATCATACAAAAATCTATGCGCAACAGCATTGTGTTTCATATGCACGATGTTGATAATCAAAATAATTGATTTTGAATCGGTTGAAACGTTTTCTAAATCTGCCGCGCATTGCCTTGTGGTTTCCGGATTTATTGCTCTGATAGTTTTGGCAATCCACTTTCTGATAAGCTTGTTTTCGGAAAAATGCGCCAATTGGACATCATCTATCATATTGGCAATCATTATGTTTAGCGAAGCCGGATTGACCATTTACACCAACCATAGCGGCCAACTGATGAGCAAAGAGCTGTTTATCAGACCCGTATCTGAAATAATGCAGACAATAATAGCAAGTATAAGCTTGTTTTTACTGATTTTGAGCGTGATAGGTGCGATTGGCGGATTCTTGCTGTTGACACATTTTGCGAGAAAAAAACTTCAAGGCAAATGGACAAGCATCGCCGTCACTGCAATTATAGCTTTGTCTGTTCCCTCTATTTTTTTCATAGACACCATTTTGGATTCTTCCAAAAACATTGAGGCCCGAAACCACGAAGTGTGCAAAGTATGGTTTATGGCAAAGTCTAACTTCAACATTGGCAAGAAGTTAAACAACGAGAACATTGAATACAACGAACAGCTAATCAATGAGTTCCTTGCAGACAATCCCAGCTTTGTAGTTCCTGACAAGCACTACCCTCTTGAACGAATAGATAACACACAAGATGTTTTAGGGCAATACTTTAATTCCTCCACTAAGCCCGATATTGTGATTATTGTAATTGAGTCGCTCGGCAACGAGATGATGAATGGATTCTCTCCTTTCATCGACTCGCTTGCGCACCAAAGCCTTTACTGGCCGAACTGCCTTTCGACAACCACTCGGAGTTACGGCGCAGTACCGGCCATAACTGCCTCTGTAATAGGCCCTAAAGGATTCCAATTCGGCATTATGCCAGAACACAACTCTCTGCTCAAAATTTTGAAATCGAACGGCTACCAAACGAATGCTTTTTACGGCGGCGATTTTGGGTTCGACTGCATTTCGGAATATTTGATTGCTCAGGAAACCGATTATATGTCAGACTATTACAACGAATACCGAAACGGTGACCAAAGTCTAGGTAACTGGTGGGGGTATTTCGACCACGTTATGTTCGACAGGAGTTTCGAGAAAATCAAAAATGACACATCTCCTATGTTTAACTTATTGATAACCATAACAAACCACGAAGCTCTAAACATAAAGGACGAGGCACGAGAAATGGCTCTTTCTGAACAAGCTGACAAAATAATTGCGAAAATGGACACGGAAACAGCGGCAAAATACAGCAAGAACAAAATGCGCTATTGCACAATGCTTTACACCGATGATTGCGTCCGTAAATTCATCAATAAGTACCGCGAGCACCCGAATTTCAGAAACACTATTTTTGTGATAACTGGCGACCACTCTTCGGGATTGATTATCAAAAACAATCTGTCGTATCACCACGTGCCGCTAATTATCTGGTCACCGCTGCTGAAAAAAACAAAAACATTTGCGTCGGTTGTCACGCACAACGACATAACGCCTTCGCTCACAGCTCTTTTGCGCGACAAATATCATCTTAACACGCCAGAACTTGTCCATTGGATTGGCAATGGTCTCGACACCACAAGCCAGATGCGCATCGACAAGCGGATGGTTCACGTAAACTATAACCGCGAGATGCGCGAAATTATTTACGGCAATTACCTTTATTGGACAAAAAGCCAATGGGAAAACGAGCAAGCAAACAAAATCACGCAAAGCCTTGATTTAAAAAGAATTGACAGCGATTCACTAAAATCGTTTCTGAACAACAAATTGGAACTCTACAAATACATCTGCCGCTACACCTACCACAACAACCGATTGACACAACATCCTGTTTTGGCTGAATCAGGATATCGTACATTGAAAAATATCAATAAAATAACCAATATAATTTGTACCACCCCCGATAAGATGCCTAGCGAAGTTGGGACAAAAAAATTCAAACTGTTCAGTGACATCGATACAGACAGACGCATTAGCAAAATAAAGGTGACGCTCAACGCCAACGTGTTCATCAACGACTCGCTCTGGCAGGACAAATATATGGACCTTGTTATTGAATGTACTGACAAAGAAACAAATACAAAAACCGAATACGTTGACAAAATAACCAAATTTATTAAGTCGGATATCATCCAGGAAAGCCAGTGGTACGACTTGTCGGTATCGAAAGAATTTGTTGTAAGTAAAGATTCGGAGCACTCCATTGCAATATACATATCATCAGTAAGATACGATGACCAATGGGTTGGAGGGAGCTCACTGACAATTGGTAAGCGAACGGCAAAAATAGAAGTGAAATAGATGCCGAAAAAAAACACGCCATTAATAAACAACAGAATATGATTATTTGCCGCGAACCTTAATGCGTTTCAGTTTAATCGGACTCAAACTTCCTTTGGCTTTATACTGATTGAAAAATTTGGGATTGAAAATCAGCGTCAGACTATCACCTTCAAGAAACGGATGGTAGTCAATTTTCTGGTACTCAAGGTATCTATTCGGGAAACTTTCGGGGGTCCACTTTATGTTGTCTGCCGAATCGGCATACGTGTATTTGATATTTATTTTGCTGAATTTCACGGTCTGCATATATGGTGCCGACACCTCAAAATGAATGTTGAAATCGTTGCTGTAGAGCACGAAACAGCCGTTGGCATCGCTGTAGGTGTTCATACCTATCCAATCTTTGGTCCAGCCACGAATAAGCGCTCCATTGATGGGATTGCCATCATAGTCAACAACCCGTCCAGATAAAGCCACATTGTTGTATCCCAACATATTATAATAATTTGGCGGCATGTTTGCCAATTCTTCGGAGACAGGAATACTCATCAACTTAGCAACCTCCGCAGTGGCAGGTTTCATTTGTCTCTTTGGATTGACGAGTGCCGTGTAGCAACCTTCAAAATTCACCTCTCCCGGATCATCCATATACTCCCACCATCCGAATCCTGCAGCACCCATACTACGAGCAATCGCAAATGCCTGAACCATAAACTGCCGCTGCTCCTCATAACTGATACTGTCGTTGTCTGCAGGCAGCGAAACCTCACCCACCATCCACGGCTTTTCAGTACAGTTCGAACTGTACCAATACATCTCGCTGGCCACGCGCAACGGATGGTAAGTGTGCATCTCAACAAAATCAACTGGCAGCATAACCGGATCCCATTCAAACACTTCTATCGGCTCAGAAAAAGCAATCGTAAACAACTGATTTGGTGCATTTTGACACATCATTTCGCGCCACGACGCGACCACATTGTAGGCATCAATTTTATCGCGGTCAGGTACTTGATCAAAATACAATGGCTCATTAAAAAAATCGTACGCCCAAATGGTCGAGTTGTTAGCAAAATGCCGCAACAATCCTGCTTCAAATGCTATTTTTGCACTGTCGAGCGGAGGATAAAGCAACATCATAACACGTAAATTAGCTTGTGCTGCTGTATCTATCATATTACCAACTGCTTGATAAATAGCCGCAGTATCAGTCATATTATCCCATTTCAGACAGATTCGTAAACAATTAAATCCCATTGATGCAATCGTCTTAAAATCATCCGCCATACAATTGTTATGGTAATGGTTTGATGGCGAAACCCTGATAATTTCGTCGTCATAATTAACATAGTTACGATAGTTGAGCATAATCGGGAACCACTTTTTCCCATCAATCATAAAATGCCGATCTTCAATATATACAAAACCTTCGCGCTTAGTATCGCGTGGGCCATAATAATCTATAGTCTTGATACCCTCGTCATTACAAGATAAAAAAATCAATTCTAAAAATGCTATGAAAATAAAAAACGCCCTTCTCATATTTCTATAATTTGATTTCGCAAATATAAACAGGTATGAAGTATTTTCAAGAAATGTAATGTCTCACATATACTGTTTCTATTCTGTTGATAAAATATCCTCCACAATCCGCCAATGCCGATTATTTTTGCCCAAAACAACGGTGATGCTACAGATTACTGAAAATGCGCAACTTAAAGAGTTCAACTCGTTCGGGGGTGAAGCCTCGGCGCGGTGGCTCTGCACCAACAATTCACCCGACAACACCTTGCAAATATTGAACAAGATAGCTTCAGCAAACGACAAAGTGTCTATTGTGTCGAATGCGAAAAATGAAGGTGTTGGCGGTGCAATGCTTACGGGGTTTTCAAAGGCGATGGAATCAGGTTTCGATGTTATTGTCAAAATCGATGGCGATGGTCAGATGGATTGCTCCTTTATCGAAAAAATGATTGACAAAATCGCAGATGGCGCTGATTTTGTAAAAGGCAACCGTTTTTTCGACCGTGAACTGCTGTCACAAATGCCTTTCATCCGCCGCCTGTGGAACATCGGTGTGGGATTTATGGTGAAAATAGCATCGGGTTACTACAACATTTCCGACCCTGCCAATGGGTTCTTCTGCATAAAAACCGATACTGTCCGCAAAACCAATTTCAACAATATTGCAAAACGATTCTTCTTTGAGAGCTCTCTGCTAATCGAGTTATATTACACCGGCGCTTCTATAAAAGAAATCCCTATGCCGGCCATCTATGCCGATGAGAAATCGAACCTCTCGGTGTTCAAGACTTTGGTGACATTCCCGCCAAAGCTGTTGCGGGCATTCATTCGCAGAATCGCTCTGCGATATTTCATCTACGATTTCAACATCGGTTCACTATACATTTTGTTCGGATTGCCGACTTTCCTATTCGGCGTTGCTTTCGGTGGAACAAAATGGTATCAGTATTCTTTAATAAATCAAACAGCGCCCACGGGAACAATTATGATCGCCGTTCTTGCCATTGTGCTTGGATTCCAGTCGCTATTGGCTGCCGCACAATACGATATGAGCGCAAAAAATATGTTTGAAGCAAACGAGTGATGAATCAACGACCAACAAATGAAACCTTTACCTGTTCTACCAAAGAACATTCGCCCCAATAATATGAATACGGAAAAAGCTATTTCCACACAAGAGCGCAACTACGGCATCGACCTATTGAGACTAGTATCAATGTATATGGTCGTTGTTTTACACGTATTGGGCTGTGGCGGAATTTTAGACACCTGCGACAAATTCTCTTCAAACTATTATACAGCCTGGCTATTAGAAACAGCCGCATATTGTTCTGTAGACATATTTGCAATGATTACCGGCTACGTGATGGTTAATTCAAGATTCAATTATTTTAAAATCATTCCATTATGGCTGACCGTGTCATTTTATGGCGCTGTAACACTTATTTTATTCCGTTATGTTCCATATCTCCACCAACTATATGAAGTTTGCAAAATCGACTTTATTAAAGCCACTTTTTTCCCTGCCGTAACCCGTCAATATTGGTATTTCACAGGTTACTTCTGCCTGTTCTTTTTCATTCCATTCATAAACAGATGCATTTCACATCTCAGCCAAAAAGAATTCTTAATATTGTGTCTTACAATAATTATTCTTTTCTCCGTCGTTCCTCTCTTTTTTATCGGAGCATTTGCATTAGGCGGAGGCTACAACCAATGGTGGCTCATCAGTATGTATTTCATAGGGGCCTATTTGAAATTATACCCCATTATAATCACTAAAGCCAAATGCTTGTTAATCTATGTGATTTCAACATTATGCGCCTGGTTTGCCGGCTATGTGCTTAAAAGTTTGTCTGGGGTAAATGAAGAAATGAGTTGGTTTGTCGATTTCACATCAGTTTTTATGGTTATACAAAGCGGGGCTTTACTTTTGCTCTTCAGCCAAATAAACATAAAGTCCAAAGGATTACAAAAAGCGATTCTTTTTTTCAGTTCTTTGGCATTCAGCGTATATCTGATTCACGTTCAGCCATTAACTTACAATTACCTTTTATCTTGGAGTTTCGCATCATTCGCCAGCGACAATATGGTTACAATGACCGGGAAAGTAATAATTGCTGCCACTGCTATATTTATTGTCTGCCTGCTAATAGACTTTCTCCGTTACCATTTGTTTAAAGCTTTTAAAATCGATGGTATAGCAAAAAAATTACAAAACCGGTTCAATGGTGCATCAACCGACAAAGCATCCTAACCCTGATTTTGTTGCTATTCTGTTGATAAAATCCATTCAACATTCCGCCAATGCCGATTACCTTTGCCAAAAACATCGGTGATGCTACAGATTACTGAAAATGCGCAACTTAAAGAGTTCAACTCGTTCGGGGTGGAAGCCTCGGCGCGTTGGCTATGCACCTATAACTCGCCCGACGACATCCGCCAGCTTATTGAGCATTTCGGCCACCTGACCGACAAGCATATTCTGATTATCGGCGGCGGATGCAATCTTTTGTTTGTCAACAATTTCGACGGATTGGTGATTCATCCGACAAACGATTACATCAACATTGTTGACGAAACCGATGATTACTGCCTTGTGAAGGCCGGCGCCGGAACCGAATGGGACAGCCTTGTGGCGTGGGCCGTTGAGCGCAATCTGGGCGGACTTGAGAATTTGTCGCTAATCCCGGGAACGGTGGGCGCGTCGCCGGTGCAGAACATTGGAGCGTACGGCCGCGAGGCCAAAGACGCCATTGAGAGCGTAAATGTTGTGAGCCTTGCCGATGGCTCAACCGCAACATTGAGCAACGCCGAATGCCGTTTCGGCTATCGCGACAGCGTGTTCAAGCACGAGCTAAAAGACAAGTATCTAGTTGATTCTGTGATTTATAAGCTGCAGAAAAATCCGCAGTTTGTAACGCATTACGGCAGTCTGAGCGGCGAGATTGAGAAACTTGGCGGCGCATCGCTACGCACTATCCGTCAGGCGGTTATCAACATTCGCAACAGCAAGCTGCCCGACCCGAAAGTTACGGGCAATGCCGGCAGTTTCTTCAAGAATCCAGTAGTTGAACAGTCTGTGGCCGAGCGACTTAAAGCCGACTATCCCGAAATGGTGACCTACCCAGCCGGCCCAGGATTGGTGAAAATCGCCGCCGGCTGGATGATTGACCGTTGCGGCCTGAAAGGCTACACCAACGCTGCAAAAACGGCGGGCGTACACACACAGCAGGCACTGGTGCTTGTCAATCTGGGCGGCGCCACAGGCAATGAAATTATTGAGGTGGCCCACCACGTGCAAAATGCTGTGGCAGAAAAATTTGGCATAAGAATCGAACCCGAAGCGATTGTTATTTAGACTTCGGACAACAGACTACAGACAAAACTTAAAACTTTCTAACTTTAAACTTTAAACCACCAACTCCTAATTCCTAACTCCTAACTGAAACAATGACTTTCACCACCCTAATCGACTACATTGGCACGTTCGCTTTCGCGATAAGCGGCATCCGTATGGCGGCGGCAAAAAAATTCGACTGGTTTGGCGCGTACGTGGTGGGACTTGTGACGGCCGTTGGCGGCGGTACCATCCGCGACCTGCTTTTAGGCATCACGCCCTTCTGGATGCTGCAGCCTTCGTACCTGATTGTCACCGGGTTTGCACTGCTGGTGGTGATAATCTTCGGCAAGCACCTGATAAAAATGAACACCACAATGTTCCTGTTCGATGCCATCGGACTGGGACTGTTCACAGTGGTGGGCTACGAGAAGAGCCTCGCCGCCGGATTCCCCATTTGGGTGAATATTATTATGGGAACGCTCACGGGTGCGGCGGGCGGCATTCTGCGCGACACGCTCATCAACGAGGTGCCGCTCATCTTCCGCAAAGATGTTTACGCAACAGCCTGTATATTAGGCGGTTTAATATTTTTCATCTGTCAGAAAGCAAGCATTGGGAACGCTATGTGCGAGATTCTGAGCGCATCGTCGGTGATACTTATCCGCATTTGGGCAGTGCGCAAAAGCGCCAGTCTGCCGCTGATGAAGGACGATACCGCCGAAGAAGATGAAGCTATGAAAGGACGAAGTTGAGTCGGCCCAAACGAACTTTCAATTGTTAACTTTCAGGTAATAAAAAACGCGCAACTGTAAGTTTTGTACCGAAGAATTAGTTTTCTTTGCGTCAAATTAAAAGCGGGGCCAAGATTGCCCAGCAACTGATTTGTGGAGTTTGAAAAACACATCTAAAGGCTTTTAACTATGAGCGAAAACCACAACATCGACGAACTTGACAAGAAGATTCTATCGATAATCTCGAAAAACGCACGCACACCTTTTCTTGAAGTGGCACGCGAGTGCGGAGTGTCGGGTGCAGCCATACACCAAAGGGTGCAGCGGCTCACCAACATCGGCATCATCACTGGTTCCGAATTCATTGTCAGCCCACAGAATCTGGGCTACAAAACGTGCGCCTTTGTGGGCATCAACCTGAAAAAGGCCTGCCTGTATCACGACATTGCCGAAGAACTTTTCAAAATTCCCGAAATAATTGAATGCCATTATGTTACTGGCAACTACTCGCTATTCATCAAGGTGATGGCTCACGACAACGAGCACCTGCGCCGCATTCTGTCGGACAAACTGCAGCGGCTCGACATTGTGGAGCGCACCGAGACCATCATCTCACTCGAAGAGAGTTTCCGCCGGCAATTCCCAATTGAATCGAATGACTAAATATTTATAAATCAATAACAATTTGAAACAATATGAATAAAGACAGTGTTGTTTTCGACCTTATAGACAAGGAGTACGCCCGCCAGAAGCGCGGCATTGAGATGATTGCATCTGAAAACTTTGTGAGCGACCAGGTTATGCAGGCTATGGGCTCGTGCCTGACCAACAAATACGCCGAAGGCTACCCGGGCAAACGCCACTACGGCGGCTGCGAAGTGGTTGACGAAGTTGAGACGCTGGCCATTGAGCGCCTGAAGAAAATCTACGGCGCCGAATATGCCAACGTGCAGCCCCACTCTGGCGCGCAGGCCAATGCAGCCGTTCTGCTGGCAGTGCTGAAACCAGGCGACAAGTTTATGGGTCTCGACCTTGCACACGGCGGACACCTTTCGCACGGCTCGGCTGTGAACACATCGGGTATGATTTACACCCCCTGCGCCTACCACCTGAACAAGGAAACCGGCCGCGTTGACTACGATGAGATGGAAGAAATTGCAATGCGCGAGAAGCCGAAATTGATTATCGGCGGTGGCTCGGCCTACAGCCGCGAGTGGGACTACAAGCGTATGCGCCAGATTGCCGACGCTTGCGGCGCTCTGCTGATGGTGGATATGGCTCACCCGGCCGGACTCATCGCAGCCGGACTGCTCGACAACCCTGTCAAATATGCCGACATTGTAACATCAACAACTCACAAAACTCTGCGCGGACCACGCGGCGGTATCATCCTGATTGGCAAAGACTTCCCGAATCCGTTCGGAAAGACAACCAAAAAAGGCGAAATCCGCTCGATGGGCAGCCTGATTAACTCGGCCGTCTTCCCAGGACAACAGGGCGGACCACTCGAGCACGTGATTGCAGCCAAAGCCGTTGCCTTCGGCGAAGCACTCACACCCGAGTTCAAAGAGTATCAGAAACAGGTGCAGAAGAACGCCGCAGCCCTGGCCAAAGGTATGATGAACAAAGGATTCTACATTGTTTCGGGCGGAACCGACAACCACTCGATGCTGGTTGACCTGCGTCCGAAATACGCCGAACTGACTGGCAAGGTGGCAGAGAAGGCTCTTGTTGCCGCCGACATCACGGTGAATATGAACCTTGTGCCGTTCGACACCCGCTCGGCAATGCAGACCAGCGGCCTGCGCCTTGGCACACCAGCCATCACCACCCGCGGCCTGAAGGAATCGGATATGGACGTGATTGTGGATATGATTGACCGCGTTCTGGCCGACCCTGAAAACGAGAGCGTTATAGCAAAAGTTAAAGCCGAAGTGAACGAGATGATGATGCCGCGCCCGATGTTTGCGTGGTAATAAAATCAGATAGAAAAAGTGCCCGTCAAACGATTGCATTTGACGGGCATTTTTTTTGCAAAAAAATCGGTTCAAAACTCGATTATTTACCGATATATAGTACCTTTACCAACACAGAAAGAAAGCATTTTGGACAACATAAAACATAGCGGAATCAACAACAAATGGCTGTTTGCAATAGTCGTTTTTGTGTGCATTATAGGCCTTGGCTGCAGCGAAAACGGCCCGCACCGCAACATCCGCGAAGGCTCAGTCAAGTACAAAATCACCTACCTTAAAACGGAAAAAGAAAGCCCGATTATCGGCTTGCTGCCGTCGACAATTGTTATGCGCTTCAACCACGACAAGGTGCTCCTCGAGATGGAAGGCTGGTTGGGAATTTTCCGCTCGGCGTTTGTAAAAAATGGCGATGACGAAGTTTACACCCTGCTTAAAATCTTGAGCAAGAAATACATATACATATCAGAGCCGAACGAGGGTTACTACGGAATGCGCAAACCCGACAATCTGCAAGTGGATTTCGACGATGAGACAAAGCAGATTATCGGTTTCAACTGCAACCACGCGAAAATCTCGGTTGGCGACTCGGTTTCGTTCGACGTCTTCTACACCACCGACCTCAAAATCAAGAACGCAACAGCCAACACGCCGCTCGATATGATTCCGGGAATGCTTATGGATTTCCAACTTGAGATGAACGGCATCCCAATGCACCTCGAGGCCATCGAATTCATCAACGAGAAGGTTCAAAACTCAATATTCGACATACCCAATGGCTACGAGCGCGTTGAGCGTTCGCAGATGGACGAGATTTTCAACGGGATTGGAAAATAATGAGTCTGGCTTTTCCGTTAGGATTCCCTATAACACAAAAAAATGGCTAAGAAAAATAACATCAATACCGATGATAACTTTAATGTGAGCGACCGCGACCGACACCGCACCATTGCCGGCGTCTGCCTTTCGGCGTTCACCATCTACCTGACTTTCGCTTTCATTTCGTATCTGTTCACCTGGCGCATCGACCAAAGCACGCTCGATGTTTCGTTGGGCCGGTTGTTTTCGAGTCCGAGCATTGTGGCAAGCAACTGGGCCGGCACTTTCGGGGCTCTGCTCGCACAGCGATTCCTTTACCGCTGGATTGGCCTTCCGGCATTCGGCATCATCGTCATTTTGACAGTTATAATATTGAAACTGTTCAAGATAAAGGGATGGCCGATTGGCAGAACCATCAAACTGACAATATGCTATGCCATTTGGGGCTCAGTAGCACTCGGTTATATTTTTCACCACGCGGCATTCACACCGGGCGGCGCTCACGGCTATTTTGTTAGCGAATGGTTGAACGCCGTTATTGGCAAGCTTGGCACTGGTATAGTGCTGACTACCTGCTTGTTTGCTATTTTGTCATTCACTTTCGACACATTTATTGCCCGCTGCCGCGATTTCGTAAAAGAGCTCATTCACCCCAAAGTTTCCGACCCCGAGCTGCCAATTGCCATTGAAGCCGGAACACAGACTGACGAATCAGCAGAAACCGTTGAAAATGAACCAAATGACAATCCCGACAACAGCGATTCGGCTGACACCGAAACTCAGGACGAAAACGAAGAAGACGACAGCGATATGCCGTTTGAGAAGAACGACAAAGACCTGCTGAAATTCGAAATCAAGACAACCACCACTTTCGACGATTCAGAAACGCCTGCCAACGCTTACGACAATCTCGACGATGTGGAAGTGAAACTGATTAGCGATGACTCGGCTGACAGCAACGACAATATCGAAAGCGAAGACAAAAACGAAAACAATATCAGCGAATTAGGCGGCGGACAAGATGATTTCACAGTAACCGTCACCACGCAGAAAAACGACGAGATTCTGCCAGACGAAAATCCTGAAAACGAGCCAAATGGCGAAGTGAAAATGGATGTTAAAACGAATGAAGAAGAAACTCAAAAGATACGCGACATCGACCTTGAGCCTTACGACCCGACACGCGACCTTGAGAACTACCGCCTGCCGTCAATCGACCTTCTGAACGACTACGAGCAGAACAACACGGCTGTAACTGATGAGGAACTGTATGCCAACAAGAATAGAATTGTTGAAACGCTGAACGATTACAAGATTCAGATTGCGAAAATCAACGCCACCGTCGGGCCAACCGTAACTCTTTACGAAATTGTTCCTGCAAAAGGTGTTAAAATATCGAAAATCAAAAACTTAAGCGATGATATTGCGCTGAGCCTTGCCGCTTTGGGCATCCGCATCATTGCGCCGATTCCAGGCCGCGGAACCATCGGTATTGAAGTGCCGAACGAGAAGCCGCAGACTGTGGCAATGCGTACGGTACTCGCGTCGAAAAAATTCCAGGAAGCCAAATACGAGCTGCCGGTGGCCATTGGCAAAACCATCACCAACGAGACGTTCACTTTCGACCTGACAAAAACGCCGCACTTGCTTGTCGCCGGCGCCACTGGTCAAGGTAAATCGGTGGGACTGAATGCGATACTGACATCGCTGCTCTACAAGAAACACCCGTCGCAGCTGAAGCTTGTGCTGGTGGACCCTAAGAAGGTGGAACTGACGCTGTACAAGAAACTTGAGAAGTATTTCCTGGCTATGCTGCCCGATGCCGACGAGCCAATAATCACTGATACACAGAAGGTTGTAAACACAATGCAGTCACTTTGCATTGAGATGGACAAACGCTACGACCTTTTGAAAGACGCCGGCTGCCGCAACATTAAAGAGTACAACGCGAAATTCATCAGCCGCCATCTGAATCCTGAGAAAGGACATCATTATATGCCTTATATTGTGGTGGTTATCGATGAGTTTGCCGATCTGATTATGACCGCCGGCAAAGAAGTCGAGCTGCCAATCGCACGCTTGGCTCAGTTGGCCCGCGCCATCGGCATCCACCTGATTGTGGCCACACAAAGGCCTACAACCAACGTCATCACGGGCTTGATAAAAGCCAACTTCCCAGCTCGAATCGCCTTTAAGGTGATGAGTATGATTGACTCGCGCACCATTCTGGACGCCCCCGGCGCCAACCAGCTGATTGGCCGCGGCGATATGCTGATTTCGCTCGGCGGCGAAACACAGCGTGTACAATGCGCATTTGTTGATACGCCTGAGCTTGAGAAGATTATGGAACACATTGAGCAGCAGCAGAGTTACACATCGGCGTTCCTGCTGCCCGAATATGTGCCTGAAGGCGGCGAAGGTGCCAGCCTTGAAGATGTGGACCTTTCGAAACGCGACTCGATGTTTGAAGAAGCCGCACGAATAATTGTGATAAACCAGCAAGGCTCTACATCGTTGATACAAAGGAAGTTCTCTATCGGATACAACCGCGCCGGCCGCATTATGGACCAGTTGGAAGCCGCCGGAATTGTTGGCCCCTACCAAGGCAGCAAAGCCCGCGATGTGCTTATTCCCGATGAAATGAGCCTTGACCGGTTGCTTGAAACATTACGTTAAAAAGTTGAAAATGAAAAGAATAGCTTTATTAATATTGGCATTGAGCGCGGCAACGTGCTTCGCCCAAAAAGACCCCGAAGCAAAAACTCTGCTCGACAAAGCCGCAAAGCAAGCTGCTGGTTATAAGAGCATTACGGCCGATTTTGATTGCGTGTATGAGAATCTGGCCGAAGAGAAAAGCGAAACCTACAGCGGCACGCTGCTGCTTAAAGGTAGCCGTTTCCGCATTGATGTTGACAAAACCATCACCTTCTGTGACGGCAAAAACCGTTGGGCTTATCTAACTGAAAGCAACGAGGTTACAATATCAAAAATCGAAGCATCGAACGATGACGCACCTGAAGACAAGTTTATGTCGGACCCGCTGTCGCTCTATACTTTCTATCGCAACGGATTCAAATACATAATGGGCGACACCGAAGAAATTGGCGGCAAGACAATGCAGATTGTCGAGATTTCACCCGAGAATATCAAGAGACCTTATTTCAAGATAAAATATTGGTTTACACCAAGTAACGACCTTTATCAAATCAAGTGCTTCCAAAAAGACGGCACGCGTTTCACTCTCACGCTGACTAAATTCCAAACCAATCAGAAAATTGATGATACTCAGCTCAATTTCGATGCGAAGAAATTCCCTGGCGTTGAGATTATTGATATGAGAGACTAATCATTCACTGATTTATCGATTGATTGATTGATTGATTAAATGAATGCGCGAAATTGTTACTATTGACCATTGTTAGGAGAAAAACCGACAAATAATCAATATCTATTTGACATAATCAGCACAATCATTAAATTAGCACATCTAAAAAGCAAGGCCAGCAACAGTTTCTTGCTCATTAGAAATACAATAAACATTTAATAATTATAACTTTAAACATTATGAGAACACAATTAAAATTAGGCTTTGCAGCCTGCCTTACGGCTGCGTTTCTTTTCAGCGGTTGCCAAAATAACGATGACGAATTAACCCCTAATTACAAATATGGGAAATTGCTGTCTAAATCAAGAGAATACACCGAAGATGGGGTTCTACATCAAAATATAACCGAATACAAATATGATGAGAAAGGTAATATGACCGAGGAAAATGAAACAGAATTGATTGATGGCGGATTATACTATAACGGAAAAAATGAATATGTATATATGTATGACGAAAAAGGTCGAAATGCCGGACGTTCACATATATTTACACAAATGGGGAAGGTTGCATATACCCAGAATTATTCAATTAAGTACGATGAGGAAGGAAGAATAGTACTATCGGATTACAAAAGTGAGATTTCTAACGGTATTACTATTTCTAGAATTGAAAAATACAAATACAACGAGTTCGGGGACAAAATTGAATATGAAATCGTTAATGATGAAAGTAAAATAACAGAAAAATGGGAATACAAATACAATGAACAAGGCAAAAAGACTGGATATGAACACACCTATGAATATATCGATACAGAAGAAAATCGAATTATTAGAAAAGAAACTATTACATCTGCAGGTAATACAATAAATATTGTTGGCGAAGACAGTTTTTACGGGAAATTTATCGGTGAAAAAATATATACGGAATCGGGACAACTGAAATCATCGAAACGCACATACACGAAAGAGGATGGTTCTATCTATTCCACAGAAACAAAATACAGTTATGACAACAGTGGTGAAGAAACTTTATACGAAAACTATGAGAACGGAAAACTAACAGAGAAACACATCACTGAAGGCAACATTGAAACTCGGATTACTAATAAGTATTCTGACAATGGTGAATTAGAAAAAACGTTTACTTCAAAAACTGTTTATTCTAATTCCGGGGAAATCTTAACACGCGAAACTTCGGAAGAAGATGGCAGCACTTCAAAAAGTGAATACACATATGATGATAACGGCAATGAAACAAACTATAAACACTATTACAACGGACAATTAAACGAGGAACGGAAAGATTATGTGTATGAAAAAAACAAAGTGACATACACAGAATATGGGGATCGAACATACTACGTCACTCTTATATACGCTGATTAGACTGACATACAACAAAATAAACAGCCGGAACTCTCACAATTAAGTTCCGGCTGTTTTTATTATATGGGCGGCGATAAATTAGAGCTGTTTAAACTTCTTGCCCGTTGTCCCGCCGAATATCATCAATCCATTTCCCCACCACGGGCGCGGAATAGCCGAATAATTGGTCGATGGCTTCAGCGGGTGTGTCTGCAAACTGCACCATTGCGGCGTGCTGCGGCAAAAGCATCTTCTCGCTGACCATAAACTCGAGTTGTGCTTTCAGATGATTGTAGAAACCATTGATATTCAGCACCACAAGCGGCTTTTTGTGGAAACCTAACTGTCCGCCCGAAAGGATTTCGAACATCTCGTCCATTGTGCCGAAACCGCCAGGCAGAACCACAAAACCGTCCGAAAGGCGTTCCATTGTGGCCTTGCGTTCCTGCATTGTGCTCACGGTGAGCATCTTGGCCAATCCCGACTGCGCCAGTTCGCGGCCAGCCAGAAATTCAGTGATGACACCCGTCACCTTGCTGCCGCCTGCCATTGCGGCTTCAGCCACGCAGCGCATCAGCCCAACGTTGGCGCCGCCGTAAACCAAATCCAAGCCGCGCGCGGCAAGCAATGCGCCAAATTCAGCGGCAACGCGCTCATATTCAGCGTTTGAGCCACGATTCGACGCACAAAAAACGCAGACGGTTTTCATTATTTGTTGTTGCAGTGTATCAGCCTGAGAGTGTGTCCCATACGCTCTTTTTTGGTGCGCATATAGAACTCGTTGTACTTGTTCGGTTCAATCTCAATTGGCACATTCTCAACCACTTCGAGCCCATAGGCTTCAAGTCCGATGCGCTTCACGGGATTGTTGGTCATCAGACGCATCTTGCTCACGCCCAACTCGCGCAGAATGCTCGCCCCCACCCCATAATCGCGCTCATCAGCGTCAAAACCTAAATGGATGTTGGCGTCAACAGTGTCATAGCCGTGCTCCTGCAACTCGTAGGCTTTAATTTTGGCCATCAGTCCAATGCCTCGGCCTTCCTGATTCATATAGATAATGACGCCTTTTCCTTCTTTATCAATGGTTTGCATTGCCTTGTGCAGTTGCTCACCGCACTCGCAGCGCATCGAGCCGAAAATGTCACCGGTCATACACGATGAGTGCACCCTAACCAAAATCGGTTCGCCACTCTCCCACTCTCCTTTAATCAAAGCGATGTGTTCTTTGCCGTTCGACTTCTGCATAAACGGAATCAGGCGGAAATCGCCGTAAGCCGTGGGCAGATGCACCTCCGGGCCGCGCTCAATAAGCGAGTCCTGTTTCAGCCGGAAGGCAATCAAGTCCTTGATGGTTATTATATTTAGGTTGAACTCTTTAGCAATTTTCTGCAACTGTTCCATCCGGGCCATTGTGCCGTCTTCGTTCATAATCTCGATAAGTGCGGCTGCAGGATACAATCCCGCCAATCGTGCCAAATCGACAGCGGCCTCGGTGTGTCCGGCACGACGGATAACGCCCTTGTTTTGAGCATAAAGCGGATTGATGTGTCCCGGACGGGCAAAGGTTGACGGCTTTGAATTCGGGTCGGCCAACGCCTTAATGGTTGCGGCACGATCAGCTGCAGAAACACCTGTGGTACAGCCTTCAATCTTATCGACAGACACCGTGAACGGCGTTCCCAAAATCGACGTGTTGTTATCGACCATATGGTTGAGTTCAAGCTCGGCGCAACGGTCGATGGTGATTGGCGCACAAAGCAATCCGCGGCCATTTTTCAGCATAAAATTCACCTTTTCGGGAGTGATTTTTTCGGCAGCAATCACAAAGTCGCCTTCGTTCTCGCGATCCTCGTCATCGACAACAATCACAAAATCACCATTTTTTATTGCCTGAATGGCTTCGGGTATCGTGTTCAGTTTTATATCCGTCTTATCCATTTTCCCTGTTTTTTCGATGCGCAAAGGTAGGCATTTGTTTGGCAAACTCGCCTTAATCTGTCGGTTTTGTCAGTTACTTTCCTCTTTCAGATTTTCAATTGAGTTGTCAATCCACTCTTGCAAATACGCTTTTTTCAACGTGTTATACCATTTATCGCCGTGAGTGTAATCCAAAACCTTCACCTTTGGGTCTGCCGATGGCTGCTCACGAAAATCGCGGCGGGCCAGTTCAATGCCCAACTTCTCCTGACTCTCGCGCGCCCACATCGCCTCAAAATAACGGCGATTCAGCTCATTGAGCAGCTTGAGCGATTTTTTCAGTTCGTTGCAATCAGCATAATAAATAACCGCTGCGTCAACCAAGCCACTATACTGATTTTCAAACACATAATCGTATATCGGCTTATGCCTGATGCCGAATTTGTTGTTGCAGCTGTCGGTGAAAAACTCTGTGGCGGCCACATAGGTCTCCAGCGCCTGCTTGAACTCTTTTTGCTCAAGCATCGGCTGCACCGAATTAACCATCTGCTGGTAGTGGCAAATATTTTCAATATCGTTGGCACGAAGTTTTGCAACCGAATCGGTCAGGTTGCACTTGTAGTTGGCCCGGGCAATGCCGGCGGCCTTTTGCAGCACGGTTCGCGCCTTCAGAAACTCCTTTTGCTTGATAAGTTTCTCGGCGGCTCCGGCCTGCACGTTATAGTCGAACCAAGCCTGACTGCACTCACCCTCGTTGAGTGCGGCCGAAAGCTCGGCCAATGCGTTTTGCACCTCTTCAATCTTCGATATTTTCGATTCTTCGGCCACAGCCAACGCCGTCTGATACTGCTGTCCGGCCTTGCCCATCTGCAGCATATTGGCGTATGAAATGCCCAAACTGCAAAGATTGATAACGTACATCACTGACGCATCACGGTGCTTGGTGGTCCAGGCTGTGTCGGCCACAATGGGCTGCGACTTGTTGATTGCCAGCGCCGCGGCATAGAACGCCAACGCCTCGCGCGGTTGCTTGCGGTTCAGCGCGTCATCGCCCTCGCACATCAGGCCGTCGTATTTCTGCTGATAAGCCTCAACGCGCAACTCATCGGCGAGCGCAATTTTCTTGAGCTCCCAAGTCTGACGGTACGTCTCCGCCTCATCCAGTTGTTCCAGTGCCGAATCGGGATAACCGTCGTCGAGCGACGATTTTGCCTCAGTCAGCATCTGCATATATTTGTGTGTGCGGCTGTCGAACGCCAGTTTCTCAAGCTCATCGGTACAATTCACAGCTTTATGCGTGCGGCAGATGTGCGTTGCCTGGTCGAAGGAGAAAAGTGCCTCGTCAGGATTGTCCATCGACACCTTCTTACCGTATGCAATCCAAGCCACATACAACTGGTTCAGCAACTTCGATTCATCGGTGACATCGATGTCAAAGGTCGGATATTCAGCGCGCAAGCTTGCCGCCGAATCGGCAAAAACAGTACTCTGCCGCAAATCGGCGGCATCATAGAACTCTCTGGCTTGAGCCACCAGTTTGGCGTGGATGGCGCCGTAAAGTTGCGCCGAAAGTTTGTCAAACTCCTCGAAACGGCGGATGCCTTTGATTCGCTTGCAGTAGTCCTTGCAAACCGAAAGCATTGCAAATCCGCCATCAACATCCTTATTTTCAATAAAATAACTAACCGAATCGATATAAACGTAAATCACTTTTTCGGCAAGCTTGATGGTGCCGTAACGCGTGTCGGAATCGGGATTCATATCGGCAATAATTCTCACGCAAGTGTCGAGCACCTTCCGATAGAGTTTCCCCTCGAAATCCATCAGCGCAAGCTGATAATGCGGCGGCGCATAATTCGTCTTCGCCCCTATCGACTTGATAAACAAATCCTCAGCCTTGTCGCCTTTGCCCCAACTGAGCCAGTCCATACCCTTTTTGTAATAGGTCTCCCACATATGCGACAGCGCGTACTCAACCTGTTTTTTGATGTTGCGGTTAGTCTGCTCCACCGCCCTCACGTGGTCGGTCAAGCCGATGGGGTCGCTGGTGGCAAGGTCAAGCTCGGTGTCGAAATGCCGCGATTTGATATTGTTGAACACCGCCACATTGTCGATGGTCAGCTGCCGCGATTGCTCAAGCTGCTCAACCGAGTCGGCCTTGACGGCGGCCAGCTCCTGCTCCATCATTTTCAGATGCGCGTCGGTGTTGAAATAGTCATCGATTAAAGTTACAAACTCATCGGCCTCACGCACACCCGACTTGCTGAAATGCAACCCGGCCTCAACAATCCGCAGTTTGCAATCGGTTTGCTCATCTTCTGTAAAATAGAAACGCACCATATTTTTGCCCGACTCAAACGGTTCATTTTCAACCGTCCAGCGCTTCAACTCACTGCCCTGTTTGGTCAGCAAAACAAACTCAATACTGAATGTGTTGGGCATCAGCACCTTATCAATAGAAAAGCCTTTATACTGATGCGTCGAGCCCATCTTCACGCTCTTGTTATCGATGGTGATGAGCAACTCTCCGCCAACCCGCGTGAGGCGGCTTGCGAGCTCCATTTTGTAGGTTAGCAGCCTGTCGCCACCGTCGGGAAAAACTATGTCGAGCAGTGCGTTGTCGGTGCGGTTATCGCCGTTCACATCAACCGACAATGTCTCCGTTTCGTTGAACAATGTGGCTTGCGCCGATGCCTGCCAACAAATGGCGGCTAGAATGAGTGTGCTGAATAAACGTTTCATATATCGTCCGATTAAATTTCCGCCCGCATTTCCATTCTTGTCAGAATATAAAAAAACGCAAGGCTTCGCCATTTATAACAATCTGATTGCCAAACGGTTTTACCTGCTACCAGATGCTAAAAAGCAAGCACAATTTACTTATTTTATCTATTGATTTCGGGCTAATTCAATTATGTATTCAACAAGTTGGGTGTTAATAGCTTTTGGGGATTTTTAAAAAGATGAGAAATATGAAATGGGTTAATTATTCTAAGTGTTTTATGCAATTCAAAGCAATCGCATTCTATTATAATTCAGCAATATACTCCATAAACCCGCGCTTATTCTCCAACGCGGTCGTTGTTGGACGGCCCAAATCTTCGCGGGCGCCGATTGAGCACTTGACTTCGATAAGGCTTAATTCGCTGGCGTTTTTGGCTGACTGAAGTGCTTTGTCCAACGCTTCAAACGAATCAACCGAAACGGCTGACTTGTACCCACAGGCCTTTGCTATGGCAACCAAATCGATTTTGCCTGCCACAGTCGGTTGGCCGCCGACTGTCTCGTGGGCTGCGTTGTTGATTACAACGTGAACAAGGTTTTTCGGCGCATTAGCCCCGACAACAGCCATCGCTCCCATATGCATCAAAACGGCGCCATCTCCGTCAATACACCAGATTTTGCGGTCGGGCTTGTTGATTGCGACACCCAATGCGATTGACGAGCTGTGGCCCATCGAGCCAACAGTCAGGAAGTCGTATTTGTGGCTTTGGCCGTTCGCTTCACGGATTTCGAATAACTCGCGGCTTGCCTTGCCCGTTGTCGAAACAATAGGGTTCTCGCCCGAAACGGCAACAATGTGACGGATAATTTCCTCGCGAAGCATTGTGTTCTCGTTTTTATACTCGACCTTCCCGTCGTAAGAAAGGCCGCCCTTGCGCACAACAAAAGCCACATCCTTGCCCTGAGCAAGCAACTCATTAAACCGTTTCATTGAGGCGGCGACTTCCTCATCAGTGGTCTCTTTCCCGATAATAAACGACGCAATGCCCATATCGTCAAGCAGTTTCACCGTCACCTCGCCCTGATAAATATGCTGCGGCTCGTCGTGAACGCCAGGCTCGCCGCGCCAACCGATAACAAAAACCACAGGAATCGCATAAACCTTGTCGTTCAAAAGCGACGCCACGGGATTGATAATGTTTCCCTCGCCCGAATTTTGCATATAAACAACAGGAACCTTGCCCGTAGCAAGGTGATAACCAGCCGCCAAAGCCGTGCAGTTGCCCTCGTTGGCCGCAATGATATGGTGTTTCGGGTCAATGCCGTATTTGCTCATCAGACAGTTGCACAAAGCCTTCAACTGACTGTCGGGCACGCCAGTATAAAACTCCGCGCCAATTATATTTAAAAGATTTTCTACTTTCATTTTATTCTATATCAATATTTTATGATAGAGTATATCGATAGTGTCCTCATCGAGCTCTACTGGATTGTTTTTTAGCCTCGTCGGATTCACCGATTTTTTCAGCACTTCAAAATCGCCTTCCGATTTGATTTCTGGCTTCTTCAAATCTAACTGTTTTACAATATTTTGGAATTTCACAGCCGCATCCATCGGGACACTCTCGCCCATCACGTCAGCGATTTCCTTGAAAACCGAATCAAGATAATTCTTGCCACGACCATCGATACATTTTTCGGTGTTCTCAATCATAAACGGCCATAACTCACTGACACACAACGCGGCAGCGTGCCCGTGCGCAATTCCGTATAGCGACGTCAGTTTGTAGCACATAGCGTGCCCCGCCGTAGTCTGAGTTATGTTAATGGCCTTTCCCGCAATGTTGGCGGCCATCAGCATATTCTTGTTGCCATCGTATTCGTTTTTCAGATACGATTCCATATTATTGAGAATCAATATTATCGCATCTTTCGAAAACTGTTTGCTCTCATCTGTCGAGTTTACCGACCAGAAAGATTCAACAGCGTGGCAGAAAGCGTCGAGCATCGTTACTTTGCGCTGATAGTCTGGCAAGGTTTCAAGCACCGACGGGTCGAGTAGCACCACTTGCGGAATGCAACTGTAATCGGTAACCGACTGTTTTACACCATTATAGTAAATAACCGCAAAACGAGTCGCCTCACTGCCTGTACCCGCCGTTGTTGGAACCGCGAAAAAAGGAATATCGTTCGGGACGATTTTCTGATTGATATAATCGCTTCCCAAAGGCATTGTCGCATAAAGTTTTATGCACTTTGCCACATCCATCGCGCTTCCGCCGCCCACGGCAAGAATCGAATCGCAACCAGAAGATTTGAAAGCATCAACGCCCCTCACAACCGACTCATAATCGGGATTCGGCTGGAAATCAGAGAAAAAAACAATCTCTATATCGTTCGCCGCGAAGAATTCTGTTATGAACTTCCCAATCGCCAACCGTTTAAATGACGAGCCACAAACGACATTGATTTTCTTTATGCCGCTTTCAAGGAAACATCTTCCAAATTCAGCGTAACCTTTATCAGGAAAAACTACCGTCTGTTCCACTATTTTGTTCCTGGAATAAGTTCAAGAATCTCTTTAACACTCATACACAAATCGTTAGCTTCAAGCGAACGGTGGTGAGTGAGAATCGATTTAGCGGTGTTCACCATTGCTGGATAGGCCGAACGCAGCATATGGTTTGCATAAATAACCACATTAACGCCCCAACTTGCCAGCTCTTCTTCGGTTATCTGGTTGTAGGTTGTCGGCACCACCACAATTGGAACCGAAGTGTGCTTCTGACGGAATCGTTGGCAGAATTCCTTTATATCCTCACCCGACTTGTTCTTGCTGTGAATCATAATTCCGTCGGCGCCAGCCTCAACGTACGCAAAGCAACGCTCAAGCGCATCCTCAACCGATTTGCCAGCGATAAGGCTCTCGCAGCGAGCAATAATCATAAAGTCCTGAGCTATTTGCGCCCTTTTGCCCGCTCTGATTTTTTCAGAAAAACCTTCAATCGAATCCTGTGTTTGAATTGCATCGGTGCCGAAAAGCGAATTTTTCTTCAACCCCACTTTGTCCTCAATAATAATTGCCGAAACGCCCAGCCGCTCCAACGTGCGGACGGTGAACACAAAATGCTCGATTTTGCCGCCCGTATCGCCATCAAAAATCACAGGCTTGGTAGTGCATTCCAATGCATCGTTCAATCCGTGAAGGCGTGTTGTAAGGTCAACGGCCTCAATATCAGGCTTGCCTTTGCTTGTGGAATCGGTAAGTGAGCTTGCCCACATTCCGTCAAACTCCTCGGTCTTGTTGTTAACCTTGACTTTTGTTTTCTCAATGATAAGACCAGTCAATCCCGAATGGCTTTCCATAATGCGGACAATCGGTTTGGCCGCAATCAAACGGCGCAGCATCCGCTGACGGATTTCGGGGGTTGTGCCAATCTCGCGAACTTCGGCATTAAGCGCGGTGGAAGAAATACCTGGCGTATATGGAATATCAACCACTTTCCCGCCCCATTGGGCGATGCAGTCAATCACTCTTTGACGTGTCTCCTGCTGAACGCCAGTCTTCCAGTCATCGCCGTGGACCACATAATCAGGCTTGAGTTTTTCAAGATTGGGAACATAGTCCAATGTCGTTTGCGGAACAACTCTTTCGACGCCCTTTATGTTTGACACGATTTCCGCACGCTGCTCATAAGTCAAGTACGGTAGTCTCTTATAACTTGCGATAGCAGCATCGGTTAAAACACCAACGGTTACCTCACCGAGTTTCATCGCCTCGTGAATAATGTTCAAGTGCCCGTGATGAATCAGGTCGGCACTCATACCGCAATAGACTGTTTTCATATCTTATTGATTTTATTCTATATTTTTCTGATTTTATGACAAATACGCCACCATCATCCTTGGGTGACATTTACTTTCTCCGCATTCAAATCATTCTTATACTCCCAAAAAGGCAAGAACGAAAGGAACGCAAACAGCGGAAAACTGAAATGGCTGCTGCCACTGAACATACTGAAGAACATACAGCAAAGATACATTATAAAAAATATGCCCAACTGCTGCCGTTTCTTCCAATAGAGCCACAAGCTCATTATCAGGAAGATGATATAAACCACACCGCCAATAATACCCGAATATAGGAACGATGAAATGATTGGATTGTGCGGGAAATCATGGCGGTCTGGATTACCATAGAATTTCTCACCGTACCACTCTAGATATTTGAATCCTTGACCAAAGATTTTCTGTTTCGTATTATAACGTGTCTGCCAAAGCTCAAGGGCGTAGCGCCAACGATTAACTCTTTGTCTTGTTAGATAATTTATTGTATCTTTTGAAAAATATTTATGTATAACACTATCTGGCAACTGGTCAACATAACGTGGGAGGCCAATAGTATCATCACAAATCATACTGATGTCTTTCACTTCAATGGTTGAACCTGATTGAAGTGAATTCAAGAAAGTATGCGGATTCATTCTATCTTCCTTAAATTTATATGACACAGTACATCGATTCCACACACTATCAATTGGTTCTATAGTTTGTGGTTGGTCGTGAAGTTCTAATTGCCACCCAACTAGAAATGGATTCTGCTTACCTTCTATAACCCTATATGTAAAAGAAATTTTATATGTTACATCCTTGTGATATACAATCGGTCGTCCTTTGTAATGGACCTGCCAATATCCATTCGAGCACCCTCGTGCAACTCTAATCACTCTATTGCCAAACTCGTCTTCAACCAACCCGAATTGAATACAATCATGCGGAGACCGATACACGTCCCATGCTTCAACCCCACACGTTTGCAAATCACCATTATAAAACAAATTTGTAGTATCACCCAGTTCTTGTTTGGTGTAATATTTTCTTTGTTGCTTAAAATCAAACTCATTGTATGATATATCATTATCAACCAACGAGTACATTTTATAATAACGGACCTTTTGGTCGGTTGACATATCTGGCGTATAAAAATAATTAGTACCGAACAATGCAAACGCTCCAAATATACATATCACAAAAATTATGGACAAATTAGATAGTAACGAGAATTTAAAATCGTATCGTTTAAGCATAACCAACAAAGCCATCAATGCCACAACCGAAACATATAGTATGTAAGCCCGTCGAGACATTCCGGCTACTATATTTATAACAGCCACAATGTTGACAACAAGATGTTCTGCCTTACTTATCTGATTATTTACAAATAATTTAGCTGACAATATAATCGAAATGATAAAAAATAACGAATAAAAATTACTATCATTAACTAATGAGAATTTGTCTCCTTCAAAAATTGCGGTAGATAACAAAAAAGGAATTCCGACAATTGATAACGCAAAGCGCACAACGGCAAGACAACCTGCAAACATTGTCAACCGCACTATCCATTTCAAAAACGCATCACATTTGTCATCAGCATAATACAGTTTTGAGGAAACGACGAAATACACTATCAGTGCAATGTTCATGCTTTCTTTCACAACATTACTTAATAATGAAAAATGAGCCAAAAAGAATAACAATACCAATGCCGGCAGAAACAACTTTTTTAAAATAGGCCATTCAAAACCTCGTCTAAACAATACATAGACCGAATACAAAAGACACGGGGCCAATACAACAAAAAACAAGTATCTGTAACCGATGAATAATGTACGGGCAAAAAATAATGCCAAACAAAGTGGCATTATTTTTTCAATATGTTTTAAAATATTCAGAAAAGACAACATTGGGCAAAAAGATGCAATATAGTCACCAAACTTATTGGTTCAAATATACAAAAACTCACTTAATAAGTTCTTTACAATAGATAAGTACAAGTCCTCGACACACAAATCACGCATTCTCTTTTTTGAAGATAATTGACAGCTTCCTTTTTACAACAGCTATTAACTTATTTTTTGTAAAAGTATCCAAACCGAAATACCATACAGTTATTAATACCGAACTTATACTAATTCCACAAATCACTATCAGCCATAAAAATTGATTCTCTATTGTATTTTTCAAATACATATATGAAATAACTGGCAAAACGACAGAGATGACCGTCACTTTCAAACAAGGTACAAAGACAGAAAAAATATCTTTCCAAGTATAATCAACTATTCTGATGATTAATATTGGCTTAACAAGTAACCCCAACAACATATAGGTAATTAGACTAGCCCAAGAAAGCACTATTGGTGAATACCCCATCTTAAATAAGATATAAACTATTGGGAACTGAATAAACATCAAAGATGGAGATATTAGTGCATTTTCTTTGAGCCTTCCTTTTGTATATAAAGCTCTGTAAAAAGATGTATCAAATATTGTGAACAAACTTTGAACTATTATTATTTGAAGAAATACTACTGTATATTCGGGGACTTCGACCAGCCATAATTTTAATATTGACTCAGCCCCAAGACATATTGGAAGACTTAGAATCAACATCAAATAATAACTGAATTTTGTGGTTTGTAAAAGCAATAGCTTTGAGCCCTCATAATCTTTCTCCGCATACCGCTTTACTATTTGTGGTGTAGCTGCAGTCTGAAAATTAGTAATAAAATGAGTCGCCGCCAAATTTACTTGCAACGAAAGCGAACGAGCCACCACTACCGCTGGCGTGAAAAACATATTCAACAAAACCAATATTCCTTGATTGTTTAAAGCTATAGTACCATTAGCGAACAAACTCCATCCTGAAAACTGCACAATTTCCTTGAATACGCTCTTATCAATTAAAAATTTAAAACGAGACTCTTCAAAATGCCTTATACAATAAATACGATAAAAAATTATAATACCTATTTGTAACAAACAAAGCAGAAATGCATATAGCTTAAGCTTATCAATATTACCCATAGGAAGGACGAAAACAATACTTAGTTGCAAAATCGCCTCCACTATAGTTACTCCGGCAAATACCGACATTTTTTCGTGCGCAATGATGCTCGCCCTATAAGGAACTTGTGTCAACGAAAAAAAAGCGGTTAAAATGGAAAGATGGTATACAAACTCCGCGGCAGCCACTCTATCTTCTGCGATTACCAGTTTATTGTGCAAGAACCACCATCCTATTGTTTCTGCAAAAACAATGATAATTATTGCCAGACAAATATGGGTCGTGAGTGTTGTTGAGAAAATTCTTCTTAACTTTTCTTTGTCGCCCTCACCTAACCCAAACGTTATAAACCTTGATGAGCCTGTACTTAAAGCATTATTCAGAAAACTCAAAAATCCGACAATGCCACCAACAGACTGATAGACTCCATAATCATCAACTCCAAGAATTTTTAGTACCACGCGTGAGGTATACAATGTGATTAGCATTGTAACCATCATCCGGAAATACAGATACAGTGTATTTTTCGCTATTGTCTTGCTATTAGTGGCTGTATCTACCATTATTTACACCTTGTTTTCTGTAAGATTTTAGAGACAGATTGTAATCCTAAACTTATAACCCGAACAAGGATATTGTTACTATATTTGGCCAGCCAATATGTCATTTTGTCTTCAAATGTCGCATTTCCCAAATAATCAACAAATTGCAAATTGTATTGGTTAGCGTTTAATCCTTGCTTTTCACACCACTTTTTTATTATTCTATCGGTATCAGCATCATACTTCCAATCAATGCCGTGTTGATAATTATGCGTTTTATAAGCATTTATTGTTTTTTCAATGCCTTCTTTTAAGAAAATTGTTTGTTTGAACTTTGGAACTACGGATTTAATTTTAGAATTGCTATTTATAGAATCTATCGACCGACCGCCTAATATTTCGCCTGATCGTGACGGAAATTCTTTGGCATAAAAATCACTTGTCAAATCTACAGTAATGGCTTTATGCCCTATTATTTCGCTCAACGTATCTAAAACATCGTTAAATGTAGGAGTTTCGTCTCCGCATACGTTAAACGCTTGATTATAAGCCAAGTCATTACCAATTAACCCTACCACACCAACTGCAAAGTCCTCGACACGAGTCATATTACATTTGTTTATACCGCCATTCCATCTAATAATTGGTTTATCAGCCAATATCCTCGCACATAGAGTCCAATGATAACCATACTGCGGTGAAATGCCGTATGGTATACGTGTGTCGCCATACGTAACACACGGACGGATTATAGTATATTTGACATCAGTATCTTTGAATAACGCCTCAAGCTTCTGCTCACTTGCCCATTTATCTACACTATATTTCCAGACCGGTAGCACTTTGGGAGACTCCTCATTTAACAATGAACCTTCTGCAACTTGAGTGTTGTAAACGGCACAAGATGAAATGTAGAAATATTGTTTTGTGAAATTTTTATAAAACTTGACACTCTGCTCTGTTTGCTTGTCTGTATAACACAGATAATCCATAATAGCATCAAACTTACGTCCTTTCAATGCCTCTGCTATTTTAGCAAAATCGTTTTTATCTGCTTTAATATGTTCAACATTCGCAGGTACTTGACGCCTGCCACGATTAATCATTGTGACCGCTATTCCTTGTTTCAATGCCTCTGCAGTAACAGCCGAGCTTAAAACTCCAGTACCACCAACTATAAGAATGTTCATTATTACCGTCCCCTAAAATTTCAATACCGCTGCCCCCCAACTCAATCCCACACCAAATCCAGCAATGATGACATTCATTCCGGTCTTTATTATCTTATTGTCAAGACAATCTTTCAATCCGATTAGAATAGTAGAAGATACCGTATTGCCCGTATTTTCAAGATTTATGTAAAAGCTTTCTTGCGGTATGTCGCAAATCTTACGTATTGTACTGAGCATATACTTGTTGGCTTGATGGAAAAGATAATAATCGATTTTATCTTTAGTCATATTGTTCTTTTCCAATACATTGACCAACAAATTAGGTATTACATCCACTGTAAAATTGAAAATTTCGCCACCATTCATAAAAAGGTAGTCGTCACAACGAACATTCCCATTGACATCAACGGTTTCTATACCAGTGCGTATCTTATGACGTGCCGCGCCAGTTTTCAAAATCAAGTTGTCATATCCGCCCCCATCCGTTCCCAAAACAAATTCGCCTATCTCTGCGAATCCATCCGTAGAAATCAGGCACGCAGCTGCACCGTCACCAAAAATAGAACGGTTGCCCTTGTCTTTAGGATGCAGATATTTTGTATAAGTTTCCGCAGTTAACAGGAGAATGTTTTTGGCCACGCCCGATACAATCAAACCTTTTGCAACCGCCATTCCATACACGCAGCCCGAACAACCCAAATTATAGTCGAAAGCACCCGCCGAAATCGGGATACCTAATTTATGTTGCAAAATACAGGCTGTTGACGGCAGAAAAAAATCGGGGCTTTGTGTACAAAACAACACAAAATCAACAGTTTGAGGACTAATGTTATAATCATTGAAAAGTTTTTGCGCTGCCTTAAATGCCATATCGCCCGCGGTTTCGTCATTCGCGGAGATATGCCTTTGATTGACGCCGACTTTCTTCGCAACCTTTTCAACGCTCCATTCCGGGAACTCTTTGATAAGTTCTTCGTTTGTAAGAACTTGAGATGGAAGATAACTTGAAATTGCCTTAATAAACATACTTTATGATAAATTAATTACCCCGCCAGTAATCTTAACATTACTTATTGTCATCCAACTCGCAGCCTCAGATAGTAAGTAAACCGCCAAATTCGCTATGTCTTCGGGATTTCCATACCGCTTTAAAGGATAACGTTTTTCATCTTCGGCAAGTTGTTCTTCTGAAATACCGTCAGCATAAATTAAGTTCGTTTTTACCATAGCAGGGCTTATGACGTTTACACGAACTTGCCGTACAGCCAATTCTTTGCCAAGACATTGCGCATAGGAAATTAATGCCCCTTTTGACGCCGAATATATTGCGTTGCCGATTGATGGTGATTCTGCGGCTATTGATCCAACAAAAATAATAGATGCAGATTTGTTAATTTTTTTTTGTTTCAGAAGTTCGGTTTGCAGCAGAATTGGCGCCTTGAAATTCGTGTTCATAACAGTGTCAATGTCTTGTTCTGTAAGTTGTTTACACAAAATTCTTTGACCTATTCCAGCACAATGCACCACGCCATCGAGATTAGGAATAGTTTCAACAATCTTAGACAACACCGCGGTATCGGTCAGGTCGCATACAATTTTTTGATGTCCACCATCAAGCATTTGTGTGAATGTGTCGTTGAGTCGAGCCGCATTTCGCCCTGATACAATGACTGTTGCACCCATCTCAGCGCATAAAATAGCAGTTGCTTTTCCTATGCCCGATGATGCTCCGGTTACAAAAATTGTCTTGCCTTTTAGCGAGAAAGGATTCTGCATAAAACTTTATTTGTTGACAATCAAATTATAAAGTTCGTCGATGGTTTCGCAATCCTTTAATTCTTTAGCGGTAATTGTTTTGCTGTATTTGGTTTTTATCATCGCAATTATTGCCATTCCTGTCAAGGATGACCATTCATCGAGTTGATGGAACTCACAGTCTGGAGTAAACTCAGAACTGTCTGTGTCTTCAAATTGTTCAGAGAAATTCTCAATAAAATCATTTAATTCCATAGTAAAAAAGTATTTAGTATTTCCACAAAATATCTTCATCAACCACCTCTGCTGGATGACCAGAAGCAAGCGAATATGCCGGGACATTTTTCAACACAAGCGATAGCGCTCCAACAATTGCACCATCGCCAATTTTGACACCTGGCATTACGGTGCAAGACTCGGTAAGCCATACTTTGTCGCCAATGATTACAGGTCGGCTATTTTTATACCCTTGACGGTTCATATAATGCATTCCATTGTTGTCTCTGATTGTGATATGCCGCCCGAGTTTTGTAGTTTTGCCAATTTCAATCCTTTCTTGACATATGATTGTTGTACCGATGTTTGTAGCAACATCATCACCAATTTTTATAATCGCGTTTGGAAAAACCTCTATATCTGCACCATAACCAATAGTTGCTCCACCTTCAAATTCTAGTATACCATTTTTGTCTACCAAAATTCTTGTTTCGAGTTTTGAGTTAGGAAATTTCTTAGACCCTAAAATGACAATGCCATTCTTAATGATTTTGCCTCCTTTTTTTATTGCAATTATCGTGTGCGGTGCAGGCAGAATCGCCTGTCCATGTAATACCTCAGAAATCTTGTTATATTTAACAAACTGGTACAATGCTTTCGGATTTAGTCTCGTAGTTCTTACAAATTTGAGCACGAATTTCATTAAGCTAATGATTTTCAATTTTATGCTACTATTCCCAGAAAAATTGTACTTCTTTGCCAATTCAAGAAACGACATCGAATCAACATCCTTGAAGAATTGGTCGCGGTCAATTTTTGTCGGTTCCAATGATTTATGAAGTGAGCGATTGCCTGCCTCAATACTTTTGAAAGGAACATCGACGTAGTTGATTCGCTTTTTTACCTCTTCAAAGTATTTTTCGCCTTTTGAAGAATTGACCATTACCAACGATGTTCCAAGATTTTTTTCCATACTCGTATTAACGTTTTCAATTCCCCAAAAATCCGCCAAAGTTATATCTGCGATTCTTGGATACCCCTTGAATTTGCAGTCATAACAAGACGGGCGACAATAAACACCTGTTTTGAGATAGCCCTTTGTAAAATTGCTTTGTTTTCTCGTTTCGTAATACGCTTTCCCATTTTCAAGAATTACCTTTTGTGTAAGGTTACGCCATCCGTATTCTTTAGATTTAGCCTTGCAATAAACAACTTTTGAACCATAACGTTCCTCAAAAGAATCAAGATATTTACGCCAAACTTTGGGGGAATTGATACCTCTACAAATGTAATCGGCGATGATAAGATTCTCATACTCTTTCCTCAGAAACGACCTCAGAGCCGCCATTTGGCACGGAGAACCGCAAACAAGCACTTTTTCCCCATTTTTTAACAAATCTTTAACTTGTTTGTAAAAACCATCGAACCGACTCTGTAAATACTTGCTACTCCTAAGTTTGGGTAAATCCTTTTTATCATTTGAAATATAATGCCTTACCGAAAAATCCTCATTGAAAATTGCTCCCCCTACATATCCTTCGCTTTTGTACATTATATCAGCCAACGCAGAAAACACACCTCCCGAAGTACTATCGAATACCACTTCGAGGTTTTTATGTTCAGCAGCATAACAAATAGACTCTGGCAAGTCATTCTTTTTGATATCTTTAATATTGATAATCGGACAAACCTTTTCGCAAAGTCCACAATTATTGCATTTTTCTTTGTCAACCTCAGGATACCAGAAGCCTTCATTATCAGTCTTAAAAGTGATAGCATTGCGGTTACAGATGTCGCCACAAGCGTTGCAACCACAGCAATCTATTTTATTTTGAATTGAAATCATAAATTAGAAGATTGAACTATATGTTGTTTATTTATCGAGACACATAACCAAATAGACACCAACCAAGTATATAACAATGGTATGTCGTAGAGTGCATTACCGGAAAACCAAAATAAATAATAGAAAATCATAAATGCCATAGAGCAACAACGGCAAGTCCCGAAAACGAAAGTTCGTTTTTGTTGTGCATCTAAATTCCTAATTACTAATCGGTTTCTTCTAAAACATACACCCAAATAATACAAGTTAATTAAAATCACAGGAATAAAACCAACAATACCGACTTCGGCTAATAATTGTAAAAAAACGTTATGGCCTTGATTAGGTTTTCCTGACGCAGATCTGGCTCGAGAGAAGTCGCTAAAGTTTTCCCATCCTATACCAAATAATTTATGTGTTTCAAACTGTTCTAAGACATTCCTATATATTGCTAATCGGCCAGATAATATCTTATTGGCATCTCCGGTGCCATCTTTAATCATCGTGAATAATGCTAAAAATCTATTAAATATCGGAACCGAAGGGAACATATTTGCGACTACAATCAAAAGGACAACGGAGCCGACAAATGCTATCAATAGTTTTAAGAATCTATTAAATTTCTGTTTGGGAGATGCGTTAAAAAAATAAATCATTAATAATATAATAACAAAAAATAATAGAGCCGAACGTTTGTTGGTTAATAGTAAAGCTATAAACAAAAATACCACCCTCGCATATTTCTTTTTCTTTGTTATTTCATAATCATACACGTAAGCGAACATTCCTAAAACAATATACAGTGCCGTATATCCTATCTGATGATTAATACCCGGGCAATACCCTTTCTGTATAGCTCGTATATAACCATCCACAGTTGCACGATCAAAAAACACCAATTCCGCATAACCGCACATTAAGTTTGGGAATATCTTGGTAACAAAAACAAATATTGCATAAACTATTGCTGCTCGTTTTATAACATCCAAAGCTAATCGCATATCTTTTTCATCTGGTCGAATAAACACAAGAGCTTCTATTAGAATAAAAAAATACACGAAACTTTTGTGCGGTTCAGTTGACCATAATAGCATAATAGCATACAACAATAGTATTGGAAACACATATGCTCTAATAGTTATAGACATTCTCTCGTATGCCAAAACAGGAATAGCCGCCATTACTGCGGCTGCTCCCACATAATATGGTATAATTGTTTGGAATACAAACAAAAAGCAGAAATATATCATAAATATATAAACTGCCAATTGCTTTGATGTAAAATACATATTTAACCTCATCTGTTAAATAATTCTTTTGCTTCTGCTGCTTTAGCGATATAATCGGGCATTATAGCCTTCAAGTGATTTACAATACTCATTTCGTTGCTTTCCATCCATCGAAACTTTGACAGCAATTCGTCATTCGATTTCATATTATGTATATCTACAACATAATTATTAGCTGTGCCAAAAATATCAGTCGCTATGCCATCAGCTTTCACCGAATAACCGGCGACTAATGTAGGCACACAAGTAGAATACGATGCAATCGAAGCATGGGTTCTTGCCGTAATTAAGAATCTGCATTTACTGATTATATATTTTAATTGCATACAATTCATTTTTCCTGACTCATTCACCATATGCATTCGCGGATTATTTGGGAAACTATTTAAAAGCTTTCTTAAAGCATCCCTATCATCATTGTTCTCTTTACACACGTGGGGGATAAGAACCACATTCATATCAGTATTCTGTAGAATATAGTCAACGCATTTTTTAAAATTAGAAAAGACATTTTGTGCAGTCTTATCCAATTTCAATACCAATGGGCTCAAATTAATACCAACTACCTTCTTGTCATTAAACAACGCCGGCAATTCACACTTTTCACATTTTAAAGTGAAAGCCGGATCTGGATACAAATATACATTCTTGATACCTTTTTCTTTTAAGGCGTTATATGTTATTGATTCTCTCGCCGTAATAAAAGAATACAACCGCATATCATCTACAACGCTTTCATTGTCTAATATTTTTGGTTCAATAGAACATCCCCACAATGCAGTTTTTGCACCTTTCTTATTTAATGATTGATTAACATAATGTAAATATTGATTCGCATTATAACAATAATTATCACCACCAATGGACAAATACAAATCTCCTTTCTTCACAGAGTTCAAAACATTTTTGTAGGCATATTTATATTTGATGTTGGGATTATGAAATAATAGTTCAATTATTTTGCACACAATGAACATTGGGTTAATCTTTCTCCGCTTTCCGCCTTGTGATTCAATGTTACACAAGTTGTCCAAATTAACAGCCTTATCTTCTGCACTATTCCCCGAAAAAAGAGTCACGGATTCATCAGTCATTTCTAAAGTAGTTCTTACTATAGCCTCACAACCATGATTCAAACTCCCAGCATGCATGTAAAAAAACATAGATACCTCCCTATCTTACAATCTTTTTAATAAAATCTGCCACAGATTTATTTTACACAAGAAAAACAATATCTTGTATTTTTGTGGCAAATATCTTTTTACTTCTTTATTAGTAATTATTTCCCAAGGTTTTGATTCAAGTAATGAATGAACGATAATGTTTTTATCTCTAAAACTCATACTATTACTTGGTGATAACAATTCGTATCTCAAAATACAATAGAATTCCACTGCAACATTTTTCCCATATACATCTATGTTTTCTAAACAGAAAGACTTATGAGTATTATACAAACAATTCAAGTATTTCTCGACTTTTTCAATTCTATTGCCATAATACTTTCGTATTGCCGACGAAGAACTGACAAGATAGCCATACCACACATTATAAACAATGCATACTTTGCTGCATTTACATAACAGGTTCAAATTCCACAACAAATCTTCACCTATCGGCATTCCCAAAGGAAATGGGGTTGATATTGCCACTTCTCTTTTTATCAATCTGCAATAAGGCCCTCTGTTTATATACCCATTTCCGTTGATGTTTTTATACTTTGGATTATCAAGCGCTAAATAATGCCTTTTAAGTTCTGTTATTCCATTCTTATTTAATACTTCACTTTTGGATGTAAAGATACCTGAATAATCAAAATCAGAATGAGATTTAATTTTACTAACTCCAGATATTACAAGGTCAGCATTGTTTTCAACAATACACTTATGAGCTTCCTCTAAAGAGTGATATGCCAATAAATCATCAGCATCGACATAGATTACGTAATCTCCTTTGGCTGCTTTAGTACCATTATTCCTTGCAGCACTAACTCCTTGATTATTTTGATGAATTGCCAAGATTCTATCATCTTTTTTTGCAATTTCATCGCAGTATGAAGCGACATCTTTGAGCGAGCCATCATCAACGAGCAAAACTTCAATATTAGAATAAGATTGTTTTAAAACAGAGCTTATACACGATTCCAGTAATTTTTTATCTACATTATAGACTGGTATAATAATACTAATTAAATGCTCCATTTTATTTATAACCTCTTTTCAAACAGGGAAAGATTATCTCTTAAAATGTTTAATAACATATTTTAACTTATATTTTAATCCCATTTTCTCAAACATATCACTCAGTCCTCGTTTAATTTTATACTTCAAACTAGCCTTGGAATATTTTTTATAAAACTCTTCAATTGAATATCGCTCATAATTATCCCAAAACTCATCATAATTTAGTGGAATAGGTGTCTGTTCAAACAAATGAGGATTGAATACTCTCCAACGCTCATCATTACATTCTTTTATTAATATTGACTCATTCAAAAATTTACTTACCATATGGTCAAATGCGCGTTGACCTTTATCAGTATGTGGTATTACAAGAGAAACATCTTTAATTCCCTTAAATTCAGGAATTAACTCTTGTACCCCCCAAAAATCTCCTATCGTTATATCGGCTGGTCTATTTAAATCTTTATTTCGGAAATTACAATTAAAACATCCCTTATATAAGGACACACAAGTTGAGAACAACCTCATCCATGCCTTCATTTCGTCAGGATCATATATTATTCTTCCATCTTCAAGTTCAACAAATGTCCTCCCCTTTTTGCGTGTAAAATTATTTCTAAAACAAACACGCTTTATTTTTCCATACTTTTGTTCTATGAGTTTGACATAACCTCTCCAAAGTTCCGACTTAGGAGTACCATGACAGATTAAGTCAATTGTCAGCAACGAATCAGAATCACATCCACTTTTTTTAATAATACTGTTGATTGCAGCTACCTGACACGGGGTTCCAACAAACAATACAGGAATTTTCTGTCTGATTAATTCTTGTATCTGTTCTAATGGTTCTGATATATCACTTCTAACATATTTACTCTCCTGAAAACATAAGATACCATCTCTATATTTCTTGCCAAAATGTTTTACCGAAAAGTCATCATTAAAGGCCGCACCAAATACAATAAATTCATCTCCAACTTCTTCATATAATGCTCGAGCAATTGCGGGGAATGCGCCACCCGACGAACTCGTGGGATACTCAAAACTTTTGAAAGCATATACACTCATACAAAAATTCCTATTACATTCCCAAGTCTATTTTTTATTCTTCTCCGTTTTCGCTCATTTTGTGAAGAACCTCGGACAACAATGATGAAGAAACTCCATCCGTATGTGGAAGAAAAACAACATCAACCCCAACTTCTTTGAACTCATCAATCATCTTGTTGTACATATCACTGCCTTTCCAATCTGAACCATGAAAAAGAGCATCAAAATGATATTTCTCCCAAGCTTCCATTTTATTCATACAAGTTTGAGGAACAGCCTGATCTACACATTTAAGAGCAGAAACAATAGCCATTCTTTCTTCAAATGGAATGATGGGAGTTTTATTTTTATAACTCCTAACAACCTCATCTGTACTCACTCCGACAATAAGGTATTCACATTGTTCTTTTGCTCTCTGAAGGACTTTCAAATGTCCGATATGAAACATATCAAAAACCCCTGTTGTATAGCCTATTTTGTATTTTTTCATTGTTTTAGATTATCCTTTACACAATAATAAGTCCCTTTGTAATCAAGATATGAATGTTCCGTATCTATCTTTGCAAGCTTATCAAGCTTAACACCTCGTTTTTCTATAGGTGGCAATTTCATATAGTCCCCATAAAACTTCTTCAAGAAATAATCATATCCAACCGGAACACTAAAAGTATCCGTTTCAAATTGCATAGGTATTGTCTTCTCAAAAACATCTGCTGGATATATTCTACGGCATCTATTTAAATTTCCATAGAAATGTGCCTTATACTTTGTTTTTTCCCCTTCATATCTTGCCATATATCTAAGACAAAATCTTTTATATTTTTCTCTAAGCTTGCCTCGGACTATAAACAAAATAACTGCTCCGACAACTTTCATAAAAGCACCATTATTATGAGGAATTTCACCAACTTCCAAGAGCATGTACATCACTGCATGAAGAGCCTGTATTTCTCTTAGAATCTTATTGTCAGCAACATTATATAGAGGATATATATCTATGTTAATTCCGTGATGCATATCTCTATGCGCTTGCGGTTTTACAATAAATGCTGTGCCATCTCTTCTTAATTTATAATATGTTGTTCCAGAATTAGGATCCGTATTAGCTGTCTGCAAGAAATAACCTTCCTTAAACTCTCCTTTTTTGAATAATTCTTCCAATCTTTTATAATCAGCAATAGGCATTCCTGTATCTATATCGTCATCCCAAGGAATAAACCCACGATGCCTAATAGCGCCAAGTAATGTACCAAAAGCAAGATAATAAGTCAAACCGTTTTTATCACAAACGCGTTTTAATTCCTTAAGAATCTCATATTGTTTTTTATGCAATGGTTGTATTTCTTCGTACATAAAACAAACAAATAATATATTTTACAAACAGAATAGCACTATTTCTATTCTTAATCCACATATCAATTTTTATTCTCGTTTATTACCCCATAAAAATCTAAAGCTTCTTTAACACTCACAATACGTATATTATTCTCTAAACAATAATCAATTGCTTTTCTAAAATCGTTAAGGAAATCTTCTGACATCTCATTATATATTGAATGCATCATCCATATTTCCCAACCAGGAGTTTCATTTAATTGATTAATATAACCCTTTAAATCTTCAAGAGTATTTGTCATATGATTGCAAATAGGGAACCGTTTTAGCCCATATTTATGCATTTTTATAAATTCATAGTCATTAACGACACTGCCAGAACTATTTATTCCGCATCTCATAACTTTTGAACAAATAGTAACCGTTGCCCCAGCTGATGCTCCCGGATAAACCCAAATATCAGAAGTTTCCTCATATCCATTGCTTGACAAATCTTCAATGCTTTCTATCATTTCATTTCGTATATCATCCTTACTTCGTTTCTCACTCTCTGCCTTACTATATATATGATATTTACTATGGTTTAATACCTCAGCTCCTTGTTCGTGGCATTCCCTTATAGTTTCCCAATCCATGTAATTTCTAGTTCCGGCCCTACTCGTTTCTATTGCCATCGAAATGGAAATATTTTTTTCCTTTATGATTGGTAGTAACTTATCCACGAACGAAGTGTGACCATCGTCATCAATAAAAGTCAATAGTTTTGCGTTTTTTCTAATTTCTACAGTATCAACAAACTCTTGTTGATTGTTGATTGTTAATTGTTGATTGTTTGTAATGCACAAGACTACAATAATAGTGACAAAAAGAGAGAAGAAAAGAAAAACAGTGAATTTCTTCATTTTAAACATTTTATATACATTATATATACTCCCCTGCCGTCAACCTAAATGTGCTTCCCGTCATCATCGCCGAAGCGTCTGACATCAAATAGATTAATCCTTCCATATAGTCATTGCGTTCGCACATACGACCCATTGGTAGAATGTCGGCAGCGCGTTTGCGGAGTTCCGCCTCACTTTCTCCTTGGCTTATGCGAAGCGCGACCTCACCCTCGGTTGGTGTCCAACCGAGAGTAAGATAGTTGCAGCGTATCTGTTCTGTTGCGTATTGGTGCGATATGTGCTCCATTAGAATCCTCAACACACCTTTAGAGCAAGCGTATGCTGCACGGTCTTTTTGTCCGCCCCAAGCGTGAGCTGAGCCTGTGAGCACAATACTGCCACCGCCATTGAGTCTCATATATTTAATGGCCTGTTGGCAGCAAAAAAAACACGCTTTGAAGTTTACATCCATTACCCAATCGAAAGTCTCCTCGTCGCAAGTATCAAGAGGGCTAACAGGTGTTACTCCAGCGTAGTTAAAAAAGCCATCGATTTTGCCATATTTTTCATAAGCGGCATCAAATAAATGCTTGCAGTCGTCCACCTTCAGAAGGTCGCAGTGAACAAAAATACCATCAGAGCCGAATGTACGGATATTTCGGACTGCCTCTTTCCCCGCTTTCTCATCTCGGCCACCAATAACCACCTTCGCCCCTTCGCGTCCGGCGACTTCGGCGAAAGCCCTGCCCACACCTTTAGTGCCACCAGAAATAACAATGACTTTGTCTTTTAAACGTTCAAGTTCCATAGGCGTTCAGCAAAAAGTGTTATTTAAGTTCTAAAGCCTTGTTGACGTCAAACCCTTTGAGTAAAAGATTGTTGCCGTTTTCGTCCACAACTTTTACAGTGTTCATATAGTATTTCAAAGTGTCGGCTAATTCCATTTTGCTATTGCAAACAAGGTACATACGCGTAAGCACTTGTTTCTCGTTTCCAATCCACTCGGGAAGAACCGTATCGCCTTCGTGCAAACGTTGGATATTAGCCACTACTCGCGGGTCTTTGTCAATCTCTTCCAATCCTGTGATTTTGGCAATCTTGCCCTTTTTGAGCAAGAACCATAACGTTGCAGCCCATTTGCCGCGTAAACGTGTGTCGTCATCGGTTTCAAGGTTGACATCGCCTTCCGAACCTGTAAGTGCAAAACGGATAAGCATTTCTCTCTGGTCGAACCCGTGAATGGCTTTCATCAACAGATGAGGAGCCTCTCCTTGCAAACGGAATCCGGTATCGTAAACATAAAATTCCCCGTTCTCATAAAAGCCAGACAGCATCAAAACGCCGTTTTCTATGCCGATTTCCTTGAACAATCGCAAAGCGTTAGGATGCATTCGCTCAAAGTATTCATCAAGATGCTTTGACGGATATGTACCTCCAAGACAAACGCGTGACAATCCAGGCTGTTCGTCGGTGGTATAACGGTCGTATATGCAAGATGCAGAGCAATATCCGTCTTTGAATGTGTAATACATTCCCATATCGTCACACTGCATATATTTCTCAACAATGAAGCGTTTTTTATGGCTGTTTTCCAAAGCGAGTTTTACACCAGCTTTGAGCTCTTCTTCGTTATAAGCCACTGTCATTCCAACACCTCCACCATTGTCAACAGGCTTAACCATAACCGGATAGACAATCTTGTCAAGATCCTCACGTTTCATATCGGCATCAAGATAAAACTCAGGAATACCGTGAACGCCATATCTCTCGCAAGTGGATTTGAACACATCTTTGAAGGCAAACACATCCACAATTTGTTGAGTGGCATAGCAAGGCAGATTAAGTGCCTCACATACTTTGCAATACGATGGCACTAGAATGTCAGCAACACCAACCAATACGCCGTCAACTTTTTCTTCACGAGCCAACGCGATAAGTCCCGGCACGTCCATACCATCGACATCGTACGATTTCCACGCCGCTTTTTTCGCTGCATCTGTATGTCTGCCAGAAGAGACTATTGTTTTGATACCCATATTGTTGGCTATTTCTACAAGTGGTGTCGTTTCGGGATTGCCACCCAAAATCAACAACTTCTTACCCTCAAATTCTTTGCTCATTTTATACGTGTTAATAATTAATATGTTTACAATGTAAATTGTTCACCTTGCTGCATCAACAGGCAAGGAAGGTCTTTCTCTTTCATAATCTCATAAAAGCGTCCAACATCTCCGTGGTGCGATGCAAACATACCATAATGGCACGGAATTGTGATTTCTGATTTCAACGACTCGGCCAATGTAGCACATTCGCTTTCGTTCATATTCCCGCACACTCCATTAATTGGTGCTATCAATACATCCAGCGGCATTGGAATCTCTCCAACCCTATCAAGACGCAAACAAGTGTCACCTGCTTCATAAATTGTTTTACCATCCACTTTTATTACCACACCAACAGCATCGGGAGCCCCTTTTCCGTGGTCGCAGTTAACAAACGAAATATCAAAATCCCCGATAGTCAAATTATTACCTGGTGATACATATGTTATTTGGCTATCGTAATAATCCAACAGCAAATTATTTATAAGCTTCTGGCAATCAACAGAACACAGCAACTTGGTTTTACCATTTGCAAGCATTGCCGGAACAGAATCCACATCGAAATGGTCAAGATGCGGATGGGTGCAAACAACCACGTCAAAATCAATGTCTGATGGGTTAAGTATTTGTGGCAAAAGACGTTTGAATCCTTTGTGACCCTCCAATCTTTCAACACACTCCGACAGGTATAAATCGATGGCAAGAAGTTGACCCGATGCCGATTTGATAATGAACCCCGCCTGTCCTGTAGCGAATATATTTGTTTGACCTAACTTGGCAGTTATGACTTTTGTTGCGAAATCAAGCATGGGATATGTTTTTTTGTTTGTTTTTGGTTTCTTCAATTCTTATAGCATCAACATCAAGGAATTGAGATATAAGTTCTGTTTTATTGTCCGGAACAGAAACCGTAAGAATTTTTTGTTTACTTACACCCAAGTCCAACAACCTTTTGGTCACATTTTTCGCGACTATAGAGTCAACCGTAGCGATAAGAACATAATCATACTCAATATGAGTAATTGACTCCACCGGATCAACATCCAAGCAGCACCTCCTGTACTCCCAAAAATCGTCATCGAGCCAAGCTACGACATTACAGTGTCCGGTTTCTTTGAAACGGTTGATTAATTGCTGTCCGAATGTCCCGGCGCTGTATACAACAATGTTCCTATTGAAATATTTATTATCGAATGTAGAGAAACTATCCTGCGGCAATCTTCCACCTGAACGCATAATGGCTATCGACAACACATAATCGGTAATTTGCTTTCCGATTTCAAATTCCATAGGGGCGGTATTACTCCATTGCATCATATAATCGTACAGATACTTAAGTTTTTGTGCCTCATCGGCATAACTTGTACTCTGTTTCAGCATGCTGTCTTCACGCTGGCGATAGTGGTAAGCCACATTGTCAACAACGGCAACACATTTACACTTCAACAGTGCCGGATATGTAACAGCACCATCTTCGCCTATCGAAATTCTATTGTCAACGGTTGATTGCGGGGACAGCAAAATATCGCGCTTAAACAGTTTATTCCAAACGTATGTGCTTATGCCTGGCCGATAGTATTCACCATATGAAATCATTGATTTCCAAAGCTCATTCAATTTTTCACCTTGATAAATACCAGTTGGTATTGCATTATTGAAATGGGCAGATTTTGAGAACAAATCTCTTGTTTGTCCTGCACAAACCATATCTGCGCTACTTGTTACTGCAACGGTACACAGGTTTTCTATAAAACCTGTACCTATCCAATCATCACCATCAACGTAACTTATGTATCCTCCGTTACTTTCTCTAAGCCCAGCCTTGCGAGCACTTACCAAACCACCATTGGGCTTATGAATTACCTTTATTCTAGAGTCTTTCCTAGCGTAAAGGTCGCAAATTTCGGGGCATCGGTCCTTACTACCATCATCAACAAGAATTATTTCTATATTTTTATATGTTTGATTAATAATACTCTCGATACAAATACCGAGATATTTGTCAATCATATAAATTGGAACTATTATGCTGATAAGTGGCTGATTCATACAATCTATCTTAATGCTTTTCGACCAACACTTGCACAATAATCTGTAAAATCTTCCATTGTGGCACAAGTTTCGGAACTGATACCTTCCCGTTTAAACACTTTACCCACTGTTTGTAATATTATTTTTATATCACCCCCAAAGGTAATATTAGAAACGTATTTTAAATCCAAGGTAAACTTATCTTCCCAACCAAGGGCGTTTCTTCCACTTACTTGTGCCAGCCCCGTTAATCCTGGCAGAGCATCGTGTCTATGTTTTTCCTCTATGGTATAATATGGCAAGTATTTGACTAAAAGTGGTCTTGGGCCAACGATAGACATATCTCCTTTTAAAATATTGAACAACTCTGGCAACTCATCAAGACTCGTACTTCTTAGGAATTTTCCATATTTGGTGAGTCGAACTTCGTCTGGCAAGAGATTTCCTTCTTTATCTTTCTTATTGTTCATAGTACGGAACTTGATAAGTTTGAAAATCTTTTCGTTCTTGCCAGGACGCTGCTGAGTAAAAAAAGGGTTACCAGACATTGCTATAAACCCAACAATCATCAATAGCAATAATAGTGGCAACAAAAAAACAACAGCCAACAATGAAAGGGTAAAATCTATTAATCGCTTAAAAAAGATACTATACATATAAGGTTGCCTTATTCTCTTTTATGATTTGATTTATACGCCAACCTCAATCCTATGGAATGGGCTTTAACAGTTAATTCATAAAAACAACGACTAGATACCCTCGGATAAGCTCTGGCTGGATTTGTAATAGCTCCACCCCTAACCGTATACATCATATTGGGAACGGCACTCAATAAATCCTGCATCATTTCAAACACATTTCCACTCATATCATATATTCCCAACTCATTAGCACTCTTACTTGCCACAGCATGAGTAGTTCCTCCAGCATTATCTTTATACCACGCCACTTCATCAACATCATCACTCCCGGCGTACTTTTTGTCTGTTGATTTCTTTCCTCCTCTTGCTGCATATTCCCATTCTGCTTCAAAAGGCAATCGGAATTGCTGTCCTGTCATCTCATTAAGTTTCTTAATAAATTCCTGCACATCGTTCCACGATACATTCTCTACCGGATAGTTACCATCCTTATATTTGAAATGGCTAGGATTACTTCCCATAACGGCAAACCATAATTCTTGAGTTACTTCTGTTTCTCCTATCAGAAAATCTTCAACAATCACCTTATGAGCTGGTTTTTCGTTTTCACGAGCATCATCGCCTTGTCCAGGAGTAGCGCCCATCATAAATGAGCCTCCTTCAACAGCTATCATTTTGAATTTTACACCGTTGACATCAAATTCCTGGTCCGATATGGTACTGCACGAGTTTAACGCTACACTGGCGCCCAATATGGCTATTACAATACTATATTTTATGTTTTTCATAATAAAATACACCATCATATCAACCTCTCATACCCCGACACTTCCTTCAAGCTCCCCGACAAGCAATATCCCGCATCAGTTTTGGTTAAAACTCCCGATTTCTCAAGATTGATAGCTGCCGATAGAATACTTTTTCGGTCGAAAGGTTCGGGGGTTGAATTGTTGTTTTTTAATTGTGTCTCTAAATCGTTGATATTCGCGCTATTGCTTTGATGAACACAACCAATTATCGCTGATATTAATGCAAGTTCACTGCTATCGGATATTGAGTTGACAAAACCTGCGCTCTGAATCACGTATGGTATGCTACGCTTGTATGCTTCGGTTATGCGCGAATCCTGGTTATCAAGTTGAGATTGCAGCGTCGCGGCCGTATCAGTATTGCTTTGCTTTTGAAGCTGTTTTATTTCAACTGCAAGGTTATCAACTATCTGGTAATATTCTTGCATTTCATCTTCAATATTGAAACAATCGCGGCCGCTGAACACATTGAGCATCAAGGCCGATTTATGCAGCCGAAGTCTGTCGAATGGTGAAAGTTCAGTCTTCAACCTCATCAGAATCAGCTCACATAGTATTGTTCTTGAATCACTCATTTGGCAAAAGTTGCGACAATGCCTATCCTACTCAAAGCAACTTCTAATTATCTCAATAATAATATCTTGTTGCTCGGGAGTCATCTTGTTGTCCGATGGCAGGCACAAGCCGCGCGCAAAAATATCGGCGCCGACATCGTTTGCCGCGCCACAATCGATATAGGCGTTCGACTGGCCGCGGCCGTTGCCGTTGGCTGTCACAAACGGGTTCATTCGGTAGATTGGCTGCATATGCATCGGCTTCCAGATTGGGCGGCCTTCGGCATTGAATTTTGCCAAAGTTTCAAGGATTTCCGTCGGACAGGTTTTGCCTTTCTCTGAAATGTACATTGGCTCGTTCTCGCTGCGGACCTGACGGCACATTGCTTCGGGCTTGATAAGCATACAACTGAGCCAATAATTCGGAACGCTGTTTGCTGAATCAAATGGATTCATCGAAACGGGCAGTCCTTCAAAGCCTTTCTTATAACGCTCGTAGATGGTACGTTTCTGTGCAATATGCTCGTCGAGATAGTTCATCTGGCCGCGAACGATACCTGCAATAATGTTCGACATACGATAATTGTAGCCAATCTCCTCGTGCTGATACCATGGTGCGGCCTCGCGCGATTGGGTTGACCATTTGCGCACCTTGTCGGCATCTTCTTTGCTGTTTGTCAGAAACATACCGCCCGATGAACCTGTGATTATTTTGTTGCCATTGAAACTTATCGCGCCAAAATCGCCAAATTGTCCCGTCTCTTTTCCCTTATATGTGGCACCAAACGATTCGGCAGCATCCTCAACAATGAGTGCGCCGTGACGACTGCAAATCGCACGAATCTCGTCAATCTTTCCTGGAATGCCGTAAAGGTGCGCCACCACAACAAGTTTGACTTCGGGATAAATCTCAAAAGCCTTCTCAAGCGCCTTTGGGCACATATTCCACGTATCAGGCTCTGTATCAATAAACACGGCTTCTCCATCCTCATATGCCACTGGATTAATTGTCGCATCAAAAGTCATATCTGAGCAAAAGACTTTATATCCTTGCAGCGTTCCGCAGTTAGGTTTTGCCTGACCGTAAAGCCTTTCACCTGCAAGTTTTGTTGCCAAATGAAGCGCGGCCGTTCCGCAAGACAGCGCAACAGCATATTTAACGCCAATGCGCTCTGCTACAATCTCTTCAACCTCGTTTATATTCTCGCCTGCGGTGGTAATCCAGTTTTTTACAAAGGCATCGTTAACCCATTTCTGCTCGTCGCCGTGCATTGTGGGCGATGACAGCCAAACCTTCTTCTCGAATGGTTTTATGTTTTTGGTATTCTGAAACATCTTATTGGGGTGTTATGTATTGGGGGGGTGGGTGTTAGTATACAAAGAGTTAAGCGTTCTCTTTTGACATCTATCGCACCTTACTCACCACTCTTTTCTCTTTATTCTTTACACTTTACTCTTTCTCTACGCCAAGCTGTTCGGCCGGAAGGTCAACTGCAATATTAGCAATGCCATCGAGCACAATAACGAATCGTTTCTTGCCGTTGATGCGGCTCACAACGCCCTGCAAGCCATCGAATTGTCCGCCGTTGATGGTCACTTTGTCGCCTATTGCGAATTCGACACACTCAAGTTTGACTTCGGGGACGTTGCAGACACGCATAAAATCGCTCATCTGCTTGTCGCTCACCACCATACTTGAATTGGTTGCACGGTCGACCAAATAGCGGACCTCGTGCTTCAGATTGTTGACTATGGCAAACCGGTCGTCGGCCTCAACGTGCACAAAGACCATTGTTGGCAGCACTGGCGACTCAATCTTCTTCTTACGTCCGTGGCCGTAATAGTGGTAATCGGTTGTGGTGGGCAGATAGAGTTCAACACCGAATGCCTGAAGCTCGGTGCGGACGGCCTTCTCTTGCCGCGGTTTGGTCCGCATCACATACCAATTCACCATTTCAGCCGGCGGTTTTCCTGATTTTTTCGGTTAAAACCTTACTTATACATACAGCTTCGCCACTGTCGGGAGTGGCGACAAACCAACATTGCGTCTGCCTTTTGCGCGTAATCATCTGTAAACCAAAGTCATTCGCAGGCCAGCTACCAATTTGGCGTTTTTACTTTATTCCGAGGCAATATTAACACTATATCGCGAATTTTGAAATTGTGTTTTTAAAGATTTTTGCGACAGACAACTGGTGTTTGATATGGATTATCATTTCTGAGACAAAATAACAACCGCATATTAAAACGCGAGCTTGTTCTACGACAAGGAATGTAAATTAGCCCCTATCTGACATAATAAAAAAGATTTGGATGAAAATGACTAGGTTTTCGTCCAAATCCATATCAAAAACACCACATTCGGACAAAAACGCAAAGAAATATGTCCAAATCTAGGGTGAAAAGGTCTGATTCGGACGAAAATGGCAAATAGAAAAATTGGCAATGTCGCCGGACGTACTTGTTTCAAACATTTACAACTCAGCAAATAAATCGCTGGCTGTCAACGAAGAATGTACTACGCCGTTATGAATGCCCTGCGTCAAACCTTTTGGTGTGATAAAAGTTATCACAACGCCCCGGCCGGAATCGGTAACGTCCATAAAAGTATCACGCCTATCGGCAAGCAACTTTTCGTAATCCTTTGTAATAGAGAAGTTTTTCTCGGAGAATTTCATTTCACACAAATGCACAATCTTGTCAATCCGTTTTATAACTAAATCGACTTGGGTGCCCCGACGGTTATCGCCCTTTTTGGGCACAAAACGCCAGGCCGAGGTTTCGGTGGCCACGCCCGATATTCCCAACCCCTTTTTGATTTGCGGCAAATGGCGGATGCACAATTCCTCGAAAGAGAAACCTTCCCAAGTTTCTACATTCCGGTCGGCGAAGTGGTGCTGCCAATACTGCTCATCGCGCGTGTTGTTGCCATCGACATACTTGAAATAGAACAACGTGTAGAAATCGCACAAGCGATAAAGCATATCCTTTTTCTTATTGCCAAACTGGTTGTAGGCCACAATGAAATCGCAACGCGTCAAATTGTCCAATATTTTTGAAAGCCCGCCTCCCGACAGTCCGGTGGAAAGCTCAATATCGCTGCGGGTGAATCCCTCGCGCTTTGTTGAAAGCAGGCGGACAATGCTAATGTATTTGTCGGCTGAACGGAAAAGAGCGTTGTATAGTTCGCCAAACTCGTCGCTCAAATCGCCGCCGATATGGAAAATCAGCGCATCAACATTCTCCTGAAGGCTCAGATAAGGGCGAAGAAGACTCAGATAGTATGGGACGCCGCCAAAAATCATATAACATTGCATTATCTGGTAGTCGTCCCAATGAAATCCCCGTCCCGAAAGGTATTGACGGCACTCGTTCAGGTAGAACGGACGCAAATAGATTTTGTGAGTGATACGATTGTGTAAGCCGCCCTGATTTTCCTCAAGCCGCTCACGCATCCAAATTGTAGCGCTACCGCAAGCGATGAAAACAATATCGTCGCGGTTTTGCACCCAACTTGCCCAAAAATATTCCAATTCACTCACAAAATCACCGCCTTGAGTATCCATCCACGGCATCTCGTCGAAGAATATTACCTTGCGTTTTTCTGTGCGGCACTCCAAATATGCTTGCAGCTGCAAGAATGCCGTATGCCAGTTTTTTATTTTCGGCAACTCATTGTTACCCGAAAACCTTACAAGCGCCTCGCGAAAATAGTCCAACTGCGCCTGCATACTTTTGCGGTGAGCCCCGACAAAATGGAAAGCATACTCATCGTTAAAGAAATTGCGTACTAAAAAGGTCTTGCCGATTCGCCGGCGGCCATATAGCATAATGAACTCAGAGCGGTTTGAATTCATTGCCCACTCCAGCTCTTCACATTCCTTTTTCCTTCCAACCAGTTGTTCCATAACTAATGCATTTCAGTTAAACCATCAAATTCTGCAGGCGTTTCTGCGTTTTCGAAAGCTAGCGTCCCAAAGTCCATCTTTATTAATTATGCGAAGATAGTATTTTTTGATATTCGGACAAAAATAATACAATTTTCGTCCAAATCCATATCAAAAACACCACATTCGGACAAAAATATAAAGGAATCCGTCCAAATCTGGGGTAAAAAGGAGTGATTCGGACGAAAATGGCAAAGTGGTATTGGTATTGCTATAGACTTCTACCAAACAAAAAAAGCGGCCCGAGTGAGCCGCTTTTTTTGATATGCATTGAACTATCAACTATTCGTCTTTAGCGAATCCCGTGTAGCGGTAACCCGAAATGCGGTAGTTTTTGAATCCGTAAGCTTCCGGTGCATACACTAGATTGCCTTCATCGTCTTTTGTATAATCATCGTCAAATTCAACATAGAACACGATTGAATCAGCCGGCATGCCACTTGGGGTTGTCGCTGCACCTTTAATTATTGCTCCGTTAGTAATGGTAATATTAAACGCATTCTCCGTTTCCTCACCTTTGGCATTCTGTCCCACTTCGAATTCTTTGCCTGCATATTTAACAAAATACCCCGCCGAAACAGAGTCATCAGCTATTGCAAAATATTCGTCGAGCATTTTATCCAAGCTGTCTTTCTTTATCACGCCGGCATTATACTGCTTCTCACCTTCTTTATACCAAGCCCACATCTCTGCATCAAATTTCCTTGCCTTATAACAGAAATTATTGTAAGTATACTCCCCATCTCCGTCATATTCTGTTGCATAAACATACTTATCCGATTCTGGAGCAGAGAATGTTAAAGCAGACAAATCGCAATCCACTTTTGTTTTAAAAGACCAAGAAAATCCTTCTACTTCCAAATCATCAACAAACATCACATCTGATTTATTATCCGCGACATTATAGGTAAGCAATAAGAAATTACCCAGATCAAACAAATCTTCATCAGAATAAACCAACGCGCCATTCTCATCAACGGCATCAACATGCACATACCATTGGCCTGCCATCGACTCAGTTGCCGTGCCGCCAATTTCGTCTTTCTCGCACGATGCGAACAGAAGCACCGCTGCGAATAAATAAACTATCTTTTTCATAAATTAATCGAATTAATACCTGACTTCATTTTCTCCTGCTTAATAAGCATTTTGTTTTACAGCAGATTATTGAACCCGTTTTGCTACAATTGTCATTTTCACAACACCTCCGGCATAACTAACAAAATAAGTAAGGTCGCCGGTCGCTGCGTTATAGTGTGCATTTTCAATATAATCAAGTGCATCACCAAAAGCTGGAACTGAGCTTGTTAATAGTATTATATCCCCACTAGCATCTAAATAGACAATTCCATTTGCTTTAAAATCATACTGCCCTTCATACTTATCATTATAGCCTCGAATTTGGTCATACCATTTTGCCAACAAATCATTACATCTATAAAAGCCGGGCAATATTTCTGTGAATTTTATGCTCACTTTACCAGAAAAACCATAATTATCTGCAGCTTGAGTAAATGTCCAATCACCGTCGGTGCGCTCATATATCGATTTTTCAAAATCAATAGTATATTCACCTTCGAGCGAAATATCCAAGTCTGGATTATAAACATAAACAGTACGATTTGTTATGTCTTCCACATCATCCTCGTTGACATACCGGTATGATATAGTATAAATACCAGGATTTTCTGTATCAACACTTTCAACAGGTTCGTCATTTATATCCAATATTTCATACTCAATTTCGTTTGTCACATCTTTTCCATTGCATACCGCAGTAAACGATGGAGAGAATTCGCCCCCTAAAGAGACATAATCAGAATAAGCGAAATCATACGCAGGATAATACGTAATATTTGTCTTGCCCTCGGTTTCCTTCTCACAACTTGAGAATGAGACAACCGATGCTGCAAGTGCCATTAACAATAAAAATCTATTTTTCATTTTCTTTCATTTTTCTTGTTACTTATTTACCCCAAAATACCGGCACATCATAGCCCGGGAATGCTGGAGCATTGCTATTACGAGCCGACGAACTCTCGGCATAAGGGAAACGTTCTAGAACCTTGTTTGCTCCCAACAAACCGAAGTACTCAATAGGAGTGTACAAAGTACCAGGGGCGTAAACTTCCGGTTTATAAGTGTCGTTTACAACATTGTAGATGTCGCTGCCTTGCACACTACCAAAAGCCGGATAATCGAGACGACGCAGTTCGCACCAAGCCTCATAGTTATTGGTTCCTGCGAGAGCAATCCATTTTGCAATGCCTATCGATTTCTTGTAGTTGTCTTTATCGTAAGGATTTTGGGCAATATTAGCTTCAGCTCCTGTAACCCCAAACTCGTCAAACGAAGCAGTGATGGCTGCTGCATAATGCTCTGCCGCAACATCGTGTGAGCCTTTCTTTGCGTAATACTCGGCAAGGAAAAACTCAATTTCTGGCATTGAAATCAAATAAACCGGCATGTCAAACGAGGCCTTTGGACGACACCAGTAATCTGACTTGTATGTTTTTGTCGCACCGAAATTAGTACCCGATACGCCGCCCGTATATTTACCCGCACCATTTTTCTCATAGAATGCGGCCAAACGCGGGTCGGTATAGGCATCAGTCTGCATTGTGCCTATAATCGCAATGTTGGCAATCACGTTAATCTGTGTCGAACCCCATTTTGATGAGAACTCTTCTGCGTAATAGGGGCTCATCTTGCCTGATTCGTCAATCCAGCAATCAGTGAAAGCAATATCCTCAGTTGGGAAATTGCCTTCCGCAACCAATGCGTCAAGTTGTGATTGAACGTCAGCAACACCGCTCATTCGCATCAAGAGTTTCAGCTTCAAAGCATTGGCGAACTGAATCCATACAGATGCACGCTCGTTGGGGAACAAGAAATTTGTGCAAACCAAATCTGTTGCCGATACTTTGCTTAAAGCATTGTCAATCTCAGCCAAAACTCCCTCATAGATGGTTTTTCCGTCATCATATTTTGGTGTCGGATTGTTTTCGTCTAGCGCCTCAGTATATGGCAACTCGCCGTAGCAGTCCACCATTACTTGATAAGTGAAGGCGCGAATAACAGTTGCCGCCAAATATGTGCCCCAATCTTCCTTCTCCTCGGCTTTTTTCAACACAGTCTTCAAGTTATTCAAAACTAGCAGATTTGTCTGACTATACGCCAAACTGCTACTGCGAGTAGCCGACATCGTGAATTTCGAGTAGTCTAAATAATTACTTGTACCAAAAGATTGCGCAAAATGTTGTGAATAGTAACCACCGACAATGCGCAGATAGTTGCCATAGCTCGAGGCCAAGTTCATTTCCACTGCGGGAAAAATCAAATCAGAAGTAAGATCCTTCTCGCTTGGAGCCGTGGGATCATAGTTAATGTCAAGGTAATCGTCGCAAGAAGCAAAAACAAATCCCAAGGCAACTAATGATAATAATATATGTTTCTTCATTTCTGTATCTCCTCTCTTTTAGAATTTAGCACTAAGGTTCACACCAAAAATGCGGCACGATGGATTTGCGTACAACTCACCGAACTGAGTTGCCAAATCACCTAAAGATTCCTGATTGATCGTCGTTGTCTCTGGATCAATGTAATGGTTATCTTTAGCTGTCCAGGTGAATACATTGTTGCAGAACAACGAAACTGTGACATCAGAAAGTTTCACAGGTGCCACCCACTCTTGTGGCAGAGAATAGGCAAGACTGACACTACGAAGTTTTGCATATGAACGGTCAATCAAGTAAGCCTCGCAACCTTTGCCCCAGCCCGATTTGTCATAGTAATCTTGATAACTACTGTTAGCCAAATATATTGGCATAGTGTTTTCTGTATAACCGCCGTCTTCAAGTTTAACAACAGAGTTAGGAATTACAAACGGATTACGGCCATTGTATGTTGTTTCTATTCCGTTACCAGTAAACTGCATTAAGTTTTTGGTACGCGAGAACATATATCCTCCATACCGAATATCAAGAGCCGCGCTCAAAGTAATGCCATACGCTGACAAAGCTGTAGTTACACCTCCAGTCCATTTGTTATTGATTGACTTGCCTGTTGATTCTAAGACATCACTTATAATTAAATTGCCATTTTCGTCAACAATATATTTACCATCTTCTGTACGTTTAGGCAGATAGGTGTAGAATGTGCCTAATTCAGCATCCTTCTCGGCATACATGTAAATAGCATCGTTGCCAGCGCCGAAATCGTAGATTGAAATACGACCGCCTTCCAAACCGTCAGGCATTTCCAAAACTTTGTTTCTATTGATAGCAAAGTTAAAATCAATATCCCACCGCAAGTTGTTTGTACGAACCGGGGTTGTGTTTACTAACAACTCGAAACCTTGATTACGTACCTTACCAACATTCTTAACCTCTGCAGAATAACCGCAAGCCGGATCTACAGGGAGCTCGAATATCTGGTCATCGGTTGTGCGGCTATAGAACGAAGCGTCGATACCGAAACGATTTTTAAAGAACAGAAGATTCAAACCGAACTCTATTTCTTTTGTCATTTCAGGTTTAAGAGTGGTACTGCCTGCAGTTGACGATGTTACAAAAGCATTTTTGCCGTTAAGTGGGAAACGGGCAATGTTAGCTCCATAATAACCATCTGCATAACCCTGCTCATATTTGTTGCTTGTGCGATATGGGTCAGTGTCATTACCTGTCTTACCGAAAGCAAAACGGGCTTTACCAAATGAGAGTACATCACTCTTTGGAAGCACTTTCGTGAAAATCCAGCTTAAAGTAGCACCAGAATAAAAATAGCTGTTGGCATTGATTGGAAGAGTTGACGACCAATCGTTACGTGCCGAAATCTCCAGATAAACCATATCGTCCCATCCGAACGTTACATCTCCAAAGAGGCCTATCGCACGACGTTTCTCTTGCTTCTCTGTAAGAATTGTTTTGGTAGCGCCATTTCCCAACTGCCAGAAACCTGTGCCAATACCCAATTCATCAGTCTGTCCTGTTGTGCGGGTAAAGTAGCGTTCGTTGACATTGGTACCGAAGTTCAAATTTACATCAAACTTGTCGGCAAAATACTTGTCGGCAAAATTTACAATTACATCGTGGTTGAGCTCGTACTTGCGAGAGTATCGTGTATAAACACTTCCACTCTGATTCATATTTGAAGGAGCATAGCCGTAATCTTCATTTATCAGAGCGTCATCAAGTGCGATTTCCGGCGTACCCGTCTTCTTGTCAAAGTCTGAATAATCGAAACCGTAACGGTAGGTAAGTGTCAAAGCTTCAATAGGGGTAACATCCAACTGCAATTTACCGAACACCTGCTTGCCGTCAACGTGTATATAGTTGTTAGCCAATGCCCAATACGGGTTGGTAATACCATAAGGCGTAAAATAAGCTTCGGGGGTGAATAAAGGATTTGACAAATCCTTCATATCAACAATTGACACATCGCGCGGCATCTCATACAAACCGTCAATCACTGTTGTTCCTTGGTCTGTGCCCACTGCATCGGTCTTGGTTCGAGCAAAACTAATGTTTGATGATAACTTGAACCAGCGACCTTCGTCAAATGAACTTACAACAGATATTACATTTCGTTTATATCTGTCAGCATCTGATGGCATAATACCATTCTCGTTTGCATTTGCATACGACAAACGATAAGTGAATTTGTTGTCATCAGAAGCTCCGCTCAAGGCCACATTGTGATTTTGTGTCCAACCAATGTCAAAGAAGTCCTTCACATTGTTCTTTTGCGCCGTGTACTCGTGAATGCGCTGCTGGTAATTCCAAATAGGGCCATAAATTTGCGTAGAGCCATCGAATTTTGGACCCCAAGAGCCATTTTCTATGAATGTCTGTGTTCCATTCCAACCTTGGCCATAATCATTTTGAAATTCCGGGAGAGTAGAAACCACACGAGCTTCAACACTACCTGAATATTCAATCATAAAATTCTTATCAGCACCTTTCTTACCTTTTTTAGTGTTGATAATGATGACGCCGTTGGCTGCGCGTGAACCGTAAAGTGCGGTAGCAGCTGCGCCTTTCAACACGGTCATCGACTCAATGTTGTCTGAAGCGATGTTAGAAATACCTGCAGTGGAAATGTTCTTTCCCGTTCCTGAAGTCATCGTATTGTCCATCGGCACACCGTCAACAACATAAAGCGGTTGGTTGCTACCATTGATTGAGCTGAAACCACGAATTACAATGTTGCTCACAGATCCCGGATCAGATGACGTGCTGTTGACCTGTACACCAGCCACACGACCGGAAAGTGCATTCGCCACATTGGTCGTACGGGCTGCAACAATGTCATCACTCTTGACTGTGGTTGCCGCATAACCCAACGTCTTTTCGGCACGGGTGATACCCAACGCTGTTACCACAACCTCTTCCATACCAATGGATTCCGGATCCATTGTCACATTAAACGTGGTGGTACTACCAATTGGCACCTCCTGGGTCTGCATACCCATAAAAGAGAACACCAGCGCCTCGGCGTCAGCCGGAACGTTCAAGGTAAACTTACCATCAAAATCGGTGATTGTTCCCTGTGTAGTGCCCTTCAAAATCACATTGACACCAGGCAGCGGCAAGTTGTCTTCCGACGAAATAACCGTACCTGTCAATGTTTTGTTTTGAGCATTAACTAATTGTACCCCAAGGAACAGAAGGCTGACAATTAGCATTGCTATTTTCTTCATAAACATTATGAATTTTAATTAAACTAATAGTTGCTTTACAAAAGCACAAAGGAAAGAAAATTTCATTTATCTGCACAATCTTTTTACAAACTGAATAAAAATACAAGAGATTTACGTAAAAAAGAGAAAATACCGACACTGACATTAACAAAATCAGTTTTTTATTACTTTTGCATTATTAAAAAATAATAAAAGGTTTAAAATGCAGATTAATCCATTCATAATCAGTGGGTACGTATCGGAAAGGTATTTCTGCGGGAGAGAAAAAGAAACGCAAGAACTGATACAGGAGATTACAGATGGCAACAATGTGGCCATAATCGCCACAAGGCGTATGGGTAAAAGCGACCTAATTAGACACGTATTCAATCAGAGCGAAATCTGTGCGTCGTACTACACTTTTTATGTTGACATATACGCAACACGCACTTTGCGAGAATTTGTGTACCTACTTAGCAAAGAGATTGTTGATGAATTAAAGCCACAAGGACAGAAGTCAATCAGCCGGTTCTGGAATTACATAAAATCAATTCAGGCAGGAGTCTCATTCGGTCCGACAGGCGAACCGTCATTCAACCTTCAACTTGGCGATCTACAACAACCAGAGACAACCCTCGATGAAATTTTCAAATATCTGCAAACGGCCGACAAACCTTGCATTGTAGCCATCGATGAGTTTCAACAAACGGCTCTCTATCCTGAAAAGAACATTGAAGCAATACTGCGCACATACATTCAAAAATGCTCAAATGCAAAATTCATCTTCGCTGGCAGCCAGCGACACCTGATGGGACAGATGTTCACAAGTGCATCACGCCCGTTCTACCAAAGCGTTTCGATAATGAACATCGGCCCGATAGATATTGACAAATACAAAACTTTCGCCGTCCATCATTTCGAGGATGTTGGCAAAAAACTTGATACCGAAACAGTTGACAAGGTTTTTGCTGTTTGCCATAACATCACTTGGTATGTTCAAAAAATGTTCAGCATATTATACTCAAGAACAAGCAGAGGGGAAACTTGCCGTCCCGATATGGTTATGCCAACACTCGCTTACATTTTATCGACTTTGGACTATACCTATAAAGAAACGTTGTTCAGAATGCCCAAAAAGCAGAAAGAAGTTTTTGTGGCCATCGCCAAAGAGGGCGAAGCAAAAAACATCACATCCGGTTCATTTGTAAAGAAATACAAATTACCGTCGCCAAGCACTGTGCAAGCAGCCGTCAAAGGACTGCTCGAAAACGATTATCTAACGCACGAATTAGGCGTTTACACCGTTTACGACCTGTTTTTGGGTTATTGGATACAGAGGAATTATTAGTGGTTCATCAATCCACCACTTGAAGTTTGGCGAATTTCAGAAGCAGTTTTTTCTCACCGGCTTTTGGGAAGAAAATGATGGCTGCACGGCTGTCGGCCTCGCCTTCCATACGGAGGACCTTGCCCTGACCGAACATTGAGTGCAAAACTGTTGCTCCGGCGCGCACTTTGTCAATCGGCGAAGGAACAATGCCTGCCGATGATGCCGACGGCTGACGGAGCTGCTGCAAACGCTGCCGGGCCGCAAACGAGGCCCCCATCGGTGCTTTTGTCTGCCCGAACGAGCTGGAACCGAAAGAGCTGGAACCAAACGTGGGGCGGCCCATTGTGCCCGTTCCCGACGACATTTGTGAGAGATATTGCGGGTCGATGTCTTTGATGAAACGACTTGGCGTAACCGACTCGCGGGCGCCGCCATACTTCGAGCGGCTGCGGCTAAAAGTGATGGTTGCCTGTTGCATTGCGCGCGTCAGTGCCACATAGAAGAGCCTTCGCTCCTCCTCAAGCTCGTGCTGGCTGTAAACCGACATTGCCGACGGGAAAAGCCCCTCTTCCATACCTACTATATATACGTAAGGGAACTCCAGTCCTTTTGCCGAATGGATGGTCATCAGCGTCACACTGTCGGTGCCTTCGGTGCGCTTGTTGTCCTGGTCGGTGATGAGCGCCACGTTTTCAAGGAATCCGGCCAACAGCGGAGTATTGCTTTCGGTATAGTTTGCGGCCACATAGTCATCGATGCCGCGCATAAGTTCCTCAATATTCTCAAGGCGGCTGCGGTCCTCAACATCATCAGAGCCCTGATACTCGTTTTTGATTCCCGCACGGTCAATAATCTCGCGCGCCATATCGCTGGCGTTCACCGTTCCGACATTTGCCACAAACGACTCGATGAGTTCGATGAAAGCATTGACTTTGGCCGTTGTGCCTTTGTTGAACCCGATTGCCTCCATTGCCATCGGGTTGGTAATCACGCTCCACATACTGCACTTGCCGTCGAAAGCTGCGTGGGCGATTTTCTCGACAGTTGTCTCACCAATGCCTCGTGCCGGATAGTTGATTATTCGGCGCAGAGCCTCATCATCGTTATGATTGACGGTCAGTCGCATATAAGCGATGGCGTCTTTCACCTCCTTACGCTGGTAGAACGACTGTCCGCCGTAGATTTTATAAGCGATGTTGCGCTTGCGAAGGGCCTCCTCGAAAGTCCGGCTCTGAGCGTTGGTGCGGTACAGAACGGCGAAATCGCTATAATGACAGTGCAGGTTGGCGATTTTTGCAAAAATGTCGCCCACCACGTTGTAGCTCTCCTCAATCTCTGTCATTGCGGCCATCACGCGGATTGGCTCGCCCTCATCCTTCTCCGAGAAAACATCTTTCGGAATCTGGTGTTCGTTCTTCTTTATCAGGCTGTTAGCCGCTGAAACAATGTTTTGCGTCGAGCGGTAGTTCTGCTCCAGTTTGAACAACTTGCACTGCGGATAATCGTTGCGGAAATTCAAGATGTTCTCGATTTTTGCGCCACGGAACGAATAGATGCTCTGCGCGTCGTCGCCCACCACACAAATATTCTGGTGCTGTTGTGCCAACTTTTTGATTATCAAATACTGGGCATAATTGGTATCTTGATACTCATCGACCAAAACATATTTGAATTTGTTCTGATACTTATCGAGCACATCGGGATTGTCGCGGAACAAAATGTTGGTATAGAGCAGCAAATCGTCGAAATCCATTGCCGCCGACTGACGGCAGCGCGCCACATACCTCGAATAAATCTCACCGATGAGCGGCATCCGGTTGGCGTTGTCGGTGGCCATAAGCTCGGCGTTGGTGCGATAGACTTCGGCCGTCACCAAATTGTTCTTGGCCATCGATATGCGGCTCATTATATGATTGATTTTATACACCTTATCATCAAGTCGCAAATCTTTCACTATCGATTTCACAAGACTTTTTGAATCGGCCGTATCGTAGATGGTGTACGCTGACGGGAAACCCAGTCTCTCGTGCTCAACGCGCAGAATCTGGTTGAAAATGGAGTGGAACGTGCCCATTGTGAGCTTAGCCGCGTCCTGCTCGCCAACCAACTGCGCAATACGTTTCTGCATCTCGCGCGCGGCCTTGTTGGTGAAGGTCAGCGCCAGAATGTTCCAGGGTTTGACGCCCGTTGCCAGCAGGTGAGCAATGCGGTATGTGAGTACGCGGGTTTTGCCCGAGCCGGCACCGGCCACAATCAGGCAAGGACCTTGTGTGGCCTGGACAGCCGTGCGCTGCACGTCGTTGAGTTGGTCGAGGTAATTCTCCATTATCGAAGGTTTCTGACAGCGGCAAATTACGGCAAAAAAGTTATGCGAATGGAAATGCCGGCAGACATAGTTTTTAACAATGCGGCAAATCGTATCATTTGCCCTAATTTTTATAATATTGCACGCGATTTTGAGTTATAGCTATCGACAAGATTTTCGAGATGAACAGACCCGGACTAACATTTTTGCTTCTCACCAGCCTGATACTGTTGGGCGGCAGCGCATTTTCGCAAATCACGGCCAACGCCAACCGGTCTGACACCACAACATACCAAACCGACTCCATAGCCAACGACCCCATCTTCATCTACTACTCCGACCCGCGCGGTTTCAGCACTACAGGAACTCTGACTGCCGAGGTTCCCGACAGCACAAACCTCACTTTCAAATGGTTCCGCTACAACGAGCGCACGTCGGCTTTCGACATCGCACTGAAAACAGAAAGCGGTGTCTCGCGCTCCGAAAAGAGCGATTGCACCCAGGGCGGCTATATGGTTACCGTGCAGAACGATTCCTGCACCTGGGACACAACATTTTACGCTTGGGTTTTCCAGAACGAGTTCAATGTGAGCGCGATAAATGTCTATAACTCGACCTGCGAGATTATGGAGCTTCGCACCACAATGGCCTACGACGAGGAGTTTGAATATTACGACCGTGTGAGCGGCGCGCCACTCACCTATTTCAGCGACAACATCAAGTTTATGAAATTCCGCTGGGAATCGACTCCGTCGGCCGGACAGATTCCATCGGTGAAAAACCCGTCTTTCGCCGCGCCCACCAAGCCCACCGTCTTCCGCTTGACGGTTGAAGACTCACACGGCGAGAGCCGCACCAAAAAGCTTGAAATTGAAGAAGGTGACGACAACGGCGACGGCAACCTCTATCTGAAGGCCGTGAAGGCGAGGTTCACTGCGAGCCGCAGCTTTGTGCCCACCGAGGAAACCGACAGCTCGGGACAGGCGCCTCTGACGGTGCAGTTTATCGATGATTCGGAAAACGCCACCGAATGGTGCTGGCATTTCTACAAACCCGAAGACCGCCGCCGCGACGAGGCCGACTCACTGCTGATGGACTCCATCACAACGCAGTATCTGCCCGATTCTATTCGATACACGCGCCCCAACGAGCAATACGGCTACGATGTGGCACTGACAGTGAAAGGTCCGGTTTATATGGTTGACGGCGGGCAGCACCAATGCGTCGACAGGCTGCTGAAACGTGAATATATCAACGTTGACTCGTCGTTCATTGCCAAGAACCCCGATATTCCAAACGCCTTCACTCCCGGCGGCGCTAACCCTGTGTTCAAGTTCACCGATGAGACAATGCCAAAGTCAATCCGCCATTTCGAGATTAAGATTTACGACCGTTGGGGAATGAGAATCTACAGCTACGAAGACAGCGACGGCAGCTGGGAAGGCTGGGACGGCAGCACGTTCGGCTTTGGCGACGCTCCGGCCGGCGTCTATTTCTACACCATCTACGCCGAAGGCTGGAACAATGAGAAATTCCGCCGCAAAGGCTACGTGCACCTGTTCCGAGGTAAATAGACTTCGGACAACAGACTTCAGACTATATGAATTAGAAAATCGAAGAGCTGGTAAATCAAAGACCGGAATCGACGATTACTCCTTCAATCTTTCATCCCGATAACTATCGGGACTTCAATCCTTCAGTTATTCGTCCGTCCTGCATTGTAATGGTGCGGTCCGACATTTGGGCCAGGCTCATATCGTGGGTGACGATGACGAATGTCTGATTGAATTTGTCGCGCAAATCGAAGAAGAGTCGGTGCAGTTCCTCTTTGTTCATTGTGTCGAGGTTGCCCGACGGCTCATCAGCCAGAATAACTTCGGGACCGTTGATTAGGGCGCGGGCCACGGCCACACGCTGCTGCTCACCGCCCGACATTTCGCGAGGTTTGTGGTTCAGCCGGTGGCCAAGATTCAGATACTCAAGCAACTCAATGGCTCGGGCCTCGCACTGCTTGCGCGTTCCGTTGTTTATCAGGGCCGGAATCATTACATTCTCTACCGCCGTAAACTCGGGCAACAGCTGATGACCTTGAAAGACAAATCCCAAGTTGCGGTTGCGGAACTTCGACAACTCCTTCTCCGACAGTGCCGTGACCTCAACGCCGCCAATTGTCACCCGGCCGCTGTCGGGGCGCAGAAGCGTTCCAACAATCTGCAACAGCGTGGTCTTGCCCGCGCCGCTCTTGCCCACTATCGAGACAATCTCGCCCTTTGCCACCTCAAGATTGATGCCCTTCAAAACCTCAACCTCGCCATACGACTTGTGAATATCAGAAATGCTAATCATACCGTGTCATTTATGCCGTAAAGATAAAGTGTTGGCGCAAAAAAGAAAAGGCCACCTTGCGGTAGCCTTCTCAAAAAATTCAATCAAATTTTATTTTGCCTCTTCAGCTTTTTTAGCTTGGCGGTTAAGCAAATCGTAAGTGATTGGCGTTGCCACGAACAGTGAAGAGTAAGTACCAACTGCGATACCAATCATCATTGCGAAGATGAATCCGCGGATAACCTCGCCACCGAAGATGAAGATGATAATCAACACCATCAAAGTGGTTACCGAAGTATTGATTGTACGGGCCAAAGTGCTGTTGACGGCTCCGTTCATCACCTCCTGCAGACTGCGTTTCGATTGCAGACCCATATATTCACGGATGCGGTCGAATACAACCACGGTGTCGTTGATTGAGTAACCAACCACAGTCAGGATGGCTGCGATGAACGACTGGTCTATCGACATTGAGAACGGCATTATGCTGTAGAGCAGCGAGTACATCGAGAACACGAACAATGTATCGTGAACCAAAGCCACCAAACTGCCCACACCGTACTGCCATTTGCGGAAACGGAAGGCGATGTAGAGGAATATCACAATCAGTGAGAATGTGATGGCCAGCGCTGCCGACGACTTGATGTCCTCAGCGATTGTGGCGCCCACTTTCTCCGAACTCATACGGTAATCGTTCTTGAATGTGGTGTAAGATGTACCCTCTGGCAGGAATTTGTCCTTCAAAGCCAAGTAGAACTTAACCTCAACAACCTCGTCAACCGACGGCTCCTGATTGGTGTATTGTGCTGCCTCTGCGTAATCGGCCTCAGTAGCCTCCTCGCCAGCGGCGAACAGATATTTCGAAGTGATTTTCACCTGCTCGTTGCCACCGTAGGTCTTAACCTCAGGAGTCTGGCCAATCTTCTCGGCAATAGCGTTCTGAATCTCGATGGTGTTAACCGGTTTGTCGAAACGAACCACATAAGTGCGGCCACCAGTGAAATCAACACCGAAGTCAAGTCCGCGAGTGCAGAGCGAAATGATACCGATGAGAAGAACTGTGCCCGAGATAACGTAGCAAACCTTGCGTGCGCCAATGAAGTTGAACTTGGTGTTCTTGAATGCGTTGGCGGTTGCTGCGGTAGCAAACGTCGGGGTCTTCTCTTTTGCAAGCATACGCTCGAAAATCAAGCGGGTGATGAAAATTGAAGTGAACAACGATGCAAGGATACCAATGCTCAAGGTTACAGCGAAACCGTGGATTGGGCCTTCGCCGAATTTACCAAGAACAAATGCTGTCAGCAAGGTTGTGATGTTTGAGTCGAGAATTGCCGAGTAAGCATTGCTGTAACCATCTTTGATGGCCAGTTTGATGCCCTTGCCTGAGGCGATTTCCTCCTTAATACGTTCGTAGATAAGCACGTTCGAGTCGACGGCCATACCAAGTGTCAGCACGATACCAGCGATACCCGACAATGTGAGGACAGCGCCCAACGAAGCAAGCACTCCGAAGATGAAGAACACGTTCAAGAGCAAGGCAAGGTTTGCGGCCATACCACCTGTACGATAGTAGAGCAACATATATACAAGCACTACTACGAAGGCCAGAACAAACGACCACATACCTTTATTAATTGACTCCTGACCAAGTGACGGACCAACGATGGTCTCCTGCTCGATGCGTGCAGGTGCCGGCATCTTACCAGATTTCAGAATGTTGGCCAAGTCTTTTGCCTCAGCAACTGTGAAGTTACCAGTAATTGACGAGCGGCCGCCCTTGATTTCCGACTGAACTGTCGGGTAGCTGTAAACATAGTTGTCAAGAACGATGGCAACACTCTTGCCGATGTTCTCTTTTGTGATGCGGGCCCATTTGCGTGCGCCCTCAGCGTTCATACTCATTGAAACCTCTGAAACGCCACGACCTTGTGCGTACTCGTCAGAAGCGTCGGTTACTACATCGCCCGAAAGAGCAGGCTGGCCGTCGCGGCTTGTAACCTTGATGGCGATAAGTTCGAAGTAGTTGCCACCCTCGTCGAACGACTTAACGCTCCACAGAAGTTTCAGGTTGCGCGGGAACAAAGCCTTAACAAGCGGCTCGTTCAACATTGCGTTAACAGCTGCAGTATCTTTAAAGTGAGCAAAACCAACTGCAGCACCCGGACGAAGACGTCCGTCCTGAGTGTAATACGGATTCAAAACTGAGTACAGAGGATAGTTCTTTGCCACTTCAGCGTTCGAAGCATCGGCATTAACGGCTGTTGTGTCAGCGGCAAGTTTGTCAATCAGTGAGTTCGACTCCTCTGCCGGAGCGGCTTTCTGCTCATCAGCAGGTGCGGCTTCGTCGGCAGTCTTGTTCTCAGCCTCTTTCAAATCGTTGATTTCCTTGATTTTGGCATTAGCCTCAGCCAGATATTGCTGAACTTCAGTGTTGTCATAAGTTTCCCAGAACTCCAGGTTTGCGGTTCCCTGCAACAGCTTGCGGACACGCTCCGAGTCTTTGATACCCGGCAGCTCAACCAAGATGCGGCCGGTGTTGCCCAGACGCTGGATGTTTGGCTGTGCCACGCCGAAACGGTCGATACGTGTGCGGAGGATTTGGAACGAGTTTGCGATTGCAGCCTCTGTCTCATCACGAAGCACATTCAAAACTTCAGCGTTGGTCGAGTTGAAATTCACCTTGTCTTTCAGCACAGTGGTGTTGAAGATGGCCGCCAGTTTTGCGTTGGGGTCAATCTTCTCGAAACTCTGACCGAACAGCGTTACAAAGTTGGTCTGTCCGCCTTCAGCCTTCTGCGCTTTCTTGGCCATATCAATAGCCTCAAGGAAAGTGGTGTCGGTGCTGTAGTTCGACAGCGACTTGATTACGTCAACCACGCTCACCTCAAGAATGACGTTCATACCGCCCTTCAGGTCAAGACCGAGGTTGATTTCACGCTCTTTGCACTCGCGGTAGGTGAAATTCTTCAGGAAGAAGAAGTTGTAAACCGGTGTACTCGACAGTGAATCAAGGTAATTGTTGTACTTTACCAGATTCAAATTGCCATCGGCTTCTGTTGCGATAGCCGTGGCTTTTTTCTCTTCACGCGTTGTTACTACTGTAAAAAACAATTGATACAGACACACTAAAACAAGTGCGATAGCAACAAATCTAATAGCTCCTTTATTCTGCATTTTTAAATAGTGTTATTGAATTCCAAAATGTTTTCCGGCAACGCCGGTTTTTGCTTAAAGCACGCAAATATATCGGTTTTTTTAAAAAAGCGAAACAAAATTACTTTGCTCCGAATTGTTGTTACAAATCATTTTAAATCGATAATTTTCAATCGGTTATTTCGTGTCGAAAAACAACATCGGGCGAACATCGCCGCACCTATATAATATTAGGTGCCGAAACAAAGGCCGAAAAACAAAGAAGCCGCAAGCAATTTGCGGCCTCTTCCGGTTTATTCTGCGTTATGAGTTCATCGAAATGAAGAACTCCTCGTTGTTTCGTGTTCTGGCCAGACGGTCGCGAAGGAACTGCATAGCCTCCACCGAGTTCATATCCGACAGGTGGTTGCGCAGAACCCACATACGGCTGAGCGTGTCCTTGTCCACGAGCAGGTCGTCGCGGCGGGTACTGCTCAAGTTGATGTCCACTGCCGGATAGATGCGCTTGTTCGACAGCTTGCGGTCGAGCTGCAACTCCATATTGCCGGTGCCCTTGAACTCCTCGAAAATCACCTCGTCCATCTTTGAACCGGTTTCGGTCAGGGCTGTTGCCAGGATGGTGAGCGAACCGCCGTTCTCAATGTTGCGGGCAGCGCCGAAGAAGCGTTTCGGCTTGTGCAGCGCGTTGGCATCCACACCACCCGAAAGCACCTTGCCCGATGCGGGCGAAACAGTGTTATAGGCACGCGCCAGACGGGTGATTGAGTCGAGCAGGATGACCACATCGTGGCCGCACTCAACAAGGCGTTTGGCCTTCTCAAGCACGATTGACGACACTTTCACGTGTTTTTCGGCCGGCTCGTCGAATGTTGATGCGATAACCTCGCCGTTCACGCTGCGAGCCATATCAGTAACCTCCTCAGGACGCTCGTCGATGAGCAGAACAATGAGGTAAACCTCTGGGTGATTGTATGCGATTGCGTTTGCTATCTCTTTGAGCAATACGGTTTTACCAGTCTTCGGCTGAGCCACAATCAAACCGCGCTGTCCCTTGCCAATCGGCGAGAACATATCAACAACGCGAGTGGAGATTGAGCATTGCGGATGGCTTGTGAGGTCGAATTTCTCCTCCGGGAAGAGCGGTGTGAGGAAGTCGAACGGCACGCGGTCGCGGATGCTCTCCGGCGTGCAGCCGTTGATGGTCTCAACCTTGATGAGCGGGAAGTACTTCTCGCCCTCTTTCGGCGGACGGATGGTACCGGTAACGGTGTCGCCGGTCTTCAAACCGAAAAGTTTAATCTGCGACTGGCTCACATAAACGTCGTCGGGCGAGTTCAGGTAGTTGTAGTCCGACGAGCGGAGGAATCCGTAGCCGTCCTGCATCAGTTCAAGCACGCCAGTGGCGCTGATGAGCTGGTCGAACTCGTATTTCTTATCGTCCTCTTTCGGCTGAGGATTGTTATTATTCTGATTCTGAAGCTGATTTTGCGGCTGTGACTGATTTTGGCCGTGATTCTCGCGCGCCCCGTTTTGCGGACGGTGCTGATGACGCTGCTGGAACTCGCCTTGCTGCTGGAACTCGCGGCGCGGTGCCGGCTCCGAGGCTGCACGCTCACCCTCGGCGGCTGCCGTGTCTGCGTGACTCTGCTGCGCCGGCGACGACGGTTTCTGTCCGAAAGGCCTTGCATCGCGCTCCTGACGCGGATAACGCGACCAGTATTTTTCAACAGGTGAATTGGCTGCCGTAGATTGAGTGGCCGCCGATGATGGTGCCGGTGTCGGCTCATCATCGTCCATTCGGTTGCGGTCGGCGTACGAAGGCACGGTGATTACGCGTTTTGGAGCCTCAACCTTCTCGGTTGTTGCCTCATTGTCGGCATTGAGCGACACGCCCATCACGCGCTCTGCTCGTCCGCCAAGACGGGTGCGCTTGCGTGGCTGACGGTCGGTGTTTACTGCCGTCGGCTCAGCGCTTTTGCCTGCCTGCGCGCCTTGCACCTCAAGGATTTTAGCTATTAACTCTTTTTTCTTCAGAAGCTCAACTCGCTTCATTCCCAAGCCTTTAGCAATGATTCTCAACTCGGGAAGAAGTTTATCGTTCAACGATAAATTATCGTAACTCATAATATAAATGATTGTAATAGAATTGATTACAAAATTTCAGTGATTGTTCGAAAAGGAATTCAAAAAAAAATGAATTGATTTTGTTTGGATAGAACTATCCGCGCCTTTTGAAAACGGTGCAATTTTAGTGATAAATTGCTTTCGTGCAAACAAAAAACAAAAAAAAGTTCCATTCAGGCACGCCCAAGGCGTAATATACCGCCGTTTTGTTACCTTTGGGCTCGTTATAATAAAAATAGGTATGCGAAAAATATTGATTGCAATAGCAGCCATTGTGCTGACAATGAGCGCGCAAGCGCAACGCGGCAACCGGGAGCAGAATTTCAAGATGAACCGCGTTCTCGACCTCATCGACAACCTTTACGTTGATACCGCCAATATGCAGAAACTGGTTGAAACGGGCATTGTTGCAATGCTTAAGGAACTTGACCCGCACTCGGTTTACATCACGCAGGACGATGTGAAGGCGATGAACGAGCCGCTTGAAGGCAATTTCGAGGGCATCGGCATCCAGTTCAGCATTCTGAACGACACGCTGATGATTGTGGCCGTGATTCCCGGCGGACCGTCGGAGCGCGTGGGCCTGATGGCCGGCGACCGTATTATATATGTGGATACGGCCAACATTGCCGGCGTGGGCCTCACCAACCAGATGGTGCAGAAGAAACTGCGCGGCAAAAAGGGCACAGTGGTTGGCGTGAGAGTACTGCGCCACGGAAGCAAAGATTTGATTGACTTCAAGATAACACGCGACAAAATTCCAATCTACAGCGTTGATGCGGCTTATATGATTGACGCAAAAGCGGGCATCGGATACATCAAAATCAACAAGTTTGCGGCCACCACCACAAGTGAGTTCAACACGGCCGTCGGCAAATTGCGCAAGCAGGGGCTGAAACACCTGATTGTGGACCTGACCGACAACGGCGGCGGCTACCTGAACACCGGTTTCGACCTTGCAAGCCAGTTCCTGCAAAGCGGCAAGATGGTGGTGTTCACGCAAGGCACCAAAATGCCACGCCAGAACTACTACACCGAATCGGGCCACAGCGAGAAGGATTTTGGCAAGGTTGTGGTGATGGTAAACGAGAATTCGGCATCGGCAAGCGAGATTGTGTCAGGCGCGCTGCAAGACTGGGACCGCGCCGTGCTGGTGGGGCGCCGCACCTTCGGCAAAGGCCTGGTTCAGAACCAGTTCCCCCTACCCGACGGCTCAATGATGCGACTCACCGTGGCCCGCTACTATACCCCGACCGGCCGCTGCATCCAACGCTCGTACAAAGACGGCGTTGACGAGTACAACAAAGAATTCGACAAACGCTACAACGACGGCGAGCTCTACAGCGCCGACTCAATCCATCTGCCCACAGGCGAGAAATACTTCACCAAAGTGAACAACCGCGTGGTGTATGGCGGCGGCGGCATTATGCCCGACGTGTTTGTGTCAATCGACACCACCTACACATCGAAATACTACGTGAAGATGGTGCGCCACGGAATCTTCAACCGATTCGTTCTCAACTATATCGATAACAATCGCGCCGAGCTGGAGAAGAAATACAAACCGACCAAAACCGACAAGGACTTCAAGCTGTTCGACGAGAAATTCACCGTCACCGATGAGTTCCTGAAACAGCTGACCGACTTTGCCGAAAAGGAGAAACTGCCGTTCGACGAGAAAGACTTTGAACGCAGCAAAGAGCATATGCGCGTGAACCTGAAAGCCGCCATTGCCCGCGACCTCTACGATTCGGGCGAGTACTATCAGATTATCAACCGCATCGACCCCATCTTTAAAGAGGCCGTGAAGGTTATAAAAGACGACAAGCTGTATAACGCGGAACTTCAGCCGAGCAAATAGCGCAACGTGATTAACTGGATTACAAGCAATTGGCTCGAACTGTTCGGCGTGGTGTCAACCATCGTCTACCTTGTTCTGTCCATCCGTCAGAGCATCTGGCTGTGGCCGCTGGGCGCGCTCTCGTCGGCAATCTACATTGCCGTGTACTTTGCCAACAAGTTCTACGCCGATATGGGGCTGCAGACTTACTACCTGATTATCAGCATCTACGGCTTTGTGGCGTGGCTTGCGCACAAGAACCGCGAAGGCCGCGAACTGGCCGTGAGCCGCACCACAGCAAGGCAATGGCTCGTTTTGGGAATCATCACCGCCGCCATCTGGGGTGCGCTTTACGCGATTCTGACCCTGTTCACCGACTCGCCCGTGCCTGTCGGCGACTCGTTCACAACCGCGCTGGCCATCACCGCCACCTGGATGCTCACCCGCAAAATGATTGAGCAGTGGCTCGTGTTCATCGTGGCCGACGCCGTCTCGGTGGCGCTCTACTTCACGCGCTCGATGCCGCTCACCGCATTCCTATATATAATATATACAACAATGGCCGTTGTGGGCTACCTGAAATGGCGGAAAGAACTGATACAAAGATAATTGTGGCCACTGGTGCCGAATCGACGGGCAAAACCGAACTCTGCCGATTTTTAGCCCAAACGCTTGATATTCCGTGGGTTCCAGAACTGGCGCGCGGCTACGTTGAGCAGTTGGGCCGCCCCTACTCTTACGATGATGTGGTTGAGATTGCCCGTCTGCAGATTGCCGAATTTGAGCGCGCCACTACCGCTGGTCACTCTGCCGTTTTGTTCGATACCGACCTGATTATCACCAAAGTATGGTTCGATGTGGTTTACGGCCGCTGCCCCGAGTGGATTCCCGAAGCCATCCGTTCGCATCCCGCCACGCTGCATCTGCTTTGCCTGCCCGATATTCCCTGGGTGCCCGACCCCGTGCGCGAAAACGGCGGCCCGATGCGCGATAAACTATCGGCCATCTATCGTAACGAGCTGGAAACGTTTGGTTTGCCGTATGCCGAAGTGAACGGCAACGGCGATGAGCGACGGAATTGTGCCTTGATGGCGGTGAAAAAAGTGCTGTAAAACAGCGTGTTAAATCTGACCCGACAAGCAAACATCTGAATTGTAATCACATCTGTAAAAAAACGCGAATGGCTGAAAACTGGGAAATATACGCCGACTGGAATCCGTGGCACGGCTGCACCAAGATTAGCTCGGGGTGCAAGCATTGCTACGTGTACCGACAAGACGAGATGTACGGCAGCGAAATATCGACCCAGGAATGTCGGAAAACCGCCAACTTCAACCTTCCCGTAAAGCGGAAGCGCGACAAGAGCTGGAAGATTGAAAGCGGCAAGATGGTTTTCACCTGCTTCACCTCCGATTTTCTGCTGAAAGACGCCGACGCGTGGCGCCCCGAGTGCTGGAAGATGATGAAAGAGCGCAGCGACCTCTGGTTCTATTTCTTCACCAAACGCATCGACCGCTTTACGGAGTGCATCCCCGACGACTGGGGCGACGGCTACGACAATGTGCTTGTGGGCTGCACCGTCGAGGACCAGGAAATGGCCGATTACCGACTGCCGATTTTTCTGTCGGCCCCCATCAAGCATAAGAGCATTATGGTGGCGCCAATGCTCACCAATGTTGACCTTACGCCCTACCTCACCCCGCAGATTGAGGAAGTGGCCGTCAGCGGCGAGTCGGGTGTTGACGCGCGACCCTGCAACTACGACTGGATTCTCAACGTGCGCGAACAGTGCATATCGAAAGGCATCGCTTTCCGCTTTCATCAGACGGGGGCTCACTTTATCAAGGACGGCAAGATGTACCGCATCCATCGGCGCTTTCAGCTAAGCCAGGCTCACAAGGCGAACATCGATTACAAAATCGGCAAATATATGGTGCCCGAAACCATCAGGTTTGAATGGAAGGATGATGACTATCACGAGTGATAGGATGCGAATTGCACGACATTCGCTGCAAATTTTGAAGTGAATGTTGGTAAGATTCGCTTCATTTGCTTATTTTTGCAAGAAAATAAGTGAGTTATGAAACCGCATTACATCTGGCAATATCCCGACTGGCCTAATTTTCGTTGGGAAACCGACAAAATAATGAACCTTCTTTCCGAAGTGCGTCTTCAGGAAGGGCGCATTACAGGGATGATGGATGGCTTAGGATTCGAAGTTCAGACAAAAACATCACTTGACGTGATGACTGAAGATGTTATCCGTTCCAATGAGATTGAAGGTGTTTTGCTGAATGCCGATAGAGTACGGTCTTCAGTTGCCAGGCATCTTGGCATTTCAACGGAAGGACTACCTGAGCCGGACCATTACACTGATGGTGTTGTGCAGGTAATGATTGATGCTGTCAGCAACTATTCTGATGAACTAACCGAACAGCGCCTTTTTAATTGGCACGCAGCCTTGTTCCCAACTGGGCGAAGCGGCATAACCCCCATAACAGTGGCGGGATGGCGAGTTGGCGAAGAGCCAATGCAAGTGGTTTCTGGCACGCTCGGCAAAGAGAAGGTTCATTACGAAGCCCCGGCATCAGCCGATGTGCCAAAAGAGATGGCGCGTTTTCTGGATTGGATTAACAATGAAAAGACTTCCGACCCTATTCTAAAAGCGGCTGTTGCGCATCTGTGGTTTGTCGCCATCCATCCATTCGACGACGGAAATGGCCGACTAACCAGGACAATCACCGATATGCTGCTCGCCCGTGCCGATGGTATGCCACATCGCTACTACAGTATGTCAGCCACAATTCTCAAGAGTAAGAACAAATACTATGAAGCGTTGGAAAACACCACAGTGGGCAATGTTGATATTACATTGTGGCTTGAATGGTTTCTTCAAACCTTAAAAGGTGCAATGGAACACAGCGAAGTTGTTGTCAGCCGCGTGGTTAAAAAATCGTTGTTCTGGCAAGAGCACCGCAATGTGGCTATGAACAAGCGCCAAGTTAAGGTTGTGAACAAATTGTGGGACGGATTCGAAGGCAAACTCACAACCGACAAATGGGCTAAACTTTGCAAAACCTCGCAGGCTACCGCTCTCCGTGATATCAACGATTTGATTGACAAAGGCATTTTGGTAAAAGGTGCGGAAGGCAGCAAGAATACCAGTTATGTTCTTTTGGAAGATAAGTAAGGGAGGAGAACAAAACGGGCGGAACCGATGATTTTTTAGCCGATTCCGCCCTGATTGTGTTTGCTTATTTTCTAATCTAACGGGTCTGGCTCATCGTTTTCTATACTTTCTACGAGCGAGGCATCGAAGGCCAGGAACACTTCAAGGAAAGCAGTCTCGCGGTAGAAATAGTTGGGGTCGTCGGTTAGTTTGTATTGCGATAATCCTCTATTTTCAAGTGTAAAGCATTTGTTGAATACACTCTCTCAAATACTTAAACGGAAATGGTACTACTGTCAGTTGTCCGTTTCGCACGAAAGTCACACTCATTAGCGGTAATAATTGTTCAAAGAACAGTTCTGATTGCTTATAAGGAAGAATCTTTCTTATGTTAGCGGCGCATTGTATCGTTGAATTTAAGCCGTAGCCAGACACTCCCGAATAGTAATATTGACAACCATCTTTTTGGTAGCATTTAATATCTATACAAGAACCGAACAATTGTTCTTTGTATTGAGTGCTGCGGACACCTTTCACAGAACGCTTGTTTTCAGCTACCGCCACTTCCTGCTTGTATCGTTTTAATTGAGACTCAACTTCGAACATATCGGGAAGTGTTCTTAAATCCGTCTCCTGGATAATGTTTATTGACTCTCCGTGTTGAATTGTACCACAAACAATGCCATCTTCATCGTTGTCAAATATTTCCATACAATCATTGAATTTGTTCATATTAAACAAGTCCAATTCCAACTCTTCGAAATCAAATGTTCCATCTGGGTGAATGGTCATAAAAAAGAAACGGGGTGTCTTATCGTCCATAATCCGTAAACCGAAAGTCCAATCATCCAAGAAATTGTACTCTTTCCAATCAACCAAAGATATGGTTCTCCCCTGAATGTCGTTCTTAATCAAAAGCTCTTCGGCGACGGTGTTTATCGCACTTGTGACATTAGTTTTGAAATTCTCATAGGTTATGTGCTGAACAACGCACCCCTCAAATTTGTCGTTGTGCGGGTCGTTGCCGCCATCGTATGTGTCTTTGTCGTGTATTATCCTCAAATTGAGGCAACCTTTTTTGGGGTGCTTTATTACTGTAGCCTGCACACTAAATCTTTCTTTTAATGCGGATTGCAAGTCGTCAACAAAATCACTAGAATAGGTATCGCCAATTGCATCAACTATTCTTATTGGTTGCTTCTTTATCAATTCACCAATCAACGCTTTTGTCTTTTCAGACAATTTAGGCTCCACAACCAACTCTCTTAAATTGGGTATACTCAGAAATTGAACTTCAACAAATTTGCCGCACTTCTCATTAAACTTCTTTAGCACATTAGTTATCACTCCCAATTTGCATTGTTTGTAGTATTCAATTCCCCGAATATCCAAGAATGTTATTTCGTTTTTGTCTTTTTTTGTTTGACGGGCAATAAAACCAACATCTTTGCTGTCTTTCGGTTTGCGGCGTAATGTTTGGTTTCGCGATAATATGTACTGTGGGTATTCTTCAAACTTCTTTGCTTTAAATTCTATTTCTTTGCGTAATGTGGCTGATGAGAACGTTTGAATCGACCATTTTAAAACAAGGTCTTTTGTGATTTTCAACTCCAAACAAGGAATTTGCGATACTGGCGCATCCTCACCTTTGAATCGTTTTATCCAAGAAGCATCGTAGCAATAGAAATGGCCTGTAATGTTGTTGAATTTCAACTCATCGGTTTCGTATGTGCCCAAACTATTGAGCAACAATTGGGCAATTACGTGTTCTGGAACTTGTTTAAACCCCGTGTCGCGCTCATCATTGGAAATGATATTGTTTCCTCCGTCAGACTTGACGAGTTCTCCATTCAATTGCCTGAAATTGTGTTCATTGTGCTTTAACAACACATAAAACGTTTTGCCGCCTTCAAAAACAACCGAAAGAACATTGCTGTTCTCAAATGGCACATCAACCATTTTAGCCCCATTGGGGAAATATGGATTTTTCTTACTTGGATTCTTGACTTGAGAATCGATTCTAAATATGTCGTAGGTTTTCAGAAGTTTCTCTCTGTCAACCTTTATTGCTACCTGATTTATTATACTTTCCATCTATGGCATTTTTAATGTATAAAACGGCTTGTTCGTTGGGAACCAACTCGCCATTAACTAAAGAATACAAACACGGAATTTCAACTATCATTTGTGTGACCGAAGGTTGATAGTTTGATTGGCTCACAATTTGGGTATTCGCAACAATAATGGTCTCGGCTCCGCATTCGTCTTTCTTATTAGTTATCTTCTCAATGTATTCATCTGCATTGAATTGGGTGCTTTCTTTCCAATGTTTGAAATCGATAAAAATAGGTTTACCTTTCACTTGGAAATCAAAGAACTCATAATATTCGGGCACCAAATCTTCCAATTCTACATTTATAATTTGCGAGAAGAAAACTCTCCCGACAAATTCTCCTAATGCTCCTTTGTAAATATTGTTGAACAACGGTGGCGACATTATGAACTTACGTTTCACCCAATCTGTGGCATATCTATTTTGCTCGAAATAAGATTTCAATCCTGGCAGTTTCAATAGATTGTGTAAATTCACGCTTTCTGCGGATTCTGTTGCGAAACCTGATTGAGCCGAGAACGACACCTCGGTTTTGGAAAAGTCGTTTTCGGTTTTGTAATAGACATTGTTGGCCACTGTTGGCAACTCAATGTAGAAGAACCTCCACGAAGTGTTTTCCCACTCTTCTTTTGTTAATGTCGGGTGTTGCAAGACAAAATCACGCAGACGCTGCCATCGTTCAATATTATCTTTATTCCAATATTTGAAATTCAGCATTCTCAGTATCTGTCGGTTCGCCTTATACGAAACATCTTCCGCTTTCTTCACAGCGTCAATTTCTTCTGGAATTAGCATTTTGCGATTATCTTTCAACCTATTTGCAAGTGCCCGAAACTCCCAATTGAAATCCTTTGATTTATCATCAATTATCGGATAGTATAAGACATCTGCAATCTCGTCGTGAGCAAAAATGTAAATATGCTGGCTTTTCATATTGGTTCTGCATATTCGACCAACCGCCTGAATCAGACATCTGGTTGCGGCAATCTGCGCACTATTGGTGTCTAATAAAGAGTTGAAAAACTTGTTCTTTCCTCTCAACTTATCGAATGCGGCTCGTATATTGTTGTCTTTATCTGCTGGTGAAATTTCATAATTGTCGCACAGGTATTCACATTGATAAATGTAACGCGCCACATCTTCAATCGGCACGTCTGGCAGAATCATATTCACCATTACATTCGTAGGCTTATCGAGATAAATGGCATCGAAATCTTTCTGTTCGCGTTCTTTAAAATCGTTTGTATGAACAAGTTTTCCTTTTAATAATTCGGGAATGTCATATTGCAAATTTTGCCCTGCGCCAATGGTTTGGTATGACGATACTACAAAACGACGATGGCCTTTTGCCAGGGCATCAAGAATGTCGTCCTTTTTGTTGTCGAAATCGGCACTATCCAAAATAACCGCCACTTTTTCGTCATAAGGGACTTTCGCTTCTTCGGAAATCGCCTTGAATATTTTTTGTAAGAAAGACCATTTCAAGGTATTGCTATCTTCTTTAGGTAACGTAGTAAGCATACACAACAACGAATATATTTCGGGGTGGTTGATAAACTGCTTATAAACCCAAGCGATTCTTATATATCGACACTTAAGATAGACTTCGGTCCTTTTCCCTTTGCTATCCAATCTTGGTGGCAGCATACTTTCAAGTTCGTTGTAAATCAACTCTGCCACTTCTTCGTTTGAAAAGATTTTCCTCCATTGATTACTATTGATATAATCACCATCGGTTATGTGTTCTGTCACACCAACTTGAATCATATCTTTCTTGTAACCCGAGACTGAATTTTTGAATTGTTGATGAAGCCGTTCTCTATCGTTGTCTGTGAGTTGGCGGTATCCACTATGAAGCCGCCATTTCAAATAATTCAAATCGTAGTTGGCAGTCACGCTTTCCAACGATGCTGTAGCAGATAGTCCTACAACTTTTGCCGACAAACACATTTTCTTCATTATCTTTTCTGGTGTTTCCTCAAAAGAATAACGGAAAATGTCGGTTTTCAAATCGTGTCGGTCCTCATCAAGAAATTCATAATAGTTCCAACCTTTGTTGCAAAATCTGGTATCGCCACTTTCATAATCATCATCAATGCTGTTGGCTTCGTTATTGTTCCCCTTCCAAGTCATTTGCACTTCACGAACCAATTTCGTTACAATGCTTGGCTCAGCAATAAATGTTGATAACACGGTTTGAATTGCTGAGTCAATAGAATAGTCCCTTTGAGTATCAGAATGACTTATCTCTTCTTGCCGAAGTTGCTGATAATTGATTGAAAGAACACTAACACCTTTCAAGAAATAATTAATGAAACGCTTAACATCGGAAAGAACTTCTTGAATTTTCTTGGTTTCGCTGTCCGAATTGAGCAATATGGCATTCCAATTCCCTTTGCCGTCAAATTTGGTTACAATGTCTTTTTTGTCTGAAACCATTGATGAATATCCAAAGTCATTGAACAAGAAGTATCGTTCTTCGTGGTCGAAATCCTGCGACTTATGACAGAAATCGAGTTTGTGCTTCTCGTTAGTTTCCTGTGCCAATTTCTTTATGTCATTTATAATTTTTTCCAAGGGGAACTTCTTGTTATACTCATTCTTTTTCCTGTTTTCCGATGGTGTGATTAATCTTTTGGGGATTTCTCTTGTCAAAAGCCCCGAATGGATTCTCTTAAAAAGGTCAATATAGTTTATCCCATTCTCGATATTCCTGTCAATGATATTATTAAGCATTGTCTCTTTTGTGGCATCAAACTCATCGACAAAAACAAAGGAATTCTTGAATGACGGATGATTGTAAAAGAAATATGGATGCTCGACAATAGTTGAATGTTCGAGCAGAAACTTATCAATGGTAAGGAAATAAACTGAATAGTCTTGAGTGAACACTGACGGGTATAACTCACCAATCCAATGCCATTGCGCTTGAGTTTTGACCGCTTGTAGTTTTTTCTTTCTATCCTTAAATTCCTCGTGAAGTTTATATGTAAGCATTTTGCGGAAATTTCTTTCCGCTTCTTGAAATTCATTGAATTGGGATTCTTTATGTCTTTCTTTTAATAATTCGACTATTTCATATTTTTCTTCCAGTTTCTTAAACTCATCGCTTTTCCATACCTTGTCATTTTTCTTGACATCATCTCTTATTGAATCGAAATTCTCTTTTACAAAATCAATGTTTGGTTTAATTCTAAATACCTTTTTCCGTTGTTCTTCCGATAATATATCCAACAAGTCATTATACGGGTCATCAAGATTCTTTTTGAGTGTGGTCACAAAGAAAATTTTCTTATCTGGATATTTTTCCATTAGTTCTTTGATATAATGGATAACCTCGTAAGTTTTGCCTGCACCTGTCGGCATATCTATAAGAAACAACCCATTGGTTGATTGTTCGTCTTCGCAAAAACTCTTTATTACTTCTTTCATATGATAAAACGTGTCTAACTAATACTTCTGTTTCCCTGGTATAACTCCCCTAACCCCGCCTTTCGGGTTCTCAACATCGCCTTTGTAGCGCGGAATCAGGTGAATGTGAACGTGAAAAACGCTTTGCCCTGCGGCCTCGCCAACGTTTATGCCCACGTTGAAGCCATCGGGGTGGAAACGCTCCGCCAACAGTTTTTTGCAATGGTTCACCAAAAGCCACAAGGCACGCTGTTCACGTGTTGTTAAATCGAAATAACTGGCAACGTGGCGTTTGGGGATAATCAACGTATGGCCTTTGCTCACTGGGTAGCCGTCGAAAAAGGCAACTGCGGTGGCGGTCTCGCTCAACAATTCCACTTTCGGATTCAGGTTGCAGAAAGGGCAACCTTGGACAATCTCGTATTTCTTTTTGTAATCGGTTTTGTTGAAGTGCCTGTACTCATATATTTCGCAATTCTCGTTTGCAAAAACGCTTTTGTACGGTAGAACCACATTGCATTGATATGTGGGTTGCTTGTGTACAAAATGCGTGCGGAACCCTTCGCTTTTCAAATCGCGGCGGACTGCGAAATAGGCGGTTCCTGTTGGTTTGAGCAGTTCTGAAACCGACATCAGCACTTCGGCTTGTTCTTCGGGTTCAAGAACGTTGAGCACATAATTGCAAATTATTGTGTCAAAGCGTTTTGTCGGATATTCGGGGCGGTAATAGTTGTCGTAACCGACAATGTTGTAGCCTTCCTTCTGAAGTTGGTCAGTGTCAAAACCAAATCCACAGCCAAAATCAAGAATCTCGCCTTTCAAAAGGTTGTTTTGTTTCAGCCATCGTGTTGGAAACGAATATGTTGTGCGCTCTTTGGCCGTCAAATGTGGGTTGTTCTTTATCTTTTTCATCGCTCCCAATATTTAAAGCCCATATTTTCAGCAATCTGCGCCAATGGCGAGAATGTCTTTTGAAAAACATTGCAAAAATCATCGTCTGACATACGAACCAATTCACCAACTGAATCATATACAGTAAGATAATCTTCGAGAATCTTGTTGTTAGGATTCTTCGGATAGATTGTTTTCAATGCCTTATGGTGCAACTCCGCATACGGATTCAGGTAAATATCCAACGGCGGCAGATTGTTGCTTTTCGACGAATTAATGCTTGAATCGGCTGGCAACAAATTCCATAACAGATTGTGCGACACAAAACTCCACGGAATAAAATGGTCCAAATCGTAGTCTTTGGCAATCAACGGTTTATTGGTGTATATGCAACGAATTGAGCCAACGGTTTCGATATATGCGTCCCAAAACTTATGCTGCTTTGTGAGTGAATCGCGAAGAATCGGTTTTATAAGTTTCGAAGGCACATCTGGCACATTCGGGTTGCGTTTTTGCAGAAATTCGGTCAGGTTCCAAAAAGCAAAATCGCGCAGAATTGTGTAATGCTCAGTCAGATATTCAACCCAATTGTCGTTGATTACAATTTCATCGCCGTAAATGGCATAAAGACAATCATTTTCAAAACGTTGCGATTTGGCCACCACATCTTCATCGTAGGTGTATTTTATCCAAGGCGAAAGAAAACGATATGGTACATTCAGAGTGAAAACCCTTAAAAACTTCTTTGTACCGTTCAGATTATCAAGCAAATATTTCTTTATCTTATCCTTATCAGATTCGATTGAAATCTGAAACGCATTTTGAATTTCAAGCGATTTGTCGAACAGCGAATCGGACTTGCCAAACGAGATTTTAAAATAATGAATCGGATACCAAGATTCCGCCACCATTCCTGCAATGATTTCCCAAAACGAGATTCGCGTTTTGCGCTCTTTCACAACAATATCCAACAATGCCACAAACCAATAGAATTTGTACGTTGCAGTGGTATTGCTGAATATCCCTGCAAGGGTGGGGATTGGAAGTTTGTAGCTGTTTGGTAAGGTCATCATCTACATATGTAAAAAATAAGAAAAGACTTGTATGGAAGCATTTTATAATCATCCATAACTATGCGTCTTTGTTGACAAAGTTAATAATTCGTATTTTAATACGAAAGATGTTTTGCTGCTTGGTTGTGCAGTTGGCAACTGCACAATTTCTGTTTTTAACTGCTTTATAATTTGGCAAGTGGCACTTGCCAGAATTGGGACTCGTTGAATTACTGCAAATTGGGTTTAACAAATTGAATGCTACAAAAATTTCCACAAGTTGTGGAAGATTTGTACGTCTTATACTGCGTCCAGTTTAATTGCGAACGCAGTGCGTTCGCAATTGGATAAAGGCGATAAAATTGTCGGGTACGTTCTAACTGCCGTACTCCAAATCCTCAAGTGTCAGTTCTCTTAATTTATATAGAACTTGTCGGGTTGCCAAATTGTGCAGTTGGCAACGGCACAAATAATCAGTTTTTCATAGAAAAGTGTCATCAAAAAAAAAGCCATCCTTAACCAACGGTTTATTTACTTATAATCAAAATAGTTACGCATTTTTATTGTACCATTTGAAGGTTTTCTATTGTGGCATTTGAAGATTTTTGGTTACACTTTTTCGGGGGAATAATCGCAAAAATTTACACTTTTTCGGGGGAATGAAAGATACCCACTGCGTTGAAATCGTTTTTTAGCAGTTTTATTCAGATTAGTCTTGGGGCAAATAAAAAAAAAGGCCACCCTCAACGGGTAGCCTTTTTCATTTATCTAAACTCTAATCAGAGTCTCGAACTTACTTAACCTCCTCAAAATCAACGTCTGTCACCTCGTCACCGCCGTTCTTGCCACCATTGTTGGCCTGCTGTTGCTGACCAGCGTTTGGCTGAGCCTGTTGGGCTTGGGCCTGAGCGTTGTACATATCCTGCGAAGCGGCTTGGAAGGCGGTGTTCACCTCGTTCATTGCGGCGTCGATGGCGGCAATGTCTTGAGCCTTGTGAGCGTCCTTCAGTTTGTTCAGCGCGCTCTCAATGGCCGATTTCTTGTCGGCAGGCAGTTTGTCGCCGTACTCCTTCAGGTTCTTCTCAGTTTGGAAAATCATTGAGTCGGCCTGATTGATTTTGTCGATGCGCTCCTTCTCCTTCTTGTCGGCTTCGGCGTTGGCTTCGGCTTCGGCTTTCATACGCTTGATTTCGTCGTCAGACAGACCCGACGATGCCTCGATGCGGATTTTCTGCTCCTTGCCAGTGGCCTTGTCTTTGGCCGACACGTTCAAGATGCCGTTGGCGTCGATATCGAATGTAACCTCAATCTGCGGCACACCACGCGGTGCAGGCATAATGCCGTCCAGGTGGAAGCGGCCGATGGTCTTGTTGTCCTTCGCCATTGAGCGCTCGCCCTGAAGCACGTGAATCTCAACCGATGGCTGATTGTCGACAGCCGTTGTGAAGGTCTCCGATTTCTTTGTCGGGATGGTGGTGTTGGCCTCGATGAGTTTGGTCATTACGCCGCCCATAGTCTCGATACCGAGCGAAAGCGGGGTAACGTCGAGCAGCAGCACGTCCTTCACGTCGCCAGTCAAAACGCCGCCTTGGATTGCAGCGCCGATGGCAACCACCTCGTCGGGGTTAACGCCCTTCGACGGTGCCTTACCGAAGAATTTCTCCACAGCCTGCTGAATGGCAGGGATACGTGTTGAGCCGCCCACCAGAATAACCTCGTTGATATCGTTAACTGTCAAACCAGCGTTCTGCAGAGCCGATTTGCAAGGTGCGATTGTACGTTGGATAAGGTCGTCAATCAACTGCTCGAATTTTGCGCGGGTCAGCGTGCGAACCAAGTGACGTGGAACGCCGTCGACAGGCATAATGTAAGGCAGGTTGATTTCGGTCGATGTGGTGTTCGAAAGTTCGATTTTCGCCTTCTCGGCAGCCTCTTTCAAGCGTTGCAGAGCCATTGGGTCCTTGCTCAAATCGGCACCCGAGTTCTCGTCTTTGAACTCTTGAACCAACCACTCGATGATACGATGGTCGAAGTCGTCGCCGCCAAGGTGGGTATCACCGTCGGTGGCCTTCACCTCAAACACGCCGTCGCCAAGTTCAAGCACCGACACATCGTGAGTACCGCCGCCGCAGTCGAACACGACAATCTTCATATCCTTGTTGGTCTTGTCCAAGCCGTAGGCAAGGGCAGCCGCGGTAGGCTCGTTCACAATACGGCGGACGTTCAGGCCCGCAATCTCGCCAGCCTCTTTGGTAGCCTGACGCTGTGAGTCGTTGAAGTAAGCGGGCACGGTAATAACGGCGTCCGTAACTTCCTGTCCCAGATAGTCTTCGGCAGTTTTCTTCATTTTCTGAAGAATGATGGCCGAAATCTCCTGCGGTGTGTACAGGCGGCCGTCAATATCGACACGCGGGGTGTTGTTGTCGCCCTTCACAACCTTGTAAGGCACACGGTTGATTTCGTTTGTCAGATTGTCGTAGCGCTCGCCCATAAACCGTTTGATTGAGAAGACGGTCTTCTGCGGGTTGGTGATGGCCTGACGTTTTGCAGGGTCGCCCACTTTGCGCTCGCCGCCGTCAATAAAGCCGATTACCGAAGGCGTTGTACGTTTGCCTTCGCTGTTTGCAATAACCACAGGTTCGTTGCCTTCCATCACGGCAACGCAAGAGTTTGTGGTTCCTAAATCGATTCCAATTATCTTTCCCATAATATTTAAATTTTAAATTGTTGTTCAATTTTTAAAATTGATTGCCCAACGATTGACAATCTCTGTGCCAGACGTTTTTTGCCCGCTTTTGGCCGCCGCTGTCCGAATTTTTGTCAGTCCGCAGAGCGATTCGGCCCGAAACGTGTCAGTGTTGTATGACATAATGGCGGAAGATAAGGACTGATTGATTGAAGGACTGATTAATTGAATGACGGAAGGATTGCGCCCTACCCTTTACATCTTTTGTGAGCGATGGGTCATCGGGTCGTTGGTCAGGTCAAGGCCGACGGTTGGCGGCTCAAGGCCCGATGCCTTGAAGAAGTGCTGCAAATCGTTAAGCACATCGGCCGCCGCTTCCGCCTCGACGGGATATTTCTTTGATTGGCAACCGTTTGGCATTGAAAAACCATCAATTCCGACATTGGCAAACCACTGCGTCAGGTCGTCGGCATCGTCCATCGCAATGAGCACGCTTTTGAACTGAAAATAACCGTAAACCGCGGCGTTCATCAATTGCTCGGTGCCCCAAATCTCTGTGTACCAATCGGTAAACGTCTTGCCTTTAGGCACAGGATTCGGAAAAGCCGACAGCGCGCCGTCAAGTATGCTTTTCAGCGCAGAAAGTTCATCGGCAAAGCCAGCGGCCCGCCAATAGGCAACCGAGAACTTGTTGGCAAGCATCTCTTCCTCAACGCCGCCGACACTCTTGCCGTAAAAATCGAGAAGGCAGTGGCTGTACTCGTGCGCGATGTTGTACCAATGAAAATACAAATCGAACTTGCGCTGCGTGTCGTCGGCGCCAAACAATTGGGCGTAGGCGCCCTGCTGTTCAACCGAGCCGCCCTCAAAACGGCCCGTGATAATCTTGTAGCCCACGAGTTTGCCGTCGTTCGTATCACCCTGTGCCACAGACAATAACGGCATCACAAAAATAAGAATCGGTAAAAATGTCTTTTTCATAATCTTTAAATTTAAACCGTGAAAAAGACGCCGCAACCGATGAAAAGTTACACTACGCGCAGAGAATAAAACGGACTATCCTCCCACCATTCTATTCCACATAAAGCACCAATCCCTTAAGATACTCACTTTCAGGGTGGAACATACCAATTGGGTGATCGATGGGCTGCGAGAGTTGATGAAGGATGCGCACATTGCGCCGCGCGTTGACCGAAGCGGCAAACACTGCCTTTCGGAAATCTTCCTTGCTCACCGCCTGCGAGCACGAGAAAGTGAACAGCACGCCGCCTGGCTCAATCTGTTCCAACGCCCGCTGATTGATGCGCTTGTAGCCTTGTAGTGCGTTGTTGAGCGCGCTCTGGTGCTTGGCAAAGGCTGGCGGATCAAGAATTATAAGATCGTACTTGTCGGTTGTCTGCGCGAAAAAATCGAAGGCGTCGAGCGCAAAACCCTGATGGTTAGCACAATCGGGGAAATTCAGAGCCACATTGCGGTCGGTTTGGGCAATGGCAGGTTTCGACACATCGACGGTGTGCACCGCCTTCGCCCCCGCGCCCAACGCATACACGCTGAAGCCGCCCGTGTAGCCGAAAATGTTGCAGACCGTGCGCCCCGCCGAGTAGTTGGCAAGCAGTTGGCGGTTCTCGCGCTGGTCGATGAAGAAGCCCGTTTTCTGGCCGTTTTCCCAATCAATCTCAAACTTATGGCCGTGCTCAAGAACGATGTTGGTATCGGGTTTGCCGAACAAATATCCGTCAACAGGCTCAATATCAGCCTTGAACGGAAGCGTTTGCGAACTTTTGTCGTAGATGCAGCGCACCTTGTTGCCCAAAAGGTCTTTCAGGATTTCGGCAATGGCGTCCTTCATCAGGTACATCCCGACAGAGTGCGCCTGAAAAACCACCGTGCCGTTGTAGTAGTCGGCCACAAGTCCCGACAGGCCGTCGCCTTCGCCGTGGATGATGCGGAAGACATTGGTGTCGGTGCTGTCGAAAAAGCCCATTCGGCGGCGGAACTCAATGGCGTTGGCAATCTTGCGGCGGAAAAAAGCGGCATCGGGAACGGTGTTCTCGAAAGTCAGAATCCGCACGGCGATTGACGACGGCTGATAGTGCCCCCAAGCCAGGAAACCGCCCTGGTTGTCGTAAACCGACACAAGGTCGCCTTCCTTCGGCGAGCCCTGCATCTGCTTGATGGCCCCCGAAAAAATCCACGGATGCAGCCGCTTGACCGACTGTTCCTTTCCCGATTTCAGTATGATTTTCGCACTCATATTATCTTGTTTTTCAATGTTATAAAATGGATAAACCGACACCGTTTCCGGCGCTATTCGGCAGTAATTCCTTGCTGCAGCATCGCGTTGAGCCTGGTATAGATTTCGAGCGACACCCACGCATCGGTTGCGGCGTAAAGTCTCTGTGCCGCAGTCAGATACGGGATTTCCCAATTCGATGTCTGCTGAGCCTTCGATATTTTTATGCCCATAAGCATCGCGGCAAGCGGACGCAAGCCAAGATTCTCAATGCCAAGCTGTTTGGCGATGGTTTGCACATCGACAAAGCCGCCGGGCACAAATGGGCTCAATTTTACGAGTGCCTTCAAATCGTCGTGAATGGCGGCGCCGACTTTGGTTATCGATGTATCGGCCAAAAGCTGTTTCACCACTTCGGGCAGTTTTATCTTGTTGAGTCTGAACAAAAAAGCCTCGTTTCCGGCCGACAGCTGAAGCAGAGCCACGTTGTTGTGCTGCCCCTTGCGGAAATTGGGCCGCGTCTCGGTATCGAAACCAAGCACTGGATAGCGCCGCAGGTAATCGACAGCCGCATAAATCTCCTCCTCGGTGAGCGGGACGTTTATTTTCCCCTCGAACGCCCTTATCGGCAGTTCCGCAATCTCCTCTTTTGTAATCGATTTATTCATCGCCGAAATCGCTTTGGGCATTACCTCGCTCCCACGACGGCCGGTCGTCGCGTTCAAAGGTCCGGGCATCGTCGGTTTTGAGTGGCGCGCCGCTGTAAATCAGATGGTGCAAAACCCTGACAATGTTCACCACGCGCTGCCCCCAATAGTTTTTGAAATTGTTCACACACTCCCAAATGGCGTCGTTCATCATCTCGGGCGAACCCATCTGCATAAGCGACAGATAGTCCTTCATATCCTGAAAAATATCGGCGAAACCTTCTGACAGACTGGCCATTGCGCCATCGCCGGCAAGCGGGTCAAACGTCTCGGCGTAGCTGTCGAAGCCCGCGAGTTTTGAGGCCACGGCGTTGCAAACCTCGTCCCACTCCTCCTGCGTGACGGTTTTCTCAATCAAATCTGTGTCGATGGGCTCGATTTGGGGAAGGCTTAAAGCCTTGACATACAATATCGACAGAAGACGGAGGCTCTTATCAACAAAATCGCGCTGCGAAAAAGCCGCAACGCAATCAACCATATCGCAATATTTTCCGGCCAGCGCTGTGAAGGCGATAACCTCGTCGGAATAAACAATTTTTTCGAAATCGTCGGTCATCGGGATAGATTAAAAGCCGAAGAATCCGTCGTCGCCCATCTCCTCTTTCTGCTTGATGGTAATATCCTTCAAATCAGACAGATATTGTTCCATACGTTCGGCCACAGGGTCGTGGAAAATGCGGGTAAAGCGTTTTAGCGGGTCGCCCTCCGAATCCTCCTCAATCATACGGACGGCGGTACGGCCCTCGATGTCGGCAAGGGTGATGTTTCGCAGCAGCTCGCGGCCGTCGGGAAGGATGGCGCGGCGCACATAGTCGAACTCTCCGGACGTCTGAGTCACAAGTTTAATCGAATCGCCGTTGGTGTAATACTCAACCCAGCAGTCCTGGCCGTCGATGCTCTCACGCTGAATCATTGTGTCGAGGTTGCTGCGCCACGTTGGTTCCTCCCAATGGTTTGTGATGTTGGCCAGAACCATAAAATACATTTGGTCGATGACGATTCCTCGCATCACCTGACGGTCACGCGGCATAAACGCTCCGATTATTACCGGCAGAAGAGCCAGAATGGCTATCGGAATGAGAATTTTGGCAATAAGTTTCATATTCCACTGTTTTTAAGAGCCGAACACAATTGCGGCCAATTAGTTTCTTAGTTTCGTATCACACTGTAATTCATCGCTTTGCACCGACAAGCAACTGTCAACGCGTTCCGCGACAAATTTTCCTCAAATTTATCAATTCACTTCAATCGACAAAAAAAATAGTTGGTCTGCCTAAAATTTGATGTTCCGCGCGCTTGACAAGCCCGAAAACCAGCGGCAAAGCCCCCTCTGTTGCAATACTTTCCGAAAAATGGCGTTAATATCGGGGTTGAGCCTAAAATTTTGTATTTTGGCGCGATTATGCGGAATAAGTTTTTTAAAACATATAGCGTTAATTATCAACAATATAAACAAGACGCAAGCCAACAAGCGAACAATTATGCGGACGCTTGGCGGCAATAATTATGACATTATGAGATTATCGATTTTAACTTTAGCTCTTGCGGCCGCCCTTCAGGCCAATGCGCAAACCGACGGCAATCAGACTATCTTAACAATTGACAATAAAAACATTAGCCGCGAAGAATTTCAACGGCTTTATATGAAAAACAATACGGAGGTCACTTTCGACTCGGCTTCGCTGGCCGAGTATATGCGGCTTTTCATCGACTATAAACTGAAAGTTATTGAGGCAGAAGGGCTTGGAATGGATACCACTCCGGGATTCATTCGTGAATTCAGCGAATACTGCGCCCAACTCGAAAAGCCTTATCTGACCGACGCATCGGTTGACGACTCTCTGGCGCGCGAAGCCTACGAGCATATGAAATGGGACGTCCGCGCGTCGCACATCCTGATTAAATGTTCGGAGAACGCATCGGCTGCCGACACTCTAAAGGCTTACAAACGTGCGCAAGACATCCGCAAACGGGCTTTGAAAGAGGATTTCAACAAACTTGCCCGCGAGACGTCGGAGGACCCGTCGGCCGTGCGCAATGGCGGCGATTTGGGATACTTCACGGCCTTCTCAATGATTTACGATTTTGAAAAAGTTGCCTACGCCACCGAGGTTGGCGCGGTGTCGCAAGTTTTCCGCACCCGTTTCGGCTACCATATTATAAAGGTGTTTGACCGCAGGCCGAATCCGGGCGAGTTTCGTGCCTCACATATAATGATTGGTTTGCCGCAAAATGCAGACGAAATATCTGTGGAAAACGCACGCGGCAAGGCTCAAATGATTGCGGACTCATTAGCTGCAGGTGCCGATTGGTCACAGATGGTACGCCGCTACTCCACTGACGCAATTTCCAAACAAATGGACGGTGACCTACAATGGTTCAGCACGGGCACAATGGTTGCCAGCTTTGAAGAAGCCGTGTTCAAAATGAAAAACATCGGTGACATATCGGCACCAGTGCGCACTCAATACGGTTGGCACATAATCAAACTGACTGACAAGAGACCCATAGATAGTTATGAGAGTATGCAAGAAGAAATAAAACAAAAACTGTCTCGCGATGTCCGCAACCAATTCGCACAAAGAGCTGTAATTGAACGCCTAAAGCACGATTATAAATTCACTGAGGACAAGACCGCACTCAACGAGTTCATCAGTTGCGTTGACACAACCGTTTGGTATGGCCAATGGAACGCAGACAAGGCTAAAGGTTTGAACAAGACCATTTTTACTATTGCCGACACAATCAAATTTTCACAGCAAGACTACGCCAAGATTGTTGCGGAACTTGGTTCAATGAAAAAAAAGACCCCTATTGAAGTGCTGATGGCAAACGACTATAAAAAACGTGTTGATAATAGCATTCTGGACTTTGAACGCACTCAATTACCCCGTAAATATCCAGAATTCAAATACTTGCTTCAGGAATACCACGACGGAATTCTGATTTTCGCACTAACAGACAAAATGGCTTGGACAAAAGCCTCGACTGACACAACCGGACTTGCGCAGTTCTATGAGGCCAACAAGCAGAAATATATGTGGGGCGAACGTGTTGAGGCCGTATTGGTTGCATACAAAGAAGCGGCTGTCGCGCAGACAAAAATCACACCCGACAAACTCAACAATATTATTGCCGCAGCTATCAAAAAGGCAGCCAAAACCGGCAACTATCGTTCCACTGTAACTGACGCAATAAACAAAGCCAATATCAACGACACGCTTATAGAGCTCAAAGTGGGTCACCGCAAGTGCAGCAAAGGCGATGACGCCAACATCGACAGTATGGTGTGGAAAGCCGGCACTACCAAAGCTGTCTCAAACAACGGAACTACAGCACTTTACTGCATTGTACGCCCGGTGCCCCCGATGCCGAAAACTCTTGACGAGTGCCGCGGCGCCGCCATTGCCGACTATCAGGATGTCCTTGAAAAAGAGTGGGTTGCTGAACTTCGCGCCAAGCATACTGTGAAAATCAACGAAAAAGTATTTAACTCATTGATTAAGAATAAATGACGAGCCGACGACACATAAAGATTCTTCTGCCTATCGGCCTGATAGCCATTGCCGCAGCAATTGCTACCACAACCGACAGTTGCCAGTTTTTCAGCAAAAAAAACACCGATGACACCGTTTTGGCAAAAACCAACTCTGCCGTACTGACATTGCAGCAAGTAGCGAAACTTATCCCCGACAATGTGAAAAACGCTGATAGTGTGATGTTTGTGCAGAACTATGTGGACCGGTGGATTCACAACCAACTGATGCTCGAGAAAGCCATCGCCAACATCGACGACAAGGGCTACGCAAGCATTGAGGATATGGTGAACGACTATCGGACATCGCTGCTTGTGTATAAATATCAGCAGCTATACATCGAGCAGAACCTTGACACTCTGATACTTGACTCGCAGATTGCCGACCACTACGATAAGTACGGCAACAACTTCCTGCTCGACAGTTGCGCCGTGAGAGCCGTTTTTGTGCAGATACCAAAATCGCTGCCCGACGGCTCTGAAATCCGCACACTGATTCGCAGCAACAAACCCGACGATTTGATTCGGCTTGAGGAATTCTGCTTCAAAAACGCCCGCAATTTCGACGCCGGCACCGACTGGAGATACCTGTACGACGCTGTGGCGCAGATGCCGCTCGGCTCCGTCAAAAACCCGCTGGCAACAGCTCGGAACGGCAAGTTTGTTGAGGCGCAGGACTCGCTCTACAACTACTTTTTTATGGTGAAGGAGTTCCGCGATGTGAACGAGCAGGCGCCGCTGATTCTGGCAAAGCGGAAAATCCGCGAAATCCTGCTGAACCATCGCCGTAACGATTTGATTCGCAATCTTGAAATAAAAATATACGTTGACGCAGTAAACAAACAGAGATTCACTAATTATGTTAATTGATATAAAGAAAACAGCCGTGTGCGCATCGGCGACACTGCTGATGACGGCCGGCGCGGCCACAGCGCAAGACAAGGGAATGGTGGTCGACAAAATTGTGGCAATTGTTGGACGCCAAATAGTTATGCTCAGCGACATCGAGAACCAAAAGTCGCAAATTAAGGCGCAGGGCTACTACTCCGACGACGAAATCACCTGCCAAATTCTGGAGCAGGGACTGTACCAGAAACTGCTTGTCAATCAAGCCATTCTGGACACAGTTGAGGTTAGCGAGGCGCAGGTGAACGCCGAAACCGACCGCCGCATCAACTACTATGTGTCGCAAATCGGCAGCGAGGAGAAACTTGAGGAGTACTACAAAAAGAAGATGCCTGAGTTGCGCGAAGACTTGCTTGAGGTTGTGAAAGAGCAACTTACGGCACAGAATATGGAAGACGAGATAACGAGGAACGTGTCGGTCACCCCGCAGGAAGTGCGCGACTGCTTCAAGGCGCTACCCAAAGACAGTCTGCCAATCATCAACACCGAATTCGAGATTGAGCAGCTTTCGATTTCGCCGAAGATTGAAGAGACTGAAATTCTGCGAATTAAGGACCGCCTGCGCGAATTTAAAGAGCGCGTTGCCAAAGGCGAAAGTTTTTCCACACTGGCCGTGCTCTACTCGGAGGACCCCGGGTCGGCGATGAAGGGCGGCGAGCTGGGCTTTATGAGCCGCAGCGACCTTGTGCCGGAATTTTCGGCTGTAGCCTTCAACCTTGTGCCCAACGAGGTTTCGAAGGTTGTGAAAACCGAATTCGGCTACCACATTATCCAGCTTATTGAAAAGCGCGGCGAGCGTATGAACTGCCGCCACATTCTGCTCAAGCCACAGGTTTCGGCAGTTGAGAGGAAAAATGCGATGCTGCGCCTCGATACCATCCGTCAAAAGATTGTGAACAAAGAAATTACATTCAAAGAAGCCTGCTGGATGTTCTCCGATGACGAGGACACCCGTTTGAACGGCGGCGTGATGCTGAACCCCTACACCGGAACTTCGCTCTTTGAGGCCGAACAGCTCGACCCGAAGGTGGCCAACGCAATCCGCAACCTTGAGGTTGGCGACATCTCGAAACCCTTTGAAACTGAAGACGACCAAGGAAAGACCTTATGCAAAATCGTGCTTCTGCGCTCAAAGACCAAACCACACAAGGCAAATCTGTCGCAAGACTACCAACGCATTCAGAATCTGGCGATTGAGAAGAAAAAAGGCGATGTGCTTGAAGAGTGGCTCACCAACACAATCGAGGCCACATACATTAAAATTGACGACGAATACAAAAAATGCAAATTCCACAACAAGGAATGGCTGAAGACTGAATAATTGAAGGACAATGGTTTACGATAACGATGTTAAGGCCGTCGATGCGCTGAAGGCCAATTTTGACAAGATTACCGCCGAAATTGCGAAAGTGATTATCGGTCAGGACGATGTGGTGCGCTCGGTGCTGCTGTCGGTTTTCAGCGGCGGACACTGCCTGCTGGTGGGCGTCCCCGGTTTGGCCAAAACCCTGCTTGTGAACACCATAGCCGATGCCTTGGGACTGCAATACAGCCGCATTCAGTTCACTCCCGACCTGATGCCATCGGACATCACCGGCTCCGAGATTCTGAACGAGAAACGCGAATTCAAGTTCATCAAAGGCCCGGTTTTCGCCAACATCATTCTGGCCGATGAGATTAACCGCACGCCGCCCAAAACACAGTCGGCACTGCTCGAAGCAATGCAGGAACGCTGCGTAACCGTCTCTGGCACACGCAACAAACTGCCAGAGCCGTTCTTTGTGCTGGCCACGCAAAACCCCATTGAGCAGGAAGGCACCTACCCCCTGCCCGAGGCCCAGCTCGACCGTTTTATGTTTATGGTGAATCTCGACTACCCGTCAATCGACGACGAGATAAGCATTGTAACATCAACAACATCGTCGGTGACGGCAAAGGCTGAGACAGTAATTACCATTAACGAACTGATTGCATACCAGCAACTTGTGCGCCGCATTCCGGTCAACGAGAACGTGGTGCGCTATGCTGTGAACGTGGTTGCGCAAACACGGCCAAACACAGAGTCGGCTTCAGTTCTGGCCAACAAATATCTGGTTTGGGGCGCCGGTCCGCGCGCATCACAATACCTGATTTTGGGTGCGAAGGCCCACGCTGCTGTTTCGGGCAAGTATTCGCCTGATGTTGAAGACGTTAAGGCTGTGGCGCCATCGGTTTTGCGTCACCGCATTGTGCGCAACTACAAGGCTGAAGCCGAAAACGTGACCGATGACATCATCATCGCCGAAATCCTGAAAAACGTAAAATTCTGATATGCAAACTCGTCGGACTCTGTTTGGGATAATCGTGCTTTTGTTTGCGTTTTTGGCTGCAAATCAGTCGGTTGCGCAGAAAAAGACGAAAGTCGAGCTGATTCAGGCCAACGCAATCCGTTCCGACAAGAATCTCTACAACGGCGCGCGGCGGCTCATCGGCAACGTCAAATTCAAGCAGGACAGCGCCATAATGGAATGCGACAGCGCCCACTTCTATTCCGACCGCAATATGTTCGACGCCTTCGGGCGCGTGCACCTCTACAAACAGAACAACAACAATGTTGATGTGCGGGCCGATTTCCTTCGCCACGACGGCGACCTGAAAATCGCGCATTTCCGTCATAATGTGATACTTCGCGACAGCAACGTGACACTCACCACCGACTCGCTCGACTACAACCTGCAAACCGACATCGGCTACTACGAGCACAACGGCCGCATTGTGGACAGCCTGACGGTGCTCACAAGCCTCAAGGGCTACTACTACAACAAACGGCGCGAGGTTTACTTCCGCAGCAATGTGGTGATTGACCACGACAGCGGCGAATATCAGATGTTCACCGACACCATTCGTTACGGATTGAATACCAAAGTGATAGACTTTTTCGGCCCGACCGAATTCTATAACGACACAAATTATTTGTACGCCCGCTACGGATGGTACAACACCGAGAGCGAGCAGTCGATGTTCAAGCACGATGCGCTGTTCCGAAATCCCTCACAGACAATCACTTGCGACAGTATGCTATTCAACCGGCTCGACGAGAGCGGCGCGGCCTACTCAAACGTTGTGGCCACCGACACGGTGCAGAATCTTGTGGTGAAGGGCAACTACGTTGAAATCCACAAAGAGCCTGAACTGCTGATAGTTACCGACAGCGCGCTGATGATTTACGTTACCGACGGCGACTCGCTCTACCTGCACGCCGACACAATGAGAATGTGCCGCGACACATCGGGCCAGTATCGCACATTCAGTGCATATTGGCACGTCCGCGCCTACAAATCGGACCTTCAGCTGCAGGCTGATTCCATCTTCTTCTCGATGAGCGACAGCATTGCCAGATTTTTCGGCAACCCGATTTTCTGGGTGAACGAGAACCAGATTACCACCGAATATATGGAGGCCTTTGTGAAAGACAATCAGTTACAGAAGTTTATTCTGAACAAAGCAGGTATGATTGTGTCGCCGCACGACAGCGTCCACTTCAATCAGATTAAAGGAACGCAAATGATTGGCTATCTGCGCAATAACGACCTTCACAAGGTCGATGTCTTCAAACACGCGCAAACGCTGTACTTCCCCGTTGACGACGACCAGATTGTGGGTGTGAATAAGGGCGAAAGCAGCGAAATGACCATCTACCTGAAAGACCGCAAGCTGAAGCGGCTGGCTTATCGAGCTCAAACACAGTCGGATATGTACCCACTTGAATCACTTTCGACCAACGATATGCGTTTGGCCGGCTTTGTCTGGTACGAATCCATCCGCCCGAAAGCCCCGGCCGATATTTTCATCTGGCACAGCAACGAAGCGGCAACCTCAACCCGACGCATCACAATGCCGACGCAGCCAACTGGCAAACCCTCCAAAAACGCGCCTGTGGCACCAACACGGAAAAGCGGCGGAAAAGCCCGGAAATAGAACCTCTTCCGCAACAAAAAAGCCTCAACACATTGCTGCATTGAGGCCGCTATTAAACTAACCTAAAACCTTATTAAAATTCTGCAAATTCAGGATTCTGCTCTTCAATAATCGCCTCGCACTCCATCTCAATCAACCAATTGGGGCGGCAAACCTTTGCCAGGACAAAGGTCTTCGGCACATCGGGCAACCGGTAGTCGGCCCACGCCTTGACGGTGGTGTAATCGGCAAAATCGCGCAGATAGATTATCACCGAAGCAATATCGGAAACAGTGGCCTTCGCTTCAGCCAGCAAGGCCTCAACGTTTTCGAGCATACGGTCGGCCTGGCGGTTCACCTCGCCCGGACAAACCACGTTGCCCTTGTTGTCAATGCTTGCTGTGCCGCTGATTAGCACGTGGGCGCGGTCGCCATAGTGGACGGCGGTGCCGCGTTCAAACGTCACACCATATTCCGATGTGCGGTTGAAATTACTTTGCGCCTTCAGATACTGAATCTGCTCCGGCTTGGCACCTTTGAGCGCGTAAGCGTCGAGCAGCACCGAGCATTTCGAATCCGCCTGACGGCCACCAATACCTGTGCTGGCAACAAAATGCGAGGCGTCGGTCAGGCCTTCGGCGGCAAACACCTCGCGGCGGGCCTTCACCAAGCCATTGTAATTCACATCGATATTCTGAACATAGAACCAAGTGCGCAGACAGTTGTCGGCAAGAGTTATGTTGTGCTTGCGAAGAAGCTCGACATAATCGGTCAGCAGCTTGCGTGTCTGTTCCTCCGAATCGCCTTGAGCGCTATGCAGATAGGTGTTCCAAATGTGCGAATAGCCGTTGTGTTTGGCAATGAACGCGTCGGGCGACGACTCCAGCTCCAAATCGGACTGGAACACGCACCACAGCGCCACTTTGGTGCCGTTGAGCGGAGCCTGCTCCACTATTGAAACGGCGCACGGCGTATTGTTGAGCGTTTTTTGCAACAAATCGATCTGGTTTGCCGAATCGCTCAAAAAATAGCGCACAAACACGGCGTTTGCCGACGGAATGCGGGTTTTGTTGAATTCCTTGAACGCCCCCTGAATGTGGTTGAGCTGCTCGGCGAACGACATATTGCGGCGCGTGAGCTGGAACATCACGTGGTACTCAGTTGGCTTTTCGTTGATGGCGAAACGCGAAACTTGCGCCTCGACATTGTAAAAATCGGATATAAAATGTGTGTATTTCAAGACTTGAAAATTTAAAACGCACGAAAGTATAAAATTTTAATTACCCAAACCTAAAATTCCTCGGCAAAGACGTTTTTTCAGCGTTTTTGGCCTCCAAAACCATTCCGCTTTCGCGATATTCTGACAAAATTCGATGCCTCGCCAACATTTTTGCCCGCAATTCGCAAATTTCAAATCAACGGAATATCTTTGCAGACAAATCACAGTTATGGCAGATTCGAATTTTGTTGACTACGTAAAGATTTTTGCGCGCAGCGGCAAAGGTGGCGCTGGTTCGGCACATTTCCGCCGCGCCAAATATGAGCCGATGGGCGGTCCCGACGGCGGCGACGGCGGCCGTGGCGGTCACGTCATTCTGCGCGGCAACGCACAGATGTGGACATTGCTTCACCTTCAGTTTCAGAAACATACGTTTGCCGAAAGTGGCCAGTCGGGTATGGGCGCGCTCAAGCACGGCTCCGACGGAAAAGACGTTATTCTGGAAGTTCCGCTGGGTACGGTGGTGAAGGATGCCGAAACAATGGAAACGCTCTTTGAGATTACCGCCGACGGCGAAGAGAAAATCTTGATGAAAGGCGGCCGTGGCGGACAGGGCAACAACCACTTCAAATCGGCCACCAACCAAGCTCCGCGCTATGCGCAGCCGGGTGAGCCTTTCGAGGAAGGCTGGCGCGTACTTGAGTTGAAGGTGCTTGCCGATGTCGGTCTTGTGGGCTTCCCCAACGCCGGAAAATCAACGCTGCTGTCGGTTGTGTCGGCGGCCAAGCCGAAGATTGCCGACTACGCATTCACCACGCTCGAACCAAATTTGGGCATTGTCTCATACCGCGACAACCGCTCATTTGTGATGGCCGACATTCCGGGCATCATTGAAGGCGCCCACGAAGGCAAAGGTCTGGGATTTAGATTCTTACGCCATATTGAGCGCAACTCGGTGCTGCTGTTTATGGTTCCGGCCGACTCCGATGATGTCGCCGCCGACTATCAGACGCTGGTGAACGAGCTGCGGCTCTACAACCCCGAACTGCTCGACAAACGCCGTGTTCTGGCCGTGACCAAGTGCGATATGCTCGATGACGAGCTCACCGCCGCCATCAAAAAAACACTGCCAAACGATGTGCCCTGCGTGATGATTTCGTCAGTGGCACGGACCGGCCTTGAGCAGTTGAAAGATTTGCTATGGAAAGCGATAAATGATTGAATAATTAGGATTTAGAATTTAGGATTTAGTAATATCGAATAATAGGTGTTGGTAGGGACGCGATTAATCGCGTCCGTCCCGATAAATATTTGGAACGATTATCAGATTCACCAGTTCATCAATTAAACAGTTCACCGATTCACCAGTTCACCAATTAAACAATTCACCAAAATGATAGATTTTCTCGAATCGATTGACCGTCAGCTGCTTCTGCTGATAAACGGCTGGAACTCACCGTTTTTCGACGAAGTGATGTGGATTGTCAGCGGCAAACTGACGTGGGTGCCGCTCTATGCGCTGCTACTGTTTCTGATGATTCGGAAAGCCCCGCGCCAGTGGTGGGTGCTAATAATCGGCATTGCGGCGGCCGTAACCTTGGCCGACACCATTTCGGTTCACTGCTTCAAAAATGTTGTGATGCGCTACCGTCCGACGCATAACCTTGATATTGAGAATATTGTGCATCTGGTTCACGGCTATCGCGGCGGATGGTACGGATTTGTGTCGTCGCACGCGGCCAACACGTTTGCCATTGCTGTGTTTGTGGCGATGGTGCTGAAAAACCGATGGGCGACAATCGGGATATTTGTTTGGGCGGCAGTTGTCTGCTACTCAAGAATTTATATGGCCGCCCACTACCCTGCCGACATTGCTTGCGGCGCCATTTTGGGCTGCGTCTGCGGTTACGCCGCCTATCGTCTGCACCAATTCATTTGCAACAAATTATCGACATTAAAAACTGAAAATCAGCACGATGGAAGACCTTGAAATTCTATACGAAGACAACCATCTGATTGCCATCAACAAGCGCTCATCCGATTTGGCGCAAGGCGACAGCACTGGCGACGCACCGCTCGCCGACAAGGTGGCCAACTATCTGAAAGTCAAGTACCACAAGCCCGGCAATGTGTTTGTGGGTGTTACCCATCGGCTCGACCGCCCCGTTTCGGGCGTGATGATTTTTGCCCGCACATCGAAGGCGCTTGAGCGGATGAACAAGCTCTTCAAAGAGAAATCGGACCTTGAGAAAATCTATTGGGCGATTGTTGAAAAACGGCCGCAAGAACCACAGGGAAAGCTGGTTAACTATCTGCGAAAGAACGAGAAACAGAACAAATCGTATGTGTGCGAACCAACAGCCGAAGGCGCAAAGGAAGCGCAACTCGAATACCGGCTTCTGGACGAGTCGGACAAGTACTTTCTCATTGAAGTAAAGCTACTTACGGGCCGCCACCACCAAATCCGCGTGCAATTGGCCAACATCGGCTGCATCATCAAGGGCGACCTGAAATACGGCGCGCGCCGCTCAAACCCCGACGGCAGCATCAGCCTGCACGCACGCCGCATCAGCTTCACTCACCCGGTGTCGAAAGAGCCGGTGAACATTGTGGCGCCAACGCCCGAAGACACGCTTTGGAAATATTTTGAAAACCGCCAAACGCAGAAATGATGGGCATCGGGCGCGCATTAACGATTCTGACAGCACTGCTCGCCGCCACCGTTAGCGCCGAGGGGCAAATGCTCTTCAAATCGAAAAGCTCAAAACAGCTTGTGGAGGAGCTTCTGCCGCGCAACTCGTTCGGTATCACCATCTTAAACACACGCTTTCAAGCCAATCCGAACTCAATCGCAACATTCATAACCACGTCGGACAAACTGCCAATCCAATCGGGCATTATAATGACGACAGGCATCGTCAACTGGGCCGCCTACCCCAACGACTCGCCAAGCTCGGGCTGCGCAATGTTCACGCCGGGCGACAGCCGCCTCGAAAAAATTGCCGGAGCCAGAACATCCGACGCCGCAATACTTGAAATTGAATTCGTGGCAAACACCGACGAGGTGTCGTTCGAGTACTTTTTCGCTTCGGAGGAGTACCCCGAATATGTGAACAAAGGTGTGAACGACGTGTTCGCCTTCTTCATTGAAGGGCCAGGCTACGACTCACTTTATAATATTGCCAAACTGCCAACCACGGGCGAGCCCATCTCGGTTGACAACGTGAACGCACAGAAGAATTCGGAGTTCTACATCGAAAACAAGCCGTGGCGCGGATTCTCGGTTGACAATCCGGGCACCAGCCTCGCCAGCATCTTCCAGTTCGACGGAATGACAACGGTGCTCGAAGCCAAAGCCAAAATCCGCCCGTACGCCACCTATAAACTAACAATGGCCATTGCCGATGTGGGCGACAACATCTACGACTCGGGCGTGTTCATCAAGTCGCGGTCGCTGAAAAGCATCGGCAAACTGCAACCCATCGGGCCCTACCTGAAGTCGGAGATTGAGAAACGGATGCACCTTATCGGGGCCAACCGAATCCGCGTGACGGGCGACACCGTGGGATTCGACAAAACCATCAATTTCGATTTCAACTCATATGAGATTCTGCCCGACGACACCACCGCACTCAACGAAGTGGCCGGACTGCTTGAGCAGTTTTTCGACGCCCGATTGCGGCTCATCGGCCACACCGACGATGTGGGCAGCGACGAGTACAATATGGACCTGAGCCGTATGCGCTCCCGCTCGGTGGCCAACTACCTGATTATGCGCGGAATCGACAAAAACCGGATTGCCACCGAAGGCCGCGGCAAGCGTCAGCCACTAACCTACGGCCAAACCGATGCCGAACGCCGCAAAAACCGCCGCGTGGAATTCCTCATTTACAAGTAGTTGCATCGGCACCGACCGACAATAACGCTCTATTCTGTCAAAAATCGCGACAGCGAAAAAAAACGTCCGCAAAAAATTTATTTTGTGTGTCAAAAAAAATTACATTTGGCAATTAATATTGATGTATGGAAGCACTTCATATAAACGGCACAATTACTACCCCCGAGGTTGACCTCAACAGCGACACCGGTGTGATGGAAATCAAAGGTGTATCGCGGCCTGAAGATGTGCTGTCGTTCTATAGGCCTGTATTTGACTGGATTGCCGAATACGTGAAAAAACCGGCGCCAAAAACCCTTTTGAATTTCAGACTCAAATACCACAATTCGGCGTCGGCCAAGATTGTATGCCGGATTATGAATATGTTCGGCCAGCTGAGCAAAGACACCGGCTCGGTGCAGATAAACTGGTACTACAACGAGGCCGATGAGGACATTTTGGAGGCTGGCGAAGATTACAAGACGCTAATCGACATTCCTTTTGAGATTATAAAAGTTTGAATATGAAACAAATAATTTCGACACCCAACGCGCCGCAAGCCATTGGGCCATATAGCCAAGCCGTTGAAGCCAACGGCTTTGTTTTTGTATCGGGGCAGATTCCAATTGTGCCCGCAACCGGACAGATGCCCGATGGCATTGAAGCCCAGACCGAGCAAGTGATGCGCAACATCGGCGCCATTCTGGAGGCCGCCGGACTCACCTACTCCAACGTGGTGAAAACAACAGTGCTGCTCAAAAGCATTGCCGATTTTGCCACGATGAACGGCATCTACGCAAAGTACTTCACCGCCGACTGCCCCGCGCGCGCCGCTTTTGAAGTTGCAGCCCTGCCCAAAGGAGCTCTCATTGAGGTGGAAGTGATTGCCGCCAAGAATTAATTAGGATTTAGGAATTAGGATTTAGGATTTGCGAGTTATTCCAAATAGCTATCGGGACACCGACTATTCTTGCTCCCCTAGACCGTTAAACCTTTATACTTCCAAACTTATAACTTCTAAACTTCTAAACTTTTAAACCTTAAACTTCAACGAAAATGACACCAATAGTAAGCATAATAATGGGCAGCACATCGGACCTGCCCGTGATGGAGAAAGCCGCTCAGTTTCTGAACGATATGGAGATACCATTTGAGATGAATGCGCTCTCGGCTCACCGCACTCCGGCTGAAGTTGAGCAGTTTGCAGCCCAAGCCAAAGGCCGCGGACTGAAAGTGATTATTGCCGGCGCCGGAATGGCCGCAGCCCTGCCGGGCGTGATTGCCGCCAACACCACAGTGCCCGTCATTGGCGTGCCAATCAAAGGTATGCTCGACGGACTCGACGCAATGCTCTCAATCATTCAGATGCCGCCGGGAATCCCCGTTGCCACTGTTGGCGTGAACGGCGCACAGAACGCAGCCATCTTGGCCGCCGAGATGCTCACCCTTGCCGATGCCGACCTTGCCAGCCGTCTTGAAGCCTACAAAGAGGGCTTGAAACAGAAAATTGTTAAAGCCAACGCCGAACTGGCTGAGGTTAAGACTTGGAAGTTTAAGACGAATTAAACATCCAGTAACATCATAAACCGATAATTGTCCACTTTTTCACTGGATGATTATCGGTTTTATTGTATCCAAAACATTTGTCCGGAATATCTGCAAAAAAGCAACAACCTGTTTCTTGACAAGCACTTTCCGCGGTGTTATTTTTGCATTGTAAAACAATAAAAAACAATGATACTATGGAAGTTAAAGACATTTTAAGGAATCTGCGCGAGCGTAACAATCTGACGCAGGAACAGATGGCCGAGCGCGTGAATGTCACCCGCCAGGCCGTGAGCCGCTGGGAAACTGGCGAGACGCAGCCCAACCCCGAAATGCTGAAAGTGCTGTCGCGGAAGTTCGATGTGTCAATCAACACGCTGCTGGGCTCGCCGCGCACGCTCGTTTGCCAGTGCTGCGGAATGCCGCTCACCGAGGACTCGATGATTAGCCGCGATGCCGACGGCAACTTCAACGAGGAATACTGCAAATGGTGCCTTGCCGACGGAAAATTCACCTACACAAGCAAAGATACGCTGCTCGACTTTCTGATTAAGACTATGCCGAACCCAGAAAATCAGCCCGATGGCGAGCGCCGCAAAACCTACGACGGCTACCTGTCGCGGCTGAAACATTGGAAATAAAAAGGACCGACTATGCCACGCGCACGCAACAAGGCCGACCTGCTGAAATCGGCCGCCGAAAACTTTTCGAAATTGATGGATTTGATTTCGACGATGACTGAAAGCCAAATGAATACGCCATTCAATTTTCCTGCCGACGCAAGCCACAAAGAGGCGCATTGGGGCCGCGACCGCAACGTCCGCGATGTGCTTGTGCACCTTTACGAATGGCACCAACTGATGATAAAATTTGTTGAGCGTAACGCAAAAAACACTGGTAAAGGACTGATATTCGCCTTCCTACCCGACGAATACTCGTGGAAGACCTATGGCACAATGAACATTGAATTTTGGAAGCGACACCAAGAAACAACTTTCAGCAACGCAATGCTGATGCTTGCCGAAAGCCACCGAAAAGTGCTCTCGCTCATTGAGCAATATACTGACGACGAACTATTTACGAAAAAGCAATTTCCCTGGACGGGCACTTCGGATTTGGGCTCATATTTTGTGAGCACCACCGCCAGCCACTACGATTGGGCAATTAAGAAACTGAAACAGCATTGTAAAATGGTGAGTTGACGATGCAACATTCATTCACGACAAAAGACCGCGCATTTTTCTCAAAAATCATAAATTGCAACAAAAAAGTAAATGAAAAACATAGCAATTGTAACTGGTGCCAGCAGCGGAATAGGCCGCGAGTTTGTGAAACTTTTGCTCAAGCGCACAGAGATTGATGAGATTTGGATTATTGCGCGGAATGCCGACCGCCTGCAATCGATGGTTGCGGAATTTGGAGACAAACTGAAGTCCGTACCGATGGATATGTCTAATATTGAGCAGATTAAATCGTTGACTGACACACTGAAAAACGCCGATGCCAAAATCAATTTTCTGATAAACAGCGCTGGATTCGGCAAATTCGGCTCTTGCAGCGATGTGGGTATCGATGAGTCGGTGAATATGATCAACTTGAATATCAGCGGATTGGTGGCAATGGGGCTTGTTTGCGTGCCGTTTATGGCGCGGGGCTCACGTATAATCAACATTGCGTCGCAGGCGTCGTTCCAGCCGCTGCCTTACTTAAACGTGTACAGCGCCACCAAAGCCTTTGTCCGCAACTATTCGCGCGCGCTCAATGTCGAACTGAAAGAACGAGGAATAACCGTCACAGCAGTCTGTCCGGGCTGGATGAACACCGCTTTTATCGACCGCGGCAAAACCGATACCGCAAAAAGTGTCAACAAGTTTGTGAATATGGTCACGCCCGATGTGGTGGCAGAAAAGGCGCTACGCGATTCACTTCGCGGCCGCGATATATCAACATATTCTCTATACGTAAAATTCAACCGTTTGATTGCCAAGTTGTTGCCACAACGTTTGCTGATGAAAATCTGGTTGAGACAACAAAGATGGTAAAATCCAATTTATAACATTCTCACATTCAATTAAATGCAAATAACCAACAAAGACTTCGACAACGGAAATCCTTTTGATTTCGGGCGGACGTCGGCCGATTATGCCAAGTACCGCGATGTCTATCCGCCAGAGTTTTACAACCGACTTGCCGAACTGAAAATCGGTGTCGGTGGGCAGAAAATTCTGGATTTGGGTACAGGAACGGGCGTTCTGCCGCGTAATATGTATCGGTTTGGCGGCCAGTGGATTGGCACCGATATATCTGAAAATCAGATACAATACGCAAGGGAATTGTCGCAGAAGGCGGGAATGGAAATCGAGTATCAGGTTTCGGCTTCCGAAGCGCTGGATTTTCCCGCCAAGTCGTTCGACGTGGTGACCGCCTGCCAGTGCTTTATGTATTTCGACAAGAAAATCATTGTCCCAAAAATCCATAAGTGGCTGAAAACGAATGGTCATTTGGCGGTTTTGTTTATGGCGTGGCTGCCCGACGAGAGCGCGATTGCCGCCAAAAGCGAGGAACTTGTGCTGAAATACAACCCCGACTGGACTGGCGCGCACTGGCAGCGCAGCGCAGTGGTCGAGCCTGATTGGGCAAACGGCTTTTTCAGTCTGGCAAACGCCGTGGCGTTCGACGTACCTGTCAGATTTACAAGAGAATCGTGGCACGGACGCATAAAATCGTGCCGCGGAATCGGGGCGTCGTCGCTGACGGAAACCGAAATAGCAAATTGGGAAAAAGAGCATTTGTCATACTTGCGAACCGTTCCAGAACAGTTTGATATTCTGCATTATGTAACGATTCTTGATTTGAAAAAACTGAATTAGCACACTTTTATGGAAACGGACAACATTGGCGGGAATCCCGAAATTTTGCTGAAGAATCTTGGCAAAATCCACACCACCCCGATGGGCGTTGAACGAATCAGGCGAAACCTGCAACTTGCTGACATTGATGTGGTTGACTTCTGCAAAAGCAAAATCGGCAGCCCGACTTGCAACATCAGCAAAAACGGCAAAAACTGGTACTGTGAGACTAACGGCATCATAATTACAGTTAACTCATTCAGTTACACTATTATAACGGCACACACAAAATGACACAGCGCCCACCATTCAGCGAGATAAAAACGTATCAGGAATTTGCAAAACACTACTGGTACAGAGCCGAATTACAGCAGATTTGCAAGCAGTTAGGCATATCGTCGGCGGGAATGAAAAACGAGTTGTGCCACAATATCAAAGAGTATTTCAATGGGAACCGGATTGTCGGCAGCCAACCAAAACGCAAGGTAAAACCTTCTACCACAACGCTTTCGCTCGATTCCGGACTGATTGATTGCGGATTCACCTTCGGCCCGCGTTTCCGCGCCTTCTTTGCCGAGCAAACAGGCGTGAAGAATTTCAAATTCAACGTGGATATGGTGGCGACAGTGAAAAAAGTGAGGGAAGATAACGACAAATCGTTTACAATCAAAGATTTGCTTGATATTTACTACGGCAAAAAAACATACGCGAAATACGACAATTCTGCCCTTCAGTGGAATCGGTTTGTGAAGGACTTCTGCGCCGACCAGAAAACAGCCCGTTTTCGTAACAAGCTGAAAATGGCGGCATTACTGTGGCAGGAAGTGCGCAACTCGACACGCGAGAAAATCTACACCCCGGATTTGCTGACCGAATTTGCCGAAAAACTGAACAGCGACAAGACCGGCGAGTGACAACCGCAATCGAACATCGATTTTTCTTACAAAATTCTTTGTTTTAGGGTGTTGCATAATATTCAAAAAGAAGTAATTTCGCAGCCGATTTACGATAATCTCTTTCAGTGACATAGGGGCCTGATACATTACGTAAACAAATTATTGAATTTTAAATATTTACTACAATGGATTTAATGAAAATCGTAGAGAAGGAAATCGTAGGCGAAAATTCCTTCCCTGAGTTCAAAGCAGGTGACACCATCACCGTCAGCTACAAAATCAAAGAGGGTAACAAAGAGCGTATCCAGCAGTTCCGCGGCGTTGTTATTCAGCGCAGAGGCAAAGGCGTTACCGCTACTTTCACAGTTCGCAAAATGTCGGGCAACATCGGCGTTGAACGTATCTTCCCGGTTAACTCGCCGTTTATCGACAGCATCGAAGTGAACAAAGTTGGTTCAGTTCGCCGCGCACGCATCTTCTACTTCCGCAACCTTACCGGTAAGAAGGCAAAAATCAAAGAGAAGAAGAACGTTACCGCCGCAAAAGAGGATTAATAAGTTTCTCAGAAATATGCAAATCCCGGAATCTCAATGGTTTCGGGATTTTTTTTGCCCCTAAGGGGATGCGTCGGGAAATCGAAAACAAAGGCTAACAAATTGTTCATTATTCAATTCCGATAATTGATGATAAATGATACATTTGCGCTGAAAATGTGAAATATATTCTTAAAACGTATCATAATGAAAAAGAGTCCATTACAGATTGCAAGGGCCGCCTATCAGCCAAAGTTGCCGGCTGCCCTTAAAGGTAATGTCGTGCTGAACGAAGGTGCTGCAACTCAATCGGTTGCCGACCAGGCCGACATCAAAAAACTTTTCCCGAACACCTACGGAATGCCGACTATCCAATTCGTTGCCGGCGAGGCGAAGAAGTATGACGCTGTGAATGTGGGCGTTATCCTTTCGGGCGGACAGGCACCGGGCGGACACAATGTCATCTCTGGCTTGTTCGACGGCTTGAAGAAAATGAACCCCAACAGCAAACTCTACGGTTTCCTGGGCGGTCCTTCGGGCTTGGTTGACCACAAATATGTTGAACTGACTGCCGACATTATTGACGAGTACCGCAACACTGGCGGTTTCGACATCATTGGCTCGGGCCGTACTAAACTTGAGGAAGTTGAACAGTTCGACAAGGGTATTGAAATCTGCAACAAACTGGGTATCAAGGCTATCGTCATCATCGGTGGCGACGACTCGAACACCAACGCCTGCGTTCTGGCTGAATATTATCTGCAAAAGAAATGCGGCATTCAGGTTATCGGCTGCCCGAAAACAATCGACGGCGACCTGAAGAACGAAATGATTGAGACTTCATTCGGATTTGACACTGCCACAAAGGTTTACGCTGAAGTTATCGGTAACATTCAGCGCGACGCCAACTCGGCAAAGAAATACTGGCACTTCATTAAACTTATGGGCCGCTCGGCAAGCCACGTAACGCTTGAGTGCGCACTGAAGACTCAACCAAACATCACGCTCATCGGCGAAGAGGTTGAAGCCAAGAAACAGACTCTCGACGACATTGTGACCTACATCGCGCAAGCGGTTGCCAACCGTGCCGCCAAAGGCCTGAACTTCGGTATTGTGCTTGTTCCAGAGGGACTTATCGAGTTTATTCCTGCCATCAAGAAACTGATTGCCGAGCTGAACGATATGCTGGCAGCTAATCAGGCCGAGTTTGACAAGGTTGCCGACGACCAGAAAATCGACTATGTGGTTAAGCATCTGTCGAAAGAGAACGCCGCCATCTTCGAGAGCCTGCCTGTGGCCGTTTCGCGTCAGTTGGCTCTTGAGCGCGACCCGCACGGAAACGTTCAGGTGTCGCTCATCGAGACCGAGCAACTGCTTGCCGAAATGGTTGGCAAGAAACTGGCCGAGTGGAAGAAATCGGGCAAGTTTGTGGGCAAATTCGCCACTCAGCACCACTTCTTCGGCTACGAAGGCCGCTGCGCCGCTCCGTCGAACTTCGACGCTGACTACTGCTACTCGCTCGGCTACACGGCTTCGATGCTGATTGGCGCTGGCAAGACTGGCTATATGTCGTCGGTTCGCAACACCACCGAGCCTGCCGACAAATGGATTTCGGGCGGTATTCCAATCACTGCAATGATGAATATGGAAAAACGCAACGGCAAGATGAAACCTGTTATCCAGAAGGCTCTTGTGAAACTCGACGGCGGTCCGTTCAAGTATTTCGCTTCGAAACGCGACGAGTGGGCAATCAACACCGATTTCGTTTATCCGGGTCCAATCCAATACTTTGGCCCGACCGAAGTTTGCGACCAGCCGACTCACACTCTGCTGCTCGAGCACGGAAAGAACATTTAATCAGTGTTTAAATAGTAATGAAAAAGCCGCCCGATTTGGACGGCTTTTTTTGTGGGAATTATCGCACTGGGTTTTCTCGCACAGAAAAGTTTTTTTTTGAACGCAGATGACGCAGATTTAAGGGATTTGCACAGATGACAATCATCTATTCCACAGCATTTGGGTATTCTATTTCATTACCAAATTTCTCATTTATTTCATTCCAAGTAGTATATCCTAAATACGTCTTTTTTATTTTTTCTACTATATCAAGACTTCTGTGAGGAAGGTTATTCTTATAAAAATCATTGTCATCATTGATATACTTGTCCAATTCATACAATGCAGGGTTCTCTAAAATAAAAAACGAATAAACTTTTTTATCGGAATCAATAACAGAATCAATATGTCGAATTAGTTGGTCTCTAACTTTTAACCACGTTGTACTACTTGTCAATGTAGACTCCGTTCTTTTGGCTTCCCCAATAAAAATTTGGTTTTCTGTTTCTATGTATATATCAGGATGTGTATAACCTTCAAAAATATACCACGCTTTTTGTGGCAGTTTGTCTTGTTTTAATTCGGCCAATGCTTGTTGCTTTATTTGAATATCACCTTTAAATAGATTATACCTTTTTTTATCAGTAGATGTTGTTTTGTATTTCAATTTTTCAAACTCTTCATCATTAAGTTGATTGACATTTTCAACACACCATTTCAGCAATTCTCTACAAGGTTTTATGGCAGCTTCGTCAAATCCATATTTATATGAAATGATTTTGCTCGATACAACAATGTCTTTCCCAAATAGAGAAAAAAAATCATTCAATTTTTCCCTATCTGCATTAATGTAGTCAAAGACAGGTTGTACACGTGTTAATGAACTATTATACTTTCCCATTACTAGTAGTTATTAATTTTAATTTAATATAATGTGCCAATATAAAGTTTTCGTGTTACTTTCACACAATCCATTGTACATCGGCAATTAGTAAAATCCGTCCCAAATTCCGCCAAGGCAAGCATTCACCGATTATACCAACGAAAAGAAAAAACATAATCGGCTTTCTACAGCCTTTATACAATCAACCTTTATATTTTCCCCGTACAATCTGGTACGAGTTTCGGGTGAGTTCGCGAAGAAGGTCGGCGGGGGCGGTGCGAGCATCAACGCCAATCCAGTGTTTGGGCGAAAGGTTGAACGGGCGGCCAACGCTGTCGTAACGGGCTTTGAGTTCTTCAATGCGGTCGGGTTGGCACTTGAGCGTGACAATGCCGTAATCGTCGCAATCGAAAAAGGCGAACATATGGCCGTGCACGTAAAACACCAGCACACTCGCGCCGTGCGGGAAAGCCGCAAACGGCATCTTCTCCACCACATCGGCGCCAAGCGAAAGACAAAAGTCACGGTATGTCTCAATGTCGAGCATAACGCAAAGATTGAAATTATCCGGTTCAAACGGATGCCAGCCGTCGTTTTTTTGTTTTCCCCGATAAGGCATTATAAATCATCGACAAAAAGACTGTGTTCAACCCTACCAATTTTGTAGAGAAATCGTATCTTTAACGCATATTTTAAAATTGTAACGACTATGAAACGTGCTATCCTACTGACAATTGCAAGTTTTATCGGCTTTGCTTCGTGCTCGGGTGGCGAGCCAACGTCGAACAGCGCTGCGGCTGATGAAAATGCCAGCGCAAGCGTGGTTTATTTCACAAAAGAGATTACACCCGAAGCGTTGGTGCGGATTTACAAGGCTCTCGGCGTTGATGCCACGGGCCGCGTGGCGGTGAAAATATCTACTGGCGAGTCGTCGAAATCGAACCATCTGCGCCCCGAACTGATTAAAGACCTTGTGCAGAGCGTGGGCGGCACGCTGGTTGAGTGCAACACGGCCTACGGCGGCAACCGTTCTACCACCGCTGACCATCGCAAAGCCATTGAAGAACGTGGTTATGCGCAGATTGCCACTGTTGACATTATGGACGAAGAAGGCACGATGAAACTGCCCGTGACTGACACCAAACATATTGAATATGACATTGTTGGCTCACATCTTGCCAACTATGATTTTATGATAAACCTTGCGCACTTCAAGGGGCACGCAATGGGCGGGTTCGGCGGTGTGCTCAAAAATCAGAGCATCGGCGTGGCTTCGCACAGCGGAAAACTCTACATCCACTCGGCAGGCGCGTCAACAACCCGCTGGCGCGTTGCCGAGCAGGACGCTTTTCTGGAATCGATGGCGGCAGCCGCTCAAGCGGTGCACAACTATTTCAAGCAAGACGGCCGCAACATCGTATATATCAACGTGATGAACAATCTTTCAGTTGATTGCGACTGCGACGGTTCGCCCGCTCGGCCCGAGATGAACGACATCGGCATTCTGGCTTCGACCGACCCCGTGGCGCTCGACAAAGCCTGCCTTGACCTTGTTTTCAACTACCAATCGACATCGGGCGACGACGCCACCGCGCTGCAGAAACGCATCAACCGCCAGCACGGCACTCACATTGTCGATTACGCCGAACAACTGGGGCTGGGGACAATGAAATATACAGTGGTTGATTTGGATAAATAGGGACATCGGACTACAGACGTCAGACAACGGACATAAGAAAAGGGCGGTATTTCGGGAAATATTGCCCTTTCTTATATAGTTTTCAAATGCGGCTAAATCAAACTACTGATTTTGTAGGGAATTGATATTTTTGGCACAAAATTTTAAACAACAGCAATGAACAAAATGCTCATCAGCGCATTGTCCGCCACAATGGTGTACGGCGCGGTATCGGCGCAGACCGACACAGTCAACATTCAGGAAGTGGTAGTAACAGGAACTCGCAACCCGATAGATATCAGGCATTTGCCTATGACCGTCTCGGTTGTCGACCAGGCAAAACTGACAGAGCAGAATCAGATTTCGGTGCTGCCAACCGTTATGCAGCAAGTGCCAGGCCTGTTTCTTACCAGCCGTGCTGTGATGGGCTTCGGCGTGTCGGGCGGCGGCTCGGGCGCCATCAATGTGCGTGGTATCGGCGGAACGCCAAACACTGATATTCTGGTACTTATCGATGGTCATCCGCAGTATCAGGGCATCTTCGGCCACCCAATTTCCGACAGTTACCAGACAATGATGACCGAACGCGTTGAAGTGCTGCGCGGCCCCGCATCGGTGCTCTATGGCAGCAATGCTATGGGCGGCGTCATCAGCATCGTCACACGCTCGATGAAGCAGGACGGCGTCCGCACCAGCGTGAATCTGGGCGGCGGAAGCCACGGAACGCTGATGGCTGAAGCGTCGAACCAGGCGCGTGTGGGCAAGTTTTCGAGCACCGTGTCGGCCGTTTATAACAGGTCGGACAACCATCGGCCAAATATGGATTTTGAGCAGGTGGGCGGCTACGTGAAGTTGGGTTACGACATCAGCGAGCACTGGAACGCCTACGCCAATGCCGACATTACCCGCTTCGACTCGAAATACCCTGGCAGCACCGCCGAGCCCGTCTATGGTGCCGAGCAGTGGATTCTGCGTGGCGTGATGACGGCGGCCGTTGAGAACAACTACGGCAGCACAAGTGGCGCGGTGAGCGTCTATTCGAATTTCGGTCGCCACAAAATCGACGATGGTACAAAGGTCGATACTCTGACCACCGACCGCTATTTCCGTTCGAAAGACGCACTGACGGGCGTCTCGGTTTATCAGAGCGCACAACTTTTCGGTGGCAACCGCGTAACCGTAGGCTTTGATTATCAGCATATTTTTGGCGAGTCATATTATACAGATAAGGCGACGGACACCACGATAATAGTCCCCAAAAAGCAAGCGACAAAATCCACGCGGCACGAGTTGGCCAGCTATGTCGATTTCCGTCAGGATTTAACTGATTGGCTGACAGTTGATGCCGGTATTCGTCTCGACCACCACTCAATTGTGGGTACGGAATGGATTCCGCAAGCCGGTATTGTTATTCGTCCAATGGCCACAGCTGAAGTTAAAGCTATGATTAGCAAGGGATTCCGCAATCCGACAATGCGCGAGATGTATCTTTATCCGCCGTCGAACGAAGACCTTGAAGCAGAGCGCATCTGGAACTACGAACTGTCGTGGCGTCATCGCTTTGGCAAACTCACCTACGGCGCCAACATCTACTATCTGAAAGGCGACAATATGATTCAGACTCAACCTGTTGACGGCAAGCCGCGCAATGTGAACACTGGCGAGATTGAGAACTACGGCCTTGAACTCGAAGCCGCCTACACGCTGAACGAGCACGTGAGCCTGAACACCAACCACTCGCTGCTGCATATGGAAAACAAGGTGGTGGCCGCGCCTGAATACAAGGGCTTTGCGGGTGCCAACTTCAACTACGGCAAACTGGCTCTGATGGCGGGTTTGCAGTATGTGCATAACCTTTACACAGCCGTCGGCGCCAACGAGAAGACTGAAGATTTTTGCCTGCTCAACCTGTCGGGCAGTTACCGCCTGACAAAGAACTTCAGCCTGTGGGTTCGCGGCGAGAATCTGCTGGCGCAAGAGTACGAAATCAACGCTGGCTACCCGATGCCGAAGGCTACCGTTATGGGCGGGGTGAAGATTGAGTTTTAGGAAGCGCGCAGACGGAAAACTGTCGCCACTCTCCTATTCTTTCAGCACGCACTCAATGCGTTCAATCTGGCCGTTGCTGTGCGCTGGCGCGATTTCCAGAAGTCGGCACAAAAGTCCGTAAACATCTGTGTTATAGAGTTGTGGCGCAGCAAAGTCCTGCTTGAAATCGGGGCCGATGGCATAGAAAATGCCGTTCATTAGCCGATTGGCATTGTCGTAGCCGTGAGCGCCCAATGGCAGCGGGCGTTTGCTTTTGTAAATCTGCATTTTACCGCTATCCGAAAGAATCACCACATCACCCATTCGCGCATTTGCCGAGCAATGGAAACGCTTAGGCAAATCGGCACGCAGACAAGCCGTGACGCCATCAACGCCCTGCAAAGCAGAAACAACCGAGTCGGCACAATGTTTCTTGCAATAAGCCAGCGAGATAGCAGGCGAATAAATCAATGTGTCAACCCAACTGTCGCGCACATATTTTTTCAAATCGACAACGTTTTGCCCATCGGCTTGAATCATTCCGTGGTCAGAAAGAATGATAAAATTTATTGAATCACAAAAACTTAACGTCGATAATTGCTGACAGAAGTAACCCACCAAACTGTCAACTTCTTGGATAGCTTCAACAATTTCGGGCGAATCGGGGCCGAACTTGTGACCAATGGTGTCGGCAGCCTCAATATAGCACATTGCCAAATGCGGACGCTTGTCATAATCGGCTGACAGCCACTTGATTACAGAATCAATTCGCGCTTTATACGGTTCGCTTGCACTGTACGATTTCCATTGTGTCGGGCGGTAGCCTTTTATTTGCGCGTCGCAACCAACCCACATATTCACTGCCGACTTAATTCGCTGTGATTCAGCCGTTACCCATATAGGCTCTCCACCATACAATTTGTCGGCAACCATCGATTTCACTTTGCCGTTCGAATAGCATTGTTTAGTCTGCGTGACCATAAACTTATTCGCCACAATTCCGTGATTTTCAGCATATAAGCCCGTTGCAATCGTGTAATGATTGGTAAACGTGAGCGACGGAAAAACAGGCTGCAAACCTGCCGCCCTCACCCCTGCCCGCTCAATTGAATCAAGCGTTGGTGTATTGGCAATATCCTGATAATCAAAGCGAAATCCATCAAGCGACAGAACAACTGTATAGTTGCGCGGCTCGACTTTGCGGTTGCGTAAATGACTCACATAGGCATCCTGCGCCGCAACAATCGCAAGGAAAACCACAAAAAGCACAAATGCTACTCTTTTCAGTTTCATTTTCAATTATTTAGTTTCGTCAGGGAAACGCAGTTTGTCGCCAGCATCGTTCACAACCGAGCGCATCCATTTTTCGTCGTAACCAGGCTGCTCAACTTTCGGCGCGTAATATTTATAGCCTGCAGGCACTTCGCGCGGCGTTTTCACGTTGCCGTCCATATATTTAACAAACAGATATTTATAAAAATCCTTCCAGTCACGAACCAATTGCTCTGCGGTATTGACTGAGAAATCGGTCAGATACTCAACTGCCACATTCTGATTATCAGCAAATAACGCTTGCGCAGCCTTGTCAACAGCCTTCACGCAAGTCTCGAACTTGCTCTCGAAAGCCGTCTGCTTGGCCTCAACCTCGGGGTGAATCAGGCTGTAGCGCGTGTAGGCGAAGTTCGACACCTGATTGAACGCCCAGAAAGCCGCCGTTTCCGAAAATTCCATCATCGAGCCGTTGCCCACTGCAAAACAGTTCGGCACAGCGGTCATACTTGCGTACATCGGGCAATAGACGGTGCTGCCAGTGTCGTCGGTGCCGAACCAGAACAGGCCGCCAATCTTGTTCGGCAGCCAGCTGCGGCACTGCGCGACAAACGAGAAGCCAGTCTGCTGCGTGGCTGTAGTGCGCTCGTTCACATATTTTTTGCCGTCAACCTCGAAATCCATCGGACGCCAGCGGTACGGACAATGCCACGGCCCCGCACCCACATCTTGCGACATATCCAACTCTGTGCCTTCCAAGTGGTTACGCATATTATGCATCATCTGCGCCAACGACACTTTTGCTTTCGGCTTAACCCAAAGCGGAATTCTGTTGCTTGCATAACCAGTTAATTCATCGTGTTTTATATCAACGCCTTTGGCATAATCCCAATATTGCGCCATTCCGTCGGCCACATCGTTGAAGAACGCCCAGACGCGAATCTCACAAGCACGCGCGCCAACAAAATCGACAGGCGCGTATGTGTCTGAAAAACTGAAATTTGACTTATTCACTTTGTCATTGATATAGCCTTTTGCGCGCGCGAAATCCATCACATCGGCGGCATAAACGGTGGTGATTTTCTTGTCGAAAATGCGGTCCATTTGGTCCGACGAAATCGAAGTCGGGTCATCGTTCCACGGGAAAGTGGAGATTCGTGCCTGATTTGCGTGGGCGCAGACATATCCGTCAGGGATTTGGCGTGCCACCCAAACGGCACCTTTGTTCTTGTTAATCAAGCCTTTCTTGGTTTTCTGAATGTCCATTCCCTTGCCAATCAACTCGAAAATCCAAACCTCGTTGGGGTCGGCAATCGAGAACGACTCACCCTCGCTTGCGTAGCCATATTTTGCGACCAATTCAGTCATAATCTTAATGGCCTCACGAGCCGAAGTGGCACGCTGTAAAGTAATGTAAATCAGGCTTCCGTAGTCCATAATGGCAGTCGAGTCGCCCCAAAGTTCCTCGCGGCCGCCATAGGTTGTCTCGCCAATAACCACCTGATTTTCATTCATATTGCCGATTACGTTGTAAGTCTTGGCGGCCTGCTCAATCTGCCCCATATACTTGCCCGTGTCCCAATCGTAAACATCGAGAATAGTACCTGCGGGATAAGTGGCTGCAGGCCAATGATATAGTTCGCCGTAAAGCACGTGCGAGTCAGCGGCATAACTCACCATCGACGAGCCGTCGGCCGACGCGCCAGGCGTAACAAGGAAATTTGTGCAAGCTATTGCCTGGCACGTTGCCAGCGATGTTGCCAATGCGAAAAAAAGTTTCGTGTTCATTTCTGTAATTTATTGTTTAGTAGTTATTTATTCACTCGATAAATTGCACCGCCGATGTTGTCGCAAGAGGCGCCTGTGACGCTTTTCAAGCAATTTGGCATTCCAAAATAACGCAGCACGCCAAGGAATGCAAACACAATTGCCTCCTTACATTCGACCACTGCGCTGTCCGGAATCACCACCTTGCATTTAGTGCTATTTTGCAGACATTCAATAAAATATCCGTTATACGCGCCACCTCCTGTTACCAGGACAAAACTTTTGCCCTCGGCAGACATTGCCTGCGAAATCTGATGGGCGGCGTGATGGTAATATGTAGCTAAAAGATTCTCAATATCAGCACGTTGACCGAACAAAGGCAGAATTTCGGCATCAACAAACTCGCGCCCGAGAGATTTTGGCGGTTGCTGTTTATAATATGGTATAGCGTTCAGTTTTTGCAGTAACTCTTTATCAACCATACCCTTACGGCCAAGCTCACCATTTTTGTCATATTCAAGCCCGATACGGCGCGTCAGCGTGTTGGCAACAATGTTGAGCGGACAAATATCGAACGCAACGCGTTGACCATCAGCATTATCGTATGAAACATTGGCAAAGCCGCCAAGATTCAGGCAATAATCGTAGCTGCCGAAAAGCAGCTTGTCGCCAATCGGAACCAAAGGGGCGCCATTGCCGCCAAAAGCCACATCCACGGTGCGAAAATCGCAGATGGCATCGATGCCTGACACGGCCGCAATGTGAGCGCCAGAGCCGATTTGCAGCGTCAAGCCTTTCTGCGGCTCGTGAAAAACGGTGTAGCCGTGACTTGCCACGAAAGCAGGCTTGCAATTATTTTCTGCAACAAAATCTTTTACCAGTCCACCAAGAAAACGTCCATAATCGACATCGAGTTGCGCCAAATCGTGCCCCGAAAGTTCGTGGCTATGTTTCAGTCGCTCAAGCATTTCGGCAGGATACGGATAAACTTCTCCGGCATTGGAGACGTAAGACCAGACGCCGCCCGACAGTTTAAATGTGCAACTCACAATGTCAACCCCGTCGAGCGAAGTGCCCGACATCACGCCAATGCAGTTAATATCAACGTCTTGCATTACTGGAATTTGGTTTTGGGGAATTTATACGAATAGTTTGCCACGTTGCCGCAATTGTCGGTTACCATCAGCTCAAACTGGTAAGAATCAGCGGGTTTCAAGTATTCATCGGCCTCGTAGGTGATTGATTTCGTCTTCGGGTCGTACTTCAGCAGAATCCACTCGCCATTGATTGAGGCCGAATACGATTTTATGCCTGCCAAATCGTCGTCGATAGTGAATTTGAGCACATTAACAGGCTGTTTTGCAACAGGTTTAATGGTTGGCGGAACGCTGTCGGCCTGAATGCGATACGTTCCGAATCCTGACAATGCGGCCTCAACAAATCCGTTTTTGTACTTGCCGCCAATGCCCGCAACCTTGTCGCCACTCACCGACACCAGAAGCAGTTTCGACGTTGGAACCTTGTCGCCCAAGCATTTAACCCGCACGTTGAACTCCTTTACAAGCGGAATGGCTGGCGTGCAAATTGTGTAAGTCGGCGAATACGAACCAATTACAATATTTGTATCGATTTTCAAATTGAAATAGATGGAATCGAAAAATGTCCGTTTGCCGAAATCGATGGCAATGCCAGCCGTGTCGATTCGGTGCTGGTCTTCCCACGAAAGCAGCTGTCCCTCAGGCTTTTGAACCGACTTATTAAGCGCCACGCCTTGCAGAAAAGTCTCGAATGTCGATTTGTTGCCATAAGCGTCGTAGGCATCAATTTTCACCTTCTTCACCTTGCCCGCCGGCACTGATATCAGACCGCGGTTCTGCATTGTCGGGTAAAGCTCAATGCGGTTGTTGCTCTCGACAAACAGTCTGTAAGCCACTGTGTTACTGGTCATCAGAGCCTCGTAGTCGGCAATGCTGCTCACATATTTCGTCTGCGAGAACGGCACGCCGTCGATGCGCATTGTGAGCACAATCTCGTCGCCGTCCCAAACATCGAACTTGTAAACTCCGCAACGGTTGTTTGCGCCGTTCAGATAATCGTCACACTTAATACCAAGTCCCACAGTGCCAAATACTTGAATAGTATCGGCACCGACCGGCTTGTACACATTGCCAACCTTCTGCACCCTGACGGTGCTGCGGGCATACTCCCCTCCGACCTGCGAATTGCTGTTGCCCGGAAACACTGTGAACAGCGACATCCGCGGCGCAATGTCGTCTTTTATGTCGAAGCCAAGAAACAATCCGTTGAGCGGACAGGAATTGCGTGTGTCGCGAATCTCAAAATGCAGGTGCGGCCCACCCGACGAGCCTGTATTTCCCGACAGACCAAGCACATCGCCCACGCTGACGGGAATCTCGTCGGCCTTCGGGAACAAATCAACGGCAAAACTCTTGCGGCTGTACTGTGCATCGCGCACATAGCGCCCAATCTGAATGTTGAACTCGCGCAAATGGGCGTAAAGCGATGTGTAACCATCTGGATGAGTGACATATACCGAGTGACCATAGCCTGTTGGCGACACCTTGATGCGCGACACGTAACCGTCTTTCACCGCATACACGCGGAACCCCTCCTTGCCCTGCGTTTTCATATCGAGCCCGGCGTGAAAATGTCCGCTGCGCAACTCGGCAAAGTTTCCCGAAAGGTAAATCGGAATATGAAGCGGCGATTTCCAACCCAAAGTGTCGAGCCGGAGCTGAGCCGGAGCGGTGTTGGTGGCCAAAATGATGGTAAAAAGTACAATTATTTTATTCAGATATTTCATTATCAATCATTTATCAATACAAACAGAATCATCGAACGGAGGTGCAAATTACAAAAAATCGCGTATAAATCGCCATTCAACAAACATCCTTATATATATGGTGCAGGCATCGGTGAAAAAAATCGCGAAAGCGGCAAAACAAACATTTGCAAAATCAAAATCAATCAGTACTTTTGCACCTCGATTTTTAACAAATAAAATTAAATTTTATGTCAAACAGTTACGAGACCGTTTTCATTGCAAATCCCGTTTTGTCTGCACCACAGATGAAGGAAGCGGTTGACAAATTCAAAGGCGTTATCACCGATATGGGAGGTGAAATCGTTTACGAGGAGGACTGGGGCCTCCGGAAATTGGCTTATCCAATTCAAAAGAAATCCACAGGATTCTACTATCTGGTAGAGTTCAAAGGTGAGGGCAACATCATCGGCAAGCTCGAAACCGAGTACCGCCGCGACGAGCGCATTATGCGTTTCCTCACTATGAAGATGGACAAGTTTGCTGTTGAGTACGCAAACAAGAAAAGAAGTTTAAAATCTGAAGCTAAGAAGGAGGAATAAGCCATGTCACAGAATTCATCAGAAATCAGGTATCTTACCCCGCCGACAGTAGAAATCAAGAAGAAGAAATACTGCCGTTTCAAAAAGAACAAAATCAAGTACATCGACTACAAGGATCCAGAGTTCCTGAAACGTTTCCTGAACGAGCAGGGCAAGATTCTTCCGCGTCGCATCACCGGAACATCGCTGAAATACCAGCGCAAGGTGGCCACCGCTATCAAACGCGCCCGCCACTTGGCTTTGCTTCCGTATGTAACTGATATGCTTAAATAATAGGAGGATAGGATATGGAAATTATTTTGAAACAGAACGTTCCAAATTTAGGATACAAAGACGACATCGTTACCGTTAAAGACGGCTACGGACGTAACTATCTGATTCCTCAGGGTATGGCAATTGTTGCTACCAACGCCGCCAAGAAGATCCTGGCTGAGAACAAGAAGCAACGCGCCCACAAAGAGGAGAAAATCAAAAACGACGCAATCGCACTGCGCGCACAAATCGAGGCTCTTACCATTGTTATCGGCACAAAAGCCAGCTCGAATGGTAAAATCTTCGGTTCTGTCAACAACATCCAGCTTGCCGAGGCAATTCAGAAACAGGGTGTTGAAGTTGACCGCAAGTGCATTCTCGTTAAAGGCGACAACATTAAAGAACTTGGCAAGTATGTTGCCAAAATCAAACTCCACAAAGAGGTTGAGTTCGAGTTGCCGTTCGAGGTTGTTGCAGAATAATCTGAAACACAATTCGATAAATGAAAGCCGTTCCGCTTGGGACGGCTTTTTTTTGTGCTATAGCAAATTATTTTCTGAATAACTCATATATTTGTTCCACAAACTACCATTGGGGACAAAAACTATTATACAGCGATGAAAAAGATTATTGATTTTTTTGTAGCGGCATATTTCAGTACAGTTTACAAAAAATATGAAGACCGTTTAGGAAACGCCTTGTTGCTTTTAGAAATTTCATTTGCAATCAATGGATTATCCCTGTTTTTTTGTTCTATACCGCTTTTTTGTTCCCTGCCATATGTGGGGAAACATATAAAACTATCATCATCGTTTGCTTATGGGGCTATAATATTTCTTGTATTTATGTTGATCACATATATTGTCAAACATTTTCTTGAAAAATACTATTCTCAACAATATGATTATATAAAAGCTTATAGTGATAAAATTCCGCGAGTTTTATCAATATTGTTCGTTATAGTTCATTATTTGGGTTCTGCTTTTTTGGGGGTGTTCTGTATGAAATATACTTTATGTCTTAAACCATAACAAGAAGTTTGGCACTTTGACAATCATCACAGGTGCTTCAGGTAATAACCTTATGGCAGACATTTTAAATCCGCAGGAGACCATTTCTTATGGTCTGCCTGCGGATTTTAATCTGTCAATCCGCATCGCACGCCGTTCCGTTTGGGACGGCTTTTTTTGTGCTATAGCAAATTATTTTCTGAATAACTCATATATTTGTTACACAAACTACCATTGGGGGACAAAAAAAAGCATATGGTTATGAAAAAGATAATTGATTTATGGGTAGCGGCATATTTTTCTATTTTTAGGAAATATGAGCAAAAAGGAATGATAAGCGGTCTTTATATTCTACAGTTCCTTTGGACTTTTAATATTTTCTCAATTATTAGTTATCTGTCACAAATCCTGACAAAACGAATAACAATGAGTTTTTTACCAGTTGCTTTAACAATACTTGCCTTATCAATTTTTATGGGGAGTAAAATAAGAAATTGGTTGGATAAAATGTATTTTGACAATTGGGAACAAATAATACCAATAAGTGACAAAATACCAAAAACGTTGTCAATACTTATTTTGATAGTTCATTATGTGCTAACTATTCTGCTTTTCTTTCTTTGTTTTAGATGTTTTAGATTCTTAGAAAGGTAATGAAAGAAACGATAGATAAAGATAGTAACCATTAAACATAGTATATTCAGTTAATTTTAAATCCGCAGGAACCATTTCTTATGGTCTGCCTGCGGATTTTAATCTATCAACCCGCATCGCACGCCGTTCCGTTTGGGACGGCTTTTTTTGTTGCCCGTTTGGAACGCAGAATGAACTGATTTTCGCAGATTATTTTCACAGATTTTCTAGAATTTCGCTATTTTAGCTGACGAAATAAATAAACAACATATTATGAAAAATGCACTATTAACTTGTTTCGTACTTTTAGTATCATCATCTGTTTTTGCCCAGAATGCCATTATTGAAAAAGTCAGGCAAGAAACAGTGGCCGGTAAATTCCTTCAAAACACCACTTACTACAAGAGTATCAATGTCTATGAATATTTGGGTAGTGATGTGGAGATATTTGGCACTGTGCTGATAGACGAAATGGACAAAACGAAAAAAGTCGGCACTATTATGATTGCCGGAGATGGCTACAGTCTCAGTCAAAGCAAAATGCTGATGTTTACCCGCACTGCCTATTATCTAAATGTCAGCCAAATAGATAGCGTAGTGCTTGTTTTAAGACAGATTTGCGATGACATTACAAATCAAAGTCGGAATTTTACAATTAATTATATTGCTGACGGAGGATTAGGATTCTTATACAATAGTCGCAGTAAAAAACTGCTTTTATTGAAATACAGCGTACCTGATTCTAACCCAAGCAGATATTCATACTATGAGGATTTAAAGCCGAATGGCGTGAACAATCAGAAAGTTGCGGAAATCAAGAATAGTGATATTGCCAAAATTATCACACTGCTAATTCAGGCCAAGAACAGTGTGGAAAAATATCTGCAAGAGAACAAATAACTATTGGTCAGACACTGTTTAATGAGTTGTATTACATATTCTAATGCTATGACAATTCGATTATCTATAATTTTTTTTGTGTTATTCCCTTTACATATAGTCGCTCAGAGTAATGCAAAACTATTAAATGACACTATTTTCTTGCCGTACAGATATGGCGTGATTATTCAAGAAGATGACACAATAGATATAGTTGAATTAACTACAAGCACTTGTGAACATATTATGGATGTCAGGGCAAAAGATATTGTTGACTTAACGACAAGCAATTATGGACATATTATGGATGTTAGGGTAAAAGAAAGTAATGATGAAACATATCAAATTTTATATACGCGTACCGGCGTGGAATCGATAAAAAAAAGCATAAAATACGCAGTCAAAAGTAATGGTGACATTGTTTTGTCCAATTCGGCAAGCTACGATTCCATTTTTTCTAAAGCGCTGACTCATAAAAAGTTTTTGGAATCAGATAAAGTGGATACAATTTACAATTGCATTAACTGGAGTACAAAGATTCCCAAAAATCTGGAATGCAAGATGGACACATACCAAGAGTATTACGATTTCATCCGTTACCCGCTTTATGTCAGAAGGTTGTTTTATACATACCACTTACATAAGATGAACGAAAATGCGTTGAATATTGATTCCACACCAAAATTACGTGTTTTGTTTCCTGAACATTCTGGTTATCAAGATGAAAAAGTTTATGGATTGACTTTCAGTATATATAACGACAGTATTGTTTGCACCAACAAAACAATCGACATTTGTGATACTGATTATTATAAAGTTAGCTATCACAAATTGGGTAAAATACACGACAAAAAAATGAGGAATTTGTTAAGTAGTATATCAGAATATTCGGGGTATGATATGACCAAAACAATAGGATTTGTTTCGAATCCGGTTTTAATTGAATATTTTAACGGAGAAAGCACTGCAACATATCTGATAGACAAAGAGTTTGACAAACCAGACAAAAAACTTTGGAATGTATATAATGAGATTTGTCAATTGGCTATGATGATGTTTCAAAACTAAAACGCCATTTTAAACATTTAGAAAATTCGACGCTTAACATCGGCATTTCTAAACATAAAAAAAGCGCCTTTCGGCGCTTCCTTTTTTGTTATGCTGCATATTTTTTAGTTTTCTCAACTTTTTTGTAACGCTGGTGCATCTTAACGAACACCTCTTCCAAAGCCTGCTTAATGCCTTTGATGGCCGACTCTCCGCCCTTGCCCTTCTTGGCTTTCTCAAGTTTCTTTTCGAGTTTGCTTGCTTTCATCTGCGACTTGTGCAACTTGCGTTCGGCAATCTCCAACGACTCTTTGCTTCTCAGTTTGTCTTCTGCGGTTTTCATAACTCAAAAATTTAAAAGTTCAACAATCTCTCCTGAGACCTCGTTTCCTTTGGTTTCAGTTCTCTAAAGATATAGCATAAAAACCGAAAAAACACATTATTTCTTCAAATATTATTTTCGTATATTGCCGTGTTTTAAACATTTTGAAATGAAATTGAAAAGAACCATATCGGCGGTTCTGTCAGCATTGATTGTAATCGCTTCATTATCAAACGTATCAGCACAAAAAGTCAAGGGCTATCTGTCCATCAAGGGCACCGTGAAAATCGAGCACGACAACTTCGCCGTGTCAAAAGTCAAGGTGTTTGTCGATGGCTCGCTCGACAAAATCTACGACGCCGACAAGACCGGACGCTTCAGTTTCAACATCGATTTGAACAAACAAGTGGTGCTTGAAATATGCCGCCAGGGCTTCTACAGCAAGCGGCTTGAGTTCAACACCAACGTGCCGGTTGAGGACGTGGGCATCTGGAACTACAAGTTCAGCATTGAGCTGCTGCCCGAGGTTGACGGTTTCGACGCCTCGATTCTGGACCAGCCCATCGGCAAGATAAAATTTGTGGAAAAGATTGGCGATTTCGACTACGACGAGGCCTACACCGCCGAGATGCAGAAGCGCCTGAAAGCGATGATGAAAGACTATGAGCAGAAGCGCCGGGCCACATTCGAGCGGCTGATTGCCGAAGCCGACGCCCAGTTCAGCCAGGCCAACTACGAAGAGGCCGTGGAGCTCTACACCAAAGCCATCGATGTTGACCCTTACGACCCCTACCCCGACAACCAGATTTCGGCTATCAAGAAGATTCTGGCAAAGAACCAGAACAACGACAAGAACTACCAGAAGAACATTGCCATTGCCGACGAGTCGTTCAACACTCAGCAGTACACCAACGCGCAGATTTACTACAAGCGCGCCCTCACCTATAAAGATGACCAGTATCCGAAGGACCAGCTGCTGAAAATCGACCGCATTCTGGCCGAGCTGTCGGATGCCGACGCCGCATTGGCCGCCAAGGAGAAGGCTTACCGCGACGCCATTGCCGAGGGCGACAAGAACTTCTCGGCCAAGAAGTACGAGGAGTCGCTGGCACGATTTAGCGAGGCGGCGTCCATCAAGCCTAACGAGCAGTACCCGAAAGACAAAATCACCGAGCTGAACGCCATCATTGCCAAACTCCGGAACGACGCGGCCAACCAAGCCGCAATCGACAAGGCTTACGCCGAGGCCATTGCAAAAGCCGACAATCTGTATGGCCAGAACAATCTTGTTGACGCGCGCATCAACTATGTGAAAGCCAAAGAGATAAAACCAGCCGAGACTTATCCGCAAACACGAATCAACCTCATCGACAAGCAACTGGCTGCCGACAAGGCCAACACCGAGAAGTACAACGGATTCATAAGCGTGGCCGACAACGCGTTTGCCAAACAAGATTACAACTCGGCCAAATCGGCATACCAGCAGGCCGCGGCGCTGAAACCTAACGAGGCCTATCCGAAGCAGCGGATTGCCGAAATCGACAACCTGCTGGCTCAACAGAAAGCCGACAAGGCCAACGAGGGCTACAACCGCTTCATTGCCCTGGCCGACGCGGCGTTCAACAAAGAAGACTGGGCATCGGCAAAGAGCAACTACCAGCAGGCGCAAAGCTTCAAGCCCGAAGAGCAATATCCGGCTCAACGCCTTGCCGAGATTGACCGTCTGATTGCCGACCGCGCCGCCAAGCGGAAGCTGTACGACGCCGCCATTGCCAAGGCCGACAAACTCTACGACAAACGCAACTGGGAGGAGGCGAAATCGGCCTACAACGAGGCTTTGGCACTCTTCCCCACCGAGGCCTACCCGCAAAGCCGCATAACCGACATCGACAGCCGGCTGCTGGCAATGAAGAGCGCCGAAGAGCAGAAACGTGCAATTGAAAAAGCTTACGCCGACGCCGTGCGCAAGGGCGACAGCCTGCTCAACCTGAAGCTGTACAACGAGGCTAAAAACTCATTCAATCAGGCACTTGCAGCGAAGGCTGCCGAAAAATACCCGAAACAGAAGATTGCCGAAATCGACAAGCTGCTGGCACAACAGAAAGTATTGGATGACAAGTACATAAATCTCATTTCGTATGCCGACGACCAGTTTGCATCGGGCAAATACCCCGAGGCCCGCGGCAACTACGTAAGCGCGTTGCAGCTGAAGCCCGAAGAGACCTACCCGAAAGAGCGCATTGCTGAGATTGACAAACGTCTGGCCGAGCAAAAGATTGTGGCTGAGAAGATTGCAAAAGACAACGCGCAGTATGACAACCTGATTGCCCAAGCCGACGCCAAGTTCAAAGCAGAGGACTTCACTCAGGCCAAGGCTCTCTACAGCCAGGCATCGGCGGTGAAGCCAAACGAGATGTACCCGAAGAACCAGATTGTGGAGATTGACAATATGATTGCCAAGGCCGCCGAACGCGACCGCAACTACAGTCAGGCTGTTGCAACCGCCGACGGTTACTTTAGAGAGAAGAAATACGCCGAGGCCATCAACGCCTACAACCAGGCTTTGAGCATAAAGCCAAACGAGGCTCACCCGAAGCAGAGGATTGCTGAGGCTCAGGCATTTATCAACGCAGAGAACCAGAAGCGCCAACAATATGCGGCACTTATCACACAAGCCGACAACCTGTTTGCGCAGAAAGACTACGCCAATGCGAAGCCTGTCTATCAGCAGGCTCTGCAACTGATGCCCAACGAGCAGCATCCGCAAACGCGCATCCAACAGATTGACAGCTTCTTAGCCGAAGCCGCGCAACGCAAGGCCGAGCAGGAGAACCAGCTCCGCTCCTACAAGGCGAAAGTGGCTGAAGCCGACCGCGCATTCAACGCCCGCAACTACGACAATGCCATCGAGCTGTACAGCGCCGCCAAGACCATCAAGCCCGACGAAACTTACCCCGACCAACAGATTGCGCAAATCAGCGCCAACATAAAAGCCGAAAAAGAGCAAGAGCGTCTGGCAAAAATCGATGCTGACTACAAAAACGCTGTCGCCCAGGCAGATGCGGCATATAAGGCAAAAGACTATTCGGCAGCCATCGGTCTCTACCGTTCGGCATCGGCTATAAAAGCCACCGAAAAATATCCGAAAGACCAGATTGAGCTGTGCGAGAAGCTCATCCGCGATAGCAACGCCCAAGCGCAAGCCGAGGCCGAGCGCCAGCGCAAAGAGCAGCTGGCCGCAGCTCAAAGCTCATTCGACAACAAGAAAGACTTTGATGTGCCGACCGGCCAACGTAGCGACCACTTCCTCAACGAGCTGGCAAAACAGTATCCTGAGGGCATCACGGTTGAGAACTACGACAGCAAGGGCAAGAAGGTGAAACGTGTGATTGTGAACCGCGGAGGCCTTGCCCACGAGTACATTGAGGCAAAATACTCATACGGAACCTACTACTTCCGCGACGGACGAAGCATTTCGTCGCAGGTATTCTATAAAGAAACTAAATAATCAATAAGATGAAAAGCTTTAAACTCAGTATTGCCGTTTTGCTTGCCGCCGGATTGACGGTGACCAGTTGCGACAAAAAGACCAAAAACATCGAGGCGTTCACCGACATCGAATGGTATCTCGACTCAACGCTCGTTATCCACAACGACTCGGCCTTCTCATACGCCGCCTACGACACTGTTCTTGAGCAGTTCTCGAAACCAACGCTGATTCCGCTGCGCCTGACCGACTCGCTGATAACAATCTCGCGCTACAAATCGATTGGCTACTACGACGACAAGCACTCGTTCCACATCAAAGGCTGCGAATTGGACACTGACACAGTACGTTACGACATCAAATACATCAACAAGAGGCCGAAGCTGATTATCTACACCGACCCCTTCCCCATCATTCTTTCGACAAACAAAAGGCTTGAGATGGAGGAAACCAACAATTTTGTGCCAATCAAGTTCCAGATTTCCGATTTCTCGATAGGTGACCAGATTGACCGTTCGCTGCTCAAAACCGTGGGCGTTTACAACTACCCCAACTACACCATTGAGGATTGCGAGTACATCAACGACAAGAATCTCAGTTTCAAGATTATAGGCTACAACCACATCTTCTCAATCGACCGCCGCAAAATTGAGGACTACAAGATTAAGGAGGTGATGAGCGTGGTGTCGGAGAAACTGGGCAACACGCCCGAATACCGGCCAATGCGCCAATGGACCAAGGACAGCGACTACGAATATGAGTTCTACCGCTGGTCGACAAACGGCGTCCACATTGACCTGACGCGGAGCAAATACATCGGCACCGACTCGTACAAGAAACTGCTGAACAATAAGAACTGGAACCTGTCGTACGACGACGTTGTTCTGCAAGCCATTCTTATTGAGACATTTAAGAACGGAAAACCTCACTCATCAATCATAAACTAATGAAAAAACTACTGCTGACACTGCCCTTCTGTGCCGCATTGTCCTGCACCAGCGACAACATTCAGGAATCGAACATCAATATGCTTGCCGCCGGCAAATGGTTTCTGAGCGGGGTTATTACCGATTTCACCATAAGCGAGACGGGCGACACTAAGCAAATCAACATTTTCGACTTGGAGGTCTGCCCCGAGTGTCTGAAAGACGACGAGATTGAAATATCGAGCAACGGCGGCTACGAGATTTCGCTTGGCGAGGAGCGTTGCGACAACGATACGCAGATTTTCAAATTCCCGCACAACGGAACGTGGCGGTTCACGGCCGACGAGTCGGACATTGTTTTGAACCCGGGCACGGCCGATTCCATAATGATGAATATCACCACATTAACTGAAACAGAGCTGCAACTCACCTACTACGACACCATTCCGCAGCTGCTCTTCAAGAACGATTCGGCCATTCATCCGATAACCATTCTTTACCGACACTAACCGATTGACACTAACTGCAATATGAAGTTCAGCAGATTCATTCTGAAACTTTTCGGCTGGCGCATCATCGACAAAGCCCCAACCGACAAGAAATTCGTAGTCATTGCTCTCCCGCACACAAGTATGATGGATTTTGTCTGGGGCAAGCTGATTTTTGCGGCCTCCGGATTCTCGCCAAAGATTTTCATCAAAAAAGAGATGTTCTTCTTTCCTGTCGGATTGTTGCTCAAGGCTTTAGGTGCGGTGCCAATCAACCGTAGCCGCTCCACTGGAATGGTTGAGCAGGTTATCGCCTATTTCAACAAACACGAAGAGTTCTGCGTCTGCATCACCCCCGAGGGAACGCGCAAGCTCACCAACAAGCTGAAACGCGGATTCTATTTCATTGCAAAACAGGCCAATGTGCCAATCTTTTTGAGCGTTCTCGACTACAAAAACAAAACCGGGCTCATTGGTGAGCGTTTTATGCCAACAGGCGACATTGAGGCCGATATGGAATACATTCACCAGTATTATGTGGCGCACAACCCAACGGCCAGGCACCCCAAGCAATTCACAACCGACTGCGTCCGCGTATGACCGACCTGCTGAATATTGCCTACGTCCAGCCCGACATCAAATGGCACGACATTGAAGGCAATCTGCGCCAATACGACACTATGCTCGACGGCATTTCCGATGCCGACCTGATTGTGCTGCCCGAGATGTTTGCCACCGGGTTCACCAACCAGCTCGACGGCACCGCCCAGACAATGGACGGACCACTTGCAGATTGGATGCTGACCAAAGCCGCCGCCAAGAACGCCGCCGTGGCCGGAAGCCAAATAATATACGACAACGGTCACTACTACAACCGTCTGCTTATAGCTATGCCCGACGGCCGCTTGGAATGGTGCGACAAACGCCATTTGTTCCGTATGGGATGCGAAAACGAGACTCTATCTCCCGGAAATGAACTGAAAATCATTAACTTCAGAGGATGGCACATTCGTCCGGTGGTTTGCTACGACCTACGATTTCCCGTGTGGCTGCGCAACACCGGCAACAACTACGACCTTCTGCTCTGCGTCGCTAACTGGCCCACAGCGCGGCACAGTATTTTTGAGACACTGCTGCGCGCCCGCGCCATTGAAAACCAATGCTATGTGGTGGGCGTGAACCGCGTGGGAACCGACGGCCTCGGCATCGACTATGCTGGCGGCAGCTCCGTTATCGACATCTACGGCGGCGTAATGAGCCGGCTGCCGGAAAACACCATCGGCATTGGCCGGGCGACAGTCTCACTCAGCAAACTGAACGCTTACCGCGAAAAATTTCCAACAATTTTGGATGCTGACGGGTTTGAGATTGATATATAGGATGTTGGGTGTTGGGTGTTGGTTATTAATACCGCATCGGGATTAATCGGGAAACAAAAAAAAGGCGTGTCGCCACGCCTTTTATGCTAATCAATTGATTTTAATTCAATCGTCTTCCTCAACCGTAACGTTCATCATCTTGCGCAGATTGATGAGCGCATAACGCATCCGGCCCAAAGCCGTATTGATGCTGACGCCCGTCAGGTCGGCTATCTCTTTGAAACTCATATCGTAAACATAACGATATTTGACAATGGCGCACTGCTCGGGCGGCAGTTTGGCAATCATCTGCTTCAAATCGGTGTGCGACTGCTTGGCAAGGCACTTGTCCTCAGCGCTCTCGTCGAAAATGCCGATGGTTTTGAAGATGGCCTTCTCCTCGTCATCGCCCGAAACGGTGGGCAGATGCTTGTCGCGACGGTAAAAGTCGATAATCAGGTTGTGGGCAATACGCAGCACCCAAGGGCAAAACCTGCCATCGTCTTTGTAACTGCCGCTGTCGAGCGAGCGGATTACCTTAATAAATGTGTCCTGGAAAATGTCCTCGGCCAACTCGCGATCTTTCACCACCATCATAATGTATGAAAAAACGCGGTTTTTGTATTTGTCAATCAAGACTTCCAGACATTCCGTCTTTCCGTCCATATACTGCCTAATCAACTCATAATCAGACTGACTATGTAGGTTCATAACTACCTCCTTTTTTGTTTGTTCGAAGTAATTATTTCTCGATAAGCAGTTCCTCCTTTATTGGTTTGACATTGTTTTAACACGACAAATATATTAAAATTTGAATTGTGACACCTTTTTTGCGTTCTTTTTTGGATATAAGGCGCAAATCGAGGGGGTAAATGGGCAGAAAAACGCGCCGTAAGCGTTTTTTTCGTTGACAAAACCGAAACCTTATTGCGGAAATCCGTAAACCGGACTAAAATATTTTTAGAAACAATCGTATTTGGTAATTTCGCACCGTCAAAAAAAGTTGCTATGCAGAACGAAGTAACAGTGCACGACAAAAGGTTCAGAATATCGGTCACGGCCGAAGAGATTCAGGCGCGTGTGGCCGCGATTGCACACCAGATGAACGCCGACCTTGCGGGGAAAGATGTTGTGTTTCTGGGCATTCTGAACGGCAGTTTCGTTTTCGCCGCCGACCTTCTGCGCGGAATCGAGATGCCTTGCAAAATCAGCTTTGTGAAGTTCACGTCGTACGAGGGCGTCCACTCAACTGGCAATGTCCGCGAGCTTATCGGCTTGAACGAAGACCTTAAGGGCAAGACTGTTGTCATTATTGAGGACATTGTGGACACCGGCAAGACAATGGTCGATCTGCTCGAATATCTGAAGCGTTTTGAACCGGCCGAGGTCCGCATCGCCACACTGATGTTCAAACCCGAAGCCTGCCGTAAAGATTTGAAAATCGACTACTATGGTTTCTCGATTCCGAACGATTTCATTGTGGGTTACGGACTCGACTACGATGGTTTGGGCAGAAACCTGAAAGATATTTATAAGGTGGTATGATTATTGTATAGACTATAAGCGTTTTGAGAATAAGAAACGAATTGATAAAGTATAACAAATTGTAATACAATGTTTAATCTTGTAATTTTTGGCCCTCCGGGTTCGGGTAAAGGAACCCAATCAGAAAACATCATCAAGAAATACGGACTGAAGCACCTGTCGACAGGCGATATGCTTCGCGCCGAGAAAAGTTCCGGCTCTGAACTTGGCAACAAGATAAAAGAGCTTATCGACAACGGCAACCTGGTTCCCGATTGCCTTGTTGAGGAAATGGTGAAAAAGAATGTGGCAGAGGAAAAAGAGTCGGCAGGCTTCATCTTCGACGGTTTCCCGCGCACAAAAGAGCAGGCCGCCTGGCTCGACAATATGCTTGCCGAGCAGGGACAGAGCGTTACTCAAATGCTTGCCCTCGACGTTGACGACAACGAACTCCGCACCCGCATCTTGGAACGCGGTAAGGTATCGGGCCGCGCCGACGACCAGGACGAGAGCATCATCAACAACCGCATTGCCGTGTATCACAAACAGACTCAGCCGGTTATCGATTTCTATTCGGCTCAAGGCAAGTTTGTGTCGGTTGACGGCATCGGCTCGCTCGACGATGTGTTCGGCCGCATCAGCGATGCAATGGACAAAGCAATGCAGAACTGAAGAGAAGACTCTCAAGAGCACACAAAGCCCGCTGGTTAATTGCCGACGGGCTTTTTTATTGCCCTCCACACTCTCAGAGGACTGTCCGGCTCCTTCGGAAAACAAAAACCGCCGTGCGGCATTTGCTACACGGCGGTTTTGTTTTTCGGTCGGGCTGCGGCTATTCCACCACGAACTTGCTAACCGTCTGACCATTGTCGGTGAACACCTTTATGAGGTAAACCGATGGTTGCAGGTTCCAGTCGGTGGCATCGATTTGGTACGATGTGGATTCGGCAGTGTTGATGGTGCGGTCGATGAGCGACTGACCGCTCATATCGGCAACCACATAGCGGAACTTGCCTCCACTGATACCGCTAACCGAGACTTTGATGTTCTCACACTTGCCCGGATTCGGCACAATGCCCATCATCAGCTGCGGCTGATTGGCGTCTTCAACAACCACTGCCACCCACTCCGAAGCGATGGTGGTGGTTCCGTCAATGTCGGTCTGATGCAGACGATAGTAGTGCGTGCCAACAGGCTGGTTGATGTGCAAGTAGCTGTAATCGGCCCCCTCGCCCGCTCCGCCTTGTGCGGCAACCTCGGCAATCATCTCCGTCACGCCATTGAACGTATGCTCGATGGTGAAGTAGGCGTTGTTGTGCTCCGACGCGGTGCTCCAGTCGAGACGGACATCGTTGTTGGCGACCGCCTCAGCCGTGAACGAGAAAAGCTCGATGGGGAGAGGGTTGATTTCGTAGGCAGCCTTATTACCATAAGTAATATTTGTTTCGTTGGCTGCCGCCATAGGCTGAATTCCACCTCTTACCATACTGGCTCGCACCGACCTCATCGAGGAGGCTGTTGCCTTATAAGCAATATTTACCTTATTGCCCGATTTCACAGAACCTGCACCGTGACGTGTTCCTGCACTGGCTCCATTTCCAGCACTTTTCCATTTCCCTTCATCAAACACAGCAACACACAATTCCGAAGGTTCGATAATGCCACTAATTGAATCGACTCTCCAATAAAGCGTCACATACGGATTGGCACTACCCGAAGCTGTCTTAAACATTTTCCAATGCTCCATTATGCTGACATTTGTCACTAATGGGTCGAGCGAATTAATAGATGCCGGACGCGAACGCTGATAGTTCGCCACAAACGATATTGCGTTAGCTCCCCATTCTGAAATGCCAATTTCTCCCAACACGCCATTCTGTCCCAGAGGGAAAATAAAACCTTGAGAACCTTGTTTCTCCATTGGGCCGGTTACATACGAATTGAGACTTGCGCGAGAAGAAGTTGCATCCTTTTCCAATGTCAAACGAGCCGACTCTTTCGATTCAACAACACCTTTGGTCAATTCGAGGCGTTTTGAAATTTTTGTTGTATTCTGCAATTTAATCTGAGGCGTTGTGGACGCGGAGCTGTTGTTAATCTGCAAAGTTGAAAGGCTTCTGTTCGGAGCAATGCTTATCCTTTGCTCCCCGCTTCCGTTCAATTCAATTGTGCTAGCACCCGCCAAATCGCCATTGGCGGTGACAGAAAAATCTTTGCCAACACTTATTCGCCGATTATTAGCACTAAGTACTGTATAATCGCCAACACTGAGCGAGCCAAATACTTTCACATCCGTAACCAATGTCTTTGTGAAAGTATTCTTCCTGCCGGCACTGCCACCCTCGAACACTATGCTGTAGCAAGAATCCAACTTCACCGACTGGTTGGCTGTACCACTTATACGCACTTCGGAGCCGGGTTCCGCTTCCACTATGGCCTCATTAGCCTCAACATCTCGCATAAAATAGATTTTGGCGTTTTGCCCGAGAATAAGTTTTCCGGTGCTCGGTATTGTAGCGTTTCCGTGGACAGTCAATGTCTTGCCGGCCTCAACTTCAAGAATGCCTCCTTCGTCGATTGTCATATCATAGCAATGACCGTTGGCTCTTACCACAGGATGATACACCGCTGTACCATGCACTTTGATATTTGTGGTACTGCTTGGCGAGTACTTGCCCTCCCAGTTGGCTTTTGTTGTATATACATCGTTATCCGGATTTATTTTCCATTCTATTGTAGGATATGTGAATCCGAAAGTAATCATACCCGGGGCATCGATGCGTGTCGATGTTGTCACGTAGCCTTTCAACGTATCAATTACGTGCCCATCGAGATAATGGACGTTACTCAAAGATGTCTCGCCTTGACGTGTCCAGCGATTTGCATTGTACAACACAACCGACGCAACCTCCAAATCCTGAAGTCCGCTGTAATTTCTGTTCATCCAATAGAGCGACACTTTCGGTGTACCGGAACCCGAAGCACGCTCAAGTTTCCAGTATTCCTTGGTGCTAATTCGGTTCACATTGGTGGGCAAACTGTCTTGATAATTAGGTTTGACACTGTAGTAACTGGCCCGATAGACCGCAGAGGCCGACAAATCTGAGATTTCGATTGGCGCATAACGGTCGGAGCCGCCAATTGGGAACAAGAAGTCATTAGAGCCGCCCTTCTCAACAATTCCGTTAATGTAGGCCGTCTCGCCTCCACCGCTTAATGTCGCTGAATTGCCCAAATGAATCGGCTGCGACATACTGCCTTGCAAGATTCCCCGTTCGAGCGTCAACACGCCGTTAATGGTAAGCGGATAATTGGTGGTGAATGCCGGAGCCGCCGAGCTGTTGTTGAACATAACATTGGTGAATTGCTCCTCTTTGCCGATGGTTTGCCTGGTTGTTCCGCAGAAATACACAGTGCCGGTGCCACCGTTAAAATTATTTCTGTAATTGCCACCGCCCGGCATTTTCCAATCGCCATAGCAACGGATATCGGCTGTATCCGCACTTACTGTTGTGCCTATGGTTATCGCCTTTCTTACCTTGATGTCAACATTGATGCTTTTTGTACCCGAACCAGTCAGTTCCAGATTATAGAATTCGAGTTCATCGGGCGAAGTTATTGTCTGGTTGCCCGAGCCGTTCAGCTTCACGGTACCGTCACCGTGGGCGAATGTGGCACCGCTTTCCTTAATAAAGTTTCCACGGACAACAAGTGTTCCCTGCTTGCAATCGACGGTTCCGCCGCCTATTGTAAAGTTGTTCTCAACCACAAGAGATTCGCCCCTCTTCATCGAGAATGTTATGGTTGAGCCAGGCTTGTTCGAAACCGTGAAATTGTATAACGTATCGCCATTCATTGCAATATCGTAGCTTGAAGCAGATGTCCACTCAACTGTTGACGAGCCTCCGTGGACAAATTTTCCGGCATTCGACAACTGACCGCCAATTTTGATAGTGCTCAGATTGGTTCCGTCGGATGCTATGAGCTTGCCACCATCGGCAATCGACAATGCGTTACCTACATTCAGGTTCTTGCCGCCACCAATAGTCAGCGTCGCTCCGCCGAATATTGTTATGCCTTTTGCCTCCCCGTTATCCCCAGAGTTAAGAACCGGATACAAGCCTGAACCACCAGCACCGCTAACATTGGGGATGAATACCAATGTTGCGTTGGATGGGACACCAGAGCCTCCGGCCATATCGTCCCAGTTACCCGTATTATCCCAACGGGTTCCGTTGGCGTCAATTCCTGCAATTACATTTCCGCCCTTCCAATACAATGTTGGCGATGTATATGACCAGGTGATGCCTCCCGACACTGCACCCGACTTGCCGGCCACAACATCATCATCTTCAAAATAGTAGCTTGCCACAACTCCAACAGCGTCTTCAAATTGGATTACACCCTGTGCTGATGCTCCCCTGCGCTTGGCATTGTATCGAGCCCCAGTGTTGAACGACACCCTAGAAATAGTAACAGTGTCATCGGCATTCTCCAAATTATTTTCGAGCCAGAGGTAACGTCCGCCAGCAGCACCGCCAACAAACTGGCCGTCCGACATATTGTTTGGCGCGGCGTCGATGTGCGAACCTGCCATCAGGTGCACTCCGTCGGCATTCACACGTTCAATCTTGTAATGTTTGGCCGAAATTGTGCCTCCATCGTTGATGTTAAATGCGTATGTGCCCGAGATGTTTTGAGAGGTGACAAGCACTTCATTGTTCTCGGCTCCAATCATCGATATTTTACCGCCATCGTTAACCGCAATTGTTGCGTTGTTGCCAATTTTGAGCCGCGCATTACTCTGCAAATCGAGCGTTCCTGAAATATTCAGATAATCAACACCCGACCCGTCACCAGCATTGATGAAGTTGGCGCCAACACGGAGCGTGCCGTCGTTTACATCAAGATTATGGTTGACATACAATCCGTTAGTCAACAAAGTGTAAATGCCACTACCATCGATGCTGACATTGTAATACGAGTTGCTGCCGGGTTTGAATGTGTGAGTGCCTGTTCCTTTCAGACTTAATGTACCCGATTGAGCCAAAAATTTGCCCTTGTTCTCAAAACTGCCGCCAACAGTGAGTTTGTGGTTCGTTGTGGTAACATCAAATATTCCCTGTTCGATTGTGAAATCTCCGTCAACCGTCAGTGGGGCTTGAATCTGCACCGTACCGTTATTATTGATTACCAGATTCTTAAGATTATAAGTGCGGTTGTTTATGGTCTTCACACCCACACCTTTTATCTCCACCGTTCCTTGAGTTGCTGTTACACTACCGGTATTTGCCACGTTCCAGTTTCCATAAACCGATACTGTCTCATATTCGTGTGTGAATGACAGATTTCCTTTTATATCCATATCAGACATAATAACCAATGAATGGCCCAAATCTTCAGTTTCGCTTGGTATGTTTATGGTTAACGACGCGTTCCTTTCGATTGTGAGCTTCTTAGCCTTGGCCGAATCATGTGTTATTACCGGGAATTTTACGTTTATCAACCCACCAGCCAACGATGCCGGTATTACAACATTGTTCGATTCGGTTGGAATGTTGTGCGGGACTACACTACCGTTCAGTTTGGCAGTCCAGTTGTTCGGGTCAAACCAGTCTTGAGTGTTGGCACCCGCTGTCCAAACATACTCCACATCGCCAAGCCAGTTGATTAAGCCATAGGGGTCGTTCTCATACAATGCGCCAGCCATCATACCTGTTGAGTTGTAAACATCGATTTGTCCCGATGAGTTTTCGGTCTTCTTTATGTTGACTGCGCCGCCGCCGGGATTGTTGGGGAACGAGATATTCGAAATCTGCTTTCCAGTTCCTGTTCCGTGAAAGCTTTGGCTATTCCTGAAATCGAGGCAAACGCCAGCCGAAACAACATTGCTGAAAATGCCGTTGCTGAAATTATCGTCTTGGTCGACAATTGCCCCGTTAAAGATTATCAGACCCTGTTTGGCCAAATACGAGAAATTATAGTATTGCGCGGCAATTGTGGCACCGCTTTCAACATTGAAATAGTAACGGCCCGTGTTGTTGGTCACCTGCGCATAATGCGTCGCATCGCCAACAACCTCGAATCTGCCGCCCGCTTTGACAACAAGTGTGGAAACATCGCCTATGCGCAGCACTCCCGACGGAGTGACCTCGTATTGCCCGTAGATGATGATATTGTCTGTTGAATTTCCCAACGTGGCCGTGAAGCCTTTCTGTTTGAAAATACCTCTCTGCAAAGTGAAGTTACCATATTCAGTGAAATTATCGCTCAATTGGAATACACAATCATCCGTTCCACCATTGATAATCACATCGTTAAGAATCGAACCATTGGTTTGGATGTTGCAGGTGCCCGACTCACGGTTAAACTCGTAGCATCCCGATTGCGCCACAATACCGTCGCTGCTCACCTGCATATCGCCGCCAATAAACACCTTGAAACCATTAGGACAGCTCATTTTTCCGCTTGTGACAGTAAGCGTGTTCCGGATTTCGAGGTTGGCGCCCGACGGAGAGAACGTCTGCCCCTCCTCCTTCTGCACTGCAATGTCATAGAACGGGTTCTCAACCGACACTCCCAAATATGCATATTGGGTACCACTGGTGCCGTTGAAAATCACACGCCCGGTTCCTGGCACAAATGTGCCCGAATATTGGTTATACCAATGCTGCCCGACAAATATGCTGTGGTTGTTGGCGCACAATGTTCCACCATTGTCATAGAAATAAATATCCTTCAATATGTCAACATCGCCTTCAAGCCCTTTTTCTGTATCACTATTTAAGTATAGATATCCGTAATTAGCTTTGCGGATGGTTTGGTTCATCGGGCCACTGTAATACGATTTGCTTGTTCCGGTCACAGTGTAGTTGCCAAACTTCGGATAGTTGTTGGCTCCGCGCGCATAAATGTTTGAACTTGTCCCCATAGCAAATGTACCACTAGTTCCCGCGTCAGGACCGGTTATGTTATTTACCAACATATCGAGTGTGCACGAATATATCGTCAAGTCGCCCGTGAGCGTAACATCACCATTAATATATTTTGTGCTATTGGTCATCTGCAGATTGTGGAATTTGCCACCATATATATATTGTCCGTGATTGCCGCTAAACATCACGGTTCCGTCGCCGGAATGTCCGCCGAGTCCGTCCCAGTAATAACCAGTAAACGTATGAGTCAAACCGCCGTCGTTGAACGTCGCCCCAGCATCAATGAGCACGTTGCCTGCTATAGTTAAAGCTCCCGACTCAACGGCCAACTCGGCTGTACCCTCAACAATTATAGTCCGGTTGGTTCTTGTGGAATTATTGTATGTTGCAGAGAACGAATTTTTGAGTGTCTTTGTGCCTGAGTTCGAGAAACGCACACGACTGAATTTTCCGTTAGTGATAACCTGGTTGGTTCCGGCAAAATTCACAAAGCCCACAACTCTCTGTTTGAAATTTCCGCTTCCGGCTATCTTATAATCACCATAAATGTTATAAACATAACTTTCCGCCGAGGGTTCAACCAAACCTTTATTGATTGTGAAATCACCTTTCACATTTATCGGCGACCCCGCTAACATATAGGTTGCTTCTCCGTTGAACTCGATATTGTTGAAGTCCGATTTGCGCGGATTTATCGAGACACTGCCACCCGGAGCGAGGAAACGCACCGTGCCGTTTTGTGGCACGAAATAGCCTTTGGTGGCAATGCTCCAATCGCCATAAACATCAATTATAGCGTCATCATCAACCGACAGCACGCCTCCATCCTGAACATCAACCGACCCGTGCACAGTGAGTGGCGTTGAAACCACTTCATCTATAGTCAGCGAACCGTTGGCAATAGTCAGATTCTTACATTCCGCATTGTTTCGATAAATAATTGGCGAATTGGCCGTTAATGGTATCATAACCGACAGTTCTGAGTTCGGCACTCGGTTTGGTGACCAGTTCCGGGGGTTAAACCAATCGGAGTTGACCGCTCCGGTCCATACTATCTGGGTAATCGGCGGCCATTTTATCTTATGCGTGATTGGTGTTGTGTGATTGACGTCAGAATTTTTGAAACAGTATCGTTCGAAAGTCTGATAGCCCATATTGCCTGTGATGTTGCCGCCGAGTTTTATAGTGTCGGCCAACGTTGTGTCGCGCTGAATATTGAAATGCGTACCAATCTTAGGTGTACCGCCATGAATAAACGACAGGTTACGGATTGTATCAGCCACACTTTCGGCATTGATTGTTAAATAGACAAATGTATTTACCACAGTCACTTTATCGATAAGCGATGTGAAACTGTTGTCAGTAAACATATTCGACCAGTTGCCGTTCGACAAGTTGTTGGTTTCGTGAATGTTTGCGCCTCTTTCGATTACAAAACCTGTTGACGCCAAATACTGCACCTGATAGTAATTGGCGGCAATTGTGGCACCCGGCTTTATATCCACTTCTGTGCCAATACGTTCATGTCCCGAAACTCGACCAATAACGGCGTTTGATGTTGAAGTACCAATCATCGACAGTTTGCCTTCCACATTCAATTTTGTGTTACCGTCGTTGTGGTCGAACAGCAATGAAGAACCGGCATCAACATACAAATGACCGCCAGGCAGAACGTTGATGTACTCACCGGGCGGGCGGAACGGATAAACCGTCGGATTGGGGTCGTCATTACCTACAATCATATCGTTACCGTTCAGTTTTACTGTCGCGTTCTCTCCGATTATCATACCGTCTTTCAGCAACATACGGTCTTGCAGACTATAAGTGCTTTCCGACTTGTCGGTTTTATTGAAAACAACAACATTGAACCACGATTCATTCGAGAGTATCGTTTTGCCATTATCGGCACCGGGTCCTGGCGATTCAAAATATACCGTGTCGGTCTGACTTGTGAATGTTCCCTGGTTATTCCAACTGCCAGAAACATAAACTGTCTTAGCCTCTCCCGCATTAGAACCAACTGAAAATGTTGTGCCGGAGTCGATTGTTACATTTTTCGCACGCAAATCCCCTTTTAGTGTTTTTGTTCCCGAAGTAGAAATTTGAATGTCCTTACACTGCATTTCTGGCAGACTCTGGTTTCCTCCACGATTGAATACAAAATTCGAGTTTTCCGTAATCCACACGCTTGTGGCAGTTTTGTCAATCTGGGTGGAAGCAATCTTATGAGTGAAAGCACCCATATCGAGTTTGGAATTGGTGCCAAGCGTAAACAATCCGTTGTACACATTAATGCCATTACCATTAACAATGACAGTATCAGCGTTGTCCACAGCAAAACCATAGAATTGGTTATCGCTGCCCATATAAATGTTATGAGTAGTGTCGCCAGTAAATGTGAACAAATTTCCATAGTGATAGAATTTGCCCAAATTGGTAATATTCAATCCGCTGAACATAACCGGGTCGTTACAGCTGAAAGTGGAGTTCTCCCTGATGTTTATGTCACCTGTTATATATACGTTGGTCTCATTTATCTCTTTCGTTCCGGTTCCCGATATTTCCAAATCATTTATATACAATTTGGTAAAGCTGCCTCCGGCCGTCACACTTTGGTCGCGTTCGGCTTCAAGATAGAGTTTTGCTGTCGGTAAATAATTTCTCAAATCGTTGGAAGCTCCTTTCAAATGCAAGTTGAACCCGTTGTCAATCAGTTTTATATTATTCTGATTGACAGTAAAATTGTCACGCACGTATGTATTACCGGTAAGCACAACACTCCGCACTGCGGTGTTGTTCAGAACCACGCGCCCGTATTCGACACCTGCAAAAAGCTTCTGATTGGTGGCGCCCTCAAGATAAGTCACCGATGACTCATCAAGTGTATAAGTCGCAAAACCTGTTGGGAAAGCTACTCCCAAACTTGAATCTACCTCTGTATGAAGCTGGCAACTTGCCCCCATTGTGAACGATTTGCCAGCAGAAACGGTGTCCGGACAATTTATGGTATACCCGCGCATATAAAGCTGCGTCTCACTCAGGAAATCCATATTACCGGTTACCGTCCAATGATTATTGGCACCCAGATACCCCGTGCCGCGTTTGTAAACATTACAAAAATCAGTAATGTCGGCATCAACATTCCAAGAACCACCAACGTGGATAACCGTACCGTTGGCTCCCCATTTGATTTGCTTGCCTTTAGTGGCCATTCCAATTCCACCCGTGAGTGTGATTGTGTGATTATTCACATCAAGAATCGCAAGCGAGTCGTTTATTGTTATTGAGCCGGTTACAGTTATGTCGCCCTGCAATGTCTTGGTACTGACTTTTTTGCTATTGGGCTTGTATTCGTTGTAGAAATACAATCCGCTGTATGTGGTAGGGAATACTTTCTGGTCGGCAGAGTCGCGATAATAGACCGTACCTCCGCTCAAATCAATGCTGGCCATATTCTTGGCGAAATTGTCCACACCATATATGTAGTATCCACCGCCATTCATTTGCAGCGTGCCGACATTTTCACCATCAATTCCACCATCACATGTCACCACGATATTAGTTCCTGCGACAACTTCTATACTGCCTTTTATGTAAGCAATATCATAAAAATATTTCGAGCCAGAGCCTTGAATCGAAACGTTGTTAAATCTTGTTGGCCCATATCCCGCAGTTGTACTACCTATTGCCGCCGCAGTTCCGTTGAAAACAACTGAGCCACCGCCCGTCTGGTCAAATATGCCAGGATTGGCTGACTTGTTCAGCCAGTTGGTTGTTGTTGTTCCTGTCATATATATATTGTGCGCGCCAGCATTCACAGTCGCAGAATTTTCCTCTATCTGGAATGTGTTAAATACCGACATATTATCCACAATGTTTTTTTGCGAAGCGTGTTGGAAATAAACACCCCAGAATCGACCACCGTGTATTTTCTGGATTTTTGAGTTGTCATTACCACAGAAATAAACCTTCGACTCCCGAATGTCGAACACTCCATTGCGCGGAATCCAGTCGCCACCCACTTTTATCGTCGCGTTATTGCCTATGAGTATTCCGCCGTTAAGAACAACACTGTCCTTGACATTTATTGTTCCCAACATCGACAAACTACCAGGGCCACGGATAATCATCGTGCCTATGGTGTCGTTATCGGGGAATGTCAATTGATGAGTACCAACCGCCGAAGCGAAAACAACAGGTTGGCCATTCGGTCTATATTTACCTGCGCTTGTCCAAGCGCCACGGAGTATTAATGAATCCCGTTCCGCAACCTGCTCAAGTGTTGAATTTTGCAGCATATTCAATTTGCCGTTCATAATCAAACCGTAGGCTGATTTCCCATCAACACCCGCTATCCTTAACGTTACCTTTTCATCAATGGTCAGATTCTTAACAAAAGCCTGAGTATCAACTGTTACGGTATAAGGTGCGGTTGCCGCGGCGCCAGTTAATTGTGAATGGTCGAGAATGACAACGTCGTTCGCGCCCGGCACACTTTCCTTGTCCCAGTTGTGTTTGCTATTCCATCGTCCGTCACCCGCATTGCCAGTCCAATAATATCCGTCTATTGTTTGCCATTTAATGAATTCTTCGGAATTCTTATTATTCTGATACTGTTTCCCGTAAAATGTGCCATCATAATTTGTAAATGTGATTCTTCCTGTTCCCGAAGTCCGTTCAACATTATATGTCGGATATTTTTTGCCGCTCGCAATTCGTGCATTAAACACAATTGTGTCAACCGTAAGGCCTGTGCCTAAATCGATGCCTGAAAGTGTAAGCAAAGCGTTTCCTGTACCACCCGAGAATGAACCATTCTGCAAATGATTTTCGGCATCAATCGTTCCGCCCCTGATTTCTAGACCGTTGCCTTTCGTGCCCTCAATGCTGTAATGGTTGGCTGCAATCTTTCCCCCAAACTGTATCAATTCATAATACCATCCGACCGAAGCCGGTTGAATTTTAGCCGGCGAATCTTTATGGCCCAACAAATTCAGCGTTCCGTAGTTATGAATATACTTATTTTTATACATCGCCAACACAGCGGCTGAATCGATGGTCAACGTACCATTCGTGTTTATAATCACTTTTCCTTGGTCACTATTCATCCTGATTATGTGGTGATTAAGGCATAACTCGCCATTCCGGATATGCAGAAGACTATCCACCGCCGAACCATCCATAACGAAATCGTTCATAAGGTCGTATTTTCCACCTCCGCACACTTCTATCTGGCGCACAGTGGATGATGTTCCCGGGTCGAATAAGCAAGAACGCTCAGTACCGCCTAAATACAGTTTCGCATATTGGCTGTAATGAGAGTTCATCGAGAATGTTCCTCCAAGGTTTCGCAAGTTGCCACCAACAAACATATTATTCCAATAGGTATAGAAAATACCATTATTGATGGTTAAATCCTTCTTGATATAAATGTCATTTTGTTCTGATTTTATATCGTTCGCGGTTTTATAAATCGGATACAATCCTGTATAATTCGTTGGCTCCGACAAATTTACAACCACATTATAGAATGCCTTTCCCTGACGGCCCACACCATTAGCATTCAGTGAATCACCGGTATATTCCCAACTGTTGTTGCCGACAAATGTCACAGTACCCTCACGCGGTTCGAAATAACCGGTCTTCGTATGGTCAGGACTCCAGATATTGTTGTACCAATAGCTGTTGAGCGTGATATTGTAAGATGTGGCGCCATCGTCGTTACTAACATCGAGTCTGGCTAATGAGTCGATTTTCAACCAACCGGCAACGTTTATGTTACCGCCAAGCGATTTGGTACCTGTACCACTGAATGTCACATTATTGAATGTCGAACCGCTGATTTCCTGATTCGCACCATCAAAAACAATATCCGATGAATGGTTGAACGTTCCTGAGTTCCGCCAGTTACCCGACACATATAATTTGTAACCGCTTGTCACAATAGCATCATCATCAATAATAACATCGCCGTCAATATCGAACGCGTTATCGTATGGCCGCTTAACCGCACTACCCGTAAACCGCATTTTCGGATAAATAATGCTTAGATTATAATTGCGGATAAGCTGCTCTGTTGTACTACTATTGAAATGCAGCATTGCATCGCCCGTATGCAACAGATTGCAAGTCTGATACATATACAGGTCGCCACCTATTGTTATTGTGTGGTCTTCAATATCAATATGACCTTTTTTGTTGGCTGTCATAAGATTGCCGCCAACCTTAACATCGGTAAGGAAACGGCAAGTGTCGTTCTCGTTCTTCTCAATGTAAATGTTATTGAACTGGTTATTGTTGACATTGTAAACCGCAATAGTCTGGGTGTTGCCAGTTCCACGCAAATAGAGGCTTCCCGCAAGCTGGTGGAATACACCTCCGCCTGCATCAATGTTAACAAAATTACCATTAAGATATATTGTGCGATTATCGGCATTCACCTCGCATCCTGCGTGCAACGTCAAGTTTCCGTTAATTGTCATTGTGCTTTTCAGAGTCTTGACATCGCCACCTTGCATCTCGACATTCGGGAGCGTTGTTTGTACAATTTCCTGAGGCCCGCTTCCATTAAAGAGAACTGTGGCTCCCGGATTGATATTCACTTTGGCATCTTCGAGCTGCCAGTTGCCCTCTATTTCAATTTGCGCATTCGCATTGTCCACAGTAAACACCGGAGTGTAGCCGTTATCTTCAATCCATCCCTGGATAACAATGTGAGGATTGTTCGGGTCTAGTCGTTTAACAGTATTGCCATACAAGTAAATATTGCCGTAAGTAACACCCGGAATCTTTTGTTCAACATCTGTGGCATCGAACTGAACAACACTGTTAGCATTCATATTAACACTGCCGAAAGTGTCCATCATATCCTCAAAATTGTTGGCACCGCTCGTTTTTATCCGGCAGTTGTTTCCCAACGAGAATGCGGAGTTCGGTCCTCCCGAAATATTATAGTTGTCAATGTCCAGAGCCAAGCATAGCACCTCATTGTCACTATTGTTTGACAACGACAATGTTCCATTGACTGTAATGTCGCCTGTTATATATTTTGTTTGGGCGTATTCTGGATCATTGCTTACAAATTGCAGATTGTTAAACGTATAGGCACCCGCGCCCCGTTTGTAAATGTATTGTGAGCGATTGCCAGAGCATTGCATTATAAGGGTTCCTGTTGATGTAATGTTGGTCTCGCCGTTCATATTAGGGTCGTCAACAATACAGTTTTTAAGGATATGAGTATGGTTATCCATTTTGACATTCACCTCACCGTTTGTTGCCGGGTATACCTCCAAATTGTTCAAAATTGTGGTATTACCCATAAATGTTTTGGTTTTGTACTTAAGATACAGTCCTCCATAAGTTGTGGGGTATATATCCTGGTCAAATTCCGAGTCATATACAGCTTTACTTGTCTCACCAAAAACCACATTAATATCCTGCGGGAAATTGTTTTTGCCTCGCATATATAGGTTTGTTCCGTTATTAACTGTCAATGTGTGATTGTCATCACCTTTTAAGACTGCCTGATACCAAGTTGTATCACTTCCTTCTACTGTGTAAGAGCCAACCAATACTATATATCCGCTTTCAATTTCTACATCATTCGACACGTTCAGTGTACCACCACTTCTGATATACACACTACCCGCGACCGTTATTTTACCCGAACCGAGTGAATAATCACCCAATACGCTTCCGCTCTTATCTGGGTCTGCATTATATTTCCTAAATGTACCACCTGTCAGCCGCATCGGACTTTGCAAATCAATTCCTCCTTCTGCTAAACACCCTGAAAAAGAGTGACTGTATGTTGCCGCATCGTCAACAATTCTGGCTTTTCCCCAAGCACGCAACTCCGCAGTAGAATAAATGTTACCATGGAATGTTTTTGTACCAATTACACCGGATTTACTTCGGCACGATATACCAGCAAAAACCGCATCACCATTTATTGTTATCGTTTGGTCGCCATCAGCCGCACCCATCTCATGACCTCGGAAAAAACAAGTAAAACTTGTATTGGTATCATATGTACTGCCTGTATCAACCAGAAAATCGCCACAAAAATGAAGTTCAGTGGAACTGCTTACTGTCGAGTTACCTGTGATATGAAATTCGTTTCCAACAAATATCTTACTCGAAACAACAATAAAACTTCCGTTGGTTACCGTCAGTTTATTAAACCAGTTATTATCGCCGACTCCGGAAATTGTCTGCACCTTGCCTCCGTCAAACACAACAGTACCATTCGTGTAGGCAAAATCCTCGGCATTCGGAGCATTCTTGGTAAAGTTGCCCGCAATATGCATCTCGCGGCTGTTAATATTGAATTTTCCGCCGCTGCCAAGAGTAAATGAACCGTTAATATCCAAATCGACATTTGTTTTCACCGTTCCTGACGCCACCTCAAAGTTGTTGAAAACAGTAGTGCCAGCACCCGAAATTGTCTGTGTTCCGTCAAACACAACGTTAACCACTTGTATCGATGATGTTTTGCGGAAATGAATGGTACCGTTATTTGCAAAACCTCCGGTAATCTTTAGCACGTGTGTTCCTTCTAAAGCCGCAACATCCACCTCTGCTCCTGCCTGCACTTCAAAACCGTTTTCAACAATAACGGTCTTGTCTTTTCCCGCTTCAGAGCCAAAAATCAGTTTTCCGCCCCCCGAAACTTTCAAATTCTCAACTGTGACCGATGTGTCTATAGTCACCGTATGCCCATCCGCTATCACAAACGAATTGTCTCCACTTGTAAAATCACCAACTGAAGGAGTTGGTGTCCACGTGGATGTTGCCGACCAATTACCGGTAACGACATTCGACGTAAACGTTTTTCCCTGCCCCACTGCCGAAACAGTTGAAACCAACATCACGAACAATCCCAACAATAAATTGTGCAAAATATTCTTATTCATAATATTACAATAATTTCAAATTATCCCCAAAACACTATTTACAGTACTTTTAATAGGTGCGAAAATTAAGCTATTACCTATATAAATAAGGTTTTTTGTGGCGAAATGCTACTTCTTTTTGACAAATGTCAAGCAGTTTTTTTTATGACAATACGATTAAAACGCCAATTGCATTTTTTTGCAAGGAACGCGGATTTAGTCTATGGGTAAAATATTAGAAATGTATTAGATAGCATACCGTTTTTTTTCAACATTCACACTGTCGAAAAAAAACACGATGGCGAACATTCTGTTCCGAATTCGCGACTACCTTCGCCAAACAAAAAAACGAACACAATGGAAGCCGAAAAGGATTTTGAATACGTTATCGACCGCTTTGCCGACATCAAGATTATGCGGTACAAAGTGCCTGAATTTGAGAATCTTACACTCAATCAAAAGATATTCATCTACTATCTGAGCCAGGCGGCGCAGTGCGGACGAGACATTATTTTCGACCAGTTCTACCGCCACAACCTGCTGGTGCGCCGCACCGTGGACGCCATTGTCAGCAGTTACGGCGGCAATCGCGAAAGCGGTGATTTTAAGCAGTTTATGGTTTACGCTAAACGTGTTTGGTTCAGCAACGGCGTGCACCACCACTACAGTTGCGACAAGTTTTTCCCCGAAATTGACGCCGAAACATTTAAGCAACTGATTCTCAATTCCGATTTCGGTCAAATGCCGAAAAACGAAGGCGAATCGGCGGCGGATTTTGCCAATCGGGTAACCGAGATAATATACAGCAAATCAGACCTTAAGCGTGTCAGTCTTGACAGCAGCGGCGATGTGGTGAAGGCATCGGCGTGCAATTTCTACAGCGGTGTGAGTCAGGCCGAAGTGGAAGCGTACAACGCCACTCTGCCCCAACCCGACGCGGCTCGGCCACTGTCGAACGGACTCAACAGCCGCCTTGTGAAAACCAACGGGCGCATCACCGAAGAAACTTATCGCGTAGGCGGGAAATATGGCAAGGCTATCGAACAGATTGTCAGTTGGTTAACAAAAGCTGCGCCTTACGCTGAAACCGACCAGCAGCGCCAATCGATTGAAAAACTCATCAGTTACTACCAAACAGGCGACCTGCGCACTTGGGACGAGTATAACATATTGTGGGTCAGCGACAACGAGCCGCTAGTGGATTTTGTTAACGGCTTTATCGAAGTGTACGGCGACCCGCTCGGCATCAAGGCCACGTGGGAATCGCTTGTCAACTTCAAAGACCTGACGGCAACACGCCGAACCGAGACCATCAGCGGCAACGCGCAATGGTTTGAAGACCACGCACCCATCGACAGCCGTTTCAAGAAAAAGAACGTTAAAGGCGTGACTGCCAAAGTGATAACCGCTGTTCAACTTGGCGGCGACTGCTACCCGTCGACGCCCATCGGCATCAATCTGCCCAACGCCGACTGGATTCGCAAGGAACACGGTTCGAAGTCAGTCACCATCGAGAACATCACCTACGCCTACCATCAGGCGAGCCTTGGCAGCGGAATGCTCGACGAGTTCTGCCACGACGAAGCCGAACGCGCCCGCTCGCGCAAATACGGCTACAAATCGAGCAACCTGCACACCGACCTGCACGAGTGTCTGGGACACGGCTCGGGCCAACTGCTGCCTGGCACCAACCCCGACGCGCTGAAAAACTACAGTTCGACTCTGGAAGAAGCCCGCGCCGACCTTTTCGCACTCTACTACATTGCCGACCCGAAGATTGTTGAGCTAGGATTATTGCCTGACAATGAAGCGTTTAAGGCAGAATACGACTCGTATATCCGCAACGGCCTAATGACGCAACTCACGCGCATCGAGTTGGGCAAGGACCTTGAAGAGTCGCATATGCGCAACCGCCAACTCATTGCCCGCTGGGCGCTCGAAAAAGGCAAAGCCGAAAATGTGGTTGAACTGCTGAAAATCGACGAAAAAAGTTACACCCGAATCAACAATTACGCGAAACTGAGAGAACTTTTCGGCAAGTTGCTGGCTGAAATTCAAAGGATTAAATCGGAAGGCGATTTTGAAGCGGGAAAAGCTCTTGTCGAAACTTACGCCGTGAAAATAGACCGCATACTTCACGCCGAAGTGCTGCAACGCTTTGAGAAACTGAACATTGCGCCATACGGTGGTTTTGTGAATCCTGTGCTGAAATCTGTTGTTGAGAATGACAAAATTACAGATATAACTATCGATTACACAGAGAGTTACACCGAGCAAATGTTGCGGTACGGACGGGAATTTGGGTTTCTATAGTTTATTATTGAACGCCGATAACGCTGATTGAACTGATTTACATAGTTTTTTCAAAGAAATACAACTACATTTGGCGCTATAAAGAGATACTCTTTATAATATTTCGTGAACTTTGCTGATAAATCACTAACTATGAGAACCATATGTTTTTTAACAACATTTGCTTTTACTTTCTTGTTTAATGCAGCCAACGCAACAAGTCAAACGCTTACAGAACAAATAATTAACTATTACAACAAACTAAATAAAACAGAATATTGCCAAAGTCTTATTGATGCTTATAAAAAAGACCATTTGAAATTGGCGAAAAGGGAACCGCCATTCGGAAATCCTTCTGATTCATTGTGTTTAGCTGGAGATATAAATTATTTCACAAATATGGTTAATCAACCAGACCCATATTTCGTGTTAAAGTTGAATATCATCAACAATCAATTCGTAATTGACACTCTATCACCTAACTTCGACTTGTATTGGTTTGGAAAGCAATATGGCTCGAAAGGGAAAAGTGTAGATATTGTAGTTACAGAAAGTCCGAATTTTATACCGCTAACTTGTAATGAATTCTTCTATCAAGCGACTTCAAAAAAAATTGTAAACAGAGCAGCAAAAGCTATGCGTGAAATCTTAAAGAAAAAGCCATTTTGTCTTTTGTCTTGCGATGAAATTTTAGCATTAATATATATGCTTGACGGAAAGATATATGTTTATGATTTGGTTAGTATGAAAGAATACGAAGCCGATTTCTTTTTACAGAATGTATATATAAACTATAAAGACAAATTGCATACCCAATCGTATGGTGACACCGAATACGAACAAATTGCCGCAGAAACGAATAATTACAAAGGATTGGGATGCAAGAACTCTAACTATATCAAATACTTGCATAGTCATTTTGAATTTGAACAACTATTGAGAACTGACTTGGAAAAAAGAGGAACAATGCGCACAATAGCAGAGGCTGACGGAGTAGTTAACGCCTATTTCCCTATCAAACAAAGGGTTCATACTGATAATGTCCGAGATTTACAATTCTTCACTGACAAGGTGATAGTACGTTTCAGAATAGGTTCATTCAAAACTTCCTCAATGAATAATGATTGGCGTTTCTTTTATATAAAGAAATAAATACTCGTTATGCCATAAGAATAGATTTTTCCAAAAATCACAAAATTATGCCACCCCAAAAACGCCTAAAATCCAAAGGGAACAATGTTGCGGTACGGACGGGAATTCGGGTTTTTGTAAAGATTACGCAAACAAATCGTCAATCACCACTCGGTCGCGGCGGTCGATAAGCAGGTCGATTTGCACACGGCGGGTGTCGGTTTCCGAAGTGTCGTCATCGGTTGAATACCAGCACGATTCCTCACTTAAAACGGCCGAAATGCCGATAGTTTTTTTTCATCTGCGCAAGTTTTGATTCTGTCGGAATCTACAAAAAAAAATACACATTCCGACCAAATCAAACTTTGAAATTGTCGGAATCTTGTCAAAATAGATAGATTCCGACTAAATCGAAATTCAAGAATATCGAAATTATATCAGATACAGAGAATTACGACCAGCACGCAGAAAGCACATTTGAAGATTTATCGGATTTTTCTATCTTTGTAGAAAGCGAAAATTATAGCGCTTCCTGACAACGAATCAATCTTAAAACAAACTGTATATGAGAAAATTAGCAAGCATTCAGGTGATTAACGGCGTTGAGCCCATCGAAGGAGCCGACCGTATTGAACTTTGCCACGTTTTGGGGTGGCAGTGCGTGGCGAACAAAGGCCAGTTCAAGGTTGGCGACAAATGCGTCTATTTCGAGATTGACAGTTTTCTGCCCGTGAGACCGCAATTCGAGTTTCTGCGCGCCACAAGCTACCGCAAGACCAACGTTATGGGCGAAGGTTTTAAAATTAAGACAATGAAGTTCCGCGGACAAATTTCGCAGGGCCTCATCCAACCGCTGAGCGCCTTCAGCGAACTTGCCGCCGACACCGAAATTGGCACCGACGTGACTGAAACTCTGGGTGTTAAGGAATGGGAAATTGAAGAGCGGGCAACCACTGGTGGCACAATTGTGGGCCAGTTGCCATACGACGTGCCCCACACCGACGAGACGCGCGTGCAAGCCTGCCCCGAACTCATTCAGGAATTTGCGGGACTGGAATATTACATTTCGACAAAAATGGACGGTTCGTCGCACTCTATCAGTCTGGACCAGAACGGATTCCACGTCACAGGCCACAACTACGAATATAAAGACGACGACACTTCGGACTTCTACAAACTTGTGAAAGAGCGTGGCTACGAGTCGGCCGTTCGCAACTATTTTGAAACCAATGGTTTGCGAACGCTCACCATTCAAGGCGAGTTTTGCGCGCCTGGAATCCAAAACAACCGCCTGAAACTGCTGAAACCAGAATGGTACGTATTCACCGTGCGCGTGAACGGCCAGCGCGTTGGGCTGCGTAAAATGCAGGAAATCTGCACCGATTTGAATCTGACAATGGTGCCTATTGAAGAAGTTGACACCGACCTGCCGACCAAATATCCGACTGTGGAATCGCTGCTCGCGCGGTCCGACGGCCAGTACCCCAACGGCGGCAAAAAAGAAGGTATTGTCATCCGCCCCACCGAGCCAGTTTTCAGCACGCTAATCAGCGCCAGCCTGTCAATGAAAGTGGTGAACAACAATTATTTGCTAAAAAACGAGGATTGATAATTCACTGCAAACTGCAGAGATAGCCCAACTTGTAAAATCCGAACAGTCGCACTGACGGGTTGGCGCTCAGCAAGTTACGCTCAAGCGAGCGGCGCAGCAATCGGAATTTAAACGAGACAAAGCCTGCCAAATGCAGTTTTTGTAACTTGCTGTAAGTCTGCAACAATTGGCTGTAGCCTTGCAATTCATCGGCGTGGGCTTTCAGGTTTTCGATTCCGCAACGGGTTTTGGCAAGAAATTGTTCCGCGGTGTCGGTATCGTCGTGATAGACAGGATTTTGGATATGCAGAATCGGCTCGGCGGCCAACTGCAGTTTCTCACCGAAAAGAGTGTCTTCGTGGCCGTAATCCACAAACGTCTCATCGAAGCGGATTTGCTGAGCCAATTTACTATCAATCAGATAGTTTGACGTTTTAAAACTCTTGTACGGACAGGCTTGCCGCTGTTTCAATGTCAGCACTTCGTGAGTGACGCCGTATTTATAGCGCAACGGATTGACATTCTGCTCGTTGCCACTTCGGTAGGCCAATCCGCCACAAACAACCCGCGCCTGCCCCATTGCATCGGCGTAGCGTTTCAAGAAATCGGCATCGGCAGGAAAAACATCGGCATCCAAACACAAAATCCATTGATATTTAGCCTCTTGCAACAATCGGTTGCGCATCTTGGCAATATCAATTCTTACGTCAAGCCGAACAAATCGACAATTGGGCATATTGGCTATTTGGCTGTTTTTCTGCACAATATCAGCATCAGTCGAAGCATCGTCAACCACAACAATCTCATAAGCCAAATGCAAAGCATCGGCTTGCCGCGACAATTCGGCAACTAACTGATTACAAGCACAATTATATGTCGGTATCAGAATCGAAAGCATCTCGCCCGTTTTGGGCAAAGGTAAGAAAATATTGGTGTCGGCATTCGGATTGGCCAAACGTCGGCAATTTGAACAGACCAATATCAAATTACGTGAAAGTACATCCGCAGGAAACGAATTATCAGCAGATTATTGTTCTGATTTTCAAAACGATAATAAAAACATTAGATAAACCCACCGTTTTAATAGGTTTATTTGTGGTTGTGAAATAAAAAATCATAAATTTGCGGCCGATAAAAACGTTTAAAAGAAAGAAAAATGAGTTACAAAAGAATCCTGACAATTCAAGACATTTCGTGCGTCGGACAGTGCTCGCTCACTGTTGCGCTTCCCATAATATCGGCCTGCGGCGTTGAAACCGCTGTTCTGCCTTCGGCTGTGCTATCGACTCACACGGGCGGCTTCAAGGGCTTCACCTTCCGCGACCTGACCGAAGATATGCCGCTCATTGAGCAGCACTGGAACAAAGAAGGCATCAAGTTCGAGGCCATCTACACTGGTTATCTGGGCAGTACAAAGCAAATCGACTACGTTATCAGCATCATAAACTCGACGCTCGAGGCTGGTGCGAAAATCATCATCGACCCAGCAATGGCTGACAACGGCACGCTCTACTACGGTTTCGACGACGTGTTTGTGAAAGCAATGGCAAAACTCTGTGCCAAAGCCGATTACGTTCTGCCGAACATCACCGAGGCCTGCTTCATCACAGGCAGCGAGTACAAAACTGAGTACGACAAGGCTTACATTATGGATTTGCTGCAGAAACTTGTGGCCAACGGCTCTAAAAATGTGATTCTTACGGGCGTAAGTTACAAGCCTGAGACCACTGGCGTTGTGGTTTACGAGAACGGCGAATATAAATACTACGAACACAAGAAGATAGCGCAAGGCAGCCACGGCACTGGCGATGTTTACGCATCGGCTTTTGTGGGCGCACTTATGAACGGAAAACCTGCCTACGACGCTGCAAAAATCGCCGCCGACTACACTGTGAAATGCATCGAGAACACACAAGACGGCTCGAACCACTGGTACGGCTGCAAGTTCGAAACTGGAATTCCCGACTTACTGAAAATGCTTGGGAAATAACAGGTTGCGAAATCAACACAACGCAAGTCAGAACGGCTTGCGTTTTTTTTGCGAAAAATTTAGCAATTTTGGCACGATTTAGAGCGTTTCAAACAAAAGCACACACACGACAATGTCATTCAAAAATATAATTTCGGCGACGGCTCTACTACTTGTAACCATCTCACTATCAGCGCAAACTTCCGATAGCGAGCAGCAGTACAAGGCGGCAATGCAAAATGCAAAAACTGCCTTCGACGCAAAAATGTATTCCGAAGCGCTATACTTCTACCGCGAGGCGCTGAAAATCAAACCCGACGCCAAACTGCCACGATATAAGATTGAGGACATCCGCACAATCTACATCGATGACGGGATACGAGAAATTGCTGAAAACAAGCAAATTGCGCAGGAAGAAGTGAAGAAACAAGCCGAGGCCAAAGCCGATGAGCGCATTGAAAACGAAATTGAACAAGCGCAGAAAGAACTTGAAACTCTGAAAGTTGCAACGGTCATCAGCATCGAAGAAGAATCTGTTGTTTATGACGAAAATATTGACATTGCAGACGTGGAACCAACTCTCGAAACGAAACAACCCGAGCCGGAACCACAACCAGAACAAATCGAACCAGAACCTATCGTGGCGCAACCAGTTGAGCCCGTCAAAGAAGAGCCAAAACCGATTGTTGAGCCAAAGAAAACAACGGTAGTGAGCAAGCCACAGCCCATTGTCAGCAAGCCGAAGCCTCGCCCGCAACCGGCAATGACAAGCGAAGAAAAAGAAGCACGCAAAGAGGCTGAAATGCAGAAACTTAGGGTGCAATATCCCGAGCAAAAAACCGTGCTTGAAATCGACCAACCCGGCAAGCACATCACCCGCGTGATAATGAACGTTGACAACAAAGTATCAGTATATCTGAAAGTTAAGCATAGCTGGGGAGCCACCTTCTTCTTCGAAGACGAAATTGGCGAGGACAACCTTCGAAGCATTAGCGAACTGACTTTCAACAAAATGACTAATCTTGCGACCTATGGACATTAAATTTTACCAATACATTGAGGGCGAGCCCGCAGACATTTTTATGGCACTCACCAACCCGCGCTCCATCGAGCTTTGGAGCAGCCTGCCCGCCGATATGAGCGCCGAAGAAGGTTACGAGTTTTCAATTTTCGATGGCGACATTGTGGGCCGCAATCTTAAAATCATTGAAAACCAATCAATTGAGCAAGAGTGGTATTTTGGCGACGAAAGCGCCGAGCCGTCAATTGTGACCATCAAACTGCACCCGCACAAAACGGGCACCAACGTCGAGGTGCGCCACACAAACATTCCCGCCGACGCCTTCGACAACATCAACGAGGGCTGGCACGACTTTTACATTGGCGCAATCAAGCACTTCTTTGAGGATGACGAATAATCAGTCACTCAAATAGTTAGGATAAAAATTGAATATTATTTCTGTCGCAACAGATAGTATCCTGCCGTTGTGTAGAAATTACGCAGATATGGCAGGCTGCGGAAAATCGGCCAAGCGCGGCGCGGCTTCAGACCGAATTTTATCTCATAATTGGGATTAAACAGATACAACTGACGCTCAGCCATTTCGAAGCCGTTTTTGCGGGCAATGCGCTCAAAACGTTCAATGGTGATTCCGGTGTCTTTAATCTCAATCAAAGCGTCGATTTTGCCCTCGGTCTCCCCTCCCTTGCGCAGCACCCAACGATAGAGCGAGTACGGCAGCAAATGCAGATACGGAACTTTCGACAACCGGCTTGCGCAAATCTGCTGATGACCGCCAAACGGATTATGCCAAGGTGGAAAGCCAAAGAAAATCACACCGTTAGCGGTCATAAAACGTTTCACAAAATCCATAAATCGCTCCTGATTGTGAATGTGCTCAATCACATCGCGCAAGATTATTACATCAAACTGAAAATCAGAACGTTGAATATCGTAAATATCAGAAGCGATCAACTCAAGATTTTTGAAATTCGGGTGGTCGCTGAAATATTCGCGAGCGTTATTTATCTGGCTTTCAACAATATCAATACCAACACATTTGCAGCCTAAGTCCATAAAAGGCTTCAGGTTGCCGCCCTCGCCACAACCAATCTCAAGAACACGAGTCGCAGGTGTTATTTCTATCTGCTTGGAAATGAACGGAATCACATATTTTTGTGTGGTGTATGCCTGCTCCTCAAAATATAGTTTCCGATTGGTGTGACGCTCCTGCATAGCTGTTATTGATAAATCTTATGCTGACCTGCTAACAGCGTGTTTTTCAGCAAGCTAATAATAGTCATTGGGCCGACGCCACCAGGAACTGGCGTAATGTAACTGCACAACGGCGCAACCTCGTCAAACTTGACATCGCCTTTGAGTTTGAAGCCCGATTTGGTCTCGGTTGAAGGCAGACGGTGGATTCCAACGTCGATAACAACGGCGCCTGGCTTAATCATATCGGCAGTCACAAACTCGGGCTTACCGATTGCAACTATCAGAATATCAGCGCGGCGGCAAATCTCTTTCAGATTTTTCGAGCGGCTGTGGCAAATGGTTACGGTGGCGTTGCCTGGGTTCGATTTGCGCGACATCAACAGACTGATTGGCGTGCCGACAATGTTGCTACGGCCCAAAACAACGCACTCTTTCCCCTCGGTTTCAATATTATAGCGTGCCAGCAACTCCATAATTCCCGCAGGTGTGGCAGGCAGAAATGCGGGAAGGCTCATCGCCATACGGCCTGTGTTGATTGGGTGGAAACCATCAACATCTTTGCGATAATCGATTGCCTCGATAACTTTATTCTCGCTAATATGCTTTGGCAGTGGCAGTTGCACAATCAAGCCATCGACATTCGGGTCGGCATTGATTTCGGCAATTTTGGCAAGCAGTTCGGCCTCGGTTATGTCGGCGGGGAAGCGCACATCGGTGGATTCAAAACCCACAGCGTGGCAAGTCTTGATTTTGCTGTTCACGTAAGTGGTGCTGGCACCGTCGTCGCCAACCTGAATCACTGCCAGATTGGGGCGTTTCTGCCCATTTTTCACCATCTCCTCAACCTGCTGAAGAATTTCAGCCTGCATTTGCTGGTTTATTGCCTTTCCGTCAATAAGTTGCATACTATTATGTTTTTGTGTAATGTTTAATGTGTAAAGTGTAATGTTGAGAAGGTTGAGAGAGTTGAGCGCTTGCTGTTGGACGAATCTTTACTCTTTACGCCTTACTCTTTACTCACTACATTCTTCCTCTCATATTTTTCATCTGGCTCATCATCTGCGCCATTCTTTTTGCGCCGTTGCCGCCGCTCACCATTTTCATCATCTTGCTGGTGTCTTCAAACTGTTTCATCAGGCGGTTAACTTCCTGAATCGAAGTGCCGCTGCCCGCTGCAATGCGCTTGCGGCGGCTGCCGTTGATAATGGCGGGGGTTTCGCGCTCGGCGGGTGTCATTGAACCGATTATCGCCTCAATGCCCTTGAAGGCGTTGTCGTCGATATCCATATCCTTCACGGCCTTACCGATTCCAGGAATCATCGACGCAAGGTCTTTCAGATTGCCCATCTTCTTCACCTGATTGATTTGCGATAGGAAATCGTTGAAATTGAAGGTGTTTTTGGCGATTTTCTTCTGAATGGCGCGGGCCTCTTCGGCATCGAACTGCTCTTGAGCGCGCTCAACCAACGAGACAATATCGCCCATACCCAAAATGCGGTCGGCCATACGGTCGGGGTGGAACACGTCGAGAGCGTCCATCTTCTCGCCCATTCCCACAAACTTGATTGGCTTGTTCACCACCGAGCGAATCGAAAGCGCTGCACCACCGCGGGTGTCGCCATCGAGTTTGGTGAGCACAACACCGTCGAAATCGAGTCGGTCGTTAAACTCCTTGGCTGTGTTCACCGCATCCTGACCCGTCATCGAATCGACCACAAACAAGGTCTCGTGCGGCGTGACGGCCTTCTTAATGGCGGCAATCTCGTCCATCATCTGCTCATCGACAGCCAGACGGCCCGCCGTATCGACAATCACAAGGTCGAAGCCTTTCTGCTTCGCATATTTGAGTCCGTTGGTGGCAATCTGCACGGGATTTTGGTTGCCTTCCTCGGTATATACCTCAACGCCAATCTGTTGGCCAAGCACTTTCAATTGGTCGATAGCGGCAGGACGGTAAACGTCGCCCGCAATCAAAAGCGGCATCTTTCCGCGCTTGTTTTTCAGGCGGTTAGCGAGTTTTCCGCTGAAGGTTGTCTTACCCGAACCTTGCAGACCCGCAATCAGAATAACTGTCGGATTACCCTTCAGATTAATGTCTTCGGCCGTCGAGCCCATCAGTTCAACCAACTCGTCGTGGACAATCTTAATCATCAACTGTCCAGGCTTGATTGACGTTAACACATTCTGTCCCAATGCTTTCTGCTTAACGGTATCGGTGAATGTCTTTGCGGTTTTGTAGTTGACGTCGGCGTCGAGCAGGGCTTTGCGCACCTCTTTGAGCGTTTCGGCAACGTTTATTTCGGTGATTTTGCCCTCGCCTTTCAGAATCTTGAAAGAGCGTTCGAGTTTATCTGACAGATTTTCAAACATTTTCTTGAATTGTTACTGTTTTTTAACGAAAGGCAAAGGTAACATAAATTCGTTAACAGAAAGATTGAGCGGGGATTGAATGTGGCAGCAAAACATTCCTTCAAAAAAATGATTCCCTGATTTATTTCTCTAACCGATTTTGTCCGATTCAAACAGATTTTTTATTTCTAACCAAACTTATCCAAACTATCCCGAGTTTTATCCACAAGCGGATAATAGGTGTTCGGACCGCTGCGCGGGAAATTTTTAGAAAATTATTCAGAAAACGTCTGAAAGACGTTAATAATCATAACCGTATGCAAGCGTAGCGCGGCTTACGGTAAATGTCGCCACTCGGATCTCGCCTGAAAGGCGATACTTTCAGTTTAGTTCCGCCTTTCAGGCGGTTGTGTAGTGCTATTTGGTTCCGTAGGTTTCGCTTCGCTCAACCCACGGTTATTATTGTTGCCGCCTTTCAGGCGATTTTTGCATTTCCGCCCTAGGATGCGGTTTCAAAAAAAACGCGCCGTAGGTGCGTAAGATTGGTAGAATGTGGCATTAATTATAGAATGAGCGTGCCGTAGGTACGCCACATTAAAACGCGTTGCGTACCTACGGCACGCCGTTTTCCTTGTACCACATTTCTACCAATCTGTTGTCCCTAACGGGACAAATTCCCATTGTTTGTTATAACGATATGATTTTGATTTTTAGAATTTTATAAAATTTTATTTCCAATTTTTCTTACAATTTCTGTCCGACAGGGCGCGGCAAAAACACGTAGGGGCGAATGATTATTCGCTCCCCAAAATTTTTATGTTCTAACCGATTTTATCCGATTCAAACCGTATTATATCAATCGTTTATCATCACACGTTTGGCCACGGTGCCAACCTTCACAATGTAATATTTAAATGCTATAAGTTTGTAATGGGATATATCATTAAACAAAAAGGCAAAAATGTCATTTTTGCCTTTTAATCAAATTATAATCAAGTGATTGCATATTACTTTTAACTCAAAAACGAATAAGCCAAATAAAGTAATATGATTACAATAATTATTGTGCAACCTATTCGTTTTTTATCACTTTTTTCTGCCTGATTGATAGAATTTTGACAATGGTATTCATCTGTAATAGCTGCATTTAGTTCTCCTGTCGTTCTATTAAAAGAAAGCAAAACCCAATCGTTTGGCGTCACAAAACAATTGGCGGAACGAAATCCGCATTTGAACTGCAATTCACATACTTTTTCAACATCAATCTCCATTTTTCCTTTTGGCTCAACTTCTCCAATTTCAACACCGTTTTTAAATACAGAAACAGATGGATTTAATGCAATTTTTTCGGTGTAACCAATAATAGTCACTTTACCACTTTTACGTTCAAAACCGCAATGTGGGCATTTGGATGCGAAAGAATCTATTTCATTTTCGCAATTGGGACATTTAATAAGAGACATAGACATAGTTTTACTATTTAAATTATAAAATCATATTTTGACTAAAGTATTTATTTGAATTTATATGTGGCGCCCCATACAACATCACACCAATTGGGATTCCAATCGCTGTGCCATTTAGAATGCTTTACTTTTGCCTGACAATATATTGTAAGGTTAATGCAGTCTTCAAAGGCATTTCGCCCTATGAATGTAACTGTATTTGGAATGGCTATGGATGTCAATTCCTCACAACCCTTGAACGCACCATCATAAATTGCCTTGCATTTTGCGTTTATAGTACACGATGTGATTTCTGTTGATTTTGCTTTAACAAGGCATAAATACGGATTTTCTTCGTTACCTATATAGCACGCATTCCCGTATTCGTTGAACTGTAAATTTTTCAGCTCACTTAATTTTGGGAAGCAATCAAAACCTATTGATACAATGGAATTTGGTATATTGAGTTTATTCAAATTTTCACATTTATAAAACGCATCTACACCGATGCTTGTAACAGAATTTGGAATTATGAGTGTTCTCAAATCACGGCAATATTTGAACGCACGGGCGGGTACAGTTTGAACATTATCGCCAATATTTAATGTCGTTAATGAACTACTAAAAGGGTTCCAGGCCCATTGGCAGTTTGTTGCATTGAAGTTCACCGTTGTCAGATTCGTGCACCAATCGAATGCATACTCTCCGATGTCCCAAACATTTTCAGGTATTGCGACCGACGTCAGACCACTGCACCCAGCGAACGCATATTTGCCAATCGAAGTTACTGTATTAGGAATGGTCACCGATGCCAGGCCGCTGCAAACCCTGAACGCATCGCTGCCAATCGAAGTTACTGAATTAGGAATGGTTACCGATGTCAGACCGCTGCAACCACTGAACGCACTCTCGCCAATCGAAGTTACAGAATATTCAATCCCATAATTGGTTACTTTTTCAGGAATGACCAAATCTCCTGTTGGTCTAGTATAGTTGTAATAATTATTATCGTTTGAGTATCTAGGAAATACAACTTGCGCAGTATAGGGTTCTGTGCTACTTGTGATACTGTAGTATAAGGTTTGTCCGCTACTGCATACTGCGGAAAAAACAAAATTGTCTGCTGCCCACGCCTGCCACGCAAGCATTGTGGCAAAAATGAATAATAAAATCTTTTTCATTGTCTGATACACTTATTCGTGTCGTGCGCAACTTCTTGTTATACAAAATTTGTGCTTGCGACTCCCCAGTCAGGCAATGAAAAAAACGTTTGTTGGCTACACATATAAAAAAACGTGGGAATCTTGTTACTCGCTCCCACGATTCAAGGCCTTCGGATGCCCACCACTGTAAGATTGAGCAACGCGAATGCCACGTTTGGCCATATAAAAGACATAACACTTGAAACCAAGGTATTATGATTCATATACACCAAAACAGGCGCTCACAATTGCATTCTCTTGACAGTGTTTATTCAAAATGTCCGAAGTTCTGAATCGTCAAAGGAAAACGTCAGTAAACGTCTTTCTATATGTCTGCTTGCAAATTATGCTTTACGGCATAAAACGCATAGCAAGACAAAGATATAAAAAGTTGGTTGGAAAAGGAAAATGTTTTTTTGCGGGAAAAGCATCGCTTTTCGAGCGTTCTCAATAGCCATTTTTGCAAAAAGTTACTACTTCAGAGCCAAAAACCTTGCAAAAAGTTACTACTTTATGGCTAAAAATATTGCAAAAAGTTACTGCAATAACAGATAAACAAGCGAATATCAGCAAGTTAATTAAAAACGAAGGAATAAACCACAAAAGTGGCATTTATGTAAAGGGCAACCGAAAGCGTTTCTGCTAACGATTGCCCTTCTTTTGAATTACATTATCGACTTAAAGTGCTAACTGTCAACTAAAAATGCAGTCCTGCCGCAGCAATAAATCCCAACACCATCAGCACCCAGACAACTATGGCAAAGAGCACGGCCACACCGCCCAGACTCAAGCCAATAATGCCGCAAATGCGTCCTGCGTTGGCGTTCTTTACTGAAGTTTCGGTGTACCTGTCGGGATTCTCATCGTAGAGCGCCTTGGCCTTTTTGGCATAGACAATCGCCAGAATGCCTAACACCAGCCCGACTAACAATCCGACACCGCAGCAAATGCATACAATACTCAAAATGCCCATCACCAGCGTGCCGCTCGAATTGGGCAGTTGCTCTCTGATACCGTTCACATTATCAATTGTTTCCATAACTCAAAATATTTTAATTAAGTAACTCACTGCTATAATGACGACGTTTAAAACAAAAAGTGACACCAAAATGCGACTTCCGTAACGAAATTTGAAAAATAAATGCAAGGCCAGAAAAACGAACATCAGAATGAGCGGAATCAAGGCGGGAAACATTGCAATGCTCTCGCCTATCTTGCCATCAATCAGCAGTTTGAGCGCCCGCTGACTTCCGCAAAACGGACATTCAACGCCCAAATATTTCTTGTAGAGACAGGGAATGTCGAAATTGTAACCCACACGGAACATACTCATTATCTGTGTTTTTCACTTCGCTTCGGGCACATTCGTGTTCCTGTTCAGAACTTCGCGCGCATCTTTGGCAAACTGACTCAAACGTCCCCAATTATCTGATTGAATGGGCTTTAGCAAACCATTTTCAGCATCGGCCACCGCGACAATATAAAACAGGCGCTTGTCGCCCACCTTCGGGTAGTGAACGTATGTGAGCAGATAATCGGCTTCGATTTTCGGTTTTTGGCCGCAACGCTTTGTCAGTCTGACGTTTACCATTGCAGCGCCGTCGCGGGGGGCAGTGCGCTGAGCGCTCACAAAATTGCCCAACGAATAAACGAGCAACTGATTGGCGGCGGTATCCACTTCCATTGGTTGCAACACGTGCGGGTGCGAGCCGATAATCAGGTCAACACCTTGTTTTTTAAGCATTTCGGCCATTTGCATTTGGCTGCGGCTTGGCACCGTGTCGTACTCAATGCCCCAGTGCATACAGGCCACAATCAAATCGGGGTTCAGCCTTTTCGCTGCCGCTATATCGTTGATAATGTTATTTTTATCGATACGATTCACAACTGTGCCCTTTGGCGTTGGCAGTTCGTTGGTGCCATAGGTGTAATTCAGAATGGCCAACTTAATTCCCTTAACATCTACAATTAACGGATATTTCTGACGGAATTCGGTCGAATCGTGGAACGTGCCAGTGTGCGGAATTCGCAGAGAATCAAGCACATCGAGCGTGCGCACCACTCCTTTCCGACCGCCGTCGCAGGTGTGGTTGTTCGACGTGACCAAGGCATCGAAACCGCAATCTTTCACAGCCACGGCCAACGCATCAGGCGACGAGAACTGCGGATAGCCCTTGAACGGCGGCCCTGCAAGCGTTACTTCAAAATTGGCAAGGGCAAAATCGGCTTTTTCCACATACGGCTTAATGTAGCGGAAGCAGTCGGTGTAATCGTAGGTTTTGGTGGAATCGTTGTAGGCGGCGGCAATCTGCGAGTCGTGGCCCATTATGTCACCCGCAAATAGCAGAGTTACAACCGAATCGGCCGTTTGAGCCTTCAAGGGCTGTACGGCAATCGCCAACAATGGCACGATTATCGTTTTCAGATTCATAGACTATTTATTTCGATAAATGTTCAGAAATACAGGCAGGTGGTCGCTGTAGCCGCCAAGATACTTGTAGCCCGCATAGGTGCGATATGGCTTGAATCCAACGTTGGTATCGTCGGCTTCGAGCAGGAACGGCGGATTGAACACGCGCGCTTCATCCTTGTCGGTGTAGAGCTCGCCTTGACCATCGAGCAGCGAGCCACTGATAATCATTTGGTCGAGAATGCCCCAAGTGCCATCGTATTTATGTGTGCCCCAACCTTTTACAAACTGCATATAGTATGCCAGATTGTATAGCCGCGACTGCTCAATGGTTGAGAAATCGGTCTGCGCCTGCAACTCAACGCAGACGCTGTTGTTGTCGGGATAGTCGTTCAAGTCGCCCATTATCAGAATTGCAGCACGCTGATTATCAGCCTGAAGCGAATCAACTTTCAAGCGGACAATCTTTGCCACTTCGCGGCGCAGTTCGTCGGTTTCGGTCTGTCCGCCCCAGCGCGAAGGCCAGTGGTTGACAAAAACGTGCAGAGTGTCGCCGTGGATTGTGGTGCCCGACGCCATTATTATATCGCGTGTCCCGCGGCCGTTTTTGTTCACATACACAGGAATATACGTCACATTGAACGGCTTGAAGCGTTTGGGCTGATAGAGCATCACAACGTCAATTCCGCGGCTGTCGGGCGACTCTTTGTGCAGAAATTTATACTCAAAGCGCCGCAGATTCGAACTATTCACCAGACTTTCAACCGCATAGCGCGACTCAACCTCACAAAGTCCGATAATGTCGGGCGGCGTCCAACCGCCAACGGCGGCTATCACCTTGGCAATCTGCGCCCTTTTAGTGTAGAAACGCTGTTTGGTCCAGTGTTTTTCGCCGTCGGGCGTGAACTCGTCGTCGTTTTTCTCGGGGTCGTCATCCACATCGAAATAGTTCTCGCAGTTGTAGAACATCACCCGCAGATAACGCTCTTTTTCAACCACTTGACGCAAATCATCGGGCAGAGCGTCAGTTTGCGGAAAAGCCGCAAACCCAATCAGCGACAATAATAATATGGTCAGTGCACGTTTCATTGCTCAATCCTTTCGTATGCGCCCAAATCGGGTAGGCTGTCGCGCTCAACACCATCCAAATCGAGCGGATAATCAATCAGATAGGCAGGATTGCCACGGTCTTTTGCCGCCGACAGTGTGTCGAGACGGAAATCACCTTCGGCGGGATTGACAAAACGCGGCAAATCGGTTGGCGCCGACACAATGTTTTTAAACAGCGTGGTGTCGTCCATTGCAAAGCGCGGGTCAACCTTCAGCATACAGTTCTCGAACTGGAACTCGAAATGCGTTTTTTCGCCAAGTCTCTCATAGATAGATATTTCCGAAGCCAGTGAACCGTGAATTATGCTGTTTGCGAAATGCGCTTCAAAATCGTATAGGTGGTGAACCTCTTTCTCCGTTTCATTCGCTTTATTTTCAGTATAATAGTTGTTAATCACCAGCGATGGCATCAAATGACGCGCCGCATAGTTGACAAGCGTTGTGTGGACAAATTTGTATTTTCCGCCCAAAGAGAGCGCCGCAGCATAGTAATCACAATTGTAAATCAACGTGTTATAAACATCAAGATTGGCCGTTTGCGCGTAAATGCCCGAAATCGACATATTGGAAATCACAGTGTTCGAGAGTGTCAATGTTGTTTCGTCATCAACGTGATTGTCGATTTGAATACCTTTTGTACCATTTTTTATAATAGCGTAATTAATTGTGTTTCCGCTACTTCCGTTCATAAAATGAATATTGCCGAAATAATAGGTATTACCTTCGATTTTATAAGTCGCCCCCCACTGTCCCGACTTGTCGGCGTAATATTTCTCAAGCCTATCGCCCTGAAAAACAATCGGTTCATCTTTAGTACCATTCACGTGAAGCCTTCCTGCGACAATCATACTCGAATTATTGTGAAAATAGATTTGCACGCCTGGGTCGATTTCGAGCGTGCATAGGCTATCCACCATCACCGAATTATATATAAGGTATGGCTTGTCGGCAACCCAATGGGCATCGCCAATGAGCGAATCGTTGTAGAAATGCACATCCTGGCCAAAAGCCTGCAGCTTGACATTCTGTACATTACCATTAGTGGTGAATTGAATCGAATCGAGAACCACAAGTGGCAAATCGCTGTTTTGGGGGTCAATCGTCACTTCAACAAAAATGAAAGCGCTGTCGTTGCCACGAATTTCAAGATTGTCGAGATTGTTGCCGGCAATGCCATCGACATTAAGCCGATAGCAGCCCTCGCGCAATGAGACCGATGTGCGAACAGCATCTTTGTTCCGATTATATATTCTGAACTGCTTTGTAACCGAGCCGATTGTGGTGAAAATGGTATCGAACTTGACCGTATCTGTCGAGAATTCAAGGCGCGCCGATGGAGAATCAGTGAATTTTTCAGTATCCTGACACGATAGCAAAACCACGCCGCACAACAGCAGACCGCATAAGAATATCCTCATAACATCGCTTTTTCCGTCAAACGCAATCGGCTCTGCCGATATTGCGTCACGCTTCCTCGCCCAGATTTTGGATAAACGCCGTATAAGAGTACTCGTTCAGAATCTTTGCGCCAGCCAGCATAATAATCACAGGTTTCTCTGTGCCGTCCTTTGCCAGAATCTGCTCCTCTTTGCGAACGCCAACAACCTTGCGTTTGTCGGGGTGCAGCAGGTTCACCATAAACTCGTCCTCGTCTTGTGTGTAGTTGCGGAAAAGCATCTTGATGTTCTTGCCCAGCACCTCGGTGCGCGAATAGCCCCAAAGCGTTTCGGCCGCACGGTTGAAGAACTCCACATCGCCAGCCTGGTTGATGGTTACTATTGCGTCGTGCGCACCTTCGAGAGTCTTCTCGTTGCGCACTTTTACTCTCTCTATTTCCTGGAATTGAGCCTTCACCTCGCGACGAGCCTCGGCCAGCTTGGTTTGCAGCTCGTTCTCGTGAGCCTGGATTTCCTGCTCCTGCTTCTTTATCAGCTCGCTTTGCTCTTGCGAGAGTTGCTCCATATTCTTCTGCTCGGTGATTTCGTGGGCGATGGCCACCACTTTCGAAATCTCGTCTTGCATATTCTTGACCGGAGTGAACGTAACACCAAGCCACTTGATGTCGCCTTTGGCGGTATGCAGTTTTGCCTGACCGGTAAATGTCTGTCCGTTAACAATTTTGTTCCAAACCGATTCGAAATCGCTCTGCTCGTCCTCTCCCATAAAGGTGAACACGCTGTAATCTTTCAAATCATCGAGCGAGTAACCCACAAGGTCAAGGAATTTCTGGTTACCGTTGACCATACGTCCGCTCGGTGCATATTCAACCATCACGTCGGAGTTGTTGAGTGCTTTTATTTTGCTCTCAAAATCAAGGCTTTGCTCCTGCTGCGTTGTGGTATCGATGGCAAGCAGAAGAATCTTCACAACCATCTGCATACTATCGCGCACGCAAGTGAATGTCGACATTGTCCAAACATCACGTCCGTTCTTAGCCAGCAGCTTCATATAACCCTCATAGTGGTGGCCGCCTTTCACAAGCTCGTCCCATATCTCATTGAACTGGTGACGGTTGCGCTCGCTGATGAACGACGAAATATGATGTCCGTCAACATCGGCGTTCGAAGAGTAGCCAAGTTTTTTCAAGAACCGCAAGTTGGCGTAAACCAAAATTCCATTTAGGTCGAATTCGGCACGTATCAGCGTGTGGTTCACCGAGTTATTAAAGCTGATGAACTCCTCGGCCTGCTTTGTGGCCTCTTCCTGAGTTGCCTGAAGCTCCTCCATATTCTGGCGCATCTCCTCCTCCTGTTGCGAGAGGCGGTCGGCCTGCTCTTGCGAGTCGGCAAGGAGTTTGGTTGTGCGCATATTGATTTTCACCGTTGAAATGGTAGTGGCGATACTCTCGGCAACCTTCTCAACAAAGCTGATAACATACTCTGCAAACGGATGGAACGACGACAGCTCAAGCACTCCGTGAATCTCATCGTTAACCTTGAGCGGAACAATCAGAAGCACGCGCGGATTGGCCTCGCCCAAACCCGAAGTAACCTCAATGTATTCCTCCGGCACCTCGTCAAGATAAATGGTGTTCTTCTCGTAAGCGGCGCGGCCCACCAAACCCTCCGACAATTCAACACGTTTCTGGCTGAATTTCTTGCGCCCGTAGGCAAAATGCGCAATCAAGTCGAAGTGTGCGTCATCTTGAATCTCATCGTTCAAAATGAAGAAACCGCCCTGAACAGCACCTATATATTCACTCAACTGGCTGATAACCTCGAAAGCCAACCGATTGATATCGTTATTGTTGTTACGCAGAATCTCGCCAAATTTGGCCAAGCCACCGGCTGTCCAGTTGCGTTGCTCGTCCTCCTCTTTGCGTTTAAGCTCCTCCTGACGGTTGTGCTGCAGATTGTCGCGCAGTTCTATCATAATGTTTCCCAGTGCGTTACCCTTCTCAGGCACATACTCGCTGTTCAAATTCCCCTTAGACAGTTCTTCGGCAAAATTGAACAGGTTTTTCTGGCTGTTATCTTTGTAAGTCTCAAGGTCGTAGAGTTTTTCCGCCACGCGATAGGTGTATTTGCCGGCAATCCAGCCAGCCGCCAGAAACACAAGCGGAAGCAGCGTCACTATCAGCAGGTGCGGCTTGTCGGCGTGCAGTTTCACTATGTTGCTCAACGTAAAAATCAGCCCGTTTTCCTTCAGAGCCAATATGTAAACAACAACTGCAATGGCCAATCCCACCCCAACAGCTATCAGCGAAAATTGAAATACCGTATTGGTTATATTCTTTTTAACTGAATTCTTTTTCATATCGATACGATGTTACTAATAGTTAAAATACAAACGTTCAAATTTAATAATTTATCGATTGGTGATGCAGAAAAGTTGCAGATTGAGTGCCGCAAAACGCATTAAATTTTACGCGGTCGAGCCGAATGTTTTTAAACCGATTGATTTGCAACCAAATAATCGAGCAGCCGCAAACAAAGGCTACTGCCGTTTCTCCGCATAAAAAATCCCCGTCGGACATAAGCCCGGCAGGGATTTTTGATTATCGAGCGCAAATTGAGCCTACTCCAGCACAACAAATTCTGTACGGCGGTTCAATTCACGATGCTCCTTATCTATAGGTTCAGAGCTGCCGCGACCTTCTGTTTTGATGCGGTCTTGCTCAATGCCGGCCGAAATCAGATAGTCAGCTGCCACCTTTGCGCGCTCAACTGAGAGTTTTTGGTTAAACGCCTGCGTGCCGTCGGACGAAGCGTGACCGACAATAAGCAGTTTCACATTGGGATGTTTCTTGAGCATTTCGGCCAAATCGTCGAGCACTTTTTTCGATTCATCCGTCAGTTTTGTTTGGGCTGCGGCAAACTGCGCGGCGTTAAACTCTTTTTGGATTGCCTCAACGGTGTCGGCGGGCGCAACGGTATCAACAACTGCCGGAGCAACCGGTTCCGGCTCAACCACGGCGGGTTGCTCCTTGTTGCAGCCACGCAGCAGCAATATTATCAATATAATAATGGCGATTATCAGCAACAGCCAAAGCCACCAAAGGCATTTTTTCTCCTTCTTTTCCTCGGTTGGGGCTGGTTCCTCCTGTTTGGGAGCAGGTTGCGGCTCCGGTTTGGCGGCAGGCTCGGCTGCGGCAGATTGTGCGGCTGCGGCAATGGCTGCGGCATCGTACTCAAGCGAGAATCCGCCCTTTTGGAAGCCCTCTATCGGCTTGCACTCGACAACCTCAATGCCGTACTGCTTTACCCATTCAACCAACTTGTCGAAATCCTCTTTCTGCCAAAGTTGCTGCATTGCAACCTTTTGGCCGTTTTTCAACGTCAAAACTTCGTCTTCTTTCTCGAAGAAGAACATCTCATAATTCGATTTGCCCTCGGAATTTGTGAACTTCTCCGCATCGTTGACATCTATAAAAATAGTGTCGCAACGGTTTGCTGAGTTCAAACTACCCGGAAACGCCGCGTTCAGTTCGTCGAGCGTAACATCGGGATTAATAATCAGATAGGCGTTGGCGATGCCCAAAGCTGTCCGGCTCTGAGCCTTTCCGTAAACTTTAACTTTATTAGGCATAACTGTGTGGTTTAGAGTATATTACATTAAAAAGTCATTTTCAAATAAAAGTCTGCGAAGCACCACACCATCATTTGTTCAACCTTTGCTCCGCGCGCTAAAATCGAATGGTCGCCAACCATCTGACAATCACACAATAAACGTAGATTATTTTTTTGATAAATGCAAATACTCATTTAAATATAATGCGGCAGAAAATAATATGCCGAAATTGACTTTGCCCTATCCGAAAAGGCCTTCGCCCGCCCCTAAAATCTCGGTTATACATATCTATATGATTATCAGCAAAATAACTAAAAATGATATTTTTTTTGATTTTTTTCGCCGTTACTATTGCGCGAATCAAAAAATGCCGTACATTTGCATCGCTTTTGAGAAACAAAGCAACCACGTTCTAAAACGTATCGGGCGCTTAGCTCAGTTGGTTCAGAGCGTCTGCCTTACAAGCAGAGGGTCGGGGGTTCGAATCCCTCAGCGCCCACCAAGCCTTACAATGAAAATTGTGAGGCTTTTTTGTTTCCCAATCGCGCATTTGTAGTTACTTTGCCATCAATTTAAAAAACAACAAAAAATGAAACCTACATTACTGATACTGGCCGCCGGAATGGGCAGCCGCTACGGCGGGCTGAAGCAGCTCGACCACCTTGGAACATCGGGCGAGACAATTATGGACTACTCGGCCTTCGACGCAATGCGCGCCGGATTTGGCAAAGTGGTGTTCGTCATCCGCCGGAGTTTTGAAAAGGAGTTCCGCGAGATGTTTGTGGACAAGATGAAGGGCAAAATCGACATTGAGCTTGTCTTCCAAGACATTGAGAATATTCCGGCTGGCTTCAGTGTTCCGGCCGACCGCACAAAACCCTGGGGCACCGGCCACGCAATTCTGATGGCGAAAGATGTCATCAAAGAGCCTTTTGCTGTTATCAATGCTGACGATTTCTATGGCGCTGAGGCATTCAAAGTGATGGCCGACTACCTGACCAACGGCGTGAGCGACAGCGAGTACGCAATGTGCGGCTATCAGCTCTGCAAAACGCTATCTGACTTTGGTTCGGTGGCTCGCGGCATCTGCTCGGTTGACGCCAACGGCTTCCTGACCGACATTAAAGAACGCACCAGCATCGAGCGCAAAAACGGCAAAATTGTCTTCACCGAGAACGACACGGAAACCGAACTCGACGAGAATGTTCCCGTGTCGATGAATTTCTGGGGCTTCGCTCCCAACCTCTTCAAGCATCTTGAGGAAAAATTCGTGACATTCCTGAAGGCAAACGCATCGAAACCGAAATCGGAGTTTTACATTCCGATGGTTGTTGGCGAGCTGATGAATGAAGGCAAGGTGAAAACCAAAGTGCTTCCGGCCAACGCCACCTGGTTTGGCGTAACCTACAAAGAGGACCGTCCCACAACAGTTGCCAAAATCGCCGACCTGGTGAAAAAAGGCCTGTATCCGGAAAAACTCTGGTAAGAAACGTGAATGGTTGGGCGGATTTGAGTCTGCCGACACACCTATAATAAAAAACTTCAGCCCGCACGGACTGAAGTTTTTTTTGTGATTCCATAGGGAGTCGAACCCTAATCGTCAGAACCGGAATCTGATATTCTATCCATTGAACTATGGAACCGAATCGGGCGCAAATGTAATAAAGATTTAGGATTTAGGAATCAAGAGTTAGGATTTACAAAGAATGAAGGTGTTTTGCGGGAACGCGAAACCGCACGCACGTGTTTCTATGCCCTTTTCTCACTGAAAACCACCCTTTTACGTACAAAAAAGTTGAAGAAGAAGACCGTTATTTGCGCTATTGTATTGCTTATCAGAAAATAAACGCCGCAGCGGTTGGTGAGCACGGTGGTGATGCCAATGTTGATGGCCAGTCCGGCTGCGCCAATGAGCGTGAAGACGGCAAACTGCACAAGGCTCTTGCCCGCGCCGCCGGCTTTCTTGTGAAACACCCAGATGGTGCAGAGTCCGTAGTTGAGCAATCCGGCCAGCAGCGACGCCACAAAGGTTGAAAACGCCAGCCAGTCGGGGCCGAGTAGTCGCTCGTTAAGGTACCAGAGAATGGCGATGTTGGTTAGATAGCGAATGCCCTCAACCACAGCGTTGCGCACGATTTGCACGGTTGTGCTGTCGGTTTTGCCGAAAAGTTTTGCCCTGAGGTTTCCCATCGCCTTAATTCCGTTTGTCGGCACCCCACATCAGTTTGTTGCGCAGGGTTGAGAAGAATCCGTGGCCGTCGAGCTTAATCACACTCACGCTCCGCTCCGATTTCCGAACGGTTATCTCGGTGGGATTGCTGAGCACCACCGATGTTGAATCGAGCGAAAGCATATAGTTCGGCTCGCGGCTTTCGACATTGATGCGAATGGTGCTGTTGTCGGGAATGACGAGCGGCCGCACCGTCAGATTGTGCGAGGCAATGGGCGTGATGATGATGTTTGGTGCGTTGGGCGACAAAATCGGGCCACCGGCGCTCATTGAGTAGGCCGTCGAACCTGTCGGAGTTGCAATTATCAGTCCGTCAGCCCAATAACTGGCAAGATAGCTGTCGTCGATATATGTGTGGATGACAATCATACTCGAGCTGTCGCACTTGTGCACCGTCACCTCGTTAAGTGCGAACGGGTGCTTAATCTCGGCAATGCCGGGCAGCAGTTCAAGCAGAGGACGCTGCTCAACAAGAAACTGACGGGCGGCCAGCGCATTGATGGCGTTCTCAACATCGTCGGGCTTAATGTCGGCCAAAAAGCCCAGGCGCCCGGTGTTGATGCCGACAAACGGAACTTTCAGATGCTCCAACTCACTGATTGCCTTCAAGAAACTGCCATCGCCACCCAACACAATAATATAATCGAGATTGCCGGGCAAGTTTCCCGACGCATCGACATTGGAATAGACAAAATCTCCGTTCTGCTGCCAAAGGTTGAAAACCGGCGCAAACAACGGGTGCAGCCAAATATGGGCCTTGTGGCGCTGGAGTGCGTCGAACAGAACCTTGAGCAACGGCTGATGCTGAGACCCGAACAGCTGACTGTAGATGGCAATATTCATCGGACTGATTATTCGAGAGTTACAATGAAGCTGCCGCTAAAATCGGTCAGTTTCTTATTGAAATGTTCGGCCTTTTCGCGCGTCTCAAACGGACCGGCAATGATTCGGTAAACCTTAACACCGTCCTTATCGCCGATTTGAATCATTATATCTTTGTTAATCAGCGATTTGATTTCAGCGCAACGCTTAACCAGATTAGCGGCCTCCTGGAACGATGCCAGCTGCACACCAAACCCTTTCGGATGAATGGGTGTCGATTCTATCTTGAAATACTCGTTGGCAGGAGCCGCCACCTCAGTAACCTGAGTCTGACGCACCGGTGCCGATTCGGCCTCCGCAGCCGGCTTTTCGACAGCCGGTTCCGCTGCTACCGGCGGCTCTGCGGCAGGCTGTTGTTTACCAGGCCAGGCCGGCGACGAGCTGCGCTTCACTTCTGTTGCCGTTGCGGCATTCGATTCCGGCAGAGTCAAAACCTCAACTTTAACGCTGGCAGTGCCTTTTCCGATGAATTTCAGTTTTTCGGCGGCAGCCTTCGACAAGTCGATGATGCGCTTCTCGACAAACGGGCCGCGGTCGTTGATGGTGACATCGACCGACAGATTGTTGTCGAGATTGGTGACGCGGACCACCGTGCCAAACGGCAGAGTGCGGTGGGCGGCGGTCATCTTCTTCTGGCTGAAAGTCTCGCCGCTGGCGGTCATCCGGCCGTCGAACTTATCGGCGTAGAACGATGCCAGTCCAACTTCAGTTATCTGTGCCGAAACGGAGCCTGCCAACGCAAGCAACAAAGTGGCCAATGCCAGTTTAACTCTTTTCATAATCTTCTGAATATCTTTTAAATAATTATTGTTTACGAATTAGCGGTTTGCGGCAGTGCGGCGCGATTATTCTCGTGCGCCGCCTGAATACTCAAGTTCAGCTCGAAGCCCAAAAGCAGAATATTGGAATTAATGTTAAGCCAGACGAGTATCGCGATAAGCGTGCCTATTGAACCGTATAACGCATTGTAATTGCTAAAGTTAGCTAAATAATAACCGAATCCTGCCGAAGTGGCCAGCAAAAGCATCGTGGCCATCACCGAGCCTGTCGAAATAAAGCCCATATGAGTGCGTTTGGCAGGTGCGAAATAATAAATCACCGACACGCTTACTATGCAGAGCGACAATATTATAAGCCACTGAACCACATAGAACATCACGGTTGAGAAGGTGCCGAAAAGTATGCGTTTGGCGATGAGATAGGCCAAAATTGTGCGGCCGAAAATGAGCAACGCAATGGCGGTGGCCAAAAGCACGGTTATGAGCCCAACCATAATGAGCGACGACACCCGCAGATTGACAAACGAACGCGTTTCGTGAACGTTGATTGATGAGTTGAAAGCGCGGATGACGGCCGTCACACCATTCGACACAATGATAATGGTGGTGATGCAACCTATTGACAGCAAACCACTTCGCGGATACATCACAATATCGGCAAGTGTTTCCTCAATGGTCTCGAACGTGTCGGACGGAATGAGCTGCTCGAGCAAATCCATCAGCTCGGTTTGGAAATTGGGAATCGGAATGTAAGGGATAAGCGTTGACAGGAACAGCAGGCCCGGGAACACCGCCAAGAAGAAATTGAAAGCAATGGAAGCCGCCCGGATGCCCAATGTGCCGTTCGACATTCCTTTGACGAAAAACGAGCCCACCTCGAAAATCGACAGACGGCCGAAACCAGGTACGGTATGGCGTTTGGTCCATTCGAGAACGACATTGAGCCGCGCCTTCCAATTATCAATTATCTTCTTAAACTTCATTATTTTATAGCTTTCAAACTCAAATCGAGACTACGAATTTGGTGAGTAAGCGCGCCAACCGAAATAAAATCGACTCCGGTTGCAGCATAATCGCGCAGGTTAGCATCGGTGATGCCGCCCGAAGCCTCGGTTTCGTATTTACCGCCAATCATCTCAACGGCCTTCTTGGTGTCGGCAATCGAGAAGTTGTCTATCATAATGCGGTCGATGCCGCCGATTTCCATAATCTGCCTGATTTCGTCGAACGAGCGGGCCTCAACCTCAATCTTCAGGTTTTTGCCCTTGGCTTTCAGGTAGTCTTTGGCCCGGTTGATGGCCTGCGGAATGCCTCCGGCATAGTCGATGTGGTTGTCTTTGATGAGAATCATATCGTAGAGACCGATGCGGTGGTTCTGTCCGCCGCCCATCACAACAGCCATTTTCTCGAAGACGCGCATTCCCGGAGTGGTTTTGCGGGTGTCGAGAATTTTGGTGTGAAGGCCTTTCACAAGCTCAACGTAATGGCTTGTCTGAGTGGCGATTCCGCTCATACGCTGCATAAAGTTGAGCACAAGACGCTCGGTTTGCAGGATTGAGAGTTCGCGTCCTTCGACGATGAATGCCACATCACCCTTCTTCACGGGTGTGCCATCGGTGATGAAAGTGGTCATTTTCAAATCTTTGTCGAATGTTTCGAAAACCATTCGCGCAACCTCAACGCCAGCCAAAATACCGTCTTGTTTTACAAGCAATTGCGCTTTTCCAATCTGCTCGGGCGGAATGCAGCTGAGTGATGTGTGGTCGCCGTCGCCAACATCCTCACGAATGGCGCGTGCGATAAAGTCTTTTATGTACTCCTGATTATCCATTTTATTCTATAGTGAATTGATATACAAACTGTTGATTCGACTGCTGACGTGTCAGAAAACTGACACGGAAACGTTGTTCGCCGCTGTTGAGCGTTCCGCTGACAAAGAAACCATCCTGTCCCTCGTTCTGCGCCAGAACGGTGAACTGCGTGGGATTGTTTTGCGCAAAGAACTGTCGCAGAATCATTCTTGCCTGATTGCGGCTGCTAACAAGCGAGTAGTCGGGCAGTGACAGCTCGACGCGCTGATTGAAAAAGGTGGCCAACGAGTCGGCATTGCCCACGGCAATCATATTGGTGATGCCGCACACAACCGAATCGACCACAATCTCCTGCGCATAAGTTGTTGTGCCGCAAAGCGATGTGGCGGCCACAACCAACGCGGCAGCAATTGCCTTTCGTGCCGAAACAAATCTCCGATTCATTTTTATTGACATTGGTGCAAATGTAATCATTAATTGAATGATTGAAACTGAATGCGCGAAGGCAAGTTGAATTGTTTTGGTTTGCTTTTGAATGGCACAAAGTTTGCCTTAAATTTGGAACGGAAATATTCGTAACAATATGAAAACCATTCTCTACGCCATCGGCAAGACCGACGATGAATATCTGAACACCGGCATCAGCAAATATTGCCAGCGGATTGTGCGGTACACGCCGTTTGAGTTCACTGCCCTGCCCGACATCCGCAACTCGAAAAATATGAGCGAGGCGGTGCAGCGCGGCAAGGAAGGCGAGCTGATTCTGAAGCAGTTGGAACAAGGCGACTACGTGGTGCTGCTCGATGAGCGCGGCCGCGAGCTGACATCGGTTGGTATGGCCGAATGGATGGGCGGTGTGTTTGCGCAAGGCCACAAGCGGCTGGTTTTTGTGATTGGCGGCCCCTACGGATTCTCGGAAGATGTGTACTCTCGTGCAAACGCAAAAATTTCGCTATCAAAACTCACTTTTCCGCACCAATTGGTTCGATTATTGTTTGTTGAACAATTGTACCGATGCCATACAATACTGAAAGGCGAACCGTACCACCATATTTAAACGATAACTATAAACGATAACACTGACGCTACAGAAAGAATAAAGAGTAATGATTAATGAGTAAAGTGTAAAGATTGAACTTGTTCAACCTGTTAAACATTAAACTCTAAACACTTACCTCTAAAACTTTAACTTAAAACTTCGAAAACTTATAACTCCTAAACCTCAAAATGCACTTCCTTGCCCGCCACCGGTTACTCATCTACGCAATAATCTGCTTTGTGGTGGGTTTGAAAATTCTGAACACCGACCGCAGCGCAAAGATAATTGAGCCCGAGCGGCAGAAATTCATACAAAGTCTGCACGAGAAGGACCTTTTGGCCGAACAGCTTGCCGACACGCTTTTTGAATACGCGCAAAGCGACCGCCTGCCGGAATTCGCCAACAGCGCCGAGCACAAGCCCGACCGATTATTCGACCGCTACGGTATTATATTATATGTGTACTCTGGGCGGAATCTCGTCTATTGGACCAACAACTCCATAGCCATTCCCGAGGGCACGCTCTGGTACAAAACGCCATTTGTGAACACCGGCAACGCCTGCGTGATTCCGCACTACAAAACCAACAAACGGCAGACGGTGGTGAGCGCCATTGTGGTGAAAATGGACTTCACCTACGAGAACGAGTTCCTGAAAAACGAGCTGCACCCGTCGTTCGACATCACAAGCAGCCTGAGCCTCACAACCGACGACAAGACATCGGAGAACGCCATCTACAGTTCCGACGGCAACTATCTGTTCTCGTTCAACTTCGACAACGTTGACAACATTGAGCAACGGCGCAGCGTGGCATTCCCACTGCTGATGCTGGCTCTGGTGCTGCTGATGCTCTACGCCCAGAAAGGTATCAGAAAGAACCGGCTGAGCAATCGCAAATTCTTCATAATCACCTTTGTGGCCATTACGGTACGCATCGGAATACAGATTTTTTTCCCGCAGGAGCTCTACACGCATTTATCCATATTCTCGCCGCAGCACTTTGCCGCGTCGGTGGTTTTCCCGTCGCTTGGCGATATGCTGATAAGCGTTGTGATGCTGGTTTACCTGATTTTCGTCTATTCGTTCAAGGTGCACCTTCAACGGCTCGACCGCTTCAGCCCTTTCCGCCGCATTCTTCTGTCGGCAATTTGGGTGGTGGTGCTGATGGTCTATTACGCCTTCCTCACCTACACGCTCAACGTGCTGATTCACGACTCCAGCTTCCCATTCGGCATTTATGAGATTACCAACCTCGACATCTACGGATTGTTAGGCTATCTGATTTTGGTTCTGGCACTTGTGGGATTTCTGCTTTTGCTCGACAAGGCCATCATCCAGCTGCTGAAAACGTTCAGTTTCTGGTGGGCTACGCTCATTATTGTGCCAATCACGGCAGCAGCATCGGCACTGCTGCTGTTCCACTTTCCAAGTGCGCCTTACGTGCAAATGTGCCTTTCTTTCTTGATACTCACCGAGTTATGGCTATTCCTACGTTCAGTCAACCGCGTCAACTACGCATCAACGGTGGCTGTTATCGGCCTGATGGCATGGTATATGACCATCTTCACCCTCATTGAGACCGAAAGGCGCCAGACCGAGGAGAGCGAGATGATGTGCGTGAACCTCTCGCAGATGCAGGACCCGGCCGCCGAGGTGGTGATTGCCGACATTATTGATGACATAAAAGCCGACGGGCAGATAATCGATATTCTGTCGGGGGTGAGCTACGACTACGACTATTTGTGCCGATACATTCAGAATAAATATTTTAACGGTTACCTGAGCCGCTACAACTTCAGCCTCGACGTCTGCACATCGCACGACGAGCTTAGCTTCGGCTCCGACCCAAACCAGCAGAACTGCCATCAGTATTACAACCGATACCTGCGCCGCTACGGCTCGCAGACAAAGGTTGCCGGGCTTTTCAGCATCAAAAACGCGGCTGAGGAAACAAGCTACCTTATCCGCCTCACCGTGCCAAAACTCTCCGGCGCCTCAACAACGCTGTTTTTCAGCCTCTCGCCCAAAACCAACTACGAGGTGCTGGGCTACCCCGAGCTGCTGCTCGAAAAGCCGCTCCGCACCGACCGCTACAAACAGCACATCAACTACGCAAAATACCAGAACGGCAGGCTTACGGCTCACTCGGGCACCTTCCCCTACGCTTTCGATAATCAGGTGTACGGCCATAACAACGGCGAGTTCAGCCACTTCAGAATGGAGCGCTACGACCACGTGATGTTCAACTCGGGCGACATCAGCGTCATTGTCAGCACGCCGGCAATCACCGCCTTCAACATTCTGATTTCGTACACCTATATGTTCATTTTCTTCCTGATAATCACCACATTGCTTCTGGCGCTCGGCAACCCGTACACCAAAATGTTCGACATCAGGTTCACAATCCAGAACAAGGTGCTGTTTTCAATTCTGTCGATTCTGATTCTCTCAACCATCTCGGTGGCGGGCGGCGTGGTTTACTACACCATCGACCACTACAAACGGTCGCAGAACGAGATTATGTCGAGCAAGGTGCAGTCGGCGCTGATGGAGATTGAGCAGCGCTACAGCAGCATCAACGATATCAAGAAGATACCCGCCGACGAGCTGAACTCGCTGATGGCGTCGATATCGAACACTCTGCTCACCGACATCAACCTCTACGACCAGACGGGCAACCTGATTGCAACATCGCGCCGTGAGCTATACTCGCGCAAGCTGACCAGCGAAAAGATGAACGCCACAGCCTTCCGCGAGCTGGAGATGAACAAAAAATCGCGTTTCCTGCAAAAGGAAAACATCGGGCGGATGAGCTACTACTCGGCCTACGTGCCGTTCATCAACTCGCGCAACAAGCCGCTGGCCTACATCAACCTGCCGTATTTTATCAAGCAAACACCTCTGCGACAAGAGCTTACGAGCGTTTCTGTGGCCGTAATCAACATCTATGTGGTGCTGGTGGTGCTGAGCGTGATAATCGCCATCTACCTGTCGAAGCGCATCACAAAACCAATTGTCGATGTTCAGGAGCGAATCCGCAGCATCGACCTTGGCAAGAGCAACCAACGCGTTGAGTATAAGGGCGATGACGAGATTGCCGAGCTTGTGAACGAGTACAACCTGATGCTTGAGGAGCTGAGCATCAGCGCCACGAGGATTGCCAAATCGGAACGCGAGAGCGCCTGGCGCGAGATGGCCCGGCAGGTGGCGCACGAAATCAAGAACCCGCTCACGCCGATGAAGCTGAGCGTTCAGCTGTTGGAGCGCTCGCAGCGCAACGGCGACCCAGATTTCAACGAGCGGTTCGAGAACACGGCTCGCACGCTCATCGAGCAAATCGACAGCCTGTCGTCGATAGCGTCGGAATTCTCGCAGTTTGCACGTATGCCCGAGGGCCGCATTGAGCTGGTGAACCTCAACGAGCGCATCAACCAGAGCGTGGAGCTGTTCCGCGACACAACTACCACAAAAATCAATTTCTCGGAGCCGGCCGGCCGCACTGTTACCATTATGGCCGACAACGAACGGATGCTGCAGGTGTTCAACAACTTGATTAAGAACGCCATACAAGCCATTCCGAAGAAACGCAAGGGCCACATCGACATATCGCTGCGCTGCTTCAAAGGCCGCGCCGTGGTTGAGGTATGCGACAACGGCACCGGCATCTCGCCCGAAACCGAGAAGAAGCTGTTCCAGCCCAACTTCACCACCAAAACTAGCGGAACCGGCCTTGGCCTGGCCATTGTGAAAAACATTGTGGAGGACGCCGGCGGCGCCATCTGGTTCTACTCGAAAGAGGGCAAAGGCACGTCGTTCTTTGTGTCGTTCCCGCTGCCGAATGAGGAATAATTAAGAGTTTTCCTGAAAACGAGGAATTACAAAAGTCATTGTTTCGGCACGGTGTTGGGCTGAAATTATTGACAGATAATAATCTGTTTCCAAATTGCTATAACTTTTCTGGCAAATTTACTACAAAATTGCCAAAATTGTTATATGTTTGCAGTTGAATTACATATTTGGCGCAATGACAATACCTGAGCAGATATTGGATTATGCATCTACGCAAAGTCAACCTTTCCGCAGGCGCGACCTGATGCAGTTTTTAGATACAAAAAAAGTATCGGAAACATCGGCACACGTGCTGCTCAACCGTCTTGTGAAAAGCGGAAAGCTAGTTAAGGCCGGATATGGCCTGTATGCAGCTTCCGAAAAAGAAAAACAGGATTTCTTTTACAAGCCTTCCGAAGAAGAGCGTGCGATGGCTGAACAGATAAAAAAGAAATTTCCGTTTTCCGATTTCTGTGTTTGGACTCCATCTGTGCTGGTTCGTTTTATGCGGCATATTCCAGCCTTGAAGATGGCTTTTGTTGATGTGGAGCGAGTTTCAATGGAGTCGGTTTTTGGGTTTCTGCAAGGAGCTTTTCCAACGATGCCAATACTGTTGAATCCTACAGCACAGGAATGTGAGAGGTACATCACGACCGAAAAAATTCTGATTGTCCGCGCACTGGTAAATGAAGCCCCCATCACACTTGTTGGAGACACACCTGTACCCACATTGGAAAAAATTCTGGTGGACACTGCTGGCGACAAGGAACTCAACTTTGCGCAAGGCGCCGAACTATACACCATTTACGGCGATGCCTTCAGCAGTTACAATGTGAACCGCAAACGCCTGCTCCGCTATGCAGCGCGCCGCAATCGCAAAGACCACATACTCAAAATCTTCAACACCATTGGCTTATGATACACCCCGGCAGCAGAACATTAGCGTGGATTGAAAAAGTCGCCAAAGAGAATAATGTGAAGGATTTGGCGCTGGTCGAAAAGTCTATAAGAGCGTTTTCTTTGCTAGAAGCATTGGTGCGTTCGGGCTGCCCGCTGTTGTTCAAAGGCGGAACTGCCGAGATGCTGCATTTGAACAGCGCCAAGCGATTGTCAATTGATGTGGATATCATTTGCCCGCCAGGCACGCAGATTGAAGATTACTTGAAGCTCTATTCTTCAGAATATGGTTTTGGCGAAGTTGAGTTGGTGGAACGCATTTCACGCTCCAACATTCCAAAGAAACACGCGAAATACAACTATCAGGTGTCTTATCCCGAAGGTGGCCGAAAAGACAAGATTCTGCTTGACGTTCTGTTTGAAGAGAATCACTACACCCGTGTAGTGTCGCTCCCGATTCAGAGCCCATTTCTGAAAACCGAAGGCGACCCTGTGATGGTCAATCTGCCAAGTTATCAGGATATGTTAGGCGACAAACTGACCGCTTTTGCGCCGCACACAACAGGAATCCCTTTCTTCAAAGGCGAGAAAGACTGCACGATGGAAATCAGCAAACAGTTGTTTGACATTGCAGCACTGTTCGACTTGACAAACAACCTGACGATTACAACAGAGACCTTCCGCAAATATGCCGCCGTTGAGTTGTTTTATCGCAAAGCGGAAACAACCAAACTGCAAGATGTGCTCGATGATATTTTCAGCACATCACGTTGTATATGTCTCCGTGGCAAGGAGAATCCCGAAGAGTACAAATTGCTCCAAAACGGCATAAGCAGGGTGCGCAGTTTCATTCACAGCGAAAACTACGGGCTCGACAAAGCCATTGTCAACGCGTCAAAGACCGCCTATCTGTGCAAACTCATCGAACACGGTATAACCGAAGTACGGCATTACACTCCAGGCGACGAACAGCAGTTGGCTGATGCCGTCATCACCGCCCCGCTGCCAACTAATTTCAACAAACTCAAGAAAAGCAACATCGAGGCTTTCTTCTATTGGAACGAGGTTCAGAAACTAAATTATTAAAAAGATAGTGAAGAATACTGCACATCTTATTTTGAACCTTTGCTTGATTATTTATTCGTAAGCCGCGCAACTGAAAAATCGCACTTCTATTTTGAACTTACGTTTTTTTATCTGTCAGCAAATTTGATTTTCTCATCTCACAATCACCAACCTCCCCACTCCATTGTTTAAAGCGGGTGCGCGGCTGCTGAAGTTACGTGCCGGCAGTTGAGTGCCACGCAAGGCTACGCGAACCTTGTAGAAATAGATGCCCGCCGGCAGCAATGCGCCATTGGCGTAGGTTCCGTTCCACAGCGACGACACGTTCAGGCCGAAGTGCAGACCGCCAAAATCGGCCGCCGTCAGGGTTTTGACAATTGTGCCGGCCGGGTTGTAGATGTCGATGCGGAACTCGTCGGGCAGCTCGGAGCCGCCAAGCTCAAAGGCAAACCGCACCGACGAGCTGAACGGATTGGGGAACGCCACCATATCGGTGAAGATGTTTTCCTCAACAATGCGGAAAGCGATGATGTAGTCGCTGTCGCCCGACTCGTTGCCCGAGGCATCGTGCGCACGGACACGCAACTGATAGTCGCCCTCGCCGAACGGCATCTGCAAAACAATGCTGGCGCGATTCCGGGCGAGCGTTCCGGGCGTAAAGGTCACATCGGGGTTGTCAACAAGCTCAACGCGGCTCTCGATGCCGGTGGCCAAATCGGTAATGTAAACGGCTATTGAGTTGGTGTCGGTCACGGCCAGAAAACGGTTGGCATCGGTCACGCTGATGGCAATGGCCGGGCGCGACGACACAATGTCGCCGTTGGCAATATGGCGGCCGTCGAAGGTGACGTCGAGCAGAGGATTCACCACATCGCGCAAAACGTGGAACTGCTTGTTGGCGAAGTTATTAAAGTGCGTCTGCTCCTGCTGGTCGTAGTTTTTTCCGCCCTGCGGAACGGGATTCAGCTCGGCACAGAAAACATTATCGGCATCGAGACCGAGGGTTTCAAACTGCACAGTACCAACAACATATCCGCCAGGCCGCAACGGAGCCAGACGCTGATAGCCAATATCGACAATACGGTTGGTGGCCGTCTGAATCCAATAATGAACCAGCAGGCTGTCCGACGGCTGCTGCCCGATGTTCTCGTAGGCCAGCACCACCGTGCCGCGATCGCCCTCGCGCAGGGTGTCGGAGTTGAAAAGCCAGCCGTGGTTGGTGTTGATGGCCAAATCGGTATATGGCGAGTAGAGCACACGCCACATTTTGAGTTGCGCCGGCACCCGGTTGATGTCGTTTTGGGTTTGCATCTGCAACTGGAGCTGCGGATACCGCTTGGCATCGATGCCCGAGAGCGAGGTGCGACGGGCTGTGAGTTTGTCGATTAGCACGTGCGAGCCGCCAAGAGTGTCGAGCCCGACAACTCTCACAAACGCCTCGGTGCCTGGCGCGCAAACTGATGTATCGCACTGCCACTCAAGCCGTTGCCATTGCCGCGACGGCCCTATTGGCGGGCTTGTAATGGTGCCTCGGTTGAAATTGTTGTATAGCGTGCGGTCGAAATCGATAATATCGGTTGCCGATTTACCTATAACCTCCTCTGCCTCATCGGGATAACCTTTATGAGTGAAGAAGATGTACGGCACCGAGCTGTTCACCGTGCGAATCTGCGTCGAGCCCCATCGCTCGAAAGCGTCGTAAGCCCGCTCGGGCCATTGCTGGAAGCGACCAGAGATGAACGAGTAAATGAGTATGTAGTTGCCGTCGGGCACGTGGTTCTCAACCATCGAGATGAGCGAGTCGAGGCCGCTATCGACATTCCAAAGGTAGAAGATGAAGTAGTTCTCGAAGTCGGCAGACGAGCAGCGCGGGTAGTTTGACTGGCCGTAACTGCCGCGGTCCGACTGCCACGGAATGAGGCTGAACGAATCGACAACCACCATCAGCAGTGCGTTGTACGCGCCGCACGACGACAGGCCGAAAAATCCGTCCATCTCGAACCCGATTTTCATAAAATTGCTCGAATTGGGCGACCCGAAATTGTGGCAGCGTATTGAGCGGGCTGCATTGGCAAACTCGAACTTGCGGCTGGCGTTGTCGGGCTTGATGTGCAGGAACTCGTTGTCGTCGAGCTGCTCAAAATGCGACTGTTCCCAGCCCGTCTGCCCCGAGCGGACCACAAACGACTGCGCCGAGCTGTAGTCGTCGGACTCGCCTCCGCGGACCCGCCAGTAGAAAGCCCTACCGGTGTCGATGGCAGCCGTGGGGTTGCACTCCACCACCCCGCCACGGTTCTCCACAAACTGCGACGAGAGGCGGCGGCTGTTGAACCGTTCGGTTGTATCTATCTGGAACTCACAAGTCTGCAACTTCGGCTCGGCCTCAAAAACCGATGCTTTCAAGACCTTTGGCACAGCGTTGACAAGGCTGTAATTATGCGGCAGAACCGGCACCATATCGAGCGACTGCACAAAAGCCGTCACCTCAACCGAGTTGTTCCGCTCGTCGGTTTCGGCAATCTGTTCCATCGCGTCGAGCTTGATAATGAAACGGTTAAGGCCTGGACAGCTCACGCGGTCCATCGGCAGACGGATTCGCAGCGTGTCGCGATATTTGAGGCCAAGCACCTGACGGGCAATCACTTCGCTGCCGCCATTTGAGAAAACGTGCTGCAACTCAACCACAAAATCGGTTGTTACCGACCGCCCGGCGTTGCGCAGAGCCACATTCACCATGAACGAATCGACGGCCGTGGTGAGCAGCGACGGCGAAAACCACACATCGGCGGCCTCAATCCGCAAATCGGGCTTTGGTGCGCTGTTGAGCACTATGCACGGGTCGCCGTGGAGCGACATCTGCTGCAAAGTGCCGATTATGAGCCGGTTGGAACTGCCGGCCATCAACACCTGCGACATCCGCAGCGCCTTGCCAATGGGCTCGCCGTAGCAATAGTTGGCAATCTGGCTGTAGAACCGCGACGAGAATTTGTCGAGGTAGTAAGGCACGCCCTCGTTCACCATTGCAATCAGGCCGATGGCGCCGCGCTGCTTGGCCAGCACCCACTCCTCGCTCGCCGACGACTGGTAGGTGGCGTGAATGTTGCCCGTGTAGCACGAGTTTGACAGAATGAGCGGATATTTGCCCTGGTTTTTGTAGTTGGCCGGCACGTCAACATCGCGGTCGAAGCCGCTTGAGGTGGAGCCGTGGCCGAAGAATGTCATCAGGCTCACGCCGCCGTTGATGAGCAGCTTCACGCTGTCGTTTTTCGATGTCGATATTGGGTCGGACGTCAGCTTGCGGAACGTTGAGACGCTTCCGCCGAACAGCGTATCCTCAATAATTCTTTCGTATTCAGCCATATAGCCGCCAATTTCGCGCTGCTCGCTGGCCTTGCTGCCGCCAACAAAATGTATCACTCGCTTCATCCAGTCGGCGGGCTTGTTGCTTTCAAACTCCTTAACCTTGGCAAAATAGTTTTCCACTTGCGTGACGCTCAACGCCGCCAGACGACCGGTAGCCAGCGACGGAGCGTCGCCCGAGCCGTTGGTGTAGGCCGATAGCAGGGCGTCGGAGGCCGGATAGCCCATTGATGGCACAAAACACTGCGAATAGCCCGTGGCGTTGCGGCGCGAATCGACCGCGTTCACCGCCTTGCCCACAATGAACAGATACTGCGGCTTCACGCTCCACTTGGCCGTGACATACTCCACAAAACGGCGGATGGCCATCGGGTGCTTGCGGAGCCCGTAGCCAAACTGGTTGTAAATCTCATCAATATCAACAAGATAGGCATCGCGATAAGCGGCATACTCACGAGCCTTGCCCATCAGCTGGCGGTTCGAAATCATCAACATCCGCTTGCCGGCAACAGCGTGGTTGGTCATTGGGGCGTGCGAAATCCACGGGCTTTTCCCAATCGCCTTCTGCGTGGCCACAACCAGTTTGATGGTGTCGCGGTGGGCCTCAATCAGAGCCGTGGCCGTGCCGCCCTCCACAATCATCTGCACGCGCAGGTTCCGGCTGACATCGTAAAGCACTGGGCTGCCCGAAAAATCCATTCCGCTTATCGCGATGCGTTGCGTCACATCGCTCGGCGGAAGCCTGAAAACCTGCTGGTTACGCCCCTTGAAATTGAATTCCGACGGGTATTCTATCTCGATGAACGACACGCGCGAATAGTCAGTTTTGGCGCTGATGTCGTCGATGCTTGAGAACGTGTATTTGTTGCTCTGCGACAATTGCGAAGCCGCAACCTTTGCCGTGCGCTTCACTGTGTGCAGGCCGTAGAAAATGGTGTCGACGCTGATGCCCGGCCCGCTGACGCGGATGTGGTGACCGTTCGATGAATAGGTGGCCAGCGCAAGCGTGACGCGGGCTTTCAACCCGTCAATCCTGCTGACTGCGGGCGTCGGAACCGTTTTTGCCACCTCCTTGCCAAGCGCCAGAGCCGTGCCGTCGAACCAACCCTCGGCATCGGTGTAGCGGCAGTTCTCCTCGCCGCCCAGATAGGTGCCAACGTACTGAACCACAGTGTCGATGATGCAATAAGCAGCCTGACTGTAGCCCGACGCCCCCTGCGAGCCGTACTCCTGAAAACGCAGATTGGAGAAGCTGCTGTTCCAAGTCAGAAAAACGGCGGCGGTGTCGGTTATCAGGCTGTAATGCGGATTTGTCTGATTTTCAGGTTTGTCATACATATCCACATCGAACCAGCCATCGTTTCCCTCGGCAAAAAACTCAATGTAATCGACCAAGCCCTGGCGCGAGCTGGCAATGTGGCAAGGCAGCGCCCGGCCGTTCTGAAACAGCTGAATGTTCTGCTGATTGAACTTGCCAATGGGCACTTCGGCCGACTCGAGCTGCGCGCGCGTGACGCGATAAACGCCCGTGCGCGGAATCGACAGCCGGTAATAGTCCTGGCCGAAATTCACCCAATCGTTTGTAAACTCCTGAGCATCAGCCGTAGAAACTGACATTGCAGCAAGCAAGGTGAACAATATGCCGAAAAATCGCCTCATCAAATCAAATCGCCATAAAAGCAAACAAAGTTAAGCATTTGGCAATGTGGACAAGATGTTTTTTGGTGAATTGACAAGGCGGTGGGGCGAATAACTGAAACGGCATCTATAACGCAAACACAAACTGAAAACACAAACCTGATGTGAAGGCGAAAAATGAAGGTTTATCATTAAGCCATCATTAAGGAATCCTTAAGGAAAGATTAAGGAAAGATGGTAGCGGTTTTGGGGGTCGAAAATGCCAATTTCAGCTTGATTTTGCCGAATGCTTTTTCTCAATAAGTAACTATTTAAGCGAGTTGCGTCCACTTGTACCCTTTCAACACACCCTCAACCAAAAATAATACTACATTTGCCGCACGTTTTAAAAACATCTTGGCAATGGCACAAAACAAAATAGTTTCCTTCATCCCGAACACCATCACATTGCTGAATGCCTTATCGGGATGTCTTTCCATAACATTTGCGTTTACTGGCAATCTCACAGCCGCAGGATTCTTCATTCTGCTTGCCGCCGTTTTCGACTTTTTCGACGGTATGGCGGCCCGCCTTCTCAAAGTGAGCTCGGCCATTGGCAAGGAACTCGACTCGCTTGCCGACGACATCAGTTTTGGCGTGGCGCCATCGGCAATTGCATTCGTGCTTGTGAGCCAGGCGCTAAACCCCGACGGCACAGCTCTTTCGCAACTGCCGGTGTGCACTATGGTTCTCTGCCTTGTGCCGTTTATTATGGCTGCCTTCTCAGCTCTGCGGCTGGCCAAATTCAACCTCGACGAGCGCCAGACCGACAAATTCATCGGCCTGCCAACACCGGCCAACGCAATGGTTTGGGCCTCAATGCCATTCATTCTGAAATACAACGCCGACGGCTTGTTCGCCAACTACGTTATTGTGCCACAAGTACTTATTCCATTGGCATTGGTAATGTCGTTCCTGCTTGTCTGCGAGCTGCCTCTGTTCTCGCTAAAATTCAAGACGTGGGGGTTCCGTGGCAACCAAATCCGCTACATCTTTCTGGCAATCAGCCTTGTGCTGATTATACTGATGCAGTTTGCCGCCATTCCGGCCATCATTCTAATCTATGTGCTGATGTCGGTTTTCGCGTTCAAAGCCGACAAATAAAGCGGGCGTAACTGGCCGTAAATAATTTGCTACAAATAAGTTACCCCATTCGGATACGATTGTCCGACAATCAACCGTTTTAGATATTCGTAGTCGGTTTTGTTATGCACAAAATCGAGTTTTGATGTGTCAATCACCACAATCGGGAATTTGTCGGCGGTTTTGAAATATGATAGGTAACTCTGCTGAATATCAGCCAGATAGTTGGCTGTGATATTTTGCTCATAATCGCGGCCGCGGGTGGCGATGTTGCGTAGCAAACGCTCAACTGGCGAGTGCAGATAGACGTAGAGCGACGGCAATGGCAACCGCTGCATAATGATGTCGAACAACTGCCGGTATAGCGCAAACTCATCGCCGTGGAGCGTTATTCGCGCGAATATCAGCGACTTAACAAAATAATAATCGGCAATTGTGACTGAGTTGAACAACTCGGGCTGATAGACATTGGTGTTGAGCTGGCGGTAGCGCTCGGCCAGAAATGCCAGCTCAAGCGGAAAGCTGTAGCGGTCGGGCTCGCTGTAGAATTTCGGCAGAAACGGGTTGTCGGCAAACTGCTCAAGCACCAGCCGCGCGTTGCAATCGCTGGCCAGCATCCCGGCCAGTGTGGTTTTTCCGGCACCAATATTCCCCTCTATTACAATATATTGCATTGCAAAAGCCGTTTCAGTTTCCTACATTCTTAATACCATTGATTACCAACGTGATAATCTCATCTTTACGAAGTCTCAAAAAATGTTGTTTCTCATCGTCGGTGCAGCCAGAAACATCGCAATAGATTGGTAGAGCAATGAAATTGAACACCGTGAGCGACACCACATCGAGTATGAAATTCACCGTGTCGATGGGGCGGATTGTGTGTTTGCGCACCTCGGTCTGCACCACAGTGTCAATAATGCCGAAAACATTATTGCGCATAGTGTTGTTCATAAAATGCTCATACACAAGCGTCAAGCGGTCCTTATTGCCTAGCATCTCATTGATGACAAAAAACGGCAGACGCGTGTCGTTGGCCAGAAAATCGTAATAGGCACCGATGACATTGCGCAACTTGTCGAAAAAATCGGCATCCTGATTGAGCAGAGGCTGCTGCAGCGTTTTCAAAATCATATCGAGTTTGGCCATAAACACCTGAAGGAAAAGGTTTTCCTTGGTGCGGAAATAGTAGTGGACAAGCGCCTGGTTGCACCCCACGCGTTTGGCGATGTCGGTTGTTGACGTACCGGCGAACCCGTTGTTCAAAAAGAGTTCCTCAGCCGCCTGAAGTATCTGAATCTCAAGATTTTGTTCTTTAGCCATTGTGTTTCATTTTTGCATTGTTACACATTGAATCACACTGCGGCAACCGCCTTGTTCCTACTCTCCTCCTCCATCTGCGCCTTGCAGTTCTCAACCATAAAATGCAGACGGTTGAAGACGTTGGCCTCCGATGTGCTGCTGTCGAAATCGAGGAACAGAAGGCTCATCTGCGGATATACCTGCTTGATTTTCTTTTCGATACCTTTCGAAATAATGTGGTTGGCGATGCACCCGAACGGCTGTAGGCTCACCACATTCTGCACTCCGTGCTCGGCCAGATGGCAAATCTCGCCGGGCAGCATCCAGCCTTCGCCAAAGTCGGCGGCCGGATTTATCACTTTTTCCGACAAACGGCCAATCTCAAAAATGCTGGCAAACGGCCTGTAATATGGGAACGGGCGGCAGATGCGGTCGTATGTCCGCATACAGCTCAGCAACAGCGCGTGCAAGCCGTCGCTCATCAAAAGCGAGCCCGACTCGTGCTTGATGTTGTATTTGCGGTTGTAGTGGCTGTTCACAAACGATGTTGAGAAGAATGTTACGAGCGCCGGCGGCACCACCTCAACACCGTGCTCAATCAGCCATTGAGTCACAAATTTGTTGCTGAAGCCGTTGTATTTCACGTAAATCTCACCCACCAAACCGATGACCGGCACCTGTTTGTTCTTTTCAACGGCATTGCTGAAATCGGCCACAGCCTGCTTCAGAAGCCGCTTCAGGCCTTTGTGGTCCTTCGCCTCAACGTATGGAAACGCCGCCTCAATGTAGTGGTTGCGCAGCTCGAAAGCCTTGCCTTTTATCTTCTCACGCACCGCCGCCGAATGGTACATTTTAGCTATGCAATCGGCGTAGAGCATAGCGTGGACAAGCGTTTTAGCCACCTTCAGCCAGTTGATTTCAAAGCCGGGCTGACTGTTGCTCACGCCTGCACCTGTTGCCAACGAGAGCACCGGCACTTTGGCAAAACCGCCGGCCACCATAGCGTTCTTAATCAGCGAATAGTAGTTGCTGGCGCGGCACTGACCACCCGTCTGCGTAATAATTACGGCAGTATTGTCGAGGTCGTATTTACCACTCTGCAAGGCATTTATAATACTTCCGACAACAATCGTGGCCGGATAGCAGATGTCGTTGTTTGCATAGCGCAGACCTGTTTCGGCGGCCTCCTGATTGCCTGTGGGCAAAACCACCAGATTGTAGCCCGCCAGCTTGAAAAGCGATGGCAGAAACTCCGAATATCCCTCGGCAAAATACGGTGCGATGATTGTCCGCCGGCGGTCCTCCTTCTCAAAGATTTTGGTTGTCTCAAACTTGCGGTCGATTTTCGACTCTGCCGCCAGCTCCGCCTTGCACGACTCCACCAGCGAGCGGATTCTCAACCTCAGCGAGCCGATGTTGTTCACATCGTCTATCTTCAAGATAGTCAGGTTCTTGCCGAAACGTTTCAGAATGGCGTTCACCTCATCAAGAATAAACGCGTCAGGTCCGCAGCCAAACGATGTCAGCTCAACAAAATGCAGATTCTTGCGCGGATACTTGCCGGCGAAATACGCAGCCTTGAAAATGCGGTTCGGGTATGCCCACTGACTCACGGCGTTCACCTCCTCAAACACGCTAGAGCCAAGTTTTGTGGCCACGTGCTCCGTAATCACATCAATGCCCATATAGGCGATGGCCTGCGATATTTTGTGCTCAATCATCGGGTCGGTGTGATACGGACGGGCGGCCAGCAGAATCACCATCCGGTTTTCCTTGGTGGCCAATTCGAGCACCTCGTTGGCGCGATCGGTAAGCTTTTGTATATAAGCCGTTTGCACATCTTTAGCCATTTGAATGGCACGCAGAGCCACATCGCGCTTCACGCCCAGAGTCTTCAGGTAGGCCCAGCACGAGTTCACCAGCAAATCGTCGCTGTTGAAGGTGATGACAGGAGCGTCGAACGGCACTCCGCGCTTGTTGGCCGGGTCCATCGAGCTCTTAATAACATCAGAATAAGCCGACACAATCGGGCAGTTGAAACTGTTTTTCGACTTCGCGTCTTCTTTGCGCTCGTACACCACATACGGGTAGAAAATTCTATCAACCTTTAAATCAATAAGATTATTGATGTGTCCGTGCATCAATTTCGCCGGAAAGCAGATGTTGTCGGCCATAATGGTACGCAAACCCGACTCGTAGATTTTGTTGTTTGAGTTGACCGACAGCACCACCTCGAAACCGCAGGCCGAAAACAGCGTGTACCAGAACGGGTAGTCCTCAAACATTCCCAAAGCACGCGGCAAGCCGATTTTCACGCCCATCGGCTTCGCTATGGGTTCCACTTTAGGCTGACGGAAAAGCAGCTTGTACTTCTCCACCATCATATTCACGCCCTTGCGCTCCGACTCCGAATGGTTTGAATAGACCTTCTCGCAGTTGTTACCCGACGCGAATGTGTTACCATTCTGAAAATGAAACAGTTTCACCGTGCAATGGTTGTCGCAGCCCTGACAAGTCTGAAATTCCGACTCGTAGGTGTTGGCGTTTATCAATTCTGAAAGCGATTTATCTGACATATTAATTTCTTTAAAAGGTAAGAGGTAAGTGTTGAGATGTGAGATTTATATCTTTATTAATCAGCATTTTAATATAGTTGTCTTTATATTCTAAACTCTAAAACCTAAACCCTAAACTTTAAACCCTAAACTTTACTCATTTCGATAGCGTGAAGCGCGGCGCCGTAGGCACCCATCAGCTCCGGAATGTCGGTAAACGACACCTCGCATCCCGACAGCAATTCGAGAGCCCGCACAATTGAGTGGTTGCGGAATGTTCCGCCCTGCACCACGATGCTATCGCCCAATTCTTTTATATTCTTAAGTTTCAACACTTTAAACAGGCAGTTTTTCACCACCGAATAACTGAATCCGGCGGCAATATCCTCAACGGCCGAACCTTCGCGCATCGCCTGCTTCACCTTCGAGTTCATAAACACGGTGCAGCGCGTACCCAGGTCGCACGGGTGCTTGGCCATACACGACAGCCGCGCGAACTCATCAACCTGATAGCCGAGCATAGTGGCAAACGTCTCAATGAACGAACCGCACCCCGACGAGCACGCCTCGTTAATCTCAATCCGCCGAATCGAGCCGTTTTCAATGAAAATGGCCTTCATATCCTGTCCGCCGATGTCAAGCACAAACGAGACCTCCGGATTGACGTGCCGTGCTGCCACAAAATGCGCCATTGTCTCAACAATGCCGTAATCGAGATTGAAGGCCGTGCGGAGCAGATTCTCGCCGTACCCGGTTGCGCAGCTTCCGCCAATGACAATATTCTCGCGTTCCGGCACATTGTCGTACATACGTTTGAGCCCTTCGGCGAAGGTTTTGAAACTGTCGCCGCGATTGCGCTGATAATCAGTGTAAACAATCTCACCAGCCTCGTTTGTCAGCACAATTTTTGTTGTGGTGCTGCCCGAATCGATGCCCAGGAAATAACGTGTTTTCTGGTCGGGAACGAACTTTGCGCGCGGCACAAATTTGTTGGTTTTGTGCGCCAGCCACTCTTTGTACTCTCCATCCGATGTGAACAGTGGCTGAAGCCTGTGTGTCAGGTCGATAGGTGTGTCATCAGAGGCAAAACGCAAAATGTAAATCAACTCCGACAATCGCACCGGACGTTTGCCAAGACTGTTGGCCAATAAGGCGCAGCCCAGAGCAGGCACCACTTGCGCGTTCTCTGGCAGAATGCAGTCCTTTTCGGTGATTCCGAGCACGTTGATGAAATGCTTTTTCAGCTCGGGCAAAAATGCGAACGGACCGCCGCAGAAAAACACATCCGGCTCAATGTCCATTCCGCGTGCCAGCGATGCAACCACCTGCATTGCCACAGCATTGAACACCGAAGCGGCAATATCGTTACGACTGACGTTACGGCTTATAAGATTTTGAATATCAGTCTTTGAAAACACTCCGCACCGCGATGCTATCGGATAGATTGTTTCAGCTTTTTCGGCAAGTGTGTTCAGTTCGCTTGTCTCAACGCCAAGCAGTGTGGCTGTCTGGTCGATGAAAGCGCCCGTGCCACCAGCGCAGCTGCCGTTCATTCGGATGTCGGGCACCTTGCCGGCCTCAAAGAAAATCATCTTGCTGTCCTCGCCGCCCATATCCACAAACGTGCGGACGTTCGGATAGCGCCTCTTGATGGTTTCGGCGGCGGCCACCACCTCTTGAACAAAGGCCAGACCGAGCCTTTCGGCGTAACCCATTCCAACCGAGCCCGTCAGCACCACATTCAGCCAGCAGTCGCCATAGCGGTTGAATATGCGTGTTGCAACGTGGGTGGCCGTTTGTTTGATAGCCGCATTATGTCGCTGATAGTCAGTATATACCAATTTACCATTTTCGTCGAGCAACGCCACTTTCAGCGTTGTGGAGCCAATGTCCACACCCAAACTATAATGTGTTCCTTCTTTCATTTAAATAATTGAGTTATTTAATTGTTTTATTTAATAGACTTATTAAAATAATGCAAATAAAAGCAAAATTCGGCAACAGCGGTGCTCCGCCCCGAAAAAAAAAAGCACAAAAAAAGGGGACACCGTGGCGTCCCCTATCATTTCGTAATGGCTAAAATTACTTTTTAACGTTGGCCTTTACGTTGTCAACAAACTCTGAAGTCGGTTTGAACGAAGGAATGTAGTGCTCCGGAACAACGATTGTTGTGTTCTTGGTGATGTTACGAGCGGTTTTCTTAGCTCTTTTCTTGATAGCGAAGGTACCAAAACCTCTCAGGTAAACATTGTCACCGTTAACCAACGATGTTTTTACACTGTCCATAAAAGCCTCAACGGCCTTCAACACTGTTACTTTCTCAATTCCTGTGTTCTTTGAGATTTCATTAACAAGTTCTGCTTTTGTCATAACAAAAATATTTTATAATCAGTAAATTAAAATTATTGTTTGGCAAATATAGGAAATAGATAATTGTAAGCAACAACTAAATCGTTTTTTTCAAAAAATATTTTTCGAGCCTACTTTTCAGCACTTTACACCTATTATATATAATAGTAGCCGGTTTTCGGAGAGTTTCCGCTCAAGGCGATGCCGGTAATTGCAAGAATTGTCTATTCACCACTTTGAACCAACATCCGGAGCCCCTGTTTTGCCACCGATTTATGTTAATAATCACACAAAAACGCCACGCCCAGCAATCGTAAATTATTCTACTTTTACACCATAAAAAAATTGCTATGAAAAGATTCAAAATCGCAATACTCGCTCTTCTGGTTTTCCCTGTGCTGGCTACGGCGCAAAATGTTGGCCAAGAGGGTGATACAAAGCTCAACTACACCGACATCAACGGAATGAAACAGGGCCACTGGATTACCAAGTTCAGCAATGGCAAAACAAAATACGAAGCCTATTTTGTTGATGACAAGCCTGTTGGCGAATTCAAGAAATATAACAGCTACGGCAACCTCTACGCAGTGCTCAATTATAGTGCCGATGGCTCGACGGCCAGCGCGAAATTCTATCACCGCAGTGGAAAAATCAGTGCCACAGGCAAATACTACGGTCACGAGAAAGACAGCGTCTGGCTTTATTATTCCGACAATGGTATTCTCTACCTGCAGGAATCATACAAGCGCGGTGTGAAAGACGGGCTTTTCGTTCAATACACATCAGAACGCGTTAAGATTGAGGAGGTTACGTGGAAAGACGGCGAAAAGCACGGCCCCTGGCGGAAATACTACACCTCCGGCCCGATGATGTTCGACGTGAACTACGACCACGGCAAGCTCAACGGCGAGGGCAAGGTGTACTACGCCAACGGCAAGCTTCACAAAAAAGGCAAATACGTAAACGACTTGATGGAAGGCTCGTGGCTCATCTTCGACGAGCGCGGCAACTATCAGAAGCAATATGTTTACAAGCACGGCTACTGCAAAGAACTTGCCGACGAACAGAACAAAACCATCAACGAGCTTGAGGAGAATATGGGCAAGGGCATATATGACGACCCCGCCGAGCACATCAACGACCCATCGTGGCTAATGCGCTAAAAATGAGCAAACAAAAAGTTTTAATGGCAATGAGCGGCGGCATTGACAGCACAATGGCCGCCATTCTGCTCACCGAGCAAGGCTACGAGCTCGAAGGTGTTACGTTCCGCTCGTGGGACAGCATCTCAAAGGCTTGTATGGAACGCGAAACGGGCTGTTGCACAGTCGATTCCATATTCGAAGCAAAGCGCATTGCCACTAACTTAGGTTTCAACCATCAGATTCTCGACATTCGTGAGCTTTTCCGCCAGACGGTGGTGAGCAATTTCATCAGCGAATATCTGAAAGGCCGCACACCAAACCCGTGTGTTGTCTGCAACCGACTAATAAAATGGGGTGCCCTACTCGACCTTGCCGACCAGCTCGGCTGTCAACTGATTGCCACCGGCCACTACGCCCGCATCGGTTGCTGCAACGGACGGCACTTCATCAGCAAAGGCGCCGACCAAACAAAAGACCAGTCGTATTTTCTGTGGCAACTTACCCCAGAGAACCTCAGCCGAACGCTTTTTCCGCTTGGCGACCTCACAAAACTGCAGGTTCGCCAAATGGCAGCCGAACGCGGCTACACGAAACTGTCGCAGAAGCGCGAGTCGCAAGAGATTTGCTTCGTCACCGACAACGACTACCGCAATTTTCTGCGCGACAACTCGCCCGAATATTCCTCCATCGGGCCGGGCGACTTCATCAGCACCGACGGCCGCGTTCTGGGGCGGCACAAGGGCTACCCCAACTACACCATCGGCCAGCGGAAGGGGCTCGAAATAGCGCTGGGGCAGCCAATGTACGTGTCGCGCATCAATCCGGCCGACAACACCGTCACCCTCGGCACCCGCGACGACCTTTTGAGCCAGTCGCTCACCGCATCAGACTATAATTTCACCAAAATTGAAGCGCCCGCCACGCCGATTGAGGTTACGGCCCGCGTCCGCTACCGCAGCAAGGGCATTCCGGCCACCATCGCCGTGAGCGACAACAAGGTGAAAGTCGATTTCCAGGAGCCAGTTGAATCGGTTTCGCCCGGACAGTCGGTGGTCTTCTACCAAGGCGACAACCTGATTGGCGGCGCAATCATTGATTGAGGAATTAAAGGCTTGAAGGTCCGAAACTGGCACTATTTTTGTGCAAATCGCGGCAACGTAAAAATTGTCGATATTTTGGCGAACTCTTTAATAATGATTGTCAAATTAGTTTGTGTTTTTATATATTTGCAAACACACGGCAATATTATGTCTTTGGATATAAACAATTGGTATAAAACGGTAACAGCCGATGACGTCATCTACCTTTTCAAGGGGGAGGTCACCGACCAACTGATAGCGCAATCGCTTGATGTGATTGAGCGCCAGCTTGAAAACACGCCGACACCAATTAGAAAAAAGATTTATAATGTGTTAGTCGAGTGCCTGCAAAACCTCTATCACCACGCCACAACTGTTCCGTGCGAAAAGAACAATGAGTTTTGCGGCAAGGTGGGCGTCTGTCTGCTATCGAAACGGGGCGACCACTACCACGTTGTCACCGGCAACTATGTGGTGCCAAAGCAGCAATCGTTCCTCCAAGGCCACATTGAGCACATCAACTCTCTCGACAAAGATGGTCAGAAAGAGATGTACAAGGAGATTTTGGACAACCAAACATTCTCAGAGAAAGGCGGCGGCGGCCTCGGGCTGATTGATATGGCGAGAAAATCGGGAAATAAACTGAATTATAATTTCATAAAATGCTGTGATGATTATAATTTTTTTACCTTAGACGTGACTTTTAATTGATAAACCATAATTTTTATACAATGGAACCTATTTCTATTATCGGAACACCAAAAACACCAACCGTAACTTTTGAAGCTAACGGAAAGCTCGAAATTAAAGGTCGTTCAATTCCGGAGAACTCCGTTGAATTCTACAAGCCTTTGGTTGACTGGCTTGAGCAGTACCTGTCGTCGCCAGCTCCGCTGACCGAAGTTTCAATCAAACTTGAGTATTTCAACACAAGTAGCTCGAAGTGCATTCTCGATGTATTCAAGAAACTTGAGGCCATCTACAAAAGCGGTAGCGAAGTGGTGATTCTTTGGCACTATGAGGAGGACGACGAAGATATGCTTGAGGCTGGCGAAGACTACCAGTCTATCATAAAAGTGCCGTTCAAAATGGTTGAAATGTCGGAATAGACACACCTCTTTTATTCACATAATAAAAGAATCCTTGCCGTGTGGTAGGGATTTTTTTGCTTTTGCCAGAAGCGTTTTAAATCAGACCAATTAATTGATTAAAGCCACTTTAGGCCTCTCTCGCTTACATAAACACGCATTTGGTGTTACATTTTTGAACGCGAGAACCACTCTATCGCCTTTCGCAGCAAGCGGAATTTGAGCGTGATGTACATCACCAGCGAGAAGAACCAAATAACCATCATATTCACCCAATATGTGGGGAACTGGCGCCCGAAAAGGTTCTTGCAAGGCGCGTAGAAGTGCGCTTTGATGAACGGATGCGTGGGTTCAAGATAGATGGGGTCGCTCTTTTGATAGAGGCGGCCTTCGAACTCGATGATGCGGTCGAGCGAGGTGGAATTACGGACAAACGATGTCAAGTTCTCGTTGCTGTAACGGAGTTTGCGCTCTACAAAACGCTCCCGCTCATCGTCGGTGCGCTGCATTGAGTTTATAAGCAGGTCCTTCTGATTGTTGACGTGGTTGTACTGCTTGTAATAGTAGGTTTTCAGCTTGCCGAGGAACGCCTCCAGATTGTCGAAAATCTCAGGTGTGACGCGGTTCAGATAGAGGCGGTCAACCTTGTCGTACTGGAAATAGCCCATTGCGTCGAGCGGCAGCGAAAGCTCATTGCGCAGCAGCTCAAGTTCCTTCTTCACACGAATCTGACACGACGGATTGTTGTAGTTGCGCCGGCAGTAAGTCACCTTATTCTCGATGGTCTTCATCCAGTAATTCTTACGGAAATCGCACTGGCTCAACACTTTATTATACTCATAGAAATCGCGTTCAAATTCGTTCTCTTTGAACTGTTGCACGGCCAGCGCCTCGTAGGCCCACCGCGCCGTAATAATCTCACCATAGACCGGTATCGACTCCGGATTTGAAATAACTGGATTCAGCTTGTCGAACGGCACAATTATACCGCTCATAATCAGCTGAGGAATCACTAGGAACGGTATCAATATATATATGGTGACTACGGTGTCGAAACTGTCGGAAATGTTCAGACCGAGAAGGCACGAGAAGAACCACGAGCTGAAAAGTGCGAACCAATAATAGAAGAACATTCCGTGGATGCCTAAAACAAGGTTGCCCACGGCCACAAACATCAGCGCCTGAATGGCCGAAATGACGAACAGAATGGCCATTTTCGAGAACAGATAGCTTGTGCGGCTGAGGTTCAAGAACCGCTCGCGCTTCTGGATTTTCCGGTCTTTGACAATCTCTTCGGCACTGACCGACAGCCCGATAAATATCGCCACAATGACCGCCATAAAAATGTAAACCGGGATATTCGCGTTGCCGAAGAACGTGTAGTTGCCGGTTGACTCGTTGAAATATCGGATGAGGAACGCCAGAAGGAACGCCAGTACAGGTGACTCCAAAATGTTTATCACCATATACTGCCGGTTGCTGATTTTCGAGAGCACGTCGCGCTCCACAAACACGCAGAACTGCTTGAATTTGCCCGGGATTTTCGAGGCGTTAGCGGGCAGCTCGTCGTACTTTGCGTCGGGCTCGGGCAACTCTTTGCGCGACTCCTGAAAATGGCGGAACCAATCCTCGGGTTGCAAGCGGCGCACTGGTGTCAGGTTGCCGTACTCGTCGAGCATCTGCGACTCAACAATGTTGAAAATCTGTTCGGGATTGACGTTACCACAGGTGGGGCACTCGCTGTCGTTCCAGTTGGCCTGATGAACCTTGGTTTTGAAATAGATGATTGAATCGACCGGATTGCCATCGTAAATCAGATAGCCGCCTTTGTCGAGAATATACAGATTATCAAACATTTTGAAGATGTCGGACGACGGTTGGTGTATAACGGTGAACACCAGTTTGCCTTTCAGCGCCATCTCCTTCAAAATGTCCATAATGTTTTCCGAATCGCGCGACGACAAGCCCGAAGTAGGCTCGTCGAGGAAGAGAATGGCCGGCTCGCGAATCAGCTCCAGTGCGATGTTGAGGCGCTTGCGCTGTCCGCCGCTTATCTTTTTGTTGAGCGGACTGCCCACCACCATATCTTTTATATCGAAAAGGCCTAAGCTTTTGAGCACTTTCAGCACCTTGCACCGAATCTGGAAATCGCTCAAATCGTCGAAACAGAGACGAGCGTTGAACAGAAGATTCTGATACACAGTTAGTTCCTCAACAAGCAAATCGTCCTGCGACACATAGCCAATCAGACCTTCAACCTTCTTTTTGTCATCGTAAATGTCGATGCCGTTGATGGTGACCGTTCCCGACGTCGGGCGGCAGCTGCCGTTGAGCACGTTGAGCAGAGTGGTCTTGCCCGAGCCGCTGGCTCCCATTATGCCGACAAGGCTGCCCGACTCCTGAACAATGTTAATGCTGTTCAGACCTTTAACACCGCCTTTGAAATAATACTCCACATCTTTGGCCACAAACTGAATTTTGTTGCCAATCTCGTCGGCGAAGAAATAGTTGACAATGTCGGAATAGTAGATGGGCTTCATCTTGGCATCGCGCAACGACGCGCCCAGGTTCAGCACATACACGTTGCCCGGAATCACAATCTGGCCGTTCAGGTACAGCTCGTTGGTGCCGAACTTGCGAATCAGGTACATATTCGACATCTCAAAATAGAGAACCCAAAGCTTGTCGTTGAACGTTTCGTGATAGAAGTGCCTGATGTCGGGAATCGACGATGCTTTCTGCCCGTCGATTAGCAAGATGCGCGGTGAAACCGGAATGCTGTCGGCATCGGACAGCACAAAGTCCTTGAGCAAGTTGAAGTTATCAGCTGAGAAGAAAAAGCTCTCCGAAACCGTCTGCACAAATTCCAATTCCTGCTCCGACACCTCGGTACCCGATTTTATAAACTCGAGCAGCCGTATCATCACCACCATTTTCTGGCGGATGTCGAGGTCCTCGTTTATCTGGGTGCAGATTTTCAGAACCTTCACCGAGTTGAGCGCAAGTTTCTTCTCCTTTTTGTCTTCTTCCGATTGTTTTCGTTGATAATGAGCATAAAAGCCGTCGAAAAGCTCAAGATACTCTTCAACCGAGCTTTCGCGTAACTGTTGGTGGAGAAAAGTCTCAATAATCTGCCGTCCGTTCTTATTGTTGGTTCGCGGACCAATAATAATGGCGAACAACTGCATCAGTGCCTTTAGGACTTTCTCCCTCATTTTCAGCCTGTTTTATTGCTTAAAACCGATTAGCATCACGGCAATTCCCGAAGTGATGTCCTTTGCATCAATTTCAGCCTCGATAATGCAGTCCATAGAGTTTTCGAACTTGAAATCCCAGTATGGTGTGTTCTCGAAATCGCGGTTAGTGAACAGCAGGTTGCGGTCCTGGTCGTAAACCGAGAAGGCGAGATTGCCAGCGTCGGTGCCGCAGTAGCCAACCAAACGATAAATGGTGCCTCCGTAAAACGTGACATAGAACTCGGCAATGTCCTCCTTGTTGAGCAACACGGTGTAATACTGTCCGTCAGACACATACGAGTCATTCATATGAGTCTGGCACATTTTAATCGACGACTCGACCTGGGCCGTCAACATTTTGGGTGTGGCTATCGCCAACACTGCCAATATCAGTAAATATCTCATCGACACTTTCATAATCTATTAACTTACAATTTGTTTTCTGATGTTTTCAACCTTGCCGGTAACGTTTGTCAATACCTCCTGCGGAACCTCAACTGTGGTTCGCGATTTGATTATTGTCATATGGTTCTCGACATCGATTTCAGGAACAACATAAGTGTAGTGCTGCTCAACCTCGTCGAAATCAGCCGAAAGCTCAATCAGAGCGTCAACCAAAACGCCTATCTCGTCGAGCTCGGCATAGTAGGGCGACAAAATTTTTATCAGATTCTCAAGCGGTTGCTTGCTCTCGCCGATACGCTGAACTAGCATTTCGTTATTTGTACCCTTCACAAGCTGCGTCATAATATACATTGCCTCAATCCAGCCGCCGGCGAGCACCAAAGCCCCCTCCTTCTGACGCTGCGACTCTTTCAGGTAAACATCAACATCACGGTAAGTGCTTGACATTATGCGCAAAAGCGAATCGGTATTATCGACATTGTTCTCAACCTGCTCAACCAGGCTTTTGTTGAACGCCGATGTAAGGTCCAAATCGTTGGCAATATTCTTGATGACCGAGAACTGATTGACAATCAACGGCGATTGCTCGTAAATGTTCATATACGCCAAATCGGCTCCGTAAACGCCGAGGTTTACGCATTTCTTATATAAACTGGTGTAATTCTGATTGTTATCGACAGGATTGAGCAAATTCTCATTGAATTTGGTGCCGGCTTTTTTTATCATCATTGTTAAATGATATGGCGACGGCAGGCTGAACAGAGTGTTGCCGAATTTAATTGTCTGCGATGTGGTGTCGAGCGTCAAATCAACCTCCAACATTTTGGACACGTCTTTTTTTGCCGAATTGTTGGCGCACGATGCGGTCAGCAACGCTGCCAACGCCAAAACCGGAATTTGTAATAATCTTACTTTCATATTTTTATACTTGTTTCAACAATTTATTTCTACATTTTTGCCACTTCTTCAAAAAAAAATCCGGCGAAGGCGAACCCTCCACCTCTGCCTTTTGGCAATACTATATGCAAGTAACTAAAAAAATCAACTCGTTACTGCACTCGAAGCCACTTTTCTTTCGAGAAAAAGGCAAAAAACTTAATGTTTTCAGATAAAAAACGCCGATTAGAAGTGTCGGCTTAATCTAGATTTGAGAATGCGTTGACCATTTCGCCATATTCGGCCGAGGTCATATCTTTAAGGTAATAGCTGTCAGGATTTTTTCTGATGCCGGAAACAATCACCTCGTAATGGAGATGCGGTCCTGTTGATATGCCCGTGTTGCCAATCAAGCCTACAACAGCACCCCGGCAAACGGAGTCGCCAACGTGAACGAGGTATTTGCTAAGGTGAGCGTAACGTGTTTTGTAACCATAGCCGTGGTCGATAACCACTTGCTTGCCATAACCGCGCGGGTCGTTCGACACGGAAACCACAACGCCCTTGCCGGTTGCATAAACTTTGTTACCCTCGCGGGCGGCAATGTCAATGCCATCGTGAGGGATGCGGCGGTTTTTGATTGGGTGCATTCGCCAGCCAAACGACGACGAAACACGATATATTGAGGGGTTCACCGGCAGAATACCCGGCATACTGAGCAGACTGTCCTCAGAACGTTGCGCCGAGCGCAGCAACGATTCGTATGACTGCTCCTGCAAATTCAGTTTGCTTGTGAGAATATCCACCTTGCGGTTGTATTCAACAAACAAATCGGTATTGAAATAGCCCTCAAGATACTTATATTTATTGGTACCGCCGAAACTTGCCATACGCTTATCGGCCGAAATTGGCTCCAAATCGGAGAGCACGCGGTAGCAGCTGTCGTCGTTACTTTGAATCTCCGAAAGGAAATCCTCGATTGCCGAGAATCGAGAGTCTAATTGACGGATGTTGGCAATGCAAATCTCGCTCTCCGACTGCAAGCCAAACGATTTAAGTGACGGAATACCATTGAAATACGAAAGCGCCCAAGTCATAGTTCCTATGCCAAAAGCCACAAGAACAAACTTACCGCTGCGCTTTGTAAACTGCGCAAACGTGCGTTTCTCTATCTCGTAAGTCAGTGTTTCTCTATTGAATATGTACTTGTCTTTCATCTCATGCGTCGGAAAGCGGGTGTAAAACTATGTATTTTTTGGAATATAAAAATGATTAAAGGCAGTTTTTTTTGAAAACGATGTGCTTTTAACAAGGAAATCGGCACAAATACCTATGTCGTTTTGGCTGAAATTTAACGATTTGTTATGACAAATTGTCAAAATGCAAAACTCGCTAATTTATAAGCAAAATAATAATAACCAATCAGTTACACATTATTTAGCGGATTTAAAAACAGATTAAAGAAACCGTGGCTTGCATTTTGAAGAATTACCGGTCAGAAAATCAAAAAAAAATGAGCTATGAACACGAATAATTTCACAATCAAGATGCAGGAAGTCTTGGAAAAGGCTTTCAACATTGCGCAAGCCGAAGGCAACCAAGCTGTGGAAACCGGCCACTTGCTGAAAGGTCTGCTGACCGAAGAGCAGAGCATCAGCCGATATATTCTGCAAAAGCACAATGTGTCGGAAAACTCTATGCTTCAAATAGTTGACAGCGTAATAAAATCGTATGCGCGTGTGTCGGGCGGCAGTTTGTACCTGTCGTCGGATTTGAACGCGCTGCTGAACAACGCGCAACAATCGGCAACCAAAAACGGCGACCAGTTTGTTTCGGTTGAGCACGTGTGGGTTGCGTTCTTCAGCATCAACGACCAGATTACCAAACTGTTGCAAGACCAGGGACTAAGCCGCAAATCGGTTGAGAACTGCATAAAGGAAATCACCAAAGGCGAGAAGGTTACGAGCCAATCGGCTGAAGAGAGTTATATGGCGCTGTCGAAATACGCCGTGAACCTGAACGAGCAAGCAGCAACCGGCAAACTCGACCCAGTGATTGGCCGTGACGACGAAATTCGACGTATCTTGCAGATTTTGAGCCGAAGGACGAAGAACAACCCAATTCTGATTGGCGAACCGGGCACCGGCAAAACTGCCATCGCCGAAGGCATTGCGCACCGAATTGTCAAGAACGACGTGCCTGAAAACTTGAAAACCAAGAAGTTATACTCACTTGATATGGGAGCATTGGTTGCGGGCGCAAAATACAAAGGCGAGTTTGAAGAGCGACTTAAAAGCGTTGTAAATGAAGTAATTAAATCGGACGGCGAGATAATCCTGTTCATCGACGAGATTCATACACTGGTGGGCGCAGGAAAGAGCGAGGGCGCAATGGACGCGGCCAATATTCTGAAACCGGCGCTGGCACGTGGCGACCTGCGCGTGATTGGCGCCACAACACTCGACGAGTATCAGAAATATTTTGAAAAAGACAAGGCGCTCGAACGTCGTTTCCAAATTGTAATGGTTGACGAACCCGACATAAACAGTTCAATATCAATACTTCGTGGTTTGAAAGAGCGGTACGAAATGCACCATAAGGTTCAGATTCTTGACGACGCGATAATTGCCGCCGTCGAACTGTCGAACCGCTACATCACCGACCGTTTCCTGCCCGACAAGGCCATCGACCTGATTGACGAGGCCGCATCGAAATTGAGACTCGAAATGAATTCGGTGCCGGAAGACATCGACGAACTGCAGCGCGACATTATGCAGTTGGAAATTGAGCGCGAGGCCATCAAACGCGAGGGCAACACAGCTAAAATCAATTCAATCAGCGAGGAACTGAACGAGAAGAACGCTGAACTGACCGAAAAAATGGCAAAATGGAAGTCGGAAAAGGCGATTCTGGACGACATCCAAAGCAAGAAAAAACAGATTGAGGACCTGAAATACCAAGCCACGCAGGCCGAACGCAGCGGCGATTACGGCAAGGTGGCCGAAATCCGCTACGGCCGAATCAAAGAGTGCGAGGCGGCCATCGAGAAGCAAAAAGCAATGCTTGAAGGCTCTGACACAATGATTCGTGAGGTGGTGACGCCTGAAGATATTGCCGAAGTAGTGTCGAAGTGGACACACATTCCGGTAACGAAAATGCTTCAGACAGAGCGAGATAAACTCATCAACCTTGAAGACGAACTGCACAAGCGCGTCATTGGGCAGGACCACGCCATCGAGGCCATCGCAAACGCTGTGCGCCGCAGCCGCGCCGGACTTCAGGACGCCAACAAGCCCATCGGGTCGTTCATCTTTCTGGGCACCACGGGCGTGGGCAAAACCGAACTGGCAAAGGCTTTGGCCGGATTCCTGTTCAACGACGAGAACCAAATGACAAGAATCGATATGTCGGAATATCAGGAACGGCACTCTGTGTCGAGGCTGATTGGCGCGCCCCCGGGATATGTGGGCTACGACGAGGGCGGACAACTGACAGAGGCCGTCAGGCGGAAACCCTACTCGGTTGTGCTGCTCGACGAGATTGAGAAGGCGCACCCCGACGTGTTCAACATCTTGCTGCAAGTGCTCGACGACGGCCGGCTGACCGACAACAAGGGCCGGACGGTGAACTTCAAGAACACCATTATAATAATGACATCGAATTTGGGTTCGGACATCATCCAACGCGAATTCTCGACAATGAACGACAGCAACCGCCGCGAGGTTATGGACAAGGCGCAAAGCGAAGTTATGGGGTTGCTGCGGGCGTCGATGAAACCGGAATTCCTGAACCGAATTGACGAGATTATAATGTTCACACCGCTGTTCAAAGACGACGTGCGCAAGATTGTGAAACTGCAAATTGCCCGCCTGGCCGACCGTCTGGCAAAGAACGGCATCAGCATTGAGGCCAACGAGACGGCCATCGACCTGATTGCCAACGAAGGCTACGACGTAACTTTGGGCGCCCGACCGATAAAACGGCTGATTGAGCGCGCCGTGCTTAACCCGCTTTCGACGGCGATAATCAGAGGCGAGGTGGACAACACGAAGAAAATTGTGATTGACGGAAGCAGTGGAACTATCAGACTGACAAACGGATAACGGCCTTCTTTTAAAGACAACAAAAAAAACGCGTTCGGAAATGAGCGCGTTTTTTTGTGGTGGCAACTTAATATTTGGCCAACTTACGGCCGCTTAACTGGACGAATAGATAATCCATTGCAGCGGTCGTTGTGGCTCGACGGGTACACGTTGTTGCTGTTAAATTCGATGCACTGGGCGCAGCTCGGTTTGTTCACGTAGAGCGAACTCGACCAATAGTAACCCGCGTCACCTGCAAAGTAGGGCCCCGAATTGAAGCGATAACCTGCCGCGGGAAGGAAAATATGGGCATCGGACAACGAATATGAATCTAACGCTGTGCCGTCAACATAAACCTTGACACCCTTATCGCCATCAGATTTTGCACGGTAAACTATGTGGCCGCTTACGTTCTGCTCATTGTATTTATTTGTCCACACCCAATAGCACTGGTTGCTTAGTTCGTCCCAATCGGCTTTGGTTGGCATTGAGTAATCTGTGCCAAACACGGCAGCAGCAACATCGTCGGCTGGTTCGAGAGTTGTCTTGGTGTCGATTGTGCCATTACTTGCGTTTTTATTATATTTTGTGAGCGAGTTACTTGTAGCATTACAATATTTGTAGGTGTCCCAATAGTATTTGGATTTAGTTTGGGTTTCGCCCCAAGCGTAATAATTACCATATTCCCAAGGATTGGCCGCACCCACATTGCAAATGGCCCAAAGGTTGCCACTTTCAAGGCCCAAATCGACAACACTAGTATTGACGTTCACGTCGACGTTGCCATTGCCGCCACTATTATCATCATCACCTTTGTCACAGGCAACAAACAATGCTGCAATCATTGCGAGCATCGCCACTGAAAAAAACTTTTTTGTCATAATTGAAAGATTTATATGGTTATAAAACGCATATCAAATGTAGGTATGTTTTTTGAAAATGACAAGAAGAAAGCGGAAAGGAAATACGAAGTGTAAGCTAAAGCCAGCTGCGTTAGACGGATTATTGGCGGATGGAAGCCAACGAAGGCTACGACGTAACCCTGGGCGCCCGACCGATAAAACGGCTGATTGAGCGCGCCGTGCTTAACCCGCTGTCGTCGGCAATAATCAAAGGCGAGGTGGACAACACGAAGAAAATTGTGATTGATACCAATAATAATGAGATTGTACTGAGAAATCAACAAAAGCCACCAATCGCATTATTAGTTTGATACAGAGAGAGAGCCGCTAGCGCAAAAGCGTTCCGGCTCTCTTTTTTTTTAATCAGTTCAAAATATTTTCATTTAAGGCCAAAAACAAAAACGCACGAACATTTTTTTTTGTAAGATTGTAAAACTAAAAATGTAGATAAATGGAAAACAAAGTTCAAGACCAATCAAAGAAAAGGAAAAGCTTAAAAATTGGCACACAACTCACCATAACAATAGCATTGCTTTGTACAATCGTCTGCATAATTCTGACAATAACAGCCCAGCGGTTAAGTCACAAAGCCATTAGTGATGAGATGTTTCAAACAATGTCGCGCGAGGCGGAATGCATCAGCAACGAGGTTTACGAAATCACAGTTGCTCGGCAGAAACAAGTTGCGGTTATGGCCAACGTGGACCAACTCAGGGTTCTGTCGGAAATTGACCGCGACGACGACGCGACCGTGGAAGTTGTGACAATGCTGAAGAACTCACTTAAAGGTGACGACGACATCAACCGCTTTGTGCTAATCAACACAACCGGCGAAGGCATAACCACCGAATACAATCCTGTAAATCTTGCCGAACGACTCTATTTCAAACAATACAAAGAAGGCCGTTCGCCAGAGCCCGACTGCATAATCAGCAAAACATCAGGCAAGCAGACAGTTATGTACAGCGCCCCAATACGCAATGCTGACGGAATAAACATCGGCTTACTCTGCACCGGTGTTGACGCGCACGTTTTCTCCGATATTGTAAAAAGCATTAATGTTGGCACAGAACGCCCGGTAATCATAAAATACGACGGACAGTTCATTGCCCACCAGGATGCCGATTTGGTAATGTCGGGAGCCAACCTGTTTGAGACAAGCGCCTGCGGCGAGGAATTCAAAACAATGCTTGGCGACACCACAATGACTAAAGTCCTCAACGACAATGGCATTGAGAAAATCTACTCCTTCACACCAATTAAAAACACACCCTGGTATGTGGGCATCAGCCTGCGCACCGACGAAGCCTTAATCGGGTACTCACAACTGTCGAAGCTGATTATCCTGATTTGCTTCGTCCTTATTTTAATAAGTATAACAATTGCCATATTCTTGGGCAGAATGATTAGCACCCCCATTACTGCGATTATTGACAGGCTGAAGGATATGTCGAAAGGTGTTTTGGAAAAAGTTGAACTTAAGAAGAACCATTTTAGCGAGATAGAAGAGATTTACAACACCACCAATAACGTTATTGACGGATTGATTAAAGCCGCCGATTTTGCCGACAACATTGGAAACGGAAATCTCAACACCCAGTTTGAGCGACTCAGCGAAAACGACAGCCTGGGTACGAACCTTCTGGTTATGCGCAAGCGTCTGCAAGAGGCCGAAGCCGAAAGCGAGAAACGCAAGATTGAGGACGAAAAAGTGAACTGGGCCACACTCGGCCTGGCGAAATTTGCCGAGATTCTGCACACAAGCAGTCAGAATATCAACGACTTGTCGTACGAGATTCTGCGGAACCTCATCAAGTATATCGATGTTAACCAGGGCGCCATCTACGTGCTCGACGATACCGGTGAGGAAGCCGTTTATGAAATGACCGCCGCCATTGCCTACGACCGCCGCAAATTCCTGCAAAAGCGCTTTGCCGTGGGCGAAGACTTGGTAGGCCGCTGCGCATACGAGCGCAAAACCATCTATATGACCGACATCCCGAAGGATTACATCAAAATCACATCGGGAATGGGAAGCTCAACAGCCTCTACCCTACTGCTTGTTCCGCTGGTGCTGAACGATGAGATTTTCGGAATCATCGAGCTGGCATCGTTCCATACTCTCGAAGACTACAAAATCAATTTTGTTGAGAAAGTTGGCGAAAGCATCGCATCAACAATTTCGACCGTGAAAATCAACGAGCGCACCAACAACCTGCTGAACCAATCGAAGATTCAGGCCGAAGAACTGGCTTCGAAGGAAGAGGAAATGCGGCAGAATATGGAAGAACTGCAAGCCACACAGGAAGAGGCCGCCCGCCGCGAGAACGAGTCGAACGCCATTATGAAGGTCATCAACGACAAAATGATTGTTGTTGAATACGATATGAGCGGAACAATAACAAACGTTAACGAAACGTACGCAATGTTGCTCGGCTCGACAACCGAACAGCTCATCGGCAAGAAATCGGACGATGGTGTTGAGATGACCGCCGAACAACACGCCGCTCACATTCAAATGTGGAACCAACTGCGCCGCGGACAGGTTGTTACCGAGACAAACCACATAACACTCAATAACAGAGATTTGTGGATTCAAGAGACATACACTCCGGTTCTCGACCAAAACGAAAACGCTCCTTACAAGGTGATGAAAGTGGGTATTGATGTTACCGACCGAATGAAAGCCGACAGCACTATCAGCAAACTTGAAAAAGAGAACGCTGACAGCTCTGCAAAAATCATCGACCTTGAGAACCAACTGAAAGGACAACCTGCAGCCGCACCCGCGAAAAAAGCCGTCAAGCAAGCCAAAAGCGAACCAGCGGACACCGCCAACGAGTTCGACGCTGAGGTTGGCGAGCAGGAACTGATTGCCTGGGACAGCGCCAACGAAACCGGCATTATTGAGATTGACGAGCAGCTGAAACAGCTCGCCGAACTGGCCAACACCGTCTACACCACTTTCCGCGCCAATAAGCCGAAGAAAGAGATGAAAGACACGTTGCGCAGCCTGAGCGATTTCGCCGCTTACCATTTCGGAACTATCGAAGGTTATGCCGACGAATCGGGATTCAGCGATGCAAAACAGATGAAACAGTCGTTCAAGGACTTCAGTGCGAAAATCAACGAATTCGCAAAACTCTACGCCGACGGCAAGGTGAAATCGGCCGACGCTCTGATGCTGTTTATGAACAACTGGATGAAAGCCGATTTTGCACAAATGAAACTGCTGGCAGAAATCTTGAAGAAATAATCGGCAACCGCCATAAAACAAAGAAGGCCGCCCCCACTCGGGAACGGCCTTTTTTGTTTATCAAGCGAAATGTTTACAACGCGCACAACTCGCTTTCCGTCAAGCAATTCAACGAATTGCGGCGGATAACTTCGTGAGCGGCTTCCATATTGTTGGGACGCAAGATAACCACGCCGCTGGCGTTGTCAGAGAAGCAGTACATATACTCGATGCTGATGCCAGCTTTGGTGAAAAACTCAATTGTTTCAGAGAATTTGCCGACGGTGGCGTCGGTTTTCACGGCCAAGACGTCGCTCAAGTTGGCCGAAACGCCCTGCGCCTTCAGCAGTTGGAAAGCCTTGTGCTGGTTGGTGGTTATCAGGCGCAAGATGCCGTACTCGGTGGTGTCGGCAACGGTTGCCGCAATGATGCGGATGTTCTCTTTGCTCAAAAATGAGAGAATCTCGTTCAAACGTCCGAACTTATTCTCAACAAAAACTGATATTTGACTGATTGTCATAGTTTTATAATTTTAGAGTTTTAAACCAATTTACGCAAATCCTTCACACGTACAGCCTTGCCTTCCGACTGCGGAAGCGAGCCGCGCTCAACAAGTTTCACCTTCGGTGTAACCAAAATCTCGTCTTTCAACCGATGGGTGATTTCCTTTGTCAGGCTCTGCAGTTTGCCGAAATCGTCGGTCTGCAGGTCGCCCAATTCCACTTCCACAATAATCTCGTCGTTGTTGTCGACGGGCTGGATGGTGATAAGGTAGTTCGAGCCCAACTCGGGGAACTGCATAAGAATCTTCTCAATCTGCATTGGGAAGATGTTCACGCCCTTGACAATGAACATATCGTCGCTGCGGCCCTTCATACGGTCCAAGCGGCGGTGTGTGCGGCCGCAGGGGCACGGACCTGTCAGGATGCGGGTAAGGTCACGGGTGCGGTAGCGCAAGAGCGGCATACCTTCGCGGTCGAGCGTGGTGAGTACCATTTCGCCCACTTCGCCGTCTGGCACTGGCTCAAGTGTTTCTGGGTCAACAATTTCCACAATGTACGAATCTTCCCAAATGTGCATTCCGTTTTGCTCTTTGCACTCAAAAGCCACGCCTGGGCCACTCATTTCGGTCATACCGAAACTGTTGTAGGCCTTCACGCCGAAGCGCTCTTCAATCTTGCGGCGGGTCTCTTCGGTATGTGGTTCAGCACCAATAAGAAACGTGTGCAGGTGAGTATCTTTGCGCGGGTCGATGCCTTCTTCTTCAAACACGTCGGCAAGGCGTAGCGCGTAACTTGGTATGGCGTGGATGGCGGTGGTGCCATAGTCCATAATGCACTTAATCTGACGTTTGCTGTTGCCTGCGGCTGCGGGAATCGACAATGCGCCGAGCCACTCAATGCCCGCCTGCATTCCCAATCCGCCTGTGAACATTCCGTAACCCGACGAGTTCTGAATCACGTCGGTGTCGCGCAAGCCCACCATATAGAAACTGCGAGCCACGCGGTTTGCCCAAGTGTCGATGTCGTGCTTGGTGTGGCAGATGACAGTTGGGTTGCCCGTGGTGCCGCTCGATGAGTGCAAACGGATGAGTTCTTTCTTGTCAACTGCCAAAAAACCAAACGGATAGTTGTCGCGCATATCCTGTTTAACGGTGAACGGCAGTTTGCGCAGGTCGTCGAGCGTCTGAATGGTGTCGGGCGTGATACCCAACTCGCCATAGAGTTTCGAGTAGAAAGGCGACTTAAGCGCCTGTTTCACAGTCCATTTCAATCGTTCAAGTTGCAAGGCTTCAAGTTCCTTGCGTGGCATTTTCTCAATTTCAGGTTGATAATAAAATCCGTCCATTTTATTTAATGTTTAGAAGTTTAGCGTTTAGAAGTTTAGTCATTTTTGTTTTCGTCTTTATTTATGTTATTTCGCCATACGCTCAATTGTGCTGAAATAAGTTCTATTAATGGTCTAATTTCAGCAATATCACTATCTGAAATATAGTCTAAATCTTTGGCTATAAATAATTGAGACAGCGTTTCCATAAGTGAGCCATATGCGATTTCAATAAACCGTATTTTCTCTTTCGGTGAAGTCCTTCCTGAACCTTCGGCAATATTAGACGACACCGAAATCGCAGAACGTTGGATTTGAGAAGCCAATCCATATTTTTCTGTATTGGAAAATTTATAAGATAGAACGTAAATCGCTTTAGCCAAACTTCGTGCGTTTTTCCAAGCCTCAATTTTTTCGAAACTATATGTATAACCCATTACTTTTAGCAATTAAAATCAGCCTTTTACCTTCTTAACTTCTCAACTTCTTAACCTCTCAACTTTTAGTGATTTTCTGCGAACAATTTCATACGTTCGTCAAGCAATGCGTAGTGGTGCGGCAGAATGTTCGACGAGCAAGCACGGATGCCGTTACGGGTGCTGCCTGTTGTCGAAAGGTCGATGCCGCTAACTCCGTAATACAGAAGTTCTTTCAGCAATTCTGCGCCCGGCATATTCTTGTAGCCGATGGTGAAGAAGAATCCGTCGCTCACGTCAACGTCGTTGTCTTTGTCGTAAACAACATTGAAGCCGTGACGCTCCATTATCTCTTTGATTTTGTGCGCTCTGTCGCCATACTCCTTGATGTCGGACACAAATTTGTAAGTGCCGTCGCAAGCGGCTTTCAGCATTGCCGCCATAGCGTACTGTGCCGAGTGCGACACGCCCGACGAGAAGGTGTAAAGGAACACATAGCCGAAGGCGGCGCCAAAGCGCGGAATATTATATCGGTCTTTAAGCGACTGATAATGACGTTGATAGAGTTTATCGGAAATGCAAGCCATTGCAATGCGCTGGCCCGCGTAACTGAATATTTTCGACGCGCTCATAAGCATAACATAATTGTCGGTGTAGTGCGACACGCTGGCCACGTAAGGCGGCTGGAACGGCGTGCCCAAATCCTGACGGAAGTCCATTGTCATATACGCAAGGTCCTCAATCACAACAACGTCGTACTTTGTGGCAAGGCGGCCGATGACTTCCAACTCCTGGTCATTCAGGCACATCCACGACGGGTTGTTCGGGCTCGAATAGAGCACGGCGCAGATGTTGCCCTGCTTGAAATAACTCTCGATTTTGGCCTCAAGTTTGTCGCCACGGAAATCGGCAATGTCGAACGACGCCACCTTGACACCGATAACGCCCGCCTGCATTTTCTGCACAGGGAATCCTGGGTCGATGTAGAGCACGGTGTCCTTCTTCGGGTCGAGTTGCGAGCAGAGCATAAGCGATGCGAACGACGCCTGCATTGAGCCGACGGTAGGGATGCAGCCTTCGGGCTTGATGTCGGTGTTGACAAACGCCTTGATGAAACGCGATGCCTGCTCCTTCACTTCGGGAATGCCGTCGATAATCGGGTATTTCGATGCCACGCCGCGGCGCAGAGCCTCACATTCGGCCTCAACGCCCACTGCCGACGGCGGCAAGCCTGGCACTCCCATTTCGAAATGGATGAATTCGGTGCCCGTCTGCTTTTCGGCAGCACGCACAATGGCACCCACCTGACGTATCGAAGCGGTCTTTATATCGTTTATTTCCAAATCTTTCATTATACCGTCGATGACTGACGGCTCGATGACTGTTTTCATTTTTAAGTTGAAAGTTTTAAGTTTTTTTAGTTTTAAGTTTTTGGGATTGATACTTATTCCTCCTCGAAATAATCTCCATCGATTTTCTTTAATTCATAATTGTGTAATGGTGCTACACCTAAATTATACTCAATCATCAAATTAGCAAGTTCCAACCCATCAATCAAAATGACTTTAGTATCGTTCATCGGTTTGTAATCCAAGGCATCTTTTGAAAAAGAAGAAGCAGTGATAAAAACTCCTTTTTTGGCACCTTGTCCTGCCAATGCTCCAACAAATTTTTGTATTTCTGGACGGCCAATAATGTTATTCTCTTTCCAACGTTTTGCTTGAATATAAATAACATCCAATCCTAACTTGTCTTCTTTTATTATTCCGTCAATTCCTTCATCGCCTGTTTTGCCAACGGCCTTTCCTGCATCTTTTACAGAGCCTCCATAGCCCATTTTCACAAGCAACGAAACGACTAATTTCTCAAAAAATGCGGGTGAAACATTTCGGATTTTATCAAGCAACTCTTCGGCAAGAGATTTTTGAAAATCCTGATATGCAGATTCGATTAACTCTTCTGGCGTTTGAGTTGCATAATCTGTTGGTATTATTTCTTCTTCTGTTTCTTTTTGAGAAGTGACTCTAGTTCGAAAATTCACAAACTCCTCAAATTTATTGAGCATTTTAACATCAATTCCTCTTGGATTCTCTTTAAGAACTTGTCTTCCTCTTTCTGTAATTCTAATTACTCCTTTACCGACATTTTCAACCAAACAAGCCTTCTTTAAATATGTTTTTGCCCAACCAACACGATTATAAAAAAGACTTTGGGAACCACTTGGAATTTGTACGCTCAATTCTTCTTCGGTAAGCGCAAAATCATTTGCAAGCAATTCTGTTAAATCTCTCATTTTATGCTCTTTCCCATCTGATATTCTTTTCAGAAGGGGAAGCATTAATGTTTGATAATCAGGAATTTCTTTCATTTTTACCCTAGGTCGTTTGCTTTATACCCAAAAATTATCTTTCAATCGTTGCTGTGCGGTCGGGACCGACAGAGACAATCTTCACTGGCACACCCGTCTCATTTTCAATGAATTTGATGTAGTCGGCAAAGGCTTTCGGGAACTGGCTCTCCGATGTGATTTTTGTCAAATCGGACTTCCAACCCTTGAATTCCTTGTAAACGGGCTCGATTTTCACGCTGTCGATGTCGAACGGGAAATCGGTGGTTTCCTGGCCGTCGATTTTGTATGCGGTGCATATTTTAATGGTGTCGAAATCGTCGAGCACGTCGCTCTTCATCATAATGAGTTGGGTTACACCGTTAATCATAATGCTGTATTTGAGCGCCACAAGGTCGAGCCAGCCGCAGCGGCGTTTGCGGCCCGTTACGGCGCCGTACTCGTGACCAAGTTGGCAGATGGTTTCGCCCACATTATCAAACAGTTCGGTTGGGAAAGGACCTGCGCCCACGCGTGTGCAGTAGGCCTTGAAGATGCCGTAAACCTCGCCAATCTTGTTCGGACCGATACCCAAACCTGTGCAAGCGCCCGCACATATTGTGTTTGAAGAAGTTACGAAAGGATATGAGCCAAAATCGATGTCGAGCATTGTGCCTTGCGCACCCTCGGCCAGAACCGATTTACCGTCGGCAAGCAGTTTGTTTACAACGTGTTCGCTATCCACGAAAGTAAATTTCTTCAGATATTCGATACCAGCGAACCAATCGGGCTCCAAAGCCTTCAGGTCATATTCAAAATTGAGCGATTTCAGAATCTGCTCGTGACGAGCCACTGCAGCGGCATATTTCTCTTTGAAATTCAGCAAAATATCGCCTACGCGAACACCCGTGCGGCTAACCTTGTCGGTGTAGGTTGGGCCGATGCCCTTGCCTGTTGTGCCCACCTTGTTCTTGCCCTTAGCGGCCTCGTAGGCGGCGTCGAGCAAGCGGTGAGTCGGCAGAATCAGGTGCGCCTTCTTTGAGATGTAAAGGCGTTTGGTCAGGTCGTGGCCCGATTGCGCAAGCGCCTCAGCCTCAGCCTTGAACAGAGCCGGGTCGAGCACCACGCCGTTGCCTATGATATTCACCTTGTCGCCTTGGAAAATTCCCGACGGAATCGACCGCAGCACATATTTTTCACCATTGAATTCGAGCGTGTGCCCAGCATTGGGGCCACCCTGAAAACGAGTTACCACATCGTATTTGGGGGTGAGCACGTCAACAACCTTTCCTTTTCCCTCGTCGCCCCATTGAAGTCCTAACAATACGTCAACTTTCATTTGTTTCAAATTTTGCGGCATAATCTGCCGATGTTTCTAATAAATTGTATTTAAATGCCTTGCGGTTCAAACGCCGCCAAAAAAGCCTTCGAAGGTAATAATTATTCGGGCGGTTTCGATAAAAACAAAGGTTAAAATTCGCTTATGATGATAACAAACAGGATTCTCGCTTCTGTAATCTGGTAATTATCACCGACTTGCGACAATATGCGATTTGGTGATTCTCCGCCAAAGATTATTTTTCAGAAAAAAGCGTTTTTTGTGCTTGCAAAAGTCAATATTGGTTGTACCTTTGCACCGCTTTTTCAGGAAAGCTCTTGAATCAGTAGCTCAGTAGGTAGAGCACATCCCTTTTAAGGATGGGGTCCTGGGTTCGAGCCCCAGCTGGTTCACCAAAACAAAACAATGAAATCCTCAAACCGATTGGCTTGGGGATTTTTTATTGACTATCGGCATCGCTTATGCTCGAAATCGATGGGAAACTAGTCAGTCTTGATGCGACTGCAGGCCGTATAAACTGCTGTTTTTTGACAAACAACAATCATTTCAAAAATGCGGCGACCGCCACATTAGACCTTCGATTATGCACGGTAACTAAAAAATGCTTTGTGGCACAAAAATCCACATATTCTACCCTATTCACAGCGCCTCAAATCTCACCGTGGCGCGGTTACCTTCGGTATCGACAATGGTAAGCGTATGGCGGCCGGGCGCCACATTGACCGATAACTCGTGAAGGTCGGTGGTGGAGCCGATGAAGCTGTCGTCGATGTGCCAGTAGATGGTGCTGTTGCCCACATGCGCCGCGCGGAACACAAAGCGGCTTTGGCTGCCGTCGAAGTCGGTGGTGCGCACCAGTTTGGAACCGTTTTCAGGATAAATTATCTGCATGGTATTCCGCAAATCGGCCTGGCACTGGGGATGATATGGCGGTATCGGTTCATAATCAATGTGTTGCTGACGATAATAGTAGGCCATTGTTGGTGGCAGCACAAACCGGGGCTCGGTTATTATCTGGCTTACAGGCATGCACGAACTGTTCACCTGATATTTGCGGTCGGACGAGAGGTGGATAAGGTGGTGATAGGGGCAACATTCAGTTTTCATCACGGCCAGCGGCATTACCAGAGTGTCGATGTCGGTGCAGTTGTTGCCTGCGCGGAATCCGCTTTGACGGCATATCGGAATAAGCTCCATTTCGCCGAGCGGCTGTTCGAACCAGCCGTCGTTGGGCAGCATGGAGAATACCGAGAACATTACCGGAGCCGCGAATCCCACGCCCGTCATGCCTGCGCGACCCTCGCCGTCGGCATTGCCCACCCACACACCAACAACGTGGCTCGGTGTTACGCCAACACACCAAGCGTCGCGTGAGCCGTAGCTTGTGCCCGTTTTCCAGGCTATCTTCTTCATACTTCGGAACATTTGCCAAGTCGATTCCTCCTCGGGACGGTTCAGGTTCGACATTGCCTCGAATGTGGTGTATATGGAGGCGTCGGTAAGCGGGCTTTCAATCGGGCGGGGCTTGCTGCCGGGAATGAAGCTGAGCTGACGGTAGTCGGACACGGTGTTGTCTTTCCGGTTCAGGTCGCGGGCCATTGACGCGTAGGCGCCGCACAGTTCCATTAGCGACACCTCGGCGCCGCCAAGTATGAGTGTTGCTCCGTAATGTTGGTCGTCGAAAGGAAGCGTGGTGAGACCTATTTTGCGCAGCAAGGTCAGAAAACGGGCCACATTGTAGCGTTGCAGCATACGCACCAGCGGCACGTTGAGCGACGAGCGCAGAGCCTCGGCCGCGGACACAGCTCCGCTGAATTTGCGGCTGAAGTTCTGCGGCGAGAAGCCGTTGAAATTCAGCGGAATATCGGGAATAAGCATTGTAGGTGTTATGCTGCCGTCGGTGAGCATGGCCGCGTACAGAAAGGGCTTGAGTATGCTGCCCGACGACCGCGGGGCTACGGCTACGTCAACCTGATTGCTGCCGCGCTCGTCGTTGGGCGATGTGGTATTGCCAACGTAGGCTGTCACGTTGCCCGTCTCAACCTCTGCCACAACAACAGCCATGTGGTGTATGTAGTTCGATTTGTATTGCTCAACATATCGGTTTACCGTGTTTTGGACATTCTGCTGAAGGTCGTACCTGATGGTTGTCGCAGTCTGCTGTCCGGGCCGCTCGCTCCACACGCGCGTAAGCAGATGCGTGGCCGAGTTTGGCAACGGCAGCGGTTCTGTCGGCAGCGGCTCGCTCACAGCCAGTGAGTAGTCGGTGTCGCTTATGATGCCTTCGTTTTTGAGGCGGAGTAGCAGCCCGTCGCGTTTTTTTGCGAGCCGGTCGCGATTTTTGCCCATATGGATGAGCGATGGTGAATTGGGCAGCACGGCAAGAGTGGCGGCCTCGGCCCACGAGAGTTTGTCGGCACTGCGGCCGAAGTAGCGCCAAGCCGCCGCCGATGCCCCAACCACATTGCCGCCGAACGGCGCATGCGATGCGTACGAGCTCAGTATCCGCTGTTTGCTCATTGTCAGTTCGAGGAAGATGGCGCGGTTGGTCTCGCGCAGTTTTTGCAGAAAAGTCCGGCGGTTGCGCCCGTACGAGAGCCTTGCCAACTGCATAGTGATGGTGCTGGCCCCCGACTGTATGTGCCGGCTGCTGACATTTTGGTACACAGCCCTGACCACAGCACCCGCATCGACACCGTGGTGGCGGTAGAAGTTCTTGTCTTCGAACATAATAAGGCACGTGGCCAGTTTTTCAGGAGTGGTGTCGATGGGCGGAAAACGCCACTGTTCGTCGGGGGCAAGGCGTGCTCCAAGCAACGAGCCGTCGTCGGCAATAACCACAGTGGCGTAGTTGTTACCAAAGAGCGGGCGCGGCGTGGTAATGAACATAACCGCCAGCCAGAGCAGAAAAATAGCCGCAATGGCAGTGACGACCTTTGTAACCGTCAGCTGCCACAGCCGTTTTGCCGTATCCGCCAATCTTCTGTTCATTAGGTGAAAAGTGTTCTTTAATAGGATTTTGAGTTTCTTTTGATTCCGCCGACTCCTCTCCCAACCTGAATACGTGAAAAATTCATTAGTTTTATCGGTAATATTTCTGTCCGCACAAATATATCGGAGAGAAATAATATTGACAACTGCCGCATAATAATTACCTTAGCAGTATCAATTTAAAACAAAAAATTATGAAAACGCAGATTCTGTCCATTTTGCTAATGGCATTTGCCGCTGTTTTTGCCGGTTGCAATTCAGAAAACAAGCAAGCAAAAAGTTACAGTCCTTATGTCGATGCTGTAACACCCAGCGAGGTGCCGCGTGACTCGAAAATTAGCATTGAGTTCAACCGAGAGATTATTGACTCGTATGCCAATGGCAAAAGCATCTCTAAATATGTGAGTATCAATCCCGCTTTAAGCGGAGAATGGGTGGTGCTGAACGACAATAAACTGATTGAGTTCACACCTTCGAAACCGTTGAAAGCAGGCAAAACCTACACCGTGGTTGCCGATGTGAACGAATTGCTTGGCGTGGACAAACCAGAGGGCAAATTCACGTTTAAGTTCACCGCCTTGGCTTGGCAGGCCAATGCGTTTTTCAGCGACTATAGTATCGACGACTCGGGCGAGGGACTCTTCAAGATAAAACTGTCAGTCATAACTGTCGACCACGAGTCGGACGAGGCTGTTGAGAACTGCGGAACTTTTTCAGACACGTTTCAGAAGATTGAATGGACCCACAGCACCGACGGCAAACGCCACGAGGCCACTATCAGCGGCATAAAGGGCAGAAAAACCGATTACGATTTCCGCTACAACTATAAGGCTGACGAATCGGGCAAAAAAGCGACGGTGAAAGCCACCATTCCGGCCTTCACCCAATTCGATGTCTGGCAAGTCAATTATGTGACAAAGCCCACGCGCTGCATTGAGGTGGCGTTCAACAGCGCTTTGGGCGAGGCGGAAACAGCGGCTTCGTACATAAAAATCGATGGAAATCCGTGCGAGCAATATGAGACCGACGGCAACACCTTCCGCATTTTCATCGACAGCAAAGCCAAAGGCAAGATTAATGTGCTTGTGATGAAAGGCCTGCCAAACCGCGAGGCCAAGCAGACAAAGGAGGACCGGACGTTTGCCGTTGACCTTGGCGGCGACAAACCGGAGTTGTCGCTGTTGCGCACGGGCTCGCTTATCCCGCTCACCGACAATCTGATAATTCCTTTCTCGTCGTGCTATTACCGGGGAGTTCTGGTCAAGGTGATTAAGATAAAAGAACGCAACATTGGCCAGTTTCTGCAGGTGAACAACATTAGCGGCTCGCGCGAGCTTAAGCGTGTCGGCCGTCTGGTGGCGCATAAATTCATATTGTTCGATTCGGAGGAGAACGATTTGTCGGCAACCAACACTTTCGCAATCAAACTGAACGAGTTGATAACACCCGAGCCGGGCGCCATTTATCGCGTTAGTCTGAATGTCGAGCAGCGGCTGTCGGCATATCCGGGCGCCAACGAGACCAACTACACCGACGCCGAGCTGACCGATTATTTCAACAGAAGAGCGTCGTCAGCGGAGAGCAGTTTTGATTATAATAACGAATACTATTATTACGACGATGATGATGACTACTATTGGCGTTCGAGCGACCCTACGCAGCCGTCGTACTACAATCACCGCGTTTGCTCGGTGAATGTGCTTGCCACCAATTTGGGAATGGTGGCCGAGACCGGCAGCGACGACAAAATGAACGTCTGGGTGAACAACCTGCTTACAACCGAGCCCGAGCCCGATGTCGACCTGAAAATGTATAACTATCAGGGTGACCAGATAGCCTCGGCCCGCACCGATGCCAATGGTTTCGCAGTCTTCGGCAAGCCCGAGAACAAGGCCTTCTACATTGCCGCTTACAAAGGCGAGCAGCGCACCTATATGCGTGTCGATAACGGTTCGGCACTCTCAACCAGCAACTTCGATGTCGGCGGCGAGATATTGCAGAATGGCACCCGCGGATTCATTTACGGCGAGCGCGGAGTCTGGAGGCCCGGCGACACGCTGCATTTGGCTTTCATTCTTAACGACCGTATCGGAAATATCGGCGACGATTATCCGGTGACAATCAGCCTTTCCACACCGCAAGGCCAACTTTACACAACCCGTACAGTGCCTGAGGGTAGCAATGGGCTTTATTGCTTCGATTTGCCAACAGCCGCCGATGCCCCAACTGGACAGTGGACGGCAAAGGTAAATGCCGGTAATTTGGAGTATAGCAAGTATTTGCGTGTTGAGACGGTGAAACCGAACCGGCTGAAAGTGGCTCTCACCGTTCCCGACAACAAACTAACACCGTCGAGCAATATTGTGAGCCTTCACAGCGAGTGGCTCAACGGCAATCCGGTCCGCAATCTTAAATACGATATCAAACTGACTGTCAGCAAGACTTCAACGGCATTCGAGAAATACAGCGATTACACTTTCGAAGACTCTTACAACAGGTTCCGTACCGAGGAGCACCCGCTGATTAAGGGTGTTCTTGATGCCGACGGCAATGCCAACACCGCTGTCAGTCTGGCAACCAGCACCAACGCGCCGGGCAAGATGCGCGCCGGCCTCACAACAAAAGTGTATGAGGAGTCGGGCGATTTCAGCATTAACAGCATTTCGGTCCCCTACTCGCCGTTCAGCCGCTACATTGGCATTAAAGAGCCGAAGGCCGACACCCGCTACGGATGGCTCAGCACCGACAATCCGCACGAGTTCAGCATTGTCAGCGTTGACGACGATGGAAATCCGGTACCGAATGTCGAGTGCAAGGTGAGTGTCTATAAACTGAAATACTGGTGGTGGTGGGACTCTGATGACGGCGAAGTGGCCGAGTATGTCAACGATTCCTACCGCGAGCCCGTGACCACTGCCCGCGTAACCACCGACAGCCGCGGTATGGCCACATATCGAATGGAGGTTAACGGAGACAATTGGGGCTCGTACTACATACGCGTTGCCGACGCAAGCAAAGGCCATTCAACAGCGATAACCTCATACTTTGACTGGCCGAGCGGCCAACCGCGCCAGACCGACGGCGATTCGGAGTCAGCCTTCGCGCTCAAGTTCCAGACCGACAAGGCCGTGTATACTCCTGGTGAGCAGGCTAAGGTAAGTTTCTATGCGCCAAACGGTTCGCGCGCCATTGTCAATATCGAAAACGGTTCCAAGATTCTGTCAACTGCCAATTACTTCTTCGACGGCGACGGCAATAAGACGGTTTCGATAGATGTAACACCTGAGATGGCGCCTAACGCTTACATACACATAATGTTGATTCAGAAATATCAGCAATCCGACAACGACCGGCCGATACGAATGTACGGTGTTACCCCGATTATCGTTGACAATCCCGATTCGCACCTGTTGCCCGTTGCCACAGTTGCCGACAAACTGCGCTCCTGCGAGGCCTATACGGTGAAAGTGAGCGAGCAGAAGGGACGACCGATGTCTTACACGCTGGCAATTGTCGATGAGGGCCTGCTCGACCTGACCAACTTCAAAACACCCGACCCGTGGCGCGCGTTCAACGGAAAAGAGGCGCTCGGAATCCGCTATTGGGATGTGTATAACAATATTTTAGGCGCATACGGAGGAAAGATTGAGCAGATGTTCTCGATTGGCGGCGACGATGAAATCCTGGGGAACTCCGACCCAACGGCCGACCGTTTCAAACCTGTTGTGCAGTTTGTGGGGCCGTGCACATTGGATAAAGGCAAGACCGCGACGCACAAACTTTATATGCCTAACTACAACGGCCGCGTGCGCGTTATGGTTATCGCCACCAACGGCAAGGCTTTCGGCAGTACCGACAAGAGCGTGTTTGTGGCGCGGCCACTTATGGTAACAGCCACTTTGCCGCGAATGATAGGCTGCGACGAGGAGATGGAAGTGTCGGCTACAGTGTTTGCCACGGAGCAAGGTATGGGCAATGTCAATGTGAGACTGAATGTGTCTGACGGAATGACAGTTATAGGCGATAGCAAGCAGGTTGTCGAACTGAATTCGATAGGCGACAAGACTGTGAAATTCAGAGTGAGGACTTCGGCAACGGCGCAGGTCGGAAACATTAGTTTGACGTGTGAGGCGAAGGGCGAGAAGGCGTCGTACAGCACACCAATAGAGGTGCAGTACCGCCAGCTGCCGCAGAGCAAGTCAGACAGTTACACAATTGCCCCTGGCGAGTCGCAGGTAATAAAACCTGAGATATTCGGCCTGAGTGGCACCAACGACCTGTCGCTCGAGGTATCGTCCATTGTTCCAATCAACCTCAACGAGCGTCTCAATTATCTTGTGCAATATCCGCACGGATGCATTGAGCAGACAACTTCAAAAGTGCTGGCGCAACTTATGCTCAGCGAGCTCACAACCCTCGCTCCGCAGAAGGCCTACGATGTGCAGAAGAATGTTCAGTCGGGTTTGAATAAGTACCGCGGATTCCAGACCGTTTCGGGCGGAATGGCTTACTGGCAGGGCAATAAGACCCCCAATGAGTGGGGAAGCATTTACGCAATGCACTGCATAACAACGGCCGAGGCCAAGGGCTACCGCATACCCGACGGTGTCAAGCCGGCGCTGCTCAACTACCTCAAGAACGAAGCCAACCGCTGGACGTATAGCTCACGCAATTCCAAAGCCCTGATTCAGGCCTACAGACTTTATGTGCTGGCTCTCAACAATATGGCCGATATGAGCGCAATGAACAGAATGAAAGGCGGTGCCAGCGGTTTAGGCGAAAACACCGCGTGGTTCCTTGCCGGAAGTTACGCGCTTGCCGGACGCAAGGATATAGCCAATGAGATTCTTGCTCACACAGTGGCGTCGGATTACGGCGATGACGATTACTCCTATGGCAGCACTTACCGCGATATTGCCGTGAAAGCAATGGTACTCACCGATTTAGGACGCGTACAGGAGGCTTCGGATTATATAAAGCAGATATCTGATATAATGTCAGACGAGCGCTGGTTAAGCACGCAGAGCATAGCGTTCTGCCTCTATTCTGTGTCGCATTTTTACGGAGTTACAGGCAAACCGCAACCGGCTGAGTTCAGATATGAGTATGACGGCAACAAGCAGGATGTTAATTCCAAGACCGAACTTGTAAGCACTTTCGACCTGTGCAAGTCGGCTGACAGCTACAGCCCGCTCACAGTCACAAACAAAGGCAAGAGCACGATATTTGTCAAGGTCCGCCGGTCGGGAATACCGCCGCGCGCCAGTGAGGAAGCTTTCAACAACAAGCTGGCGCTCAATGTCAGATATATCGATTTCAACACCAAGCAGGATGTTGATGTTACCAATCTGCATTCGGGCGACAACATTGAGGCGGTGATTACAGTGCGAAACACCACCGATTTCGCCATTCGCAACGTGGCCATTGAGCAGTATATCCCGTCAGGTTGGGAAATCCTCAACGAGCGCTTTATGGAGGGCGGTCAGGCCGAAAGCAACTCGCTGTCGTATCAGGATATCCGCGACGACCGTGTTTACAGTTATATCGATTATCTGGCGCCGAACAAAAAAGTTGAAATAACAGTGAAACTCTGCGCCACCTACGGCGGCAAGTTCTATCTGCCGTCAGTAAAGGCCTATGCAATGTACGACAACGACAAGCAGGCCAATACGGTTGGTGCCGAAGTGGAAGTGAAATAGGTGCAAAAAATAGAAGAGAAAAAGGCGCTCTATTGAGCGCTTTTTTTTTGCTAATCATCAGTAAATGACGCGTTTTTTTTCGCACAGATTAGCACTATTTCCTCTAACTGATTTCAAAGATTTAGGCTTAATTGTCAAAAGCATACCTAAAACTCTTGTAATATGTTGAAGTTGACATATTTGCTGATTACTAATATTGAAAGAGTTGAACTAAAATAAAAGCATCCCAGATTCTACTTTGATAAAAATTCTTTTTTGTACCGTCTTGCCGGCACAAAAATCCCTCTGCATTTATAATTTTGCCACCCGAAAACCAATCGCTTATGTTCGAAATCGACGGAAAACTAGTCAGTCTTGATGTGATTGAAGAGAAATTCTTCTGCAACCTGACCGTGTGCAAGGGAAACTGCTGTGTGCAAGGCTCATCGGGCGCGCCGCTCACCAATGACGAGACGCATATTCTCGACCGCATTTTTGAGACCATCCGTCCGCGGCTGACGCCCGAAGGTGTGGCGGCCGTTGAAGCGCAAGGCAAGTGGATTGTCGACCGCGACGGCGACAAGGTGACAACGCTCGTCGACAACGGGCCGTGCGCCTACGCCGTAAATGACGGAAAAATTGTGAAATGTGCCATCGAGATGGCTTGGCGCGATGGCGAGGTCGATTTTCAGAAGCCCATTTCGTGCCATCTATATCCCATCCGCATCAAGCGCTGCGGCGATTTTGACGCTCTCAACTACGAGCGCATTCCGCTCTGTTTCGAAGCAACCGAAAAGGGTGAACGTTTGGGTGTGCCTGTCTATAGATTCCTGAAAGAGCCGCTGATACGCAAATATGGCGAGGCGTTTTACGATGAACTATGCCTTGTGGCCAGCGAATGGAAAAAGCAGAAAGGACGTTAGGCACTAGGCATTAGAATGTAGGAATGATGTATTTATTCTAAATTCTAAATTCTGAATTCAAAATTGCAAGGCCCCCACACATCTATCCTTCAGTCCTTCAATCCTTAAACGGTGAGCCTTACCTGCGCGTGGGCTTCGACAACGTTAATCACATAGTCGCCCAACTTCTCGCAGTCGCAGATGATGTCCATATAATGGACGCCCATCTGATAGTCGTACTTCTTGTCGTTAATGTCGAATATGTTGTTCTCTTTCAGGCGCGAACGGAAGGTGTTAATCTCGTTCTCGATGTTGAGCGACTGAACGGCGAGCACAGTGCCTTCGGTATCTTCAATCAGCTTAATCATTTGAGTCAGAGCGCTTTCCACCAGTTCAAACATATGCTCAATGTGAGCATACTGCTCGGGTGTGAAATCTTCCTTCGAATCGAACTTGTGCTTGATGACGCGGCTCATATTGTAGTTGCTGTCGCAGATGCTCTCAATTTCCGAAATCTCGCGCAGCATCGACCTGACAGTCGATTTGCCTTCGGGGCTCAATCGGCCTTCAGCCACGTTGTTCAGGTAGTTGGCAATCTCGATTTCCATATTGTCGCTGATGCCTTCGTACTTCTCAATCCGCGAGTAGAGTTTCGAGAATTCGTTCACATCGTCAAGGTGCAGCAGCGTTTTCACGAATCCGAACATTTTCAGCGACCGTTCAGCAAATAGATTGATTTCCTTGCGCGCTTCCAGAATCGAGAGTTCTGAAGTCGACATCATACCGCCGCTGATAAAGCGCAGGCGGATGTCGTCGTCTTCTTCCTTGTTTTTGATGACGCGGCCGATAAACCTTTCAAGCGGCTTGATAAACCAAATGAGCAGCATCACGTTGCAAAGGTTGAAAGCCGTGTGGAAGCCCGTCAGAGCGTAGGTTACGCGAACTGACGCTTGCGCGATTTCGTCGGGTGTCTGCGGCACAAAATCGGGGTCGAAGCCCACAACGTGGCAGACCATATTCACGAACGGATGGAAGATTATCAGAATCCAGCAAACACCGAAAAGGTTGAAAATCAAGTGTGCAAGGGCAGCCCTTCGCGCTTGTGTGCTTGCGTTCAGAGCGGCAATGTTCGACGTCACGGTTGTGCCGATGTTCTCACCCATTACAAGCGCAATGCCTTGATAGATAGGCAGAACGCCGCTTGAGCAAAGTATAAGGGTGATGGCCATAATTGCCGCCGACGACTGCACGCACATTGTCAGGAATCCGCCCAGAAGCAGGAACAGCAGTGTGGTCCAGAAGCCCCAGTGTCCGCACGAAGCGAAGAAATTGATAACCGTTTGGTTATGCGACAGGTCCATTTCAACTGCATTGGCGCGCAAAGTGGTGAGTCCCAAGAACATAAATGCAAATCCGAAGACAAACTCACCAAACGATTTTGTGCCGTTGCTCTTCATAAACGACAGCACAATGCCCAAAGCGAAGAGCGGGTAAACCACGCTCGTCATATCGAATTGGAAACCGAAAATGGCCATCAGCCAGCCCGTGACGGTGGTTCCGATGTTGGCACCCATAATAACAGCGATGGCCTGCGTCAGAGTGAGCAAGCCAGCGTTTACAAAACTTACGGTGAGCACGGTAGTCGCTGTTGACGACTGCACGGCAGCCGTGATGAATGTACCTGTGAGCAGGGCCGTGAAGCGGTTTTTTGTCATTGTGCCAAGCACGTTGCGCAGGTGGCCGCCAGTGAGTTTCTGCAAGCCTTCGCTCATCGTCTTCATACCGAACATCAGCAAGGCAAGGCAGCCGAGAAGTTTGAAAATGGTAAGAATCATCCTTTTAAATCATTGATTGACAATCAACAAACTCGCCATCGCGCGTCGGTTGATGCCATTAGTTACCGTTGGCAAATATAAGCACACAAATTTTTCTGCCGAAATAAATGATGATACAATTAGGAGATTTACCTAAAAATAGTGTTGCGAGTAAGGTTTAAAGTTTAACAGGTTTAACAGGTTTAAAGTGCGTGGTTCTTGGTTTGTAATTCGTAATTCGTAATTTGTAATTACTTATGACAGCATTCCTATTGCTTTGAACATCGCCCGATAGGCGTCGGCTTTCTTTTCAAGCGCCAACGGGTAAGCCCTTGATGTTGAAGGCATTCTGAAAAACCGATAGCCGCGCCCGCCAATGGTTAGCGCACTGAACGAGCCCACTTTGGGTTTCGGGCATCCGTAACGGTTGACAATGGCATCGGTGGCCTTCTCGCCTGTGGTTACAACAGCTTGACATTCTGGTATTTGATTCAACAATGCCGCCAAATCTGTTGGCTCAACAATTTCAAGAAATTTGTCCGACGCATTGTCCTTCAGCCGCCTGACAGCCGATGCTGTGTCGAAAATGGCAATTCCCTTTTCGGTGCAGAACCGCACAACTGCTTCATAATCAAAGCGTCGCTCGTCAGCAATCACAAAGCGGTTTTTGTCGGCATAAAAAATAAGACCCAACACACGCCACATATCGTTTTGGAAATTCGGGTAGAAAAAATCCATCGACCAACGCGCCCGCGGCGGCGGAAAACTGCCCAACATCAGCACTTTAGCCGACGGTGGCAGAAAAGGTTTCAACGGATGGCGCTCAATATCGCTCATTAGTTTTTTTTGCCGAAAAATAATTCTTTTTGGCTTGCGCGCGATTGCCGCGGTTTCTTAATTTCGCTCTATGATTTTCAAACTCGACAACCGCATTGCCTTCCCCGACCCGCACCTTGGCGAGCCCGACGGACTTTTTGCCGTTGGCGGCGACCTGTCGGCTGAGCGGCTGCTGCTGGCCTACTCGAACGGCATTTTTCCGTGGTACAGTTTCCGCAACGAGACCATTATGTGGTTCTGCCCGATGACGCGGTTTGTGATTTTTCCCGAGAAGGTCAGAATATCGCACTCAATGCGTAACGTGCTGAACAAGAATGTTTTCACTTGCACCATAAACCAAGATTTTGCCGCAGTGATTCAAAACTGCTCAACCGCCGACGGCCGCTCCGAGCAAGATGGCGCTTGGCTCGGCCCCGATATGGTTGCGGCTTACAAACATCTGCACGACATTGGCTTTGCAGCAAGTGTCGAAGTCTGGCACGGCAGCCGACTTGTGGGCGGACTCTACGGCGTAACCATCGGCCGCGCGTTTTTTGGCGAGAGTATGTTCTCGCTCGAACCGAACGCATCGAAAATGGCGCTCATCTTTTTAGCCCGACTAATGGCCGAATCGAAAGGCTTATTCATTGATTGTCAGTTCGAAACCGAGCATCTGAAATCGATGGGCGGCGAAACAATCAGTTACGACGAATATATGGCGATGCTGAAAACGGAAAAATGAAAAATCGAAAATTGTTAAAGAACAAAAAATAGTCTTCCGCTTTCAATTAAAAAAAACGCCACGGCATTATGCCGCAGCGTTTTTTTACAGAAACGACAAGCCGACTATATAACCTGTCGCTTCTGCGAGGAAACATCGATCCTACTTTATGATAATCCGTTGAGTTGTTTTCCCAACTTGAACAATATAAACGCCCGACTCATTGATTTGCAATTCGTTACGTATGCCATCGGCAATATTGTTGCTGATAGCCACAAGCCGTCCCATTGAGTTGTAAACACGAATTGCTGCATTGGCGTTTTCAACCACAACAGTATTTCCATAGCTATAAATCAAGACATTAGAAGCCTGTTGTTCTTCAATGCCCGTCGGGTCTTTCTCAAAAATGGCCGTAAGGTTCAAATCATCGGTTAAAGTAAACTTGCGAACCATTGCGGTACTATCTTCGCTGTCGGACCAGTGTGCGAACATTCCCCTACCCGCCACAGAGTCGACTTTGGCGGCGGCAGCAGCTTGTACTGTAACATTTACCTTGCTATCAGCCAATTCAAACTTCGAAATATAGCAGGAGCCCCATTTTTCATTGTTCGAAGCCAAAGTTACATTGTATGCCACTTCATCAGAAATGTTGACAGTCAAATTCCGAAGGCCTTTGCAACCATTGAACACACTGACATCAACAGCAGATATGGTATTTGGAATGACAACATTGTCCAATGTGTCACAACCCTTGAATGCTGATTTGCCAATAGAAACAACACTGTTTGGAATGCTTATCTCACTTAACTTCTTGCAACCATCAAAAGCATTGTCATAAATAATTCTTGCAGTTTTGCTTATGGCACATCTTTCTATTTCGTCTTTCGATTTGGCAGAAACAAGCATAACATATTTATTCACACTGTTACCCAAATAAAGCACGCTGTCTAATTGATTGTATTTAAGTTTACTACAATCTTTAAACACATTGGCGCCAATTATGGTAATGGAATCGGAAATGGCAATATCGGTCAATTTTGCGCAACCGCTAAATGCGTTATTTCCAATTTCATAAACCGAATTTGTCATTGTAACACTTGTTAATTCGCCGCATCCGCTAAACGCAGCATCATCAATCTTGCGCACACCATCAGGAATGCTCACTGTCGTGAGTTTTTTGCAATTAGCAAAGGCATTCATATAAACCAACTTGGCTTGGTTGTGAATGTCACATTTAGCGGTTTTGTCTTTCGATACCACATTCATCAGAACCACATACGGATTCGCGGCATTACCCAAATACACTGCACTATCAAATTTATTATAAACCAATTTTTTGCAGCCGTCAAATGCTTTTGCACCAATAGTTCCTATTTCGTCGGGAATTGTTATAGAAATAAGTCCCTCACAATTTGCAAAGGCATTATTTGCAATGTTACTAATTGAATTTCCCACGACCAATGTTGCAAGTTTTACTTTGCCTTTAAACAAATCACCCACGGCTTCAGTATCAAAAGATAGAGTCGCAATACTATTGCAATTCGTAAATGCGCTAGCTGAAATTGAATCAACATTTCTTGGAATGTCAAGTTCTGTCAGTTTTGCACAGTTCATAAACGCACTGCCGCCAATGGCTTTCGTGTGAGCGGGAATCGTATAAGAACCCGCCTTTGCGGGCGGGAAACAGTTGACAATTGTCGAAGAAACCGCTGCTATATTGTATAACACACCATCAACCGACATAAAATCGGGGTTGGCTGCGTCAACACCAATGCTGTCCAAATTGCTGCAATTTGCAAACGCCCGTTCAGCTATCTCTTTTACCGACTTGGATATTGACAACGATTTCAGTTTTTTACAATTTGCAAAAGCCCGTTCTGTGATGTTTGTCACTGGCAGAGTTTTTGCGCCAATGGTTATTGTTTCTGGAACATCAAGCGTCTGAACGTTATTATTAACCTGTTCTATAGTTAGATACGCTGATTCTTCGTCTAAAATATAACGAATATCGCCACCATTGAAATATAGCGGATAATAAACGCCAAACTGATTGTCGGAAACAACATAAACTATTGTATTCAAACCAAATGCACCATCTTCTATTTTCTTCACCGATGTGCCTAAATTGACAGTAGTCAAATTTGAACAATTGGCAAATACAGTGGCACCTATTTCGGTAACAGAGTTTCCAATAGTTAAAGTCTGCAACAGTTTGTTACTTTCAAACGCCTTATTTTCAATTGTTTTTACCGAATTTGAAATGGTAATGTCAGTTAAGTTGCAATTAGCAAATGCTTGTTCACCAATAATTTCCACCGAGTTTCCAATCGTTAGTTTTCCTAACGAAATACAACTATTAAATGCTCCTTTCCCTACACTTTTAGTCGAATTAGGAATAGTCAGGCTTGTGAGCGAATTGCAGAACGAAAAAGCATAATCGCCAATAGTTTTCACCTGCGAACCAATGGTTACGGACGCCAAGGTATTACAGCTGTTGAAGGCGCTGTTGCCGATGTCTGTAACAGAATTTGGTATTATCACTTTTGACAAACCTTTGCAACCGAAAAACGCCCGTACACCAATAGTTTTTACCGACGACGGAATGCTCACCGAAGTCAGTTTTGAGCAATAGTTGAAGGCATTTTTGCCGACAGCCGTTACCGCATATTCCTTGCCATCATTTGTTACCGACGAAGGTATTTCCGCCTTAGTCAAATCAGGGTAATTGTCATCATACGACAAGTACGTCACTTCGACTGTCAATGGTTGGCTACCGCTTGTGATATTGTAACACAGGCCGCCGCTCTGAAAATCATAGGCAAAGGCTTGCATAGCAAGCAGATTGCCCAACACAAAAGCTGGTAAACGCTTCATAAAACTGAGATTAAAATTGTTAGTAACACACATAGTCACAAATAGTTACCATTGCGTAACTTGTTTTTTTTGCCAACAACTCTCACGAAGGCTGTAAAAAAATCCGATTAGTTTTGAGCATAAAAAAAAGCGTGAGAGTCTAATATTAGTTGCTCATCCCCGCTGTTAGAAGGCCTTCGCATTGCCCGAATATACCAGAAACGAGCAACGTAGAAAGCCCACGCATTAATATATGCACACACCTATGCGAATAGGTATGACTCACACATACAAATATATAGGCATTCTATCATCGCTATCGTTCTAATGTATATTCGAAAAGTTGCGAAGTTCTCTAACAACTTAGAACAGACGCGCTAATAAAACGCTTCCAATATGTCAAAAGGCACAGCAGATTCTGTCTGCAATACCAAGTGCCAAATATAGAAAAGTAATTTTTACAAAAAACAACTTATGCGCTAAACTTTTTCTTGACGTGAAACAACTGTTTGATTTAAAAAGATTGATTATCAAAGCATCTGAAATCGATGGGCGGCGAAACAATCAGTTATGATGAATATATGGCGATGCTGAAAGCGGATGCTGAATAAAAAATGGCAACAGCCTTAAACACAGACTGTTGTCTGTAGTGTCAAAAAACAGGGACAACTGATAATGTTCGGTGGTCGTTAGTTTTCCAATTTGATTCGGTGCGAATTTTCATTTTGAAAAAAATTCAAAAGCGGGCAGAGCTGAATGCTTCAGTGCTGTCCGCTTTTGTGATATAGGTTAGTGTTTGTTTTAATCTTTCAGATATTTGTTTTTCAGTCGGAATTGCAAGTAAATCGGGTTCTCATCGTTCTGCTTCAATGTCTCGATAATGCGTTTGCCGAGCGGTGACAGCTCCTCGTTTGAATCGATTTTGCTCTCCCAGTCGCCTTGAATCACCATTGTGTAAACGCCGTTGTCCACCATTCCGGGGGTGACTTCAATATTCAAACCTCCAATGTATATTTTGTAGACGTGCAGGTTGTTCGGTGTGGCAATGGCAAGGCAGTTGTACTTCTTATTATTCAAAGCCATACGTTGCCAGTATGCAAGCGTTGAGCCTTTGATTTGCGGAAAGTCGCACCCGTGGCAGTAGTCGCCTTCAAAGACAATTTTTATAGCAGAAATCTCGGCGCCTTGAGATTCGATTTTTATAGAGGGTTCGGGCATTTCCATATCGCCGTAATCGATTGTTGCAATTTTCTGTATCTGACCGTCAGAATAACGGTAGAGAGTGTGTTTTGGCATAAGCAGCAACATCAGCAAATCTTTGCCCGAACGCGTAAATGCGCTTGGTGAAAACTCATCACCCGGTTTTGCCATACAAAACAATTTAGTCAACGAATGCCCGTCAAAACTGTACACGGCACTGCTGTCTTTTATTTTTCTCATCACTGCGCCGAACCCCATATCTTCAATCTCAACATTTTCGCACTCGTCAAGCGGAGGTTGCGATGTAATCAACAACTGGTCACGACCGACAGCAACCAAACTGAAAGGATAATTTTTTATCTCAGATTTCGACACATATTTGAACGGTGACGTTTGGAAGCACATTATCGCACCTTTGCTGCTATTGTAGCCATAGAAAAGATTTTCGGCAGGCAGGAACGAGAATTTTCTGAGTTCCTGATACTCATTCGGTCCATTACCCACGGTATTGAGTTTGTCAACAAGCTTTCCGTCTCTGATGTGATAGAACGTTCGATATTGTCGGTTGCAGGCTATAAAATTGTTGCTGATTCCGTTTAAGCACTCGATTTCGTCCAACGGCTCGTCGCTCACAATGGGCTTGACATCAATAATTTCGGCAATTTCTTGGAGGTCGATGGTCTCCATATCATCCCTATCGTTATCAATCACCCATCCGTCAGCGATTTGATTTTTACCACTGTTGCAGGCCATCATTGTGACACAGATGGCTATGGCTGTTAAAGTTTTGATTTTCATCTTTTTAGTTTGTTGATTGTTTAAAATGAATGTTCACTGAAGCTCGTAATTATATCGTGAATGAGCGATTCTGTTTATCCGCAGCAGTGCTTTTATTTATTGAATTTGCATCGGTATAAGCAATATTTCCCGTTCTCATCCATCGCATTAACAAACATATTTTTAGACTTCTCGTTATAAGAAACATTGCTTATAAAACTCAATTTGTTTTTGCATTTAAACCGACGGACAAGATTCATATCATTGTCGAAGCACCATATCTCCTGGTTTTTGAGCCTGGCTATCGTGAAATCGGTGGTCTCAATCCATTGGATTCCTCCTTTTTTTTCAAATTCCTCTCTTGAGATATGTCCCCTTCCATTATTGGCAAAAATGTAATTATCTGTTTGGCAGGCGAATGTGAAAAAGTTATCGATATTTTTCATCAAGAAATCTCTATTTTCTTCGCGCACTTCGTTGTCTTTGAACTTGTCATCACGATACATTTTCAAAAGATTGAAATTCTTATCATAAATGGTTATGATTGGGAAATTATGCCAAAATGCTATGTATTTCGAGTTACAATAAGCTATTGACCGTTGTGTCAAATTTGACGGAAAGTTTTTATTATTTTGTTTGTAGTCGGTAAGCGGTTTCCCTGTTTTTGCATTGCATAGTATAAATTCGGGAAGCCCCTCCACGCCAAAGTCGCCGGTTATATATTGTGAATTAGGCATTACAATTGTGTTTTCATCGACATAAACAAGAGAAGAAGCATACGTTGTACCAAATTGGGTAACTGCCGGGCTGTATGCAAATCCATAAGCCAGAACCGAATCGATGTTAAACCGAAAAACAGTGTGCGAGATGCCATTTGCAACAACAAAATCGTTGCAGCGCATTTGGCCCCCAACATACATCATTTCTCCTTTTTTGAAAAAACCTGCAATTATCTTTTTGGTATTCAGATTGTAGAACGTTACAACAAAGGGTTGCGGATTCTTGTAGTTGATTATAATGGCAATGTCGTCGTTATAGATATGATATTCGGCGTTGGCATATATTTCGGGCAATTTTACCTTCTCTGCTGTGAAATACTCAACCGCAGGCATATTTTGGTCGGTAAGCCTGACAATGTTGTCTGTGGTTGGATAAGGTTGTGCAATGGCTGCCAAACTGCTGACTGCCACAGTAATCATAGTTAAAAATCTCCTTTTCATAACTCGTTGTTTTTAATGTGTAACTTATTGATATTTATTTCTTTGTGTTCACAATCACCACTCCAACGTTTGGATCGTCGGTGTATTTCTTTGCGGCTTTGCCTTTCATCACCTCAACCGATTTGATTTTGTTCTGGTTGAGTGCCTTCATATCTGCTTCGGTCGATTTCTGACCATCGATTATATAGATTGTAGTGGAAGTAGGTTTCCTCGATTTGGTAGTGATTACCACAACTCCGTTTTTGCCTTTCTCTCCGTATCTTGCAGCTTCGGGCGAATTGGGCTTTAAAATCTCAATTGAGTTAATATCTTCCGGTGCGGGCTGTATTGCCTCCACGCCATCAACAATTGTTAAAGGCATACTTCCGCCTGGTTCGACATAGATTTTTGCGGACGGGCCGTCGGGCCTTTTGAAGTCCGTTGTTAGAATTTGATGAATAACTATAACTTTATTCTCATCAAGGGGGGGCATAGTGTCTATCCGATACCTGTCTATAGTCTTTCCATTCAACTGTGAACCATTGAAATCATAGACTGGCTCGCCATCAATGCTATATTTGTTCACAGTGACTTTTTGGGCCGTTTGTGCATTGGCCACCATCGCGGAAGCGCAAATTCCTAAAATTAAAAGTATTCTCATTTCTCTAAATTTTAAATGGTTAGATTGTTAATTCTGCCACGCGTAGTAGGTTGTCAGAGCGTCGCCTTCGCGCGTCAGAATGTAGGTGCTCGAGCTGTTGTCCTTCATTCTGGCCGTGATTAAGACGTTTTTCCCACAAGGTGTGGCGTTTATCGATTCTATCTCATCTGCCGACAGGTCCATCAGCGTATTGAGTGTCTCGGCTATCTCCATCGGGGTTATATCACACTGATTGTCGATGTATGACACAATGCTGGCCCGAACAATGGCAACCACAGCAATGGCTGCCGCAATGCCTGCCACCCAGCGCAGGGTGCGCTTGAACCCGATACGGTGGCGGCTTTCAACCAAGCGGTCGTATTCGCGTTCACCGCTGTTGCTCAGTGAGTTAAGCGCGGTGTTGCCTGTCAGGACAAGTTTGGCGAAGGCTGCTTCGTCGGCATCAGGCTGGCTCATTGCGTAGTACTCAGCCAAGGCGCGCTCTTCTGCCACAGTTGTGTCAGCCTCCAAGTAGCGCTCAATCAGCACCTTACGTTCCAGTTTATTATCAATGTCAATCATAGTATTCGTTTTATTTGTTCCAACATCTGTTTGCGTGCCACCGAAATGGTTGTCTTCACGCTTGCTTTGGGTTTGCCCGTCACGGCGGAAATATCGTCGAGCGAAAGTCCGTCGTCGTTCCTCATTTTCAGCAACATCTGCTGCGATGGTGTCAGGCTGCCTAAAATCTGCGTCTCAATTTTGGCCATATCCTCGTCGTCGGTCAAAGCCGAAGCTGACATACCGCCACTAAAATCGACTCCGGCAATTGACTGCGCAACAATCCGGCGCTTACGGTAGTGCGACACGCAGGTGGTTTTGACAATTTTCACGGCCAGCGCCTCCGCGTCGCGTATCGGGTAGCCACGCTCCGACAGCCGCCAAAGCGTTACTAGCGACTCCTGCACAATATCCTCAGCCTCCACCGATAGCTGGGTGGCATTGTTAAATCTGCCAGCCAACATCAGCATCTTCTGCCTGATTCTCTCCGATAGTTGTTCAAACTCCTGAAGCGTCATTTTTGTGCGTTTCTGCCAATAGGTAGCAAAAACCTGCCGAAAGTTAATCGGGATTTGTGATTTTTTTTTCGATTGGAATGCATCGTCCGAAAAACCGCATAAAACGTATGGCATTTAACGCGCATTTTCATTTTATTTGCGCCGCAAAAACAGCAATTTATTTGTAAAACTTATGATTAAGCAACTATCGGCATTAGCCATCTTTAGCGCTCTGACAGTCGCTGCCGCGGCTCAGGACGCACCTAAATCCGATGCTTCGGAACCACAATGGACCTACAAAATGAGCGGTTTCATCGACCCGCAGTTCTATATGGACACCCGCGAGGTGGTGAGCGCACGCGAGGAGCAGATGCTCTTCTATCCCGCACCGAAAAAACTCGATGCTGAAGGCAACGACGTCAACGCTCAGCCGAGCAACAATGCGCTTGCCATCACGGCGCGTATTGGTATGAAAATCAGTGCGCCCGATGCGCTTAACGCCAAGATTTCAGGCTATCTGGAAGGCGATTTCACCGGTGCCACCGATGGCGGAATCAATATGCTGCGCCTGCGCCACGCCTACCTGAATATGCGCTGGCAGAAATCGAACCTGCTGTTGGGACAATACTGGCACCCGATGGTGGCTCACGAGGTGATGCCTGGCACTCGTCCGCTCAATATGGGCATTCCGTTCCACCCGTACTCTCGCTACGTACAAGCACGTTATACTCAATACTTTGGCGGACTTGAGTTGAGCGGAATTGCCGCTTTCCAACTCGACAACAAATCGGTCGGCCCCGACGGCGGCAGCACCGCCTACCTACGCAACAGTTGCCTGCCCGAACTGAACGCCCAACTCTGCTTCCGCGGCGAGAAACTCTATCTTGGCGCGATGGTGAACTACGTTCTGCTTCAGCCACGCACCTTCACCACCGACGCCGACGGCAAAAAGTATAAAACCGACACCAAAATCGGCTCGACCGCCGTTTCGGTTTTCGGCAAACTGAATGTCAGCGAGTTAAGTATTCGGTTCCAAGGCATTTATGGCGATAATCTGACCGAGCAGGGCTTGATGGGCGGCTATATCGAAAGCGGACTTCAAGACGATAATACATTCAAATACAGCAATTTCGGTACAACAACTTTCTGGGTTGACCTGGGCCGTACCAAAGGCGTCTGCCGCCCTGGATTGTTTGCTGGATTTGGCCGCAACAACAATTTCGGCGACGATATTAACGCTGATGACAAGGTTTTCGGTCGCGGAATCGACATTGACAATGTTTGGCGCATTCAGCCGCGCGTCGGCTTCTATCCGACTGATTATCTGAACTTTTTTGGCGAAGTTGAATACACCAATGCCACCTACGGCAAGAAAATTGAAGACGGTGGAAAATACCACTACGAGTCGGATTACAATGTCGGGAACTACCGCTTCATTGTAGCGGCCGTGTTCAATTTTTAATTGAGAATCATTTGGAAATGAGTAAGATACTCAGCGAAAGCGACAAGGCTAAAATTGAAGAACTGAAGCGAATCCGCCAACGCAACAACGATTACGCGTGGATGCTCTGCGACTATCTGGACCAAAATCCGTGCCTGATAACCAAAGAGTTGATGGAAGAGTCGAACCCTGGCGGCCTGCTGCCCGACGAGGCTATATACACCGCGCTGCTCAGCGGTTTCTGCGGGCTCAATCCCGACGAAAACCCCGACGACCGCATTCTGCTCGACGAATATTTCCGCCGCTCGGTTGTCAAACTCGACGCCAAGGCCTACGCCGAGGACCCGTACTACAAAAATATCCGCATTCCGAACGTTAAGTTTGGCCGCTGGGAACTGAAATACGAACACTACAAGGCCTACGAAGCGTTTGTCTGCGATGAGATGATTCTCGACCCCGACTTCAAGGAAATTCAGCGTATCGGCTTCTTCGACAGCGATTTCAGTTATCCTGCCGTTCACGAGGACGGCCACGAGTGGATGGCTATCAAGCCCAACGAGACGGCCACAATCCGCTTTGCCGTTGAAACCGCCCGCGGAAAGGTCGCAACATTCGGGCTGGGAATGGGATATTATCCGTATCTTGTTCATTTAAAGCCAAATGTTGAGAGCATAACCATAATTGAGCGCTCAAAAGACGTGATTGAACTTTTCAAGACCCACATTCTGCCGCAATTCGTTCACCCTGAAAAGGTTAGGATTGTTTGTGCCGACGCTTTCGAGTATGCCGAAAAGCAGATGCCCGCCGAGCGGTTCGACTACGCTTTTGCCGACACCTGGCGCGATGTGTCGGACGGCTTGCCGATGTATTTGAGAATGAAGAAATTGGAATACCTGAATCCGCACACCGAGTTTTCGTATTGGGTTGAGGAATCGCTGCTGTCGGGCTACCGCTGGCAGATGTTCGACACCATTGTTGACAATGCCGCAAGTTATGATGAAGCCTGCAAATGCCTGAGCGACGATGGTTTGCGAAAGTTTGCGGCGGTGAGAATCAAGTTAGGGAAGTAGGGACTAATCTACCGCGAGAGCAGCTTTCTGACATCGTTCACCAACTCAACCGATGCCTCGATTTCCTCTTTCCTAATTGCCACACTTTCAATGTTAAAGCCCATTGGGATACGCTTTCCTCGGCAGAAATCAATGATTTCGGCAGCAGTTTGGCGGCACACGTCAACCGACTGACGGAGAATGTTTTCGGAATGCAAAAGGTCGTTGTACAACCAGTGCGGCACGTCGATTCCGAGCCAATCAAGAAATTCGAGCGATTTAGTTGAGCCACAAGGCGTTAGAGTAAAAATAACTGGCACCAACGGCCGCTGAAGTTCAATGGCGGTGTAATAGTAATCCGACAAAAAATCAAGCGTTTGGTTGACGCTGTATACGCACTGCGACACAAAGAACCGACAGCCGCCATCGATTTTGTTAAAAAGCCGCAGATGCTCATCGCCCTTCAAATGGTGACGCTCAGGAATGGTCACTCCGCCGAGAACCATATTCGTATTTTGCTCGTTTTTAATGCGATAGGCATCACACAAAGTGAGACTGTCGGCTTGTGTTTTTGAAGGCGAGCCCACAAAAACCGACAAATCGTTGTCGGCCGTGCGCACCCAATCGGCAAATTCGGCAGACGAATATTTGCCGACACTTTTGTAGATTATCTTCGGCAACTGCAAATCAGCCAAATAGTTACGGCTGTAAACGTCTGGCCTGAGCGTTTCGCTGAACGGGAACGGGCGCGGATTGGCGTTGCGCGACGACTCATCCTGCAAATCATAGAGAATGAGCGCATCGACGTTCAGACTGCGCACACGCGCCATCTGCTTGTCGGCAATCTCACGCACCCTCTCCTCGCCTGTTGCGGCTTTCGGGGGCGTGAGACCGTAGAACAAGAATCCCGACTCGCAGTTTAAAATCCTCTGTTTCAGCGATGTTGACATTCCTTGCAGTTTAGAACGGAAGGTCATCCGTTGGAGCAATGTCGCTGCTTTGAGCGGGCTGAGCGGCTGGCTGAGCGGGAGCGGCCGAAGGCTGTGCTACAGGTGCGGTTTGCGGAGCGGCTGCCATTGGTTGTGCGGCATCGGCAGCCTCTATGCGCCACGCCGACAAGGTGTTGAACACTCGCTGCGTGCCATCCTGGCCCGTCCAGCGGCGGCCCTGAATGTCGAACGTAACCTTAATCATCTGCCCTACAGCGAAATTATCGAGCAAGGCCACATTGTTGTTCGAAACCTGAAACAGAATGTGGTCGTTCCACTGCGCGTTGCGCTGGTTTTCAACTTCAAGAACAAATTCCCTTACGGTGAAGGTTGCTGTGCGCTGAATGGCGGCACGAACCTCCTCTAATTTTCCAATTAACTCCATATCAATATTTTATCTGATTCAAAAAACGGCCTGCCCGCGGTTAGCATATTATCGGCACTGGCCGCTATTTTTGTTTGCTAAAAGTAAATATTCTGCCGAAATTGCAGTTGAATCGGAGGTTGCCGATTCGCTCACTTTTAAACATTGTTTAAACACCGATTATGACTTTTGAAACAGACCGTCTGATTCTGCGTCCGTGGCTCGATGCCGACGCCGAAGACCTATATTTATATGCCCGCGACCCGCAGGTTGGCCCGATTGCTGGCTGGCCGCCGCACACAAGTGTCGAAAACAGCCTTGAGATTATCCGCACAGTGTTCTCAAAACCAGAGACTTATGCCATAACGCTGAAATCTGATGACCGACCGATTGGCAGCATAGGCTTGCTGTTCAACGGCGACGGCATTGCCCCGATTGGCGAAACCGAAGTTGAACTGGGCTTTTGGATTGGCGTTCCGCACTGGGGCCACGGCTATGCGCCCGAAGCCTCTCTCCGGCTGATTCGCCACGCTTTCGACGACCTCAACTCCACCGCCGTTTGGTGCGGCTACTACGACGGCAACCAAAAATCGAAACGCGCGCAGGAAAAAATCGGTTTCACTTATCACCACACTATCGAAAATGTTGAAGTTCCGCTTGTTAACGATGTGCGAACGGCACACATTAACATAATGACGCGGGAACGGTGGACGGAGATACAAAAGGATTGAAAGGGCAAGCAAGTAAGACAGTTAGCAAAAAAAACTCAGCCAAAACCGAAGTGTTTTTCGGTTTTGGCTGAAAGAAAATGCATCTATATATAGTGACTTGAACTTCTTATTTATTCTACCGTAACAGTAAAACTCTTGCTAATTTCACTATTATCATCTGATTTTACTGTAATTATGGCCGTACCAGCTGCCACTCCTGTAACCACACCATTTGCAACTGTCGCTATTGCTGCGTCGCTCGTGGTCCAAGTCAAATTTGTGTTGGTGGCATTAGAAGGAACAATACTAATTTCAATAGTATGTTTTCCTCCTTTTTTTATGGAAATGCCTTGGTCATCAGATAATTTTAAAATGACGTCAGCGACCCTAATTGGGTTTACTACCAAATTACATACTGCAGATACCTTTCCATCGGCGCTTGCTATTTCGATTTTGCATTTGCCCTCGCTAATACCTTGAACAACGCCATTATTTCCTACAGTTGCTATAGCCTCATTAGAAGACAAATACACTAATTTATCTTTATAAGATGCGCTATCTGGCATTACCATAGGATTAAGTTGAAGCTGATCGCCAATCAAAATTGTATCATTTGTATTTTTAATAGTAATTTCAGTTATTGCTATCTCTCTAACAACAATTTTGCAAGCAACTGAAACATTATCTGGTGTAATTGCTGTAACCACAGATTCACCAGCAGTAATTGCTTTTACTTCTCCAAATGCACCAACAAACACTACTTTTTCATTAGAAGAACGCCATTCACGGAAAGCATACGCCCTCCCCTGCGTTTCGTTTTTCAAATCTTCGGGGTAAACTTTAATATGTAATTGTAGTGTTTCCCCAACGCGCATATTAATAGTTTCACCTTCAAGAATTTCAGTTCGAGTAACACTCTCATCTGATTCTTTGTCGCAACCTGCAAGAACAAATAATCCCACAATTGAAATTAAAAATAATTTTTTCATACAATAAAGTTTAAAGTTGTTATTAAAAACGTGTATGCAATAATACCCTAAACACTTATATCTTAATTCGTTACAATATCCACTTTTAGTTGGCGGTTTTGTAATAATTTGGTTGACAGTTTTGTCGTAAATGCAATGATGACTAAGGATTGTAGGGAATCGCAAGACAATAACATCCTGATTTACATTTCAATAGACTCTTTAAGCATTGAAATGTAATCTACTCCCAACGCTTTCTGCGCCGCATACAATGTTGCAATGTGCGGAATTGGCGTGTTGAAAATCTTGTAGCAGTTTTGGCGGCTGCAACACAGCTGACGGCTGAACCACGTAACACTGCGGCCCTGTGCCTTCAAGTCGGCTTGAATCTGGTGTCCTATGTGTATATCCATAAAAAAGGCGTAAACTATCCGTTAAAAGTTTACCCTGCCCACTGGTACCGCCAAGTAACCCAAATCAGTAGATAAACGCGAATAGTCCACGCCTCAAAGCGTAGACATTTCGTCATTTAATTCTCACTGATTTTTCGAAATTGGCGGTTTCGTGAACAGAGAATTAATGGAAACTGTCCATTAATTATATGTATTCAAATCTTTCTTTTTCTCTATAACAACTAATTAATTGATAAATATTTACTAATTAAAATAATAATTCCTAAATCCTAACTCCTACATTGATTCCAGCATCATCTTCAGCACAGTTTGTGCCGAAACCACGCGGTTGGCGGCCTCGGGAATCACAATTGAGTCGGGGCTTTCAATCACGTCGTCGGTGACAATCATATTGCGGCGAACGGGTAGGCAGTGCATAAATTTGGCCTGATTGGTCCAGCTCATATGCTCGGTGTCAACGGTCCAACTCATATCCTTGCTTAGAATCTGGCCGTACTTGTCGGGGCAGGTAACGCCAGGGCACGACCAGTTTTTGGCGTAGATGAAGTCGGCGCCCTCGAAAGCCTTCTTTTGGTTGTACTCAACACGCGCGCCACGCACGAACTTCGGGTCCAACTCGTAGCCCTCGGGGTGAGTGATGACAAAATCGACATCGGCCTCGTTCATAAAATCGGCAAACGAGTTTGGCACGGCCTGCGGCAGCGAGCGCGGATGCGGCGCCCAGGTGAGCACCACCTTCGGGCGTTTCACCTTTTTATACTCCTCAATGGTGATTAGGTCGGCAAAGGCCTGCAGCGGATGGCAGGTTGCAGCCTCCATCGAGAAAACAGGCTTGCCCGAATATTTAATAAACTGATTCAGAATCTTTTCTGTGTAGTCATCTTCGCGGTTCTCGAAACGGGCAAACGAGCGCACGCCCAGAATGTCGCAATACTGCGCCATCACAGGAATGGCCTCGAGCAGGTGCTCGCTCTTGTCGCCGTCCATCACCACGCCACGCTCCGTCTCAAGTTTCCAAGCGCCCTGGTTCACATCGAGCACAATAACGTCCATACCCAGGTTGCGGGCGGCTTTCTGCGTGCTCAAGCGTGTGCGCAGACTGTTGTTGAAGAAAATGAGCAGGCAGGTTTTGTGCTTGCCAAGATGCTCCCATCCAAAAGGATTTTTCTTTACTTCAGCGGCCATTTTCAAGGCCTCGTCAAGTTTCGGAAGGTCGAAAACTGATTGATATGTTCTCATTATTTTTGATTTTTATGATTAGAACGCAGATGACGCAGCCCCGATAGCTATCGGGATAACTGATTTACACAGATTTTATTTGTATCTAACCGATTTTATCAGATTTAACCCGAAATCTGCACCCATTGTTAATTGTTAATTATTAATTGTTATTTTTTCAATCACTTATACCTTTATACAATTATTAATCATTGCCCTTATCGTTCCGCTTCAGCAGATTCCGCACGGCCATACCCGAAATAACCGTTATGGTTATCGCTCCAGCGACAAAGAAAATGCCGATGAAAAACATCAGCCAGTAGGAACCCGACAGAGTTGGATTGCCGCCGCCAATGCTATAAAAAGAGCCGCTTAGCGCGACATAGCAAAAGAGCGTGAAAACCGTGAAAATGGCTACAGGCAAGTAGGTTAGCGCCTTTTTGCCGCTCTGCCAGTACATCCAAAGCGAAACGCCCAATAGCACCACAAAAAACACAATATTGGTGGTGGCAACTGGTTTCTGTATGGCGCTCAGCACATTGAACGCGGGCTCACCAGACAGGCTGCCAATGGTTGAATTGGCTTGCGCGCACATTATTAGCATAACTGCCACATACACAGCCGAAAGTCCGACAAACGTCAAGCCGACTATCTTTTTAATTTCTTTTGCCTCCATAATTATTTGTTTATTAGCTTTTTATCTCTTTAGGCCACGAAATGTAGTATTTGCTGATGGTGGTGGAAAGAGCGCGAATGTTGAGCATATCGGCAACATTCACAATCTCGGTCACCGAACCGTCTTTCTCCTTTATCAGGATTTGGTCGTGGCGCTGGCTGTAGGCCTTGTTGGCGATGACACCCGAGCTGACAAAGTAGCTTGCCTCCTCGGCGGTCAGGCCGTCTTTTTTCATCACGCCCTCCTGCAGCAGACGCACCATACCGTCGTCGACGGGCTGGTCCTGCACAATGGTTTTGGGCAGCTGGCGGTTCATCAGGTTGCGGCAGAGGGTGCTCAACACGCGGTCGGGGTGCGAGGCCCACATTTTCACCGACACCATCAGGTCGCCATCATCGAGCATTGCAAAATTCTCGAGTGTGGTCATTCCGTTCTCGCGCACCTCTTCCGACTTAAACTGCTCTAGCTCAACCCGATTACGCAAGAAATAAGCGAAAGCGGGCGATGCCGGAAGGTTTTCTCCCTTGTCGGTCAGATATTTGGCGCGACGCAGGATGTTAATCAGCAGCTGCTCGGCCGAATGCACGGTTTTGTGCAGATAAACCTGCCAGTACATCAGGCGGCGGGCTATCAGGAATTTCTCTATCGAGTAGATGCCTTTCTTCTCCACAACAAGCTTGTCATCAACAATTTCGAGCATTTTTATGATGCGGTCGGTGTTGACGATTCCTTCGGTCACGCCGGTGAAGAAGCTATCGCGGCGCAGATAGTCGAGACGGTCGACATCGAGCTGGCCGGAAACAAGCTGCGAAAGATATTTCTTCGGATAATTACCTGTGAATATGCTAATTGCGGTATCGAGAGCGCCACCAAATTGTTTGTTCAGCTCGTTCATAAACACCAGCGAGATGTCCTCGTGGCTCACATCAGCAATATGGTGCTCAAGCGCGTGCGAAAACGGACAATGGCCAATGTCGTGCAGAAGAATGGCCACCATTGCGCTCTCACGTTCGTGGTCGGTGATGCCGGCGCCTTTAAGATTCAGAGTGTCAATGGCCAAGCGCATAAGCGAGGTTGCCCCAATGGTGTGCAAAAAACGCGTGTGCTGCGCTCCTGGATAGACCATATCGCTCATTCCCAACTGTTTGATTCGGCGCAGACGCTGCACCCACGGGTGCTCAATCAGCGATAGAATCAACGGCGACGAAAAATCGATGAGCCCCAGCACCGGGTCGTTGACAATCTTTGTTTTTGGAGTTTTATTATTCATTTTCAAATTGTTGCGTTTTAGATGTCCTATTGTTACTTGAACTCGACGCCAAGAATTGTGATGTCGTCGAAAAAGTCGGATTCAGGACCTTTGTGCTCATACAGAGCATCGACAATGCGGTCGATATCAGTTGAAATGGAATTGCCCGTGCTGATGATGCGTTCTATCGGCTCAGTGCCAAACGCCTGACGGTCAGGATTTTCAATCTCAACAGCGCCATCGGTAAAACAGAGAATCTTGCTATTGTGCGGCAAAACCAACTCGCCCACGTTCATCTTTGGTATCGTATCGAGCATTCCCACGCCCATACATCCAAGCGTAAGCTGCTGAGTCTCACCGGTTTCCGCATCAAACAGAATCGGCGGGTTATGGCCGGCGTTCACGTAAGTGAGCTTGCGGGTTTTGGTATTGTAGTAGGCAATGAAAAGCGTGATGAACTTTTCTCCGTTGACATTCTCCAACACTTTATCGTTCAGCTTGTTAACAACATCGCTTATTGGAAGATTGGCGCCCGAAAGTGCTCTCAGGTTGGCTTGGAAATTCGACATCAGCAATGCTGCCGAAATTCCCTTTCCCGAGACATCGGCAATACAGAAACAATACTGATTGTCAGACAGTTTAATCCAATCGTAATAGTCGCCACCCACATCGAAGTGCGGCAAATAGTAGGCCGAAACGTGCAAATCGTTGTTATTCGGCAGCATCGACGCGTTCGGAATCAGCATTGTCTGCATCCGCGAGGCCAGCTCCAACTCCTTCTTCATCGCCTCCTGGCGCACATTCTCATTAAAGAGATTGCGGTTCTCAATGGCCACAACTATAATGTTTGCAAGGGTTTGGATGAACGAAAGGTGCTTGATGGTGGGGCTCATTCCGGCGCACTCCTCATCGATGTCGCCAATGATGACGTAGGCGATTGGCCGGTCGTGGTGATAGACGGGAATGATGGTGTCGAACAGCGCCAGATTAGGGTTTAGCGTGGCTGTCAGGTTGGTTATCTGCCTGTAATACTGCAAGTCGTTCTCAACTCGGATGCCGTCGGCCACCCGCCGCTCAACACCCGACATCAGAATCCTCTCCCACTTTTGATTATAACTGAACATCAGGATTTTACCGATGTTCAAATCATCGCACAAAATACTGCGGAACTGTTCCAGAAGTTGGTCAACCGGCGTATTCTCATTGATTGCCAATGTGATACGAAGCAATGCATCGAGCTTGAAATTACTCAACTGCAATCGGTTGACTGAAGCCTTTCCTTGCATAAACGATAAATTGCTGATTAAAAGATGCCGCTAAAGTAAAAAAAAACACCGGATTGCGCCGGTGTTTTTATAGTTACTTGTCAACCAATTTATTTAATACGCTCGCCGTAGCTGCGGTCGCGGGTATCAACTTTGATGCGCTCTCCAGCGTTGATGAAGAGCGGAACCATAACAGTTGCGCCAGTCTCAACGGTTGCAGGCTTCATTGCGTTGGTGGCGGTATCGCCCTTAACGCCTGGTTCAGTGTAAGTTACCTCCAACTCAACGTATGGCGGCATTTCGGCTTGCAGCGGTTTCTCGGTTTCAGCGTGGAAAGTGATGTCAACCAACTGACCTTCTTTCATCAGGTCGTTGTTCTCAATCAAATCGCCATCGATGTTAATCTGGTCATAAGTCTCGGTGTTCATAAACACGAAACTGTCGCCCTCACGGTAAAGGTACTGATACTGACGGCGCTCGATGCGGACTGTCTTAATCTTGACATCGCCGTGGAAGATGTATTCGATAGTTTTGCCGTTCTCAAGGTTCTTGAGTTTGGTGCGGACGAAAGCAGGGCCTTTGCCTGGTTTCACGTGAAGGAAATTCACAACTGTGTAGAGTTTGCCATCGAGTTCGATGCACAAGCCGTTCCTCAAATCTGAAGTATCTGCCATAAAATTAATGTATTGTTTATCTTAAAAATTAGGGTGCAAAAATAATTGATTTGGATAAAATTACAAGTCGGTTTTCAGTGAAAATCAAAAGGCAGCTTATCAATCATCATTTTTCCGCTTTGCGCGACGTATCACGCCTAATACCAGCAAGATAATAATCCACGCAGGCCAGATGCGGACAAGGAAGAACGCAAAATCGACCAAACCGCGCATACCGCTCGACAGCGACTGGCTGAACCGCAGCCAAAATCCTTGTCCGTGGTCGGGATGGTGCGGGTCGAAGTTGGCGTCGTCGTGGCGGATATTAAGATGCAAGGTACTGTATTCCACCTGGTTAGTCAGATATTTCAGGCGGCCGACAGTGCTGTCGATTTCTTCTTCTAGAGAGCGGATTTTATCTTCGATTGACACAATCTCCTGCACCGATTTGGCGCTCTTCAGCAGCTGCTTATAGCGTTCCAAATAACTGCGCTTGGTGTTCAGGCGCGTCTCCAAATCAATGTATTCGGCAGTCACATCGTTGATATACATTGATTTTGATTCGATTTTGCCTTTGCCCGCCTCAACATCGGCCACAAAACTGTCGAAATTGCCGCACGGAATGCGCACTGTCAGGTTGTACGACGACGAGTGTTCCCAATTGGAATACTGTTCGTTAGACACGTATCCGCCGTGCTTTTCAATCAAACCGACAACATCGTTGCGTGTCTGCTCCAAATTGTCAACCACAAGCGTCATCGAGCCGTTTTTGATGAGTTTTCGCTGCGTAACATCCTGCTCAACAGCATCTTCCAACTGTCCGCCCGCTGCCATTGAATTACGCATCATCGGTGCGGCTTTGGCAGAAGCCATTACGGGCATTTCATCTTCGTAATCGATTGCTTCACAATCCGCAGTATACATTCCAAACGAACCGTTCTCGCCGCTCTGCGACTGGCACGCCGCAAAAATCATTGCAAAAGCAAAAACTGAAATTTTTCTCATAACGATATTTTTTACAGAATCATTAACGGAAAATTGGGGTGAGTATTGCGTTGAGCGAAACTAGCAATTTGATTCTGCCAAATGCTGAGTGACAGCACTATAACATCAGTTTCCCCGACTCGTGGCTACAGCGTCAACATTGGATTTTGCTGCAAATCGCTGATAATGTTTTTGTAAATCGATTTGTCCTCGACCTGCGAGATGGAAGTTGTCCGCGCGCCCGCATCTTTCGACGAGCCGCCACAATGGAAAATTTTCTCGTCGGCTGTTCCGTGGTCAATCAGAATGTAGCGGTCGTGGTAGATACCGCCCGTGGTTCGCAATTCAATATTCACGTTGGGATATTCTTTGCAGAAATCATCAAATTCGGTTTTGTGCAGATAATGACCAATGTTATCACTGAAAATCACCACTTTAACATTAGGTTTTACCGTTTTTAGCAAAGCCAAAGTTTTCAGATTGATATAGTTGTCGATAACAAAAATCGTTTGTTTGGCGGCCGAATAGATTGTGGAATAAGCAATTGCGGCCTCAACCGTTTCACCGTTAAAGAACAGGTAATCACGGCGGATATTGGGGTCGGTGAAATCTTTAATGACGGTTTGCAAGTAGTCTTTCGTCACCATTGTCTGCTGTATTTCGCGAATATCGTCAGTGTTTTGGGCGGTTTGAATCGACAGTTTCATCAGTTCGGGGCTTGCAAGCACATTCTGACTTTGAACAATAAAATCTTTCATCTGCTTGAAAATCCTTATCAGAGTTTTGCTTTGCCGCACCGCAAGGTCGCCTTTCAGCACTGTCATAAGCATATAAATGCCTTGCTCGGTGAAGGCGTAAGGATTGTATTTAATGTTGCTGCCACGGCCTTTGTTCAAGGTCGAAAATTTCGACCTTGAACGTATTTCTGCAACTTCATCATCATTCAACTGAAACCTGAAATCTTCGTCGAAACGTTCTATATTATTCTTTATCTGTTCGTTAAAACGTTTGGTCTCATAGCCGTAGATTGCCGCCAAATCAAAATCCAACATCACCTGCAATCCGCGAATGGTGTGGATTTTCGACCTCAAGTCGGTTTCGTTAAGAATCATTAACCCGTGCTGCTCCATATTGAATGTGTTTGCTATTTACGATTGGCTCCGAATTTTGTAAAGTTAACGTTTTTTGTTTTCAACAACACATCTGCGTTTTGTCAGCAAACAAAAAAAGGGACGCGACGAATCGCGCCCCTTTAGACGGACGCACGCGGTGCGTCCCTACATTTCTGATTTACAATCAATCATTTTCTTTCATACGCCGACTCTGTTCCGAACAGAAACTGCTGCGTGTAGCCGCCGTAATCGACAACAATCTTCTCGAAGACGATTCCTGGGTCCATCGGTTTGATTGTTAGCGTGTTCCAACCTTCGGCAGCCGACAGTTCGACGGTGTTTTCGGCAACGCGGCGCGAAACTGTCGGATAATAAATCGAATAAATGTTTTTCGGGTCCTCGTTCAGGCGCTCGTTGAAGAAGACGGTTTCGGTGTTACCACCTTCAAAACCAACCTGATAGTGGTGGCCTGTGCCATTGAAGGCAAGCGTTGATTTCACCACAACGTGAACCTTCACCTTGCTAACGCCCGCAGGCAACTCAACCTTGTAGGTCAGGGCGGCGCCGTCGGTTGCGGCGGTGTACGGCATCAGGGCCACGCCACTCAACGTGCGGCCCATATAATCGATTGTGGTCCAATTGGTTTGCGAGTTCTTTTGGGCATCGAAATAGTGCTCGGCCTCAATTGCCGTGTAGCCGCGATTGTCGGCCTTGAACGAGAATCCGCCAATTGTCGGTTTTTCAATGCGTTGCACACGCGGCAGACGGTCGGCGGGGAAATTGTCGTTCCAATTGGTGTAGCCAATGTGCTTCTGAATCATCATTCCGTCCCACTTTCCGTTGGCCATCACCTTGTTGAAATCGTGGTGCAGAGCGGCGTCGCGGGCAAAGCAGGCCTCAACCTTGTCGGCCCACTGGTTGGCGGCGGCATCGCCACGCTTATACAAATCAAGGTTCATCGCCTGGGCGTAATACATCTCGTAAATGTTGGCCATCGCCTGTACGGGGAAGAGTATCAACTGTTTATAGGCATCGCGATACTCATCGGACAGCGAAATGTACTGGCGTAGAGCCTCGGCCTCGAGTTTCAGATACTCGTCGGTCACCTGCTTGAACTCGCCGCTGGCAAGGTCGTAGGTGCGGTGGTCCATCATCTCGGCGGTGGTGCGGCCGTTGTATTTGCTGTAAAGATTAAGGATTCGGGCGGCTTCAACGGCCTGATTTTCACCGAATTGTTCAGCACAGAACTTAAGCGTGTGGTTGAGCAGATTTTCGGCATTGAAATTTTCAGGATTCTGCGCCATATCAAGGAACAGCGTAATGGGGTATTCCATTGGTTTTAAGTCACCTACGTTGAGCACCCACAGTTTGTCGACGCCGTATGCGTAAGTCAGTTGCAACTGTTCCCACATATTTTGTATCGGCGTAACATTCAGCCATTTAGAGTTTCTAGGCGCACCCACATAATCAACGTGATAGTAGATTCCCCAACCGCCTTTGCGATTGCGCTCGGCGGCCGTGGGCAGTTTGCGGACATCGCCCCAATTGTCGTCGCTCAAAAGAATTATAACGTCGTCGGGCACGCGCAGGCCCAAATCGTAATAGGTCTGCACTTCTTTGTAGAGCGCCCAAACCTGCTGCCGCTCGCTGGCTGGGCGGCCCGTGACATCGGCAATGATTTGTCGCTGATTATCAATAATTTTCTCAAGCAAGCGTTTATTTTTCTCATCGTCAGAGATATACTCGTCGTCGTGGCCTTCCTTGCCGCCCATCGCTGTGTCGCCGTCGCCGCGCATACCAATGGTAATCAGGTCTTCGTTGTCCTTCGAACGCTCAATTCCTTCACGGAAGAATTTATCGATAACAGTCTGATTGCTAGGATAATCCCACACGCCATACTCATCGCGGTGACGCGCCCATTCCTGGTGGTTGCGCGCCATCGGCTCGTGGTGCGACGTGCCCATCACAATGCCAAACTCGTCAGCGGTGCGGCTATTTTCGGGGTCATCGGCATAGAAAGCCCAACCCCACATTGCGGGCCACATAAAGTTTCCGCGCAGACGAAGAATCAGTTCAAACACATCGGCATAGAAATGGTGGTCGCCGTAATCGGTTCCGTAAGTATTTTTAACCCACGTAGTTAGGCAAGGCGCCTCATCGTTCAGGAAGATTCCGCGATATTTCACTTTCGGTGTTTCGAGCACTGTTTTCGCGGCGGTTACAAAAACGCTGTCGTGGTGCACGGTTGGCACGTCGGCCCAAAAATACCACGGCGACACGCCCATCAGCCGCGAAAGGTGGAACATTCCGTAAATGGTTCCGCGCTTGTCGGCACCTGCAATCACAAGCGCACGGCCGATTTCCTTCGTCGGGTTGTCAACAACCTGAATCAGAGTGGCTTCCCACTGATTGGCCACGCCTTTAACGTCTATCTTCTTGCTTTTCACCAATTTGTCGATAATCGGGCTTTTGCCGATAGTGCCCACAATCACGGCCTGCGGCATAGCCGAAACGGCGGTTGCCACCGTTGGCCGCTGGCCTGTCACGCGATTGACGTCGTCGGCAAAGATTCCCGCCACACGGCGCACGCCTGGATAGTCGCTCTCATCGGCGATTATGGTTGTGTTGTTCAGGCAGAAATCGGCCTTGCCACTCTGTTGGAAGGCGATTTGCGAGTTCGATTTCAATGGCACAGCCGCCACGAAAGCCGCCATCAGCAATAGTCGCCTTGCCACCAACGCACTTGATAAATGATTAATTCCTAACATTTTGTATAATTTTAATTGTTTGACTTTTATTCCGACAGAGTTGCACTGTGTGTTTACGGCGCTAATGTAACGCTAAATTCCACGTTTCAAAGACGCGCCAACCCACCGAATGGGCGTAAACGTCAATTATATCTGAAATTGAAAGAGAAAAAACTATTTTTTAAGTGCGGGGGTGAGAACGCAGAGAGCACTGTTTTTTCTCTAACCGATTTAAACAGATTTACTTAATTGGCAACGGAACGCTGATTTTGTAGAAGTTGCGATAGTTTATGTAAGCGCTTTATGTTCAATTATCTTTATCGATTGCATCTTCATCATCACTCTTATCTATTTGATTCAGATACGTTTTTGCATTTAACGGCGTAACAATAGAATGTCCAAGCTGCTTTTCCAACTCCTTCCGCGCCGACCTCGCAACCTTTCCGCCTTTGTGCGCCACATTCATATTTTCGTCGAAAGTTTCGGGCTTTTGTTCTTTCGACAAATCGGTAGTGGCCGATTCTGCCAACATATTCAGAATCAATTCAGTATTAGTCATATTGTCGCGAAGGTTTTCCTTTTTCAATCCCTTGTACCTTTTGTACTCTTTAGTTGTTTTGCCGCTCCACGTTTGTGTTATAATGTCGGTTAGAGTGGCAAATTGCACACCTTCCTCCACACCTCGGCGTTTCCATTCATCAGTCAGTTCTTTACGCACCTCAATTGATTTCAACCGCTGATTAATCCAATTGTCGGAATAGCCCAACCGCTTGTAGTCGAGCATAGCCTGCTCTATCGACAGTTCGGGGTCCTGAATCTGGTCGATTCTGTTGCTCGCCACTTGTGCCATCCATAGTTTAAATGGCTCTGCCTTTGGCGACGGAATGGATTGAATAATGCGGAAAAGTTGTTCTGTATCAGCGACATCTGTAAGACGCATTTTGCCATCTTCCGAACGAAGTTTCAACTGGTTACAATTTGTAACCGTTTCGTTTCCTTCTTTTACCAATCTATGTTTCAGCACCTTCCAATAGTTGCGCGGATTATCGCTGCCACTTAATATTCCTACAACGTCAATCACCGAGAAATACCATTTCTCCTGTTCGTCATCCCAAATGGTGCGGACTTTCCGCTCTTCAAATAGTTGTATTGCTTGTTTCTGTGTCATTGTTTTTTCAATACTGTCCGATTCCAAATATAAATAGTTTGTCGGATTTTTTCTCTAACCGATTTAAACAGATTTTAATCCGAACTTAAACAGAAAGGGCTGCCTGCGCGGCAGCCCTGTGTTTATCGGTTCGAACAATTATTTTTTCTTCTTTTTCCTTACAATAAACGCCGCCGCTAATACCGACAACAATCCAACTGCGATTAAAACAATAACAACAGTAGAATTTGATTTGTCGGCTTCAACTTTGACTTCTTGCTGTTCTATGGGTGATTCTTGTTTTTGTTCCTTTATTTCTTCGGAATCAGAACCATTTTCATCTTCATCTTCATCATTCCAATTAGGCTTAACACCATCAACTGTAACATTCAAAATTTTCCAAACGTCTGAAAACAACGGCATTGTACTGTTTTTGTCTTCATCTATAATCGATACTAAAGTTTTGTCAACAGGATAAAACCAAATGTGGCTCACACCAACCGACTCTGTGGAATCTCCTTTGTAAATATCGCTTACCGCAAACTTATACTCACCAGGACTCAGCAACCTGACATTCTGAACAGCATTCGCGCCAAACCAACCATCGTTGAAATATGATTTTGAATCATATGGATATGCAGGAAAACGGTCTTTGAGTTGCAAAGTATCCGACCAACCTTCTTTGTCATTTGTCAGAATTGCGGTTTTTATTCGGCTGTAGTTTTGCCACAAACTGTCTTTCTGCAATTTTGGTTCTTCATTTGACCAAATGGCTTCAACGTAATCATACAAACCTCTATTTTTATCTAATATTAAATTGTCAACAAAACCATTGGCAACAAATGGTCCCACACATGGTTCATCAATTTTAAAACTCACTTCATTTTCAATTAAAAACGGATTTAAACTATTTAAGTCTCCTTTATACGTCTCAAACGTTTTTATATATCCTTTACTACCACTTTTTTTAAGTGAAATATGCTTATTCTCGCCGTAAGCAGGCTTATCCCCAGGGAAATACCTACGACGTTCGCATATAAGTCTTCCAGCTTCTCCTTCAAACCTAAATCTGCCAATAGGTTTATAGTTTCGTGCACTACAAATATTATATGGGATTAATTGTGTTATATGAATTCCTTCTGCATCACTCAACACAAAGTCCGTCACCATAATGAAAGATCCAATAATTCCATTCTTCCATGTACCTCCAGTAGATATATCATAATACATAAAATAATCAGTCTCGTCATGATATCCGCGGCATGAGTTTACGTTATAATTGACAATGACTTTTGATTGGGCGTTAGGCAAAAACTTAAGTTCATGGTAAAAATGCAAGACCAATTCTAGCTTATTTGCCCCGTGCTCATCTTTTTCTTTTTCGTTTATCTCTACAGTCGTTTCTATTCCAACATTCTTCAACTCCACAATATTGTCATCTTGCACAATATTACAACTTGCCAAATATCTCTTACCGATTCTTGCTTCATACTCTTGTCCATATTGCTTTTGGTAATCAGAGAATGTCATTACTCTTAATTTTTTGTCCAACTTTTTAATATCCGATTCCGTTAAATTTGTGTACAAGTCAATACCATCCCTTTCTCTGTAATATCCAAAGCGACCTCCATCTAAAACCAAATTCCAAAGATTTGTGTCAATAACATGGTGATATATCTCTCCTATAATAACAGTATCATTTCTAACTGTGAATGGATACGTTACTACAATAGGGAAAGCACAAGGCACAACAACAGTAGAATCGGTTGTGTTGCGGAAGCAAAAAACGGCTTCAACCCTATCGCCCGAAACATACATATACTCCTTTTCCAAAGCAATGCTCTTGTTAGGCTCTTTCACGTAAATATTGCCATACGTCCATTTTTCAGGATAATACACACCACCATCGTCAGCCATTGCCACAGCAACCAAACTGCAAGCAAAAAGAATGCATAAAAATTTTTTCATAACCATTGATTTAAGTTGCGATAAAGATATGTTTTTTCAAAAAAGCGGACGCAAGTAATCGGCAAATCATTTTACCATTAAGCCACGCCATATTGGTTCATTCTGCGTTCCCAACAAAATAATTGAACACAAAAGCCCAAAAACGCTATTTTTAGCCCGATTTATGCGCCGATTGGTTTTATCATCGATTTTCGTCATTGGTAGTCTGGCGGCAGCCGCGCAGTTTACGGTTGCGCCGTTCAGCCCCGACACCTTCGCCGTTGCCGAACGCAGCCGCAACCTGATTGAGCTGCACGACACCGCCGCGTGGCAACGGTTTGGCGGCAAACTGGCGGCCTGCGCCGAAAGCGACAGCGCACAAGTGAGCATTGTCCACATCGGCGACTCGCACCTTCAGGCCGATTTTTTCTCGGGCGAAATGCGGCGCTGTCTGCATAAAATGACAGGACGCCTGCAACCGTCGCGCGGCCTGATTTTCCCTTACGCCGTGGCCGGAACCAACAACCCCACCAACTATCGCGTAAGCTGGCGCGGCGAGTGGACCTGCCACAAATCGACCGAAAAAGAGTGCGGCACTCTGGGCCTGACCGGAATGAGCGCCACCGTGAGCAGCGACACGGCGTATCTGATTGTCAAAGTTGAATATAGCGAATTTGGCATCTATGGCGGAACGCATTTGCAAATGTTCGCCGAAATGGGCGCCGCAAGTCTTGAACCGCAGATTCTCTACCCCGAAGGCGCTGAAATTGAGAGCGTTAACATTCTGTCGCAAAGCATTGTATGGAATCTGCACAGCCACACCGACTCGGTAGCCATCGGCTTCCGCCGGAAAAACGCTGACCAACAATCATTTACCCTTTACGGACTCAATTTGTTCGACGCTGAAGGTGTTGAATACCACGCTGCCGGCGTGAATGGCGCGCGGGTTTCGTCGTACTTGAAATGCGAGCGCTTTGCGGCTCAGCTCACAGCATTACATCCTGATTTAGTGATAGTTTCGTTGGGCACCAACGATTCGTATATGCCGCGATTCGACAGCACTGCTTTTGCCGCGCAACTTGAAAAACTTGTGGCGGAAATCCGTGCAGCACAGCCCGATTGCGCCATTCTGCTCACCACGCCTGGCAACAACAAACTGTCGGGCAAGCCGAATCAAAACGCCGTGATTTGCACCGAAACAATCTGCCGCGAAGCCAAACGGCTGAACTTCAGCGTCTGGAATTTCAACGCCGTAATGGGTGCGCCCGAAAAAATCGGTCTTTGGTACGACGCCGGGCTGATATCATCTGATTACGTGCATCTTACACGCGCCGGTTACAAATTTCAGGCTCACTTGCTGATTGACGCGCTCTTGTCGGGCTCGTTTTGGCCAACAAACTCATTCACTGACGATTAAACCGCACCGCAATGATTAATTGGTTACAGTTCGACGCTAATCAGCCGCTGCTTTTCACAAGGCCGTCATTCTGGATTTTCTTTGTGGTGGTTTTTGCTGTTTTTTGCCTGATTCACAAAAAGTTGAAATGGCGCAGCGTGTGGCTTTTGGTTGCAAGTCTGTTCTTCTACTACAAGTCGAGCGGTTTTTACTTTATCTTGCTGATACTGTCGGTGTTAGCCAACTACGGTTTTGGGCGCGCCATTGCCGCCAACCGCACCGCAGGCAAGCGCTGGCTGGCCGTGGCCGTTGTTTTCAACCTTGCTTGGCTCGTCTATTATAAATATGTGTACCTGTTCGCGGGCTGGTTCACGCAACTCACGGGCGTGAGTGTCAGCGTTCACGACTGGCTGGGCGACAGCCTGCAAGCCATTGTCAGCGGCCACCCGCAGGTGACCGACATTGTGCTGCCCGTCGGAATCTCGTTTTTCACTTTTCAAGCCATCAGTTACGTAACCGACATCTATCGCCGTAAGATTGAGCCACTTACAAGCATTTTCGACTTCGGATTCTACCTAACGTTCTTTCCGCAACTTGTTGCCGGCCCCATTGTCCGTGCCGCCGATTTTGTACCGCAAATCAGCCGCCCGTTCTTCATCTACCGCGAAGAGTTCGGACAAGGTTTATTCTTCATTATCAATGGTTTAGTTAAGAAGATAATTGTCGCCGACTACATCTCGGTAAACTTTGTCGACCGCATTTTCGACTCGCCTACGCTCTACTCTGGATTCGAGAATCTGTTGGGCGTATATGGCTATGCCATACAGATTTACTGCGATTTTTCGGGCTACACCGACATTGCCATCGGCATTGCGCTGTGGCTGGGTTTCCGCCTGAGCGTGAACTTCAACTCGCCCTACAAAGCCGACTGCCCCACCGATTTCTGGCGGCGCTGGCACATCTCGCTCTCGTCGTGGCTGCGCGACTATCTTTACATTCCGCTCGGCGGCAACCGCAAAGGCCGCGTGCGCACCTACGTCAACCTGTTTCTGGTTATGCTGATTGGCGGACTATGGCACGGCGCCAACCTGAAATTTGTGATTTGGGGCGCACTTCACGGGCTGTATCTTGTTATCGACAAGCTATTTAAATCGATATTTGGCACAAGCGGCCGTCTGAAACCACTGAAGATTTTCCTGACATTCAATGTGGTGGCCTTCACGTGGATTGTGTTCCGCGCCGACTCGCTCGCTACAGCTAATGAGATTCTGAATCAGATATTTACAGCCTTCAATGCCAACCATATTGGCGAATATTTGGCAGCCTACTGGCAGATAATCACCGTAATGGTTATTGCTTATGTAATTCATTGGTTGCCAAATGGTTTTAAAAACTGGTATCGCGGTCAGTTTGCCATAATGCCAATGTGGCTACAGGTGGCCGTGACGGTTGCGGCGGTGTTTGTGCTTGTGCAGTCCAGCCAATCAGGGCTGCAGCCGTTCATCTATTTTCAGTTCTAAAAGAGCGCAAAGGCTGCAATGCGCACTGCGTTCAAACGCCTGAAACGCCCCTACCCGCCCCCACATAGCACTGACATTGAGCCATTTGTACGATTTTTGCAAAAAAAAGCAAAAAATCTCAGCAGAATAAAATTTTATACTACTTTTGCCGCACCAAATGGTGCGCGTAGTTCAGTTGGTTAGAGCGTCAGATTGTGGTTCTGAATGTCGTGGGTTCGAGCCCCACCCCGCACCCCAAAGCCGATTCAGCAAAGAGTCGGCTTTTTTTGTTTTCCATCGCGGCAAGCAAACATTTTTTCCGATTTCAACCATATTTATTAGCTTTGCCCTATTGCTGAAAAAACTGAAACGAATGAAACAAATTGCTGTCATACTGCTAATTGCGTTATCGGCAACGGCCAACGCACAAGAGAGAATAGTGAACAAGTACAAAAACGGCCAGGTGGCCAGCGAAGGCGTTCTGGTTCAAGGGAAAGAAAACGGACTCTGGACCTACTACGACAGCACTGGCGTGAAAACGGAAGAAATTGAGTTCCGCAACGGCACGGTGCACGGTCGGCTCACCTATTTCTTCAGCAATGGCAAAATTCAGAACCAAGGAGAGTTCCGCAATGGCATTATGAACGGCCGCTATGTTGAGAACTACCTGAACGGCAGCCCGAAGATGGAAGGCTACTACAAAGCTGGATACAAAGACAGCACTTGGACTTACTACAACGGCTCGGGGCTGAAATACCGCGAGGAACGCCACTTCCGCGACTCGGTTCTGCTGATCAACTACTGGGAAGACGGCAAGAATCAAACTGTGAAAGACGGCAAGGGTGTTTTTACAACTTACTATCAATCAGGGCAAATAAAAGAGACAGGCTACTACCTGAACGGCCGCGAAGACAGTCTTTGGAAGCGCTATTTCCCGAACGGGAAGATGATGAGCAGCGGCCATTACAAGGCTGGCGTTGAAGTTGGCAAGTGGCTGACCTACTATCGCGAAGGCGCACTGAAAAGCGAAATGAACTACGAGAACGGCGTCAATATCCGCTACTACGCCAATGGGCAGAAGGAAATGGAAGGCCATCTAAAAGATAATCAGAAAGATGGTGAGTGGAATTTCTGGTATTTCGACGGCAAGCAGAAGATGCGGGTGAACTACAAAGACGGCAAGAAAAATGGCCTGCAGACCGACTGGTTTGTGTCGGGCGGCAAGTCTGACGAGATAAACTTCACCGACGACAAGAAGGACGGCAAGGCAACGTGGTGGCGCGAAGACGGCAAACTCGACATTGAAGGAAACTTCAAAAACGATGTTCAGGACGGCTTGTGGACCTATTGGCGCACCGACGGCCAAAAGGGTAACGAAGGCCACTATCGCGACGGCGAAATGGACGGCCACTGGACCTATTGGTACGCCAACGGCCAAGTGTGGAAGGAAGGCGATTTTGCGCGCGGCAAGAAGGACGGACACTGGGTTGTGTACTACGAAGACGGCAAGAAATTCCACGAAGGTGACTTTGCCAAGGGCCGCGAAACGGGCTACTGGATTCAGTGGTTCGAAGACGGCCAGACCGAGCAGACAGGCTGGTTCCGCGACGGAATGATGGACAGCACCTGGAACGGCTACTACCCGAACGGCGACAAGCAATATGTGGTGAACTATCGCCAAAACATCAAGCACGGCACGGCCACCTACTGGTACGAAGGCGGGCAACTGCGGCTTGTTGAGAACTACTCGAACGGCGTTTACAACGGCGCATATCAGTCGTTCCGTGTAAACGGCTCAAAGGAATACGAAGGCACGTACACCAACGGCATCAAAGACGGTGTGTGGAAGTATTACAACGAGTATGGCAAACAGTTGCGCCAAGAGCAATACAAAAAGGGCCGCGAAGACGGTCAATGGCTGACCTGGTTCGACGAAGGTCCGCTGAACACTGAGGTCAATTATAAAAACGGCTTGCGTAACGGCACATATAAAGTACTGACAATGAAAGGCGAAGTGGTTTTTGAGGCCACCTATAAGGACGACAAACTGGTAAAAACGAAAATCGATAACCGGGGAAAAGTTAAATAAGGGTGTTGGGTGTTGGGTGTTGGACGCGACAATAACATTGCCAATCAAACTTTTAACCTTAAAACTTAAAACTTCGAGAACTTAAAACTTACAACTTTAAGCCTTCGCCACTCCCTCCAACATCGGCACAAACATAAAATCGCCGAAATCTTCTTTGGTGAAGTCGCTCTCGCTGGTACGCACAATGCGGAACATCCGCTGGTGAACTTCGCCGACAGGCACCACCATTGAGCCGCCAATCTTAAGTTGCAGCAGCAGTTTTTCGGGAATCGACGGTGCGCCAGCCGTAACCAGAATTTTGTCGAACGGGCCGTAGGTGGGTTTGCCAAGGTAGCCGTCGCCGTAGAAGAATTGCGGATGGTAGCCCATAGGCGGCAGCATCTGCTGAACTTTCTGGTACAATTCGCGCTGACGCTCAATGGTATACACCTTCGCCCCCATTTCAAGCAATACCGCAGTCTGATAGCCTGATCCGGTGCCAATCTCGAGCACCTTATCGCCCTTTTTCAATGCGAGCAGTTGTGTTTGGAAAGCAACCGTAAATGGCTGGCTGATAGTCTGTCCGGCACCAATTGGGAAGGCCTTGTCGGCATAAGCGAAATCGATGAAAGCGCTGTCCATAAAGAAATGGCGCGGCACCTTGCCAATGGCGGCAAGCACGTTCTGGTCGGTTATGCCTTTTTTTGCCAATTCGGCAACCAACTGGCTGCGAAGACCTTGCTCACGGTAACCGTCTGATTGCATAACTATTGCAGTTGCAGTTTGTGCAGGTTGGCCTTGTCGAGTTTCGATTTGGCGTAGTCGAGCGTAACGGTGAACTCTTTCACCTTTTCCGACGGCATTTCAAACATTGCGTCGTTCATAATAATCTCGCAGATTGAACGCAGTCCGCGCGCGCCAAGTTTGAACTCAACTGCCTTATCCACAATGTATTCGAACGTCTCTTCACTGAATGTCAGTTTAATGCCGTCAATCTCGAAGAGTTTCACATACTGCTTGATGATGGCGTTTTTCGGTTCGGTCAGAATATTGCGTAAAGCAGTGCGGTCCAGCGGATTAAGATGTGTAAGAACAGGCAGACGGCCGATAATTTCGGGAATCAGACCGAAGGCCTTCAAATCCTGCGGTGCCACATATTGCAGCATATTCTTGCGGTCGAGTTGGGCTGTACGGGCGCTGTTGCCGTAGCCAACAACTTGGGTGTTAAGACGTTGCGCGATTTTTCGGTCGATGCCGTCGAAGGCACCGCCGCAGATGAACAGAATATTTTTTGTGTCAACAGGAATCATTTTTTGGTCGGGGTGCTTGCGGCCGCCCTGTGGCGGAACGTTCACAATCGAGCCCTCTAGCAGTTTCAACAAGCCTTGCTGAACACCTTCGCCGCTCACATCGCGCGTTATCGACGGGTTGTCGCCCTTGCGGGCAATCTTGTCAATCTCATCAATGAAAACAATACCTCGCTCGGCCGCCTTCACATCGTAATCAGCCGCCTGAAGCAGGCGCGTCAGAATGCTCTCAATGTCCTCGCCCACGTAGCCTGCTTCGGTCAGCACCGTAGCATCGACAATGGTGAACGGCACATTCAGCATTTTGGCGATTGTGCGTGCCAGCAGAGTCTTGCCCGTGCCCGTCTCGCCCACCAGAATGATGTTCGACTTCTCAATCTCAACATCGTCCTTCGTGTTTGGCTGTGCCAGACGCTTATAGTGGTTGTAGACGGCCACCGAAAGATATTTTTTCGCATCGTCCTGGCCAATTACATACTGGTCCAAGAATTCTTTTATCTCTTTCGGCTTCAGCAGTTTGACTTCATTCAAATCGAATTTCTGCTGATGCTGAATTTCGTCTTTGATAATCTCACTAGCCTGGCTCACGCACGATTCACAAATGAATCCGTTCAGTCCCGAAATCAAGATTGCCACCTCTTTGCGCGAGCGTCCGCAGAACGAGCAGCGGTCGATTGTTGTACTGTTTTTCAATATATTGAATATTAAAAAGTTATCATACAAAAGTCAAGAAATCAATAATGTTGAACAAGTTGAAACGCTTCGCTGTTGAACAAGTTTAATTCCAAGACTATTACCTTCTATCTAATGCCTTTTCTAAAAACGAAATAGATTCTCGGCTGGCCGAAAATCTATCTCAATATGCTCATCGGTTCCGCTTATTTTTTCTTCGGTTCCAGAATCTCGTCAATCATTCCGTATTCCTTCGCCTCTGCGGCCGTCATCCAATAGTCGCGGTCGCTGTCGGCCCAAACCTTGTCGTAAGGTTGGCCCGAATGTTTGGCGATGATTTCGTAAAGTTCCTTTTTCAACTTCTGAATCTCGCGGGCCGTGATTTCGATTTCCGAAGCCTGACCTTGCGCGCCGCCCATCGGTTGGTGAATCATTATGCGCGAGTGCGGCAGAGCCGAGCGTTTGCCTTTGGTTCCCGCAGTCATCAGCACGGCGGCCATCGAAGCAGCCATACCAGTGCAGATGGTGCACACATCGGGCGCCACAAGTTGCATTGTGTCGTAGATGCCCAATCCCGCGTAAACCGAACCGCCAGGCGAGTTCAGATAAATCGAAATATCCTTTGTGTTATCGACCGATTCAAGGAAAAGCAGTTGCGCCTGAATGATGTTTGCCACGTCATCGTCAATGGGCACGCCAAGGAAAATGATGCGGTCCATCATCAAACGCGAGAACACGTCCATCGAAGCCACGTTCAGTTGGCGTTCCTCAATGATGTTCGGCGTGATGTAACTGTTGTTAATCGCCGAAGTGAAGCGGTGGTAGGTCAGGCTGCTAATGCCAGCGTGTCCGACGGCATATTTCCTGAATTCGTCGTTCGGAATCATATTGCTATTACTTAAAAAGTTCGTTAAACTCTTGAGTTGTAACCTCTTTCGATTCAACTTTCACAGTATCTTTCAGCCAGGCGGCAATCTTCTCGTCGAGTTTGCGGTCGTGCAGATGCTGACGCTCTTCCTCTTTCGAGAGCGACTGTTTGGCGAACTCTGTCAGTTGCTCATCGGGCAGAGTTGACAGGCCGTATTGGCGGAACTGCGACGAAATCTGCTCTTTGGCGGCGTCCAGAAGGTCGTTTTCCGAAATCTCGATGTTGTTTTCAGTGGCAATTTTGCCCTTAATCAACTGCCAGGCAAACTCTTTGCGCATTTCGGGGTACGATTTCTCGACGTCTTCTTTGGTGGTCTTCTCGTTAGCCACAACAATCCAGCGTTTCAGGAACTCGTCGGGCAGTTTCATATCGGCCTTCTCAACCAGTTTTTCCTTCGCGTCGATAATGAACTTGAAGTCGCTCTGAATGGCCAGTTCCTTGCCGAATTCCTCTTTGATTTTTGCGCGGTACTCGTCAACCGAGTTCACAACGCCCTTGCCGTAAATCATATCAAACAAATCCTGATTCATAACGGCAGGCTCGTGACGACTTATATCGTTGATTGTCAGGCGGAAGTTGCCCGAAAGTTTTTCGGCGGCAGCCGCAGTGATGCGCAGCATTTGAGCGCGGTCAGTATTGTTGGCAAACGCTTTCGCGATGTCGAAATCGATGATGTCGCCCTTCTTTGCGCCAATCACCAGCGCGCGAACTGAATCCTCGCTGATGCGGTCAACAGCAAACAGAGCGTCTTCAGCCTTAACGCCGCCCTCAAGCACGCTGCCGTCGTCGGCCAACTGCTCGAAAGTACCCTTCACAAGGTCTTTTTCCTCAACCTTGTCAGCGCTCACGGTCTTGCCGAAGCGGTATGCATTGCTCTCTACCATTCCGTCAACCATCTCTTCGCCGACCTTAATCTGGTAGTAGTTGATTTTGTCTTTCTTGCTCAATTTCAGGTCGAAAGCAGGTTTCAGACCCAAATCGAAAGTAAACTTGAACTCTTCTTTGTTTTCCAAATCGATGTCCGACGGGCGCTCGGTGCTAGGCAGCGGCTCGCCCAGGAAGTCGATTTTCTCGTTCTTCAGATATTCCATCAGGTTTTTAGACACCACGCGGTTCAACTCGTCCCAAAGAATGGCTTTGCCATACATTTTCTTGACAAGGCCCATAGGCGCGTTGCCAGGACGGAAACCCTTAAGGCTCACCCTTTTGCGATAGTCTTTCAATGCTTTTTCAACTGATTCTTCGTAGTCGGCCTTTGCGACATTCAGTGTTACAACGATGTTCTGCTCGTCGATGTTTTCTCTTGTGATGTTCATTTTTTCTCTTTTTTGAGAGTTTTATCCAGATAAAATTTAAAAAACCGCCACCGAATCGTCGGAAGCGGTTGAGACAACTGTGCGGATGAAGGGACTCGAACCCCCACGCCTCACGGCACTAGATCCTAAGTCTAGCGCGGCTACCAATTACGCCACACCCGCGGCAAAAAGCGGTGCAAATATACACTTTTTTCGGAATGCAAATTTCCGGAGCGCGAAAAGTTTGACGGTCCGATTTTCGAAACGCTAATATTTATAAATCAAAGCATTATCACAAGACTTCGGCCATTTGTCAGTTGTTCTTCCGGTGGCCCGACACATATAATATATGTCTGAACCGCCATTTTTTCGCCCGGCATTGTTCCAACCAAATTGCAAATAATATACCTTTCGAATCTCGAAGATACGTACTTAACAAACACCAAAATGAAAGTCAAATATCTAATATTCAGTGCAATGTCAGCATTAACTGTTTCGTGCGCCGACACGCAAAACCCGTTTTTTTCAGAATTTTCGACACCCTACGGCGTTCCGCCATTCGACAAGATAAAATCCGAGCACTATATGCCGGCCTTTGTCGAGGGCATCCGCCAGGATTCGCTTGAAGTTGAAGCAATTGCGAATAATCCGGAGCCGCCAACGTTCGCCAACACCATTGAGGCACTGGAGAACACCGGCGAATTGCTCTCGCGAGTGGCCAACGTGTTCTACAACCTCTACTCGGCCGACACCAACGACGACCTTGATAAAATTGCCGAGAAAGTGTCGCCAATGATGACCGACCACTCTGATAATGTGTTGCTTAACGCGAAGTTATTCGCCCGCGTGAAGGCTGTTTACGACCAGCGCGACTCACTCAACCTGACTCACGAGCAGATGCGGCTTCTGGAGAAGAAATACAAGGCTTTTGTACGCAACGGCGCCGAATTGAGCGATGAGCAAAAAGCCCGCCTGCGCGAGATTAACAAGGAGTTGGCGCTGCTCGACATCAAATTCAGCACAAACGTGCTGGCCGAGACCAACTCATATCAGAAATGGATTGATAATGAGGCTGATTTGGTAGGTCTGCCGCAAGCCGCAAAAGATGCTGCCGCAGCAGAGGCCACCGCTGCCGGACAACCAGGCAAATGGCTGTTTACCACGCAGAAAACCAGCTTTATACCGGTTCTGCAATACTGTCAAAACCGCCAGCTGCGCAAAGAGCTGCTTCTGGCCTACTCAATGCGCGGCAACAACAATAACGCCAACGACAACAAATCGGTTATCAACCAGACAATGAGACTGAGAGTTGAGAAGGCGAAAATGTTCGGATTCGACAATCCGGCCGATATGATTCTCGAGACATCGATGGCGAAAAACTCAAAAAATGTGATGGATTTTCTGCCAACAGTTTGGGAGCCGGCTCTGAAACAAGCCAAAAAGGAAGCCACTGAACTTCAGAAGCTTATGGATGCCGAAGGCCGCGGCGAGAAACTCGAGGCCTGGGACTGGTGGTTCTACACCGAGAAGCTTCGCCAGCAGAAATACAACCTCGACGAAAATGCGCTGAAACCTTATTTCAAACTTGAAAACGTTCGTCAGGGCGTGTTCGACCTGGCCACAAAGCTCTACGGCCTGAAGTTCGAGAAACTCTCAGGAATGCCGGTTTACAATCCTGATGTTGAAGTGTTCAAGGTTTCGGATGCCGACGGCTCGCTGCTGGGAATCTTCTACGGCGACTATTTCCCGCGTGCCGGAAAACGCGGCGGAGCGTGGATGAACAACATTACCGAACAGTACATATCGGCCGACGGTATTGACCACAGGCCTGTGATTATGAACGTCTGCAACTTCACCAAACCCTCTGCCGACAAGCCTTCGCTGCTGACGATGGACGAGGTGGAGACGCTCTTCCACGAGTTCGGCCACGCCCTGCACGGATTCCTGTCGAAATGCACTTACCGCAGCCTGTCGGGCACTAGCGTGCCGCGCGATTTTGTTGAGATGCCGTCGCAGCTGATGGAGAACTGGTGCTACGAGCCCGAGATGATGCGGCTCTACGCCAAGCACTACCTCACGGGCGAGCCAATCCCCGACTCGCTGATTGCCAGCCTGCAACGCGCCGCAACCTTCAATCAGGGATTTGTGATGACCGAGCTGCTCTCAGCCACCATTCTTGATATGGACTATCACCTGCTCACCACCACCGACTCAATTGATGTTGAAGCTTTTGAAAAGGCCTCGATGGAGCGAATGGGAATGATTCCGGAGATAATTGTCCGCTACCGGAGTACCAACTTCAGCCACATCTTCACAACCGGCTATGAGGCTGGTTATTACAGCTATACGTGGGCTGCCGTTTTGGATGCCGATGTGTTTGCCGCCTTCAAGGAGACGGGCGACATTTTCAACCGCGAGGTGGCCACCAGCCTGCGCCGCAACATTCTTGAGCGCGGCTTCACCGACGACCCGATGACGCTCTACGTCAACTTCCGCGGCCGCCAACCCGACCCGGCTAATCTGCTGAAAAAGAAAGGTTTCATTCAGTGATTGCTGACAAAAAAGCATACAAAAAAATGCGGCTAACGAATTCGTCAGCCGCATTTTTTATTGTGATAACCCCTATCCTACTCTTTCTGCAGCCATTTCCAAGCCGAATCGCTCGGCATACGCCAGTCGCCGCGGGGCGAGAGCGATACTGAGCCGACTTTGGGGCCGTCGGGCATACACGAGCGCTTGAACTGCTGCGTGAAGAATCGGCGGACAAATACCTTGAGCCACTTGTCGATGACATCGTCGGTATAGGCTCCAGCAAAGGCTTTCTTGGCCAGATAGTATATCTTTTCTGGTGCGAAACCATTGCGCACAAAGTGATAAAGGTAGAAATCGTGCAACTCGTACGGCCCGACCAAATCCTCGGTTTTCTGCGCAATGTTGCCGTTGCAGTCAGCAGGTAGCAACTCGGGGCTGATTGGCGTATCGATGACATCGTAGAGATATGGTTTGGCATCGGCATCAATCTCAAAATCAGCCACATATTTAACAAGATACTTGACAAGTGTTTTGGGCACGCCAGCATTCACAGCGTACATCGACATATGGTCGCCGTTGTAGGTGCACCAGCCAAGCGCCAATTCCGAGAGGTCGCCCGTGCCAATGACAATTGCATTCTCCTTGTTTGCTACATCCATAAGGATTTGAGTACGCTCACGCGCCTGCGAGTTCTCGTAGGTCACATCGTGAACGGCGCTGTCGTGGCCGATGTCGGCAAAATGCTGTTCACAAGCAGCTTTGATGCTAATCTCGCGGCAATCGACGCCAAGCGCGCGCATCATCGCCACAGCGTTGTTGTAGGTGCGGTTGGTGGTGCCGAAACCAGGCATTGTTATGCCGATTATGTTCTTGCGGCTGATGCCGAGTTGGTCAAAAGTTTTAGCGGTGACTAGCAATGCCAAAGTGGAATCCAAACCGCCCGAAATGCCTACCACAGCTCGTTTGCAGCCAATATGCTGAAGCCTGTGTGCAAGCGCACCAGTTTGTATGCTGAAAATCTCCTGACAGTTCTGCTGGCGGTTTGCCTCGTCAGACGGAACAAACGGACTGGCGTCGATAGTACGCAGCAAATCAGACGTTTTATTCTCGGGGAAATGAATCGGCACAACCGTATACAATTCGTTGCGCACCACTCCCGCGCCTGTCATAAACGTTGAGTTTTTCTGACGGTCGGCAATCAGTTTTTCAATATCTATATCGGTGACAACCAACTGTTTATCCATACTAAACCGCTGACTTTCGGCCACCATTGTGCCATTTTCGGCAATCAAGCCGTTGCCAGCGAAATAAAGGTCGGTGCTCGACTCGCCAAAACCGCTCGAAGCGTAGATGTAGCCAGCGATGCAGCGTGCCGACTGCTGCTCAATCAGGCTGCGCAGATAGCGGTGCTTGCCCAGCACTTCGTCGCTTGCCGAAAGGTTGAAAATCAGGTGCGCGCCCGCCAGCGACTCAACCGAACTGGGCGGAATGGGCGTCCAAAGGTCTTCGCAAATCTCAATGGCGAACGACACTTCGCCCCCATCGAAAATCAGGTTGCGACCGAACTTAACTGTCTGATTGCAAAGGGTTATGCTGTCGCGAACAGCGCTCACTGCTGGCGCAAACCAGCGGTGCTCATAGAACTCGTTGTAGTTGGGCAGCCACGTTTTGGCATTCACGGCCACAATCTTTCCGCCACGCAATACGGCCGCCGCATTGAATAGCGAGTTGCCGCAACGCACTGGCAATCCGACAATTACGATAATGTTGATTTTTGCTGTCTGCTCTATGAGCCATTGCAAAGCGTTTTCGGCATCAGTAATAAGTTGCTGATTATGAAACAAATCGGCGCAAGTATAGCCCGTAATTGAAAGTTCGGGAAAGCAGACAATCTGCACTTTCTGCTTTGCCGCTTCCTGAACCAGATTGAAGCACTCTTCGGCATTGGCCTGGCAATCAGCCAAATGAACCATCGGCACTGCCGCAGCCACTCTCACATATCCAAAATTTGTCTTGCTCATAATCAAACAGTTTTAAGCAAATATCGTTATTTCTTCGGCTTGTCGAACGTTCCTGCGGGAATTTCGGGGTTGAACGTCTTGACGGGCGTATTGTAAACCGTGTTGTTGCCGTTAGGCTCCTCCATCTTCATCACGCAGAGCGAGCAGTCGGTTTTGCTGTAACTCAACTCGAGTTTCGACATTCGGCTTTTCACGTGCTTGTCGGTGCGGGTGAGCACAAAAGTGTAATAATCAACCGTTTCGGTGAATTCGATTTCGGCACCGTTCTCTTTGGCCACGGCGGCAACATCGCCAGCAATGCTCAGCAGCAGAGTGTTTTTCAAGTTGCGCATCTGCGCGTTCTGCTTGGTGTTGAAGTCGTTTTTGCGGCCGTTCTGAATCATCAGCAGCGACTCACCGCTGATTAGCAGCAGGTTACCCTTCGGATTCGTGTAGTCCATTTTCAGTTTGTCGGCGCGGTTGAAGTAGAGCGTTCCTGCCGACAAAATTGTTTGGTCAACCATCGCCATTGTCTTCACTTGCGTGAAATCGCAACTGACGGTCTGATATTTCTCGTTGGTTTTCAGAATCTTATCAATGGCGGCATCCTTCTGCGCGTTGGCAAAGCCGAAGGCGGCCATAAGCAATATCGATAGTAATATGCGTTTCATCTGTAAAAGTTTAGAAGTTAAAAGTTTAGAGTTTAGAACGTTGGAAATGACTAATAATTATAAATTGCCACATCAATTCCTAATTTCTAAATCCTAAATCCTAACTATAAAGTCCTCCATTTATCGAAATCACCTCCCCTGTAATGTAGGCTGCGTTGGGCGACGCAAGGAATCCGACAAGTTCGGCAACTTCCTCGGGCTGACCGAAGCGGCCGACGGGAATTTGCGCCTTCAGCGTGGCTTCGTCAAGACCTTCAACCATATCGGTTTTAATGAATCCAGGGGCAATGGCGTTCACCGTAACTCCCTTACGGCCAACCTCTTGCGCAAGCGCTTTGGTGGCGGCAATCACACCGCCTTTGGCTGCCGAATAGTTGGTTTGGCCAGGCAGTCCCTTCAGGCCCGAGAGCGACGCCATATTAATGATTCGGCCGTATTTCTTGCGCAGCATCGGCTGAATGAGCGGACGTGTGACGTTGTAGAACGAGTTGAGCGCAATGCCCAAAACCTTGTACCAGTCTTGCGGCTCCATCCAAAAGAGCAGGTTGTCTTTGCGGATTCCAGCGTTATTTACCAGAACCTCAATATATTCGCCCTCGTGCGCCTTCTGCCATTCGGCCAGTTTGGCGGCGGCTTCCTCTTGGTTCGAGACATCGAATTTCAGCAGTTCGCCGTTGCTGCCTGCCTCCTCAATCAATTTCAGCGTGTTCTGCGCCTCGGCGTCGTTCGACACGTAGTTCACAATCACCTGATAGCCCATCTGCGCCAGTTTGACGCACACTGCGCGGCCAATTCCACGGCTTCCGCCTGTTACTAATGCGTACTTCATTTTTTATGTTATAAGTTATTGAGTTTTAAGTTTTAAGTTATCGATTCTTTCTTTTTAGTTATCAAAATTCAGGCCATCCGTGGCTGTATCATGCGGCAACCCTATTCCGTCGCGAGCATTGAGCGGCGTAACAACATTTTTGCCAGTTTTCTGCTCAAGTTCAATGCGGGCGTTTCGGGCGATAGTGGCGCCATCAACTGCGTTTTGTACGTGGTCGGCGAAGTTCTGCGGGTCAGTCGATTCCGAAATTTCTTTTGTTGATAGTTCGGCCAACATATTCAAAACCAACTCTTTGTTAGTCATATTGTCGCGCAGGTTTTCTTTTTTCAGGCCTTTGTACGCTTTATATTCTTTTGCAGTCTTACCCGCCCACGTTTTGTAGATAATGTCGGTGAGTGTGGCAAACTGAACACCTTCCTTCAGCCCGTATTTCTTCCATTCATCGGTTAGGTCTTTACGGATTTCAATCGATTTAAGACGTTGGTTTATCCAATTTTCAGAATAGCCTAAAGCCCTGTATTCCAACAGCGCACGATTGATTGTAAGTTCGGGGTCCTGCATCTCGTCCAAACGTTCCTTTGCCACTTGCGCCATCCACAACTTGAAAGGCTCGGCCTTCGGCGACGGAACCGATTGAATCAGACGGAAAAGTTGCTCTGTGGTCATACAATCGGTTTTGTACATTTTTCCGTCAGACGAAGGCATTTTCAGTTGGTTACAATTTGTAACCAACTCACTTCCTTCTTTTTTTAGTCTGTTTTTCAGTACTTTCCAATAATTATTTGGATTCTGACTGTCAGTCAAAACAGCTATCACATCCACCACCGAGAAATACCATTCATCGATTTGGTTATCCCAAACGGTGCGGACCTTACGGTCCTCGAAAATCTTTATCTGCGCTGTTTCTGTCATAATCAATTTTCAATCTTCAAAATTCAGGCCATCCGTTGCCGACTCCATACCCAAAATCTCGGCGCAGGTGAAGAACGACGACATTGAAACGCCCAAAATTCCGTGCAAATTTAAGTTTTGCCCCGTAAGCAGCAAATTCGGCACGGGCGTGCGGGGCGTGAGAAGCGTGAGCATCGGGCTGTTGTAGTCCTTGCGGATTCCGTAGGCCGCGCCTTGAGCCGTGGCGGTGTAGTTCATATAGGTGAGCGGCGTGCTGCTGAACTGCCTGTCAATGGCCGCGCCGAAACCAGGAATCACTTCTTCGGCCAACGCAATGCACTCTTGCGCTTTTTGCTCTTTAAACTGCTGATATTCAGTACCACGACGGCCAACTTGTGTGTCGGCCCAGCGCTCAACTTCGGGCCAGTACATCGGCGTGAGAATGTCAACGTTTGCCGCCGACTTGCCATCGGCTGCCGCGCGGTACGAGAGCAGTATGCCGCCAATCGGCTGCTCGGGCTGATAATCGGACAGATTCCAAACATCGGACGTACGGTAAACATACTGATTACGATTGAGATACGGCACCGCACCATTCTTCAGCGCAACATTCACAGTGAACATTCCGAAGGTGTTTTGCAGACTGCCAATGCGGCGGCGGTAGATTTTGCGAACCTGCGTGCTCTCTTTTATCAAATCGAGCGTGGCGGCTGGGTGAGCGTCAGAGATAAACCATTCTGCTTCAATGTGTTCGCCATTGGCCAATGCCGCATACGACAGCCGCCCGTCGCTCTCAACAAGTTCGGCAACTTCGGCATTGGTGAGCACCGTTCCGCCTAGTCGTCGAATGCCGTTAACAAGTTCATCAGCAATAAGTTGACCGCCGCCATTGAGCCGCCAGGCGCTCTGAATGAACGAACTGTTGATTTGTGCGAAAACGTAGAGCGGCAGCGTCTGCTTCGAAAGTTCCATCTTGAGCGACGTGCCCGACACAACGTTGCGCAGCAGCGGGTCGGTAATAGTCTCGCACAGAAACTCGTAGGCCGACCGCGTGAAGAGCGACGTGCTGAAAACGTCGGTGTCGGTGCGCGGACGGAAACTGTCCTTCAGGCCGTCGCCAACGCGCTTGAGCATAGCCACATAGCGGTTCAAATTGTCGCGCTGGTGCGGAAACTGCGCGGCCAACGTATCGGCAAAATGCTGATAGCCATTGGCAAAGAAATACGATTGGCCGCCAAGGCGCACTTCGTCGAAGGCGTCGTTGTCAAGGCGGTGCCACGGCAGGCTCATCAGATTGAAATAGCGGAAGATAGCGTTCAGCGGCTGACCATCGTCGAGCCCGCCGACATAGTGGAAGCCCGTGTCGAATTCCGACTGTCCGCGGCGGAAAGTCTGCAGGCAACCGCCAACCACCGCGTTCTTTTCCAACACACATACATTCAATCCCTTACGAGCCAGAATATAGGCGCACTGCAATCCGCCAAGTCCGCTTCCGATTATCGCAACATCGTATTTCATCTGCTTTGAAAATATGCGCGAAGGTAATAATTTTGGACGATAGACGGCGGACTTCAGACGACTGACAAATTCGAGTAAGGTGTAAAGAGTAAAGTTTAAAGTTTGAAGAGTAATGTGTAATGATTCGGAATTCGGAATTCGTAATTCATAATTCATAATTAACCATCACCTAACACCTAATACCTAATACCCAACACCTTTCAATCTTCCGCCTGTTCGCTATTTGTCAACAACTTGATTCGCGACTTTGCTCATCGGGTTGAACTGTTGAATACATTTGACTTTCACTTAACTACTAAAAAAGAGTATATGGAAACTTTTGGAACAATCTTTAAAGAAGGCGGAAAAAAGGCCTTGCTGTGCGGCTCGGGCGAACTGGGCAAAGAAGTGGCTATTGAGTTGCAACGTTTTGGCATTGAGGTGGTTGCGGTTGACCGTTACGCAAACGCGCCTGCAATGCAGATTGCGCACCGCTCGTATGTGATTTCAATGCTCGACGGCGAGAAACTGCGCGAGATTGTTTACAAAGAGCGTCCCGACTATATCATTCCTGAGGTTGAGGCGATTGCGACGCCAACGCTCATCGAACTTGAAAAAGAAGGCTTTAACGTGATTCCAACGGCCCGCGCCACCTTCCTGACAATGAACCGCGAGGGCATCCGCCGTCTGGCCGCCGAGGAACTGGGGCTGAAGACATCGCCCTATCGCTTTGCGGCAACCTACGACGAGTACCGCACAGCCATCAAAGAGATTGGCATTCCGTGCGTTGTGAAGCCGATTATGAGTTCGTCGGGCCACGGGCAGAGCGTAGTGAAAAGCGAAGCCGACATCGACCGCTCGTGGGAAATTTCGCAGGCTGGCGGCCGCGCAGGCGCTGGCAAGGTGATTGTCGAGGGCTTCATCGATTTTGATTATGAGATTACGCTTATGACCATCCGCCACAAGGACGGCACAAGTTTCCTGAACCCCATCGGCCACTGGCAGAAGGACGGCGACTATCAGGAATCGTGGCAGCCGCAGCCTATGACCGACGCTGCTCTGGCAAAGGCGCAGGACATTGCAAAGAAGATTACCGACGCGCTTGGCGGCCGCGGAATCTTTGGCGTGGAAATGTTTATCAAAGGCGACGACGTGATTTTCAGCGAGGTTTCGCCGCGTCCGCACGACACGGGTATGGTGACAATGATTTCGCAGGACCTGTCGGAATTTGCGCTGCACGTGCGCGCCATTCTGGGCCTGCCCATCCCGAACATCGCCTTCCACGGCCCGTCGGCTTCGAAAGCCGTGGTGGTCTTCGGCGACAGCCAAAATGTGAAGTTCAGCAATCTTGAAGAGACGCTTGCAATGCCCGACACGCAAATGCGTATCTTTGGCAAGCCCGAAGTTCACGACCACCGCCGTATGGCCGTGCTGCTGGCTCGCGGCAACTCGATTGAAGAAGCCAAAGAGAAGGTTCGGAAAATGTATGATACGCTGAAGGTTGAGAAGGATTGAATGCGTGAAGGATTGAAGGACTGAATTAGAATTTAGGAATTAAAATTTGATATGTAGAGACGTGGCGCACCGCGTCTCTACGTGTTTTATGGCAGTCCAAATCAACCTACAACACCTTTGATTTCACCGCCGGCAGTCTGAATGGAAAGGCTGTCGCCCGTTTGCACTTGCTCGGGCGAAGTTACGGCCTTGCCTTTCGAGCGGACGACTGAATAGCCGCGTTTGAGCACGTTTCGCGGGTCGGCTTGGCGGCAGACGAGTTCAAGGCGGTCGAGTTGGTGCTGGCGGGCTTCAAAGAATGTGGCGAGCGCTGTCTGCAAGCGCTGTTCAATAGTTGCAAGGCGGGTGGTGCCGGCGGCGATTCCGATTTGCGGCAAAAGGCGGATTTTCTGCTCGAAGGTCGAGAGTTGGGCAGTCCGCAGGTCGAAATAGCGGCGTACGGCGCTGTTGGCGAGCAAGTTAAGCCCCGACAGTTGTTCCTGCGAGTGACCGACAACGGCTCTGACACCCAAAACAAAGCGGTGATAATCATCGTCAACACGCTTGATATTCTGCTCGATACGCTGGCGGGCAACGTCAATCACATAGTCGCATTTCTGGGTGAGTTCCTGCTCAAAGGCTGCCGCGCGGTCGATTATGAAAGCCGCCAAAGCGGTTGGCGTTTTGAGTCTTGTGTTGGCCACAAGGTCGAGCACCGAATCGTCGCGCTCGTGGCCGATTCCGGTCAGAATGGGCAGTGGAAACTGCGCTGCGTAGTAGGCCAACTCATAGTTGTCGAAACAACTCAAATCGGATTTTGAGCCGCCACCACGCATAATGGCCACCGCGTCGAACTCATCCATCTGACTGAAAATCTTGTCCATAGCCGCGATTATCGATTCTGCTGCGCCATCGCCTTGCATCAGTGCCGGAAACAATTCGACGTGAAATTTGTAGCCGAAATCGTTGTTTTCCAATTGATTGACAAAATCGCCCCACCCCGCTGCCGTGTCCGACGAAACTACCGCAATGCGTTGAACCACAAGCGGTAACGGAATCTGCTTGTTCATATCAATCACCCCGTCGGCGGTGAGTTGGGCAATCACCTTTGCGCGCTGCTGGGCAATGTCGCCCAAAGTGTATTGCGCGTCAATATCCAACACATTGAGACTCAAGCCGTAAAGTTCGTGCATCTCGACCGTGACACGCAGCATTACCTTCAGTCCGGCGTGCAGCGACTCACCTGTAACCGACTCAAAATAAGGGCTCAGGCGTGCATAAACATTCGCCCAAATTGTAGCTTTCACTTTGGCCGTCATTCGCTCGGTATCTTGGTCTTTCTCAACAAGTTCCATATAGCAATGGCCGTTGCCGCGCTGACCAAACTCAATGATTTCGGCCACCACCCACACAGGCGTCGCGAACGAATTTTTCAGTTCCGCACGGACGTTGTGCAAAAGTTCATAAAGCGATATTGCCTGATTGTCTGTCATTTACCAAAATCAATAAGTGTGTGGTAAATCATTGTGCCCTGCGTTACGCGGTTCTCAATGTCGATATCGGGCGCGTAAGTGTCTGAATATATGTCGATTTGAACCTTCTCAACCATTCCGATTCCGGCGGCATAACGCTCTGCGACAAGCACTTTGCTGATAGCCGTCAACTCGTTTTTCTGCGAGATTGTGAGCACCGAATCGAACAGAAAACGACCTACCGCGGCGGGGCAATCGATACTGTCCACTCGGAACTGATACTTCTGCAGAGTGTCGGTGCGGTTGTAGGCGTTGCCGTTCCACTGCTTGCCGACGGCGAGCGGCAGTTGCATTTTTACAATTCGCGTATTTTCTTCAATCTGAATCACTTCTGTGCCGTTGACGTATGCCAACCACGTGTTCATCCGCTGCCAATTTTCGTTTTCGCTGGTTCGGCGGAAACGCTCAATCTGCCGCAGTGTGTCGCCGACGTTGTCGATAAAAATTCCGCCAAAGCGCTCACGCACAATGTATTGCAGAGTATCGAAGAGCGCAATCGGCTCATCGATTTTAATTTCGACCACCGAAAAATCGCGCCAAGCGCCCGAATCGAGTGGAAAATATTGGCACTCAATCTTTTCCACTGGCGGCAACTGATACGAGTCAGATTTGTCGCAGGCGGCGAAAAGCGTTGCAAGAATCGATATGTAAAGAAAACGTCTCATTTTCGTCCCAAATTTAACCATTTGATTTTATCCACGCCATAACCAACCGAATCTCGTCGTACGAAAACTCGTTGTTGAGTGCTTCGCGGACGGTTGTTAGGGTGTGCTGGGGATTGTTTTTCAGATAGTTGGCAATGGTTTCGGCACGCTCGGGGGCGATAATGTCGGACGGTTCCAACTGGCCTTGAGCGACGTAATGGCTCAAATGATTCACAATGGTTGAGATTACCAATCCGCGCGTTTTAGCGATTTCGTCAACCGACATTCCTTCGGCGAACATCTGCCACGTAACTTCCTTTGTATCAACCTTCGGCGTTTTGGCGGGTTTCTTTTCCAAATCGTCAATGCCATCGAAAATATCGCCATCGACTTGCATTCCGTTTTCCTTCTTGTACTGACGCACAATTTCAACAATATCAGCACCATAGCGGCGCGCAATGGCCTTGCCAACGCCCTTCACCTTGGTGAGCGCGGCAATGTTTTCGGGCAACGTTTCGGATATGCCCAAAAGCGCCTTCTGCTGCAGAATCACGTAGGCGGGCACGTTCATTTCGGCGGCCTTGCTGTTGCGCCACAGCCGCAGCGACGCAAACAACCGCGCGTTTGCAATGTTTTCCGTGCCGCTTTCGGCCTTGGCTTTCTCTTTCTTCGGCTTAAGGTCGGTCAGTACCGACATTGCTCTGGTTTTCAGATATTTCTGCACTTCAAAACCATCTTTCATCGTGTTCAGGCAGTGCTTTTTGCGCAGCGTCAGGTCGCGAAGTTTTTTCAGCGAGTCGTTGGCTTCGTCGGCCACTTCAGAGTTGTCGGTGGTAATGGTTATGGCATCGACGGCGGTCTCAACAAGTTCGCCGATTTTCGGCACAAAATAGTCGCAGCCCTTGCCAATGCGCTCTTGCAAGTGGCTGTTTCCTTCAACGCCACTGCCGATTATCTGCGCCACCTGGCGGCCGAAACTGTCGGCAACGGTCAGTATCTCGGTGTTGACACGCGGCAGAACGGGCTCAAGTTTTTCGGCAGGATTGCCAATCAGCACACCGTTGTTTTTCAACAAGATATGATTGAGCCGCTGCATCTCGTGATAGATTTCGGTGCAGTCGAACAAATCGCCGATAAGACTGGTCTCGTAGCGCACCTTCGACTGGTTGAGCACCGCCTCGTCGACCACCGCCTGCTCGGCCTCGCGGTTGAAGCGCGTAACTTGCTCATCACCAATCAGACAACTGCCGCCCAAACGCGACGAAAGCACTATGCCCTCGAGCGTGCGGCATCGGCTTAAAGCCACATAAACCTGGCCGTGCGAGAAGGCCTGCGCAGCATCGATAATCACGCGGTCGAACGTCAGGCCCTGGCTCTTGTGAATGGTGATTGCCCACGCAAGTTTGAGCGGGTACTGACGGAACGTACCGTCCACAACTTCAGTGATTTCCTTCGTCTGCTCGTCGATTTTGTACGACGCGTTCGTCCACTCGGCTGGCACAACCTCAATGGTATCGTCAGCGCCGCCGCAATCCACATACACCTTGCCGTCCTCAATGTTGACAATGCGACCGATTTTGCCGTTGTAGAATCGTTTTTCGGGCGACGGGTCGTTCTTGACAAACATCACCTGCGCGCCTTCCTTCAGTTCCAACTGATATTCAGTAGGATACATCTGTTCGGGAAAGTTTCCGCTGATTTCGGCCTCGAACTTCACCAACTTGCTTTTCAACTTCTTGAGTTTGCTCTGGTTTATGTCGTTCGACTGGAAGTTGTGTGTTGTGAGCGTTATGTATCCATCCTTGTCTTTTGGCTCAAAATCAGGCTGATAGCGCTTGTCGAGTTCGGCAAAGACGGCGGCATCGGCGGTGTTGTTGCGCACGCGGTTCAGAATGTCGATAAAGTGCTGGCTCGTCTGGCGGTAAATCTGCTTGAGTTCGATAACCACGTAATCGGTCTGGCGCAGGGCGTTACTGCCGAAGAAGTACATCGTCGGGTAAGCGTCGCGCAGCAAATCCCACTCATCGTCTTTGACCACGGGCGCCAACTGGTGCAGGTCACCAATCATCAGCAATTGCACGCCGCCAAAAGGCTGCTGGTTGCCCCGATAGCGCCGCAGCACATCGTCAATGGCATCGAGCAAATCGGCGCGGACCATCGAAATCTCGTCAATCACCAACAGGTCTAACGTTCTGATTATGTCGATTTTGCGCTTGCTGAACTTGTATTTGTTCTTGCCGCCTTCGGCCTGCGCGTAGCCTGGCAGAAACGGCCCGAACGGCAGTTGGAAGAACGAGTGAATGGTCATTCCGCCCGCGTTGATTGCCGCCACACCCGTGGGCGCGAGCACCACCATCCGCTTGGGTGTCAACTGTTTAATGCGTTTCAGGAAGGTGGTTTTGCCCGTTCCTGCCCGCCCCGTCAGAAACACGTTGCGGTTGGTGTACTGGACAAAATCGTATGCTAGTTGCAGTTGCGGGTTGTCGGAATAATCCATTTTTGATTGCAGAATTTAGTAGTTAGGATTCAGACGTGGTGCGTTATCTTTTTGGCAAAAATAAGATTTCTGCCGAATGGGGAATTTGGTTGGCGCGATATATATTAACAGACTTTTAGAGTTGCCGCAACTCAACCATAAAATTCATCTGATTCCCAACGTAACACATTGGTTTCAATATATTCGGCTATGCGGTTCATCTCGTCGGTTTTTCGAATTATATGGTCGTGAAAACGGGTTTGCCAAGCGAATAGGATTTGATTTTGGTTGGCGAATTTTGTTACGGCTGATTTGAAATTGCCTATGGCAAATGACAATTTGTTCTTGCGTTGCGATATGTTTTGCATTTTTTCATTGACGTTTTCATCCAACCATCTTGATTGTGGTGTTTGAGACGGTGCGTGCATTTGAGACGGTGCGTGCACCGTCTCTACAAGGTCATCAATCACCATAATCAAATGAATGTGGTTTGGCATTATAACATACAATGGCACATTGGCATACAAATTATGTTGCGGTATGTTTTGGATACATTCGTCGGTGTAACGGCCAATTTCCGACAACTGCATTTCACCATTTATTATTTCACCGAAATAGTGTTCGCGCCCTGCGGTGCAAATGGTTACGAAATAGATTCCACCATCGTAATTGTGCCACGCAGCGCGTGCCGACGGTATTAGAAAACGGTTTTGAAACAAATCGCGCGACATTGTTCATTGCATTGATTATCAAAATCAAATATAGCAATACCGCCTCAAATTACAAATAATGTTTCAAACACCGCCCGTAGAGACGGTGCACGCACCGTCTCCGACTTTTTAACAAAAATTATAACAAATAAGGCTGCCACGTGGCAGCCTTACCTTGCATATTATCAACCATTTAATAAAAAATCAATTCACAGCCACTCGTTTGGCAATTGAGCCCACACGCACCACGTAAATACCTTGCACCCACATAGGAATCTCAATGCGACTGCTATTTGCTGTGGCTTTGGCAACCATTCGGCCCATAGAGTTGTAAATTCCGATTTCCTCCGTAGCGTTCTCAACTACAATGGTATTTGCGAAGGTGTATATATTGATATTATTGGCTACGGATTCGGAAATGATTGTTGCTGGATTGGTATTCCCTGATTCATTAGTGTCGTCTTCACCTTCTACAGTAATGCACTTATATTGACTATTGGATTTCAAATATTTTTTCCACCCATTATTCCAATTGTAGTAAATAACTTGTATTTGATTTCCATTGCCGTCGTATTCATATTCTTGTTTTGAATTTTCTTTCCATCCCTTATCCCATACATATGAAATGTATTGA
>CADASL010000006.1 GCA_902790595.1 uncultured Bacteroidales bacterium
TCCCATCCCGAACACAGAAGTTAAGCCCTTCAGCGCCGATGGTACTGCGTACAGTGGGAGAGTAGGTCGCCGCCCGCCTTCAGAACCCCGATTCCTTTTTGGAGCCGGGGTTCTTTGTTTTTTGATAGATACAGCTTCGTTCGTAATTTATACCACGTATTCTTCGTCCAAAGAGGTTTGAATTATGATTTTCCCACTACATTTGTGCCATTGAACAGTTTTTTCAGAATGAAGAAAATCCTCATCATAACGCGCAACCCGATTGTCAACACGCGGCAAATGGAAAACACTGGCGGAGTCAGCCGTGACGGAAAATATCAGTTCGTTATCAACGATTGGGACTGCAAGCCCGATTTCGTGGTTGTTAACGGCAAAGCGGTGCGCGAAACTCGGATGTTCGATGTGCCTAAAAGCCGCACAATACTGCTTACAGATGAGCCGTACAGCGTTCTGGCCTACCCAAAAGGCTACTATCGGCAGTTTGGAACAGTAATAACCAATCAGCAGGAAATCAAACCAATAAATGGTACAAACGTCATCCACACCCACACTTTTCTGCCGTGGTACGTTGGTATGACTTGGGAACCCGACCACAGCAATCGCATAACATTGGATTACAATCAGATAAAAACAGCCAATCCAGTAAAAGAGAAACTGATGTCGGTTGTGTCGAGCTACAAGACTTGCTCGGCTGGCCACGTTGCCCGTAGGCGTTTTGTGAACCGACTGATGGCCCGCTATGGCGATAAAGTTGAACTTTTTGGCGAGCGTGTTAACGATTTCCGCGACAAGTGGGATGTAACGGCGCCGTATAAATATCAGATTGTCATCGAAAATTGCTGCAACAAGGACTATTGGACAGAAAAAATCGCCGACTGCTTTCTGGCCGGGACCTACCCAATTTATTGCGGCTGCACAAATATTGGCGATTATTTCCCGAAAGGGGCTTATACAGAAATTGATGTGCGTGAGCCAGAGAAGGCAATGGATATAATCGACAAGGTTATTGCCGACGATTTGTTTTTAAAACATCAGGCTGAACTGGTTGAAAGTAAGCAACTTGTAATGAACGATTACAATATGTTCAACCGTTTGGCAGAAATTTGTGCCGGCATTACAGACGAGTCGGAAGGGCAGACAACCATTAATCCGGCCAAGCGCTATCTGTCGGCTCACAATCTTTATTTGCACCTGATTGGCAGAACTTTACACCAACTTTCGTACAAAATCAAGAAATGAAAATAGGTGTAATTATATCGACATACAACAACCCCGAATGGCTCGAGAAAACGCTTTGGGGCTATATGGCGCAGAGCCGCAAGGCCGACGAGATTGTTGTTGCGGATGACGGTTCGAAAGAGGAAACGCGGCAGCTTATAGAGCGGTATCAACAGTTTCTGCCGATAAAGCACGTCTGGCACGAAGATATCGGCTTCCGCAAGACGAAAATTCTTAACGAGGCGTTGACGGCTGCCGAGTCGGAATACCTGATTTTCACTGACCAGGACTGCGTTCCGCGCCGCGATTTTGTGGCAACTCACGAGCGATTCGCGCATCCGGGTTACATTCTCAGCGGCGGGTATTTCAAACTGCCGATGGACATCAGCAAAAAAATAACGCAGGAAGATATTGCAAATGGCAATGCATTCAATCTTAAATGGCTTAAAAACAATGGGTTGAGGTCGAACTTTAAATGCACCAAGCTATTCCAAAGTGCAGGTTTTGCGAGTTTTATGAATGCCGTAACGCCAACCAAAGCCACCTGGAACGGAATGAATTCAAGCACGTGGAAGGAATTGATAATCAAAGCAAATGGCTTCGACGAGCGAATGCAGTATGGTGGCGAGGACCGCGAAATGGGAGAAAGGCTTTTCAACGCTGGTGTCAAGGCGCGGCAAATCCGCTACAGCGCGATTGTTGTCCATCTTGACCACAATCGCCCGTATGTGAACGATGAGGCATTGGCAAAAAACAAAGAAATTCGCCAAATAACTAAGAAACAGCGTCTTACTTATACCGAATTTGGTATTGTGAAGCCGTGATTTACTTCTCGCCGTGGTACTCGCGGTAGGGGTGTTCCAAATCGAGATAATAGAAATTGTGCTGAATCTGGTGCTTACCGTCGGGCGGAGTCATATAGTCGCCGTACTTTTGCGACAGGTAGGCATCGTAATTCTCATAGCCTTTAAGTTCAACATTCTCAAATATGTACGGCGTTGGTGTGCCCAGGATTTCTTTTCTGAACGCGCCATTGTGCCCATCGTCGTAGTCCTGAACCATTTTTGATTCGTCATAGGTGTATTTCAGCAGCAGCTCGCGGATTTTTCGCTGCAGGCCTTCAACGGTGTAGAGTTTGCGGTGCAGCAGCGGAAGCCAGCACGCGGGGCCGTGTCCGTGGCGGTACGGGTCGCGGTAGGTGAAATAGAGCTTTTTGCGCAGTTTTTTGTAGCGCCGCACGTGGAAATATCTGACAATCTTATTGTCGGGCAGTCCGTCGAGCGGAAAAACGTCCATATAAACGCCGCCCAAATAGCGCAGGTGGCTGTGCTCGATAATGGTGGTTTCTGCGTCTTGAATTTTTGCAAACGGCAGTGAGTAGTTCTTGTCGTTTTCGGCGCAGATAAGTTCGTATTGCGTTGGCAACCATTGCTTTGCGTTGGCAATGAGCAGCTCATAGTCGGGGCGGGGCATAGCAATGTCGGCGTCGTCGTCCCACGGAATGAACCCCTTGTGGCGGATTGCGCCCAACATTGTGCCGGCCGTCAGGTAGTATCTTAAATTGTGCTCTTTGCAGGTTTTGTCAACGGCCTGAAGAATCTCAAGAATTTTCAGTTGTAACGGGCGAATATCGTAGTCTGCCATAGCTGTAACTATCAAATTTTCATATCTTTAACTCGCTCGTAGTCTTCCACTGTGTCGATTTCCATCGAGAAGAAATCGGTGGTGTCGAGATATTTGAAAATGTGTCCTTGCGGAATGAGCCGCTCAAAGGCTTTTTCGTAGAAAACGTTCGAAAGTCCTTCACGGTCAATCATTTGGTGCAGTTCTTTGTACAAAGCGGCAGAATAGTTGGCCGACATTTTTTCCAATCCGACCGATTCGCCAACGGCATTCTCAATGCTGCAAACCTTGCTGATTTCGAGCACGTTGCGGTCGGTGTCGGAAATGATTTTGATTTCTTCTTCGCCAAGTTCGTGGCGGTTCATTGCCAGAACGTCAGGATTTTTGTCGGCCAAAAGCGCCGCAATTATGTCCTTCGAGAAGAGTATGTCGCTGTCGGACAGGATGAAATCGTTGCCGCACGCAAAATCTTCGGCCAAAAAGAGCGAATAAATGTTGTTGGTTGTGGCGTAATCCTTGTTGCAGAGAAACTTAACGTTGAGATTGGGATAGTTCTGCGCGACAAAATCGCGAATCATATCCTGCAGATAACCAGTAACTATCAGAAAATCAGTTATTCCGTTGCTGATAAAATTGTCGAGTGTCCGCTCTAAAAGCGTTTTCCCGTTCACCTTCAAAAGGCATTTCGGGGTGCTGGCTGTGAGCGGGCGAAGGCGCGACGCGGTGCCTGCGGCAAGGATTACGGCTTTCATTTTCCAGCAACTTTTTTAATGGTGTCGATAACGATTCGGTTCTGTTCGGGGCGGCCGAGCGTAATGCGCAGGTGCGTGTTAATGTCGGGCTCGTTCATAAACTTTATCTTGTAATCCAACTCTTTAAGTGCGTTTTGCAGCGGTTCTTTGAGTTCAATCGGATATTTTATCAGAATGAAGTTTGCCTGCGACTTGTAAACCTTGAAACCAGTGAGCGCGCCAATTTCCTGCTCGTAGCGCTGGCGGTCGGCGTTCATACTGTCGGCAATGTTGCGGTAGTAGTCGGTGGCTTTGAGAGCGGCAATGGCCAGTTCTTCCGAAATGCGGTTGTAGCCTAAATACTTGTTGCCGAAGCGGTTGAATTTGCCCAAGCCGTTGCCCGTAAAGCCAAATCCCATTCGCAATCCAGGCAGACCGTAGAATTTGCTCAACGTGCGGACAATCAGCAGATTGGGAAATTCGTCGACCAGGCGTTTAATGTAACTGCTGTCGCGGTTCACGTATGACGCATACGCTTCGTCGATAATTATATAAGTCGTTTTCGGGGCTTCCTGCAGTAGATTCTCAATTTGCTCGGGCGTCAAGGCGTTGCCTGTCGGGTTGTTGGGTGACGCCAGAAGCAGAATTTTCGGGTTCAGCTCGTGCAGCATTTTCTTGAGCGCGTCAAGGTCGTAGCGGTAGGTGTCGCCGTCTTCGTAGAGTGGATACTGAACTGTCTGGCCGTCAACTTCGTCGGCAATCGATTTGTAGTACCACCACGAGAATTTCGGCACCAGCATCAGCCGGTTGTGGTCGGGCAAGGTCAGGAAGTAGTGAACGGCTTCCTTCAGCAGGTCTTCGCCGCCATAGCCGAGCATAATCTGCTGCTCGTCAATCCCGTATTCCTCCGAAAGAAAAACCGAGAAAATGCTCTTCTTGCCTTCGTCGTAGATTCGGGTGTAGAATCCAAGTTTTTGTGTATCAAAGTTTTTGAGTGCTTCCAACACTTGCGGTGCCGGTGCAAAATTGAATTCGTTTCTGTCTAGAAAGTTCATAACTGTTTAAATTTCTGCGAAAGTACGTTTTTTATTATTAACGTGAACAGAAAACGGCGGCGCAAACCAATCCTTGCGCACAAAACGTCTAATTACTTCAGCTTGTACTCGTAGTTCGTGAAAATCTTCTTCACCTTCACAAAATAAATAAGTGTGCCTACGGTGGCGATGGCGGCGAGCGTGTCGGAAACGGGCATACTCAGCCAAACCCCTGTGAGTCCGAGACCGCCAATGCGAGGCAAGATGAGCAGTGCGGGAATGAGGAAGATGAGCTGGCGCGTCATCGACAGAACGAGTGCGATTTTCGGGCGACCAATCGATTGGAAGAAATTACTTGTAACCATCTGAATGCCCACAATGGCAAAGGCTGCCAGGGCGATTCGCAGACCGTGGGCTGACAGCTCAATCAGTTGCGGGTCGGTGGTGAACATCGATGCGATGAGTCGCGGGAACAATTCGCTGGCCAGGAAGCCGAGAATAGTCACCGTTGAACCGCAGACCAGCGTCAGTTTGAAAACTTGCTTTACACGGTCGAGGTTGCGGGCGCCGAAGTTGAATCCTGCAATGGGCTGCATTCCTTGAGTGAAGCCAGCCACAACCATCGCAATCAGGTTCAGAAGGCTGTTGATGATGCCGAACGCGCCAATGGCGAAATCGCCGCCGTAGATGCCCAGACTACGGTTCATAATCACTACTACCATACTGGCGCACAGCAACATAACAAAGTTGGGCAGACCAATCGACAGAATGTTCGACACAATTTTGCCTTTCAACTTGAAGCAGCCAGGCTCAAAATGCAGTGGCTTCTCGTGGTTCATAAAGTGTTGAAGGACAATGATTGTACCCACAATCTGCCCGCACAACGTCGCCAGTGCCGCACCGCGGATGCCCCAATGGAACACAAAAATGTAGATTGGTGCAAGCACGACATTTATGGCCACGGTGGTGAGCGTGATGTACATCGATTTCTGCGGATAGCCCGACGCTCGCATTATGTGGTTCAATCCTAAATAAATGTGTACCAACAGGTTGCCTATGAATGCGATTTCCATAAACTCGCGGGCGTAGGGCAGGGTGTTCTCGCTCGCGCCCATCATCATCAGAATGTCGTCAAGAAAAACGTATCCGAACACCGATGTGATGATGCTTAATATAATATTGAGAATGAACGCGTTGCCGAGAGTGTGGACGGCGTCTTCGTCGTTGCGCTGCCCCATATATATTGACACCATTGTGGATGCGCCAACGCCAATCATCGCGCCAAAAGCGGCAAAAAAGTTCAGCAGCGGAAGCGTGAGCGCAAGGCCCGAAATGGCGTACGGGCCTACGCCCTGACCGATGAAAATTCGGTCGACAATGTTGTAGATGGCCGATGCCGCCGTGGCAATGATGGCTGGCAGCGAGTATTGAAAGAGCAGCCGCCCGATGTTGGCTGTTCCGAGTTCTTTTGCAGCGTTTTCCTTCGTCATAGTGCTTCTAAAAAATCGCGCAAAATTCCGAAAAAAACTTGAAATGGCGAATGTTTTTAGTCACAAGTTGTTAGGTATGGCTTACAAGTGCTGAAGATTGATTATATATCAGATTTTCAGTCTGTTCCATATAATTGTTTTGCGCCGACGGATGTAGATGTTCCGATGTCCAAAAAAGTATATCTTTATTTTTTCGAAAAACGAAGTTGATATTTTATTTAAAAAGTTGATATTATGAAAATTAGAGAAAATTCTGCGATTCACTATATCGGTTGCGACGACACCGATTTGGATTTGTTTGAAAACCAGTACATTGTGCCAGAAGGAATGGCCTATAACTCATATCTGATTGAAGATGAAAAGATTGCCGTTACCGACACCGTCGATGCCCGCAAGAGCGATGAGTGGCGGAAGAATTTGCAAGCCGCGCTCAACGGCCGCCATCCCGATTTCCTTGTGGTTCACCATCTTGAGCCCGACCATTCGGCAAACATCAGCTGGGTGATGGACACTTTTTCTGGCTGTCGGATTGTCTGCTCGGCAAAGGCCGCAGCCTTTCTGCCGCAGTTTTTCGGGACTGATTTCGCTGGCCGCGTTGACATCGTAAAAGAAGGCGACACTCTTTCGCTTGGCGCTCATACTCTGCAATTTATAATGGCACCGATGATTCACTGGCCCGAAGTGATGGTTTCGTACGAGCAGTCGGAAAAAGTGCTTTTCGCCGCCGACGCTTTCGGCAAATTTGGCGCTCTCTGCAACGAGACCGACGACTGGGCTTGCGAGGCTCGTCGCTACTATTTCAACATTGTCGGGAAATACGGCAATCCTGTTCAAACTTTGCTGAAGAAAGCCGCCGCGCTCGACATTCAGACCATCTGCCCTCTGCACGGCCCAATCTTGAAAGAGAATCTCGGTTATTACATCGGTTTATATCAGACGTGGAGCGCCTATCAGCCTGAAACAAAGGGCGTTTTCATTGCCTACGCGTCGTTGCACGGCAACACTGCCCAAGCCGCCGAGGAGCTTGCCGCAATGCTTGAGGCCAAGGGCGAAAAGGTGGCCATATCGGACCTTTCGCGTGCCGACATTGCCGAGTGCGTCGAGGATGCCTTCCGCTACGACCGAATGGTGCTTTGTGCCTCATCGTACGATGGCGGCGTGATGCCTCTGATGCGCGATTTCATCTGCCACCTTGCCGACAAAACTTACCAGAAACGCACCGTGGCGCTGGTTGAGAACGGCACGTGGGCACCGTCGGCGGCACGCACAATGCGCGCTCTGCTTGAACCGCTGAAAGATGTAACCATTCTTGAGCAGACCGTCACCATCAAAACAACATTGAACGATGACAGCCGCGCGGCGCTGAAGCAGCTTGCCGCAGCGTTGTAGCCGTAATCTTGCAGAAAACAAAAATCCCCGAAAGGTGTTGAGCCGTTCGGGGATTTTTTGTTCGCTAAAAGCTGTACGGATATTCAATTTTTTCAAGGAACAGAGCTTGCGCCGGAGCCGACGTGCCGGCACGCCCGCGGTCTTTGGCCTCGATAATCCGGCAGAAATCATCGGTGGTTATTTTGCCGTAGCCAACCTCAAAGAGCGTTCCCACAATGGCCCGCACCATATTGCGCAGAAAGCGGTTGGCGGTGATGGTGAACACAAGTTCGCCGTCAGTTTCTGTCCAAAAAGCCTCAAAAACGGTGCAGTTATTGGTCTTAACATCGGTGTTGAGCTTGCTGAAACTTGTGAAATCGGTGTATTCCGGCAGTTTGGCGGCGGCCGCGTTTATCTTCTCAATATCGAGATTTTTTGCCCGATGGGTAAGCCGATAGCGGAAAACGTCTTTCCGCGTTGTGACATAATATTTATATGTGCGCCGTGTGGCGTCGAAACGGGCGTGCGCCTCGGGGTGCACCAACGCAATGCGCTGAATGTTGATGTCGAACGGCAGAATGCAGTTCAGTTTGTAGAGAAAATCAGCGTTGGTGTGCAGATTCTCCACTTCCGAATCGAAGTGCGCCACATAGTTGCGGGCGTGAACGCCAGTGTCGGTGCGGCCTGCGCCGGTAATCTCGGTGTCGGTTTTGAGCAGCGTTGAGAGTGCCCGCTCAATGCGCTCTTGCACCGAATCCTGGCCGGGCTGGCGCTGCCAACCGCAAAAAGGCGAGCCGTTGTAGTCGAGGACAAGAAAATAGCGCATCGCAATTATCGGTTTTGTCTGTTTATCAATTATTTCCAAATAAAAACGGGATTTTGCGGCTCTGTTGCCAGACTTGTGCAAAATCCCGTTTCTGAAAAGCTATTCTTTAACAAATTTTATAATTCTGCTTTCGTTGCCATTGATGATTCGTATCAGATATACACCTTGTGCCCAATCACTTACATCGATTTTCATTATATCGGATGTTTGTGCCGACACAAAGATTATCTGGCCCGAAGCCCTTGCAACCATAATCCGGCATCCAGCGGTGAAGGCGCCTTTGAAATCGATGTTGACCGCGTCTTTGGCCGGGTTCGGATAGACGGTCACCTCGTTCAACGCGAAATCAATGATGCCTGTGGTGTCTTGCGGAATGTTTTTCTTGACAAAGACAGAGTTGAATGCCTGGCATTGGTTGCTGTCGGTGACAGTGAGAAGGTACATTCCGTCAGTGTTAATCACAATCGATTGGGTAGTCTCGTTGGAGTTCCAGAGGTAGCTGACGTCCGACATTGGCGATGCCGCAAGTACGTATGGGTACTCATCGGGGCGCAATGTGTCGGTGCCGAACGTGAACTCGGGTAAGCCGTAAACCTCAACGGTGAACTCCGATGTGTCTTTCGGCTCGCCGTCAACATCTAATGCAAAGCTTAGAGTATGGATGCCGACAGTGTTGAGCGTCAGCGTGTTGTTCATTTTGTGAGTGATGGTTGCATTTTTCGCGAAATTCCACGGCAGCAGGATGCTGTCGCGTATCACGGTGTCGGCGAGTGCGCAGGTGACACCGATGAACCGCCCGGCGGCAATTGTGGCGTCGCCGTTGTTCAGAATTTCGATGACGATGGAGTCGTTGGTGATGCTTCCGCACTGCGATACCGGATTGGCCATTGTTGTGACGGTGATTGTGGCCGGTACAAAGTGGACATTCACGGTGTCGGAGTTGAAGCAGCCGTTTTGGTGCATAACACGAACCCAATATTGCCCGCCTTCAGTCACTGAAATGCTCGATGTGGTGTCGCTGGTGTTCCACATATATGAGCTGTAGCCAGATTTCACGGTCAAATCAACTGTCGGTTCAAGAGAGTTTACATCGTCGCCGAGAAGCACGGTGGGCAGTTCAAGCGTGGTGACGTTGAAGAGCGCTGAAGCCACAAATCCTGCAATATCGGCACTGATGGTAACCGGATGAGTGCCAACAGTGTTGAAATCGGCACTCTGGTTGAAGGTTACGAGCGTTGAATCGCCGGCGCGCAGCGTCTTTTCGAAGGTGAACACCTCGTCAACGCGGATGGAGTCGGCTACATACGATATTTGCGACTGACTGCCGGCTGCGATAATATCGTTGCCCGTGTTTTTCAGGTAGAATGAGATGGCGGCCGTGCCGTCGCCCGCGCAGTAGGTTGTGTCGAACCCTATGCCGGTGATGTCGTAGCGCGGCTTGATGAACAGAATGTAGGTTGAGTCAACCGCCTTGCAGCCGTTGGTGTCGATGGCGGTGAGCTTGTAGAGGCCGGTTTTAACGACAGTTAAAGTTTGCTCTCCGAGCATTTCTTTATCCCAATTGTAAACATTAAACATTGTTCCAGCATTAATAGTATAAGTTTCGTCATAAGTCGGAACAGTGTCAGTGAACGGAATTGGGAATGCACCAATGCGGAACCCGGTTTCTTTGTGGTTCGCAGTATCAGCCTCGTGCCAGTTATCAACAATATGATTGACAGTCATATCGCTCATAATTGCAAAGTTTCCGGTATCAGGTAAATTGATTTTTTTTCCAAATTCGAAAATGTATGGTAACTCATTTGTGATTGCTGTGCGCAAAGTAATGTTCATACTGTCGGACAAGCCGTTGTATGTGTATGATGTGGTCATTTTTGCGCCTGTCGGTATTTTATCGAGGCTCTTTACCGATATTTTTCCATATACCTTGGCATTGTTTATGGTGTCGCATCGTTTCATAGTTTGCTTGATGCTGTCGGTGAAGACAGTAAAGTCGAGGTCATATGTTATGACATTAACAGACGAAGGTGTTGCGCAGCCGTAATGATTCTTTACTTCAACCGAATATTCATTCGTACCCGACACTCCAAGTTGAAGCGTGTCAGCAGTTGAGTTATTGTTCCAAGCATAGTCGTAATAATTTTTCGGAGCACGAAGCACAACAGTATCGGGCATTGTGGTGTAGATGTCATCGCCAAGGCTGAACTTGTCGGGATGAGGGTATTGGCTGATAATAGTCTGCAATGTATCATTGTTGTTGAAATGGTCCAATTTCCATTCTAGCCATATCTTAAATGCATATGACTTATCAGCGGCAAAACTATAATTCAGAGGAAGCCTAATTAGTTGTGTGGCATCAGGATTGAATTTCTGCGGAATTTTATATGTATGCCGTACAACCGTACCATCCCCGATTTTTATTGCGAACGGAAGGATTGTGTTGGCGCTAATCACGTCAAGTCCTGCGTTCTCAATTTTTACTTCGATGACGTTGCTTTGAGTGATGTCGCACGATGATGTGGGCGCTACAAGTTCGTCAACAGCCACATCATACGCAATAACCACAACAGTGTCGGCAGCGGCCTCAACGTCAAGGTCAAGGTCATAGTCGTAGATAGTGATGCGTTGGTCATCAAAGTAACATCCGTGTTTGTCTGTGACATTTACCATAAATGTGCGGCTCTTTGCATCGGTTGCGCTGAATGTCTGACCGCTGCCTTTCAACCTTTGATTCTCATACCATTTGTATGTATCAAATCCCGCACCCGCATCAAGTTTGATGGTGTCTGGGTTCTGAGTGAATATGGTATCCACTCCCAAATCTAGTCTTGTCACACCCCATACATAAACGGAATCTCTTGCGGAGTTGTTGGTACTGTCGATGTCGTGAACTGGAGATATTATGGCTTTAAGCGCATAACCACCGACTTCGCTCATAGCGATTTTTGAGTTAAAGGTGTAATCGAATGTCGAATCAGCCGAGATGGTGTCGGTCAGCACAATCGGCTCAACAATAGTGTCATTAATAATCGTGTCTTTACTGAAGTAGATGTGAGCCGGAATCTTGTAACCTGGCAAATAGGTGTTTTTGCTCTTGTTTGTAAGACGGATGGTCAGCTCGATGTCATCTTCGGGCTCACAAATGTTGAACGGCGAAACAAAATCCATATCCATTTCCCAGTCGTCGGTGACTAACATAACGCTGTCGGCCACCGTTGCGCAGTTGTGCTCGTCTGTAATCGTCAGCTTGTATTTTGCTGTTTCGGGGCTGGTTATCGTAAAGGTGTTGCCGGCTGTGTCAACAGTGTCGGCTGATTCCCATTTATAGCTTGCATTGGCAACGACGGCCGAAGAGAGTATTCTTGCCACAGGATTGGCTGTCAGGATGGTGTCGGGGCCAAGGTCGATGGTCGGCAACGGCCAAACAGTGACAATGCTGTCTATTGTGTTGTTTGAGTTATCGAGGTCAGCACGCACAAGCGTGAAGAATGATATTTTCTGTTTTCCAGGATGCTCAAATTTGGGCTGATTCTTGAATGTGTACTCAAAACTATCACCAATAGTCAGCGCCTCAGCCATAATGGTGTCTTCGGCAAATATGGTCTGAATCGAATCTGCATCAAGTATTTCGTAGCAGATGCTGATTGTGTCACCAACCTCAACATCAAATGCATCGGAAAAGTTTTTAACAGTAACAGTTATGGAGTCGAACACATTGTTGATGCAGAATCCTGATAGTATATTCTTCACTTCGGCAATGCCGATGTCGGTTTGTGAGTTAATGATTTTGATGGTGTCGTAGGCGACGCATCCGTAGATGTTGGTCACTTTGACGCTGTATTCGTACTCCAATGTATCACCAAATGGATTGAGCCATTCCAACTTGCGTTGGTTGCCCACAGGGTCGCCGTTTTCAAGCTTTGCCGGAACACCGTGGTTGTCAATCCATTCATACAGGGCAAAATCGGTGCTGTCCGACTGCATACCGCCGTCAATCTCGCAGTGTTCAGGGTCGGTGGTCCCTTTGTCAGGACCGAGGCCGTAGCTCGGAGTGAGTCCGTAGAGAGGTTCTCCAAGTACGGTTGCCGAGGCGCGGAGCGTATCGTTATTGACATTGCTGAACAGTAAAGTGTCACCGGGTATATGAGTGAAAGCGGTCATATAGTAGGTCTTTTTAGCCCGCATATTCACGGTCTGTTTGAAGGTGAACTCAGCTGAATCGCCAACAAACAGAGTATCTATCCCCGCTGTTTTAACTAAAAAAGTGTCAGTAAGAGTAACTTTGTCGTTGACACGTACACTGGCAAATAGTGGGTCGGCGTTCGTGATACTGCGGACTCCGTAATTCTTAATGCTGATTGTGATGGGTTGCTCCTTTAGCAACGAACAACTGTCGATTGGTGAAACTATAGCGGCTACGCCAGCATCAATCGGAGACTCGTAAATTTTAATGTCATCGATAGAGAACCCTTCGTGCGAATCAGTTTCATTGCCTGATGCAAACACGAATTTCAGTTTAACAGAGTTTTTCCCCGCCAGAGTGTCGGGCAGCAGTTGTTTGATGCGTTTCCAACCGAATTTGCCGGTCCAACCTTCTGTACCAAGGGCGTCAATGGGGTCTTCGGTGTTATACCAGTTCCAACTTGGGTGAGGGAAAGTGTCGGCAGCTTGAACAAGCGCCCAGTTCCTACCTTCGTCGATTGTGTAATACAGAGCCAAACCGTCTGAAGCATTAGTATCATAGCCAGCAAGTAGGAACTCTAGAATAGGCTTTTGCACTTTGCTCATATCAAAACAGGGGCTTTCGAGTATAGCCGTGTCGTTTGCCAGGTAAGCTCCATTCAGATTTGTGCTCCAGCATCGTGCACCTGAACCTGCTGAACGTTCGACAGAAGTTGTATCTGAAACCATATCAACTGCAGTAGGTTTTCCGTGCTGCCACGTTGCCTGTTTGCCAGCGTTGGTCCAGTAGCCGTTATTATCTTCAAAATTTTCAGCGTATGGCAAACTGATGTACGGGAATGACATTATTGTTTTTACAGTTTCGTCGTTGCGGCGGTCTTCATCGACACGTTGTCCCATCTCGTCAACAAGTGTTACCTTTGCACGAATGTTGTATTTGTTGAAGTTAGGTCGGAGATTTGCGAGTGAATCGAATGAATAAATAAGTGCCGAATCGCGGCAGATTGAATCGTTTACAATCTCGTTGACCCAATTTTTGCCACCATCGATTGAATAACTGGCAATGATAGAGTAAGGTGCTTTGATTGTGTTATACCCTACATTCTTAATTCTTACGGAAATCTGCTCGTCTGTAAGGCCGCAGCCTGTGTTGGGAGTGATAATATCGGTTAAAGCGGCATCCATATAGACGTATGTGCCCACAAGCGCCACGTCATCAAGGTTCCATCCGCTGTATGTCCAACTGCTGTTGGCTGGGCCAATCGAGAAACGGAGCTTAACTTCGCGTTGGCGGTCGGCCGATTCTTTAAGTGAAATTGACTGAAAAGTCCACTCTCTATCATTTATAACCGAGGAGCTTTTCCAAATTGAGCTCCACGATGAGCCTCCATCAATGCTAAGGTCAACCGATGCAGTGTCGGTACTGCCAACGTTAAGCCAGCGGTAGAACATTAGGCTGATGTCTTTGTAATAGTAGCAGTCGAATGTTTCGGATGTAGCTCTATTAATAATATCTTTCTCATAATCACCCTTCTGAAGGTTTTTGTGTCCATTGATTTTCTCTGCACCAGTCAAGTCTGTACCAAAAACCATTTTGCCACTATGCGCTTTTTTAGGATCAGGTTGACCGTATTTTCCCCCCATACCTTGAGGTCTATTGTGCTCAAATTCACCAAATTCAACATCATCCCAAGCCCATAGCTGCTTGGTTTTTACAGTATCCTCAAAATCGTCAATAAAAATCGACTCACTGATGACGCGTTGTTCCTTTGGATTCAAGCAAGCAGCCTCCCTGCTGGCCGAATCGGCAGATGCAGGCTTGGGGTAAAGATTACCGCCAATATTTATGGCACAAGTGTCAATCAACATATCAACCACATAGTTGCGGAATCGGTGTTCCTCATCGTCTTTAATATCGCAAGCAATCCATAGGAAGTCGTTCCCGACAGGCAGGTCGAAATTGATATTATTGAAAGTCGCTTCCCCGTTTTCGTCAAAGGTAGTTGTGCTCAACAGGCTTGTACTATCGATGTCGAATTTGCTTGTTTCTGTATAATATAGTTTGACGTTGCTTGCCACCTTGGCTGTTTGTTTCAAGGCAGTAACTGTCAGTGATTGGAGTGGCAGTGAGTAGGAGTTACCTGTTACATTGATTTTCAGGCGTAGAATGTCATTGTCGATTGAGCTAGTGGCAATATTGTTGGTATTAGGCTGTGATGCCAAAATGTTGTTGACTTTCTTTTTTGTTGCTTGGGTTTCAACAATCAGAATGTCGTCAATGCAGCAGCCGTATCCGACATTCTTTGTCGTTCCGGCAAATGCAATTTGTACTTGCGACTCGCTTTTCAGTGACACAGGTAGCATTATTGAGTCACATTTCCACGGTTCAGTGTCATCTGTCGGGTCGGAATATTTTTTCAAGAACGTCCAATCATTGTTTGAATGAGTTCTGTAGTAAACGGTTATCTCAAAGTTGTCGAATTCAGTGTCATCATCGAAGCTTGAACGGTCCTTATATTGCGAGTACCAGAATTTCAGCATTGGTTTTTCAACGCCTTTTTCCTTGAAATCCATAATAGGGCTAACCAAGTACAAATCGTATTCTCTCATATTAAGGAAATATAAGAATGCGTTGAGTTTTCCGCTATGCGCCGAGGCAGGCTTGCCCACTTCACTGCCAGTGGGAATGGCTCCTCCGTTTCTAAATTTCCATTGCAGTGATTTTGGCCTACCGGTACCTAAATATTCTTCAGCCCAACCGGTTGGCAATGTTTTTTCGTTTGCACCTTCAAATCCTTCAAAAAGGATTGTGTCGTTTTGTCCATTGGCATTTAGCGCTCCAACAAACAAAATGGCCGCAGTAATGATATTTTTTATGGTCATATTAAAAGGATTAAATGATTAAACTATACATGATTGCGCGTCGGTTTCCACGTCTCGCACTAACTCTGTGTGCAAAGATAACCAATATATTATAGGAGTGTTACAGAAAATGCCGTGTTTTTATGCGACCCATATCAAGCAAAAAACAAGCAGTAACATTGGTGCGGACAAAAAATAGCCGTTAAAACACTGTTGCCAGCCAATATGATTTCTGCTTTTTTGTCGGATTTTTTCGTTGATTTGCTGTTAACTACTGCATAATCCGGGCGAGTCCCTTGGTGTGCTCAAACTGCTCGCAGAGGATTTTTATGAGCACGGCCATCGGCACGGCCAGAATCATTCCGGCAATGCCCCACAGGAAGCCCCAGAAGAGGAGCATAATCAGAACCGTCACAATGTTGATTTTGAACGATTTGCCCATAAAAATCGGCTCCAGAACCGAGCCCACAAGCAACTGTATGCCGATGAACACAATAACCGCGGCGGTCAGCACGCCCGGATGCTCAATGTCGATGACAGCCATCAGGCAGACGGCAATGGTGACGAAAATTGAGCCGAGCATCTGTATGAAATTCAGGCCGAAAGCCAGTATGCCCCACAGTAGCGGGAAGCTCACGCCGAACGCCCAGCACGCCAGGCCTACAAGGATTCCGGTTATCACGCTTGTGCCAATTTTCACCGAAAGGAATTTCGAAATGGCGTTCTCAATCTTCAAAAACACATCAATGGCTTGCGTGGGGGTTGAGAACAGTGTCTCCTGCATTATGAGTTTGAAATTGATGGAACCTGCCATAATCAGCACCATCAGGAAAAGCGTTATGGCCACGGTGGTCCCGAAGTTTTTGATGTGAACCAGTCCGGGGCCCACAAGGCTGACAATGGCTTTTGTGACCTCGCTGTTGTGCACAAGTCCGCGAATGAGCCCGTCGTCTTTTTTGACATCAATTTCGAATAGCTGGATGTATGGCTCAACAATGCGCCCCAGTTTCATATCAAGTTTCTCGTACATCTCGGCGCGGCCTTCAAGAATCTCGCTGCCCGACAGTTGCATAATTTTGAACGCTCCGATAAAAACAACGGCAATCATCACCATCACCATTATCAGCGAGAAATATTTTGGCAGCCGCTGCTTGGTGGCCCACCGCATAAACGGCAGGAACATTATCGAGAAAAAGCAAGCGAACGCCAGCGGTACGAATATGAATGACAGCACTTTAAGAATATACAACGCAAGCACGACCGCAAAAATCAGCAGTATATTGTTTGTGAAACGGATTGACTCGATGCCCATTTTTCAAATTTTGTTAGTTTCCGCAAAGGAACAAAAAAGATGCAAAAGTTGTTGCTCCCCGGCTTTTGTATCGCCAAAATGACTATCGGAAAACGAAAATGTTACATTTGCACCAAACAATACTATGACAGCTGTAAATCAGAAACGGATTGCAAAGAACACGCTGATGCATTGTGCACAACTTGCTGTGTCTGTGAGGCTTTGCCCAACGGGCGGCGGATTCGTCTCTGCTGGCGGTTTCTTAACACAATTGCAGCGTTGGAGCGAAATATGCGGATAAAATCATTTCTATCGGCTTGCTATCAGGAAAAGGAGAGGCTGAGGCTCAAAGTCAGCATATCGCTTTACAACCGGCATTTGCGGAAAATGTTTCCGAGAATTTCGGCGCAACGGCCGCTCAGAGTAATGTTCTATGTCAATAATCTGTCGATGTGGAAGAGCGACAAGCTGCTGCAGTTGCTGAAAAACGACCGGCGCTTCGAGCCATTTGTGGTCTCTTATCTTTATCCTTCTGATTCAACTGAGGAGAAGATGCGGATTGAACGGGAGCTGTTCGCGCATTTCCGGCCGATGGGGATTGAGTGCGAGAGCGGATTCGATTTTAAGAAGAACTGTGAGGTTCCGGTTTCCGAATTCAATGCCGGGCTTCTGTTTTACCCGCAGCCGTACCGCAACCGGCTGAAAGAGATTCCGCGCAACGTTTTGCTGTCGTACATCCCTTATTGTTTCGAGATGGAGGACCACAGGCATTTCTATAATAAATTGTATCAGAACATTTGCTGGAAGATTTTCGTTCCTACGCCTTTGCACAAAGAGCTGAAAGCCAAATACAACGTCAACAAGGGCGTGAACGTTGTGGTTGCCGGGAATCCGCTGGCCGATTATTTCTTCGACGGGCACACGCCTTCCGGCGATATGTGGCCTTCCCGGAATCCGCAGCTCAAGAGAATCATCTGGGCTCCGCATCACTCCATTCTGCCTGGCGATATGCTCGATTATTCCAATTTCCTGGAAATAGCTGACGCTATGCTCGATGTCGCCCGGAAATACGCTGGCAAGGCTCAATTTGTGTTCAAGCCCCATCCGATGCTCAAAGACAAGCTGTATAACCTTGGCTCTTGGGGTGTCAGTCGCACCGACAAATACTATGACGCCTGGAGCTCGCTGCCCAATGGCGGATTCGCAAATGGCAACTATGTCGATTTGTTTATGACTTCCGACGCGCTGATACACGATTGCAGCTCGTTCACCGCCGAATATCTCTACGTCAACAAACCGGTGATGTATCTGACTAAAAAACAGCGTGTGGAGCAGTTCAACACCTTTGCCGACGAATGTTTCAAGGTCCATTATCACGGTTCCACAATCGCCGACATAGAATCTTTCATCGATAACGTTGTGAGCGGAACCGACCCGATGCTCGATGTGCGGACCCGGTTCATCGAGGCCCAGTTGAAGCCCAAAGGCAAGGCCACGGTTGCCGAAACCATTTACAACGAGTTGTGCAAAATATTTGATTAAATGGCAGAGAATCTGAAATCGCAGACCGTCAGCGGTATTTGGTGGAGCTTCCTTGAGCGATATTCCACACAGGGAGTCTCTTTCATCATCACTTTGATTATGGCCAGGCTTTTGTCGCCGGGCGAGTACGGATTGATTGGAATGCTGGCCATTTTTATGTCTCTTGCGCAGGTCTTCATCGATGGCGGGTTTGCCAATGCGCTGATTCAGAAAAACACAAGAACTGATGTCGATTTCTCAACCGTGTTCTGGGTCAACATCACTATCGGACTGCTGTCGTATCTGCTTCTGTTTGTGTCGGCTCCGGCAATAGCGTCGTTTTTCAATCACAGCATTCTTGAGCCAATCATCAGGATTTATGCCATCAATCTCATACTGTCATCGCTTGCTGCTGTCAACAAGGTCAAGCTGACAATCGCCATCAACTTCAAGACACAGCTGAAAATATCGCTCATCTCGGCAGTCGCATCGGGCGTTGCGGGCATTGCCTGCGCGCTGAAAGGCTGTGGAGTCTGGGCTATTGTGGTCCAGTCGAATGTGGCGGCTGCGGTCACGGCCATTCTGAGCTTCATCTTCGTAAGATGGAAACCGTCATTCGTCTTCTCGCGTGATTCGTTCGGCTCGTTGTTCAACTACGGCTCCAAACTGCTTGTGGCTCAAATCATCAACACGGTTTACATAAATCTTTACAATCTGGCTATCGGCAAAAAGTACACATCGGCCGAGCTGGGATTGTACACCAAAGCCGGACTGTTCGGGCAAATGGTCAGCACGAACCTCACCTCGGCAATGACGCGGGTTTCTTTCCCCGTTCTTAGCCGTGTGCAGGACAACGACGCGCAACTGGTGGGCGCTTATCGCAAATTCGTATGTATGGTGGCGTTTACCGTTTTTCCATTTGCTCTGGGATTGTGCGGTATGGCCCGGCCGCTGATTGTTTCGCTCATCACCGACAAATGGATTGGCTGCGTGCCTTTTATCCAGATTCTGATTTTCGCTTATCTGTGCGACGGAATCACACTGGTCAATCTGAATCTGCTCTACGTCAAGGGAAAGTCAAATGTGGTTCTCAAGCTCGAAATCGTTAAAAAAACTATTGCCGTGGCCATCTTGTTTGTGACAATCAGATTCGGCGTTAAGGCCATCTGCCTGGGACAGGTGGCGTATGCCGTTATTGCACTGATACTCAATACGCGAAACACAAAAAAACTACTGAATTACGGTTTCCTGAGTCAGGTGAGAGACCTGCTGCCGTATTTGTTGTGCTCGCTTATAATGATGTCGGTGGCGCTTGGGCTCGATTATGTGGTCGGCAGCAGTTGGATTGTTTTAGGACTTTGCCTGATAATTTGCCCTGCCGTCTATCTTCTTCTTTGCTATGTGTTTAAGCTGACGGCATTGAATGAGATGGCTTCAATTCTTGCGTCCAACAGGTTTTGCCCAGTGTGGTTAAACAGAATTCTGACTAAATTGTCGCCGGAATCTTAAACCGCCATATCTTTGAATATGAACATTCTTTTTCTCAATGTATTCAAGCCCACAAGCAACGCCAGCGGCGGAATAGCGCGTGTTACCTGTAATTTGGGCAATATGTTCACCCTCAACGGATACAGGTGCGCGATGGCTTACTATTACGGCTCGGCGGGCGTCTCTGTCGATAGCTTTGAGAGTACCACGCAGCTTACAATCGGTCAGGAGCAATCAGCCTTGGAGGAGTTGGCGGCCACATATCAGGTGTTTATCTTGCAGGTGCAGATTAACAAAACTTTTCAGCACCTTATACCCATACTCGATGCCATCAGAAAACGGTTCGGGACAAAGGTTGTCTATTGCCATCACACAATCCCGTTTAACGAGGCGGCAGGCTACGATTTCCGCTATCTCCGATTTTTGCTGTTTCACTCTTCCGATAATCTGTCTTTCCGTTTGCGCGATGCGGTTTGGTGTCTCGTCTCAATGCTGTTGCCGCGCTATTCGATAAGGAGAATTGCCAAGCGCCGGCAGTATGTGACCGACCACGTGGACAAAGTAGTGCTGCTGTCCAAATCGTTCATTCCTGTTTTCAGGCGGTATGTGAGCTGTCCCGACAGTAAGGTTACAGCCATTGGCAACTGCGTTACGTTTGAAAATGTGCTGCCGCAGGAAAAAATAGGAGCAAAGGGAAAAACGGTTCTGGTTGTGTCTAATATGAACGAACGGACCAAACGGATTACCGAGATGCTGCATATTTGGCGCGGCGTGTTGAAAAACGAATCTTTGGCCGACTGGCGTCTGATATTGGTTGGCGACGGGCAGGACCTTGCCTATTACAAGAAATTGGCGCACAGGCTCCGGTTGCGCAACTGCACGTTTGTCGGAAGACAGAATCCGAAATCTTACTATGAGAAGGGAAGCATTCTTCTGCTCACTTCCGCTCACGAAGGGTTTGGAATGGTTATTTTGGAGGCGCAGCAGATGGGGTGCGTTCCGGTTGTTTACGAATCGTATGAGTCGGTGCACGACTTGATAACCGACGGGCAGAACGGATTGCTCATCCCGAATCGGAATCGTAAAATATTCATCAGCAGGCTCGCCCGTCTGATGGAGAATGAGCGCGAACGCAGAGAAATTGCCGTCAACTGTGTCAATATGGACAACAAGTTTTCAACTGATGTGATATTCGCAATGTGGAAAGAGCTATTTTGCAGCCTTCAAAATACTAATCAGTAGTTGATATGGTCAATCAGAATAAAGAAAGCGCAGGGGCTGGCAACAGTTTGAACAAGGCGTGTGAAATTCAGCTGAAAATCGCGAGCCACATTCTCGATGTCTGCAACCGGTACTCGTTGAGGGTCTGGGCCGACTGGGGAACGCTCCTCGGCGCTGTGCGTGAGCGCGGGTTTATTCCCTGGGACGATGACATCGACCTGATGATGATGCGCGACGATTACGAAAAACTTATACAATTGGCTGACATTGAGTTCACCAGCCCGTTTTTTCTGCAGTCGGTACATACCGAGAAGCAGTATTTCCGTGGCCACGCGCAGGTCAGATTCGACGGAACATCGGCCATTCTGCCCGACGACGTGAACCAACCGTTCCATCAGGGCATTTTTGTCGACATTTTTGTTTACGACAACATCCCCGATGAAAAAGGATGCGCCTGGAAACGCTCTTTGCGCAAGGCCCGCTTGGCGCGCAAATGCCTTCAAACCGCCTACTACAAGGGATTGCGCCTCAGTGAGCCGCTTACATCTGTCAAATTCATAATTGCAAAAGCGGTTTGCTTGCTATTCGGCCCAATGAGCATTTATCGAATATTTGAGAGGCAGTTCACCAAGTGGAACAACACCGATTGCCAATGTGTGGCCTGTCCGACTTTCGACCTCAGGCTGATAGGCCGCGAGACAAAGCGGAAGGAATGGTATTCCCACACTGTTATGCTGCCGTTTGAGAATATTGAGCTGCCGGCCCCCGCCAATTACCACGAGGTGCTGACTGTGGTTTATGGAGATGACTATATGGTTCCCCGCCGGGCGCCTTCCGGACACGGTGAGATGATTGTCAATCCAGACAAATCATATAAAGACGTCTTGGCCGAACTAAAAAACAAAACAAGAATATGAATCACTACGATTACCTAATAGTCGGTGCCGGATTGTTCGGCAGTATGTTCGCCTACCGCGCGCGCAAAGCCGGCAAGCGGTGCCTCGTCATCGACCGCAACCCGCACGTTGGCGGAGGTTGCTACACCGAGAATCAGGCTGGAATTAACGTGCACAAATACGGGCCGCACATTTTCCACACCTCTAACCAGCAGGTTTGGGATTTTGTGAACAGCCTTGTGCCGTTCAACAATTTTGTGAACTCGCCGGTGGCCTGCTACAAGGGCAAACGCTACAATCTGCCTTTCAATATGAACACCTTCCATCAGCTTTGGGGGGTGAGCACGCCCGAGGAGGCAAAGGCGATTATTGAGCGGCAGCGCGCTGAATATGCCGATATTGAAGAACCGAAAAACCTTGAGGAACAAGCTCTTAAACTTGCTGGCCGCGACATCTACGAAACGCTTGTCAAAGGCTATTCCGAAAAGCAGTGGGGAATGAAGGCTACCGAGATTCCCGCCTTTGTGATTCGCCGTCTGCCTTTTCGCTTCGAGTTCAACAACAACTATTTCAACGACACATTCCAAGGCATTCCGGTTGGAGGCTATACGCAGATTTTCAATAAGTTGCTCGATGGTTGCGAAGTGCGCCTGAACACCGATTATTTTGCCAACCGCGAGTATTTTGATGCTCTTGCCGACAAAATTGTTTTCACCGGCCAGATTGATGCGTTCTACAACTACCGTTTTGGCGAGTTGGATTTCCGCTCGCTGCGTTTCGAGCATAAACTGCTTAACGGAGTGTCTGATTTTCAAGGGAATGCCGTGGTCAACTACACCGAGGCCGAAGTTCCCTATACCCGCTGCATCGAGCACAAGCACTTCGAGTTCGGCCAGCAGCCCGACACGGTCATCACCTACGAATATTCGCAAAAGTGGGAGCGTGGCGCCGCACCTTATTATCCCATCAACAACAGCCGCAACAACGCTCTTTATGCCCAGTATGCGGCTTTGGCGGCACAAACCCCGAACGTAATTTTCGGCGGCCGTCTGGCTGAGTATAAGTACTACGATATGCACCAAATAATTGAGAATGTATTGAATATGCAGATATGAGCGGCGATTGGCAAAAAATACAATCTGAAACAATTGATTGGTTGAGGCCGTTTTTGGCGTTTATGGTTGTCGGGCTTCACGTCAGGCAATATTATACCGACGGAACCGAAATTTTTTCCGAAGGTTGGTATGAAGCGTCAACAATTATGATTTTCAGAGTGTTGTTTTCGGTCGCGGTTCCTGCCTTTTTCCTTATATCCGGATACTTGTTTTTCAAGAAGTTGGAAGATTGGAACACCGATGTCTGGCTTGCTAAGATAAAAAAACGCGGAGCCACGCTTTTAGTGCCCTATCTGCTTTGGAATCTGATAGCTATATGCGGGTTCCTTATAACACGCACTGCCGGACATTTTATAAAAGGAAACGAGCCGGTTGATATGGTCGCCCTGCTCAACGAACGCGGGTGGTTTCGTTTGTTTTGGGACCGATGTCTGTTTGGCGATTTACGCCCCGAGCAGATAAATCTTTTTGGAATTCCCGTCAGTTCGGGTGCGCCGATGGACGAGCCTGCTTGGTTTCTGCGCGACCTTATGGTGGTCGTGCTTCTGTCGCCTCTCATATATTTTATGGTAAAGAAAGCAGGAAAATTATTCCTGATATTGGTCGGTCTGCTTTATAGCGTCGATTTATGGATTCCGTACCCGGGTTTCTCGTCGAAAGCGTTTTTTATGTTCTCTTTGGGTGCCTGGCTTTGCATAAACCGATTCAATATGTCGGAATTTTTCAGCAAACATTTTAAAATTCAATTGTTTCTGTCGGCATTATTGTTGATTGTCGCGTCAGTGTCGTTCAATGTTAACGAATGGATTTATTGCATAACCTCACGATTATTTGTGCTTTGCGCCATTCCTCTATTCTTTAATTTGTGTGCGGCGCTATCTGAAAAACACAGCCCGGTTGGCGCATTGTCAAAAATTTCGTTTTTTGTGTATATGGCACATATGGTTTTGGTTGTCGATGCGGTTAATTGGCTGATAACATTGTTTTTACCTCCCGCGAATAACGTCCTGAATTTCGCGTCGCTTGTTTTGGGCACGGTTTTGGTTTACGCAATCTGTCATTGCATATATTTAATAATGAATAAATTTATGCCGAAAATGCTGGCTGTGCTTACGGGCGGCAGAATAGTTGCAAATAATAGAATATCAGATAAATGAGCAAACTTCTTTCCATAATCATTCCAACCTACAATATGGAGGCCTTGCTTCCGAGGTGTCTCGACTCTCTGCTTGTCGATGGCGCGCTGGAGCAGCTTGAGGCCATTGTGGTCAACGATGGCAGCCGCGACGGCTCGCTTGCCATTGCCAACAGCTATAAGGAGCGGTTTCCCGATACGGTTACGGTCATCGACAAGCCCAACGGCAACTATGGTTCCACCATCAACGCGGCGCTGCCAGTGGCCAAAGGCAAGTATGTGAAGGTGCTCGACAGCGACGACTGGTTCAATTCCGACGCTCTGCTGCAGTATCTTGACTCGCTGAAAAGCGTTGACGCCGATTTCATTCTGACGCATTTCACGATAATCCACCCGGGCGGCAGGCGCGAACTGGCCAAATATAACCTCTACGGCAAGGAGCCTTACGAGTACGGCAAAAAATACAGCCTCGACTATGTGCTTGGCGGCGGTTACATCAGGTTTTTTATGATGCACGCCATCACCTATCGAACCGAGATGCTGCGGCGGAACCATTACGTCCAGACCGAGGGCATATCATATACCGATTTGGAGTGGGACACCTATCCCTTGTTCTATGCCAGCGATGTGGTGTTCTTCAACATCGACCTCTATCAGTACAATATGGACCGCGAGGGGCAGACTATGGACCCTAAGGTGCTGAACAAAAGCATCGCTCAGCAGGAGAAGATTACCTCGCAGATTCTGGCATTTTTGGAGAGCCGCGGACTCGACGGCCTGAGCAACGAGCGTCAGAATTTCCTCCGCCAATACTACTTGAACCGCTTGAGGCTGATATGCAAAAGCCATCTGTTTGATATTGAGCGAAAAGACTTCAACGCGGAGCATTTCGCACAGCTGGAGGACGGCTACCAAAAGGCTTGCCACAAATTCGGGCTCGGCGAGATAAAGCTATATCCCGAAAACAAGATAATTTGTTGCAACGCAATGAGTTACTGGCACAAGCATCATAAGCGGTGGCCGGCTTGGTTCGAGTTTGTCAACCGGGCTTTGAATGCAATAATGAAGAAACTGTATATGTTGTTTTTCCGATGAAGAAACTGCTTTTCATTCGATACAAAAAATCGGGCAGAATCCTGGAGGGTGGCGAGCAGGTCTCGCAAAAGAACTTCGATATTCTGGCCAGGCTGTTGGGCGAGTCCAACATCGACACTGTCTATATTCACGACGAGACGCGGCGGCGCGGAATTGCCGAATATCTTAAAGGCGCGTTCTGGTTTCCGTTTGGTTACTATTTCGGCTTGACGCCCAAACGGGTCCGTGAAATAGCCCTCAAGGCAACGGAATACGATTACGTTTTTGTTGGACGCAGCGTGTTCGGCATTCTGGCAAAAAAGTTGAAAGAAAATGGTTATAATGGCAAGATTATCAGTTTCTTTCATAATGTTGAGGTTCTTTACTTCAATGCAAAGCTTGAGCACAAGCCTTGGCGGTTCATCATCAGCCGTTGCGCCGACAAAAATGACCGATGGACGTGCCAATATTCCGACCGCATAGTCTCGCTCAATTCACGCGATGCTGAAATTATAAAGAAGATGTATGGACGAATGGCTGATGCGATGGTGCCAGTTACTTTTCGTGACAACTACTGCAAACCATCGTATCCGCAACAAACCACTTCAACAAAGCCTGTCTGCTTGTTTCTGGGGTCGTATTTCGAGCCGAACTGTGAGGGTATTGAATGGTTTTCAAAAAACGTATATCCACACGTTAATATAACTATGAAGATTGTCGGAAAAGGGATGGGGCGAATCCGCGACAATTACTATGTGCCTGAAAACATTGAAATTGTAAGCGATGCTCCCGATTTGCTTCCGTATTTTGAGGATGCCGATATTATGATTTTGCCGATTTTCAAAGGAAGCGGAATGAAAGTGAAAACCTGCGAGAGCCTGATGTATGGCAAGAATATTATTGGCACCGATGAGGCTTTTGAGGGTTATGAGCTTGAATATGACAAGGCTGGTGGCAAATGCAATACCGCACAAGAATTTATTGCAGCCATTCAGTCGTTCATCGAAAACCCGCGACCGAAATTCAACCAATATTGTCGCAACATTTTCCTTGAAAAGTATTCAGAAGATAGTGTGGTTGAATCGTTCAGGAAACTCCTTGAATAGTTTTGCTATTCCTCCGGAATTTCCTGTTTTGTTCTGAACAGTCCCACTTTCACGTTGGCAAGCTTCACATCGTTGCAAACCACATCAACACTGCACGTGCAGAGATTGTTTGTGGCCGAGATAACAGTTGCTTCGGCAGTTATGGTGCCGCTGTTGCAGTTTCTGAAAAACGAGATGTCAGCGTTTATCGACAAAGCCACACGCCCGAGGGTGAACGCCGCCACAGCCGCCGAAAAATCGGCAATGGTGAACAGCAAACCGCCTTGCACAGCATTTACGCCGTTAAGCAGTTTGTCGTGAATCTCAACTTCGCATTTGGCATAACCCTCACGACATTCAACAATCTGAATGCCACACATTTCCACAAAGCGGTCCGTGCCAAAGAACCCTCTGCAAATTTTAAGTAAATCAGCCATTTAATCGACGTTGTAAACTTGATTGGAAGCCACAAGTTCCATTTTGTTGGCTTGCAGAATGTCAATCAGGCGCTCGTTCGAGTCGCTGCGAATCACCACTTTGGCGCTGCCGCCGTCGGCAAAGGCATACATATAATCAATGTTGATGCCGTTCGACGAGATGATTTTCAGAGCCTTGTGCAAGCCGCCCGACTCGTGGGGCACAACCATACAAACCACATCAGTCAGGCGAACCGTATAGCCATTGTCTTTCAATATGTTATAAGCCAGTTCGGGGCGGCCCACAATGAACCGTACAATGCCGTAATCAGAGGCGTCGGCCACGCAGAATGCCGACATATTGATGCCCTGCGCCGTCAGCACCTCAAGCATCGTATTCAGGCTGTTGGTTTTGTTCTCCAAGAAAACCGAAAGTTGTTTTACTATCATAATCTGATGTTTTATAATGTTCAACAAAACTGATTTGCAGCAACTTGCGGCCGTCGGACGCGCCAAAACCGATTGTTGCGGCTTTTGTGTAAATATAAAAGAATTTGTGAAAATGTTCGATTGCGTTTTTCACTGAATTTTACAAACCACAGAAATTATATTGACCACGGAGAACACACAGAAATCACGGAATTTAGTCCACAAATGAACTTGTTCATTTGTTAGTTCCGTGTTTTTCGTGCTTTCCCGTGGTTAAAAATATTTTGTTCCGATGTATTTGCGGTGTGCCGAAAAATATCGCCGTGGTGTTTGGCGCAACCAAAACTTTCACTACCTTGTTTGAGTGTTTCGCCGCCGACGCAAGTGCGGTGATACCGTGTTAAATATCAATTTTTTAAAACTACTATTATGGATTTTATGAATTTGACAACCCTTCTTTTCATCATCGGGGTGCTGATGTTCATCATCGAGATTTTCACGCCGTCGTTTGTGGCGGGCTCGGTCGGCATCGGGTTCTTCTGTGCCGGTCTGGCTTCGCTTGTCACTGATTCGGCCACCTGGCTGCTCTTCATCGGCATTTGCGGCACGGCAGTCACAATGTTCGCCATCAGGCCGGTGGTGCTGCGCTGGCTCGACAAAACAGGCGCGCCAACCAATTCCGACGCAATGATTGGCCGCGTGACAAAGGCTAAAGAGCAAATCGACTGCGATTCGGGCTCAATCAGCCTTGACGGCGTTGTGTGGCAGGCACGCACGCTCGACGGTTCTGAAATTGCCGCCGGAACACCCGTCGAAGTGGTTAAAATCGACAGTATCATACTTTATGTTAAACCAAAAAACAGTTAAAAAATGAGTGCAACATTGGTTCTGCTATTTGTAATAGCATTGTTCGTCCTGATTTTCGCGATGGCCGGCTTCAAGGTCGTCAAACAGTCGGAAACGATGGTCGTTGAACGTTTGGGAAAATTCAATCGCCAACTATCGTCGGGCATCAACATCATTTGGCCGATTATCGACAAGCCGCGCCCGGTGAAATGGCGCTATGTGACTGAATATAACGGCACTAAGTACGTGCGTTTTGTTGACCGTCCGCGCATCGACATCCGTGAGACGGTTTACGATTTCCCGCGCCAGAACGTGATTACCAAGGATAATGTGAATCTGGAAATCAACGCATTGCTCTATTTTCAGATTATGGACCCTGTGAAGGCTGTCTATGAGATTGAGAATCTGCCCGATGCGATTGAAAAACTCACACAGACCACGCTGCGTAACGTAATCGGTGAACTTGAACTCGACGAGACGCTCACATCGCGCGACACCATCAACACCAAACTTCGCCTTATTCTCGATGAAGCCACAAACAAGTGGGGCGTGAAGGTAAATCGTGTTGAACTTCAGGATATTAACCCGCCTGTCGAAATCCGTCAGACGATGGAAAAACAGATGCGTGCCGAGCGTGAGCGCCGTGCCACCATCCTTGAAGCCGAAGGTCACAAAAAGGCCACCATTTTGGAAGCCGAAGGTATGCGCGATGCCGAAATCAATCAGGCACAAGGCCGCAAGCAGGCTCAGATTCTGCGTGCCGAAGCCGAAGCCGAAGCAAAAATCAAGGTTGCCGAAGCCGAAGCCAAGAGCATCCGCCTGATAAGCGAAGCCATCGACCAGAGCGCCCATTTCGACCCGGCACAATACCTGATTGCAATGAAGTACATCTCAACCTTTGAGCAACTGGCCGGCAGCAAAGACAGCAAGACCGTCTTTATGCCGTACGAAGCAACAGGTGTCTTGAGTTCGCTCGGCTCGCTGAAAGAGCTTTTTGAAGGAACCGAGAAGAAGACGAAGAAATAGATTCACAACAGATTATAACAAAAACGGCAACCACTCGGTTGCCGTTTTCTGTTTTATAAATAAGTGATAATAAATCTAAACTCTTACCACTTCCCTCTAACCATTTATTTAAACTTTCTCTTATCCATAACCCTCTTGGCCTTGCCTTGGCTGCGTTCGATAGTGTTCGGTGCCACAGGGCGGATGTTCGGCTGAATGCCAACAACGCTTTGGATGGCGTGAGCAATCTTTTTGCGCAGTTTTTCCATTTCGCTCATCATATCCGAATAGAACTCTTCCTTCACCTCAACATCGATGTCGAAGGTGTCGGTGTTGTTTACGCGGTCAACGGTGATAAAGAAGTGCGGCTCAACCTCTTTCAGTGTGCAGAGCACAGCCTCAACCTGCGACGGGAATACGTTCACGCCGCGGATGATAAGCATATCGTCGGTGCGGGCAAGGATGCGCGACATTTTGGCCAGTGTGCGGCCGCAGGCGCAGCGCTCGTGTGTGATGCTGGTAATATCGCGGGTGCGGAAGCGGATGAGCGGCATTCCCTCTTTGTTGAGCGTGGTGAAAACCAACTCGCCCTCTTGTCCGTCGGGCAGAACCTCGCCCGTTTCGGGGTTGATGATTTCGGGGTAGAAAAGGTCCTCGCTCAGGTGGGTGCCGTTCTGGCACTCGCACTCAAATCCGACGCCAGGGCCCGAAATCTCGGTCAGGCCGTAGATGTCGTAAGCCTTGATTCCCAGTCGGTATTCAATCTCTTTGCGCATTTCCTCGGTCCACGGCTCGGCGCCGAAGATGCCCACTTTCAGTTTTATCTCGTTGCGCGGAATGCCCGATTTCTCAAGCGATTCCGACAGATAGAGCGCGTATGACGGTGTGCAGGCCAAGGCGGTTGTGCCAAGGTCGTGCATAAGCAGCAGCTGCTTCTCGGTGTTTCCTGCCGATGTTGGGATGGTGACGGCACCAATGTTCATACTGGCATCGTGAGCGCCAAGGCCGCCAGTGAACAGTCCGTAGCCGTACGAAACCTGAATCACGTCGTCCTTGCCAAGGCCGTAAGCCGTCAGGCAGCGGGCGCCCGCTTCGGCCCAGTCGGCAATGTCGTTACGGGTGTAGCCAACCACAATCGGCTTGCCCGTGGTTCCCGACGAAGCGTGAATCTTCACAATGTCCGACAGCGGCGAACTCAACAGCCCCCACGGATAGTAGTCGCGCAGGTCTTTCTTCGAAGTGAACGGCAGTTTGCAAATGTCGTCAATCGATTGAATGTCAGAAGGTTTGACGCCTGCGGCCTGCATACGCTCGCGGTATGGCTGGCAGTTGTGATAGACGCGGTCAACCACCCGTTTCAGGCGTTCGGTTTGCAGGGCACGCATCTCGGTGCGTTCCATACACTCTATTCGTTGGTTCCAATATCCCATAACGATTTGATTATTTAGTAGTTGCGTAAAATGCTTTTATGTTCAAATCAACCACTTCCTGGCCTTTTGAGCCGAACAGGTTGCCAATGGCCCACTCAAAATCGGCGTTGCTAATGCCAATGAACCGCGCTGCGGCGCCCAGCATCACAATGTTGTACGATTTTGGGTTGCCCAATTCGTTGGCAATCTTTGTGGCATCAACAAACACCACGTTTTCGGCCGATTTGCGAATGGTGTCCATCACTTTCTGCTCATCGGGGTAGTTGCCAATGTTTTTGAACGGTTCGTCGGAAGTTACAATTGCGCCATCTTTCTTCAGATAAGGCAGATAGCGAAGCGACTCGAGCGGCTCAACCGACAGAATCAGGTCGGCCTGGCCCATTGGAATCAGGTCAGAGAAGATTTGGCCGTCGGCAATGCGCAGGTGAGTCTGCACCTCGCCGCCGCGTTGGCTCATTCCGTGCACCTCGGCCTGCTTAATGTTCAGCCCCGCGTGCATTGCAGCCATATCCAGAATTGTGGCAATGGTCAGAATTCCCTGTCCGCCAACGCCTGCAATTATTATGTTTCTTTCCATATACTTACGATTTTTGATTTTCGATTTTTGATTTTTGAACGCAGATTTGACTGATTTTTCACAGATTCTCGGACGCGGCACGCCACGTCCCTACAATATTTAATCAGCCTTCACTTTTCAATTTTAAATTTTCAATTTTAAATTGACCATCACTTTTTCGCCGCTTTCTTCTTCCGTGCCAGTGTCTGCATACACTCGCGCTGTGCAAGAATCACCGAAACGCCCTTGTAATCAATCTCTTTCTTAATGATTTCGATATTCTGCTCAAGGCGCGGTTTGACGGGGACAATCGTCACAATGTGCTCAGGCTCAACGCCAAGGCCCTTGCAGATATCCACCATCTTGTTGGTTCCTGCCGAGTCCTGACCGCCAGTCATTGCGGTTGTCGAATTGTCTGAAATAATGATAGTTACCTGCACGTTGTCGTTAACGCAGTCGAGCAGGCCCGTCATTCCCGAATGGGTGAATGTTGAGTCACCAATGACGGCCACAGCAGGGTGCACGCCCGATTCGGCGGCGCCTTTGGCCATTGTTATCGACGCGCCCATATCAACACACGAGTTGATTGCCGAGTAGGGGGGTAGAGCGCCGAGAGTGTAGCAGCCAATGTCGCCGAACACGCATTTGTTCGGATAATTGGCCAGAACGCTGTTCAGTTCCTCGTAAAGGTCGCGGTGGCTGCAGCCCACGCAGAGTGCAGGCGGGCGGTTCACCATAATGTCGGGAACAGGCTGACCCACAACGGGTTTCACGCCAAGTGCGGGTGCCACGGCGTCGGGCGAGAGTTCGCCCATTCGCGGCAGAGCGCCGTCAAGGCGGCCACGGAATTTCTTGTTGTCAGAGAATCCGCGAAGCAGTTCCTCGTAAATCGGGTAACCTTCCTCAACTATCAGAATATCATCGTATTTATCGATAAACGACTGCACCATATCTTTGGGCAGCGGATATTGCGAAATCTTGAGAACGGGCAACTCAAGGTTGTTGGTCTTGCAGACTTCCATCACGTAGTTGTAGCCAATGCCGAAGGCGATAACGGCCTTCTTGCCCTTGCCCTCGACAACCTTGTTGAACGGCGACGCGGCCGACGATTTCTCGATTGCCGTCTGCTTGTCAATCAGCCCTGCGTAGTTCTTTTTGGCGATTGCAGGCAGCAGAATCCACTGACGCGTGTTCACGTCGGGGTTGAAGGCGTTTTGGTCGCGCATCGCTTTGCGCTCAATAACGGCGCGCGAGTGCGACATACGTGTTGTAAGGCGCAGAACAACAGGTAGTTTCACAGATTCCGACAGGTCCAGACCAAAGCGGACAGCGTCGTAGGCTTCCTGTTGGGTTGCGGGCTCAAGCAGCGGCAGCATCGCAAAGCGACCGTAGGCGCGCGAGTCCTGCTCGTCTTGCGAAGAGTGCATCGACGGGTCGTCGGCAACAACCAGAATCAGGCCGCCGTTGACGCCCGTAATGGCCGAGTTCATAAACGGGTCGGCGCAGACGTTCAGGCCCACGTGCTTCATACACACAATGCTGCGCTTGCCCGCAAACGACATTCCGAGCGCGGCTTCGTAGGCCGTCTTCTCATTGGCCGCCCATTTCGAGCGGATTTTGCGGCTCTGTGCGTCTTTCGATTTCTGAATGAATTCTGTTATTTCTGTCGACGGCGTGCCAGGATAGGCGTAAACGCCAGAAATGCCCGCATCGATTGCACCCACGGCAACCGCTTCGGCACCTAATAGTAACTGCTTGTCCATTTTATTGTAATTCAAATTGATATGTTCAAAAACTTTTGAAATTGGCCAGCCAGCAAAGTGCCATCGCAGCCAATTTCACAATTCCGCAAAACTAACTTTTATTTGTTATAGGTGTACCCGCCGCGGCTTTTTACGTGAATTACGGAATGGGGGCGGGGAAGGGGCAATAAAGTACGTTCCGCACACCTAATTAATAAAATTTCATAAAACTTTTTTGCCGATACGGGGAGTAGGTATTGGCCGTTAGCACAAAAAAACTCTATATTTGTTTCATTCAAAAAACAACGAGTTATGAAGATTCAAATGCCAGAATTGCCGTATGCTGACACTCGGTTGGAGCCGGTTATCAGCCGCGAAACTGTTGAGTATCACTATTTCAAGCACCTTCAGGGTTATGTGAACGCCCTATCGATGCTTGTGCAGGGCACCGAGTTCGAGGGAAATAGCGTTGAGGACATCATCAAGAAGGCCCCCGACGGCCCCATCTTCAACAATGCCGGGCAGATTTTCAACCACGTGTTCTACTTTATGCAGCTGAGCCGTCCGCACGACGATGGCGCACCAAGTGGCCGCCTGGCCGAGCTCATCAACGCCTCGTTCGGCAGTTTCGACGAGTTCAAGCAGCAGTTTGCGCAGGCCGCCACATCGCTGTTTGGTTCGGGTTGGGTTTGGCTGTCGCAGGACAAGGGCGGCAAGCTGGTGATTACCAAAGAGTCGAATGCCGGATGTCCGTTGCGCAGCGGCTTGAATCCGCTTTTTGTCGTCGATGTGTGGGAGCACGCTTACTACATCGACTATCGCAACCGCCGCGCCGATTATGTGGCCGGCTTGTGGCGCATTGTGAACTGGGAAACCGTGGGCGGACGGCTGAAATAGGATAGGAGTGAGCATTATAAAAACAAAAGCCCGACCAACCGGCCGGGCTTTTTTGTGCGTGTTATCTGCAATCAATCGTCGAACGTGAAAACAAAGTCCTTGAGTGTGCAGAGCGATTTCTCTTTGGTGTCAGATTTGAAAACAAAGTAGATGGCGTGCTTGCCAGCGAGGTAATTCGCTACGGCATCGTTTGATATGCCTATGGCCACATCCCAGTCAGCTTTCTCCCAGCTGCCATTAATCTTCGTCTCGCCAATCTTCTTTCCGCCTTGCGAGGTCCAGGGACGGTCGAGCATAATCTCGATGGTGCCGTCGATTCCTTCAGGAATAAGCCGCAAAACGAGCAGCAGATTGCCTTTGTTGGCCAGACGGTCGGCCTCAAAGTTGAAGTATTTATAGCCCACAATCGAGCCGTCGGTGTTGTTCACCACCGGGTTGGTGTTGTTGCGCAGTTCGTAGGGCGCTTCAAACTTGTCGCTGTCGCCGTAGGTGGCGGCCACATACGAGCCGTAGAACGTGTTGTTCGGCCAGGTGTGTACGGCGGGTTTCGGGCCTGTGTACCAGCAGGCTATGCCGGCCGAGTGGCGCTCGAAGGGGTCGAGACCGTTGAGTGCGAAACCTTCCGATGTGTACTCGCCCTCGCTGATGACAACCTTGCCGCCCTTGCCTTCCTCAACCTCAACGCTGATGGGTGCAACCATTGCCTGGCGGGCGTACTCGTTGAGTCCACTTTGGCGATGGTAGAAGACGTACCACTGACCGTTAATTTCGCAGATGCTGCCGTGGGTGTTGCCGTCGATGGTGGCCGAAGCGATGGTGTCGCCCTGCTCGTTCACCTCGCGGCCGCGGCCGTCGATAATGGTGCCGCCGTAGGTCCAGGGGCCAAGCGGATTATCGCCGTAAGCGTAAGCCAGAGTGTAGTTCGACACCGGCAGGCCAAACTCGCCGTCTTTGGTGAAACGGCTGTAGATGAACACATATTTGTCTTTTATCTTGCGGATTGACGATGCCTCGAAGAAGCTGAAAACGCCCTCCTGCATACGTCCCGAAACCATATCTTCGACAATCTTCGTTCCCGGCTTCACGGTTGCCATTGTGGCCGGGTCGAGCTCGGCGGCATACGAGCGGTTGAAGCCCCAGTAGCCGTAAATCTTGCCGTCGTCGTCGACAAACACTGCCGGGTCGAATGCCAGAACGCCGTCGTTCACATTCGGGTTTTGTTTGTCCCAGTTGCAGACCTCAAACGGGCCGTCGGGGCGCGAGCTTTTGCACACCATTCCGTTGCGGCCGCCGGCCTGGTTGTTGGGGTAGAGGTAGTAGGTCTTTGTGCCGTCGGCTGCGGTAACCAGCGTAACGTCGGGTGCAAAAAGTACGTCGGCAATGCCGTCGGGGCTCAGGATCTCGCCGTTGGCATTCTTGTTCACGCTGAAAATCTCGCCGTCGTAGCGCCAGTGCATAAGGTCGTTGACCGATGCCGACCAAACCACCAGCTCGCGGCCGCAGTAGTCGGTCAGGCGGCTGTCGTGCGAGCCGTAGATATAGACGCGCTGCTGTCCCGGATTGTCGGGGTCCTCAAAAACGTATGGTTCGCCGTCGGGGATGTGCTCCCAGAGCGGCAGAAACGGGTTGCCGGGCATTGCCGGAGCCTTGTCGGCGATGGCTGGCGCTTGGTTTGAGCACGATGTGAAGAACGATGCGCCGCAAATGGCCACAAGTCCTAAAATACTGTTACGTAGTGTGTTGTGTTTCATTCTTGTAGATATTTTAAGTTGCTTTTTCAGAAATAGGTTGGCAATTTAATGTTTTTAAATGTTGCCGAAAGCAAAATCGTGCAAAAAAAAGTAGTTTTTACTCTTATCGAAACTGCAAAACAAAACACCACCCAACTTTCGCCGGATGGTGTTTGACTTTCATAATCTCTATTTCAAAAATCACTCTCCGAAATCAAGAACGGCAGCGAATTTGCCTTCTTCCTTCTTCCAGAACACAAGAGGTGTGTTGATCAGATTGCCGACGTATCCGTTCAGGGCTTTGAGCAAATCGCCTTCGGCATAATCGGCCAATGTCTGGTTGCTTGAGCAATTGTCGTAGTTCCCGGCGTAGAGCGCGGCGGTAGTGTTGACAGAGTCTATTACAAAATATCCGCAGCCACTGACAATACCCTTGCGGACACTCTTTGCCGGGTAAATCATATTGTTGGTGGGTAACACTGCTTCATTGGAGTAGCGGTTGCAGTATAGGCAGGAGTCGCGGAAGTAGCAATTCTCAACAATACTTTCAACTCCCTCATTAGTACCGCAAATGGCGCCAGGCATACCGTTTATGCTGCCACTGTCGTTTTCACTCGAAAAATAGTATGTCGGCATATAGACTTCGCCGTAATTGACGCAGTTGCGTACGATTCCGGGGCCACAGTTTTGTCCGCATATTCCGCCTATGCAGCCATATCTGCCATTCCAGCTGGTTTTATTCCACTGAGCCGAAAGTCTGGCAGTATTGAGGCAGTTCTCAATAAGTCCGCTGTTTCCTCCGCAGATGCCTCCCGTGCGGCCGAGCAGTTTCACGTGAACAGACGCCGCGTTCCAGCAGTTTCTGATTATGCCGTCTTCATAATTATAGAAGCAGAAACCGCCATACATACCTTTAGCGGTGCCGTAAACTTCATTTATCTCAATTGTCGAATCGTTTGCAAACTCATACTTTATATTCTGAATGATTCCACTGTTGTTTACGCAAACCAGACCCATAGCTATAATGTCGGGGCTGAACGATTTGACTGTGAGCGTGTGGCCGTGACCGTCGAACACGCCTTTGAAGGCGCGGTGGTTGTTGACTTTGTCGCCCTCGTACGGAAGGTGATTCTCCAAAGTCAGGTTGTTTTCAATGCTGATGCAGATGCCTTCGGTGCTGATGGCTTGGTAGGCGTTCAGCGTATCAATAAGCTCACTGAGCTGCGAGCTGGTTTCAATCTCATAAACAGCGTATTTCTTCTCGTCAACAATGGTTGCCGGTCTCAATTCGCCGTTGAAACCCAAACTGTAGTAGTCGTTCGGTATGGCGAACTTGAGATAGCTCTCTTTGACGGCGGTAGAGGGCGCGACAGTGTATTCGCCCAGGCTTTCGCTGAAATAGTAGTCAGTTACAAGCACTGGCAAGCTGTCGATGTACTGGCTAAGCGTGATGGTGGCCACAGGAGTCTCGCCGGTAAGGTCGCCCATAATAATTATTGGCGCGTTGTAGTACTCGTCGTCCATTTCCATAACTGGCAGATATACATCGTTGTCGGCTGCAATAACAGCATTGCCGCCAATTCCGAATGGGCAGGCCATACCAATGCTGCGAACGGTTACATAAACTCCGGCACCTTCGGCGGTTATGCCTTTCACTTGGTTTCCGGCAATTGTGCCGCCTGTCATATACATTGAGCCGAGCCACTCATACTCGTCAATATAAACACCGCCGCCTGCGCCGCGCTCTCCGCCTTCAGTACCGGCAATGTTGCCGCTGATTTCGGCGTAACCGTTCATATTCAATGCTATACCATAGCCAACGTATACACCGCCGCCGATTGAATAGGCAGTGTCGTTGGTGATTTTGGCGAAGTCGGTGAGCCTTACGGTTGCTCCGTCGGAAATGCCGCTGCAGATATACAAGCCGCCGCCGTTCATTGCCCTGTTATAGCTGATAAGGGCCTTGCCGCCGATGGTCGACTCTTGCGTAAAGAGATATGCGCCGCCACCGCTTTCGGCAACGTTGCGGCAAATGCTGCCTCCGGTCATTGTGAATTGGCAATCGGAAACATAAACGCCGCCGCCGCAACTATAGGCCTCGTTGTTGGTTATGCAGCCGCCGGTCATTGCGATGCTGCGGTTGCCGGAGCCAACATAAATGCCGCCTCCGCTCTCGTTTGTCCGGTTGTCGGCAATCAGCGCGCCGTCGGCAATGGTGAGGCTAGCGTTGGCATTTTCAAGCACATAGATGCCGCCGCCATTGTCCTCCTCCTCCACAGTGCGGCCACCGGTAATGGCCAGATTCCTGATGATTATCGGGGTTGATGTGCCGATGGTGAACACTCTTGCATTCTCACCGTCCGACATTGCAAGGCTATCCTGCGGAATGCCGTCTTTCAGGCCGTTGGCGCCAATAAGTGTGATTGATGCCGCACGCGCGTTGAGCGAATCGCCCATTGCTTGCGGTCCGCGGAGTGTGCCATCGATGTTGATGATGTAGTTGTAGTTGGTTGCGGTGTTCCTGACAATCTTTGCAAAAGCTGAATCGAGCGATTGCAGCGCGGCCTCGGCCGAAGTGCCTGAGTTGCTGTTGCTGCCTTTGGGGCTGACATACAGAGCATAATCGAAATTCCAAACAACATTCGCACTGGTGATTTTTTCGTCGTAGATGTCCATATTTGCGCTGTCGGCCGGCGTGCCGTGGTAGTTGACGGTGTCGAGAGCATAACACTCGTTAAACGCATTAGAGTTAATGGTTTGAAGTGATGCCGGTAAGTCTATTGTGGCAAGCTTCCGGCATCCTTTGAAATTACCAGTTGACAATTCTGTAACGCCGTCTTCTATTGTCACTTTCGTGATTCCACTGCAATCCCAGAAACAAGAGTTAGCCATAACGGTACCGCCAGGAATTGTGATTTCCGTTAGCGATCCACATCCGCAAAACGCGTAAGAGCCAATTGAAGTTAGTGTCTTCGGGAGTGTGATTGATGCAAGGTCTCTGCTATAAATGAATGCATTGTCCCATATTTTCTCCAGATTGCTTCCTTCTTCGAAATAAATGGCCGTGAGTTTTGTGCCGTCAAATGCAGCGCTTCCTATTTCTTCCACTTCGGCAGGAACTGTGAATGAGCCTGTCGATGATTGTTTGCAGTACAAAACGAGCTTTTTCCCATCGATAGAGTACAGGGCATCATCGCTTCCCATCTTAAACGAGGTGCTCGACGAGCCTAAAGTGACATCATCAATCGCATCGTATGTGGAGAATGCCCAGTTGCCAATTTCAGTGACGGAAGAAGGAATGTGTATTTTCCTCAATTCGTTGTCATACATAAACGCACCTTCTCCAATGCTCGTAATGCCTTCGGGAAGTATGATTTCAGAAAGTCTGAAGCAGTTGTAAAACGCATTCCTCTCCAATTCTGTTAGTCCGGTCACACCGCTCATATCAAGTGCGATTGTAACGCCGTCTTTATTGATAGTTTTGATTGCATTGGCAATGCTCTCAACACCTTCGTTCGAGAGGTATCCGTTCACTGTCACCCTTCCGCTCTCTGTCATATTCTCAATCAGGTTGACAATGGCGTCAACATCGGCAACCTGCATCAGGTAGCCTTCATCGTTTATGCTCCATAGATTGCCGTTCCCTTCCATTTCAACCACAAAGCGGTCATTCTGTGTGGCAACCAAGTCCTCGGCTGAGCCATTGGCACGGGTAAGAACCTTTCGCGATTCGTATGTGTATGGTTTTATTATGGCCACAGTGTCAGCAGTGAGTTCACCGGCAATGGTAATTATGCTCGTCGTACCCAGGTAAACATTGTTGTCTTTGTTGACAACTGCATTATCTTTCAAAGTAGAGACTGAGCCTGAAGGAAGGTAAAGGCCACTGCCTGTGTTTGCGCGGTTTCCGATGATTGTGCCGCCGCTCATAACGAACGATGATTTATTATAAACACCGCCAGCATAAAATTTTGCAGAGTTGTAGGTAATTTCGCCGCCCGTCATCTCAAATGTTCCGCCATTGAGTGTGGCAACTCCACCACCATAGTAAGCTCCTTCGTTGTAGCTGATTTCGCCGTTCTGCAGTGTGAATTTTCCATTCCAGTCGGCAGAAACTCCAGCGCCATAGGTGCTGCCGGTGAACGTAATCACATTGTTGCTGATGCGGCCGCCAGTCATTGTGCAGTTTCCTTTGGTGTATATGCCGCCACCGGAGTAGAAGGCCGTGTCGTTGACTATGCTGGTGCCGCTTGCGATGGTGAGGTTCGCTTCAGCGTCAACATAAATTCCACCTCCGTTTTCCACTGCATATCCGCCGGTGATTGTCAGGTTTTTAACCGTTACCGGAACTGATGTGGCGATGGAGAGCACCGTGCCTCGGTGGTCGGCAGAGAAGCCGCCGTAGAGTGTGTCGCTGCCGTTCAGGCCGCAGAGCGTGATGCTCTTGGCCTTGCCGTTAAGCCAGGTATCGAGTGCCTGCGCGCCGGTGAGCGTACCGTTGATGCAAAGGGTGTAGTTGGCCGAGGCGTTGTTCATCCTCATAAGAGCCGAATCAATGTTATTGAACGGTGAGCTTGCCGTCAGGCCGTTGTTTCTATAGCTGCCATTTTTCTCGTCGATGAAGAAGAACGAGGTGGGTTCTACAGTCTGCGGAGCAGATTCCGTTGCTGTTACCACCAGGTCGGCGTTGAGGTTCAGTTTTCCATCGTAAACCATTCGCGCGTTGAGCAGATATTGCTTTCCTTCAACAAGTTCGGTGGTGTCAGGAATGGTCAACTTTGATGAGTCGGATGTTGCCAAAACGGTGTCACCGGCAAAATTGGTGAGTTTCAATTGCCATTTAATCGGCTCATCGCCAGGAGTGAATTCGGCATTGTTGCTGCGTGCGAATAGTGCGCTGACGCAGAGTGTCGAGTCGTTCCAGAATGTCTGTTGGTCGCACGCAATCACAGCCTTAACCCAGATGGCGTAGAGCGTGGTGTTGGCCGAGAAGTAAGCCACGGCGCTGTCGGTGTAAACTCTGTCGCCATTGGCTGAGGTTGCCCATCCCGCAAAGGTGTAGTCCCCGGCAGCGAAAGCGTTGGGTGTCAGCTTAAAGGGGTCGTAATAAGTGGTTTGTTGCGCGGCCATTGAACCGGTTGCGCCATTGAAGTTCGGGTTGTAGGTTACGGTGAAGGTGTCGGGTGCGAAGACGGCCTCGTAGCTTGTCTCACCGCTCACTGTCACGTAGCGCGGGTTGTCGGTGCTGTTGTCGTCGGCCCATTTCACAAAGTGGCAGTAATTCCACGGGGTGGCTGTGAGTTCGATTTCAGAGCCGTACTCATAACCGCCGTCAACCATTGTACCATCGGTGATTTCCACACTTCCGAATCCGTCTTCTTTTGAGATTGTTGTAATCGAGTAGCTTGCCGGTTTCCACGTTGCCGTGATGGTTTCGGTGTCGCTGATGGTGTATGGCGATGTTATTGTGGTGTCGGCCACAGTCCATTTATCCAATTTGTAGCCCGTGGCAGGCGTGGCCACAAGATTGATTGTGCTGTCTTTCGGGAACCACAGCGAGCCGTCGGCGCCGTAGCCGCCCGGGGTGGCGATTGAAACTGTGCCCAACGACTCATCAGCCGATTGAATCTTGATGGCTTTGCAGTTTGTCAAGACTTTTTTAGCAGCAGATGTGTTTGCTGGAGCCTCGGCTGCTTGGCAGTAGATTGTCAGTTTGGGGCAACGGGCGAATGCATCTTCGTCAAGAATAGTGGTGCAAGAGCTTGGCAATGTAAGAGTTTCCAAATTGTTGTCATCGAAGAATGCGGCAAAATCGATTTTTGTAACGCTATTGGGAAGAGCTACATTTTTCAAATTCGATGAATAAGCAATTGCATATCTCTCGATGTGTGTAACTCCGTCAGGAACAACAAACTGCGACCCTGTCTTGCCGCAAGGATACTGAATAAGTATTGTCTTGTCCTTATTGTACAAAACACCATTTTCTGCAACATAATTCTTGTTTTCTGCATCGACAGTTATTTCTGTCATATTATAACAATCTACGAAAGGAGAGCGATCAATTTTAGTTATGCCACTGGTTATGTTTACCGATGTCAAACCGGTTTGACTGAGAGCTTCGAGTCCAAGTGTTGTAAATGTGGTTGGGAATGTGACTGATGTCAGTTTCCAGCAATTAAAGAACGCTTGAAGGCCGATAGTTGTCAAACCTTCGGGAAGGTTTATTGTTTCCAGATTGCCGCAATTGAGGAACGCTGCGCATTCAATGTCCCTCAAACCATTCGGCAAGCTAACCGATGCCAAATTGCTGCACTCTCTGAATGCACTGTAAGCTATGTTTGTTATGCCCGCACTGACAATTACGGTTGTCAAGTCAGTGCAACCCCTAAACGCATTCGAGTCTACCGCTGTAACGCTGAAGAGTCCGCCGTCGGTGGAGTCAATCATTGTTGCCGGAATGGTCAATTCGCCAGTTGGTTTATGGTCATCGTCAATCTTGCCAACCGCAACAGTTGAGGCGCTTGTGAGCTTGTATTTCAGCCCGCCGGCAATAAACTCGTTCTTGAAGATGGCGTTTATTGTGGTGTCAGCTGTTATGGTGCGGAGACTGCTGGTATCGCCATCGCTCCAGCGGATAAAGAAGTAGCCGTTGGCTGGCTCGGGGGTGAGGGTAATCACTGTGCCGTAATCAACCTTGCTGCCGCTTGCAACTATTTCATTCTTAGCATTAACTGCGGTAATGGTGCCTGTGCTGTCGGTGCCAAAGGTTACTGTGTGCTGGTTGATAGCCCACACGGCATCGATAATTGATGTGTCCTCGGCCGGAATGGTTGCCAAAGTGTCGCTCCAACCTATAAAGGTATAGTGAGGCTTGGTCGGCTCTTCCGGAAGTTCCAGTTCTGTGCCAAAATCTTGTGTAATGGTCTGGTAAACAGAATCTTTGCCATACTCGAACACAACGGTGTACTGGTTAATCTTCCACTGTGCCTTGATGGTGGTGTCCTTGGCTGGCATTGTGACTAAGGTGTCGCTCCAGCCCGAGAAGGTGTAGCCTTCGCGAGCCATAGCAGGCATCCAAACCGAGTCGCCGTAGGCAATGGTGTCAATCATTGTTGCCGCGCCGTTGCCCATTTTGCCGCCGTTGGCATCCCACGTTAGCACGAAGCTGAGGCGGCTGTAGCGGATTTCAACAACCGTTGAGCCGTCGGCTGCGATGGTGGTCTGCTTAACGCTGTCGGGTGCGGCAAAGCCCTCGTACTGTTTGGCTTGGGCGGCTGTCAGCGAGTCGGTTTTGCCGGTGAGCGTGTCATATTCGGCAATGGTGAATTTGCCTTCCAAATCCTCGCGGAGATGCTTAACCTTATATTGAACATTGGCCGATTCCCATTTAGCGACCAAAGTAAGATTGTCGGCCGGCATATCCATATAGCCGTCTTCCATACCGTTCCAACCTTTAAATATATAGCCGGGGCGAACAGGGTCGAGTCCGATAATCTGATCGCCGAACAGGCGGTTTTGGATGCTGTCGCTCTTGCCGTCGATAGTTCCACCATTGGCGTCCCAGGTCAGCTCGTAGCTTTTGCGGTTGTAGAAGATAACCACAACGGTTGCGTAATCTTCGGGTTCGATGGTCTCCTGATCAAACTCTTGAGCCTCGAATCCTTTGAACTCTTTTGCCACTGCTTCTGTCAGCGAGTCGGTCTTGCCAGTGAGCGTGTCGATGGCGGCCTGCATCGAGTAAGAGCCGCTCATATCAGCTTGCAGGTGCTCAACGGTGTAGAACATTGTTGCCGATGCCCAGATAGCGGTCAGTTCAATGTCGCCGGTGTCGTTCTTGATGGTGATTTCCTTTGTGGTGTCTTTCAAGTTGGTTCCGGTCCAGCCGACAAACTCATATCCTTGTTTTTTTGGCATTTTTATATCGAACGTATCGGTAACGTCGTACGATTTTTTGCCGCTGTAATCGTCGTCAACATTTTTATAAATAATGGTGTAGCTCATCGTATCCCACAGCGCCGTGTAGGTTAGGTGTTTGGCGGGCATTGTGGCCGGAACAGAGTCGTTCCAACCATAGAACCAGAAGCCTTTGCGAGCCATTACCGGCGCAATTATTGAGTCGCCGAAGTTGAGGCTGTCGGTATCGGTTTCAAGGCCGTTGCCGAGCAGGCCGCCATTGGCGTCCCAGGTCAGAGCGTATCGGTTCACTTTCCATATAGCCTTAAATTCCAAATCTTTGGCTGGCATAGTGCTGGGGAACTCGGCGTCCCAACCCACGAAGGTAAATCCTTCTTTTGTCGGGTTCTTTTCGGGCGCTGTGACTTGCTCGTCAAAGTCGTACATCAGTGTGTCAACAGGTGTGCCGCCATCGGTGTTGAAGGTGATGAAGTATTTGTTGATTCCCCATATCGCCTTGAGTGTCAGATTCTCGGCCGGCATACGCGAAGGAACCGTGTCGCTCCATCCGCGGAAGCGGAAGCCCTCTTTCTGAGGGTCGGTGGGGGCGGTAATCTTGGTGTTGTAGTCCTGCGTGATGGCTGCGACCTCGCTGCCGCCGTCGGTATCGAACGTGATGGTGTACTGCATTATGCCGAAATGCGCTATCAGCTTCAGCTTGGCGGTGATTTCAAGCGCAAGGCTGCTGCAGTTTTGCAGGCTGTCGTTCAGTTCGGTGCCGCTCCAGTTTTTGAAGTAGTAGCCGGTGAACGGAGTTGCCTCGATGTTTGCGGTGTCGCCGTGCAGGTATGTGCCTTCGCCGCTAGTGGTTCCAAACAGCTCGTTGTCCGATTTCACTGTCACAACGTAGCTTATGCGCTCAAACTCGGCCGATATTTCAAAATCATCGACAATGGTGAAGTTGCGTTTCGCCCTTGTGCTGCCGTCGCTCCAGCGAACGAATTTGTAACCGGTGTTCGGTACTGGCTCAAAGGTCGGTTGGTCGCCGTAGGCCACTGTTCCGTCGATAGCCACGTGGCCGCCCTCGGTGCTGCTTGTAACGACTTTGTACGGTACACCAGCTGAGGCTTCAATTTCAGCCTCAACCTTGATGTATTGGTAGGGCTCGGTGGCGTTCTTCTTCATTAAGCCGAAGCTGATGGTCTGACTTGTGGCCTTCAACGGTCTGATATACAGCAAGCTGTCACCTTCGGGCATCAAGACTGCCACGGTCGCGTTTCTTTGACGTTTGGTCACGTTGCCGTCGGCATCGATGAGCAGAACCTTGTTCTTGCGGGAGTCGGTGGCTGTGACTTTTGCCAATGAGCCATTAAAGTAGATTCCAAGTAAGGTGTAGCCTTCGCTGTCGGCGGTGTCGCCATAGATGAACGGCTTGTACGGAGCGCAGCTTACGGTGTCGGCGCGGTCCACAATTTTGGCAATCACAGGCATTTCAGCCTCAACTGAGTCAACGCTGATGGTGTCGGCCTCGATTTTTTTGGCCACATCGCCCATCATAACCAACTCGGTGCCCAATTGCACGTTTCCGCTGCTCACGGTGAACAGATTTTTCGACTTTTGAGTCGCTGGCTCTGATGTTGAAGTGGTGTCGCCGGGTTGCGGCTGCACTGCGGCGGTGTCGGGCTCTTGAGTGTCTGCAACAGCGTCAGTTACAGTAAAATCGGCTTTTATATCCACATTGCCTGCGCCCGAAACATTGAATATGTTGTTGTTCGTTTTGCTTGCGTCGCGGCCTGTAACCACAAATCCGCTGCGTTTTGCCTTGTCGGCATCCTCGTCAACATAGACGCGGGTTAAGCCGCCCTCCACGGCGAACAGCGTGTCCTCCTCGGCCTTGGTTGCCGAGCGGCCTGTAACCACAAAGCCGCTGCGTTTTGCCTTGTCGGAGTCCATTCCGTCGATGAACACCTGCGTGCCATTGCCGTCAACAGCCAAGTAGTTGTCAGCCTCGCCGCCTTTGGTTGCCTCGCGGCCAGTAACCACGAAACCGCTGCGCAATGCCTTATCCGACGATGTGTCGTCAACATAGATGGTTGTTCCGTCGGCGGTGGCCGAGAAATATTGTGGTTCGTTGCCGTCCTTGGTGGCTGAGCGGCCTGTAACAACAAAGCCGCTGCGTTTTGCTTTCGACGAATCGTCATCAACATAAATTGTGGTGCCTTTGCCGCCAACGGTCAGGTAGTCGTTCCGATAGCTATCGGAATCGCCATCTTTGGTTGCCGAGCGGCCGGTAACCACGAAACCGCTGCGCATTGCCTTGCTGTCCGATGCTTCGTCAACGTATATTTGTGTTCCTTCGGCAGTTACCGAGAAATACTCGGTTGCAGCATTGCCTTTGGTAGCCTCGCGGCCAGTAACGACAAAACCGCTGCGTTTGGCTTTGGTATCGGGAGTGTCGTCAACGTACACAACAATGCCGTCGGCAAAAACAGCGAACACAGGATTGCCGTTGGCGTCGTTCACAGCAAACAGCGCGTCTCCGTCCTTGGTGTTGGCGTTCTTTGATGTGATGCCGCCGGCTTTTTGCGCGTACATTGCGTACGGTGCGCCCTGCACGGGAACTTCGCCGAGGGTTATATACTTGCCGTCGATGTCCACGGCCACTTCCATCTTTACATCGAAACTGCTCCACGGCACATTGGCAAAATCGCCGTCAATTTTTTCGCCGTTGCCCACAACAACCTGAATGTTGCCGTATTCGTTGGTTTTTACATTCTGTTTCTCCGAATAGAAATTCGTGCCATCGTGCTTCAGCGTGAATTTTACCTCAACTTGCTTGTTGGTAATCAATTCGCCTTCCGCATTACGGATAACTGCCTGATAAGAGAAACCATTTTGTCCGAAAACCGACGCGGTTGTTGTAATGGCCATAGCCATAACCGCAAGAAACTTTGCTGCGATTCGTTTCATCTTCTTGAGTATAATGTAGTTAACTAATCGTAACGGGTCCCTAAACCCATTATCATACATACAAAAATAGGTTATTTTTCTTTTCGCTATGCAACTTTGTTGCAAAATCAGTTATTCATTGTGTTATAGCCGATTAGCGATATTGATGGAGTGGGGAGGCAGTAACGTTTCCAGCCCACAATTCCGCCATCTGAAATCGGGTTTCTGTCGCTATATGTTTCCTATATCTTCCCTTTATGATGGCTTAATGATAAAACTTTCTAATTCATCGATTCTGACTCATTTTTTCCTTTGCAATATTCAAACTACGATGTACTTTTGCGGCCGCAAGAATATTCAGTAGTCTTGCATAAAAATACATATAGAAGCATAAAAATGGAACAGTACAACGACAACATTAAAATTTTAGTGGCCGACAAGGAGCACTACTCTTATGTTGACGAGATTTTGGCAACCATCGCGGCTGCCGCAAAAGTGCGTGGCACGGGCATTGCCAAGCGCAACCCTGGCTATGTGAAACAAAAAATGAGCGAGGGCAAGGCTGTCATCGCGCTCGACGGCGACAAATTCGCTGGTTTCAGTTACATTGAGACGTGGGGCGGCAAGCACTACGTAACCACATCGGGCTTGATTGTGCCCGAAGAGTACCGCGGACACGGTCTTGCACGCCGCATCAAGCACGTGACGTTTACACTTGCGCGTATGCGCTGGCCGCAGGCAAAAATCTTCAGCCTGACATCGGGCGCGGCCGTTATGAAACTCAACACCGACCACGGATATGTGCCCGTAACTTTCGCGCAACTCACTGACGACGAGACGTTTTGGAAGGGCTGCGAGGGTTGCATCAACCAAGATATTCTGAAGCGCACCGACCGCCGCTACTGCGTCTGCACTGGTATGCTCTACGACCCTGAGCGCCCGCGCAGCGTCCGCGACGCTGACGAGGAACTGTCGCACGACCCTGGCGTTGAGGAAATCATCCACGCACGCTTCCCCGACGGATTTCCCGAAGATTAATTAGGAGTTAGGAATTAGGATTTAAAAATGCGAACTTTACACATTAATCTTTACACCTTACTCAAAACTAAAAACTTATAACTCAAAAACTTATAACTATAAAGATATGGAACAGAAAAAGAAAGTTGTAGTGGCCTTCAGCGGTGGTTTGGACACATCGTACACCGTTATGTATCTGGCCAAGGAAAAGGGCTACGAGGTTCACGCGGCTTGCGCCAACACGGGCGGTTTCAGCGCCGAGCAACTCAAAACAAACGAGGAAAACGCCTACAAACTGGGCGCGACAAAATACGTAACTCTCGACGTTACAAAGGAATACTACGAGAAGAGCCTGAAATATATGGTCTATGGCAACGTGTTGCGCAACAACTGCTACCCGATTTCGGTTTCATCGGAACGCATTTTCCAAGCCATCGCCATTGCGCGCTACGCCAAAGAGATAGGCGCTTCGGCCATTGCCCACGGCTCAACGGGCGCTGGCAACGACCAAATCCGCTTCGATATGACTTTCCTGGTTATGTGTCCTGGCGTTGAGATTATCACGCTGACGCGCGACGGCAACCTTAGTCGTCAGGAAGAGGTTGATTATCTGAATAAAAACGGATTTTTTGCCGATTTCACAAAACTCAAATACTCGTACAACGTGGGCATTTGGGGCACGTCAATCTGCGGCGGCGAAATACTTGATTCAAAACAAGGTCTGCCCGAATCGGCCTACTTGAAACACCCAACCAAAGAAGGTCCTGAAATTCTGAAACTTGGCTTTGAAAAGGGCGAATTGTGCAGCGTGAACGGAAAGAAATATACTGATAAAATTGCTGCTATTCAGGCAGTTGAAGAGATTGGCGCCGCTTACGGCATCGGCCGCGACTGCCACGTGGGCGACACCATCATCGGCATCAAAGGCCGTGTTGGTTTTGAAGCCGCAGCACCAATGCTGATTATCGGCGCGCACCGTTTCCTTGAGAAATTCACGCTCTCGAAGTGGCAGCAGTACTGGAAGGACCAAGTGTCGAACTGGTACGGAATGTTCCTGCACGAGAGTCAGTATCTTGAGCCTGTTATGCCCGACATCGAGGCAATGCTGACAAGCAGCCAACGCAACGTGACGGGCGAGGTAACGCTCGAACTGCGTCCATTGTGCTTCCAAACGGTCGGCGTTGATTCGCCTAACGATTTGGTTAAGAACAAATTGGGCGAGTACGGCGAGACTGCCAAGGCCTGGACATCAGACGACGCCAAAGGCTTCATCAAGGTGACATCAACGGCGCTGAGAGCGTACTATCTGGCGCATCCTAATGAAAGACAATAAATTAATAAAAATGGCAGAGGTAAAACGATTGGTAAAGTCACAAAAGAACCGCACCATTTGTGGTGTATGCGGCGGGCTGGCCGAGTATCTCGACCTTGACCCGACGGTAATGCGCATCATTTGGATACTGCTGGCCGTGTTTGGCGGTTGCGGCTTATTGCTCTACTTGATTTTTGCACTTGTAATGCCTAACGAATAGATTATGATAAAGATAGGAATTTTGGGCGCTGCTGGATATACAGGCGGCGAGTTGATTAGACTGCTGATAAACCATCCCGAGGCCGAGATTGTGTTCGCCAACAGCGAGTCGAATGCGGGAAACCTTGTGTGCGACGTGCACGAAGGCCTGATTGGCGAAACCGACTTGCGATTTACTGCTGAAATGCCGTTCGACAAGGTTGACGTGGTGTTCTTCTGCTTCGGGCACGGCAAGAGCGAGGCCTTCCTGAAAGAGCACGCTATACCTAACAATGTGAAAATCATTGATATGGCACAGGATTTCCGCATTGCCGCACCAACTCACGATTATGTTTACGGTCTGCCCGAAATCCACAAAGCACAAATCAAGTCGTGTCAGCATTTGGCCAATCCTGGCTGCTTTGCAACTTGCATTCAGTTGGGTTTGCTGCCGCTGGCCAAGGCAGGTCTGCTGCGGAACGACGTGGCCGTGAACGCCATCACAGGCTCGACAGGTGCTGGACAGAAACCGTCGGCAACCACACATTTCTCGTGGCGCAACAACAATATGAGCATCTACAAAGTGTTTGAGCATCAGCATCTTCACGAGATTTGCCAAAGCCTGAACGAGTTGCGCCCGACCAACGCGCCCGCATTTGCCGACACGCTTGTGGCACAACCCAAGGCGGACGAGATTACCGTCGATTTCATTCCTTATCGCGGTGATTTTGCGCGCGGCATTTTCTGCACCGAAGTTGTCCGCTTCGAAGGCGCCGAAGGCTCTGCCACCAACCCGACTGCGGAACAGTTATCGGCTTTATACAAAGAGTTTTACAAAGACGCCGCCTTCACTCACTACTGCGACACTGACATCGACCTGAAGCAAGTTGTGAATACCAACAAGGCGCTCGTCCACATCAGCAAGTTCGGCAACAAGGCCGTCATCACATCAATGATTGACAACCTGCTGAAAGGCGCTGTGGGACAGGCAGTTCAGAATATGAACATTATGTTCGGCATTGACGAGAAGGCGGGGCTGAGACTGAAATCGACAGCGTTCTGATTTTGGTTTTCAGCTGATTATACCAAAAGAGGCTACCCATTGGGCAGCCTCTTTTTTATGTCAGTTGATGAGTATTCCTTTAGAACGAGAATTTATACCCCAAACCCAAGCTGATGTTTTGACTTTTGTGCTTTTCAACAAGGTGCAGTTTCGTGCCTTTTTTGTTCGAGTCGATGTCTTTCTCGTTGCAGAAATCGTACAGGCAGAAGAAATCGAATGAGTGCTGCTTGCTCAGTTCCCATTCAGCACCCAAGCTCAAGCGCACACGGTTGATATACACATCTTTATAACCTTCCCAGCTGCAATCGGAATAGATTCCTCTGACATCATCGAAAGTGTACTTCCATTTCGGTGCGTTCAGCGTGTTGCGCACATCAACATAAGCGTATGGCGTCCAGTCAGACAAACCTTTGTATTGCACCATAAGGCGGCTGCGCAGCGTCAGTCCCTTGGCCACATCCTGATATTTGTTGTTCACATCCTTGCAAGTGAGTTGCAGGCGCTCGCGCAGCGACAGTTTGAAATCGCCGAACCGGTACGAGCCGGTAATATCGAACGTGAAGCGGTTGCGAATTTTCCACTCGTCTTTCGAGTTCTTATTCTCGATGAAAGTGTAACTCAACGCCGTTTTCAGGTAATCGTTCACCTTGTAGCTTGCGCCGACGGTTCCTTGATAGCGGTAGAAATTTCCGAAATTATCGTTAAGGCGGGCTTCACCATTTACAAAAGTGTGCAGGCCTTTCATCAGTTTCTTGTCAACTTCGGCCGAAACGCGTCCGCCGAAATCTGTGCCGTCGTCAACAACTTCGTCTTCGGCACGAACCGACATCGGCACAGCCATCATCGCGGCAAGCGAAATAATAATTAACTTTTTCATACTCAATAGGTTTATTGTTTATTCTGCATACTTGTTTGCCTTTGTGAGCGTGTTGATGGTGTTGGTCTCGCCATCCTGCAGGTCGTAGGTGACTTTGATGAAGGCGGCGTCTTTCAGAAAATCAACGTGGCCAATCTCTATGCTGTTGATTTTTATGCCGATACGTTTCTCAAGGTCGGCAATCAGCTCGTCGCGTTTCTCGGGCACAATCATATCAATGCGGTCGTAGAGCACCAGTTTGGTGGTGGTGTGGTTGGCCGACACGGCTGTTTCGAGAATGGCTATCAGTATCACAATCAGCAGGTTGACAATCGCCAACACGGCAACATTTCCCAGCTCAAGCGCGTAGTGCGGTTTGGTGGCCACATCGACAACCTGATAGAGCGACGCAAGGCCGTTGACAGCCGCAAGTGCAATAATGATAAACAGATAGGTCATTTCGCGGATTGGCACCGTCTCGGTGCGGTAGCGGATGACGCCGAAGATGGCGAACAAGCCGAGTGTCATTCCCACGCCCACCGACACGCTGCCCATCACGTAGAGCAGCGCCAGCATCGCCGACGAGAAAATCATAAAAGTGAAGTAGTAGTCGCGGCGGCGGCTCTTGCGGTAGTAGAAGAACTGCACCAGAATCCAGCACACAACAAGGTTGAGCAGGAAGCGGATGCCAAGCTCGCCGAGTTTCTGCTGCGTGGTCATCATTGCGTCGGTAATTGTCTGCACGTCAAATAGTTCGTCGTCAGGCTCGGGATTGCCGAAGTCGGCGAGAGCGGCAACATCGGTTGCGTCTTGTGCAAAGGTGCTCACGGTTGGGAACGCCAGCGCGAGCGACATCAGGATAACAAAAATTCTAATCATAACATTCTATTTTTGAGTTTATTACTTTTTCAATTCGTCGTATTTTCTTTTTGAATCGGTTCGATTTCACATTCGGATTGGTGATGGTGGTGCCGATGCAGTATTTGCTCATCCGCGTCGGTTTCACTCTGTGGTTCAGTAAGATGCGTTTCATCTGCGAATCGGCGCGGCCGTCCTGCTTCAGCTCAATGATGACGGCGTTCTTCAGCGATGACTTCAGCCCCGTGGTGTGGTTCACAAACCGCAGATTGGTGTCGATGGTCAGGCGCTCGGTTTTGGCGGCGTTCACCAGCGTTATGCGGTTGAAGATGGTTTCCATCTGCGGCACAATGTCGTTGACGGTGAAGGACGAGTTGTTTGCCAGAAAATCGGCTGCGGCCGCGTTGCCGCGGAAATCGAAGAACAGGCTGTTGTCGATTTCGGTGCGCTTCTTCTTGGTGCGCTTCTTGTTATTCTTGTGCTTGATTTCCAAAAATGTCTGACCTGAAGCAACATACACTCGCGTGCGCACCTTCTGCCGCACCATCCGGCGGTTGTGGTGGTCGAGAAACATCCGCAACTCAGGCGTGTCGTAATACATACTGTTATAGGGACTTACCTTCTTGCCTTCAACCACAAGCGCACGGTAGCCTTCGGCGTGTGCGTCGCGCAGAATGGCCAGCAACACATCTTCGTTGGTCAGATATTTCGAGTCGATGCGGTTCATCAGCTTAATCGAGTCCATCTCAGGCAGAGTGATGGGCTCGATGGCGCGCACTTCGTCGGTCGATTCCAAGTCGATATGTTGGTTAGTTGGCATCTTCGGCGATGTATTCAAAGATTTTTGTCACCAGCAGCTTGCCTTTGGCGTCGTAGGTGCATTGTGTCTTCTTGCGCCCGAACTCGTTGTATTCGTATGTTTTATAGGTCTGCAAGCGGTTGTGATTGTCATAAACAAGTTCCTTTGTGACCTTTCCTGCGGCGTTATACTCAAAACGTTTGCGCCACTTCACGCCGTTGGGGCTGTACTCAATTTCTTCAATTTTTCGGCCGTCGGAATTGTAGGTGGTTGTGTGGTCCAGAATCTGCGCGTTGGTCTTCACATCGGTGTTCCACTCTTTGATCACAAGGTTTTTCTTGTTGATTTTCTGCGTCGGTTGGTCCTGTGCGCCTGCCATTCCGGCCGCACCGGCCATCATTGCCAACAAAAGAATTATTTTCTTCATAACACGTTTAATATCATTTATTTGGATTGCTGTTGATTTCGCAAATCATCGCGCCAAGCGACAATGGCGGGAATCGCAAATCCAATTCCGTTGCAAATAACGTTTTTTTAAGTGAAAAAATGTTGCCGGAAGCACTTTTTTTGCCGCCTGCACAGCCGTATTATATAACGGAGCCGATTAATCAGCGGTTTGGCGCTTATTTGCCGATGATTGGTGGCGATGGGAGTGGCGAATGGGCAAGAATCTGTGCAAATCGGGAATAATGAAATATTTTGAAAACTTTTTCTGCAATAAGCATAACTATTTGATAAAAAATGTAATATAAGGGTTTGTATTGTGATGCTGTTTTAATCGGACTCCGGCAGCTGCAATGCTTGTTGAAACAAGAAGTCCGAGGTAACAAGCCGGAATAAATGTCTGGCAAAAAACTATGTAAAGATGAAGAAAGTAACTGTATTTATGGCATTTTGCGTTTTCGCAATGGTGGCTTGTCCGCAAATTGTTGAGGCACAATCGGAAAATGAGCCACAAGAATTCTATTCGCTTGAGATGTACTACGCCCCGTCGCAGTATATTTATACCGGTTCCGACCTCACCATAGAAGATGAGGAACCATTCAAGCAGACAGGTTTGGGAATTTCGATAAACAAACCGCTGTCGAAGACCATACACCTCTATCTGAACTATGGTGTGGGATTTGTTTTGTCGAATTACAAGCACGAGGAGAAAGTTGAACTTCTTGGCCACTCGAATTTGAACCAGTCTACCGAGTATCTGTATTTCTCGGGAATATACAAGGTCAATGTTGGATATCTAATCCGAATACCCAGCACCACGATTGCTTTCTTCCCATACGTGGGAGCTTACGCTCGTGCTCACATAGGTGGAAAATGCTATTTGGAATACCCTTCAGTTGATATGGAGAAGCGTCAGATTTATCAGGCGAAAACCGACTTTTCGCTTTTCACCGAGTCCAATCAGAACGATAATCCTTGGAACCGTTTTGAACTCGGCGGCAACATCGGCGTGAAGGCCTACTTTGGCGCGTTTATGGTGGGTGTTACCTATGGCACAACGTTCAACGACCTCACTGACGACACCCGTGTCACGGAAACACGTTTGTCGGCGGGATTCAGGTTCTAGGTGAGCAGTCGCACTTTTTAAAACGGGCCAGTCGCAAATTTGGAACGGAAATAAGGCTTTTTTAAGTTGTTTTTGGAGAAATGAAAAACCCTAACTCGCTAAAAGTTAGGGTTTTGATTTTTAGTTTTGTAGTCGCTGCGGAGAGAGAGGGATTCGAACCCCCGGTGCCTCTCAGCACGCCGGTTTTCAAGACCGGTGCAATCGACCACTCTGCCATCTCTCCGGCGACAAAAGTAGAAAAAAGTTAATTCCGCACAACACGGTCGCGCAAAAAACGAAATTTATTTTCGAGCCGTGAACCATACCTATTATATATATGGTTTAAGGTGGGAGAGAGGCGCCCTTATTCCGCCTTTTTTGCACTCACTTTCAGCACGTTCCGTTTGCAGGCGCTCACGCAACGTTCGCACAAGATGCACTGCGCGTTTTTAATCTTCTCAACGTTCCGCACCGATTCCTTTACATCGATGAGCATAGGGCAGGCTTGCGAACAGGCGCCGCATTGGGTGCAGTCGGCTGATTTTACGGGTGTTATCTTGAAAATAGAGAAGCGGTAGAGCAGACTCGAAATTGTCATAAACGGGCAGAGAAGGCGGCAGTAGGCGCGGCTTCCACAGAGCATTGTCAGAAGGTAGCCGCCACCAATAATGAACAGATTTTCAGCCACAATCCATTTTTTGCGCAGCAGTTCGTTCTCGTCGCCTGCGGGATTGGTGAAATAGTGCGCCACGGCGAAAGCCATCGCCACAATCAAGAGCAGATAAGCCCACGCCAGCCACGGTTTGCGCTTGATGTTTCGGCCGTTTTTGCGGTTGGTAATCTCAAAAATGGCGCCGTCCCAACAGGCGCGCGAGCAAAAAGCATTGCCGAACACAAACGGAATTATCAACCGAGCGATTATCAGTTGGATGAGCGCGCCCGTGACCACGCCTGCCTGAAAATCGAAGAAAATCTGCTCGAACTGGAAATTTACACCAAACACAAAGCCCAACATTATCAGCAAGATACCGCCTACAATAATTTGCACAAGGCGGCGCATCGGCTGGCGCAGACGCGGGTTGTTGATAACCAAAATGCGGGTTACAAGTTCGGTGGTGCCAATTCCGTTGAATAGAGCAAAGTAGCGAATGTCGCGTATCGCCCATACAATCAGTCCGATAAGCGTGAAGATTGCGTAGGTGGCAATTGGAACGCTGTATTTTTTCAGCCAACTTGTTCCGCCGCTACTCTTCGGTGCTGTCAGATTGCTTTTCAATATCTTCAGAATCTTCAGAATCAGACGATTGCGGAACGGCCTTAAGCAGTTCAACTTCGTAAATCACGGTGGTGAACGGCGGCACAATGCCCGTTGATGAGCCTTTCTCGCCCCACGCCAAGTCCGACGGCAGAATCACCAACGCCCGCTGTCCTTCGCGCATACGGCCAATGGCGTCCTCAAGTCCTGGAATTACCTGAAGTTCAGTGCCATAGACAAATTCGAATGGCTGGTTGCGTTTCACTGTTGAGTCGAAGAATCGGCCGTTCAGGAATCGGCCTTCGTAGTTAACTGTCACAATATCACCATATTCAACAGGCTTTCCCGAGCCGTTGGCAAGGCTGATGAAGTACATTCCCGACTCGGTCGGCTCAACCTCAATTTTCTCTTTTTCGATGAAATTGTGAAGTACAAGTTTCTCATATTCACCGAAATCCTCAATCCATTTCAAAAATTCCTCTTTGTCGCGGCGATATTGGTCTTCGGTGCGGATGTCGTCCATACGGATGTCGATTTTCATCTTGTCGCCTTTCTTTATGAACGACGGCATCTGGCATTGCAATGTTTTTTGGAAGAAGTTTTCGGCATCGATGATGAACGATGCGCTGTCGCCTGCCGACATCATCAGAAAGCAGACGTCAATCGAGCCATCGAACTCTGGTTCAGTGAGTTGGAACGTGCGGTTGCCGACAAAAAACGTCGAGTCGCTCATTGTCGAGTAGCAGAGTTGGCAGGTCACATAGTCGCCTGCATTGGGTGGGCACACGGTGTCGCCAATCACAATCAACTTGTAGAGCACGCCATTTTTGCGCGAGTAGCCGTCGTGGCCGCCCGAACAAGCGGCAAACGCAAGCCCAACGGCCATTGCAGTAATCCATACCGATTTGATTTTCAATTTCTTAAACATTGCAATATGTTTTCAGTTAGTGGTTGGTTAAGTTAAGCAATTCTACTTGATAAACGATAGTCGAGCGGGGTGGAATTTTATCATTGTCGCCTGGAAGGCCGTGGGCAAGGTGTGGCGGCATTATGAACCGCGCCTTGTCGCCGCAGCGCATTAGCAAAATTCCCTCTTCGAGCCCCGACTCAACGCCGCCCTGACCAATCAGGAACGTTTTTTCGCCCGTGCTGTCCGATGAGTAGCAGAGCGTTCCGTCGAGCAGCGATACGGTGTATTTCAGGCTGGCAATCAATCCGTTGCGTGCGCTATCACCTGTGCCGTGCTCGTAAATCTGATACCAAAGTCCCGTTTCGGTGGTGCTCATTTCCCATTGGTGGCGTTCGGCGAAAGCCTCAATCCGTTCCTTGTCGATGGTCACAAGCCCCTTGTTGGCCCGAATCAGGCTCTCTTTGCTCATTGGCACGCCCTTCTGGTCGGTTTTGTTGCAGCCCGCCGCAGCGGCCGCCAAAGCAATCAATATGGCGCACGCGGCTCTCATTTTTCCAAATATTGCTCATATTCAGGCAGAACCTTCTCAAAATAGTAGATGGTTTTGCCGATGGTTTTGTGGAACTCGCCGCCCGCCGCGTTCAGGTGGCCGCCGCCGCTGAAACGTTCGGCCGCCACTTTGTTTGCGGGGAACGAGCCGCGCGAGCGGAACGAGCATTTGGTCAGGCCGTCTTTTTCGGTGAAAAGCGCCGAAAAGTTGATTCCGTCAATCGTAAGTGGGTAATTTACAAGCCCTTCGGTGTCGCCCTGCTGATTGTTGAAATCCTCAAGTTCCTTCTTTGTGAGCCAAATGTAAGCCGTCTGATATTTCGGAATCACCTTCATTTTTTTGTACAGACTGAAGCCCAAAAGCCGCAGCCGTGTTTCAGAGAAGTGATTGAAAACGTGGTCGATAATCTGGTCCTTCTCGATTTTCGATTCGAGCAGGCAGGCAATGATTCGGAACACGTTCGGCGATGACGAGTTGTAGTTGAAGCAGCCCGTGTCGGTCATTATGCCCGTGAAGATGCAGGTGGCCACTGTGGTGTCGAGCACGTCGGTGCCTTCGAGTTCTGTAAGTAGTTCATACACAAGTTCCGACGTGCTGCTCGCCTCGGGGCGGCTGTAGGCCACGTCGGTGCGGATTTCAGGAAACGGATGGTGGTCAATCAGCACGCGTTTGGCCGCGCTGGCGTCGAAACTCTTCACCGCGTCGCCCATTCGGGTTGGGCTGTTGAAGTCGGCCATAATCAGCAGTTCGGCGTCGGCAATAATCTTGTCGGCCTCTTCGGTCTGCGTCTTGTAGGTCACGATTTCGTCCACGCCTGGCAGCCATTTCAGGTTCTGCGGCATAAGGTCGGGCAGAATGAAACGCGCGTCTTTACCTTTGTTTTTCAGATAGTTATATAGCGCCAATCCCGACCCCACAGCGTCGCCGTCGGGGTTTTTGTGCGATGTGATTACAATTCGGTTCGTGCTGTCAATCAGTCGGTTGACCTCATTCACAAAATCGTTGCTAATGTATTTTTCCAAAACAGTTGTTTTTGAGTTTTACAATCTGATGATGTTTCCGCCTAAAGCGTTGATTCGCAGGTCGATGTCTTCATATCCGCGGTCAATTTGGTCGATGTTGTCGATGACCGACGTGCCCTTGGCCGAGAGCGCCGCAATGAGCATTGCCATACCTGCGCGGATGTCGGGGCTGGTCATATTGATGCCCTTCAGGCGGTGCTTGTTGTTCAGTCCGATGACGGTGGCGCGGTGCGGGTCGCAAAGGATTATCTGCGCGCCCATATCTATCAGTTTATCAACAAAAAACAGTCGGCTCTCGAACATTTTCTGATGGAAAAGCACGCTGCCGTTGGCCTGCGTTGCCACCACCAAAAGCACGCTCAAAAGGTCGGGGGTGAGCCCTGGCCACGGCGCGTCGTCGATGGTGAGTATCGAGCCGTCGATAAATGTCTCAATTTCATAATGTTCCTGCGCGGGAATGAACAGGTCGTCGCCCCGCAGTTCCATTTGAATGCCCAACCGCTGGAACGCCCGCGGAATGATGCCTAAATTCTGATACGATACATTGTTGATTGTCAGTGCCGAACGCGTCATTGCGGCCAAGCCGATGAAACTGCCAATCTCAATCATATCGGGCAGGATGGTGTGGTCGCAGCCGTTGAGCGACGTCACGCCCTCAATGGTGAGCAGGTTCGACCCGATGCCCGAAATGCGCGCGCCCATTTTGTTCAGCATTTTGCAAAGTTGCTGAATATAAGGCTCGCACGCGGCGTTGTAGATGGTGGTTGTGCCTTGCGCCATTACGGCCGTCAGAATAATGTTGGCCGTACCCGTCACCGACGCCTCGTCGAGCAGCATATATGTGCCTTTCAGGTTTTTACCTTCAACGTTGTAGAATTTTCCGTCGGCGTTGTACTCGAATTTTGCGCCCAAATTCTGCAGGCCGATGAAGTGCGTGTCCAATCGGCGCCGACCGATTTTGTCGCCGCCTGGTTTGGGAATGTACGCCTTGCCGAACCTTGCCAACAGCGGTCCCACAAGCATTACCGAGCCGCGGATTTTGGCTGTTTTTTCGGCAAACTCGCGCGATTGCAGATATTCGGGCTGGATGTTGTCGGCTTTGAATCGGCACGTGTGCTTGTCGATGTGCTCAACCGTGACGCCCATATCGGCAATGATGTCGATGAGCGTGTTCACATCGCGGATGAACGGAATGTTACGGATAATGACTTCCTGGTCGGTGAGCAGAACAGCGCACAACACTTGCAGCGCCTCGTTTTTTGCACCCTGCGGCGTGATTGAGCCGCTGAGTTTGCAACTGCCGTTAATTTGGAATTTATTGACACTCATTTCGAGTCGAACTTTTCTGATTTTGCGGCAAATTATGCAAAATGGAAAGCGCCCGAAAACGTCGGCTTTTCAATTTTTTAAAAAGTTATGCACAAGAATTGAATGTCAGCAGACTACTGACAACAGACTATGGGGTATTGTTTCGCACAGCCCCGATAGTTATCGGGAACACTGAAAACACAGATTTTTACTGTGTTTTTTCTCTAACCGATTTAGTCCGATTCAAAACCGAAATTATGTAGAGACGCCACATTGTGACGTCTCTACCGATATCAATCAATTCACCATAACCCGTTTGGCCACATTGCCAATCTTTACAATGTAAAACGCTAATGCCGTAATTGTTAATTGAACAGGTCAGTTTTGTATAGTGGTTAGAATGTTGCCATCAAAATAGAGATATTTATTTCCGTAGTACACCCATTGTGCGCTTGTTCCATATGAATTTGTTGTTGTATTAATATCAATTGGCTCACCCCAAGCTTCTCTGCATTGCTCTTTAGTCATTCCAATTTTTACTATTCCATTTGCAATGTCAGTGCCAATTTTTTCTCCATATTTTTTAATAAGTTCTTGTTTCCGTTCAGCTCGTTTTTTTTCGATTTCAGATTGCTTTTTAGCGGCTTCAGCACGTTGTTTTTTTGCTATTGCTTCTGTTTTTTTTCTTTTTGCGTCTTCTTGTGCCTTTTTTATGGCCATTATTTGTTCATAATCATCTTTAAGCATAAACCTTCCGTTTGCGTTTGCATATTCTTCTATTTCTGTTTTATCCATAGAATATGAAGTGACCACATTATCTATACTTGTGTAATGTTGCCCATATTTATCATTTTCCAAAATTAGAATTACTCGACTGACTTGCTCAGAATGGCCCGACTCCTTATTATATACGTCATCTGGTGATACGGAAACTTTAGAGCAATGCCAAATGGAATAATTATCAATTTCTTTTGGCCTTTCATTTGTTACCGTACTTATTAAGTTAGGACGGTCATCTCTATATTTATATAAATGGGTGTTTTCAATGAATACTAAATCTTTGTCTCCATATTTTTCACACATTTTTTCATAGTATCCCACTATAATAAACCTTTTATTCAGCTCTCCCGAAGCATAGTTGGAAGCCTCAGTTGAAGTAAAGTGAGTGTGAGCATCAATTTTGCAAATATATTTCGTGTCAGTAGAATCGTTTTCCATTTTAAGTATAAATACATAATAATAGAAAAACTCATATTCATAATAATAGTCATCTATTGTGAAATATTGACATTTTAAATCAGAAGCTGAGACGTCTGTATTTTCATAATAATCAATATAGTAGTGACCGTTTACAACAAAGAAAGGCTTATCGTTTTTTTCTAGATACTTTGCTTCTTTTTTTGATATTTCTTTTTTTATCTTATACTTTTTCTTTATTTTAACATTATACCTATCATATTTATCTGGTAGGAAATATATTTTTTGCCCTATCAAATGTGCATATTGTGCTTTACCTAGCATCTCAAAATTTGATAGACTATCATATTCAAACTTCTCTTTTTCAGGTGTTTGAGTAGTTTGGAAGTCGGTCGAAGGCATTATATCGATTTGAGCATACCCCGTAATATTAGTCATAAACAAAAAAATAGAAAAAATAATACTTGTTCTCATAGTTGATTGATTTAATTAAAAATTGTATTACACATGTTTGAACGTATAAAGATTCGATTTCTTTATTTTGGATTTTTCTATACCCATACTTGTCAATTTTGCCTTGACAATATCACATTGGCTATCTGAAAGCCGTGGGTCGAGCACATATTTTTCGAATAATAACTCTGGCTCAATCTCGATTTTCAAAGTATCCAATATTTCTTTCTGGCAGTCTCGTTCCACAATAATTCTAACTTCTTTCTCGTGACTAAATGGAATACGTTTGAAGAAAAACGAATGTATCAATGTTTCATTTGACCAATTTGAGTTTTCCTTAGCCCATCTGTTTATGGCATTGGTTTTCATATATCTAACCTTCCCTACTGCACACTTTTTACATATAAAACGCAAATCGGAAGAATTTTGAAGCATATTAGTTAGCTTGTTGACAGTTGTTTGTACTTTGACGGCAACATTGTCTAATTCACCCATAGATTTCATACTGTCGTTTGGCCTTGTGGAATATATGCGCCACATTGCATCAGATTCCTTTTTTAGAGTCCAACATTGACCATAAATAAATTGCTCTGAAATACTGCTATTTGCAAATAACCTTAATAAAAAGTTTTCATATACATCACCATCTTTTCTCCAATCACAAGTACGGCGTAATGTGAATTCCCTGTCATTTAATATATCTAGCAAATAATGTAGTGGTATATATTTATAAACAGTGGTTTCCCTATCTAACTCATTTAGCAAACTTATTTCCATAAATCATCATTCATTTCGATAGACTTTCTTTGCTAGTTAAACGCAGAGTAAGACAAAGATATAAAAAGTAGGTTGGAAAAGGAAATTGTTTTTTGTGATAGCGTGACTGTATGCACGAACTATTTCTTGTTAAAAAGCAAGTTTAGTCCTTGATTGGTGTAATAATCAAAACTATGGTCGGAACTGATTATGGTTATTTTGTCGGAAATTGCTTGTGATATAATCAGATGGTCGTTTGAGTCTTTGTGATTGTCTTTGCAAGTCAGCCCCGCGCAAACGCGCAGATGCTTTTCTGTTATGTATGAAATTTTTATGCCCAATTGTTCCAATAGCGCGAATAATTCTGTTTCATTTGTTTCTTTGTCCCGTTTTATTTTTCCGTACTTAAATAAGTGAATAATTTCGTTTACTGAAACAGAACTGATATACAAAGAGTTGCTGTAATCTTCAATAACGGAAAGCACATCATCGCTGAGTAACGATGAGTCTATGAGCATAAAGACCAAAATGTTGGTATCGAGCAGATATCTCATTTCATTACAGCCTTCATATCGAGTATTTTTCCCGAACTGCCGCCATTTTTAAGGAATAAGCCGGCTTTTGAAAGTTTTGTGTTGCCCGTGTTAGGCTTTCTTCCTTGAGTGTTCTTGTTTTTTGCGGTTTTCATAGACATTGTTGATTACATTTTTGCAAATATACAAAATTGTTCAACATTGGTACTTTGAATCTTCAGATTCAGACTCTCACCTAATCAACTTCATATGCTCAATGTCGGTGTCCTTCTCGCAGTAGCAGCATTTGAGCTTGATTTTGCCGTCGTTTATCACGCGGAATTTCGTCGGAATGTTCTCGTGGTTGGTGATGCACTTCGGGTTCATACAGCGCGCAATGTTGAAAATCTGCTCGGGAACGTTCACCTGACGCTTCTCAACAACTTCGTAATTCCTTATTATATTGAGTTTTGCGTGCGGCGCGACGAGTGCGATTTTGTCCACTTCAATGTCTTCAAAAAACTTGTCGGCGATTTTGATGATGGCTTTGCGGCCCAACTTCTCGCTGGGCAGATTGTAGCCGAAAGTTATTTGACTTTCAGTTAGTTGGTCGAGTCCTAGGATTGATATGACGTTGAACAGGTTCTGTGCCGGAATATGGTCGATTACGGTTCCGTTCTCGATGGCCGAAACGCTCAAGGTTTTTGTGTTCTTCATAGTCTGATTTATTTGAGTTGCAGTACTTTACAAATTATCGCCTGACGGGTGTAGACGCCGTTCTGCGCCTGCTCAAAGTAGTAGGCCTTCGGGTTGTCGTCAACGTCGGTGCTGATTTCGTTCACGCGCGGCAGCGGGTGCAGAATCTTCATATTCGGCTTGGTGTGGTCGAGCATACTGTTTTTCAGTATGTAAACGTTCTTAACCTTCTCATACTCAAGCGGGTCGGCAAAACGCTCACGCTGAACGCGGGTCATATACAGAATGTCGCAGTCGTTGATGTTTGGCGCCAACTCGGTGTGCTCTTCAAACGGTATGTTGCGCTGTTGCAGGAAGGTGCGATACTCTTCAGGCAACCGCAACTCTTCGGGCGCGATGAAACTGAACGTCGGGTTGAAGTGCGACAGCGCCATAATGAGTGAGTGCACCGTGCGGCCGTATTTCAGGTCGCCAACCATTGTAATCTTCAGATTCTCAAGCGTTCCCTGCGTTTTGGTTATCGAGTACAGGTCGAGCAGGCACTGCGATGGGTGCTGGTTGGCGCCGTCGCCGGCGTTGATGATTGGCACCTTCGAAATCTCTGATGCGTAACGTGCCGCGCCTTCGAGCGGGTGGCGCATAATGATAAGGTCAACGTAGCAGCCCACCATTAAAATGGTGTCTTTCAGCGTCTCGCCCTTCGAAACGCTTGTCTGCGAACTGTCCGAAAAGCCTAAAACCTTGCCGCCCAACCGGTTGACGGCGCTCTCAAAACTCAACCGCGTGCGTGTCGATGGCTCGAAGAACAGTGTGGCAGCCACTTTGCCGTCAAGCAGTTTCTGAACCGGATTCTTCTCGAAGTAGGCCGCAAGGTCCATAATCTCAAGATAGTCGTCTTTCGAGTAATCGTCTATCGCAACTAAACTTTTGTATTTCATACTGTTGTCATTTTAGGCAGGATGCCTGTTTTCGGGGCTTAAATATATTTTTATCGTCAAAGCGATACGAAAAAACCTACAAACAATTTATTCACAAAGTTGATTTAGAATTTAGGATTTAGGAATTAGGCACTAGGCACTAGGAATTAGGCACTAGGGATTAGTTATTTAGGGATTAGGAATTAGGCACTAGGAATTAGAAATTAGGAATTAGGCACTAGGCATTAGGTATTGGGTGTTGGGTGACGGTAAATTATGAATTATGAATTATGAATTATGAATTACGAATTCCGAATTCCGAATCATTACACATTACTCTTCAAACTTCAATCTTTAAACTTCAAACTTCAAACCTTAAACTTTACTCTTTACTCTTTACACCTTACTCGAATTTGTCCGTCGTCTGTAGTCTGAAGTCAGTCGTCCAAATCCACTTCCTTCCCCCCAAACCCTAAACTTTTTTATATTTGTGCCCGATGCGCGAGACAATTACCATAATCGATGTTTTGATAGTGCCGCTTTATCTGCTGATATTCTGGTGGATAGCGTCATCCGTCAAGCGGAAGCATATTGAAAGCGAGCCGTGTTACCGTTTTTTTACTATCGGCCTGATGCTGAAGCTGTTTGCCGGCATAGCCTTCGCGCTCATCTACACCTACCACTACGGCGAGACCGATACACACTATTATTATTGGGGTACGCAATCGCTTGAGCGACTGGCACACAAAGATTTCGGCGCTTTCGCGATGATAATGGCCGGGAAGCATACCCCCGAGCTATATTCCGCATTCGATTGGACCACCGGCTGGCCAACCTATTGGCGCGACCCCAACTCGTTCGCCGTCTGCCGGTTCAACGTGCTGCTCTACCTGTTCGGATTCAAAACATTCCTGGGCAACGTGCTGGTGCTCAATGTGCTCCTTTTTGTTGGCATTTGGAAATTCTATAAGCTGATGCTCAAGCTCTTCCCCAACAACGACCGCAACTTTGCCATTGCCTTGCTCTTTGTGCCGTCGGTGGTGTTTTGGGGCTCGTCGCTGCTCAAAGACAGTTGGTGCCTTGTGGCGTCGATGTTCGTTTTCTGCGCCGTCCATAGCATATTCATTTCGCGCAAGCGGATTGCCGGCAACGTTATATTGCTGATAGTGTGCAGTTATATCTGTATGAGCATCCGGCCGTATTCGTTTTTCACCACAATGGGCGCCTGCCTTGTCTGGCTTGGTTTCACCTACGTCTATCGAATGCATTCGCGGATGTTTCGTGTGATGATTTTCCCCATAATCGTTGCCGTGATTTGGATTGTAGGCGTGGGACTTTTCTCGCGTTTGGGTTCGCTGGCCAACGAGCGCTATCAGTCGCTCGACGCGATAATCGAGACCGCCGTCATCATTCAGGACGACCTGAAAAAGGAATACTACGGCGGCAACAGTTTCGATATTGGTGAGATTGACCCGTCGCTGGGCGGACTCTTGGCCAAGGCGCCAGCAGCCATTGTTGCCGGTGTTTTCAGGCCGTTTTTGTGGGAGTCGCGCAATGTGCTGATGCTCATTTCCGGCCTTGAGACATTTGCCATTATGCTGCTAATCACTTGTTTATTGTTTAAGTTCGGTCTTCGCCGAATGGCTTCCGTGATAATGCGGAATCCGTTCTTGATATCGGCATTTGTTTTTATGATAACCTACGCTTTCTTTGTCGGGCTCACCACAGCCAACTTCGGTGCGTTGGTGCGCTATCGGATGCCGGTTATCGTCTTTCTGGCGCTCATTTTGGCGGTTGTTTGGCGCTATATGCAGTTGTCGCGCCTGCTTACAGAAGGCGACAAGGAATAAAAATGGCACCGCAATATATTGGCAATCATTTTGTTATAACTTGCGTTACGATTATCGGCAAAAAGTTACGCATTTGTGGTTACACCATAAAGAAAGTTGCTATATTTGCAGCGTTAAAACCATTGTCGTGTAGTGTAATGGTAGCACCTCAGATTCTGGTTCTGCTTGTGAGGGTTCGAGTCCTTCCACGACAACTACAAAGCCTTGTAAGTAAATAACTTGCAAGGCTTTTTTGTTTTCTGGTGAAAATATACAGGAACAATCGTCCGATTTTTTCAAAAAAAACGCAATATTTGACACATATCATTTCTTAAAAACAGTTAAAAAATGAACAAGTATCAATTGTTTTTGGCCATTTCATTTATAGCGGTCGCATGCAACAAGGCAAACAATATGGGAGAAAATGGCAAAGTACTTACAGCAGAATCGAGCGAGGACACTTTAAAAACTTATGTGTTGAACAACTCTATTGCATTCGACACGTTGTCGTATTCAAATGTCATAGAGAGTGTTAAGTATATACCGCTTTCGTCGGATGACCAGAGTTTGCTGGGTAATTTGGACATGATCGTAAAAACTGACAAATATTACATTCTTCTGTCGGACCTAGGGGGATCTAACGTGAAAGTGAAAGCGTTTGACCATAAGGGGCAATATGTAAAAGATTTGATACGTGTGGGGCGGGCGCGGAACGAGGTGCTTTCTTTTGACAACTGCTCATATAACAGTGAATATGCCCAAATGCTTGCGTGCGACGGCTTGAGTGATAAGTTGATTTCAATAGATGTGAACGATTTATCAGTGAAAATGTACCCCCTGCTAATTTTTTGCAGCGAAGATATAATTGACAACGAATCGATTAAACGCCTTGCAGGAGGGGCATGTTTTAGATTGTACTCAACAGTGCAGTTAACAAAAGATTTATTTGTTGGGACACCAGGAGTTTCATGGCATAAAGAACTTGATGAGAATCTGGTACCGTACTTGTGTTTCATGGATACCACATTTGAAAGCTATGTAGCACTTTTTTATGACGAGCCAAGGAAATTATTTCAAGAACAGAAAGAAGGCATATTTAAGGCAAATGATAACTGGAGATTAGGAAATAGCGGTAAGGGGGTGTTCTTTATCGATATGTTTAATGATACCATATATTCGGTGGAGGCAGACACGCTGATAAAACCAAGATATGTTTTGCACAGGACAGACGAGCAAATGCCGGAAGTTACTGATGTGAAGGTCAATAACTCACTGGTAGCCGAAAAGATACATTTCATGGGTCTTGTTGAAACCGACGACTACATACTTCTAAGAACGCTCAACGGAGATTTAAAGACCGGTTTTTATATGTGGTCAAAGAACAATGAGGCTCCAATATGCGTACACGATGTCTGCGAGGTGCCGTTGTCGTTCGATGGATACCATGGTGCAGTGAGATTTCATACTGTTAGTGCAATCGACAATACAATAATTGCCGCCATTCCTGCGGACAAACTAATGAACGTGTTGCCAAATCTGAAGGAAGATGATAACCTGGTCGTGGTCGAGATAAAGTTAAAAGACGGTTACAACCCTCAAACTGCATTGAAATGACCACTTTGTTCTTGGTGGTAACTCGTGCGATAATAACAAAGCCTTGTAAGTGAATAACTTGCAAGGCTTTCTTGTTTTTATGGTGAAAATATACTGAAACAATTGTCCGATTTTTTCAAAAAAAGCGCGTCGGATAGTAAAAATCGGACACTCCTTATTATATTTGTTGATGCCGTTTCAGTGATGCGGCATATAACTATTATCGGAAACAATTACGAAAATGCAAGTGTTGGTAATTGCCGTTTTGTCGGCTGCTTTGATAATGGCTGTGGTTCTGTTGGTTATGAACAAACGGCGTTCTGGTTCGGTTTGCGATGCCGATGCCGTCATCAACAACATTATGACGCGTTCAAGCATCCGTGCCTTTACCAACGAACCGCTGATCGACAGCCAGATAGAGACTCTGCTGAGGGCCGGGATGGCGGCACCGTCGGCGAGGAACAAGCAGCCGTGGAAGTTTGTTGTGGTGAAGAGTAGGCCGCTTTTGCGACAAATCGCCGATTCGCTGCCCAACACCCGCCTGACAAGTGCCGCTTGCGCCATTGTTGTTTGCGGCGATATGACCAAAACTCTCGATGGCGTTGACCGCGATTTTTGGATTCACGACTGTTCGGCCGCGACCGAGAACATTCTTTTGGCCGCCCACGCATTGGGCCTTGGTGCGGTGTGGACCGGAATTTTTCCCAATCCCGACCGAGTTGACAAATTGCGCGGCTTGACTGACATACCCGAATCGCAGATTCCGTTGTGTGTGATTGCCATCGGCCGTCCGGCAGAGAGCCCGGCACCCAAAGACAAATGGAACCCGGAGAATTACAGAATGATTGAGTGAAAATACTGACATTGATACAAATAATTTAAACTCTAAACATCTAAACACTAAACATTTAATACAATGAAACGTTTAATTCCATTTTTTGCGGTTGCGGCATTGTTTACAAGCTGCGCAGTAGTCGATTCTTCAGAGGCAGGAATCAAGTTCAAAAAATTCTCGGTTACCGAGCAGGGCGAGCTTCAGGCTGTGCCAATCACGGGCTGGGTGGTTTACAACCCCATCACCACATCGGTCTACAGCTATCCGGTGAATATTCAGCGTGTTGATTACGAGCCGTTTACCGTAACCACCAAAGATGCGGCCGTATTCAAGATGGACCCGAGGCTCGCTTATCAGGTTCGCCGCGAAATGGTGGTGAAAATCTTTGCCAAATACCGTGTCGATTTGCGCAAGATTGAGGATGGCTATATGAAAACAGTTGTGTACGACGCTTACCGCATCTCGGCCAACCGCTACACATCGGACGAGCTGATGGCCAGCCGCGCGCAGTTTGAGGCCGAGGTTCGCGTAATGCTTGACAGCGCATTGCTGAAAGAGGGATTTCTGGTGTCGGAATTCACGTCGCAGATAACACCGCCGCAGTCGCTGTCGGCAGCCATCGAGGCTAAAAACAACGCCATCCAGGAGAGCTTGAAGGCCGAGAACGAGGTGAAAAAGGCTGAGGCTCAGGCAAAAATAGCCATCGCGCAAGCGGAAGGAGAAGCCAAGGCACTGAAAATCAAAGCCGACGGCGAGGCTTACTACAACCGCACAGTGGCTGCCAGCCTGAACTCACTTCTGGTTCAGCAATACGCCCTTGAGCGTTGGGACGGCAAACTGCCTGTTTACACCGGCGGCAACAGCATCCCGATGATAAATCTCGACACTAAATAATTTGTTTACAGGTGGTTATGTGATGGTCGCCGAGCAGCAGCATTGGCAGCCGTTTTTTGCCTAACTATCGGAATTTGTTATTATTTCATTAATTTGAAAAAGAAAAATGAAGCATCAGAATTTATTGGCCGGGCTGATTCTGCTTATGTCGGTTTCCGCCTGCGATGACGATAATGGCGGTCGGATAGTTGATTGGGCGCCAGTTTGCATCAGCATCACCGCTACCGACAGTAATGGCAACGACCTGCTTAATCCGCAGAATAACAGTAATATACTCGACGGCACATCTCTCACTTTCAAAGAAAAAACATACGAGGTGAGTTATGATTTAATGAATCATTTTGAAGGTGCAAAAGCCTATATGCCACATATGTACGGGTTGCAGTTGGACACCGTTCGCACCAATGGTAACGCTCAGTGCCGGTTGTTGTTTGGCGAAATCGATGGCGGCGCCGATATGAATGAGGACCTTGTGATAAACTGGGGCGACGGCACTTCTGATGTCATTAACTATCACTGCTGGAAGCACAACGAGCGGAAACTTAGTTGCAATCGAGAGTGGAAAGTCAATGGGGAGAAGGTTGACGGCGACAGCAGAATTTTCGCGTTTGTGAAGTGAATTATCGAAGCATATTATTTAATAGTTATTTAACTATGAGAAATGTTCTTGGCTATTTTCTAGGATTTGTGATTTTCATTGCGGGTATTCCGGCTTTGATGTGGTGGGCATCGGGCCAGCCGCAAATGGCTGATTTTCCGCTGTGGAGGCTCATTGCCGCCGCAGTTGTGGCTGTAGCTGGTGTGGCTGTGAGCGTGTGGAGTATTGTTCATATGCGCAGAGTGGGGAAGGGCAATCCGTTCGATGCGGTTGGCCACGAGGTTGCTCCGCGCACCAAACATCTGATGACCGATGGTCCTTACCGCTTCAGCCGCAATCCGATGCTGACGGGCACTTACATATATTATATTGGTGCGGTGCTGGCGTTTTTCAGTTGGCAGTCGCTGGCGGTTTTCGCCGCTGTGGTTGCGCTGATGACCATTCAGGTGCTGTCGGAGGAGAAGCGGCTCGAACGTGACTTTGGCGACGAGTATCTTCAGTATAAGAAAACTACCGGACGGTTCTTTTAAAGAATTTGCGGCTGATTGATAATTGATTGCGTGACGAGGGTGAGAAAGATTGCCACCTCCGGCCACGCAATTTTTTTCTTTAGTGTGGCCAAATCGCTGACGGAAAATCAAATTTATTACTATCATTGTAGATGCCGATGATTTTGTCGGCTGATTTGTGAATTTAAGAAAACATTGATGTATCTGCTTGGTTTTCTGTTAGTATTGTTAGCTCTGATTGCTGTTGCCACCATCTCGCTTGTGATTTCGAGGCGCAGTCACTCCGATTTTTTCGAGTTGATTGAAACGCACCTTTCCACAACAAAATCTGAATGGCTGGTTTACTACACGCGGAAAGACCGGATGGTGTGCACCACTAATGCCGAATCGAATTTTAACAACTACACACTCAACCAGTTCGTTTACAGTTTCGCCGACAGCCAGGTGCTTCTCGATATTTTCCAGAGAATGAAAGGCGGCGAACTTAAGATGCGGAGCTTTGTCGGTACTAACACCAAGGGCGACAGGTATTTCACACTCAATTTGAAAGCCGAGATGTTTTTGGGAAACCTGCATCACGTCAACATTATTTTGACTGAGGAATCCGTCAACACCGCGCCGGCCAAGCATTTGTCGTTCTCAAACTTCCGTTCGATGTTCGATTTGGTGTCTGCCGGATTTGTGATTTGCGAGATGGATGGAACAATCATCGATTTCAATAAGGCCACGGCCAGCATATTCGGCATTCCAAACAAGGAGGCGTTCCTCTCGCACAAGTTCAAAATCTACGACGGCCCGTACTACACAGGTCCGCAGCCAGGTGCCGAGATAACCAACAACGGGGCGTTGTACATTGCCAATGTTGATATGTCGAAGACCTCACACCGATTTTTCGGACGCACCGGTTTGGCCTCGCTCGCTGCCCGATATTACAAGATGAACGATGATGGCAAGGACTATATCGTGGTCATAATCACCGATTTGTCGAATCGTGGCAACCCCGAGTTCGTCACCTTGCTCGACGAGCAGCAGACCATATTGAAGGTTTCGTCAGTTGGTTATGCCATCTACAATCTCGATGGTGTGCTGGAGTACGCTAACGACGCGTTTTTCAATATTATAGGTGTCAGGAATCCGGATGTTTATATGAGCCGCAGTCGCTCAATTTTCGACTCGCCCGTGCTGCCCGACGATTTCAAGCGCGCCATTATGAAAAACGAGATGACCGAAACGGTTGTCCATTTTGCGATTACCGACGAGGTTCGCGAATATTACAATTCCATTTATAGCGGCACTCTCGACCTGAAATTCCAGTGCCGCCGTGTGCTCTCGGCCGATGGCTCGAAACTGAGTTACGTACTGTGTATCACCGATATAACCGAAGACGAGCACAAGCGTCGCACAATTGCCGAGCTCGACAAGGACAAGGAGATGCTGATGCGCACCGCCGGCATATCAACCTGGAATTTGAATCTGCAAACAGGTGTGCGTGAGCAAGTTAGCGGCATAACCATCTTCCCCGAGAATACAACTCACGACCAGCTTGTGGCCAATATTCACCCAAGCGATGCGAATCTGTTCCGGGTCATTTTCAACTCGCTGCGCGGAGGCACGTTGAAGGAGTCGCGTAACGTGTTCAGAATGAAGAAGAATGCCGCCGATTCTCAATATTCCTACTTCGAGGTTTCGCTTGTGGCGAGAGACGAGAACGGCGTGGTGAACAAAATTGGTTGCGCTGTGCGCGATGTTACCAGCCAGGCGCTCTACAAGCAGTCGTTGGAGCAGACCAAAATCCGCACGCAGCTCACAATGCAGGAGTCCGACCTTATGCAGCTCGATTTCGACGCCGAGACCGACATCCTCACGCTTTACCAGACCGAGGGATTCCTCGACGCCGGGGCAGTGCCTATCAAGTCGCTGGTTGAGTTTGTGCACCCCGACGACTTGCAGATGATGAAGGATTTGGTGAACCGGATGCGCTCGCACGAGGATTTCACGCAAACCGTCTATCTGCGGCTGAAAAACAGTCACAAGCCGGGCGAGTGGTACAACTTGCAGATGTTTGTGATTCCGATGCTGCGCACTCCGCAGGGCAAGGTGAGCGTCTATACAGGTCTTGTCCGCGACAACACGCGCTGGATAAAACTGATGCAGCAGCAGGAAGAAAACAATATGATGATCAACACTTTCATCAATATGGTGCCCTGTCTGTTCTATATGAAAGATGTTGATAACGATTTGCGCTATGTGCTTGTCAATGAGCAGGCTTACAAATGGCCCAGCGTTGACCGCGATAAAATTATCGGTCACACCGATGCCGAGGCCTTCAGCAACATCGATGCCTTCGACATTGAGCTGGAGCGCGCTCACGACTTGGAAACCATTGAAAAAGGTTACCTCGAGTATGACATAACCGTTGAAATGAACGATGAGAAACGCACCTGGCACAACATCCGTTCAGTAATCAAAACCCCGACCGGCCACCGCTATCTGCTTTCGGTCTCGCTCGACGTGTCGCAGCTGCACACCAACATCGCCAAACTCGAAATGAACATCAAGGAGACAGAGAAACTGAACAATATGCTTTCTACGTTCATCAATTCGGTTCCTTGCCAGTTCTTTATGAAGAGCGTCGATAACAATATGTCTTACGTGATGGTGAACGACAAGTTCTGCCAGATGACCAATATGAAACGTGAGGATATTATCGGATTTAACGATGCTGAACTTGTTCATAATGAGCTTCTTGAAAAGATTCAGGAGTCTGACCGACTGGCTGTTGAGCAGGGCAATTACAGCTACAACCTCTCGGGCAACCAGGTGGGCAACAGCGTTTATAACGTCCACAAAACCAAGCTGTCGCTCGATGGTCACACCTACATTCTGGCCACCGCACTCGATGTGACGCAGCTGGCCGAGACACTTGAGGCGCTCAAAAAGGCCAAGGTTAAAGCCGAAGAGTCGGACAAGCTGAAGTCGGCGTTCCTTGCCAATATGAGCCACGAAATCCGCACTCCGCTCAACGCCATTGTTGGCTTCTCCGAGCTGCTCACCACCACCGACGACCCCGTGCGCCGCGCCACCTACAGCCAGTACGTGTCGTCGAACAGCGAGCTTTTGCTGGGGCTGATTAGTGATATTCTCGATGTCTCGAAGTTCGAGGCCGGATATGTCAATTTCAAGTACGAACAATTTAACATATCTGCCTTGTTCCAAGAGATTTACGACACATTCCAAAAGAAAATCAAACCCGATGTGCTGTTTTTGTGCGACCTTAAAAACCGCGAGTGCGTTGTTGAGTTCGACAAAAATCGTACAGCACAGATTATCAATAATTTCATCACCAACTCGAACAAATACACCAAAGAGGGATTCATCAAATTCGGTTACGTGTGCGTTGACGGCGGAGTGCGCATTTTTGTGCAGGACACCGGCATCGGCATCGCCGACGACAAGAAGTCGAAGGTGTTCAACCGGTTTGAGAAACTCGACTCGTTTGCGCAGGGCACCGGTCTGGGGCTTTCCATATGCAAGTCGATTGCCGAAGCCGCCGGCGGCAAAGTCGGATTTGATTCGATTGAAGGCAAGGGCTCCACATTCTGGGCCTGGATTCCAATGAATATTATCAGTCAAGACACCCCGCAAACCGCGTCGGAAGGCGACCTTTCGGAAACGGTGCCCGGATTGAAGAGTGTGAACATTCTGGTGGCGGAAGACAACGACAGCAATTATATTCTGGTTGAGACAATGCTTGCCGGGCACGCTCTTGAACGGGCGCGAAACGGCCGGGAGGCTGTTGCTAAGGCGCAGTCGAAGCGGTACGCGGTTATTCTGATGGACATCAGGATGCCCGAAATGGACGGCCTTGAAGCCACGCGCCAAATCCGCAAGTTCGATGCTGAAATTCCGATTGTGGCGCTCACCGCCAACTCGTTCGACTCGGACCGCGATGCCGCGCTCGAAGCCGGTTGCACGGCCTATCTGGCAAAACCTGTCCGCCAAAAAGACTTGACAAGCTTATTGGTAAAACTTGTAAATAATTGAATTTTAAATAATCAAAAATCAAACCCCGATAGCTATCGGGACAAAAATCAAAAATCAAAAATGGTAAAACACGTTATTCTCTGGCAGCTGAAAGACGAACTTTCAGCAGAACAAAAAGCAGCCGTGAAGGCTGAAATCAAAAAAGGTTTGGAAGGTTTGGCCGGCAAGGTGCCTGGGCTTCTGGAAATCAAAGTGAACATCAACGGTCTGCCAACATCGAACGCCGACCTGATGCTCGACTCGACTCTCGAGAGTTTTGACGCCCTGAAAGGTTACGCCGTGCATCCGGCTCACGTGGCTGTGGCTGACGGCTCGGTGCGCCCGAACACAAAGCTGCGCGTCTGCCTTGACTACGAAATTTGACGCAGTTTGTCGGAAAACATTGGTAATTGGTCGATTAAATTGCTGAAAGACGCATCGGCCTATTGCTATAATAGTTTGTAATATTGTATTTTGCGAAAAAAAAGTAGACGTATGTTACGCAAAATCCGCATCTCGCTGGCAGTGGTGTTCTACACACTGATTACGCTTTTGTTCCTTGATTTTACAGGGACAATTCACACCTATTTCGGCTGGATGGCCGACATTCAGTTTGTTCCGGCGCTGCTGGCGCTCAACGTTGGCGTGGTGGTGGCATTGCTTGTGCTCACTTTCCTGTTCGGGCGCGTCTATTGCTCTGTCATCTGTCCGCTTGGCGTGATGCAGGATGTGGTGGCGTTTTTCGGCAAAAAAAGCAAGAAAAACCGCTATTCGTTTTCGCCTGAGCGCAAATGGCTGCGTTACAGCGTGTTGGTGATATTCTTGGCAACGATTTTGGCGCCGGGTGTAGGTTTTATTGCTCATCTGGTGGCGCCATACAGCGCTTACGGACGCATTGCCAACAACTTGTTTGCGCCTGTCTATCAGTTTGGAAACAATGTTTTGGCCTACTTTGCCGAACGCGCAGGCAGCTATGCTTTCTATACTGTTGATGTGTGGATTAAAAGCCTGACAACCTTTGCGATAGCTGCCGTAACCTTTGTGCTGATTGCCGTTTTGGCGTGGCGTGGTGGTCGCACTTGGTGCAACACTGTTTGCCCTGTGGGTACAATCTTGGGCTTTTTTGCAAAATACTCGCTTTACAAGCCGGTTGTCGATACCACAAAATGCAACTCGTGCGGCTTGTGCGGCCGAAACTGCAAGGCTTCGTGCATCAACTCGAAAGAGCACACGATTGATTACAGCCGCTGCGTGGCTTGCTTCGACTGCATCGACAAGTGCAATAAGGGGGCTATCAGTTATAAATTGCGTTCAGTGGCACAACCTACTGAAGATAAGGGTGTTGATAAATCGAAACGCGCGTTCCTGACCACATCGGCACTGATTGTGGCCGGCGCCACAGTGAAGGCGCAAGAGAAAAAGGTTGATGGCGGATTGGCTGCAATCATCGACCGTCAGGCACCCAACCGCAAAACGGTGCCGAAACCCGCAGGCTCGCTGAGCATTAAGCATTTCACTGACCATTGCACGGCTTGTCAGCTTTGCGTGTCGGCCTGCCCGAATCAGGTTTTGGTGCCGTCGTCTGACATTGAGCACTTGATGCAACCCGAAATGTCGTTTGAGCGCGGTTACTGCCGCCCAGAGTGCGTCAAATGCTCAACCGTATGCCCAGCCGATGCCATCAAACCAATCGATACTGCCGAAAAATCTTCGATATCAGTTGGTTATGCCGTTTGGCTGCGCGAAAATTGCGTGGTTGTGACCGATGGCGTAAGTTGTGGCAACTGCGCGACTCATTGTCCGGTTGGCGCAATTCAGATGATGCCGGAAAACCCCGACCAATACGGCTCGCGCAAGATTCCGGTCATTAATCCCGAACGCTGCATTGGCTGTGGTGCGTGCGAGTATCTGTGTCCGGCACGTCCGTTGGGCGCCATCTACGTCGAAGGTCGCGAAGTGCATAACGAGATTTAGAGGTGAGAGTTTAGAAGTTTAGAGCTTCGCTGTTGAGAAGGTTTAGATTGTAAACTCTCTCAACTTTCTAAACATTCTCAACCTTCTTTACTCATTAAACTTTACACTTTACACAAAACTTAACGTAGGCGATTCTTCACAAAATGCTTTCGTGTGAACAGCAGCAGTGCCGCCACACCCACAACATTCACAGCCAGAGCCGTCCAAAACGCCGCGTGATAGCCGTAGTTCTCGGCCGCGATGCCGCCAATCAGCACGCCGGCGCCCACACCCACGTCCCACGAAGTGAGTTGCGTCGCGTTGGCTGTGCCGCGTAAACTGTTGGGCGCCAGATTGATAAACATTGTCTGAAAAGCCGGAAACATATGCCCGTTGCCAAATCCGATGATGAACGCCGCGCCATAGTAGCCGATGGATGAGTGGACGGCCGCAAAAAGCAGATAGCCGAACATTGACACCAGCACGCCGAACGACGCGTTGCGTGTGACTTTCCCGTCGCGAAGCGAGCGGCTGCCCACAATGCGCGCAACGATTAGCCCGCCGGCAAGCAGCATAAAAAACAGTCCCGTACCGCCGGTAATGCCCAACTCTTCTTTGCCGTAAATGGCTATGTATGTTGATAATACGCCGTACGAGAAAGCGTAGCAGGCCTGCGTTGCCGCTTCGGGCCAGCCTTTCACCAGAAAAAAGCGGTCGAGCGAGACGGGTGTTTGCGGCCTGACCTGCTCGCGCGGTGCGGTTTTCAGCGTTGAGTTGATGGCAAAGCCGATGCCGGCGCACACCAACGACAAGGCGAAAAGCACGTCGTAGTTGTGCCAGACGTGAAAAACATAAAGCGCAATGGTGGGGGCAAGGGCAGTGGCAATATTGTTGCTAAGTCCGTAGTAACCAATGCCTTCGGCTCGACGCTCGGGGTGCAGCACGTCGATGGCGACGGTGCTGTTGGCCACGGTGGTGGCGCCAAACGGCGCGCCGTGCATTGTGCGCACAATGGCGAACATAAGCAGCGAGCCCGCCACAATGTATCCGGCAAAGAAGGCGAAAAACAGAAAATAGCACACCAGCAGCACCTGCTTGCGCGGAAAACTATCGACCAGAAAACCGCTGAACGGCCTGAAAAGCAGCGCCGTGAGCGTGTAACCCGACAGCACCAGCCCGATGGTGTCCTTGTCGGTGCCGAAAGTGTCGCTCAGGTAGAGTGGCAGCAGCGGCGCCAGCAGCATAAACGAAAAGAAAATCATAAAGTTGGCGCACCAAATCTTTATGTAGTTGGAGTTCCAAAGTTTCGGTTTTGCAGTGTTTGTATCTTGTTGTCCCATTGATATTTGCTGATGAAGCGAGCCGATGTTGCGGCAAGCGCTTTCGCGATGCAAAGGTGGGGAAATCAATCGAGAAAAATCTACTTTTATCGTTTTATATTAGATTGGCGAATTTCAACAAATGTTTTAATCATTAATTTTGTGCGTCATTTTGGCAAAAAATAAATGCCAAATGATATGAAGAGCGTTTACGCGCACTGACTCGACACTTTCGAACTTCGCAACTTTGAATCCTTAGAGACAGTAGCAACGAGACGTTTCACCGGATATGATATTACATTTAACCTTGGCACATTGTGCTATAGGTTTTTTGTGTATATGTATTTGCGTGGGCTATCTGCGTTGCTTATCTCGAGGATGAGGCAATGCGAAGGCCTGAAAGTGTGGGATAAGTAGTGTAAGAATCCTGCGCTTTTCTTTTTATATCAGCAATAATTCGGTTTGGGATTGCCGACGATGGTACTTGTAAATGCACATTGGCAATCTGATACAAGAAGAACTTAAGCGACAGGGCCGTTCGGTTACCTGGTTTGCGGAGCAACTTTTCTATACTCGTCCGCACATATATAAGATATTCAGCAAGGCGACTATCGATACAGGATTGCTGCAGCGCATTTCCAGAATACTCAATCACGACTTTTTCCTGGATTTGTCGAAAGATGACAATGCACAACAAGTGTAATCTGATTGGATACAAAATCGTCATATCATTGGCAACGGTGTTGTAAATCAAGACATTAGTGGCGGGGCTATATTTGTCATACTAATGAAAGAGAGAATGAAAAGAACGGCATTGGTTTGTGTAATTGTTGGAATGCTACGATTGTTGGCATATATGATTTTCAATGGAATAATGTCGGTCTATTCGGTTACCAAAGTTGAAGTGTTCAAAACTGTGGCAAATGTGTTCGACTTGGAAATATTCAGATTTAGTGTGACAATGTTGCTTTTTTGGTTTGCAGTGGCAATATGCTATGCTGCTATGATATTTATAGTGAAACAAATGGAATATAGTACAGATAAGGCTTATTGACTTATTAATTAATTATTAATCAATTAAATTTTAATTTTATGAAACACAAAATTTTTAATGGAGTAACAGCGATGATTATTGCTTCTTCGGTTCTTTTTAGCTCTTGTGTCGGTTCATTCACTATGAGCAATACAGTCCTTAAGTGGAATAATAAAGTAGGTGGCAAATTCGTAAATGAGTTGGTATTTATTGTTTTTAACATTGTACCAGTTTATGGGGTTTCTCTTTTTATTGATGCCGTAGTTTTGAACACTATCGAATTTTGGACAGGTAGCAATCCGATGGCACAGATTGACAAAACAGTTGAGGGCGAAAACGGAACTTATACAGTTAAAAGTAACGAAAACGGCTATACTATTACCGATGTCAATACAGGTGCAGTAACACTTCTCAACTACAACAATAACACTTGCACTTGGTCTGCAACAGTCAACGGCACCACCATTGATTTCCTAACATTTGTTGACGGAAATCACGTAAAAGTGTGTGGTTCAGAAAACACCATTGAATTATCGGAAAATGGTGTTATGTCATATAAACAACAATTACGGAATATGTATCCGGATTTTGCATTGGCTTATTAATCTGAACGATTTCAAAAAAAGGAAAAGAGTATTTTGAAATTGGAAAGAAATAAAAAAGAGAAAAACCTTTTATTTTCATAAAATACCCTTTGGGGTGTCAGCCTGCGGTGGTTTAATCCGCAGGCTGTTTTTTTTGTGAGAGTTTGCATAATTATTCCATTTGTGATGAAAAAAACATACTTTTCCCCATCTTTGTTGGAAACGAGCGAGTAATAAGGAAAAAGAAAATGAAAGAAGAAAAGGATAAGTGGCATTGGCAAGAACCAAATAGTGCGTGGCGAGGAGTGGGTATCTATCATATCACATTAGTGGTGACATCCCGCGAATCGCTTTTAGGCACGCTTGTCATTCCAGCAGACGACCCAGCACAGGCCTTTGTAGAACGTACAAAATTAGGAAACAACCTAGTCGAAGAATTGCTTCACGTCCCCACTTTTTATCCAGAGGTGAAAATTGTGCAGTTTTGTCTTATGCCCGACCATCTTCACGCTATCATCTATGTTACACGTCAGATGCAAAAGAGCATTCGAATGGTTGTCCGAAGCTTTTGGCAGGGGGCTAAGAAGCTTGGTCGGGCATACACTTCGTCCCTTCAAGCCGAATTGAATTCGGCCGTAACGGACGGAGAAACTGATAATTGCTCTACACATACGACAGCAACCTATCCATATCCCATATTTACTGAGATGCCTTTCATTCGCCCACTTTCGCGTCGTGGACAATTGCAAGCTATGATCCGTTATGTTCAGATGAATCCACAACGACTTGCCACCAAACGCTTGAAACCAAAGTTTTTCAGAGTTCAGCATAATGTCGAAGTCTCAGGTAGAGTGTATGATGCGGTGGGCAATATTGCCATTTTAATGGAAGCTCGGCGTGAACCGGTGCACGTACGTCGTGCAATGGTTGATGCTGCAAGGTGTGGTGATGACAAAAATCTTCGTGATTATATGAATGACCGTGTCATTGCCGCTCGCAATGGTGCAGTTATGGTTTCGCCCTTTATCAGCCCTTCGGAAAAAGAAATACAGATGGTACTACTTAAGGAAAATCGGCCTATTATTTATATTATAAATACCGGGTTCGGCGATTACTTTAAACCATCGGATGGTTTGTTTGACGCAGTGGCGGCAGGACATTTGCTGATTCTTAGCCCAATGTCTTCTTATGATTCTAAAAAACGCATAACCCGCGAGGAATGTGTGATGCTAAATAATCTAGCAGAAGAAATAGCGGATACTAATATTTAGTTGGATAGTATTTCTAAAAGTTCACCATCCCAATCCCTATCAGAATAACCAATTCCCCACCATTTATCGATAAAAAACTCATTTAGTCGGATAAATAAACTGTGCTAATCTGCAAAAAATAGTGGCGGCTGTTTTCAGTTTTCATATATTTGACCAAAATTGAAAACTATGGCTAACGACGTAACAATCAGCCGCCGCCAGTTCTTGAAGACTTTGGGCGGGGGCATAGCGGCAGCGGCGGCAGTTTCGGCTTGCGGCAGCGGCAATCAAAAATCAGCGGCTTCGAAAGGCGCAAACGGTGATTCCGAAGGCCAGATGACCTACCGCACCGGCAAACACGGTGAGAAGGTGTCCATTTTGGGCTACGGGTGTATGCGCTTCCCCACAAAAAGTGGCGCGAGCGGCCGCGAAGATCGCAACGGCGAGCTCGACCAGGACCAGATTGACCGCCTGATTGGTTACGCCATTGAGCACGGAGTCAACCTTTTCGACACGTCGCCGGCCTATTGCCGCGGACAGTCGGAAGGCGCGTTGGGCAAGGCTTTGAGCCGTTTCCCGCGCGATAAGTTTATGGTTTCCACCAAGATGTCGAACTTCGGCAATTTCTCGCGCGAAGCGTCTATCGAGATGTATCACAACTCGATGCGTGAGTTGCAGGTCGATTATATCGATTTTTACCTTCTGCACGCCATTGGCGGCGATTGGAAGGGGTTCGAAGACCGCTTTATCAGCAACGGAATACTCGATTTTCTGCTTGAAGAGCGGGCTGCCGGCCGAATCAAGAATCTCGGATTCTCGTTTCACGGCGACGTGAAAGTGTTCGACCGTGTTTTGGCGATGGACGACACCTGCCATTGGGATTTTGCTCTTATTCAGCATAGTTACGTTGATTGGCACCACGCCCAACTAATGAATCCGCGCAACGTCAATTCTGAATATCTCTATGGCGAACTTGCCAAACGCGACATTCAGGCGTTTGTGATGGAGCCGTTGCTTGGCGGCCGTTTGGCCAAACTCACCACTCACGCCGAGGAGTTGCTCAAAGCTCGTGACCCCGAGTCGAGCATTGCTTCGTGGGCGTTCCGTTTCTCGGGCTCGCAGCCAAAAATCCTGACAGTTTTGAGCGGAATGACTTATATGGAGCACTTGCAGGACAACGTGAAGACATATTCGCCGCTTAAACCACTCAACGATAGCGAGTTTGAACTTTTGGAGCAGATTGCCGACATAATCGCCAACTTCCCGGCGGTGCCCTGCAACACTTGCCAGTACTGTATGCCGTGCCCCTACGGACTCGACATTCCGGGCATTTTCAGCCATTACAACAAGTGCTTGAACGAGGGCAATGTGATTGAAGATTTGAAGAATCCCGAATATAAGAAAGCCCGCAAGGCGTTCCTTGTCGGCTACGACCGCAGCGTGCCGCGCCTGCGCCAGGCCAGCCACTGCATTAGCTGCAACCACTGCATACCCGAGTGTCCGCAGCGAATCAACATTCCGCAGGAGATGCACCGAATCGACCGTTTTGTTGAGGCTTTGAAGATAGGCGATGCCGATTTGGGCGAAATCACAACGCTCGCCACGCTCTTGAAACAGCTCGATGCCGGCCGCCTGTCGTGCGTCATAAGCAACAACGGCGAGGTGAGCACCTACCGCCAGAGCGGCGTTCAGGACCTTTACGATTTGCTGAGCGAGGGCGGCGAAAAACTCAAAGGCGCGCTCGTTGCCGACAAAATCATTGGCCGTGGCGCTGCCGCGATGATGGTTCTTGGCGGCGTTAAGGCAGTCAACACGCACACAATCAGCACCTCGGCGCTGAAAATGCTTCGCGACGGCGGAGTCAAAGTCTATTTCGATACCGAAGTCGATTACATTGAAAACCGCCGCAAAACGGGCCAGTGCCCGCTCGACAGCCGCCTGCAGAACCTGACCGACCCCAAAGAGTGTTGGCCTGTCATTCAGCAATTTGTAGCCGATTTGAGGGCCGGCGTCGATGTGATGCAGTAGAAGAAAGCAAACAGAAAACTTAAACGTAAACAAATAATTGATGGATGGGTTGTTGAGATGTGGTGCGCCACGTCTCTACCGCCTGCCAAAACTTTCTAAACGGCGAAGCGTTAAACCCGTTAAACCTTAAACGATTCACCAATTCACCGATTCACCGAAAAAATGGATGACGAGAAATATATGCGCAAAGCTCTTGAGCAGGCCAAGTTGGCGCTCGAGAGAGACGAAGTGCCCATTGGTGCCGTGGTTGTCTGTAACGACCAGATAATCGCCCGCGCCTGCAACCTGACCGAGACGCTCAACGATGTTACCGCCCACGCCGAGATGCAGGCCATAACGTCAGCGGCGGGTTATATCGGCGGCAAATATCTCACCGATTGCACATTGTACGTCACCGTTGAGCCGTGCCCGATGTGCGCCGGTGCGCTAGCTTGGGCGCAGGTGAGCCGCATTGTCTATGGCGCCACCGACGAAAAACGTGGCTGCCACCATTTCAGCGGAATCCACCACCCAAAAACAGTTGTAGTCGGCGGAGTGCTTGAATCGGAGTGCGCAGCGCTGATGAAAGAATTTTTCGCAAAGAAGCGTTGAAGAGGATAGGTGCGGTGATTGGTAAGAGGTAAGAGAAGATGAATTTCTAAACATTCTAACTCCTTAACTTTAAACCCTAAACTTTAAACCCTCCCCTCTAACCTTTAACCTTTAAACCCTTATTCCAATCAGCAGTTGGTCGTCGGTTTGTGAGCAGACTTGGCCAAGTCCAGAAGTGCGCCATTTCATCATAGCCTCCTCAATGATTGTCTTCTGCTCGGCAAAAGGTTTGTCGCAGTTGTTGCGCAGAAGTTTTTTCAGCCGTTCGGCGCTGAATTTCATACCGCGTTCCTCGTTGCTGAACTGATTTCCGAACCCGTCGGTGAAAAGGTAGATGGTGTCGCCCTGTTGCAAGTCGATGCGGTGGTTGGTGTAGGCCTCGGGCTTGCGCGGCTCGTAGCCGATGTGAATCTTGTCGGGGAAGTATTCGAACATTCCGCCGCCACGGATTATTATCAGCGGGCGGTAGGCGCCGGCGTATTGCATTTGCAGCGTTTCGGTGTCGATGATGCAGAGCGCGATGTCCATCCCGTCAAGGGTCAGGCCGTTTTCCTCCGTCTGGCGCAAAGCCACGGTAATTTTTGTCCGGAGTTCGTCGAGGACGGCTGCGGCAGTGATTGTCGCCATATCGGCGGCCACCACAATATCGTTGAGCGATGTCATTCCCAGCATACTCATAAACGCGCCCGGAATGCCGTGTCCGGTGCAGTCGGCAACGGCCAGCATCTTGTAGCGCCCAATCTGTTTGGCCCAGTAGAAGTCGCCCGAGATGATGTCGAGCGGGTTCCAGATGATGAGCGTGTCGCCGAACGTTTCGTTCATCAGGCCGGCCGATGGCACAATGGCCTGCTGAATCTCTTTGGCATACATTATGCTCGACCGCGCCTCGTAGTTGGCGTTGGCCAGCATACTGCGCTGCAGCCTGTAGTTCTCGCGTTTCCGCATCAGTGCAATGTTGGTGTTGTGGTGGCGGCGGTTGTTCCGGAAGATGTTGATTGCCAATCCCATAAGCATCAGTGCGAACAAGCTCACCATTGCAATCACCAGCTGGCGTTGCTTTTTGTGCGTCTCAAACTTGATTTTCTGCCGCTGCGTGGCCAGGTCGAGGTTGTGCATCTCAATGTCAAACTGGTCTTTCACGCTCAACTCTATCGAGCTGGCGGCAAACTCGCTGTCGTAGAACCGTTTCTCGGTGTACGCCAGTTTTTCCATATAATTCACGGCCTTCTGGTAGTTGCTCGTTTCGGTGAACAGCTCCACTGCAAGCCGATAGATGTCGATAAGTGCGGTTCCGGAGTTGGCCGAGTCGCTTAGCGCCATTTTTTCGATTTCGCGCAGCGTTTTCTCGCACTCGGCATATTCCTTCGTGGCCAATTGGTATTTGCCTTTGCAGAGTTCGAAAAGATAGATGTAGCTGCTTGTGTAGCCGTTTTTGTCGGCAAGGTTGAGTGCCTCGTTGAATAGCACCAGACTGCTGTCGATGAGTTGTTGCCTGATTGTCGGCCGTTGCAGTTCGGCGTAGTCGATGTAGGTCTGCATCTGGCACAAATCGGAGTTCATAATGTGGAAATCGATGTCTAACTCCCTGAAAATCTTGCTTGCCCGTTCAATCAGTCTTTTCGCGTCGGAAATTGATGCCGAATCTTTGAACTCCTCGTGCGCGCTCAGTTGCGTAAACGCCATATAGTAATAATCGAGCGCCTCTTGGCGGATGTTGTTGTTGGCGATGTCGATTTTCAGCGCCTCGTTGAAGTAGTTCGCAGCCTCCTCAAACAGTTTGTAGCTTATGTAGATGATTCCTAAGTTGCGATAGGTGTAAGTGATTAATGTTGTGTTGTTTAGTCCCAAAAGCAGGTTTAGCGCCTTATGAAAATGCTCGCTTGCCGAGTTGTAGTCGCCCAATTCTATGATGCACTCGCCCAAGGCATTGTGGTTCAGTGCCATTTCAAATTTTAGGTTAAGCGAATCGTTGATTTTCAGCGATTTGTAGCCGTATTTAATGGCGCTTTCAAAATCACCGGTTGCCTGGCAGTACCAGCACAGGTACCGGTAGGCCATTCCGAGCCATTTTGCTCCGGTCTTGAACGACAGCGAGTAAAGCTCCTGCGTGTATTTCAGTGTTGAGTCGATGTTGGGGTGGTTGCTGCAAATCTCGGCCAGTGCCAGTGCTTTGGTGCTGTCTTCGGGCAGAGTCGGCAGCAGACAGACGATGCTGTCCACCTGCTCTGGCGTGAGTTTGTCCGATTGCGCGTGCAGCCTCAGCGGCAGTGCGCCCGCGGCCACCGTCAAAATTGCTGTCAATATGGTTGTTAGCCTGATTCTCATAGCTTTTGTGTCATATTCTGAATCCCACCAGTATCATATCGTCGGTTTGCGGATAGTGTTTCTGCGTTGATGGTGTCCGCCATTTGCTGATGGATTTTTCAATGGCGGCTTTTTGCGATGCAAACGGTTTTGAGTGCACGTCAACCAGAATGTCGATGAGCCGGCGGGTTGAGAATTTCGCCTCTTTGCCGCGGTTGTTGCAGCCGAACTGGTCGGTCAATCCGTCGGAGAAGAGGTACACCACATCGCCTTTCTGCATCTGTAAATTGTTGTTGCGGAACGCTTTGGCGTTCTCCGACAGGTAGCCGATAGGCATTTTGTCGGCCTTGGTTACAATCGTCTCGCCGTTGCGGATAACCACCAGCGGCCTGAACGCTCCGGCGTATTGCAGCGTGAGCGTCTCGTCGTCGATGATGCAGAGCGCCATATCCATACCGTCGAGCGACATTCCGCTGAGCTCGTTTTGGTGCAGAGCCTCAATCACCTTGGTGCGCATCAGCTCCAGAATGCAGGCAGCCGTCAGCTGTCCGCTCTGGAACTCGTTGGTGTTGGCAATGTCGCACAGGGTTGACATTCCGAGCATACTCATAAACGCCCCCGGAACGCCGTGGCCCGTGCAATCCACAATGGTCACAATCTTGCGTTTGCCGCACCGGGAGGCCCAGTAAAAATCGCCAGACACAATGTTGAGCGGTTTCCAGATGATGAGCGTTTCTCCCAGAATGTCAGTCATTTGCTGGTGCGTTGGCATCATTGAGTTTTGAATTTTCTGCGCATAGTTGACGCTCGATATTATCTGCTGGTTGACTAAAGCCAGCTGGTCGCGCTGTTTCTCAATCTCGTGGTTGTGCAGTTCCAGAATGCGCCCCAGACGGTGCTTGCGCTTCAGGTTCCGTCTTGTCAGCCAAATGAAAACCAGCATAAAGGCAATAAAACCAACGGCGGCCCAGGTCACAGTCCGTTGACGCGTTTCCTGCGCGTCTTGCAGCATTTTCGCCTCCTCGTCTTTCAGCTCGCGGTCGCGCCGAAGTTTGTCAAACTCGTTCTGCACCTCCGATTTGTTCGATTTCAGGGCATAGTCGAGGCTGAAATTATCCTTCCGCAGCTTGGCGGCTTTGTTCATATAGTCGAAGGCTTGCTTGTAATTGCCAGTGGCTTTGTAATATTCGGCAAAAACATCGTACAGTTCAATGTAGAAAAGCACGAAGGCCGAGTCGGCATCGAGCCGTTTCTCAATGTTTTTCAGTTTTTTGTATGCCGTGGCGAATTCGCCGTCTTCAATCGCGTAACGCGCCTCAATAATTCTGAAATCGTGCGAGTTGTCGAGCAGCCCGATTCTCTCAGCCAGGGCTATTCCCTTGCTGTAGTAGAGTTTGCTGCTGTCAACGAGCTCTTTCCGCCGGTCGCCGGTTTTTGTTTTCGCATATTCCAAAAGAATGCTCATCATATTCTCGTAGGCGATAATCAGGTCGGAGTCTTCGTCAATTTTCTTCATCAGTTCAAGAGCCATCATTGTGTGCTTCTTGGCTCCGACAATCAGGCTGTCGATTCGGGTGTCGTTGAACTCGCTGCGCTCGGCCGTACCTATATATAAGTAGTCGTTGGCTATGCACACCGGCCGGTTTTGTTTCAAATCGATTTCCAAAGCATTGTTAAAGTGGCGCATAGCCGTTTTGTACATATTGAAATCGATGCAGGTCAGGCCCAGCGAGCGGTAGATGTAGCTGATGTTTGCCGAGTCATTCATCTCGATAAAGAGCTTCAGGGCCTTCTGGTCGTAGTTGTCGGCCTCAATATATTTCGACATCATTGCCATTGAGTTGGCGATGCTGTGGAAGCAGAGCGCCAGTCCGCGCTTGTCGCCGATTGAGTCGGCAATGCGCATTGCTTTGAAATAGAAAGTGTTGGCGGTGTTGTAGTTGTATCGGTTGTAGTGGCACCAGCCCTTCACCATATTGGCCGAAATCACGAGCCGCTGGCTGTCGAGCCGTTGCGCAAGGTCGAGCTCAATATCGGCGTATTTCTCCACCGTATCAACGTTGTTGTGGCCCATACACACGCGCTCAAGCACTTTCAGCCGCTCAGCGCCGTCGGGCAGGATGTTCGCCACGCGCACAAGACTGTCCATCTGCCTGTCGTAGTCGGTGTCAACATCGTCTTGCGCCATTGAGAGCGGAGTGTTGGCCACGATGGCGGAAATCAGCAGTATGTACCTATATATTAATTTCAATATCAGTTTCTTAATCACGGTCCTTTTCTGTCGCCTATAACCTAAAATCTTTTGCCCGTCCGCCTCTCGTTGCGTCGTGCAATCTGGTCGGCTAACTAAAGTAAAATTAGTTTTTTCTACGAAACTCTGCGCACATTGTTATATGTGTAAGCAAATTCTGTTGATTTTTTTCTTCCCGGTCGCCGCTGATGTCAGCCAACCGATTTTTTGGGGTCTTTTTCGAGCGTTTTTTTCGGTTCGGGTTACAAAACGCGCATTTTTTAGGTTACGTTTTTTCTGAAAAATTTTGAAAAAAATCTTCGCAACCCGGGCTGTTTGAAGCGAAAAAACGCGGTTCTTTTTTAATGTTATTGATGATGTAATGAGTGTTAACTATTATAAAATCAATTTGTTATGATTGATAATCATACTCTTCAGGTTGAGCCCGAAATAGGTTATATAATATGACGAGTGTCATACTTTTTTATGCTCACTGTCATAACGCTGATTAGAACTAAATTTGCATCTTTGCGTTAAAGAGAATTGAAAAAGTTAGTTTTTCATAATGGTTAGTTGTTTGTTAGTAAAGTGACCTGGGAGCCCTCCTGGGTCACTTTCGTTTTTTGTCGGTTCCTAATCGGTTTAATCGTTCAACAGGACAACTTTTACTCTTTCCACTTTCCACATTCGATTTAACTTTGCAGCAAAATTTCAGATATGATTTCAGTCAGCAATCTTACAGTATCATTTTCGGGCGTTCCGTTGTTCAACAACATCAGTTTCCTGATGAATCCGCGCGACCGTATCGGCTTGACCGGCAAAAACGGAGCCGGAAAATCAACGCTGCTCAAGGTCCTTTGCGGTGAGCAGCCCTACGACAGCGGCCAGGTGTCGGTGCCGAAAGGGGTTACAATCGGTTATCTGCCGCAGCAGCTGTCGGTTGAGGACAAGCGCTCGGTGTATGCCGAGGCGCAGAGCGCGTTTGTTGAGGTCAAGGCGCTTGAGAAGGAGATTGCCGCGCTGAACAGTCAGCTTGCCGAACGCACTGATTATGAGAGCGATGAGTATATGGCTCTAATTAACCGCCTGACGGAGAAAAACGACCGTTTCCATCTGCTCAACGGCCATAATATCGACGGCGAGATTGAAAGCACTCTGCTTGGTTTGGGTTTTGAACGCACTGATTTTGAGCGTCCTACGGCCGAGTTCAGCGGTGGCTGGCGTATGCGTATTGAGCTGGCTAAAGTCATTCTGCGCCACCCCGACGTGCTGCTGCTCGACGAGCCTACCAATCACCTTGATATTGAGTCGGTTCAGTGGTTCGAGGATATGCTGAAAACCTACGAGGGCGCCGTGATGGTTGTCTCCCACGACCGCGCTTTTCTCGACAATCTGACCAACCGCACCATCGAGATTTCGCTAGGCAAGATTTATGACTTCAAAGTGCCTTATTCACAATATGTTGTGCAGCGTCAGGAACAGCTTGCGCAACAAATGGCCGCCTTTGAGAATCAGCAGAAAATGATTGAGGACACCGAAAAATTCATTGAGCGGTTCCGCTACAAGGCCACCAAAGCCGTGCAGGTGCAGTCGCGCATAAAGCAGCTTGAGAAAGTTGAGCGCATTGAGGTTGACGAGTTCGACACATCGTCAATCCATTTCCGGTTTCCGCCCGCGCCGCACTCGGGCCAGATTGTGGTTGAAACCAAGGCTATGACCAAGCGTTTCGGCGAAAAACTGGTGCTTAATGACATTGATTTTACGCTCGAAAGAGGACAGAAGGTGGCTTTTGTCGGCCGCAACGGTGAGGGCAAAACCACTATGGCAAAGGTAATTCTCGGCATCCACCCGTGCGAGGGAATGGTGAAAATCGGCCACGGCGTTAAAATCGGTTATTATGCTCAGAATCAGAGCGAAATGCTCGATTTCAATAAAACCGTTTTCCAAACCATTGATGATGTTGCCAAAGGCGAAATCCGCACAAAAATCCGCGATATTCTGGCGGCGTTCCTGTTCCGTGGCGAAGATATCGACAAGAAAGTCAGCGTGTTGAGCGGAGGTGAGAAGGCGCGCCTTTCGATGGCCAAGCTGCTGCTGGAGCCGGCTAATCTGCTTGTGCTCGATGAGCCCACGAACCACCTCGATATGCGTTCGAAAGATATTCTAAAACAGGCGCTTATGGCTTACGACGGAACGCTGATTGTGGTCTCGCACGACCGCGATTTCCTTGACGGGATGGTGAACATTGTTTATGAGTTTCGCCATCAGAAGATGAAGCAGCACCTGGGCGGCATCAGCGATTTCCTCTACCACAAGAAACTTGAGAATATGCGCCAGTTTGAGATGGGGCAGAAGAACGAGAAAACCGCATCGCCACAAAAATCAAAAACTGACGAACAAAAGGTTAAGACTCAGCCTGTTGCGCCTCAAAGTAAATTGAGCTACGAGGAGCAGAAAGAGCAGGAAAAACGAATCCGTAAGGCGAAAAAAGCCGTGGAGGATTGCGAGGCGCTGATTGTGGAGCTTGAATCGGCCATTGCCGAAATGGACAACCAGCTTGCCAACCGCCCGGAATCGGCTGACAATGAGTTTTTTGCAAAATACGAGGCTACTAAAAAACAACTTGCCGACGAGCTTAACAACTGGGAGCGTTTGACCGAAGAGGCGGAGAAGTTGGGGTAGAAGTTTTAAGTTTTTAAAGTTTTAAGTTGTAGGTAATCAAGTGATTGACAATATTACTTGTTCGCTTGTGCCTTATGCCTGACACAAACGCAAACGCAAACACTAACACCTAAAACCCAACACCCAACACCAGACTTTCTCTGAAATCCCCCGTTTCGTATACAGCGCACACCGTTTCGTATACAATTAAAAATTGGTGATGGCGGCCAATCTACTTTTGGCACCAGAAACTTAAAAACGAAATGGATATGAAACGGATTTTAATCTTTGTAGTTTGCTTATTGCTTCAGAATCAGTTGGTTGAAGCGCAGTCGTTCACACAGAACATTAGGGGTTTGGTTTTCGACGCGGCGTCGGGCGGACCAGTGCCGTTTGCCACGGTTTTCCTTGACGACCAGCCTACGCAGGGTACTGCGGCTGATGCCGACGGACGGTTTGTGATTAAGAACGTGCCCGTTGGCCGCCATACGGTTGTGGCACAAGCAGTTGGCTATGAACCGCTGATAATGAAAGAGTTGATGGTGTCGTCGGCAAAAGAGACGTACGTTGAGGCGGGGTTGCACGAGTCGGTGACGACATTGGGCGAAGTGACCGTCCGTCCGCAAATCAATAAGCAACAGCCACTCAACAAGATGGCTTCGACGGGCGCGCGGATGTTGAGCATTGAGGAGGCAAGCCGCTATGCAGGCGGTTTCGGCGACCCCGCGCGCTTGGCAAGTTCGTTTGCGGGCGTGTCGCAAGACGGCTGCACCAACGGCATTTCAATCCACGGCAACGCGCCGCGCCTGCTCTCGTGGCGCATTGAGGGCGTCGAGATTCCGAACCCGAACCACTTTGCCGACATTTCGGTGGCAGGCGGCGGACTGATGTCGTCGTTAAGTGCTTTTGTGTTAGGTAATTCCGATTTCTTTACAGCCGCTTTCCCTGCCGAGTATGGCGACGCTGTTTCGGGTGTTTTCGATATGAAAATGCGCCAGGGCAACAACGAGAAATATGAGCACACCTTCCAGTTCGGCACATTGGGTATCGATTTTGCTTCGGAAGGCCCTATCGGCAAAGACCGAAACGCTTCATACATAATCAATTACCGATATTCGTCGCTTGGTTTGGCGTCGAAAATGGATTGGGTTGATATGGGCGGTGAAGTTGTTGATTATCAAGATATAAACTTCAAGGTGAATCTGCCAACAAAATCGGCGGGAACGTTCTCGGTTTGGGGCACGGGGCTTATCGACAGCGATGAGAAAACCGTTTCCGACACCGCCGAATGGGAAACCAGTTTCGACATAAATCAAGGCAAATCGAAACAGAAAATGGGTGCTATCGGCCTGAAACACCATATTTTACTGCCGCGCGGCGGGCAACTCACAACCACTTTGGCCGCCACCGCCAACACAATGGAAGCCGACCGAAAAGCGTACAATTTCAGCACCAACGCCTACGACCTTCCTGCAGTTGAAATGTCGACAACGTACACCGATTTGATTGTGGATGTGGCACATAGCCGTAAGGTTTCGGCACGCTACACAATGAAAAACGGCGTTCACTACACGCATTTCCTGTACGATATTCAGATGCAGCGCGGCGACACTATCGGACAGCCGCTCTACACGGTGTTTGAAGCCGATGGCGCGTCGGGGTTGCTGTCGGCCTACACCAGCCACCAGTTGAGTTTGAGCAACGAGTTGACGCTCACCGCAGGGCTGAATCTCGAGAGCCTGCGCCTGAACGGAGCCGTCAGCCTAGAGCCCCGCGTGGGACTGCGTTGGCAGCCGACCGCACGCTCAACTTTTGCCGCCGCCTACGGCCTTCACAGCCGTCGCGAGAAGACCGATGTCTATTTCGTTAAAATCGGCGGCGAACTTGTCAACGACGATTTGCAATTCACTCGCGCACACCACTTTATGCTATCGTACAGCCTGAAACTCACCGAGAACTCGCTGCTCAAAATCGAGCCGTTCTATCAGCATTTGTTCGATGTTCCAGTTGAGGAAGGCACGTCGTTCTCGGTGCTCAACCATATCGAGTATTATATCGACAAAGCGTTGGTTAACAAAGGTTTAGGTCGAAACTACGGCGTCGATGTCACCCTTGAGCGCTACCTGAACAATGGTTGGTACGGAATGACCACGGCTTCCATTTTCAGTTCGCGCTACCGCGGCGGCGACGGTCATTGGTACCACTCGCGCTACGATAGAAACTACGTTATCAATGTGTTAGGCGGCAAGGAATGGATGTTCGGAAGCGAGAAACAGAACGTTTTTGCGCTGAGCGCGAAAGTCACCGTTCAGGGTGGCGACCGCCACGCGCCTGTGGCCGACGACGTGACGCCCTATGAGATTATCCACTCGATTGATGGCGCCGCCCGCCTTGACGAGACCCGCGCCTTCAGCGAGCAGTACGGAACGGCAATCGCCTACAACTACTCGGCCCGTCTCACAATCAACAAGCGCCGCGTGTCGCACAGTTTCGTTATCGATATGACCAACAACAAAGGCTACTACGACCACGTCTACAACCTGCGCACCCACAAAATTGAGCCGTACACCGTGAAACTCTCACTGCCGAATATTGCTTATAAGATTGAGTTTTAAAGGATTGAAGGACTGATTGATTGAATAACTGAAGGCGCGTGAGGTTGTTGCTTGACAAAAAACACTAAATTTGTCTGAATCGAAATTGAAATGTTAACACAAAATTCCATAATCACCGCCCTGCTTCTCGACCGCCGCTTTCATTGGCTGCGGTATGCCAGTCTGTGCGTTGCGATGCTCGTTTTCAGCGTTTCCGAGATAACGTTCAACTACAGTATGCTGCTCGGCGATGCGGTGCACCGATTCGTTGTTATATTGCTGATTAGCAATTGTTTCCTTTGCAAGGTGGCGCTGCTTGGGGCGCTTGTCGAGGTGCTTGTGCCGCGCATTCTCAACCGCGGCCGCTACGGGCTGTTCACCATTACGCTGATAGCCGTTTCCACGGTTTTTGTGGTGCTTCAGTACGTGATTGAAGGCGGCATTTGCGCCCAATACCACATTGCGTCGCGCTATTCGGCGCCGCTGCACTACATTGCGCTCGACGCGATGGTGCTCAATATGCAGTGGTTCATAGTCGTAATTGGCGTATTATTAGGACTTTGCATAAAGCGAATGGCGCAGGAGCAGCAGTGCAGTCAGCAACAGCAGGCGGAGCAGGCGCAGATGGAGTCGGCGCTGATAAAACAGCAAATATCGCCCGAAATGCTCTGCACCACGCTTCACACCTGCGGACAGCGCACGCAAAGCGATGCCGAAGCCACGTCGGCCGCGTTGCTGCAGTTCAGCAAGGTGCTGCGATACCAACTCTACGACAGCCGCCGCGAGCGGTCGTTGCTCAAAAGCGAGATTGATTTCGTGCGCGAATATCTCGCCGTCCTGCAGTTCGATGGCGTTTGCAAATCGTTCACAATAAATGTCGAAGGTTCGATAATGGGCGTTATGGTGCCGCCGCTCGTCTTCACGTCGCTGATGCAGTACGGCGAGCCAGTCACCAATATCGATTGCTTGTTCACAGTCGGTGCTGATAATTTGCAGTTTACGCTTGCCGATGGTCGCGCCGATGCCGATTTTGCCGATGCCCGCAAGCGTCTGTCGCTGCTCTATGCCGACCGTTACTCGCTGACAATCAGCCCCGAACACATTTGTCTAACAATCCCAATCAGTTAGTTATGGCCACCTTCGACAGTTTCTTCAACAAAGTGCTTTTCAGTGGCAAGTATCGGATTGTCAGACATTTGCTGTTCCAGTTACCGATATTTATGATGTCGCTCAACGCATTCGGTGCCGCCGACGGACGGATTTTCGATTTCAGCCGCCAGAATGTGCCGCAATGGCTGATAATGTACGCCTATCTGCTAACGTGTTGGTACGTAAATATTTACATACTAACGCCGCGGTTCTTTTTCAAAGACAGGATTCTGAAATTCACCATTTCCACAATTCTGCTTTCGCTGCCGTTCGGTGTTTTGAAGGTTTTGTCGGAAGTTTTTGTGAATTACGCCGTTCATAATTCGCTGATTATAAGTTCAATAAACGTCGCGTCGAGTTTTCTGTCGATGATATTGCTGTCGGTGGCGCCAACCAGCCTGCTGCTGTTTCGGAGGACGGCGCTGCAGAACCTGCGCAACCGCGAGTTGCAGGTCGCCACGGCGCAGACAGAGTTGAAAATGCTTAAGCAACAGATAAATCCGCATTTTCTGTTCAATATGATAAACAACGTCAACGTGCTTGTGCGCCGCGAGCCAGCGCAGGCGTCGGCGCTGCTCTACAGGCTCGAGGACCTAATCCGCTATCAGTTTGCCGACAGCCGCCGCGAGCGCGTCAACCTGCTGACCGACATACAGTTCCTGCGCGATTTTCTCGACCTTGAGCAGGTGCGCCGCACGGGCTTCACTTATAAGATTGATACTGACGGTATTACCGACGGCGTTGAGGTGCCGCCGCTGCTTTTCATTCCGTTTGTCGAGAACGCCGTGAAGCACAACAGCGATGGCGAAAACGGCTCGTGGGTGAACATAAGTTTCTGTCTTGCAGACGGTTTGCTGACGTTCGTCTGCCAAAACTCGAAACCCGCCGTTGCGCCCGTGCCCACCAAAGCCGGCGGCATTGGCCTGAAAAATATCAGCCGACGGCTCGAACTGCTCTATAATAATCGGCACACACTTCAAATTGACGATGAAAATGGTATATTTACGGTGAGGTTGAAGATAGATTTAGTTAGGAATTAGGAATTACAAGTTACGATTATCAAATATGTACAAATCAAACGAAACGGGTAAGGTTTACAAGGACTACCAAGAGTATTGCAACTCTGATGAGTTGGATACTTGCGAAATTTTCTTGAAACTCAACTCTGGCGAAAGAACACCGCAAAACGAAGAAGAAAAGAAGTGGCTTAAAAGTATGCAAGAAATGGATGCAGAAGGAAAGATAATCGACATTCCTTTTGGAACATTCTAACCTTCTAAACCTTAAACTTCTAAACTTTTCACAATGAACTGCATAATAGTTGACGATGAGCCCCTTGCGCGCGAGGCGATAGAGATTCTGCTTGAGTCGGCGCCCGAACTGACGCTTGTGGGAACGTTCGGCAGCGCATTGGCGGCGCAGCGTTTCCTGTCGCAGACACAGGTCGATTTGGCCTTTCTCGACATTCAGATGCCAGGCTTGACGGGCATTGAGTTTGCCCGCACCATTTCGCCGCAGACGCTCGTGATTTTCACCACCGCCTATTCCGAATACGCCATTGACAGTTACGAGGTTGATGCCGTCGATTTTCTTGTGAAACCCGTTGAAAAAGAGCGTTTTCTGAAGGCTGTCGACAAGGCTGTGAGTTACTTCAAACTGCTCACGCAGGGCGACAAGCAGAACATTGAGCCAGGTGCCGACGACTACTTTTTCGTCAAGTCGGACCGCAAGTACTGCAAGGTCTGCTTTGCCGACATTCTGTTTGTCGAAGGCCTGAAGGATTATGTGGTGCTTCAACTTGAAAATCAGAAGATTATCACCCGAATGAACCTTAAAGGCATATCAGCCTTGCTGCCGCAGTCGATGTTTATGCGCGTCAGCAAGTCGTACATTGTCAACACTATCCATATCGATGCCTTCGACAACAACGACATTTACATTGGCCCGCACGAAATAGCTATCGGCGAGAGTTTTAGAGACGAGTTTTTTGATGCGTTTGTGAATAATCAGAAACGCGGGCGAGGATAGGGGCGAGGTGCTTTTTTTTCGTACTTTTGCGCAACGTTTCACAGCCTGTCGGCGCAAGCCATTGGCATATAACTAATTACAAAATGCGATTCAAACTGACTATTGAATACGACGGAAGCCGCTACGCCGGATGGCAGGTGCAGAAGGGCGAGCGCACCGTTCAGGGCGCGTTTTTCGACGCCTGCAAGAAAATTTTTGGCGAGACACGATTCGAGTTTTTCGGCTCGGGCCGTACCGATGCCGGTGTGCACGCTTTGGGGCAAGTGGCTCATCTTGAAGTGGATACAAAAATATCGGCCGAACGGCTGATGCTGAGTCTGAACGACAATCTGCCGTACGATGTGAACGTTTTGGCCGTTGAGCAGGCGAACCCGAAGTTCCACGCACGGTTCGATGCAGTTGAACGCAGTTATATCTATCTGATTACCAAGCGTCGAACGGCTTTCGGCAAGAGCAACGCTTGGTGGATTCGCGATGAACTCGATGTGGAAGCGATGCGTAAGGCCGCGAAAGAGATGGTTGGCCGCCACGATTTCGCTTCGTTCACCGACAAAAACGCCGAAACGCCCAACACCATCGTAGTCATCAACAGCATAATGATTTACGAGATTGGCGACCAGATTGCCATCCACATCACCGGCTCGCATTTCCTTTGGAAGATGGTGCGCCGTATGGTGGGTGTGCTTGTCGAACTGGGGCGCGGAAAGATAACAATGGTCGACATCGACAATATGTTCGACAGCTATTCGTCGCTGCCGGCAAAACTCACAGCACCGGCCGCCGGGCTCTATCTTGAGCACATTTATTACAAAGGCGAGCACACCATTCACGGACCGCAGATTGTGCCGCAGCTGATTAATATGGGGCCATTTTCAAGGCTGGAAAGCGGAAGAGAGAAGGCTTAACGGGTGTTGGGTATTAGTCCCGACAGCTATCGGGATTAGATGTTCGTAGGGACGCGATTAATCGCGTCCGATTCACCCATTAAACAATTAATAATGAATAATTAACAATTAACAACGGAATGACAATCCGAGCCGTCTGTAGTCTGTCGTCCGTAGTCTGATGTCCAAAAAATGAACCATTTCACTCATCTGCAAGAGTTTATCCGCACCACTGAAAACTGGAAGGAAGTCATTCATCACCGGCCTTACTGCGTGCGAATATCGCCCTGCCCGTTCAATGACAGGTGGAACTTGCTGATGTACAATATGCACCATTGCGATTTCAGTTTGGATGTGGTGCGTGAGTGCCGCGGCACGGTGGTCGACGATGACGGCAACATAATCTGCGCCCCGTACACCAAATTTTTCAATTTCGATGATGAGCACGCCGACGCAATCGACTGGCAATCAGCCGTTGTGCGCGAAAAAATCGATGGCGTGCTAATCAAGATGTTCAAGCACGAAGGCAAGGCCTATTGGGTGTCGAACGGCGGTTGGGACATCTGGCACATCGACCTTGCCGGCTCGCCATTCGACAACGCCAAAACAATGCTCGACACGCTGCTCGAAACCGCCGGCATCGGCTGGACCGACCGCATTCCTGATGGCTATACACTTATGTTTGAGATTGTTAGCCCATATAGCCGCATCATCTGCTTTTATGAGGAGCCGAAACTCTGGTTCCACGGCATCCGCGACAGCGAAGGCAACGAGATGACGCCCGAGGCGGCCAAAGAGCAGTTCGGCATTCCGTTCGACATTCCGCGGCAGTATCCGTTCCACTCGCTTGAAGAAGTGCAGTCCGCCATCAGCACTTGGCACAGTTATGCACAGGAAGGTGTGGTGGTATGCGATAAGAATTTTAAACGACTGAAAATCAAGTGCGAAGACTATCTGAAAAAGAAGTTCTGCAACGATGCCAACACCTTGCGGCAATTCTGGCGCATTTGGTCCGACGGCAGTTTCGACGACCTGCCCGAGGGCGAGACACGTTGGCGGGTGTCGCTCATTGCCGATGCCGCAAACCGCGCTATCGACCTGATGAGCACGCTTTGGACCCGCGCCAACCGCCTGCTCGACGCCTGCAACCACGATTTTACAACCTACGCCCGGCAAATCACAAGCGACGACAGCTCGTCGTTCCACCAGCACCTGTTCCTATCGGCCGCCAAACTGTCACAAGACGATTTTCTGACTGCCGTCGATGCCGACATAAAGCAGGTTTACGTGCACTTTGTGAATCTGATGAACGAGTGCGGAATCGACCTGACAGGTGTGATTGCGCAAAAGTATATATTTGATTCCAAACAAGATACGGTAAGCTTTATTAAGCTCAACAGTCGGAAATCGGAGGAATAAAACGCGGTTATGCCGGATGCAGGCCGCCCCGAAAAATTACTCCACGCCGTAAATTCTTTGCATTACCTGCTCGATGGCCGCTCCGCGCAAGCCGCGAGCCGCAATGGTTCCATCGGGTGCGAAAAGAATTATCTCAGGAATGGCGTTGATGCCGTAGATGTCGGTGGCAATATGCTGCGAGTTGATTATCTGCGGATAGGTAATTTGCTCATCTGCAATGGCTTTTAGCGATGCGTCGGGTTTGTCCCAAACGGCCACGCCAAGCACCACCAGCCCCTTGCCGGAATATTTGCTGTAGGCGGCTTTAAGGTTTGGAATCTCGGCGCGGCACGGTCCGCACCACGAGGCCCAGAAGTCCACCAGCACATAGTTTCCGCGCCCAACGTAGTCGCTCAAGCGCGATGTTTGGCCGTTGTAAGCCACCTCAAAATCAACGAATTTCGCACCGGGCTCGGTCCGCGCCTTATCTTCAAGTGTCTTCCTGATTTTCCGCAACTTATCGCTGTTTTGCCATTTCTGACTGAGCATCCCGATGTATTCCAAACCGCGCCGATTACTGATTTGGTCGTGGAACTGCAAGACGATGTGGTAGCCGAGCGGGTCACCGGCGTGTTGCTTGATTGCCGGAGTCAAAACCTTGTCGAACTGCATTTTAGCATCGGCCTCGGTAATTTTTCGCTGGCGATATTGTGTGATAATCTGCACCAGCTGGCCATAAAGCGCGCCGCAATCGTTGTTGAGCGCTGTGCCCGATGCCGGCATAATTCCACCGTCGCTCATATCGATATTGATGACGCCGTTTTCGAAAAACACTGGCGCAATTTGTATTGACAGGTTGGAACTGCCCAGATGCCCCATAAAAGCGCTGTCAGCGAACAATTTACGTGGTACAATCTGCCCGTTGTTTACCTGCACAGAATCCACAATTGGGTCGGAACCGATGTTTTGGTTGCGGATGTAGAGCGTGCCAGTGAAATCGGGCTGTCCGATGTTGCCTTGCAGCGTGTAGCTGATTTGCGCACTGGCCGGAACGGTTGTCGCGGTTACAACCGACAGGATGGCGATTATGTTTTTTATCTTGTTCATCTGGTGCAAATTGCGTTTGTTACGATAGCTGAGAATCTGGTTGCTTTCAACTTGTTTATTGCTGTCCGCCCTGAGGTTTGCCTCCGTTGTTCCCGCCTTGGGGTCTGCCGTTGCGCCTACGGTTGCCGTGGTTGTTGTTGCGGCCACCGCGGTTGTTGCGTCCGCCACGGTGGAAATGGCGGTTCTGCTTGCGCTCAGCCGCTTCGGGCTTGTACTCGGGTGCGGCATCGAAACCTTCGGGCAACGCAGGTTTTTCAATCTCGTAGCCAATCAGTTTCTCGATTTTTGCAAAGCGCTGCACATCCTTCGGGTTAATAAGCGTGATGGCCTCGCCCGTTGATTTGGCGCGAGCGGTACGGCCAACGCGGTGCACGTAATCCTCTGGGTCGCGGGGCACATCGTAGTTCATAACCAAGCCGATATTATCAATATCGATACCGCGCGAGACAATGTCGGTGGCCACCAAAACCGAGAATTTGCGGTTGCGGAAATCGAGCATCACAGCCTCGCGGTCGCACTGCTCAAGGTCGCTGTGGATAGCGCGCGCCTCGATTTTGGCACGGCGCAGGTCCTGCACAAGCGTTTTCACGGTGCTCTTTGTCGATGCAAAGACGATAACGCTGTCTAAATCCTTGCTTTTCAGTATGGTTGCAATCAGTTTGTTCTTCTGCTCGTCGTAAGCCATATAAGCCGTCTGGCGCACGCCCTCGGCGGGTTTTGAGATAGCAATGTTAATCTCGACCGGATTTGTCAGGATTGCGCTTGCCAACTGCCTGATTTTGGGCGGCATAGTGGCCGAGAACATCAGCGTCTGACGCTGTTTTGGCAGATAAGTGATTATGCGTTTTATATCATCGACAAAACCCATATCGAGCATCTTGTCGGCCTCGTCAAGTATCAGATATTCAAGGCTGTCGAGTTTTACATAGCCAAGATTCAAGTGCGAAAGCAGACGGCCTGGCGAAGCAATGAGCACGTTGGCGCCACTCTCAATGGCCGAGCGCTGTTGGTCCCAAACGCCGCTGTCGCTGCCGCCGTAAATGCCCACCGACTCAACACCGCAGAAATAGGCGAATCCCTGGAATTGCTGGTCAATCTGCATCACGAGTTCGCGTGTCGGGGCAAGAATCAGAGCCTTGATTTTTTGCTCGCGCTTTGTCGTCAAATGGTGCAGAAGCGGCAGAATGTAAGCCGCCGTCTTGCCCGTTCCTGTTTGGGCGCAGGCAATCATATCGCGCTTGTCGAGCGCCTGCGGAATCACTTGTTCCTGCACTGGCGTCGCTTCGTCGAAGCCCATTGCGTCGATACCTTCAAAAACTTCGGGATTTAAGTGTAAGTCTGCGAATTTCATTGCTTTAGTACTGGGTAGTTCTTCTATTTAAAATCCAATCATTTAGCTGTTTTCAGCATTTTATGCATCTTATCCAACAATTGTTTTGTCGGCTCAATCAGCGGTGCCACATCGTTTTCCGACCAATCGAACATATCATCGTAATCACCGCTTTGCCTCATATTCTGAAGCCTGGAAATCAGTTTGGCATCATCGGTATTGAGCAGATTGTTTTGCACAAATTCTTTCCCAATGAGCCCGATAACTCCGGTGTGCGTTTTTGCCGAAATGCCTTTGTCGGTTAAAAGTGCCGACGCCATATGAAAAACAGCATAGTATAACCTATTGGCTGTCAGACTCCAATGGCACAATCGCGCATTGTCTTCAGCCTCAATTAATACAGAAAATGATTTTTGAATCCGATATTCGATAATCGCAGCTTTCTCTTTGTCGCTCAACTCCATAGCTCAACTCCTTCTTGCGTAACATTTTTGTAAAACGGCGTAAAACTGCGTTTTTCCCATTCTTCGCTGGTGTAGATAATCGGATTTATTGTTGTATCGATTGTCCAACCCAACTCAACAAACGGATAGGCCGTAGAATTGAAATCGGAATTTGTACTGCGGCCTGTTTTATTCAGTAAAATAAGGATATCCCAATCAGAATCAGCACGATAGTCGCCTCTGGCTTGCGAACCGAACAGGACAACACGCGAACCCGACGGCATTACTTGCCGCGCGGTCTGCTTGATTGATTCTATAATGGTTGCCCTATTCATATTGCAAATATACTTATTTTCAGAGATTTGCAAGAGACGCTCAAAATTTGATATTGAAACTGCTTATACTATTTTTATTTTACCACAGCATCCAACTCTTTCATTATCAGTGTGGTTCCGCCGCGCATCTCGTCAACGTATGCCGAAGCCTTCTGTCCGGCCCGCTTGCAGTCGTCGGGATTGGCGAAGTAGTGGTCGAAGGCGCGAGCAAGTTGCTCATAATCAGATATGCTGATAGCAGCGCCACGCTCAATGAGTTGGCAGGCTTCGCGGAATTTGTGGTATCTTGGTCCGAAAACCACTGGCACACTGTAGGTTGCGGCTTCAAGTGTGTTGTGGATTCCCTTTCCGAATCCGCCGCCAATATAGGCCAACTGTCCGTAGCGGTAGAGCGACGAGAGCAGACCTATACAGTTTATAATCAACACGTTTGCACCATCAACTTTCGATTCATCGGCTTGTGCGTCGGTGTAGCGCACAACCTTGCCCGTGCACGAACTCCCTACTCGGCTGACATTGGCTTCGGTGGTCTCGTGCGGCGCAATTATCATCTTGATATTGTGCTCGTTTGCGTAACGACAAAGCAATTCTTCATCGCCAATCCACGTGCTGCCTGCAACCAAAACCTTATCGGCATCGGCCACAAAACGCTCTATAATCGGTTGTGGTTTAGCCTGTTGCACAAGGTCGTAAACGCGGTCGAAACGGGTGTCGCCGCCAACCTGTACATTATTGATTCCAATTCCTGCCAACAGTTGCTTCGAGTTTTCGTCTTGAACAAACAGCAAAGTGAAGAATTTCAGCATTTTGCGATACCATCCGCCATACCATTTGAAAAAGGCCTGCTGCGGACGGAAAATCGACGAGAAGACATAAGTTGGCACACTGGCTTTGTGCAACTGGTTCAGGTAGTTATACCAAAAATCGTACTTAATGAAGAGTGCGGCTTTCGGCTTGACAATCTGCATAAAACGGCGGGCGTTGCGGCGCGTGTCGGCTGGCAGATAGAAAATGTAGTCGGCGCCGGCGTAGTTCTTGCGCACTTCGTAACCCGACGGCGAGAAGAACGTGAGCAGCACGGCGTAATCGGGGTGCTTGGCCTTAAATGCTTCAATGACAGGCCTTCCCTGCTCAAACTCGCCCAATGACGACGAGTGAAACCAAACAACCGGCTTGCTGCCGTCGATTTTTGCGGCCATCTGCGAAAGCAAACCCTTGCGGCCGCGAATCCACAGCCGCGCCTTCTCGTTGAACGGCGCAACCACGCGGATTAAAAACGTGTAAACCCTGATACTCAGGTTGTAAATGAATGTCATTGTTCTTTTTGTTTCGGCCGCAAATATACGGTAGCATATCGTGAAAAACACCCTTTTAGGGCCGTTTTTGAGCAAAATTTATCAACCTGCGGGTGTGAAAGAGTCCGAGCACCGACGAATCTATTTCGCCGATTGCCAAGCCGGATTTTTTCTTTCGATGTAATTGCCGCACATCTAATTATGCTATTTTTGTCCGTTACAGAACTGTTAGAGGCGATATAATTTTCTAATAATCATAAAAATAAAACAAATGAAACCACTAAAACTCTTGTGTCTGGCCGCCATTTTCGCAGGCTGCACAGCCAAAAACGCCGACGAGCAACTAATCGACCAACTCTACAACCGAATGCCGCAGCAGGAGCGTATCGCGCAACTGCGCAGTATGTATATGGACACGCTTTTCGACGCGCAGGGGCTGCTCGACACGGCTCGCTGCCGCCAGATGATACCCTACGGAATCGGTCATTTTTCGCAGTATGCCAGCCAGAAACCGATGGACGCCAACGTTTTGCGCGACCGAGTGGTTGCCGTCCAGCAGTGGCTGATGGCCAACACGCCAAACGGCATTCCCGCGCTCTTCCACGAGGAGGTGCTGTCGGGAGTCAACACGCGCGGCGCCACAATTTATCCGCAACAGATTGGGCAGGCGTGCTCGTTCAACACCGAATTGGCCGAACTCAAGACGCGCCAGACTGGCAAAGTGATGCGCCAAATGGGCGGTGTTCTGTCGCTTTCGCCGATGGTGGATGTGTGCCGCACGCCGTCGTTTAACAGGCTTGAGGAGTCGTATGGCGAAGACGGTTATCTGTCGGCGGCGATGGGCGTGGCCTTTGCCCGCGGTCTTCAGCAGGGTGACCTGAAACAAGGCGTTGGCACCTGCTCAAAGCACTATTTGGGCTACGGCGGCGGTGGCGATGCCGATGAGAAAGAGTTGATGGAGGAGATTCTGCTGCCGCACGAGGCGATGATTCGCCTTGCCAGAAACCGTGTGGTGATGCCTGGCTACCACGCTGTTCACGGCATCAACTGCGTGGCTAACAGTGAGATACTTATCGATATTCTGCGCAATTATCTCGGATTCGACGGAATGGTGGTTAGCGATTACACCGCCATCGACCAGATTCCCGACCAGCCCGATGCCGTGCACAAGGCGGCAGCGGCTATCAACGGCGGTTGTGATGCCGATTTTCCTCACGGCGCCAACTATCAGTATCTGCAACAGGCAATCGACAGCGGACTTGTTGAGTCTGCGGCTTTTGAGCGTGCCGTGAAGGCCGTTCTGCGTCACAAACTGCACGCTGGCCTGCTCGACCAAAATCCGTATCTCTACTCAACCGACAAAATCGAACTCGACACACCCGACGAGCGGCAAACTTCATATCAGATTGCAACACAGTCGGTTGTGCTGCTCGAAAACAATGGCATTCTTCCGCTTGGCGCGAAACAATCTGCCGAAAAATCGGAACTCAACGTTTTGCTGACGGGCCCCAACGCCAATTCAATGTGGGCGATGTGCGGCGATTATGCGTTCCCGTCGATGACCTATTTCTGGAAGAGGATAATGACCGATTTGGACCATCCGCACGTGGTACCGCTGCTCGAAGGAATGACTTCGCGCAAGCCTAACGGCGTGACAATCAGTTATTCGCGCGGATGTGACTGGACCGACACCATTGAAACCCAACTGTCGAACGGCGGCGACAAACGCGCTTGGGACTATGAGATTCTGCACCGCAAAGTTGAGTCGGGCGAAAAGGCCGACAAAGCCGAAGCCTTGCGATTGGCGGCCAAAAGCGATGTGATTGTGGCGGCTGTGGGCGAGAATGTGATGCTCTGCGGCGAGAACCGCAATCGCCAGGGACTGCGACTGCCAGGCCGTCAGGAAGAGTTTGTGAATGAGTTGATTGCGACGGGCAAGCCTGTTGTTCTTGTCATTTTTGGAGGTCGCGCACAGGTTGTTTCCGGGTTGGCTGAACGTTGCGCTGCCGTTATTCAGGCGTGGTATCCGGGCGAGGAGGGTGGCAACGCTGTGGCCGATATTCTCTATGGCCGCGTATCGCCATCGGCCAAATTATCAGTTAGTTATCCCAATACCGAAGTTTATGAGCCAATTTGCTACAACCGTTCCACCACACCCGACAGCCGCGTTCAGTGGCCGTTTGGTTACGGCTTGAGTTACAGCACTTTCGAGTACAGTAATCTGCAAATCGACGGCGAAGTCTCAACCAGTGCGCCGTGCGTCAATCTGTCGTTTGAGGTGAAGAACACAGGCAGGGTGGCCGCCGACGAAATTGCGCAAATCTATCTTTCGCCAACGGCTGACAATCAAAACATTCGCCCAATTCAGTTGCAGGGATTTGCCCGCGTATCTCTCGAACCTGGACAAACAAAGACTGTGCGCGTGAAACTCCACACCGAGCAGTTCGGCTACTACAGCAACAACGGCCAGCGCCAGTGGAACATCGCCCCAGGCACGTTCAGCGTGAAAATTGGCGCATCGTCGACTGATATTCGCTTGCAAGAAAACGTGACGCTGAAAGGCAAAATGGTGGTTAAAAAAATGAGAGACAACTATTTGTCGGAAGTGACGGTGGATTAATTCCTGATACAAAGCAATAAAATAAGGCGCATCGGTTATGGTGCGCCTTTGTTTTATAAGTCACTTAAACACAATCATATCAGCCAGTTGCAGGAAATAGCTGTTCGACCATACTTCAATTTCCTTACGGTTAATCAAAAAGCGGCCGACATCTAATTTTACATCTTCGATATTTGTTGTGGCCAGCCGTTCCTTCAATGCCATCATAAACTCATCGCGCGACATCTCAACGCCGTTGAATTCACGAATACGTTCCTGCAAGTGCTTGAAATTGAGCGGGACACGCCAACGCACGTACCATTCAAAATCGTACCAGTCGCGCCCCTTTACGCGTGTTTTCCAGTTGCGGAACACCAAGGCGTGCATTTTGCCAGCATAGAGGTCGGATAGCGTTACGCAGCGCACCATAAACGAAAATGGTCTGAAAAGCATTTTTTGCTCTGTATCGAAGCTCAACGGCGGATTAGTGTCCAATTCAATCTTCACCTTAATGTTTTTTTCCGTTTGAAAAGAAATATCGTATACATCGGTGGTATCCTTCAGAAAAGCTGATTCAACCTTGCCAAAGGTCTTCTTGTCTTTCTTCTTGATTTCCACATCCCTCCCCGTCATTTTGAAAGCCTCAATAATCTGTGGGAAATAGGTTTCGAGGTGAATGTTTGAGTCCTTCGCCACCTGCGAAAAGTCCATATCTTCGGAAAAACGAGGAAGGTTGTGGAAGATTCGCAGGCAAGTGCCGCCATAGAACGCGGCGTGTTCAAAGAAACCGCCACGGTACAATCCTGCAAGCGTTATCTGTTGCATCACTTCTTGCTTAGTGCTAATCTTCTCGGTAAATGTCTGTGGATGCATAGCCTCCACCATTTCATCAAAAATCGTCATCGTTCCATCAGTTTTAACAAGTTTTCCAAAACAGTCTTTTTGTTTCCCGTCTGCAAGCAGGCTCGTATTATTTTGGCATCCATCCGCTTGATGTCGGCAACCTCAATCCTCATATCCTCTTCAAAAAACACTTCAAGACTTGCAACCGACTGGTCGGGCACGTACCGTTCCTGCATTAGCATATCACACAGAGCCTTTTCGGGCGTGGCTATCAAATAGGCGATGCCATCCTCCTCCTCGCTTCTGATACCGATTGGAAAATAATCCTTCTTTACGCCGCGATATGAAAAATTTGCCAAAGAATTCTCAAAATCACGGGTATGGCGCGTTGTGACTGATGTAATTTGGTAAACCCTTTCTGGAATCAGACCGTAATGGCGAAGCGCATAATGCAACGACACGTAAGACGGCCCGTAAATATGGTTTGCCACCAATTCAAGAGAAAGTTGCTTTCCGCTTATCTGCGGCGAAACCACATACAGTCCGCGCTTTAACTTGATAATTTTGCCTGTACGCTCCAATAATTGCACTTTTTTTTCTGGCGACAGATATTCGCAGAAAATGCTCTTTAGAACGCCCATATCGACTGGCACAATTCCCAATTGCTTCAGCGCATTTATTTCCGCAATAGTTGTCATCTCCTCATCATTTCGGGCACAAATATATGAATCCTCGTACAGAAAAGGAATTTTTTATTCCTTTTCTGTACGAATATTTATAGTTGCACTATCTTTTTATGGTACTCAACGCAAAAAACTCAAACGATAATATTTGATTTTCTTATGAATAAGGATGCGATTAGAAATGCTATATTTGAGTGACTTTTATTTTCACGTTTAAAACCGACAAATTATGAAATGTAAATTATTGGCAGCAACAATGTTCGCGGCAGTAACTCTTTTGGTTGGCTGCACAACACAAAACAACAATATTTTTATACCCGCTCGATTGGGTAGCAAATGGGGCTATATTGATACAACTGGCAATTGGGTTATCGCCCCGAATTTTGACGATGTTGCGAATTTCGCCAAAAATGGTTTGGCTCGTGCTACTTTTAAATGGAAATATGGATATATTGACAAAATTGGCAATTGGATTATCGACACGCAATTTGACTATGCTGATGATTTTGCCGAAAACGGTTTGGCGCGTGCCAAATTAAACGGCAAATGGGGCTACATTGACAAGACTGGCAAGTGGATTATCGACCCGCAATTTGACGTGGCTTTGAATTTCTCCGAAAATGATTTGGCTCCTGTCGATTTAAATGGCAAACGGGGCTATATTGACAAAACTGGCAATTGGGTAATTAACCCACAATTTGACGTGGCTTTGAAATTCGCAGAAAACGGTTTGGCTCCTGTCGAATTAAACGGTAAATGGGGCTATATTGACGAAACTGGCAATTGGGTTATCAATTCGCAATTTGATGAAGTTTATTATTTTGCTGAAAACAGTTTAGCTCGCGTCAAATTAAACGGTAAATGGGGCTATATTGATACAACTGGCAATTGGGTTATCAACCCGCAATTTGACGATGTTTGGCCCTTTGCCGAAAACGGTTTGGCACGTGTCGAATTTAACGGCAAGTGGGGCTACATTGACATAATTGGCAAGTGGGCTATTAACCCACAATTTGACGTAGCTTATGATTTTGCCAAAAACGGTTTGGCTCTTGTCATATTAAACCGCAAATATGGCTATATTGACAAAACAGGCAATCGGATTATCAATCCGCAATTTGACGATGCTAATGATTTTGCCGAAAACGGTTTGGCTGTTGTCAAATTATACGGCCAATGGGGATGTATTGATGAGACTGGCAATTTGGTTGTTAATCCACAATATGATGATGTGAAGATTTATGAGAACACTATATTTTTTGAACAAAATGGCAAATGGGGAATAATAGATAGAAACGGGAATATTGTTGCAAATCCACAATTCGATTGGGTTGGCGACAGATACTTCTAACTGCGAGTGCTATTTTAAAATACCTTTATCAACACCAAACAAAAATGCCGCCCGTTATGGCGGCATTTTTTATATAATCGTTCTCTCGATAATTATCGGACACTTCTTCTTCCCTCTCACCAAACTCAACACACCATTGACGAACACCAGCGGGTGGCTGTGAACGTAGCAAGTTTTTTCTCTTATGAATAAGGATGCGATTAGAAATGTTATATTTGAGTGACTTTTATTCTGTTTCCACGTTTAAAATCGATGAACTATGAAATGGTTTAAGACAACTCAACCGGACGATAGCATTCTTATTTACGCTTACGGCCCCAAAGGGGGATTCATCAATCAAAAAGGCAAATGGGTTATTAAACCAATCTTTGAAAGAGTTGGTAAATTCGGTGAAAATGGTTGGGCTGCTGCTGCTATTTGGCTAAAAGGCGAATATAAATGGGGATATATTGACAAGACCGGGAATTGGGTTATCAACCCGCAGTTTGACTTCGTTCAGAATTTCGCCCAAAACGGTTTGGCCTGTGTAGAATTAAACGGGAAATGGGGGTACATCGACCAAACAGGTAATTGGGTTATCAACCCGCAATTTGTCTCCACTTGGGATTTTGCCAAAAATGGTTTGGCTCTTGTCCATTTAAACGATAAATATGGCTTTATTGACAAAAATTGCAATTGGGTTATCACCCCCCAATTCGACAATGCTAATAATTTTGCCGAAAACGGTTTGGCTATTGTCAAATTAAACGGCAAATGGGGATTTATTGACAAAACTGGTAATTGGGTTATCAACCCGCAATTTGACTATGCCCGGAATTTCGCCCAAAACGGTTTGGCTCGTGTAGAATTAAACGGCAAATATGGCTTTATTGACAAAACCGGCAATTGGATTACCAACCTGCAATTTGACGATGCTGGTGATTTTGACGAAAACAGTTTGGCTATTGTCCGTTTAAACGACAAATATGGCTTTATTAACAAAACTGGCAATTGGGTTATCACCCCGCAATTTGACTACGCTCAGAATTTCGCCCAAAACGGTTTGGCTCGAGTCAGAATAAACGACAAAGATGGCTTTATTGATAAAACTGGCAATTTTGTTATTGCCCCACAATTTGATAGTGTTGGCTTTTTTACAGAAAACGGTTTGGCGTGGGGCAAGTTAAAAGATAAATTTGGTTATATTGACCAAACAGGGAATTGGGTTATCAATCCGCAATTTGACGATGCTGGGCCTTTTGCTGAAAATGGTTTGGCTCCTATAAAATATAATGGAAAATGGGGTTGTATCGATATAGCTGGCAAGATTGTTATTAAGCCGCAATATGATGAAGTAATTATTTATATGAACACCATATTTATAATACAAAACTGTTTGTGGGGTATCGTTGATAAAAACGGTAAAACTATTGCAAAACCGCAATTTGGTTGGGTTGAATTCTGTCCTTTATACTATATGTAAATTGCACAAAATACTACTTCTTCCCCCTTACCAAACTCAACACGCCATTGACAAACGCCAACGGGTGGACAGGATTGCCTGGAACGTACAAATCGACTTTGTATTTGTCTAAAAATGAACGGTTAAGCGCGGGACTGTCTGCGAAAATGCCGCCGCTAATGGCGTCGGTGCCAGCCAGAATCAGAATCTTCGGGTCGGGGGTGGCGTGGTAGCAGATTTCGAGCGCTTCGGCCATATTTTCAGAGATTGGTCCAGTAACCACAATGCCGTCGGCGTGGCGGGGCGACGCTACAAAGTCGATACCGAAGCGGCCCATATCGAAGTTGACATTGCTGGTGGCGTTCAGTTCCCACTCGCAACTGTTGTCGCCTGCGGCAGACACTTCGCGCAGTTTGAGCGAACGGCCGAACAAACGGTGAATCTCGGCACGAACCTTGTCGGCATCCACTTCAATGGGCTGGTCACCTGTGACAATCAAGCGGTTGCGGTCATTGGTGGCCATTTTGTAATCCTTGGTGAAACGGATTTTTTCGGGACAGGCAATGGCGCACTCGCCGCAGAAGGTGCAGCGTCCCAAATCAATGCTCAACGGCTTGCCGCTGATTGCGCCCGTGGGGCATAAATCAATGAGTTGCTGCTCGTTGCAAGCGGCATCGGTAATCACTGGGCGGCCACGGAACACACCTGGGACATCGGTCGTGGTAACATCAGGAATGAACTGCTTACCCTGGTGGAATAATATTTTTAAGTTGTTGATAAACATAGCAATTTAGGTGTTAGGCATTAGGCACTAGGCACTAGGCATTAGTAATTTGTATCTGTGTTATCTGTGCGAACATTCAATCAATCAGTTATTCAATCCTTCAATCCTTCAATCCTTCAATTTATAAGTCGTGTCCGCTGTACGAAAGGTCGAAACTCTTGTTGCAGATTGGGAAATCGGAAATCTCGTTGTTGCGGACGGCAAGGGCAAGGCCAAGCCAGTTGTGGAACGACGGGTCTTTAATCTTGTAATACAGCAAGTTACCTTGTGCGTCGGTGATTGCGCAGTGGCAAATCTCGCCACGCCAGCCTTCGACAAGCGACACCACAAACGAGTCGGCGGCGGCGTTGGCCAGCGGTGCCGACGGTTGTGCGGTATAATCCATTGTATCAATCATTTGCTTCATCAGGTCGATTGATTTCAGAATCTCGTCGTGGCGGATACGTGCACGGCAGTAAACATCGCCGACAGGCTCTGTAACGGGCTGATACTGAATCTCGTTGTAGTAGCCCCACGGGTGCGACGAACGCACATCGCGGCTAACGTTGCTTGCGCGGGCGGCCATTCCCACCATTCCAATCTTTCGCGCAGTTTCGGGCTCGACAATGCCCGTGCGCTCAATTCGCGACAGCACCGACGGCAGGTCGAACGTTTGATTTGCCATCTCAACAAAATCAGGCTGATAGGCCGAAATCATCTCTATCCATTGCTGCGCCAACTCTTTGGTAAAGTGAAAGTTAGTCTTGCCAGGACGGATAAGCCCCTTGGCAAAGCGGTTGCCCGCCCAGCGTTGGAAATAGTTGATTACAGGCGTGCGCAAGCGGCCGAAAACCGAGTTGCCCAACTGATAGGCAATGTCGGTGCAGATACCGCTCAAGTCGCCAGTGTGGATTGCAATGCGCTCATTTTCAAGTGCGAAGGCACGCTCAATTTGCAGTTGGCGGCTCGGCTCGAATCCGCAAAGGCTTTCCCAAAGGTTGGCAAACGCCGTTGAGTGGCCAATGACGGTGTCGCCAGCAATGTTCTCGGCCAGTGTGGCGCGCTGCAACAGATTGTTTTTCTGCAAGAAAAGCGTCTCAACGCCGCGGTGCTGATAGCCCAACTGTATTTCAAGGTGCAGAATCTGCTCGCCGTTGCAAATGAAACGGAAATGGCCAGGTTCAATGATTCCCGCGTGAATCGGCCCCACACCCACTTCGTGAAGTTCTTCACTGTCAATCTGATAGAACGGATAATCCTGCATTTTCAGCGAGCGGTCGGCGGCATTGTGCGGGTAGCGCACGGGCTTGAGCCACGGGTGGCCGCTGAATCCGACGCCGAAATTCTCGTGAATCTCGCGCTCAAACAACTGAAGGTCAAGGTGTTTGGGTGTGAGCGACTCAAGAACGGCCGTGGGCTCAACCGTTGCCGAAGCAACGTCGATAAGGTGCGTGGCATCGTCGGCAAGGCAGCAAATGAGACGGATTTTGCCGTCCATCGGCACGCCGTAGTAGGCGACGCAATGCGCATCAGGCGCGGTTGTCAACTTATTGTCTATCAGGCTGTAAAAATCGGCATAAGGCAGAACGGGAATCTCGCCAAACCGTATGCACTGATTGTTTTTTATGCTAATAAAATCCATATTATCAGAAAGTTATAAGTTGAACGGCTTCTTCAATCAAACCCACGAACCACTGCGGCGGGCAGAATCCGAGCCAAACAGTGAGAGCGAGCAGCAAATATTGCATCACCATCTCTGCAACATTGTGTCGCACAGACGGTTGCACGTGAACATTCTCTGAATTGACAAAGAGCATTTTCAGAATGTTGCGCCCCAAAGCCCAGATAATGGTGGTGAGCAGCACGAGCACAATCACGAGCGCCAGAATGTGGTGGCTGGCAATGAGCGCCTTGAACGTCAGCAACTCGCTGACAAACAGGCCCGAAGGCGGCATCGCAGCAATGCAGACAAACGCCAGCAGCATAAACACGGCGCCGGCGCGGTTGTGGCCGAAATAGTTGCCAATGCTGTATATGTTCTTCGATTTGAAGTATTTATAAATGTGTCCGGTGTGAAAAAACATTGCCGATTTGGCGAAACTGTGCAGCACAAGGTGCAGAATTGCGGCAAAGCAGCCCACGCCGCCGGCAGCCAGTCCGAGCGCCACAACGCCCATATGCTCGACGCTTGAATAGGCCAGCATTCGCTTGATATTCTTCACTTTAATGAGATAGACGGCCGAAATGAGAATCGACAGAACGGCCACAACCATAATTATGTTATCGGCCCACGGCCTGACGCTGGTGCGCGCCACAATCTGGTAGAATCGGAAAATGCCAACAAAGCCAACATTCATCAGCACACTCGAAAACAGCGCCGCTGCGGGTGCGGGCGCCTTGTCTTTGGCGTCGATTCCGGCGGTGTACATCGGCAGAAGCCCGAATTTGGCGGTGTAGCCGGCGAAAATGAAGACGAAGGCGATTTTAATCCAGAACGGGTCAAGGTCGGCGGCGACGCGCATCAGGCTGTCGTACTGCAACTGCGCCTGCCCGGCCGCGCCAAGCGATATGCTGACCAGCAGAATGCCGATAAACACGAAGACAAGGCTGATTGAGCAGACGAAAATGTACTTCCAGGTGGCTTCGATTGAGCCTGCGTTGCGGCGGTGGAAAACCAGTGCCGACGCGCTCAAGGTGGTTACTTCGACAAAAATCCAGGTGACGGCGATATGCGACGACAGCGTGGCCGCCGAAAGCGCCATAACCAGCAGAACCATAGCGCCATAGTAGATTCCGCGCGAGCGTGGCGTCTCGGCTTCGGGCTCAACATAGTTGAACTTGTGCAGAAGCGCCGGAATGGCCACCACGGTGAGCACCGCAAGCATCAGCAGGGCAAGCGAGTCGGCCTTGAAATAGACGGCGTCGTAGTTTCCGCGCTGCGTGAACTCGAAAACCGTGAGCGCGCACTGCAGAACCATAAACAGCCCCACAAACGCGCCGTTGAGCGCCCTGCTCTTGTTGACAAACAGCAAGAGCGCAATCAAAATCGATACTATTAGATATGTAACTATCATATTACCAAACGGTTAATCTTTAATACTACTCAATTCGGCCACACTGCCTTCGTTAATCACATTGCCAATTTTGTTGATAAAAATGCCCAGCAGGAAAATGCTGATAAACACGTCGAGAAGCACGCCAAGGTTGACCAGCAGCGGCATCTCGTTGCCCACGGCGAGAGAGAGAATGAACACGCCGTTCTCGATAAGCGCGTAACAAATGACGTGGGTGATTATCTTCTTGCGCGACACAATGAAGAACAGCCCGCTGAAAACCGCCGAAATGGCCACCACAAAATAGGTGCGGTTAATGTTCGGCGCATCGACCATTGTTGAGAGCACAAAGGCGATAACGATTATCAATGTGGTGACAATCAGCGAGATAAAGTACGGAACAAACGGCTCGGCTTCGCGGCGGATTCCGTTCTTTTTAATGACGTGGCGAATGAAAAGCGGAACGGCAACGGCCTTAACTATCACTGTTTCAAGCAGAATGAAGGCAAAGTTGACGGCGCTCATCTCGCGCAACTCAAGCAGAGCCACGCCAAAAAGCAACACGCCCTGCAACGTCAGAATCGACAGATAAGTCATCAAACGATTCGCTATCGAAAAGTATAACAGCGTGATTGCGAATATGATAAGAAGGATTGTGGTCATTTTAAGTTATAAGTTTTATGAAGTTTTAAGTTATAAGTTAAAAAGGCATTAGGCATCAGGCACTAGGCATTAGATATTGCAAATAATCAATCAGTTACTCATTCAATCATTCAGTCCTTCAATTAATAATCAGCATCACGCCGAGAAGCATCAGCAGGGCGAGCGACGAGAGCACCAGAATGAACTGCGAGTTGTGGCCCATCCGGAAACGCGCCATAAACGACTCAATGACACCGGCCACCACGGCTGTGGCTATCTGAATGCCGAAAAATGCCGCAACCGACGGCCAGAGCGGCATATTGCCAATGAAAAGGTTGGCAATCAGGGCGCCGTACATCGCGAATTTCAGGTTGGTGGCGTGCAGAATCAGACCAAGGTCGAAGCCGCTGTTGTCGAGTATCATAACTTCGTGAATCATAGTGAGTTCCAAGTGCGTTTTGGGGTCATCGACCGGCATCCGGCTGTTCTCAATCATACAAATCATTATGAGCAGGAAGCAGGCAATGGTCACGAGTATGTACGAAAGGTTTGAATCGATATGCAAACCGCTGAAAATCTGCAAGAAAGACGTGTGACCGGTGAGCAGGCCGAGCGTGCCCATCAGAATGAAAAAGGCCGGTTCGGCGAGCATCGAGAACAGGGCTTCGCGGCTGGCGCCCATTCCTTCGAAACTGCTGCCGGTGTCGAGCGCGGCAATAATGCAGAAGAATTTGCCCAGCGCCAGAACGTAGGCGAAAAAGACGAAATCGCAAGAGAATGAGATAATTCCGCCGTACGAGCCGAGCGGAACAACGGCTATGGCAGCCAGTATGGACGCGAAATAAACCGACGGCGCAAGTTGGAAAACCAGACTGCTTGTGCGGCTATAAACCGCGCCCTTGCGCAGAAGGCGCCAAATGTCGCGGATTGGCTGGAAAACGCCCGGGCCCTTCCGCCCCGACGCCAGACTCTTGACGCGCACCACAATGCCCGTGAAAAACAGGCTGGCAACAAAAATCAACGCGAAACTCAACATTATAATAATGTGTTTAGATAGTTTATAAATACTCTGATAATGTGGCAGATAAACGGAACGCCGAGCACCACCACAATAAACAGCAGTCCGTAGAGAATGTAGTTCTGAAGCCGGCCGTTCTGCAGGAACGACAATTTATTGAGCATCAGGCGGAAAACACGCAGCGGGCGGTGAATCAGCCCGGTTTCGGTGTGGTCGAGCGCTTCGGTTGAGTACGAAGCCGGCGACGGGAAGACGCCTTCAACATCGACGGCGCGCTTGCGGATATTCAGCAGCGGCTTGGCCAGACGGCGGTAAGAGCGCACAAACGAACTGGCCGTGTATTGGATTTTTGGCGTCGGGGCAAGATAGCCGCACCCCCAGGTGTCGCCTTCGGCCTTGGGCAAACGGCTGGCGCAAAGGCTTCGCAAACCGTAAACCAACGCCACAAGTATCACGAAACCAATCATATACCAACTTATCCACTTCATCGCGCCACAGCAAAGCGGCAGAACGCTCTGGTGAGTGGCGCCGCCAACCGTCTGTGCCAGAACAGTTTGCAGTGCGCTTACAAAATATTGCGGGAACAGGCCAACGGCAACTATCAGCAATCCAACCAGATACATCGGCAACAAGCGTGCAAAGCCGAATTCGGCCGGCTGCGAATGGAACTCGTGGCGCGGCTCGCCCAAAAAGACAATGCCGAACGCCTTTGTGAAGCACATTATGGCCAATCCGCCAATGAGCGCCAAACCGGCCATCGCCGCCACAAACATCAGCACCGAAGCGGTTGAGAACGAAGCGTTTATGCCGCCAAACAGGCCGTTGTAGATAATGAATTCCGACACAAATCCGTTGAACGGCGGCAGTCCGCAAATGGCCAGGCTCGCCAGCAGGAACAGCCAGGCTGTCTGCGGCATCTTCTTGATTAGCCCGCCAAAATGCTCAATATCCATTGTGTGCGTGGCCTGATAGACGTTGCCCGCGCCGTAGAACAGCAGCGATTTGAACAGCGAGTGGTTGAGCACGTGCAGCAGTCCGCCGGCAAAGCCGATAATCGCAAGTAACTGATTTCCATAGCCCAAACCCAGGCAGCCGACACCAATTCCAATGCCGATAATGCCGATATTCTCAACGCTGTGATAAGCCAGAAGTTTCTTCAGATTGTGCTGCACAATGGCCATCATCACGCCGTAAACACCCGTAACGACTGAAATGGCAAGAATGAAGTAGCCGACAGCCAAATAGTTGACATTTATCAAGATAAGCATTCTGACAATGCCGTAGATACCTATTTTAATAAGCACGCCCGACATCATTCCCGAAACGTGCGACGGCGCGGCGGGGTGAGCGTGCGGCAGCCAGGTGTGGAACGGCACAAAGCCGGCCTTGAAGGCGAACCCGACGAAGAAAAGCATCATCAGCCCGAAGCAGGCCGCCTTCGACTGCGTGGCGACAAACTGCCCAATGCCCGAAAAATCGTAGGTGCCCGACACCATTGCCACCCAGACGAACGCCACGGTGAGCAGCGCCACACCTATGTGCGACTGTATCAGGTAGTTGACGCCGGCGCGAATGGTGCGCACCTTGTCGCCTTCAAAAATGACAAGCACAAACGAACTGAAAGCCATCAGTTCCCACGCAACCAGGAAGCCAATGCTGTTTTGCATTGTGCAAATGGTTGTAAGTGCCGCGTGCACAAGTAGATAGCACATCCAGTGCAGACTCAAGGCCGAACGGCGGTCGGCATAGGCCTGCATATACTGGCGGCCGTATAACACGCTGGTAATCATTGTGAAATTGATAACCAGAATGAACCACGCCGCCAACGGGTCGATAACCACGCGCACCGGTCCGGTGAAGAACGAGCCGGCAAAACCACTGGCAAAGGTCTGGCCCATTAGCGCGCCAACGGCCGGCACACTGCTCACAACCGACAGGGCCAACGTGCCGCAAACCGCGACAACGCTCTTGCCGTTGGGCTTGAGCAGCCCCACAAGCAGCATTGCCGCCAAAAGTGTCAAAAGGTAAATTCCGATAAACGACATATACTAATATTAATTCTTAATCAAATTCATTATCAAACTGTAAACCAATCTGTTTCTTGCCGGAAAAACCGCATCGGACCCTTCCTGAAAAGAAAGCGCAAAAGTAGAGTTTTGAGCAATCAGTCCGACACGCAACAGGCAAAATAATACGCTGAAAATGTGGGTTTTTATGCAAACGCTTGCAAAAATCGGATTGAATGTCGGTGAAGCCGATAACAGAAATTTTGCAAACTTACATCACAAATTTTTCGATTCACCAATTCACCAATTCACCGATTCACCAAAACTCTGTCGTCCGTCGTCCCAAAAAACTCCCCCCTAAACACTAACCCCTAAACTTTTAATACACCAATTCACCAAAATCCCTACCTTCGCACATTGTTTAAAAAATATCCAATTATGATAACTTTCATTGTATCAGTTTTGGCACTCGTGCTCGGATATGTGTTCTACGGTGCCTTTGTTGAGCGGGTGTTCGGGGTTGACAGCAACCGTCAGACACCTGCCTACACGCGTCAGGACGGTGTGGATTACATTCCGATGCCGCTTTGGAAAGTGTTTCTGATTCAGTTTCTTAACATTGCGGGCACGGGTCCCATTTTCGGCGCCATTGGCGGAATTCTGTTTGGTCCGGCGGCCTACCTTTGGATTGTGCTGGGCTGTATTTTCGGCGGCGCGGTCCACGATTTTATGTCGGGAATGATTTCGCTGCGCAAAGACGGCGCGTCGCTGCCCGAGATTGTGGGCGACGAACTGGGCTTGGGCGTGCGTCAGGTGATGCGCGTCTTCTCATTGTTGCTGATGGTGATGGTGGGCGCCGTGTTTGTAACCACGCCCGCAGGTCTGCTCGAAGGGCTTACGCCGACGTCGGGATTCATTGGCGGCAAGACGTTCTGGTGCATTATCATTTTCTGCTATTATATGATGGCCACGCTGCTGCCAATCGACACGCTCATTGGTAAGATTTACCCCGTGTTCGGACTGGCGCTGCTCATTATGGCCGCTGGCGTTTTCATTGGCATTTTCAGCCATAGCGGCCCGATGCCCGAAATCACCGACGCTTTCCATACTCACCACCCTAAAGGATTGAGTATCTTTCCGTTCCTGTTCATAACCATTGCCTGTGGCGCCATTAGCGGATTCCACGCCACGCAGAGCCCGATGATGGCCCGCTGCCTGAAAAACGAGCGCTACGGCCGCATTGCCTTCTACGGGGCGATGATTACCGAAGGTTTTGTGGCTCTGATTTGGGCCGCCGCCGCAATCAAGTACGCTGGCGGAACGTCGGAAGGGCTGGCGCTGAAGATGAACGGCAACCCCGCCAACATTGTCAACTTCATCTGCAACGACTGGATGGGCCGCATTGGCGCCATTCTGGCCATTTTGGGTGTTGTGGCCGCGCCAATCACATCGGGCGACACCGCACTGCGTTCTGCACGACTGATAACTGCTGATTTTCTGCATTTTCCGCAGAATACCATACCAAAACGTCTGGCGGTTTCGGTGCCAATCTTCGCCATTTCGGCCGTGCTGATGCTTATCGATTTCGCCGTGCTCTGGCGCTATTTTGGCTGGTTCAACCAAACGCTGTCAATCTTCACCCTGTGGGCAATCACGGCCTATCTCTACCGCCACGGACGCCGCTACATAATCACGCTCATTCCCGCCATTTTTATGACGTCGGTCTGCAGCACCTATATATTATTGGCGCCCGAAGGACTCAGCCTGCCGCCCGTCTGGGGCTACTCAATCGGCCTGGTGTTCACGGCGGTGCTGTCGGTGGTAGCGATTAGGTATATAACGAAGAAGGCGTAAAGAGTAAAGGAGTAAGGTATTGGGTGTTGGGTGTTAGGTGTAGGTGTAGGTGTTAGGTGTTAGGTGTAGGTGTTGGGGATTTAAACCCGTTAAACAATTAAACGATTCACCGATTCACCGATTCACAAATTCACCGATTCACCGAAAAAAATATCGACAAAAACTGCCAAATCACACTATTTGTAATACATTTGGCGCAACATAATTTTAAAGTAATTAAACAGATTTATATGAAGACAAATTCAATTATCGCCTGTGCAGTCGCAGTGGTTGCAATGGGCTTTCTTGCAACAAGTTGTGCAAATCAGACTCAAACTTCGGCCGCAGCCGTGGCAAACGATTCAACCTGCGTTGGCGCGTGCGACATTGCCTTTATCGATGTCGATTCGATTCTGGTGAACTACAAACTCTCAATTGAGTTGAACGACGCCATTATGAAGAAACACGCAAATATGCAGTCGAAACTTGAACGCGACAAAAAAGCTCTTGATAAAGATATCGAGACTTTCCAGGACAAGGTTCAGAAGGGTATTTTCCTGACCACGCAACGCGCTGAGGAAGAACAGCAACGTCTGGTAATGCGACAACAGGAATTTGAGAGACTTTACAACGATTACTCGAACCAACTGGCTGTTGAACAGCAGAATATGAACAACCAACTGTTCGAGAAGATTTCGGCTTACATTACCAAGTACAACACACCCGAGCGCTACAAGTTCATTCTCACCCGCACCATTGGCGGCAGTATGTGGTACGCCAACGAGTCGTTCAACATCACCAACGACATCATCAAAGGTCTGAACGACGAGTACGAAGCAAACAAGAAGAAGTAATCGCTTGATTGATTTGATTTTATAAGCCGTCTGCTTTGCGCGGGCGGCTTTTTTTGTGCCCGCCCGGAGCGAATGTCAGGCTCTTTTGTGGCACAATAAAAAAGCCCCGTTGAGGACGAGGCAGCGCGATATAATTACGGTTGGCCGCACCCATATAATTTGCACATTTCTTGAGCCGATTTTGCAAATTTGTTGCGAAAATATTCTGGCTCAAGAATTTCCACGCTGCTACCATAGCGCATAAGACAACTTTCAAATTCAACATCGGGTTTGACTGTGAAACTGAAAACGGAATAGTCGTTGGTGCGCTCGGTTTCGATTTGTGACGGATGCAAAGGCAAGGTTCGTAAATAGTTGGCAATGTTGCTTTTGGCGCGAATTATAACTTTTTGTGCCTTTACTTCTGGTTCAATAAACACTCCGACAACATCTTTGAAGCAATCGGCAGCGTTGAAATCCGCATCGATAACGAACAGTTCATCAAGCACTTCAATTTTGGTGATTCGGTCGAGTGCGTATGTCCGCAGCTCATTATCAGGTAGTTTGCGGGCCAGTATATACCAGCGTTGCTTGTCGAGTTTAAGAGCATATGGTTCAATGCGCCGCGAAGTTGGCTCGGTATCAGCAAATTTTTGATAGTCGATGCTTACAACGCGGCTTTGTTTCATAGCTTCAAGTAACGGAGTCAGAAATCTTGCCCCCGAAGGAATGTCTTCAAGAAGGATTCTGTTTTTGAGTCCTTGGCTCTCTTGCAGCAGATTCTGCACCGAAAATGAATTCAAAATCCAATTACGGGTTTTCTTTCCCATTCCAAACGATTCATCGCTAATGGAATACGTGTTTCCGTCGGCTTTGCTGAACACTATTTCGAGGTCGAACATTTCAAGTATTGTCTCTTTATAGCGGAGAAATGTCCGGCGCGGAATACTGTCGGTTTTCTCATCGTTGCAGGTTGCGTTGCGCCATTTGGCGTTGATGTCGTTGAGTGATATTTTTCCGGCACTCTGTATGGTGTCTATCAGCCAGATAAGTTTTCTGAAAGTGTTTGCTGTCATCTTTTTTTTGTAAAAATAGAAATAATTTAGATGTGCGCCGCATTTTGGCACACAGGCGGTGTATGTTTGCGATGTTTTTTGAAATAGAATGTGTATTTTTAATGCAAAAAAAGTGAAAGATGAGATTTCGACTAACACTAAACAATGACAATAGGCTGGGACGACGGCTTCCTCTCAACTATCAGTATGAGCTGTCGGCAGCTATTTATCGGATTTTGGCAAGTGGTAACGAAAAATATGCAGAATGGCTGCACGACAATGGTTTTCAGTTAGAAAACGGGAAAACATTCAAGCTGTTCACATTTGGCCGGCTTAAACCCGAAAAATTCAGGATATTGAGAAAATCGAACCAGTTGGAATTGCTGCCAGGAAAAATTGATTGGCAAATAAGTTTTTTGCCTGAAAAATCGACACAGAAGTTTATCGAAGGGTTGTTCCAAAAACGTGTTTTTGAAGTTGGCAACAAACGGTCGGTTGTACAATTTCAAGTAGAGAACATCGAAATGGTAACGCCTCCAAATTTTAGCGATACTATGACGTTTGAAGCTTTATCGCCAATATCGGTGAGCCAACAACTTGAAGATGGACGAGACTATTATCCTCAGAGCGGCGAAGAATTTGGCAAAGCTGGTTGGGTGCGTGAGAGATTGCTAAAAAACTTGTTGGACAAGTATGAAGTTGTTGAAGGTAAACAATTTGTTGGGGACAGCTATTTTAATATAATGACGCTTTCTGAACCGAAATCATCACTTGTAACCATAAAAGCCGGCACACCGCAGGAAACAAAAGTACGTGGCTTTATGTGCAAAATGGCACTTCATTGCCCTGCAGATTTGATGCGTATTGCCTACGAAAGTGGATTGGGTGAAGGAAACAGTCAAGGATTCGGCTGCTTGGAAATGATAATAAATTGATTAATATTAAATTGCAATGATATGATACGTGAGATAATCAATTTCACAAATAGCTTAATTGAGGATATGCCTGAAGTGACACAAATGAAACTGGCACCAAACAAAGGTATGTTCGTGTTTGTTGACATAGACGCAAACGGCAATTGGATAAATCAAGTGTTACAAAAGGGCAAGGACTATGATTATTATGATGGCAAAAATCAGGACATTCAATTGTGGAATGACTGCATACGCTATCAAGATGCATCAAGTTACATATCAATGAACAAAGTAAAGGCATTTGATAGCAAGCAAAAAATACATTCGTGTTCACCATTTGCCATCTCGTTTAATTTCAAAGCCTCTGATGATGGTAAAGACTCGGGGGTGAAAACAGCCAAAAATCTAACTAAAGAGCAAAAACAGGAAATAGAAACTTTGGCTCGGAAAAAACGCATTGATATAGTAAGAGACCGTCTGGGTGATTACAGAAGGTGTTCATTTTCAATATATAAGATAGAATCTGACAATGATTATTACGTTCAATTAAATGCCTTTTATGATTTGTTTGATACCATTATAAACAAAGTTGTTGAATTGGAAGAATTTAACGAATTGTCAGAGAAGGATTATCTCAATCTTTTTATAAAGAGCGTTCCTATAGAAATACAAGAAAGCTATCATAACAAGTATCTAGAAGACAATCTTTTTAATGTTGATGAAATCGACGGGAAGGGTGTCTTGGGATTTATGACATCGTATAGTTCAAAGAAATTGTTTATACAACATAAGACAAGTTCCGCGATAAAAGGCATTAGTTACAGATTCTCAAAAAGCGATGCTGTCATGTTGAACACTTTTGAGAAAATGTGGAAACGAAAATGTTTTCCCAATCCATTGCCCATTGTCATTGACAAAAGGGAAACCAACAAAGAAGTTGTTAAAATCTATAATGAACAGTCTGACCCCATTCATTATAGAGAATTGATTAAAAAACTGTTCGATAAAACCAATGAAAAAGAACTATCGGACTATTACTTGTTGAATTACATAAATACCAAAGACGGAATGGTGCTAAATGATTTTGACTTTGTGCCATTGTTCCGTTACAAGTTTGATTCGACTATTGAAGTGAAAAATGTGACAGATGCCGGATGGAACAAAAACGGAGAATTTGAGCCTGAACAATATGAACACATTGAGAATGTTTTTGATTTTGAAAGAATTATTGTAAAAGAGATTTTCAATAATACTCTTGTAAAAATCAAAGAAGACTCATATAAAACTAATTATTTTGGTGACATTGACCCTACTTATGTTTCTGGTGGAGATGTTATGTATCAACTAATTATGAAATATCGCAAGGCGTTTTATGATTACATATACAAATCGCAGATTAATGCCTTGAATTGCTCTATGTTTGATGATATAATGTTCAACTCGATTCTTACGAATATCCGCGGCGATGAGATTAAAACAAAAACTGAATACAACAATAGCATAAAGAGGAAAATCAATATTTGGTTTAGCATATATAATCTATTTAGTAACAATAAAACAAGAACAATTATGGCTTCAAAAATCACAGAATTAACAGAGAAAATGAAAGCTGTCGCAAAAGGTGAAGCCAACTTGGAAACACCTGAAGAATTTGCTTTTGGTGCCGGTCAGTTGGTTTCTTATCTGATTGACAGAAGCGTAGCAAGCAACAAGACCTATGCAATGTTGGAACCGTATTTACAAAAAAGCAAATCAGGACAACTGCAAGATGCAATAGCCCAAACTATTGCGGTATACAAACACGATATTAGTGTTTACAATGTGACATTTGAAAGGCTATCTTCTCAAGTGCTCACAGATGATAGCAACGCCGATATGAAACCGTTGCTGAAATTTTTCTTGGCCGGCTGCTTCAGCCCTTGTGCCGTTTACACTAAAAAAGACAATTCAAACGAATAAATAATGGAGGATAAAACAATGACAGAATTTAAAAACCGTGTTTTCGGCTGCGCCGTAGTGAAAGCCGTCAATTCAAATTACAATGCTGATTTTTCAGGACAACCACGTACTTTGCCTAATGGTAAGGTGTATGCGACCGATAAGGCGTTTAAGTACACAGTCAAGAATTATTTGAAAGACGTTTACAACAAAGAGACCATATTTTATTTCAAAAGTTTGAATGAGAGTATGAATCCTATTTCTTTGGACGAAACGTATATAAAGTATTTCAAAGCGTATCCGACAGACGCAAAGAAAGTGAAACCAGAAGTCATCAAGAATCTGCTTACGTGCATTGATGTCAGGCTTTTTGGAGCAACTTTCGCGGGTAAAAACTGCAACACATCTGTTCACGGACCAGTTCAGGTCAATCACGGTGTAAATGTTTGGAAAGAGAATAATATTTATTCGGAACAAATCACATCGCCATTCAGCAACAAATCAAGTGACCCTGATGCTGAAAAAGGGATGACCACACTTGGCCGTCAGGCAAAATTGGAGGAAGGTCACTATTTGCACCATTTTTCGGTTAACCCACAGAATTTGTGCGAAACTGCGAATTTGGCTGGAGAAGGAAGTCAGAAACTATCCACCGATGATATTGAAAAACTAAAAGAAGCTATGCGTCGTGGCGCAACTTGGTATGATTCGGCATCAAAAGCTGGTTGTGAGAACGAACTGTTGGTTTGGGTGCAATTGAAAGACACATCTAAACTTGTTCTGCCTAATTTCACTAACCTTATCGCACTGAAAGACGAGAAAGAGGACGGCAAGAGCGTGTATGATTTCTCGAAATTGACCGAAATGTTGGCGAATGTCAGCGGCGAGATTGATTTGGTTGAAGTGTATTACAATCGGCAAAACTGTAAGTTAGAGAACCTTCCGGCTAATACCAAAGAAAATAGTTTGTGATTATGGCATCAAATCAAAAACTTATATCGTTTGATTTGAAAGCAGAAATGGGCTTTTTCAAAAAGCCCGACATCAATAGTGGCATTTACTTGACGTATAATATGCTGCACAAACCTGCATTGCTCGGCATTCTTGGAGCAATTGCAGGTTTGCGCGGCTATCAGGAAAATGGAAAACTCCCGGAATACTATCAGGTATTAAAACATTTGAAAGTTGGTATCAAACCACTTGATAGCGATAAAGGAAATTACACTAAAGACATTGTTGCGTATAACAATGGAACAGGGTTTGCCAGTAGTGAACCGGGAGGAAACTTGATAGTTACCGAACAAATTATTATCAAACCCGCATACCGATGTTATCTGCTTTTAAATCTCAATGATGATGTAGAGAAGATTCTGTATGAGCGCATTAGAGACTGCAAAGCCGAATTTCTGCCGTATATGGGCAAAAATGACTTCTCGGCTTGGTGGGAGAACGTGACAGAATATGACGCGGAAAAGTTCTCTTTTGAATCGAATTATAAGATAGCGTCGATTTTTGCAAAAACCGAAGCGGTAGGAGGATATGTGGCAAAATCGATGTCGATGTTCTCAAAAGAATCAAAAGAGGCAACCTTTATGTATTTCGAAAAGTTGCCAGTTTCGTTTGAAGAGAAGCTATATCAATATGAATACAAGGATTTTGTCTATTCAAACGCAACTTTCTTGAAAGATATGAATATGTCGGACGCGGGTGATTTTTATAAAATAAGCACGGGAGAGATTGTTCAATTGTTTTGAAATGGAGCTATACGACAAAGCGTTTTTTGATAATCTGTTTAAGGGAGATGGAGAATTATATTTTGCCCATTTGCCTAAACCAGAGCAAAAATGGCGGAAGCCCGAATTGCTTTCGGAGCATTCCTCTTTGACTTTTGCATACGCCAAAGAATTGGTTAAAGTCAATGGCTTGTCACCTGTCATTAAACGCCTTGTAAATGATTCTATCCCATCAAAACTGATGCACAAGCCATTACTTGCCGATATGATGGAGAAATTGTTTTGGCAAGCAATAGCTTATCACGATTTAGGGAAGATAAATCATCTGTTTCAAGAAAAACGGATGAACAACAATTCTTCTTTGTTCAAAGTTGACCACGAATTTGGCTCACAACATTCCATCATAAGTGCATATCTGTATTTGGCATTGTTCTTCGGCAAATTCATAAAAATGGATTTAACTGACGAGGAGCAGATTTTTCTTTGCAACACAGCCATTTACCTGTGCAATCCCATTGTGCGGCACCATAGTTCAATAATCGGTCAGTGTCAGGATGAATCCGACTGGAGCGAAATGCATAATGGAGAATTTGTCTGCCGTAATGATGTGGCGGCGTTAAGCAAATATTTATACGCAATAACTTGCGAGGTTGACGGCGGCTTTATTGAACAGTTTAATGAGTTCTTTATTGGGAATGTGGCTTTCTTGTTCTCAAAATACAACGAAAATTTGAGTGAGACGGAGTTTGGATTCCCTTTGTATGCACTTGTGAAACTACTATATTCATTACTTACTGCGTCTGACTATTTGGCCACGGCTCATTATATGAATGATTGGGATGTGCCTATGGTTGGCGATGGTTTTATAAACGATGAATTGAGGGACAGAATAACCCAAAATGCAAGGAGCTCAAAGAAATACAATACCATCACTTACGAATGTATTGACAATGGTGATATTCCTGACCCGAATGATTATGTGGAGCAAAGCAATGCCAACTTAAATAAGTTAAGAACAGGCATAGCCGCAGAAGTAATTTTGAACATAAGGCAAAACAACGACAAACGCTTGTTTTACATTGAAGCGCCAACTGGCGGCGGAAAAACTAACGCTTCGATTTTGGCGATGGCTGAATTGTTGAAAGCTGACCAAACCTTGCAAAAGGTATTCTATGTTTTCCCTTTCACAACCCTTATAACTCAAACATATCAAACACTGAAAGAAACGCTCGGACTTGCCAATAATGAAATAGCGGAAATACACTCGAAAGCACTGTTTAACACAGGAAAATACGAGGATGACTATTTGAACTACCTTGATTATCAGTTTATGGATTATCCGGTAGCGTTGCTATCGCACGTCCGTTTCTTCGATATTCTGAAAACCAATGGCAAAGAGACTAATTATTTGCTGCATCGATTGGCGAACTCAATTGTGGTGATAGATGAAATCCAATCGTACCCCCCAACCATTTGGAATAAAATGGTGTACTTTATTGCCAACTATGCAAAGTATTTCAATATCAGGTTTGTAGTGATGTCGGCAACGTTGCCCAAAATTGGCGAATTGATAGACCAAACCATTTTTAAAGACAATTTCACCTATCTGATTAAAGACAAAAACCGATATTTCCAAAATCCTAATTTCCAGAACAGGGTGCATTTCGACTACACCTTGCTTGATTGGAAGCGCCCGGACCGGGAATCAAAAACAGAATATCTAACAAACCTTGCCAAATTTGTCATTTTGAAATCGGAAGAATACGCATCGGCCAACAATGACAGTGTGTTTACAATCATTGAGTTCATTTTTAAAAGCACAGCAAGCGAGTTTCATTCTATTGTTAATAAAATTGACCATTGTTTCGATGATGTTTTTCTCTTGTCAGGCACAATATTGGAACCACGAAGGCAGGAAATTATTCGCAACCTGAAATCGACAGATTATCGGCAGAAACGGATTCTATTGGTAACAACGCAAGTTGTCGAGGCTGGAGTTGACATTGATATGGATTTAGGTTTTAAAGACAAGTCGATAATTGACAGCGAGGAGCAATTGGCTGGACGAATAAACCGCAATGTGAACAAGCCGTCGTGCGCTTTGTATTTGTTTGACAGCGACTCGGAGAAGACATTGTATGGCGGCGATGACCGTTACAAAATTATGCGCGACGATTTGGGCATTGAAACGTATAAACAAATAATTGAAACAAAAGATTTCGATTTGCTTTATCGATTGGTGATAAATGCCATTAAACGCAAAGACCAATCGGCATATATAAAGAATATCAACGATTTATACGGTAGCGTTTCAAGGCTCGACTTCCCCGAAGTGAACAACTCGTTTCAGATTATATCACAAAGCAATGTTTCGGTATTTGTACCATTGATAATTGAAAAGAAAAAACTGCCCCAAAGTTTTGTATCAGAAATTGAAATGCTGATTAGTAAAACAGCGGAAACAATTAACGGTGCTGACATTTGGGACAAATACATTGAATTGATACACAATCCTCAAAACGAATTTATTGCGAACAAGATTCTTATGCGGAAAGTGGCAAGTGTGATGTCGCTATTTTCGTTCTCAATATTCCCGAACGGGAAGGATTATGAAACGCTAAAAAACTATGGTAAAGACGAGTATGGCTTTTTGTATCTGAACTCGTACAACGATATATATTCATTTGAGAATGGAATAAACACAACAACATTCAAAGAAACATCTTTCTCATAATGCTGTGTTTCTCAAAATAAATGTTCTTTGACATACTGAAAAACATTCATATTCGCGTTTTTTAATCGCACCATTTGGAATTGAAATTAGTTTATGACAGGCACGTGTACTGTGTTTCCTTTGTTTTTAATCGAACCAATTGGAATTGAAACGTCTTAACATAAAGGTTGCGGTATGCAGTGTCAAGACTTTTAATCGAACTATTTGGAATTGAAATTAGTCAATCTCACAGTCTGTCAGCGTGAATCGACCTCTTTTTAATCGAACCATTTGGAAATGAAACTTAATTTTGATATCCAATTCGCCTTTAGCCACTACATTAAATCGAACCATTTGGAATTGAAATTTGTATTCCTCGTTCGTGGTGGATGTCAGGTTCATTGTTTTAATCGAACCAGTTGGAATTGAAACAAGTTAACGAACTTTGCATCGTCAACATCAAGAGCATTTCTAATCGAACTGTTTGGAATTGAAATTTGTATTGATTAGCGGCTGACCACATAGGTCGATATTCTTTAATCGAACCAGTTGGAATTGAAACAAGATGGATATTCTTTACGAGTTAGACGGCAATACCCTTTTAATCGAACCGATTGGAATTGAAACTAGGCAATGTTGTAAGAGCCTGCAAGGTGTGAGAGCTTTTAATCGAACCGATTGGAATTGAAACTTGTCAGCAAAGAATTCTTCCCATTGTTTCCAGATTCTTTTAATCGAACCGATTGGAATTGAAACAAGTACACAGACGACACGGCGGCACTTGCGGCACAACTTTTAATCGAACCGATTGGAATTGAAACAGGTCAGCACGAGTTGCCGAATTTGCTGACAGCACCTTTTAATCGAACCGATTGGAATTGAAACAAGTGGGAAAGCGATGATGTGGCGTCAATTGAGGTACTTTTAATCGAACCGTTTGGAATTGAAACAAGTGAACGATAGCGTTTGTGACTTGAGCAAGGTTATTTATCTTATAATCGAACTATTTGGAATTGAAATAACTGAACGCCAAAGAACATAGTGGCAACGAAATTAACCTTTTATCGAACCATTTGGAATTGAAACAACATTTGATTGTAGAGTTCTTGCGTGTCTTTCCAATTTTTAATCGAACCGATTGGACTTGAAATCGGAAATACTCATCGTAAATGAAACGATATGCACGTTTTTAATCGAACTATTTGGAATTGAAATTCTTTAAAAATCACACCACGTTCGGCCATTATTGTTTTCATAATCGAACTATTTGGAATTGAAACGTGACTGCGAATTGGCGCTAATCTGGGTTAACCTCAACTTTTAATTGAACCATTTGGAATTGAAATAGCTGAATTTGACCATAGCCACCTGCCAGTCAACACTTTTAATCGAACTATTTGGAATTGAAACTTCATTTTGATGTCCAGTTCGCCTTTGGCCACTTTATTAAATCGAACCGATTGGAATTGAAACTAATATCGACCACCTGTACGGGCTTTACTCTCAGAATTTTAATCGCACCGTTTGGAATTGAAATGATATTCTGCCTGGGGACAATTTGTCCCACTGTAGAAAACCGTAGTTGTACACAGAAATCTACAACTGAAAAAATCCTGATAGCAAGAAGTCAATAAAAGGGTGGGTACAAATTGTACCTATCCTTATTTGGCGAATGAAACGTACCCGAATTGGGTACAATTCGCAAAAATTCACAAAACACCCCAATTCAAATTGCCGATTATCTTTCAAATCCGCGTCATCTGTGTTCTGTTTAGAGTTTTCTTCACCTCACAATCAACTCTTTCCCGTTGGCCTTGCGCCATTCGTTGGTTGCTTTGAGGCTGAATTCGCAGCCGCAGTATTGCTGCTCGTAGAAGTTGTATTGACGGATGATTTCGATGCGGCGTTCGCTCAGGCCGCCTTTGCGCCAGTTCTGGTCCCAGAAAGCGACGCCGCCAACTTGCGCGGCGGCCCATTTGCCGGCCTCATTAATTTGGTCGAGGCTTTTCCAACGCGACGATGCCAGAGTGGTTGTGAAAACCTGAAAGCTGTTGGCGGCGGCATATTGAGCGGTGCGCAAAAGTCTGTGTTTGAAGCAGGTAAGACAGCGTTGACCGCGTTCGGGCTCAGCGGCGAGCGGTTGCGCGGTCAGCAGCCATTGGTCGTGATTGTAGTCGTCATCAATAATGTCGAGCCCCAGATTCTCGGCAAACCGCGTGCACTCGTCTTTGCGGATTTGGTATTCGCTTTGCGGATAAATGTTTGGATTGCAATAGAATATGGTTGGGCGGATGTCGTTCTCAATCATACATTCAACAATGGCCGACGAGCACGGCGCGCAACAGGCGTGCAGCAGCACTTTGGTTGCATTGTCGGGAACATTCAGCTTGAAAGACATAAGAATTATGAATTTTGAATGTAGAATTCAGAACGAAGGATTAGATGAGTTTAAACCATCAACTGTCTAACATCCAACACCTAACTCCCTTCAAATCAATGCTTATGATAAATCCTTGTCTGCTCGTAGCGCGGCTCGCAGGTCAGGTTGATGCCCAGTTTCTTGAACATCGACTCATCGATTGAGCTGACCAGAACCGTGGTGTGCGCTGTTGAGCCTTTCAGCTTCGGCAGTTGCTGCATCGCTCTCTCTGCCAGCTCGTTATGTGCTGCCGACGATGACAGGGCAATCAGAATCTCATCCGTGTGCAGGCGCGGGTTGCTGCTGCCCAGGTATTCGGTTTTGAGCGTTTGAATTGGCTCAATGGCAAGGCGCGACACAAGGTTGAACGATTGGTCGATGTGGCCGAGTTCCTTCAAAGCGTTGAGCAGAGCCGCCGACAAGGGACCGAGCAGGTCGGTTGTCTTGCCGGTAACAATGGTGCCGTCGGGCAGTTCAATAGCAGCCGCCGGGCGCCCTTCGGTAGCTTCCGATTTGCGCATTGCTGCGTCAACAACCTTATAATCAGTTACTTTTATGTGAGCCTGCTGCATCAGCATCTCAAGTTTTTCAAGACTGTCCTTGCTCTCGCCGTAGCGCTTTTTGTCGCACAGGCACTTGTAGTAGCGGCGGATAATTTCCTGTTTCGAAGCCTCGCGGCAAACCTCGTCGTCGATGATGCAGTTGCCGGCCATATTCACGCCCATATCGGTCGGACTTTTGTATGGACTGCTGCCGTAAATCATTTCAAATGTGGCGTTTAGCACCGAGAAAGCCTCAACATCGCGGTTATAATTGACAGCCGAAATACCGTAAGCGTCAAGGTGGAACGAGTCGATGATGTTGACATCGTTCAAATCGGCTGTAGCGGCCTCGTAAGCAAGGTTGATTGGGTGTTTCAAAGGAATATTCCAGATGGGGAACGTCTCGAATTTGGCGTAACCGGCGTTGATTCCGCGCTTGTGCTCGTGATAGAGCTGCGACAGGCAGACAGCCAGTTTGCCGCTGCCCGGTCCGGGTGCCGTCACCACCACCAGTGGCCGCGTTGTCTCGATATATTGATTTTTGCCGTAGCCGTCGTCCGAAACAATAAACTCAACGTTGTTCGGGTAACCGTCGATTTTGTAGTGGCGATACGAAGCGATGCCCAGCTCTTTCAGCCTGCGCTCGAACCTTATGGCCGTCGGCTGATTGTGGAATTTGGTCAGGCAGACGCTGCCGACGAACAGCCCCACGCTCTGAAATTCGTCAATCAGGCGCAGCACGTCCTCGTCGTAGGTGATGCCATAGTCGGCGCGGATTTTATTCGACTCGATGTCTTCGGCGTTGATGGCCACCACAATCTCAATTTTATCCTTGAGTTTCAGCAACATCTGCATTTTTGAGTCGGGATGGAAACCCGGCAGCACGCGCGATGCGTGATAATCGTCGAACAGTTTTCCGCCGATTTCCAGATACAGTTTGTTGCCGAATTTGGCAATGCGCTCATCGATATGCGCCGATTGCATACTGATGTACTTGTCGTTATCGAATCCGATTTTATTCATAAGACTTTCAATTAAATACGATTGCCCGTCAGCAACCAGTTCATTGTGCAAATTTAAACATAAACACAAACCAATCGCATAAGCAAAAATCGCAAACACAAACAAAAAACTAACCGGAACGGGGAAAGTTTAAAGTTTAGAGTTTAGAGTTCATTGGATAGTTACCGATTTACTCTTTACACCTTACACCTTACTCTCTACACTCTACACTCTACACCTTACTCTATTTCACATTGAAATTCAGCAGTTCGCGGTCGCCGATTTTTGCCACAAGGTTGTCGCCAATCTGAACAGGTCCAACGCCGACGGGTGTTCCGGTGAAAATCAAATCGCCGATTTTTAGCGTGAAAAACTTTGACGCATAGGCGATTAAGGCATCGAACGAGAATATCATATCGGCGCTGTTGCCTTGCTGCACCAATTGGCCGTTCTTTTCGAGCGAGAACCCGATGTTGTTCAGGTCGCCCAACTCTGCCTTGCTCACGAAATTGCCTATGGGCGCGGCGCCGTCAAATCCCTTGCAAATGGTCCACGGATGGCCGGCGGCAACGGCCTTGCGCTGAAGGTCGCGGGCGGTGAAATCGATGCCGATGCCAATCTCGTCATAGTAGCGGTTGGCGAACTTTTCGGGGATGTTCTTGCCCAAACGGTTGATTTTCAATACAAGTTCCACCTCGTGATGAATCTCGTTCGAGAAATCGGGATAGAAAAACGGCAGATTGCGCGTGATGAGCGCCGTTTCGGGCATCAGAAAAACGACGGGTTCCGTGGGCACGGCCATTCCCAATTCGGCGGCGTGCTTCCGATAGTTCATCCCTATGCCAAGTATCTTCATTTCAGCAAGTTATTATTCAATTCAACATCCCCGGCAATTACCAATTATTTCCCCATTTCGAGCTTAACTTTCGTCAGCACACGCTTGGTGTAGAGCGGGAATTCAGCGTTCAGAATCCAGTTGTAGTAGCCTGGGTCCTTGCGGAACACATCTTTGACAGGCTGGTTCTTGTATTTGCCAAAGTTGAAAACCATCTCGTTTTTATCGTTGTAAACCAGATGGTTGGCAAAATCAGCGCTGCGTTTCTGTGCCGAGAATTCCGACAGGGCGTCAATGTCGTTCACAACCGGTGTCGAAACCTTGCCCGAATTGTCTTTATACTCAACTCCTTGATAATGGTCGAGTTGTGCCATCAGCACATCGTAAGTTGCGCGGGTGTCGGCGGCAGCGCCGTGAGCGCCTTCCAACTCCTTGTGGCAGTAGAACTTATAGGCCGCGCTCAAGGTGCGTTGCTCCATCTTGTGGAAGATGACCTGCACATCGACAAAGCGGCTGCGCGTGAAATCATAATCAACGCCGGCACGCTCAAACTCCTCGGCCAGCAGCGGAATGTCGAACTTGTTGCTGTTGAATCCGGCAAGGTCGCAACCCTCGATAATCTGCGCAAACTGTTTGCCAAACTGCTTGAATGTCGGCTTGTCGCGCACATCGTCGTCGGTGATGTGGTGCACGGCGGTGGCTTCCTCCGGAATGTGCATTTCGGGGTTGATGCGGTAGGCTTTCTGCTCCTCGCGGCCGTCGGGCCAAACCTTCAGATACGATATTTCAACAATGCGGTCGGTTACGATATTGATGCCGGTGGTCTCCAAATCGAAGAAGACAATCGGGCGTTTGAGCGATAATTTCATATTCTTCAAAAAAACGGAATGCGCCGATAAAGCGCACTCCCATAATAATTTACAACGATGCCAAAATCTCTTTCACTTTTTGTGCGATGGCGCGGCTCTCGGCCTTGCCGCTCAACTGCTTGTTGGCGGTGCCCATCACCTTGCCCATATCCTGCGGACCTTTGGCGCCCACAGCCTCAACAATCTTGCGAACCTCAGCCTCAATTTCGGCCTCGCTCAACTGTGCGGGCAGATATTGCGAGATAACTTTGGCTTGGAACATCTCGCTGTCAGCCAACTCGTTACGGCCGCCGTTGCGATACAATTCCGCCGACTCCTTGCGCTGTTTCACAAGTTTCTGAATCACCTTCAACTCGGTGTCTTCCGACAGGGTTTCCGATGCGCCCTTCTCGGTTTTTGCCAACAGGAATGCGGCTTTGATGGCTCTCAAGGCCTCAAGTTTCTCTTTCTCTTTAGCCAGCATTGCGGCTTTGATGTCGTTTTCGACTTTCTCGTATAAGCTCATAATCAAATATTTATATAGTTAGATTCTTCCTTTTTCGAATATCGTAAACGTAAGAAAAAAACGAAAACGGAAGGCAGATTTATTTTGGTTGATTTTGCTCGTGCAATCAATGAATAATTAGTGCCGTCCAAACGAGGAACCGTCCGGCCTTGCCGATGAGCAGCAGGATGAACGTTGGCAGTTTGGGCGTGCGGTAGAATCCGAGAGCCAGCACCAGCACATCGCCGATAAACGGAACCCACGCCAGCAGAGCGAGCCACGTGCCGAACCGGTCGATTTTCGGTTTTTGCCGTGCAATGGTTTGAGGCTCAATGCGAAACGTCCTCTCAAGCCATTCCCATTTTGCAATCAGTCCGCAGTAGTATGTTGCAATGCTGCCCAGCCAGTTGCCGGCGGTTGCCACAACAAAGCACTCCCAAGGCCGCCCCATAGCCGCCAGCGCGCCAATGTAGAGCGCGTCGGAACTGAAAGGCACAATTGTGGCTGCCAGAAAATTGCCGATGAATAGGCCTATTAAGCCTAAGTCGCTGAGCGATAGCATATAACCGGACTAAAACACAATTTCTTTCAGCAGCTCAACATATCCTTCAATTCCGTTTTCAATCTCGCTCAAGGCGATGAATTCGTTGGCAGTGTGCGAGCGTGCCGAGTCGCCGGGGCCCATTTTCACCGTGGGGAAGGCGCCGCTGATGACAGCCTGGTCCGACGTGGTGGGAGAGAAGAACGTTTCAATGCCAAGTTTTCGGGCCGCCGTAACAATGGGGTGCCGCTCGTCGATGGCCGATGCGTTTTTATTCAGCGAGCGAGGCGTGGCCACCGATTTGATGTTCTGCTGAATGATGTCCCACGTTTGGCGGTTGCTGTATTTTTCGGTTGTACGAACGTCAACAACAAACTTGCACGAGGCGGGAATCACGTTGTGCTGCGTGCCGGCCTGAATCTGCGTAACGGTCATTTTCACGTTGCCCAGCAGCGGGCTTTTTTCGGGAAATTGATACGTGTGCAGCCACTCAATATCTTTCATTGCAATGCTGATGGCGTTGATGCCGTCGGCGCGTGCGGCGTGGCCGGTCTTGCCTTCGGCTTCGCAGTCGAGCACCAGAAGGCCTTTTTCGGCAATGGCCATCTTCATTCCGGTTGGCTCGCCCACAATTCCGGCAGTAACCATCGTTTTTAGTTGAGGCAGAACAAGATACATTCCGTTAGGTCCCGAAATCTCTTCTTCGGCCGAAGCCACAAACAATCGGTTGTAGGGCAGGCCGGTGTTGTCGGTAGCCAGAAAGGCGGCCAGCAGCGAGACAAGACTTGCGCCGGCATCGTTGCTGCCAAGTCCGATAAGGTTGCCGTCCTGTTCAACAGGCGAGTAGGGGTCAGATGCCCAGCCCTGCGCCGGTTTCACGGTGTCGAGATGCGAGTTGAGCATAAGCGTCGGGCGGCCGTCGGTAAAATCGTGGCAACGCACAATCAGGTTGTTGCCAACTCGCTCTGGTTGGTAGTAGCGGCTGGCAAACTCATTGGCCACAATGTCCGCAACGTTTTTCTCGTCGCCGCTGACAGACGGTGTGGCAATCATCCGTTTCAAAAGACTGACGGCAGTGTCGGTTATGCTTTCCATAAATTCAGTTTTATGCAAAAGTAAAGGTGTGAACTGTAATTTCAACGTTTTGCCGAAAAATCTTTTATCCATTTGCTGGAAGTAGCCGTTTGCGCTTTGTTGAAGAAAAAACGGGGCTGAATATCTGCGAATCGGCTTGACTGTCACACAGAAAAAACTGTCGGAATGCGCGGATGGGTTGGCCTTGCAGCAGGACTTTGCCGCGAGCACAGAATAAAATTATCTGCTTGCATACCAAACATTACGCTAATTTTGTTGGAGTGGGGCAATATTTTCGTTTGTAAAAAACGAAACCAATGCTAAATTTGTAGGAAATTTTTGTCAGATGGAGACCGAGCAACTTATCGACTCATTTAAAAGCAAATTCGCGGCGCTTGTTGAGAAATACAACGGGCTGAAGGCTGAGAATGCGCGTCTGGTCGGTGAGAATGCCGAACTTCGACAGAAATTGGAAGAGAAGGATAAAGAATTGGATAACAGCAAGAAAGAACAAAATACACAACAATTAGCGAATACATTTTTGGCGGCTAGCGGCAACGATCCGCAAGAAGCCAAAAACAAGATAAATAAAATAGTGCGGGAGATTGACAATTGCATCGCCCTATTGAACCGATAAAAGATTGATTTTAAAATGGATGGCGAATTTACTATAAACGTTGGCATTTGTGACAGGAATTATCCTATCAGAATCAATCGCAACGATGAGGAGAAAATAAGGAAGGCTGCAAAAAAGATAAACGATACAATTGCCCAATACAGGCAAGTGTATAACAGTAAAGACGGTCAGGATTTTCTTGCGATGGTGGCGCTTCAGTTCGCAACGCGAGTTGTGGAGAGTGAGGAGCACTTCGAAGTCCAGCCGGTTATTGAAGAATTAGGCAAACTCGACAGCCAACTGTCGGAATTGCTAAATGATTGATAACAAGACGTTCTTTAACATATAAAAACCGAAATTTATACCCGCACCGGTTTGGAATAGTTTGGGAAACTCAACACTAAAATCTTAGGGGTTGCGTTTATTTCTGCGTAAGACAGGCCTCAACGCCGCAAGGCGTAACCATTTGGTTCAGTGGAAGTAAGAAACAGTCGCCGCAATCCCGCCTATATCATTATAGGAGTTTTCACAAAGACATTCCGGTGCGGTTTTTTTATTATATAACACAATAAATATATGGACAAAACATTATTGGTAGTTGCAATCGTGGCAGCAATAGCGGGAGGTTTGATAACCTTTATAGTGCTGAAGGTTGCATTGAAGAAAAAAACAAAACAGCTGGTGCAAGATGCTGAGGCTGAAGCAGAAATGATAAAGAAGGAGAAGGCATTGCAGGCTAAGGAGAAGTTTCTGCAACTGAAGGCTGAGCACGAGAAGGTGATTAACGAGCGCAACAGCAAACTTGCCGCCGCCGAAAACAAACTTAAACAAAAGGAAGCCGGCATCAATCATCAGATTGAGGAGTACAACCGTAAGAAAAACGAGGTTGACGCCGTCAAGGAAAAACTGAACTCTCAACTCGAAATTGTTGAAAGAAAGAACGAAGAACTCGAAAAACTTCACAAACAGCAAGTTGACCAATTGGAGTCGATTTCGGGACTTTCGGTTGAGGACGCTAAGGCTCAACTGATGGATTCGCTCAAGGCTGAGGCACGCACGCAGGCAATGTCGGAAATCAATGAGATTATGGACGAGGCCCGTTTGTCGGCCAACAAAGAGGCTAAACGCATTATTCTGCAAACCATTCAGCGCGTTGCTTCGGAGCAGGCCATCGAGAATTCGGTTACCGTCTTCCATATTGAGAACGACGACATAAAAGGCCGCATCATCGGTCGTGAGGGCCGTAACATCAGGGCTTTGGAGGCAGCCACGGGTGTTGAGATTATTGTTGATGACACACCAGAGGCCATCATTCTTTCGGCTTTCGACCCAGTTCGCCGCGAGGTTGCCCGTCTGGCTCTGCATCAGTTAGTTACCGACGGCCGCATTCACCCGGCACGCATCGAGGAGATTGTTGCCAAAACGCAGAAAATGGTTGAGGAAGAGATGATTGAGACCGGTAAACGCACCGCCATCGACCTTGGCATACACGGTCTGCATCCTGAACTTATCCGACTCATCGGTAAAATGAAATACCGCTCATCGTATGGTCAGAACCTGCTTCAGCACTCGCGCGAGGTGGCCAATTTGGCAGCCATTATGGCATCGGAACTCGGACTGAACGCAAAGGCCGCCAAACGTGCCGGCTTGCTTCACGATATCGGCAAAGTGCCTGACGACGAGCCGGAGTTGCCGCACGCAATTCTGGGTATGAACCTTGCCGAAAAATACAAGGAGAAACCCGATATCTGCAACGCCATTGGCGCCCACCACGACGAGGTGGAGATGTCGACGCTGATTGCCCCGATTGTGCAGATTTGCGACGCTATTTCGGGTGCACGTCCTGGCGCACGCCGCGAGGTTGTGGAGTCGTACATCAAGCGTCTGAAGGAACTCGAGGATTTGGCGCTTTCGTACCCTGGCGTACTCAAGACCTACGCAATTCAGGCGGGCCGCGAGTTGCGCGTGATTGTGGGCAGCGAAAAGGTGAGCGATGCCGAGGCCGAGTCACTCTCGTTCGACATTGCCAAGAAGATTCAGGATGAGATGACCTATCCAGGACAGATTCGCATCACAGTCATTCGCGAAACCCGCGCCGTAAGTTACGCGAAGTAACGGTCGACGCACAATCAATATTATTGCCGAAGCCGATTGAACGTCGGCTTTCGGTTTTTTAAAGAGAAGTTGAGTAATGTTTAAAGAGTAATGAGTAAAGGTTGTGTAACTTGCTCGTAATTCGTAACTCGTAATTAAAACATAGATCGACTATGAACCCGTTACAAATGGTTGACCTTAAGAGTCAGTATCAGCGGATTAAGCCGCAGATTGACAATGCCATTCAAGGTGTGATTGACAGTTGTCAGTTTGTGAAAGGTGCTGAAGTTAAGACGTTTGAACAGGAGCTGGCGCAGTATTTGGGTGTGCGCCACGCCATTGCTTGTGGCAACGGCACCGACGCTCTGCAAGTGGCGCTTATGGCTCTCGGACTGAAGCCAGGCGACGAGGTGATAACCACCGATTTTACGTTTATTGCAACCGTTGAGGTGATTGCTCTGCTTGGACTCAAACCGGTTTTGGTTGATGTCGATAGAGAGACGTTTAATATTGATATACAGGGAATTGAGAAAACTGTCACACCGCACACAAAAGCCATTGTGCCGGTTCATCTTTTCGGGCAGTGCGCCAATATGGAGGCGATTATGGAAATAGCTGCAAAACACAATCTGTATGTGGTTGAGGACACAGCGCAGGCTCTTGGCGCAGAATACCGCTTTAGCAACGGCTCGACAAAAAAGGCGGGAACCATTGGCAACATTGGCTGCACATCGTTTTTCCCGTCGAAAAACCTTGGCTGCTACGGTGATGGCGGTGCGCTCTTCACTAATGATGACGCGCTTGCCGAGCAAATCCGCAGCCTGACCAACCACGGAATGAAGGTGCGCTACCATCACGACCAGATTGGCGTCAACTCGCGTCTGGACACCATTCAGGCGGCCATTCTGCGCGTGAAACTTCCGCATCTTGATGAGTATAATCAGGCCCGACGCACCGCTGCGGAGAAATACAACGCCGCATTGTCGGAAATATCTGATATTGAAACACCTGCAACGGCAGCATTCACCAATCACATTTTCCATCAGTACACGCTGAAAGTGAAAAACGGCCGTCGCGACGCGCTGAAACGCCACCTTGACGAGCAGGGTATTCCGAATATGGTTTATTATCCGATTCCACTGCACCAGCAAAAAGCATTTGCGCCTTATATGACTGAAAATGATAACTTTCCAATGTCAGAAGCAATATCGGGCGAGGTGCTTTCGTTACCAATGCACACCGAACTTGACGATGAGCAGATTTTGCGGATTACGACGGCGGTGAAGGAGTTTTTCGGTTGAAAATTTTGTTTGTGTTTGCGTTTTTAGTTTGTGTTAAGAAATAGAATTATGAGCGACAACGGCTTTTTTGCACACGAATCAGCGATTATCGACGAAGGCTGCACAATTGGCAGTGGCACAAAGATTTGGCACTTCTCGCACATTATGAGCGGCTGCACTATCGGTCACAACTGCAACATTGGGCAGAATGTGGTAATCTCGCCGCAGGTGGTGCTGGGCAACAATGTGAAGGTGCAGAACAACGTGTCGGTTTACACTGGCGTGACGTGTGAGGACGATGTTTTTCTCGGCCCTTCGGCGGTGTTCACCAATGTGATTAACCCGCGCAGCGCCATTGCCCGCAAAGACCAATACCGCCAGACGCTTGTGCAGCGTGGCGCGTCGATAGGCGCAAACGCAACCATTGTCTGTGGCCATACTATTGGGCGTTACGCCTTGATTGGTGCGGGCGCCGTGGTGACCAAAGACGTGAAACCCTACGCACTTGTGGTTGGCAATCCCGCCCGGCAGACAGGCTGGGTTAGTGAGTACGGCCACAAATTGAAATTCGACAGCAACTGCATTGCCGTCTGCCCCGAAAGTGGCAAACGCTACAAATTAACTGACGGAGAGGTTACGGAGATGTGATTTTTTAATATTGTATTATAGATAGTTATGTCAACAGCATTAGAGCAAGTTTTGTTAAAGTTTAATGCTAGAGAAGCAACTGAATCCACAATTCTTGACAAATTCAGAGAAATCGCCAATGTAGCATTATATGGAGGCTATTTTCTTGTTAATGGTGAAACTCGAATATATCCCATCGAAATTGAATTCTATCTTCACGGTGAACGAGAAAAAGAACCAAATTGGATGACAGATAAAAAAATGATTCATAGGAACGGAAAGGATAAAGTTCCGTATTTCCCGAACACTGGCTCTCTGTTTCCACACACATTCGGTGTAGATGTTACTTTTGAAAATGAAAAAGAAGAATATCGCGCATCTTTTTTGGTTAGAAAATATAGATACAAGAAAAATGGGGAGACAATAGCTAATCCTACTTATCTGTGGGAAGATATATTTGGGTATAACACGTTCGCGGGAACAGGCTTTGTAATCAAATGGATTGATGAGCCATCTATTGTCAAAGATACCATAACAAATACGCGTTTGAATCTCAAAGGAGAAGATGGCAAGCAAGACCCTAAACCTTGGCGATTTACGAAAGTTTGATTCATATAAAAGAGATATTATTTCTTATTTTGGTCATCAATGAAATCTAAATATTCCCCTAATCATTGTACAAATTGCCATAATCAATAAATTTGCCAATTGGTAAAAACCTTGAACGAATGAAGAATTTTGCACTGATAGGTGCGGCAGGATACATTGCCGTAAGGCATATGAAAGCCATAAAAGACACTGGCAACCAACTGGTTGCGGCTCTCGATAAATTCGACAGTGTTGGCATTATGGATAGTTATTTTCCTGAAGCTGACTTCTTTACCGAATTCGAACGCTTCGACCGCCACATTTACAAGTTGAAACGCGAAGGAACACCAATCGATTATGTAAGTATTTGTACGCCAAACTATTTGCACGACTCTCACATTCGTTTCGCATTGCGTCAGGGTGCTGATGCCATTTGCGAGAAGCCGCTTGTGCTCAATCCGTGGAACGTTGAGGCGCTGAAGGATTACGAGAAGGAAACGGGCAAAAAAGTGTATAACATATTGCAGTTGAGGCTTCACCAATCGATTGTTGACTTGAAAAAGAAAATTGATGCCGGCGACCCGAACAAGGTGTATGATATTGATTTGCGATATTTTACAAGCCGAGGCAAGTGGTATCACTATTCGTGGAAAGGCGATGAGAGCAAGTCGGGCGGAGTGGCCACCAACATTGGCATTCACTTCTTCGATATGCTGACGTGGATTTTCGGTCCCGTCCAGGAAAATATCGTGCACGAACGCGACGCCTATCACGCGGCAGGATTTTTGAGACTGAAAAATGCTCGTGTGCGCTGGTTCTTGAGTATCGATTACAACGACATTCCCGATGAAGTGAAAGCCGCTGGCAAACGAACTTTCCGTACCATTCTGATTGATGGTGAGGAGTTTGAGTTCAGCACAGGTTTCACCGAACTGCACACCGAAACATACCGTAACATTCTGGCAGGCAAAGGTTTCGGTCTCGACGACGCTCTGCCGTCGATTGAGATTGCTCACCAAATCCGCAATGCAACACCGGTTGGTTTGGTCGGCGATTTCCACCCCGATTTGCTGAAGAGAAAAAAATAACGTTGAGCCAAGACTCAAAACTTAAAACTTCAAAAACTTAAAACTTATATAATATGAAAGGCATAATTCTCGCAGGCGGTAGCGGAACTCGCTTATTTCCAATCACTAAAGGTGTGTCAAAGCAGTTGCTGCCCATATATGACAAACCAATGATTTATTATCCGTTGACGGTGCTTATGCTGGCTGGAATCAAAGATATTCTGGTGATTTCGACACCGCACGACCTGCCTGGTTTTAAACGTTTGCTGGGTAGTGGCAACGAGTGGGGTATCAACATTGAGTATGCCGAGCAGCCTTCGCCCGACGGACTGGCGCAGGCGTTTATCATTGGCGAGAAATTCATTGGAAATGACTCGGTTTGTCTTGTTTTAGGCGACAATATTTTCTATGGTCACGGTCTGCCGAACCACTTGGCTGATGCCCGCCGAAACGTTGAAGAACAAGGCAAGGCAACGGTTTTCGGTTATTATGTGAACGACCCCGAGCGTTACGGAGTGGCTGAATTCGATAGCACTGGCAAGGTGATTTCGATTGAGGAAAAACCGAAGGAGCCGAAATCGAATTATGCTGTGGTGGGGCTCTATTTCTACCCGAACAGCGTGGTTGAGATTGCCAAAAACATTAAGCCGTCGGCGCGTGGCGAGTTGGAGATAACCACTGTAAATCAGGAATATCTGAATCGCGGCAGTCTGCAAATGGAACTTATGGGCCGCGGTTTCGCCTGGCTCGACACTGGCACCTACAGCAGTCTGATTGAGGCTAGCAACTTTGTCGAGACGCTGCAAAAACGCACTGGCCTAATGGTTAGTTGCCCCGAAGAAATCGCTTTCAAGCGCGGATTCATTACCCGCGAGCAACTGGCCGAACTTGCCAAGCCGCTGATGAAAAACGACTATGGCCAGTATCTTATGAAGTTGGTTAACAATAAGATATAATGCAATGAACTTTATAAAAACTGATATCGACGGAGTTATGATAATGGAACCGCAGATTTTCGGCGACCGCCGAGGTTATTTCTGCGAGACATTTCGCGAGAATCAATTTATTGAAAATGTGTGCAATACACGGTTCATTCAAGATAACGAATCGTCTTCGACAGGCGGGGTATTGCGTGGCCTGCACTATCAAATGCACCCTTACTCGCAGTCGAAACTTGTGCGCGTGATTGAGGGCGAAGTGTTCGATGTGGCTGTGGATATACGTCGCGGCTCGCCAACGTTTGGCAAGTATGTAGGAGTTGTGCTGAGCGCCGAGAACAAGCGTCAGTTCTTCATTCCACGTGGATTTGCGCACGGATTCTTGGTTTTGAGCGAGCACGCCACATTTGTCTATAAATGTGACAATTACTACAATAAGGCCAGCGAGCGAGGTATCCGCTTCGACGACCCCGACTTAAATATTCAATGGCCGAAAGTGAATTTTGAATTAAATTTGTCGGACAAGGATTTGGCGGCAGTCAATTTGAAAGACGCTGATTTATTTAACTTTACGGATAAATTATATTAAAAAAATATGAGCGTATCGATTTTAGTAACAGGTGGAGCCGGATTTATCGGTTCGAACTTTATTCCTTATTTTATTGAGAAACATTCTGATTATCACATTATTAACCTTGACAAACTGACATATGCCGGCAATCTGGCCAACCTGTCGGAGGTTGAGGACAGCGACCAATACACGTTTGTTCAGGGCGATATCTGCAACCGCGAACTTGTTGAGTATCTGTTCCGTCAGTATGATATCCGCGGTGTGATTCACTTTGCCGCCGAGTCGCACGTCGATAACTCAATCAACGGTCCTGAAATCTTTATCAAGACAAACATAAATGGTACGTTCACGCTGCTCGATGTGGCCCGCAAATATTGGATGGACGCTCCGTTCCAATATAAAAAGGACTACGAAGGTTGTCGTTTCCACCATATCTCGACTGATGAGGTTTACGGCACGTTGGGTGAGACGGGTTTCTTCACCGAAACAACGCCGTATGCGCCAAACAGCCCGTATTCGGCGGCCAAAGCAAGTTCCGACCTGATTGTGCGCGCTTATCACCACACTTATGGAATGAATGTTACAACAAGCAACTGCTCAAACAATTACGGTCCGAAGCAGCATAATGAGAAACTGATTCCGACCATTATCCGCAAGGCTTTGGCAGGAGAGAACATACCAATTTACGGCGACGGCAAGAACATTCGCGACTGGTTGTATGTGATTGACCACTGCGCAGGCATCGACTTGATTTACCATCGCGGAAAGGCGGGTGAGACCTATAACATTGGCGGCCGCAACGAACGCACCAATCTGCAGATTGTCGATACCATCTGCACCATTCTCGACGACCAGCGTCCGCGCGCCAATGGCAAATCGTATAAAGAGTTGATTACCTTCGTAAAAGACCGTGCCGGTCACGACCGTCGTTACGCCATTGACGCCACAAAAATTGAGAAGGAACTTGGCTGGCGTGCCGACGAGAATTTCGAAAGCGGAATTTTGAAAACGGTGGAATGGTATTTGAATCGGAAATAGTCTGACATACAGACCTTTGTAAACAAAAAAAGAACGATATGCATTGCATATCGTTCTTTTTATTTTTTTTTGACGTGTTATTAATACTCGTCTTCGTTGAAGAAGAAGTCTTCCTTGCTCGGATAGTCGGGCCAAATATCTTCAATGCTATCGTAGATATCGCCGTCGTCTTCCATTTCCTGCAGATTCTCAACCACTTCCATCGGCGCGCCTGACCGAATGGCGTAGTCAATCAATTCTTCTTTTGTTGCTGGCCAAGGTGCGTCTTCCAACTTTGATGCCAGTTCGAGAGTCCAATACATAGCCTTTTGGTTTTAAAATTTCGCGCAAATATGAAAAAAATATCCAATATGTATCATACCACGTAAATATTTTTATATGCATTGATTAATACGCTTATAATCAAACTGTTATATGGTTGAAGTTTCGATAAAAACGCAGTTTAGTAGCGCAGGCATATGGTCTGACGCGACAGTTGGCTGCGGAAAAAGACCACGCCCATAGTGTAAAAATCGAGAGATAACGTTACTCGCTCATTTTCAATAATCTCGTGCCAAGCGCGTTCCATTTCGGCATTTTTATGGATGTCGTCAATGACAAAAACCGTGTCATTGCCTGCAAATGGCAGACAATTAGAGAAATAGCTCATTGTGGGCTGGTAACTGTGATTGCCATCGATAAAGAGCAAATCAATGGTGGATATTTCGGATAAAACCTTGGGCAGTGCCGATTCAAAACGCTCGTTAATGGTGGTTATGTTATTGGTACCCAATTGTTTAAAAGCGGTGACGGCCATCTGCGAAAGCGTTGGGCAACCTTCGATGGTTATTAGTTTTTGGCAGTGTGCCGAATGAGCCAAATAGAGCGCGCCAATGCCTAAATTGGTGCCTAACTCGACAATGTTGCGGCACTGCATTGCGGATGCCAAATTCGTGAGTAAACGTCCGTCGCGGGCCGATGTTGAGCTATGGCGGGCGATGTCACGCACACGGCGGGTGTTGCCTTTGTCGAACTGGCTGCCCGAGCCGTAGTCGGTAACGTTGATGGTGCGGCGGTCGGTCAGTAGCTGTTTGCGGTATTGCTCAACTTTTGTCACCCAATCGGCTTTTATTTTCCGATGCAGTTGGTTGGTTATCAGTTCGTAAAGGAACGGCGAGTGTATGCGGTGCCCTTGCCGGTCGCGGGCTTGTGCCTGCCATCGCAGATAGCTCAATATGTTGTGAATGGTGACCATCGGCCGCAAAAATACTATCCGTAGCAACAAAATTGATGGTATTTTTGCCAAAAATTTGAACAATGAACAAGACAAACGCCGCACGCATTTTGGATTCGGCCGGCATCAACTACAGCCTGACCGAGTATGAGGTTGACGAGTCGGACCTGAGCGCAACGCACGTTGCCGAGCAGATGGGGCAGGATATAGGTCAGGTTTTCAAGACTTTGGTGCTGCGTGGCGACAAAACAGGGCTGTTCGTCTGCGTGATTCCCGGTGCCGATGAGGTCGATTTGAAAAAAGCCGCAAAAGCGTCGGGTAACAAGAGTGCCGAAATGATACACGTGAAAGAACTTCAGCCACTTACGGGCTATATCCGCGGCGGCTGTTCGCCCATCGGTATGAAAAAGCACTACCCGACATTCCTTGACGAGCAGTGCATCTTATACGATGAAATTTACATCAGCGCCGGAATCCGCGGAATGCAGATAAAACTTGCGCCTGACGATTTGGTGAAGGTTACAGGCTGCGAGATTTGCGAGTTGACGGTGTAGTCTCGCGTCAGCAAATGCGCAAAAAAAAGGCGAGCCAATCAAAGCCCGCCTTCATTTATCTCGTGGAAAGAATCAATCAATATTCTTCTTGTCAATTCGCCAGCCTTCGCGTTGAGCCACGCCAGGGTTCTCGCCCTTGAACATAAGCGCTGCTTCGTCGTCGTTTTTGAGTTGCCATTTGAGCCAGGCTGTTGCCACAATGGCAAACTCGCCGCCGTAAGGCTGACGGTAGGTTCCGCCGTGGCCAACGGGCAGATTGCAGGCGGCAATGGGCACGTTGTTGATGCGGCTGAAATCGTCCATACCGTTCCCGTAGGCAATGTCGGTGGTGTCGCCAAGCAGGTAGAGCACAGGAACTTTGATTTTCTGAAGGTCGTCCTTGGTTGGCATTGGCATTCCTGGGATGGCGGTATTCGGGTCGATGAACGAGCCGCTGTTGCAAATCATAATGGTTTTCAGGCGCTCGTCGGTGGCGTTGTTGAGTGTCTGCAAGCCGCCGCACGACATTCCTGCTGCCGCAATGTTCTGCATATCAAGTTTTTGATAGTAGGGGCTGTTCTTGTCGGCGTTTTGTGCCACGGCCCAGTCAAGGCCTTCAATCTGCTGCTCGGTTTTCGACATTGGGCCGTGGTATGGCAGGTCGTCGACGGGGAAGTTGCCGATGGCCACAACCATAAATCCGTGCGATGCAATCTCGTTTAGGAAGTTCACGTGCTCCCACGGCGAGTTTCCGCAGGCGCCGTTGCCCCAAACAAGCACTGGCAGCGGGTTCTTTGCGTTGAACGGCGAAAGGTCGGCGGGGCGGAAGATGGTGTGCTCGGCCAGCGAAGGTTCAGCTACCATAATGGCCTTGTAGTCGCCCGTGCCGCCGTCTTCGAGCGTGCGCGATTGGTTGTAAGTCTCAGGTGCCGCTTTGTGCGACGAGCAACCGACAGCCGCAAAGCAAGCAGCGGTCAGTAATAAGAAAAATCTCTTCATAATCAGAATTTTAAAGTTAAGTATGACAAAGTTAATAAAAAAGGCGAACCGTGTGGTCCGCCTTTTATCTGTGAATTGCAATTGATTACAACTTGTTGTCGCTGCCCAAAACGTTGACAATCTTGTGGATGTACATTTTCTTCATATTCTCGCGGGCAGGTTTCAAATACTGACGCGGGTCGAAGTGCGACGGGTTCTCGGCAAGATATTTGCGGATAGCGGCGGTCATAGCCAGGCGAGAGTCAGAGTCGATGTTGATTTTGCAAACAGCCGACTTCGAAGCCTCGCGAAGTTGCTCTTCCGGAATACCGATAGCGGCTTCAAGTTTACCACCATATTTGTTAATGGTCTCAACCTCTTCCTGCGGAACCGACGATGAGCCGTGCAGAACGATTGGGAAGCCAGGAAGTTTTTTCTCGATTTCGTGAAGAACGTCGAATGCCAACGGGGGCGGAACAAGAACACCATTTACTTTAGTGCACTGTTCAGGTGTGAACTTGTGTGCGCCGTGCGATGTGCCAATTGAGATGGCCAGCGAATCGCAGCCTGTGCGAGTGGCGAAATCCACAACCTCTTCAGGTTTTGTGTAGTGTGATTCAGCAGCCGAAACTTCGTCTTCAACACCAGCCAAAACGCCAAGTTCAGCCTCAACGGTAACATCGAATTGATGAGCGTATTCAACAACTTTCTTTGTCAACTTTATGTTCTCTTCGTATGGCAGCGACGAGCCGTCAATCATAACCGATGAGAAACCATTGTCGATGCAGTCCTTGCAGAGCTCGAAGCTGTCGCCGTGGTCAAGGTGAAGAACAATCTGCGGATTGGGGCAGCCAAGTTCCTTAGCGTACTCAACGGCGCCCTTTGCCAGGTTGCGAAGGATGGTGCCGTTAGCATAGTTGCGAGCGCCTTTCGATACCTGCATAATGACAGGCGATTTGGTCTCAACTGCGGCCATTACAATAGCCTGCATTTGTTCCATTGTGTTGAAGTTGAAGGCCGGGATAGCATATCCGCCTTTAACTGCTTTGGCAAACATTTCACGAGTGTTCACCAAGCCTAAATCTTTGTAGTTTACCATATTATTAAAATTGTATAATTAAAAATATACTTTTCTAAAACTGATGGCAAATATATCATTCTTTGTCATACTTGGGGCGCAATCTTCACACTTCTTATCAATAAAAATATCAGGCTTTCGCCGACGGCCGTTTTTTTTGGTGTAGGTGGCAAAATCGGTGTCCGACGGCGGTTTTTCGTGTCGCTTTAAGCGATATTTTTGGATGAGCCTTTCGGGAAACCGGCGGCTAGCTGACATTTGAGAGTAGGGTAGAACCCGTTTCGATTGTCTTTATTACAGAACTTTAAAACTGAAAAGCTATGTTGTGGAAAAAAACATTGGCCATAGTGGCCGGAACAATCACAATCTCAGCTTGCAGCGTCTATCACCCGCAGGCTGTCGACATTCCGCTAATGAGCCAGAGCGGCGAGACTAAAATTGATGCTTCGGCAAGCTTGTCGGGGCACGTGATTCCTACAAAAATGGCACTCAACGCCACTGCCACCCACGCTTTCAACGATTGGATAGCCGGGCAGGCGCACGTCAATTACGGCAGTGGAATGGGCGCGGCACAGCTTGCCTTTGGCGCCTACAAACCGCTTGGCGAGCACGCTGTTCTCGAAGGTTATATGGGTTTGAACTCGGGCTTTATGAGCGTCGATAACGAGTCGGTGAGCAGCGAAGAGAACGTTGATGGCTCCACAACCACCACGCGGCGCGCCAAAACATACTCATACGACGGCCGTTTCAACGTGCCGTTCAGCCAGATTAACTTCGGTTGGCACGATTTGACTCGTGTTCATATCGATATTGGTGTTGGCTTTAAGGCCGGCTCTTACATTCCGAACCTTCATTATTACGAGTATGATAAGGATGAAGTGAAAATTGACGAGCGCACCGAGCATTATACCAAGCCCAACCTGCTTCTTGAGCCGCAAATGGTTCTGCGCTTGGGTTCGCAGCACGTGAAGTGGAATTTCAAGGCGGGCTTCTGCTATCTGAACGATATCAATGAGAGCCTTACTCACCTGACATACGACTTTTACAGCCTGTCAACAGGTATTCAGATTAATTTCTGATTCTTAATGAGTTGAATACAAAAATCGGCATTCTTCAGTGCCGATTTTTTTTGTTTCCAATTCTGCCTGTAAATGGTCCGGGCGGTGGCGGCTCAGTCGGCTTGTGCTGTGTCCGCCTTGCTTTGCGGAACGGAGCGCCGGCCTATAACTGTCAGATATACAAGGCTTATGGCGCCCAAAATCAGGCATATTCCGTTTGTTGTTGAATGGCTGATTAGTGCGTATATCTTGCCGTCGGCAATCTGCACACCATAAACGGCCAACGTTTGGAACACCATAAAATGCCACGGCCCAATTCCTCCCTGAACCGGCACCAGCATAGCAAACGCTCCGACTATAATGGTTGTTACCGCAACGCCAAATGAGAGTCCGCTGGTGGGCTCAAAGCTGAAAAACGCCACGTAAAACATTGTGAAATAGGCCAAATAGACAAGCACCGAAAAGAGCAGAAACAACGGCCAGTGTTTGAGCTTTAAGATTGATTTTATTCCGTTCCAGAACTTGAGCATCAAATCCACGATGGGTTTCAACAGTTTGATTTCGAGTAATTTGTGTCGGAACTTATACAAAACAGCAATTGTTACGCACCCCAAACCAATTGCGGCAATCCAAAAAAATGGCGAGAACAAAAATGCGAAACGGTTGAATATGGCATCGCTATCTAACTGACCGACAAGGCTTTCTATAAAGTCGAGTTGGAAGAAAACCATAAAAAACGTTACAATCAGCAAAATAATCACATCAACAACACGCTCCACAACAACAGTGCCCAGCAATACTGCGAACGGTACTCTGTCGGTTTGCGAAAGAACGGTGCAACGCACAATCTCGCCTCCCCGGGGAATAATCAGGTTGACAAAATACATAACCATAACCGAGCAAAAAGTGCGGAACCGATTGACGCCATATCCGGCTGAATCGATTAGCATACACCAGCGTATCGCTCTGAAAACGTGACCGATAATACTCACTAACAACGACAGGGCAATCCACCACCAATTGATTGACGACACTTGCTCCATCAATTCGCGGAATTCAACCTCACGATAAATGTAATAGAACACCGCCAGCCCGATGGCCAGGAACAGCAAATATTTGAGTACGCTTAAAAATTTTTTCACGACAATCTCTATTTCGATGTCGCAAATATAGGTTTTATATCGATTGACGAATGGTGTGAAAACTGATATTGAAATTGCGCAATCGGCCATAAAAACCACTAACTTTTTTTAGTTTTGCACCGATGCTTTCATGTGGCAACAATATGGTTAAATGGTTTTTCGACAGAACGCTCTCGCTTGTTTTGCTGATAGTGCTGATGCCGATTTTGCTGCTTGTCGCGATAGTTATTCTGCTGACAAGCGGCGCGCCGGTTTTCTACATTCAGGAACGCATCGGACAAAATGCCAAACCATTCAAACTCATTAAGTTCCGCACAATGAAAGGCGAAGAAGAGAGCCCCGTGGCGGCGGCTGAACTGGACCGTATTACGCGCGTTGGCCGATGGCTGCGGCGCACAAAAATCGATGAACTGCCCGAGTTGCTCAACATTTTCGTGGGCGATATGAGTTTCGTCGGGCCGCGCCCCGATGTGGCAGGTTACGCCGATAAACTCGAAGGCGATGACCGCCGTCTGCTGACTATGAAGCCTGGATTGACTGGCGTGGCGTCGCTCAAATACCGCAACGAAGAAGATTTGCTGGCCGCGCAGCCCAATCCGCAGGAATACAACGACAAGGTGATTTGGCCCGACAAGGTTCGGCTCAACCTTCTCTATATGGAACGGCAGTCGCTTTGGCTCGATGTCAAAGTGCTGATTTGCACTGCATTGGGCAAAACTGTGAAAGGCTTTGAATAATCGGTGGCTGCCGCAAAACATTGATTCAATGAGTATTGTAAAAAAAATATTCGGCAACACGATAATCAAGAACTTGAGTTATCTGGTCACAGGCACCGCTTTGGCGCAGGTGCTGATAATTCTGTTCCAACTCATTCTACGCCGCATTTACACGCCTGCCGATTTTGGCGCTTTTGCGGTGTATATGAGCATTATAGGCATTATTGCTGTGATTGCGTCGCTGCGCTACGAGCAGACGATTATCCTGCCCGCCGACGACAACAAAGCCTACAATCTGCTTTATCTCTCGTTTGGCATTGGGCTGATTGTGAGCGTTTTAACGGCAATTTTGCTTTTCGTGTTCAAGCAGCCGATAATGCAACTAATCAATTTCCCCGAAAAGTATTCCTATTGGCTTGCATTTGTACCGTTATCGCTGCTGTTACTGACTATTTATCAGGCACTTAACTATTATCTGATTCGGCTGAAGCAGTTCCGCCTTTCGGCTTCGAACAAGGTTGAGCGCCGCATTGCCGAAGGCGTAACGCAAACAATTTCAGGCTATTGTGGCAACCCAACGGGGCTTGTTTTCGGCGACATTGCGGGACAGTCGGTCAATGCGCTGGCGGCTGGGCTCAAGGTGCACAAGTTTGTCGGCGGCCTGAAGTTGTCGTGGGCCACCATAAAAAGTGTGGCGGCCGAATACAAGAGTTTTCCGCTGCAAAACAGTTTCGCGGCTTTTCTGAACGCGTTGAGCCTACTTTTGCCCACCATTTTCATAAACCGCCTGTTCGACGAGCAGACCACGGGCCTTTTCGACCTTGCGCGGATGCTGATGATTATGCCGCTCTCGCTTGTCACCACGTCGATGGGGCAGGTGCTGGTGCAGCGGTTCACCGAGTTGCGCAACAAACGCGAGTCAATCCGCCACGATTTCTGCCGCATTGCCGCACTGCTGGCCGTTTTGGCGCTGCTGTTCGCCGTGGTGGCCTTCCTTCTGGCACCGTCGCTTCTGGCGCTTATTTTTGGTGAAACTTGGCGAGAATCAGGCATTTACGTGCGAATTATGGTTTGGGCGTTCGCGTTCAAATTTGTGGTGTCGCCGTTCAATATGGTGTTCACGGCGTTCGAGAAGATTGGCCGTTTGTCGGTTTGGCAGATTATCTATTTCTTACTGATTTTCAGTCTGATATTCATTCCTGTCAGCGATATTTACGGTTTTCTGCACTGCTATCTGGCGGTTGAATTGTTCAGTTACGCCATTGTCGCGCTGATGACGCTGAAAGTTGTCCGCGAGTACGAAAAATCAATAGCCGATTGATTATGAACGTTTTATATCTGACCGAAGATTACATTGGCTCACGGGTTCACCACAACCTGTGCCGCTCAATTGTCGATGCTGATAGTCAAATAGATATGACCGTTTTCGCCTTCAATCGGCCCAATTATCCGTTGCGCGACTTGCGCAGCACATACACTGATGCCAATTATCGGCTGATTGAGTCTACGTTCGACGGTAATATGCTGATGTACAGGGCGTTGTTTCCGTATAAAATCGGATGCAAATATCGTCAGTTGATGCAAAAAGTTGATACTGCGAATATCGACCTTGTTGTGGCAAGCACTTTGTTTTCCGATGGCGCGGTGGCCTACAGGCTTTGGCGCGAGCACGGAATCCCCTACGTGGTGGCGGTTCGCGGCACCGATGTCAATCTCTACCTGCGCTTGATGCCGCAGTTGTATCACCTTGGCCGTCAGATAATTGCAAATGCCCGCAAGGTGGTTTTCATATCGCCCGTCCAACGGCGGCAATTCGAGAACTCGCTGGCTTTCAGGCGTTTGGCCGCTAATTTGCAGCCGAAATTGGTGACAATTACCAACGGAATCGACCAAATTTGGATTGATAATCAATATATTGTCGACGATAATCGCAATCCCGATGCCATATTATATATAGGTGTGTTCGACAAAAACAAGAATGTGGTCACGCTCATTGAAGCCTGCAAAATGGCGCGTGAGCAGAATCCGCGTTTCACGTTGAATCTGGTTGGCGGTGGCGGCGCGTGTGAACCGCAGATAATGAAGCAGATAGCGCAAAATGCCGACTGGATAAAATTTCACGGTCCCGTTTACGATAAGCAGAAACTGATGCAGATTTGCCGCGAAAACGCCGTTTTTGCAATGATTTCAAAATCAGAGACTTTCGGCTTGGTTTATCTGGAAGCGCTTACGCAAGGGATGCCTGTTATTTATACTGATGGTCAAGGGTTTAGCGGCGTAATGCCCGACTTGAATGTTGGTTTGGCCGTCAATCCGAAAAGCGCGGCCGATGTGGCCGAAAAACTAAAAACAGCGCTTGCCAACAGAAAATCGATGGTGAATGATATACGGAAAGTGGATTTTGACGAATTTTGCTGGCCGAATAAAGCGCAAAAATGGTTAAGCGTCATTAAGTAGAAAAATGGTACAACTTTCCGTCATAATTCCCTGCCGCAACGAGTCGAAATACATTGCAAACTGCATTGAATCGATTGTAAATCAAGACTATCCGAAGTCGGATATGGAAGTGTACCTTGTCGATGGAATGAGCACCGACGGCACGCGCGACATTATTGCCGACTACTGCGCGAAATACGACTATATCCACCTGATTGACAATCCGATGCACTACGTTCCGTATGCGTTGAATCTGGGAATCAAAAAGGCTGTCGGCGATATGATTATGCGCCTTGATGTCCACACAACCTACGACGCCAACTACATTTCGGTGCTGGTGCGCAAACTCAAGGAACTCGATGCCGACAACGTTGGTTGTGTCTGCCGTACCGATGTGCTATTAAAAACGCCTAAATCATTGGCAATCAAAGCGGTATTGAGCAGCAGGTTTGGTGTTGGCAATTCCGATTTCCGTACTGGCGTGGCCAATGTTCAAATGGTTGATACTGTGCCTTTTGGCTGCTACAAGCGTTCGGTTTTCGAAAAGTACGGATTGTTCGACGAGCGGCTTGTGCGCAATCAGGACATTGAGTTCAACAAACGCATTGTGAACGGCGGCGGCAGTATTTATCTGATTCCGCAGGCGCTCTGCACCTATTACGCCCGCGACACCTTCCGCGCAATGAGTCGCAACAGTTACAGCAACGGCCGTTGGAACATTCTTACCGTGAAGATTACCAAGCGGTTTAGTTCCTTGTCGCTGCGGCATTTTGTGCCAATGTTGTTTGTGCTTTCGCTGATTTGTCCGTTGGCTCTGATGCCTATCGATTTGCGGTTTGGATTGCTTTCGGCGGCTTCGGCTTGCGCCTATATTTTGCTCACATTGTTTATGTGCGCGAACATTAGCGCGCAAGGTAAGGGATTGAAAATTAAATATTTGTTTGCGGCATTCGCTATGTTGCATTTGTCATACGGAACGGGCTCGTTGGTAGGCTTGTTCGCATTTAGAAAGAAAAACAGATAGTTATGGAAAAGCTTAGAAAAATGTTCTTTTTCCTTGTCGGATTGACTCTGGCAATTATTCCATTCTATCCTGTATTGTCAGAAGTAGCTGTAACTCTGCTTTTTATATCTGGTTTGATGGCAAAACGGAGCAATAATTCGTTGCAAATCAGCATCGATAAAATGATGTTGCCAATGCTTATGGTGGCTTTTTTTGCCGCTACCGCAATCAGCTTGCTGGTTAGTTTCAATAAACTTGAGGGGTTGAACAATCTGCACACCTATATACCATTTGTGGCTTTGCCGATTCTGACGTTTTATTATTATAATGATTTGATAGATAATAAAATGCGCTTATTGAAAGTGCTGTCGGGTGGAATTTTGGCGGCATCGGCATTGTGCCTGATTTTGGCAGTTTGGCGCTCGTTCTATTTAATCGATGGCCACGTGGTTTTCAATCCATACATCAGCTACCGCAATCAGTTTGTTTATACATATCTGTCAGTATTTCAATATACTAACACATTTGCTATGATGGCTGTCTTTGTGGTTGCGGCAATGTTATGGTTGCTTCTCTGCAAAAACGTACAGCATCGTAAATGGTTGATTTATATTGCTATTGGTTTGTCGATATTGATGGTTTTTCTGCTTTCGTCGCGTACCAATGTTTATGCGCTTTTTGGCGTGCTCTACTATTCGGTTCTGATTTTTTATATTCGATATAAGAGGTTGGTACATAGTATTTTATTAGCGTTTGCAGTGACGGGTTTGTTTGTGGTTTTCCAAACGTGCAACTACCGCGTTATGAACCTTTCGCAGACCGTGACGAGTTATATCACCGAAGAAGACATTTTGCTGGAAGATGGCAAATTGATTCACCATCCGGAAAGCATCGACGGTGTGAACATTCGTTTTAAAATGTGGGAAACAGGTGCGCGCCTTGCCGGTGAATACTGGACAACTGGCTGTGGCATTGGTGATTACAAGGAATTTTTGCGCATCAACTATCTGCTTGACGGACTCGGTGAAGCATATCACAAATGCTATGACCAACACAATCAATACCTTGAAACATTAGGAACAACGGGCATTCTTGGGCTCGCGTTGCTTGTCGCGATGATGGGTTACGCTTTGTATCAGGCCTGGCGGCATCGGAACTATCTGCTGTTTTGCAGTCTTTTCATATTGGCACTCAATATGTTACTTGAGTCGATGTTTAACCGATACAGCGGCAGTTTGTTCTTTGTGGTCTCGCTTTTGCTGGCGTCTGCCGTTGGCGGCGAAACGGAAAAAGTGTGCGAAAACAATCGCAACGAAGCAATAACACAATGATTATTAAAGTGATATAGAAATGAGCAATCAGTACATCGAAATAAAGGGCGCGCGTGTCAACAATCTGAAAAACATCGATTTGAAGATTGAGCGTAACAAACTGATTGTCATTACTGGACTGTCGGGCAGCGGCAAGTCGTCGCTGGCGTTCGACACGCTCTATGCAGAAGGGCAGCGGCGCTACGTCGAAAGTTTGTCGGCATACGCGCGGCAGTTTTTGGGCCGAATCAACAAGCCCGAAACCGACTACATCAAGGGCATTCCGCCCGCCATCGCCATTGAGCAGAAGGTTTGCAGCCGCAATCCGCGCTCGACAGTTGGCACATCTACAGAGATTTACGACTACTTGAAACTGCTTTTCGCACGAATCGGCAAAACCTACTCGCCAATTTCTGGGCAATTGGTCAAGAAACATTCGGTGCAAGATGTTGTGGATTATCTACTTACGTTCCCCGAGCGGACAAAGGCAATCATTGTGGCGCCGCTGAATCTGGCAAATGGCCGCACCATCGCGAAAGCGCTCGAAATACTTAAGCAACAAGGGTTTAGCCGCGTTGAAGTGAATGGCGAGATTGTTGCCATCGACGATTACAAACCCGCGTCAAACGATGTTGTAAATATTGTTGTCGACCGCATCGTGGTCAGCAACGAGCAGGACAACATCAGCCGTATTGCCGACTCGGTGCAGACCGCTTTTTTTGAAGGGATGGGGGCGTGCACGGTGAAGGTTTATCGTGGTGAAACTGTTGTCTGTCAGGATTTTTCAAATAGGTTCGAAGCCGACGGAATGACTTTTGTTGAGCCGACCGAGCATCTTTTCAGTTTCAACACGCCGCTGGGCGCGTGCCCCACGTGTGGCGGTTTTGGCAGCACCATCGGCATCGACCCCGACCTTGTCATTCCCAACAAAAGTCTGTCGATTTACGAAGGCGCGATTGTCTGCTGGCGCGGCGAGAAGATGCAGGAATGGCTTAACAAACTGATTTACAACGCCGATAAATTCGATTTTCCAATTCATAAGCCTGTCAACGAACTCACGCGCGAGCAATATAATCTGCTTTGGATGGGCAACCGTTACTTCCACGGAATCAATGACTTCTTTGAATTTGTCGAGCAGAATTCCTACAAAATCCAATATCGCGTGATGATGTCGCGCTATCGCGGACGCACGGTGTGCCCTGCTTGCCACGGGTCACGGCTCAAACCCGAAGCCGAATATGTGAAAATCAACGGCTACTCGATTGTGGATTTGGTGAATATGCCTGTCAATGAGTTAAATAACGTTGTCAGAAATTTCGAACTCGACGCTCACGAAGAGAAAGTCGCAGGCCGTCTGTTGGTCGAAATCCGCAATCGGATTGGGTTCCTGAAAGACGTCGGACTTGGCTATCTGACGCTTTCCCGCACATCGTCCACGTTGAGCGGCGGCGAGAGTCAGCGCATCAACCTGGCCACATCGCTCGGCAGCAGCCTTGTCGGGTCGCTTTACATTCTCGATGAGCCTTCAATTGGTCTTCATTCTCGCGATACCGAGTTGCTAATCAAAGTTTTACACAACTTACAGCGCATCGGCAATACGGTGGTTGTGGTTGAGCACGACGAAGACATCATTCGCGCAGCCGATGAGATTATCGACATTGGTCCGTTGGCAGGGCGGCTTGGCGGTGAAGTTGTCTTTCAGGGCGACCACACAAAGTTAGAGTCTGAAAGTCAGAGTCTTACGGCACAGTACCTAACTGGCAAAATGAAGATACCCGTGCCCGAAATCCGCCGCAAATGGCGCGATTACATCGGCATTGAAGGGGCTTGCGAGAACAATTTGAAAAACATCGATGTAAAATTTCCGCTTGACGTAATCACCGCTGTTACAGGCGTTTCGGGTAGCGGAAAATCGACTTTGGTGAACAAAATTCTTTACAACGCACTCGCCAAATACTTTGGCGGACAGAGCGATACGCCCACTGGCAACTTCCGTCGGATGTATGGCGACCTGAAGCGCATCAGCCGCGTTGAGTTTGTCGACCAAAATCCGATTGGCCGTTCAACTCGTTCAAATCCTGCATCTTACATAAAGGCTTACGACGAAATCCGTAAACTTTACGCCGACCAACAGGCCGCCAAAATAATGAATATGACACCGTCGTTTTTCTCGTTCAACGTTGATGGCGGACGGTGCGAAGAGTGCCAAGGCGAAGGCAAAATCAAGATTGAAATGCAGTTTATGGCTGATGTTGAGTTGGTTTGCGACAGTTGCCACGGGCAGCGTTTCAAGCAGGTTGTGCTCGATGTGCGCTACCGCGATAAAAACATCAACGATGTGCTGAATATGACTGTGAATGAAGCAATTGAGTTCTTTGGCAGCGACAGCAACGCAACCTGCCGACGCATTGTTGAGCGTCTGCAACCGCTTGCAAATGTGGGACTTGGCTACGTCAAACTCGGCCAATCATCGAGTTCGTTGAGTGGCGGCGAGAGCCAACGCGTCAAACTGGCGTCGTTCCTTGGTTCCGACGAGCCGAACGCGCCAACGCTATTCATCTTCGACGAGCCAACTACAGGCCTTCATTTTCACGATGTTAACAAACTGATGGAAGCCTTCAACGCCTTGGCCGACCGCGGTCACACGGTGCTGATTATCGAGCATAATCTGGAAGTGATAAAATGCGCCGACTGGGTTATCGACCTTGGGCCCGAAGGCGGCGAAGCGGGTGGCAAAGTGGTGTTTGAAGGCACGCCCGAAGATTTGGTGAAATGCGACGCTTCATACACGGGTAAATATCTGAAAGAAAAATTGTTATGATTGAGAATAAAGAGCAGTTGATTGTTGCCGTCGGCAATGCGATGGAACACTATCTCGATGAGTTTGCCGCAGGCTGGTACATCGATTACACCACGCAGGATGTGGTGATGATTGAAGATTATGTTTTTGAACTCGACGACAACCAAAAGTCTGAAGTTCAATGGGAAAGCGATATGGCGGAAATTGTCCGCACCCATCGCCTTGAGCGTATCGACCCGCCATCGGACGAAACCAAGCGCCGCGTGATGATGGATTTTGCTGAAAGTCAGCCTAATAAAAATATTTGCGGCCACTTGAGTTTCTCAATTATTCAGCAACAGGAATTCGCATCGTTCAAAAATGTTGTGCGCGAACTCGGGCTCGAACGTTCGTGGGCACAGTTTAAAACCGAAGAGTATCAGCGGGTTGCAAAAAAATGGGTTAAGAAAAAACGGTTCGATTTCGTCGACGGGCAACTCGTCAGGCGGACCGATTGAACACAAACAAAAAACGCTTCAACCAATGGCTGAAGCGTTTTTTATTGATAACCTGTGAATTAGCAAGCAGGAATCTTGAAAATCACATTGTATTTGTTGCGCGGAACAATACTCATAACAGGCACTTTCGAGCGGCTGACAATGCTCTTGGCGAACGAACCGATGAACGAAGTAACAATTTCAAGCTGCTGGTGCGTGGTGATAATCACCATATCGCCATTGTTTGCGTCGATGAAATCGAGAACGCCGTCAACATTGTCGTCAACTTTCAGCAGTTTGCCGCTGCATTTGATGCCACGGTCGGTGATGTATTTAACAACCTGATTCTGTTGTTGTTGCAGAGTTTTGTAAATCAGTTCGTCATCGAAAGAGTAGGCCGAGACAACAAGAATTTCGGCATCGAGTTTGCGCGCGATGTCAACCGTGTCCACAACCTTCTCGCGAGTTTCCTTACTGATGTCAAGCGGCAAGATGAGCCGTTTGATTGGGGCACTGTCGGGCTCTGATTTAATGGTTATTACAGGGCATTTAGCTTCCGAAACCACGCGCAACGCATTGGTTCCGATAATCTTCTTTTTGATGTTGTCGGCGTGGCTGGTGCCCATCACAATCGCACTTGCGTTGAGCGACTCGGCGGTCTGCATAATGGTGTCGCAAAGTTTGCCTTTGGCAATCACGCAGTCGAAATCAGCACCGTCAAGGTCCGAATTCTTGGTTACAAAATTTTGCAGATGGCTTTTCAATTTTTTGAGCAGAATCTCGCGCTCAACATCGGTGAAAAATTCCGACCAAATTGGGTCAACACCTTTTATCACATTGATAAACGTGATTTTACCTTTGAGAACCTTGTTCAACTTTGCAGCGTATTTCAGCCCAAAAACCGACTTGTCAGAATAGTCGACCGGTACAAGCAAATGACTTAATGCAGCTTCCATTTTTTTTGTATTTTTGATAAACACAAATTTAATGTTTGTTGCTTATTTTACAACATAAATTTAACGATATGGCACAGTTTATTCCCGATTCAGAACTTATTTTGAATGCCGATGGCAGTGTGTTCCATTTGCACATTCACCCCGACGACGTTGCTGACAATGTGATACTTGTGGGCGACCCCGACCGCGCCGACCTGGTTGCGTCGTTCTTTTCAAAAATCAATGTCGATGTTCAGAACCGCGAGTTCCGCACCCGCACAGGGCTTTTCAATGGCAAGGGCGTCACGGTTGTGTCAACAGGCATTGGTACTGATAATATCGATATTGTTGTCAATGAGCTTGATGCGGCAGTCAACATCGACCTTGAAAAACGAATTGAGAAAGAGCAGAAACGCAGTCTTAACCTGATTCGCATCGGCACTTCGGGGGCGCTGCAGGCCGATATTGAAGTGGGGCAGCCGGTCATCTCTGAAATGGCCATCGGTTTCGACGGTATGATTAACTTCTATCGCGACCGCAACAACGTCAGCAATCTTGAGATGGAAGCGGCCTTCAAAAAATATATGAATTGGAATCCGCTGCTGGCGTCGCCTTATTTTGTCAATTCGTCGCCCGAGTTGCTCAACAAAGTCGGTTTTGATATGCGTAAGGGCGTAACCATTTCAGCCCCTGGATTTTACGGTCCGCAAGGCCGCGTTCTGCGGTTGCCTATTCAGGATGCCAAAATCAACGATAAAATTACGGCTTTTGAGTATAACGGTCACAAAATCACCAACTACGAGATGGAATGCTCGGCAATCTACGGCCTTGCGGCGATGATGGGCCATAACGCCATCACGGTCTGCAGTATCATCGCAAACCGTTTGAACAAGAGCGCGACGAGCAGTTACAAAGGCTCGATGAAAGATTTGATTGAAACCGTTCTGCAACGATTAACTGCTTGATTATGAATCAATCGGAATTCGATTCGCTGATAATGCTGCTTGATGATACTGACCCGTCGGTTTCGGCGGCTGTGCAGCAGCGTCTGCGCAATGGCGGTGCCGAAATTATCCCGAACCTTGAGAAGGTGTGGAAGTCAAGCACCGATGCCGCCACCATCAAAATGCTCGAGCATCTGATTCACGACATCCGTATCGACAGCATTGCCGACGGACTGGCCAAGTGGGGCAAAGCCGGCGCCGATAATCTGTTGGCCGGTGTTGCCGTTTACAACCGGATATTGTTCCCGAATGTGGCAATCGACACCATCAAAGCCAAAATCGACAGCATCTGCAAGCCCATTTGGACCGAGTTCAACAGCTCGCTGACGGCGCTCGAGAAGGTCCGCATCATCAACCATTTTTTGTTCAATCAGAATAAGTATACATACAGCGATGATTTTTCAACGCAGTCGCATTTCCTGAGCACTTTGTTGAACACGGGCAAGGCAAACTCAAATGTCCTGGCTGTTCTGTACGCCATTGTGGCTCAGCATTTGCAGTTGCCCGTCTACTGCGTTGAGTTGCCGTCGGCGCTCACCTTGTGCTATGTTGACGAGATGGGTGGCGATTTTGAACATAACGTGCTGTTTTACATCGATGTGCGAAGCCGCGGCACCGCATACGGCAGCAGTGAGATAACCGACTATCTGCGCAGTACCAACACCGATGACGATGAAAAATACTATAAACCTTGCGGAAACTTGAATACGGTTATATTTTTACTATATTCGCTCGCTCAATGTTTTAAGCGTCTTAAAGACCCTCGCATTGCAGATTGTGAACGTGTAATTAATTTATTAACAACAAAATAAAAATATTTTATGGCTGAAGAATTTCAAACAACAAACAACGACGAACGTGAGATAGACTTGATTGCTGTACTCGGAAAGATTTTTAGAGGTATTGGCAATGCTATTGTGGCAATAATAAAGGCCATTCGCTATGTGATTGTATGGGCACTTCTTTTTGTATATAGGACATATAAATTCTATCTTATTGCTTTGATTTTTGTGGTTGGGTTGTTTATATACAAGCAATACCAACCGAAGGTTTATGTGTCGAATATGCGTCTTAAGTCTATATGCGTTAATGCGTCGTATGCTATAAACCTTATTAACGAGTGGAACTACAATTTGTATCTGCCAGAGCATTATCGCGAAAATGTGAAAAGTGTGCAAGCTTCATATATGATTGATTATAATGGAGATGGTAGCCCTGACGCTGTTGAAGAATACGACTCAAAAATTATGAAGGATACCACAGCTTTTTATGCTAAGAAAAGAATGACGACATTCCTTAGTGTTCAAGCTAAAGTTTGTATCGAAGAAGATTCAACAATACTAGAGGGGTTAAGTAAGGCGTTATTGGACTACATATCCAATGATTCGTGGATTTCAGGACAAAATGAAATTTATCAGAAACAATATGGTACTACTATTGATAGACTCAGAAGAGAAATAAACGTCTTGGACAGTCTTCAAACTAAAGAATATTTTAGTAATGAGAAAAAATCGGGGTTGGAGCGAGGAAGTGATGGAGGGTATTTAATGGTTGCTGAAAAGGACCAGCGTTTGTATCATAATGATTTATTGGCACTTTTGCAAAAAGAGCAAAATCTAGAGCGTAATAAGTATCCGTATCCGTTCCTCGTTATTCAAGATTTTTCTATACCACTTTATCCAATAAACACTACTAAGTATAATGCAATCTATTCTTTCATAGTGGTTATGTTTTTCGCGACTATCATAATATTCTTCTATGATAGAAGAAAGGCAATTAAAGCTTTGGCTAAGAAGATGGGACAGTTGGATGAGGAGATGAATGATTAACAAATTTGGGACAATAAAGAAATGGGGTTCTCCTTTAAGAGAGCCCCATTTTTGTATCAACACATTGATGCTACGAACTGCAGCAATAAGACGTCATAATAAATGAGGCAAGCTTTTTGCTGACCATTCAATGCTACACTGGAGTTGTGGAAATATTGCGCTTTTTTGGGGGAATAATGGCAGTACAATCAAGTTGGCTACTTCTACCTAATAAAGCAACACGGCAAATAACCTCAATTAATATACCTCACACCTCCTAAACAAAGCGAATCCCCACAAATAAATTGGAGAGCATATCAGAACTCCGGACAAGGAATTGCCTTAAATTTATGTTTGCGTTCAATTTCGAACTTGTAGGAGAGCGATATCTCGTGGGCGCCGCCGGTTGAGGTTACAAGGCGCGATACGGTGAAGTCGTAGCTGTAGCCGATGTTCAGTTCCATATAGTTGTAGCCGACCAGTACCGAGATGGCGTCGCGACGGGCGTAGTCTTTTATGAACGGCAGGTCACGATACCAGATGCCCAACACAATGGGTGAGTAGTTCCAGTAGAGACCGAGGTCAAGCTGGTCAGTTTTGCCTTGGTGACGGTAGCTTCCGGCAATGGTTATGGTCTGTCGTTTAGTGCTGATGAGACGTTCGAGTTTGTGCAGTTTCAGACCGCCAAACAGAGTGAACTTAATTGGATATTTGTAGTCGAGGCCGGTAAGCGACACATTCGGCCGCATCAGGTGGTCGGCGGTGAGGCCTACCCAGCTGTTACGCATCGAGAGCAGCAGCGAGGCGCTTCCGTCGAAGGCATAGCGCTTGAAAATCTCCTCTTCCAAAATCGGCTGCACATTGGTGCCGGAATATAGCTGGCTGGCAAATACAAGTTTCTCGCGGTCGATGGTGCGCTGGCTGTAGTATAGTCCGAGGCCGGGACGCAGATATGTGCGTCGGTTGATGCGCACGTTGTATGCGTAGAGCAGTCCCACGTAGGTGTTGCTATAGTTGGCCGAGCCTGCCATATCGTGTAAAGCAATGATTCCCAAGCCGCTGTTGATTTTGTCGAGGTTGGCGTCGGCTGATACGTTGATGGTTGTCAGCTTGCCGGGCATTTTGGGCCACTGGTCGCGATAGACGGCGCTGACGCGGTAGCCCGATATGCCGCCCGCGAACGACGGCGCCTGATACAGCGGGTTTGAATAGAATTGCGTGAACTGAGGGTCTTGTGCCTGGCTTTTCAGTCCGGCTATCGTAAATGCTATCAATATTATATATCCAAATTTTCTCATCTTCTTACCTGCGGATTAAGGTTACGTCACCGGCTAATTTAAATGGCACGTTATTCTCAAATTTTCCTTTCGCCTTCCAGAAATAAACGTCCTGGCCAAGCTCGGTGCCGTTGTTGCCGTACTTGCCGTTCCAGCCCACGTTCACATCGTCGGAGTAGAACAGCTGTTCGCCCCAGCGGTTGAAAATCCACATTTCGAATTTCTTCACGCCGTGCCAAACGGGATGGAACACGTTGTCAACATCGTCGGGGACGGGGTAGGTGCCGTCGAGCGGACTCTCTTCCGATGGCAGGAATGCGTTCGGGAATTTGATGTAGCCCGCGCCGCTCACCTCAACCTCCTGCTCCTTGATAATGGAGTCGGTGCACATTGCCTGGCTGATGGCGATGAGTTTCACATCGTAGAAGCCTTCTTGTGTGTACTGGTGGTAGGGGTTGATTTCGGTCGAGTAGTTGCCGTCGCCGAAGTCCCAGATGTAGGTGTAGCCGTTGCGTGTTGAGTTGAAGAACTGCACAGGCTGGTCGGGCAGCATAACGTATTTCGGTGTTGTGGTGAAATCGGGCTCCGGAAGCTCGTTCACGGTGATAATCTCGTAGTCGTAGTGCGAGCCGCCGTCGCCTTCAACCGTCAGCTTCACGTTGTAGATGCCCGGCTCGGTGAATTCGTGCTCCGGCTCCGGCTCGGTTGAAGTGGTGCCGTCCTCGAAGCTCCACATATAGGTGTTGCAATACTCTTCTTTGATTTTGAACTGTACGGTGAGCGGCACGCAGCCCGACGGACTGTTGTTAGTAATCTCGATTTTCGGATGCGGCGGCAGAATCTCCACCTCGTGTGTTACCTTGTTGCGGCAGTGCTCGGTCTGCACGTTCAGCGATACATTGAAAATGTTATTGTCCTCGTTCGGCGCCCACTTGCCGTATTTGTACATAAAGTATTTCTCGTCGGTTTTCAGCTTGTTGCCGTCGCCAAACTCCCACTCGTAGTACCACGGGCCGTCTTGAGTGTAGTTCTCAAAATAAACCGTGTCGTCGGGGTAGCGCTGCGACGGTGCGTGCGCCACAAAATCAACATTCGGGCTGATATACACCGTGACGTTTTTCTGAATGGTGTCGGTGCACTGATATTTCGACAAGCCTATGTAGGTGATTGTCAGCGTTTGGTCGTTGTCGGTGGTGTTGTAGTAGGTGAATGTCGGCTCCTTGGCCACCGATGTGCTGCCCTCGCCAAAATACCACAGGTGGTTGTCAACGGTCTTGGTCGATAAGTTCTTGATTTCCACCGTGTGCGGACTACATCCGGCCGAGTCGAATTCAAAATCGACAGAAATGTTCGGGAAGGTAATCATCGGGTTGATCATTGTGTCGCGGCAACCGTAAACCGATTCGGTAATCAGTTGAACGTCAATGGTTATCGGCTCGTCGGTATAGTTCTGATACTCATTCTTCTGGTTGGCAAAATCGGTAGTTGTGGTGCGACTGCCGTTGCCAAAATCCCAGTAGAATGTCGGCTCATTGCCAATCGACGCGTTCTTAAACTCGGCCTCGAACGGCGGGCAGGCGCGGTCCATCAGCGGAATGAACTTGGCCAATGGTTTGGCGTAAACCTCAATCTCCTTTGTAATCTCGTCGGTACAGTTGTACTCGGTTGTGGTTTTGAGGTTTACGGTGTATTTCTTGCTGTCGGTGTAGTCGTAGTTGTGGAACGTCTTGCTGAACGGCGGCTTGTCAACAATTGTCGAGCCGTCGCTGAATGTCCAGTAATACTGCGACTTGCTGTCAACCACAGATTTGTCGGTGAATGATATTGTCAGCGGCTCGCAGCCGGTGAGGTTGCCGCCGAAGTCGGGCACCGAGCGCGGATAGACAGTAATTGTCTGAGCCGTGTCATGCTTGCAGCCGTGGTCGTTGGTAACCACAAGTTTTATCGTATAATTCTTGTTCTCAAGCGGATAGGTGTTGTCTTCGTTGGTATAGACGAGGCTTCCCGGCTGCCGTACGGTCGATGTTGAGTCGTTGCCGAAATTCCAGCTCCAGGTGCCTTTGTTTGTCAAGCGCGACGAGTCGGTTATTGTAACATCGAACGGTGTGCAGCCGCCCAAAATCTCGGTTATGCCGTTGGCGCCCTCGTTGGTCTCGTTGATGCCGAACTTGGCCAGAACATACGAGTAAACCGTCACCGTGGTGTCAACCGTTTTCACGCAGCCGGTGGCCGTTTGCGATGTTTTCAGCACCACGTTGTATGTCTTGTCGGTCAGCTCGTAGTGCTTGAACAGGTGGCTCGGGCTTGTCTCGGCCGACGACTGGCTGTCGCCGAAGTCCCAAAGGTAATCGGCCAGACCGGTTGTCTTGTTTGTGAACTTCACCGGCAGCGGGTTGCAGCCCTCGTAGGTGTCTTGCGTGAATGCCGGCACCAGTCGCGGGTAAACCTCAATCGGTTTAGTTATTGTGTCGGCGCAACCGGTCAGTGTGTCGGTCGATACCAAATTGATGTTGTATGTCTTAACCGTGTTTGCGGCCGAGTTGTCGAACACAAAATCGAACGAATTCTTGTTAGTTTTAACGGCCTTGTTGCTGTCGAATCCAAAGTCCCACGCGAATTTGTTGCCGTTCAGGGCTGCCGCCGGATAGCTGAACGTTACAGGGTAGGGGGTGCAGGCCTCGTTTTTCACGTAGGTGAAATCGGCCGTCACGTGCGGATAGGCTTTCACCGGCAGTGTGGTGTCAACCGTGCAGCCGTTGATGTCGGTCACCGTCAGCTTTATATTATAGGTGTGTGTCGATGGCTCGATGTTGTCGAAGGTGTGAGTGTGCTCAACGGCGCTCTCGGCCGAATGTTTGTTGTCGTGGGCGTAGTCCCAAATGTAGGTCAGCTTGTAGCCCTTCGACTGGTTGGTGAAGGTTGTTGTCAGCGGTGAGCAGCCCTCGTCGTTCTCGGTTTTGAACGCCGCAATCACCTTCGGGTAAACCTGAATCTGCCTGGTCGCCGAATCGCGGCAAGCGGAATGGTTGGCGTCAACCACCAACAATTTAATATCGTAGGTTGAAATGCTGTTGCCGTCGGCGCTGCTGTTGGCGTAGAGGTGGTTGAAATCGGCTTTTGTGGTTTTCTCCTCCGCTGCGCTTCCGTCGCCGAACGACCAGGTGAACTTGCTGCCGTTCAGCGAGTTGTTAATCATCTTCACGTCCATCGGCGAGCATTCGGTTGTTTTTTCATAGCTGAAGGCCGCCTTTATTTCGGGATAAACCGTTACGGTTGCGGAGGTTTCGGCGGAGCAGCCTAGCACGTTGGTGGCTGTCAGGCGCACGGTGTAGGTGGTGTCGCTGCCTGTTTTGTTGGCAAAGCTGTGCGCGACGCTTCCAGCGCCGGTCTCATCGGTCACGCCATCGCCAAAGTCAATCTTGTAAGTGCTTGCGCCAGTGGTTGTTGAACGGTCAACCATTACATCAACAGGGCCGCAACCGGCATCGGGCGAAACCGAAAGTCTCGGCGCCACAACCGGGTAGGCGTAGTAGTTCTTGCTTATCGAATCGCGGCACTCGCCGTTCATCGCCGTCAGTGTAACTCTCTTAACAGCAATCTCATCGGGGGTGTCTGTGCTTATGGCGTACAGTACATCGCCGAGTGTGTTGCGGTACACAGTGTCAGTGCCGTCATCGAAGCTGAATATATATCTGTTGGCGCCCGTCGAGCTGTTTTTTAGAGCAACAGTATCGGGAGAGCAGACTGTATATATTTCATTGCTGAACGCCGCTCTTACTTTCGGATAGACACCAACCGTAGCAGTAGTCGAGCTAGTACAGCCATTGGCTGATGCCACCAAGGTTGCAGTGAATGACTGAGGTGTGGTGCCTGTTGACCCACTGTTATTTTGGTAGCAGTGGGCAATCTTGGCAGTGTCGGTGTTATGGAATGTCGTGTTGTCGCCAAAGTACCACATATAGTCGGTTGGGGCTTTCTTTGAGCCTTTGAACCGACTTTGGTTGCTGAATGTAATTACAGTGCTGTCGCACACGATTTCTTTGTCGGCGGTTATCTTGGCTTCAAGTTCCGGATATATTTCAATCTTTTGCGAGAACGATTTTTCGCAGGTGTCTCGCGAGCTTAGGTCAACATAAATATCTGTTAATGTGATTGTGACCCACTTGGGCTCGCCAGTCTTGTTCACAAAACGCAGGACTGCTGTGCTGTCTAAACTGCCGCTCACTATGGTGTATTTTATGCTGTCGTCGCATGCAATATTCCATTTATGGTTGTCTTTGTTGGCGTGGCTTGGTGTGTTGTTTGTGATTGTTACATCCAAAGGCGAGCACCCCGACGCATTGTTGATTGTGAAGTTTGGATTCAGATAAGGCATTACAGTTATTAATGCTGGTTCAGCCGTTGACGCGCAACCATATTTGTTCTCGCCTTCAAGCGTTACAGTGTACTCCTGCGGGTCGGGTTTGAAGTGTGAGTAGGTGTGAATAAGAGTGTCGTTGCTTCTATCCGATGACCCGTCGCCCAATGTCCATTTAAAATGCGTCTCTGCAGACCTATCTGATGAGGTGTTTAAGAATATGGCTGTCAGAGGATTACATCCGGTTCCGCTGCTAGGCGACAGCGTTTCGAAGTTGGCCGTGAAGGCAGGATATATGGTCAGTGTGTCGGGACGGGCTTCGCTTACGCATTGTGAACCGTCTGCGTTTATGCGAGCCGCCTTTAGACCAATTACCCGATGTTGCGAACTGTCACTATTGTTCAGATATTCGAGTGTGAATGGGTCGTTGATTAAGTAACTCGGGTGCTGCGTTGTGTCCAATCCAATCCACGTGTAGCTGATTTTCGACTGATCGCCAAACGATATGTTGGTGACTTTTGTTTCCAATGGCGAGCAGTCGCTGCTTTTGTTGATAATGTATTGTGCTTTTACATTTCCGAATACTATTACCTGCAAACTGTCCGAATCGCTGCATCCGTCATCGTTGTATACAGTGATTTTCATCCAGTACGCCGTGTCGTTTTTACTTGTGTTGGCATAGTTGTGTTTGGGCAGTAACTCGTAGAATTTGTTTGTTAATTGCTCCGGTGTGACATTGTCGATTGTTTTCTGATCGCCGTCCCCGTAATCAATGTGGAGCTTTGAGTACGCCCCAGTAGATAAGTTCAAACCCTTCACCTCTAAAGGCTGGCAGCCCTTCACCAATTTTGTTGTGTCGGTAGTGAACAATATGGCATCAACACTTGGGCACACACTGAATGTTTTCGATTTTGTGTGCGGGCAAGCCGAACCCATCGATGCCTCAAGCGTTACGGTGTAGGTTTGTTTCGCTGCGGAGTTGTTGTAGTATGTTAGTGTATCATCGAAATTCTTTTTTACCGATTTCGTCTGAGCCGAATCGTTGATGGTCCAAAAGAAATCGAACTTATGTCTACCCTCATTGGTGGTGTTTGTCAGAACAACTTTTGAAGGACTACAAGGTTGAATATCAATGTCGAAATCGGGTATTGTGCTCGGTTTCCCGCGTGCCTGTACCTCAATGGTTGTATCTTGGTCGGAGCCCATATAGCATAGTCTTGTGATGGTCACATTATAAATATTATAACCTAGAGCTGGTTTAACCCATGGCATACTGTCTTTTCTTTGCTCCGGGTGTATAAATGTGGCTCCCGGACCGTTAACCAATGAGTCTCCATACGTATATTCCCATAAATATTTAAGTCCGCCAGTTGCTTTAAGCTGGATACTGTCGCCTACGCAGAAGTTGTTGAATGTGGATTCGAAATCATCTCCAGATATGACAGCACTTCCCGAGTTACTTGAAAAGTCAGAAAAATATCCATAGCGGCAGCCTGAATCATGGCCACCATTAATAATTGCTAGGTGGAACAATCCTTTTGAGTTGCTGACTTTCACAACATCATTTTCCTTTACTGGAAAATCGTCTGAGTCTTCCTCAAATCTCACGTGTTCTCGTTTTAAATAACTCCAACCAGTGTTTGGAATACTGTCAAACCAATCCGCAGGTATTTCTTTGTTTTCATATCTGTATTTCAGATTATTATTGCTCCTGTATGATGTTGTTATAGTGAAATTGCCAATGTGTTCCTTTTTACACATAATATTGAGGAAAAAACCTTCGTTTGTCGAACGGCATACAGAAACACTGCGAGAGCCAGTACAGCCTTCAATTGTTGGCAAAATGGCTCCGCCCACTTCACAGCCAAATCCAGACATATGCATAACAACAATTGGGTTGGTTGCATTTATGTGAACAACATCATAGTTTTTACCATTATTAACTTGACCGCCGTTTAGCAATATTTTTGTCATACTTCCCATACCCGTCAACGATGATACAGGAATATTATCTCCATCACCAGAAACCGCGGTTATATCGGTTTGGTCATCAACTGTTGACATTAGATAAACAAATTCACCTTTGTTGTTGTTATGGCCAAGCTGACCTCTCATTACAATATATTCCTTTCCTGCAAGGTCTAAACGAACCAATTGGTCTCCGATAATATCATAGCATCCGTCATCACCTTTAGAATAGTCATTCCCGTCTCTTTTGTAAAGAGAATCGTCTTTCCATTGCACAACTATTTCCCCCTCCGATTCAATAATTGTTCCACCTAAGTGTTTGCTTGCGGCTTGTGAAGCAGCTTGTAAATTAAGTGTTTGGCCTCGTCGTAAACTGAATTCGCAAGTGTTGTCAAGTTCGAATCTGCCCAATCCTTCGTCATCAATTACCAAACCTAGAGCAGGTAATGTTACAGTTACATTACAATCCTCTACAGCTACAATGTCAATAGCATTCCACGCATTGGGTTCATTGGACTCAGTTTGGGAACTTCCATTAAAATTATAATTGCGGAAAGTGTTTTGCGAAGGAACAATGAAACTTGTACCAAATGCGTTTTTACCTTTCAATGCCCAAATATCGTCATTGTTTCGTTTCCCTCGCTCCAAATATGCGGTTATATCAGCCGTTGAATGGATATGTATACCCTTGTTGGTAATAACACAACTTTCACCATAGAGACCACTTTCTATGAAATTATCTTCTTGATGGTAACCTTTGCGCGCGCCTCTGTCTACTTTACCATTGTTGTCATATTTATATTGCATGTATGCGTCAAAATCATAGATATATGAGGTGTTTTTGGGAATATCTAATACGACAGTTTCGAAACGCTCTTCCAACGGCATTTCGATTGTAACCTTGGCAGGTTCATTAGTGGCTGTTATAACCAATCTTGGAACATCGCCTTCATGTTGCCAAGTTACTTGTGGAATACAAAACCAAAATTCAGTGTCAGTTTGAGCAAAAACATTACAAAAAGATAACAAAGCCAAAATATTGACAAACAATATTTTTTTCATAAAATTCATATCGGTTCCCAATTGAAAGTCAAATTGTTCAAATAATTGGTCAAAAGTACTTTTTTCAATGTAATTATCAAAAAAAACACTGGCTCAAAACAGCATTTTTTATAGGTGTGGGCGGGGAAAAACTTCTGCAAAAAATCTCTAAAATTCCCTTTGGATATTTAGCAGAGGTGTTTTACTTTTAGGTTTTGTAATTTTTGAATAAAAAAAGGTCGATATATGAAGGTAAAACTTAGTATCAGAAGAAAAATCAGCCTCTTTGTGCTGGTTCCCCTTTCAGTTTACATCATCATTCTCATCGTGTTTATTGGCGTCCGCTTCACCAATCAGGCGGAATTCGACAACGGCCACACCAGCCGATTGCTCTCCGAAAGGTCGGCCGCGCACGCCGAGATTGTGCTCAAAGACCACTATTCGAACATCCGCACCTTGGCGGGCATCCTCTCCGACAGTCGCACCTCGCTCGACTCAACGCAGCGCGAGTTCTTCAAGCAAACGCTTTCGCAGACGTGCGGTCAGGGCCAGATGTACTGGCTGCTTCTGCCCTCGGGCTTCTATGCCGACAGCAACCTTCTCGACAACGATTGGGTGCTGATGCAGGCCAACAGCGGCGCCGTCAGTCTCACCGATGACTACGGCCTGATTTCAAATAACTATTCATCCATTCTCGGCACCAACTCCACCGTGATTGGCAAACCCTACGAGCACAACGGCCACTGGATGATAAATTTCAGCACACCTATCTATCAGAACAACAATGTCTGCGGATACGCTTGCAAGGCTGTCGATGTCAACGATTTCGATTTTATGTCGGCCAAAGTGGCGGCTGCCTTCAACAAAGAGGTGACCAAATACCTCATAAACGAGGATGGCATAATCGTCTTTACAAACAATTCGGCTGATATAAACCGTAAATACACAGTCGGTTACACCGATACGGCCGCCATTGCCGATATGCACCGCCGGATGGCCAAAGGCGAATATCTGAACTATGCCTTCGAGCAGAACGGAGTGCCAATGTGTACCTATTGCACACCAATCAACATCGGTCCCGATTGCAACTGGTCGCTTGCGCTGACGTTCCCCACCAGCAATGTGGCCGACGCGTCGCGCGGCAGCATCCGCACAGTGCTGATTATAGCCATCATCGGATTGTTAATTATGCTTGTGCTGATTTACCTCATCGCCAGAAATATGACGATGCCAATCAAAAACACCACCGATGCGCTTAAACTGCTTGCCGCTGGTGACACTGAGGGTATCAATACATTGAATATCAAGACTAACGACGAACTTGAGGAGATGTCGGATTCGCTCAATCAGGTTGTCGATGGCATACGTAAGTCGGAGAATTTCGCGTTAAGCATTGGCAAGGGCGAGTTCGAGACCGATTTCCACACTCTTGGCGACAAAGACCGCCTTGGCGATGCTCTGATTCAGATGCGCGACAGCCTTGTCGAGAGCCAGAAAATTGAGGCACAGCGTAAAGAGGAGGAGGATTTGCGCAACTGGACCACCGAGGGTATTGCAAAATTCGGCGAGATTCTGCGCAAAGACCAGAACAATATGAAAGCTCTGGGTTACAATATTATGTCGAATCTGATTGACTACTTGAATGTTAACCAGGGCGCGCTTTTCGTTTTGAACGACGATAACCCGGACGACCTCTATTACTCGCTTGTTACAGCCATCGCCTACGGCCGCGACAAGTTCATAAAGAAAGAGATTCGGGTGGGCGAGGGGCTGGTAGGCCGCTGCATCTACGAGCGCAAGACCATCTACCTGACCGAGATTCCTGACGATTACATCAAGATAACTTCGGGCCTTGGCACCGCCAATCCGCGCTGCATTCTGATTGTGCCTTGCATCATCAACGACGAGACTTTGGGTGTGATGGAGATTGCTTCGTTCAACGAGCTGAAACAGCACGAGATTGAGTTTGTTGAGAAACTGGGTGAGAGCATCGCGTCAACGCTGTCGAGCGTGAAAGTTACCGAGAAGACATCGCGCCTGCTCAACGACAGCCGCGTGAAGAGCGACGAGCTGACATCGCAGGAGGAGGAGCTTCGTCAGAATCTTGAGGAGATGCAGGCCACCCAGGAGGACCTTCGCCGCCAGATGGAGGAGAATACCTCTATGCGTGAAGCTCTGACCAAGGAGCAAGCCCTGATGGATTCGCTGATGAACAACGTGAACGATGTCATCTTCTTCAAAGATTTGGATTTGCGGTATATAAAGGTGTCAAATTCATTCTACACCAATTTCGGTATGACCGAGGAAATGGTTATTGGTAAAACCGACCGAGAGGTTACTGCCGATGCGGCTGCCACTGAGAAATCAATTAATGATGATACCACAATTATCCGTACCGGAAAGCCTCTGCCAGAGGAAGTTCAAGAAGTCGGTCTTGCCGATGGCTCGTCTGTATTCATCAAGACATCGAAGTACCCGCTCTTCGATGCCGATGGCAAAATCATTGGTGTGTTCGGTGTTACATCGAACGTCACCGATGTGGTGAAAATGAGGCAAAACAAAGAATAAATGCTAACAAAAAATACCGCTGACAAAAGGACCTGAGAGGGCCCTTTTGTTGTTTGCGGCACCAACTCCAGCGTAAGATGAACACCTTGTGCGATATTAAAGCCGTTGCTTTCGACGCCGATGACACTCTTTGGGACAACGAGACCTATTTTCTTGAGGTTGAACGCGGTATGTGCGATATTCTGTCGCCTTACGGCGATGCGCAGACCATCTCTGACAGCCTTTTTAAAGTTGAAATGGCCAATATGGAGGACTACGGCTACGGTGCTATGGCTTTCACGCTGTCGCTGGTTGAGAATGCTATCAAAGTGAGCCACGGAGCCATTCCGGCCTCTGATATTGCCAAGATTATGGAGCTCGGCCGCTCGCTTCTCCGCTTGGAAGGCACTCCGCTCGAAGGCGTTGAGGATACATTGCGTAAGCTCAAAGCCACCGGGCGCTACAAACTGGTGGTTTTCACCAAGGGCGAACTGCTCACACAGGAGAACAAACTCAAGCGCTCCGGGTTGCAGAAGTATTTCGACGATGTGGTGATTGTCAGCGACAAGCGCGAACAGCAGTACACCAGCCTTTGCCGGCAGCTTGGCGTTGAGCCGGAAGAGTTTCTGATGGTTGGCAACTCGCTAAAGTCGGACGTTCTGCCGGCTCTGAACATTGGCGCGTGGGCCGTGCATATTCCCTACGAGGTGATGTGGCAGCACGAGGTTATTGACGATTTTGAGCACCACAGGATGTTCCAGCTCACGCAGTTTGCCGAGTTGACAAGTTTGCTGGGTGTTGAAAAATAAAATGGGCATCCATATTTTGCCCATAGAGCATTTTCTTCCTCTTTAATTCATTTTTGATTCCCGTAGGGAATAAATATCGGTAGAAAAATATTGTCAATTTGGTTTCTACGCCGTAGGCGTTGCATAATATTTCGTGCAAAAGGAGAAATGCAACCCCTAACGGGGTTGTGCCTCTTGCCCGCATTATTCTACCGATATGAATGTCCTACGGACAAAGATTAGGTTAACCCCCGAGCGCCCCGAAGGGGTAATCAGTTCATAGCCCAAGGCAAGCGAAGCGTCGCCTTGGGTTAATGTACGCCACAAAAAACGCCCTGAAAGGGCAAAAGTCTTTTTCCTTTCAGGGCGAAATTTTATTTATATGCAGTCCGCTTATTGGCACTCAACATTCAACCGCATACGATAGATTTTTCCATCTTTCTCAATCTCAAACATTTTCACCTGCTCAACGGCATTGCACTCGCACTCAAACGTGGCGGGCGTTCCGTTCATAATAGTTGCTTCGCCCTTCCAGGTGAATTCGTTGCCGGCAAGCTTGCCTTTCTCCATCTGAACATTGTTGCCTTCGTTGTCGATAAGGCGCAAACTGCTTCTATAAACCTGAAATTCATAGTCTTTCTGGCCTTGATTCTCAATGCTGAAAGTCAGGCGCACCTTGTTGCCGTAGCGTTTGCACCCTTTGAAGTAGATAAAGATGCCGTTCTCTATCTCGGCCGATTGTGTGCCGTTGTCAACCACATCGCTGGCAGAGCTGCTGTCGGCTGCGGCAACGGCTGTTGTTTGGTTTGTTGCCTGCGTCTGTCCGGCAAGCTCCATACAACGGTCGTAGCACTCCTTGCAGACCTCGGGCACCGAGTAGAGTAGGGCAGAGGCGTCGCCGTCGCGGCCTTGCGCCTTCAGAGCGTTGGCGCGCGAGAGAACCATATCGCACTGCGAGTTGTAGAATTCAATAATCTTGTTTTTGCCTTGCTCAACAAAAGCTTTGAACTGTCCGCGCTTGGGGTCGAGCCCTTTGATGGCCTGGGCGTAGGCCTTGCTCTCGTTTTGTCCGGCGCCCTTCACATCAACCGATGTCTGGCTGAAAACATTGCCCGTCGCGTTGTCCACAATAAACATATTTACAGTCAGATTCAGCGAGTGCATCGGTGGGGCGGTGGGTGTCAGCTCCTTGCTCAGCACGTCAACGGTTGCCCGGATAGAGAACATCGGGTTGCTGCCTTCGCCAGCCAGGCCGTTGAGGGTGCAAATCTGGCGAATCTTGTTCTCCAGCATTGTTTTTGCGTTCGATGGAATGGCGTTGTCGTCAATCACTGGTGCAAGCGCGATGCGGGCGAAATCGTCGGACTTGCCCATATTGTTCTGTGCCTGGGCGGCAAACGCGAATGCCACACCAACACCTATCATAAGCAATAATCGTTTCATAATCACACTTTTTTGCGGTTAAACATTCAATCCTGCAATAGTTATTTCTCGCCGATAATCAGCCAAGCCTCGCCCAAACCGCGCATATAAACTTTCGATTCGAGGTTGAACGGCGCCTCTGAGAGGAATTTCTTCAGATTGTTGACAAATGTGCGGGTGTCCATCGCGCGTTGGCGGCCGTTGCGCTCATAGAACATTGGTATGCGCACCTGCTCGTAGCGTTGGAAGTTCTCCGTTGCGTCGCTAATGCTGAAGCGGCCGTTCACAGTGTTGTCGGCCATCCAGTCCTCAATGAAGATGTTCAGTTCGTCGGTGGTGCCGTTGTAGTCGTATTCGTCGTTGAGGTTGACGTCGGCGCCGTCGAACAGCTTAACCATAATCTTCACCTCGCGTCCGTTGTTGAACATATCGTCGAAGTGGGCTTGAAGGCGTCCGCAGAACTCGTCCATATGGCTGAGCACGGCCTCTTCAACCAGCAGGTCAACCGAAGCAGCCGAGCTTGGCTCGCCCGCGCCTGATGAGCTTGCGATATTCTTGCTTGTGTAAGCGTCCAAACCATTCAAAATGAATTTGATATGTTTCTTTGGTCCTTGGCGCTCAACCGAGAAGTCGAGGTCCATAATAATGTCGGCCTTTGCGGTGCGTTTCAGTACATCAATCGGCGATTCAACAACGCTTCCGCCAGCCGAGCCCATAATCAGCGAGCTTTCGGCCGACTCGTTGGCAATGTTGCGCAGCTCCTGCTCCAAATCTTTCAGCGGAAACTCGCGGTCCGACATTATGCCGCTCATCTTCGAGATGGCCAACCGCAGGTCGGAGTCGTTTTGCAGGGCTTTCTTGTAGTCGGGCAGAACGGTCTGTGTGCCTTGGTTGTCGAACGTCATCGAGTATCCGTTTGCAATGCAGTAACGATCGCTCGGAACCACCATAATGGTAGGTTTCTTTGCCTGGCCGAAAACGCTGGCTGTCAGCATCATAGCGGCCGAAAATATTAACAACTTTTTCATATCTGTTCTGATTTTGATGATTATCAATTAGAAACCGCTGTTCAGCTTGCGGGCGAAACCTTGGCGCTCCATCTCTTTGCGAAGCTCGTCGTAGGCAATCGACATCTCAACACCCACCTTGTAGGTCTTTTTGTTCACCTTCACGCGGTCGGTCGGAATGCCGTCGGTGCTGAGGTTTACGTATTGCAGATACTTGCCGCCCGGTTCAAAGAATTTCACGAAATAGTCCTCGTGTGTAGTGGCGGCGTTCGCATCGGTTACGATGGCAGGAGTGGGGGCCGCCGAGCCGTTGCTGCCTGCCGGGAAGCCTCGGAAGATGGCGCAGGCCACGCCCAGCTCTTTGGCATTGCGCACTGCGTCTTCGGCAGTCTTGCCGTAGCCCCAAACTTTCACGAGTTTTGTGCCGTCAACTCCAACGGCCAACGTTGCAACCTCGTAGTTGTATTGGCTGTTGTACTCCAGTTTTCTAACCTTGTTGCGCGATTGCGCGTTAACCGCAATGCAAGTCAGCAAAAGCCCCATAGCGCTAATTGCCAGTGTTTTAAACAATCTTTTCATAATTCAAAAATTTAGTTTCTTCATTTATTTAGTGGCTGCGGTTTCCCGCTCTGCCGTTTCACTCTTTATAGACGCTTCAACATCAGAATTGGATGCGTAGGCCCACATTTATATTTGCGCCCGCGCGGCCATCGAACACTTCCGAGTATTTTATGCCCATATCTTTCGATTTCTCGTCTTCAGAATCTTTGGTAAGCGAAGCGTTGCCAGCCTCAGCGTAGTAGTTGAGTCCGCCTACAAGCTGCACATTATATTTGATGTTGATGGCCAGCTGCGCTCCGGCAAAGCCAAACAATCCCTGCACAAGGCAGTCGTTGTAGTAGTTCTTCTTTATGTCGGAGTCGAGAATGCTTCCCCATTCCAAAGCCAATCCGGCCTGACCGGAAACCGACACGTTGCGCATAATGAAGAATCCCTTCGATATTCCAAGCTCGCCGCCGTAAAACATTACCGAGGTGTTGTCATCGCCACTTCCTTCCAATTCGTACGAGTTAAAACCGATGTGTCCGCCAAGGAAGACTTTAAGCTGAGTGATGCCAACGTACTGTCCCATAAGCGCTTCAATGTTGATGTATGCACCTCCGAGCGAACCGCCGGCGCCGCCAATCGTAACACCAACTCCTGCATCGTTGTTTTGCTCCAGAAACATTCCAGGCTCCAGCTTGTGGCCTGCAACCTGGTAGAATTTCGATGTGGTGTTCCGAATGTTCTCTTTGCCGTTGCCTTCAGCCACGTGGCTGTTGTTCACCACTTTTTTTGCGCGAACCACACCGCGGCGGTCGGCATAAACCTCGTTTTTTTTGTTCATCCTGAACTCATAAACAAAATAGCGGTCTTCAACCATCAGGTTCTCTTTTGTGCCGATTTTGGCGCGGAGCGGGAACGTGCTGTAGAGAGCCGTGCGCACCTTCCATTCGTCAACCTTGCTCTCGAATCCGGTAACGAGGTTGCTGACAGAGTTATTCATCATAACATCAAAAAGTTGGGCCTTGCTCATTTGCGTGCCAACGTTTAATTGTGTGCCCTCACAAGTTGCCACAACCGACGTCACGAATGACAGTTTGAACATTGTGGTGTCGAAAATCTGGCGTTTGGCCGCGATGGTTGCCGGCGAGTCATCGTCGAAAATCCACATATTCGAGTAGAAGTTGTCCATTGTCTGCGGCACATCCGACAGGCGGAAAAGAAAGCCCGCAACCTCGCCCTTGTAGCCGTTTCGGGTACGCGGCACCGGTTTGAACTCCTTGCCGGTAGCCTTGGCCGACTTGCGGCGGGCGGCATCCTGCTCATCGTAAATCTCCTCCATAGTTTTTATTTTGCCGAAAGCCAGCACCATCACGTATGAGTGGCTGATGAGCTTCTCGCCGGCATCCTGCAATTTGGCCAAGCCGCGTTTCGAGGCCGAAGCCGCAACCACATCGGCATCGGTGGCATTGTAGAGGCCGCGCTCGTGAATAACCGACATATTGAATTTGCCATCGTCGGCGCGCGAGAACCATTTGGCGAAAATCTGGTTGGGTGTATGCGAAATCTCAAGTTGCTGGCGCAGAATATCAGAATTTTCTGACGGGTGTAATAGGCGATTGTCGAGCATATTGTCGTCGAACTTTTCGGGAACAACCACGTGGCTGATTGCCTCTTTCAGTTCGGAGCCATATTTGTCGCCCTCTACCAACATAATTGTGAGCGAGTTACGGTTGTATTCGGTTGCCTCGCTGGTGGCTGAACTTGTCTGGGCGCAGACGTGTCCCATCTGCAATGTTCCAATTAGAGCCCAAAGAAATAGTCGTCTATTCATAAATAATGTGTTTCAATAATAAAAATCAAATATAGTAAATAGTGTTCACATTTTGCACCGCCGAGCAGTTTTTGTTCCCGGGCGGGAGCCCCAAACGCAAAAATTCAGCATAAAATTGATTGACATATTTATGATGGTTTTGCCTTATAATGCAGTCATAAAACAAGTTTCTGTTATCAGTTGTGGCTTCTGCGGCAGGAATTAGCCGTGTTTTTTTATGGCAACAGCCTCGCAAAATCACTTTTTATTCTCGTTTTGACGGATGTAAAAAGATGATTGTCAGAACGATTGCTTTTTTATGTAAAAATAAACTTTTTTTAGGTCATTTTGTTTGTATGTTCGGAAAATGATTCTACTTTTGTAGCCGTAAGGTTATAGTTCTTTGAAAAGCTTGTTGTCGGGTCTCTTCTTTTTATGTCTAAAGAGAACTATAATCTTTCTCTTCTTTTAGGGCTACAGTATTTTTTTCATGGGTTAATTAATTTGGTTGAATAATATTAGACAATTGCCTTACAGCAAGCTTTTCGTTTTTTCCCCCTCACAATCCACTTTACATAACGAACATAAGCAAAGCGTCTCCGCTTAATATCAAAGTGTTTTTTCGGAAAATGTTATTGGTTGTTTTTGCTGATTTATCTATTTGTGAGAGTGTTTCGTGTCCGGCTGAGTTTAAACAAAGTAGGGACGCGATTAATCGCATCCCTGCCACATTATCAGTTGTTTACAAATTCGTCAGTTCATAACAATCCGTTTCACCGCAGCGCCGGTTTTTGCAATGTAAACGCCAGGTTTGTTGATGCGGATTTCGGTGCGGATGCCCGATTTGGCAACCGTAGAGACGTGGCGCGCCGCGTCTCTACACACAAGGTGTCCCATTGCATCATAAACGCTGATTTCATCCGTTGCGTTTTCAACCACAATGGTGTTGCCGTGTGCGTAGATGTTGACAGCGTTGGCGGCTGTTTCGGTGACGGGGGTATTGTCAGCCCACACAACATCGCAAGGTGTTATGCCATAAGCGCTATCCCAATTATCATCCCAGCCTTCGGGTTTTCTTGACACTTCACAATAGACGGTGATTGGTGTTTCGTGTTCGGCAAACACATCGCTGCCCATACTGACAACCGATTTTGGGATGGTTATCTCTGTTAATCCTAAACACCTGCGGAATGCGGCATCACCAATGCTCGTAACACTGTTTGGAATGGATATCGATTCCAATCCAGCGCAACCTGAAAACGCCCAGCCGCCTATTTCTGTTACTGAATTAGGAATTTCGACTGACTGCAAATCTTCACAGCCTGTAAACGCCATTGTCTCGATGCTTGTGACTGTATTCGGAATAGTGACAGTACCCGTTTTCTTTGGCGGGCAAACTATCAATTTGGTTTTCTCCTTGTTGTACAAAACGCCATCAACAGATGCAAATATTTTGTTCTCACTGTCAACATTTATACTGCTCAAATTCCTGCAATTAAAGAATGGTTGGCCTGTAATGCTTGTGACAAAATAAGCCGAACTGTCAACCATAACCATCATTGGCACTTCAACCGATGATGATTCGCTCAGGCATTCAGTAACAGCAGCCGTGCCGTCAGATTTTGTTGCAAATTTTAATTCAAGCGTTGAATCAGCAGGGACAGAATGTCCCCACACAACCTTGCCGCCATCTTCGTTCCACAATTCTTTCCACGTTTCGGGTTGTTTTGCAGCGGCACAGTAAATGGTAGCGTTAGTGCAATCGACAAATGCGTAATACTCATTTTTTACAACCGTTTCGGGTATGTAAACCAGTTTCAGATTTTCGCATTCGGCAAATGCAAAGTCATAGATAGACGTAACGGTTTTGGGTAGCGCAACAAATTCCAATCCCGATTTCTCAAATGCGCCATTCATTATATACTCTATCGACGGGCTGAACTCTACTGATTTCAGGCTGCTGCAACCAGAAAACATACTCTCGCTGATTCTGTCAACCGAATCGGGTATGACAATTGACTCCAATGACGTGCAATTTTCAAACGCTCTTTCGCCAAACCCTCGAAGTGTATTCGGCAGTTTGACGGTTTTGATACGCCTATTCTCGCTGAACGCTTTTTTATTTATGTATATAACTGTATATTCTGCGCTATCGGTGATAATGACAGTTGGAACTGAAACCGATTCGGAATAGCCTTTGTATTTTACCAAACGGGCTATATAATTGCCGTCTAGAGTCGAATCGTACTCAAACTCAAAATCCTTGCTTTCGCCTAATTGAGCGTTCCATACAACTCTGCCTCCGTTTTTGTTCCAATTATCGTCCCAAAATATAGGCTTGCTATCGGCCTCACAAGCAATAGTGGTATTCGTGCAACCATAGAATGCATCTTCACCAATACTCGTAACCGATTGGGGAACAAAAAGGATTTTAAGTGCCGTGCAATTTTTGAAAGCCCTTTTGCCATAACCTTTAATGTCCGATGGCAGTTTTACCGATTTCAAACTCGCGCAGCCGCTGAACGCTTCGTCACCAATTTGATTGACCGTATATATTTCCCCATCAACAAAAACCGCACTTGGAACCGAAACGGTATCGGCACTTCCTTTGTATTTCACCAAAGTAGCCACTTTATAATCTTGACTTGAATCGTATTTAAACTCAAAGTCATTATTCTCGCAAACTTGTACATTCCAAGCAACCTTGCGGCAATCCCTGTTCCAACTTCCGTCCCATCCTTCAGGTTTAGTTTCCGCCTCACAAATAATAGTTGAATTTGTGCAACCATAAAATGCCCAGAAACCGACGGTTGTAACCGAATTAGGTATTGTAACTAGTGACAAATTGCTGCAATGCATGAATGCACTCTCGCCAATGCTCGTGACCGAATTGGGGATAGAAACCGATTTTATATTCTCACAATCAAAAAACGCATACCTACCAATGCAGGTAACCGAATTGGGTATTGTGATTGATGTAAGTCTGAAGCAATCATTGAATGCATCATTGGCAATATTCGTAACCCCATTTGGAATTGTATATGACGATTCTGTTTTACCAGCAGGGTAACACATTATAGTTGTCTTATTTTTATTAAAAAGGATTCCATTATCGGATGTATATTCTGTATTTTCACTTTCTACGTTTATTTCTGTCAAATCGGGGCAGTGTCCGCACACTCCATCACCAATGTTTGTAACTGTACTTGGAATGGTAATAGATTTTAGATAGTAGCACTCAAAAAACGCGCCACCTTCAATGCTTGTAACCGAATTGGGGATGGTGATTGATTTCAGGTCGCTGTTACGGAATGCCTGATTGCCAATTTCCGTTACTGAATTGCCGATGGTAACAGATTCTATTGAGCAAAAAGCAAATGCAGAGTACTCAATGCTTGTAACCGTGTTCGGAATAATGACTGACTTTATTTTTTCGCACTTATCGAACGCAGATTCACCAATACACGTCACATTATACTTTATACCATTGTTTTCAACTTCCGAAGGAATAACAATGTTGCCCGCTGGTTCAGTATAACCTACATAATAATAGTAATTTACTTCTTTTGGATAAGTAACCGCAACAGTGTATGGTTCAGTATTACTTGTGATTTTGTAATACAATGTCTGCCCACTGCTGCAAACGGCTGAAAAATCATAATTGTCTGTTGCCCACGCCTGCCCTGCAAGCATTGCGGCAAATAAAAGAGATAAAATGCGTTTCATTAGAGTTGTATTTTGGTTCATTAATCTTTTATCATTTTTTTCTATAGAGACGTTGCGCGCAACGTCTCTACGAATACGAATATTCCTTATCTCAAAATCCTATCAAATATATGAATGTTTGCCATTAAATGAAATCAATTTTACCCAATAGGGTAGGCCATAACACAAAAAAGCCCCCCGCACTGCGGAAGGCTTTTTTTAGTTACAAGTTGCAAGGTAAAAGTTACAAGTTTACCTTTCCAACTTTTAAATTCTAAATTCTAAATTATTTTACAAGTCCCGAGAATCCCATAAACGCCATTGCCAGGATGCCGGCGGTGACGAGTGCGATAGGCATTCCCTTCATTGCTTTCGGTGTTTCAGAGAACTCAATCTGTTCGCGCAGGCCGGCAAACAGAACCAGTGCAAAGCCGAAGCCGATGGCGTTCGAGAAGGCGTAGACAACGCTCTGCAGCAGGTTGTAGTCTTTCTGAATAACCAAGATGGCAACGCCAAGGATGCAGCAGTTGGTGGTGATGAGCGGCAGGAACACGCCCAGAGCCTGATAGAGCGCGGGCGACACCTTTTTCAGCACAATCTCAACCATTTGCACCAGTGCGGCGATAATCAGAATGAAGGTGATGGTCCGCAGGTACTCAAGGCCGAACGGCACCAGAATGCAGGCGTTGGCCAGATAGGTCACAATGGTGGCGAGCACGAGCACAAAGGCCACGGCGCCGGCCATTCCGAGCGCGGTGCTCACTTTCTTCGATACACCCAGGAACGGGCAGATGCCCAGGAATTGCGACAGCACAATGTTGTTTACAAAAACCGCCGCTATAAACATTAACAAGTATTCCATAGTTCAGCCTTTTTTAAGATTTACGTAATTTGTTGACAATCGCAATCAGGAAGCCCAGCGCGATGAAGGCGCCCGGTGCCAGCACAAACAGCAGCATTCCGTAACTTTCGGGGTAGATGGCAAAATCGAAAATCTTGCCCGTTCCAAGCAGTTCGCGGATGCTTCCGAGCAGTGTCAGCGCGAGCGTGAAGCCAAGGCCGATGCCCAGTCCGTCGAACATTGACGGCACAACGCTGTTTTTGGCGGCGAAGGCTTCGGCGCGGCCCAGAACAATGCAGTTCACCACAATAAGCGGGATGAACAGGCCCAGACTCGCGTACAGAGCCGGCACGTAGGCCTGCATAATCATTTCAACCATTGTCACAAAGGCCGCAATCACAACAATGTAGGCCGGAATGCGCACCTTGTCGGGAACAAGGTTCTTGATGAGCGAAATCACTATGTTTGAGCAGATTAGCACAAAGGTGGTGGCCAATCCCATACTCATTCCGTTAATGGCCGACGATGTGGTGCCCAGCGTGGGGCACATACCCAGCAGCAGAACGAATGTCGGGTTCTCCTTAATCAGGCCGTTCAGCAGTATTTTCAGATTATTGTTCATTGTTATTGCCCTCCGTTGTTTGAGTGGCGCCGCTGTTGGCGTCGGTTGGTTTCTGATTGTTGGCGGCCGCGTAGGCGTTGTAGGCTGTGCGAACGCTCTCAAGGAATGCCCTCGAACTGATGGTCGATGCTGTGATGGCGTCAATCTCGCCGCCGTCTTTCGACACCGTCATTTTGTTCACCGCCGGATTCTTGCCGATGATTGAACTCTGTTTTTCAGGCGTTTTCACCTCGTAGTGGAAGATGGTCTCCAGCAGGCTCTTTTTCTTCTCGGTCTGCGGACGGAACCAGGTCACCATTTTGGTGCCAAGGCCCGGCGTCTCTTTCTGCTCCAGAACCGAGTATTCGGTGATGCAGCCTTGTGCGTCGAAGCCCACCATAACTTTTATCTCGCCGCCGAAACCGTTTTTCGACAGCGATTCAACAGCCGCGCCAACAAACTGTCCGTCAGCCTTGTAGGCCTTGAAGATGTTGAGCCCGTTGGCGGTGTCGTTTTCAATCTTGTCAAAAGCAGGCAGCACGGCCTTTATCGCGTCAACCGATTTCTGCTCCTTCGATTTCTGTATCGGCTCCGATGTCACGCGGTAGAGCGATGCCATAAGGCCGGCGGCAATCAGTGCTATCGCCGTGAGCGACAGCAACATATTCTTCAGTGATGATTCAAGTTTTGCCATTATTTTACCTCCCCGAATCGTTTTGGTTTAATATAAGTGTTGATGAGCGGCGTCACGGCGTTCATAATCAGAATGGCGAATGACATTCCCTCGGGGAACGAGCCGAAGTTTCTGATTACCACCGTAATAATGCCGATTCCGAAGGCGTAAACCACCTTTCCGCAGATGCTCATTGGCGATGTCACATAGTCGGTTGCCATAAATATCGCGCCAAGCATAAGACCGCCGGCCAAAAGGTGAGCCACAGGCGATGCAAACTGCACGGGGTCAGCCAGATACAGAATACCTTGGAACACAAACACTGTAGCGAAAATGGTTACAGGAATGTGCCAGGTGATGATGCGGCGGAAGAGCAGGAACGCGAAGCCGATGAGCAGCGCAATGGCCGAGACCTCGCCAAGCGAGCCGCCCATTTGGCCCAGAAGCATATCGGTTGTTTCGGGCAGTGTGCCGAAGTGGTTCTTCAGCATATTCAGCGCAGTGGCGCCCGTTTCGGCGTCGATGTAGTTGGTGCTGAAGCCTTTCGGAACAGGCCACGTGGTCATTTGCACGGGGAACGATATGAGCAGGAACACACGCCCGGCAAGTGCGGGGTTGAACAGGTTCTGCCCCAGGCCGCCGAAGGCCATTTTGCCAACGCCGATGGCGAACGCCGCACCAACAATGATGATGCCGATGGGCAGGTTCGACGGCAGGTTGAACGCCAGCAGCAAGCCCGTCAGAATGGCCGAGCCGTCGCTGATGGTTGGCTGCTGCTTGAGCAGGAATTTCTGAATCAGGTACTCAAAAAGTACGCAACTTGCAACAGATGTGAGTGTTACAATCAGCGTTCCGATTCCAAAGTAATAAACTGAAACGGCCAGAGCCGGTAGCAATGCCGCTATAACCCCGAACATAAGGTTGGGGGTTGAAACACTACTGCGAGTGTGCGGCGACGGTGATACAACTAATTGTCCCATTATTGTTTTCTACTTCTAATTATTTTACCTACAGTGTTTTTGCCCAAACGCACATAGTCCAGAATCGGACGTTTGGCAGGGCACGAGAATATGCAGCAGCCGCACTCAATGCAGTCCATAATGTGGTTGGCCTCGTCTTCGGCCCACATTTGGCGTTGGCTGTATTGCATTAGCAAGTATGGCTCAAGTCCCATTGGGCAGGCGTCCACGCACTTGGCGCAGCGGATGCACGGCCCGGCTTCGGGGCGCACGGCCTTCTCTTCGCTCAGCATTAGAATGCCCGATGTTCCTTTTGTTACGGTCGATTCCAGATTGGCCATTGCCTTGCCCATCATTGGGCCGCCGCTGATGATTTTTCCACTCTTCTCAACGTCGCCGCCGGCAGCCGCAATCAGTTCGGCCACAGGCGTTCCGATGCGTGCGCGGAAGTTCGATGGTGTTGCCACGGTGTCGCCCGTCACGGTCACAATGCGCTCAATGAGCGGTTTGTTCTTCTGCACGGCCTCGTACACGGCAAAGGCGGTGCCCACGTTCTGAACCACCGCACCTGCGTCAATCGGCAGTTTGCCCGATGGCACCTCGCGGCCCGAAACAGCGTTAATTAACTGTTTCTCACCGCCTTGTGGATATTTTAACTTCAGCGGAACAACCTCAATGCCTTGCTCTTTGGCGCACAAATCTGTCAGTTTGCTGATGGCGTCGGGTTTGTTGGCCTCAATGCCGATGTATGCTTTTGTAACGTTGATGGCTTTCATAAGAATCTTGACGCCCACAATCAGTTCGGCGCTCTTCTCGAGCATTAGCCGATGGTCGGCGGTCAGGTACGGTTCGCATTCCACACCGTTGATAATCAGGAAGTCAGCCTTTTTCCCTTCGGGGATGGCCAACTTCACGTGAGCGGGGAATGTTGCGCCGCCCATACCCACAATGCCGGCGTCTTTAATCTTGCCAACAATGGTTTTGGCGTCGTCTTTAATCTCTTCAATCAGAGTGTCGGTGCGGTCGATGGTCTCGAGCCACTCGTCGCCCTCAACGTCGATGAACACCGCAGGTTTCTTGAATCCTGCAACGTCGACGGCCAAATCGACCTTCGACACCGTTCCCGAAACCGATGAGTGGATGTTGGCCGAAACAAAGCCGTTGGCCTCGCCAATCAGTTGGCCCACCTTCACCTTGTCGCCCTTTTGCACCACGGCATTGGCCGGCGCGCCAATGTGCTGCGCCAGTGGTATGATGGCCACTTTCGGCAATTGTGCATCTACTATTGCTTTGGCGGCTGACAGCTTGTTGGCTTCAGGATGCACACCGCCTATTTTAAATGTCTTGAACATAAGCAGATGACTTTATGCGTTAGTTTGTACAGGTTTCTCTTCGGTGGCCTCGGCCTTTGGCGGGCGTGGCGGGAAGTTCACTTCGTGGATGGCACCCGTCGGGCATTCGGCGGCGCACTTGCGGCACATTTTGCACTTTTCAAAGTCGATGTAAGCCACATTGTTCTCAACCGTGATGGCCTCAAACGCGCACACCTTGGCGCACTTGCCGCAGCCGATGCAGGCAGCCGTGCAGGCTTTGCGGGCCACTGCGCCCTTGTCTTTGTTCACGCACGACACAAACAGACGGCGGTCCTTCTTGCCGCGGTTGCGCAGTTCGATGATTCCCTTCGGACACGCCTTGACGCACGCACCGCAGGCCACACACTTGCTGTCGTCAACCACAGGCAGTCCCGTTTCGGGGTTGATGCTGATGGCGTCGAAGCGGCAGGCCGCAACGCAGTCGCCGTGACCAAGGCAGCCGAAACTGCAGTTGGTGTCGCCAGCCGACAGGGTGGCGGCAAAGGCGCACGATTGGGCGCCGTCGTAGCGGTTCACCTTCGGGCGGTTTTGGCACGAGCCGTTGCAGCGAACCACAGCAATTTTCGGCTCACTCTCAACCACTTCCTGACCAAGGATTGCGCCAATCTTCTTCATTGTCTCTGCCGACGAAGCGGGGCATTTCAGTCCCGAAATGTCGGTAGCCGACACAAAGGCACTTGCCAGACCGCGACAGCCGGGGTAGCCGCAGCCGCCGCAGTTCGCACCAGGCAGCAGCGCAACAATCTCGTCAATGCGCGGGTCTTCTTGTACCTTGAACTTTTGAGCCACAACATACAGGACGGCGGCAAGCACCAGTCCCAGCAGGGCCAAAGCAATCACACTGTACAAAACAATTTCCATATTATTTAAAGTTAAAAGTTTAGAAGTTTAGCGTTTAGTAGGGACGCACAGCGTGCGTCAGTAGAGACGTGGCGTGCCGCGTCTCTACTGAAAATGTAGCGTGCTGCGTCTTTTTTGAAAAAGTCAAAGGCAAGATTGCAGCAACGCACAGCGTGTGTCTGTTGTCTGAAGTCTGTTGTCTGAAGTCCTGCCATATCAATTCTGAATTTTAAAAACAAACGTCCGTTTGAAGCGGTCGCGCAGCAAAAATAGCACCAAATAGTAGGGTAGAAGCGAAAAAAGTGCGGCCCCGCCGGCCACTGCTTCCGCGAATCCGGCCAGAATCATTCCCGCCAGCACCGCAATCACCAGCAGCAGTGGCGCAATGTAGCCCCAGAAAAGGGCTTTGGTGGCCAGTTGCTTCTGTCCGTAAACCCGAACCTGCTGCCCAACAGCGTAAACGCGCCCGTCGGGCTCAATGGTAATGTGCTTCACCGCCTTGTCAGTCGATAGGCAGACGTCTTTCGAGTGGCAGGCGCTGCAAGCCGAGTTGCAGTCGATACGGACGGTTATCGCGTCGTCGCCGATATGCTCAATAGTACCCAGTTGTGAGAATGATATGTCAGCCATCTGCCACTTTTTTCGTAGTGCAAATGTATAATTATTTAGAAAACGGAGCCAACAAAAAAGGGTGCGCCTTTCGGCAACACCCTCCCCCTATGAAAACAAATTTTTACAACCTTCTAATTGTACAGATAGCGTTTGATGCTCTTTTTCGGCGTTTTTACAAACTCTTCCTCCTGCAATTCGATTTTCGAAATCGCCATATAGTTAGGCATCAGCTTGTTAAGTTCTTTCTGGTTCTTCTCAAACTCAATCAGAATTTTTTCTCTGTCGAGACCGTCTTTTTCGGCCTTCTCCTTGTCGGGAACGATGAGGGCGTGCAGTTTGCCACCGCGCTCAACAACAAGTGACTCAGCCACATACGGCAAGTTATTGATTTGAGCCTCAATCTCTTCCGGATAGATATTTTGTCCAGAAGCACCCAGAATCATATTCTTGCTGCGGCCCTTCAATGTCAGATAGCCGTCGGCAGTGATGGTGCCGGTGTCGCCCGTCTTAAGCCAGCCTTCGCTGTCGAAGGTAGCAGCTGTAGCCTCCGGATTCTTATAATATCCCTTCATCACCTGAGTTCCTTTGACAAGTACCTCACCCTCAATGTTTGCAGGGTCAGGGCTATCGATGCGCACTTGGCAGCGACGAATCGGGTAACCGCAACTGAACTTGCGGGCGGTGTCCCACGGAGCATAAGTGATGATTGGCGCGCACTCGGTCATTCCGTAGCCGACAGTGTAGCGGAAGCCGATGCGGTTCAAGAAGCTCTCAACCTCTTTGTTCAGAGCGGCACCGCCAATAATCACCTCGTAGAAATTGCCACCAAATGCTTCCTCAAGCTCTTTGCGAACTTTGCTGTAAACAATTCGGCGCAAGCCTGGAACACTCAGCAGGAATTTAGGCAGACCACTGCTGATGGCCGGCTTTATTTTTGCCTTGTAAATCTTTTCAATGATAAGCGGAACAACCACAACCAAACCCGGTTTGATTTCGCCGAAAGCCTGAAGAAGAACCTGCGGTGAAGGAATCTTGCCCAAGAAAGTAATGTGGCAACCGAGCGAGAACTCTGTCAGGAACTCGAATGCCATTCCGTAGGCGTGCGCCAAAGGCAAAAGTGAAACCATACGGTCGCCTGATTTGAGTGGAATCACCTCTGTGCCAAACTCAACGTTTGTGGCGTAGTTGCCGTGAGTCAGCATTACGCCTTTTGAGTGGCCAGAAGTGCCTGATGTATAACTAATTGCCGCCAAGCGATTGTTGTCGATGTGCTTCAAAGCAAAATTCTCGCGGTTGACATCAATATCGTTTTTATAATTGGCAAATGCCTGATTTACTTTTTCGTCGGTCGAGTAAAGCACTTTGTAATCATCGAGCGAGATGAAACCACGCACGTTCGGGAATTTGGCAACATCCATTTTCTCGAAAATGTAGTCGGAAACAAACACCAACACTGCGTCAGAGTGGTTGATGGTGTTTTCAAGGTCAGAAATCGAGAAATCCTGCAGAATTGGAACCGAAACCGTGCCGTAAGATGTTGTGGCAAGGAACGTTACGGCCCAGTTAACATTGTTGCGGCCGACCTGGACAACCTTTTCCTCTTCGGCTATTCCACACTCGGCAAGCGCACGATGAATCTTTTTAATCATCTTGCCTGTTTGTCCGTAACTCATTGGTGCTTCGCGATAATTGCTCAATGCAGGAAGGTCCCAATCTCTTTTAATTGCTCTCTCGATGAATTCGACGAATGTTAACATACTGTTTTTTTTATCGTTTTGCGCAGTGGATTGCAAATTGCGTGCCAAAACGAGTTTTGAAATTTCTTTTAACAAAAAAATTCGTTACGGCTTCGCTCTTATTAAGAAAAGAAATAGTCATATATTTGTCTCACATATAAAACTCAAACAAAATGAAGAACAAAAAACTTATTACAACATTAGTAACAGTCACTGTAGCGGCTGTTTTTATGGTTATTGGCAAATCGTGCAACCAAGGCAAATTACAAATGTCCGTTAAAATGGCAAATTCCGAATGCCCCATCGATATGGGTTTGGGAGGTAGCGTGGAAACTGTTGAACTCGAAAATAACTATGTAATATGTACACTCAAGCTGAACGAGCAAATCGCCAATATTTCTGCTATGGAACAAAACAAAGAGTTTTTTGCTCAATCAGTTGCCAGTTCGATGTCCGCAGACAAAAATTCTCAACAACTCCTTAAAATAATGGCAGAAGAAAATGTCGGATTAAAATACGTAGTTATTGGCGATCAAACTGGTAAAAAATTTAGTGTTGAATTGTCTCCAGAACAAATCAAATCATTATCGACTGCACCACAATCCACACCACATGAGAGACTTCTTGATATGGTTAAAAATACTAAAGTTCAACTGCCAATGAAGATGGATGTTGTAACAACATTAAAAGATATGGATATTGAAGGCGATAACGTGGTTTATATTTATGATATTGATGAGAATCAAATAAATATGAGTGATGTAAACATAGATGCAATTAGAGCCAATACTGTTGGTGGCCTTATAAATGTAATAAAAGATCCATCGGCAGGACAATTTTTCCAAACAGTGATAGATGACGGGAAAAACGTGGGCTACCGTTATTTTGGAAGCAAAACCGGCACAAAATTAGAGTTTGTTGTTAGCCATAGCGAGTTATCGCAAATTCGAGCAAATGCAAATTAATACAACGAATAAAATCAGCATTTGATAATTCAAACAGCCGTTTTTCACAAAGTAGTGGAATTCGGCTGTTTTTGATAATTTGCGGTCGAAATCTAATAGTTATGAAAATCATCGTTGAAGCCGGTGGCACAAAATGCAAATGGGGGTTGATTGACAATCAGATACGGACAGTTGAGACTATCGGCTTCAACCCGAACTGCGGGCACCCCGACGGTTTGCTTGGCATTGCGCAAGCGGTTGCCGAAGTCGCCAAAAACGAACCTGATTCGGTGTTGTATTTTGGCGCGGGTTGCGGAAATCAGCAAAATCAGGAATTAGTGCGCAGCACTTTAAAAAAGGTATTCACGAATGCCGAAATAAAGGTTTGCTCAGATTTGGAAGGCGCAGCTATCGCTCTGTTTGGCAACCAGCAAGGCATTGCCGCCATTCTGGGCACAGGCGCTGCCGCCGGATATTACAATGGTAAAGTAATTGAGCGTCAGGCGCCATCGTTGGGCTATCTGCTTGGCGACGAAGGCAGTGGAGCGTATATTGGCAAAACTCTGATTGCTAAAGTGTTGCGAAACGAATTGTCGGCATATTTATGCAAAAGATTCTTCGATTTTGCCCAAACAACACCGGCCGAACTTATTAAAAACGTTTATTCGGCTCAGCCAGTCAATGCTTATCTTGCTAAATTTGTGCAATTTACAAGCAAAAATATCTCTGAACCAGAAATTACCAAACTGGTTGCCGACGCGTTTGAACTTTTTCATCAAAAGCACATCGAACCACTGAATATCAATAATTTGCCCATTGGTTTTGTCGGTGGCGTGGCGTGGCAGTTTTCCGATATTCTGCAGTCTCAATACGCAAAACGTGGCATCGAAATTGTGATTTTGAAAGACGCTTTCGCTCGGCTTTGCGAATCGCAAGACGCGTAGCTAAACACCTGTCATTTAGACTCTTTCATTTTGAAATTGCCGCACGCCTGCGTTCCGCGAATAATGGCGAATTTCTGATGCGGACAGCGCAGCAGCGTCGGTTTTCCCCACATATCAAGGTTCGGAAACTTCATATCCCATTCAGCCAGCGCACATTCGTCGCAAACGTGCTTTTTATATTCTGGTGCTTGTGCAGCCATAGTCAAATTGTTTTATGTCAACTATTTATCCTCATCAATTTTATCAACAATGGCTTTCGTGTCAGCCAGTTTCTGCTTGCATTTTTTCAGCAAATCCGAAACACGGGCAACCGCATCGGCCAACTGGTCGATGTCCATTCGGTTGTTTTCAATGTCGTCAACAATCGATTCTATCTCTTCGATGGTTTTCTCATACGAAAATTTTGTTGCCATAACAATCTTATTTTGAGGTTATTGAATCATTATTTAGCATCGTTGAGCCGCCCGGTCTGCTCCAGCATTGTGGCAATCAGGCTGTTTAGCTTTCGCGATTTGAGCAGTGTTTCAATCGGCACGTGCATACGGTATTTCCAATAGTTGCGCGGATTGGCGGGCACGTTAATTCGCTCTTGTTCAGGATTTTTTACACGGAAATCGGGGTTCAGCGCGAAGTAATCCTGAATGGGAATCATCACGCACATTGCAGGCGATTGCAAATGGCTGTCGATTATCATTTTACAAATATCGACACTGGCCGACGCGGGCGCTTTGCCTTTCTGTTTCAGCCAGTTGCTGAAGTAGCGCTGCGTCGATTCGGCATTCTCCTCCCACCAGCCACGAATGGTTGAAATGTCGTGGGTTGACGTTGCACATACCGACGTATACGGAATTGTTTGCAAATCAACAAATTCGGTAAAAGTTTTCGGCATCCGCTGTATTTCAAGGCTCAATATGCCCAACTCGTCCATCACGGGCTTCACGCAGTTCGGAATCATTCCCAAATCCTCGCCGCAGACCAGCATATCGCTCGCCTTGAGCAGCGCCGACAGTTTCACTTCGGCCTCACGGCGCCAAAACGCATCGTGACGGTGGTAGAAATAATCCTCATAAACAGCGTCTAACAACTGTTGGGTAGGCTTCGGCAGCCGCGCGTACGACGACGTTTTCTGCAAATCGATACGCGGGTGATAGCCGCCAGTGGCTTCGTCTTTGAGCAGCAGCACATCGGCGGCCACAGTGAGCAGGCCGTTGAGCAGTTGGCGTTTCGGCTTTGAAAGCGAATCGGGGTCGTTCGCACCGACTATCTTATTGTAAATCAGCCGTTGGGTGGCAAATTCAGGTTTCAGTCTGAAAAGGCCGTTCGGTTGACGGTCGAGATAAGTTTTCTTTACCTTTTCTGCCTGATTTCCAAATAGTTTATCAATTGTTTCGGCATCGGTTGTCGGTATGCAGGCATCGGCATAATCGATTACAATGCCGTGCTGGAACAGTTCTGCTTCCGACAGCGGCAACGACGGGTTGAAATGGCCCAGAATGCCGTGTACTGCGGTTGTCGGGATTTCCCAAATGCGGAAAAAACCGAGAATATGGTCGATTCGGTAAGCGTCGAAATAACTGTTCATCTTTGCCAAGCGCCGCCGCCACCAAGCGTAGCCGTCCTGCGCCATCCGCTCCCAATTGTAGGTGGGGAAGCCCCAATTCTGACCATTCTCCGAGAAGAAATCGGGCGGCGCACCTGCCTGACCGTCAAAGTTATAGAGTTCGGGGGCGCACCACGCGTCAACGCTGCAACGGCTAATGCCAATCGGCAAATCGCCTTTCAGAATTATGCCGCACTTGCGGGCGTGCGCGGTAGCCTCACGCAACTGGCGGTCAAGTTCGTATTGCACATAGCACCAGAAAGTTACGTCGGCATAGTATGGCGAATCGGACTTGAACATCTTGCGCACTTCACGCTCCGAATACGTCGCAAATTTGCCCCAACTGTTGAAATCGCCCGTACGGAATTTGTCGCGCAACGCACTGAATGCCGCGTAAGGCTCAAGCCATTCGGTATTTTGCTTTGTAAACCGCTTAAAATCTTTATTATCAACAATTTTGCCTTGATTTTGACCGAACACCGCACGACAATAATCGAGTTTCAGTTTTATAACCTTCTCGTAATCAACATCTTGCCCGTCATTAAGTTTTTGCGCAGCATCTTCAAATTGTTTTTGTTGCTGATTATCAGCAAGTTTGCCAATTTTGAAAATATCAATGAAAAGCGGATTGAGCGCAAACACCGAAATGGCGTTGTATGGGTACGAATCGAGAAACGAATATGTTGATATTGTGTCGTTTATGGGCAAAATTTGTATCATTTTCAGCCCCACGCGCGACGCCCAATCAATGAGTTTTTTCAGGTCGCTGAAATCGCCCACGCCGCAACTGTCGGCCGTGCGCAGCGAGAAAACAGGCACGTTGACGCCCGCAAAACGCACCTTGCTGTCGGACATTGTGAGCACACCATCGTCGATTCGGAAAAGTGCTGGCGACTGCGGATAAGTATCTACAAATCTGTGGTTTGCACCTGGCTGCCAATACGTAAATGAACCATCGGCGCTGTCTTTAATCACATATTTATATTCAAACTCTGCTGGTAAATCATTGAGCAACAATCTGATATACCACGTTGCATATCGGCCCACCGACATCGGCAGCATTTCAGTCCAGTTTCCCAACTGACCGCAATTGCCTGTTAGACAGACATATTGCGTTGGTTTGAGCATCGGCACGCAACAAGTGAGTTCTATTTGGCGGCCCGAAAGGCGTTTGCGCTGCGGCTTGTCGGCAAAGCGGCTGTTGGCGGGAAAGAGCACATCGATGAACGCTGAACTCAAATAGGCAGCCTGCTCCTTCGGCAACTCCTGCCAAGTATCAACGCAGTGGCACGCGGCGGCCCCTTGCGGCGCTTCGGGCAGAACCCGCACTCGTCCCACTTCCATCGTATACTGCTTATTCTGCTCATTCACAACAACATACTTATAATAAACCATTTCGGTGCACTCGCATTCAATGGTTGCCCGCCAGCGGTTCAAATCGCAGCACTCAAGCGGCAACGCATCGTCTAAATTCCACATTCCCAACTCTTTCGACGAGCCCGTGACCACCAGACGCTGCCCCCATTCTGTCGGACAATAACAATCGAAATGGTATATCATAAGTTTGTTATAAGTTGAAAGTTAATAAGTTATTAGTTTTGCTTAGAAGTTTATCCCGATAGCTATCGGGGGCTTCATTGTTGAGAAGGTTGAGAAAGTTTATAATACGCTAACCTTTACCCTTTACACTTTACACTTTACACTTTACACTCTCCCCTCTACACACTTCCCCTTACCCTTTACTCAGCAAATAGCGCTCGGCGTCGAGAGCGGCCTTGCAGCCCGAACCAGCGGCCACAATGGCCTGACGGTAGGTGCGGTCCATCACATCGCCGCAAGCGAAAACGCCTGGCACATTGGTGCGCGACGAGTTGGGTTCGGTCAGAATGTAGCCGTCTTCGTCGGTCTTCACAAACGGCTGAAAAACAGCGCTATTCGGGTGGTGACCAATGGCAAGGAAGAATCCGTCAATCTTAATCTGGCGGCGCTCCTCGTCGGGCGTTCCCTGACGGTAAACCAGATTGGCTCCCTCAACAACGCCATCACCAAACAAATCTAAAGTATTGTGTTCGAACAAGATTTCGATATTCGGCGTGTTCAACACGCGCTCCTGCATCGCCTTCGACGCACGCAGATAGTTCTTGCGCACAATCATATAAACCTTGTTGCAAAGGTGCGCCAGATAAGTGGCCTCCTCGCAGGCAGTGTCGCCGCCACCAACCACCGCAACATCTTTTTTGCGGTAGAAAAATCCATCGCACGTGGCGCAAGCCGACACGCCGCTTCCGCGATATTTCTCCTCCGACGGCAGCCCAAGATATTTGGCCGTTGCCCCCGTGGCGATTATAACAGCCTCGGCATCAATTAGTTTCTCATCGTCAACGGTAACCAAATGGCGGCCATCGGCAAAATCGACTTTTGTAACCGTGCCAAACCGAATGTCGGTTCCCAAACGCTCAGCCTGCTGACGGAATTCCTCCATCATCTGGTTGCCGTCAACGCCATTCGGGTAGCCCGGAAAATTCTCAATTTCAGTAGTTTGCGTCAGTTGACCGCCAGCCTGCAATCCCTGCACCAAAACTGGTGACAGATTGGCGCGCGAAGCATAGATTGCCGCCGTATAACCTGCTGGTCCTGAACCAATTATCAAGACTTTTACTTTTTCTGTTTCCATAATCGAAATATTTTGCAGACAAACATATAAAGAGATTCTGTTTTTGCGGCAGACACGGCATCGGTAGTGCTAACAGAAAATTAACAAACGGAATGCCTGCATTAGGGCACTCTACAGCAACCAGGCTAAAATTTTTCGCAAAAGCGGAAATATTTCTGCAAAAAAAGTTTTGCAAGATGCCTACCTATTGATACATTTGCAGCCGCAAAACCACGGGGTGTGGCGCAGTTGGCTAGCGTACTTGCATGGGGTGCAAGTGGTCGTCCGTTCGAGTCGGATCACCCCGACCAAAAAATCCTGAAAGTCATTGATTTTCGGGATTTTTGCTTTTAGATAAACATCTGATTATGAACTTGAAATACGCAATTGTCGGCACAGGCGCCATTGGCGGATACTACGGCGGACGGCTTGCCAACTCGGGCAAAGACGTTCACTTTCTGTTCAACACTGAATATGAGCACGTTGCCGCACACGGTCTGCAAGTTGACTCGGTGAACGGCGATTTTGTCATAAATCCGATAAACGCCTACAAATCAACGGTTGATATGCCCAAGTGCGATGTTGTGCTGGTTGGTTTGAAATCGACACAAAACCACCTTCTGCCGCAATTGCTGCCGCCGCTGCTCAAGAGCAACACCATCATTATATTGGTGCAGAACGGGCTCGGACTTGAGCAAAAATTAGCATCCGAATTACCCGACCAACCCATTGCGGGCGCGGCTGCATTCATATGCTCATCGAGAATTGGCAAAGGCCACATCCGCCACGCCGACTACGGTGCCATCACCATTGGCGAATATCAAAAGTGCGCGCCCGACGTGCTGGCGCAAATCAAAGCCGACTTTGACGAAGCCCAAATTCCTTGCACCATCACGCAGAACCTGAACGAGATGCGCTGGCGCAAACTGGTCTGGAACATCCCCTACAACGGCCTCACCGTGGCGCTGAACACATCAACCGACCGCCTGATGGCCTTTGCCGCAACCCGCCAACTCGTGACCGACCTAATGAACGAAGTGGTTGACGCCGCCGCCGTCTGCGGTGCGCCATTCGAGCGCGAGTTTGTTGACAAAATGCTCGCAATGACCGACCGAATGACGCCCTACAGTCCAAGTATGAAACTCGATTTCGACAACCACCGTCCGATGGAAATTGAAGCCATCTACACAAATCCCGTGAAGACGGCTCTGGCTGCGGGCTACCATATGCGCAAAACCGAAATGCTTGAGCAGGAACTGCGGTTTATACAAAGCAACATTTTAAATCTATAAAACCAGATTCCATTTACCGGTTTGAGCCTTCGACTGGCCTGTTCATTTTTTTATTCTGACGCTGTCATTTATATAAAAGTATTTTTTACTTTTATCGTCAAATAAACTTAATACCACATATAAAATGAACGGAACAAAACTCGCCATTGCGGCAGCGCTCACAAGCATTTCGCTGACAATCAGCGCACAAGAAGAGTGGCGCAATCCACAAGTGAATCAGATAAACCGACTTGAACAGCACGCTGACTATTTTGCTTTCAGCAGTGCCGATGACGCAAAAAACGGCGACAAGACGCTGGCGACCAACTATTTATCGATTGAAGGCCAATGGAAATTCAACTGGGTTGAAAATGCCGACCAACGGCCGACAACCTTCTTCCAAACCAACTTCGACGACTCGCAGTGGGGCACGATGCCCGTTCCCGGATTGTGGGAACTCAACGGCTACGGCGACCCCGTCTATACCAACGTGGGCTTTCCCTGGGGTCCGTTCTCGGGAAACAACGCGCCCGAAGTGGGCACGCAGCACAACCACGTGGGCTCGTACCGCCGAACAATCGCCATACCCGACAACTGGGCTGGGCAGAACGTTGTAATACACATTGGTTCAGCCACTTCGAACGTTTATTTGTGGGTAAACGGCAAGTTTGTCGGGTACTCTGAAGACAGCAAGGTGGCCGCCGAATTTGATATTACCAAATACTTGAAAAAGGGTGATAATCTGTTTGCTATGCAGATTTTCCGCTGGTGCGACGGCTCGTATCTCGAAGACCAAGATTTCTGGCGCTTTGCGGGCATTGCGCGCGAGTGCTATCTCTACTCGCAGCCCAAAGTTCACGCCAACGATGTGGAGATTGTCCCCGACCTGACCGACAACTACACCAACGGCGCACTCGACATTACCGTGAAAACTTCGGGCAGCGCAAAGGTGAAGGCTACGCTGTTCGACTGTGCTGACAATCAAATATTTTCGGCCAATTTGCAACCGAAGGGCAAGAACACATTCGCGCTTTCGCAGAAGTGCGGCGCAGTGAAAAAATGGTCGGCTGAAGAACCGAATCTCTATTCGCTCGAAATCACCATTCTTGACAATAAAAACACTGCTCTTCAAGTGATTAGGCAAAATGTCGGTTTCCGCAAAATTGAGCAGAAAACCGATTTGGGACAGATTTGGGTTAACGGCAAGCCCGTTCTCATTAAGGGCGTCGACCGCCACGAACTCGACCCAGACTACGGCTACTGCGTGCCGCGCTGGCGTATGGAACAGGACGCAAAGATTATGAAAGAGATGAACGTGAATGCGGTGCGCACCTGCCACTATCCCGACGACCCATACTGGTACGAACTCTGCGACCGCTACGGCTTTTATATGGTGAGCGAAGCCAACCTTGAGTCGCACGGCCTGATTTACACCGACCGCTGCCTGTCGCACAACGAGACGTGGCTGCAGGCCCACCTTGAGCGCAACCAACGCGCCTTCGAGACCTACAAAAACCACCCCGCCATAATTTTCCTGTCGCTGGGCAACGAAGCAGGTCCTGGCAAGAATTTCGAAGCGTGCTACAAGTGGCTCAAGGAGCGCCAATCGAGCCGCCCCGTGCAGTACGAACCCGCTGGTCTTAAGGAGTTTACCGATGTTTTCTGCCCGATGTATGCCGACTATGGCACGATGGAGCGCTACGCCAACGACCCGAAGGCCTACCGCCCGCTCATTCAGTGCGAATACTCGCACGCGATGGGCAACTCGTGCGGCGGTTTCAAGGAGTATTGGGACCTGATTCGCAAATATCCGAAGTTGCAGGGCGGTTTCATTTGGGACTTTGTCGACCAAGCGCTGCACCGCCGCCGCGCCGACGGCACGCTTGAGTACACCTACGGCGGCGACTACAACAACTACGACGCCACCGACAACAACTTCAACTGCAACGGACTCATTTCGCCCGACCGAGTGCTCAATCCGCACGCCTACGAAGTGAAATATTTCTATCAGAATATTTGGACCGAACTTGTTGATATTAAGCAAGGTACAATCAAGGTTACGAACGAGAACTTCTTTACCGACCTCTCGAAATATTATGCCGAGTGGAACATTGAAGCCGACGGCAAATGTATTCTGGCTGGCATTGTGTCCGATATCAAAGTTGAGCCGCAATCGTCTGATACTGTGCAACTTGGGTTCGACGGCAGCCGCATTCCCGCGCAGGGCGATGTCTTTTTCAATATCAAATACAAACTGAAACAGGCCAACGGTATTCTGCCCGCAGGCTCGCAAGTGGCTTACGACCAATTGGTTATCGCGGAAGCGGAATTGAAAGACGCTTTCGCGGAAAGCAAAAAAACGATTGCCGTGGACACTTCAGCGCCACAAAAGACAATCATTAAGGGCGAAAACTTTGAATATCAGTTCGATGAATCATATTTCCTTTGCAGCATTGTCATCGACGGCCGCCAATATTTGAAAGACGGCAGCACGCTGCGCCCCAACTTTTGGCGTGCCCCCACCGACAACGACTACGGCGCACGTATGGAACGGCGGTTCGCGGCTTGGGAAAACGCTTCTTTCAAACTGAAAAACAATGAGCGGTATTATGCCGACAAGGACAAGATTACAACCGTTGTGGCTGAATATCAGATAATTGCATCGGACACAATCCAATTGGGCGAACTGGCGCTCACCTATCGAATCAATGATAAAGGGCAGATTGCTGTGCATCAGCAATTTACACCAAACAACGATGCCAAGGCAAAGCCCAATCTGTTCCGCTTTGGAATGCGGATGGAGATGCCCGAATCGTTCGACCGCATCGACTATTTTGGCCGCGGACCAATTGAGAACTATGCTGACCGCAAACTGTCGCAACCTATCGGACACTATGCGCAAAGCGTTGACGAACAATACTATCCATACATTCGTCCGCAGGAGACTGGCACCAAAAGCGACCTGCGCCGCTATGCCATAACCGACGTTGCGGGCCGCGGATTGCAGTTCACATCGACGAAACTTTTCTCGGCATCGGCTCTGCCATACACAATGGAGAACCTTTGCCCCACAAAGGAGAAGCGCCAATACCACTCAACCGACCTCAAGGCAGAGCACCTGACGGCCGTCTGCATCGACGGAGCGCAAATGGGAATGGGTTGCGTGAACTCGTGGGGCGCCTGGCCGCTGCCGCAGTACTGTCTGCCTTTCGGGCCGTACGAGTTTGAGTTTGTGATTACGCCTGTGAAATGATATTTTTGCAGCGTTTAACGCTGACAAAAAAATCGGAAAATGGGAAAGATAACCACCCGCGAGAAGCAGATTTCGAGAACGAGTTTCATCGGCATTGCCGCCAATCTGCTGCTTGCCACTTTTAAGGCGATTGTGGGCCTGATGGCCAATTCAATAGCCATTTTGCTCGACGCCGTCAACAACCTGAGCGATGCGCTCTCGTCGGTGATTACCATTGTGGGCATCAAACTTGCGCACCGCAAGCCCGACCGCGAGCATCCGTTCGGCTACGGGCGGATTGAGTATTTCAGCGCCATTCTGATTGCAGGGCTTGTGTTTGCGGCTGGCGCGGCATCGCTCATTGAGTCGGTGAAAAAGATTATCGACCCAGTGGTGCCCGAATACTCTACAGTGACCATTGTGGTGATTGTGGTGGCCATTGCAACCAAGTTAGTATTAGGCAGATACGTCAAACGCCAAGGCGAGCGTTTCAGTTCCGATGCACTGATTGCCTCGGGTGCCGACGCCCTGCACGACGCCGTCATTTCCGCATCCACACTCGTGGGCGCCGCCATAACGCTGATTTTCGGTCTGGCGGTTGACGGCATAATCGGCGCGGTGATTTCGGTGTTCATCATCAAATCGGGTATCGAACTGTTTATGAAGCCGATGAACCAGATTTTGGGTGCCCGCACCGATAGCGAGACCACGCATAGTATGAAAGCTGATATTGCTGAATTTGAAGGTGTTATCGGCGTTTACGACCTTGTTCTGCACAACTACGGCCACGACCGCGCTGTCGGCTCGGCGCACGTTGAAGTTGACTCAACAATGACCGCCCGCGATATTCACTTGTTAACCAAGCGGATACAACGCCAGATTGTGATGAAGTACGGCGTTTTCCTAACCATCGGCATCTACGCCACCGACAGGCAAAACGGCGAATACGGATTGATGCAGAGCGACATACGCAGCATTGTGTCGAATTTCGACGGTGTGCTGCAGGTGCACGGCATTTTCATCGACACAAACTCAAAACTGATTTCGTTTGACGCGGTAGTCGATTTCAAGATAAGCGACAAACTGGCTCTGCGTCAGCAAATTGCCGATGCCGTTGTGCAGAAATTCGCAGGATACGAAGTCGAGATAAATTTCGATATTGATTACAGCGATTGAGACCTGCCTATCTCTTGATTATCAGATACTAATATATCATTCCGAACATCCAAAGCGGAATACGGTTTGCGCGGCCGGTTGTGAGAATATGGCGCAAAAAAGAATGTTTGGAAACACTTTTTTTGAGCAGAAAAGATGTTTGGAAACATTTTTTTTGAGTTTGATTTCCATTTTATGATTTCCATTTTATGATTTCCATTTTATGATTTCCATTTTATGATTTCCATTTTATGGAAAAATTGTATATTTACGGCGTATATTAAAAGCTAATGATATGGCAAAGAATGGCTTAAATATTGAAAATCCGTTCATTACAACGGGATACGTCGATGATGAATATTTCTGCGACCGCGAAAAAGAGACCGCTGACATCATCCGTCTGCTGACAAATGGCAACAATGTGGCCTTGATTTCGCCACGCAGATTCGGCAAAACCGACCTTTTGCGCCACTGTTTCGCACAAAAGCAAATAGCCGACAACTACCATACATTTATCGTTGATATATACTCGACGAAATCGGTTTCGGAAATGGTGGGCAAGTTGGGCAGTGTTATTTTGGAAACACTGAAACCCAAAGGCCGTAAGGCGTGGGAAGCATTTTTACAGATGTTGGTTTCGGTACGGTCGGCTGTGAGTTTCGATGCCAACGGAATGCCATCGTGGACAATGAGCGTAGGCGACATTGATACTCCCGAAACAACGCTAAATGAGATATTCGCTTATCTGCAAAATGCTGATAAACCGTGCATTGTGGCCATCGACGAGTTCCAACAAATAACCAAATACGCCGATGCGAACATTGAGGCTGCGTTGCGCACTCATATTCAATATTGCAGCAATGCGAAATTTGTTTTTTCGGGTTCGCGGCAACATTTGATGGGGGCAATGTTCACTTCGCCAGCCAGGCCATTCTATCAAAGCGTTACGGTGTATGGGCTGAAGCGTATTCCCGTTGAAAAATATGTTGATTTCTGCCAGCGCTTGTTCGCAAAACACGGCAAACAGGTTGAGAAAGAAACCGTTGAGCAGCTTTATAACCGTTTCGACGGCGTCACATATTATATTCAGCGTGTTATGAACGAACTTTTTTCGCGCACTGCAGATGGTGCTGTCTGCACGGCTGCCGATATTGAGCCTGCCATTCAGGAAATTGTCAACGTTTCGTCGCCGATATATGAGGACTTGCTCTACCAACTGCCAGAAAAACAGAGCCGCGTGCTTATGGCAATCGGGCGAGAGGGCAGTGCCGATAATGTAACGTCGGGCGGCTTTGTAAAACGGCACGGACTGCTGTCGCCCAACTCGGTCAAAGCGGCCATTCCCGCGCTGATTGACAAAGGTTTGCTGACTATGGATGGCGGCAAATATCAGGTTTATGACAAATTTTTCTGCCAGTGGCTGGTGCAAAACATTTAATACCACACCAAAGTACCAAAACAAAAAAAGCACCCTCATCGGGTGCTTTTTCTATCTGAACTTATTGTTATTAAACAAGTTTCAAGTCCTTCAAAGCATTCACGTTGCCGCGAACTGACTCGGCGCTGGCTTTGAATTTGGCTTTCTCGTCGGCATTCAGGTCGAGTTCAACAATCTTCTCGATACCGTTCTTGCCAAGGATTACAGGAACGCCAATGCAGAGGTCTGACTCACCGTACTCGCCCTCGAGCAGAACCGAGCAAGGAATCATCTTCTTCTGGTCGTGGATGATAGACTCAACAACGAATGCTCCAGCCGCACCTGGTGCGTACCAAGCCGATGTGCCGAGCAAACCAGTCAGCGTTGCGCCGCCAACCATTGTCGATTTAACAACCTCGTCGAGTTTCTCAGCGCTCAGGAAGTTGCTTACAGGCATTCCTTTGTAGGTTGCGAAACGAGCCATCGGAATCATTGTGGTATCGCCGTGGCCGCCGATTACAAAGCCCTCAACCTCGTTGGCGTTGCAGCCAAGAGCCTGCGACAGGAAGTATTTGAAGCGCGAACTGTCGAGTGCGCCACCCATACCAATCACGCGGTTTTTCGGCAATTTGAGAGCCTTGAGCGCAAGGTAGGTCATTGTGTCCATCGGGTTCGAGATGCAGACGATGATGGCGTTTGGCGAGTACTTCAGAAGGTTTTCGGCAACGCCCTTAACAATGCCAGCGTTGACGCCCAGAAGTTCCTCACGGGTCATACCTGGCTTACGAGGAATACCCGAAGTGATTACGCAAACATCAGAATTGGCGGTTTTGGCGTAATCGTTGGTGCAGCCAACCAGACGGGTGTCGAAACCCAGCAGTTGCGCTGTCTGCATCATATCCATTGCCTTGCCTTCCGAAATGCCCTCTTTGATGTCGAGCATTACAACCTCATCGGCTACCTCATTGAATGCAAGCACATTGGCGCACGTTGCACCCACATTGCCTGCTCCTACTACTGTTACTTTACTCATAACTATAATTTTTTAAACAAAATCAATTTTCCGCCTTTGTTAAAAGGTTCGCAAATATATAAAATTTAGGAATTAGGATTCAGGAATTAGTTGTGCCGATTTTTGCACCTTTATATATAATTATCGCGGTAGCACAGAGAAAAAAGATTATTGCAAAATCAAAATAAACGCAGTAAATTTGCCTATCGATTAAAGGTTTGACAATAAGTTATTTACAATGACAACAGACCAATTGGAATTTGCGACATACTGCATTGGCAACGTCGCCCGCGCGTTAGGGTGGTCGCAGCCAAAGACTTACAGTGTGCTAAACAAATCGGGTGTGCTAAAGGATTATATTGTTGGGTGTTACGATGTGGCACACACATTCAGCAAACCATATATTATTGAAGATATTGAAGACTTTCTGAAAAGACGCAATGCGATATGATGACCGTTTATCACACTTCATATACGGAAATATCACACCCCGATGTTTTGCATTCGAGAAAATATCTTGATTTTGGCAAAGGTTTTTATGTTACGCAGTTACGTGAGCAGGCTGTGCGCTACGGCGAAAAATTCATAAAGAGCAACCGACCAGCCTATCTAAATGAGTATCAATTCGATTCCGACAATTTGGATTTCAGTCGCAAGCGGTTCGACCATTATGATACTGAATGGCTCGATTTTGTGGCTGACTGCCGCAAGGGAAATCCCGTTACTCAATATGACATCATTGAGGGCGGCATTGCAAACGACCGCGTTTTCAATACTGTAGATTTGTTTTTCCAAGGCATTATTACAAAAGAAGACACCATCAACCGACTTCGTTACGAAAAACCAAACTGGCAAATATGCTTGTTAACGCAAAGAGTTATTGACAGTTGCCTGACATTCGTTAAATCTGAAAAACTATCATAATGGAAGCCAATGAAACCATATTAGAGATGAAATACGCCCGCATCATCAAGGCTATGGCCGATATGCGCAACATTACTCTGGAGGAGGCAATGGATATATTCTATAACTCTCAAACATTCAATCTGATAAACGATGGCGTGGCCGACCTTCACTGCCGCAGCGACCTCTATCTTGCCGAAGAAATACTTATGGAATACGACGAAAAGCACGGACAATTGCACGTTGACAACTAAACCCAACACCCAATACCATCCTATTGTCATTCAGCATCTTGCCCCAATGCTGAAATTTTTTTTCAAAAAAACTCCGTTCCCTCTTGCACATATCAAAATCAGATTTACTTTTGTATTGTTATATCACACTATAACAGTATAACGGATGAGCAAACAAAACAGACATAATATTACAGACGCAAAAAATAGAAATCAAAATAGTACGGACGCGATTAGTCGCATTCGTACAAATCAACTAAAGGACGCGATTAATCGCGTCCCTACGAAACAATCTAAACACTAAACTTTTAACCATCTAAACCTTTAAAGCAATGATACACGTAGAAAACCTGACCTTCTCTTACTCGAAGAAGAAAACCGTGTTCAACGGGCTGAACCTTGACATTCCCACGGGCGGCATTACTGGTATTCTGGGTCCCAACGGTGCCGGAAAAACCACGCTCTTGAAACTCTTGACCGGACTGATGTTCCCCAAAGCGGGCACCATCAGCGTGATGGGCGACACGCCGGGCGACCGCCTGCCGCGATTCCTTGAAGAACTCTACTATGTGCCCGACGAGTTTATGATTCCCGCCATAAAAGGCTCGCGTTTTGCCGAACTCTACAAACCGTTCTATCCGAGGTTCGACTCGGCGCAGTTCGACCGCCTGCTCACAGATTTTGAGGTGGAAATCGATGAGAAACTCAACAAAACGTCGCTCGGACAGAAGAAGAAGTTTATGGTGGCCTTTGCGCTGGCAACCAACTGCCGTCTGCTGGTGTTCGATGAGCCGACAAACGGAATGGACATTCCCGCCAAAAACGTCTTCCGCAAGGTGGCGGCCGGCTCGCTGCGCGACGACCAACTGATGCTAATCTCGACTCACCAAGTGGCCGACATCAGCCGCCTGATTGACCGCGTGCTGATTATCGACCGCGGACAGGTTCTGCTCAACAGCACCACTTGGGACATTAGCCAACGCTACGCCTTTGTCACAACCGGCTCGGCCGATGGCGCACTCTACGCCGAAGAGGCCCCTGGCGGCTTCCGTGCAGTGGTTCCGGCCAACGGTGAGCAAACCGAAATCGACCTTGAACTGCTGTTCAATGCGCGTAAGAATTTGAAATAAAAGTTGAGTCGCTTCGCTTGTTGAGATGTTTATCCCGATAGCCATCGGGGGCTTCGCTGTTGAGAAATTGACAACTAAAACTCTAAACTCTTACAACTAAACTCTAAACATTTACAACTATGAACACTAATTTCGATAAGCAACGTTTTGTCAAGTGCCTGAAACACCGGCTGACCGACCGATTTATGATTACATATTCCATTTTGGCGTTGGTTTGTTGTCTGCCTATGATAGCCGTGGTTTTTGCCACAGGCGTAACGTCTTTTCCGCTGCTGATGTCGTGCTTATATATATCGCTATTCGGTATGGTGCTGGCAAACAATAAGCATTTTGAAACATTACTACCGGCCACTGCATTTGAGAAATTCGCAAGTTTCTGCACTGCAATGTTCATTTATATGGGTGCTGTTTTTGCAATTGTTGGCTCAGCAACACTTCTGCTGGAGGCCACAGGAATGCAGCGCAACCCTGATTTTTTGAATATCAGATTTGGTTACGCGCTGATGGTGGTTATTATGGTAATGCCGCTTGGCATAATGGCTGGCAACCTGCGACGTGTCAACTCGCAGGGCGCGGGACTTGCCACTCTACCGTCAATGTTTGTAGGTGTCGCACTGTTTTATCTGACTTGGCGGTTCAACTCGCTTGGAATGCTTTTGGCTATAGCCGTTGTTGGGCTTGTGCTGTGGTATTTGGCCTACCGTAGCTACTGCCGCCGAGAAGTGTGCTAATTTAGGATTTAGGAATTAGGAATTAGAAATTAGGATTTAGGATTTAGAAATTCAACCTGTTCAACTTGTTCAACCCGTTCAACTTTTAAACTATGAATCAAACATTCTGCATAAAACGTTTTTGCCGCTATGCGTGGTTCATTCTGTCGATGAACCGATGGTATTATGGCATTTTGTTTGTGGCTTGCGTTCTGCCCGCTTCGCTATTGCCATTTTGCGGATTGGAGCCCAATTTGGCGCGTTACAGTAACTTTTTGATTATAATTTCATTGTTTTTATTGAGCATTCTGCCAACCATTGAATGGTCGAAGAAAAGCGGATTTTCGCGAATGGTGGAAATACCTGCTTCGTGGCTCGAGAAACTGATTGTGGAAGTTGCCGTTAGGTTTTCGCCGTTGGCCATTCCGCTTGCCGTTCGTGCCATTGGTGCCGATAATCTGGTATTTGCCGGTGGTTTTTCGCCCACAACAATTCTTATGATGCTGCTGGTAACAACCTACGTGTTTTTCGACCACAGTTTCGACAGAGGAAAAATGCAGTACTTTTTCGGAATAGAATATGGTGCGACAACTCCGATTGCAATGTGCGGATTCTTGGTTTGCGGATTAATCTCTTTGTTGCAACCAACCAAAATATCACCCGTAGAGATTTTTGTGTGGCTATTGATTTGCGCGGCATTGTTTGCTGGTGCTGCAATTCTATATCCTAAACGTCAACGAAAAGATGATTTTTGGCTATGAATCAGATATTTAGCATAAAACGCTTTCTTCGCTACACACGATTTATCCTGTCGATGAACCGATGGTACTACGGCATTGTTTTCGTTCTGTTTATCATTCCGGCCACGCTTTTGGTTATGTTCCGTGTTGATTTTGATGACAATGTTGCAATGCGGCTGATTGGCGCACCCACAATTATATTCAGTATTGTCCCGTTTGTTTTCAATACGAAATTCGGTGGATTGGCACGGCAACTTGCTGTTCCTGCTTCGTGGTTGGAAAAATTTTTGATAGAAATCGTTGTCCGGTTTTCGCCGATTGCCATTCCGTGGGGCATTCACGCTGTGGGTTGCGTCGCTGGAGTGAACGGTATTTCTGGTTACTTTACTGACGGGCTCGGAGTGCCAAATATTGTTGAGTTGACGCTTTGGGCATTGATATTTGCCATTGTCTGTGTTTTCGATTCAGGCAAGTTGGGAAAGACTATGTTAGGTGCAAGTGTGGTTTCAGCGAACTGGGGTTTGGCAATATGTGTTGGTGCTACTGGTGGAACGAGTATTGCTGCAGTACCTTTTATACACGGTTTTTCAAAATTCTCGCCAATCACTACTAATATCTTGATTTTGCTGGATGCGGCAATGTTCATTACAATATTTCTCTTGTATCGCCGCCGCCGAGTTAAGTAATATGTGTCATTTATTCGATTAAAACTATGAATCAAACATTTAACCTAAAACGATTTTGCCGCTACGCTGTTAGTTATCTGCGTGTAAATAAGTGGTATCTGCTGATTATGGCGGTGCTGTTTATGGTTCCCGCCACGGTGCTGTCGGTGTTGTCAACACCCGAACCCGACGGCGTGCGTTTTCTGCTGGCCATTGGCGTGATAGCGGTGGCTTTTCGCACCAATCTGCCCGACAGTTCAATGCGGCATTTGGTTGCGGAGTCGTCGGTTGTCGAAAAATTTGTCACTGAAACGGTTATCAAAATCGCCTACGCGGGAATCCCGTTCGCTGTCCACGCAGTGCTGGCCAAACAACTTTTTACTGATGGTTTCGAAGTTGATTATCTTATTCTTTTGTGGATTATGATTGGGACCGTAACCGCCTTGCGGACACCGAAATATGGCTCAGTCAACACCGAATCGGCAAGAGAAAAGATTCGAACATTCACGATTCTTCTGTACAGCATTTCGTATATGTCATTAATTCTTGAGCGTTACTCGTCGTATCGCCCATTAGTTGCAACTATGCCGTATTCATTCTGGGTGAAGATTCTGCTGCTTGTGGTGGGCACGGTGCTGCTTGTGTTGTCGTACCGCCTTTTCAATAAGCGCTACGTCGATTACAATAAAGATGAATAAAGGTCAATATATCAGTGAATTATGCTTTGGACAAGGAAATCTAAACTCTAAACTTCAAAACTTTTAAATGGAATTTAAAGAGCAAAAAGGCATATTTCAGCAGATTGCAGACCGCATTTGCGACCGCATATTGCAGGGCGAGTTGAAGGCGGGCGACAAACTGGAGTCGGTGCGCGAACTGGCGGTGGCCATTGGTGTGAACCAAAACACCATTATGCGCACCTACAGCGAGTTGCTGCGCGACGGCATTTTGAGCAACCAACGCGGCATTGGGTTCTTTGTGTCGCCCGAGGCCCGCGACATAATCCTGGCCAAACGCCGCAACGAATTCTTTAACAACGATTTGCCCCACATTGCCCGTCAGGCACGGCTGCTCGGCATTTCGGCAGAAGAGATTATTGGAAAATTGAAAATTGAAGAATGAAAACTACTGAAAAACAGTCCGAAGGACTGAATTTGCATAACCGGCCGCAAGCGCAGTGCAGCCGCCGGTCAAAATATCATATAGGGCAACACTCTGAAAGAGTGAACTTTAAGAAGGTTCAGTCTTCCAGACTGCAATCTTGGTTGGTTGTTTCGCCACGGGTTGCGCTTCGCTTACCCGCGGTTATGAAAATATTGTCTTTCAGACAATTACTTTATACGTAAAATTTAATTGTATGTCGAACTATAGTTAAAATGGACTAAACTTCTAAACTTTAAACTTTACACATTACACTTTATACATTAATCTTTAAACTATTTTAAAATGAAAAAGTTAGCATTATTTCTGATGATGGCTGCAATGTCAGCCGCAAGTGTGAGTGCTCAACCGGGCGGCTCAAAATCTGGTTTGCTTTTCGCCAACGCTTCAATCCCCGCCGACGCGCGCTGCGAGTTGAAGTCGGGCATAATCAAATTCGATGCTGTGACACAAGGCATTAAAGTGGAAACCACGCAGTATTTCGACGACTACGGCAAGAAGCTGGCCGCGGTTGCCGTGGTGGACCAAGGAATGGTGAAAACCGAAACCAAAACGCTGCAGTTCGAAGATACCATTTACCAAATCAATGTGGCTATGAAGATGGGACAGAAAATCGTTTCACCCGAAAAGCCCATTAACTATCTGCAACTTACGCCCGATGTGATTGAAAAATACAAAATTCAGGAAGTGGGCACCGAAACCATTGCTGGCCGTCAGTGCAAGAGATATTCGGAGCAGATAACGCAGATGGGGCAGACCGTCAACGTTGAGGTGTGGATATGGAAAGGCGTTGCGCTGAAATCGGTTATGAAGCTGGGCGACACGGAGATTATGAACCAAACCGCCACCGAAGTTCAGGAAAACGCCACTATCGACCCGAAAGAGTTCGTGGTTCCCGAAGGTGTGACAATGATGTAGGAGTTAGATGGTTTTAGTCTTAAATCAGGAATAAACTTAAGCGCCTGATAACATAAGATTTAGAAAAACAACAGAAAAACCATAAACAACAACTACCATATATCCAATGTTCTGGAGGACTGAGCTTTAGACTCGGTTTTCCAGACTTGTTTTTTGTGTGTGCGTGTTTTTGCGTAATTCTGATTGGAGCAAGAATGCACGGCATATTATTGGTTCTGTGTTACAGGAACGAGAAAATACGGAAGTTTTTTCTTTGGGTAATGAACAACTTGCGTGTTAATTTGTTTGAGTTGGCAACTCTGAAAAATGAAAAGATATGGCTACATTTGCCTAAATCGAAATTGAAAATGCGGAAGTTTTTATTTGCAGTCGTTGGGCTGGTTATGATGCAGCAGACACTTGTTGCACAGCGTATTACACGCGAACAATATATAAATAAGTATAGCAAGATTGCCGTTCAGGAGATGAACCGTGTGGGAATCCCGGCCAGTATAACATTGGCACAGGGCATTTTAGAGTCCGGTGACGGTAACAGCTCGCTGGCGCGGAAGGCTAACAATCACTTCGGAATCAAATGCCATAAGGACTGGAAAGGCGAATCGATGTACCACGACGATGACCGTCCAAACGAGTGTTTCCGCTCGTACAAGGATGCAAATCAATCGTTTATCGACCACTCGGAGTTTCTTTGCACGCATCAGCGCTATGCGTTTTTGTTCGGCTACGGTACCACCGATTACAAGAAGTGGGCAAAAGGCTTGAAAGAAGCCGGTTACGCCACCAGCAAAACCTACGCCGACCGTCTGATACAGATTATTGAGGAGAACAATCTGCACCGCTTCGACAAGAGTGTGCAGCCGGCCACAACACCCGAAAAGCAGACTGAGATTGCCGTCAAAACCAACAACTTCATCGAGGTTGATGTGAACGATATGGAGATTTCGCCGTTCGGCAACATCAAAACAAACAACCGCACCGATTATGTTGAGGCTCTGCCGGGCGATAATATTGAGAAAGTGGCCGCACGTTACGAGCTGGAGCCGTGGCAGTTACGAATGTTCAACGAGCTCGATGCCAAGGCGAAGCTGAAAGTCGGGCAGCGTTTGTATATCAGCCGCAAACAGTCGAAAGCCGAAAAGCAATACAAGACTCACACTGTGAAGAAAGGCGAAACGATGCACGACATTGCCCAGCAGTACGCCATCCGCCTGAAAGCGCTCTACAAACTCAACCTGATGGAGGAAGGCACACAGCCGAAAGAAGGCGACACAATCCAGTTGAGGAAGAAGGCGAAGAAGAAATAAGTGGTGTTTTGTTGTAAAACAGATTTGTATTGTGTAACTTTGTTGTGAATCAAAAGATTGCATATGAGTACCAATCAGATACAAAAGACAATTGCCGATTATTTCAAGACTCAACCAGTTTTGAAAGCTTGGATTTTTGGTTCGTTTGCTCGTGGTGAGGAGACACCGACAAGCGATATCGACATCCTTTTTGTACCTGACTATTCTGGCAAACCATTTACACTATTCACACACGGTGGTATGTATATGGATTTGAAGGAGTTACTTGGCCGTGAAGTCGATTTGGTGGTCGATGGAACGCTTCGTTCGTATGCGGAGGAAAGTGCTAATCGCGACAAAAAACTGATTTATGAGAGAAAGAGCGAGAGATAAAGGACGTTTGGAGGACATTGTTGAGTATTCGAACAATGTGTCGATGCTCATCGAAGGTTACTCTTTCGACAAACTTGTGGCCGACAAACGCACCTATTATTCCGTGATAAAAAATGTGGAAATTGTTGGCGAAGCGGCGTATATGCTCACTAACGATTTCAAAAAAGCGCATCCCGAAATTCCTTGGAAGGTTGTCCAAGGTATGCGACACGTTCTTGTCCACGATTACGCCACAATCGATGCGAAAGAACTCTACAACACAGCCATTAACGATATGCAGCCATTGCGTCAGCAAGTTGAGCGAATCATTTCCGAAACGGACTGGAACGAGTGGGCGTCCTCACCAGATAATGACGACACCACTGATGATGGAAGTGTGACAATGGTTGTCCGTCGTATGAAAGCCGATGGTTTGTCTCTTGAGTTGATTAGTAAATACACAGGCTTAACGGCAGAGAAAATCAAAGAGTTGTAAAATTTTCAAACCAAAATTTCTCAAAATTTCTCGCGAAGTGATACCATTTTCAAATCAACTAAATCTCAACTCGCATCCTTCCGTCTTGAATCCGCGCAGAAAATCAGCCAAAGGCATACGTTTTTTGCCTGCCAGTTGGACATCGCCGAGCGCGATTGTGCCGCCTTCGACATACACCTTAATATAACTTTTCCCGTCGGTGCTAACCTTTCCTAGCGGTTGGTTGTGAGTGCATTGCTCAAACCGACCATTGTAGATTTTCATTGGCAGCGGTTCTTCGTTATCTTTCTGCAGATTGCTGAAGGCGGCAGGATAGGGGCTTAGCCCGCGTATTTGGTTGATAATGGTGGCAGGTTCGGCGTTCCAGTCGATGCGGCAGTCGTCTTTGAAGATTTTCGGTGCGCTTTTCAGAATGCCGTCGGCGGGCATCAGTTCGCTTTGCGGTGTGCCTTTGGTGTTGCCTGCGCAGATGGCTTCAACGGTGCGAATCAGCAGTTGCGCGCCAACCACCATCAGGCGGTCGTGGATAGTTCCTACATTGTCATCGGGGCCGATGCTTATTTTCTCGTATTGCAGAATGTCGCCTGTGTCAATCTCGTGTTTCAGCAGGAAAGTGGTAACGCCCGTTTCGGTCTCGCCGTTCATAATGGCGCGGTTGATGGGCGCTGCGCCGCGATAGTTGGGTAGGAGCGATGCGTGTACGTTGATTGAGCCCAGCGGCGGCATACTCCACACGCTCTCGGGCAGCATTCGGAACGCTACAATCACTTGCAAATCAGCCTTCCAACCACGCAGAGCCGACTGAAAACCTTCGTCTTTCAGTTTTTCGGGTTGCAGAACGGGCAGACCTTGGCTCACGGCAAACTGCTTCACGGCGCTCTCGCTCATTTTCTGTCCGCGGCCAGCGGGTTTGTCGGGCGTTGTTACCACGCCAACAACATTATATCCATTGTCAATCAGTGCTTTCAGGCTCTCAACCGCAAATTCCGGCGTGCCCATAAAAACTATTCTCAGTGACTCTTTTGTATACATATTTATTCTGTTTAATCGGTGAACTGTTTAATCGGTGAATTGTTGTTTGGGACTACGGACATCAGACTTCAGACAACAGTCGACACCTGAATCCCAAACCCCAACCTTATTCCACAAAAAAGGCCGCACGCAGCAGCCTTTCTCTATTCTATCGTATTGATATTATGCTTTTTCGTAGCAGCGTACCCAGTCAATTTGGAATGCCGACGGCAGTTGCGCGTTGTCGGCGTTCTTGTTCAAACCGGCAGAGAACATCACAAACAGCGGCTCTTGCGGAACTGCGTTTGTTGTCGATGCCACTTCAACGTTGTTGATTTTCCAGGTGATTTTGTTGGCTTCCCACTCAACCGAGTAGATGAAAAAGTCCTTGCCTAGAGCCGAACCGCCCAGTTTTGTTCCGGCGGCCTTGCCGTTGTTGTAAGCCGACATCTGCATTGAGCCTTTCTTGCCCACATTGAATTTGAAGACATCGATTTGCGGCTCTTTCTTTTCGCCTTTCAGCCAGAATGCCTGATAAACAGGATTTTCTGCGTCAATTTTGATTTTTGCTTCAAACTTGCCGTTTTGCTGGCGGAAGCTGTTGGCGGTGCTCAGCATTCCCGATGTGTAGTCGAAATCTTGAGTGAGGAATCCGTGTTTCGCGTCCCAAACCTTGCCAGTGGCTTTCTCTTTCTTGGTGACGATGCTCAACACCGAGTTTTTGATGTCAACATTCTTGTTATCAGTGTAATACTGCTTGTCGCCGGCCAGAACGTAGCGGTCGTTCAGCACCATCTTGCCCATAAAGAAGCAGTTCATCCATTTCGATTCATCGACCTTGCCGTCAGCAAAATCGTCTTCGAATGTCAGATTCCACGCTTTCAGTTCGTCGAATTTGTTGGAATTAACCGTTGCCTGATACCATTTAATGTTTTCAGAATTTTTCAGCGTCTCAAACTCGCGCTCTTTAGCGGCTTCTTCGCTTTGGCTAAAGCGGTTTTTGTCAAGCAGATAGGCTTTCTGAGTCTTGAACTCATCGCTGTTCACGAATGTCTCAAGCTCGTTGTATTCGTTGAGCAGGGCAGAGCCTTCGGTTCCGCAGAACATCTTGTACTGCTTGCTCGCCTGAAATTTCTTCCAGAACTTGATTTCGCCGTTTGCCTCAAGGTTTTTCAATTCTTCTTCGAGATTGAAATACTTTGAGTTACGATAGTTCATCGCCTCAAGATTGCGCTCGTAGTCGGCAGCCGTAACGTGAGCCTCAAGCTCGCGGAAGCTGTCCCATTTGCCCGAATCGACAAAATTCTTAAGCCCGAAATTCTTTGAAAGCGCTTCCGACTCCTTGAGCTCAGCTTCGGCGATTTTGGCCTTTGCCATCAACTTCAGCACGCCCTTAACTTCAGACGATTTTTTCAGTTTTTTATAGGTTGCGGCTTTCGCTTTTTCTTCTTCGTAAGCCTTGTCAATCTCTATTTTGTTGTTTTTGTGCTCGGCAGAGTTAACAGTCTCTGTCAATTCAAGATAGCGCTTAACGGTGTCCGAATCTTTGATTCGCAGGAACGATTTGTAGTCATCGGAACCGAGAACCTTGAAATAGTTGACAATCTGTTTGTCTTTCTTCAGCGCGGCGAATTTTTTCTCTTTGGCGCAATAGTCCGACGAAGGGTAGTTCAGAGCCGTGATTTCGGCCTTTTTCTTCTTGAAATCGGCAGATTCCACAAATTCGTTCAACTCATTGAACTTCTTCAACTCATCCGATTCTTTATATTCATTCAGCTTGTTGAATTCGGCAATCAGCTGGTTGCGTTCTTCTTCAATTTTCTCTGTCTTTGGTAGAAACCCGAACGCCAGGCGTAGGGCGAAACTGAAATTAGCCATATTTCTTCTTTTGTAATTACAAGTCCACAAATATAGCCGATTTATGTTTGGTTTTTCGGTGAGATTTGAAAAATGTGCCTTTTGCGTGCTTTTTCAATTTTAAGTTGACAAATAATACGGCTTTTTATATTTTAGCCTATTGTTGAACTTTTCAGCGATGCGATTATGAAGACACCGAAAATTGTTAAAGACGACCCCTGGTTGAATCCTTATAAGGATGTGATTGTCAAACGAATGCAGAATTGTGCCGAGACTGAGGCGAAACTCACGGGAAACGGCAAGACAACTCTCTTCGATTTTGCCAACGGCCATTTGTTTTACGGCACTTTCTGCGACGGACAGACCACAACCATTCGCGAGTGGCTGCCGAACGCTATGCGCGTGACGCTCATTGGCGATGTGAATGGCTGGCAGGAGAGTCACGATTTCGACTTCAAACCGCTGACCGACGGAAACTGGGAGTTGCAATTGCCTGCCGACCGTTTCGGGCACGGCTCGCTGTTCCGCCTGAAGGTTTACTGGAGCGGCGGCGAGGGCGAGCGCATTCCTGCCTGGTCGCGCCGAGTGGTGCAAGACCCGCAGACCAATGTCTTCAGCGCGCAGGTATGGTGTCCGCCCGAGCCCTACGAGTGGAAGTGCAAGGAGCGCCCCAAGGCAACCGAACCGTTTATCTACGAGGTGCATATTGGAATGTCGGGCGAGAAGGAGGGCGTGACAACCTTCAATGAGTTCCGTCAGAACGTGCTGCCGCGAGTGGTCAAACTGGGCTACAACACCATTCAGATGATGGCCATTCAGGAGCACCCTTACTACGGCTCGTTCGGCTATCACGTGTCGAGTTTCTTCGCCGTGTCGTCAAGGTTCGGCACGCCCGACGATTTGAAGGCGCTTATCGATGAATGTCACGCGCAGGGCATTCGTGTGGTGATGGATTTGGTCCATTCGCACGCTGTGAAAAACGTCAACGAGGGCCTGGGCCTGTACGACGGAACCCGCTATCAGTTCTTCCATAGCGGCGACCGCGGCGTCCACCCCGCGTGGGATTCCTACTGCTTCAACTACGGCAAGGGCAACGTTATCCACTTTCTGCTCTCGAACATAAAATTCTGGCTCGACGAGTACCATTTCGACGGCTTCCGCTTCGACGGCGTGACAAGTATGATTTACCTGAATCACGGTCTGGGCGAGGATTTCACGTCGTATGAACTATATTTTAATGGTGCGCAGGACGAGGACGCCATTACCTATCTGATGCTTGCCAACAAACTAATCAAGCAGGTGAACCCCGATGCCATTTCGATTGCCGAGGAGATGAGCGGCTATCCTGGCCTGGCAATGCGGTTGGAGGATGGCGGTGTCGGGTTCGATTACCGTCTGGCGATGGGAATCCCCGATATGTGGATTAAAGTGCTGAAAGAGAGTGCGAACGATGAGTCGTGGGATTTGGGGCACATTTACCACGAACTGACTTCGAAACGCGCCGACGAGCGCACCATTTCGTATGCCGAATCGCACGACCAAGCGCTGGTGGGCGACAAGACAATCGCTTTTTGGCTGATGGATAAAGAGATGTATTTCAATATGTTGGTAACGTCGCAGAACCTGCAAATCGACCGCGGAATTGCCCTTCACAAGATGATTCGGCTGCTCACAATGGCCACGGCAGGCGGCGGCTATCTGAACTTTATGGGCAACGAGTTTGGCCACCCCGAGTGGATTGATTTCCCCCGCGAGGGCAACAACTGGTCGTACAAATACGCGTTGCGCCAATGGAGTCTGGTTGACCGCGAAGACTTGAAATACAAGTATTTGAATGAATTCGACATTGAAGCCGTGCACCTTCTGCGCGACCGCCATTTGCTGAGCGTTTTCCCGTTCTATGCGCAGATGGTCGATGACAACGACAAGGTGCTGGCCTTCACCCGCGCCGATTTGCTGTTCGTCTTCAATTTCCACCCGACAAAGAGTTACACAAACTTCGAAATACCTGTGCTTCAGGGCAAATACAAGATTCTGTTCAGCACCGATGAGTTGCGTTTTGGCGGTTTCGGCCGTATCGATGAGTCGATGACATACCCCACAACCGTGGCCAGCGTCGACGACAAGTCGGTTATCCGCCTTTACATTCCCGCCCGCTCGGCAATTGTGCTGCAGCGGCAGTTCATACCCAACGTTTATCAGCGCTTGCGCGGAATGAAGTGAGGGAGTAGGCACTAGGCATTAGGCACTAGGTGTTAGGGATTAGGCAATGGGTGTTGGGAATTACGAATTTTGAATTTAGTCCCGATAATTATCGGGGTCAGAATAAATTGTTAGCAATTAAATATTTATTGGATATGAGAAGACTTGTTTGGGCAGCGATTGGCGTTGCATTGATTTCGATGGTGTTTGCAGGATGCAAAGAAGAAGAACCGACATACACGGTTCAAGTTACTGCCACCGAAGGCGGAACCGTTGAAGGACAAAACGGCGAGTACAAAGAAGGTGAAACGGTTGAATTTAAAGCGATTCCTGCCGCTGACTATTATTTTACCAAATGGAGCAATGGCAGCACCGACAATCCGCTGACCATAACCATAACTAATAAGGATATAATCTTGACGGCTCAATTTGCTCAAAGCCCGCTTGTTACCATATCTGCAAGCGACAACGGCACAATCGACACCGAAGTTAATGGCCGTTATGCACCTGGCAGCAGTGTAACCATTACAGCAAAACCCGATGCAGATTACTATTTTGCAGGTTGGAGCGATGGCAACACCGAAAATCCACGAATCATTACCATTGGAAACGAAGATGTTAGTCTGAAAGCGTATTTTTTTGTGCCTACAGTAGATTTAGGCCTTGAAAGTGGCACGCTTTGGGCAACTTGCAATTTGGGCGCTGTTGCCCCGTGGTATTATGGAGACTACTATGCGTGGGGTGAAACCGAAACAAAAAACAATTTCGGTTATGAAACATATAAGTATTGCAAAGGCTCGAAAGAATCTTTTACAAAATACTGCAACAATGCTGAATACGGTTACAATGGTTTCACCGATGCCCTTACCACACTAGAATCGACCGACGATGCCGCTACGACCATTTGGGGCTCTGAATATTCAATGCCAATTGTTGCCGATTGGAACGAATTGAGTAGCCAATGTTATTGGATTTGGACGGAAAACTACAATAATCAGAATGTAAGCGGTTATATAGTTTACAAAGCAAAGTCTGCAGACGACAAAGGAACAATAGTGTATAGCAGCGGCACGCCGTCAGCGTCTTATTCATTGTCCGACTCTCACATTTTCCTTCCTGCGGCAGGCCTTTACTCTGGTTCTGACTTTAGAGCAGGATGGTACGTCAATGGCTCCTACCTTCAACTAGGTATCTATTGGTCGGCTTCACTTGAAGAACGTTACCCTGATTACGCAATTTGTTGCCATTTCGATTGCGAAGATGTTGACCCGTTTGAATTCTACGGCCGCGGCATAGGGCTCTCTATCCGTCCCGTCAAGCGGCCATAAAGTATTGTAACTTAAAACTTCTAAACAGCGAAGCCCCCGATAGCTATCGGGATCAACTTCTTAACTTCTAAACGCTAAACCAAAAATGTCCTTAATCTCTATATATCAAGTACTTGTGCGGCTGTTTGGCAATAATGTCACGTCGCCAGTTTTCAATGGCTCGCGCGAAGAGAACGGCGTGGGCAAGATGTCGGCATTTACACCGCACGTTCTCAGGCAGATACGCGAGATGGGCTTCACTCATATCTGGTACACGGGGCTCATTGAGCACGCACGCTGCCAAGGCAATCCCGAATATGGTATTCCCGATGGTAACCCGCGGATTATCAAGGGAAAAGCAGGCTCGCCCTATGCCATTTGCGACTATTACGACATTGACCCCGATTTGGCCGATTCCATTCCCGCCCGTCAGGCCGAGTTCGACGACCTTGTGCGCCGTACTCACGCGGCGGGGCTGAAGATGGTGATTGACTTTGTGCCCAATCACGTGGCGCGGCAGTACCATTCCGACGTCCGCCCCGAAGCCGACTTTGGCCGCAACGACCACCCCGAGTGGCATTTCTCGCCATTGAACGATTTCTACTACACCGCCGAGCCGCTGCATTTGCCTGAAGGCTCGGGAACGAAAATCGATGGTGCGCAAGTGCCAGATTATGAGGAAAATCCCGCCAAGGTTACAGGCAACGACCAGTTTTCGGCTTGGCCGTCGGTCAACGATTGGTACGAAACCGTGAAACTCAACTATGGCGTTGATTATCAGAATAATCGCAACTGCCAGTTTGAGCCGCACCCAGTTGTTTGGCAAAAAATGACCGACATTCTCTGCTATTGGGCGGCGCGCGGCGTTGACGCTTTCCGCTGCGATATGGCCGAGATGGTGCCCGTTGAGTTTTGGCAGTATGCCATTGCCGAAGTGAAAAAGAAATATCCTGACATTCAGTTTATTGCAGAGATTTACGGCCCTGCGGCATACAAAGATTATATCTATCGCGGCGGCTTCGATTACCTGTACGACAAGGTCGGCCTGTACGACACCTTGCGCGGCATAATCTGCAACGGCGAGCCAGCCAGCAATCTCACTCGGTGTTGGCAGAATCTTGACGGAATCGACAGCCATATGCTGCGTTTCCTTGAAAACCACGACGAGCAGCGCATTGCGTCGCGCTTTTTTGCAGGCAATCCGCGCAAAGCGATACCCGCAATGATTGTTGCCGCCACGCTCAACCAGGGCGCGGTGATGGTCTATTTCGGGCAGGAAGTTGGCGAGCCTGCCGACGGAGCAACAGGCTTCAGCGGCGACGACGGCCGAACCACAATCTTCGACTACAGCAACGTGCCAGAGTTCCAGAAATGGTACAACGGCGGCAAAGCCGATGGCGCTCTGCTTGCCGATGAAGAGAGCGGATTGCGCGATTTCTACTATAGTTTGATGAAGATTGTGAGCAGCGAGCCTTGCTTCACCAGCGGTCGCTTCTACGACCTGATGTGGGTGAACGGCGGCATTGACACGTCGAAAGTGTACGCCTACCTGCGCCACACCGACAACGAAGCGATGCTTGTGGTTGTGAATTTCGACCACGACAACGGCAAAGAGTTCCGGCTGCGTGTGCCCGACGATGCTGTTTCTGCCTTCTGCAAGTCGAATGCGCAGGTGGGGAAACTCACGCTCACAACTGTCTTCGGCAATGCCCCCGATGCAAAAATCAGTCTCGAACAACTCACAACCAGTGGCGTCGAAATCAAGCTGCAAGCGCAGAGTGGGGTGATTTATAAAGTTAGGATTTAAGATTTAGGAATTAGGATTTGTTTCTATAATTGGCCAAAACTCATATAAAATTAGCAGTTTTGGCCATTTATAACACTATAATTGGCCAAAATTAGGCTTTTAATGTGCATTTTGGCCAAAAATAAATTCATAATTGGCCAAAATTGATAAAAATGTATTACATTTGGCCAATTATAAATATGCGGCATTATGGCAAAGATTATTGGTAGAAAGGCGGAACTTGCTGAATTACAGCAGTTATACAATTCCAAAAAATCGGAATTTGTTGCTTTGTATGGTCGCCGAAGGGTTGGCAAAACCTATTTGGTGCGCAATGCGTTCGAAGGAACAATTAATTTTCAGTTTTCGGCAACCGCCAACAGCAAAATGTCCATTCAGCTTACCTATTTCAATATAGCGCTGCAAGAAGCCAGCGGACGTGAGCTGCCATTGGCCGAAAATTGGATTCAAGCCTTTCAGCAACTGATTGATTATCTTCAGAATCTGCCTGAAGGCCGAAAAGTCGTTTTTATTGATGAAATGCCGTGGCTCGACACGCCCAAATCGGATTTTATGCCGGCTCTCGAGCATTTTTGGAACAGTTGGGCTTCGGCTCGCACTGATATTCTGCTGATTGTGTGCGGCTCGGCTTCGTCGTGGATTACCAACAAACTCATTAACAACAGGGGCGGATTGCATAATCGCATAACGCAACGGATTAAATTACAGCAATTTACCTTGCGTGAGTGTGAAGAGTATCTGCAAGAGCTTGAAATCTCGTGGGAACGCCGCGACATTGCCGCTTGCTATATGATTATTGGTGGCATACCGTTCTATTGGAGTCTGCTGAAAAAAGGGAAAAGTCTTGCTCAAAATGTTGATTATTTGTTTTTTAGCGAAATCAGTCCGTTGCGCGACGAGTTCCGGAATCTTTACGCTTCGCTGTTTAAGCACCACGAAAAATATGTTCAGATTGTTGAATTGCTTGCTTCAAAGGCGTCGGGATTTTTGCGGTCGGAAATTGTTGAGCAATTGGGCGATAACAGTGGCGGCGGTTTGACGAGAATCTTGGACGACCTTGAAACTTGCGGCTTTATTCGTAAGGTCTATCGCTTGGGAAATAAAGTACAAAATGCTGTATATCAACTTGCTGACTTTTATACTCTCTACTACTTCCACTTTTTGAAAACACCAGTGATAAAAACCGCAAATTGGTGGAGTACAATGCAGAACACGCCCGCATTCAGCGCGTGGAGCGGATATGCGTTTGAGCAGGTCTGCATTGCGCACACGCATTCGATATTGCAGAGTTTGAGCATTGGTGGTGTTCAGAGCAACATTTTTCCGTGGCGCAGCAAGCAGAAAAAAGGCGGCGCGCAAATCGACTTGATAATTGACCGGAACGATAACGTTGTGAATCTGTGCGAAATGAAGTTTGTGAATAAATCATTCTCAATATCAGCTGATTATGCCGAAGAGTTGCGCAATAAAATTGACGTTTTTCAGCAAGAAACAAAATGCCGCAAATCCATTTTCCTGACAATGATTACAACCTACGGGCTTGCTACTAACAAGTATTCCGGTATGGTCCAAAACTCGCTGACGATTGACGATTTGTTTCTATAATTGGCCAAAACTCATATAAAATTAGTAGTTTTGGCCAAAAATAAATGCATAATTGGCCAAAACTCGCATAAAAGTATCGGTTTTGGCCAAATATAATCGTAAGCAAGCAGCGCAACAATTTAACCCTTGCTAAACCTTTCCACCCACCATTGGTGCAGGCAGATGAGTGCCCAGACGCGATTGTACAGATAATCAATCTTTTGCACGTAGAAACGCTTTAGCAGCCGTTCAACTTCAGCGTAGCGCACCATTTGCGCCTGTTCAACCACACTGCGGGCTAAATATTTGTCGGTCAGATATTTCAGGTCGGTGCGAAGCCAGTTGCAGAGCGGCACGCTGAAACCCCATTTTGGGCGGTCGAAGATTTCGGGCGGCAGATATTTGTAGAGCACCTGCTTGAGCAGATATTTGCTCGTATCGCCATTAATTTTCAGCGACTTATGCAGATTGACGGCAAATTCCACAATGCGGTAGTCGAGCAGCGGAACGCGCGATTCGAGCGAGTGCCGCATTGATGCGCGGTCGACTTTAACAAGCAGGTCGTCAGGCAGATAGTAGAGCATATCGAACACCGATTGCTGCTCGGCGGCCGACAAACGGCTGCCCGTTGGTGCGTCGAAGCGCGGCATTGGCGGGTTTGCCGATTGCGTAAAGCGTTCTGTTTCAGCGGCTGTGAACAAGTATTGCTCTTGCGAGAAGATATGCGTTTGAAGGTTGTCGCCACTGCGCCAGTCGAACATTTTGCCAATGCGCTGCCAACGGCTTCCAGCAAGGCGCGAAGCCTGATAGAGCGGTCGCCGCACGGCTTGCAGCAACGGATTGGCAAGGCGGTTGGCCCAGAGGTACATTCCGTAGCCCAAGAACAACTCGTCGCCACCGTCGCCTGTGAGCACCATCTTCACGTGCTGCGCCGCCACCTGCGAAACCAGCATTGTGGGCAGCGCCGACGAATCGGCGTAAGGCTCGTCGTACGAGTAGAACATATCGGCCACGCGTTCCATTGCGTCCTGCTCGGCCATTATCACCAAGTGATGGTTTGTATCTAACTGTCGCGCAACCTGTTCCGAGTATTGCGACTCGTCGTGTTGGCAGTCTTTGAAGCCGATTGAGAAGGTGTTGGTGCGCGTTCCGCAAAGGCGTCGGGCCACGGCCGTCACCAGCGAACTGTCGATGCCGCCGCTCAGCAGAGTCCCGTAAGGCACGTCGGCAATCAGGCGGTATCTGACCGAACTCTCAATTAGATTCTGAAGCGTCTGCAAGGCAGAATCGGTATCTTTAATTGGCTGATTTGTAATTGAATCCGTCAGATTCCAATATCGCGAAAGCGTGAGCCGCTGCCCGTCGAAAACGGCGTAGTGCCCCTGATGGAATTTGAAGACGTTCTCGTAGATGGTGTCGGGTGCGGGAATGTAGCCCAACTGCAGGAACTTATTGACAGCCAGTCGGTTTATCCGCTTTGAACGCTTGAAATCGTCGAGTTGCTCAATGGCTTTCAGTTCCGACGCAAAGGCGAACGTGCTGTCGCTCAGGTAGTAGAATAGGGGTTTGACGCCCATTCGGTCGCGGAAAAGCCAGATGCGCTGCGTGGCCACTTCGCAGATGGCGATGGAGAACATTCCGTTCAGCCGCTCAACAAACTGCGGCCCCAGCAGTTCGAACGCTTCCACAACCACTTCAGTATCAGACGTTGTGCGCATTTCGATGCCCAGTTCGGCCGCCACTTCGCGGTAGTTGTAAATCTCGCCGTTAAACACCGCCACGTGCCGCCCCGAGTGCGAGAACATTGGTTGATTGGCAGCCGTGCTCAAGTCGATAATGCTCAAACGGCGGTGCCCCAGCGCCACATTCGGCCCCACGTAGGTGCCGCCAGCGTCGGGCCCGCGGTGGCGCAGCACGTCGGTCATTCGCTCAATCTGCCGTTTGTCGGGTTCACCCTTGATGGCGTAGTATCCTGCAATTCCGCACATATTTTCGTTCGTTCTTCGATGTCAAAAATAATAATAATTAGTATCGCACAGTCCCGATAGTTATCGGGAACACAGAAAACACAGAAGCAAATATCATAATAACAGTTACTTGACTTCTTTGCGATGATAATTCAATAAATTCGGGTGAAATTTGTTAAAAATCGGTTAGCGAAATAATAGCGTAATCAGTGCAAAATCAATTAACAATGAAGACTGAAGCAGTGAGAAAACCGCTAACCGATTCAATCCGATTGTAACCGAAAACTTATTCTGATTGAATCTGATTAAATCGGTTAGAAAAAAAACTGTGAAAATCAGTGTAATCAGTGTAATCTGTGCGAAAAATAAGCGCAAGTCTGCCTGCAAATTATTTTGCGAACAATGATGTAATTCGTTTTCTGCAACTTATTTTTGCGCAAAATCAGAATTATGGACGAAATCAGAATCGATAAATGGCTTTGGGATGTGCGGCTCTACAAGACTCGCAGCCAGGCGGCCGACGCCTGCCACAAGGGCCGTGTGACCATTGGCGATATGACCGTGAAGGCGTCGCGGCCGATAAAAGTGGGCGAAGTGGTTGAAGTGAAGAAGAACCCCGTGGTTTACCGATACAAGATTTTGGGCATTCCCAAGTCGCGCGTGTCGGCAAAACTTGTGCCCGAGTATCTCGAAGACCTGACGCCCGAGCAGGAAATCCTGAAAATCGACCTTATGCGCGCCGATATCAACGGCCGCCGCGATCCAGGAACAGGCCGCCCCACCAAGCGCGACCGCCGTATGCTCGACATTTGGATGAATGGGGACGAATGACGCTATTGCAAACGAAAACTGAAAACCAAGACTGATGCCGTTTTTCAGTTTACTTATTCATCGTGACCGTTTATCAGAATTCCCCTTCCCAAACAAAGCAGTTCTCGAAATCCAATGTGCTGGTGTCGGGGTTGCCGGCAAACAATCCGTAGATGGCCGAGCCGCTGCCCGACATAGACGCATAGGCCGCGCCGGCGTTGTAGAGTGCCGCTTTAATGTCGGTCAGAATGGGGAACATTTCGAATATCGGAGCCTCAAAATCGTTCACCATCTTGCCGCGCCACTCTTCGGGCTTACAGCCAATCAGGTCGGTGATGGGCGTTTCGGGCTTGTGAGGAGTGAGCAGTTTGTAGGCTTGCGCCGTGTTCACGTGCACATCGGGCTTCACAATCACAATCGAGTAGCCTTTCAGATTGATGTCCACCGGTTTGAGAATCTCGCCGCGGCTTGTGGCAAAGGCCGGTTTGTTCTGCACAAAAAGTGCGCAGTCGCTGCCGAGCATTGCGGCGTAGCGTTGCATCGCGTCCACGCTCAGTTTGAGGTCGAACATTTTGTTGAGGGCCGCGATGGTGAAGGCGCAGTCGGCCGAGCCGCCGCCCAGTCCGGCACCCATCGGAATCTGTTTTTTGAGCACGGCGCGCACCGGCGGCAGGCTGTAGTCGGCGTTGATGAGGTGGTAGGCGCGGCTCACAAGGTTGGAGTCGAGCGAGCCTCCGATGGGCAGGCCGTCAATCACCAATTCGAACTTTTTTGCACCGTGTCGTTTGTTCTCTGTTAATTTCAATTCATCGGTCAAGCCGAACGGAACCATCAGACTTTCAAGGTTATGGAAGCCGTCGGGGCGGCGTTCGACAATGTTCAAACCAATGTTAATTTTTGCATTCGGGCGGACTATCATATTCTGTGTCAGTTTTCTTTGTTTTTGTTTATAAATATAGCCAATAATTTTAGTGAGCAAACGTGTGGCCGCCTAATTTTGCGATGTCGAAAAAAAATAATTGAAATGGCAAAGAAATTCACACCGACGAAAGTCGAACCAACCGAGAGCTTGTTTGCAGGAACCGGAAAGGTGCCGCCGCAGGCCATCGAATTTGAGGAATCGGTTTTGGGAGCGCTGATGCTTGAAAAGGACGCAATTCTGCAAGTAACTGAAATACTGAAAGCTCAGTATTTCTACAAAGAGGAGCACGGCAAAATTTACACGGCTATTGAAAAGCTGGTCTCGAAAAACACGCCCATCGACATCAACACCGTGTCGCAGCAGCTCAAAATCGACAAGCAGCTCGATGAGGTTGGCGGCCTGTCGTACCTTGTTTATCTGACCAACCGCATCGCCTCAACGGCCCACATTGAGTACCACGCCCGCATTATTGCGCAGAAATACACGCAGCGCGAGCTCATCCGCATTGGCGCAGAGATGCAAAAACGTGGTTTTGAGGATGTTGAGGACGTTGCCGTGATGCTCGACGAAGCTGAGCGCAGCCTTTTTGAACTGACCGACGGCAACATAAAAAAAGAGGTTGAGAGTATGCAGCAGGTGTTGCGCGACGCTTATAATCAGTTGATTGAGGCGTCGAACCGCGACGACGGTCTCTGCGGCGTGCCGAGCGGCTTTGAGGCTCTCGACCGCCTGACACTCGGCTGGCAGAAATCCGATTTGATAATCATCGCCGCCCGTCCGGCAATGGGCAAGACGGCCTTTGTGCTCTCGATGGCCAAGAATATGGCTGTTGACCGCAATATTCCGGTGGCTGTTTTCTCGCTTGAGATGTCGTCGGTGCAGCTTGTGAACCGTGTCATCAGCAGCACGGCCGAGATTCCAAGCTCGACTTTGAAAACTGGTAAACTTACTGATGCCCAGTGGGATACACTCAACGGCAAACTGCACGCTTTGGAGAGCGCACCAATGTATATCGACGATACTCCGGCGCTGTCTATCAACGAGTTCCGTTCAAAAATCCGCCGACTGATTTCGACACACCATATTAAAATAGCCATTGTCGATTACCTTCAGCTGATGACGGCCGGCGGCACCCCGCAGAGCCGTGAGCAGGAGGTGAGCACCATCTCGCGTTCGCTCAAGGCGATTGCCAAGGAGGCGGGCATCCCAATCATCGCGCTCAGCCAGCTCAGCCGAAACGTGGTGCAGCGTGGCGGAAATATGCGTCCGCAGCTGTCCGACTTGCGTGAATCGGGTGCCATTGAGCAGGACGCCGATATGGTAATCTTTATCCATAGGCCTGAATATTACGGACTTAAAGTTGACGAGGATGGCAATTCGCTCATCGGCCTGGCCGAGATTATTGTGGCCAAACACCGTAACGGTGCGGTTGACGATGTGCGCCTGCAGTTCAAGAGTGAGTTCACGCAGTTCTGCGACCCCGAAACGCTTGGCCAGATTCAGGCTCAGACTTTCCGCTCGAAAATGAACGATGACGCATCCGAAACATCGGCAACAGCCGGAGCCGGCATTACTCCCGACACGAACTTCGACGCACCGGCCTTCACGCCGCAGATGCCAGGGTCCGATATGTCGCCCGTCAATGTTGTACCATTTTAATGTTCCGCAGTGCTGAAGTTTTGGCGCAAAATATTGATTGTCAGCCTTGCGGCGATGATGGGGCAGGGGGCCTCGGCGCTCAGTCTGCTCGTGCCGATGGACGAGGCGCAGACCAACCATCTGAAGGCCTACGGCATTGCCTATTGGGTGCTGGAAAACCAACTAAGTGCGCAGTGGCTGCTTAATTATCGTGGTGGCAGTTTTCTGTTGCCATACAGTAAAGCTATTGAGACAGAGTGCGTTATCCGCAATGTCAGTTTCGAGGTTTTGGCCGATGCCAAAGCGGCCGCCATATTGGGTGAGATTGGCCGCGAGGATGTGAATATGGACGCTCTGAAGCTTGAGAAGGCACCGAAAATCGCCGTCTATTCGCCCAAAGACAAACTGCCGTGGGACGACGCCGTGACAATGGTTCTAACCTACGCCGAAATCCCGTACACGGTAATCTACGACGAGGAGATTGTCGGCGGCGAGCTGGCCAAATACGACTGGCTGCACCTTCACCACGAGGATTTTACGGGGCAGTACGGCAAGTTCTACGCCGCCTACAAAAACACCGGCTGGTACACAAGTCAAGTGCATAACGCCGAGGCCGATGCGCGCAAATTGGGCTTCAGCAAGGTGTCGAAGCTCAAGCTCTATGTGGCGCAGACCATCAAGCAGTATGTGGCCAACGGCGGATTCTTGTTTGCAATGTGCTCGGCCACCGATTCTTACGATGTTGCTCTGGCTGCCGCCGAAACCGACATCTGCGATGTGATGTACGATGGCGACGGTATGGACCCCAACGCCCAATCGAAGCTCAACTTCGGCAATACCTTTGCTTTCCAGAACTTTACGCTCGAGCGCAACCCGCTCATCTACGAGTATTCTGACATTGATGTAACATCAACGCGCCACGTGGCCCGCGAGGACGATTATTTCGCTCTGTTTGAGTTTTCGGCCAAGTGGGACCCAGTGCCAACAATGCTCTGCCAGAACCACGAGAACACCATCCGCGGTTTTATGGGACAGACCACAGCCTACAATGCCAAGCTGCTGAAACCTAACGTTTTGGTGATGGGGGAGAACAAGGCGGCGGGCGAGGTGCGTTATATTCACGGTGAGTTCGGTCAAGGCACCTGGACCTTCTACGGCGGCCACGACCCCGAAGATTATCAGCACTTTGTTGGCGACAAACCGACAAAACTCGAGATGTATCCAAACTCGCCCGGCTATCGGCTCATATTGAATAATGTGCTGTTTCCTGCCGCAAAAAAGAAAAAGCAGAAAACGTGATAAAATACAGAGGACACAAAGAAAACAGAGGGCACTGAGAAATATTTCACTCTGTGCCCTCTATTTTTCCACTTAAACTCTGTGTTCTCTTTCTGCCTCTGCGCTCTCAGTGTTTCTTTCTAAAACCTAAATCCAAACGTCATTGCCAAAGCGCCGTTTTTAGTCTTGATGTCGGCGCCGCAATAGTCATATTTATATAGGTATGCGGTGTGCTTGCGCGATGCCAGGCTGTAGCCCATATCGAACGAGAAGTGCTGTGTGCGGTAGCCCAATCCGAGGCTGAACACCTTGCGGCTTGCCGAACTGTTAACCTCGCCGCTCTTGAAGGGGCTGCCGTAGAAGCCGAGGCCACCGCGTGCAACCACAGGCCCGAATGTCATTTCGCCACCCAGTCGCACGTTCACCGTTGTGCGGTAGATGTCCGAAATGCGGTCGTTTAGGTCGGCGAATTCGTTGCCAATATATTCATCATCATCATCGAGGTTTGTGGCCGAGTAGTTCACAATATCGCAGTCGATGTCAATCATTCCGCGTCCGGGCGCCACAAACGCAAGGCTGCCGGTGAACCTCGACGGAAGTGTCAGGTTCCAGTCCATAGTACCGTTGGTTTTGGCGGAGCCGTTGAGCGTGTATGGGCTGTATGTGTCGTCGTCGTTCTGGCGCCAGTCCACCACGTTCGCATCCACCCGTGAGCCGTAGTCGTCGGTCAGCTTCAGTAAGGTGGGCGTTTGGAACGAAGCGCCGAACCTCACGTACTCGTTCAGCCAGCCAATCACGCCAAGTTTCATATTAACGCCGCCGCCCGAGGTTATGAACTCATCGGTAACGTTGAGGTCGATGAGGTCGATATCGTTGAAATCGGGTTTTTCGTAGTAATCCTGAACCTGCTTGTAGTTCACGCGCACAATGTTCAGCGAGCCGCCTAAATAGTATTTGTTGTTGATGTTGAAGCCCAAAGCGAAGCAATACTCGCCCATACTGCCCGATGTGGCAACCGATTTGCGTTGGTCGGATCCGTACTGGCCAACCCACTCGTAGTCGTTGTAGTATTTTTGGTCAAGAGAGTCGTAACGGAACAGGTACGATTTGTAGAAGATGTTGCCGTCCCACACGTCGGCGTTGAAATCGTCAACTTCCTTGTCAAGCAACGAGCCCACGGCGTTGTATCCTTTTGCCACGTATTCGCCCGCAAAGTTGGCTATCCGGTTGTAGTAAATGCCCGTGCTGAACGACGTAAGTCCCATATCGGCATCGGCCGGAAACACCGACACAAGTCCCACGTTGGCGAATCTGAAGTCGGTTGTGGTGGTTTTGGCCGAAGGGTTGGTCTGTTTGGTCTTGCTGTTGTCGGTGTACCACATCTCAGCCTCCGATTTTTCGGTGTTCCACATCGGAGTGAACGAAAATTGGTTGTTGCGATAAACGCCCAAGCCGGCCGGGTTGATGCTGATGGCCGACATATCGCCGCCGATGGCGCCCATTGCGCCGCCCATCGAGATGAATTTGGCTGTGCCCATTGGTACTATGTTCGAGTAGCGGATGGCGTCGTCTTCGTTCTGCGCCATTGCCACTGTAGCCGAGACTGTCAGTGCTGTTAATGCTAATATTCTGGTTTTCATATTGTTGTCGTTTTTTTGTGTCGATAAAATGATTAACGGCGTCCGCGGCTACCGCCCGATGAACCGCTACTACGGCTTCCACCACCGCTGCTGCTACTACGGCTTCCTCCACCGCTGTAACTGCCTGAGCTTCGGCTGCCGCTGCTTGAGCCACTATTGTAGCTGCTTGAGCTTCGGCTGCTGCTGCTTGAACCGCTGTTGTAACTGCTTGAGCTTCGGCTTCCGCTGCTTGAGCCACTGCTGTAACTACTTGAGCTTCGGCTTCCGCTGTTGTAGCTGCTGCTACGTGTCGATGAAGACGAGCTGCTTCGTTGCGGTGTGGCCGACTGGCTGCGAGTTGATGTTGAGCGGGTGGTTGTGCTGCTCGATTTAGTCGGCTGGTTGCTGCTGCTCTTTGTTGTTGTGGTTGTTGAGCTGCTGCGGGTTGCGGTGCTGGTCTGGCCGTTGCGAATCTCATTCTTCGGCCGCGAGTTCACCTGGCTTTGGGTGGTGGTGCCGCTGCGGTTGCTACCCAAAGAGCGTGTGGCTGCCGGCTGGTTTTGTATCGGGGCGTTGCTCCGGGTGCCGGCTTGTCTCTCGGTTGGGCGAGTGGCTGCCGCTGCCTGATTGCTGCCGTTCTGTGTGTCGCCAGGTCGCACAGTGCGTCCGCGGCTCATTGAGCTGCCCGGGCGTGTGCCGCCGTTTACAGCTGCGGCTGACCGTGATGAGCCGCCGTGGCTGACGACTCCGCTACTGCTTGCGGGCCGTTCGCTAGCCACTCCGCTTGCCGCTGTGCGGCGGCGTCCATAAGTGTGGCTGTGGTTGTCGTCACGGTCGTGGTAGTGCGCCACATTGTTGTGGTGGTGCGGGCGATGACGGTGATATGCGTAAGTCGGGTAGTAGTGATAGTACCACGGGTCGTAGTAGCTATAGTAGTAACGGCCATAGTAGCCGTAATATCCGTAGTAATAGTCCCAATACGCATAGTGGCGGTAAGGCGAGTACCAATAGTAGTCGTAATCATACCAATACGGACCGTAATGCCATCCGAAGCGCCAGCTCCAGTTGTCGTAACCATATCCGTAGTAATAATTTACAGTGATTGGTGCAACTTCAACTTCGTCTTCGCCATCGGCAAAATACTTCCCGTTGTAGTTGTCGCTGAAACGCTGCAGGCGGCGCTCATATTCGCCCGGCTCAACATCGTCATCAATAACATTACTGTCAGCGTAAGCTGTTGTGTCATAATCGGTTTTGGCAGCAGCGCTCAAAAAGTTGTCAGCGTTGTTGTCGGGCGCGGTGTATGTCGTTTCGCGCACATCGGTTTTGGGGTTATAATACACGTCGTCGTAGTAGTAACCACTCAATCCGGCCATTGAACCACACGATGTTAGCGCTATCGCACCAGCCACCGTCAACATTAAAGTCAGATTTTTCATAGTTGTAATATTTTGCGTTTATAACTCGTTTCTAATCTTTCCTAAAATTCGCTTATTTTGCGCCTTGTTTTATAACGACGAAAAAGCGTAAATAATGTTTCAAATATATCAAATAATTAAGAGATGGGCAAATTTTTAACTTCAAGAAGCGAGAATTACTCGCAATGGTACAACGAGTTGGTTGTGAAAGCCGACTTGGCCGAGAACTCAGCCGTGCGTGGCTGTATGGTGATAAAACCTTATGGATATGCAATTTGGGAGAAGATGCACGATGCTTTGGACAAGATGTTCAAAGAGACCGGGCACGTGAACGCTTATTTTCCGCTTTTCATCCCAAAATCGTTCCTTAGCCGTGAGGCCGACCACGTTGAGGGCTTTGCCAAAGAGTGCGCCGTGGTTACCCACTACCGCCTGAAAACCAATCCCGACGGCTCGGGTGTGATTGTTGACCCCGAGGCAAAACTCGAGGAGGAGCTGATTGTTCGCCCAACTTCGGAGACTATCATCTGGAGCACATATAAAAACTGGATTCAGTCGTACCGCGACCTGCCGATTTTGTGCAACCAATGGGCCAACGTTGTCCGCTGGGAGATGCGCACGCGTTTGTTCCTTCGCACCGCCGAGTTCCTTTGGCAGGAAGGCCACACAGCCCACGCCACCAAAGAGGAAGCCGAGGTTGAGGCCCGCAAGATGCTCGATGTTTATGCCAAGTTTGCCGAGGAGTTTATGGCCGTGCCAGTCATCAAAGGTGTGAAGACGGCCAACGAACGTTTCGCAGGTGCTCTCGATACCTATTGCATCGAGGCGCTGATGCAGGATGGCAAGGCTCTGCAGGCTGGTACATCGCACTTCCTGGGACAGAATTTCGCGAAAGCGTTCGATGTGAAATTCCTGAACAAAGAGGGCAAGCAGGAGTTGGTTTGGGCCACAAGCTGGGGCGTTTCAACTCGTCTGATGGGCGCGCTCATAATGTCGCATTCCGACGACAACGGCCTTGTTCTGCCGCCGAAACTCGCACCAATTCAAGTTGTTATCGTGCCAATCTTCAAGGGTGACGAGGAGAATGCCAAAATGCGCGAGCTGGGCAACAAGCTCAAAGCCGACCTTGAGGCTAAAGGCTTGTCAGTCAAGTTCGACGACCGCGACACGCAGAAACCGGGCTGGAAGTTTGCTCAGTACGAGCTGCAAGGTGTTCCGGTGCGCATCGCCTTTGGCGCCCGCGACCTTGAGAACGGCACCGTTGAGATTGCCCGTCGCGACACGCTCGAGAAGGAAACCTATCCGGTTGAGCAGGCTGTTGACATCTGCACCAAGCTGATGGACGAGATTCAGGCCAACATCTACAAGAAAGCGCTCGATTTCCGCGCCGCCAACATAACTAAAGTCGATACTTGGGAAGAGTTTGAGGCTGCGCTCGCGAAGGGCGGTTTTGTGTCGGCTCACTGGGACGGCACCACCGAAACCGAGGTTGCAATCAAAGAGAAGACAAAGGCCACCATCCGCTGCATTCCGTTGGGCAATCCGCTCGAGGAAGGCAAGTGCATTCTGACTGGCAAGCCGTCGAAGCAGCGTGTGCTGTTTGCGATTGCTTACTAATTGAAGGACTGAAGGATTGAATAATTGAATAATTGAATGAAGCCTGGCGGACATTGAGTTTGCCGGGCTTTTTTTGTGCTTGTCTTCAGCGTTTGTGTTTTCAGTTTGTGTTTTCAGTTTGCGTTTGTGTTTCCATAGGTTTCTTCCGATTCGGCGGCCATCGGCAGCGATTCTTCTTCGGGTAGGGCGTAGGAGCGGGGCTTGTTGTTGATAGCCAGAAAGTTACGGTTGAGGGCGAGTTCCACTTCCCACATTGTATGCTCAAATTGGGCGGGCGTGAGCTGACATTCCCAAACCACAATCACCTGCCAGCCGTTCTGCAACAAAATCTGGTAGTTCTGCTGGTCGCGCTCGCGGTTGCGGCTGATTTTTGCTTGCCAGAAATCAACGTTGCTCTTTGGCATACGGAACTTCGGGCAACCGCTGTGCCCGTGCCAGAAGCAGCCGTTGACAAAAATCGCTGTGCGGTAGCGGCGCAGCACCACATCGGGCTTGCCGGGCACGCTGCGCACATTGAGCCGATAGCGGTAGCCGCGTTGCCACAGCCATTGGCGCACCTTCAGCTCGGGCTTGGTGTTGCGGCTGCGGATATGCGACATACAGCGGTGCCGCTGTTCGGGTGTTAGTGGGTCGGGCATAGCAGGGCGTTACTTGATTCCTTCGATAAACTTGTCGAAATCAGACATTATGGTCTTATCCTGAATTCTGCGAAATTTTTCGTATTCGCCCAAAGCCTTGGCTTCAGCCTCTTCGTGAGTAACAGTCCCGGCATCTTTCAAAATATCGTAATCGTTGAATTGCAAGTATTTTTCAAGAACCTGTTTCCATTCCGACATTTTTGTTAGAATATGCCTTCTGGCTCTGTTTTCGGCTGTATCGAGAAAAGCTGTCGTCAAAAGGTTCAGCGATTCAACCTCATGTTCCGAAAGGTAATTCTTGGCAACAGTGACATCGCTTTTCACCACGCGGCCGTCGGGGGCGTTTTTCCAGGTCATCAAACCCATATACGGTTTTTCGGCATTGGCTCGGTCGTATATTATTTCGGCTGCCGTTTGGTGGGTTACAGCATAATGCATCATATTCTGGATTGTCTTGTAGAACTGCCGGGTTATTTCAGCCTGTGCATCGTAATCGCAACTGCATTCGGCATATATATCGGTGATTTTCTGGTAGTAACGTCGTTCCGATGTGCGAATTTCACGAATACGCTCAAGAAGTTCCTCAAAGTAGTCGGCACCAAATACATTCTTCCCTTTAAGCCTTTCGTCGTCCATTACGAAACCCTTGACAATGTATTGCTTAAGCACATCAGTTGCCCACCTGCGGAATTGTGTGGCCTCGTAACTGTTCACGCGGTAACCAACGGCAATGATGGCGTCCAAATTATACATCATAACGCCTTGCTCGTCGCAATTGTCCGACGGAATTCGAATTTTTCGAATTGCTGCGGATAATTGCACTTCTCCGCTTTTGTCTATTTCTGACAAATGGTAGTTTATGGTAGAGACGGCAACACCAAAAAGTTCGCTCATTCGTTTTTGCGAAAGCCAGAAAGTTTCATTGTTGAACACAACAGAAACGTTCACTTTGCCTGTCGGCGACTTGTACATCAAAACATTGCCTTCGATGCTTGCGGCAATGTCAGCTGAAGACATATTGTTGGTGAAATAATTTTTTGCGGTCTTTACCTGCGCTTTTTTCTGGTCGGCGTTCAGCACAACGGCAATGCAGGCGGTGCGCGACAACAATGCCGATTTCACTTTGCGGTAGCCGCTGTTGTGCAGTTGTGCCATTTCCTCGATTTCCACAATGTGCTCTTTCAAATCCAGGCCCTTTTCCTTTTGCAGAAACAGAGAAACCTTGTCAATCAGCCTTTCGAAGTTCCAATATTTTTGGTAACCTAATAATAGTGCCAATTTGCGCGAATTCCACCATTCGAGGCCATTGTTGTCGGATTCTTTGATGGAATCGAAAGCCGATTGAAGTTCTTGTGGCTGAAAGAGTTTTGTGCTGTCTTGCATGGCTGTTAATGAATTGTCGTGCGTTTGTTCTAAGCTGATATGAATTGGTTATATACCATAATTCTATACGCCAAAGGTACTTATTATTCTCGAAAACTCTGCACAAAGAAAAAACGCCGACACCGGCGATACGGTCAATTGGCCGTTGAATATCCGGCCACAGCGGTTTTCTTTTGTGTTTGTATTAATGCAAAACAAAATGACACTGCAGGAAAAACTCGGGAAGGCCATTGTGCAGCTGCGCAAGCAGCGCGGGCTAGCACAAGAGAAATTCGCAAACGATGCCGAAATCGACCGCCGCTATATGAGCGACATTGAAAACGGCAAGCGCAACATATCAATCGATGTTATTGAACGGCTTGCCAAATGTTTGGGAATCAGCGTTGGCGAATTGTTCTCGATAGCCGAAAACATTGACAGCAACCGCACCCTAGACCAACTTAAAGAGTGGCTCTGCGATATGGGCTATGAAGATACCGTAGTGATGGAAAACCCCGATTACCTTTCTGCCATTGTCGGCGTCAGCGATGACGGCCGCCTGATTTACGATTACGAGAAAATGGTTGAGCACCTTATTTCCACCGATGGAATGGACTACGAAGAAGCCAGCGAGTTTATCGATTTCAACACCATTGGTGCGCTGCCCTATATGGGCGAGAAACGGCCGGTGATAATGAATAAGATTGAAGAGTAAAACAAATACATATGGAACTACAAAAACTATATGATGAGGTTGTTGGTTTCGCAAAAGAATGCGGTATGGTGCAAAAAACACATAATGACCCTAAAGGCAACACAATTGTAAGAGATAACGCAACCGGCAAACAAGAGAAGGAGGTGGATTTTAAAAAAGGAGCTTATTTCGGATTCATTCGCGAAGAAGAAGATTATAGCGGAGGCTACCACGACTTTTCATTAGTTTTTTTCCCACAAATAGATTGCAAGGCTTGTGTAGTCGCATTAGGTGTTGGCTCTTTAGGTTTTGCAAATGATTATGATTTAGCAAGTTTACCTTGGATAAGAAGACTATTTACTAGACTACGGAAGATTGAAATTAAATCTTTCTTCAAAAATGATTTTAGTGACATTGAAATGCCTGCCGCTGATTTGGCCTATGAGATAAAAACAAAATACCCATTATTAAAAGATGTTATTGATAAGTATAAAGTGTTTTTACCTGCCAGCCAAATTTTAGATTTTTCCGACACAACAAAAGATGATGATAATTTATTAATTGCCAAACAATGGGTTGCAACTTATGCGACTTTAAGAAGTTGGGCGGGAAATGCGGACAATAGAAAATCCATATCAAGATTCCTTCCAAAAGTTTCAGAAGGAGTCCTAACCACAAATAAAATATACGATATTCTTCTGAAAGACAGATATATTGTTTTGCAAGGAGCACCCGGGACCGGAAAAACTTGGAGTGCGATGCAAGTGGCCTCAGAATTTGAGCCTCACAACGTTTTATTTGAGCAATTTCACGCCGAGACTACTTATTCAGATTTTATTTATGGAATTACGCCTGTTTTAAATTCTCAAAATATAGCATATCAAGCACGCGAAGGTGTTTTATACAAAGCAATAAAACTTGCACAAAATACTAACGACAGTATTTTGTTGATTATTGATGAAATCAATCGTGCAAACCTATCAAATGTATTGGGGCCGGTTTTCTATCTTTTTGAAAAAAATCAACAAAATAGAAAGTGTCAATTAACGATTGGAGACATAAAAATATCTTCACTTCCAAAGAATTTATTTGTTATTGCGACAATGAATACCGCTGACAGAAGTCTTGCGGTGGTTGATTTTGCACTACGTAGACGTTTTACTTGGTTGACAATAAAACCGCACGTTTTAAATGACAGTACTTTTCAAAAAGAGTATTTTGAAAAGTTTGAAGAACTTTTTCAAAAATATGCCACTGACGATGAATTAAATTTGCAACCAGGACATTCATATTTTCTTGCAACAAACAAGGATATGATGAAGGAACGATTACAATTCGAACTTATGCCTTTAATGAAAGAGTATTTCAATGAAGGGTATTTGACCAAAGCCAAAGATGAATTTTGTAATTTCTTCTACAACGAATTGGGCGTTCTAATGTATGAGTAGTCAATTGGGAACATATACATTACCAGTACTTCAAACAAATAAAATTCCATTTCTTGAATTAAATAATGTTTGGGGTGAAGACAAACGTTACCCTGAAACGGCTGTTCAGAAGTTTATTTTACGCAATACTCAGATATTAGACTTTTTAGACATAGCTGTTGTTGGTGAATACTTTGATAATCAATATTTCCTAAAACTTACAACATCAAAATATATAGGTTGTATTCCTCTCTTATCCCCCAAAACGGGGTTATCTTGTGGAAATCTCATAGTAACAAGTCGTTTTGGCGAAGACATTTCTGAATTGCTATCAGTTATAGGTCAATTTATTGAACCAGAATTCTGTGATAAATACAAATTGGAAATAGGCAGTTATATAAAACCACCATTATATTTTGAATGTCAAAATTACATCGACCATTATATTGAGGCTAAAAAGTATAAATGGCGAAAATTTGAAAATGTTGAAATCATTCAATCCCGCCCAACAAGTTCAACTAAATGGGACAAGTATGAGGAACGTAATTGCGACCCTAAAAACACTTTTAAATATCCCAACAGATGCAACATCTTGTCAAAGAATCACAAAGAATGGCAAGAGTTAAACTACGTTCTTGATTTAAGCATAAACGAGATTATATCAACACGAACACCAATACGTTCACGCGCTGCATATACAAGCAAAATCACGCTTCTACAAAACACTTATGATAAAACTTCATTATCTATTGTTAATGAAATAAGACCGCATATGTCAGACCCTATTGTAATCAAAAAACTGAAAGCTATTGGCAATAGAGTTCTGCAAAACAATTCAAGTTCGCAAAATGCGTGGCGAATCGATTTTGCTGTTTTTTTTGAACGTTATGTACAATACCTAATGTCAGAAGTCGCGAAATCAAAAGGTGCACGAATAAAATGTAATCCTCACTTCAATATTTCAGGTCAACGACCAAATTGGGCTTTGAAATATATTGAACCTGATATTATTATGGATAAAGATGATTGTCAATATATTATTGATGCAAAATACAAAGCTCATATGTATGATGTAAATGGTGATGGTGACTTTTTGCGAGACACTTTTAGGGCTGATTTTCATCAAGTTTTAGCATATTCATCATTTGGTGGTGCTAACGAAAAGAATGTGATGCTTATTTATCCTTCTGATTATTACGTTTCAAGAGAATTAAATGTATTTAGTAGCATAAACGGATATTCTTGTAAAACATTGCTTGTTGGCATTCCTTTAAAAAAGTCCGAGTTAGAAACAACAAAAAGAAATCTATCCCAATTGATTGTGATGTGAATGTGCGATTTCCCTATTTCCGCATTCTGAAAACAATCCAAGTCTCCGCTGCCATAATCCACGACCACGCCGGCCGCACTCAATAAAGAAATCCAAACAGCCAAAGCGGAATTTTGTTGCCGAGAACATATTCCTCGTCCGATGCGGCGATGAAACTGTTGGCAACGCCTGCAATCTGCCGCCCGTCTTTCGAGCGCCCGCCAACCTCAAAGGAGTATTGGTGGTCGATGGTGAAGTCGGCTGAAGATTCGTTTCCACTTGTAATTTGTTCAATGCAATGAACATTTTATCTGAATTTTTGTTCAACGTCTTGAACATTTTATGTATAAATATGTTCAACATAATGAACATTATCGCCGTGGTTTCTTTTTTTAGCGCCATTTGTGCTCGAAAAGCAACTCATTTTGTTTCCTTATGGAAATAAATTAATGCATTTTTGCCCCGTAATAGTCAAGTGCCAATTATACATTTTACAAGACAAGATTTTCCAAAATGAAAACAATCCAAGTCTCTGCCGCCATAATCCACGACTACGCCGGCCGCGTATTCGCCACTCAGCGTGGATATGGCGATATGCAGGGCGGTTGGGAATTTCCGGGCGGAAAGATTGAATCGGGCGAAACGCCCGAAGCGGCTCTGAGACGCGAGATTTTGGAAGAGTTGGACACGCAAATAGTTGTTGAGCAATTCATTACCACTGTCGAATACGATTACCCCAATTTTCACCTGACAATGCACTGCTATTGGTGCCGTGTTGCGAGCGGCACTCTGACACTGAAAGAGCACAAAGCCGCCCGCTGGCTCGCAGCCAAAGATTTAGACACGGTTGACTGGCTGCCGGCGGATAAAATCGTTGTGGAAGAAATCAAGAGATGATTGTAGGCATAAGGTTTTGCAGGGTTTCACGACCGAACCGTATTCACAATCATTAACAAGCGGATTTAAATCCGCTTAATCTATTTAATGCGGCAGGTTGAGGAAAAACAGCTATTTCGGCTATATAAATTGTAATAGCCCCCAATGTCAACGCTTCTTTACCCAAATTTCCACCAGCCAGCCGGAAAAATCATCTGAAAAGACATCAGCGTATTCTGATTTTGTCAGTAATGGGGAGTGGGTAAAAACTTGTTTTCAACAAAATTCAGTGAAAAAGTCAGTTGACAAAATTATTTTTCCGGTTAACGGTATGTTATTAATCTGTTGATTAATAGTGGTTTGTAAATCGACGTTTGGCTTGCGTATTTATAACATCTTGGAAATTAGAAAAATATTTTTGCGAATAGTTGCATTTTTAAAACAAGAGCCCTATATTCGTAGCGTTTTTCAAACAACACATTTTTTTATTATGCCATACAGGAGATTACCTAACACGGATAGTGCGCGTTTGCGTGCAATGCAAAAAGCGCTTTCAAAATCGGAGGATGTTTTGCCGATGGATTTGCCGTACAGCGCGGCCACACTTCAGGAGTTGCGCTATTTTCTGCCCGAATTCAATCAGGCAATTATGATGCAGCGCGATGTGTTCGAGCGTCAGACTTCGAAAAACAAACAGCATCAGGAAAGCTTCCGCAAGGCGCGGCTTTATATATCGCATTTCATTCAGGTACTGAACTTTGCAATCGCTCGTGGCGAGATGAAACCCGACACCCGCAAGTATTTCGACCTGCCGTCGGACGAGACCAAGCTGCCGCAACTCAACACCGAGCGCGATGTGATTGAGTGGGGACAGAAGCTTATTGATGGCGAGCAGAAGCGCCTGTCGGAAGGTTTGTCGCCTGTCACAAACCCCACAATTGCCCGCGTTAAGGTTCATTATGAGGATTTTGTGCGGCTTAATATCTCGCAGAAGGGACTGCAGGAAAACAACGCCAAGGCTTTGGCCAAGATTTCGGAGCTGCGTGGCCGGGCCGACAGCATTATCCTTGATTTGTGGAACGAGATTGAAGACCATTTCAGCAATAACGCGGCGGCCGTCAAGCGTGAAAAGGCCGCAGAGTATGGCGTCTCGTATGTCTTCCGCAAAGGCGAAAAGACTGACGCTGAGGAAGATGAGATTGATTTGAAGTTGTTTTGACGGTTTTCGCAATTGTCTTTACAAATATCGCTGGATTTAAAAGGCGGGACAATGTCCTGCCTTTTTGTTTCCGATGAATTGAACACGCAAATTTTCTATTTTTGCATTATTAAATAGTGTTACAGATGAATTGCAAGACATTGACAATCAGCATAGGCCGTCAGTTTGGCTGCGGCGGCAGGGTTATTGGTCAGCGGCTGGCCGAGGAGTTGGGTTACGACTATTTCGACAAGGAGCTGCTGGCGCTGGCGGCGAAAGAGATTGGCTTTGAGCCGTCGGTGTTTGAAGAAATCGACGAGCAACCGCAAAAAGGTATCTTTCAGTCGTTTGGCGAGTTTGTGTCGATGCTCAGCCCGACCGACAACTATATGTCCGACGACCATCTGTTCAAGGTGCAGAGCGATGTTATCCGCCGCCTGGCCATTGAGCGCAACTGTGTGATTGTGGGCCGCTGTTCCGACTATATTCTGCGCGATTTCCCGAACTGCATCAGCGTTTTCCTGCACGCCGATTTGCCCGACCGCATCAAGCGCGTCTGCGCCCGGATGCCCATTGAGCAGGACAAGGCCCGCGCCCTGATTGAGCGCAACGACAAGCGCCGAGCCACCTATTATAATTACTATTCGAACAAGACCTGGGGCCGTGCCGAGACCTACGATTTGTGTCTTAGCGTGTCGCGGCTCGGCGTTGAGGAGACCGTGGCTGCCATCATCGACTACGTTAACCGGATGAAAACGAGACTGTGATTAAAGGGGGAGAGGTAAGAGTTTAGAGTTTAGGAATTGTACCCGATACCAAATAATTGTTTAATCGGTGAATTGTTTAATCGGTGAATCGTTTGTTTGACAACGGACTTCGGACAACAGACTTCAGTCTGTGGTCGTAATTCGTAATTCAAAATTCGTAATTAACCAACACCCAATACCTGACCCCTAACCATTACACTCTACTCTTTACTCACTACGCTTTACTCAAAAAAATTCTACCTTTGCGGCTCAATTGGCAGTTTGATGAAGGAATACCTTAACAATATCATTTTCAAAACAATATCGCAGATTTTGGGCGAACGCGACCAACAGGCTTTTGTTATTGGTGGGTTTGTGCGTGACAAGTTGCTCGGCCGTCCGTCGAAAGATATTGATGTGGTGACGCTGGGCAGCGGCATTGAGCTAGCGCAGGAGGTGGCTCAGCGGCTGCTGAAGAATCCGAAGGTGGCGACATACAGGAATTTCGGCACGGCAATGTTCCGCTATCGTGGTGTGGATGTGGAGTTTGTGGGCGCTCGCAAGGAGTCGTACAACCGCAACTCGCGCAAGCCGGTTGTTGAAAATGGCACGCTTGAGGATGACCAGCGCCGTCGCGATTTCACCATCAACGCCCTGGCCATCGACCTTCATCCCGACCGTTTCGGGCAGCTGGTGGACCCTTTCGGAGGCGTTGAGGACTTGAAAAACCAGATTATCCGCACGCCGCTCGACCCCGACACCACCTATTCCGACGACCCGCTGCGTATGCTGCGCGCCATCCGTTTTGCCAGTCAGCTTGGCTTCCGCATCACCGATGAGTCGCTCGACTCGATTGTCCGCAACCGCGAGCGCATTCGAATCATTTCAATGGAGCGCGTGTCGGAGGAGTTCAACAAGATTATGCTCTCGCCGCGGCCGTCGGCAGGTATTAAGCTGCTGCAAAAGGTTGGTCTGCTGGCGATTGTGTTCCCGCAACTCGAAGCTTTGAAAGGCATTGAAGTGGTTGACGGATGCCGCCACAAGGACAATTTTTACCATACGATGGAGGTGCTCGACAACATCTGCGAGCATACCGACGACCTTTGGCTGCGTTGGGCCGCGCTGCTGCACGATATTGGCAAGCCTGTCACCAAGCGCTACGTGAAGGGCACCGGCTGGACATTCCACGGCCACGAGTTTGTGGGCGGCAAGATGGTTCCCGGTATCTTCAAGAACCTGAAGCTGCCGATGAACGAGAAGATGAAATACGTTCAGAAACTGGTGATGTTGCATATGCGGCCGATTGTGCTGGTTGAGGAGATTGTAACCGACAGTGCCGTGCGCCGTCTGCTCTTCGAGGCAGGTGATGATATTGACGACCTTATGCTGCTCTGCGATGCCGACATCACATCGAAAAATCCCGACAAGGTGTCGCGCTATCTTGATAATTATCAGCTTGTAAGGCGAAAATTGGTTGAGGTGGAGGAGAAGGACCGCGTGCGCAACTGGCAGCCGCCAATCTCTGGCGAGACCATCATCGAGACGTTTGCCCTGCCGCCGTGTCCCGCCATTGGTATAATCAAAAGCGCCATCAAAGACGCCATTCTCGACGGCGTGATTGAAAACACACCAGAAGCGGCTTATCAGTTTATGCTGCAGAAAGGCAGTGAATTAGGACTGAAACCCGTGAAATAGGGTGATTGTGAATTAGTTGCAAAGGAATAAGCGTTAATTCCTAATTCCTAAATTCTAAATCCTAACTATCTCAATATTGGTCTTTCAGCAATATGTAGTTCCGTGCCGATTGCTCAATCATTTCGCTGTTTTTCAACTCTTTGACTTTAGTGGCCGGAACACCTGCGTAGATGAATCCCGATTCAAGAGTGCGGCCGCCCAGAACAAGAGCGTTGGCCGCCACAATGCTGCCCGACTCAACCACTGCGTTGTCCAGAACCGTGGAGCCCATCCCGACAAGGACATTGTCTTTTATGATGGCGCCGTGCACAATGGCGTTGTGCCCGATGGTCACATTATTGCCGATGATGGTTGTTGAAACGCCTTCGGAGCTGTGAATTACCACGCCGTCCTGCACATTGGTGTTGTTGCCGATGGTGATGGCGCCCGCGTCGCCGCGCAGCACACTGCCGTACCAGATGCTGCAGTTGTCGCCAATCTCAACCTCGCCGATGATAGTGGCGTTTTCGGCAATAAAACAGTTGGCGCCAATGCGTGGCGTGAATCCGTTAAACGATTTTATGATAGCCATTTGTGTGTGATTGAGCCGTTGTTAGAAGGCCACAAAGTTGATTGGACATTTGATTAGGTCGGTGAATTCCTTGCCTGTCTCAAGCATGTCCTCGTCCTCTTTTTTGTATTGCCACTCAATTGCGACTTGCAGTCCGCTTTCAAATAACTTATTGATAAGCAATACAATATCCAAAATGTATTTGGCAGATGACGAATTGAAATAGTCGTAGCAGAGTTTGAAAACCATCGGATTTTGGGCCGTTTTTGCCTTCAGCTCATCGTTGATGTTTCGCTTAATATCTGTCAGCCAGTCAATAAGTTGCCCATAGAATGCCACTACGTCCTCGGGGCGTGAGCAGCCTTTAATCTCGTACCGGTTGTTGTCGAAGTCGAAAAGTACCGACGGGGTTGTGCTTGTCCTTTCAATCTTGATGATTTCCATAATCTTATTGTTTCGGTTGGTCTGTTATGCTAATGGTGAAATTGATGTTCGAGCTCTCGCTGTCAATCGGTTCAACGGCGTATTTGATAGGCTCGCGCGAGCATCTTAGAATCTTCATCAGTCCAAGTCCGGCGCCGCCTTTCTCCGATATGTGCCCCTCGTGTATCGTCTTGCTGTAAAGCGCTTTAACTTCATCAAGCGACAAATTGTTCAGCTTGTCGATACGGTCGGTAAGTTGTTTCAAATCTTTGTTTCCCACGCGGTTGCCAACGGTGAGCGAATAGTGTAATCCGTTTTGTATCAGCGAAAGCTTAATCTGCGGGTTTTGCTCAGGGGTGTTGATGTTGAAATTGTGCCGGTATGCGTTTTCGAGCACCTCAACCATTATCGAGAACATCCTGATTTTGCACTTAGGGCACTGAGTCTCAGGCATCCGCTGGTTGAAGAGTATCAGCAATTCCTCAATCTTTTCAAAGGTAATCTCACCTTCGTATTCCATTAATTGTTTGTAATCGTTCATCTTACAGCTGCTAAATTAGCTATTTGGTCAATGCCGTAATTGTACTGTTTTTTGTTGGAAAAAACAACCCCTAATGTCGCTTTTGCGTGTTTTTCGGAACTATACGTATGCGCCGCGTTTCAGCATCGACACTTCCTTGTCGGTCAGGAAGCGCCATTTGCCGCGGGGCAGATTTTTCTTGGTCAGGCCGGCGTAATATACGCGGTCGAGCTTGCGCACGCGGTATTGCAGCGCCTCGAACATACGGCGCACAATGCGGTTGCGGCCCGAGTGGATGACCACGCCAACCTCGCTCAAGTCGTCGGGGTTGCAGTATTCAATCTCGTCGGCTTTGGCAGGACCGTCTTCAAGTTCGATTCCGGTAAGCATCTTCTCAATGTCCTCCTCGGCCATTTTGCGGTCGAGAGTCACGTGGTAGATTTTCTGCTTGTTGTATTTCGGATGGCACAGATGCTCGGCAAGGTCGCCGTCGTTGGTTAGCAGCAGCAGGCCTGTGGTGGCGCGGTCGAGGCGGCCAACCGGATAGACACGGCTCTTGATGGCGTCGCCAAGTAGGTCCATCACCGTTTTTTCGGCGTGCGGGTCGTCGGTGGTGGTCACGTAGTCTTTCGGCTTGTTGAGCAGAATATACGTTTTGCGCTCGGGCATCAGCGGAGCGTCGTTGAATTTCACCACGTCGCCATAGTGTACTTTTGTTCCTAATTCGGTGACAATCTTTCCGTTAATCGATATTACACCTGCCGTGATGTACTGGTCGGCGTCGCGGCGGCTGCACACTCCGGCGTTGGCAATGTAGCGGTTCAGGCGGATGCCGTCGTCCTCGGTGAAGGTCGATTTGCTGTGGTTTTCGCCGTTCCGGCGCTGATAGCTCCGGCGCGGAGTTTGTTCATCGTCATCGAAAGAGCGTTGGAATCGGGGCTTTCGGTTATTCCACGATTTACGGTCTTCGTCGTCATTATGCTGGAAACGAGGTTTGCGGCTCTTCCACGGAGTCTGTTCGCCATCATCGTCTCGCCATTTGTTATTGCCACGGAATCCCTGTTTTGAGCCGCGGCTGTCGTTGTGGCGGTTGTCACCGAAACGGTTGTTGCGGCGCGGACGCTCGTTGTCGTCATCGTCGCCGAAACTATGCGATTTGCTTTGCCTGAAATCGCGTTTTTTGTCGTAAGACCTTGAGTCACTTGAATTTTTGCGGAAGTCGGTACGGTTGTCACGACGGCCACCTTTGTTTCCTGAATTGAATTGCATAAACATTTTATTTCAAGCCGCAAAGTTATAAAATTTGGTTAACTGAAATTAACTAATCTCTTGCATCAAACACTTGTAATTCGAACTGCATATATTTGCGGCAAAATTTTCTAATATGAGCATTTTCGATATTCTCATCATTGCCGTTGCGCTGGCAATGGACTGCTTTTCGGTGTCGGTGGCCGCGGGAGTGGCCATTGAGCGCCCGCGTTTTCGCACGGTGCTAGTTATGGCCGTTTTCTTCGGTGGTTTCCAGGGACTTATGCCGGTTATTGGTTGGCTCACTGGCGGCAGTGTTGCTCATCTTATTCAGGCTTTCGACCATTGGGTGGCTTTCGGTTTGTTGGCGTTCATCGGTGGTGGAATGATTCGTGAGTCGCTCGCGGGCGAGGAGAATAGGCCGCTTGATGTTACCAGAGTCAAGACTCTGTTTGAGCTTGCCGTCGCCACCAGTGTTGACGCGCTTGTGGTGGGTGTCGATTTGGGACTGATGCAGAACGCATTGGTTGTGCCGGCACTGATTATCGCCGCAGTGTCGTTCCTGCTCACGATTGTCGGTTTTTACCTTGGCGTTTATTTCAAGCGTATCTGCAAGTTCAACTTCGGACTAGTCGGCGGCATTGTCCTCATCTGCATCGGCCTGAAGATACTCATTGAGCACTTGATGAGCTGATGATTGAGTCGGATGAACCTTTTGCAACTATTTAGAGCCCAATTCTTTCAATAGGGTTTCTTCAATTCCGCAACCATCGGCTTGCGCTTTTTTGATTGTGGCCATTATGCGTTTGTCGTCGTTCAGCCAGGCGTTGAGGCTCTCGGCATTATAGCGGGCACGATTCTCTAAAATCACCTGTTTGGCAATTGACGTGCGGGCAATTTCAAAATTCTCCGGCTTGTCCGTGATGTTGTCCGGTATTTGGGCTATATAGTTGTATGCCAGTTTGAAATTCTTTTTGTTATAGTGCGTAACAGCCAGATTGTAAAGAGCCGTCGGGTTTTTCGACGACAATTTCAAGGCTTCTTCGCAGGCTTTAATTGCTTCGTCGTATTGCTCGAGTTTCATATACGACGAGCCGAGTGCGTTGTAAGTGATAATGTGGTATGGAGCCGCCTTCAGAGCTTTTTTGTATTCAACAATTGCTGCATTGTCGTTGCCGGTCATCGCCAGAGCGATGCCTTTGTAAAAGAGCGTCGGTGCAGTGTAATTATTGACCGTGTACGGCCATTGGTCGGCTTTGCGCGTTATCAATATTATTTTTTGCCAATCTTTTTCATAGTAATAACGAAGAATTCGACGGGTAGCTTTCTCTCCATTATAGAATTGCAGTGACTGAATAAAACCTAATATGGCGATGGTTGCACAAGTGGCTATCAGTGCAGAAGTCGAGGCAATGCCGCTCTTTTTTTCGTTGGTTTCGCTTTCGCGACGGTTGTCGGCCAAAACAATGGCGCAGACTGAGAGCAGAACCAGATTGTGCTCAATGCGCTCGTGTGGAAAGTCGAGCATCGACACAAACATCCAGCCAATCAGTGCTGATACTGCTAATATGTTGAATATCAGCGTACTCTTTTCGCTTGTGCGTTTAATGTTGGTAAATCCGATGATTATAATCCCGATAAAGAACACTAAATACCCCAGAAAACCGATAGTTCCCACTTCCGATATGAGCCACAGGTAGTCGTTGTGCGGGCGCTGGAAAGTCAGAGAGCCTTCGCGCAGTTTCTCGCCGAACTCGTCAACACCGTATTTCGGAATTATTATCTGCCACTGTCCAGGACCAAAGCCAATTAGCGGGTGCTCTTTTATCATTTCGACGGATTTCGTCCAAATTATCTTGCGCATTGCCACTGACGATTCTCCGTGCTCGTTGTCACGGTATCCATATTTCTCGGGGTTGATAGTCAGCAGGAACTTCTCTTTTATGGTCCGTTCGATTTGCGTGTCGGTCAAACAAATAATGCCGACACCGAAAACAATGGCGGCTATGGGAGCCGCAATCAGCGCGATTTTTATCCATTTGCCAGCTGGCTGCCCTGTTTTGCGCGGTTTAATGCGCAGTATATACACATATAATATAATGGCGGCAACGCCTGCCGATAGCATAATTGCTCCAATCACTGTACGCGTGAGCAAAAACGTTACTAAAGTCAAGTTGCTAATAACGATGATTATGCCAATACCAAACCATACCGCAGAGGTTATGCTATGCCGTTTGATGTTGAAAATGTGGTAGATGGCCGTCGGCAGTGTTATGAATAGCAGCGATGCCAGAAGGTTTTTGTTTGAGCAGGTTGAGTAAATCCCCTCCATTATCTGGGTTAGATAGTACGACCTGTGCTGAGTGGCGGCTCTGTATTTGCTGAAATCGGCATTAGCCAGCTGCACTAAGGCTATGCCGATGAAAATGGCGCTGGTCACTGTAATGGTCTTAATCAGAATATCGCGCATCTGCGGGTTGGCCTTCAGCATCTGATAAATCACAAAGAACCACATACATAGCATAAACTCTTTTGCGATGTGGAAAAATGCCTCGTGGCCGTTAATCACGTTCACACACGAAACAATGTGCATCAGCATAAACAAAGCCAGTCCGCCGAAAACCACGGATTCGGTGCGGTTAAAACTGAATCTGCCGCCCTTAATTACAAAAATCACCATAATTGGTATCACGGCAAGTAAAAACACCGATAACGCCAGCTGACGAGGTAGGAGAGATGCGTCCATCATTGTTTGGTCAGCCCAGATTGTGGGGATTATGAGCAAAAAAACTACTGTTATTATGCACGGAATCAGATTTTTGACTTTTTCAAACGAGATATTCATTGTTGATAGCTATTTATCGCAAAATTAATTTTCATTTTGTAACACATATATAAATAAGCCATTATTTTCCCCTCAAACGAGTTTTGATGCTGATACATTGAAAGATAATAATTGCCGATTTGTCTAAAGATGATGGCCGTTGGTTTGAAAAAAAACATTTTTTATAAAAAAAAAGCTGATATACGTTCGTATGTAATGTTTTTTAGTACTTTTATTGCAGTTTCTGTTATGAAAAATTATAGAAGATTGAAGGTTATGAAACGTATATTAATTTTGATTTTTGCAATCGTTAGCGTTAATATCTGCATCGCTCAGGATGCTAAATACAAGGCTATGTTTATCTACAACTTCACAAGGCAGATAGACTGGCCGGCAAGTGAGAAAAGCGGCGATTTCATTATTTGTGTGGTTAATCAAAATGAGATTCTTAATTATCTCAAAACTGCCGTCAATGGCAAGATGGTTGGAACTCAGCCAATCACGGTGGTAGGAGTGAAGTCGGTCGATGAAATTTCGAAATGCCACATTCTTTATTTGTCGTTCGCCGACAGCAAAGCAGACAAACTTGATGCTTTAGTTTCAAAGTTGGGCAATTCGCCGTCGCTGATTGTAACTGACCGTCCCGGCTCGCTCAAACACGGAGCGTGCATCAATTTCCTGATGATGGACGATGTGCTGAAATTTGAGTTGAACAAGGCAGCGGCAACCGACCGCAAACTGCAGGTTAGCGCGCAACTTGAGGGGAAGGCATATAACAACTGATGCCAGGCAGACGAAAAAATGAACAGACATCCACTTGTGGGTGTCTTTTTTTTGCTTTGTCCAAAGCTCTTGAATATTGGGTTTCGGCGTCGGTCGGGACTAAAAAAAACGGGATTTTTTAAGGTCGTTGAATAAAAAAAAATAAAAATGCCGATTTTGTGGGGCTTACCTAAATAAAAATTCTATTTTTGGTGTAAAACAAATAAATGTTTTAAGCAATGAATGCTCGTCTTACAATTTCTAATAAACTGCTTATCGGTTTTGGTTCGGTGCTTTTGGTTGTAATCGCCAATGGCTTGGTAACTTATTCAACATCAAATGCTAACAGAAAGCTCAACGAGGACATCCTTAACATCTACAATCCCTCGCTGACAGGTTTGAACGAGTGCAATGCGATGGTGAACAACTCGCAGATGCTTATCAAAAACTGGGTTTGGATTGACCAAACTCCCAACACTCCCGACAAACGCAAGCTTCAGGCAATGCACGATGTGCAGTTTCCGAAGCTTCAGGCGGAACTGATGGAGATTTCGAAAAACTGGGAGCCGGAGGAACGTGAGGCCCTTGTTTCGATATTGACAAGTATCAGCGATACGCTGTTCAGCTACCACAAGGAGATTATGAACAGCCTGAAGTCGCTGCTCGACTATAATGACCAGTTCATTAAGATGGATGCGGAAATGAAAGTCGAAGAGGGCGGAGAGGTTATTGAAGCCACTTATAAAATATTGGAGCGGGTTGAAGCACTCACCGAGGTGATATCGAAAAAGACCGAGGATGCCAATAAGGAGATGGCCGCCTCGTTCGCCTGGTTCCAGAACTTCGTGGTTTATTCGGTGTTTGTTATCGTGATAATTGTTCTGATAGTCAGCATTCTGACAGCACGAAGCATCGTTGTCCCGGTTTACAAACTGAAGGAATTCCTGATTACAATGACCAAAGGTATCCTGCCAAAAGACAAGCTGGTTACCAACAATGATGAGATTGGCGATATGGGCGATGCGCTGAACGGCTTTATTGAGTCGTTGCGGAGGACATCGGAATTTGCGGTTGAGATTGGTAATGGTAATTATAATTCTGAATATGAAGCTCTTGGAGAGGAAGATACGCTTGGTAATGCGCTTCTTGAAATGCGCAAGAACCTGCGCAGTTCCGATGAGGCCAACAAGAAACGCCAGCGTGAGGACGAAATCCGCAACTGGACTACCAAGGGCTTGGCAGATTTTGGTGACATCCTGCGCCACAACTCAGAAAATATGGATGTGCTGTCGAGCAATGTTATGCGTCATTTGATTGACTATCTTGGCGTTAACCAGGGCGCAATTTACATTCTGAACGAGCAAGACCCCAACAACCAGTTCTTTGAGATGAAGAGTGCGGTGGCTTACAACCGCGAGAAATACCTGAAGGTGAATTTCGGCACTACCGAAGGATTGGTTGGCCGGTGCGCATTCGAGAAACTGCCTGTATATCTGAAAGAAATACCTGAAGAATACATCAAACTTACATCAGGTTTGGGCGGTGCCGAGCCGAACTACCTGCTTTTGGTTCCGTTGGTTATCAACGAGAAGGTGCTTGGTGTGGTTGAGTTGGCATCGTTTAACGAAATACCGCAGTATCAGATTGATTTCCTGCAAACTTTGGGCGAGAACATCGCATCAACAATATCGAACGTTCGGATTACCGAGCAGACAAACAAACTGCTATCGGAGTCGAAGATGAGAGGCGAGGAGCTGTCGTCGCAAGAGGAGGAGCTGCGCCAGAATATGGAGGAGCTTCAGGCAACACAGGAGGAGTCGGTTCGTCGCGAAAGCGAGATGCGTTTGGCTATGGACGCCATCAACAACACGCTTGGCACTATCGACATCGATATGAACGGCACAGTGATGGCGGTCAACGATATGATGTTGCGCTTGTCGCACGTTGACATCAACGAGTTTGTCGGCAAGCAGTTTGTGGACCTTTACGTCCATACCGAAGAAGACCGCGAGCGGTTTGAGGAGGCGTGGTCGAAAGTTCTGATGGGTGATAGCTGCAATTACGAGGTTACCAGCAACTTCCAAGGAATTGAGGTTGCATTCACTCATTCGCTCACTCCGTACATTAATCAAATGGGCGATGTGGAGCGTGTGTTCGACCTTGTGGTTAACACTACGGGCCAAAAAGAACTTAACGCGAAGTTTGCCGCGCTGGCCGCTTCATATAATAAGAGTAAGGCATAAAGGATTAAAGCTACAAAAATAAAAGCGCGGAAAATCGCTTGCCGACTTTCCGCGCTTTTCTGTTTTAATGGTCTCTGTTTACTTCACAGGCACATTCTTCAGCGTCTCGACCACCCAGTTGTAGAACCGCTGAACCGATGCAATGTTGACAGCCTCGTCGGGTGAATGCGGGTGAACCAGATGCGGACCGCAGGCCACCATATCCCAGTTTGGATATTTCGAACCAAGAATGCCGCACTCCAAACCGGCGTGAACAGCCTTTATTTCAGCCTCGTGGCCGAAAATTTTAGACGATGTACGGCGCATAACATCGAGTATGGCCGATTTCATATTCGGCTTCCAGCCAGGGTAGCCGCCGTCGAATTCGGCCTCGGCTTCGGCCATATTGAACACGCAGCGCATCTGCTCGGCCAAATCGGCTTTTGCCGACTCAACCGACGAGCGCAACAGGCTCTTAACCACAATCTTATCGCCTTCGAGTTTCACAATCGCCAGGTTCGACGATGTCTCGACAAGTCCCTCAACATCGGCACTCATACGAGCCACGCCGTTGGGGCAGGCATAGACGGCCTTTGTCAGGCGGCTGCCAACGCCGTCGGAAATGGCTTTTTCGGGCATTGCTGTCGGCTCAATGCTGATTTTCAAATCAGGGTCGACGGTGTTGAGTTCACTCTTGACAACACTCTCATATTCAGCCACATCGGCGGCAATCTTGTCGGCATAGAAATCAGGCACCAGAATGGTTGCGAACGCCTCGCGCGGAATGGCGTTGCGCAGACTTCCGCCCTGAATGTCGGCCAAACGGACGCCAAACTTCGCCATAGCGCTGTTCAAATATCTGAAAATGATTTTGTTGGCATTGCCGCGACCAAGGTTAATATCGATTCCCGAGTGTCCGCCGCGCAAGCCCGTGACGCTCAATTTGAACGCCTTGTGGTGCTCGGGCACGGGTTTCAGTTTGGCGTCGAAAGTGAAGGTTCCGTTGACACCGCCAGCGCAGCCCACGCAGAGTTCGCCTTCGTCCTCATAGTCGCAGTTGATAAGCATATCGCCCTGCAAAACACCTGATTTAATGCCATTTGCGCCAGTCATTCCTGTTTCCTCGTCGCAGGTGAAAAGCGCCTCAAGCGGACCGTGCGCAATGTCTTTCGACGCAAGAATGGCCATTGCCGTTGCCACGCCCATACCGTTGTCGGCGCCCAGAGTTGTGCCAGTGGCCTTCACCCATTCGCCATCGACGCGCGGCTGCACGGGGTCGTTGAGCCAGTCGTGACGGACATCGCAGTTGGCCTGCGGCACCATATCCATATGGCCCTGCAGAATGACGCCGCGGCGGTTTTCCATTCCAGGCGTTGCGGGCTTGCGGATTATCACGTTGCCAATCTCATCGGCAAAAGCCTCAAGACCAAGGTTTTTGCCAAAATCGAGAAGAAACTTGCGCACCTTTTCCTCGTGCTTCGACGGGCGCGGCACTTGCGTCAGTTGGTAGAAATAGTCCCAAACCGCCTTAGGTTCGAGATTCGATAGTGGATTACTCATATTAATTGATTTATTGATTAACTGACTTATTGAAGGATTGATTGACTGATTAACTGAAGGATTGAATTACTGAAGGATTGATTATTCATTAATCCGATTATTTGTGCCGAACAGGGCGAACGGGCAGGCCCCAGAAGCGGGGGTAGTTGAACGCCGGATACACGAAACTGCTGCCGAAGTGGCAGAGATACGTGAGGGTCGTGAAGTTCGTGCCGTTCTCGGCGAGCGAAGCCGACCTGTAGTCGCCGGTACCCTCGAATAAAAGGCTCGTATCGCCGCGACAACCTGCAACCGGAAGGAAAATGTGGGCATCTTTCAAAGAATAAGACCTAGACGGTTTGCCATCACTAAACACCTTTGCTCCTTTGTCGGCTGCAGATTTTGCTTTGTAAACTATATAACCGCTTACGTTGTGGATTTTGTATTTTTCCGTCCAAACCCAATAGCATTGGTTATACAATTCGTACCAATCGGCAATGGTTGGCATTGAATAATCAGAGCCTAACACGGCAGTGGCTACATCATCGGCTGCTTCAAGAGTGGTAAGAGTGTCGGTGAAACCGCCATTGCCATATTCGGCATCGTTGCAGTATTTTGTAAGAGTTGTATCCGTACCATTACAATACTTATATGTCTCCCAAACGAAAACATCTTTTGTTTGGGTTTCGCCCCACGCATAGTAGTCACCAATGTCCCACGGATTTGTAGCACCCACATTGCAGGTTGCCCATTTAACTCCGCTTGGCAATCCTAAATCAACAACATCACCATTGTCGTTGTTGTCGGCATAAGACACAAACACTGTTGCAAGCAATGCAAACAATGCGAAAGATTTCAATAATCTGTTTCTCATAATAGCGTTTTTAAGAATTCACGAAATATGTTTTTAGCAAATATACAATTTGCCATTCATCTCTCCGAACCTTTTTTCATCTAAAAATGGACGGGGAACAACTTTTAATGGGATAAAATGGAATAAGAGTGAACCTTGCTTAAGTACAATCCTTCAGATTGTGTCCTTTTCTCGTTCGCAACTGGCGGCTGCGCCACGCTTGCGGACGGTTATGCAAATCACATCTTTCAGACGTTGTTGATTTTGAATTACTATAAGAAAATCGCTATATTTACGCATCACTAAAAACTTATAATTATGAAAAAACAACTTCTGCTGATTGCAACTGCCTTGTTTGCAGTTGGTTGCACACAAAAATCCGATTACGAATGCCGATTCACTCTAAACGGTGAAACACATTTGACTTTCAATTTCACTAATGTGGACACGCCGAAATCGTTCGAGTTTTTCTACGACCAATCGTTTCCTAGTGACATACACCATTATTTTTTTAGTGTAGAGCACGATACAATCATCGAATATACTTTGCCACTGAACCATCCTGCCGAAGTGCGTTGTGGGTGCGACGATATGGGATTCATTATGTTTCTTGTTCAAAACGAGCCGCTTACGGTAAATGTCAATTTGGCAAACCGCACATTTTCATTCGAAGGCTTTACCAAAGCCATCTGCGATTATCTGACCGAACACCCAACAGATTTATATGAAGATTACAGTTCTGGCGACTTCGCAAAAATTGACAAAGTGTACCAACAGAAACAAAAAGATTTAAAATCGGCATTTGCCGCAGGGAAACTGCCAAAATGGTTTTTCGACTTAGAAACTGAAAATCTACTTTTTGCAAATACCTTTTATAAGAAAAATTTCGCAACCTCTCCAAACCAATTTGAAGAACTACGGAAAATCGCGCCTGTTCGAGAGTGTAAATATTTTTGGTTACCAAATTATGCACAAGTACTGTCTATATACTGCGACCCGAAATTCGATTCAGCAATATACCAACCAACAAGCAGGGACGCGTATTTCAATTGCACGCAAAACAATTTGGACATTATAAATTCGCATCTGCCCGAAGACATCGTGTCGTATTATACGGCTGCGCGGTTGTCGGTTTTTGTGAAATTCTTACAAAAGGCAAAATCAGTGTCGCAATATGAGCAAGAAAACGAATATCTGAACAAACTGCTTGCTATAAATTCAAGTCGGGTTAATGACACTGCAATGTTGAATTACATTGTAAATGAACCAAAAAACATCTATAACGACCTGATTACGCGAAATACACTGAAACCAGGTGACAAGGCTCCCAATTTCTACCTGAAAAACGTTGACGACAAAAGTGTTTCGCTGTCGGATTTTACGGGCAAATTGGTGCTGCTCAACTTTTGGGACACATATTGCTCGGCCTGCATCGCCACAATTCCGAAAAAAAACGCGCTTGTTGAGAAATTCGGCAAGCAAGGCTTTGAGTTGGTTAACATCTGCCTCGACAACGCCCCCGACGTGTGGCGGCAGATTATCAGCGAGCACCATCCGCTTGGCGAGCAACTGATTTGCAAAGGCCAATGGGAAAAGAACTTGCGCGACAAGTATATGATTTCGTCGCGGCCGCATTTTGTCTTGGTCGACCGCAACGGACTCATCATCGATAGCCACGTGAAGGGCGATTCGTTGGAAGTTTTTATTGAGCGGAATATTTCTCTGAAATAAAGGCTGATAGCCTCTATTCCCCTTCAACCTTACACTCGCGGAAGTTCATTTCGGCCTGCGCCTTCTCGCGCGGCATTGTGAAATAGGTGCAGGTGGCCTCAGTGCAGACAGTGCCCTCGCTGTCAACAATTTGCGCATCGATAATGACAATGTTGCGGCGCTGCTCGCGAATGTGGCCGCTAATGGTGATTTTGCCCTTGCTGATTAGCACGGGGCGGCGGTAGCGCGTTTCCATCTTCGACGTCACGCCCGCAGTTTGCAGTTTGCGCGTCACCACCCAACCGCAGAGTTCGTCGAGCAGGGTGGCCTGAATACCGCCGTGCAGCGTGTCGAGCCAACTCTGATAGTTGGTGTTCGGCTGCCACTCGGACACAATGTTGTCGCCGTCCTCGAAGAAGCAAAGGTGAAGGCCGAACGGGTTGTCGGGTGAGCATCCGAAGCAGTTGTACTTGGCCATTGTCGCCCACGGGTTTATAATGCGTTTTAAATCCATATTATTTATTTTCAATTGTTTATATATTGTTTCTCTATGGCGTAATGAGAGAAAACGCCGCCACATCTTCACAAAAAGAGTACCAATTTTGAGAAAGAAAAAGGCGACAGCCTGATAAACAACTGATATTAACCACGGAACACACGAAAAACACGGAAACAATAAAAAACGGCAATCGAACAAGTTCAATTGCCTACTTAAAACACGGAATTGAAAATTCAAGTTCTGAACTTTCTCATTATATTAAGGTTTTAACCTTAATATAATGCTTATTTATAATACATTACGTGTGTATTGTAATCATTTCCGTGTTTTCTGTGCTTTCCGTGGTGAAAAATAAGTTCAGTGAGAATCATAGCCAAGAAAAAATGTCGAATCTTTTGAGAAATTGGTTTTTAGAATCAATTCTATTGTAAATTCGCAACCGACAATGGAACGATTGCGAAAATACGCTACAATACTGACACTCATACTGTTGAGTGGCCACATTGTTTGTCTGTTTGCCGACGATTTCGACAATGCGGCATTTGCGCAAACCGAAATGCAGATTGGCGCAGAATTCGACAACGACGATTTTGACGACGACGGAACCGACGATTTCTGCATCAGCCGCCCAACAACTTCGCAATACACAACAAACACTCTGAACTGCAACATTTTATGCGGCAAAGAGCAGACTGCCGCAAAGCGCTCATCGGTACAAATGTCGGGACTGACGCACAGCCTGGCGCCCAACAAAGGCAACAACTCGGCTTCATATTATTCTGAATTTAAAGGTGGTGTGGACTGCGGTTCGCACCATCTTTTTTTTATCAATTCATTAACTTAAAATTTTCACACAATGAAAAAGTTTTTTTCAATTGCGTTTTTGGTGCTGGCTTTCGCACTAAACGCGTGTTCGGGTGAGCGCAAAGGCAGTTTCGAGCAATTGCCAAAAAGCGCGCAAGAGATTATTGTTCAGCATTTTGACAAGACGGGAATCGCATCTGTCAAAATCGATAACGACGACAAGACGACTGAGTACGAAGTGCGTTTTGCCAACGGCGCCGAAGTGGATTTCGACCAAGACGGCAATCTGAAAAAGATTGAATGCAAACCGAATCAGGTGCCTGAAACGCTGATTGCAAGCGAGATTGTGGCTTACGTGAAGGACAACTACCCATCGAGCCTGATTGTGGAATGGGAAAAAGAGAAGAAGGGCTCGAAAGTTGAGTTGAACAACGGCGTTGAACTCATTTTCAATAACTTGAATCAGTTTGTAGGAATCGATAAATAACAGACAGGCTGTGCGGCAACGTGCAGCCTTCATTTTTTTTGCAATATGGACATTATCAGCATTTTAACAGCCATTCTCACGCTCTTGGCGGGCATCGGTGTTTTCCTGATTGCCTGCAATGTTATGAGCACCCATCTTGAGAATGCGAGCAGTCATAGTTTGAAACGCCTTTTTGCCAAAACGGGCAAGAGCAAATGGCTGGGCGTCGGCATTGGAACGGTTGGCACGGCGGCCATTCAAAGTTCTGGCGCAGTGACGGTTATGGTCATCGGCTTTGTCAATGTGGGCATAATGTCGCTGGCGCAGGCGGCCACGATAATCTACGGCGCCAACATCGGCACGACCGTTACAGCGCAGATTGTGGCGCTGGGTATGTTCGGCGGCAACAGCCTGTCGACAACCGTCATTTTCTCGGCGTTTACGGGCATTGGCGTTTTTATGGCAATGTTCGGCAAGCGCGAGCGGCTGAAGTTGTGCGGCAACATTCTGGCTGGCTTCGGCTTGCTGTTTGTGGGCCTGCACACAATGTCGAACGCAATGGACGACTTTGCCTCGCTCGACTCGGTTAAAATGTTTTTGGCGAGCATCGGCAACCCGCTGATTCTGGTGCTGATAGGCACGCTGCTCACGGCCATAATCCAATCGTCGTCGGTGCTGACATCGATAGTTATCACAATGGTTTTCAGCGGTCTTATCAACCTCAACCAAGGCATCTACCTGACAATGGGCTCGAACATCGGCTCGTGCGTGGTGGCCATAATTGCGGCCATTGGCAGCGGCACCAACGCCCGCCGCACCGCCCTGCTGCACCTTGTGTTCAATGTTATGGGCGTGGTGCTGTTCCTGCTTATTGCGCTGACACTCAATTTGTTCTCGAAGTCGGCTGTTGATTTCGGACGAATTTTCGAGACATTCTTTCCGCACGCGCCGCAACTGCAACTGGCAATGTTCCACACCATTTTCAACGTCTGCACAATGCTGGTCGCACTGCCGCTGACCGAGCGCCTTGTGAGCCTCGTCTGCCGCATAATTCCCGCCGCGCCGAGTGCCGGAAACGCCGACAAGCCGCATCTCTACTTTCTCGACGAGACAATGCTGCGCACGCCGATTATGGCTGTCAGGCAGTTGAAGGCCGAAATTGAGAATATGGCCGATATGGCTGTCAGAAATTTCCAACTGTCAATCGAGATTGTTACTAGGTTGGATTTCAAGCATTTGGAACGATTCAAAAAGACCGAGAGCGAACTCAACTTTCTGAACAGCGAAATAACGCGCTATGTGGTTGCGCTGTCGGGCAAGCCAATGAGCGATTTCGACAATAAGTTCCTGAATTCGAGCATCAAAAGTGCGAGCGACCTTGAGCGCATCGGCGATTATGCGGTGAACATTGTGGAATACGCCACCAATCTGAAACAGCAGGAAGCGTCGTTTTCGGCGGCGGCCATAAGTGAAATTGGTGAAATGAACGGGCTGATTACCGATTTGTATAAAGAGATAAAAACGGCTTTTCACGACCACGATTTTGCGGCTCTTGAAAGGGCGAATCAGATTGAAGACAAGATAGATAGCATCACATTACGAATGGAAAGCAACCATATTGAGCGGCTTGTGGCGGGCGAATGCAGACCGCAGGTTGGCGCCGAATATATCTCGCTTGCGCAAAACTCCGAGCGCGTTGCCGACCATTTGATAAATGTTGGCAAGAGTATTAGGAAGTTTGCTTTGCAGGATTAAACGTAAACTACAACTTCTCCAGCACAAATCGTAACATCTTGTTATACAGGTGCCAACGCGTGTTGCCGCCGTAAATGCTGTGGTTGCGGTTGGTGTAGACGAAATAGTCGAACTGCTTGTCGGCCTGAACCAGCGCCTCGCACATTTCGGCCGAGTTTTGCCAATGCACATTATCGTCGGCACTGCCGTGAATGAGCAGCAAACTGCCCTGTAAATCAGCGGCGTGCGTGATTGGCGAGTTAAGGTCGTAGCCGTCGGCGTTCACTTGCGGTGTGCGCATAAAACGCTCGGTGTAGATATTGTCGTAGTAGCGCCAGTTGGTGACGGGCGCAACCGCAATGCCAGCCTTGAAGGTGCCGTTGCCTTGCGTCAGGCAGTTGAGCACCATAAAACCGCCGAAACTCCAGCCCCAAATGCCAACGCGGTCGGCAGCAACGTATGGCAGCGATTTCAGATAACGGGCGGCGGCGAGTTGGTCGGCGAGTTCGTATTTGCCTAATTGCAAATAAGTTACCTTGCGGAATGCCTCGCCACGCGCACCTGTTCCGCGGCCGTCGCAGCAGAAAACAATGTAGCCGTTGGCGGCCAGCACCTGCTCCCAGCCAGCATCGAATTGATTGAGAACCTGTTGAGAGTTTGGACCGCTGTACTGTACCATCAGCACGGGATATTTCTTCGACGGATTGAAATCGTGCGGCTTTATCATCCACGCATTCAGGCTGATATCTTCGTCGGTGGTGAATTGCAGAAACTCCTTCGGGCAGAACTGACGGCTTTTCAACGTGTCGGCAAGGGCGGCGTTGTCCTCAAGCACGCGCAACTGCTTGCCACTGCGTTCGTGCAGAGTGTAAGTGGTTGGCGTTGAAGCATTTGAAAACTCGCTAATGTAATATTTGAAGCCCTTGCTGAAAACAAAATCGTTAGTTCCCAACTGCTTGCTTAACAATGTTTTGGCCGTGCCGTTGGCTTTCACCGAATAGACATCGCGGTTTGGTGCTCCGCGCTCGGCGCTTTGGTAGAAAATGGTGTTGGTGCGCTCGTCAAATCCGTAGAAATCAGTAACATCCCACTCGCCTTTGGTAACCTGATTGAGCAGCGTGCCGTCGGCTTTGTGCAGATAAATGTGGCTCCAGCCATCGCGTTCGCTCATTATCAAGAATTTAGAGCCGTCGGCATTGAATGTCAGATAGTCGAAAAACGACTCGTCGATATACCACTTATTTTGCTCATCGTAAAACACTTGCGTGGTTCCGTCGGCGGGATTGGCATAGAGCAGTTCAAGGTGGTTCTGCAAGCGGTTCAGCCTGTAAACCACCAACTTACCCGCAGGACTCCAGGTTATGCGCGGAATGTATTGGTCTGTCTCCGCACCAACATCGATTTGCGTGGTGCGACCATCGGAAAATGAATAGTTCCAGACAGTTACAACCGAATTGGCCTCGCCAGCCTTGGGGTATTTGTAAGAATAGGTCGACGGGTAGAGTGCGTTTTCAGCCTTGCGCGGCGCTTGGCCAGCAAAAACCGAAAAGTCGTATGTGCGAACCTTTGACTCGTCGAAGCGGCACCACGCCAGATTGCGGCTGTCGGGCGACCAGCAGAACGCGCGGTTGTACTCAAACTCCTCCTCGTACACCCAGTCGGGAATGCCGTTGATTATCTTGTTGAACTCGCCGTCGGTTGTTATCTGCGTCTCTGAGCCGTTAGTCAAGTTTTTGACATACAGATTGTTACCACTGACATACGCCACCATTGTGCCATCGGGTGAAAGTGTCGCCACCTGCTGACGGCGGCTGTCGGACACGGCCGTGAGTTTCTTGGCGGTAACGTCCCAAACGTAGTAATTGGCTGTAAATGAGCGTCGATAGATATTCTGCCGATTGGTGTAGAAAAGGATTTCCCGCTCATCGGCACTGAATCTGAAGTTCGACAAATAGTTTATCGTGCTGTCGCCAAACTGCTCCACCGTGGCCAATGTAGCCACTTTTTCGCCAGTCTTGTAACTGTATTTTGCTATCGCCAAACCATCCTCAATAACAGCATAATGCAGCCCATCGCTCATCGGGGTGATAGCGTCAATGCCGTTCTCGTAGAACGTGCCTTTTCTCATTATGTCGTCGAGAGTGATTTTTGTCCCTTCCGATTGACATATAGCATTGGTTGCCAGCAGAATAAATGCAAAAACAAATGATAAAACCTTCATAGTATTAGTATTAAAAGCCTTTAAAACAAAAGCTGTACAAGGTTGCAAGAATTTTTGTCTTTATAAAATGAAAAAGGCCGTCCTTGCCGACAGCCTTTTACTATTTGATTATCAATGTTATTTCTTCTTATCCTTCCGCGCATACTCGTCTTCGAGCACTTTCTCAAGTGTCTCAACATCAATGCGTTTGGCAATGATTTTCTTGCCGCGGTCGAGTAGGTAGATTGACGGTGTGCTGCGAATGTCGTAGAACAGGCGGAATCCCGATTGGTTGTACGGGTCCCAAGCGTTTATCCAGTTTTCAAGTCCTTGACTTTCAATAAACTTGCCCCATTCTTCCTTGTCGGTTTGGGTGTAAATGCCCATCACCTCAACGCCGCGCTCCCAGAACTTGTCGGCCAAAGCCTTCATTTTGGGCGTGGCCTTCTTGCAGTGTCCGCACGACGGCTCAAAGAAGAACAGCACGGTGTATTCGGCATTGACGCCCGAAATGGTTACCGGTTGGTCATCGTAAGTGTAAAGCTTTAACTCAACAGCCTGATTACCAACCTGATTGTAACGCAGTTCCTCGACGCGTTCGCGAAGTTTCTCGAGCCAAGTTGAATCAGCCCAAGTGGCGCGACCGTTCAGGTAGTAGTTGTCGCCAAAGAAGACGAGCACCTTGTCCATACCCATAATGTCGCTGTTGTTGTACTTGTTGAAGATTGTCTGCAGCAGGAAACGGAACACTTCGTCGCAGCCTTCAGCCTTGTCTAACAGCATTTTGCTCTCCTTGATAATGGTGTCGGGTGCCTGAAGAATCATCTTCTCGAAATAGCGGTCGATTTTCTTTTGGAAAAATTCCGTGCGAAGCAACCTTGCATCCTGAAAATCAACATAATCGAAGAAATGTTTCTTGTAGAATTTGTATTGGAATGCCGAGTCGAGCACATTTCCTGCCGAATCGCGCGGAAAGTCGGGAATTTCAATGTCTTTGTTGATGCGCAAAACGGCTGCTAGCAACGATTTTTGATGGTTGTTTTCAATATCGTCCCAGCGGGCCATAACCTCATTGGAAAGAATCGCCAGACTATCCTTAATTGCCTTTCCTTCATTGCCTTTCGCTTTGGTCAAGTGTTTGCGCAATTCCAATGCTTTGGCGTTTTGGGCAATCATAAATTGTTGATAGTCAACATACATCTTTACTTCGTCGCTGCCTTCCGATTTCAAATATTTGGTCAGGTCGGCAGGGTCGCCGGTGAATTTCGTTGATACACTGAATGTTTGCTCGTTGTCAATCATCAGCTCGAAGATGGTGTTGCCCGGCACAAGCACAAAATAGATTCCGCCTTCGAGTTTCTTGTCGCCCTTGAACGCGCCGTTGGCCTTCTTGTCGAGTTTGAGAGTGTCTTTAACATACTGCTTGTCACCAAAATAGTAGCCAAGATAGACGGTGCTGTCGGCCAGGCCGTCGATGTGCACCTTAATGTTGTAGCCACCATCGGCTTTGGCAAAACCGCAGCCCAGAACCGCCAGAATCGCCACAAAACAATATTTTATCGACCTCATTTTCATTTAGGATTTAATAATTAGAATTTAGTCCCGATAGCTATCGGGGTTAGTGTTGGTTTACCTTGTTCTTAACTTTCTCAACTATCAGAGAGTCTTCCCTCTAAACTTTCTCCTCTTAACCTTTAGAAATTGTACATTATACCAACGCCCGCAATCTCTTTAAATTGTATGCGTTTGCTGAATTTGGTGGTTCCGTCGGGGTTGGTTCCAACAGGCACGTCGATGTCGTCGTCGTAAATCAAATGCGTTGACACACTGACGGTTATGTACTTGTTCACTTTCATTGCAATTTGGGTTTCCCAGCTGACATCAATGTTCTGCGGATTGTGCAGATAGTTCGAGAAGAAGTCGGCTTTCGATGTGATTGACAGGTTTTTAAGAGCCTCAGCCTCAAAGTCGCTCTTGCTGAACAGCAGTCGCAGGTAACCGCCGAACTCACCGCGTGATTTCTTTCCTGATTTTACCAATGTGCGGCTGATAACCAGGCCGGTGGAGTCTGTAATTTCCTTGTATTCAGCAGCATCGACACCGTATGAGCCGGCGTCGGCAAGGTCTTGGTCGTTCACAATAGTATATTTAAGTGTCAGCGGAGCCAGGAATGCGCTGAAATAGCTGTTCGGCTTGTAGTCGAGACCGATGGCGCCGATTATGTGGGCCGGAGCCAGGAACGACGAAATCTTGTTCTTGGTGCTGTCGTTCACATAGTCGTAACCTTTGGTCATCTGCGATTTGAAGCTCAGCATAGCCGCGTAGTAGAGCGATTTGTAAGCCTCGTAGCCGTATTTCGACGAGAAATCGATGCGGTCGTCGGTCTTGCGGAAATCATCAACATCGCCTTGCTTCATAAGACCATAGCCAAGGTCGAGAGTGTTGTCCCACGTGTTTTTGCCTTTTCTGAAATTGGCGTGAGCGTTGAACGCACCGTTAATCGATATAGAATTCTCACCGCCGGCAACCCAGTGCGAGAGCGATGTCTGCGTGGCGTTGAGCGATGCCACACCGCCTAATTTCCATCCTTGAGTTGTGTCGGAATCGTGACTGCGAAGAGCTTTTTCAGCATCGGTGATTTGTGCCGAGGCAAACTGTGTGCACCCTACAAGTGCCGCAACAGCAATAAATTTTACTTTCATTTTGCACATATTTAAAAGATTCCCAAAAATACACACACAAATGATAAATGGCATTGCCAAGGGCAAATTTTTCTGACACTTCGGCTATTTGTGAGTCGCATTTTCTCGCGCAAGCGTTCCAATAACAGAAAAATCACTATCTTACAACTCGAAATTAACATATTGAATTATGCCTACAGACGACGCTATCAGCGGCACAACCAACATTCGGGAAGTACTCGAACGGCTGCGGATAAAAGAGCCTTCAATTTGCTCTGCTATTGAGAGTTATATTGATAACGAAACGGCTGAGCTGCACTCCGCCAGGAGCCAGCAGGCAGCCGCCGAGGCCGAGTTGGCCAGGACCAGGATGCTCTGCGACGCGTGCGGCCAGAGCGCCGTGTTGCTGATGCCCGATTCTGACGACCGCTTGCTGATGCACTGGATAATCGCCAAAGAAACGCCGGTCACTGCCGATTTGCTCGAAACCACAGCCTGTGTTGGCCGTCAGTTGTCCGATTTTCTGACTTCGGAAACCGAATTCCGGGTGCCCGATGGTGTCAGCGAGAACTTCAGAGGCACGTTCGATGCGGTCACCATTGGGGGCAAACGATTGAAAATCCAGGTTTTCGGTCAAGCCGACGGTTCGGTTGTGTGCCACATTGTCGATGGTACCAATGATAATTTGCTGAATCTTCATTATCAGCGTTTTAAGCTGGTTGGCGAGGTTTTGGATGTTGTTTATTCCGCCAAGGAGAACGACGAGATTTTTGAGGAGGTCATTGAGCGGGTGGGAGCGCATTTCGCACTCAAGCGTATTCTGGTTTTCCTCGACAAGCAATCGGCCACCATTGGCCAGCTCAGCTACCAGTGGACAGCGCCGGGCGTTGGCGGTGTACCGGCCGAGTCGCACGTTCCTTACGCCGAATGTCCGTCGTGGCTGAAAATGCTGAAAGACAACAATATGATTAAAGCCGACAATCTGTCGTTGCTGCCGCCCGATGTGGCTCGCGTGCTGAACGGTATGGGTCTGCACTGTATTTGTGTTTTCCCGCTCCGACGGGTGCAGGCCAATGTTCTGTGCGGCTCGGTGCTGTTTGAGGCGGCCGATGGCGCAACCATCGACGAGCAGGAAGTCAGGTATCTGGAGATTGTTGGAACTCTGCTCTCGGGGCACATCACGCGCAAGCTGATAACTGATGACCTTGTGCTTCAAAAGGAGCGTGCCGAGGAGGCCGACCGTCTGAAATCGTCGTTCCTGGTCAACGTCAGCCGCGACATCCGCATACCAATGAACAACATCATCGGCTTCAGCGATTTGTTGGCCGACGAGGACCTGACGCAAACCGAGCGCGAGGAGTTCCTGGATATGATTAACAAAAGCGGTCAGGACCTTATAACGCTGATTGACAATATTATCGATATTTCGAAAATTGAAACCGGCCAGATGACCATCAAAAAGGAGGAGATTCAGCTTTCTCCGCTGCTCAACGACATTCTGGCCGTCTTCCAAAACAACCATCTGCTTGACGACCGCGACGACCTGTCGCTGCAAATCGACATCGCTCCAAAGTTCAGTGATATGAAAATCAGAACCGATATTTTCAAATTCCGGCAGGTTTTCATCAATATTGTCGATAACGCAATCAAGTTCACCCCGAGCGGTTTTGTGAAATTCGGTGTGAGCCGGGTGTGGAACGATACCATCGAATTCTATGTCCAGGACACTGGCATCGGCATACCCGAAAGTCAGCAGGAACTTATTTTCCAGCGTTTTATCAAGCTTGACCACAAATATGAAAACGAGTACAACGGTACCGGTCTCGGCCTTCCAATCTGCAAGGGCATTATTGAGATGCTTGGCGGCAGTATGCGCGTGGTGTCGGTTCCGGGCAAAGGCTCGACGTTCTATTTCACTCATCCACTGCAACATAAATATGTTGAATCGTTGAACAACGCACACGATACAAAACCCACTTACGATTGGGCCGACAAAACAATTGTCATCGTCAACAGTGGGGCGCAGGACCGCAAATATCTCGACCACGTGCTGTCGGCTACGGGCATCTCGATTGTCTGGCTCGATGTCACTGAGGCTGTCAAATATTTCGAAGACGACGGCGAGGCCGATGTGATGCTTATTGAGCTGTCGCCCGTAACCCTCGAGACCATTGTGCGGATAAAGGGGATGACTGAGATGCCGATTGTTGCGCAGTCGCAGGGTGAGAATGTCGAGCGTGACCGCGCTATGGCAATGGCGGCCGGTTGCGCCGAATATATTGCCAAACCGCTGAATGCCAACAAATTCCTGCCAGCTCTCAGGTCGCTGATTAAATAGTTGTCAGAGGTTTTGGGCGCGGGGAATAGCCGTTTCAGTCCGGGAAGATGAATATTTTATGTATTTTTTTCATTTTTCGGCTGAATGTGTTTGCGTGCATTGTATTTTGAATAGATTTGCCAACGGAACTTGAGCCGGGCTGTGGCCTCAGCGTTTACTGCCGGACAATCCTTGAAATCGATATTAACTAATTGAAAAACAATATGGAAACAATCGCAAAATCGTTGCGCGACTCAAAAGCCGCGCGTTGGACAGTGTTGATAATCGTGTCGTTTACAATGATGTGGGGCTATTTCCTCACCGACGCGCTCTCGCCTCTGATGACAATGCTCGAGGAGCAGATGGGCTGGACCAGCCTTGAGTTCGGACAGTTCAACTGGGCCTACTGCTGGTTCAACGTGTTCTTGTTTATGCTCATTTTCGGCGGCATCATTCTCGACAAAATGGGAGTGAGGTTCACCGGAATTGTCACTTGCATACTGATGTTCACTGGCGCGCTAATTAAGTATTACGCAGTGAATTACATATCGCCCGATGCCGCAGCTGGAACCATTTTCGGAATGCGTACGCAGGTGTTTGTGGCTTGCTTTGGTTACGCCATTTTTGCTGTGGGCACCGAGAATTGCGGAATCACCGTGTCGAAGGTCATAACCAAATGGTTCGCTGGCAAAGAGTTAGCCTTGGCAATGGGCGTTCAGGTGGCCGTGGCCCGACTCGGAACCGCCGCCGCTCTGGTCTTCAGCCCGATGATTGTCAAGCATTTCTCGCTTTCGGCGCCGCTGCTCTTCTCGGCTGTTCTGCTCTGCATCGGTTTGCTGGCTTATCTTGTTTTCTGTCAGATGGATAAGCGTTTCGATGCCGAAGTTGCCCAACAACAGGGCGAATCCGACGACATCTTCAAGGTGAAAGACCTGAAGCTAATCATCACCAACAAAGGCTTTTGGCTCTTGGCCTTGCTCTGCCTGATGTTCTACTCGGCCGTGTTCCCGTTTATGAAGTACGCCGCATCGCTGATGGAAAACAAATACGGCGTCAGCACAACGCTGGCGGGCATCATCCCGAGCCTGATTCCGTTCGGCAACCTTATAATGACGCCGCTTTTCGGCAGCATCTACGACAAGAAGGGCCGTGGCGCCACCATTATGATTATCGGCTCGCTGCTGCTCATCCTGGTGCACGTTCTGTTCGCGCTTCCGCTGATGAACTATTGGTGGTTCGCCGCCTTCATAATGATTGTGCTGGGTGTGGCCTTCTCGCTTGTGCCGTCGGCAATGTGGCCGAGTGTGCCTAAAATCATTCCGCAGAAATTGCTCGGCTCGGCCTACGCGCTCATTTTCTGGGTGCAGAATATCGGTCTGGGCTTTGTGCCGCTGTTCATCGGTTTCGTTCTCGACAAATATTGCCGCGCTGGTGTGCGCATAGTCAGTGGCACCGAAGTGACGCAGTACAACTACACCCTGCCAATGGCGATTTTTGCCCTGTTCGGCATTGTGGCTCTGCTGCTTGCGCTGATGCTCAAACGCGAAGACGCCCGCAAGGGGTACGGCCTTGAGAAGCCGAATGTGAAGTGATTAGCTGATAACAGTTTGTTACTCAGCCGTTAGCGGCTTTGTGAAAAGTTGCTCTATGTGACTTACAAAGCGGTCGCTGAATACGTACAGTCCTTCGCTTTCGGCAATCGAGTTGTATAACTTGATGAATTCCACAGGGTTGTCAAACGTTTCCATCATTTGGTCTCTCAAACCGTGTTTGATGAATAATTGAGTGATTTTGTATGCTACAGGATGCCCTTTGAATGGGAACAAATTGTAAATCTGCTTTTTGTAGTCGTCATCAGATAATTCACCGTCAAGGTTTTGGAATGTCAGACTCTCAAGTTTGGCAAGCAGTTCCGAACTGTTGTTCAATGCTTTAAGATATTTTTGCTCGTATAATTCGGGATATTCCAATTCAGTCAGTTTTTTTGCTGCGCTTTCTGAACTCTTTTTGTTTATAAGGTCGGCAATACCTTCGTCTTGCAGATGGTCGAGAACGATAAGCAACGGCTCACTGTAGATGATGTCGTCGTTCGTGAAATTGTATCTGTAGTTGTGAAACATTTCGTGAGCCATTGATTCGATGCAACCTTGCGGGTATAAGTAAAAGTAATTAA
>CADASL010000007.1 GCA_902790595.1 uncultured Bacteroidales bacterium
AAAGCGGGTGCAAAAGTAGAGGGTTTTTCGTTTCACGCAAGAGGTTGACGCGTTTTTTTGAAAATATTTTTACGGGTTTTTATTACGCTGTGCCATTGGTTATTACGCGGAGAACAGTCGGTTTTTCAGACGGAATTTCCTTCAAAAAACGCTGGAATCACGGCTGAAGGACGTCATTTTTCGGCGAGTTTGGGAGGATTATCGATAAAAACGTGAAAGCACATCCCGTGAAACGGCTGGTAAAAACGGCGGCCAAAGGGGGTAAAAATCGGCACGGCTATAGATAATGAATCCAGAAATTCACCGCCAAGCCGGGTGCAAAAGATGCGAATTCGGAACGCATCAGCATCGAAAACGCCATAAGGCATCAGGCAAACCGGAAGAAAAATGACAGCTTACGCCGGCCTATATATTATAGGTGTGCTAACAGGCATAAATATTTTCACGGAAAACGCAGCGCAAATTTTCTTTTCGGAAAGAAGGTGCTATATTCGTGCCAAAATTTTACATCGATGAAAGATAAAATTGTCATAATTCCGACGTACAACGAAAAAGAAAATATTGAGGCGATTTTGCGCAAAGTGATGTCGCTCGAAGGCGAATTCAGCGTGCTTGTGGTTGAAGACAACAGCCCCGACGGCACTGCCGACATTGTTAAACGCCTGATGACAGAGTTCCCCGACCGCATTTTCATCAAAGAGCGGAAAGGCAAACTTGGCCTGGGAACGGCTTACATTGAGGGTTTCAAGTGGTCGATTGCCGAAGGCTACGAGTACATTTTTGAGATGGACGCCGATTTCTCGCACAATCCCGACGACCTTCTGAACCTTTACAACGCCTGCGCGAACGGTGCCGATGTGGCCATCGGGTCGCGGTACATTTCGGGCATCAACGTTGTGAACTGGCCGATGGGCCGCGTGCTGATGTCGTACTACGCTTCGGCTTATGTGCGGCTGGTTACCCGGATGAAGGTGCGCGACACCACCGCCGGATTTGTCTGCTACCGCCGCGAAGTGCTGGAAACCATCGAGTTGGACAAAATAAAATTCAAGGGCTACGCATTCCAAATTGAAATGAAATTCACGGCTTGGAAGTTCGGCTTCAACGTTGTCGAAGTGCCTATCATCTTCACCGACAGGAAGGAAGGCCAATCGAAAATGAGCGGCGGAATCTTCAGCGAGGCTGTTTTCGGCGTTATCCGGATGAAATGGCACAGCCTGTTCCGCAGCTACAAACGCAAAGCCGCTTAGGCGATGAAAACGCTCATCAAAAACGGCACCATAGTCAACGACGGCCGCACATTCACGGGTCACATACTGATTGAGGACGACCGGATAGCGACTGTTTCAACTGAATTACCGTCGATAGACGAGAATATTGCGGTGATTGATGCCGCAAATCGTCTGGTGATACCTGGTGTGATTGATGAGCACGTGCATTTCCGTGAGCCGGGATTGACGCACAAGGCAGATTTCGAATCGGAATCGAAAGCGGCGGTGGCCGGGGGCGTGACATCGTTTATGGATATGCCGAACGTGAACCCGCAAACCACCACCAACCAGTTGCTCGAAGAACGGGCATCCTTGGCTGCCACAAAATCGGTGGCAAACTACGCATTCTATCTGGGCGCCACCAATAATAATATAGACGAGATTCGCACGGCCGACATTAGCCGAGTGTGCGGAATCAAACTTTTTATGGGCTCATCTACGGGCAATATGCTTGTCAATCAGACCGATATGCTTGAGCACGTTTTTGCCGAATCACCCTGCATAATTGTGGCGCACTGCGAGGACGAGCAGATTATCCGAGCCAATATCGAACGGTATAAAGCGCTGCCCGCCAACGAGGTGGACGCAACGTGCCACCCGAAAATCCGCACCGCCGAAGCGTGCCTGAAATCGACCGAGCGTGCTGTGGCGCTTGCCACAAAATACGGCGCTCGACTGCACGTGGCTCACCTTTCAACGGCCGCCGAACTTGCACTCTTTGAATCCAAACCATTGAGAAAAAAGAAAATAACTGCCGAAACCTGTCCGCATTACCTATTCTTCGACGAAGCGGACTACAAAACGCTCGGCTATCGCATAAAGTGCAATCCGTCAATCAAATCGGCAGCCGACCGCGAGGCGCTGACCGAGGCGCTCACATCGGGCAAGATTGACACCATCGGCACCGACCACGCACCGCATCTGCCCGCCGAAAAATTTGGCGACAGCTATTTCACTTCGGCTTCGGGAATGCCGTCGATTCAGCACTCGTTGCCCGCAATGCTCGACTTGTGGAAGGCTGGCCGAATCAGCATTGAGAATGTGGTGCGGAAAATGTGCCACGCACCCGCCGACCTTTTCCAAATCGACCGTCGCGGCTATCTGCGCAAAGGGTATAAGGCTGATATTGTGATTGTTGACACAGATAAACCGCAGACCGTCACAACGGCAAACACTCTCTACAAATGCGGCTGGTCGCCGTTTGAGGGGAACACTTTCGGTTCGACCGTCACACACACTTTCGTGAACGGCACGCTGGTTTACCGCAATGGCGAGTTTGTTTCAGACAAAAAAGGCGAGGCGCTGCGCTTCAATCGGTAATGCCATTTCCGCTTCCGCGAAAGCGGACAAAAAACGGCTTTTCAAGCAAAAAATCCAGTTTTACGCATTTTTGCCCCCATTTTGGCCTTCCATAGGCACTATTTAGCTACCATTTTGGTAGGTTTTCTTGGAATATATTTCTGCCAAGCCTAATTTCAAGTGTCGGTTTTGGAATAATCATCTACACATAAAGCAATTGTAGTTGATTATTTCAATATAAGCGATTTGTTTGGATAATATATCCACGCGCCACATCTTTGTCACATCAAAAATTTTGAAACAAAACGTATCTACTAACAATAAAAAATTTAAAGCTATGACACAGAAAAAACTTCACTTCGAAACACTGCAACTTCACGTAGGACAAGAGAATGCCGACCCGACAACCGACTCGCGCGCAGTTCCAATCTATCAAACAACGTCGTACGTGTTCCACAACTCACAGCACGCCGCTGACCGTTTCGGCCTGCGCGACGCAGGCAACATCTACGGACGCCTCACCAACTCGACTCAGAGCGTTTTTGAGGACCGCGTGGCAGCTCTTGAAGGCGGTGTGGCCGGTCTGGCAGTGGCCAGCGGAGCGGCAGCCATCACCTACGCGCTGCAAAACGTTTTGAGAGCCGGCGACCACATTGTGGCAGCCGACAACCTCTACGGCGGCAGCTATAACCTTATCACACACACACTTGCAACTCAAGGCATCAGCAACACTATTGTAAATGTGAACGACCTGAAGGCTCTTGAGGCTGCCATCAAACCGAACACGAAAGTGGTATTTGCCGAGACTTTTGGCAACCCGAATAGCGACGTTCTGAACATTGACGCGGTGGCAGAAGTGGCTCACCGTCACAATCTTCCGCTGATTGTGGACAACACCTTCGGAACCCCGTATCTGATTCGTCCGCTTGAGCACGGTGCAAACGTGGTTGTGCACTCGGCTACAAAATTCCTTGGCGGCCACGGCAGCAGCCTTGGCGGCGTGATTGTTGACGGCGGCAACTTCGACTGGAAAGCCAACGCCGACAAGTTTCCGGCACTCGCCCTCCCCGACCCGTCGTATCACGGTGCTGTTTTTGCCGATGTGGCAGGCGCCGCAGCCTTTGTAACACGCATCCGTGCGGTCATCTTGCGCGACACCGGCGCCGCCATCTCGCCGTTCAACGCCTGGATACTGCTGCAAGGCCTTGAAACACTGAGCCTCAGAGTTGAGCGCCACGTTGAGAACGCACTGAAAGTGGTTGATTTCCTGAGCAAGCACCCGAAAGTGGCTCACGTGAACCACCCGGCTCTCAGCAGCCATCACGACCACGAGCTGTATAAAAAATACTTCCCGAACGGCGGCGGCTCAATCTTCACCTTCGAGATAAAAGGCAGTCAGGAAGAAGCCTGGAAGTTCATTGATAATCTGAAGATTTTCAGCTTGCTAGCTAACGTGGCCGACGTAAAAAGTCTTGTCATTCATCCTTATACAACCACCCACTCACAACTGTCGCCCGAAGAACTGGCCGAGCAGCACATCACGCCAAGCACTATCCGCTTGAGCATTGGTACAGAGCACATTGATGACATCATCGATGACCTTTCGCAAGCGCTCGACCAGATTTAATGTTACGTTGATTTTCGGAACATTGTAGAGGCGCGATTAATCGCGCCTCTACTGTTTTTAGAATGCAATTTGAACTGATATTACGAGTCTAACAGGAAGCGTTAAACTCCATAGTCCCAACATTTTCGCATCTCTCAAAGCCATCGGCGGCAAGTTGTTTGATGACCGCGTCTGTTATCTGCGCAGCAGTTTGCCGCATTGCGAAAAACTTTTTAGTCCGCTCGTTTTCCAAATAGAAATGCGCGATGATTCTGTCAAAACCCAAATGCCCCAAAGCCCAAATAATATCCCCGACATTTGGCAAATCAATCAGTGTGAAATCGGGAATGAAACGCTCCTGCAACAGCAATTGTTTGATGATGGTCATCGAGCAGGTCGTACGATGGCTTCTGCGCAACAATCTCAATGTCGATAAATAGGATATTCTCCTCTTTGATTTTGTCTAACATTCTTACAATAAATTATTCTGCAATATTTTTTTTTGCGATAGTTGAGTCCGATTTCAGCTGGCTGATGGCAATTTTCTTAATGTATTATGCTATACCTTAAAATTGTAGCCGACAGGGAACTCGATACCAGCATCTTTCATTTTTCTAAGAGTGGAATCAACATCTTGCCAAGGTATGGCTTTGAGCATAGATTTTATATGCCAAACAGTTTCCTGGTATCTTTCCAAACTAACACGATTCGCATCGTACTTTTTCTCTTTCCGCCTAATTATAACCGATATGACTTTTAATATGATTGTCAGCATTATAAAGCATAAAAGCATTTTTGGCCCGATTTGCAATGAATGGTGGTGTCTGATACTATATGGCACATACCAATCAAAAGAGCCAGTATAGAAAAAATCATCTACTAAACCTCTGATATTTGAATCTAACCAACAACTCGTAATCAAAAGAGCAAGTAGCCAAAAGATGAATAACGATAACCTAAGTAGCCAATATCGATTCCGTTCATCTCTAACATCGATAGACAGGTATCCATTACTTTTTTCGCCATACATTGTTAATACATAGGCATCCACAAATCTGGTTGTGGCATCTGCCGACGTTTCGAAATCTTTGTAGTTCTTGATGTTTTTTATCCTCTTATAGTAATCAGACAATAATCTGATTAATATATCCTTGTTGTCGGTTTGTCTCATAAGGCGCAAAAATCACATCAGTGTTCTACATATATTTCGCTAAAATATAACAAAATAAAAAAAGTGCAATCTTGTTCAGATTGCACTTTTTTAGATAATTGTTGTCAACCTCTAAGATTACAACTGTATCGTCCACATAATGAACGAGTAAGGCTCAATCTTCTCTGTGAATTTTGCCTTAATGCTCACGTCTTCCTTCATAGGCATAACCGGCTGACGGTCGTAAGTGTTCTCATCGTTCGGGTTGCCCGAGAGAGTGGTTTTCACTGCACCCGAGTTAACTTTGAAACGGCTGAGGTCGATAGTGGCCTGAGCTGCCGAACCACCTGCGTTGCAGACTTTAACAAAGAGTTTCTTTGTTTTGCTGTCGTAGATGACCGACTGGCCGAGCAGGTTGCTGTTGCTGTTGAATTTCACGCAATCGCCATAATAGTAATCGCCGCTCGACTGGCCGAAAATCTGCTGAACATAGTAGCTGCAAGTGAGATACGGACGGTGGTTGTCGAAATAAATCAAATCGGGGTTCCAGTTGGTGGCACCTTTGCGGGCGAAGAGCGGAGCGTATGAAGTCATCACAACAACATCGGCATTGCGCTCAACGTGAAGCAGATACAAACCCTCAGCCAAAGCGTCAATCAGCTTTTTGTCCTTCGCGGCATACTCGCCAAGATAAACTTTGGTCTTGCGGTTGCGAGGATAGTTGTCGTACTGGCGGTTGGTGAGGAAATAGTCGCGCTGCTCGTAGTAGTGCTCGTCGATGATTGGCAGACCAATCTCCTCGGCAATACGCCAACCGTTCTTATAGTCAGGATTATCAGGATGCGAACCAGGTCCGGCTGTTCCAACAATCACAATATCAGGATATTTTGCCTTAATCTTGTTATACATATACTTGAAGCGCTCCTCAAACTCAGGCGATATTTTCTCCTCGTTGCCCAAGCCTAAATATTTGAGGTTGAACGGTGCGGGGTGACCGGCATCGGCGCGAACCTTGCCCCATTTGGTGCTGGCGTCGCCGTTGGCCCATTCAATCAGGTCGAGAGCGTCTTGTGTCCATTTGTCCATATCCTCCATCGGGCAAGCGTCCTGAGCCTGAGTGGGATACATATTCCAACCGCCGTTGGTTCCCTGGCAGCTCACACCGCAAGGCAGAATCGGAACCGGCTGCATTCCAAGGTCCTCGCAGAACTGGAAGTACTCATAGTAGCCAACCGACATCGACTGGTGGTAACCCCACGTGTTTTTCAGCGATTTGCGCTGCTCCTTCGGGCCGACGGTGTTTTTCCAGTGATAGGTGTTCCAGAATCCATCGCCGCCGCCGTGAACCACGCAACCGCCCGGGAAGCGCATAAACTTCGGATTCAGGTCGGCCAGAGCCTGTGCCAAATCCTTACGCATTCCGTGGCCTTTGTAGGTGTCCTGCGGATAGAGCGAAACCATATCAATATCGATGTCGCCAACGGTGAGGGCCAGAATCTGCAGGCAGGCGCTGTCGCAAGCCTGTTTCGATGTGAGTGTAATCTCATATTTCTTCCAATCTTTGCCCGAAACCTTGAAAGTGGTGTCGAGAATGGCTGTCGGCTGACTGCGCCATCCGCGGCCAGGCTGCACAACTGCCACGCGCACCTCCTTGTCAACGCCGTCGGGGTTGCGGAAGAAGGCCGAGAAATCAAATTTTGCGTTGGCCGCGATTTTAATACCGTCGAAACCATCGTTCTGCAAGCCGGCGCCCGTCCAGCCGTTGAAGTCGTAGTAGTGGCCCACGCGCTCAACGTGCAGACGCATATAGTTGGGGTTGTTCTCGTTGAGCGGGTCGATTTGGCGAGCCTCAAGATAGCCGAGCGAGTGTCCCGGGCGGATAGACTTCCAAGCGGTGCCGGGGCCCCAGCCGTCGCGCTCCGACACGTTGTACTCAAACGAGCCGTTCTGAATCAGTTCGGCGCAAATGCCGCCATCGGCCGACGAGCTAATGTCCTCAAAAAAGATTCCGATAAGCTCGTTGCTGATTTTTTTGCCACCCGCGGGCTGAGCCATAAGACCAACCGCCGTAAAGGCAAGAATTGTCAAAGAAAATAGTTTCTTAATCATTGCAATTTAGTTATTTAGTGATTATTAAAAATAAAGGTGCAATTTACAATTATTTTTATGAGATGGGCAAACACGCAAGTTTTTTTAAGAAAAATGTTGGATACACGCCTATCGACAACGATATGAAAATAGCCTGTTTTTTATCAACGTTTGTATCAACCTATTGATTATATTTGCAGCCCCAAGTGAATTTCAGTCAATAAACTGAAAATTTTCACGTTATAATGGCGTTTTAGTGTGATTATGAGCAAAAAGGCTTTATCGTTTTTAATGGTTTTGATGGCGGGAATGCTGTTCTCGAACTGCAGCGAGTACTACAAGATTCAGAAGAGCAACGACTATAATCTGAAATACGAGAAGGCAAAAGCCTACTACGAGTATGAGGACTACTATCACGCCAAGGCGCTCCTGGACGAGGTGGTGAGCGTATTTCGCGGAAGCGACAAGGCCGAAGAGGCGCAAATGCTCTACGCCAACTGCCACTACAAGATGCACGACTACACAATGGGCTCCTACTACTTCGACGCGTTCTGCAAAACCTACCCCTACTCGAAAAGATATGAGGAGGCGCTGTTTATGATTGGGCAGTGCTACTACAAGGACTCGCCGCGCGTTGATTTGGACCAGAGCTGCTCGCAGAAGGCCATCGACGCAATGCAGACCTATCTGAACAAATACCCGCAGGGCGAATATATGCACGAGGCCAACGTGGTGATTGACGAGATGCGGCAGAAACTGGAGGAGAAATCGTACCGGACGGCAAAACTGTACTTCAAACTTGGTGAGTATCAGTCGGCCACCATCACACTGAAAAACAGCCTCAAGGACTATCCCGACACCAAATACCGCGAGGAGCTGATGTATATGGTGGTGAAAGCCAACTTCCTGCTGGCTGAGAACAGCGTTGAGAACAAAAAGGCCGAGCGCTACCAGAGCACTGTGACGGAATACTACTCGTTTATCGACGAATTTCCTGAATCACAATATATTTCAGAGATAGAAACAATGTACAAACAGTCAGTTGACAAGATTAAAAACTTATAAAAATGGATTTCAAAAAAAGCACTGCCGCTGTAACAACCGTTACGCGCGACGTTAGACCAATCGAGAACGAAACCGGCAACCTCTATGAGAGCATTGTTGTGCTTTCGCGCCGTGCAAACCAAATCTCGGTTGAAATCAAAGAGGAACTGCAGAAGAAACTCGAGGAGTTTGCATCGTACACCGACAACCTTGAAGAAGTTTTCGAAAACCGCGAGCAGATTGAGATTTCGAAGTTCTACGAGGCTCTCCCGAAGCCGACTGCAATGGCCATCGATGAGTTTGTAAACGACAAGGTTTACTGGCGCAAACCTGAGAAGGAACTTGAATAGTGTCTTTATCGGGTAAGAACATATTACTTGGCGTGACGGGTGGAATTGCGGCATACAAGGCTGCAAATCTTACCCGTTTGCTTGTAAAAGAAGGCGCCAGCGTGAAGGTGGTGATGACGCCCGCGGCAAAGCAGTTTGTGGCGCCGCTCACGTTTGCCACGCTTTCGCAGAATCCCGTTCTCACAGAGTTCTTCAACCCCGAAAACGGCGACTGGCACAGCCACGTGAAGCTGGGGCTCTGGGCCGATGCGATGATTGTGGCGCCCGCCACAGCCAACACCATCGCGAAAATGGCCAACGGCATTGCCGATAACCTGCTCACAACAACCTATCTGTCGATGCGCGGCAAGGTGTTTGTGGCACCTGCGATGGACCTTGATATGTATGCCCATCCCGCCACGCAGCGAAACATTGCGACACTGAAAGCCACAGGCAACATCATCATTGATGCCGAAGCGGGCGAGCTGGCAAGCGGCCTCAACGGCAAAGGCCGTATGGCTGAACCCGAAACCATTGTCGGCGTGCTGGCGAACTATTTTGAGAGCGACCAACCGCTCAAAGGCCGCACGGTGCTTGTCACTGCGGGTCCGACCTACGAAAAGATTGACCCTGTGCGGTTTATCGGCAACTACTCGTCGGGGAAGATGGGTTTTGCACTGGCCGAAGCGGCCGCCGAAGCAGGCGCAAACGTGATTCTGGTGAGCGGACCTGTCAATTTGGCAACCGCCAACCCCAAAATCAAGCGCATCGATGTGGAATCGGCGCAGCAGATGTTTGAAGCCTGCACCGCCAACTTCGCCAACTGCGACGCGGCAATTATGGCCGCCGCCGTGGCCGACTACCGCCCCGCCAACATCGCTGGGCAGAAAATAAAAAAGAGCGACGCACAGATGACCGTCACTCTTGAATCGACACCCGACATTGCCGCCACTTTGGGCAAGACAAAACGTTTGGGGCAGGTGCTTGTGGGGTTCGCGCTCGAAACTGAAAACGGCCTGGCCAACGCCGCCGAAAAGTTGCGGAAGAAGAATCTGGACTTCATCGTGTTCAACAACGCAAACGAAGCGGGCGCTGGATTCTGCTGCGACACCAATCGCGTGACCATTATCAAAAACGATGGCCAACAGATTGATTATCAGAAGAAAGACAAACACGTGGTGGCACGCGACATTATTGCGCAACTGGTGCCGCTGCTCAACAACAAACAGCAATGAACCGACTGATGAAACGTGCATATCTGATTGCGGCACTGTTTGTTGCAACATTCGCGCAAAGCGCTGCGGCTCAGGAACTTGAAATCAGAATCCAAGTGAGCCACTCGCAACTTCAGGGCGTCGACAACTCAAAGTACGAGAATATGCAAAAGGCTCTGAATGAGTTTGTTACCAATCAAATTTGGACCAACAACGTGTTCAAGACCGAAGAGCGCATCAAGTGCAATATGCTGCTGAACATCACCAAAGAAGTCTACAGCGATGAGTTTCAGGGCACTCTGCAGGTGGTTTCGAGCCGCCCCGTGTATGGCACTGGCTACGACAGCCCGATGCTGAACATTCTCGACAAGAACATTCAATTCAAATATGCCGACGGTGAGACGCTGATCTTCAACGAGAACAGTCACGACGAACTGACATCGCTCATCGCCTACTACGTTTACATCATCATCGGGTTCGACTACGACTCGTTCGGCAAGATGGGCGGCACGCCTTACTTTGAGAAGGCGCAGAAGATTGTGAACAACGCGCAAGGCTCGAACTACGCTGGCTGGAAGTCGTTTGAGACCAACAAACGCAACCGCTACTGGCTGGCCGAAAACCTGATGAACTCGATTTACGCGCCCATCCGCGAGTATATATATAAGTATCACCGCCTTGGGCTCGACCTGATGGGCACGCGCCTTGCCGACGGCTGCGCATCGATTGCCGAAGGAATGAACGACCTGCTGAAGGTTCACCGTCAGAAGTCCGATTCGTACCTGATGTCGATTTTCTTCGACGCCAAAGCCGATGAAATTGTCAACATCTTCTCGAACTCGTCGGACCAGGCGCAGCAGAACAAAGTGTACAATTTTCTGAAAGAGATTGACGCTTCGAACCTGTCGAAATACGACAAAATCAAAAAGAAATAACCTGATAACCACCCGATTATGTGGATTGCCGACCGTTGGAAAGATTATCAAGTGATTGACAGTTCTTGTGGCGAAAAACTTGAACGCTGGGACAAATACACGCTTGTCCGCCCCGACCCGCAGGTGATTTGGGACACACCGAAAACCGAAAAAGGCTGGACGCGGATGAACGGCCACTACCACCGCAGCAAGAGCGGCGGCGGCGAGTGGGAATTCTTCAATCTGCCCAACGAGTGGACCATCCGCTACCCGCTGATTATTGGCAAAACGCTGACATTCAGGCTTAAACCGTTCAGTTTCAAGCACACGGGCGTTTTCCCCGAGCAGGCTGTAAACTGGGACTGGTTCTCGCAGATAATTGCCGCGGCAAAGCAGCAAAATCCCGACCGCAAAATCAGTGTGCTGAATATGTTCGCCTACACGGGCGGCGCTACCATTGCGGCTGCGGCGGCTGGGGCGCACGTCACGCACGTCGATGCGGCAAAGGGTATGGTGGCCTGGGCCCGCGAGAATGCGGCGGTGTCGGGCTTGGCCGAAGCGCCCATCCGCTGGATTGTGGATGACTGCGTGAAATTTGTTGAGCGCGAAATCCGCCGTGGCAGCCGCTACGACGCTATCATTATGGACCCGCCGTCGTATGGCCGCGGTCCGAAAGGCGAAATATGGAAGATTGAAGACAATGTCTTTCCGCTCATCCAACTCTGCTCACAACTCTTGAGCGACGCACCGATTTTCTTTTTAATCAATTCTTACACAACAGGTTTACAGCCCGCAGTACTGTCGTATATGCTGAGTACGGCGCTGAAACGCTTTGGCGGCAATGTTGCGGCAAGCGAAGTCGGCCTGCCTGTAACTTCGAACGGCTTGGTGCTGCCCTGCGGCGCAAGCGGAAGGTGGTGGAAGGATTGAAGGACAGAAGGATTGAAGGATTGAAGGACGGAAGGATTGAAGTCCCGATAACTATCGGGATGAAGGATTATAACTGAAATAATTCACGCATTCAACAAGTTGCACAAGTTCAAAGTGAGCGATTACTCTCTGCAAGAAATGACCATATCAAGGTGCAGTCTTTCAGACTGAAAATCGGGGGCGACTACTGCCGTAGGTTACGCTTCGCTCACCTACGGTTATTTAAATATTGTCTTTCAGACAAATACAAAGCAAGCATAATTCAGTTGTTTGTCAGACTATCGCCATATTCTAACTCTCAATAGTTAAACCCGTTAAACAGCGAAGCCCCCGATAGCTATCGGGATAAACTTTAAACTAAACTTTCTAAACCTTCTAAACAGCGAAGCGACTAAACTTTTACCCTTTCACCTTCAAATAATCCCTGCTTCAATCAGCTGCACAATCTCTTCAATATAAATATCTTCCAATTCAGGGTCGTACTCGCTTTTCAGGTTTTCGCCAAACAGTCGGGCAACGCCCTGCCAAAAGAACGCCGAGAATGAGCCGCGATATTCCTTGACAAGTTCGTAAGCCGTGTTATTTATCTCACGGTCAACAAGTTTGAGCAGAATGCGGCCTTGCGAGATGGTGAGCGCCCGCAGGTCCTTCTCGTACTTCTTGAACATCTGCTTCTCGTACTCTTTAATGTAGCGTTCGCGCTCGCGTTTGCCTTCAACGCCAACAAGTTGCGAGTTCATATTCGCAAGCTCGTCGCGGGCGGCCACAGCAAACGGATAGGCCTTTTTCACGTTCCGCACCAATTTGTCGTACTTTATTTGCTGGCGGCGTTTGCTGAATCGGCGCACCGTCACGGTTTTTATATTGACATTGGGTATGGTATCGCCGTTGTCGTCAATAAAAAAAGGCAGCGCCACAGGCTCGGAATTAGCGTTTTGGGCTCTAACCGCAAGGCCTGCCGCAAGCAGCAATGCACACAATATGGTACGTTTCAAAAACATAACATAAAGGTAATAACTGTTTTTAGGGATAACTTATCGGAATCGCCATTTTTTATGCACATTCCGATAAACTATCAACCTATAACTTATCGGAATCGCCATTTTTCAATACACATTCCGATAAACTATCAACATATAAGTTATCGAAATCCGCATTTTTTTACACACATTCCGATAAGCTATCAATCTATAAGTTATCGGAATCCGCATTTTTTACACACATTCCGATAAACTACCAACCGATAAGTTATCGAAATCCGCATTTTATACACACTTTCCGATAGGTTATCGGAACAAAAAGATGTTACTGCCGTTCTTCTTGGCAGTCTTGGAGTTGACCATCGTCACCAGCATCTGCATCTTGGGCCGCAGATTATCGATTATGTGAAGGCTTGGTTCAGCAGCGAGAACAACAAATCATCGCGCTGAAAGCGCAATTCACACATAGCCCAACGCAGAGTGAGCGAAGCGAACGGCACGTTGGGTAATTCGACCCCCCGCCACGGCGCGCTGAAAGCGCAACTCGTAAAACGTTTTTTTATGCTTTGCCCCTATAGGGCGCCAACGGCACAATGCAATGCTACCCAAGGCGGCGCTTAGCTTGCCTTGGGCTATGAAATCGTGTGCTTTCAGCACGTTTTTGGGGCGCTAACCAAATGAACCCGAATTTATCCAAACCAAAGATTTTGGGTTGTTTTGGATAAGTTTGGTTAGAGATTAAACTTTGTACAATTTTGGTTGAAATTTTCGAAACATTTCCGCCCGCCCGGGCGCACCCCCATCCAATTCTCGCTTGCGAAAAAAAAATCGGGTTCAATCGGATGAAATCGGTTAGAGAAAAACCATTAAAAAATGTCCGTCCGGTGGCGACGCTCACCTCGCGTAAAAACCGGAAACAAAACCCGTTTAAAAATGTCCGTAGGACATCCATATCGGTAGAACCGGACACGCACAGGAACCCCAACCCCCGCCAGGGGTTGCATATCAGACGTGGCCCGCGAAAGCGTTATATGCAACGCCTACGGCGTAGAAACCTAGAGGGCAATATTTTCTACCGATATTTATTCTCTACAGGAATTCAAATGAATTTAACGAGGAAGATTTCCTATATGATTCCTATATGATAAGATTGTATACAACAACTAATGCTATGCCGACGGCACAAAAAAAGCCCGACCAAAACGGCCGGGCAATTCTAATTATAGAGTTAAAAAAACTAAATCATATTACTTTTCAACTCAAGTTGCTTCACAACAGAGTAGCCTTCGCTATATTGCCGAAGCAGTGCGTATGCGCCATCTTTATCACCAGTAAACAACTTATCCATAAAATCATTCATAGTATCCTCCGGCATAACCCACATTGCAATTATTGCCAATTTCTCTTCTTCCGGCATTTCAACATAGAACTCGAGAGTCTTGGTTGATGAAACAAAACCGCCGTTGCATTTTACAGAGCTGCCATCTTTCGATTTCAGCTCATAACCGTTGAATCCGTTCAAAGTGCGGGTAACTTGCTCACCGGTCTCCTCGTCGGTCTCGGTGACTGACATATTCTTAACATCGAAAGTGAAACCGTCCGATGCCTCGGCAATTTTAACAAGGTTGATAACCTCGCCATCAGCAGTCAGTTTCAGGCCGTCGCCATCAAGCTCAGCCTTTCCCACCGACGGCACCTCGCCATCCAATTCGTTATTATCAAGTTCTGTAAGCGTCTTTCCATCATACAAATACAGAGTTGCCGAAACAGTGTAGTCGCCAACAGCCTGCTCACGAACGTCAACACTCTTGTTGTTGCCGCCATTGTAACACAAGTTGAGACTAATCATTGCTGCTGCAAACAGTGCCATCGAAAAAAATAACCTCTTCATAAATTTTTGTTTTTAGATTGTTGATTAAAAAATTTCTTGCCTCGTTCTTTTTTTTGTTCTTTCAATTTTACAAACAAGTGCCATTTACGTGGTTCACGTAATTTGGTTGCAAAAACTTGCATAAATTTTCATTTTTAATCGAAACACAAAAAAATCAATCAATTGCACCAAAAACGATAACACCTTATTATATTCGCACGCTTTTTAAAAGAACAATTGTTAAACACTTAATAAGTATATGATTATGAATTTCAAAACTTTAATTCTTACCGGCGTGGTAGCCGCAACAATGGTTTCGTGCGGCACATCGTACAAATCGCAAACTAAAATTGAAACAAGAGCCGACTCTGTAGCCTACCTGATGGGCGCAACCGACGGCCAACGTCAGAAACAAACCTACGAGCACTTCGGACTCGACACTCTGCTCGATTTCGACACTTATTTCGAGGCACTCTACAGAGCCAGCAACGAGCTTTCGCTGAAATACACTCTCGACTCGGCGGGCCAAATTACTTTGAACCGGTTCATCAACCTCATTCAGGTTTACTCAAACAGGGTTCAGTCCGACACCACCGGCGACGTTCCGGGGCTGGCATTCGCCAAAAGCTACACCGACTCGGTCAGCTATCTGCTTGGAGCCGCTGACGGCACCAGCTTCAGAGAGGGTTACGCCAAGTCGGGCTTAGACTCTATCGGCATCAAATTCAACTTCTACTACGAGGGCTTCCGCGAGGCCAATCAGGAGTCGGAGCCCCGCATCAACGTTGAGAAATACGGCAATATGATTAACGAATATTTTGCCGAAATCCGCGAGAAGGAGCTGATGGAACGCTTTGGCGCCAACAAGCGCGAGGGCGAGGAATTCCTGGCAAAGAACAAGGCCAGCGAGGATGTCATCACCACCGCTTCGGGTCTGCAATACACCATTCTTAAAGAGGGCAAAGGCCCGAAACCGACCTACGGCAACCGTGTGAAAGTTCACTACACCGGCACTCTGCTCGACGGCACTGTTTTCGACAGCAGTGTTGAGCGCGGCGAACCGGCTGTATTTGGCGTTGGCCAGGTAATTCAGGGCTGGGTTGAGGCTCTGCAGCTGATGCCTGTCGGCTCGAAATGGAAACTCTTTATTCCGCAGGAACTTGCATACGGCGAGAATGGCGCAGGACAAATCAAACCTTATAGCGTGCTGATTTTCGAAGTTGAGCTGCTTGAGATTGTAAAATAAATCACTCACTCTCACCGCTTTGCAATGATGAATTTCGACGGAAAGACATTCTGGATAACAGGCGCGTCGTCGGGCATTGGCGAAGGTGTGGCCTACGAGTTGGCCAAACACCGCACCCGGCTGATTCTGTCGGGGCGGAACGAAGAAGCCCTTGCCCGCGTTGCCGACCGCTGCCAGACACTTGGCGCCGCCACCCGCATTGAGGCTTTCGACCTGACCGACTACGACAAAATGCAGGCCGCCGTTGACAGCGTTCTTGCCGATGGCGTGAAAATCGACGGCTTGATGAACTTTGGCGGCATCAGCCAACGGTCGCTGGCCGTGGAAACGCCCGTCGAAATTGACCGCAAAGTGATGGAAATCAACTTTTTCGGCACCATAGCCATAACCAAGGCACTTCTGCCGCATATGATTGCGAACGGCGGTGGTCTGATTGTGGTAACTTCAAGTGTTGTAGGCAAATACGGAATCACATTCCGTTCAGCCTACTCGGCGTCAAAGCACGCGCTGCACGGATTCTTCGAGAGTCTGCGCGCCGAAACTGCCGGAAAGAACATCCAAATCACCATTCTTGAACCGGGCCGCATCGCAACCAACGTGTCGCTGAACGCCATCACAAAAACAGGCGAGAAATACGGCATTATGGACAAAGGCCAGGCGGCAGGAATGTCGGCCGAAGAGTCGGCGCGGATTATTCTGCGAGCTGTGCGCCGCGGCAAAAAGGAAGTGCTCTACGGCGGCAAGGCCACTCTGCTGGTCCACATCCGCAAGTGGCTGCCGGGGCTGTTCTATTTTCTGGCATCGAGAGTTGATTCAACAAAATAGTGATAAATGACAAGACCGTAGAGACGCGGCACGCCACGTCTCTACATAATCAATTCAACGATTAACCGATTAAACAAAAAAGATATGGCACATCAAATTAACGGTATTCAGCAGATGGGCGTCGGTGTTCCGAACGTTCTGGAAGGCTGGGAATGGTACAACAAGAATTTCGGAATGGACGTGAAGGTGTTCGACGAAGCCGCTGTGGCAAAACTGATGTTGCCGCACACTGGCGGAAAAGAGCGCGAGCGCCGCGCAATTTTCGCCCTGAATATGCAGGGCGGCGGCGGTTTCGAGATTTGGCAGCACACCGGCAAAACGCCCGAGATGCCAAAATTCGAAATCCAGATTGGCGACCTTGGCGTCTGCATTGCAAAGATGAAGACCACCGACATCCACAAAGCATATAACACCTTCAGCAGCAAAGGCCTGGACCTTCTGACATCGGTTGAGAAAGACCCTGCCGGAACCGAGCACTTCTATATGAAGGACCTGTACGGCAATCTTTGGGAATTTGTGCAGGAATCGTCGATTTTCACAAGCACAAAGGCTGTGAATGGCGGCGTTTTCGGCGGCGTTGTGGGTGTTAAAAACATCGACGAAAGTCTGCCCGTTTACCGCGACATTCTGGGCTACGACAAAGTGGTTTACGACAAGGAAGACGTGTTTGCCGACTGGGGCGGCGTTCCGGGCAGTGGCAACCGCTACCGCCGTATGTTGCTTGCGCAGACGAGCGAAGGCCACGGTGCCTTCTCGCCGGTGTTTGGCAAGTCGCAGATTGAACTGGTGCAGGTTCTCGACCGCGAGCCGAAAGGCATCTTCGACGGACGTATCTGGGGCGACCCGGGCTACATTCAAATCTGCTACGACATTGCCAATATGGACGACCTGCGCGAGTTTGTGAAGTCGAAAGGCTTCCCGTTCACCGTTGACAGCACGCGCGCCGGCAACACCTTCGATATGGGTGAAGCCGCCGGAAGTTTCGCATACATTCAAGCACCCGAAGGCACGCTCATCGAGTTTGTCGAGACACACAAAGTGCCAATCGTCAAGAAATTGGGCTTGGTTATCGACCTTCACAAGCGCGGTATGGACAAGCCGCTTCCGCGATGGCTGCTCAAAATGTTCGCTCTGAAGAGAGTAAAATTCTGATTGACAGAAACATAAAACCGCAATCCGCGTCTGATTTATTTTCGGACGCGGATTTTTTTTGCAAATATGCGCCAACAGGTAGGGTTGCAGCCCCGAAGATTGTCTTATAAGTGTTGACATTCCAATTCAAATGGCACACTCAATGCTAAAATATTACAAAACAGTTATTTGCTTGTCAGTTTTTATGCTTGCGGCGATTGGCGGATTTGCACACAACGGCAACGAAAAAGCCATAAAGGCTGTGTTTGACGGCATTGAGCTTCCAAATTTTGCTGACGCTTCCGCGGAAACGCACAACTGCTTGATACTCAGCAATGCGGACTTCAGAATCTGCACCGAACCGGTAAAACTGCACTTCAGCGGCGATGCCGACATCCGCGCCCACAGCGAACCGAAGGAACAGAACGCCCCCGCCTGCGCGCAATTCGCCTTGAGCGTACCAACAATTTCAAACGCGGTGCGCGAACGGAAACAACTTGCCGAATCGCAACGGAACGATCTTAAATCGTCGTTTGTTGACGACGGCAAAAAACATCGCGACGGCGAAAAAATCAAAAACGCTTCAATGCTTCTTTTGGGCGGACTTCTCTATTTCACATTGGGTGAGCTGATTGGCGACAACGACGACAATGGCATATACGATTTGTATGAGCAGGACAAATCTTTCTGAAAACCGTCCAAATTTGCCCAAAAACTTTTTGTCCAACCCACCTTTATTCCGTTAACTTTGCGCAACAATAAACAAGGTCCGGCCTTGGCGGGACGCAATTTTGTGAGCAATGGATATTCAGATAGAACTGCTGCTTCTGGTGGTTTCGATATTGTTTTTTGTGAGCATTCTGGTGGGGAAAGCCAGCAGTAAGTTCGGCGTGCCCATTCTTCTTTTGTTTCTGGGCGTGGGAATGCTCTTTGGCAGCGACGGCCTTGGAATCAAGTTCGACAACTACAATCTGGCGCAGACCATTGGCACTGTAACTCTCTGTATCATATTATTTTCGGGCGGAATGGACACCAAAATCAACGACATTCGGCCCGTTATTGCGCCGGGAATTGTGCTGGCCACCGTCGGGGTGCTGCTCACGGCCATTCTCACGGGCTTTGCCGCGTGGCTGATTCTGGGGCTCACAATGAAATCGGTGGGCATTGGTGTGCTTACCGCGATGCTGCTGGCCGCCACAATATCGTCAACCGATTCTGCGTCAGTGTTTTCCATTCTGCGTTCGAAGGGTCTTCTGCTGAAACACAACCTGCGTCCCACGCTCGAACTTGAGAGCGGCAGCAACGACCCGATGGCTTACGTACTGACAATCACGCTGATAGGTTTGATAAATTCTGACGCCGAACCGTCGTACCTGATGGCTTTTGTGTCGGTGCTGATGCAGCTGGTGATTGGCGGCGCCGTTGGTTACCTGCTTGGTTCTCTGTTGGTTATCGTTATCAACCGGCTGAAAATGGAAAACGCCACGCTCTACCCCATTCTGGTGCTCACGTTCTGCATTTTCATATTTTCATCGACATACTACCTCAACGGGAACAGCTATCTGGCTGTGTATGTAGGCGGTCTTGTAATTGGCAACTCGCGGTTTGTGCACAAGCGCTCAACATCGAACTTTTTCGACGGCCTGTCGTGGCTGAGCCAGCTCTGCCTGTTCCTCACACTCGGTCTGCTTGTCAATCCGTCTGAATTAGAGCCGATTATCGTTCCCGGACTGCTTATCAGTGTGGCAATGATGTTCGTTACGCGGCCCGTCAGCGTTTTTCTGTCGCTGATGCCGTTCCGCAAATTCCAGTTCCGCGACAAGGTTTTTGTGTCGTGGGTTGGTCTGCGCGGCGCGGTGCCAATCATTTTCGCCATTCTCACTCTGGCCAACGATGTGCCGCACGCACGCCTGATTTTCAATCTGGTATTCTTCTGCACGCTGGTGTCGCTCATTCTGCAGGGCACCACGCTGCCGTTTGTGGCCAAGCGGCTCAAGGTGGCCGAAAAGCCCGACAACACACTCAAACCCAAGAATTTCGACATTGATTTCCCCGAAGAGATTAAATCGGCAACGTCCGAAATCCTGCTAACCGACAGCATTTTAAGCAACGGCTCGCGCCTGATGGATTTGGGTATGCCCGAAAAAACGCTGGTGATTATGGTTCGCCGCGGCGACACGTTCTTTGTGCCCACCGGCAGCACACAATTGATGGCTGGCGATAAGTTGCTGGTTATCACCGATAATAACGAAGCGCTGGAAGAAACTTACCGAAAAATGGGAATCGTAGAATAATAAAGACAACAGACTTCAGACTTCGGACTATGGTCGTAATTCGTAATTAACTAATACCCAACACCTAACACCTAATACCACAACCGCTATGAAAATCGCTGACAATCTGACAATAAACTCATTCGCCGACCTGAAACCATACTACGACGAACTGCTTGAACGCCCGCTGAAAACCAACAGTGATGTGTGGCAGTGGCTGCTCGACTGGAGCGAAATCGACAGTTTTGTGGAAGAAGATTTCGCCTGGCGCTACATTAAAAACAGTTGCAACACCGAGGATGCCGCGGCCAAAGCCGCCTTCGACACGTTTGTGACCGAAATTGAGCCGGAGATTACACTGATTTCCAATAAATTGGAGAAGCGATTCCTGACGCCCGACGTGCAACTTCATATCGACAAGGCAAAACTTTTCACAATGGTGCGCGCCATTCGCAACAGCAACGAGCTGTTCCGCGAAGAGAACGTGCCCCTTGAAGCCGAACTGCAGCAGGCCGAGCAGGAGTTTGGCGCTATCAGCGCAAAAATGACCGTTGACGTTGACGGCCGCCAGATGACAATGCAGCAGGCGTCGAACTATATGAAAACCGCCAGCCGCGATGTGCGCAAACAGGTGTACGAGAAGATGATAGCCCGTCGCCTGGCCGACAAGCCCGCTATCGACAAACTGATGGAAAAACTGATGAACCTGCGCAACAAAATTGCCGCCAACGCCGGATTCCAGTGCTACACCGACTTCCGCTTCCGCCAGCTGGGCCGCTTCGACTACACCGCCGCCGACTGCCGCGATTTCCACCGCTCGGTGGCCGAAGTGGTGGTGCCGCTTGTCGACGAGATGAACGAGCGCCGCCGCCAGCTGATGGGCCTTGACGTGCTGCGCCCCTACGATTTGGCCGTCGACCTGCCCGTGGGCACGCACCTGAAGCCCTTTGAATCGACTGCCGACCTGGTGCGCAAAACCGCTCTCTGCTTCCGCGATATCGACCCCGAACTGGGGATGATAATGAGCGCGATGTCTCGGATGGGCCGTCTCGACCTGGAGTCGCGCGTGGGCAAGGCGCCCGGCGGCTACAACTATCCGCTCTACCGCAGCAACACCGCCTTCATTTTCGCCAACACCACTGGTAATCTGCACGATATGGTGACGCTGATGCACGAAGGCGGCCACGCCGTTCACGCCTTTCTGACCGCCGACCAGCCGCTTGTGCACTTCAAAGACACGCCCGCCGAAGTTGCCGAACTGGCCAGTATGAGTATGGAGCTGATTTCGATGTCGCAATGGCACCATTTTTTCAACAACGAACGCGAACTCAAAATAGCCAAAATCAATCAGTTGGAAGATGTTGTGATGGGCCTGCCGTGGATTGCCGCCGTCGATAAGTTCCAGCACTATCTGTATGAGAATAAAGGAAATACAGCCGAACAGCGCACCGCCGCCTGGCGCGATATTATGGCCGAGTTCGGCAGCCGCGTGGTCGATTACACGGGTTACGAAGACGCCTATAACAACCGCTGGCAGAGACAGTTGCACATTTTCGAACTGCCATTCTACTACATTGAATACGGCTTTGCCCAGCTGGGCGCCATAAGCATTTGGAAACGCCACACCGAGAACCCGCAACAAGCCATTGCCGACTACAAACGCGCGCTGCGCCTTGGCTACAGCCACTCAATCCCCGAAATCTACGAAGCCGCCGGTATAAAATTCTGCTTCACAACCGATTACATTGCCGAGCTGATGGATTTTGTAAAGGCCGAGATGCGGAAGCTGGAGGAAGAATAGCCATTCCGTTCTGGCTTTTCGGATTTATGTATTAGCGGCGCTGTTGATTGGTTTTGTTTTTATCTTTGAAAAAAAACATTTTCCTTTTCAAAACTGAATTTCATACATTTGTCTTGTAAGAATTGAGAATATGCAACGCTTAGTGTTGCACACTTAAAAACGAAACGATATGGGTACAACTATTGACAATGTTTGGGCAAAAGCACAGCGACTCACGCCAAGCGAGAGGCTTGCCTTATCGCGACGACTTGCCGAAAGTGTTACCGAAACCGAAGCGGCACGCCGCACGCGCGTTACGAAGGAGATGGACCTGTTTTTCGGCGGATGGGCAAACGATGAGCGCTCTACCGACGAAATAATGGCACAGATTCGTGCCGGACGCACAAAAAACACATATCCAGACATTTGATTATGGCCGACTTAAAATATCTTTTGGATACTTCGACCTGCATTGAGATTCTTCGTGGCAACGAATTTGTTCGCCAACATTGTGTTGAAAATAACCAATTTTGCTGCATTTCAGCAATAACCGCTATCGAACTGCTATACGGCACATACAAAGCGCCCGACAAATACCGTCAGCAAGAACAATCAAAAGCCAGAATGCTAATTGATTACTACGATGTGATTGGCATTGATGGCATAGCCGATGCGTTTTGCCAAGAAAAGGTACGGCTCGAACGCACTGGCCAAACAATTGAAGATTTCGATTTGCTGATTGGCATAACCGCACGCGAAAACAATCTTACAGTTGTTACCCACAACACCAAGCACTTCTCTCGTATCGAGAATTTGAAAACCGCCGATTGGTTGGTTTAAACAAATAATTCGCTCAAATTCTTTTTTGTTAACTTGCCGTATATACTTTTTGCACAAAATCTTGTTTCACAACCGATTACATTGCCGAGCTGATGGATTTTGTAAAGACCGAGATGCAGAAACTGGAGGAAAATGCTTAACGGAATAAGCATTTTTCAGCACAATTCGCTTAACGCATTAAGTAAAATCCCGCTCTGGCTTTTCGGATTTATGTATTAGCGGCGCTGTTGCTGATTGATTTTGTTTTTATCTTTGGAAAAACAAAAAAACATCTTTTCTATAACTTATAGATTATGACACGATTGTATAGATTATTATTGTTGGCGGCTACGCTTGTTTGTGCAAACCAAATACAGGCGCAAACCCAAATGCAGCAGGAATTTGAGAAGTTTCTTACACTCTTTCCCGAATATGAATGGGAAGACTTGCAGACATTGTTTATTAAAGGACCTAAAACTTCAGAATTCTCATACGATGATTACAGAAAGAATATTTGGTATGTCGAGCCGCAGAATGGTCCTGACAATGTGTTTAATCATATCCGAAATATGCAAACAGATGTGTATGGCTCTAAAACCCCACCACCACATATCAAAACAAATGATGGCGAAATCTTTCCCGCAGGTGGGCTGTTAACGCCAAGTTATTTCAAAGAAGAAGATTTGTCATTTTCCATATCTTATTTTCCATGGGCTAAGGTCAAAATATCCGATGATGTGCTTCTTCTTTTTATTAGAGTCAAAGTGATTGCCAGTGAGGATGATAGTTATTATGGTTATATACAAATGTTCACTTTTAAACTATCCACACAGCAGATGATTTCCGGAATTATCGTTTCAGAAAATGACAAGTATACTTTTTTTGAGCCAGATAAAAGCATATATCTATACGAGTTAAATGCGTATCGGGACTATGAAAATTATGATGATGAAGATTTTGTTGTAGACCCCAATTGGGGAAACAGATACGTATTTAAACTTGAATCTGACGGCTATTTAAGAATGACAGAGATGCAAGAAAGAGCTGTTTTTAAACGAAAAATAATTAAAGATCCAGATGGTTATGTAAATGTTAGAAAGGAACCAACTACCCAATCAGAAGTGTTATATACATTAGATGATGGTAAAGTGGTATATGTATGGATGATACCTGATTCAAATTGGGCGGAAATAGTATGTGTGTTTAATGAAAAAAGGGGGTATGTGCATAAAAGTAGACTTAAATAAATAATATTTTTATATACAGTAGAATAACAGCAAAACCATACTAAACCATAAATCCTTCCAAAAGCGGCGTTGTATAGGGTGCACAAAACGCAGATACGCGGCGCACCACGTTTGCGCAGGCGGCGGGCATTGGTGCAGCATAAATAATCCGTTAAATCTGTGTTCAAACCCAAACATTTTGAGAATTTCCGCAAAAACCGTCGAAAACATTGCCCAAATCCTAAATCCTAATTCCTAAATCCTAAATCCCAAATGACTCTGCCACTTTGTCGCAAAACTGCGTTTGGTCGCCAATTTGTAGGGATGGGCAGCGTTATTTTTTCTGAAAAATCAATAAAAACAATATAAAAATGGAGAATACAGAACAAAACACCGAGCAGGTGGAGAACGAAGTCAAGGTTGATGTTGAGCAGTCTCAACCAACTGAAAACGAAGAAGTTGAAAGCGATGGAAAGAAGTCGCGCAAGAACCGCAAACAGCGCAAGGAGGACGAGGCCCGCGAGAAGGAGATTGAGGAGTTGAAAGCGCAACTTGAGGAACAGAAAGACCGCTACCTGCGGCTGTCGGCGGAGTTCGACAACTACCGCAAACGCACCCTGAAGGAGCGTTCCGATATGCTGAAAACCGTCAATGGTGACACTTTGTCGGGTATGCTGCCAGTGCTCGACGACCTTGAGCGCGCAATGCAGAGTATGCAGAAGGCAACCGATGTGGATGCCGTCCGCGAAGGCGTTGTGCTGATTTACAATAAAATACAAGAATTTTTAAAGAACAAGGGCATTGTCGAAATCGATGCAATGAATCAGGTTTTCGACACCGACCTGCACGAGGCAATCACCAAAATCCCCGCCCCCACCGAAGACCTGAAAGGTAAAGTTGTGGACGTGATTCAGAAAGGCTATAAGATTGATACAAAGGTGATTCGCTACGCAAAAGTTGTGGTGGGAGAATAAAAGTTGAGAGGGTGAGAAGTTTAGAGTTTAGTTATCCAAACAGCAAAGCCCCGATAGCTATCGGGATATACTTCTAAACAGCGAAGCGTCTCACCTTCTAAACAGCGAAGCGACTGAACTTCTAAACAATTTAACTTAAAACTCAAAACTTACAACTTATAACTAAAACCTGATACCTAAAAGGATTGACTATGAGCGAGAAACGAGATTATTACGAAGTGCTTGAGGTGCCAAAGACCGCCACGGCGGAGGAAATCAAGAAGGCTTACCGCAAGCAGGCTATAAAATACCACCCCGACAAGAATCCTGGCGACAAGGCGGCCGAGGAGAAGTTCAAAGAGGCGGCCGAGGCCTACGAGGTCCTGAGCGACCCACAGAAACGTCAGCGCTACGACCAGTACGGACACGCTGGAATGGGCGGCGCGAGCGGCTTCAGCGGCGGCGGAATGTCGATGGATGACATTTTTGCACACTTTGGCGACATTTTCGGCGGCGGAAGTTTTGGCAGTTTCTTTGGCGGCGGTTTCGGCGGAAGCCGCCGTGGTGGTCCGCAAACGCGAGTGAACAAGGGCTCGAACCTGCGCGTGAAGGTGAAACTGACACTGGCGGAGGTTGCCAACGGCGTCACCAAAAAGATAAAGGTGAACAAATACGTGGCCTGCGACAAGTGCGGCGGCACGGGCGCCTTCGACTCAAACTCGTACAGCAACTGCTCAACCTGCCACGGCTCGGGCGTTGTGACGCGTATCACCAACACCATTCTGGGACAGATGCAGCAGTCGTCGGTTTGCCCGAATTGCGGCGGCGACGGACGCATAATCACCCGCCGATGCACCAACTGCGGCGGCGAGGGAATTGTGCAGAAAGAGGACATTGTGACGCTCAACATTCCTGCTGGCGTGGCCGATGGTATGCAACTGTCGGTCAGTGGAAAAGGCAATGCGGCGCGCCACGGCGGAATCAACGGCGACCTTCTGGTTGTGATTCAGGAAGAAGAGCACCCCGAACTTATTCGCGATGGCAATGATTTGATATACAGCCTGTTCCTTTCGATGCCCGATGCCATTCTGGGCACCACAGCCGAAATTCCGACGGTTGACGGTCGGGTGAAAATCAAAATCGACCCTGGCACGCAGTCGGGCAAGATTCTGCGGCTGCGCGGCAAGGGAATCCCTGAAATCAACGGCTACGGCCGCGGCGACCTGCTTGTGAACATTCAGGTCTGGACACCGCAGAGCGTCACCCGCGACGAAGCCAAAATCATTGAAAAACTCAAAGAGTCAAGCAGTTTCACGCCGAAACCCGACAAAAACGACCGAAACTTCTTTGAGCGGATGCGGAATTTTTTCAGTAATTGATTTTCAACCACATAACACACGGAAATCACAGAAATAAAAAGCAATTGAACAAGTCTAATTGCTTACAGAAATCACGGAACCTGCAAACATTGTAAGTTCCGTGTTTTTTTTCAACCGAATTCAGCGTTTTCTGTTTCCGATAGTTATCGAGATTCCGTGGTTAATAAAAAATGTGGTTTGTGAATTCCGCCGAAACTGAATTAGTTATTTTCGAAACAAATTTTGTTAAAATTTCTCGCGAAGCGATAAAACACTAAAACTATGCACTACCATTTCATTGCCATAGGCGGAAGCGCGATGCACAATCTGGCCATAGCGCTGCACAAGAAAGGCGAAACTGTCACAGGTTCCGACGATGAGATTTTTGAGCCGTCGCGGTCGCGGCTTGCGGCTTGCGGACTGCTTCCCGAGCAGCCAGGCTGGTTCCCTGAAAAACTGTCAGCCGACATTGACGCGGTTGTTCTGGGAATGCACGCCAAGGCCGACAACCCCGAGCTGCTGCGCGCGCAGGAACTGGGTTTGAAAATCTATTCGTACCCCGAATTCCTTTATAATCAGACCGAAAACAAGACTCGGGTGGTTATCGGCGGAAGCCACGGCAAAACCACCACCACGGCAATGGTGATGCACGTGCTGAAAACCGTCGGCATAAAGTTCGACTATATGGTGGGCGCCCGCGTGAAGGGCTTTGATACGATGGTTGGTTTGAGCAACGATGCGCAAGTGGCTGTTTTTGAAGGCGATGAGTATCTGACGTCGCCAATCGACCCGCGGCCGAAATTCCACCTTTACAAGCCCAATATTGCCCTGATAACGGGCATTGCGTGGGACCATATCAATGTTTTCAAGACATTCCCCGATTACGTCTGGCAGTTCGAGCGGTTTGCGCAACTCATTGAGCCACAGGGCTCGCTCGTCTATTTCGAAGGCGACGAGAACCTGCGCGCCATTGCCGCCAAGGTCCGCCCCGACATTCGTCTGCTGCCCTACAACACCCACCCCTACGCCATTACGGACGGCGTCACCTACCTGACCGACGGCGATGACCGTTACCGACTGTCGGTGTTTGGCGAGCACAACTTGCAGAACATTGCAGGCGCAATGCAGGTCTGTCTGCAACTGGGCGTCACAAAGGCCGATTTCTACCGCGCAATGACCACGTTCGAAGGTGCCGACAAGCGTCTGCAACTGATTTACAGCAACAAAGAGAGCCTGTCGTTCACCGATTTCGCTCACTCGCCGTCGAAACTCAAGGCCACCATTGCGGCCGTCCGCAAGCAGTTCCCCGGCAAGCGGATTGTTGCCTGTATGGAACTGCACACCTACAGCAGCTTGAGCAGCAACTTCCTTGAGCAGTACGCTGGCACAATGGACCTGGCCGACCGCTCGCTCGTCTATTTCAACCCGCACGCCATTGAGTTGAAGGGCCTTCCGGGCATTACCATTGAGCAGGTTGAAAAGGCTTTCGCCAAAGACGGACTCAAAGCCTACAGCGATATTACCTTGATGCTTAACGATTTAAAAACCATTGACGGCAAGAATTGTGTCCTGCTGTTCCTGAGTTCGGGCAACTTTGCCGGCACCGATTTGAAAGCGCTGGCAGAAGAGATTCTGGGGTGATGCTAACGGAAATCTGATTCTCGCACTGACAACACTGCCCCGACACTATCGGGGACACAGATTATCACAGAATTATTAGGACGCGATGCTTGCGTCCTTTTTTTGTGAACTGATTTAGTTAAGATTCGCCGTTCTGGCACTGCGGATGTCGTTGACAATTTCGTCTGCAGAGCGGTCATCCTTCCACGCCCCCACGAAACGGTCTGCCCATCCTGTCACGGCAGTCTCGGCATTTGCTTTATTTGCAGGCGCAAGGGTTTTGACAAACGCCAGCATCTTCTTCATTGCCACATCGTTGTCGAGCAACGGATTCATCTCTCGCAATAATTCCGCACGTAACTGCATTGTTGTCATAGTCCTAACGGTTTCAATTTATGGTACAAAGTAAGGAAATAATCCTGACATTAAGTTCCGAATATCAATTATTTGTATATTTGGGCGAACTAACACAAACTTCAAAAAACTACTAACTATGAATAATCCATTAAACAAATTCGCAAAATCAGTTGCATTGGCAATCATTACGCTTGCTGCGATTTGCACAACGGGCTACACGCAGGACAAAGAACCTACGGACAGCACTATGCTACTCATACAAAATCCAGAAACCAACACTATTGATACCGTATATACTATCGTTGATGAGATGCCCGAATATCCTGGTGGCATTCGAGAAATCAATAATTATATTAGGTATCCGGAGGAACTGTTGAGTTCAGCCGAAAGCATAGAGGAGCTTGAAGGAGTAGTTATTGTGCAATTTGTGGTTAACGAAAAGGGTGGGATTGGGAATATTAGCATAGCACAAAGTTTACGGCCAGAGTTTGATTCTGCAGTAATTAACGGGGTGAAGAGAGGAGTCCTGAAAAAAAAATTCAAACCCGGTAAATTAAATGGGAGACCTGTTAAAGTGCGGATAACTATGGGTATTAATTTTCGTGTACACTAATCGCAAACTTTAAAAACCTCTTATTATGAAAAAACAACTAAACAAACTTGCCAAATCAAGTGCACTGGTAATCATTGCGCTTGCCGCGTTTTGCACAACGGGCTATGCACAGAACAATGATTTGGCGGCTGGCGATGCCCCAACTAACACCACATTGCCAAAAGAAAATGCTGGAGCGGGAATAGTTATGCCCGAATTCCCTGGTGGCGATGTTGGTTTAAGCAAGTATCTTGCAGAAAACGTGAAATTCCCCGAAAACGCAAAGAAGGACAGCCTTTCAAAAAAGGTTTTTGTTCAGTTCGTAATCAATCAGGAAGGCGATGTTGAGAATGTGAAGGTTGTTCGTGGTGTTGACAAGGCTTTTGATAAAGAAGCCATTCGCGTAGTAGAAAGTATGCCAAAGTGGGAACCCGCCAAACAGTTCGGGAAACCTGTAAAATTCACGCATACCATTGCTGTTGCGTTTAAATAAAATAAGTGGTTCATTATACTTTCCCCGCTAAAATCAGTGTCTATGGAACCGAAAAAGAATCCCAAATACGATTTAACACGCTACAGCGGATTGTTCCTTGAAGTGGGTTTGGTTATCGCGATAAGCGCCGTGCTTTTCGCCCTAAACTACTCTGTTCAAAAGAAAAACACTGTTGTTTTCGGCAAACTCGAAACCGTGGTAGCCGAAGAAGGGATAATACCAATCACCCGTCAGCAAACCGAAACACCGCCGCCCGAAACGCCAAAAGTGGCCGAGGTTATCCATATTGTTGACGATGATGTTGACATTGAAGACGATGCTGATATTGAAGACATTGAGCCCGACCAAGAGACCGATGTTATAGTTGTCGAAAGGCAAGAGGAGGAAGAAGATGAGGATGAGATTTTCATAATTGTTGATGAGATACCCGAATTCCCCGGCGGTGAAGATGCTCTGCGCAAATATCTGATTGAGCACACAAAATACCCCAAGAAGGCTTCGAAAAACAAAATATCGGGAAAGGTTAATGTTCTGTTTGTGATAAACGAGAGGGGCGAAATCGGCGATGTGCAAATCTCGAATAGCGTTGACCCCACCCTGGACCGTGAGGCCATTCGCATGGTGAAGAATATGCCAAACTGGATTCCCGGCAAAATTCGTGGCAAACCAGTAAAATCATTGCAACCCCTTTGGTTCGATTTCGCTCTCAGATAGAGACGATTTTCTTATAACCGGCTTAAAAACAACTGACAAGATGATAAGTTGGAAATCTTTTTGTTATCTTTGGCGTATTAACAATTTCATCACAATGAGCACCCACGCCACAATTCTCACTGTTACGCTTGCCGCGATTTGCACAACCGGCTACGCGCAGAGTAACAACGATTCGACGGCGGACGACACAACCAAAACTAATACCAATCAGCCAAAAGAAGAAGAAAAACAGGTATTTTTTATCGTTGAAAATATGCCCGAATTTCCTTGTGGTGAGGTCGGTTTAAACAAGTATCTTGAGGAAAATATTGTTTATCCTGAAGAGGCGAAAAACAAAGGATTGGAAGGAAAGGTTTTCATATATTTTATTGTTAGTAAAACCGGAGATGTTGAGAATATCAAAGTTGCAAAAGGCATTGACCCTTTACTGGATAATGAAGCAATTCGCGTTGTGCAAAATATGCCTAAATGGAAACCAGGCTCGCAGCGTGGAAAACCAGTTGAAGTATCATTTTCCTTACCAATAGCTTTTCCTCCTACCAATAACTTTCAAACTCTTGAAACAAAGCCCGAATATCCGGGAGGAGCCTATGCTTTAGAAAAATATATTTCAAAACAACTTGCGGGGAGACCAAAAATTACAAAAAAGAAAACAGGTAAATACCGCTTCATAATCAACAAACAAGGATATGCCGAAAACATCAGTGTGGTGCGGGGTATAAATTCTGCAATTGACGATATGGTGGTAAGCGCGTTGCAAAATATGTCACAATGGAATTGCGCATATTTCCGAAAGGACCCCAATCAATGGCCCGTTACCATTTCAATTACGGCTGATAAATATGGCAGATTATCTGTTAGTGTCGATACTATGTGGGTGAATCGGTAACGGAAACAACCGCCACCTAAGTTCAAAATAGAAGTGCCAAGTTGAAAATCTTTTCATTATCTTTGGCGTATTAACAATTAATTTCATCATAATGAGCACCCACGCCACAATTCTCACTATTGCGCTTGCCGCGATTTGTTCGATGGGCTATGCGCAAAACAAAGGTACTGACACTGACAAATCAGCCATTACACCCAAAACAGCCGACGCCACCGAAAACACCGCAAAAAACGAGGATGACGAAGTGTATTTCATCGTTCCAAAAATGCCCGAATTCCCCGGCGGCGATTCCGCTTTGCGCAGATTCATCACCGAGAATCTGAGATACCCCGAAGAAGCCAAGGCCAGCGGAATGTCGGGGAAGGTTTTTGTTCAGTTCGTAATCAACAAAAACGGCGAGGTTGAGAATCCCCAGATTGCAAGAGGCGTTGAGCCGTCATTGAATAAAGAGGCCATCCGCGTAATACAAAGTCTGCCGAAATGGAAGCCCGGCCAGAACAAATCAAAATGGGATAACGAATGGAGACCAGTGCGGGTATCGTTCACCATTCCTGTCGATTTCAAACTCGAATAGAAAAGTAATTAACACGCGAACGTGCCGCACAACCGTTCTGCAATGTTTGATTTTAATTAATAGAAATAATATGAACGCGAGACACACACTCAAAGCCATTCTGGCCGTTGCATTTGCGGCCGTTTGCACAAACGGCGTGTGCCAAACCGCAGGTAATCAGCCTGTTATTGTTCCGAAGGATAGTGCGGCCGCCGTCAATCAGCCGATTATCGACGATGACAACACCATTTACACTTCAGTTAAAATAATGCCGGAATATCCGGGCGGCGAATCTGCCATGAAACAGTATTTTGCTGATAATATGCAGAGTATAAAATCCGCAAAATTCATAAAAGGGAAAGTTTTCGTGCAGTTTGTAATTGGCAAAGACGGTATGGTTGAACCCGATAATGTGAAAGTTATCACTGGTATCAACCCTGAAATCGACGCAAAAGTGGTTGATTTTATAAAGAGCATGCCAAAATGGACGCCCGGTATGCGACTCGAATCGAAAAACGGCACAGTGATGAAGGTGCTTGCGCGGGTATCGATGACTATTCCTATTGAGATATCGATTAAGGGCGAAGAAGAAGAAGTGTTCTTCATTGTTGAACACATGCCCGAATTCCCCGGCGGCGATTTGGAATTGCGCAAATACATTGCCGCGAACATTAAATATCCCGAAGAAGCCAAAGCAAAAGGCCTGTCGGGAAAAGTTTTTGTTCAGTTCATAATCGACAAGAACGGTGACGTTGTAAATCCCAAAATAGTGAGAGGCATCGACCCGATATTGGACAACGAAGCCATTCGAGTGATAAAAAGTTTGCCTAAGTGGAAACCCGGGGAGCAAAGCAAAAGAATTGATGGCGAAAAAGTGTGGGTTCCAAAAAACGTGTCGTGGATTGTGCCTGTCGATTTTCAGATAAAATAGGATAACCTAAAAACAACAATAAGCTTTAGCGAAAAGCCTCCCATATCCGACTCACAACGCACTTCCGAAAAAAATCGTCGATTTTTCTGTTCCATAAGTAATAATCTATGACAAAATCAGTTATTTTTAATACGAACTAAAAACGTAATACTATGGAACTCAAAAAGAATCCACGAGCAGATTTAAGGCGGTACGCCGGACTGTTCTTCGAAGCAGGTTTGGTAGTTGCGTTAAGCGCCGTTCTGGCATCGTTCAACTACACTAACCACGAGCTAAACCGTATGGTTTTTAGCGGCATTGACAACATCGACTTCGAGGATGTGCTGATTCCCGTCACACACCCGAAGGAGATTGCACCACCTCCGGCTCCACCAAAAGTTGCCGAGGTTATTACAATCATCGAAAGCGAATCTGAATTGGAGGAGACGCTCGATATTGACGACGTTGAGGCAACCCAGGAGACTGCGATTACCATCATTGAGAGACCCGACGAAGCGGAAGAACCCGAGCCCGAAATCTTTTTCAGCGCCGAAGTCAATCCTTCGTTCCCCGGCGGAATGGCAGCCCTGTACAAGCTCATCGGCGAGAGGTTGAATTATCCCGAAGCCGCAAGGAGTAACGGCATTACAGGCAAGGTTCACCTCAAGTTTGTGATTAATAAGAAAGGCGAGGTTGAAAACGTTCAGATAACCCGAGGCGTTGACCCGCTGCTCGACCGCGAGGCCATCCGCGTGATTGAGGGGCTTCCACGATGGAATCCCGGCACACAACGCGGCAAACCCGTGAACGTGTGGTTCTCAATGCCGATAAACTTCCAACTAAATTGACAGATTAAAAGTGCCGGCCAGAGCGCCGGCATTTTTTTGGCTGGTTGCGGCTTTTCTGATTCAACCGTCAAAAAAGTTTCTTTTACATTGACATATTATTATAAAAAATTCTACTTTTAGCGGCTGAAAAAACTAATACTAATAATAAACGCTATGGAACTTAAAAAGAATCCAAAAGCCGACTTACGGCGATACAGCGGATTGTTTCTGGAAGTGGGATTTGTAGTGGCTTTGTGCGCTATTTTGGGTGCGTTCAGCTACACAATTCACGAGAAGAACACCGCTGGTTTCGGTGAGCTTGAAGATGTCATCGCCGAAGAGGAAATCATCCCAATCACACGCCAACAGGAGATAACTCCTCCCCCACCGCCGGAGGTTCCGAAGGTTGCCGAGGTAATCAACATTGTTGACGATGACGTTGAGATTGACGACGAGCTCGATATTGAGGACGTTGAGGCCGACCAGGATACCGAGGTGGAAATCGTTGCTATGCAAGAGGAGGAAGAGGAAGAGGAAGCCGAAGTATTCTTCATTGTTGAGAATATGCCCGAATTCCCCGGCGGCGAGCTTGCAATGCGCAAATATCTGGCCGAGCACACCCAATACCCCGAGATTGCCAAGGAGAACGGTCTTTCGGGAAAGGTTTTCGTTCAGTTCGTGATTAACCAGAAGGGTGAAATCGAGAACGTGAAAATCGCCCGTGGTGTTGACCCCGCATTGGATAAGGAAGCCATCCGCGTGGTACAGAGCCTTCCAAAGTGGAAACCTGGCTCGCAGCGTGGAAAACCGGTGCGCGTGTCATTCACAGTGCCAATCAACTTCCAGTTGAACTAGGACAGCAATAGGATAAGAATGCCGACAAATTTTGCCGGCATTCTTTTTTCTTTTATAAAACAAGGCCGGCGCAACAACCGGCATTGTCTGTTAAATTTGAACTACATTCATTTATCATCAAATAATTAATGACTATGTCACAGAAAAAACGTGTTTACACATTCGGCAACAAGAAAGCCGAAGGAAAAGCAGACATGCGTAATCTGTTGGGTGGCAAGGGTGCCAACCTGGCGGAGATGTGTCTTTTGGGTTTGCCAGTACCGGCAGGTTTCACAATCACAACCGAAGTTTGTACGGAGTATTATGAAAACAACTGCGAGCTTCCGGCAGAGCTTGAGGCCGACGTTTGGGCTGCTATGGCCGAAACTGAGAAGATAATGGGCAAAAAATATGGCGACCCCGAAAACGCGCTTTTGGTTTCGTGCCGCTCGGGTGCACGCGCTTCAATGCCGGGTATGATGGACACAGTGCTCAACATTGGTGTCTGCTCGGCTACAATCCCCGGACTTATCAAAAAGACTGGCAACGAGCGCTTCGTTTGGGACTCGTACCGCCGTCTGATTATGATGTACGCCGACGTTGTGATGGAGAAAGCTGAAGGCTTGGACTTCAATATCCGCAAACAACTCGACGATATGCTCGACGACTACAAGAAACAGAAAGGCTACGCTTCGGATACCGACCTAAGCGCCAACGATTTGAAATTCCTGGCCGACGAGTTCAAAAAGAAAATCAAAGCCGTTTTGGGCAAAGAATTCCCTGATGACGCTAAAGAGCAATTGATGGGCGGTATCAAAGCCGTGTTCAAGAGCTGGAACGGTAAGAAAGCCGTTTCGTACCGCCGCATTGAGGGCATTCCTGACGACTGGGGTACAGCCGTTAACGTTCAGTCGATGGTGTTCGGCAATATGGGCGACACTTCGGCTACTGGCGTTGCTTTCACCCGCAACCCCGCTACTGGCGAGAACCTGTTCTACGGTGAGTGGCTTATCAACGCTCAGGGCGAGGACGTTGTGGCAGGTATCCGCACACCGAACCCGCTCAACGACGAAACCAAGAACGAGCAGAACCAACACCTGAAAAGTATGCAGGAGGCTATGCCGCAGACATACAAAGAGTTGGTTGAAATCCGCGAGATTCTTGAGAAATCGTTCCACGATATGCTCGACATTGAGTTCACCATTCAGGAAGGCAAACTGTTTATGCTGCAGTGCCGCGTCGGAAAACGCACTGGCACAGCCGCTCTGAATATGGCAATGGATATGCTTCACGAAGGTCTGATTGACGAGAAGACCGCCGTTTTGCGCGTTGACCCGACTCAACTCGACGAGCTGCTTCACCCGATTCTGAATCCTTCGGAAGAGAAACGTGTTAAACCTATTGTTAAAGGTCTGCCTGCTGGTCCTGGCGCTGCTGTGGGCAAGGTTGTCTTCACTGCTGAAGACGCCGTTGCTTGGCAGAAGAAGGGCGAGAAGGTTATTCTTGTCCGTGAGGAGACCAACCCCGAGGATGTTGAGGGTATGCGCGCTGCCGACGGTGTTCTCACCGCACGTGGTGGTATGACGTCGCACGCCGCTCTGGTTGCCCGCGGCTGGGGCAAATGCTGCATTGTTGGTGCAGGTGCTCTGCACGTTGACGTAGCTAACAAGACTGCAAAAATCATCGGTACAGATATCGAATTCAAAGAGGGCGCAACTCTCACATTGAACGGCACCAAGGGCAACGCTTATATGGGCGAACTGAAACTGATGGACGCTTCGGAGAATCCACGCTTCCAAGAGTTTATGCGTCTTGTCGACAAAAACCGCAAGATGGGTGTCCGCACCAACGCCGACAACCCAGACGACGCTCGCATTGCACGCGAGTTCGGCGCCGAGGGCATTGGCCTGTTCCGCACCGAGCATATGTTCTATGGCAAGAACTCTGAAGAGCCGTTGTTCCTGCTTCGCAAGATGATTTTGAGCGCCGACGCCGACGAGCGCCGCAAAGCTCTCGACGAGCTGTTCCCATTTATGAAGAAGGATATGAAGGCCACTCTGCTCGCTATGGACGGTCTGTCAGTAACCTTCCGTCTGCTCGACCCACCGTTGCACGAGTTTGTTCCGCAAGGTGCCGAGAAACAGGCTGAGTTGGCTGCCGCTCTTGGCATTTCGGCCGCTGCCGTTGCCAAACGCGGCGAGGCTCTGCACGAGTCGAACCCGATGATGGGTCACCGTGGTGTCCGTCTGGGCGTTACCTATCCCGAAATTTCTGAAACTCAGATACGTGCAATCTTTGAGTCGGCTGCCGAGCTTATCAAAGACGGCAAAGACCCGCACGCCGAGATTATGGTTCCTGTAACCTGCGATATGAGCGAGTTGGAATACACCCGCAAGATTGTCGACAAGGTTTACGCCGAAGTTTGCAAGAAATTCGGCCTGAAGGAAATCGGCTTCAAGTTCGGTACAATGATTGAGATTCCGCGCGCCGCTCTGTTGGCCGACCGTATGGCCAAATACGCCGAGTTCTTCTCGTTCGGTACCAACGACCTGACTCAGATGACCTTCGGCTTCAGCCGCGACGACATCGGTGCCTTTATGTCAGCTTACATCGACAAGAAGATGCTGCCTGCCGATCCATTCCAGACTATCGACCAGGATGGCGTTGGCCAGCTGATTGCTTCGGCAACTCAGAAAGGCCGCTCAACTCGCAACGACCTGAAGGTTGGTATCTGCGGTGAGCAAGGCGGTGACCCAGCTTCTGTTGAGTTCTGCTACAAATCGGGCTTGAACTACGTGAGCTGCTCGCCGTTCCGCGTTCCAATCGCACGTTTGGCTGCCGCTCAGGCAACAATCCGCAACAGCAAATAATCTTAACGATTTGCAATATGAGAAAGCCCGACTATGAGTCGGGCTTTTTTGTTTTGGTGCATTTTTACGAACCGCAAGAAATGCCCGAAATGATTGAGTTTTCTAATAAAAAATCGTTGTATATTTGTGAGTAATAATTAATTATCGCTTACAGGTTTTACATAATGCAAATTATGAAACTTTAAAAACACGATGGCTCAGAAAAGATAATAGCAATTTTTATTGACAATAAATTTATAAGAATAACAGAGTAATGAGGAAAATTCTTAAGACAGGTGATTATGCCATATATAATGGGGAAGCATATAAAATCTCATTTGACTCTCAAATTGTATCTCCATTCAGAATGGAAGGAGTACATTATTATAAGGCTATTTATAGAATTTGTAATATAACATTGCAAGATTATGATGGTAACAAAATACCAATTGATTCTATATCACAATTAAAATCCGTATATCATATTTCGACTTATATTGAAATGTTAGGTACTTCTTGTGTCATTCGTGGAGAAACAAATGATGGCTTGTTGTTTGTAAATATAAATGGAGCACAATTAAAACAAATAAAAGATAAGATTCTATCACATTCTCAATCCGAAATAGACGCTTTTGATGTTTGTGTTTCAATAGATAAAATTGATTCGATTTGGTATGAACGGGAACCTTTAGATAAAGATTTTTTATATACGGAACCAATTCCTTTTAATTCCCCCAAAATTACATATATCAAGATGTATGGTCAGTGGCTTGATGTGCCTTTGGATGAGCAGATATTATAAAAACTTAAACCCTTAAAAACCTATAAATCAAAAAAAGGAAAGCGTTCACCACTTTCCTTTTTTTGTCTAATCAGCCGCGGCAATTACCAGCACTTGGTGCTTTGGAACGACGATGCGGGAAGGCCCGCGCCGTTGTAGAGCGTGGCTTGGTCAACGCAGTCATTCCAAAGGTAGCGCACCGATGCGGGGGCGGCAACCTTGTCGGATGTCACCTTCACCTTTCCGTCTTCAATTACCGCTGTGGCGGGATAGTATTTGCCGTCTTTGCCAGCAATCTCAAAATCTTTGAGTTCGCCGCCTTTGGCGTTCAGACCTTCACCGTAATCGAAACTCAGGTAGATGGCTTTCCCGTTGATTTCCTGACTTTTGAACAGCGGGCCGCTGCAAACAACGTCTTTGCCGTAGATGTTCTTAAACGCCCACAGCGCAAGGCGGTTGCCCACTTCAACCTTGTTGGCGGGGTGAATATTCTTGTTGTTGCCGATGTCGATGGTCGAAGCCATTCCCGAGTTGGCCACCGACAGCGATACGCGCTGAGCCTCGCGAATTTCCTCAGAGTGGCCGTTGGTGCCGTAGTCGTAGGGCGCAATCTGCACGTAGTAGAACGGGAAATCGCCCTGAGCCCACTTTTCGCGCCAAGCCTTAATCATTAGCGGAAACGTGCGGGTGTATTCCTCGGCGTGCCCCACGTTGGCCTCGCCCTGATACCAGATGGCACCAGCCATTGCGTAGCCTGCAAACGGCGCCACCATTGCGTTGTAAAGGCAGGTCGGTGTCATTTCGCTCAAATCGATGGGGCTAATCGGGCGTTGGAAAAATTCCATTGACTGTATGTCGAATTTGTAGAGTTTCCCTTTCGACAGTTCGGCCACGGGCAGATATTTCCAACTTCCCGCAAGCGACACGGCGGCTTTTTCGTTATCCTTCGCGTTGCACTTCATTTTCGCAGGGTTGCCGTAGAGTCCGCCGCCGCCCATATTGTCGGTAACGCGGACGGCAATAACAGCCTTGCCAGCCTTAACCTTCTCGGCGGGAACGGTGTAAACGCGGTCGGCCTGATAGTTGTTGGTGCGGCCGATGGGTTCGCCGTTGAAGAAAGTCTCGTCGCCGTCGTCAATCGCGCCAAGCGATACCACGAGTTCCTTGCCAGCCATTGCGGCGCTGATTTTTATGGTTTTACGGAACCACACAATGCCGTCGAAGGCGCGCACCTCGTTGTTGTTTTCCCAAAGAGTGGGGACGTTCATTGAGTGCCATTTGCTGTCGTCGAAATCGGGTTTTGCCAGGTCGCCGTCGCCAAGGTCGGGACGGGGGAATGTCGGCACCGACTGTTTCTGCGCAAGCCAACTGTTGCGTTTCTCGATGATTGGCGAACTTGCCTCAATGTTTTTCGCAATCTGACTGTATTCGGGCACGTTTTTGATATATTCCTGCGGAATCCAACTCTCGACAGGCGTTCCGCCCCACGACGAGTTGATGATGCCCACAGGCACACCAAGTTCGGCGTTAAGTTTTTTGGCAAAATAGTAGCACGTTGCGCCAAACTGCGGCGTGTTCTTTGGCGAAGCGGCCTTCCACTCGCCACCCGCCGCATTTTCCTCTTTAAAACTTGTGTTGCGCTCAACCATAAAGATGCGGATGTCGTTGTTGGTGCTATTGGCAATATCCTCGGGGCCGTTCAGAATGGTGCCGTACGGGAACCCGCTCATAGGCATTTCCATATTGCTCTGCCCCGATGCGAACCAAACCTCGCCAATCAGCACATTGTTGATGTAGATGGTGTTCTTGCCGTTGATAATCAGCGCGTATGGCCCGCCAAACGATGGTGTTGCCACATTCACCTTCCAGCGTCCGTCGGCTGCGGCTTCGGCAGTGACGGTTTTGTTGTCCCACGTGTTCGACACTGTGATTTTCTCGCCAGGCTCGGCAAATCCCCACACAGGGGCCGAAGTTTTTTGCTGCAAAACCATTCCGTCGGTAAATAGCGGCGGCATTTTGACGTCGGCAGTGGCGCAGGCAGCAAACGCAGCCACAGCCGTCAGTGTAAGAATCGCCTTTTTCATTGTGATGATGTTTTTATAATTCAAATGCAAGATATAACGTTTTCGCAAACATTGGAATCATTTGATTTCAAAATCGCTTTCGCGGATATTCTGACACATAAACTTCTATCACAATCGTGAAAACGGCCATAACAGATTCTGCTTGCAGATTTGGTTTAGTTGCCTAAATTTGGGCTACTATTTTTTCACATTAAAACAACATTTTCGATTATGGAAAACGCATTAGTTTGGTTAAAAAGAATCAGGAACACAATCGGGTTCCTTGGTATGTTACTTCCCTGGATAGCACTGTTGGGAACATTTTTGGCATCAAAACATATTGATATAACTCCTACTTTTTGGAAGGAACTTTCCATTTCAGCCACCTACTATGTTACCCCGGCTCTTACTGGAATACTGACAACGGCTGCTGTTGTTTTAATATGTTATTATGGATATGGTCCAGAAGACGACATTCCAACTACCGCAGCGGGTGTATTTGGGTTAATGATCGTACTATTTCCTTGCAGCTGTGACCTTTCTGCTGGTAAAATTGTAGGTTTCTTTCAATTGCAAGCTGAAACATCTCACATCATACACTGTATATCTGCGGTTTGCTTCTTTCTGTTACTTTCTTATATCAGTCTTTTCTTGTTTACCAAAAGCTATCCTGACAAGGAACAAACCGCACAAAAGAAGACGAGAAACAAAATTTATATTACCTGCGGAATCGGAATGCTGGCGGCTTTAATCCTAATGCCCCTGCACATAGATTTTTACGCAAAGACTTTTATTGTAGAGGCAATCGCACTCACCTTCTTCGGCATAAGCTGGCTTGTGAAAGGACAAGTGTTCGGGCTTTTTGCGGATAAATAATTGTTGCATAACGGCAATTATGAGTCGAAAAACACAGCAGGAGTATTATGAATAATCCGTGGGAAGAGATCAGTTTGGACGATTATGAGAATCATATGAGCCTTGATTCCGTAAAACAACTCCAAGCTATGAATAAAATAATGGAGGAACAGTTTGATGCATATCCTGCTTCCACGGCTATGGTGCTTGGTGTTGCCGGAGGAAATGGCTTGGAACATATAAGGCGGAATAAGTATCAGACCGTTTATGGCGTGGATATTAACGGAGATTATCTTCGCACGGTTTCGGAAAGGTATGCCGACCTGTCGGATGTGCTGAAGTGTTTGAAGATAGACCTAATCTATGAAACGGATAAGCTTCCCGAGGCGCAGCTGCTGATAGCAAATCTTCTTATCGAGTATATTGGTTATGATGTATTTCAGAGAGTGATCCGTAAAGTGAATCCTGAATATGTGTCTTGTGTGATTCAGATTAATACGGATGATAAGCAGTGGGTATCAGATTCGCCTTATCTACACGCTTTTGACAGGCTTGATGAGGTACATCATCAGATGGACGGGAATCTTCTTTCGACAAAATTGATGGAGATAGGGTATAAAGAGATACTTCAAAAAAGGACCGCACTTCCTAATGGAAAGGCATTATTAAGAATGGATTTCATAAAAGGACAACAAACAAAGGAGGAGTAAATGATACTATTAGTTGTAGATACCCAAAAGGGCTGTTTTGACGAAAGGTTATATTCGTTTGAAAGGGTAAGAAAAAATATAAAACAGTTAATTACTATAGCAAGAGAGAATAATGTTGAGGTTGTATATGTTCAGCACGATGACGGCCCTGGTTCTGGTCTGGACAAAGCAACGGATAACTATGAGATATATGAAGATTTTGCACCGAGGAAAGATGAAAGGCGTTTTGAAAAGAATGTAAACAGTGCTTTTCATCCTATGACAGGATTGACAGAATATCTGCAGTCTAAGGGGGAAAAAGATATTATAACAATCGGAGTGTCAACAGATTATTGTATGGATGCAACGATTAAAAGCGGTTTTGAAAAAGGCTTCAACTTATTTGTTCCTTCATACACAAACTCAACCTATGATAATCCGTATTTTGATAAGGAAACTGCCTACAAGTATTTTAATGAATTTATGTGGGGAACACGTTATGCGAAGATAATTACTGTTGAACAAGCTATCCAACTTTTACAATCCAAAATATCAACTACGGATATATAAATAGTATTACGAACTAATAGAAAGTAATTTAATAGTTGGGCTTGTTTTGCAAATGATTTACGTCAAAGCCACATCAAACCAAATTGATGAAATAATGGCGGTTTATTCCGCGGCCATAACCGCGATGGAAAATTCGGGCATTCACCAATGGGACGAGATTTATCCTGACAAAACCACTATTGCCAACGACATTTGCAAAAATCAAATGTATGTCGGAATAATTGACAATAAAATTGCCGTTTGCTTTGCGTTGAGTGAAGATTGCGACGAACAATATAAAAACGGCAAATGGGCATACCCTAACTCAAAATTCTGTGTTATTCATCGATTGTGCGTCTCGCCCGAGTTTCAGCATAAGGGAATTGCGTCTCAAGCAATGTCATATATCGAAAAACTTTGTAAATCTGTTGGATACAATTCAATCCGTTTAGATTGTTTTACACTCAATCCGTATTCAAAAAGACTTTATGATAAGGCTGGTTACAAAGTAGTCGGTTATGCGGATTGGCGCAAAGGCAGGTTTGAATTGAGAGAGAAGATTCTCCAAAATCTCGCCGCCGCTCGCCAAAAAGCCACGTCCCGAACCGATAATACGGCTTTGTAAAACGCTGATTATCATTGGCATTGGGAATGTTGCTGTTTTGGTACACATTAATAATCAGCCAATTAGCTCCACAAAACAGATTTTATGGCGTTTTTCCGATTCTATTTTCAGCAAAAAATCAAAAAAATCACAAACGTTTGAATCGTGTTTATAACACTGAATATCAGAGTGTAACAAAACGGCAACACTGTTAAGATTTTGTCATTGCAAACCACTTATCAATTTGAATATCAAAAACATAAATAGCAACACACATTTAAAAACACTGAACGTCAAATTGTTAACTGCGTTAGATTTGTCAGTGACAAGTTCAGAGAACGGAACAGAATTGTTTTGTAAAGATTTTAAAACGTAAATAATAACATTAGAGAGGTTTTTTATTATGCAAGAGAATTTTTTTGAATCAGTATCAAAGCCATTGAGGAATAAATTGATATTTGAGATGGCGAAAGAGTATGCATTTGATTATATAGATGGAATTTCAGAGCGGAATGTGTATCCAAAGGAGGAGGATTTACTAAAGCTTAAGAGTTTTTATGAACCTCTACCTCAAATCGGTACAGATGAAGAGGAAATTTTGTCAACGCTTCATCTGAATGGTTCGCCCAATACATTAGCGCAGACCGGTGGAAGATATTATGGATTTGTGAATGGCGGTGCGTTACCGGTCACACTTGCAGTCAGGTGGCTGACTGATGTTTGGGATCAGAATTCCGTACTCTATGTTGCATCACCTGTTGCAGGCGTAATTGAAGAAGTATGTGAGAAATGGATTGTTGATTTATTTGAACTTCCCGCAGAAACTGCGATGGGATTGGTGGGCGGTTCTTCGGATGCTTCTCTATGTGCACTGACCGTTGCACGAAATACCATATTGGAACGTAACGGCTACAATATTTATGAAAATGGATTAATGGGTGCCCCTGAGATTCGTGTTGTATTAAGTGAAAATGCTCACGCAACCATCTTCAAAGCCTTATCTGTTTTGGGAATCGGTTCCAAGAATATAATCAAGGTTGAGTCAAATCCGGATGGGACAATGCGTTTGGATAAGTTGCCTGAATTAGATGAAAAAACGATTCTGATTCTTCAAGCCGGCAATGTAAATACAGGAGCATTCGATCAGTTCGATACACTCTGTGATCTGGCCAATGAAAAGAATGCCTGGATCCATATTGATGGAGCGTTTGGACTATGGGCAAAAACAAGCAAGGTATATGCTTATCTGGCAAAGGGAATGGAAAAGGCTACTTCGTGGTCTGTCGATGCACATAAAACATTAAATGTTCCATACGATTGCGGAATTGTTCTTTGCAAATACCGGGATGCTTTCTGCAAAGCATTACAAGCAAATGGAGCCTACATCATTTACAGTGGGAAACGAGATGGTATGCTATATACAACGGCTATGTCAAGAAGAGCAAGAGCTTTCGAATTGTGGGCTGCAATTAAGTACTTAGGCAAAGAAGGAATTGCAACTCTTGTGGAAACTCTTTGTAGGAATGCAAAAACCTTTGCCGGACGACTGTCACAACTTGGATTTACGATACTGAATGATGTTGTGTATAATCAAGTACTGATACAGTACGTAGATGATGAGATGACAAAACGTGTTCTTGAATATGTGCAAAATGATCGTGTGTGCTGGTGTGGCCCGACACAATGGAAAGGAAAAATGGCAATCCGATTAAGTGTATGCTCTTGGGCGACCACGAAGGAAGATATTGAATTGTGTGTCGATAGTTTTAAAAGAGGAATTGAATATACAAGAGAGAATATCTTTTAATGTTTAAACAATCGCTCTCACATTCTTCGGCATAAGTTGGCTTGTGAAAGGACAGGTGTTCGGGCTTTTTGCGGATAAATAGTTGCGCAACCATAAAATTGGCAAGCCTTGCTGATTGTGTACGGCATAATCGCCCTTGATATTAACGAATATCGCGGCGGAATCGGCTAAAAATTCATTGATTCCGCCCTTATTCTTAACAATCGCGGCGGAATCGAGCAAAAAATCGTCGATTCCGCCGCGTTTTTTTTTGCTAAAGACGAAAATAGTTTGTCATTTATGACTCATTTGTAAATTACCCAATCGAATTGTGGTTTAGCAATATAATTTCCTTGCTTGTCAATTATGCCCCATTTATTATTTACTTGAACAAAAATGATATTGTTGTATGTTTTTAAGAAATCAAAACGAGGGGTTATAACTATTTCACCCTTTTTATTGATACACCCGTATTTGTTTTTTAATTTAATACGAGCCAAGCCATTATCTTCAAAATCCCAAGCATTATCAAATTGCAGCCTAATAACTACCTTCCCGTTTTTATCAATAAATCCATGCTTGTCGTTTAGTTCCACATGGGCTATCCCATTGTTTGCATAATCCCAAGCATAGTCATATTGTAAATCGACTACCATTTTGCCTGTTTTGTCAACAAATCCATATTTGTCATTTAATTTGACAACAGCCAAGCCAATGCTTGTAAAATACTCTGCCCAATCGAATTGTGGTTCAATAACAATTTTTCCGTTTTCGTCAACATATCCCCATTTACCATCTATTTTTACACGAGTCAAGTCTGTGTCTTTAAAATTCCCAGCATCGTCAAATTGGGGTTCGATAACGATATTACCGGTTTTATCAATAAAACCTATTTTGCCTCTTAATAATACGCGCGCCAAACCATTGTTTGAAAAAGGAGAAGCATAGCCGAACATCGGTTCGATAACCATTTGACCGGTTGTATCAACGTATCCCCAAAGTCCCTTACGAACGGAAGCCAATCCATTACTAAAAGAAGATCCAGTGAAAAACTGCGGCTCAACGACCATTTTACCGGTTTTATCAATAAATCCCCATTTACCATCTTTTTTCACAAATGCCAAGCCAACGTCATAATAATCTATAGCATCATCAAACTGTGGTTTAATAATTATTTCACCGGTTTCGTCTATATATCCATATTTCCCACTTGATTTGACAAGAGCCAAGCCACTGTTTGAAAAATTAGAAACCCTGTCAAACTGTGGCTCAATAACGGTTTTGCCTGTTTTATCGACAAATCCATATTTGCCATCTAATAATATACGAGCCAACCCGTTATTAGGAAAATAATAAGCATCGTCAAATTGCGGTTTGATAATCCAATTGCCTTTCTTGTCGATATAGCCACTCTTACCATCAATTCCGGCAGGAATTAATAAATTGTCACTATTAGTGTTTTGTCCAGTGGCAAAATTTGCAGTAACAAACAGCAAACAGAGCGTTAAAATATTAGGTTTCATTCTTTTATATGCACAAAATTTAGTATTAGAACAATTAAGGTTTTTATATTAATATGTAACATTAAAACACAATAATAGGAAAAATATCTTTTAAGAATGCTATATACTTGCTACATGATAAAGTATTTGTAACCCCAAACCTAAATTCGTTGAAAAAATCCGTTGTCTGTAGTCCGAAGTCTATTGTCCCGAAAAAAACTGCGTCATTAAAAGAAAATTTATAATTTGCCGTTCATTAAAAACCGACGATTATGAATTATATACTCTTCGACGACAGCACTTGGGACGAATTGCTTCCCTTGACCTTCACTCGGCCGACAGCCGAAATCCGTGTGGGAATTCTGACCATTCGCGAGAAGTGGGAAAAATATCTGGCTGGCGAGCCATTGTCGTACTGCACAAGGCCGCATCTGCGGGCAAAGTTCCCAATGACGGTTGGTGCCGACAATATTTTCATCAACGGCACGGTGATTCCGACGGCCGAACTGCTGGCCGAACTCGAGGAACTGCAACCTGGGCAGGCGCTGGTGTGCGACGATTCGGTGACGGCCATCCGTTTGGATAAGGCGCAGGCCGAACGCTTCGACCCGACACGCATCGCCTTCAAGGACTATACGCAGCAAATATCTGAATGTCATCGCGTTGAGCATCTGTCAGACATCTTCCGCAACAACGGCGACGCCATTGAGCACGATTTCCGCATCATCACCAAAGGGCGCAAATCGGCACAGTTGAGCGCCACAAACCGCATCATCGGCTCGGGCGACATTTTTGTTGAGCACGGCGCGGTGGTTGAGTGCTGCATTCTGAACACCACCAACGGCCCCATCTACATCGGTCGCAACAGCGAGATTATGGAAGGCTCGTGCATCCGCGGGCCGTTTGCGCTCTGCACGGGCTCGGTGGTGAAAATGGGCGCGAAGATTTACGGGCCGACAACCGTGGGACCGCACTCGAAGGTGGGCGGCGAACTGAACAACGTTGTGATTTTCGGCAACAGCAACAAGGCTCACGACGGATTTTTGGGCAACACCGTGGTTGGCGAATGGTGCAATTTCGGCGCCGACACCAACTGCTCGAACCTTAAAAACGATTATTCCGAAGTGCGCCAATGGAACTATCCTGCGGGGAAATTCATCAAGACGGGGCTGCAGTTCTGCGGCCTTGTAATGGGCGACTACAGCCGCACGGCCATCAACACAATGCTGAACACGGGAACGGTGGTTGGCGTGGGCGCAAACATCTATGGTTCAGGCTTTCCGCGGAATTTTGTGCCATCGTTTATGTGGGGCGGTTCGGCTGGATTCAAGCCCTGTACGCCCGAAACGCTGTGCCAAGTTGCCGAACGTGTTCTGGCTCGCCGAGGCCTGCAGTTGAGCGACATCGACCGCCAACTGATTGCCGACGTCTTCGGCTTGACCGCGAAATACAGAGGAGGATATAAGAGTTAAAAGGTTAGAGTTTAGAAGTTTAGAAGTTAAGAAGATTAGAAGTTGAGAGTTAAGTGTTCCGAATGAATTTTCCCAACTAACACCTAATCCCCAACACCTAACACCATTGAATATGAGTTCGAAAAAAGAAATAAAGATTGAAGGGATAATGGCGTCGGACGGTGACGGAATGGAGGCGAGTTTTATTCCGATTATGTCGGAAGGCGGCCACCCGAATGAGAGGATTGAGATTCCTGACGAACTGCCAATCCTGCCGCTGCGCAATATGGTTATCTTTCCTGGCGTGCTGATTCCTATCAGCGTCGGGCGCGAAAAATCGCTCAACGCGATTTCAACGTGGAGGACCCCAAGCCTGAAGATTTGTACAATTACGGCACTATTGTGCAGATTGTCAAGATATTGGAAATGCCCGACAACACCACCACAATCATTGTTCAGGGCAAGCGTCGGTTTGTAATCAACAATTACATTGCGACGGAGCCGTACTGCACCGCCAACATTTCCGTCATCGACGAAGTGCTGCCCGACAACAGTCAACTTGCCGAATTTGAGGCTATTACAAGTTCGATTCGCGACTTGTCGTCGAAGATAATCCAAATGACGCCTGGAATGCCGAACGAGGCGGTTTTCGCTTTGCGCAACATCGAGAACGCCTTCTTCCTGATAAATTTTGTGTGCGTCAACACCGCCATCAACACCGAGGCGAAACAGGAACTGCTTGAGGAATCGAACGTTTTCAATCGCAGCGTCAGGTTGCTCGAACTGCTGTCGCAGGAAATGCAAAAGGTTCAACTTAAGGAAGATATACAATCGAAAGTGCGGGCCGAACTCAACAAGCAGCAGCGCGAGTTCTTCCTGAACCAACAGATAAAAACCATTCAGGACGAGTTGGGCGGAAACCCCACCGAAAAAGAAGCCAAAAACCTGAAAGACAAGGCGAAACAGAAAAAGTGGAGCAAGGAAATGGCCGATTATTTCGACAAGGAGATTGAAAAACTGCAACATCTGAACGCCGCTTCGGGCGAATATTCAATCCAACTCAACTATCTGCAAACGCTGCTCGATTTGCCGTGGGGCGAGTACACCGACGACAATTTTGATATGAATCGCGCACGCGAAATACTTGACAGTCAGCATTGTGGACTTGAAAAGGTGAAGGAGCGCATTCTGGAGCACCTGGCCGTTCTGAAACTCAAAGGCAATCTGAAATCGCCCATTCTGTGCCTTTACGGCCCGCCTGGAGTGGGCAAAACATCGCTCGGGCGGTCGATTGCCGAGGCGCTTGGGCGAAAATATGTGCGAATGTCGCTGGGCGGCCTGCACGACGAGGCCGAAATCCGCGGACACCGCCGCACCTACATCGGTGCAATGCCTGGCCGCATCATCGAGAACATCAAAAAAGCCAAGTCGGCCAACCCCGTTTTTGTGCTCGACGAGATTGACAAGGTGTCGAACGACTATCACGGCGACCCTGCGTCGGCTCTGCTCGAAGTGCTTGACCCTGAGCAAAATGGCGCATTCCACGATAATTATCTCGACGTTGATTTCGACCTGTCGAACGTAATGTTCATTGCCACGGCCAACAGCGTTGCGCCCATCAGCGCGCCCCTGCGCGACCGTATGGAAATGATTGAGGTGAGTGGCTACGTAATTGAGGAGAAAATTGCCATCGCGCGGCAGCATCTGATTCCGAAACAGTTGAAAGAGAATGGTTTGGAGCAGCATCCGTTTGCTATGGACGACGCTTCGCTCACCTACCTGATTGCCAACTACACCCGCGAGTCGGGTGTGCGCGAACTCGACAAGCGCGTGGCCGAGATTTCGCGGAAGATTGCCAAAAAAATCGTCTTTGGCGAGCCCGTGCCCGAAAACCTGACGCCCGAAAACATTGTCGAATATCTTGGCAAACCCATCTATTCGCCTGATATGTACGACGATAACCGCTTTGCGGGCGTTGTCACAGGACTTGCGTGGACGGCCGTGGGCGGCGACATCCTTTTCATTGAGACAAGCCTGAGCCGCGGCAAGGGAACGCTCACGCTAACAGGCAATTTGGGCGACGTTATGAAGGAGTCGGCCACTCTGGCGCTGGAGTACATCAAGGCGCACGCCACCAAATTCGGCCTGAAACCTGAAATTTTTGAGAAGTGGAACGTGCACATCCACGTGCCCGAGGGTGCCATTCCGAAAGACGGCCCGTCGGCAGGCGTAACAATGGTGACGTCGCTGGCGTCGGCGTTTACGCAGCGCAAGGTGCGCAAGGCTCTGGCAATGACGGGCGAGATTACGCTGCGCGGCAAGGTCCTGCCCGTTGGCGGCATCCGCGAGAAGATTCTGGCCGCCAAACGCGCTGGCATAAAAACGGTGATTCTGTGCGAGCAGAACCGCAAAGACATTGAGGAAATCAAACCCGAATATATCGAAGGCGTTGAGTTTATATATGTTAGCACAATTGAGGAAGTGCTGCAAAACGCGCTGCTGGAGGAGAAGGTTGAGGGGGCGATAGAGATTACGGTTTAAGAAAACATTGATTATATATCCAAATTTGTATCATATTATGAGTAACAAACCCATTGGAAAAATAAAGACAGTTAAAATCATAGTTTTTGCATTACTTTATTTGTTATCTGGTTTTATTTTATCTATGGTACCATATTGGTCTGGAGAACGCGATGGTTGTGGTCTCTTGCTTTGGATTTTTACTGTTATACCATTTCTATTTTTTCTTATTGCTACTTTAATTGTTGCCATTCTCGCGTTAAGAAATATTTGGAGGTATTCTTTTAGCAAAGTAATACTAATCGGTTCAACAATCACTTTTTGGCTTAATTGGGTGTTGCTCCTTTCCTATGGTACTATTATACCATTTCTATTTTTTCTTATTGCCGCTCTAATTGTTGCCATTCTCGAGTTAAAAAATATTTTTGAGTGTTCTTTTAGCAAAGCAATACTAATCGGTTCAACAATCACTTTTTTGCTGATTTGGCTGGTGTCACTTTGCACTAATAATTATATACCCGAATATTTTATTAGAACAGCATCATTTTGGAGTTGGGTATTATATTTTACAATGCCTGCCATTTATTATGGGCTCGCAAAGTTATTATTCCGAGATTAGCCGTTTTCACCCTAAAACTTAATGTTTTAGCATAATGATAAACTGCATTTAAATGAAAACCCCATTCACCATATTAAAGTGGTTATTCATTTCATTAGGCGCTATATTTTTAATCCTTAATATTTTAGCGCTAACGCCCGCGCCATTTTATATGCACCGCAGTCTTGAAAAAAACTCAAAAAAATTTTAAACCTGCGCAGCAATCTCGCGTAGGTTGCAATTTCCTTTGCACACATAAACTTTAAAAACAAAAGAATTATGGAAATGACAAGTGAGTGGGCTGAGAGCGAGTGCAGAATCGCCTGCAAGGGTGAGAACCCAAAGTTTAATTTCGATGGTAACGAGTTCGACAGCAGATGTGAGAGTTACAAGTCAGCGTTGAAGGCGTTCAAGTCTTTGATGGAAGATGAGCGAAAAGAAATGGATTTCGATTTCACGAAGTCCATACTGAACAGGCTGCTGGAAGGCAAGCCGTTGACACCGATAACTGAAAATGACTTTGTTGAGGGTAAAGGTCATATCGTATCGGATGAGTTTTTAAAGCGTTGCGGTTTGAAATCGTTCATACAATGCACAAGGTTGCGCAGTCTGTACAGAGAGGAGACGTCGGGTGGAGAAGTGCGGTACAGAGATGCGGAGAGAAGTTACTTTGTTGATGTGGACAATCCGTCACGCACCTACTTCACCGACTGCGAGTTCTTTGATGAGATGTTTCCGATAACGCTGCCGTATATGCCTGCGGTAGAGCCTTACAAGATATACGAGCGTACATTCTTGACTGATGAAAAAAACGGTGAGTTTGACACAAGGAATGTTATGTACGTGATAACACCGAGTGGCGAGAGAGTTGATTTGAACTTGTACTTCACGGAGGTTGATGGAAAGTGGAAACAGATAACGAAGGATGAATACGAAGAGTTGTGGAGCAAGCGCGTGGACAAGGCTAGTGACGATGACTACAAGGAATCGAAGAAAGACTGTGCAAAATAGTGTTTATCTTTGAAGAAAGGAGTTGCGAAAAAAACAGTAAAAAATGAACCTGCAAAAACTTGAGAAATTTATTGACCGTCAAAAAGTTAGCATTGTGGCTTCAATTGATGATGAAGGCTTTCCGAACTTGAAGGCGATGCTCAAGCCGCGCAAGCACGTGGGGCTGAGGGAGTTCTATTTTTCCACCAACACTTCGTCGATGCGCGTAAGGCAATATCAGGACAATCCAAAAGCGAGTATCTATTTCTACCACAAGGGTTTGATTCGCTACGAGGGCGTTATGCTCATTGGCAAAATGGCGGTTCTGACCGACCAAGAAAGCAAAAACTCAATTTGGAAGCGCGGCGACACAATGTTTTACAAAGGCGGCGTCACCGACCCCGACTATTGCGTGCTGAAATTCACCGCCGAAAGAGGTCGATACTACTGCGACCTGAAAACGGAGAGTTTTGAAATTGAATAATTGCCTAACGTTATGCGATTTGCAGCGGACATAAAACTAAAACGCACTATTGCCGCCGTAAAGTGGCTGTTCGTTTCGTTTGGCGCTATATTTCTAATCCTAAATATTTTAGCGCTAACGCCCGCGCCATTTTATATGCACCGCTGTCTGGGCGAGGATTCGGCGTGGAATAGCGATTCGACAATCAAATTCCGTCCCGACTACGTTGTTATGTTCGGCGGCGCGGGAATGCCGTCGGGCAGCAATCTGATAAGGCTTTACTACACGGCCGAGTTTGCGCGAAATTTGCATACGCCCGTTGTTCTTGTCCACCCGCAAGACTCTGTCTGTCAGGCTGAAATGACGAAATATCTTGTCCGCAGCGGCCTTGCGCCCGACAGCATTTTTTATATGACTGGCGGAAGCAACACGCGCTCGCAGTCGGTCTGCCTTGCCGACAGTTTTCCGCAGTTGCGCAGCGTCAATTTACTGATAATCACCGCACCCGAGCACCTTGCCCGAACCTTGAAATGCCTAAAACGGTGCGGCTTTAAAAGCATTCGTGGCATTGGCGCGTTCGAGAGCACCGTCAATTTTGACCTTACGCTCGACAAGCGGAAACTAAAAGGAAATCAGCTCGTTCCTGACGTTGAGAGCACCAATCTGCGATACACGTTCTGGAACTATCTTCAACTCGAAATCGTCTGCTTCCGCGAGTATTTCGCAACAGCGTATTATTGGGTGAAGGGGTGGATATAAAAAAGCCCAATTCACGCAGAATCGGGCTTTTATTCAATTATTCAAATTCCATCATTCAAACACCGCCACAAAGCCGCCATTCGGCTGCATTGTTACTTCAAATGCTTTCAAATCAACGTTTTCGGCAATAGAATGAGCCATCTGCCATTTGTTGTCGGTGTCGGTGAAGATTTCGGCCTTATCGGCTGAGCCAATGGCGCTCAAATCGAGCGTCAGACGGCGCGCGGCCTTCTCGCCGTTGATTCCCGCCACATACCATTTATCGCCTGAGCGGCGTGCGGCAACAAAATACTGGCCTGGATAGCCGTCGATAAACAGGCTCTGGTCCCAAGTGGTGGGAAAATCCTGCAAAAGGCTGACCACATAATCGGGTTGCGCGGCCATTCCGTCATCGGTTTCGGCAAAATGCTGGACGCCAGACAAAAACAGCACTGGCAAAGCCAACTCGAAAGCGTTTGTGGTGGCGCGCTCAATGCCCGGTATCGCCGCAAGGCTCATCGGGGTGAAATCCATCGGGTCGAAGACGTTTCGCGTGAAGAGCCAGCAGCACGACTGCGTCGGAATCATATCCTGATATTCCTGCGTAAATGTCGAGTACTCAAAGCCTTTCACCGCCTCCATCGTGACCAGATTCGGATAGGTTCGCTGCCAGCCGCGCGGAAGGGTTGCGCCGTGGCAATTGACCATCAGGTGGTGCGCCGCCGCATCAGCGAAAATATCGGCATAATATTGCATAACTGGCTGTCCGTCACCAGCAAAGAAATCAACCTTGATACCCTTTACGCCCATCTGCTCCAAGCGACTGAACTCCTGCTCGCGCATCTCGTGAGTGAGCAGGCGGCTTTTGGGCGTGTATTCGGTTGTGTTCCAAGCGCCCGACGAGTTGTACCACAGAATCAGCCCCACGCCTCTCGCGGCGGCGTATTGCGCCAGTTCGGCAATGCGGTCGTAGCCGATTGTGCGGTCCCAGTTCACGTCAACCAGGCAGTACTCCCAGCGCATTCGGGCGGCGTAATCGACAAAGCTCTTCTGCACGTCGTACACCACCGACTCGTCTTTCAGTTTGGCCCAACTCCACGACGCGTGTCCTGGCTTCACCCACGAGTAGTCGCCATCGACGGCGGGCGCCGCCAAATCGGTGCCAATGGTCGATTCAACAATGCCTTTCAAGTTGCTGGAAACCGACACCGTGCGCCACGGCGACTGCCACGGGAATGTCAGCCGCGGCCGAATGTCCTGCGTTGCCGTGTCGATAACCTCCTGCGGCATCGGAAAGCGGACCTTGTATTCGGGCGTTCCCGCAATTTCGGTCAGGCGCGTGCCGCAATATTGCGTTGTCAAGCCAGTTTCCGAGACCAGCACCCAAGCGCCATTGCTTTGAAACAGTGCGGGATAAACCCACCCCGACGGCCACGGGCACGGCGTCCCGACTGGCACATTCTGCGTGTAATTCTCCTCGTACGACGGATTGGTGCCGCACCAGCCCGTTTTTGCAATGGCCATTATCTGCAGCCAGGCACGAGCGCTATCGGCAAAGCAAAAACTGCTAAACTCATCATTCACAATATTTTGGCCGCTTTTCAGCGAGTTAATCTGATAGCGGAAGGCGAAACCATCGTCCGACACGCGGAACGCAATGCCAAGTGTATCGCCCGACTGCGCCAACAAGTTGAAAATCTTTTCGTTGGCGCAATAGTGATAATCAGTCTGCTTGCCAGTTTTGAGCGAATATTTATCCTCAACACCCGCGCTAACGGTCGAAATCAGGCGGAACCCGTCTTTAAGGTTGCAGCCCTCAACATCGAGCCCCAACGCCGAGCAGCCAATAACCGTCTGGCCGTCAAGTTGCGCCGAGTAGCGCGGCTCGCCATTCGCCGAAAGGCTGAAACTGACTTTAATGCGACCGTCGGGCGACGTAACATCGGTGTCGGCTTTTGTGCAACCAGTCAGAATTATCGCGGCAGCGACCGCAATGTGCAATGCTTTCATAATTTGTTATTTGAGAATTGAAGTTTTACCACCGACATTGCAGGCATATCAACTTTGAGCACACCTTTGGCTGGTTTCTTAACGTCGAACGGCTTGAGCGTAATCTTTTCGGCTTTCCCGAAATCGTTGTAATCGTTCATTTTGCTTGCCGTAACAATCTCTCCTTTAAGCGTTTTTGCAGCCAACTGGCCAATCTCAACATCAACAGTCTCGCCTTTGTTCGGATTCAGATTGACGAGCGTGAGCGTCACCACGCCGTCTTTTTCGGAAGCCGAAGCGCAAATTGTTTTGGTCGATTTGCCTTCGAAAGTGTACTTATTGCTCTGAACGTCAGTTGGTATCAACTTTGCGCCCTGGTGGTCAGCATACATTTTGAAAACATAGTATGTCGGCGTGAGCACCATCTGCTCGTCTTTTGTCAGGATAACCGCCTGCAAAACATTGACCATCTGCGCGATATTGGCCATCTGCACGCGCTCGGCGTGGTTGTTGAAAATGTTCAGGCCCATACCCGCCACAATGGCGTCGCGCATTGTGTTCTGCTGGAAAAGGAAGCCAGGATTGGTGCCAGGCTCAACGTCGTACCAGCAGCCCCACTCGTCGAAAATCACGCCCACCTCGTTGTTCGGGTCGTACTTCTGCATAATGCCAATGTGAAGGTCGAGCAGGCTGTCCATTGCCCACGCCTCGCTCACGGTCGAGTACCACAAATCTTCTTTGAAATCGGTGGCCGAGCCCTTTGAGCCTGTCCAGGTGTTGATTGGCAGAGTGTATTTGTGCAGCGACAGACCTTGTGTGATACTGTGCTGTTTTTCAGTCTTTTTCATCAAGACTTCGGTCCAGTTGGGGTCGTCGGCAGTTGCACCGCAGGCAATGCGGTAAGGCGCGCCGCCACAGAAGGTTGCGAAACGGCGGTAAAGGTCGGCGTAGTATTCAGGCTCCATATTGCCGCCGCAGCCCCAGTTCTCGTTGCCAATGCCGAAATACTTCACGTTCCACGGGTCCTCGCGGCCGTTCTGCTTGCGCAGTTGCGTCATTGGACTCTCGTTGGCCGAAGTTATGTACTCAACCCATTCGGCGGCCTCGCGCACATCGCCCGAGCCCACATTCAGATTCACATAGGCGTCGCAGCCCAGCAGTTCGCAGAAATCGAGAAACTCGTGCGTGCCGAAACTATTGTCCTCAGTCACGCCGCCCCAGTTGGTGTTGATAATCGACGGGCGTTTATCCTTCGGACCAATGCCGTCTTTCCAGTGATAGGTGTCGGCAAAGCAACCGCCAGGCCAGCGCAGCACAGGGATTTTCAGCGCCTTGAGCGCCTCAACCACGTCGTTGCGGTAACCGTTGGTGTTTGGAATCTTCGAGTCGGCACCCACATAAATGCCACCATAAATGCAGTGTCCCAGGTGCTCGGCAAAGTGTCCGTAAATGTCTTTGCTAATGGTTTGTTTGGCGTTTTCGGGGTGCAGAACGATTTTGTTCTGGGCCGAAACGAATGTTGCCCCGCATACCAGCGAAGCCGCCGCGATAGTTTTAATGATAAGTTTCATAATCAGTGATTTAACAATAAATTGATTTTCTGTTTCAAAAATTTTGTGCAAGATAATCGAACTTTTGGAAGTTCTCAAGGTTTTATCGTTTGCGTAATGATTCGTATCGATTTCGTTAAAACTGCGTGTAAAATGCGAAATTTCTCGCGAAATCTGACGGCAACTTTCCGACACCAATTGGTTTTAACGGCCCTTAGTGCGCCCGACATTCACGTTGTCATTTTATAAACCTCCTAAAATCAACGCGTTATCTTTAGGTTGATTTTATTCAAAAAAAAGCCTCGCGGATTATTGCCATTTTAAGTTTTTTCTACCTTTGCACCGCTGACTCGCTAGCTCAGCTGGTAGAGCAACAGACTCTTAATCTGTGGGTCCAGGGTTCGATCCCCTGGCGGGTCACAAAAGGAAAAAGGAAGCTGAAATGGCTTCCTTTTGTTGTTTAATACTGTTACACATAAATGAAAAAACGCGGGTCGCAATGCGAATCCGCGCTTTTGTTGTGGAGCTGCCGGGATTTGAACCCGGGTCCAGACAAGGAAACCATGAGCTTTCTACACGCTTAGCTCTGACTTGGTTTTCGTGCGCCGGCCGGATCAAAGCCACCTACCAACGCCTTATCCTCAAAATCTCACCCGCATTACGAGGCTAATGCGAGCCAGTCCCGAATTGCTGCACATCAGAATCGGCGAGCCTCAAGACAAGGGCTTCCGCGATGCGTCTTGTCCCAGCTCCTTGAGCTGGGATTAGGCCAATCTACTATACTTCGATTAGGCGGCAAGAGCGTAAGAATTTTCGCCAGTTATAGTTTTGTGTCCGGGATTTACGGGCCGGTTTCACTGCTCCCGACGTGCTTACCCACCACTTCATCTTGCTGTCAAATCCAATCAACCCCAAAATGAACGCGCAAAAATACGTAAAAACTCCGTTGACGCAAAACGGCCCAAATAAATAAAACCGATTGTGCCGAAAAAGAGTTATATTGCCGAATAATTTTACTGCACGAATGTTAGACAAAATCAAAGAGGAGAACATCCTTTTCATCGACATTGAGACTGTTGGGCAAGTTCCGTCGTACGACCAGCTCGATGAACGCACAAAAGATTTGTGGGCGAAAAAGATGGCCTGGGCTGTGGAGAAGGAGAACAAAACACCCGAGGAGCTTTACAAGAAGGCCGGAATACTGGCCGAATTTGGAAAAATCGTCTGCATATCGGCCGGATTCATTGTTACAGAGGATGGCGAACGGCATTTCCGCGTCAAATCGTTCTGCGGAAACAATGAAAAGATGATTCTGACGGCTTTTACAGCGCTTCTAAACAAACACTTCAACAAAGACAAGCATATGCTCTGCGCCCACAACGGCAAAGAATTCGATTTTCCTTACATCTGCCGCCGGTTACTGGTGAATGGCCTGCCGATACCCAAAATTCTTGATTGTGCGGGTAAGAAACCGTGGGAAATAACAAATATCGATACTCTTGAGCTATGGCGATTCGGTGATTACAAACACTACACATCGCTCGACCTGCTTGCAAGTATCTTCAACCTTCCGTCGCCCAAAGAGAATATGGACGGCAGTATGGTTGGGCGCGCGTTCTGGGATGACCACAACATTGAAGGCATCAGCGAGTACTGCATCAACGATGTTGTCACCATCTGCCAGCTGCTGCTACGCTATAAAGGGCTGCCTATCATTCCCGAAACAAACGTTGACGTGATTGAGCCTTTCATAACCGATGACCACGAAGGCGAATAACCGCCGTTGACAGAAATAAACCAAAACAAAAAAGGCCGCATAAGCGGCCTTTTTTGTTTTATCGGTAAGTGCGACTTACTCTGCCTTATTTTCTTCAGCAGGAGCTGCAGCTTCTTCTTTAACCTCAACAGCGTCAGCAACAACCTCAGCGGCATCGGCTTTCTTCTTCGGAGCGCGACGACGACGAGTGCTTGACTTCTGTGCGGCACCCGATTCCTGAGTGTAAGTTGTGTTGAAGTCAACCAACTCCATAATGCACATCTCAGCGCTGTCGCCAACACGTGTGCCAGTCTTCAGGATTCTTGTGTATCCGCCCGGGCGGTTTGCCACTTTCACTGCAACCTCGCGGAAGAGCTCAGCAACACCCTCTTTATTCTGAAGATAGCTGAACACAACGCGGCGTGAGTGAGTCGAGTCAACTTTTGACTTTGTGATCAGAGGCTCAACGTACATTTTCAAAGCCTTTGCTTTGGCAACTGTTGTTTGAATACGTTTGTGCAGAATCAGTGAGTTAGCCATATTCGACAACATGGCATCTCTGTGCCCCTCTTGTCTGCCTAAATGATTAAAACTTTTATTGTGTCTCATCGTTATTAATCTTTCTCAAGTTTATACTTACTGATGTCCATACCAAAGGTAAGGTTCATTGAATCGAGCAAATCCTCCAACTCAGTCAACGACTTCTTGCCGAAGTTTCTGAACTTCAGCAAATCGTTCTTGTTGTAAGTGCAGAGGTCGCCCAAAGTCTCAACATCGGCTGCCTTGAGGCAGTTGAGTGCTCTAACTGACAAGTCCATATCAATGAGTTTGGTCTTGAGCAGCTGGCGCATATGCAGAACTTCCTCGTCAAACTCTTCTGTCTGATATTTCTCACCGGCGTCGAGAGTAATCTTCTCGTCAGAGAACAGCATAAAGTGATAGATGAGGATTTTTGCGGCCTCGTTCAATGCATCCTTCGGAAGGATGGAACCATCTGTTTTAATTTCCAACACCAACTTTTCGTAGTCGGTTTTTTGTTCAACTCGGTAATTTTCAACCGCATACTTAACGTTTCTGATTGGAGTATGGATTGAATCTATGGCAATAACGCCGAATTCCGCATCGACAGGCATATTCTCGTCTGACGGGATGTAACCGCGTCCCTTGTTGATAGTGATGTCCATTTGGAGCTTCACTGACGGGTCGAGACGGCAGATTACAAGCTCGGGGTTCAGAACCTCGAAACCACTCAGGAAACGCGAGATGTCGCCTGCGGTGAATGTCTCTTGCTCAGAAATTGAGATTGACACCTTCTCGTGGTCGATGTCCTCAATTTGCTGTTTGAACCTTACTTGTTTGAGGTTCAGAACTATTTCTGTCACATCTTCCATTACACCGGGAATGGTCGAAAATTCGTGGTCAACACCTGCGATTTTTACTGTGGTGATAGCAAAACCTTCGAGTGACGACAACAAAATGCGACGCAATGCGTTACCGATTGTCTGTCCGTAACCGGGCTCCAACGGGCGGAACTCGAACTTGCCGAACTTGGCGTCCTGTTCCAGCATTATAACTCTGTCGGGCTTTTGAAAAGCTAAAATTGCCATAATTAAATTATTACTTAGAGTAAAGTTCAACAATCAATTGTTCCTCGATGTGCTCTGGGATGTCAGCTCTTTCAGGAACATTCAGGAATTTACCTGCAAGATTTGCGTTATCCCACTCCAACCACGAGTATTTGCTGTGGTTTGTTCCGGCAAGCGAGTTGGCAATAACCTCAAGCGATTTCGATTTCTCGCGAACGCCGACAATGTCGCCAGACTTAACCAGGTACGACGGAATGTTAACCACATCACCGTTAACCACAATGTGCTTGTGCAGCACGAGCTGGCGTGCGGCGGCTCTTGTGGGGGCAATGCCCAAACGGTATACCACGTTGTCTAATCTCGACTCCAATAATTGCAAAAGAACCTCACCCGTGATGCCCTTGCTGCGCTGAGCTTTGGCAAACAAGTTGGCAAACTGACGCTCGAGCACACCGTAAGTGTATTTGGCTTTCTGCTTCTCGCGCAACTGAGTGCCGTATTCTGAAGGTTTCTTTCTTTTGTTGTTCAGACCGTGCTGTCCGGGAGGAAAATTCTTGCGATCCAAGTACTTGTCTGAGCCGTAAATGGGCTCGCCAAATTTTCTGGCAATTTTCGATTTTGGTCCAATGTATCTAGCCATTTCTTTCTGTTTATTCAATTAGACTAATTAAACGCGACGTCTCTTAGGCGGACGGCAACCATTGTGCGGAAGCGGAGTTACATCGATGATTTCGGTAACCTCGATTCCCAGATTATGAATAGACCTGATGGCTGATTCACGGCCAGTGCCGGGTCCTTTGACATATACCTTAGCCTTGCGCATACCTGCGTCGAACGCTACTTTTCCACAATCTTCGGCAGCTACCTGTGCGGCATACGGAGTGTTCTTCTTCGAACCTCTGAAGCCGTTTTTGCCAGCTGATGACCACGAAATTACTTGTCCTTCGCTGTTCGTTATCGAAATAATGATATTGTTAAACGAAGAATGGATGTGAACTTCGCCCGAAGTTTCAACCTTTACGATTCTTTTTTTAGTAGTTTTTGACTTCTGTGCCATAATTAATTACCTATTATTTTGTGGCTTTCTTTTTGTTAGCGACAGTTTTCTTCTTACCCTTGCGAGTACGAGCGTTGTTACGGGTATTCTGGCCGCGGACGGGCAATCCCAGACGGTGGCGGACACCACGATAGCAACCAACATCCATCAGTCGCTTAATGTTCAATTGTATTTCAGAACGCAGTTCACCCTCGAGTTTGTACTCGCCGAGTATCTTGCGCAACGATGCAACTTCTGCATCAGTCCAATCATCCACTTTGGTATCATAACTAATACCAGCCTTGTCGAGAATATTTCTCGCACTGCTGCGTCCAATACCGAAAATGTATGTCAGGCCTATTTCTCCTCTTTTGTTTTTTGGTAGATCTACACCAGCAAGACGTGCCATAATTACTTTAAAAATTTTTGAGTTGCAAAACTATTAAATTATCCTTGACGTTGTTTGAATTTCGGATTTTTTTTGTTAATCACATACAAACGTCCTTTACGGCGCACGATTTTGCAATCTGCGCTGCGCTTTTTGATTGATGCTCTTACTTTCATCTTTTTAGTCTTTTATTTGTACCTGAATGCGATACGTCCCTTAGTCAAATCGTAAGGCGACATCTCAACTTTTACTTTGTCACCAGGCAGAATCTTGATGTAATGCATCCGCATCTTGCCTGAAATGTGGGCGATGATTTCGAGCCCGTTTTCCAATTGCACGCGGAACATTGCGTTTGACAATGCCTCGATGATTGTACCATCTTGTTCTATTGAAGCCTGCTTGGCCATAATCAATTTTTTGTTATTGTCCTAATCTTGTTCGGGACCCTTTGGCTTACATATCAATTAACCGACAATTCCTTCCGGACGTCTCCCTGAACCCGCTGTGTTAAAGGTGCGCACCATTGTTTCAACGAATCCAATAATTGACTTTCTTCAAAGAGCAATTAGCATTTTGCAGCCTGAGGGCTACATGTTAGAACGCCCCTTGATTCGTCCGCTCTTCATCAATCCGTCGTAGTGACGCATCAACAAGTGGCTTTCGATTTGCTGGAGCGTGTCAAGAACTACACCAACCATAATCAGCAGAGACGTGCCGCCGTAGAAGTATGCGAAACTGCTCTGTACTCCCGCCATCATAGCAAATGCCGGCATAATGGCTACGAAAGCAAGGAATATTGATCCGGGCAGTGTGATCCTCGACATAACAGTGTCGAGGTACTCAACTGTTTTCTTTCCTGGTTTAACACCGGGAATGAAACCACCATTCTTCTTCATATCATCGGCCATCTGAGTTGGATTGATGATGATGGCTGTATAGAAATATGTGAAGAGAATGATCAAAAGTCCTACTGTCAGGTTGTACCAAAAGCCTGTGGGGTTCGAAAGTGCCGAAGCGATACCTGTTGCGGTCTCCGCATTCGAGAATCCAACCAAGACTATTGGCAAGAACATAATCGCCTGGGCGAAGATGATTGGCATAACACCTGCAGCATTCACCTTGAGGGGAATATACTGGCGCACGCCGCCATACTGTTTGTTGCCTACAATCCGTTTTGCGTACTGTACGGGAATCTTGCGGGTTCCTTGTACAAGCAGAATGGTGAGCAGGATGACAACACCCAGGGCAATCATTTCAATCAGAAGCATTACCAGACCGCCTCCCTGCTGCTCGTTCAGGCGAGAGATGAGCTCAACCCAAATGGCCGACGGGAACCGGGCGATGATGCCTATCATGATAATCAGTGAGATGCCGTTGCCTAATCCGCGGTCGGTGATGCGCTCGCCCAGCCACATCACAAACATTGTGCCTGCGGTGAGGATGAACATCGACGATACGGTGAAATAGGCGCCTTTAAGGATAAAGGCCGACTCCGGAAGTTGCGAATGGAGGTTGGCCAGATAACCGGGGCCCTGCAGGAACAGAATGGCGACGGTAAGGATACGCGTAATCTGGTTGATTTTGCGACGTCCGCTCTCGCCTTCGCGCTGCAGTCTCTGGAAATATGGCACGGCCATTCCCAAAAGCTGAATTACGATTGATGCGGAGATGTAGGGCATAATACCCAGAGCGAAAATCGACGCGTTCGAGAAGGCGCCGCCCGAGAACATATCCAACAAGCCCAAGATGCCGCTGGCGGTCTGGTCTTTCAGAGCCGAGAGCTGACTTGGGTCAATGCCCGGGAGCACAACCATGGTTCCCAACCTGTAAACAAGGATGAGCAACAGTGTGTTGAGAATCCTTGTCTTCAGATCGTCGATCTTCCAAATATTCTTTATTGTTTCAATTAATCTCTTCATCAACGTAGATATTACAATGTTACAACTTTACCCTTCTGGGCTTCGATAGCCTCGATAGCTTTCTTTGAGAATGCATGAGCCTCAACTTCGAGCTGGAGACTCAACTTGCCGTTGCCCAGGATTTTCACCTTGTCGTTTGCCGAAACCAAACCGTTTGCCAACAAAGTGTCGACATCAATCTTAGTCAGGCCCTTAGCCTCAGCGATTTTCTGCAAATCGCCGACGTTGACTGCCTTGAACTCCTTGCGGTTGATATTCTTAAAACCAAATTTTGGCATACGGCGTTGCAGAGGCATCTGACCTCCCTCAAAGCCTACCTTCTTCGAATAACCCGAACGCGATTTCGCGCCTTTGTGTCCGCGAGTCGACGTTCCGCCTTTGCCAGAGCCTGCGCCGCGGCCAATTCTCTTCGAAGATTTTACTGAGCCGGCTGCCGGCTTCAAATTACTTAAATCCATAATAATGTCGTGTTACTTTATTTCTTCAAAAGAAACTAAATGTTTAACTGCATTTATCATACCAAGTATCTCCGGTTTAGCGTCATGCTCAACAACTTGGTTCAATTTATGCAAACCTAAAGCCTCGAGTGTGGCAACTTGGCGCTTGTTGCTGCCAATTTTGCTCTTAATTTGTTTAATGCGGTATTTTGCCATGACTATTAACCTTTAAATACTTTTTCCATTGATATTCCGCGCTCGAAAGCAACTTCTTTGGCGTCGCGCATCTGCGAGAGTGCCTCGATGGTCGCTTTCACAACGTTGTGCGGGTTCGACGAGCCTTTCGATTTTGCAAGGCAGTCTTTTACGCCCACGCTCTCCAATACGGCACGCATGGCACCACCGGCTTTAACTCCGGTACCGTGCGATGCAGGCGAGATGTAAACCTTTGCTCCGCCGAAAACCGACAATTGGTCGTGAGGAATGGTGCCGTTGATAAGCGGAACCTTGATGAGGTTCTTCTTGGCATCCTCAACACCCTTGCTGATGGCGGTTGTTACTTCATTGGCTTTACCTAACCCGTAACCAACAACGCCGTCCTCGTTGCCAACAACGACAATTGCTGAGAAGGTGAAGGTACGGCCACCCTTGGTTACCTTGGTAACGCGGTTGATGGCGACCAAACGATCTTTCAATTCAAGATCTGTTGTTTTTATTCTTCTAACGTTTGACATAACTTACTAAAATTTAAGTCCACCTTTACGGGCTGCGTCAGCCAAGGCTTTTACTCTACCATGATACAGGAATCCGTTTCTGTCGAAAACAACTTCGCTGATTCCTTTCGACAAGGCAACTTTGGCAATCTCCTCGCCAACTTTCTCTGCCTTTTGTGTCTTTGTCTCTTTCAGGCCGGCAATTTCTTTGATGAGCGACGATGCCGATGCGAGCGTTACGCCCTTAACATCATCGATAATCTGAACCGAAATCTGCTTGTTGCTGCGGAAAACAGTCATACGCGGTTTCTCTGCTGTGCCACTCACATTCTTGCGGATGCTAGCCTTAATCTTATTGCGTCTTTCTAATTTAAACGATGCCATAATTCCTAATTTTTAGATTATTTACCAGCAGATTTACCAACTTTTCTGCGAATGTTCTCGCCGATGAACTTGATACCCTTGCCCTTATACGGCTCCGGCATACGGAACGAGCGAATCTTAGCGGCAACCTGGCCGATAAGTTGCTTGTCGCAGCTCTCAAGTTTCAGAATCGGGTTGCTGCGTTTGTCGGTTTTAGCGTCAACCTTGATTTCGGCTGGCAGCTCAAACATAATGCTGTGTGAATAGCCGAGGCTCATCTCGAGCATCTGGCCGTTCGACTCGGCACGGTAACCAACACCAACAAACTCCATCTCTAATTTGAACCCTTCAGAAACTCCCACTACCATGTTGTGAATCAAGGCGCGGTACAAACCGTGCATTGACTTGTGGGCGATCTCGTCATCCGGACGCTCCAGTTTGACTGCAGTCGGCTCAACAATGACCTTGATGTCAGGGTTGACCTTCTGTGTCAAAGTTCCCTTGGGCCCTTTTACTACTACCACGTTGTCGCCGTCAACTGTGACGGTCACGCCAGCGGGTATAGCTACAGGTAATTTTCCAATACGTGACATTTTTTATAACTATTAATATATGTAACACAAAACTTCGCCACCGAGGTTCTTTGCGCGAGCCTCTTTGTCCGACATAACACCTTGCGATGTTGAGATTACTGCAATGCCCAGGCCGTTCAAAACGCGCGGCATGTTCTCAACATTGGTGTACTTTCTCAAACCCGGACGGCTGATTCTCTCTAATTTTTTGATGACCGGTTGCTTTGTCTGCAAGTTGTACTTCAAGGCGATTTTGATGATGCCTTTGTCCTTCTCGTCATCGAACTTGTAGTTGAGGATGTAACCGTTATCGTAAAGAATCTTGGTTATGCTCTTCTTCATATTCGACGAAGGTATCTCGACAACCTTGCTTCTGGCCATTTGAGCGTTCCTTATGCGTGTAAGGAAGTCTGCTATTGGATCTGTCATTTTTCTTGAACTTTAATGTTACCAACTTGCTTTTTTAACACCCGGAATCAATCCTTTAAGCGCCATCTCACGGAATTGGATACGGCTGATACCGAATTGACGGATGTAGCCTTTCGGACGGCCGGTGAGAGAGCATCTGTTGTGCATGCGGACTGGCGATGCGTTTTTCGGCAGTTTCTGAAGTGCGATGTAGTCGCCCTCTGCCAGAAGTTTGGCGCGCTTGTCAGCATATTTCTGAACTAATTTAGCCCTTTTCACTTCGCGGGCCTTCATTGACTCTTTTGCCATGGACTAATTCTTTTTAAGGTTTTTAAATGGAATGCCGAACTCTCTCAACAGTGCGTATCCCTCCTCATCGGTCTGGGCCGAAGTGACAAACGTGATGTCCATACCCAGCAGGGTGGTAATCTTGTCGATGTCGATTTCGGGGAATATGATTTGCTCTGTGATGCCAAGTGTGTAGTTTCCCTTGCCGTCGAGTTTGCTGTTGACGCCCTTGAAGTCGCGGATGCGGGGCAGTGCAACAACAATCAGTCTCTCGAGGAACTCGTACATACGGTCTTTTCTCAAGGTTACTTTCACGCCAATCGGCATTTTCTTTCTCAACTTGAAGTTTGAAATGTCCTTACGTGACAGGGTCTTCATAGCCTTCTGGCCCGTAATGGCTGTCAACTCCTCTGCAGCGGTGTCAATAATCTTCTTGTCGGCGATGGCCTTGCCTACACCTTGGTTGATGACTATCTTCTCAAGTTTTGGAACCTGCATTGGTGTGGTGTAGTTGAACTCTTTTGTCAGAGCCGGAACTATCACCTCTTTATACTTCTTGCGTAATTCTGGTACGTATTCCATTATTTGATCTCCTCTCCAGATTTTTTAGAGTATCTTACTAATTTTCCGTTCTCACCTACTCTGCGTCCGGTGCGTGTCGGGTTGCCGGTAGCCGGCTCAACAAGCATCAGGTTCGAGATGTGTACGGGAGCTTCTTGCTTCACAATACCGCCCTGGGTATTCTTTGCGTTGGGCTTGGTGTGTTTCGACACCATATTGATGCCCTCAACTACAGCGCGTTGTTTTTCTACTTGCACGCTAAGGACTTTTCCTCTTTGTCCTTTAGACTCACCAGCGATAACAACAACGGTGTCTCCTTTTTTGATATGCAATTTCGTTGCCATTTTTGTTACCTTTTAATTATAATACTTCTGGTGCAAGAGAAACAATCTTCATGTAATTGTCACGCAGCTCGCGGGCTACGGGACCGAAAATACGGGTTCCCCTGATTTCACCTGCATTGTTGAGTAATACACAGGCGTTGTCGTCGAAGCGGATGTACGAGCCGTCGCTGCGGCGAATCTCCTTGGTGGTGCGTACAACCACAGCCTTGCTGACTGCGCCTTTTTTCACATCGCCGCCAGGCAGAGCCGTCTTAACTGCCACAACAATGGTGTCACCGATTGTTGCGTAACGCTTTTTCGACCCGCCCAAAACATTGATGCACAAGACTGTCTTGGCACCACTGTTGTCGGCTACACTTAATCTAGTCTCAGACTGTATCATGACTACTTAGCTTTTTCAATGATTTCAACTAAACGCCAGTTCTTTGTTTTGCTCAAAGGTCTGGTTTCCATTATCCTAACAGTATCACCTATGTTACACTCATTCTTTTCATCCTGAGCGTGCAACTTGGTAGTCTTATTGACAAATTTACCGTAAAGCGGGTGCTTTACCTTCCGTTTGATAGCAACCGTTATGGTCTTCTCCATTTTGTTGCTGACCACAACACCTATACGTTCCTTTCTCAAATTTCTAGTTTCCATCTGCCAATTATTTATTTTGGTTAATTTCTCTGGCTCTCAACTCGGTCAGCAACCGGGCAATGTCTTTCTTTGTCTCGCCAATCTTGTTGGTGTTGTCGAGCGGCGACACTGCGTGGTTCAGACGCATTTTGGTCAAGGCCTTCTTATTGTTCTCTATCTGCTCTTGGATTTCCAAGGTCGACAATTCTCTAACTTCTGAAGCTTTCATTGCAATTAAATTGTAGATTCAACAAAATCGTTACGAACAATAAATTTGGTCTTGATTGGCAATTTCTGCGCACCCAGACGCAAAGCTTCCTTTGCGATTTCGAATGGCACGCCTTCTGCTTCAATAAGTATGCGTCCCGGGGTAACCACGGCTGCGAAGCACTCAGGGTCTCCTTTACCTTTACCCATACGTACGTCGGCCGGCTTCTTGGTCACTACTTTGTCAGGAAATATCCTAATCCAAATTTGTCCCTCACGTTTCATATAACGAGTGACAGCCTGACGAGCTGCCTCGATTTGTCTTGCAGTAACCCAGCATTCTTCCAGAGCCTTGATACCAAAAGAGCCGAATGCCAACTCGTGTCCGCGGTGGGCGTTTCCTGTCGAACGGCCTTTTTGTACCCTTCTGTATTTAGTTTTCTTTGGCTGTAACATCTTAAACTGATTTATAGATTACTTTTGACGTTTTTTAAGTCCCTTCTTTTGCGGCTGAGTAGCGCCCACGTTTGGCGAAAGGTCGCGTTTTCCGTAAACCTCACCTTTGCAAATCCAAACCTTGATGCCAATCAGGCCCACTTTAGTCAATGCCTCAACTTGTGCGTAGTCGATGTCGGCGCGCAGAGTGTGCAATGGAATGCGACCCTCTTTGAAGATTTCCGACCTTGCCATTTCAGCACCGCCCAGGCGTCCCGATACCTGAACCTTGATGCCTTCGGCACCCATACGCATTGTTGATGCTATGCCCATTTTCACTGCACGGCGATAAGACACGCGGCCTTCCAGCTGACGGGCGATGTTGCTACCTACAAGGAATGCATCAAGTTCCGGTCTCTTTATTTCAAAGATGTTGATTTGCACTTCCTTCTTGGTTATTTTCTTCAGCTCCTCTTTCAGCTTGTCAACCTCCTGACCACCTTTGCCGATGATGATACCCGGACGGGCAGTGTTCACGGTGATGGTGATGAGTTTCAGCGTGCGCTCGATGATGATTTTCGATACGCTTGCCTTTGCTAAACGAGCTTGAAGATACTCACGGATTTTGCTGTCCTCAAGAATTTTTTCCGAGTATTTCTTGCCACCAAACCAGTTAGAATCCCAACCTTTGATGACACCTAACCTATTTCCTATCGGATTACATTTCTGTCCCATTTATTCACTTTTTTCGTTTGTTTGACTCTTGCTATCAACAACAACTGTAACGTGGTTTGAACGCTTTCTGATGCGGTAACCGCGTCCCTGCGGAGCAGGACGGAGTCTTTTCAATTGGCGGCCCGAATCCACTGAAATCTCTTTCACGTAGAGGTTGGCCTCTTCAATTCTTGCTCCTTCGTTCTTTTGCTGCCAGTTTGCGATAGCTGACAATAACAGTTTCTCAACTCTTACAGAAGCTTCTTTAGGACAATAGCGAAGCAAGCTCAACGCTTTGTTGACTTCTACGCCACGAACCATATCTGCAATCAAACGCATTTTGCGGGGAGATGTGGGGCAGTCGTTCAGCTTTGCGAAGCTGATGCTCTTTCTCTCCTCTTTCATTTGATTGGCCATATTTCTTTTTCTTGCACCCATGTTAGTTCCGATTTACATTATTATTTTTTCTTTCCTCCGTGACCTCTGAACTGACGGGTTGGGGCAAATTCACCGAGTTTGTGGCCTACCATATTCTCAGTCACATAAACTGGTATAAAGCGGTTTCCATTATGAACAGCAAAGGTATGCCCAACAAAGTCTGGAGAAATCATTGAAGCCCTCGACCAGGTTTTGATAACGTCTTTCTTGCCCGATTCATTCATGGCTGTCACTTTCGCGTCCAGCTTGTAATGAATGTACGGTCCTTTTTTTAACGAACGACTCATAATCTATTATGCTTTACTTTTTCTACGTTCAACAATCAACTTATTAGACTGCTTCTTCGGACGGCGTGTCTTGTATCCCTTAGCTGGCATACCATTCCTTGAACGCGGGTGTCCGCCTGAAGCACGTCCTTCGCCACCACCCATCGGGTGATCGACTGGGTTCATCACAACACCACGGTTGCGTGGTCTGCGACCCAGCCAGCGCGAACGGCCGGCTTTGCCTGACACTTCCAAAGCGTGATCTGAATTGCCGACAACTCCAATAGTTGCTTTGCATGTTACCAATACCATACGGATTTCTCCCGAAGGCAATTTCACAATTGCGTACTTTCCTTCGCGTGATGTAAGTTGCGCAAACGTTCCGGCGCTGCGTGCCATACTACCTCCCGCGTTGGGGCGTAACTCAATGTTGTGAATGATAGTACCGAGTGGAATCTCTGAAAGGTACAGTGCGTTGCCGACCTCGGGTGCAACACCCTTGCCCGACATAACAACCTGGCCAACGGTCAAGCCGTTTGGTGCCAGAATGTACCTTTTTTCTCCATCGGCGTAAACAACTAAAGCGATGCGAGCGCTACGATTTGGATCGTACTCGATCGATTTAACTGTTCCAGGAATGCCATCTTTGTCGCGTTTGAAGTCGACAATACGATAGCGTTGTTTGTGTCCACCACCTATATATCTCATTGTTAGACGTCCGTCGTTGTTACGACCTCCGGACTTCCTTAATGGACTTAACAATGATTTTTCAGGTGTCGTGGTGGTTACTGTCTCAAAGTTGCTAACCACCTTGCCTCGCTGACCCGCTGTAACGGGTTTTAGTTTTTTCGCGGCCATTATCTATTTTTATAAATACTAAATATTGCTATAAAAATCAATTGCCTGTCCCTCTTTCAGAGTTACAATGGCTTTTTTGTAAGCGTTGGTGCGACCCTCGACAAAACCGGCCTTGGTGTAGCGCGATTTGCGCTTGCCTGCGTAGCGGATTGTGTTCACAGAATCGACTTTAACGCCATACAAATCCTCAACTTCTTTGCGGATTTGCAGTTTGTCTGCTTTCTTATCAACAATGAAACCATAACGGTTCAGCTTCTCAGCCTGGGCCGTCATCTTCTCGGTTATTATCGGCTTAATAATAATACTCATAGCTTATCCTCCTCTATCCTAATAAGTTATCGATTATCTCCAATGAAGCCTCAGTAAACACGAGTGATGTGGCGTTCATTATTTGATAAGTGTTCAAAAGGTCGGCTGTTGTTACTTCAACACCCTCCAGATTTCGAGCCGACAAATATATGTTTTTATTGCTATCACTTAACACCAGCAACGATTTTTTGCCGTTGATTTTCAAGTTGTCAAGCAAAGCAACATATGCCTTTGTCTTTGGCTCGTTGATTGCGATGTTGTCGACAACGATTATCTCGTTTGCTTTTGCCTTGTACGACAATGCCGACTTGCGGGCCAGTTGTTTAACTTTCTTGTTCAGTTTGAACGAATAGTCGCGTGGCTCCGGACCGAATACACGGCCACCGCCTACGAAAACTGGCGCCTTGATGCTGCCGCAACGTGCTCCGCCGGTACCTTTCTGCTTTTTCAGCTTGCGGGTGCTGCCCGAAACCTCGTTACGCTGCTTCGATTTATGTGTGCCTTGGCGTTGGTTTGCCAAATACTGCTTTACGTCAAGATAGATTGCGTGATCGTTGGGGTCTATACCATAGATGGAATCATTCAAATTGACGTTCTTGCCAGTCTCTTTTCCTTCTTGATTTAAAACTTTCAATTCCATTATTTCTCAATTATTAAGTATGAACCTTTGTGACCTGGTACCGATCCCTTAACTAAAATCAGGTTGTTCTCCGGCAGAATTTTCACGATGCGCAAGCTCAAAACTTTGACTTGGTCGCAACCCATACGGCCTGCCATACGCATGCCTGGCATAACGCGTGAAGGGTAAGATGACGCACCCAAAGAACCCGGGTGGCGTCCGCGGTTGTGCTGGCCGTGTGTCGCGTCGTTCACGCCATTGAAGTTGTGGCGGCGAACTACGCCCTGGAATCCCTTACCTTTAGAGATGCCGGTCACGTCAACCCAAGACTCGTCGTTGAAAATGTCTACGGTGAGCACATCACCCAATTTGTAATCGCCTTCAAAATTAGCGAACTCGGCAACTTTTGCTTTTGGCGCGGTGCCGGCTTTTTTGAAGTGTCCCAATTCGGCTTTGGTGAAGTTCTTTTCACTCTTGTCCTCATAGCCCAATTGTAGCGCGTTGTAACCGTCTGTCTCAACGGTCTTCACTTGCGTAACAACGCAAGGTCCTGCTTCGATAACAGTGCATGGAATGTTTTTTCCCTCGGCACTGAAAATCGATGTCATTCCGATTTTTTTACCTATTAATCCAGCCATTTTTATAATTTATAAAATGTCATACTTTAATTTCAACTTCAACGCCGCTGGGCAGTTCAAGTTTCATCAAGGCGTCGATGGTCTTAGCTGTAGAGCTGTAGATGTCGAGAAGCCTTTTGTAAGAAGACAGCTCAAACTGTTCGCGCGATTTTTTGTTCACGAAAGTTGAGCGCAGCACTGTGAACACACGGCGGTGAGTCGGGAGTGGAATTGGTCCGCTAACAACTGCGCCAGTGGTCTTTACTGTCTTCACGATCTTCTCGGCCGACTTGTCAACCAAGTTGTGATCGTAAGATTTCAATTTGATTCTGATTTTTTGGCTCATATTATTTAATGTATAACAAGAAATTATTTTCCTTTCATTTTCTCGAGAACTTCAGTAGCCACGTTTTTCGGTGTCTCGGCGTAGTGCGAGAACTCCATACTTGAAGTTGCGCGGCCCGATGTGATAGTACGCAGAACGGTTACATAGCCGAACATCTCCGACAGAGGAACGTTTGCTTTCACAACGCGGTCACCTGTTGCGCGTGACTCCATACCCTCTACCTGGCCGCGGCGTTTGTTAAGGTCGCCGATAACATCACCCATATAGTCCTCAGGAGTTACAACCTCAACGTGCATAATAGGCTCGAGAAGGATTGGTTTCGCTTTGGCGCAAGCCTCGCGGAATGCCTGACGGCCTGCAATCTCAAACGACAGCTGGTCAGAGTCAACCGGGTGGAACGAACCATCGACCAACTCAACCTGAAGGCTGTCAACCGGGAATCCGGCCAACGGACCGTTCTTCATAGCCTCTTTGAAGCCTTTCTCTACTGAAGGAATATATTCTGCCGGGATGTGACCACCCTTGATAGAATCGATGAATGTCAAGCCCTCTTTGCCTTCCTCGGCCGGTGAAACCTTAACCACAATGTCGGCAAATTTACCACGACCACCAGTCTGTTTCTTGAACACCTCGCGGTGATCGACAGTGGCTGTGATGGCCTCTTTGTATGCAACCTGGGGTGCGCCCTGGTTAACCTCAACCTTGAACTCGCGTTTCAGACGGTCGATAAGGATGTCCAAGTGCAACTCGCCCATACCGCTGATTACTATCTGGCCCGAATCCTGATCGGTCTTCAAAGTAAAGGTTGGGTCTTCCTCTGCCAACTTAATCAGAGCTGCATCAAGTTTCTCCATATCGCCTTGAGTCTTAGGCTCGATGGCGATGCTGATAACCGGTTTCGGGAACGTCATACTCTCGAGTACAATCGGTGCACTCTCAGCGCACAATGTGTCGCCTGTGCGGATGTCTTTGAAACCGATACCTGCGCAAATATCACCAGCCTCAATCTTCTCCATCGGGTTCTGGTGGTTAGAGTGCATCTGGAACAGACGCGAGATGCGTTCTTTCTTGCCTGTGCGCATATTCAGGACAGTGTCGCCTGCGTTGAGCACACCGCTGTAAACACGGATAAAGCACAAACGGCCTACATACGGGTCGGTGGCAATCTTGAATGCCAGACCGCAGAACGGCTCTTTTGCGTCAACCTTTCTGTCTTCCTCAGCCTCAGTTGCCGGGTTTGTGCCCACAATTGCAGGAACGTCAACCGGGCTCGGCAGGAATGCTGCAACAGCGTCCAACAGACGTTGGATACCTTTGTTTTTGAAAGCTGAACCGCACAATACCGGAACAATCATCTGCTCGATTGTGGCACGGCGGATTACGCTCTTAATCTCGTCAACTGTGATTGAATCGGGGTCTTCGAAGAAACGCTCCAACAGAGTGTCGTCCAACTCAGCAACTGACTCAATCAGTTTTGCGCGGTACTCGTTGGCTGTCTCAACCAATTCCTCCGGAATGTCGATGTATTTGTAGTTGGTACCCATTTGAGCGTCATCAATCCAAACGATGGCCTTCATTTCGATAAGGTCAACCAAACCACGGAAATCGGCTTCTGAACCGATTGGAATGTGGATTGTAACAGCGTTTGCGTTCAGGCGCTCGCGGATTTGGTTAACAACTGAGAAGTAGTCGGCACCGATACGGTCCATCTTGTTGACGAACGCGATACGCGGAACGTGATACTTGTTGGCCTGACGCCATACAGTCTCCGACTGCGGCTCAACACCACCAACTGCGCAGTAAACGGCTACAGCGCCGTCCAAAACGCGAAGACAACGCTCAACCTCAACAGTGAAGTCAACGTGTCCCGGAGTGTCAATCAAGTTGTACTTGTACTCGTTGCCATTATATTTCCAAAAGCAGGTGGTAGCAGCTGAAGTGATGGTGATACCACGCTCCTGCTCCTGTGCCATCCAGTCCATTGTTGCGGCGCCATCGTGCACCTCGCCAATGCGGTGGGTAATACCTGTGTAAAACAGAATACGTTCTGAGGTTGTTGTTTTTCCGGCATCGATGTGAGCCATAATGCCGAAGTTACGAGTGTATCTAAGATCTCTTGCCATTGTTTTCTTCTAATTAAAAGCGGAAGTGCGAGAATGCCTTGTTAGCCTCGGCCATACGGTGTATTTCTTCTTTCCTCTTGAATGCTCCACCCTCTTCGTTGAATGCTGCCATAATCTCGGCAGAAAGTTTGTCGGCCATTGAGCGTCCGGCGCGTTTGCGAGCGAACAGAATCATATTCTTCATACTCATGGCCACCTTGCGGGTTTCACGAATCTCCTGCGGAATCTGGAATGTTGCACCACCAACGCGGCGGCTGCGAACCTCGACTTGCGGGGTTACATTCTGCAGAGCCTTCTTCCAAATGTCAAGAGGCGACAATTCGTTGTCTTTCATTTTGGCACCAACTATATCGAGCGAATCGTAGAAAATCTCGAATGCCGTGCTCTTTTTCCCGTCCAACATCAGGTTGTTGACAAAACGGGTAACCAATACATCATTGAACTTTGGATCTGGTAACAGAATCCTGCTCTTTGGTTTTGCTTTTCTCATCTTACTATATTATAAATTATTTTTTAGGTCTTTTAGCACCATACTTTGAGCGACGTTGTTTGCGTCCCTCTACTCCCGATGTATCCAAAGCACCACGGATAATGTGGTAACGAACACCTGGTAGATCCTTAACACGACCTCCGCGGATCATCACAATTGAGTGCTCCTGCAAATTGTGACCTTCTCCCGGAATGTAAGAGTTCACTTCCTTACCATTTGTCAAACGAACACGGGCAACTTTACGCATTGCCGAGTTCGGTTTCTTTGGTGTAGTGGTGTAAACACGCACGCACACACCACGGCGTTGAGGGCACGAATCCAAGGCTGGTGCCTTGCTCTTCTTGTCCATTTCTACTCGCCCTTTTCTTACTAATTGTTGTATAGTTGGCATATTATTTATTAATAAAATGTATATAATTCTCCGCAAAATCGGTTCGCAAAGGTAAAAACAATTTCTTCTTAATCAATACTCTCAAAATAAATATTTTGAAAAATGATTTTCACCTACGCAAAGCCCACAATTTGAGGGACGAACGGCATTCCTGCCAGGTTGCCGGCACTGTTATGAACACTTGTCAACAACTGCCCGGCAGCTGCCGCGTTGCAATATGGAAACAAAAAAGGCGGCAAAACTGCCGCCTTTTTTATACCTATATAATATGGTGTCAGAACTTGATGTCGAAGCCGAGCAAATAGTAGCCTTTGGTCTCGTCCATCCAGGCAAATTCGCGCTTTTTGTCGCCGAAAGCATTGCGGGCGTTCACAAATACAGCGTTGTCTTTCCAAACCTTGTACGAAATCTTGCAGTTCATAGTGAATTTGGGGTCAACCTCGAATGTGCCGTTCGATGTTTTGTAAGTCTGTTTTGAATAGAAGTTGCCGCTGGCATAAATGTTCAGCTTCTCGATTGGCGTGTAGTTGAGACTGAATCCGCCGAAGAAACTTGGTGTGGCCTTGTGGTCGATAGTCTCTTTCTTGTAGCGGCCGTCGTATTGCACCAATCCCATACCTTGCAGTTGCTGAAGGGTTTGGTCATACACTTCGGCATTGAATTGCTGCTCGGCAATTGCTGAAGGAATGCCAGTTGCTTCAATTTCGGCTTGTTCAGCCAACAAATGAGCGGCAGCAGCAGCTTGCTGGACCTCGGCAGAACTTGTCTTCATCATCTCTACTGAATGAATTGCAGCTTGCTCTTGAGACATACCTGCTTCCACAAGTTTCTGAATTAAAATCCGTTGTGTTAAGCCAGTTTCAATCTGTTGCATTCCGCCAGCTGCAAGTTGCTGCTGAACTCCGGCTTTAAATGGTGTTACGAAATAATTGTCAATTCCTTGTCCTACGACGCCTTTTCCTTGTGAGGCATTGACCGCGGCAAGAGTTGTCATATCGGTAATGATAGTGGAATTGTTATAGCAGACGTGATTTTTCAGCTGTGTTTTCTGGAAAGTGCCGAACGCTTTGAAAATCAACTTTTCTGTAGCCACCCATTCCAAATTCAGTGTGACGCCAGTCTGGTGAGCCTCAACATCAATGTTCTGGTATTTCAAGTCAACAGCATTTGGTATTGCGGGCGCAGGCGCTGGCTGCTTGGTTGTAAACACGGTTCCAACTTGTGGCAGATTAACATTTGCCACCATCGAATCAACGTGTACGAAAGCTGTCATCGACTCGGGCAGCAAGCAGCCGAAATCCTTGGTGATTGTTGAAAACGCCTCAACTTCAACAAGCAGGTTGCGAACCGGACGGACTCTGTAGCCCAACTCAAACATTGTCATATTGGCGAGTTTCTGCTCCTTGTTACCACTGAACTTCATCTTCAACGGCATCGGGCGAACACCCTCGCGGTCCCACAAATAGTTAGAATAGGATTCAACCATAAACGGACCACGGTTGGCACGCGAAACCACGCCGCGAATCATATGCTTGTTATTCAGATTGTAGCTGGCGACAAACTGGAACGGCAGGTAAACATCGTCGTTCACATTGAACTTTTCAGCGCGCAAACCTCCAATCAAACGGAGCTTGTCGTCGAGAGCTTTGTAATCAACTCGCAGCGAAGCAGCTGTAGATTTGATACTGACATCGCCATTCAAATAGCCCTTTGTGTATTTACCATCAACCGGTTCTTCATCAAGATACGGGGTATCGTCATAAAGTGCGTATTGATAATAAATTCCCGGACGGACATTAAGGTTTCCTAATATGAAATCGTACTCGGCGCTCAAGTTGAAGTTCGTGTTGTCGGCCTTAAATCCCTGGTCACCGCGAACAATATCTTGCGTACCCTTCTGCACATTGGCCTGTAATGTCAGACCTTTGGCTTTGGCGATGAAGTCAGCATAGAATCCATTCATCTCGCGAGCTGTGGCCGAAACCGCCGGGTCGCCAAACGATGATGATGTCACGTATGAGTTTTGATAACCGCCAGAAAGTGAGAAGTTAATATCGTCGCTCAAATTATAGTACAATGACAGATTGGCTCCCAAACGGTCAACAGCTGTTTCGGTGTCCTTATACCAATCGTCGATTGACTTATTCTGGTTCCAAACTGAGAACCAGCTGCTTGCTGCACTTTTGAATCTGAAATTCGGATTGGCAACGTCTTCCTTGCTCATAAGCGAGTCGTTGTCGAAAACATAAAGTTTATCGGTTGTGCGGTTCATTTTCTGATAGTTACCAGACACACGATAGCCGAATTTGCCTATGTTCTGTCCAACACTCAGGCTTCCCATATAAGAACCGACATTTCCACCCTGCACTTGGCCAAAGACTTGTAAATCCTCAGAATCAGGGGTTTTGGTGATGATGTTGATAACACCCGTTACGGCATTTGCGCCATAGAGCGCGCTCGCGGCGCCGCGCACAACCTCAATACGGTCGATGTCGGCAAAATCAACCGGCAGCGACTCCCAGAACGTACCACCATTAATATAGTTGTAAACGGGACGGCTGTTAATCATCACCAGAGTCATTGAGTTTTCGGTGTAAACCGTAAGGTTGTCGTCAGGGATGTTGTTGTTTCCACGGATGTGGATATCGTAGTTGCCATTGGTTTTCTCGCGAACGATAACACCCGGCACAAGGCGCAAAGCCTCCTGAATGTTACGGGCGCCCGAAGCGACAATCTCATCGTATGACAAAACCGTAGTCGAGAGTGGCGATTCAAAACTGCTCTCGGCCTTCTTCGAAGCAGATGTAACATCCTTATTCAAAAGCATTTCGTAGAATTCATCGAGCGATATGCCTAAAATTTTTGTCAGTTGCATAACATCTTCAATCGGCAACTCGGCCAACTCCTCGTACGACATTGCCATAATGTCGGCACGAGTCATTTTTGAAATGTCTTTCTGTTGCCCGAACGATTGTGCCGAAACAAGGGCAACTGCAATAAAACAGAGTATTATTTTCTTAAACATAATTGCAATTTTAAAAAGTTAGTTAATCGACCTTAATACCTAACGACAGCAAGCTCTTACCTGCGCTAACGCCTTGTTCCTGAATGTGCTTAACGCTGATTTCGAAAGACTGTTGGCCATCGGCCTTAACAAAGTTGATGCCGGAATACGAAGCCGCCAAACCCTGCTTATCGGTGACAACCAGAACACCCCGGCCCGCCACGTTTTTTGTCACCTCGGCCACATTCGACGATGCTTTGGTTGGCACAAAAACAATGTGGTATTTCGGACAATCGGCTATAGCCATAATCTCTTCAACCACAATTTTTTGCTCGCCTACGGTTTTCTTTGCCGTAAACGCTTTCAACTCATTGGTTATTGGCGAACTTCCAAGCACTCCGATTTTAAAATCGCCAGAATGCTTCACTTCAGGCCACTCCATATACTTTGTGAAGTTGTAAATGAAAAGAGCCTTGAATTTTTCGTCCTGAGCATTTGCCACGTTATGTATGACAAAAAACAGCCCAATAACTAAAAAACAAATTTTCTTCATAAGCATTAAGATTTATTATTAGTAATGAAACTTATACAAAAGTATAGATAATTTCCAATTTAAATAAAAGTAACATTCACTTAAAATTTCATTTCTTCCTTGTCAATGCACCAGAAAAAACAACATTCTTATTCAAAATACACCGGCAAAGGAATCGTGAAACCACCAAAAACATTTCTCAATAATTGAAAAATGTGTGTTAAATCTTGAAATAATGCTAAACCTGACATTCTTACCCATATAATGATGTTTCAAAAATATGACATTAACTTTATGCGAAAGCCGCCACTTAATATCTGGTTGGAATGGGTTAACAATTGGTAGGTTTTAACAAATAAGTGGAAAATCCGTGTCGGGAAACGGCACACGAATCCACCGAACAAAAAAAGCACCCGGATTCCGGATGCTTTTAAGTTTTCTATGCGAAACGTTTTTTACTTGTAATTGCCGTAAGCGTCGGCCACCACAACAATGGTGTTGTTCTGCTTTTCGGCGCCACCGGCTTGCGGCATCGTAACCTTGCCCACCATTACAATGCTGCCCGACTCCAACTCGACAGCCGTCTGCAAATCGGAGCTGCTGGTGGTTGAGTATTTAAAATCGGAATCAGGTTTGTCGTTCACTCCTAACGACTTGTTGCTCAGCTCGTTCAAATCGCTATCGAGAATAACGTAAGCGCCTTTGGTAACCACCTGCTTAACATCAGTGTAGAAACGCGAGCCGTAGAGCAGAATCTTGCCCGACGACAGGCTTAAAACGCCGTTGCCCGTGAATTCAATAATGCTGATTGAACGTTTGGTGTTGCCGTTGGCATCGAGTCGGTACAGTTTTGTCTGAAGACCTGAGCGCTGCGTCAGACCGCAAGCGTAGAAGATTTCGTTGTTTTTTGATATTGCCAGATTCTGCGAATAGAAATTCGACGGCATATCAACACTGCTCTTCTTCCATACAATTCCGCCTTTGGCGTCGAGCTTGTAGAAGATTGGAATATATTCGGTTCCGTTATCGTTGTATTTGCGGCCCAAAACCACGACATTGCCTTCGTTGTCGGCAACAATGGCATCGGCCGACTCGTTGGTCTCGCTCGAAACGGCCTTGCTCCACTCCTTCTCGCCCGTTTCGGCACTGAAACTGCTCAACACAATAGCGTATTTGCCTTTGGTCTCCGACTTGGTTGAAACCACCAAAATCTGTTTGCCAACAACCGCGCGCCCGACAACCGACTCGTTTTTCTGGTCGGCAACCGGATTTTGCTCCAGTTCTTTATAACTGCCTGAAACATTAAGTTTTACCGGAGAATCACCAACATTGGCGAAAACGCCATAATTGCCGTTCGAATACTTGGTGATTGAGCTTACACTATTTAAGTTGTTGACTTTTACGATGTTTTCCGAGGTTTTAATAAAACTCTTGTTCAACTCGATAAGCTGAACTGCCGGATTCTCGTATTTCGCGTCAGAACATTCGTTAAGAATCACCATTCCGTTCTCGTTCAATACGGCGTCGGCTGTTTTTGAATTGATTAACTCAGCATTTGTATTGACATAATAGAAAACGCCTTGTTGCGCTAAAGCACTAATTGTCAGCAATGTTGCCGACAACAGCATTAATGGTTTTGCTCCTTTCATAGATTTCTTTTATAAAATAGGTTGCAAATATAAAAAAATATGACAATTACGTATTTTTCATTTTAATGCTTGCAACACCTATTATTATATAGCAAAAAGTCCGCACCCCACCAGGCTGCGGACTTTGTTTTATGCTATATATCAGCAAGTTTTCTAGCTCAGCGCTTTAATCTGCTCGTCGATTGCTTTTATTTTTGCTTCGGCATCGGCTTGCTTCTTGCGCTCGTTCTCAACAACGGCTGCGGGGGCTCCGTTCACAAACTTCTCGTTCGAGAGTTTCTTCATTACCGATTGCAGGAAGCCTTCCAGATAAGTGCGGTCGGCTTGCAGTTTGGCCAGTTCGGCCTCAACATCGATATTGCTGCCGAACGGAACGTAGAATTCAGTTGTCTGAACCATAAAGGCGACGGTGCCGTCGACTTTTTGGCTGACAATCTCAATCGATTCGGCGTTGCCCATCTTTGCTATCACGCTGTCGAACTGCGCGTTGTAGCCTTTGCTGCCTTTGTTCACAAAGAGTTTGATTGCGTCGCGGTTCGGGATTTTCTTGTCGGTGCGGACGGTGCGGATTTCGGCAATTGTCTGCTTAACATTCTCGAATTCCGCCAGATAATCTTCGTTGAACGCTCCAGCCTCAGGCCATTTGGCAACTATCAGGCTGTCAGTGGTTTGGCGCTCCTTAATCGACTGCCAAATCTCTTCGGTAATGAACGGCATAAATGGGTGCAACAGTTTGAGCATCTTCTCAAACAACTCAATCACAGCGTTATAAGTTGTGGCGTCGCAAGCCGTTTGGTATGCGGGCTTCACCATCTCAAGGAACCAAGCCGAGAACTCGTCCCAGAACAGGCGGTAAACGGTCATCAGCGCCTCCGACAGACGGAACTTGTCGAAGTGGTCGTTGAGTTGCACGATGGTGCTGCTCAATTTTTGGTTGAACCACTCAATGGCTACGCGTGCGGCTTCGGGTTGCGGCAGTTTGTCATCGACATTCCAACTGTAAACCAGGCGGAAAGCGTTCCAAATCTTGTTGGCGAAGTTGCGACCTTGCTCAGGCAGCGAGTCATCGTAAAGCAAATCGCCGCCAGCAGGCGAGCAGAGCAACATTCCCACACGCACGCCATCGGCGCCGTAGTCGGCAATGAGTTTGAGCGGGTCGGGTGAGTTGCCGAGCGATTTCGACATCTTACGGCCCAACTTATCGCGCACAATACCAGTGAAATAGACGTTGCGGAACGGCACATCGTGCTGATACTCCTCGCCAGCCATAATCATTCGGGCAACCCAGAAGAAAATAATGTCGGGGCCCGTGACAAGGTCGCAAGTTGGGTAGTAGTAGTTAATCTCCTTATTTCCAGGGTTGTTGATGCCGTTGAAAAGCGAAACAGGCCACAACCACGACGAGAACCAAGTGTCGAGCGCATCCTCATCGTGACGCAGTTGGTCGGCGGTAATGTTCTCGTAACCCTTGATTTTGCGTGCTTCGGCCAGAGCCTCGTCGGCTGTGAGCGCAACCACAAATTTCTCTTCCTCGCCTTCGGCCGTTGGCAGGAAATAGGCGGGAATGCGGTGTCCCCACCAGAGTTGGCGGCTGATACACCAGTCCTGAATATTCTCGAGCCAATTGCGGTAGGTCGATACGTATTTGTTGGGGTGGAACTTGATTTTTCCCTCGAGCACGGGCGGCAGTGCAATGTCGGCAAAGTGCTTCATCGACAGGAACCACTGCTTGCACAGGCGCGGCTCCACAGCCGTATCCTGATTGCGCTCCGAGTAGCCCACCTTGTTGTCGTAATCCTCAATTTTCTCCATCAGGCCGGCATTTTGAAGGTCGATGGCAATTTGCTTGCGAACATCCATACGGTCTTGTCCAACGTAGAGTCCGGCAGCCTCCGACAGCGTTCCGTCGGGGTTGAAAATGTCGATTGTCTCCAGATTGTGAGTCTGTCCGAGAGCATAGTCGTTTGCATCGTGAGCAGGCGTAACTTTCAGACAGCCAGTACCAAACTCAATATCAACATAGCGGTCTTCGATTACGGGAATCACTCTGTTGACGAGCGGCACAATCACCTTGTGACCGCGCAACCATTGGTTTTTCGGGTCTTTCGGGTTGATACACATCGCGGTATCGCCCATAATTGTCTCCGGACGGGTGGTAGCCACCACAGCGTAGTAGCCTTTCGCGTCTTTATGAATGATTTCGCCTTCGGTTCCAGTGGGTTTCACAGGGTTCGAATCGGCATCAGCCACATAATAACGCAGATAGTATAGTTTGCTTTTTTCTTCGCGATAGATAACCTCCTCGGTGCTCAATACGGTCTGTGCCTTCGGGTCCCAGTTGACCATTCGCAAACCGCGGTAAATCAAACCTTTGCGATACAAATCGACAAACACGCGCAAAACCGATTCGCTGCGCACATCGTCCATTGTGAAAGCAGTGCGGTCCCAGTCACACGAAGCGCCCAACTTCTTGAGTTGCTCAAGAATCACGCCGCCGTGCTCTTCTTTCCACTCCCAGGCGTATTTCAGGAACTCCTCGCGAGTCAGGTCGCGCTTTTTGATACCCATATCGGCCAACTTCTTCACAACCTTTGCCTCGGTGGCGATTGAAGCGTGGTCGGTGCCTGGCACCCAGCAGGCGTTGCGGTCCATCATACGGGCGCGGCGCACCAGAATGTCCTGAATGGTGTTGTTGAGCATATGGCCCATATGCAGCACGCCGGTAACGTTCGGCGGCGGAATCACTATAGTATATGGTGTGCGGTGGTCGGGTTCGGAATGGAAGAATTTGTTGTCCATCCAGAACTTGTACCATTTTTCTTCGGCCGCAGCCGGATTGTACCTTGTCTCAAGTTCCTTTTTCATTTCTATTTCGATTTCAAATTGTTACGTTTTCCGATAAAAGTCAACTCGTTTAAAAAGAACTGCAAAAATAGCAAATGGTGTTTGTCGGCAAACGGATTTTTGATTTATAACTGCGAAAAACGCAAAAAAGGCGCGGAATCCATCATTCACGCGCCCTTCGCAATATCTTTTTCTTTACTGAATCACAGCGTTTTTGCCGGGTCGGTGAGCTGGTCGTTGTAATAAACCTCGTAGTGCAGATGGTTCCCGGTCGATGTTCCGGTTGAGCCCACGTAGCCGATGAGGTCGCCTTTTCTGACTTTGGCGCCGGAGCTGACAACCATCCGCGACATATGGGCGTAACCTGTTTTGTAGCCGTTCTGATGATTGAGTTTTATGAAATTGCCGTAGCCGTTGCACACGCCCGCAAATGCCACAATGCCGTCAGCAGTGGCATAGATGGGAGTGCCGTTGGGCGCTGCAAGGTCAACACCTTTATGGAAACTCTTGCGCCCGTAAACCGGATGGATGCGCTCGCCAAACGGCGACGATATGCGGCTGTAGGTGCAAGGTTTGCCGCTCGGAATGTTGCTGTTGCCCGATTTGGCCTCAACCTCTTTTTTCGGCTCCGGTTTCTGTTCCTGCTCCGGCTCTGCCTTTTGTTCCGGCATTGGTTCAGCCTTGGCCGGCTCGGTTTGATTGATGACATCGCTTATCACAATCGACAGCTTGTTTGTGGCCTCTTTCACCTGCTGGGCATTGGCCTCATCAATGTTCGCGCCGGTGAGTTTCTTCAAAATCTCGTCCGACGAAGCGTTGTCAATCGCCTCCTTGGCCTCTTTCGCATTTTTTGAAAGCTCGCTTGAACTAACGGTTGATTTCGGGGCTTTCGCCTTGGTTTTCACCTCAATATTGTCGTCAGATTTCATCAAATCGATAGATGAGATTTCGGAGTCGTACATACGGTTCATCGCCCGCTTGTAGTCCTCAACGGTCTGCTCATACTCAGCCTTCAAGGCCTCAATACCCTGCTGACGTTCTTTTGCAAACTCCTCAAATTCTGCATTTTGCTGCTTGACAAACTCCTCAAAATTCTGGGCTTTAACGTTTTGCGCGAAAGCAAAGACCGCAAACGCTGCCACCATTGCGGCTAACGAATTGTGTTTCATAGTTATATGGTTATCAATTTTCCGATTTGAAAGATAGAAATAATTTTTTTCAAAAAAAATCGCACCTAGCTGCAACCTTTCCGCGTAAATTGCATCATTATATCAGAAAAAAGGGGCAAAAGCCTCGTAGTACTAACTAAAAAACGAATATAATGAAACGTAAAATTCTATCAATGTTCACTTTACTTGCCATTGCGGCAGGTTTTTCGTCGTGCGACGATGATTATTGGAACACTGAAACGCGCGAAGATGTTGAATGGACCACACAAAAAGTCACCGTGAAAGAGCGCGACTGGGCATACCAAACAAACCACAGCGGCTCGGGCGGTTATTACTTTGCCGACATCAAAGTCCGCGAACTTGACGGCGATGTTTTCCGCCGCGGCCTTGTCTGCTGCTATATGTACGACGGCGACGACCTGCAGATTCCCCTGCCCTGCACCCGCACAATTAGCGACGGCACTCACGAGTGGCAGCGCACCATCGATTTTGAATTTTACCGCAAGGGCATAACAATCTACGTTACCGACTTTATTCCGCAAAGCGAGGCCAACGCCAATTTCGAGCCCGACGAGCCCGAGGAAATGCAGTTCAGAATTGCATTGCTCAATTAGCCGATGTAAGACACACTGAAATACATAGTTGAAAGTTTAATAATGATTGATGGGTCCGGTGGCGCATTTGTCACCGGATTTTTTTTTGCGCTAACAACACATTCGCATTACGAGTTCTTGACCGATTATACTCTCAATCGACGGAAAGCAATGAAGGCGCCCTACATCAGGGCACCCAATCGTGCTTGAGCACGAAGGGAAATGCCGCCTTTGCAGATTTCGCCACACGTTTCAGAATAAATTATGCGCTTTACATTATGCGAATCACATAATTCGATTTGCATAATTCGAATCGCATAATTACATTTGCGAAACAGATTTTAAAACATCCTGGCTATGGAAAATCCTTTTGTTGTCGTTGGGAAAATACCCGACAAATACTTTTGCGACAGGGAAATGGAATCGAAAAAGATTATCCGTTCCATTACTAACGGGAATAATCTTGTCCTGATTTCGCTGCGAAGAATGGGAAAAACTGGGCTCATTCAGCATTGTTACGCTCAAAAGGAATTAGAGGAACGATACTATACGTTTTTTGTGGATATTCTTCATACCGCGTCGCTGCAAGAATTCACTTTCGCTTTGGGGAAAGAAATATACAGGCAGATTGTTCCCAAAGGGAAAAAGGTCTCAATGGCATTTTTGCAGACCATTAAATCGATTGCCGGAAAATTCGGCATCGACCCCGCTACGGGTTTGCCTGCATTCAATATCGATTTGGGTGATATTGAGAAGCCGGAACTTACTTTGGAAGAAATATTCACCTACCTGGAACAAGCCGACAAGCCGTGTATTGTGGCAATTGACGAGTTTCAGCAAATACATAAATATCCCGAGAAAAATATTGAAGCTTTGTTGAGAGGGCACATTCAAAAAATGCGGAATTGCCGGTTTATTTTCGCAGGAAGCGAGCGAAGCATAATGCAGAATATGTTCCTGAATTCCACCCGCCCCTTCTATCAAAGCGCCGACATAATGGAATTAAACGAGATTCCATTTGACGTGTATTGCGAATTTATTGTTAAGCAATTCAACAACAATGGTATAGCAATCGCTGCGGACACCGTGAAATACATTTACGACACGTTTGAAGGACACACGTTTTACATACAAAAAACGTGTAATGAGGCGTTCTCGATAGTCGAAGGCAATGAATGTTCGTTGGGCATTGTGAAACAGGCCATTATGAATATTATTATTGATAAGGAACCGACATATAAAGAGATTCTTTCGAACATATCCGACAAGCAGAAAATGGTTTTTTACGCCATAGCGAAAGAAGGTGCGGCAACACAAGTAACATCGTCGTCGTTTATAAAAAAACATAATCTGCCATCGGCAAGTTCGGTGCAGTCTGCTATGCAGAAACTAATTGAAAAAGGCGTTGTTACGGAACGAAACAAAGAGTTTATTGTCGTGGACAGGTTTTTAGGATTATGGATTAAGGACGTTCTACTGTAGCCGCCGACAATAAACATCCTGTTTTAAGAATTTTATGCCCTATCGCCGCCAAAGCACAAAATCGGGCTTGAGCACGAAGGTGAAGGCGTAGGTGTAGTCGAACGCTGAGTTTTTGAGGTCGTAGTAGCCGACGGCGGTCAAAGCGGCTGTGAAATAATTGGTTATCTCTTTGGCGAGATTCAGTTCGGCGGTGAGCATACTGCGGCGTTTCTGGTCGGTGGCGCCGTCGTACGAGAGGCTCATATACATTGGGTTGCCTTGTTGGGTAATTAAACCGTCGGCAAGCCAATAGCCAACTGTCAGGCTGCTTTGGCCGTGCATCAGACTCACATCGGACAGCCAACCCCAACCGCTGTGGTAGAGGCTTTCGGGCGTTGGCGAATTGTCTTTGTAACCAATCACTTGCGACGACGCGCCAATGCCGCTTACAAAACCGCTGGTGTGGCGAGTGAGCTGCGCGCCGCCCGAGACGTAGTAGAACAGCCGCATCGGGGTGGTGTCGGTATCTATCTGCCCGCCACGGTGGAAAATGGTGAACGAAGCGGGCAACTCAACTTCGAGAGCATCGGTCTGCAAAGCCTTCCAACCAACCGACAGGCCACCGTAAATCTGCTCTTTCTTGTTGTCGTCGTGGAAGATAAAGTCCTGCCAATCGACCCACACATCAGTAAAAAGGCGATTGGTGTTGTACAGAATCTGCATTCCGTTCTCGTAGTTGTTGGTGAGTTGGCGCTCGCGGAACATAATGGGTTCGGGCAGGCGATGGAACGACGCGCCGTCGATTGTGCCCATTGTGACGGCCAACTTGTTGGTGTGCCAAGTGACGGAATAGACTGGCAGACAGTCGGTAAACTTGTCGAGGCCCGAGTATTTGGTGAGCCGCACACCCGCCTTCGCCTTTATGTTTGGCGAAAAATGGTACTCGAGCGCTGGCTGCAGATTGTAGCCAATAAGTGTGTAGCCTTCAACTATCGGACCAAAGAACTCGTTGTTCCAAAGGAAGTTATAGTTGTCAATGGTCAAATGCAGCGCCGCCGAATCGGCCTTCAGCAACCGCTCAACATCGCTCTCGGCGGAAAAATACTGCGCTGTGGTAGCGCCTGGAATTAGAAAAATATAAATCGCTATAACAGCGTCCCGTAAATATCTCATAATCTTTTCGTTTTATGCGTCTGAAAGACGCGATTTGCATAACCGGCAGTAAGCGAAGCGCAACTGCCGGCCTACAACCCACAAAGAAAAACACTCTGAAAGAGTGAACCTAATCTTTCAGAAAATATTTCTCATCTATCTGGATTCCACTTTCTTCAATAAAACGTCTGTACTCACTTTCGAATGTTTCCACCTTATGGTGTTCCTTTTGATTTTTGATATAATTGATGACGGTTTCCTTTTCTTTCAAACTGTATGTAAACGCAGCATAACCTTCGGCCCAACCCTGAAAATTAGGAAACTCGCTGTTTGTTTTGAGCCATTTGCTTGTCGCGATTTTCAACTCTTGCATAAAAGACGCCACAGACAGCATCGGTGGCAAATCAACGAGCATATGAATATGATTCGGCATTCTGCCAATTCTGTATAAAACGGCATTTTTATTATTCACGAATCCCAATATGTAGGCATATAAATCTTTCTCGTGAGATTCGGGAATGGTATTCAAACTGCATTTTGTGCGGAAAACAATGTGGTATAAAAAGCGAGTGTAACTCATTGTGTAATTGTTTTATGTTCAATCTTTCAGATTGTTTCTTTTTCCCGTTATCTTACCACGGATTGCGCTTCGCTTATCCGAGGTTATGCAAGTTTTGTCCTTCGGACAATGCCTAATTTCCAAATCCTATATCGAAATTTCAGAATCAATCAAAACAGCGTCCCCTGCTGTGGGTCGGGGCAGAAACGGGTGCGGCCCAAATGCTTGTAGGCTTTGTCGGTGGCTTCGCGGCCGCGCGGCGTGCGCTTGATGAAGCCTTCCTGGATGAGGAACGGCTCGTAGACTTCTTCCACAGTGCCGCCATCTTCGCCCACGGCGGTGGCAATGGTGGTGATACCCACAGGCCCGCCTTTGAACTTGTCGATGATGGTGGTGAGTATGCGGTTGTCCATCTCGTCGAGGCCGTACTGGTCGATATTCAGGGCGCGAAGCGAGAACTGCGCAATCTTGAGGTCGATATGGCCCGAGCCTTTCACCTGCGCAAAGTCACGCACACGGCGCAAAAGGGCGTTGGCGATACGCGGCGTTCCGCGGCTGCGCGACGAAATCTCGAATGCCGCATCATCGTCAATCGGCACCTGAAGAATTGATGCCGAGCGTTTTACGATTTTCTTCAGCGTTTCAGCGTCGTAATATTCAAAATGCAGATTGATACCGAAGCGTGCGCGCAGCGGGCTTGTGAGCAGTCCTGCGCGGGTTGTGGCGCCAACCAATGTGAACGGGTTGAGCGACAATTGCACCGAACGGGCGGCAGGACCCTTATCTATCAGAATATCAATCCGAAAATCTTCCATCGCCGAGTAGAGATACTCTTCGACAACGGGGTTGAGGCGGTGAATCTCATCGATAAAAAGCACATCGTTTGGCTCAAGGCCTGTGAGGATTCCCGCAAGGTCGCCTGGCTTGTCGAGCACGGGGCCCGAGGTGATTTTGAAGCCCACGCCAAGCTCGTTTGCCACAATGTTGGCAAGAGTGGTTTTGCCCAATCCTGGCGGGCCGTTGAGCAGCAGGTGGTCGAGCGGCTCGCCGCGCATTTTGGCGGCCTGCACAAAAACTTTCAGGTTCTCAAGAATACGCGCCTGTCCGTTGAAGTCGTCGAACGTGAGCGGCCGCAACTTGTTTTCGTACTCTTTGTCAGATATTATAGTGGCATTCTGCCGTATGTCAAAACTTTCGTCCATAGGCGGCAAGATAGTGGAAAATTGGGAAATGGAAGGAGAAAAATATCGGCCCGTCACTTTTTTTGAGCCGGGGCCACTACCGCTCCGCCGGATCCTTCTTTCGGGGGCGCTCAGGCTGCGGCTTGTCGGAGTTCGAGGCTCCGCTGTCGTTTTTCATCGCCTCGGCCTCGTAGATGGTGAGTTTCTCAATCACCTTGTTGTAAATCTGCTCGTACTCCTCAATGTGGCGGCTGTAGTAAATCATTGTGTTGCGGAACTGGCGGGGTGTGATGTCGTACTTCTGAAGGACATAACCGTAAGAGCCCTCGATGCGGTCGCGGTCGCGGCTGATGCGTGAACCGGTGTACGACAGATAGCCGTCGGTGAGATGAATATCGACAAGCACATCGACCAAGCGGCCCTTCTTAATCTCGGGACGCGCCCCCTCATCGCGGCTGCACGACTGCGCCACCACGAACACCATCATCACTGCCAGCAAAAACCTTCCTTTCATCTGCGAAAGCATTACGGGGCCAAATATAAGTCAAATAAAAAAGCCGCCAACGCAGAGGCTGACGGCTTTTTTTGATGTTATCTAATCTTGCGTTTCGATTTCGACTTGCGGATGTCCTCAAACTTGACACCGAGCATAATCTCGTGCGAACCGTAGCTTGATGTGCTCAACTTCGACACTGTTAAATCGTAGGAGTAGCCGACGTTAATCATATCGTTGTAGTTGTAGCCCACAAACGCTATCACAGCCTCAGGATTCTTAAAGTTGTAGCGGAAGCCCAGACCGCCCCACACCATTTTCTGATAGATGACTCGGCAGTTGATGTCGGTCATAAAGTCGTAGTGCGGCACGGTTTTAATCAATATCGACGGCTCAAGGTCGAAGTTGCGGTCGATGTTGTATTTGTATCCGCCCTGGATGTAGAAGTGCGGTTTCACACGGCCGTCTTTCACAATGTAATCGCCATCGTACTTGTCGAGCAGCGACATATTGTTGAAGAACAGGTGGTTGAACGATATTCCGGCGTAGTACTGCGATGTGTAGAGATACACGCCCAGCGAACCGTCGGGATAAATCTTCTTATAAACCGTGTTCTGGAAACCATCGGCTCCCTCGTTCAACTCGTCAACATCAGCCAAATCGACCTTCTGCTGAACAACTCCCGCAAACAGACCTGCCGAAATGCGGATGTCGCCCGAGATGCGCACGTTGTAGCTGTACGAAGCGTAGGCGCCCATATTTCCGATAGGGCCGGTCACATCGTTGAAGATGTAACCGCCGTAACCCATAGGCAGCATTTTGTGCGGGCCGTAGCCACCGAGCATATAGGTTTGCGGAGCGTCTTTCACGCCGGCGAACTGATACCGATAGTTGGTCTTAATCTGCCAATAGTCGCTTGTACCGCCAATCGCAGGGTTTAGCGCATACTCGTTAAACATATACTGCGAGAATTGTGGCAGCAATTGTGCTTTGGCACTGGGAGCCATCAGAATCGCTCCCGCAAACAAGGTTAAAATAATCCTCTTCATAGCTGTATTACCTTATAATTGTAACAGGTCCTGTAACTTTCTTACCTCCAAGCACGCCGTCGCTGCATTGGATTACATAGTAGTAGGTGCCCGATGGAACAGGTTTGTTCTTCTCGTTGCGTCCACCCCACTCTTTAGTGTCGTATTCGCGGCCGCTGCCGGAATATTGCCATACGCGTCCGCCCCAGCGGTTGAACACGTAAATGGTTGCTTTGTCGTACGATGCCATACCGGCAATCTTCCAAGTATCATTGTGGCCATCGCCGTTAGGTGTGAACACCTTGCGCGGCTTGATGGTGCTCTCAGCGTTAACCACCACGGTGTCGTAGTATGAGCAAGTGAGTGTTGTGTCGCTTATGCGATAAACGCCCTCGCTGTAGTCAGACAGTTCGAAGCGGACGCTGTCCCATACTTTGGCGATGAACCTGCCGTAGCCTTGTGCAACCAGCGGATTCTCGTTCATCGACGGCGATGTTGTCTCGATGCGGCCGATGAACAGACCCGACGTTGACGATTCGTTATTGTCGGCCGGAGCGCTCTGCCACAACCAACCGTTCTCAGCGTAAGCGAAGATGTTGTCGCTGAACTCGAACTCAAGCTGGTTGGCTGTCAGAGTGAGCAGACCGCCTTCGGGTACTTGATACTCGCCATCGATAAGCAACTCGTCGGATGTAACGTCCTCCATATCGACAATTATCTGCAAGCCTTCAACCGGTCTCAGCGCTGTGGCTTTTATCGAGTCGACGCTGATACACTGGTCGTTGGTAATCTCGAAGTAGTAGAACGTCTCGTATCCGTAAGGCTTGATGTCGTCGGCGTAAGCTCGCCAAGTGTCACCCGAAACCTTCACGCTTCCGTCTTCACGGCTGCCGCTGGCCAATACCGATACCATACGGCCGCGGATTGTCTGGTGGTCGTAAACCGGGAGAAGTACCGGAACGGTGTCGGTCACTGCCGGATTGCCGGTTGTGTCAACTGCCGGAACAGAATCGGCTCTGAAGTAGATGCCTCGGTTGTACCTGTAGGCAACAGTGTCGGCAGTATTGGTAGTGCTGTCGTCAACTGCAGTGTTGTTCTCAACAGGCTTCTCCTCTTTTGCCGGCTCGGGCGCGGGTTCAACAGGCAAGAGTTTCTCTGCTTCCTCGTCGCTCAAGGTGTAGAACTTGTAGCTGAACGGACCGCCGTTCTCACCTGACTCAACATAAGCTGTAAGCTCCTTGTCGGGGCAAGTGAAGATGGCCTTCGGAGTTCCAATGAAATGTGCGTCGGCCACAAGGTTGCTCTTGGCGCCAAGATTGAAAGCGTAAACGGTGTCGGCGCACAAAGTGTCAGCATAGCTGATGGTTATATTGTGCTTGCCGGCGGTCAGCTTAGTGAGAACGCTGTCGGCCTTGAACTCGCCATCATCAACCTTGAAGAAGAGTTTCAAATCGGCACCCATAGTCTTGACATCCGGAGTCATCAATTTCGAAGCAAATGCCGTAACCACACCTTCGTTCGAAACGCTTCCGTCTTTCTTGAACATTCCGCACTCCGGCAATACATTTTCAATGATAGTGTCGAGCACGATTCTCGGACGCTTGGTGAACACCTGCAATGTGTCGTACTCACTGAAGCAGTCGCTGGTGTCGGCCACGCGGACAAGGTACTTGCCAACCGTCAGACCCGGAGCGAATATTGCTGTGGTGTCTCCAATTGTATCGGTTTGGCAGACAACCATCATACTATCGCTGAACAGTACATTCTTGTTGACGTCGAGCACCTCGAAGAAGTTGTACTTCTCAACGCCGCCTTGCAGATTCTCCAACTTAACCTCGCCGTCGTTGCTGTTGTAGCAAGAGTTTGGCTCGACGTTCGAAACTGCGAAGGAAACTCTCGGCAGTGAGTTGACGGTGAAGGCGATGGTGTCGCTGAGGCAACCACCTTCATCCACCACAACAACCTTGTGTTCACCAGTCAAAAGGTGGCCTTCGAAAGTGAACGATGAGTCAACGGCAACCGATGCCTCGGCAATATACCTGTTCGTCAGTTCATTGTTGGCATCGTAAATATTATTGTCGTCGCTCATAAAGATGAACATTTCGTACTTGCGGTTCGGAACCTTGAATCCGCCATTCAGCGAGTCGAGTCTTACGATTCCGTCAGCCTTTGTGAAGCAAGTGTTGTCTTTTACATTCGACAACTTGAATGAGATTGAATCAGGCTGATTTACATAAGCCGTGTCAGATTTCACACAAGTGTGATTATCAACATTTACGGTTACATTCACTATGTAAGCTCCGGCAGCAAGACCTTTAACCACGCTGTCTTCAGAAATTACTGTGCCTGGCAATGGCAGAGTGTCACCCTTGCTGTCAATCCACTTCATCCAAGAATATGTGAATGCACTAGCGTTCTCGATTGATGCCTCGACTTCCACTTTTCCGTTGGTCGAACCAAAGCATCTCAAATCGACATCATTAGCTTTCACCTCAAACTTCGACTTGTCGCCAACCTCGACTGCCTTGTCATATTCGCAGCCTAATGCGTCCTCTACGTGAATAGTGTACCATCCGGCGGCCAAACCTGTCGGGGCAATAACATCGTTCTGACTATTCTTGACGCTGATTGTAAACGGATAATAACCATTGTAGATGTCGTATGCTACCGCACTGTCGGCAGGAGCTTTGACTGTGATTGCGCCAGAAGTGGCATAGCAGTATGTGCTGTCGATTGTGATTGAATCGTTAGGAACACGCAGCGCGATTGTCGGCTCACCAACCCAGATTGATGTGTCGCGAACCCTAACCAAAGAGCTGTCAAGCTGCCAAATCAAGCATTCATACCATCCGGCAGTCAAATTCGTGAATGTGGCTTCGTCACCTTCTTTAATCATTGGCTCCGACTCAACAGGCACTGAATTCGCATCAGTTGTCTTAACCCAATGGAATACATAATCAACTCCGTCGTAACCACCGAAACCAGTAAGTTTCACCTTGCCGCCGTCGGTACCTTTACATTTAACCGAATCAATTGTAACAATTGCGTCGATAGGCTCATATTTCACCTCCAAAGTAGTGTCGATTGAGCAGCTGCTCTCATCGGTCACCGACAGATGGTATTTACCAGCCATACGTTTCTTCAACGTTGTGGTTGAGTCAGTATTCTCAATGTTTACTGCGGTGATTTCATTTCCAGGAACCTCAACGCTCCAATCATAAACGTAGGCGCCAATTCCACCGGCAACTTCAACGGTAAGACTACCATTGGCACGCTCCGGTGTTCCGTTCATATCAGGATAATTGGTGATAGGCTCGATAAAGCGCAGTGTGCTGTCGCCAAGGGCCTCAATAAGAGCCTCGGTAGAGCAACCGTGAGCGGTTGTAATCGTCAGTGTGGCGTTATTGCCGACATTGTTGATTGTGGTATCGTTTTGCGAATAACCTATTTGCGAATAACCGCCCTTATTAATCCACTCAAGTTTGAACGAGCTGGCTGCAGCACCGTTTTCCATTACTTGCGATATGCGGATTTGGGCATCCTCACGCTCTTTGCAGGTAACACTCTTAACAATTTCGTAATTGAAATCAACCTGACCATTATCCTTAACAGTCAAAGTATCGGTGGCCTTGCAACCAAGCGAGTCGGTTACTACAATTTTATAGAAGCCTGCGCCAATACCAGCGGTGATTGTATGACCGCCTTTTTTCTGGGTTTCATCTGATTGCAGAATCCATTGGAAGTCATAACCATTGGCAGGTTTCAAACCACCAGTGACTGCACCTAAAGCAGTAACGCTACCGTTCTCCTCGCCGCAATCGGCCAGGGCTGTCTGCTTAACTTTGCTGTGGTCGATTTCGAGCTTACTATCCGGACCTTTCACCTCAACTGTGTCGTAAATCTCGCATCCGTCATCCGTCAGTATTGTAAGGTAATATTTTCCGACACCGACATTGGTTACGGCAGTGTCGTTCCAAATGTTGTTGTCATCATCTTTCCAAGTGTAAGTGAAATGGCCACTTGGTGTACCAACGCTGTCGGCTTTCGCATAGAAGCTTGCGGTTTCGTCGCCGTAGCACTTGATTGAGTCGGTGTAGGTGATTTTGTTGGTAACCTCCCGGGCACCTTTAACTGTAATTGAGAGTTCGGTGAAGCATTCAGTGGCACCCGCTTCTGCTACCTCAACTTTGTGGCTGCCGGCAGGGAGTTTCGCTTCGTCAGAGCCGTTTTTTTCGCCACCATCCCACTTATAAACATAAACCGCACCTGGTTTGGCATTTTCCACAACCACTTTAACAGTTGCAGAGTCATCCTGACATTTTACCTCCGAAATAACATCAACACGCAGTTTCAATGTGTCAGGCATTGTCGAGACGGTGTCGAAATACTCGCAGAGATTGGCATCTTGAATTTTGAAGGCGATTTTTGCGCCTGGCAGACTGGCTGCGGTCAAGATTTCTTCCTTGTCTTTGTCTTTCTCTTCATATTCACCATTAAGATAAGCAGACAACTTATAGTTTTTAGTACCACCCTCGGCTTTGAACATCACTCTGCCCGTGGTGCCTCCGCACGAAGCCTGCAAGGTAGAATCGGCAATAACCGTAGCTGTGAGCGGTGCGTTGGGTTGAACAACGGTGAGGGTTGAATCTTGTTGGCAACCATCCTCATTATTAGTGACAGTAACCACATAATCGCCGGCGGCAAGGTTATCTATCTTGGCAAGATTGGAGAGTTCCTCAGCCGAGCCTTTCTTTGCCCAAGAGAATGAATAGTTGCTCTGAACAGCACCCACATTAGTAACATTAACCTCAAGTACACCGGTGGTGTCACCGTAGCAGGCAATGGTGTCGTTGCGAACCTGTCCGATGGTAATCTTCTCAGGTGTGCTGATTTCGAACGAATCCATAACCGAGCAACCATACTCATCGGTTATTGATATGAAATATTTACCGGCTGCCAGTTTCAGAGTGTCAACCGATTTGCCAACGGTCTTGGCAATAACGCTGGCACTGCTGAAATCGCTACTTGTTGCCCATACAAAGTTGTATAGATGTTCATCAGAATCACCATCGCGCAGCGGCTTCGACACTACCTCGATGCTATCGCCGTAGCACTCAACGTGAAGGCCAATGGGGGAAATGTATTTAGCGGAGCTACCGTTGCGAATTGCTAACGCCGGCGTGATTTCTTTAGAATCGAATTTAACCTTCTTAATTGGTTTCGACAGGTCGTTCTTCTCGTGGTCGGCGAAGGTAATAATGGCATGCATTAATTTACCATTTTTGGTGAAAGAACCACCAACTCTGACTGCCCAACCGCCTTCAGCCGGATTCATACCATTTATTGCGCTCCAATCGACAACACCAAAAGTACCTTCGGCGTCCTTTCCCTTTCCAAAATTTATGAGATTTAAGACCTCGTTGGACTCGGTAGAGAAGGTTATGTTAAAATCTTTTGGAGAAATTGTCCAGTTTTTCGAATTCTTCCTATCGTGTTGATACAATTTCAATTCAGTTCCGTCAGGAGCAACCAAGTAGAATCCGAGTCCGTCAGCATATCCTCCGGAATACGAACCTTTAATGGTCACATTGATTTCTGTAGTGCTAGCGATTTTAAACGGAGCCACACCTCCTATACCAGCATTCATCGGTTGAAGGAGTTTAACTGTAATAGTATCAGAAACTGTAGTGCAATGATTCTTGGTAACTGAGAATTTGAATTTCACCTCACCGGCTTCACGGTCATCCTCAGTTGGCTCATAAACCATAGCCAAATCCTCTTCAGTTCCGTTGAATGAACCCGTACCAGATACAATCTCCCACAAATACTCACAATCATCGTTGTTTTCAACCTCAACATAATATTTGCCAGATTCATAATTGTTGATGAAATCTGCTTTATCGCATACCGGAGTGATTGTATTAACCTTTATCACCGGAGCCTGCACTACGTGAACGTTTACTGTGTCGTATGCCGGGCAGCCATAATCAATATCAGTAATCAAGCAGACAAGCTGGAAATTGCCGGCTTCCTCGCTTATGAATGTGATATCTGGCTGACTGGCAGGGGTCTGGAATTTATCTAAATGAGTTTTCCAAGAATAAGTATAATTGCCAGTAATTGTTGCATCAAAGTTCCACGGTGTCTCAGTGCACGTTGTATCAAATACAGGAGGAATGGCAGGCATACCGTGCACTTCCACATCTTCCGGAAGTGAAGTTTTTGTTGCACAGCCATTACTGTAAGAGACCGTAATAGAATAATTCCCAGGGTCTTTTGTCCATTTGTATTTCAATACGCTTTCAGTTCCAACCGTCTCTCCATCAACCTTCCACACATATCCCGACATTCCCGGCTGTGTCTTGTATGTCACTTCATCATTTTTGCAAACATCAAATTCGCCATCTGTAATTGTCGGGGTGACAGGCTTTTTAATGTAAATCATTACAGTTTTTTCGGCATCGTCACAACATCCATAGCCATTAGCCAACAATGTCAACTTCACATAGCCTTGGTCTTTATCATCATCAGAAGCCACATATATATTAGTATTATCAGGTGTAAATTCAATATCAGATGAATACCAAGTTAAAGATTTAGCATGTTCTGCCTTGAAAATCTTTGTCAAATCAATTTTCAAGACTTCTTCATCGCATATTGTATCGGGGCACGATTTTAGTTTTTCTACCACTGGTTTCGCATAGAATGTTACATTAGCGTCTTTTGAGTCAAAGCACTCTCCCACAACTTCCGTCAAATTCAGCTTGCAAATAACGCTGTCCTTATCACCCATATTTGTAGGGCGGAACACTCCATTTTTATATTCTGCATTATGCTCGGACAGAGACGGAGTCCATGAATGAGTATATAAATTCTTAACAGATTCGTCATCGCCCAAATCAACACTCGATACGAATTCCGGCACATTATATGCCAACCCACAAACAGCGGTATCCTTGTTAATTGTCACCACTGGAACAGGAAGTATTTTAATCAAAGTAGATGCTCTTACTGTTTTACAACCAGTTTCAGTTGCATTTGCCGTGATACGGATTCTTTTGATTTCTTTCAAACCCTCAAATTCAAGTTTATATGTAGCTTTTTCTTGTGAAATTGATTTGGCTTCAACGCCTCCGGTCACCTCCCAATCGATAGTGCCTCTTTTATCTAAAACTACAGCCGAGCATTCCGTTGCTCCATCACAAACCATAACACTGTCTTTCTCCAAATTAACAAATAATTGGTTTTTAAACACCAACTCCGCCGCTGTTGATTTTATGGTTCCGCAATCGCCTTGACCTTTTTCATTCAACGTTATCGTATAAGTCTTATGCTCAGCTCCAGCTACAAGAACTGCCTTTGCGGTAACTTTTGTCTTATCCACATTGTCTATCTTGGAGTCAATAATTTTCACATTTGCTTTATCACTTGGCTCCCAAGTCACATCAGTATTGCCTGCGGTAATTTTACCTTCCAATTCAATTGTGTCATTGCAAGTGGTGTATTTAGTCTTATTAATTGCGGGCTCTGGCTTTGCATAAACCGGGAATGTATATGTGTCAGAAATCGCATCTTCACCCGTACAACCGACATTGCTGGCCACCACTTTCAACTTTACTTCTTTATTGGTAGTTACGTCTGCCACTTGAGTGGTGTACTTGGTTGTAGCCTCATCATCTGGTCCGAACGATGTGTCGGCGCCCTTCTCCAAACTCCACTTAAATGCTGTTGCGTTTTTAGTATTTACTTTAATACTGCTCAGAACTCCAGCACCACAAACACTAGTCGGTGCATCAAATTTTTTATCTTCAAATACAGGTTTGTCATAGAATGTCAATGTTATAGTGCTGCTTGTACCATAACAATCGCATCCTCCCTCGTTTTTTTTCTCCTTAACAACGATTTTATACCTACCAGCTTTTGTAACTTTCAGATTTAATCCTTCGCTACTTGGATCCTTTGCACCACCATCAAGAGCTTCTTCCACATCAGCCACCAAGTTTGCTTCGTTTCCAGAGATACCTGGTATTGCTTCAATATCAACTACCAAACCGCAGACATTATCATTGCCTGTTATAATCGTTGGGTTAGGTAGAGAAATCACAGTAACATTTTTGGGCGTGGCGGTAACCTCACACGAACCATTCTTCGCCACCAATGTCAGACTACTTGAACCAGATGTGTTAATGGTCAAGTTTGGATTTAATACAACATCTTGTCCCGTAGGCAACGAAACTGCAACATTGTCTGATGTCCATTTAACGCTGGTATAATCACCGGTAATAGTAACTCCATTTATGGCCGGATTTGATTCATCTTCGCATATATACTGGTCGGCGCCGATATTGATAGTCGGCTTTTTAACATCATCCAAAGAAACCGATAAATCCTCGCTTTCGCATTTGTCATCCGAAATCTTCAAAGTATAGTTGCCTTTTTTTAGACCAGACAACTCAGCTTCGGCACTTGTAGTACCTGTTGCACTTTTGCTTAGAGGACCGCTCAAATCATATTTATAGAAAGTATGCTCTTTATAACCACCTTTTGCTAATATTTTGATTTTACCAGTACTTTCATCCTCGCACGCAGGGTCTGGAGTAAACATGTCAATTTCAATTTTTGCCGGGCCATCAGTATAACTGTTGTTTTCCTCATCATCCAATAAATAACGGAACGGATCTGCATCAAACGTACACCCATTCTTATCTGTCACTGTCAAATAAATATTATCGCCACTATGCGCCGTAACCTTGGTGTTAGGCGCTACTCTTTCGTTTTCCTCCCATTCAATATATTTATATGGTTCCGTTCCATTTTTAACAGTGCTCTTCAATACAATATCATCACCATAACAAGTTGCCCCCGTATCGACCTCCACACCTCCGGTGAAATTCTTTGGACCTACAATTTTCTTTTCTTCATAGCCCTCGTCCAAATTATATTTACTTTTTTTGGGGCCAGAATAGAATCCTATTCTATAAGTTCCAGGTCCCAATTTAACTGTCTGTTTTGTCCCAGGCTTGTTGAATACGTCAGGCTCACTCGAATCGTCCAATACACCAATGCAATATGAACCAGAACCAGCATTCACAACCTCTACTTCATAAGTCGCTAAATATAAATCCTGATTTGAATTTGTTGCGTTCGCCGGACATTGAATATCCTTTATAAGAGTAATTTTTATTGTTGGAACACCATCTTTTCCCGCAGACTTAATTCTCACACGACTATACAATTGTCCGTTAGCCTTACGGAAATTTGTACTTGTATGCTTGTAAACAAACACTGTAGACCCTTCAGCCTTCACGGTCATATTCTCCGCCGCATTAGTAAACCACTTGTCGGTCACCATTGAGGAATTTCTGATATCAAGCTCCTCGGCGTTCTCGGTGGCGGTGAACACCGAGCAGGTTACGCTATGGCCGGCGGTGTTCAGCGAGCCGGCATTGAGGGTGACGTTCCCTTCTGTAGCCAAATCCGAAGCCAGAGTCCAGTTGCCGCCGTTGAAGACGATGTCGCCATCGAGCGTTGCCGGCAGGTTCAGCGTTTGGTCGCCCTCGGCCGAGAGAACCAGCGCGCCGCGCAGCTTGCCGAAATCAACTTTGCTGTCAACACTCACCGAGCCTCCAACTGTGAGGTCCTTCTTGCCAGAAAAGACAAACTCGGCATCGGTCGCCGTAAGGCTTCCTATCACTACTTCGTCGCTGAGCGTCACGGTGTTTTTGGCACCGCTGAACGAGTTGGCGTCGAACACTACGCTTGTACCTGATTCCGGCACCGTTGCACCCGGCTCGCCACCCGATACGGTTGCCCAGTGGCTGTTGTCGGCCCACTTGCCGCTGCCACCTACCCAGAATCTCGACTCTTGACCGAACAGTTGCGTCGCAACTAATAAAATCGATACTGCTAAAATTTGTCTCTTCATAACTTTATATTATTGAAGTGTTGCTATTTCAATTTTTCGCTCCCCGCACACATTTGTGTACGAAAAGCGCATAAAAGTAATTTTTTTTGAAAACCACTTTTTTTTGTTTTGATAATTCGCCTATAAACTTCGGTTAATACACAAAATTCAAGGTTAAGGCTGACGCGGGGCGTTAAGGCATCGGTTGTTTAGGGCAATATGGCGGTGCGGAAAAGTGGCCCGGAGGGGCGGAAAATGCGGCGCTTGAACCGCACTTTCCCTGTGGCCGGTCTCGCATCACGCGATTTTGATACCAACCAGAAGCACATCGTCGGTCTGGCTGGCCGGAGCCTTGCTTGCGTCAGACTGGCGCCACTGCTCAAAGGTGCGCTGGTAGGTCTGCAGCTGCTCGTCAAAAGGTGCGGTGCTGTTTTCGAGCAGCATCTCGTACAACCGGCGACGGCCGAATTTCTGGTCTTCACCCGTGTTGCAGAACTGGTCGGTAATGCCATCGCTGTAAGCGTAGAAGCAGTCGCCCGGCTCAATTTCTATTTCGTGGTTGGTGAACTGCTCATCCTTTCCATATATACCTATATTCATACGGTCGGGGTCGAATTTTGTCAGTTCGTTGTTGCGCACCATAATGAGCGGCCTGCACGCGCCCGAATACTGCAGCATTTGGCGCTCGCTGTCAATCAGCAACAGGGCCATATCAATGCCGTCGAGTCCGCTCAGGGCGTTGTTGTCCTGGCGCAGAGCCTTGCGCACGTTGTCACGCAAATTGTCGAGCAAATAGCTGGCTTTCAACTTTTGCGACTTCATATCGATGTTAGCCACAATGTCGTTGAGCATTGATATGCCGAGCATACTCATAAACGCTCCAGGCACGCCGTGACCGGTGCAGTCAGCCACCGCCAGCGCCTTGTAGCGTCCGATTCTGACGGCCCAGTAGAAATCGCCGCTCACAATGTTGCACGGGCTGAACATCACCAGGCACTCGCCGAATATCTGCCGCATAATCTCCTTATTCGGAATCACCGCCTCCTGAATGTGCTTGGCATAGACAATACTGTCGGTGACGCTCTTATTGGCCACGTTCAGCAGCTCGTTCTGCGACTGCAGCTCCTCTTTGGCCGCCACAAGCTGGTAGTTCTTCTCGTCGAGCATCACATTTTTCCGGCGCAGCATACGGTTGAGTTTCTTGCGTCGCAAACTCGACACCAATATTATTATTGAGATGACCAGCAAGCTCGACGTGATAACAATCGACAGCAACCTCTGGCGCTTGTACTGCTGCTCGTGCTCATACTCCTGAAGCGCGCGCTGGCGCATTCTGTGCTCAAACTCGGCTTTCGATTTCGATTGCGCCACACGGGCGGCGGCCTCATCGGTGCTGCTCTCAACAAGCTGATATGAGAGTTCTTTCAGATAGTGGTTTGCCTTATAACAGTCGCCTTTGAGCTCATAGTACTGAGTGAAAGCCATCAGTATCTCCTTTTTTATCTCTCTGCGCGGATGCTCCTCTATTTCTAGTTCGTCGGCACGATTCAGGTACTCCAACGCCTTGTCCATATTACCTCGGCGCATCTGGGCACGACCAAGCAGCGTCAATGTTCCCGATTGGTTCGATTTCAGATTATAGTCGTGCCGGAGCTTGAGCAGCCGCTGGCAATGCTGCTCACACGAGTCGATGGCCGCTTCCATTTCCTTGCCGGTGAGTTTTTCGGCCATCTCCATATATACCATTGCAATATACGAATGCAGCTGCTGCATCTCAATAATGTTGGGAACCGTCAGAGCCAGGGCATAGGCGGTATCCAAATGCATTTTCGACAGTTTCAGGAACTCTTCGGCTACCGAATCGCGACGGCGGCGCTTGTACTTGTTCACATAAACGCGGGCAAGTCCCGTGTGGTCGGCAATGAGGCCGTAGGTGTTATTTATGATTGAGTCGATGGTGAGCGCCCGCTCAAAATATTCGATGGCATTTTGGTAATAGCGCACGTGAGCATTCATATTGCCCAGATTCTGAAGCACTTGTGTTATACGTATGGAGTCACCAATCTCGCTGAACGCATCAAGGCTGATATGGTAGTATTTCGATGCCGACTCGTACTGCCCCTGGGCTGTGAGAATGATAGCCAGGTTCATATTCGAAAGCGCAATGTTGAATTTGTCGTCGAGCTTGTCCCAAAGGTTAAGCGACTCCACGCTGGCATCAAGCGCTTCGGCGTATTTATTGGCCCACAAGTAGTAGCGCGAGCGGTATCCGTAGCTCAACGCCAAATAGCGCGGCGAATTGAGCTTTTGGGCCAAATCGAGCATCAGCTGGCTGTACTTGCCCGACGAATCGACATCGTAGAAATAATTACAAATGTAATCGTACCGCGACAGTTTGGCTGTATCATCGGGCATTGAGACAACCGCAATGCGGAGGCTGTCAAGTTTTTCCTGCGCGGACACAACACTAACCGCTGCCAACATAATGCCAATCAACATCCAAACTCTGCAAATCCGTCTGATACCCATCTTCTCCATTCTTTTTTCTGATACTCTTTTTTAAAAACACAATACGTAAAACACCCTTTTCTACGTGATTTTTCTCCTGTAAGTTCCAAAAAAATTATATGATTTGCCGATTGCTTGATTAATGGCTGATTTGCAAGCATATCAGTAATCTGATTGATGCCGGAATGGCTTATAGCGCTGCGATTTTCAACTTATCACACTAAATTGTTTTTCGTTTGCGTTTAATGCCTATATTCGAAAATGGATTTAAAACATAGGTGAACAAAATATTATTAGCTACATATAACTAAAAGTCAAATTATTATGAATCATAATCTATACTGCGTTATAATGGCCGGTGGCGCCGGAACGCGCTTTTGGCCGGTTAGCCGCTCATCGTACCCGAAACAATTCATCGATATTCTGGGAATTGGCAAATCGCTGCTGCAACTCACCTTTGAGCGTTTCACAAAGATTGTGCCGCCGCAGAATGTTTTCATCGTCACTAGCGCCGAATATAAAGATTTGACACTCAAACAACTGCCGCAGATTACCGCATCGCAGATTCTGCTTGAGCCCGCTCGTCGCAACACTGCGCCTTGCATCGCTTATGCCAACTTCCGCATCCAGCAGATAAACCCCGATGCCTGCATTGTTGTGGCGCCGTCGGACCATCTGATTCTGAACGACCAGATGTTCATTGAGACCATCTCGAACGGCTTCGACTTTGTGGCCAACAACGATAATCTGCTCACGCTCGGCATCCAGCCCACCCGCCCCGACACGGGCTACGGCTACATCCAGTTCGACGAAGCAATCAACTTCAACAACATTGCCGACCTGAAGCGCGTGAAAGCCTTTACCGAGAAGCCGAATCTTGAATTTGCGAAATTCTTTGTTGAAAGTGGCGAATTCTATTGGAATTCAGGCATTTTCCTTTGGTCGCTGAAATCGATTCAGGCCGCCTTCAAGAAACATCTAGCCGAAGTTTACAATCTGTTCAACAGCAAATCGGAACTGTTCAACACTGATGATGAAGAAGATGCCATCGGCCAGATTTATCCTGTCTGCCCGAACATATCTATCGACTATGGCGTGATGGAAAAGGCTGACAATGTGGCGGTTCTGGGCTCGCACTTTGGTTGGTCCGACCTTGGAACGTGGACATCGCTCTACGAAAACCAACCTAAAAACGACGAGCAGAATGTGATTTCGGGCGACAATGTGCTGCTCTACAACACCAACCGCTCAATTGTGTACGCACCAAAAGACAAACTGGTTGTGGTGCAAGGCCTTACAAACTACATTGTGGTTGATACACCCGATGCGCTGCTCATCTGCGACAAGGACGAAGAGCAAACCGTGAAGGTGATTGTGAACGACATCAAGACTAAAACGGGCGACAAGTATATTTAATAGGTAAGAATTAGAATTTAGGATTTAGGATTTAGAAATCAGAATTCATTGATTTTAATACAAAAAAGGCGCGGATGGTTCCGCGCTTTTTTGTTTGTTATGACATCAAAACTTCAAATAAAAATCTCGTGTAAGTGAAATATATTCAGGCGAATAAACGCCGTGCTCATCGGTTTCGATGGTGATGTTTTCGTCTGTCAGCAGTGCGGCGCCATAGCCGTACTCAACCATTGCGCGGTGGAACGGCAGCACGGGGTTGGGGCGCACCATAGCGCGGCGGACAGCAGTCAGGTGGTGGCGGGCGGCTTCTGCGTCATAATCGGCAAGGCGGTCAACAGGGATGATTACCGACAGACGGCCATCATCGGTGAGCAGTTGGGCAGCGCAACCGAACAATTCGGCCACTGGCAGAGTGTCGTCGTGGCGGGCAAGGGCGCGGCCTTGACTTGGCGCTTTGAGCGAATTGCTGAAAAACGGCGGGTTACTGACAATCAGGTCGAAACGGTCGGGACAATCGGCGGCAAAATCCTGAACCGAAAGGTTGAAAAGTTCGATGCGGTCGGCCCACGGGCAGTTATCGATATTGGTGATAGCATCGATGCAGGCGTTGCTGTCAATTTCAACGGCCGCCACTTGCGCTTCGGACCGCTGCGCCGCCATAATGGCTATCAGGCCCGTGCCAGTGCCAACATCGAGCACCCGTCGCACCCCAGCGCAACTGCACCACGCGCCCAAAAGCACACCATCGGTGCCAACTTTCATTGCCGTGTTATCCTGCACAATGGCGAATTGTTTGAAACAGAAGTAGTTGTTGCTCATTATTTGGTAAATCGTTTAATTGGTTAATCGGTGAATCGTTTGTAGAGACGCGGCGCGCCACGCCATTACATTGTGAATCTATCCTAATTCCTAAATCCTAATTTCTAAATTATTCACTCCCAAACTAAACAGCGCAAAATCGTACTTCACAGGGTCGTCGGGGCAGAATTGGCGCAGGCGGGCGGTGAGTTCTTCAACGGCTTGCCAGTCGTTCTGCTTGCGCGAGAGCAGCCCCAACTGCCGCGAGACGTTGCCCACGTGCACATCGAGCGGAATCTGAAGTGCCGACTGCGGAATATTTTTCCAGATGCCGAAATCGACGCCCGTGCCGCTCTGCCGCACCATCCAGCGCAGATACATATTCATCCGCTTCGAAGCCGAGCCCTTGTCGGGGTTGGCCAGGTGCTTCTCGGTGCGGTGCTGATGGTCAATCTCGAAGAAAACCTGATAGAAATGCGACAGTGCGCCGCGAATGGTGCCCAAGGATTTAAAACCTTCAGTAACAACCTGTTCTAAACCGCCGTGATTCATATATATATTGTGCAGCGAGCGCAGAAACGTGGTGCAGTCGGTGCCGTTAAAGGTGCGGTAAACAAACCGCTCGAACGGATGCAAATCGGCATCGGTGCAGTTTGTGACGAAATCGTGCGGCGCGCCGCCCATCCAGTTGATGAGTTGGTTGGCCGATTTTACAATGCTCTTGCGCTGCCCCCAGGCGATGGTTGCAGCCAGAAATCCAGCAATGGCAATATCGTCGGGACGGCTGAAGCGGTGCGGAATCGAAATCGGGTCTTCGGCAATGAAGTCGGGGTTGTCGAACCGCGCGGCCTGCGCGTCAAGGAATCGTTTTAGTTCGGTGTCGGTCATTGTTTTAAATAAAATCTGTGTAAATCAGTCCAATCTGCGTCATCTGCGTTCAAATTCAAGCGCCAAAAATAATAAAGTTGTGGGCTGTTGCACCAAACACATATTTTTCTACCTTTGCGCCGCTTAAAATTTTTATTGTCTAACGTGCAATGGGCGACTCAGTCGCAAGTAGCACATAAATTTATTAGAATGAAAACTATTGAGATTAAAGGTTCTGTTCGTGCAGACCTTGGCAAAAAGGCAACACGCGAGCTTCGCAAAAACGGACAGGTTCCTTGCGTAGTGTACGGCGGCGAGTCAGTAACCCACTTTTCAGCACCTGTTGATGCTTTCCGTGGCTTGATTTACACACCGAACATCTACATTGTTGACCTTGTAATTGACGGAAAGGCTTGCAAGGCTGTTCTGAAAGACGTTCAGTACAACTGCGTATCTGACGCCATCGAGCACATTGATTTCCTTGAAGTTAGCGACAAGAAGCCAGTTTCAATCGCTCTGCCAGTGAAACTCAACGGTCTGGCCGAAGGTGTTCGCCAGGGTGGTAAACTGGTGCTGAAAATCCGCAAAATCCGCGTTAAAGGTCTGATTGAGAAACTTCCTGACATTCTTGAGATTGACGTTACCAACCTTGGTCTTGGCAAGGCAATCAAAATTCAGGATTTGAATTTCGACGGTCTCGAAATCCTTGAGGCAAAGAACATTGTGGTTGCAACAGTTAAGATGACCCGTGCGGCTATGAACGCTGACGCAGCCGCCGCTGATGCAAAATAATTGAGCGGTGAAATATCTGATTGTAGGGCTGGGCAACATCGGCGCTGAATACGCCAACACCCGCCACAACATAGGATTTAAAGTATTGGATGCCTTGGCTAAGGCGTCCAATACTGCTTTTAGCGAGGTTCGTCACGCCTATCGCGCCGAGATGAAATCGCGCGGCCGCACCTTTATTCTCATCAAGCCAACCACCTATATGAATTTGAGCGGAAAAGCCGTTGCCTACTGGATGCAGCAGGAGAAAATTCCGCTCGACCATCTTCTCATCATCTGCGACGATTTAGCTCTGCCTTTCGGCAAGATACGCATCCGCGAGCGCGGCAGCGACGGCGGCCACAACGGTTTGAAAAACATTGCCGAATCGCTCTCAACCACCGATTTCGCCCGTATGCGCTTCGGCATCGGAAACGAGTTCTCGCGCGGCCATCAGATTGATTTTGTTCTCGGCCAGTGGACCGACGAGGAACAAGCCAAAATCGACGAGCGCGTCAACCTTTGCTGCCAGGCTGTTCAGCAACTGCCGTTTGTAGGCGTGCCAGGCATAATGAATCAGTTCAACAATAAATAATTCGGCAACGATAATCCCTAGATGGGCAATATCATAAATCGACTGAACAGGTCGATTTTTTGTGCCCGACAAATACCGCGCCTCTCTCCCACCAATCCTCAGCGAACATCGCCTTGAGCGAAATCACTCAACCACAAAAAAAAGCCGCCAACCTACCAGCTGACGGCCTTTGATGATTATTTCAAACGAAATTACTTCGGCAGTTTAACCCCGCGTTTCTTTGCGGCTTCTTCAAGGCGCTGTTGGAATCGCGACTTGGTGGGCGCCTTCTGAACTTTGGCGGTTTTCAGGCGGTTAAGCACCTCTTCGGGATTGATTGTGCGCTTGATGATGTAGGTCTGCACAATGGTTATGAGCAGCGTCAGGAAGTAGTAATAACTCAGGGCTGCTGCGTAGTCGTTGAACCAGAAGAGCATCATCACCGGCATCATATACATCATCATTTTCATACCCGGCATCTGCTGGCCGCCGGCGTTGGCCTGACCGCTCATCTTGATATAGATGATGTTGACAATGGTCATCAGCAGGCAGAAGAGGCTCACGTGGTCGCCGTACCAGGGAATGCTGAACGGCAGGTTGAGGATGGCGTCGTAGGTTGAGAGGTCGTCAACCCAGAGGAAGCTCTCGTGGCGCAACTCGATTGAGGCAGGGAAGAAACGGAACATCGCAATCAGCAACGGCATCTGCAAAAGCACAGGCAGACAGCCGCCCATCGGGCTCACGCCGGCGCGCTTGTAGAGGTCCATCATTGCCTGCTGTTTCTTCATCGCGTCCTCCTGTTTCGGATATTTCTCGTTCAGCTTGTCGATTTCAGGTTTCAGGGCGCTCATCATACCCGTTGATTTGTACTGCTTGTAGGTGAGCGGGAACAGAACCAGCTTGATTAAAATTGTCAGAATCAGAATGACGATACCAAAATTGTCGATGAATCGGCCAAGGAAGTTGAACACCGGAATCACAATACCCACATTCACCCAGCGGAAGATGCTGCGGCCCAGCGGAATAATGTTCTGAAGGTCGATGTCCAATGCTTTGAGTGTTTTGAAGTGGTTGGGGCCGAAGAACATTTCCATTGCTATGGTCTCGTCGGGCTGGCCCTCGTATGGCAGCGACAGGTCGGCTGTGAGATGCTTCAGGTGCTTGGTGCTTACCGTTTTTTCAAGTTTCACGGCGGCGTTGGCAAAGCCCTCTTTTGCAATCAGCGTTGAGTTGAAGAACTGCTGCTTGAACGACACCCACTGCAAGCGGCTGTTGACGGTCTCATTGTCAGTATCGCTTGTCTCGCTCAACTGCTCAACATCGTCGTTGAAGTAGCGGTAGGCGATGGTCGAGTTCATCATCTCCCACTTCTCGCCCTTCTCCTGGCGTTTGAGGTACGATTCCCAATTGAGTGTCAGGTAGCCCGATGTGGCCGGCACAAGGCTGTTGAGGTTGTGCATCTTGATGTCGAAGCCAACCACGTAGCTGTCGGGTTTGATGGTGTAAATGTATTTCATCGAGCGGTCGTTGCCGAGGTCGAGCGTGAAGCTGACCACCAGCGAGTCGCTTTCAACTTTCGCTGCAGCGATATTTTCCGAGGGCGTGAAGAAGAGCTTGCCGGTCTCGATGCGGCGGTTCTGCGCAAAGAATCCGAGGCTGAAGATGGTTGAGTCGCCCTCGAAGAGAACCACCGGCAGCGAGTCGTACGAGTCGTAGTTTTTCAGCTCGACTGACGCTATGCGCCCGCCAAGGTTGGTGAACTTGATTTTCATCAGGTTGTTCTCGACGGTGTAGAACTCGCGCTCACCTGCGGCGCAAACGGCAAACTCGCCATATTGGTTGCGAAGCATCTCGCTTGCAGCCGAATCAGAGACTTCGGGCGACACAATCTGCGCCTGCTCGGCGGCCTGTGTTTTCTGCAACTCAATTTCGAGCTGGCGCTGCTGCTCAACACGCATAATCGAATCGCGGCGGGCGCGCTCACGCTGTATCTGCTCTTCCGACGGACGGGTGTAATAACTCCATCCCAACAAGATGGCCATAATCAACAAAAGGCCTATCCAAGAATTTTTATCCATTGTAAATCAATATTTTGCTTATAATTTCCTTAAAAAACGGTGCAAAAGTATAAAAACGAAAACGCAAACACAAACGAAAACGCTGACACTGACGCCAATGCTAACACTGACGCTGACAACCCTAACACAAACTCCTGTAACCTACTGGGCGGCGAAAAAAATCACAAACAGCTTCAATAATGGGTAATTATACTACCATTCGAACCGCATAAAAAAGTACATTTGCGGCAATTTAGAATCATCTAAAACTTTACATAAATGGATATTTTTGAAAGAATCGAGGAATCGACGGGCGGCCCGATTGGCCAGTACCGCGAGAAAGTTGAGGGTTACTACTCGTTCCCGAAACTCGAGGGCGAGATTGGCCCGCATATGAAATTCCAGGGCAAAGACGTTTTGTGCTGGAGTCTGAACAACTATCTGGGACTTGCCAACCACCCCGAAATCCGCAAGGTTGACGGCGAGGCTGCCGTTCGCTGGGGTCTGGCTTACCCGATGGGCAGCCGTATGCTCACCGGCAACACTGAGCTGCACGAGAAACTCGAGCATATGCTTGCCAAATTCGAGAAGAAAGAGGCCGCATTCCTGTTCAACTTTGGTTATCAGGGCATTGTGTCGGCCATCGACTCTCTGTTGAGCCGCCACGACGTGATTGTGTTCGACGCCGAGTGCCACGCCTGCCTGATGGACGGCAAGCGTCTGCACCAAGGCAAAGCCTTCTCTTACAAACACAACGACATTGTGAGCTGCGAGCAGAAACTGAAAGTTGCCTGCAAAGTGGCTGAGGAACAAGGCGGTGGCGTTCTGCTCATCACCGAGGGTGTTTACGGAATGACCGGCGCTCTTGGCATTCTCGACCAGATTGCCGCTCTCAAAAAGAAATACAAATTCCGCATTATGATTGACGACGCCCACGGCTTCGGCGTGATGGGTCCCCACGGACGCGGCACATCAGAGCACTTTGGCGTAATGGACGACATCGACATCTACATTGGCGCTTACGCGAAATCGATGGCAATCATCGGCGGATTCATCGCAACAAAAAAATCGGTTATCGACTACCTGCGCTACAATATGCGCTCGCAGATTTATGCAAAGGCTCTGCCAATGCCGATTGTTGAAGGTTGCATCAAGCGTTTGGAGATTATCGACAGCCCCGAGGGCGACGAACTGCGTCAGAAACTGTGGACCATCACCCGCCGCTTGCAGGACGGTTTCCGCAATCTTGGCTTCGACATTGGTCCGGCCGAGGCGTGCGTTTCGCCGGTTCACATTCAGGGTGGCCCCGAGCAGGCAACAGCAATGGCCTACGACCTGCGCGAGAACTACAAGATTTTCTGCTCGATTGTGGTTTACCCCGTAATCCCGCCGGGAATGGTTATCTTCCGCATCATCTCAACCGCCGCTCACTCAATTGAGGACGTTGATTACACGCTGAACGCATTCAAGGAAATCAAAGAGAAACTCGACAAAGGATACTACGACAACGTGGGCATCCAAGCTAAAACCGATTTAATGGATTAAGCTGATTGCTAATATTTTTCAAAAGCCGTACTCGTTTAGGGTGCGGCTTTTTTTGTTTGCCTACACAACTTATTGGAAACATATTCCGATGGTTATCGAGGCATTGATTACGCAAGACAAGATTGTAACTATTAAAACTTTCTATATTCTATATGTTTCAATCGGCTCTTGTGAACATATCCGCCATTCATACGAGATATATCATCAATTTTAACTACTTCAGCCCAATTCGATTTTGGATTTTCCCATACATAAACTTTGCAACCATCCTTGATTGTATATAAAACTTCAGAATTAACATTTGGCTCCTTTCTAACATTAACATAGCCATCTGGGTCTGATATTGTTGCAAAACTATACTGAATATCATCATTTTCTTCAAGTTGATGCATGAACCCATCGGATTCAAGACGATATATATATCTGTTAAGGCGCATATCATCAATTGACTCATAAAATTCGTATGAATGAATGACATAGTTGTCATACAATAATGTTTCCACTGAAGTATATGGGTCAGGATATGAAACATACAATTCTACTGCAGAGCACATTTGTTGAGTTGAGCGACAGAAAGACAATGCATCGATTGCAAACTGAAATGTTCGAGTATCATCCGCATACTTGTAGCCAACAACAAGAAGCACCACATCATCAAAGGGTTCCAAACGAGCAATTGAATACACTTCGTTATCCGTACCATCTGGCGAGAATGGCGAGTGTTCATCATAGCAACCAATAAGTTCCCTTCTGTAACATGACTTGAATTTATCATCACCGACTTTTATTACAGGTGCTGACAAAGAAAATGGAATGTCAATTAACTGATATTCTTCTTTTAAATGATTATAAATATTATTGGGACCAAATTGTGGCTCCTCATACCATATATTCCTATTAGCATCTGCAGTCAACACCTTTGGGAACTTCTGCAAATCATCCATTGTCAAACGCTGAATGTCTTTCAGGTCTTTCCATTCCTTTTTTGGAAATTTCTCAATAAACTTCTCAAATTCAATCTGCATTTGAGTTTGCGCTTGTGTTAGGTTTGCACAAACAATCATAACCGCCAACAATAATATTTTATTCAAACGTGTCATAATCTAAAAGTTATAGCAAAAGTGTTACTTAATTTTCCAAAGATAAAACAAAACCAAATGCAAGACGCTGATTGCGAGAGATTGGTTGCGCGGTTTGCAAGAGTGGTTTTCTATCGTTTTAAGTCCGGAACTGCCTTCAGCGCTTCGGCGATAATCTCGGCGTGGTCGAAAGCGAGGGGCGGCAGTTGGCTGAGCGGGAACCAACGAAGGGTTTTGGCGTCATCGGCAGCGGCGGCTTTTTTTATGGATTGAAGGATAGATTAATTAGAGGACTGCAAGTCTGTTGTTTTCTATATTTATACAAGCAGTAGCCATTTCCAAATCGGCACAACCGAGATTCTGCATCCATCTGTTTCAATGATTTCTTCTTCGTCCTTTGTGATAATAAACATTTGATTTTGAGAGATATAATTATTAAGACGAACCAACGCTCTCACCTCGCGCTCGCGGGTATTGGCGTCATTAATGCTGTACGAGACCTGATATGACACCTTTTGGTCGGGCAGGTAAAAATCAACTTCGACATTTGAATTGAAATACATTAGTTCATCCGGATATTTTCGGCGCAAAGTGACGGCCACAAGATTTTCCAAAAGCAATGTGTCACCATCGGTAACGAACAGATTTATAAAGCCATTATCGATAAAATAGTATTTCTTCACCGATACTTTTTCTTGCAATTTTGCAGCGAAATTCTCGATTGGAAACATCAAATATGTGTCAGCTAAATATTGGCAATACTCGGCAACAGTGTCGGGCTTGATATTATACCCAGCCGCCGACACCACCGACGCGATACGATTGTATGTGGCAGGTTGCATCACACTTTCGGCCATTTTGCGAATCATAACTTTAAGTGCCTTGCTGTTGCGAATAGAGTAGCGCATAATCAGGTCGCTGAAATAAATCTTATTGAAAAGACTGCTCAGCCACTCGCGTTTGAATATTTCGTCTTTGGCAATCACTTCGGGAAGTCCGCCGTTAACGAAATATGGTTGGAAATTTCTCGCAATTTGTGTCGCCGGGGTGTATTGCCAATTCTTCGGAATAGCCACATTGTTGATTTTCAGATATTCCTGGAACGAAAATGGGAAGACTTCGGTAATATAAAACCGTCCACCCAGGGTGGTGGCAATTTCGCTGCTGAGCATTTTGGCATTGCTGCCAGTGATAAACACCTGATAACCAGTATCAACAAGGCGGCGGGCAAACTTTTCCCAATGGTCGACAAGTTGGATTTCATCGAGGAAGAAAATAGGTTTTGTCGCATAAATTTCCTCGTATGCCAATTTAATGATATCCAAGTCATTTACAGTTAGTTCGCCAATGCGGTCATCCTCGAAATTAAAAAACAGGATTTCCTCCAGACTGTGCCCAAGTTTCAGCATTTTGTGAATGCTTTGAAACAATAAAAACGATTTTCCGGCGCGGCGTAACCCCACAAAAACATTATTGCCCTTGTAATCGATATTAATGTCGCGCTCCGCAAAGTTTACATTGCCGACATATTCCTGATATTCAACAACTAATCGTTTTGCCAAACCTTTCTCTATCATAATTTTTCTGTTTAAACCTCACCGCAAACATACAAAAATTTCCGATATAAAGGAAATATTTACCATAAACATTTCTGTTATAAAGGAAATATTTATTTGAAAAGTTTCCGATATAAAAGAATTATTAGATTTAACACGAACAGAAAACGTAAACTGGAACCACGGAAACTTTGCAACGAAATGGCGACTATCTCAACCTTCTAAACTCTTACCACTTACCATTCATTCTTTTTCAAGGCTTCGGCGATAATCTCGGCGTGGTCGAAGGCGAGGGGCGGCAGTTGGTTGAGCGGAAACCAACGAAGGGTTTTGGCGTCGTCGGCAGCGGCGGCTTTTTCTGGAGTGTTGCAAATGCCCCAATAGGCGACGGTTATGGTGTGCCCGCGCGGGTCGCGGCCGGGGCGGCCAAAGGCGCCAATTTGGTTCAGGGCAATGCCGGTGAGGCTCGTCTCTTCGTGCAGCTCGCGGGCGGCGGCATCGGGCAGGTCTTCGTTCTCATCCACGAAGCCGCCGGGCAGGGCCCAACAACCGGCAAACGGGTTGTTACGGCGCTCAATGAGCAGAATCTCGGTGCCGTTGGCGGTGCGGTGCAGAATGACCATATCAACGGTCACTGCCGGGCGCGGGTATTGGTAGGTGTACATTGCGGGCGGTGTTTAAATGACTCGGTATTTCTCGAGTTGGTTGACAATCAGGCCGAAAACATCGTCGGGCGGCAGCATTTGGTTGTCGGCGCCATAGCATTTTATCAGCTCAAAGTTTTTCTCGGTTGCGGCAAGGTCGAGATACTCGCGGCGCACCTGTTCCTGAAAGTTCAGGTCGGCTTCGTGAATGTCCTGCTTGCCTTGCAGATAGCGGCGGTCGTCGCCTTCGCGGTGAGCTGTCAGGCTCTTGGTGGTGAAGCTGAACGGCACGTCGAGGAACAGCGTCAAATCGGGCTGCGGAATGTGGTAATAGTTGAATTCCAAATCTTTAATCCATTGGCGCAGTTCGGTTTTCTTCTCGGCATCGGCTATTTTTGCGCCTTGGAATGCGAGGTTCGAATAGACGTAGCGGTCGATAATGACAAGTTTGCCTTCGGTCAGCCATTGGCGAATGGTTTGCTGCGCGTCGTTGCGGTCGCCGGCGTAAATGAGCGCCACCAAATAGGGGTTCACCTGATTGTTCGCGCCCAAATCGCCACGCAGAAACATCGAGACAAGATTGCCAAAAACACCTTCATCGACTCGCGGGAAATGCAGATATTCGAATGGTATGTTTCTATCGTCGAGCAACTTGCGCAGTTTGTTGAGTTGTGTTGACTTGCCTGCGCCGTCAAGTCCTTCGATAACTATGAATGCCATTTTTGCTGTTGTTTCGGGCAAAGTTAAAAACATCTTTGGGTGATGAGATAGAGAAACAATGTTTTTCATTCGGCGCCGCACACTGGCAGAACCGCGCCACAAAAAATCGCCGCCCGAAGGCTTGCTCAACTTACCCTCGGGCGGCGAATTTATAACTCAGCAAAAGCTACGGTTTTATCACTGGACGAACCGGTAAACCTGCAAAACGATAAAGATTCGAAGTTTCTAAATAATTGTAATTAAAACCAACTGCGCTTCCATATCGTAAAGAACGGCTGTTGTGTGTAGCAGACCAATAGCGAGTATTATTCTCAACACCTTGATATATGTAATCACCAGCCGCAGGGAGGAAGATGTGAACATCTGTTGCGGTTGAGTAAACGTGTCCTTCCGCTTTCGTCCGTTTTTTGTCGGTGTTCTTGTCTTTTGATTTATAAACAATGTAACCCACACCATTTCCATAATAATTTTCAGTTCTCTCCCAATAGCACTCATTGATAAGCTCTTCAAATTCAGCGGAATCAGGCATTGACCAAGCTCCTCCCCATTTAACTGCCGCAACATCATCTTCAGCTAAAAGAGTAAGTGTATCAGCAGTAGCATATTTAGTGAAAGGATACACATCGGCGGTTGAATCACACGCTTCATTGTAATAAATGTATGTATTCCACCAATACGATTCTTTCGTTTCCGTCTCGCCCCAGGCAAAATAGTCGCCGTAGCCTTCGGGTGTGGTTGCGCCCACATTCATAGTGGCCCACTTGGTTCCACTTGTCAGGCCAAGGTCAACCCAAGCGTGCCCACCCTCGGTGCCATAGACGGTATTCAACCTTCCATTGTCATCAATATACCAAGAGGCACTATCCATTACAAAGCGGTCCTTTATATCGGCAATCGAGACAACATCTTTCACGCTGTCAGCAACCACCAGCACCTGCTTGCCCACTTTGTAACGAGCAGGGTTCAGAACAATGGTATCAACTACACCGGTGAGTGTGAGCTGGCTTGCTATTATCACAGAATCGTTTCCCGGATAAACTGTTGAAAAATCAACCTTGCGCGGACGGGCATCACCACCCATTGCAAAGGTAAAGTCATTATAAACACATATATACTGCCAAGTTCCACCTACGCCAGCAATGCCTGTCGTCATTTCGCCTCCAAGCATCTCCACTTTGCTTTTTCTTCCGTCTGACGAGATTGCACCGCATTTCGAACCGCTCAGCATCGTGATGTTTACGCATGCATTTGCTTGAATTGCGCCAGTTAAAATCGCCCCAGCGCCTAACGTGATATGAAGATTCGACTGCCATTTCATATTCATAATACCCCCCAACACTACATTCTCAAAGATTAACGGCACATCGGTTTGCATATACAGACTGCTGATTTGGTTGTCGGTGCCGTCTGCACCCTTGATGGTGATTGATTTGGCGATTGCACTTTCATCATAAATTGAAACCATATCTTCGAAGCTAACACCCCTCAAAATCACTGTGTAGTCGAGCGTTGAGTCCATCATCTGATACAAAGCCCTGTTCAAATTAGCATACGGTTCATTCTTTGTTCCCTTGCCGTTCTCATCGCTTCCATCGGGGTCAATATAGAACGTTGTCTGAACCGGAACATCCTGCACAAGACGGACGGCACGCCCCTCGTAACGGTTTGTACTATCAAGAGTTAGACCTACCGAGGCGGTAAAAGTGAAACCTTTTGCTTGCTCACCAACGGAAGCAGTAGTAGCCGACCAATAGTAACCTTCTTCATCTACACCGCTATATTCATCCAACCCCAATCGTTTTCCGGCTGCCGGAAGGAATACTGCACCTTGGCTTTCCAATTCGCTCCAATTAGTGGTGGCAATGTAGCCACTGCCCGTTGGTACAGTTCCATTCCAACTGTCGGGCATAATTATCAAGCCTTTATTATCATCAATTTGCGCCATCCAATGCTTATTGCGGTTAAACAGATACTGCCACTCCGCATTGGTGAGTGTACGCCACTGATAACTCGTTTCGTCATCAATATCGACACCTTTTTGACCCCAATCAACAAAATCGCCACTATACCATTCATTATTCTCACCATATTCAGTTGGCTGCTCCGCAGTATTCCAGCCCCAAAGGTCAAGCCACGAAGGTTCGCCTGGCGTAATAGAACCCGATGTACCATAATATTCAAACTGACTACCAGCGAACCTGAACCAAGTATCTTCATCCCTCAAGTTACCTTGCGAGAACCAAACCTGCTTGCCCGCGCCAATGCTGAACTTGCCGCTGACGGCTCCCATAGGAACGTAGGGCTTAAGGTAGCCGTCGGAGCCGACAACCCAGTTCTCATCTACTCGGAATTTGCCGCACTCAGCCGGAATGGTGGTATTTACAGGGATTTCTTCGTAATCATCATCATAAAGAGTCGCCAAACCAAGCACTTGCGTTTCGACGCTGTAAGAAGCCAGCGATATGGTTGCAACAATGTCACCGTCTAACTCACCGGCAATTTTGAGAGATACATTTTTCAGATAGATGTCGTTGTCGGCGTCAATAATTGCCGCATCGCTTATTGCAAATGGTGTGTATGAACTGACATATACTCCCTTGCCATCACCATTGGCAGTGTTTGAGGCTATTCTGACTGTTCCGCACAGCAAGTGTTCATTATCGGAAGCATAACTATCAGTACAATAGATACCACCACCCTTGCCGTTTGCAGCGTTACCAAGAATCTCGCCTCCGCTAAGACGGAATTTTCCATTACCGTTGGCTATACCCAAACCGCCACCGCCATCATTTGCCGCGTTATAAGCCACATAACCGTCGCTCATATACAGGTATTCGGACGATGAACCTTCGATACCGCCGCCATATTCGCCGGCATAATTGTAGAAGACTCCTCCAGTGAGTTCAGACTCTGTTTCTTCATCGATATAACCAAGATACAGCAATCCTCCATTTCTGATACCGCCGCCGTATCCGGTTGACTTGTTCGAATAGCTTTCGGCTGTTGCAGAAGCTTTAATTGTTGTATCACCAATAATCGCACTGCCACTCATAAACATTTTTGCGTGGTTAGATATGCTGACGCCGCCGCCCACCGTAGCATTGTTGCCGCAGATTTGACCGCCGGTCATTCTGAGCGTTGCATAATAACCAACATCCACACCACCGCCACTATACGCTCTGTTGCCAACAATTAAAACACCATCAGCAATGGTAACATCGGCCGTATCGCCAATGCTGATACCACCGCCGTTTGTATAACTTTGGCTCTGATAACCACCAGTGATTTTCAGATTCTTGATGGTTACAGGCACCCTGGTGTTGATACTGAGGACTGATGTCTCATCATACTTGTCGTGGTTGTTTGTCCACGAGCCATTGTTCTCAACCCAGCCGGCATCAATTGTCTGTTGCTGCCCGTTCTTACCTTGCAGAGTGATGGATTTAGCCATATAAGCATCGCCGGCAATCACCTGTGCTGTGTCGAGTTGTCCCGCCACATTGATAGTGTACGCGCAATAGCGGTCCATCAGACTCACAGCCTCGGTAATTGATTTAACCGGACCGTTGGCCGACACCTCCATTGTCTCGTTCCATACACCGTAATAGGTTGTGTTATATTCGTATTTGGTTGTGTCAACAATTGCTTGAAGTACATCAAAAGAACCATTATATTCCGGTGTGAACCAACCCACGAAATCGCCCGTGGTTGAGTACGGGTGGCTCACAGGCTTTTGGAACGCCGCAGGAACGCTGTCGGCTGGCAATGCCGAACCTTTGGCCAGAAGAACCGATTTGAGTATCACGGTTGTATCCACCAAAGAGCCGTTAACCTGTTTTTTATAAGAATAGCCGAATGAAACCTCAACAAGTTCTTTCAACCCTCCTGTAGTGTCAAAAACATAATAGTGGTTCTCATTATTGCAATATTCCGGTGTCACAGCAAACTTGTTATAGTTGGCCTTGCGGAGAAGCGGGTCTATCTCCGCACCAGCATCGTAACCTTTGCCCGCGAGGTACTTCGTACCTTCGTAATATGCTCCGGGTGTGATGGTTGCAACAGGCACCGTGGCTGTAAGGTCGCTTGTAATGTACAACTCCGTCACGTAGGGAGAACTCTCGCCAAGATAGACATCGTTAAAGCCAGAACCAACCGTGTCTTTGCCTGTTTCTAATGTAACTCCAGCCGGAATGTAGGCCGAACCGCCCATACTGAATTCCGACAGGTACGAATAGACTGCTCCGCCTTCATTGGCCTGATTATTGCTTATGATGCCACCAGTCATCTCAAAACGATTCTCCTGCTCAATATAAACTCCACCACCGTATGTAGCCCTATTATCAGACACCCTTCCTCCGGTCATTAAAAGGTTGCCCATTACATACACACCGCCGCCGTTTGATGCTTCGTTTTTCGTAACAACCGCACCCTCGGCAAGCGTTACCTTGGGGGTAAGGGTAAAGTTCGGTTTTACAACTGTGTCCATGCGGATTCCTCCACCTTCATCAGAGTTTCCTCCGGTAATAACCAGATTCTTAATGGTTAACGGTATATCGTTAGCCACAGTGAGCACTGTTCCGTCGTTGTAGCCTTTGAGCGTATCCTGCGGAGCGCCGTCTTTCAGGCCGTTCTTGCCACGCAGGGTGATGGTGACGCTTTGGTTTGCAAATTTGTAGTTGGAATTCATCTGCTGAGTGCCATCAACTGTGCTGTCAACAACAATCTCGTAATCGTAACCCGTCAAGTGTTGGTTGGCGCATCTGTAGACAATGGTATCGAAAGCCTTTGTTACAGTGGCGAACGGGTGTTCGGCATCGCCAGCAACACCTTCAGCATCGCTGCCGCCTCTGTTTTCTGGCGCTACGTAGAACGATGTTTGCAGCCAGATGGCAATCACCGTGGTGTCTTTGGTGAGTGCTACCGAATGGTCGAACTTTGTATTAGAAACTGTCTCGCCATCGGCCGACAATCCGTACCAGCCACGGAAGAAATAGCCATCACGCAAGGTGTCGGCTGGAATATTGGTGAGCTTGTTGTTCTCGTTTACCGGAATGGTAACTGAATGGCCAGTACCGTCGTTGTAGATGAAGGTGACGGTGGCAACACGCTCAAGGTAAGCGTTTACACTATTTGTCGCAGGTTCTTTCACCCTCCAGTAGTAAACTGTACTATCCGATTCCTGCGGAGTTACCGCGAACTTGAGAGTCTCCGGCTTAAGTGCATTGTAATCAATAGAATTATTTTTCAGCACATTAACAAAATGAGGGGCGAAACCATCGTAAGGATACAAAGCCGGAGTGATTGTAGCTGCCGGGTCGTTTGTCAGTTCGCCTGTTACATAGAACTTCGCCCAGTTAATTGGGTTGCCGTTGCTATATGTTACTATCATATAAACATCATTATCCTCTGCCACCTTGGCCGAGCCTTCGATGTAAGTGTTCCAAGTTGTGTTGATATATACGCCACTACCTGTCTTGGCGGTAACAGTGTCGGCATACTTGTTGCCTGTAATAAGCAAGCCGTCCGACATTGTCACATATCCATTATTGATGCTCAACGCGCCCTTCGAATCGTCACCTTTGCCGCTAAGCGTTGCACCGGTAAGTTTCAGATTTTGGAGGGTAATGTTTTCTGAGGTGATATACAACGCACTCTTGCCAGAGGTATCACCTGTCAAATCGATACCGTCTTGCGGCACTCCATCTACAAGCGCGTGTTTGCCGATAATGGTGACAGTACCAGCCCGAATATCGCCTGTTATGCTCTGCGGTGAGGTGAGCACACCATCGACACAGATTGTGAAACTGCCATTATAACTGTCATTGATATCATTTATCGCGGCACAAGCGGCATTAATTGTACTGAATGGGTTGGCTTCGGTGCCAATCAATGTATCGGCATTGGTTACTGTTTCTCCAACATAGATATGCTGTATTTCCCACATAGCCATCAGACTTATATTGCTCTCGTTCTCTTGAACTGTATAGTTCTGGAAATCGAACGGATTCTCATCAATCTCGGTACCATTTTTCCCCGACATAAAGCGATACCAACCGAGGAATTTGTTATACGGGAGCACTGGGTCGGCTGGGCGTGTTATTTTACTACCCGGCTCAACAACTGTGTCGCAGAGCAACTCGCCATTGGTGAAGATCTGTACATTGGTGAGCATCTGCAAATAACCGGTCGGAAGCAATTTCCAGTAGATAAATTGCATCCCACCACCCATAACTAGCACCGGTTGTGGAGTTATACCAAACTTATTGTAATTAGCCTCAATAGCATCAGCTTCGCCACCAAGCACCTGAGTGGTTGCAGAGTAATCCTCCAATGTGATAGTAGCTACTGGCGCCTCGGCTGTCAGGTTGCTTTCGATGGTGAGGGTTGCGGCCCTTCCGCTGTTTTTATACAAATAAACATCGTTACAGTCTCTTCCAACCTGCATTTCTCCATCATAAATAGTGCCGGCCGGAATATAGGCCGAGCCGCCCATCTTGAATGTGGCGGTATTGTCAACATAGACAGCGCCACCCGTGCCACTGTTATTGATGATGGTGCCACCTGTCATTTCAAATGTTGCATCGCCGCAAACATACACGCCACCGCCGTAAGCGCCGTCGTTGCTTTCGATAACACCGCCACGCATTTCAAATGTGCCAATAACATACACTCCAGCTCCATACGCAGCATCGTTTTCTGCTATTTTGCCGCCGGTCATTACAAGCTTGCCAAGAGCGTAAACACCACCACCTGATCCGTGTTCATTGTGTGCCTGATTGCTGATAATATATGCGCTGTCGGCAAGGGTTACTGTTGCAGCTGTGTCAATCAATATGCCACCGCCACAGTAAGTGTCGTTATCGGCATCGCCGCCGGTGATGCTAATGTTTCGCAGTGTTACAGGTACGCTCGTCAGCACCGTAACCACCGGAGTATATGTTTGTTCGGGTATTGTCAGCGTTCCAGCCGGCCGGTAGTAAGCGGTGTCAGAAAGTTCTACCAACTGGCGGCCCACACTCTCAATGGTGAGAGAATTGATGGTGTCGTTCAGCGTGGAATCGATAACTATGCTCTGCTTGATGGTGTCGCTCACTCTGATGGTGAAATCGAAGTTTGTTACACCATTAGCCTTAATCATCTGAACGGCGTTTGCAATTGTTGCTAATGGTCTGGCAGATGTCCCGTCGCCTTCAGCAGTGCCCGATTTAGCCACATATATTGTTGTCTGAACCCACTCAGCCGCAATGATTGTGTCGCGCGTGATGGGGTTCGAGAATTTGTACTCCTCGGGATTCTGGTTGCCCTCAATATAGTAGAGCCAGCGTTTCAGTGTGTGGCCGTCCCACGTTGGTCTCAGACTGTCAACATCTGAAATTGTGCTGTTGTGAGGCACGACTACTATTTTCATATTGGTGCCATCGGCAAACTCGCCGGCACCGGCAAAGAATCTCACAGTGTGGAGCTTGGTGAGCTCAGCCGAAATTGTAACATCCTCGGCCGGAATTGTGAGTTCGTAAACGCCGTCAACATCATACAAAGGCTCGCTTTCGCTGCTGACCATAACGGCGCCAGTAATATCATAACCGGAAGCAACCCTGAATGACACCTTCGAGGTGTATTTGTATTTTTCATCCTTGGGTGCAACAGACGACGATATAATCTCCATACCCTCAGGCAGAGTAACTGAGTAGTAGAGGGTATCGAACAGTGCATAGAATGTTTTTCCGCCAAATGGCATTAGCTCACCAGCATTAAACTCAGTGTCTCTGTCATCGACCCAAGCTATAAATTCGCGGCCTGCCGATTTAGGCTCGTCGGGGAGCTGAATCCTGGAATCGTATGGCTTTTCGGTTTCGGCATATACCGTGTCGTTCACCTTCCAAGTTGCTTTATAGCGTAAGCGGTCGTAGTAAACATCAATCACCGTTTTGCCATCGCCAGCAATTTTCACCTCACCAAATGGCTTTTGCGTAAAACCATTGATATTAAACTCAAAGCTGATTGCAGCATCTGTGGTGCCAGTAAATTCCTCGCCCTCTAAATACAGAGTATAATCGTTGCACAATGTGTCTTGCAACCAAGTGTTAACCTTGTAGGCGGTGTTGGTATTAGCCTCCCACTCGGCGTAGATGATAGTGTCCTTAGCGGGCATTGTGCGGCCGCTTAGGTCAGGCCAGCCTTTGAAGCTGTAGCCATCGCGTGTGGGTTGCATCTCAGTCGCACTGAGGGTGGTGCCGAATTTCGTGTCGACATATGTTGATTCGACTTGGTAGCCGAACCAACCGCCGTTGCCTTTAAAGATGAGCTTGTAGCTGATGCGATTGTAGTAGATGTCAACATTTGTGGTGTTGTTGAGTGCAATGGTCAGCTGGCTGAAATCCTGCGCTGCGAAACCAGTGCTGTCTTTTGCCACCGCCTTGGTCTCATCACCGTCTCTGCCGGCAAATTCCTCTACAATAGAATCGTATTCGCCGTTCACTTTCTCGAAGTGATGTGTAACTGTGTATTTAACAGACGATTCGCTCCAATTGGCAACCAAGTCAATCGGGCCGGTTTTGCCCGAGATGGTTATGCTCTTGGTTGCTGTTTCCCAGAAGGTTCCCGTCCAGCCTTCAAACACATATCCTGCTTTTGTAGGATTGGCGATGCTGAAGGTTTCGGTGATATTATACGTTGTCTTGCTGTCATCGAAATCGCTATCCTCAATATCGTAATAATTGATATCGTACTCTTGGAGAATCCATTGAGCCTTAATTGTCAGATCGTCGTCGGGCATTGTAGCCGGAACGTTCTTGCTCCAGCTGTCGGTATCAAAATCGTAACCCTTGCGCGACAGATTCGATTCAGGCTCTTGTATATCGGCACCATAATAATAGGGGTCGGTAATTACCGTCTTTTCGTTATCAAATTTTCCGCCGTTGGCATCCCAAGTGAGCTGATGGCTGTTGCGTTTGTAATAAACATACACAGCTGCCTGTCCGTTGCCACTTATGACAGTCTGCTTAAGCGTATCCAGCGTAAAACCGGTAGTGTCGGCTGGCTGGTAGTTGGTTTTGGTGTCGGTGGTGCCCGTCAGAGTAATGCTCTCTGTCGGATAATCAGTGTCGTATTTGCCTTCGAAATTCTGCAAGAAGATGTTAACAGTGTATTCGGTGTTGGTTTTCGCCGCCCAACGTCCTGTTGTACCAAAGTCTTCAGTGACATTTGCCGGAGTAGGAATAGCCGGATTCCAACCCTTGAATTCGTAACCAACGCTGTCGGTGTCGGGTGCGACAATAGTGTCACCGTAGTGGGCTTCATCGTTATAATACAACACTTTGCCACCGGTGCCGTAAAATTTCACGACATAATTGACATATGCAGAATCGAACACTGCCGTATAAGTCTGGTTGGTTCTAACCGAAGTGACTTCCGGCTCCCAGCCGATGAACGTGTAGGTGTACACCTTGTTGGACTCGCGTGTCGGTTCATCGCCAGTGTATGTTGGAGTTTCACCGTAGGCGAGCGTATCGGCTTGCAAAGTATCGCTGCCGTTCATAAACAAAATCTCGTAGTCGATGTCGATTGTGTCAAACACTGCCGTGTAAACCTGGTCGCCAGTAACTTCGGCAATCTTCGGCTCCCAATCATAGAACTTGAAGGTGTACTGCTCGTTGGGCTTTCGTGTCGGCTCATCGCCGGTGTATTTCGGCGTCTGTCCGTATGCAAGAGTGTCTTTTTGCAACTCAGATTCGTCGCTCACAAATACAATCTCGTACTTGTTCAGAGTGCTGTCGAACGCAGCCGTATATGTTTGGTCGGCAATTACTTTGACTATTGTCGGTACCCAACCGATGAACGAGTAACTGAACTTGGCTGTAGCTTTCTTCTCAGGAGTTTGACCCACATATTCAGGCATTTGTCCATAGGCAAAGCCTTTTGATGTCAATGTATCACCCTCGCTCACAAACAATATGGTGTATCTCCTTAAGATGGTGTCGAACACTGCCGTGTAAACCTGCTCGCTCTCGGCTGCATAAATATCGGGCGTCCAGCCGATGAACTTGTAAGTGAAGAGCGTGTCGGCCTTGCGCACCGGCTCATTGCCTGTGTATTTCGGTGTTTGGCCATAGCCGACTTTCGTCGATTGCAGCGTATCGCCATCGTTCATAAACAATATGCCGTACTCAATGGCCGTATAGCTTCCGCTGATGGTTATTGAGCTGTCGGGCATTGTTTCGGGCACATTCTGCCATCCGCTGAATTTATAGCCTTCCATAATCGGAGCCTGTATGGGCTCGATGGCCGAATTATAGTAAGCTTCCACAGTCTCAATCTCTCTGCCGTCTATCACATATACTATATTGTGTTTGTTCAACTGCCATTGCGCTGTGATTACCAAATCCTGGGCAGGCATCGTCTCCGGCAGAGTCGCATCCCAACCCTGGAACGTGTAACCCTCTCTTTCGGGTTCGTCGAGGCTGGCATCCACAATCTCGCCAAAGTCGAACATCAGCGTGTCGGCTGCTTGGCCGTTGGCGGCATCAATGGTGATGAAATATTTGTTGATACCCCATATGGCCTTGATTGTCAAATCCTCGGCTGGCATACGCTCGGGCACCGCCATACTCCATCCGCGGAACCTGAATCCCTCTTTCTGCGGGTCGGCGGGAGCCTCTATTCTGGTGTTGTAGTCTTGCGTGATGGCTGCAACCTCGCTGCCGCCGTCGGTGTCGAAGGTGATGGTGTACTGCATTATGCCGAAGTGCGCTATCAGCTTCAGCTTGGCCGTAACCTCAAGCGCCAGGCTGGGGCTGTGCTGCAGGCTGTCGCTCAGCTCAATGCCACTCCAGTTGTTGAAGTAGTAGCCCGTGGCCGGTGTGGCCTCAACCATCGCGGTATCGCCGTGCAGATATGTGCCTTCGCCGCTCACTGTTCCAAACCGTTCGTCATCCGATTTAACGGTCAGCACGTAGCTCATACGCTCAAACTCGGCCGAGAGCTCAAAGTCATCAACAATGGTGAAGGTACGTTTGGCGCGTGTGCTTCCATCGCTCCAGCGAACAAATTTGTAGCCGGTCTTCGGCACGGCCTCAAACGACGGCCGGTCGCCGTGGGCAACTGTTCCGTCGACAACCACGTTGCCGCCTTCGGTGCTGCTGGTTATAACCTTGTACGGAACGCCGGCCTGAGCCTCAACCTCGGCCTCAATCTTCACATACTGGTACGGTTCGGTTGAGTTCTTTTTCATCAAACCAAAGTTGATGGTTTGGCTTGTGGCCTTCAACGGTCTGATGTATATCTGTGTATCGCCCTCGGGCATAAGTACAGCCACGGTGGCATTTTTTTGATATTTGGTCACGTTGCCGTTGGCATCCAAGAGCAGAATGGTGTTCCTACGCGCGTCGGTGGCCGTTATTTTTGCAAGGTTGCCTTTCATATAAATGCCCAACAGTGCGTAGCCCGCGCTGTCGCTGTCGTTGCCATAGACAAACGGTTTGTAAGCCGAGCAGCTCACAGTATCAGCTCGGTCGATAATCTTCGCAATCTGCGGGAACTCGGCATCAACGGAGTCAACATTGATGGTGTCGGCCTCGATTTGCTTGGTCACGTCGCCCATCATCACCATCTCGGTGCCCACTTGCACGTTTCCGCCGCTGATGGTGAACAGGCTCTTCTGTTTCTGCTCGGCGGGTTCCTGTGTCGAAGTGCCTTCGCCTGACTGCTGATTTGACGAGGTGTCCGCCTCTACCGCGGCTGTCTCTGTCACGGAAAACTCTTCGGTCAGAATCGCCACTTCGCCTTCACCGTTCACGTTAAAGATGTTGGTGTTGTCTTTGGTTGCGGCGCGGCCCGTAACAACAAAACCGCTCCGTTTGGCCTTATCAGCCTCCCGATCAGGATTGTCGTCAACATACACGCGGGTGAAACCGCCCTCAATGGCGAACAGTGTGTCCTCCTCTGCTTTGGTTGCGGCGCGGCCCGTAACAACAAATCCGCTGCGCTTGGCCTTGTCCTCAACATCGGCACCATCGATATAAACCTGTGTGCCGCTGCCGTCAACAGCCAGGTAGTCGGCTTCGCTGCCGTCTTTGGTTGCGGCGCGGCCTGTAACAACAAATCCGCTGCGTTTGGCCTTGTCTGATGAGGTATCGTCAACATACACTGTTGTTCCGTCGGCTGTTGCCACAAAATATTGCGGTTCGCTGCCGTCCTTGGTTGCGGCGCGGCCAGTAACCACAAAACCGCTGCGTTTGGCTTTCGACGAGTCATCATCAACATACACCGTGGTTCCTTTCCCGTCGATGGTCAGATAGTCGGCAGCCTCGCCGTCCTTGGTGGCGGCACGGCCCGTTACCACAAAGCCGCTGCGTTTGGCTTTCGACGGGTTGTTGTCAACATAAATCTGTGTTCCTTCGGTAGTTACCGAGAAATATTCGGTTGCGGTTTCGCCTTTGGTTGCGGCGCGGCCCGTTACCACAAAGCCGCTGCGTTTGGCTTTGGCGCCGCCATCGGCATTGTCGTCAACATACACCACAATGCCGTCGTCGAAGACTGCAAACACGGGGTTGCCGTTGGCGTCGTTCACAGCAAACAGCGCCCCGCCGTCTTTGGTGTTGGCGTTTTTCGATGTGAGGCCGCCGGCTTTCTGCGCGTACATTGCGTACGGCGCGCCCTGCACGGGCACCTCGCCGAGCACCACTTCGCCCTTGCCGTCAACATTCACGGCCACCTCCATCTTAATGTCGAAGGTGTTCCAGGGCACACTGGCAAAATCACCGTCAACCTTCACTCCGTTGCCCACAACAACCTGAATGTTTCCATACTCGTTGGTGGTGACAGTCTGCGTTTCGGTGTAGCAGTTCGCACCATCGTGCTTCAAGGTGAACTTCACCTCCACTTGCTTGTTGGTTACCAACTCGCCGTTTGCATCGCGGATAACCGCCTGATATGCAAAACCGTTTTGCCCTAAAGCTGACACGGCAGTTGTGATGGCTATCGCCATAACCGCCAAAAATCTAAGCGCTAACTTTTTCATATTTGGTAAAATAATTAGTTAACTAAGCCCTATTGCACGTATTTGCGCACAGTCTCAAAAAAACCTCCAAATATAAAGATTTTTGTTTGTAATATCAAAATGAAAATGAGCGGGTTGTGGCCGTTTGCCCCCGTACAATCCCTATAGGATGGCTATATGATCGCTATATGATAAGAATGGCTGAAAAAATTTGTTTTCGGGGCGTTTTTTTGCCTTTCGGCGAAATTCACCCGAGGCAATCCGCTCCTTGCAAACCGGAATCCCAATCACTTCACTCTCTTTCCTCTCACATACGTCCGCTCAACCGAAACCTGCGGGAGCTCGGGCTGGTACATTGTGGTGATGTTCTTGCCCACAACCACAAAATCGGCCCATTTTCCAACCTCGATGCTGCCGCGCTGCTGCTCGTCGAACTGCGAGTAGGCGGCCCAGATGGTGAGCGATTTCAAGGCTTGCGTGGGCGTCATTTTCTGGTTCTGCTTGTTGTAGGTGCGGCGTTTTTCCTGACTCATAGCGTAATACATCATCTCGGTTGGGTTCAGACTGCCGTATGGCGCGTTGCTGCCGCTCACAATGCCCTGGTTCTGGCTCAGAAGCTGCTTCCAGGCAAAAACCTCTTTTTTGTGCCGGCGGTCGAGATTCTCCGAAATAAAAGATTTATTGTATTGGTATTGAGCCGGTTGCACCGACGGAATAATATTGTAATGGCTGAAATATTTCAGGTCGTTGTGCGCAATCAAGTGCAGATTCTCGATGCGCCAGCGCAGTTGGTTCTTGTTGGGAAGAATGTCGGCGTAGGTCTTCAGCGTAAGCCTTGCGGCCGAATCGCCCACGCACCCCACGCACATCTGAAATCCGTGCTCGTAGGCCAGCTGGCAGAGGTTTCGGAGACTGTCGGGAGCGATGCGCAGCCGGCCGTTGGTTTTGCCCTCGGCAAGGGGTTGCAGCGTCACAGCCGTGTATTGCGACATCCGCCCGTCAATATCGATGCCCACGGCCAACACCTTCTGCCGGTCGGTATTGATTGGCATCTTGCTGATATACTGCTCAATATTCTCCGCCGACGGTTCAAGAACAATGTAAACGGGTATTTGCAGCTCGCCGCTTTCGCGAAGACTGTCAATCAGCCGCACGTCGCGGATGGAGCTGCCGAAATTTGTTGTGGCCGTAATACCCACATTGAAGCAGTTGCGCTCGGCCTGCTTGAGCAGCTCGGCCATTGCGCTGTCCGACGGTTGCGGCAGACATCTGGCGGCACTCCGAACCATTTCGCTTTCAATATACCCGTCTTTCACAGCCGGTTCAATTCCCGCTGCCTTCAGAAAAGCATCGTTAACCAGAGCCCGCTTGTAGTCTTTGGTCCAAATGAAGACCGGTATGTTCTTGAAAAAGACATTCAATGTTGTGTTGTCGGGCAGAATCGCATCGTCGGGCGAAGTGTAGCTCAGATTCCGGGCCACAATCCACTCTCCGGGGTGGCTGTTTCTGTATTTCGTCAGCCGGTTGAACACGGCGTTCAGGCTCTCGGCGCCTTCAAGGTCGACCTGCGCCAGCGACTTGGCATACTCAACAAAATGCGCGTGCGCGTCGATGAATCCGGGATAGACGAATTTGCCGCGAAGGTCGAGAACGCTGTCCGACGTGTAGCGGGCGCCAATGTTGGCATCGCTGCCCACAGCCACAAACCTGCCATTGTGGATGGCCGCGCTCTGCAACACGGCAAAATTGTTGTTGACGGTGTAAATCTTGGCATTCCTGATTATCAGGTCAACCTCCTCCCGCTGACGGCAGCTGGTCGCCATCAGCACCGCGCAAGTCATTATCAGCAAAATACGTCTGTTCAATCCCATATCATAAAGTTCTTGGCCCAATCGGCTTTGAAAACACAAAAATCGCATTTTCCGTGAAAAAAACTATTGTATCAGACTGTTAAAATCGATGTTTAGAAACTTGTTGGAAAAAACCGCAATCGGGCGCGCACCATATCAATTTCGATTTAAATTTGTGCATCACAAAAATTTACGCTTAAAAACTTGTTTCAATGGCACCATTAGTAATCAACGGCACCGAAGATACGCCTGAGGTTATCTTCGACCCGGAAACCGGAAAGTTCTCAATCACAGGCACTTCAATCCCCGAAAACGCCCGCAAGTTCTTCGACCAGATTCTTGCCTGGAACGACGAGTACCTGAAAAACCCGAACGATGACACCAGCGTCAGCTTCAAGCTCAAATATTTCAACACCGCCTCAACAAAATACCTGTTCGATATGATGGTGCAGCTCAAAACGCTTGCCGGCAACAAGAAAACTCTGGTTTTCAACTGGTTTTTCGATAAAGACGATGACGATATGTTCGAGGCCGGCCAGGGTTTCTCAAAAATGCTTCGCTACCCGTTCAATTTTGTGCAATATTGATTGTATTTAGCTGTTGATGAGCCATTTATTCGGCAACTCAATAGTCTGATGGCACCATTTTTCAGTTCACCATCACGCGTTTCACCGTCTTGCCAACCTTGACAATGTAAACACCTGGTTTGCTGACGGTTATTGCCGTTCCCGATGGTTTCATTGCAACAATGCGCCCCATTGTGTCATAAACGCTAATGGCTTCGGTGGTGTTCGCAACCACTATGGTGCGGCCAACGACGTAAATAATTGGCTCACAGCTTTGTGCCGCAACGGCGGTTGTGTCATCGGCCACCACGTTAACGCCAAACATATTGACGGTGTTCTCATATTCCACCGTAATCAATTGCAAACCAACTTTTCCGCTATCAAAACCGCTTGTCATACTGAGCTGCAAGGCCACAGTTGCGGTTGAATCGTTGCTGAAGGTTACTGTCAGCAGGCCGCCGCTCACATCGAGCGCCTGCCCCACTTTGTATTCCAGTTTCAGCGGCAGCGATGTCAGCGTTACCGAGACGGCGGTGACAGAATCCTGCGCGCGAACCTCGACATAGAACGCACTTGTGGCCAAAGCTGTTTTCACGGTCAGCAGCAGGCGCCCGGCTTTCCGACTGCTGAATCCGCGCACCATATCGGCCGTAATTGGCAGAGTATCAACGCTGCCATCGGTGTATGTGGCCTCAATCAAGCCGCCCGTAACATCAAGAGCGTCGCCAATATAATAGACGCGTTTCTGCGGCAGCGAAATAATGGTAAAATTCAGAAGTTCAACTTCTTGCGGCGGATACACGCTGTCGCGCACCACAATGTTGAAACTTGTCTCAAGCGTTCCGGCACTCACTTTCAGCAACTTGATTCCGGCAGTGGCGCTACTGAAATTGCGAACCATTGCACTGGTGATGGGCCAAACGGCCGCTGAATCGTTGCAGAAACGAACATTGAGCGTGCCGCCACCGGTGTCGAGCGTGTCGCCGACAAAATAGCTGAGTTTCCGCGGCAGCGTGGCAATGCTCACATCCACCGGATTGTTGTTTACTTCGAGACTAAACCTTGCAGTAACGGTTTGGCTCACAGACTCAAACACCACATTCGCACCAAAAAAGCCCGGCTCAAGTTTGTCGCTGTTGAAAATCACGGTTATCGTATCGGTCTGGTCAACAGCCATATCGCCGCCCAACCGACTGAACGACAGCCATTCGGCACTATCGGTAACAATGAGCGAGTAGGCATTGACTGTGCCGCCAATGTTGCTGACGGTGAACGTACGCCGCGTCTGCGAGCCGGTGGGCAATGCAGCCGCCATTGAGTCAACGCTTACAAGCAAATTCGGTGAGACGCCATAGAGTTGCACACTGAGCCACGTCGGCTGGCCATCAACCACAGTGGCGGTGACGGTTCGCGACAGATAGCCATCGGCCTCAAATGTGAGGTTGTAGGTTCCGGCTTTCAGATAGCGATGGTAGTCGCCGGCGCGGGCGTCGGTCTCAACCCACGAGTTGTCCTTGTCGTGTCCCTCAATCGTGACGCGGGCCGCAAGCGGTGTTCCGGCGGCGTTTGTCACCGTTCCGCGCACGCCGTTCAGACTCTCGGCGTAGAAGTTCAAGAGCGCGTTTTTATTGTACTTCCAAATATTTGCGATTGTTGTGGTGGATGTGGGCTCCTTGGTGCCGCAAACCTCAATGGTCACCTCGCGGCAGTGGGCGAAATAGTTGGCCCAATCCTGCTGGCCGCCCAAAATCGAGTACCAGGCATAGCCGTTGGTGAGGCCGTTGGTAAGACCTCGGTCCGTATCGTCGAAGTAACCGCTTGAGCCATAATGCTGTGCGGTATCGCGATAAGCGGCGCCAACCAGTTGCCACCAGTCGATGTCGGCGGTCTGCCGCGACCACGTGTCCCACGGATAGTTGAAGCACTCGTTGCCGCCGTGCAGGTTTGTCGAAAGACTAAAATGGTGTTTTCCAAAGAATTCCATCATCGCCTTGGTCTCGGGCTGAAGTGTGTTGCCGCCGCCGCTCACCCGCGGAAAATTGCGGTTCAGGTCGGTGCCGCTGCCGTTTGAGCGAGTCGATTCGCTAATCGAGCTGTTACCGCCTTTGTACATCCCGTCAGGGTTGGCGATGGGAATCACCCAAAATTCGATGCTGTCCAACAAGCGGTTAATGCGGCTGTCGGTGCCGTAATTGCTGAGCAGATGATTGCAGAAGTTGAGCGCCGTGGTGGCGCAGATGCCCTCGTCGCCGTGCATTGTGGCGGTGCAGAGCACTTCGGGTTTTGTGGTGTTGTCGAGTTCAACTTTGTTCGATATTTTCAGCGCCAGAATCTGCCGCCCGGAGGCCAGTGTGGCAACAACTTCGAGCCGGCAGAGCCGAGGGTAGTCGTGCACAAAATTCCGCATCAGCGAGTCGTAAACCTGATATGTCGGGTAACGGTCGATGTTCCGCATCTGCGCAACTGTTGCGGCCATTGGCGCTGAGGCTTTCGCCGCGTTTTTGTCAGGCAGAAGGCTGTAGCCGATGCCCGTTTGCCGGAACCAATCCATCTCATCTGCATTGGCGTATGCCCACACGCGGCTGCCATCTACGCGGTCAATCGAAATCATCTGCGACAGACTGTCGAGCTGTGCGCGGCTGGTGAACTCAAACGTGAACCGGTATTCGGTAGGCTGTGCAACGGCACCGTCGAATGATGTTATTAGCAGAATGATTGTCAATATTTTGAGTAACCGAAACATTAGTTTGTCTCTAACCGATTCAACCCGATAAACATTTTCCGCAGACGCGGCTGATTTAAATCTTTTTCATCTCCTTGCCGACAAAATCCCAGCCCTCGGGCGAGATTTGCGCGCCCAGGCTTTCAATCACCTTGCCCGAGAGCAGAGCGCCCAGTTGTCCGCAGCGGTCGAGACTGTAGCCCGACGCCAGACCGAACATAAATCCGGCAGCGTAGAAGTCGCCGGCGCCCGTGGTGTCGATGCAGTTGGCATCAATGATTCCCGCACGGAAAACCTTGTCGCCCTGACGGATAATCGAGCCGCGCTTGCCCACTTTCACCACGGCAATGTCGCACAATGCGGCAAGCTCTTCGGCGGCAGCCTCTGCTTCTTTACCTGTGAACGCTTTGGCCTCTTCTTCGTTGGCAAAAATTATATCGACATAATCTTTCGATACACGGCGCAGAAAATCAAGGTTTTCGGCCACAACATTATAGCTTGCAAGGTCGATAGCCACCTTCATATTCTGCGAGCGCGCCATTTTGATGGCCGTCTCAATAAGATCGTGGTTTTGAACCAAATAGCCCTCGATGTAGAAATAGTCGTATTTTGCGAAAACCGCGCTGTCAAGCTCTGCGGCCGACAGCTCAACAGCAGCGCCAAGGTGTGTTGCAAAGGTGCGCTCTGAGTCGGGCGTTACCAACGCAATGGCGTGTCCTGTAGCCGACTGGCTGTCAAGAATGTGCGGCTCGACACCCGAGTTTGCAAGGTCCTGACGGAACAAAGTTCCCAACTTGTCGCAACTGGTTTTGCCAATGAAACCGCAAGGTGCGCCAAGATGCGCCAGAGCCTTGATGGTGTTGGCCGCCGAGCCTCCGGCCGAAATCTTCGGGTTGTAGCACTCAATACGCTTGCTGATTCTATCGCACAAATCGCTATCAACCAGCTGCATACTGCCTTTTGGCAGATTAAATTCGGCCAGCACGCCGTCGTCGGGCAGTGTGGTCATAATATCGACAAGGGCATTGCCCATTCCTAAAATCTTTTTCATTTGCTTCAAGTTATAAAGTGCAACTTATTATTTCCGGCAAATTTAGGCAATTCTTTGGTACGATTTGGAAAATTACATTCGAAGCGTCGGGAGGCAATCCCGCTCAGCCGGACACAACACTCACTCTCCGCTCTAAAATCACGCATTTCAACAACATTTTTTGCCTTACAATCCAGCATCTTATATAAAACTCTGAACGAGTGGCCGCATTTAAACTGCTGATTATTTGTAAAAATTACACTTACATCAATAAAAGATGCCGATTAATAAAACACTCAATTGGTTGTAAAATCAAAAAACTATATTTGCGGCCTGAAAAATAGAATACGTATGTCGATTTTCAGCAAAAAATACACACCACGCTGGATAGTGTTTATGATTGATGTTTTCATCAGCACGGCATCAATTGTTATGGCTTATATGCTCCGATTCAATTTCGAAATCCCTGAAAATGAAAAGGTTGGCGAATTGCAGCAAATAATGGAGCTTGTAGTTGCCGTCCGCGTGATAAGTTTCTTGATCGCAGGCACTTACGCAGGCATTGTACGTTACACCGGAATGAGCGATGCCAAACGCATTTTCATCACCATCACAAGCGGCAGCATCTTCATTGGAATAGTCAACTTAGTATGCTACTACACCGGCATCACTCCGGCTTTCATTGTGCCGATATCGATTATCATAATCGAATACCTGACCACAATGTTCTTTATGATTGCGCTGCGATTCCTTGCCAAATCAATATTCTTTGAATTCAAAACCAAGGCAAAAGCGAAAAACGTGATTGTCTATGGCATCGACCGTAACGCGCAAGCCGCCAAGCACGCCATTGAGGAGGACCACAATTCAAACTACAAGGTGGTGGCTTTTGTTGACGACATAAGCAAAAAATCGGGCAAGAAAATCGATGACCTGCCTATCTATTCTATCGACGACCTTGCGGAACTTATTGAGGAACACGATGTTCACCATCTGCTTTTAGCCAAGCCGTTCCAGTCAATTGAGAAGAAGCAGGAGATTATCGAACTGGGTCTGAACAATGGCATCACAATGTTCAACGTGCCAAAAGTTGAACGCTGGATTAACGGTGAACTGAGCTCGAAACAGATAAAGAACATCCGCATTGAGGATTTGCTCGAACGCAATCCTATCCAACTCGATTTCAACAGGATACAAGAGCAAGTCAAAGGTAAGACGATGTTGGTTACCGGTGCCGCCGGCTCAATCGGCAGCGAGATTGTGCGCCAGCTCATCAGGTTTGAGCCGCACAACATTGTGCTGTTCGACCAGGCCGAAACGCCAATGTACGACATTGAGATGGAGTTGCGCGACTCGCAATCGGCAAGCAATATTACAATTGTGATTGGTGATATCACCGATGAGCAGCGCGTTAAAGAAGTGTTCGAACTTTACAAACCAGAAATTGTTTATCACGCTGCCGCATACAAGCACGTGCCGATGATGGAGAACAACCCCGTTGAGGCTGTCCGCAACAATGTGCTTGGCACCCGCCTGATTGCCGATATGGCTGTGAAATACGGTGTTAGCCGCTTTGTGATGGTCTCGACCGACAAGGCAGTGAACCCCACCAACGTGATGGGCGCGTCGAAGCGCATCGCCGAAATCTACACACAGTCGCTCAACGGCAAATCTGCAACACGCTTTATCACAACACGCTTCGGAAACGTTCTGGGCTCTAACGGTTCGGTGATTCCTCGCTTCAAGAAACAGATTGAGGAAGGCGGCCCAATCACAGTAACGCATCCGCAGATAACCCGTTACTTTATGACCATTCCTGAAGCTTGCCAGCTGGTGCTTGAGGCCGGTGCATCGGGCAAAGGCGGCGAGATTTTCATCTTCGATATGGGCAAGTCGGTGAAGATTGTTGATTTGGCCAAAAAGATGATTAAACTGTCGGGACTGGAACTGGGCAAGGACATTCAGATTACTTACACCGGTCTGCGTCCGGGCGAGAAGCTCTACGAGGAGCTGCTGGCAAACAAGGAGAACACCATCCCCACTCCTCACCCGCAGATTATGGTGGCAAAAGTTCGCGAGTACAACCACGATGAGGCCAACGCCAAAATCGATGAATTTATACCGATGATTGCCGAGCAGGACAACTTCAAGATTGTCAAACAAATGAAGATGATTGTTCCGGAATTCCTCAGCCAGAACTCAATTTACGAGGAGCTCGACAAGGAAATGGCCCGGTCGTAATTGCTTTTCACCCTTCATTCTCAACCTCGCGGGGGAACAAGTTTCTAGCATCAAACTTGTCGGCGAAAGCCACCTCTTTGAACCAGAATTGGCGCTGACCGCCGTCTGTGTCGACAATGAGACGGCCGTTGGGTTCCACCGTTTCAATCCGCCCGCCAAAACGCTCGCCTTCGGGCGTGACAAATTCGTGCTGCTCGCCACGGCGGTAAAGGCGCTCAAGGTAGGTTTCGTTAATCTTATCCTCCCAACCGTCGGCAAGCATCTGGTACCAAAGCCCGATTTGCTGCAGCAGTTTGGGAAGTTCTTCGGTGAGGTCGAATTTCTTGTCGAATATGTTGAACATCGACACCGGGTTGGGCGCATCGCTGATAAACGCTTCCTGATTGACATTCAGCCCGATACCAACTATAGAATAGACTATATGGTCGCCCATCAGCTGGTTTTCAATCAAGGTGCCGCAGATTTTGCTGTCGAAGTGATAGATGTCGTTCGGCCACTTGATTTTGAAAATTCCGCCGGTCGATTCCAGATAATCGGCAATGGCCAGCGACACCACCTTCGAAATCATAAACATCCGGTCGGCCTTCAGAAAATCGGGGCGGAGCAGCACGCTGAACGTCAGGTTCTGGCCCGGCTGGCTCTCCCACGAAGCGCCAATCTGGCCGCGGCCGGCAGTCTGCGCCACAGCCACCACGGTGTAGCCCTCGGGCAGCGGCTCGCGGTCGGCCAGGCTTTTGAGCAGCTCGTTGGTCGAGAGCGTCTCGCTCACTTTATCGATTTTGAAATCAATCATCTATTTAAAAGTTAAACGGTTAGAGGTAAGGGTTTAGACTCTTTGATGTCCGCTTTTTTCATTGCAAAATTTCTTCTCAACACTCACCTCTCGCCACTCTAAATACTTATCAGTTTATTCTTTATGGCATACATAATGAGCTCGGCCGTGTTCTTCGAGTTGGTTTTCGAGAGCAGGTTCGAGCGATGTTTGTCAACCGTTCGTTTGCTGATGAACAGCGTGTCGGCAATCTCCTGGTTCGACAGGCCCTTGCAAATGCCCTGCAGCACCTGGTGCTCGCGCTTCGACAGCGTTGTGGTGTCGGTTTCGGCCTCGCGGTGCGGATTGAACCTTTTGATGACATTATAGAGCACCTCGGGCGCAAAATAGTTGTTGCCGGCCGCCACCTGCTCAATGGCTTCGGTAACATCTTTAATATCAGAATTTTTAAGCAAAAAACCTTTAGCGCCGGCGTTAATCATCTCGTAGTAATAGTCTTCCTCGCCAAACATTGAGAGGGCGATGATTTTCAGTCCCGGCACTTTCTCCACTGCGGCTTTGGTGGCCTCAATGCCGTTCATCACGGGCATATTGATGTCCATCAGAACCACATCGGGAGCGTTACCAACGGCCAGATTGTCAATAAAATCCCTGCCGTTCGAGGCCTCAAGCATCACATTGTAGCGCGGCGAGTTGCCAAGCAACAGCTTCAGGCCATTGCGGAACAGCGTATGGTCATCAACAAGGGCTATCTGTAAAGTGTCCATTTTCAGATTTTTACTTTGATAACAGCGTGGAATCCATCGCCCGGAGCGCTGTTATAGACAAACATTCCGTTTATCGAGTTCATCCGCGAGGCGATGTTCGACAGGCCCATACCGCTATTCGGCTCCATAACAGTCTTTTCGCTGTCGAAACCCTTGCCGTTGTCATCGTATTTGATGACAATTGTGCGCTGAATTTTCTCAAGGCTGATGTTCACCTCGGTAGCGTTGGCGTGCTTTATTGTGTTGTTAATCATCTCGCAAGTGGCGCGGTACATCACCGTTTCAATGTTCGAATCAAAGCGGTCGGCATCGGTGAGAACGGTGTCGAAACTGATGTTGATGGATTTCGACTGGCTCACTTTGAACACGAAATTCTTGATGGCGCTGGCCAAGCCGAAGTTGGTGAGCACGTGCGGGCTCAGGTTGTTCGAAATCTCCTTGATGCTCTCAACAGCTTCGTTTATCACGTTGCTGGCACTCTCGAGAACCTGTTTCGAGTGGTCGTCGCGCTCGTGCTGCAAAAGTGCCGACAAGGTCATCCGGGCGGTCGAGAGCAAAGGGCCGAGGCCGTCGTGAAGGTCTTTGGCAAAACGGCGGCGCTCACGCTCCTCAGTCTGGATGATGGCGCGCATCAGGCGGCGCTCAGAGCGGCGGTGCTCACGTTCGGCGCGACTCAGGGTGTAGAACATCTCGCCAATCAGGAACACACCGGCGGTGAACAGGAAAGCTATCACCACGCCGAGCCAGTCGTCGGCCGGCCGCAAATAGAACGAAAAGTCATCGTTAATAAACTGTATCAGTTTGATAATCATCTTCAAAGCCATCAGTATAAAACCAATGGAAATGAGAATCCACGACGCACGGTATTTGGTGACGCGCACCAGTCTGATGGCCAGAACCGCCGCAACAATCTGCAGCGTAATCGATATTATAAGTGCTACTAAACGAATCATCTTGCATAAAATTATCAGTTACAAACTTAAACGAAAATCGGAAACAAAACGAAAAAAACTATTTTTGCACCGCATACGTTTTTTTGAGATGGCAAAAAAGATAGCAGTTTTCCCCGGTTCGTTCGACCCGTTCACGCTGGGCCACCACTCGGTGGTGACGCGCGCCCTGCCGCTCTTCGACGAGGTGGTGGTGGGCATCGGGCGCAACACCCTGAAAAACGGTTTCTTCAGCATCGACGAGCGTGTTGAGCTGATTGAAAGCGTTTACCGCGATGAGCCGAAAGTGCGAGTTGAGGCTTACGACGGGCTGACTGTTGATTACTGCCAGCGGATTGGGGCGGCCTTTATGCTGCGCGGAATCCGCACGGTGTCCGATTTTGAGTATGAGTGCGCCATATCGCAGATGAACCAGCTGATGCGCCCCGGCGTTGAGACGGTCTTTCTGCTCACCACTCCTGAGCTGACGCCAGTCAACTCGACCATTGTGCGCGACATTCTCAACTACGGCGGCGACGTGAGCCAGTTTGTGCCACCCGCAATGAACATCACCGAAGTGTTGAACCGACGAAACGCCCAGAAGAAATGAGAACCCTCAAACTGCTGATAGTCATTATTCTGACGGGTGCCGCAACCATTGCCAACGCGCAGAAAACCATTCTGTTCGGCACCAATCCAACCTACAAGAACCAGAAAATCGATGTCTATTCGTGCACCGATTACATTTCGGGCGTCAACAAGCTGGTGGGCAGCGCCGTGGCCGACAGCCTCGGCAATTTCCGCATCGAGGTTGACATTGACAAAACCTGCCGCCTGACACTCGACCTGGGCCGTATGCGCGGCATTCTGTACGCCGACACCGCAATGACCTACAACATTGTGCTGCCCGACTACTCGCCCAAAGACAAAGGCGACCTGCTGAACCCCTATTTCACCCCCGACGAGTTCCTTATCGGGATAAAAAATCCCGACCGGTACAATATAAATATGTATGTCGATATGTTCGACTACTACTACGAGGAGCAGTTCGAGCGCAACTACTACACACTGTTCCGCAAGCCCGTGCAGGCAACTGTCGACAGCATAATCGACCATATGGAGCGCACGTTCGACACCATTCCGAACGAGTTTTTCCGCACCTACCGCGAGTATAAATACGCCTGGCTGAAGTTTGTGAGCTATATGCGCGACTGGCGCTATATGTCGCGTGAATACTTCGACGGACGCGCCGTGGCCTATGAAAATCCGGCCTATATGGACCTGTTCAATCAGATGTTCACCAACTTCCTGAAGTTCTATATGAACACCCGCGAGGGCGAGCGCATCTACTCCGACATCGCCCTGTCGAAAAGTCCCGTCAAGGCCAAGCAGACGCTATCGAACAGCCTTGCCATCACCAACGACACGCTTCAGGAGATGGTGCTGCTCAAAGGCATCCACGACGCGCTCTACGACTGCTACTTCACAACCAGCAGCCTGCTCATCGCCCTCGACTCCATCAAGGCCACAACCAAAATACAGCAGCACAAACAGATAGCACAGGACATCAAACTCAAGAACCAGGTGACCCGCGTTGGCTCGATGGCTCCCGAGTTCTGCCTTGCCGACACAGCCGGCGTCTACCGCAGCGTTGACGAGTACAAGGGCCGGTACGTTTATCTGAACTTTGTCACCATCGACAGCTACGCCTGCGTTCAGGACCTTGAGCAGCTCAAACTGCTGAACGAGAAGACAAAAGGCGTGATGGATGTGATTTCAATCTCGATTGACGAGGATTTCGACAGCGTGAAGAATTTCTTCAAGCGCAACGGCTACAACTGGACGCTGCTCGACACCAAAGGCGATATGTCGGTGGTTGAGAGCTACAAGGTGAAGGTTTATCCGTCGTACTTCCTGATTGATGTCGACGGAACGCTTTGTATGTCGCCGGCCACATCGCCGTCGGAGGGGTTTGAGTCGCGGTTCAAACAACTGTTTCAGAGCCGCCGCCATTGATTTGCCCGCCGAGCAGTACATTTTTCGTAACAACAAAATTATCAAACAGATATGCGCGAACTGATTTTTGCAACACACAATCAGCACAAATCCGACGAGGTGGCTCGGATGATTGGCGATTTGTACACCGTGAAGGATTTGAGCCAAACCGGCATCGACGAAGATATTCCCGAGACAGGCAGCACCCTTGAGGCTAATGCCCGACAGAAGGCCACTTACGTGTACAACCGCTTGGGCGTGAGCGTGTTTGCCGATGACACCGGCCTTGAGGTTGAGGCGCTCGAAGGACGGCCGGGAGTAATCACCGCGCGCTATGCCGGCCCGGAGTGCGATTCGGTAAAGAATATGCGGAAACTGCTTGTCGAGCTCGCCAACGAGGAGAACCGCCGCGCGCAGTTCCGCACGGTCATCTGCCTGAAGATTGGCGAGAGCGAGTATCTGTTTGAGGGCGTGGTGAAAGGTACCATCACGCGCGAGTTCTCGGGCGAGGAGGGCTTCGGCTACGACCCCATCTTTATGCCCGACGGCTACAACCAGACTTTTGCCGAGATGCCGATGGACGTGAAAAACAAAATCAGCCACCGCGGCCTGGCCATCGAGAAACTTGTGGCATTCCTGCGGCAGATTGACGATTTGAAGTAATCACTGTTGTGAGTCTGAAGTTTTTTGAGGAAGGAACAATCGGTTAACATCGGAACGCACCAACCGATAATCCGCAGCCTGCAACTTGCGCCATTTTCATTTTTATACAGTTTTCGCTTAAAGCGAAATTGCGGATAATGGTTGCTATCAGCAAGTTGCAAGTAACGCACTAAAACTCAGCACTTTTAAAAAAACAAATATCCACATTTACTTGTTAACCAGACAATTACCTACGGTGTTTTTTGTTATCTCATCTCCGGAAAAGAATTTCGAGGCACGCTTTCCGCAAGTTTTTTCATCTCCATTCCCGCCCGTCAGTAAGTGAAATTCTTATTTTACCCAAAACCATATGCGCATAATTATAAACGCCACTAAAAAAAAGCTAAATTTGCAACCCGAAAGAATTTAAAAATCCTTCAAATGGAAAACAGAAGCCAACGATTGGCCTTGATAACCAATATCATTCAGAATGAGGATGTTGAGTCGCAGAGCAACCTCCTTGAGAAGCTTCGTGAGCACGGATGTGAGGTTACGCAGGCAACGCTTTCGCGCGATTTGAAGCTGCTGAAGATTTTCAGGCGCTTCACCAACGACGGGCGCTACCTTTACGCGCTGCAAGGCCCGTCAGCTCCGGAGCCGGGAATGATGAAAGCCGCATCGTCGGCCGAGGGTTTCCTCTCAATGGAGTTTGCCGGCAACCTGGCCGTCATCCGCACTGTTCCGGCTTTTGCGCAACCCATCTCACAAGCCATCGACGATATGAATATGCCGTCGGTGATTAGCACCATCGCCGGTAACGACACCATTCTGCTGGTCATCCGCAATGGTTTTTCAGAGGTGAATGTGATGCAGGATTTTGAGAATTACTTTCCGGAGTTCGCCAGTAAAATCCACAGTTAGAAAATGATTAAAACCCGTAACACACGAATGAATGCAGTAAACGGCAGTTTTTGCCGGAGGGCGTTCGTTTCTTTCGGTGTGCGCAAACGGGCTGCTAAACAGACGATACTATAACTACAAAATACAGAGAATATGAAAGAAGTAAAAAAAGTGCTCTTGTTAGGTTCAGGAGCGTTGAAGATTGGTCAGGCGGGTGAGTTTGACTATTCAGGTTCGCAGGCGTTGAAGGCTATGCGCGAAGAGGGTATATCGACAGTGCTGATAAACCCCAATATTGCAACAATACAGACGTCGGACGGCGTTGCGGACAAGGTTTACTTCCTTCCTATCACCCCGTATTTTGTTGAGGAAGTCATCAAAAAGGAGAACCCCGACGGCATTCTGCTCGCTTTCGGCGGACAGACCGCTCTGAACTGCGGCACAGCACTTTACACTTCGGGCGTGCTGGAGAAATACGGCGTTCGGGTGCTCGGCACGTCGGTTGAGGCCATTATGATTACTGAGGACCGCGACCTGTTTGTGAAGAAACTGAAGGAGATTGACGCCAAAACACCGTCGTCGCGGGCGGTTGAGAGCCTTGAGGACGCTCTTGACGAGGCTCACGTGCTGGGCTACCCCGTAATGGTTCGCTCGGCTTACGCTCTGGGCGGTCTGGGCTCGGGCATCAGCACCAACGAGAAAGAGTTCATCGACCTGTGCAACAACGCTTTGGCCTACTCGAAACAGATTCTGGTTGAGGAGTCGCTGAAGGGCTGGAAAGAGATTGAGTTTGAGGTTATCCGCGACGCCAACGACCACTGCTTCACGGTGGTTCCAATGGAGAACGTTGACCCGCTGGGCATCCACACGGGCGAGAGCATCGTAATTGCGCCAATCATCACCCTTTCGGAGGAGCAAATCAATATGCTCTCGGAGATTGCGAAGAAGGTTGTGCGCCACATCGGCATTGTGGGCGAGTGCAACATTCAGTTCGCCTTCAACGCGCAAACCAACGACTATCGAATCATCGAGATAAACGCCCGCCTGAGCCGTTCGTCGGCCCTGGCATCGAAGGCATCGGGCTACCCGCTCGCCTTTGTGGCCGCCAAACTGGCGCTGGGCTACACTCTGGACCAAATCGGCGAAATGGGCACGCCAAACTCGGCCTACGTGGCACCTTCAGTGGACTACATCATCGCCAAAATCCCGCGCTGGGACTTGAGCAAGTTCGTCGGCGTTGACCGCGAAATCGGCTCAAGTATGAAGTCGGTGGGCGAGATTATGTCTATCGGCAAATCGTTTGAGGAGATTATGCAGAAGGGCCTTCGTATGATTGGTCAGGGAATGCACGGATTTGTCGGCAACAACGACCTTGAGTTCGACGACCTTGACAAGGAGTTGAGCCACCCGACCGATATGCGCATCTTCGCCATCGCGAAAGCGCTCGAAAAAGGCTACACACCCGAGCGCATCGAGGAACTGACGAAAATCGACGTTTGGTTCATCAAGAAACTGAAAAACATTGTCGACTACACCAAAGTTCTGGGCGAATACAGCAAGATTGAGGACCTTCCGACCGACGTTCTGCGCGAGGCGAAACGTCTGGGATTCAGCGACTTCCAAATCGCTCGTTTTGTTGAGAACCCGTCGGGCACAATGGAGAAGGAGATTCTGCGCGTGCGCGACCACCGCAAGAAGAACAACATTCTGCCCGCCGTTCGCCGCATCAACACGGTGGCATCGGAGCATCCCGAGTTAACTAATTATCTTTATATGACTTATGGCGTACAGGAGCACAGCATCAGTTACGCCTACAAGAACGACAAGTCGATTATCGTGCTCGGCTCGGGAGCCTACCGCATCGGCTCAAGCGTTGAGTTCGACTGGTGCTCGGTGAACGCCATCCAAACGGCTCGCAAACTGGGCTACAAGTCGATAATGATTAACTACAACCCCGAAACAGTCAGCACCGACTACGATATGTGCGACCGTCTGTATTTCGACGAGTTGTCGTTTGAGCGCGTGCTCGACGTCATCGACCTTGAGATTCCGAAGGGCGTGATTGTGTCGGTGGGCGGACAGATTCCGAACAACCTGGCAATGAAACTCTACCGTCAGAACGTGCCGATTCTGGGCACATCGCCTGTGTCGATTGACCGCGCCGAAAACCGCAACAAGTTCTCGGCAATGCTCGACCAACTGGGCATCGACCAACCGCGCTGGGAGGCTCTGACAAGTTTCGAGGAGATTGACAAGTTTGTTGACGAGGTGGGCTTCCCCGTGCTGATTCGTCCGTCGTACGTGCTCTCGGGCGCGGCAATGAACGTCTGCTACGACAAGGACCAAATGCGCACCTTCCTGAACGCCGCCGCCAAAGTGTCGAAGGAGTATCCTGTTGTGGTTTCGCAATTTATGCAGAATACCAAGGAGATAGAGTTCGACGCCGTGGCCAAGAACGGCGAGATTTACGAGTACGCCATCTCGGAGCACATTGAGTTTGCGGGCGTCCACTCGGGCGACGCAACGCTGGTGTTCCCCGCGCAGAACATCTATCTGGCAACAGCACGCCGCATCAAACAGATAAGCAAGAAGATAGCCAAAGAGTTGAACATCAGCGGACCGTTCAATATTCAGTATCTTGCTAAAAATAATGAAGTTAAGGTGATTGAGTGCAACCTGCGCGCATCGCGTTCGTTCCCGTTTGTGTCGAAGGTTGTGAAACGCAACTTTATTGAGACCGCTACAAAGATTATGCTCGGCGAGCCTGTTCAGAAGGCCGATTCGTCGGATTTCGACATCGACCACATCGGCGTGAAGGCATCGCAGTTCTCGTTTGCCCGTCTGCACCGCGCCGACCCGATTCTGAGCGTCGATATGTCGTCGACGGGTGAGGTTGGCTGCCTTGGCACCGACTTCAACGACGCTTTGCTTGCCGCTCTCTACTCGGTGGGCTTCCACAAGCCTGAAAAGGGCGTTCTGGTATCGTCGGGCGACGTTCGCGGCAAGGTTGACCTGCTCGACTCGTGCAAAATGCTTCAGGAGAAAGGCCTTAAGATTTACGCCACAGCTGGCACGCAGAAATTCCTTGCCGACAACGGTGTTACCGCCGAGCGCGTTAGCTGGCCCGACGAGCACACTGGCGACGCCAACATTACCGAACTTATGCAGGACCACAAGATTGACCTGGTTGTCAACATTCCGAAGAACCACACTCACCGCGAGTTGACCAACGGCTACAAAATCCGCCGCTCGGCCATCGACCACAATATTCCATTGCTCACAAACGCCCGCCTGGCAAGCGCGTTCATCCACGCAAGTTGCGTTAAGGAAATGGGCGACATTCAGATTAAGAGCTGGCAGGAGTATTGATTCAGGTAGGAGCTAGGATTTAGGAGTTAGATATTTATCCCGATAGTTTTCGGGATTTGAATAAAAAGGGGCGGGAATTTGGTTTCCGCCCTTTTTTGTTTTTGTACGCTGGGGCGATTTTTGAACGCAGATTTTCGCCACCACTGGCCTGTAAAGACGTGGCGCGCCGCGTCTCTACTAAACCAAATTATTATTATTTTCTTCCTGCTCAAGTTCTTTGATAAAAACATTTGTATTTACTAATCCCTGTTCAATTCTTTTCAACAAACGTTCTATTTCTTCGTGTTCTATTGTATAATCATACACGCTTTCATATATCCTGAAAATTGAATAACAATCGTCGTGAACCCCACGGATTTTCTTTAAATCAAAACGTTCCTCATCTAATGCTTTTTGCAAATACTTCGCTCGTATCTCAAATTCCGTCAAAAAACTATGACAATAGTCAATAGCAAACCCTTTTTTGTATTTTGTTGTAGATTTATCTTGTATTTGCCTAAATAGAACAGCGATTTTCAAGTATGTATCGCGCAATTCTATGTACTCCTTTTTTATCATTTCTTTAGTTACCATACTATTTTAAATTAGTTGTCATAGGCCAAAGTTAAAACAAAACCAATTGCAAGACGCTGATTGCAAGAGATTGGTTGCTTATGAAAGACACAAAAGCCTATAGCCAAATTGTATCTTCTTATTTTTCAAACAAATCGTCCATAGTCACCTGCTGCTGAATGTCGTTGGCCCAGGCGTTCGGTTTCAGGCCGTAGGCGGTAATCATCACGGTGCTCACGCCTTTGCGGGTTTTGGTGCGCGCCTGGAAAATGCTCATTCGGTTGCGCAGTTCAAGGTCGTATTTTTCGGTCAGTTCAAACTCGCCTTGCGAGAATTTCATCTCACACAGGTTTATGACTTTATCATCGCGGTCGATAAGCATATCCACCTGTGCGCCAGTCTCGTTCTCGTCTTTCGGGCGGTAAACCCACGAGTGCACGTTGCTGATAATTCCCGATATGCCTAAAGCCTTCTTTATCTGACTGATATGCCAGAAGCAGACGCGTTCGAACGCCAGGCCACTCCAAACGCTGTATTGTTGTTTGGTGATTGTCCGCGACCAATAATTTGGCTCGTTAATGTTTTTGCCACTGATAAATTTAAAGTAGAAAAGTGTATAATTATCAATAAGTTGGTAAACTGTGTCTTTCTTTTTCTTGCCGATTGGGGTGTAGGTGCGGATAAAGTCGCACTCGTCCAAATGCCTGAGCACGTCGCTCAACTTGCCGCCCAAATCTCGGTCCAGATTCTTCATAATCTCGTCGCGCGTCATACCCGTCTTTTTGGTTCCCAATATGGTTACCACGTCAATGTAGGGCTGCGGTGCGCGGAACAGCGACGCGTACAGGGCATCGAACTCGTAACGCAAAGGGGCGTTTTCTTGAAAGAACATATTATCAATGTTTTGCGCCCACGACAACTCTTTTTTCAGACAATCCCAGTAGAACGGAATGCCACCGATAACCATATATGTTTCAAGTATTTGACGGCGTGTCATTGAAAGGTGCCGTTCTTGGGCGTATTGCTCGCACTCGTACAGATTGAACGGCGCAAGGTGAATCTGCCTTGTCAGCCGATTGTGCAAGCCGCCATAGTTTTTCACTATTTTGCTGATAATCCAAGACGTGGCGCTTCCGCAGACAATCAGCAGAATGTCGTTGCGCGTGTTTGCCCAACCGTTCCAAAAATGGTCTAACGCACTGACAAAATTGCTTTTGGGCGTATCCATCCACGGCAGTTCGTCGATAAAGATTACTTTTTTGCCAACGTCCTTCTTTTCAAGCAGTTGCTCTAGCATAAAAAACGCTTCGGTCCAGTTTTTTGGCACGGTTTTGCCCCGCCTTCCGTAGCGCCGCATTGAGTTGGAAAATGCAAGTAACTGCTCATCAAGGTTCTCGTTGTTTATCCCTGTGTGCTGGAACGATAGATTTTTTTTGAAAGTCTCGCGTATCAAGTATGTTTTGCCGACGCGCCTTCTGCCGTAAATTGCAACAAATTCCGATTTTTCGCTAGCAGTTAGCGAAAGCAGTTCGTTTCGCTCTTTTATCCTGTTTGCCAACATATTACAACTTGTTTTCTTTATTACAAATAAAAATAAACTTTCCCAAAAGTGCAAATATTTTATGAGATTTGGGAAAGTTTGTCCTAAAAAAACAAACCCTATACTTTCCCAAATGTGTGTATTATTAGTAAGATTTGGGAAAGTATAATTTGTGGAATTTTGGCTGTAAGCCTTGTTGGCACTAGTGTTGCCGCGTTTTTGCATTTGTTGCAATTTTGCCTTTCCCAAATTTAAAAACAAAACCAATTGCAAGACGCTGTTTGTGAGAGTTTGGTTGCTTTGCCAAATTTTTCGTTATTTTCGTTTTCAAAACTGATTTTGGCAATGGAATACAAACAATTCGTTTTCAATCCGATACAGGAAAACACCTACGTTGTTTACGACGAGACTGGCGAAGCGGTCATCATTGATGCGGGCAATTTCAATGAGCGTGAGAATGCGGCTTTGGCCGATTTTGTCAGCGGCAAAGGGCTGACTGTCAAGGCGGTACTGTGCACTCACTGCCATTGGGACCATATTTTCGGGCTCGACTGGGTGGCGCAGCAGTATCAGCCGCAAATCTACTGCCACGCCGCCGACCTGGCGTGGATTGAGAATTTCGGCCACATCTGCGAGAGTTACGGCTTCGGCGAGCGCACAGTGGCCTATCCCACAAAGTTTTACAGCAATGGCGACATTGTCAGTTTCGGCAAGTCGGAACTGAAAGTGTTGAGCACGCCTGGACACTCGCAGGGCGGTGTGGCGCTCTACAGCAAGGCTGACAATCTGCTTTTCAGCGGCGACACGCTGTTTTTCAACAGCATAGGCCGTGCCGACCTGCCTGGCGGCGATGAGCAGCAACTCATCGAATCAATTAAAAACCAACTGCTTACCCTTCCCGACGACACCGCCGTGCTGCCTGGACACGGCTTGCAGACGTCAATCGGATTTGAACGCACCAACAACCCTTATCTGCAATAAACTATGGAACAGCACTCGCAAAACCTTCTGACTGACAAAATGTTAGCCACCATCGGACTGATGACGGCCGAAGCGTCGCAGTTTGCCGACCGCAATTCGATGCTGCAATATGTGGCCAATACCGTGGCCGCGGGCTTCGACGCAACCGACGGTGTTTTTGTGTCGGTAGTTTACAAGGGCATCAGTTACACCAACGGACTGGCGGCCGCAGCCGCAGAGCGCATATCGGTGCCGATAGTGATTGTGGGCGAAGTGAAGGGCTCGATAAACGTGTCGTGGCCAACAGCGCGCAATGTGAGCGATGCGACTGACAATCAGTATATTGAGTGCGTTGCCGATATTATCGCCACACAGGTGATGCGGCTCAAATATGCCGACATTAAAGTGCAGAACCGCGAGAGAATCAAAGAGTTGGACGCCATCAACTACACCACGCAGATTGTGAAGCACGGACTGCCCATCGACGAGACGCTGCAGAGCATCTGCAATATGCTGCCCCGCGCGTGGTTGCACAACGATTGGGCTGCGGCGCGCATCAAATTTCAGGACAAACAATACACGAGCCTGAATTTTATGGTGACGCAATGGGGTATGAATGAGCAATTTGCGACCATCGACAACAAAAAAGGAAGCATTGAGATTTACTACCTGCGCGATTTTGAGCAGAGCGGCGAGCCCGTTTTCCTGCCCGAAGAGCGTAACCTGCTTGCCAACATTGCAAGGCTCATCACGGGCTACCTTAACAGTTTCAAAGGCAGCGAGATAATCCTGCAAAAGGCCGTCATCGACGTGCAGCAGCATCGCACCGACCAACTTCGGCGCTCGCTTTCGAAAGAGCACAAGCCGCTTCAGCAGTACTTCAACCAACAAATGATGGACAAGTACGTCTATCTGGATATGATGAAGTACAAAATTAAGCATATACTCTTTGTATCAACACTTTACGACGCCTTCCTGCTCGAGAACGACGACACGTTTTTCGAGAAGTTTATGGGCGAAATCTACCAATACAGCCTTTTCTCGCTGCCGCGAATCACGGGCGTCTCGTCGGAAGAAGACGCGCTCGAGATTCTCGAAACCACGCCCATCGACCTTGTGATTCTAATGGTTGGCATCGACCGCGAGTCGCCCATCGCCTTGAGCGCCAAAATAAAGGAAATGAACGACTCGATTCCCGTCTATCTGCTTATAAATAAGAAGGATGACGAGAAATACTTCAACAATCTGATACCCACCATCACATCGGTCGACAAAATGTTTGTCTGGACGGGCGACACGTCGATTATCTTCGCCATTGTCAAGTCGATAGAAGACAGCGTGAACGTGGCCAACGACACCAAGGTGGGCCTGGTTCGCGTGATTCTGCTAATTGAAGACTCGCCGTCGTATTACTCTCGTTATCTGCAGATTCTGTACTCGATTGTGTTCGACCAAGTGCAGAAACTGCTGCCCGAAGTTGAGAAGAACGAACTGAATAAAATCACAAAAATTCGGTCGCGGCCGAAGATTCTGCACGCGCGGAATTACGAAGAAGCCATCGCTATCTTCAACAAATACAAGGACTTTTTGCTGTGCGTGATTTCGGACGTTGAGTTCGACTGGGGCGGCAAGCCCGACAAGCAGGCGGGGCTGAAGTTTGTGAAATATATGCGCGAGCAGGTCTTCAGCGTGCCTGTGATTCTGCAATCGACTGAAGACGTGCAACTTGAGAACGCATCGGAAAACAAGATTTTCTTCATCAACAAAAACAGCGCAACCCTGTTCGACGACCTGCGCCGCCACCTGATTAAGTATCTGGGCTATGGCGATTTTCTGTTCCGAACCAAGGACGGCAAGGACATTGGGGTGGCGCACTCGCTGCGTGAGTTTGAAATGCTCATCCACGACGTGCCGCAGGACTCGTTTGTGCGCCACGCCATTAAGAATCAGTACTCTATCTGGCTTATGGCGCGCGGCGAAATCCAACTGGCGCGGACCATCAACGCTATGCGGTTGGAAGACCGAAACGACATTGAGCAGTCGCGGCAGGACGTGCTGAACGCCATCCGCGTCTATCGCGAGCAGAAAAAGAAGGGCAAGGTGCTCTCGTACGACGAGACTTCGACCGTTGACGAGCACAACATTGTGCGCTTTGCGGGCGGCACAATGGGCGGCAAGGGGCGCGGTTTGGCCTTCATCGACGTGCTCATCTACAACCTTGATTTGGGCGACCTGGCCAAGCGCATCAACCTGCTCACGCCGACAACAGTCATCATCGGCACCGACGAGTTTGATACTTTTATGGAACGTAACAAACTGTATGTCAAGGTTATCGACCCCGAAGTATCGTATCAGCGCCTGCGCGAATTGTTCTACTACAGCAATTTGAGCCTTGAACTTGAGCGGCGCGTGCGCGATTTTGTGAACCACATCGACAAACCGCTTGTGGTGCGCTCGTCGAGCACATCGGAAGATTCTATCAATCAGCCGTTTGCGGGCGTTTTTGATACTTACATCGTGCCCAACGGCGAAAACAAGGAAAAGACCTTCCAACTGGTTTGCGACGCCATCAAACTGGTCTATGCGTCAGTCTATTCCGACCAAGCGCGGGGCTATTTCAACGCCATCAACCACAAGATTGAAGGCGAGAAAATGGCCGTTATTATTCAGGAACTTGTTGGTACTCAATTTGGTAACTACTATTATCCGCACATCAGCGGCGTGGCGCAGTCGTACAATTTCTACCCCATTGCCGATATGAAGCCCGAAGAAGGTTACGCCGTAATTGCAATGGGATTAGGCAGTTACGTGGTCGACGGGTGGAAGGCCTACCGATTCTCGCCGCGCTACCCGAAGGTGTCAATGTACACCACGCAGTCGCTGCTGCAGACCACGCAGACGCAGTTCTACGCGCTCGACCTGACCAACACCGACCCCGATTTTCTGGCCGACGGCGAACTGGCGGCCGTGAAAATGGTTGACATCTACGACGCCGAAGAGCACGGCACGCTGAAGCATCTGGCATCGGTTTACAATGCTGATAATGACACCGTTAGGCCTGGAACCGACGGCTACGGGCCGCGAGTGCTGAATTTTGCTGATATTCTGCAATATAACTACTTCCCGCTGGCCGAGACCATCGACACCATTCTGGCCACCGTCCGCGACGCTTTCGGCTCGCCTGTCGAGATTGAGTACGCCGTGAACCTGACGCCTGGCCTTGACGGCAAACCATCGTTCTATCTGCTTCAGATTAAGCCACTTGTGGGCGCAAACACCATCGAGACCGACTGCAACATTTTTGAGCAGAAAGAGCGGCTATGGCTCTACACGCAGCAGAGTTTGGGCAACGGCACGCTGAATGACATCGAAGACGTGATTTACATCGACAACGAGAAGTTTAACAAGTTGGAAACCATTGAAATGGCCGAAGAAATCAACCGCCTGAACACAATGATGATTGAAGAAGGCCGCAAGTATATCTTGATTGGTCCTGGGCGTTGGGGCTCGAGCGACCGTTTTCTGGGCGTTCCCGTCGATTGGTCGCAGATTTCGAACGCGCGTGTGATTGTGGAAATCGGCCTGAACGACTATCCGCTCGACTTTTCGCTTGGCTCGCATTTCTTCCACAATGTCACGTCGATGAACATTGGCTATTTTGCTGTGCAGAACCATTCGGCAAAGAGTTTTATCCGTTGGGAAGTGCTTGACAATCAGGAAACAATACACGCCACAAAACATTTCCGCCATATCCGCTTCAACCACCCCGTCACCGTTGTGATGGATGGAAAAGAGAAGGTGGCGGGGATTTGTGTGGATTAAGGATTTGATTAATTGCACTTCGCGAAGTGCAATTTTGCCAAAATTTTGCACTTTCTGAAGTGCAGATTTATATGCAACGCTCAACAAAATTTCATTTTATGTTGAGATACTTGCTAATTTTGTATCGGAATTAGTACCTTTGGGCGAAATAAACAAATGGCTATGGCACACGTAATTAAAGACACACCGGTTTTGAAAGGCGTTGATGCTGAAAATTTTGTCCGCAATCTTTACTCAAAAAAGAAAACTGACAAAAAGAGGCAGGAACGTATGGAGAAAAACTATGAATACCTATGCCGTATTGCATCGTTCAAAATCAAATAGATAGATGAGCGAATCGTTTGTTAAACTGACCGACGAGCACGCAATCAAATCATTTGACTGTGGCGATTCGGAAATAGAGACTGACCTGAAAAACTTCCTGTTTCAAAACGCCAAACCATATCTTGCCGAAAAAATGGGTGTAACCTATTTGATTGAAAACGAGCAAGCCACCATTTCATATTGCACCATTCTGAACGACAAAATCTCGATGTCGGTTGATGAAAAGAAAATCTGGAACAGGATTAACCGCAACATTAGAAACGAAAAGCACCGAAAAAGTTATCCGGCAATCAAGATAGGTTGTTTGGCTACCAATACCAACTATAAAAATCAAGGATACGCATCGGCCATTCTCGATTTCATTTTAAAGCACCTGTTGAGCGACGAGCAGTTTTCGGGGTGCCGATTCCTGACAGTTGACGCATACAACACACCCGCTATTCTGAAATTCTATACCGACTATGGTTTCAATTTCTTTACTGCGAAAGATATTGAATCCAAAACACGGGCAATGTATTTAGATATTTGTTAGTTGGGCTTAACAAAGCACTTCCGCCACACACCGATTTAAAACAATTCCGTTAGCAAATGTTTTACAATTAATATCTTTGCAAAAAAAAACGATTAAAACACATAATGTAAACAGAGACAATATTTTGACATATTAAATAGCGATTAGAGGCTATTCTTGATACTCAACTTCCACAATTGTCATTTTGACATACCTTCAAGAATAAGTTTCCATTGCGCCATTGCAGGATGGCGTGGAAAAACTTGTGAAGGTGTGGGGTGTGGAAGCCCGAGTATCAGCAGGTTATGACTTCCACGCTTTTTTTTTGTAAAATGACAATGCAATGGCCACGCAGCAGAATCTTCATATTGGGCAATTAATCAAATCCGTTTTCGACGCGAGCGGGTTGAGCGTGACTGAATTTGCGCGGCGCATAAACTGCGGACGGTCTAACATCTATTTCATTTTTGAGCGAAGCAGCATCGATGTGATGCAACTCATTGACATTAGCAACGCTCTGAACCACAACTTTTTCGATGATATTGAACTTCAATGCGGCATAAAATCAACCCTTTGCCCGCGACAAATCAACATAACCCTAAATATCAGCGATTTAGACAACGACAAAGCCGCGAGGATTGCCCGTTTCCTTGAAGAATTACACGAAACTGACCGTCAGTAATATTGACGCTTTGCGTCAATGATTGTGATAGTAAAGGGTTGATAATATGGGAATTAAACGTGTAATTTTATAAAATATTTTTTTTATTGTTATGTTAAATTATAATTTTTTAAAAATGAAAAAGATTTTGTTATCGGTGGTAATCACTATTGCAGCAATGCAACTATCAGCACAGCAAATTGTTGTTGACAAAGTAGAAGAAAACGGTACAAGATTAATTGTTACTCAAAAAGTTTATAGCGGATACCCTGGTATATACGTGGGGTTGAGTTCATATAGGGTAAAAATTGGGCAATCAGACACCACTGTTTATAAATTAAGTATAAGGTACGGAAGCCAAAATAATCGACAAATTTCTGTAGGAAGAAAACTACTATTAAAATTATCTGATAATAATATTATTACACTAGAAAATGCAGAAGAGATTGGAGCAACAGATTACACGAGCGAATTAGTTCAGCCTGGTACGTATTATGAGCGTATAGTTTACTATGTTTTCCCTGATTACGACATAACAGAAAGCCAAATATCACAAATTTGCAAAAATGAAGTCATAAAAATCAGGTTAGAGTATAATTCTGGTGAATATACTATAGAAGAAACAAAAAGGAAGAAAAACAAATTTGCCACAGTGATACGAAATGCTTATTCGGAAATACAAGAGGCATATAAAACCGAAAAAGATATATATACTGATTTCTAAACAAACTGATTTGACAAATAGAACTTTTAAGTTATGAAATCAAAACATTTTTTTCCATTAGTATTTCTCATCTTAACCACGATTTTAATAGGACCTTCTACTTATGCGGCAGGCTGGACGGTCTTTGTCAATAAGAATGGTATATATAAATCATTTGATGAAAACAAAGACATTGTTTCAACATTCAAATTAACAGAAAAAACACCAAAAGGTTCATTTGCTTACTATCGCAGTTGTTTAGGATATTTGGATGGAGAATTATTATTTTATATGACAAAGGATTATAGTACAATAGCATTGAATGCATTCAACAATAAAGTGGTTTTCGTTATGCTTTCAGATGATACTAAAACCATTTTAACACAAGAGGATGTTGATACGTATTTGTCTAATTATAAATATAGCGATAGTGAATTCGTAAGAAACCTAAATACAGCTGTAAGCGAAAAAAATATTAGAAAAGATTTTGTGGAAAAATCCCTTGGTGTTAAGGCAATTAATAATACCATAACAGATGAAGAACACGGATATGTATATACTTTTACTGGTGGTATTTTGTCTAGTTATAAGAGTAGTGACGGATTAAGTGATGATGCGAAAAAAGTAAAAACAGATTTCCCTAATATTTTTAATGATATTAGATTCAAAGCAACAGGGTTATACGGAGCATCAACAACCCGTGTTCTTGATTACATAAATGGTCAATGTAAATATTTTATGCGTATTGATATTGACTTTATTTCAAAGGCGAAAGACCCTTCTATCAACTATAATTATGCATTACTATATTGTATTCTTTACGAAGGAATGACACTAAATGAATTTAATATACTTGTTCCCAATGCAGAATTATCATCAAGTGTTGATAATTATATAATTATGACTTGTGGTAGTTATATTTTTACATTTAAAAACAAAGTGCTTGTTAAAAAGTAACTAAAATCCTATGTAAAACCATTATAATTTAAAACGCCACCGAAGTAATCCGAATTTACAATGCAATGGGCGCATTGGTTGGTAGGGACGCGATTAATCGCGTCCGTACGGAAATCCCCGTAAATGGTACAGGCGTTTACATTGTAAAAACTGGTGGCGTGGTGAAACGGGTTATGGTGAATTGAGAATTTGGTAAATAATTGATAATGTGATTGTAGAGACGCGATTAATCGCGTCTCTACGTATTCTTATTCAGCTTGAATCGGTTTGCGGCAAAAACGTGTAAATCAGTATTGTATGTGTCATTTGTGCGAAAAAATGGCGCAATTTTTGTATGCAATACGATTGTCATTTTGCAGAAAACCGAAAAAAATTAATATTGCAATGCGTTTCAGGCAAGCGATATTTTAGAAACTTAAAAACGCATTTTTATGGTATTTGTAGGATTATTCAGTCAGCACAAATTGATTCTCGAAAGCGTAACTGCTTATCTGTCAAATTATTCTGACATCAAGGTGGTGATTGCCACCAGCGACAAGCCGACTCTGTTCGAGAAGATGAAGCAACACATTGTGCACGTGCTAGTTGTGAATATGTTCGAGCTTTCGACGGCCGAACTGAATTTTATCATTGACACAATGCTGAAATATCCGAAGCTAAAAATCCTGCTGCTCTCGAACGCAAACCGTGACGATGTTATTCTGCGCTCGATAAAAGCCGGTGCCAAAGGTTACATCACCATCGATGCTACAGGCGGTGAGCTGGCGCAGGCCATTTTCTCGCTTCGTGCCGGCCACGACTACTACAGCGACAGCATCACGCAGCTGCTGCTTAACCGCTACATTTCGAGCAATTTAACCGATTCGCAAGCCGATGATGATGACGACCCGCTGAGCGCCCGTCAGATTGAGATTCTGAAACTTTGGGGCGACGGCTTCAGCAATCAGGAAATTGCCGACAAACTGTTTATCAGCGTTCGCACCGTCGAGACGCACAAAAACCATATAATGCAGAAACTCAACCTGAAAAGCACCGTCGATTTGGTGAAATATGCTATTAAGAGCAATATTATCAAGTTGTAAATCTGGGTGTAATTTGTTGTGCGATTTGTAGAGACGTGGCGCGCCGCGTCTCCTATCAGATTACACCTTAAAACAGGCTTTCAACGGTTTCGCAAAACTTTTCTGAATCATTGATTTTCTGAAGTTTGGCAAAAATCTCGTCGGGCTTGTCAAGCGCTTTCGCGAAATATTTCCAAAGTTCCTTCAGGCGGTTCAGGCTGTTGCGAGCGCAATACCAATGCGTGATTTCTGTTGCAAATTGCCTGAATGTTGGTACGTTGTCGGCTGGCAAACCTTTGATTTGCAACCCGATGTATGGATTCGCTATTGCACCGCGGCCAATCATATACCCTTTTAGGTTCGGCAAGCTGATGTTGGCGTCGGCTGCGCAATCGATGTCGCCGTTATAGACAATGGGGTTGAGCGAGTTGCCTGCAGATTCGATGAACGCCTGGCGGTTAGGTTCGCCGCTGTATTGTTGCTCGGCTGTGCGTGCGTGAACAATCAACTCGTTGAGTTTGAATTTGTTAAATATTTCGACAATCGCAGGGAACTCATCGGGCGAACTGAAACCGATGCGAATCTTCACCGATAGTTCGGGTTTTAAGCGGCCGATGGCGCTATCGAGCAGACGTTCAATGTTTTCCAAGTCGCGTAGCAGTGCGGCGCCGCGGTTTTTGCCAACCACAAACTTTATTGGGCACCCCATATTCCAATTTACTTTCGGGTAACCTAAATCGTTGAGAATGTTGGCTATTGCCACAAATGCGTCGGCATTGTTGCTCAAAAGTTGTGGCACAAGGTTAACTCGGTTGCTGATGTCCGAAAATCGGCGGGCAAGCACTTGCGGTTTGGGTATAGAACGCTCATCAGCAAGCATATACGGTGCAAAAATCTCATCGAAACCACCCACTTCGGCAATGGCGTTCATAAACGGCGCGTCAATCAGCCCCAGCATTGGCGCAAGTTGCACAATCTTCTCAGCCATAGCGTTTTACGGATAAACAACGTTCACAGAGCCTTTGCGCTCGATGGTCTGGCCGTTTTGCAGTTTGGCCTTCAGATAGTAGAGATAGCCGCCTTCGGCCACCTGCTTGCCGCTGTGGGTACCGTCCCAACGGTTGTCGGGACTTGACGAAACAAAGACGCGCCCACCGTAACGGTCATAAACAATAAACTCAAAATCAACTATTTGCGCCGATTTCACCACGGGGCCAAAGTCGTCGTTCAAGCCGTCGCCGTTCGGGGTGAAGGCGGTTGGCAGCCACATATCAGCCTGACGCTCAACGCAAACCATGTTCGATTGGCTCAATCGGGTTCCATCAGCCGCTTCAACACGAATGCAGAAATTCTGTGCGCGGTCATCGGCTATCTCGTTGAAGTTCAGTTCAATTGAAGTATCAGTCAAATCGGTTGCGACAATTTTTCCCGCACCGCCGTCAACGCTGCAAAAAACGGTGTACTGCTCACTGTTTGAGAGCGAATGGTTCCACTGCACTTGCATAGATTCCGCATTCGCATTGGCTTCAATCACAATAGGATAGACATCGCTGGTTGTAAAAATCGGCTCGCCGCAATAATTTAATGCACTCAAGGTGTAGGCGGCTTTGGCGTTATCGGCATTGAAGAAGAATGTCAGCTGTGAAAAGTCAGTTATTTGGCTGTCGCTCAGTTTTTGACCATCAGAAAATTGCTGAATGGAATAGCCTTGCAAATCAGCGTCAACGTCGATTCTGCAATGAAGTTCCACCGCCCCCTGACGGTTCACAATCGTGTCGATGCCAATGAGCGATTGGTCGGGCAATTGTGGTTTGAAAGTAGTGTAACTGATTATGTTTGAGAGCGATTTAAGCCCGTTTTGCAGATTGGCAACAACCATAAAATTATAGTCGGTGCCTTCTTCAAGCTTGCCGGTGGCGAATGTGGTGTCGGCGGTTGAACCGAACTCTATATAGGGTTGCCCGATTTTGCGTCCATAAACCGTGTAATTGGCAACGCTTGTGCCAACGTATGCCGACCAATTGAGAGTCAGCGAGTTGCGACATTTGTCATAATCGCCGCTTTGCAGAAAAACTGTCTGATGCCATTTATCGTTCAACGGGGAATCATTTCCATACGGCTCGGGAATCGTAGTTGAAATGGTATATCGCTCGGAATGGTCAAACGGGTGACTGGTTGCATCTGTAAAACTACGGTTTACAGACGAGAATTCGTCCACACTGCCAATCTCATTCCATTGCGAATCCCACCTGTATATTTTGTACGATTGTGAATCGGTAACAGGTGTTACATTCCAATGAATAACGACCCTGCGCGTGGATGTTGTATCAACACTAATATATTCTATGTCAGCATATTGACTTTGTGCAAACAGTTGATTTGCAGCCAATAATAGCAATATGGCGAGCAGACGTCGCATCAGTGTTATTTCACAAGCGAGTTGACAGCCGCTTCAACCGACGCAAAGTCGAACGATGCGCTCACTTCGGCAAACTTGCGGTCAATCTGGTCGTTACACAGGTTGCCAATGCTGCCTTCGTGGGTGTGGTTGATGTGTGTTTCGGGCACAAAACGGCCGTCTTTGATGTCGAAAGCCACCTGCTTGTAGGCATCGCGGAAAGGCACGCCTGACAGCACCAGTTTGTTCACCACTTCAACGCTGAAAGCCAACTGATATTTAGGCTCTTTCATAATGTCCTTGCGCACTTCGGTGTTCTTCAGCATCAGTTCGGCCAGGCGCAGGCAGTCCTTCAAATCGTTGATGGCGGGAATTATCTGTTCCTTAAGCAGTTGCAAGTCGCGATGGTAGCCCGATGGCAGGTTCGAGATGGTGAGCGTGATGTCGGTTGGCAGCGCCTTGATGCGGTTGCATTTGCCGCGCACAAGTTCCCAAACATCGGGATTTTTCTTGTGCGGCATAATCGACGAGCCAGTCGTAAATTCGTCGGGAAGATGCACAAAACCAAGGTCTTGCGAGTTGTACATACACATATCCATCGCCATTCGGCTCAGCGTTTGCGCCATTGCGGCCATTGCAAAACTCAAATCTTGTTCGGTTTTGCCGCGGCCCATTTGAGCGCACACAACATTGTAGTTCAAATCGCTGAAACCAAGCAGTTTGGTAGTGAGTGTACGGTTGAGCGGGAACGATGAGCCGTATCCAGCCGCCGAGCCCAGCGGGTTCTGATTGATAACCTTGTAGGCCGCGCTCAGCATCCGAAGGTCATCGGTCAGGCATTCGGCGTAAGCCCCGAACCACAACCCGAACGACGACGGCATAGCCACCTGCAGGTGGGTGTAGCCAGGCATCAGGTCGTCTTTGTGTTTGTCGCTCAAGGCGATAAGTGTTTTGAAGAGCGATGCCGCAAGGTCGAAAATCTGACGGACTTCGTGGCGCAGATAGAGTTTCATATCCACAAGTACCTGGTCGTTGCGTGAGCGGCCGCTGTGCACTTTCTTGCCCATATCGCCCAGCGAGCGCGTGAGCATCAGTTCAACCTGCGAGTGGATGTCTTCAACATCGTCTTCAATCTTGAGTTTTCCTGCGGCGGCCGTGGCGTAAATCTTTTTGAGTTCGGCCAGCAGTGTGTCCAGTTCGTTTTTCTCAAGCAGGCCGATGGTCTGCAGCATTGTGATGTGCGCCATTGTGCCCATCACGTCGAACGGCGCCAGGTACAGGTCCATTTCGCGGTCGAGCCCGACGGTGAACTGCTCGACAAGTTCGTTTGTGGCAATGCCCTTATCCCAAAGTTTCATTTGTATCTGTTTTATTGTCTGATAAATAGTTGTGTGCCGCGGAAATGCACGGCTCACAAATGTAGTAAATTAGCGATTATCAGCGAGACTCTTTCAACCACAACCCGCCAATATATCACGCCAACAAACGAACGCATTAATTACCAATATATTATAAAGTATCTGAAAAACGAATCACTCAAACGGCGAATCGACCTCGGGCGTTATAATTCTTGAAATTAGTCCACATTATCAACAAAATATTACTTTTGCACCTTCAAACAGAGATTGATGATTATAGCAGTTAACACACAATCGTTGCTGAAAGACAAGCTCGAAGGGCTGGGCAGTTTCACTGACGAAGTGCTGTCGAGAATGGTTCGCAACCACCCCGAGCACCAATTCATTTTCATCTTCGACCGCGATTGGGACTCATCGTTCATCTATGCCGACAATGTGCTGCCGGTGAAGACCGTGCTGCCGTCGCGCCACCCGTTGCTGTGGTACGCGCGCTTTGAGCACTCCATTCCGGCCATCATCCGCCGCCACAATGCCGACCTTTTCCTCTCAACCGACGGATATATGCCGCAGCACCCCGAGGTTAAGACTTACAACGTCATTCACGACATAGGTTTTGTTCATCAACCCAAGAATCAGCCTTTTCTGACAAGCAAATACTACAACAAATACTTCCCGCGCTTTGCCCGCAACGCCGACAGGCTGGGCACCGTATCGGAATACTCAAAAGCCGATATTGTGAAAACGTGGGGCATCAATCCCGATAAAATCGATGTCATCTACAACGGCGTGAAAACTGTTTTCGGGCCGCTGTCAGACTGCGAGCAGCAAGTCGTCCGCGACAGAGTGACCGGCGGAAGCCCGTATTTTGTATTCGTGGGCTCTCTCAATCTCCGGAAGAATGTTGAAGGAATGCTCCGCGCGTTCGACATCTTCAAGGAGAAGACTGGTTCGGTGCAAAAAATGGTGATTGTGGGCGAGTGTATGTGGACAATGTCAACCATTGACCACGAGCTTGAACATATGCGCCACGGCGAAGACGTGATTTTTACGGGCCGCCTGCAGCCGACCGAGCTTCAGCAAGTGGTGGCAAGCGCCCAGGCGCTGATTCTGGTGTCGTTTCTCGAAGGCTTTGGCGTGCCGATTGTGGAGGCAATGAATTGCGATGTGCCGGTCATCACCTCCGACTGCACCTCGATGCCCGAAGTGGCCGGAAACGCCGGTCTGCTTGTCAATCCGCACTCCGACGAGGCCATTGCCGACGCTATGGAGCGTATGGCCGCTGACTCCGAACTTCGCGAGCAGCTCATCGCTAACGCCAAAACTCAGCGCGAGAAATTCTCGTGGGACAAATCGGCCGTCGACCTCTGGAACGGAATGATGAAGCTGGTTGAATAACAGCCTTTCCCCTCTCCTGCCAAAAACAAAAAAGGCGACCCGTAAGGTCGCCGTACCGTGTGTTTTATCCAATTGAATTATTTATCCAATTTTGGAGCCTCAACCGGGCAAACACTTGCGCAAGTTCCACACTCTGTGCACTTTTCAGGGTCGATAACATAGATATCGCCTTCTGAAATGGCCTCTACCGGGCATTCGCTCATACAAGTGCCACAAGCCAAGCAATCTTCTGAAATTTTGTAAGCCATAATTTTAAATTTTAAAGTCGGTGTAAATATAAATTATCTTCAATAAAAATCGCCAGCAAACTTTATTTTGTCTTTCGGCGACTTTTGTTGTTGATTCTCAATTATTTCTGTTCGGCAATTATTGTTTTCCGGCCAGTAACCTTCTGCCCCAGGGCCACTTTGACATCATAGTCGAGCGGCAGAAGCACATCGACACGCGAGCCAAAACGGATGAATCCCATCTCATCGCTGGCTGTGCATTTGTCGTCTTCCTTGATATAGGTGAGGATGCGGCGCGCAACAGCTCCGGCCACCTGTTTCACCATCACAGGCTCGCCTTTGGGGCGGTTAATCACCACGGCTGTGTGCTCGTTCAAATCGGACGATTTCGGGGTGATGGCGCGGGTGAAATTGCCGTCGAAATGTATCACCTGCTTAACGATTCCGCTCGCCGGAACCCAGTTGATATGCACGTTCCAAACCGACATAAATATTGAAACTTGGATGCGCTTGCCCATCACAATGTTCTGCTCGTCAATCTCTTCGATGGCCACAATGGTGCCGTCGGCGGGACAAAGAACTGTGCTGTCGGTTATTGCGGGCAGCTTGCGGTTGGGGCAGCGGAAGAACCGCAGCACAAAAAGCAGCAGCAGACCCGATGCTGTCAACGATATGTAAAGTGCCAAACCAACGCACCATATAACATATACTATTGCGTTGATTACCAATAATATCAAAAGGAATTTCAGAATAACCGGAAGACCGGCGCGGTGTATTTTCATAGAAGTAAGAACTGTTACTTAACAAACTGCAAATATGCAAAAATTACGGGTATTGCCAATATGATGCTATCAAAACGGTCGAGAATGCCGCCGTGACCGGGCAAAATGTTGCTCGAATCCTTAATGCCGACAGTGCGCTTGAGCTGCGACTCGGCAAGGTCGCCCAGCGTTCCGAACGTTACGGTGAGCAGCGCCACCACAATCCATTGCGGCTGGGTGAGCACGGTGAAGAACTTTGCCAGCAGAAGCGATGCGCCGACAGCCGCCAAGGCTCCGCCAATGAATCCCTCCCAGGTCTTTTTGGGCGATATGCGCTCGAACATATGGTGGCGTCCGAGGGTTACGCCGAAGCAGTAGGCTCCGGTGTCGTTCACCCAGATGATGATGAACATTCCCAGAATCAAAATGCCCTGATAGCCGCCTGCGTGGAAGGCTATCGGACTGATGAGAGCGAACGGCAAAGCAATGTAAACCAGCCCGTAGAAAGTGTAGGCGATGGTTGTGATTGGGTTGTCGTAGCGGCCGAACAGCACCGTTATGAATATTGGAATGAACAGAATCGCGGCAAGCGCCAGAAACTGTGTTCCAATGATTTGCGCACTGGCCAGAAAACTCAAAACAAACGTTGCAAGCCCACCAACAATGCCGTAAACAGCGAGCGGCCGGTAGCCACCCTGGCGGCCGATGCGGTAGAACTCCCACAACGCAAGCGACTCAACAGCCGCAAAAAGAATTGCAAACGTCCATTGGCTGAGAAGGATGCCCGAAATGAGCACCGCCAAAAAAACGATTCCTGTTAAAAGACGTTGCCAAAAATTACTCATTATCAGCAGTTTTTAATATCTCGACAGCTCTCTCGAACTGCTCATTGCTAACATAAACCTCAACATCGCCGAACAAGTACGATGAATCTTGCTTGTTCATCACAATTGGCTCAAGCCCGGCGCTCTCTAAAATAGCTCGCCTCATTTCTGCTTCAACAACAGATTTTGCCGAATAAACCAACTGCCAGTCCTTTTCCATTATTTCTCAGTATCTTCAGGTTTGACGGTATCGGTATCAGCCTCTGGCTCAGCCGGTTGCTCAGTAGCGTCTGGCTGATTGTCGTTCTTTGTCTGATGCTCGTAGTACGGCGTTTTGCCATTGGGGCGCGGGCCAAGAATCCGCTCAAGGTCTTCGGCAAACAGCACCTCGCGCTCAAGCAGCATATTGGCCAGCTGATGGTGCTGCTCCTCGTATTTGGTGAGCACCTCTTTGGCTTTGGCGTACGCCTCGTCGATGATGCGGCGTGTCTCCTCGTCGATGGTGCGGGCTGTCTCCTCGCTGTAAGGTTTTGAGAAAGCATACTCCGACTGACCCGACGAATCGTAATACGAAAGATTGCCCACTTTGGGGCTCATTCCGTAGTAGCAAACCATCGCGTAAGCGTGTTTGGTGGTACGCTCAAGGTCGTTGAGGGCGCCCGTTGATATGCGGCCGAAATAAAGCTCCTCGGCGGCACGACCGCCAAGCAGAGCGGCCATCTCCTCCATAAGCTGCTCCTTTGTGGTGAGCTGGCGTTCCTCTGGCAGATACCAGGCGGCGCCAAGAGCCTGTCCGCGCGGAACAATCGTCACCTTGATGAGCGGATTGGCGTTCTCGAGCATCCAGCTCACTGTGGCGTGACCGGCCTCGTGGTACGCTATGGTCTTTTTCTCCTCGGCGGAGATGATTTTGTTCTTCTTTTCAAGTCCGCCCACAATGCGGTCGATGGCATCCAAAAAGTCTTGTTTCTCAACCTTCGATTTGTCGTGTCGGGCGGCAATCAGAGCTGCCTCGTTGCAGACGTTGGCAATGTCGGCACCCGAGAAACCCGGTGTCTGCTTGGCCAACGATTCGGCCGTGACATCAGATGCCAGCTTGGTCAGCGGACGAAGGTGAACCTTAAAGATGTCGGTGCGCTCGTTAAGGTCGGGCAGCTCGACGTGAATCTGGCGGTCGAAACGGCCGGCACGCATCAGGGCGCGGTCGAGAATGTCGGCACGGTTGGTTGCGGCAAGAATAATCACACCGCTGTTGGTGCCGAAACCGTCCATCTCGGTAAGCAGCTGGTTAAGAGTGTTTTCGCGTTCATCGTTCGAGCCCCAGTTTGGATTTTTTCCACGGGCACGGCCGATGGCGTCAATCTCGTCGATGAAGATGATGCACGGAGCTTTCTCCTTGGCCTGCTTGAACAGGTCGCGCACACGCGACGCACCAACGCCCACAAACATCTCAACAAAATCGGAACCCGAAAGTGAGAAGAACGGCACGTGTGCCTCGCCGGCAACCGCCTTCGCAAGCAGGGTTTTTCCGGTTCCCGGAGGGCCCACAAGCAATGCGCCCTTTGGAATTTTACCGCCCAACTGCGTGTATTTCTGCGGATTTTTCAGGAAATCGACAATCTCTTTTATCTCAACTTTGGCCTCCTCAAGTCCGGCTACATCTTTGAAATCGACCTTGATTTCCGATGTGTCCTTGTCGAACATCTTGGCGCGCGACTTGCCGATGTTGAAAATCTGCCCACCGGCACCGCCCGACATCCGCCGGAAAATGAAAATCCAAATGCCAATCAGCAGCAGCGGGAAGATAATCCAGTTGAAAATCTGCCCGAAATTGTCTTCGCGAGTCTCATAACTCACTGGAACCTGCTCCTTTAAATTGTACTCGCGGGATGTGGACTCAAGCCGGTTCTCAAAATTCTCGACAGAGCCTATCGTAAAGTAATACTGAGGTTTAAGTGCGAACGACGAGGGTTTCTTCAACTGACTTGCGTCGGAATAGCGTGCCTCGGAGAGTTTTTCGGGTTTGATATAAACCTCAACGCGCTTCTCGTTGACCACGACAAGGCGGCTAACATCGTCATTTGCAAGCATTTCTGATTCAAAGCGCTGACGCGTGATTTCAACCGGTTCGCCACCGCTGTTCGGTGTCAGAAACATAAACCCGAGCAGCACAATGGCTATGATGCCGTAAATCCAATTGACGTTGAATTTCGGTGCTTTTTTGCCCATCGGACGGTTTTCCTGAGGTTTCTCCTGCTTTTTCTGCTCCTCCTGGCCGCTCTGAGCATCTCCTTTAATTTCTTTATCCATAGTTAGTTAGTCTTCGTTTTCAATGACTTCTTTTTTGGCATCGGCCCAAAGGTCCTCAATATTGTAGAAATGGCGGATTTCCTCCTGGAAAATGTGCACCACAATGTCGCCGTAGTCCATCAGAACCCACTGCGCATTTTGCTGACCCTCAATGTGCGACGGGTGCTCGCTGGTCTCGGTGCGGGCAAAACGCTCAATGTGGTCGGCGAGCGCATCGACCTGCGAGGTTGAGTTTCCGTGACAAATTATGTAATAATCGGCTATCGCCTGCTCGTTTCCGGTTAAATCGATAACGACAATATCGCGACCTTTTTTCTGCTTAATTGCCTCAACAATAGCGTCTTTGAGGCTTAAATTCTGTTTTGCTTTTGCCATTCAAATTCTAATAAGTCTGCAAATGTAAGTTTTTTATTGTTATCAGCTAAAATTTGATTTTTAACACAAATAAAATATGTCGGTATGTAAAAAAGTAGCGTGCCGCAGTTTCCGTGACATTAGGGCTTGTCACCTATCCTACGGCACGCCTTTCAGGAGAGAAAACGCAGAATTCCTCCTGGGTTGGGCTACATTATCAAGTTTTATCCTTAAACTGTTTTCCTTCCGTTTTGCACATCTCTTCAAGTTCGTTTCGCAGCAGCACATTCTCGCGTATGAAGCGGGCCAGAGTGCTATGGCTGTCGATGAGGCGCCATCTGTAGTACAGCACCACGAACATCAGTACCAAAGCTGCCACAACAAATGCCGCGGCCAACGCCGAGGTAATGATATAAGAAGAATCGATGCTCGTCAAACCATTCATTATCCTCATTTGTTTTCACCGGCAAAGGAAATATGTGAACTCCGAATGCATTTCCCAACGATTGAAAACTGTGTGCCAAATCTTGAAAAAACGCTTTTATCCGGTTCAATTCTGCCATTTGTCAAATAGTCATTATTACTGTTTTTCAATATTTTACAAATCAATTACTGGATTTTGCCGCTTTCGTCGAAAGTGAACGTGTAATTTTTATTGAAAAGCGATTTGCCGACAGCTTCGGCCAGTTTTGAACCTTTCAGGCTTGCCGTGCTGGTCGAAAATGTGTTGCCCGACTTACCAAGGTCCTCGCCGTTGGCATTCAGAATCGAGTAATTCAGATTGTAGCCGTTGGAGTAGGCGATTTTTTCGGCGGTTGAGGCGTCTTTGTCGGCTTTAATTGTTACAACGCGGCTGAATGCGACGGTGGCCGGCAGCGCCACCTTCACGCTTTTGCTCCACTGGGTGGTTTCAACTGTTTCTGACTTCTCACCTGTACCGTCGTCATACTTCACAACAATGTCGCAATAGTCGAGCATATCCTGAGTGGCATCGAAGGTGAAATCCATCTGCACAAAAGCCGGCGTTGTGTCTTTCTGCGCGATGGCAGGCGTTGCGTCATTCTGTGAGGCGGCCGGTTTGTTGTTGCTACTGCAGGCATTGAAAACTGCAGTTGTCGTTGTGCAGCATAATGCGGCTGCAAGCGCGAATGTTAACTTTTTCATACTTTTTGAATTAGAAATATTTGCACTGCAAAAGAAGCCGGAAACACCCGAAGGCATTTTCCACCACTTGAAAAGTGTGTGCCAAATTTTGAAAAAAGCGCAGATTTGGCGGCCGTAGAAGATTGATTCTGCGCGTTTAAAGCGTTTTACTCGCCTTTCGCCGCACGCCGGTATTCGGTTGGCGACATTGAGTAATGCTCGCGGAAGAGCCGGTTAAAAGTGCTTCGGTTGGTGATGCCGCTCATCTCAATGACAAGTCCCACAGGCTCATCGGTGGTGGTGAGCATCAAAGCCGCGTGGCGCAGGCGGTGCAGATTGATGAAATCGGCAGGTGTCTGATGGGCACATTCGCGCAAAGCGTCATATACGTATGTATAATTGGTGCCCAAAAGGCGGGCCAGCGTTTCGTGGTTGGTGTCAGGGTCGGTAAAGATGTCGGGCTGCTTCATCAGCTCGCACAGGCGCTGGTAGAGCTGCTGGTTATGCGAGAGCGACTCGGCGGGCTGCTTTTGCATCTGGCTCTGCTCCTCGTCTTCAGCCTGTTCAAGCTGTTTAATCTTCTGATAGAGTGTGCGGTTCTTAGTCGAAAGCACTCTGTTGAAGGCATAAGTATGCGCAAGCAACATAATTATGAGACCAATAATCAGCAACAAGGCTACAAGAAAAACGCGGTGAATGCGCGTCTGGGCACGCATTTTCTGCAAAGCCAGCTCGTTTTCGTGTGTCTGGTAGATTATGGCCAGCTCAGCGGCATCGGAATTCTTATGCCATACGAGGGCCGAGTCGATGCTATCGCAAATCTTATCGGCCATAGCCAAAGCCTCAGCGGTGCGGCCGGCCTTGCGGTTGGCGTAATAACGCGGAACAAGGCGCTCGTTGATGTTGTCGAAGGTCATTCGGGTTCCTTCCGTAGTTCCGAAATCGCTGTCGATTTGCGCATAAACATCGGCGGCCTCGGCATACCGGCCGGCAGCCATCAGATAATCAGTGATTTCGATTTTGTCCCAACTGCTCCTCAAATTGCTGACGTCGGCACTGGCGTAGGATTTTGCAGCCGCGGCGGCATCGCCTGTGGTTTGCAGAAACAGAGCATTGTACAATGCGAAATGGCATTTGTACTCCTCAATGTGTTTGGTGTCACCATTCTGCTCGTACTTATGAAACATTTCCTCGGAGCGCTGAAGCCAGTTTCGGGCTTCATCGTAATCTTTTGTGCTGAAATAAGAATAGTATATGTTGATGCACAGCACCATAGCGTTGAAATAACCATCCTCTTTGAGTTTTACAGCCTTCAGTTCCTCCTGATAAGCCTTGTCGTAGTTGGCGCGAGCCTCTTTGAGCCAACCTAACTGCAACTGGAACTCGGCAATCTGGCAGAGCAGAAAAGCTTTCCACATATGTGAAAAATCATTGTGTCCCTCGGCATTCTGAAGAACCTCGGTAACAACGGAAATAGCTCCGCCCAATTCGCCTCTCAAACTCAAAAAGTAGGCGTAACGATAACCGGTTTCGGCATAACGCCCCCAATCGACCGACGGGTCGGTAAAGGTTTCGAACGCCTTCATATAGTAATACTCCGCCATCCGTTCCTGCAAGAGTGAATCGTACTTGAGTCCAAGTTCAAGATAGGAACGCACGGTGGCAACCTCGTCGCTTGGCTCGTCGGCAGGCTGATTGCTCAAACAACCCGAAAAGACAATGGTGGCAAAGGCTAATAGCAGACTGAAAATATGTCGGTTATGTTCTTTTTTCACGGCCACATAAGTACAAAAGTTTTTTGACATTCCGCAACAAGATGACCAAAAAATGTGGATATTCGTAACAAAATATCTAACAGCTTAAACTTTAAACATTTTTCACTATCATTATAAGGCGATGGCCGGTCAATCTCCGGTTCCGGTATTAACTTAAAACACAACAGATTATGGTTATTAATCTTGGCACTCAGAACAGCATTGTGAATCAGTTTATGGTCGAATTGCGCGACAGCGGGATTCAGAAAGACAGTATGCGCTTCCGCAAGAATCTTGAGCGCATTGGTGCGATTTTCGCCTACGAAATCAGCAAGCAGCTCGATTATAAGCAAACCGAAGTGCAGACTCCGCTTGGTGTGGCGCAGGTTCCGCAGCTTGCCGCTCAGCCGGTGATTGCCAGCATTCTGCGCGCCGGACTGCCAATGCACGAAGGTTTTTTGAGCGTTTTCGACAAGGCCGAGAACGCCTTTATCACGGCTTGCCGCCAATATGAGAAAGACGGCCGCACGTTCCACATCAGCTTCGACAGCATTTCGGGGCCGTCAACTGAGGGCAAGACTCTCATTCTGGTTGACCCGATGCAGGCCAGCGGCGCCTCGATGGTGTTGGCTTATCAGGCTCTGCTCAAGAAGGGCACGCCGGCGCACACGCACATTGTGTCGCTCATTTCGAGCCGCGAAGGTCTTGATTATCTGCAACGTAACGTGGCCAACCAGCCCGTCACCATCTGGACCGCCGCCATCGACGAGGAGCTGACCGTAAAATCGTACATTGTGCCCGGCCTGGGCGACGCCGGCGATTTGTGCTATGGTGAGAAGGAATAATTGCACGCGAATGTAGAGACGCGGCACGCCACGTCCCTACAATGCAACAGATTTCATTTTTAATTGTTCATTCCTAAATCCTAACTGGAAAATGCTGATAAAAATTTACCGCGAGAATCCCAATCCGCGCGAAATCAAGAAGATAACGCAGATTATTGAAGATGGCGGCGTTGTGATTTACCCCACCGACACCATCTACGGCATTGGTTGCGACATCAGCCAACCGAAAGCGGTGGCGCGGCTGGCGAAAATTCAGGGACTGGATATGGACAAGGCTTTCTTCTCGTTCATATTCAACGATTTGAGCCAAATATCGGAATACACAAAACCGATGTCGAACCCGGCGTTCAAACTGCTGAAACGCAACGTGCCCGGGGCGTTCACCTTCATTTTCGAGGCAAACAACAACATTCCCAAACTCTTCAAGACGCGCCGCAAGACGGTGGGCATCCGTGTGCCGAACAACAACATCATCCGCAGCATTGTGGCCGAGCTGGGACGGCCGCTGCTGTCGTCGTCGGTGCACGACGTTGAGGACGATGTGACCGAATACATCACCGACCCCGAGCTCATCCACGAGCGCTACAGCAACGTGGTTGACGCGGTAATCGACGGCGGATATGGTGATAATCAGCCATCTACGGTCATCGACTGCACAACCGACGATTTTGAGGTTATCCGCGAAGGGAAAGGGGAAATAAATTGGTAAACGAGCGGAATACTATCTACTTTCGCACCCAAATAACAAACAATATGAAATTAAATCTCATTCCGGCAGCCTTGCTGATGCTGATGGCATCGGGCTGCCAACAAACAAAAATCAATTATCCGATGACAAAAAAAGTTGATACTGTTGACGTTTACTTTGGTCAGCAGGTGGCCGACCCGTACCGTTGGCTCGAAGACGACAATTCCGACGAGACGGCTCAATGGGTTGCCGAGCAGAACAAGCTGACTTTCGGCTATTTGGAGAAAATACCATTCCGCGAGCAGGTGAAAAACCGGTTGGAGCAGATTTATAACTATCAGAAAATCTCGCGGCCGCGAAAAAGGTCGGGCCACTATTTCTGGTACAAAAACGACGGTATGCAGAACCAGTACGTGCTTTACTACAGCGACACTCTGGGCGGCGATGGGATTGAACTGCTCGACCCGAACAAGCTGTCGGACGACGGCACGGTTGCGCTTTCAACAATGTCAATCTCGCACGACGGCCGCTACCTGGGCTACGGAATCGCCCGCGCCGGTTCTGACTGGAACGAGCTGTATGTCAAAGAGATTGCCTCGGGCAAAACTCTCGATGACCATATTCAATGGGTGAAATTCTCGGGAATTGCCTGGTACAAAGATGGTTTCTTCTACTCGCGCTTCCCCGAGCCCGCCGATGGCAACGCCCTTACCGAATCGAACGAAAACAGCAAGATTTACTATCACAAAATTGGTGATAATCAGCCGAATGACAAACTTATCTACGAAGACCCGCAGCACCCCGAGTGGATGTTCTCGGCCGATGTTTCCGACGATGAATCGACATTGATAATTTATGTGGCGGAATCCACATCGGGCAGTGCGTTGTATATCAAAGACTTGAAAAACAACGGCCAGATAAGGCATATTGTCGATGGTTTTGAAAACAACTATGGAGTTGTTGATATTATCGAGGGCAAGTTGCTGGTTATGACCGATTTGGGCGCACCAAAATACAGGCTTGTGCTCATCGACCCGGCAAAACCCGAAAGCAAAAATTGGGTTGAAGTGATTCCCGAAAAGGAAAACGTGCTTGCATCGGTCAGTGTGAAGGTTGGAAAGCTGATTGCTGAATACACGAAAGACGCCAAAAGCCATTATGAGGTTCTGTCGCTCAAGGGCGAGTATCTGCACGATGTGGCGCTGCCGCAGATTGGCACCGCATACGGATTCGACGACGACAAAGATGACAACATCACATTCTACACAATGGAAACGTTCACTTCGCCGTCAACCATCTACAAATATGATGTTAACACCAACAAATCGGAACTTTATCGCCAGGCCGGCATCAATTTCGACGACAACGGCTACGTCACCAAACAGGTGTTCTACACCAGCAAGGACGGGGCGCGCATACCAATGTTTATTGTTCACAAAGAGGACATTAAACTCGACGGCGGCAACAAAGTGTGGATGTACGGCTACGGCGGTTTCAACATCACACTGACGCCCGAATTCAATACTCAGCTGGCTGTGTGGCTTGAGCAGGGCGGAATCTACTGTCAGATGAATCTGCGCGGCGGCGGCGAGTATGGCGAGGATTGGCACCGCGCCGGAACGCTGATGCAGAAGCAAAACGTGTTCGACGATTGCATTGCGGCGGCCGAATATATGATTGCCGAGGGCTACACCACGGCCGGAAACATTGTGCTGCAAGGCGGCTCGAACGGCGGATTGCTGGTGGGTGCGGTTGTTAACCAGCGGCCCGACTTGTACGGCGTTTCGCTGCCGGCTGTAGGAGTTATGGATATGCTTCGTTATCACAAATTTACCATCGGGCGCCATTGGGCAACCGACTACGGCACAAGCGAGGACAGTTTGCAAATGTTCCAATATCTGATTGGCTACTCACCGCTGCACACCATCGCCGACAAGGCCTACCCCGCAACGCTTGTAACCACCGGCGACCACGACGACCGCGTTGTTCCGGCCCACTCGTTCAAGTTTGCCGCCACACTGCAGGAGCATCAGCAGGGCGCGGCTCCAATTCTTATCCGCATTGAGACCAATGCCGGCCACGGTGCGGGAAAGCCAACATCGAAATGGATTGAGGAAAACGCTGACGAGCTGGCATTTGCGTTCTACAATTTGGGAATGACGCCGAAATATTGAAGGATTGAATGCGTGAAATAAAAATGCGAGCCGTATGGTTCGCATTTTTTATTCTATCATTCAGTTAATCAGACCTTCAATCACGCTGCCGTGTGGTTGTTTTTATCACTTACCAGTATATGGGTTCGGTGTCGTAGAATGGTGGCCTGTAGTTTTCCAAAACAGGAACTTTAACAATGATTGCTGTTGTGACGCAGAAGTTTCCGCTGCCGCCGTGCACGTTTGTCGGCACTTTCATCGCGCCAGTGAGACTGCTCATATCATCGTAGAACGACGATTTAACGGCGTTCATCGCACGCAGATAGTAGTATTGCTGCTCTGAAATGGATTGCAGTTTTACGTACAGATTCCAATTATAGAAGTCGCCAGTCAGCTCCATATCTTCCTCAGTAAGTCTTCCATCATACATTTTACTTATATGTGAAGGAATTATGTCCGAGCACGGAACTATAACATTGAGCTGCGCGGTTGAGTTGCTGAACTTCTCATCAGAAAAGACGTGGTAGGTGTTTTTGATGTCAGACATCAATAAATCGACATCGCTGCCATCGCCGTCAGTATTTGACTGCGACTGTGACTCGCCCTCAGACAATATCTGGCAGCCACGATAGTTATAATCCACGAGCTTGATTCCTCTTTCCCAATACGGACTTTCTTTTACAAGATAGTAAACATCAACAAAACCATAGCCGTCGTACTTAAATATGGGAGTTTCAAAGTTTTTCTTTGCGTAATCCACAATCGAGTCCAATTCGTACAGGTTTTTCTCATAAGGGAAAAACTGCTCAAAATAGCAATGTTCATGGTATAATTCAGAGTAGATGGACATTCGGTAGTAATCGGCATCCGGACCGATGTCGTTGAAACTGACATCGAGTAAGGTTCGGTCTTTAGAGGATGCATCATTTTGGTCGCTGGAAACGTGTGTGTAAGTGTGCTTTATAATAGGTTTTTCGATTTTTTGCGGGGCAACGTCTTCGGCCCAGACGTGCTGGCCGCCGCTGAAAACGTCAACCCGCACATTATCACCTACATTGAACTTGCTTCTGAGCATATAGGTGCCCCAAATGGTATCGGTCACCGTTTCCCTATTTTCAACAGTCGTCCATCCAGTATAGTCGCTGAACTGCTCCGACATATAAATGTTGGTACGTGTAATCCGATAACAATCAGTCACTGTTTCAACCAATTGGCCGTTGACACGAAGCTCGATACGGGCGTCGCTCACCACCATTGGTTTTGTACGCGTCGTGCGCGAAACGTAAACAAAATTGGTGTCGGCGCCGGTTTGCAGATTGGCGTTGAGGCATAGCACACCTTCAATGTTGTCGAGGTCGGCATCGAGGTTGTTCTCGCAGGCCGGTAGCGCGGCTATCGCCAAAGCTGATAATATGAAGATTAGTTTTTTCATCGGTTTAGAATTTGTAAGTGAGTGTGAATGATGGAATTATTGGCAGAATTGTGAGTTTCTTTATGCGATGCCGCGATGCGCCGTCGTACCTTCCCGAGCCGTAATCATCTAATTCTGTAGAATACACCAAAGTGGGATTCATATGGTTGTAGAGGTTGTAAACCGATATGTTGAAGATGCGCTCACAGTGTTTTTTCTGTTTGTGGAAATCGACTCCGAGGCACATTGTGTGGCTGCAAGGCAGACGGTAGTTGTTGCGGCCCGGCACGTAAGCAACTTTGTCGAAATTATACTGTGGATAATTACTTCTAAAATCAATATTGTTGTCGGGCTCGACAAACTGTTGGTATGTTTCGGTGAGAGTGGCGCAGTTTCCGCTCTGAAGCGACCACGAAAGGTCAACAAAGATTCGCTCGTTCACCTTCCAATTGACAACCATATTCAAGTTGTGTCGGCGGTCGTAGGTGAACGGGAAGCGCTGTCCGTCGTTCACGCCCGACGAGCGGCTGAACTTGCGGTCGGTTTTCGAGAGCGTGTACGACACAAGGCCAGTTACCGCGCCTTCAGTTTTCTGCGCCATAAACTCAATGCCCCGCGACACACCCTGACCGGCGGCCACAAGTTTTTCCCACGAGCCTGAGAATCCGGCAAAGTTCATACCGTCTTTATACTCTAAAACATTGTCGCTCACCTTGTAATAGCCCTCAATCGAAAACTCCCAGCCGTCGATTTTGGTGTAAGCGCCAACGCTGTACTGGTTGGCCACTTCGGGCTCAAGCTCCTCGGTGATGGGCACCCAAAGGTCGGTGGGCATTGCGAGCGGCGACGATGTGAGCAGGTGCACGCATTGCGTCATTCGCGAATACGATGCCTTAAGTGTCAGAAAATCAGTGGGGGCATACTTCAGCGACACACGTGGCTGCAAGTTGTGGTAGGTTTTGTTTTCCAGATTGAATATGGTGTGCGCCAGGCCAATGTTAAGGCTTAGATTGTCAAACAGTTTCCAATCGTCATCAACATAAACCGAAAGCTCATTGGCGAAAGCCGCCGAACCTTTTGCCGTGGCCGATGTGTCAGAGAGCAACACGCTGTCTTCTCTTGCTAGATAGGTGGATGTGGTTGTTTCGGGCTCAAAATTGTGACGAGTGTAATTGGCGCCAAACTTCACGGTGTGCGATGGCGATGGCAGCCAGTCGAAATCGACAATCGCGCCAAAGTCCTTTATTTCAGACTGATAGTCAGAACTGCCATTGTCAAACGCCTTATTGACATTCGTCAGCGGGTCATTGTTATAAAAGTACGAATTGTCGTACGACGCCATTCGCATTTTGTAGTGGTTGAAGTTGACGGTGGTGTTGGCAAATAATTTTGACGAGAAGACGTGATTCCACCGCAGCGACGGAATGAAGTTGCGCCACTTCAGGTCGCTGCCATAGTCGTAGATGCTACCGTGGTCATCGAATATATAAGTGTCGTGGCAGTCGTTCTTAAATTTGTCAAGTCCGTTATACAGAGACAGATAGACGCGGTCGGCGTCAGAGAATTTGTGGTTCAGTTTCAGGTTGATGTCGTAGAACCAGTAGTTTACCTTCACGTCGTCGTCAAGAAAAGGCTGCACCAGAGCGCCCGCGTAGGTTGTGCGCCCCGACAGGCTGAACGATGTCCGCCCCGCGCTAATCGGCCCTTCCACATTGAATCGCGACGTGAGCAGCCCCACCGACACTGTGGCGTGGTAGTTGTTCATATCGCCGTCTTTGGTGCGCACGTCGATAACCGACGATGTGCGGCCGTTGTAGCGCGCCGGAAACGATGATTTATAGAAAGTTACCTTCTTCACCGCTTCGGGCGTGAACACCGAGAAGAAGCCGAACAGATGGTCGATTTTGTAAACCGTGGCGCCGTCGAGCAGAATCAGGTTCTCGTCGCCGTTGCCACCGCGCACATAGAGAGTTGAAGCGCCGCCCACGCCTTGCTGCACACCGGGGGTGAGTTGAATGGTTCGCAGAACGTCGGTCTCGCCCAGCAGCGACGGCGTGTGCTCAATCAGCCGCACGGGAATGTCAAGGCTGCCCATTTTGGTCGATTCAATGCCGCTTTCGCGACTTTTGCCCACAACCACCACTTCTTCCAGTTCGTTGTCGCTCGAAAGGCTGATGTTGATTGCCGTGTCGCGCCGAAGGTTCAAGTCGATGGTCCGCCGGTTGTAGCCCACATACGAGACCGTGAGCCGGTGCTGCCCCGCGGGAAGCGTGAGCGAGTAAAATCCGAAGTTGTTCGATGCAGTGCCGTGGCGGCTGTTCTCGTCAACCACGGTTGCCCCGATAATTGTTTCAGCCGATTTGCCGTCGGTAATGTAGCCGCTCACGGTTATTTTGCTCTGAGCCAGCACATTGTCGCAACACAACACAAGGCCGATGGCGGCGAAAAAAAGTTTGGTTAGTTTCATAAAATAGTTGTTAAATCAAATATCGGAATAACTGATTACGCAGTTACCCATTATTTTTCAAATATAATACCAAAATCGACAGTACGCCTGGTTATATAAAAATTCACTGCACCAGCCCTTCAATCACGCTGCCTGTGGTGCCGTTCGGGAATGGAATGTCAAGGAAATTGGCGATTGTTGGGGCGATGTCGCGGATGTCAATGTTCTGATTTAGGCGCGTGCGCTTAATCTTCCAGCCGTACCAGATGAGCGGCACGTGGGTGTCGTAGTTGTAGCCCGAGTTCGCGCTGCTCACGCCCGAACCCTGCGCAATCCAACCCGGCTCAAGGCAGATAATCACGTCGCCCGAGCGCTTCGGGTTGAACGAATTCTGCATTTGGCGCATTATGCCGTCGGTGAAAGTGGTTGATTTCAAGGTCGATGCCGAGATGGCGTTGGCCACACCCGAAAACTGCAGCATAAAATCGCAAACCACACTCTCGAAATCCTGAACCTTCATTCCCGCCGTCTCTATCAGATTGTGGTTCAAATAAATCTGATTGTTGTGATAGGCCGAAACCCATTTGCCCTTGTCGTATTTTGCGTTCAGATAGGTGCCCAAAAGCATAACGGCGCGGTCGGCGTTGAAGGTGCCGGCCGGAATGTTGTTGGCCTGCAGCATTGCCGGGTTGTACGATGTGCCGTGGTCCGAAGTCAGGTAGATGAGCACGTTGTTGCGGCCCACCGTCTCGTCGATAAACTGCAGAAAATGTTCCAAATCGCGGTCGAGCCGGATGTAAAGGTCTTCAAGCTCGACCGAGTTTGGCCCGCAAGCGCTGCTCACGTCGGCCGATGCCGAAAAGGCAATGCTCAGATAGTCGGTGTCGTCGTCTTGGCCAAGTTGCTCATTCACAATGGCGTTCACGCAAAAATCCTTGACAAGGCTGTTGCCCGCCGGATTCGATTTTAGTTTGCTGTAGTGCTTTGTGCGCTTGAGCAGACTGTTGATTTTCTTGCCCAGCACATTGTCGCCTGTAAAGCCGGCGTTTTTCGACTGTCCGCGTTCGGAGCCGGCACGGTATTTTTCGGGCGGCAGCAGCGGCAGCCAGTCTTTTTCAATATACATATCGGGGAACTTCTTGCCGTTGAACTCGTTAACCCACGCGGACAGAGAGTCGGCATAGTAACTGCTTGTCACCCAAAGCCCCGACGCGTCGTCGAACCAGTAGGCGGCGTCGGCAATATGGCCGGCAGGCAAAACGGCCGTTGTGGGGTTCAGCGATACCGCAAACACCTTCGAGCGATTGTTGCTGAAGAGTTTCATTTCGTCGGTGAAGGTGGTTGTCAGGATGTTACGCGGCGAGTAGGTCCCTTTCTCAATTTCGGCGCCTACGGGCTTGACTTTCTCGTCGAAAGCCGCGCCAATGTTTCTCTCTTGCAGTTGAACGTACCACGCGTCGCTCACAATTCCGTGAACAATTGGCTCACAGCCAGTTGCAATGGTTGCGTAGCCCGGCGATGTCTGTGTGAGCATATAGTTGTAGTTGGCATTTCGGCAGAGCGCGCCCTCGCCAATGAGCCGCCGGAATCCGCCTTCGCCAAAGTTGTCCCAATAGCGGTGGATATAGTCGTAACGCATTGATTCCACCACAATTCCGATAATCAGTTGCGGTTTTTCCGATGGTATGTTTCTACGTTTCTGCGCCATCAGTGCCGGGCTTGTCAGAACCAAGGCGGCAAGCAGACTGGCAGCGAAAAATCTTGATTTCATAAAACTCTGTTTTGGGGCAAAAATAACCGATAATGCATTTTGCCGCCGACCATTTGCCGCGGGTTATGAATAGTGCGGTGTTCAAAAACCGTCTAATACATAAAGCCGAAAAGCCAGAGCGGAATTTTGTTTCCCATAGCGTATTCTATTCCATCGGCAGCAACAAAAGCGTTTGGCGTATTGGCAATTTGCCGGCCATCTTTGCTCTGTCCGCCAACCTCAACGGTATATGTTTTATCAATCACAAAATCAGCTTTTTTGCCATATTCAACCATATGACTATATGACAATTGGTTCACAAAAAATGTTTCTCTGGCCGTTCCTGTTTCAACTTGTGTGAGTGAAAGTGCATACAGCAAATTGGTGTTCTCCATATAAATCTTGTCGGGTTTTTGCATACGCTTCAAGTTCACGTTGTCGCTGTAAAGCATATTAATCAACTTCGCGCGATAAAGATTAGCAAGGTAGTTCAAAACAGTATTGCGGTTGAGTTCGGTTGCCTGCGCCATTTTGCTAATATCGACAGAAAACGGAACACCACTGCTCACTACCGATAGCAGACTGCGCAATTTTCTCACTTTACCCACATCAACATTTCCAATCTGCGGCAGTTCAATTTCAAGAATCATACTCACAACCTTCTGTAATTGAGTAAGATAATCGATATTATCCTGTAAAAAAAACGGATAATACCCTTCTTGCAGGTAGTTGCCAAAATATTGCAAAGGCCGACAATTGGCGACAATTGCATTTGATGTCTCTAACGGATGCTGCAAAATATCGCTGAGCGAGAAAACCGGCAACTCAATATTCTCTTTAAACAACAGATACTCGCGAAACGAGAGCCCCTGAAGGTCGTAACTGACGCAGCGGCGCGACAAATCGGCCTCTGCATTCAGAATATTCAACAGCGACGAGCCAGTGAAAACAATTTTCAAGTCGGGGAAAGCATCGTAAATGTTCTTTATCTCACGGCTCCAGCCTTCGTATTTATGTACCTCATCGAGGCACAGGCATTTACCACCGTGATAGTAAAAATTTTCGGCAAGTTCAATCAAACTATGCCGGGAAAAATACAAATGGTCGAGACTGACATACAATGCCGTTGCGGGGGCTACACCATAGTGTTCCTTAATATGCTGAAGCATCATTGTTGTCTTGCCAACACCGCGTGCTCCTCTAATTCCAATCAACCGTGAGTTCCAATTGATTTCAGTGGCCAAACTGCGCTTATGTGGCGTGTCTAAATGCGATAGTAACCGCAAATGCTGAGCGTGTAATTGTTCCATTTTCCAAAATTCGTTATTGCCTCTGGCAACAAATATACTAATTTGCTTAATAGATTAAGCAAATTCAATCGCTTTTTATATGGTAGATTAAGCAAATTTAACATCAAATTGCTTAATTAATTAAGCAAACGGCGTTTTAGATGCGTTTTTGGCAAAAATCGAAGTACAAAAAAAAGCCGAACCAAACGGCCCGGCTCTTATCATTTGTTTGCCAATTTTTAGATGGCGCGGATAGCATTCACGCGGATGCGGTCAAGAAGGCGTTTGCCTTGTGCCGACAATTGTTTATGGATGATAACCCGGTCATCGATAGTGGCATCGGGGCAAAGGTCATCAATGAGTTTGTTGACATCAGTGTACTTTTTGCCATTGTAAGTATAATAAACCTCCTCTGTTTCCTCGTCGCTGCAAACTTCAGCCTTTGAGAGGTCACACGTTTTTGCTTTGTCAGCTTGCTCACAAGCCGAATCCAATGGGTCGTCGCCGCAAGCAGCAAGCCCAAATGCTGCAAATAATGCGATTGGCAATAAGAATTTTTTCATCTCAAAAAAAATTTAAATTAGACAATAATGTTATTTATTTAACTCGTAATCAATAACTTTATAAAAGTTAGCATAGGTGCGGCGACCTTTGTAGAGGTGACCGCCAACTACAAATATAGGTGTTCCTTTTGAACCGATGGCATTAAAAAGCCGATTATTTTCCTTTATGTTGCTAAAATTGTCGGCGACAAGACATTCGGCCAGTTCGGGATTGGTCAGAATAATGTCGTCAATCAGTTGGCGGAACTCATCGCTATAAACGGCCGTCGGTTCTGTAAGCAACAGTTCGCGGATGTCATCGGCATTGCCATCGCGGTTCATACAGCCTGCCAGCTGCAATGCTGACATCATATCGGGGTTTTCGGCCAGCTCAATCGGCTTTATAACAAAGCGAACCATCCCGCTGTCAATATAACGCTGCTGTATCTGCGGCAAATCGGACACTAGAAACTCGTGACAATGCCGGCACGTGTAACTGGCAAACATATAGATGGTTATGCGCGCCGAGTCGCCACCTAAAACGATATCAATATCGTTTTCGGCGATTTCAACAGACGTGTTGCTAAACCGCAACTGGCGCTGCGTCCGACCGCTAAGCCAGCAAATTGCGGCAATAATGCACACCAGCAGCAGGCCCAACAACGGCCACAACAACCGCTTTTTCATTGCCTAACGGAATTTTACGCCCGTTTCATATTTGACCAGACGCGGATTGAAGCCCAACTCAAGCTGTTTTTCCTGAACCTTGATTTTGGTGCGCATCTTTTTCTTGCGGTTGTCGGTGTCGAACCAATATTTTGATTCGCCATCAATATCGTAAGCTAAAAGGTTGATTGAGCGCATATTATCCTCGTTGGCCAGATTGTCTTTCATTTGGCTCTGCTTTTTCATCACCTTCTTTGAGTTGCCAGCCATAATCTCGCCCGGGAAAATCTTGATGTGGTATTCAAAATTATCGTTGTCCATTCCCTGCATCGCAAACAGCGAAAGGTTCATAGCCGTTGTTTTTATGTCAGTCTGAGGCAGATAGAGCGAACCGTTGCGGACGAACAAGCTTGTTTCAAGTGTCTGGAACTGAATATTATCCAATTCTCGCATATTCACATAACGGTCGAGTGTTTTCAGCACTTCCATATCTTTGATGGCGCCATCTTCCAACTTCAGGCGACCCAACACTTTCAGCGGTCCCATTGGAATGCTGTCGCCCATATTTATCACATCAAGATAGCCGTCAAGGTCGGCCGTCATCAATCCGCTAAGGTTTTCCGATGTCACGTCGGTCTGGTCGAAGTTGTCGAACTCAACAAGCAGTTGCTTCAGGTCCATTTTGTCGAAATGCGTGCGGAAATAAACCTCCATCAGCGAGTCGGAACGGAACTCGATGCTTGCCGAAGCGTCCAGACTGCCTTTGAACGCACCCAAACGCAGGTGCTCAATCAGAGCCAACGTGTCGTTCACGTTGAATTTCGCCGATATTGTGTCGATTGACGATTTGCCATATTGCAGATGGCCGAGTTTGAACATTCCTTTCACCTCAACCGGATAGCCGAGAGCCAGGAAGCTGTAGGGCGCAGTGTCGGCCACGGCGGCAGTTTCTGCTGCGGCAACGGGTTCGGCCGGAGCGGCGCCGTCATTCGCGGAAGCGGCAACAGCTGTGGCTGTCTCTCCTTCGGCTTGACCGCCCGCCTGAACATCGGCGACAGCCACCGAGTCGGCGGCTGTTGAGTCGGCTGGGAACATCTGGTCGAGCCAGGCGTAGTCAAAGTCGTCCAAGCCAACTTTGGTGAGCACTTTCAGCTTGTTGTTGGTCTGCTCCAGAACGAAAATCTTCATAGCGTTCTCAACAATGGTCGAATCGACGTGCAGATTCAGTCCCTGCCACTCAATGCCCAGTTTGTCAACCAGAATGCTGTCGCGGGCAATCTTCACCTCGCCTCCAAGGTTGTTGAACGACGTGAACGAGTCGTACATATCGGCGTTGATGTTGCTGAGCTTGATGTCGATGTCGGTGTTGTTGATAATTAGGTCGAACATCTGCGTGTCGATTGAGTCGAGATTGACCGTGCCGTGCGATTTGATGTTGGCCAGAACGCCGCCGGTCATTGAGTAGGCGAGGCTGTCGGGGAAGAACTGCTTGAAGTTCTCAATGACCACATCGGCGCCGATTTCAGCCTCATAGGTCGGCATTTCAAGGTTTTTAACTTTTGCCGCAAGGTCGATTTTGCTGTCGTCAATCTCAACGTGCATCTTTTTCAAATCGACGGAGGTCTTGCTCAAATCGAAGATGCTGCCGCCAAGTTTCACGTCGAGCCCGAAGTTTTTCAGCGCAAGCCCGAACTCCGGCAGGCCCACATCGGTTTTGTCGATGGTGATGCCCATATTGCTGTAGGCAAGGTTGAGGTTGAGCGGGTCGACGGTGATGACGCTGTCCATTGTCACGTTGAAATTGCTGAGCTTGAGCGTGGCGCTTGTGTTGTGCAGAGCCTTCTCAATAAAGGCGTCGTCGACATCGCCGGTGAACACGCCTTTGGTGTTCACGCCCAAGTCAACCGCGCCGCCGATGCTGCTGATGCCCAAATCCGCCGGAATGAACGGTTCAACCTCGGGAATAGCCACGTGGAATTTGGCGTTCACATTGTAGCGAGGCTTGTTCAGGTTCGAGGCCGTGAGCTTGATGGTTCCCGAGCTTTTGGCCGTCTCAAAATGCAGCTTGTTGAGCTTCACCTCAACCGACTCGTCGGTGTCGAGACTGCCGGTTGAAAGGTCAACATCGAGGCCGATGTTTTTCACTTTCGGATAGCCGGTCATCAGCACCAGGCCGTTGTCGAAGCCGAGGTTGGCCTCAACGTGCGGGTAGCGTGTTGTGTCGGTGACGTTTCCTTTCACATCGGCGCTGAAATGCAGCTTACCTTCGAGCTGTTTCACGCCAAACTCGTCGAGCAGGCCGTCGGGCGCGAATTTGAGCACGTCGGCAAGGTCGATTTTGTCGCAAGCCAGATGCAGGTCGGCGTAGATTTCGTTGCTGAGCCGTGCCGTGCCGGTCACGCCGATTTTAATATCGTCGAGGCTGAGCGTCACATCGCGCATTAGCACGTCCTCGCCCTTGTAGTCGACATCGAGTTTCAGCTCGGCCATCTTGAGCTTGTAGGCGTTGGTTGAATCGTAATCGACATTCGTAATCTGTATGCTGCCAACCACTTGCGCCTGAATCAGACTGTCGGACAGGGCGCCCTTGGCCGTGATTTTCGGAATGTAGGCTTTGGCGCGAGCACCCATTGCGCGGTCGTTGTAGTAGCAGGTTATATCGCTAATTGTCAGCTTTTCAAGATTGATGTTTATGGAGGTTCCGGTGGTGTCGATGCCCTCGTCGGCCAGCTCGTCCATCACAAGCGAATCCTGCACACCGCCCATCAGAAAATCGAAACAGGTGGCTCCGGTGCTGTCAACCAGATATTTGAGTGTGGCGCCCTTGAATTCAACCTCAGTAATCTCGATGATGCCGTCTTTGAGGGGCTCGCTTTTGAGCGAAATGTAGATTTTATCGACCTTCACCAGCGAGTCGTTGCGGGTTGAATCGCTGAGCGACGAGCCCAGGTAAACATCGTCCAGTTCGAGCGTGGTGTAGGGGAACGCGCGAATGAACGATAGCGAGGTCCGCCCGATGTTGACCGGCGCGTCGATGATGCTCTCCACCGACGGCAGCGCCAGCTTCACCACTTTGTCGTGAGCGAATTCGGCAATGAGCACCAATGCCACAACCAAAAGCAGGACAATGCCTATCAGCCACAAGAAAAACTTGAGCAGGAATTTCGGCAATGAGCGCTTCTTGCTCTTTTTAACTTTTTTGTTTTCAGTCGTTTCCGCAGTTGCGACGTCGGCAGATTGATTTTCGGCCTCAGTGGCGGCCTTCTTCTCGTCTTTCATTTCAAAATTGGTTTATTATGAGAAACAATGTACAAATATACAATCTGAATATCAAAATGCTGCGATTTGGTGGCCGCTTTTTTTAGGCAATCGCAAAACCAAAAAAAGGGAAACCTCATCGGTCTCCCTTTTCGTTTTTATCTGTAATTAAGCTATTACATCATTCCGCCCATACCGCCGCCGGCCATTGGGTTGGCTGCGGGGGTTTCGGTTTTCTCCTCAACAAGCACACACTCGGTTGTCAGGAACATTCCGGCAATCGACGCGGCGTTCTCCAGAGCGACACGGGCAACCTTTGTCGGGTCGATGACGCCGCCGGCAACCATCTTCTCGTACTTGTCGGTGCGGGCGTTGTAGCCGAAGTCGGCCTTGCCTTCCTTCACCTTGTTCACAACCACTGAGCCCTCGCCGCCAGCGTTCTTCACAATCTGACGCAACGGCTCCTCAATGGCGCGCTTGATAATGTTGATACCCAGCGTTTGGTCCTCGTTCTCGCCTTTCAGCTTGTCGAGAGCGGCAATGCTGCGGATATAAGCCACACCGCCACCAGGAACAATACCTTCCTCAACGGCTGCGCGGGTTGCGCTCAAAGCGTCGTCAACGCGGTCTTTCTTCTCTTTCATCTCAACCTCCGAAGCGGCTCCCACGTAGAGAACAGCCACACCGCCGGCCAGTTTGGCCAGACGCTCGTGCAGTTTCTCGCGGTCGTAGTCAGAAGTTGTCTTCTCGATTTGTGCGCGTATTTGGTCAACACGTGCGGCAATCAGCTCTTTCGAGCCCAAGCCGTTCACAATTGTTGTGTTCTCCTTGTTGATAGTGACTTTGTCGCAGCGGCCGAGCATATCCATTGTGGCGTCTTCGAGTTTCATACCCTTCTCCTCCGAAATGACGATACCGCCAGTCAGAGTGGCAATGTCCTCGAGCATCTCCTTGCGGCGGTCGCCGAATCCAGGTGCCTTTACGGCTGCAATCTTGAGCGAAGCGCGCAGGCGGTTCACAATCAACGTTGCCAAAGCCTCGCCGTCAACGTCTTCCGCAATAATCAAAAGCGGGCGGCCGCTTTGTGCTGCAGGTTCAAGAATTGGCAGAAGCTCCTTCATCGAAGAAATCTTCTTGTCGTAAATCAGAATGAACGGACTCTCGAATTCGGCCTCCATCTTGTCGGTGTTGGTCACAAAATATGGCGAAATGTAGCCGCGGTCGAACTGCATACCCTCAACCACATCAACGTGAGTCTCAGCGGTTTTCGACTCCTCGACGGTGATAACGCCCTCTTTGCCGACTTTCTTCATAGCGTCGGCAATAAGTTCGCCAATCTCCTTGTCGTTGTTGGCCGAAATGGTGGCCACCTGCTCCAGTTTCTCCGACTGAACGTCGATATCCTGCGACATCGATTTCAAGTTGCTGACAACGGCTGCCACAGCCTTGTCGATACCGCGTTTCAGGTCCATCGGGTTGGCGCCTGCGGTAACGTTTTTCAAACCGACGTTGATAATCGACTGTGCCAGAACGGTTGCGGTGGTGGTGCCGTCGCCAGCCTTGTCGGCGGTTTTCGAAGCCACTTCCTTAACCATCTGTGCGCCAAGGTTTGCGTAAGCGTCGCTCAACTCAATCTCTTTGGCAACCGTAACGCCGTCCTTTGTAACCTGTGGTGCACCAAACTTCTTGTCAATCACCACGTTGCGACCTTTCGGGCCGAGTGTTACCTTCACTGCGTCAGCCAACTCGTCGACACCCTTCTTCAGAAGGTCGCGAGCCTCAATATTGAATTTTATCTCTTTAGCCATAATTGTTGATTTTTAATCGGTTAGAAAATGAAAATAATGTCTTTTGTGTTGATAAGCACATATTTGGTGCCATCGATTTCGACCTCGGTGCCCGAATATTTGCCGTACATCACATTGTCGCCAACCTTGACGTCGATTGGGGTTTCGTCTTTGAGCGGCGCGCCCAGCAGAACAATCTTGCCCTGTGTGGGTTTGTCTTTTGCGGTGTCGGGAATGTAGATACCGCCTGCTGTCTTGGTTTCAGCCTCTGCGGGCAACACCAGCGCCTTGCCAGGAATCACCCTACCTTTTAATTCTTTTGCCATTTTAAATGATATTTAAATTAGTAATTTCAAATTCAGCGGTTTTGAAAACCGATGCGCATATATCATTTTCTGTGCCAAACGCCCGGTGTCCGATTTTTTGTGCCAATCTGCCACACGTGGCGCGGCGTTGTGTCATACAATTTGACGGCTGGTTGTGTATTTATCTGGAAAACAAATAATTGGAATCAGATGGTTGGCGGCTGACATTTTGGCATTTTGGATATCAATCTTTCCATCCCCAAGCCACAGCATAAAAACAAATAGGGGCGAACAAACATTCGCCCCTACATATATGCGGTAACAAATTACCCGTCAATCATTCACCATCACGCGTTTTGACTCGTTGCCAACCTTCACAATGTAAACACCGGTGCCTTTCACGCGGAACTCTACACGGATGCCCGATTCGGCAAACGTTGAGACGTTGCGCGCAACGTCTCTACACACAAGGCGGCCCATCGCGTCATAAACGCTGATTTCGCCGGTGGCGTTCTCAACCACAATGGTGTTGCCGTAGGCGTAGATGTTGACAGCGGTGGCGGCGGATTCGGGAACTGCGGTGCCGGGTTTATATCCCCACACAACCGGACGGTCGTCGCGATTCCACGATGAATCCCAACCCTCAGGTTTCGATTCGGCCTCACAATAAATCTTCAGGCTGCTGCAACCCATAAACGTACAGTCGCCAATGGTTGTAACCGGCTTTTTGATTACCACTTTCTCCAGGTTGTCGCATTTGTTGAAAGAGTAGCCGCCAATGGTCGTCAGCAAATCGTTGAAGGTGACGCTTGTCAGATTGGTGCAACCGCGGAACGACGAACGGCCGGTGCTTTCAACCGTTTCGGGGAAGACGAACGACTCGGCGTCATTTCCTACCGGATACATAACAAGCATTGTTTTGTCGATATTATACAAAACGCCGTCAACCGAAACATAGTTCTCATTGCCCTCTTTTACAGTGATTTCGGTCAGACTTGTGCAGAACGAGCACAAGCCAGCGCCAATCTTCGTGACTGAACTTGGTATTGTCAGCGATTGCAAGCTCTCGCAAGAGTAGAAGACGTATCCGCCCAGTGTTGTTACAGTGTTTGGAATGTCTATCGACGTCAGATTTGTGCAGACGGCGAATGCGTTGTTGCCGATTTCTGTTACGGTTTCTGAAATTGTTACCGATTTGAGCGTGCTCTTGTATTCAAAAGCGTAATCGCCGATGCGGATTACAGTGTACGTCACGCCGTTGATGCCGACTTTCTTAGGAATGGTGATGTCGGTCTGTGAGCCTCTGCAGTCAGAAATTTCAACGGTGTGTTCCGATTCGCTGATTATAGTGAATACGAAATCAGTTTCGTCGGCTGGCACAACATAATCCTCAGGATTCCTAACGCCCCAGACAACAGGCCGGTTGTCAGGATTCCACTTCGAATCCCAATTGTCGGGCTGCGATTCGGCCTCACAATAGATTGTCAGATTCGAGCAGTTCTTAAACACATTGAGATTGACTTTCGCCGAAGCCGGAATGGCTATCGATTTAAGACTTGAGCAGCCATAGAACGCATATCCGCGGATACTTGTAACACCGCTTGGAATGTTGACCTTTGTCAAGCTTGAGCAGCCGTTGAACAGACCGCCGCCTATCTCGGTAACATTGTCAGGAATGTTGACTTCAGTAAGTTTGTCGCAGCCGCGGAACGCCTCGGTTCCAATAGCAGTCACCGTGTTCGGGATGCTGACAGTGGCGATGCCGCTGTTCAGGAACGCCTGGTCGGCAATCTTTGTAACGGTGTACTCAACTCCATTGTCGGTAATCGTGCCCGGAATAGTGATTTCCGTTTCAGAGCCCGTGTAGCCTGTAATCTCAACTTCGGTGCCGCTGATGATGCTATAGGTGAAATCGTATTCAAATTGGGCCACCTTACTGAATTCGGCGCTTACAAGCACATTGGCGGTTACATTGAAAACCGTGTAAATACCCGTTCCATAATCATCCACGGCATTCCCGTTTGCAAGCACCTTGCCAACCACATATCCATCGGCCGGCTTGGGTATTATTGTGAACGAGCCGCCCTCATCAATGGCATAGTTGTCAATCAGGACTGTTCCGTTCTCCATACCTGCGTCAACGGTTACAATATAGGCGCCGACCACCTTCGAGAACATTCCGAAAATAATGTCATTCTTATAGTAATCGACCTTGCCGGCGGGCACGTAGAGCGTGCAACTGTCGTAGTTGCTGAAGCTGTACTCGTTGACCTGCCAAACTGATGTGGCGGCAACAACCACCGATTTCAGTTTCGGGCAATAGGCAAATGACATACTGCCATAACTTGTGCAGGTTGACGAAATATTCACCTCTTTAAGATTGTCGCAATAGCAGAATGCGCGGCTTCCCAAGTTGGTAATACCTTCGCCTATGACCACTTTTTCTATTTGGTCGGCAATCTCCTGCCACGGTCTGTTGACTTCGGTGCTAAACACACTCACGCTTTTGTAACTGTCGATTGAGCCCGTGCCGCTGATGGTTAAGGTTTTTGTCGGCATATCGAAACGCCAGCGGGCATCGGTGCCGCAGGTTCCGGCATAGACAATTTCGGCAAATTGGGCCACAAGTCTCAAATCGGAAGTTACGGTGATGGTTTCGGTGGCGTTTGTCAGGCCGTTGCTCCACCTAACAAATTCGTAACCCTCGGCCGGTGTGGCAGTGATGGTTACGGTTGAGCCGTCGGCAACTGTGCAGCTGCCCGATGCCCGGCCATACTCTCTGTTGCTGGACGAAACTGTTACAGTCCACATAATCGGCTCAACATATTCAAATTCAGCCACAAGCGTAGTGTCGGATGTTACGGTGATGGTTGCGGTGGCGCTTGTCAGGCCGTTGCTCCACTTAACAAAACGATAGTTGGCTGCCGGTGTGGCGGTGATGGTTACGGTTGAGCCGTCGGCCACAGTGCCGCCGCCCGATACTCGGCCGTACGCGCTGTTGTTGGCCGAAAGGGCTACGGTCCAAGTTTCCACGTCGGGCGCAAACTCTGCCACAAGCGTTGTATCAGATGCTACTGTTATAGTTGCAGTGGCGGTTGTCAGGCCGTTGCTCCATTTCACAAATTTGTAGCCATCAGCTGGTGTGGCGGTGATGGTCACGCTTGAGCCGTCGGCAACAACACCACCGCCCGATACAGTGCCATACTCGTAGTTGTTGGGCATCACTGTCAAATAGAATATCGAGTTGATGTCTGCTCCCCATACAACAGGGCAACTATCAGGATTCCAATAACTATCCCACTTTTCGGGCATTGAGTCCGCTTCGCAATAAACAGTAAGTTTTGGACAATCTCTGACAACAATCCAATCCGTACTCGTTACAGAGTTAGGAACGATAAGCGCCTCAAGATTTTTGCAGTCATCAAATGTCCACCCATTGAGGCGTGTAATCGAACTTGGTATGGCAATATGTGTCAATCCGCTCCACCTAAATGCAGATTCTTCGATATTTGTTACTGAATTGGGAATGTCAACCGTTGCTAAACTCCCACAACTAGAGAATGCATCATAGCCGATGCTTGTCACAGAAGAAGGAATTGTTACCGAATTAAGGTTGGAGCAGTATGAGAATAAACTATTACTGATGCTGGTAACCGAATTTGGAATTTCGACCGAAGTCAGGTTGTAACAATTATAGAACGCACCTTTGCCAAAGGTTGTTACAGAATTGGGAATTACAACCGATGTCAGACCACCGCAATACTCAAACGTATAGCTGCCGATAGTTTTCACAGAATTGGGAATTTCAACTGATTTGAGATTATAGCAACTAGAGAAAGCTTTATTTCCAATGCTCGTAACGGTGTTGGGTATGGTTACCGATTTCATTTCATTGTATGATTTGAAAGCATTATCGCCGATGCGTGTAACGGTGTATTGAACTCCATTTTTGGTGATTACGCTTGGAATCACAATTTCCGTCTCCGAACCCAAATAGTCGATTATCTCAGCATTGGTGCTATCGATGATTCTGTAAGCAAAGTTGCCATCAACATTGCTTGAATCAATAACATCCACATCGCCCCATACAATATTATATGAATCCAAATACAAATCCCAACCTCTGGGCGCCGATTTCAGGTCACAGTAAATAGTCAGATTGTCGCCACAACCACTGAAAGCGGAGCCTTCTATCTGGGTAACAGATGTTGGAATGGTTATCGAGGTCAGATTGTCACAGTCATCAAAAGCTCCATATTGAATAAAATCGCAGTCGGTTAAGACAACCGATTTCAATGACGACGGAATATAATAGGTGGTACTATGGTATCCATCATCGCCATTATAGTAATATTGTGAGGTCGCGACCCCACCTTCATAATCATCGTTTCCGAAAATATAACCGAAAGTATATTGGTGGTCGTCGGTGAAGGAGTGTCTCTTGTCACCCACAAACGGCAGTGTTATCGACTCCAACGATGAACAGCCCGAGAATGCGCCATAGCCAATATTCTCAACAGAATTGGGCACGGTGATTGATGTCAGACTTTTGCAATCTTTAAACGCTGCTTCGGCAATCACTTTACAATTGCTGTTTATCTCACAGGAGGTTATGTCGGTCGATTTTGCTTTAATCAGCACAACGTATGGATTTTCCGCGTTGCCCAAATAGAGTGCATTGTCAAATTCGTTGTATTCCAGCTTGTTGCAACCTCTAAACGCTGTATTGTCAACTTCAACAATTGTGTTGGGCAGGCTGATTGTGGTCAGATTATCGCAATACTTAAACAAACCATACGAAATGCTTGTAACCGATTCGGGGATTGTGATTGATGTCAGGCCGTCGCAATCTTCAAACACGCAGTTGTCAAAAAAGGTGACACCTTCGGGAATGGTTATCGATTCAAGACCTGAGCAATTCTCAAATGCACCATACAAAATGCGCTCAACAGAATTTGGAATTGTTACCGATTTCAAACCATAGCAACGATAAAACGCCCACGATTCAATGGTTTTTACGGAATTTGGTATTGTTACCGAAGACAGTTTGCTGCAGTCTTTAAACGCTTCCTCACCTATAGATGTAACCGAGTATGTGTTGCCGTCAATTTCAACAGTTTCGGGTATCACAACTTCTGTCATTGTTGCATAATCGTCAGACTCCACAACCCGCACTGTTGAGTCGCTTGTGATTTCGTAATGCAACTCACTTGCAACCAAAGAACCGCCATTTTCAGCAAACTCAGCCACAAGCGCCGTGTCAGATGTTACGGTGATGGTTGCGGTGGCGCTTGTCAGGCCGTTGCTCCATTTCACAAAACGGTTGCCCTCGGCCGGTGTGGCAGTGATGGTCACGCTTGAGCCTTCGACTGCGGAGGTAGGTCCTTCCACACTGCCGCGCCTTTCGCTGTTAGCAGAAAGTGCGACCTTAAATATTTTCAAACTCGGTTCGAAGCCCCAGACAACCGGTACATTGCCGGACCAATTGTAATTCCAATTATTACTCCAACCTGCCGGCTTTTCTTCGCTTTCGCAATATATGGTTGCTGAATGACAACCATAAAATGCCTCACCGATGCTTGTTACCGAATTGGGAATTACAACAGATGTCAGATGGCTGCAATACTCGAATGCGTCATCTCCAATTGTTGTTACCGAATTAGGAATGATTACCGATGTTATACCGGTGTTATCGAAAGCATAATTTTCAATATTTACAACCGTATTCGGTATTATTATTGATGTCAGTTCTCGACAAGAATTGAACGCTGAAAATCCAATATTTGTTACTCCGTCAGGAATGGTATATGCTCCTGTCACGCCTCCAGGAAAACGTATTAATTTAGTTTTGTCTTTGTTGAAGAGTACCCCATTTTCTGAAGAATAATACATATTGCTGCTATCGACTTTTATCTCCTTCAACTTATCGCACTCATCGAATGCCCATATTAAAATATAAGAAACAGATTTGGGAATTGTTATCGAGGTAAGTTCGTCACAATCATAAAACGCAGACACGCCAATGGTTGTAACCTGTTCGGGAATAGTTACCGAGGCGAGTTTTTCGCATTCATAGAAAGCTCTGTCTCCGATGCTTTTAACTGAATTGGGTATTGTGACAGAGGTTAGGTTGCTGCAACCTTCAAAGACCGAATTGCCGATGCTGGTAACTGAATAAGTTTTGCTGTCAAACTCAACAGTTTCGGGGATAATAGCAGATGTTATTTCCTTGTCATTTAATCTAACAACTTCAACAGTCGTGTCACTTGTGTAATAATAATACAACAATCCTACAGTAAACCCTATTTCCTCAAATTCCGCTTCTATTATGGTGTCAGAAGTTATTGTTATGGTTTCAGTCGTATTTGTCAGGCCGTTACTCCATTTCACAAAGCGGTAGCCAAACTTTGGCTCTGCCGTAATGGTCATAAGTGTGCCATTTACGAATCCAGCAGAACCATCAGCAAGGGTTACAACATCCTGCGTCATATATCTCATACCCCAACTGCCAAATTCACTGTTATTTGCAGATAAGCTCACAGTCCACGCTTTATCTGCTTCAACAAACTCAGCCACAATCGTCGTATCGGATGTCACAGTGATTGTTGCGGTGGCGCTTGTCAGGCCGTTGCTCCATTTCACAAAACGATAGTTGGCTGCCGGTGTAGCGGTGATGGTTACGGTTGAACCATCGGTAACAGTACCGCCGCCCGATACTCGGCCGTATGCGCTGTTGTTGGCCGATAGGGTTACTGTCCACATTATTGGCTCAACATATTCAAACTCAGCCACAAGCGTAGTGTCGGATGTTACGGTGATGGTTGCGGTGGCGCTTGTCAGGCCATTGCTCCATTTCACAAAACGGTAGTTGGCTGCCGGTGTGGCGGTGATTGTGGTTGTTGAGCCGTTGGCCACAGTGCCGCCGCCCGATACTCGGCCGTATGCGCTGTTGTTGGCTGATAGGGTTACTGTCCAATTCCTCTGATTGTAGTTCCAAACCACATCCCTACTAGAGTTCCAACTAGATTGCCAGCCACTAGGTTTTGACTCCTCGGCGCACTCACAATATATTGTGATACTGGTACATTTAAAAAATGCGTAGTTCTCAATTTCCGTAACCGAAATAGGAATTATTATGGATTCGAGTTTTGAGCACTCTCCGAACGCAAGCATACCTATATGGGTCAGATGGTCGGGCAGAGTAACTGATGTAAGGTTGCTGCACTTTTCAAACGCTCTCAGGCCCAAACTGGTAACAGTATTTGGAATGACAACCGACTCCAGATATGAGCATTTTTGGAAGGCCTGGACGCCGATGCTTGTAACGGTGTATGTGGTGTCGTTAATCACAACCGTCGAAGGAATTGTAATATCGGTTCTTGTGCCAGTGTAACCTGTGATGCTAACTGTGCTGTCATTGATTCTGCTGTAAGTGAAATCGGCCGACTCGTCAAGCATTGGAACAACCTCTTGCGCAACAATCACAGCGCCACAAACCGAGCAGTGCGAACCAGCGGTCAGGCCGGTTGATGTGTAGGTTGCGGCCACGGCATCGTCAGCAACCTCGGTGTGGCCGGTGGCGGGAACGGTGTCTTGAGCAACAAGCACAGCGTGGCAAACCGAGCAGTGCGAGCCAGCGGTCAGGCCTGGCTCGGTGCAGGTTGCGGCCACGGCATCGTCAGCAACCTCGGTATGGCTGGCCGGGATTGTGTCTTGAGCGACAAGCACAGCGTGGCAAACCGAGCAATGTTTGCCTGCGGTCAGGCCTGGCTCGGTGCAGGTTGCGGCCACTGCAACGTCAACAACCTCGGTGTGGCCGGTGGCCGGGATTGTGTTTTGCGCCACAAGCACAACGTGGCAAACCGAGCAGTGCGAACCCGCAGTCAGGCCCGTCTCGGTGCAGGTTGCGGCCACGGCCGAGTCGGCAACTGGTATGTGTGCCTCAAACAAAGCCGTAAGAGCGGTGTCGCTTGTGGGTGTCAGCTCACGCGGATTAAGGGTGCTGTTGTCGCTCCATTTTGCGAAATGGTAGCCTGCGGCCGGTGTGGCGCTAATGGTTACAACAGTGCCGGAAACAACAGTTTCGCCGCCTTTTACAGTGCCGTATGCCGACTCGTTAGCCGCCACAGTCACATTATATATCGAGTTCGCTCCAAAGCCCCACACAACCGGACGGTTGTTATCGTTCCAGCCTGACATCCAACCATCAGGCTTCGATTCAGCTTCACAATAAATAGTCACTTTAGAGCAATCTCTCACAAAATACCAATCCAGCCTTTTAACCGAATTTGGAACAAAAATCCAATTGAGGCTGCGGCATTTATCAAAAGCCCATCCACCAATGCTGGTAACAGAATTGGGTATGATAACATAAGTCAAACCTGTGTTAGCGAATACGTTATCACCAAAACTTGTAACCGAATTGGGTATTGTTACCGAAGTCAACGAACTACATCCGTCGAACGCATCATTACCAATGCTCTTCACCGAATTAGGAATTGTAACGGAACCAAGCTTGCTGCAGCTTGCAAACATTCTATTGCCAATTTTTGGCAATGAATCTGGCAAGGTAACCGAAGTCAGGTTGTAGCATCTATAAAATGTTGAGTTACCAATGTTTACAACAGATTCCGGAATAGTCACAGTGGTCAATTTGGCGCATTCTTCAAACACACAACCGCCCATACTCGTCACTGATTCGCCAATTATTATCGATGTAAGACCGCTGCATCCCAAAAACGCTCTGTTGCCGATGCTTGTAACGGTGTTAGGAATGGTTACCGATACCAAATTAGTGTATGATTTGAAAGCATTATCACCAATACGGCTGACTGCATATTTTACACCGTTTGCGGCAATTGTGTCAGGAATTTCAATTTCGGTTTCTGTGCCGGCATAGCCAACAATCTCAACGTTGGCGCTATCGATGATGTTATAATAGTAGCCTGTCTCACTCAAATAGTCGCCTTCAACAACATCGGCACTGCCCCATACAACAGGTGCATTCTGCGTGTTCCACCGGCTGCTCCAACCTTTGGGGGCCGATTTCAATTCGCAGTAAATAGTCAGATTGTTTTTGAAATTTATGGCATAATCCTCTATTTGAGTCACAGATGCCGGAATGGTTATTGACGTCAGGCCATTACATCCCGAAAAAGCGCCATACTGAATATAATCGCAGTCGGTCAAAGTAACCGTTCTCAACGACGAAGGCAAATAATAGGCAGAAGATGCAGTTTTTGTGTTATCAGTATAATAAGTAGTTTGATAAGCCATAACACTTCCTGTATAACTACTGTTTCCGAAAATATAACCGAAAGGATATTGGTGGTCGTCAGTGAGACTGTGTCTGCGGTCGCCAACAAACGGCAGTGTTATCGACTCCAACGCCGAGCAACCGACAAATGCCTCGTCGCCTATTCCACAAACCGAGTTGGGCACAGTGATTGATGTCAGGTTGCTGCAACCAGAGAATGCTTCAGACGCAATTACTTTGCAATTGTCGTTTATCACACACGATGTTATGCTGGTCGATTTTGCTTTAATCAGCGCCACATAAGGATTTTGGGCATTTCCCAAATAGCAGGCGCTATCATATTCGGTATAATGCAACTTACTGCAATTGTCAAACGCAGACGATTCAACGCTTACAAGCGTGCTTGGCAAGCTGACTGTGGTTAAGTTTCTGCAATACTCGAACGTGGCATACGGAATGCTTGTTATCGATTCGGGAATTGTGATTGATGCAAGACTGGTACAATAATTGAATACAAGGCTTTCAAGAGTTGTGACACCTTCGGGAATAGTAACCGAAGTGAGGTATGAGCAATCCCCAAATGCTCCATAGTTAATTCGCCGGACAGAATTTGAAATTGTTACTGAAGTCAACCCATCGCAGTAACTGAATGCTTCTCTTCCAATAGTTGTAACCGTATTTGGAATAGTATATGCACCCGATTTGTTTAGTGGGTAACGGATTAATTCGGTTTTGTCTTTATTGAACAACACTCCGTCAATCGATGAATATACTGTATTGGCATCATCTACATTTATTTCAGCCAACCTGATGCAACCATAAAGGGAGCAACCATAACTGGCATCCGCATCAATTGTTGTAATAGATTTTGGCAGATTAAGAGAAGTAAGATTGTTACAATATTTGAACGCATTACCGTGAATGCTGGTTACCGTGAATGTGTTTCCTGCCGCTACTGTCTCTGGTATGACAAGATTGCCTGTATATGTTTTGGGCTCTACCTGCACGGCGTCCTTCGTTAACACCTTGTATTTTATGTTGTCTTTTGTAAAGTACAGACCCGATTTTTTCAAATCCATTCCATTATTGGTCGTTATCGAAGTCAGTGCGGTGCAGCTGGCAAATGCGTTATCCTCAACAGCCGCAACTGTATATGTCTTTCCGTCAACCACTGCCGTCGATGGGATTGCAATAGAGGTGCTTGAGCCAATGTAACCCGTGATGCTAACTGTGCTGTCGGTGATTATGCTGTAGGTGAAATCGGCCGAGCCGTCAAGCATTGGAACAACCTCTTGCGCCACAAGCACAGCGCCACAAACCGAGCAGTGCGAGCCTGCGGTCAGGCCGGTTGATGTGTAGGTTGCGGCCACTGCAGAGTCAGTAACTGGTGTGTGCGCCTCAAACAAAGCCGTAAGAGCGGTGTCGCTTGTGGGTGTCAGCTCACGCGGATTAAGGGCGATGTTGTCGCTCCATTTTGTGAAATGGTAACCCGCTGCCGGCGTGGCGCTAATGGTTACAATTGAATCGTTGGCAACCGTGCCGCCACCCGTTACGTTGCCGTAAGCGTTATTGTTGGCCGATACGGTTACGGCCCACATTTGCACGTCAGACTCAAATTCAGCCACAATTGTCGTGTCGGATGTAACAGTGATGGTTTCGGTGGCGTTTGTCAGGCCATTGCTCCACCGCACAAAATGGCAGTTGGCCGCCGGCGTGGCGCTGATGGTTGTGGTTGAATCGTTGGCAACAGTGCCGCCGCCCGATACGTTGCCGTATGCGCTGTTGTTGGCCGATACGGCTACATTCCATACCAAAGGTTTCCAAACAACTGTGCAATAAGAAGGATTCCAACTTTCGCTCCAACCACCAGGTTTTGATACCACGTCGCAATAGATGGTCAGATTGCTGCAACCGTAGAATGCGTATGTTCCGATATTATTAACCGTTGCCGGAATGAAAACAGAATCGATGTAACTGCAGTCCGAGAAAGCTCTGGCGCCGATGCTTGTTACACTGTCGGGAATGGCAAACCGTGTAACCTCCTCTCCACCAATATATAAATGGTGAGCCGATGAAAGCGGATTGCTCCCGCTTCCTTCAAACTCAATACCGCACAAGCTTGCAATGCTTGCAAAATCCGCCTTCCGCAGATTAGAGCACCCGTCAAACGCGCTGCTTCCAACGCTTACGACTGATTCAGAGAAAATCACCTCTTCCAAACCAGTGTGTGAGAACGCCCAATCGGCAATGCTTGTCACATTATTGCCCATCCGCACCTTTTTCAGCGAACTGCGGTTCTGGAAGATGTTGCCGACGGCGTTGGTGTTGAATATCAGCGTTTCAATGTTGTCGCTGCCATAAAATGCATAGTTTCCTATTTCAGTAACAGAGCTTGGAATATCGAGGGTTTTTATGTTGTCGCAGTCGTAGAAGGCATAACCGGCAATGCTGCTGACGGCGAACGCTCCGCCATTGATTCTGTCAGGAACAGCCAGTGTGTCTTTCTGGCCCAAATATCTGATTATTTGAGCATTACTGTTATCGGTTGCCCGATAAACAAAACCATTGTAGATATGCGCATTGTACTCCACTCCCGGCGAAGTTGCTCCATACCAATTTGCAGCCCAGCCGTCGGGTACGGTGTACCCGTCGCTTTCAGCTTCGCAAAATATTATTGCATCGTAGTGGTTGTTACCAAAGGCCGATGCCTCCACAACGTCAATGTAATACGGAATAAACACGCTGCGGATTTTCTTGTTTCCATTAAAAGCTTGGCGGCCGATGGTTGTAACCTTGTATTCAACACCGTCTATGGTTGTTTTTTGCGGAATCACCACATTGGCGCTTGCACCTGAGTATGCTGTTATTTTGGCTGTGCGCCGATCGGCACTTATTACCACGAAAGTGAAATCTTCATCGAAGGCCAAACCATATTTGCAGCCCCAAAAGACAGGGCGGTTATCCGGATTCCAGGCAACGCGCCAGCCGCTTGGTTTCGATTCGGCCTCGCAATAAATTGTCAGCGCTGAGCAGCCGTCAAACGCGTCATTGTCAACAGTTTCAACCGACTCAGGAATCACAATCGATGTCAGTCCCGTGCAGCCCGCAAACGAGCAAACTCTCGTCACCGTCGAGGGAATGGTGTACGAGCCTGTCAGCGGCGCGTCAACGCTTATCAGAACCGTTGTGTCGCTGCTGAACACCACGCCTTCATAGGTAATGGTGGTCTGTCCCGCATCCCCTTCATAATTCAAAAAGGCGCTGCAATTGTCAAAAGCACCCGTTTCAATCTGGGTAACCGTTTCGGGAATGGTTATCGATGCAATATTGGTGTTTCCGCTGAAAGCCTGGCTCCCGATGCCGGTTACAGCACATTCGGTGCCTTTGAGCGAAACAGTGGCGGGAATGGTAATAACAGTTTCGGAGCCGATGTAACCAATAACATTGGCGGTGCTGTCGCTGCTTGGGCGGAAAACAAAATCGCCTTCAGCAATCGCATTACAAACCGGCGGATTGCTGCTTGCGTAGGGATTCCAACTGGAGCTCCAGCCGGTGGGTATGGTTTCGGCCTCGCAATAAATGGTGGCGTTCTGGCAGCCATAGAATGTGTTGTTTCCTATTGTTGTAACCGAGCTTGGAATAACTGTCGTCTCCAAATTGCTACAATTGTAAAACGCCTTGTAGCCAATTTCGTCGGTTCCATCAACGATTATGACTGATGTCAAGCCACTGCAACCTTCAAACGAGCTTGCTCCGACACTCTCCACCGAACCGGGAATGGTTAATGATGTCAGGCTGCTGCACCCGTAAAACGCAACAGCGCCAATGCTCGTAACGCCGTCGGGGATGTTGATTGGGTTCAATTTGCTACAATTCATAAACGCACGTTCGCCAATGGTTGTAACAGCGTTGGGAATGTTGACAGTCGTCAGGTTGCTGCAATCGCAGAACGCATAGCCTCCAATGGTCTTCAACGAATCGGGAAGCGTTACCGTTGCCAGGTTGGCGCAACTCCTGAATGTCTGATAGGCAATGCTTGTAACGCCGTTTGGAATAGTAACCGATGTCAGACCGCTGCAATTCATAAACGCACCGCTCGCAATGCCGGTTATGGTGAATGTGTTTCCGGCTGTCACCGTTGCCGGAATGACAACCCCGCCTGTGTATGTTTTTTGAGCTACCTGCACGGAGTTTTTCGCCAGCACCTTGTATTTTATGCTGTCTTTTGTAAAGTACAGGCCCGAATTTTTCAAATCTATTCCATTATTGGTCGTTATCGAAGTGAGCGCGGAGCAGTCGGCAAACGCGCCATCGTCAATTGTCACAACCGACTCGGGAATAACAATCGCAGTCAGTCTTGTGCAGCCCGCAAACGAGCAAACTCTCGTCACCGTTGATGGAATGGTGTACGAGCCCATCAGCGGTGTGGCAACGCTTATCAGAACCGTTGTGTCGCTGTTAAACACCACGGCGTTCGCGTTTCCTTCATAATTCACGTTGGCGTTGCAATCGTCAAAAGCACCCGATTCAATCTCGGTAACCGTTTCGGGAACGGTTATCGATGTAATGCTGGTGTTTCCGCTGAAAGCCTGACTGCCAACGCCGGTTACCGAGCATTCGGTGTTGTTGTGAGTATATGTTTCGGGAATGGTAATATCGGTTTCAGAGCCAATGTAGCCGATGACATTTGCGGTGCTGTCGCTGCTTGGGCGGAAAACAAAATCGCCTTCAACAATAGCATTACAAACCGGCGGGTTGCTGCTTACGTAAGGATTCCAGCTGGAGCTCCAACCGGCGGGTATGGTTTCGGCCTCGCAATAGACCGTCAGATTGCTACAGCTCGAAAACGCTCCTTCTTTAATTGTTGCCACGGTGGCGGGTATGGCAATTGTTTTAAGATTTTGGCAACCGTCAAACGTATGGTCATCGATGCAGGTAACCGAACTTGGAATATTTATTGTTTTCAAATTCGAGCATTTGTTGAACGCATAACCGGCAACACTTGTCAGCGATTCGGGAAGTGTTACGCTCTGCAGTTTTGTACAGCCGCGGAACGACGAGCGGGCTATAGTTGTAACCGTGTTCGGGAACACAAACGATGTCTGGTTTTTTCCTATCGGATACTGCACAAGCTGCGTTGTATCGATGGTGTACAAAACACCGTCAACCGATACGTAGTTCGGGTTTCCGGCCTCAACAGTTATGGCTGTTAGTCCTGTACAGAAAGAGCACAAGCCTGCACCAATTGAAGTGACTGAACTGGGAATTGTCAGTGTAGTAAGAGCATAGCAATTATAGAAAGCATATCCGCCAATTGTTGTTACCGAGTTTGGTATTTCAAATGACGCCACTTTTTGGCAATTGACAAACGCATTGTTTTTAATGGTTGTCAGCGATTCAGGAAGTGTAATCGACGTCAGGCCGGTACAGCCATTAAATGCGTATTGACCAATGGTTGTCATATGTTCGGGAAGTGTAAGCGATGTCAGGCTTCTACAGTTCTCAAATCCGCGGTCTTTAATTTCAGTTACCCGATACGAGACATTCTCGTTTGTAACTGTCGGTTCGATGGTTAACGCGCCCCATAGCGTGTTTGTGGCGGCACTAACCGAAACCGTGTGCTCATCGGCATCAATAACCGTGTATTTTAGGTTACCGACAGTGAAAGTTGTTTGCGCCCACGCTTGCCCGGCAAGCGCTGTTACAAGGAAAACAATAAACAGCCTTTTCATATTTTTTTGAAATTTAATTATTAGTCAATCTTTATTGACATCCGTTTGAGGTGCCCTAAAAACGTGATACAATTATTTATCGTACTGCTTAAAAATGTCGCATTGCCATAATTTGGATGACTGGCAATGTGAGGATTCCAAAGAACGCATTGGCCGCCAAGCCAATGAATCATTTGAGCTTCCGCTTGCCTCTGCGTTTTCCTCCGACAGCGAATCAAAACTCTGCGTAAGTTCCGAATCGCCTAAAAAAACACCGGCAAACATCGTTCAAAACTCCGTCGTCCGGTCTCCTCCGAAACCGAACACAAAGCATAACAAATATATGAAAGTTAATTGGTGACAAAAATTCTTTTTCCGCAACCCGACACTTTTGAAACACAAATGGCTCAATTTTGGTTGTGAAAAAAAAGGAAGTGTTTGTACACAAAAAACGCCAACCTGCAAGTGCAAGCTGGCGTTTTATGCGATTTTTGCTCTGTCCGAAAGTTATTCGGCGCTTTCCTCGGCTGCAGGTGCTGCGGTCGGGAAGTTTCCTTGCTGCATAAATGGCTCTGCAGTCTCCTCAATCTTCTCCTGAAGCATACTGTTGTCAGTTTCAACCTCGCTGCGAGGAATGAAAGCCGACGCCATAACGCAAAGCACAAGCAAAGCTCCTGCCAGCGTCCAGGTTCCCTTCTCAAGAAAATCGGTGGTTTTGCGGACACCCATCACCTGGTTTGCGCTGCTGAAATTAGCGGCCAGACCGCCACCTTTCGAGTTTTGTACCAAAACAATGAGTATCATTAAGATGCATACAAAGAAAATAAGCACTGTAACGATTGTAAACATTTTCTTAAGTTATTTATTGTTAATAATTTCCTTTATTTCTTTAATTCGAGCCGCAAAGTAAGCGTTTTTTTCTGGATATGTCAAGCACAATTTTTCATACATATTCAGAGCCTTATCGTACGCTTTTGTTTTGAAATAGATGTCGGCCAGCGTTTCCGAGAAAAGGTCGGGGCCGGCGGTCGAGCTTTTTACCGAAAAATCGATATCGTCTTTTTCCGGTTTTGCATTATCAGTTGGCGCGGAAGGCCTGATTCTAATTTCTTTGAAATTGTCGAGCAACTGGGCGTGGCGTTCCTCCTTGGTTTGCGGCACGTTGGCCGGTTTGCTTTTTTTGCCGAATGTCTGACGGAAATCGTCAAGGTCAACCGTATCGCTCAGATTGCTGAAATATGGCATTACCGGTGTCTCAATCAGATTGTCGGCGGCGGCTTTTGCCTTCCGGGCTGCAGGCTCAGAAGCAAACCCGGCCATTTCCGTCATCCTGCCAAAATCGAACACCTCGGCTTCGGCCTCAACCTGTTCGGGGGCGGCGTCGTGCTTGATTATGACGCGCTCGTCGAGCAGAAAGAACAGCTTGGTGCGGTTGGTGACAAAGACGGCCGTCTCGCGAAGGGCCTTGCCGTAGTTTGAGTAGCCCTGATTGCGCAAATTCTTGACATAGAGCATTCTGGCCGACTGAAAAAACGGGTACTCCTCCACCAGTTCCTTCACATCGGGCAAATCGCGGTCGCCCATCAGCTCGGGGTTCCGCATCAGCATCATCAGCCGGCTCTTGTCCATCTTATTCTTCGGTTACAATTTTGATTACCAGTTTACTACTGCTTTTGTAAATATGTCATCGACAAGGCTTTCCACAATCGATTTCACAAGCTCGGCCTCAACATCCGACAGGTTGAGCTGGCTGTCGTAGTCCTCGTAGCGCGAGAACGACGTGTCGAAGTTGGCATTCTTGTCCTTGTTATTCACAAACTTCACTTTCACGGTGATTGTCAGTCGGTTCTGCGCCGCCACATCGCCGCTTTTGATTGCCACCGGCTGAGTGCCGTAGGCGGTTATCGAGCCCTCGAAATAGAGGTCGGCGTTTTCGTCACCAAGCTTGAGCGGCGTCTGCCCAACAAACTTGTCTTTCAGCGCTTCGGTCAGGTCGTTGGCGAGCGCGGGGTTCACCAGCGGCGCCACATTGCGGAAATCGGCCACAAACACCGTTTTGGCATCGGGCGGGATTGACGCGCCTGTGAACGAATAGCTTATGGTGCATCCCGTCGCCACAATAGTTATTAATATAAAAATCAGCAGGTTTCGCATTTTTCGATTGTTTAATCGGTAAAAGTTTAGTGTTTAGAGTTGAGCGCTTCGCTGTTGAGAAGGTTTAGTTTTTTTAACTACAGACAAAAGACCTAAGACCAAACTTGTACCTTGCCACTTGTAACTTATTAAATCCTAATTCCTAAATCCTAATTATTATTCAAGATTATGCTCTTTGATTTTCCGATACAGGGTGCGCTCCGAGATTCCCAAATCCTCGGCGGCGTACTTGCGTTTGCCGTTGTGCCGCTGGAGCGCCTTGCGAATCATCTCCACCTCTTTGTCCTCAAGCGAAAGCGACTCCTCAACAAACTCTTCAGTGTCCTGGATGTGAGTGCTTTGCGGCTCGGAGTGGTGCGATATAATCATTGGCGAACCGTCGGCATCGCCAAATCCCGATTTCTGGTCGGAATAGATGCTGTGGATGATGCGGGCGTGGTCCTTCGAGAGTTGGGCGCTGTCGCCGCGCTGCTCCATCAGGTCGTGAACCAGCCGCTTGAGGTCGTTCATATCGTTTTTCATATCGAACAGCACCTTATATAATATCTCACGCTCCGACGAGAACGACTGCTCATCGGCGTGACCGACAACTGCCGGCAGATGCGCACCTTCGTTTTCGGGCAGATAGCGGAGCAACGTCTCGGCCGTAATGGTGCGGTTCTCCTCCAGAATCGACAGCTGCTCAGTGATGTTCTTCAGCTGGCGCACATTGCCCGGCCAGCGGAAGCGCTCGAGCATTGCGCGTGCGTCGGGGGTGAGTGTCAGCGGCGGCATTTTGAACTTGTCGGCAAAATCGGCTGTGAACTTGCGGAAAAGCAGATGAATGTCTTCGACGCGCTCACGCAAGGGCGGAACCTTGATTGGCACGGTGTTGAGGCGGTAGTATAGGTCCTCGCGGAACTTGCCCATCTCAACGGCCTGCAGCACATTCACATTGGTTGCGGCCACCACGCGCACGTTGGTTTTCTGCACTTTTGAAGAGCCAACGCGGATAAACTCGCCGCTCTCCAAAACACGCAGCAGACGCGCCTGTGTTGAAAGCGGCATCTCGGCCACCTCGTCGAGGAAGATGGTTCCGTTGTCGGCCACCTCAAAGTAGCCTTTGCGGGCCTCGTGAGCGCCGGTGAAAGCTCCCTTCTCGTGTCCGAACAGCTCCGAATCGATGGTGCCCTCGGGTATTGCTCCGCAGTTGACGGCAATATACTCGCCGTGCTTGCGCGAGCTGTATTGATGGATAATCTTCGGGAATGTCTCCTTGCCGGTACCGCTCTCGCCGGTCACCAGCACCGCCAAATCGGTGGGCGCCACCTGAATGGCGCGCTCAATGGCACGGTTCAGCCCCTCGGTGTTGCCGATAATTCCAAATCGCTGCTTGACTTGCTGTAAGTCCATATTCGTTATCATTTTTTTGCGGACCAGATGCCCAGCCCAAACACTGACAAAATTACATATTTCAAGTATAAAGTGTCCGATTTTCGGAGGTGATAGTCGAAAAAAAAAGGCGGCACAAAGCCGCCCAGTAAAATTATGGGATGTTTTTTTCAGACAATGCTGTTGCGCATATCTTTTACGGCACCGGCCACATTCTCAAACAACTCCGAGTTGTTGATGTCGGTTTTGTACTCATCAACAAGCTTCTGGAGTGCAACAAACTGCTCGTAGAACGGAGCAAAGTCGGCATTATCCTTACGGCTCTCCATATACTTGAGAATGGTGTTTGAATACTCGAAATGGCTTGCGGCAACCTTGAGGAACTCCATATTGTTGGCTGCCAAATCGGAAGCCGAAACGCAGATGTAGGCGCTCTCAACCCAGCTGCCAATGAGGAACAGAAGCGCTGTCTCGGTCTGGCTAGTCTGGTTCAGAATGTACTGCGAATCCTTGAGCAAATCTTTCACAACAGCCGTCAGACTCTCAAGATTGTCGATGTTGTTCTTGAATTTTTCAGAAATGCCGTTGGCGTCGATACTGATGTTCAGGTCGCTGGCCATTCCAAGAATGCAACGCAGATACTCCTCGGTCTCGGCTTTGCGCTGATAGGCCACATCGTAGCTCAAATCGGCCGCATAAACGCCCAAATTGAGGGCTTTCTGCTTGGTGCTCAAATAGTTCTCCTGATTGGCGAGGCTGTTGGTAACATCGAGCATATAGGCAACGCCCAATTTGTTCACCATCTCCATCAGCTCTATCGATGTTGGAGTCGGGATGTTTTCGATGTCTTCAATAATCTGAGTCACAGACACTTCGTCGATTTCCGAAGCTGCATTTTTATTTGTCTTACCTCCGTTGCTGCTGCACGCCGCAACCAGAACGGAGCCCATAATTAAAACTGCCAATAACTTAATTGCTTTCATAATCAGCTTATTTTAGATAGTTTTTAAATCATAGAACAAATGTAAAATTTATTAGACAAATATTCCAACGTTTTCGGGCTTTTTTTTCGTGCGCAGGGCCAAGATGCGAAGCGGAAGTGACAAGCACAAGTTTTTTCTGTGCCAATGGCCGCCAAACGTTGACCAAACGGCGGTCTGGAACGGTAAAAACAAACAGCTTTTCGGCTGCAACCGCAAAAAAACGCAACCCGACGCAACCTTTCGGCGGGGTGATTCGTCTTTCAAACGATGGTAAAACATCGCATAAGGTTTTTAATTAGTTGCGGCGGGTGGCTTTTCGGAGCTGCCCGTTTTTTTCGTGCGAAACAGAAAACGCTATCGCAAACGCACTACCTTTGCCGAAAAATCAGCAATATGAGAATCGAGAGCAAAATCGGGCACATCTACGCCACACCAGACCGCGTTTACACGCTTATTTCGGACTTCAGCCGCATCAACAGCACTATGCTGCCGCAAAACGACAAAATAAAAGACGTGGAGGCCACGCCCGACTCGTGCACGTTCACCATTGACAAGGCCGGACGGTTCGGAATGCGCATCATTGAGCGCGAACCGGGCAAACTGCTGAAGATTGAGAGCGCCGAGTCGCCGCTGAGATTCACAATGTGGATTCAGCTGAAAGAGTACAACGGCAACGAATCGGCCGTGAAAGTGACGCTCGACGCCGACGTGAACGCTCTGATGTCGGTTATGGTGAAGAAGCCGCTCACCGAGTTCGTGGAGTCGCTGGTGAGCAAGATGGAAATGATACGATAGGGCTAAAAATCCCTCTCGTGGCTGTCAATTATAATCGTCACTGGGCCGTCGTTAATCAGTTCCACGTCCATCATTGCGCCAAAGCGGCCTGTTTGCGGTTGGATACCTGATGCTGCCGCGAGTTTCGCCACAAACTCCTCGTAGAGCGGAATTGCCTGCTCGGGCCTTGCAGCACGGATGTACGACGGGCGGTTGCCGTGGCTTGTCTGCGCAAAGAGCGTAAACTGCGACACCACCAGAAGTTCGCCGCCAACATCCATAACCGAGCGGTTCATCACGCCGTTCTCATCGTCGAAGATGCGCAACTTTGAAATCTTTCCCGTCAGATAATCGACATCGGCGCTGGTATCGGCTGGCTCAATGCCAAGCAGAATCATCAGCCCCGCGCCAATCGAGCCAACAACCTCTCCGTCGATGGTCACACTCGAACGCTTAACTCTTTGAATTACAACACGCATATCGTTTTGTTTAATTGTTTAACTGGTGAATCGGTGAATCGAATTTGTTCGGACGCCACAATGTGACGTCCCTACTTATGTCTTATGCCTTTGCGGACGCGATGAATCGCGTCCCTACAAACACCTAACACCAAAATCTATTTGCCTTCATCGGGCGCGGCACGCCACGTCCCTACTTGTCACTTTTACCTTGTAACTTGTCACTTCCTCACTTGCAATATTTCCTCAACACCGCATAAGCGTCCTCAATGCCCATTTCGCCAGCCTTGCTGATGTCATAGCAACCTTTTTCCTTATCTTTCAGATAGATAAGCGTCAAACCGCGATTATAGTAGGCTTGCGGCAGTTCGGGACCGACCTCAATCGAGCGCGTATAGTCGTCGATGGCACCGGCAAAATCCTTCGACATACATTTCACGTTGCCGCGGTCGTAGTAGGCGATGCCCAGCTGCGGATTGAGCTGAATGGCAACGTCAAGGTCCTCAATCACTTCCGAATAATCGGTCTGCACCTCGTATTTCACCTCGGCGCGGGGCGCGTTGTTGTTGCCGCCGATGGTGACGATGGGCGAAATATCGTCGAGCGAGTTGATGTACTCAATCATAAGATAGCGCGTGGCGGCGCGGTTCAGGTAGGCCAGCTCAAACTTCGGGTCGATGCTGATGGCCGACGAGTACGATTTTATCGACTGATTGTAGTTGTGCACCACGCTGTTCAGCATTCCCTGATGGAAATACAGCCCGCAGTCGAAATTCGATTGCAGCTTGGTCTGCTCGGTTTGGTTGAGCAGATAGCGGACGGTGTCCACCGAAAGGTCGGCCTGATGGTCGGCAAAGGCGAGCCCGAAACCGGTAGGGCTTTTCTGATTAAGTTGCTCAAGACTTGGCAGATAGACAGCAATCACACGGTCGTCGCCGGGCATTTTGGCGGTTAGCAGGATGAGCGGCTTCAGGTCGATGACCACGCGGCGGTTCTGCACCTCGCCGTCGTCCATATCGGCGCGGTAGAAGTCGCTGTCAAACTCAATCACCTTGCGGAAATTGTACGATGTGTCGGCAAAATCGGCCAGCAGCGAGTCGCCCGCCGTGCGCTGCATATACTCGTCAATCTTCAGTTTGGCCGTCCGCTCGTCGGCTTTGGCGCCGGCATAGTCGCCAATCTGATACCGCGCCGAGCTTCGCGCCTGATACGCTTTCGCGAAATCGGGGAAAATGCCGATGGCCAGAGTCCAGTCGTCGATGGCGCCACGGTAGTCGCCCGACTCAAACTTCACCGCACCACGGTTGAAATAAGGCAGAATGTTGCGCGGACTCAACTCGATGACCTTCGAATAATCGGCCACCGCCTCAGCCGTTTTGCCAATCTCGGTGTTCAGAATGGCGCGGTTGTAGTATGTGAGCGCATTGTCGGGGTTCAGTTCCAGAACCTTGTTGTAATCGTCCATTGTCCCCGCCAAATTATTTGATTTATAACGGATTATGGCGCGATTAAAATACAATTCCGGATTCTGCGGGTCGAGTTCCACGGCGTGGTCCATATCGGCAATAGCCAGCCCGTAATCTTCCTTCTCGCAGTAAGCCAGCGCCCGCTGCGCGTATCCGCCGGGCTTGTACGGATTCAGCTTGATGCCTTTGGTAAAATCGTCGATTGCGCCGTCAAAGTCGTCGATGCACATTTTGGCGTAGCCTCGCGAAAAGTAAGCGGGCGCAAAATCCCTGTTGACCTTCAGAGCCTCGTCAAAATCGGCGACAGCCAGCTCGTAGTTCTTCATTACCGTGTAGGCATAGCCGCGGCTTGTGTAGATGTCGATGTTGGCCGGGTCGAGTTCGAGCGCTTTCGCGAAATCTTCCATTGCGTCCTGATAGTCCTGCTGCAGCGACTTGATGACACCGCGCAGCCGGTAGCCGTCGGCAAAATAGGGATTCAGCTCAACCACCCGCTGAAAATCGGCGTAAGCACCCTGATAATCGTCGAGCCGAAGCTTGCAGAAACCGCGGAAATAGTAGGGTTCGAGCATTTCGGGCTTCACCTGAATTATGGTGTTGAAGCGGTTGATGGCGCTTGTGTAGTTCGATTTGTTAAGGTCGGCGTAACCTTCACGCAGATAGTGATTTATGTCAATCTGCGCCATCATCGGCAGCGACAGCAGAAGGAAACATATTGTCAGGATGGTGCGGTTCATTTAATATTCTACTCCTATGAGTTTATCTAAATAAATGCGGCTTTTTTGGGGGTTATCTTCAAGGTATTTAATTTCATATTTCATACCAGCATATATACCTCCTAAATAGACAAATGTGCCATTAAAATCACGAAAAATACCACTAATACTAAAAGTTTCCACACGTTTATAAACCTCGCCGTTTACTTCATATTCATAACGGACAGTCATTTCTTTTCCACCATAGCGTCGTTTTGAAAATTTTACATCAGTAACCATACATTCTCCATTTATACCATTGACTTCAATTTGTCGAGTTTCCTCGCGATAGAAGTTCCCACATAGAATAGAAAACGTAAACACCAAGGCGCAAACAGAAAGGAAACAAATAAAATACAATATTTTTTGCTTTTTTGTTGGTTTCATATACTTGTGTTTAGTTACCTATCAATATCGTCATACACTCAATTCCTAACTAAACAATTCCAATCGACCCCAGCAGAATCAGCAATATGGCTGCGGGCGCCACGTATTTCACAATAAACATAAAAATGCGGAACATTCCCATTGGGTAGCGGCCGCCGCTCGACAGCTCGGAATAGACGCTCATCGTCTTCATCTTCCAGCCCACAAACAGGCAGATGAAAATGCCGCCCACGGGCAGAACAATATTCGAACTCAAGGCGTCGAAGGCATCGAAGAAGGTGCGGCCGAAGATGGTGAAATCGCGCATCGGACCGAACGAGAGCGTGCAGAGAACGCCCAACGCGGCTATCACGCCAGTGGACAATGCTGTTGCCGAAAGACGTTTAAATTTCAGTTCTTCAGTCAGATAAGCCACACAAACCTCGAGCAGCGATATGGCCGATGTGAGTGCGGCAAAAGTGAGCAGAACAAAGAAGACAATGCCCCAGATATAGCCCAGCGGCATAGCATCGAACACCTGCGGAAGCGTGATATAGACAAGGTTCGGACCTGCCGACGGGTTAACACCGAAGGCGAAGACCGCAGGCAAAATGGCGATTCCCGCCAGGACCGAAACAAACGTGTCGGCCACCACCACGCGCAGCGATATGCCCGTAAGATTCTCATCGCGTGATATATACGAAGCGTACGTCATCAGTGCGCCCATTCCGAGCGAGAGCGAGAAGAACGACTGCCCAAGAGCGTTCAGCACACTGTTGAAGGTGAGTTTGCTGAAATCGGGCACAAACAGGAATTTCAATCCTTCGGCGGCGCCGTCGAGCGTGCAGGCGCGGATGTCGAGAAGCAGAATCAGCACAAAAAGGGCGGGCATCATCGTCTTCACGCACCGCTCAATGCCGTTTTTCACACCCGACATAATGATTATTCCGCACAGCACCATAAAGCCCACCTGCCAGAGCAGCGGCTTGTATGAGTTGCTCACAAAATCGCTGAAAAGCAATCCGATATCTTCCGACGAGCGGCCGTGGAACGTGTCGCCGATGGCGTAGGCCACATACTCGAGCGTCCAACCAGCCACCGTTCCGTAGTACGAAAGGATGATGGCTGCGGCAAAAATCGAAAGTCCGCCAAACCAGAACCAGCGCGTGCCGGGCGCCAGCGTCTTGAACGAACCGAACGGGTTGCGCTGTCCGCGGCGGCCAATCACAAATTCCGACAACATCACAGGAATGCCGATGACAAAAACGAAAAACAAATAGACCAGCATAAAGGCGCCGCCGCCGTTGCTGCCGGCCTCGTAGGGAAATTTCCAGATGTTGCCCAGCCCCACCGCCGAACCTGCCAGCGCCATTATCGCGCCAAACCGCGAACCGAAATTTTCTCGAGACATTTGCGTTGATTTTCAATTATTGTGGGCAAATGTAGAAAAATTTAGGCTACTGACACCCGGCAACGGAAACAGACACGTAATCCGCTTATAACTATCCGACTCGCAACCAACTTTATTATATTCGCACCCGAAATGTTTCTGGCGTATGATTCGAAAGTTGCTACCCATTGTTTTACTGATAACTGCAAATCAGTGCTTTGCGCAGACGCCGCTGAACAAAACGTCGCAACGGACGGTGACGCAGATTTCGCCCTACTACTTCGGGCCGAATGCGTTTGCCGTTCCCGAGATGCTCGACGGCCGTGTGCAGCCTGCGCTCCGGGCCGAGGTGGCGACTGACTATTTCAAGGGCTTCCGCGGCGACCGCACCATCGACGCATCGTTCAAACTGAACATTCCGCTCTGGACCGACCGCGTCAATCTGTCGGTATGGATGCCAGTGATGGAATGGTACCGCAACACCGACGAGAGCCTTGCCGCATGCCGCGTGCAGCCCGAAAACATTGAAGGCGCCCGCAACGGGCATCTGGCCGGCGATGTGTATGTGAGCACCGATATGCAAGTGCTTCGCGAAAGCGGTCTGCTACCCGACGTGGTGCTGCGGGCCGCGCTGAAGACGGCTTCCGGGTTCGAATCGTTCAACGCGCGCTACTACGACAGCCCAGGCTACTTTTTCGACCTGACGGTTGGCAAATCGGCGGCCATCGGCGAAAGCCCCAAATGGGCGCACCGGCTGCGGCTGGCGCTCTCCACCGGATTCCTATGCTGGCAAACCGACCTCGGCCGCCAGAACGACGCCACGCAATGGGGCGCGCTGCTGAAATGGGAGAACACATTTTTTTCATTATCAGGCTCGATTGCCGGATACGGCGGCTGGGAGCACAACAACGATGGCGGCGAACTTGCCCACGACCAGCCGGCCGTTGTGCGTACCGACCTCATAGCCCATTTTGGGCGGCTCGATGTTGTGGCCGCGTACCAATACGGGCTGCGCGATTACCCCTACCATCTCATCCGCGCCGGCGTGGCCTACAAATTCGATATTCTTAGTCTGACGAAACAATAATACGATGTCAATCAAAAAGATATTTTGCAGTTTGCTGACAATGGCCACACTCACCGCCTCGGCGCAGATTTATGAGGACTCGGCGAGTGCGGCGTTTTTCCGCGATTTCTACCATCAGGGGCATCTGGCGCATTGGCTCGACGCCTTGTCGGACCACACTGTTTATCAAGGACTTCACCTGGGGCAGTGGGACGAGTCGGGGCAGCTGATGTTCACTGTTGATGGCAACTCATACCGCTGGAACCGCTTCTATATCGACGGGTTCCGCATCGACAGCCGATTCACCGCCGGCTCGTCGGTTTACGTGCCGAATATGGAAAACTACAACCTCCGAATCGACAATCGTGGCTCAATCCTCAACTTTACGCCTGACACTTTGTGGACGGAATATGCATCCGTGTCGTACAACCGCGGTAACCTAGGCGGAATATCGCCAGGCTCGGCCGACATTATCCATCTTTTTCACGGCACCGGCACCGACGACGCTTACGACCGCTCCACCATTCACAAGCGCCAATATATTAAAAATCAGGGCACTATCGATGCAATCTTTTACTCTCGGAGCGACTACCGTCAGCACATTTACGCCTCCTTCGGCCAACAGATGCTGCCCAACTACGACCAAAACGGTCTCATTCGTGACGAGCCTCTCTATAGCGCCAAACACTTCAAGGTGCAGATGGACGGCCAACTGCCTGCCGGAGGACTTTTGTTTCATCGCGCCGGGTATTTCATAAACATTTCTGGGAAAGACAACTACGGCGCCGAATTTTATATGAATCCCGACGAGGTGATGAATCTCTCGACATTAAGTGCATCGATTTACGGCGCCAATTTAATTTACGGGCTGACAACCGGGTTGACGGTATCGGTTAACGACGTCAGTCACAACAATTTGGAATTCAGTCGAAACATCATCGACCAGGACGGCGAGTCGTTTGAGCCGTGGATGCCCGACGGCAGGAACTTCGATTTGACGTGGGCGCTCAACTACAGCAAAAAACTGCGGCCGTGGCTCACTGTCAATGCCGACGGCTACAACTCGCTCCTCATCTTCAATCCCGACAAGGAGACATTCTGCAACACTGTCTATTATCAGCACACGGGGCAAGAGCTCCCCACGCCGCTCTACCTGTACCAATGGACGAGCCACAAGTTTGCCGCCGGACTGATTGAGAACCGCATCGGCGCTGAGGCGCGACGGAAAGTGTCGGACAAGCTCAGCGTGGCCGGTGAGCTGGCACTGACGGTTGACGGAATGCTGCTGTCGGGCAAGACCAAGATTTCGCCCAATGTGCAGGCCACTGCAATGGTCGACTACCACCCTACTCCCTGGCTGCAACTCGGACTGACACTGGCCCACGACCGCGTTAGCTACAACATTGAGGACATCCGCTTTATGAGCGACGACTATATGAATGCCGATGTTTATTTTGCTGATTCTGACCGACTGTTTACAACCACCGGCGGCCGCTACCACCACTACGCCAAGCGTCTGTGGCAGCCAGGATACTTCACGCTCAACATTCCGGTACACCTGCATTTCGGCAAGCACGAGTTTGCTTTCTTGCAGACTTACAAGCGGTTTCACCATACGTGGATGGCTCAGTTCGACGGCGGTGCTGACGCCAACGGATTCACCGATGCCGACGGCTACTATTTTCTGAATCCCGGCCAGCACAATTATGTTGTTGATTACACGCCGTCGAGCGGAATGGCCGTGGGGCGCACGTTCTACGTGTCGCAGAATTCGCGCTACACCTTCCACGGCGAGCGGGTGCTGTTCAGCCTCTCGTGGCAGTCGATGATGGGTGCCGGACTGTCGGCTTTGGGCAACGGACCCGCGGCTAACAACATTGGAGTGCTGTCGGAGTCAACCGCAAATCCCAACACGCAGAGCACCATCGACAATGCAGATGGCAAACAGCCGGGCATCGGCCGCCTCGACCAAGACAAAGCCTACGTATGCCGCATCTATCTAGCGCACAATGTTAACCGGCACTTTCAATACGGCATCACCGGCCGCTGGACCGACGGACAGCCGTTCGCCTTCTTCAACACCGCCACAAATACCGACGCCAACGGCAACACACAGATGGCCGTGCGCCCCGTCTGCACACGCGGCATCAACCCCACCGACGGCAATTTCGGCTGTCGCGAAAGCGCACTGTTCAACATCGACCTTCACGCACGCTTTGTAACCACAATCTGGTGGCATCGCACATTGAGCCTTAACGTGCTGTGTTACAACATCTACGACTTCGGGAACGTCTATAACGAGATGTGCTTCCCCGAGGGTTCGCGCGGCAAAAACTCACGCGGCGCCAATATGACGCTGACCATTCCGCGCGGAATTGTGGCTATGCTGAAACTAGAGTTGTAATTGGCTGAAATTGTGGTATTTAAACATTATCGCCATTTCCAATAATCAGCAATAAGAACATCGGTTTGCCCCGAAAAAATCATCAGTTTTGGGTATGTTTTTCCTCCCAAACCGACGATTTTGACCGATTTACACTCAAAAAGCGCCCAAAAATCGATTGGGAAAACATTTGCGGTTAAGTATCGGCAAAAATCAAATCTTAGTCGAGAGTTTCTTTGCCGTGAAAACCGAGCTGATATCTTTACATCGTCAAAACAAAAAACAGCAGTCAATCGCTTGATTTTGAGACAAGAATAAAAAAATCGGCCGAAAAGCCGGTACTATTTAATAACTCTAAATTTAAATTTTTATGAAAATGAGATTTTTCAAAACCGCAATTATGAGCCTGATGCTCGTGTTCGGTGTGAGCGCTGCCAATGCGCAAATGGGCCAGATGCCATCGCCCGAGGAAATGGCAAAATTCCAAGCTGACCAAATGAAACAAACCGTCAACCTCAACGACGACCAGTACAACAAAGTGCTCGTTATTTACAAAGAGAGTGGCGAGAAGATTGGCAAACTGTTCGAAAGCGGCCAACCTGATTTCAGCAAAATGGGTGAAATTCAGGAAGAGCAGAACAAGAAATTCAAAGAGATTCTCACTCCTGAGCAATACAAGAAATGGGATGAGTATCAGCAGGAAATGCGTAAGAATATGGGCGGCTTTGGCGGCGGCGGTTTCTAATAGCGCTCCCATCTAAATAATGACAGGCGGCTGAGTTTTCGGTCGCCTGTTTTTTTGCTGTTTCGCGAACACTGATGTGATTGATGCCCCACACATCATCAGAATTCGTATTTAGCCTAAAAACGGTTTTGGGTTATTTGGGATAAGTTTGGTTAGAGATTATTTTTTCGCCAACCGATTCGAGCCGATTGAACCTGAATATTTTTGGGATAAATTTGGGTTCATTTGGTTAGAGCACAAAAAACGGGCTGAAAGCCCAACTCATCTATAGCCCAACGCAGAGTGAGCGCAGCGAGCGGCACGTTGGGTGATGCGTTTTCCCCTCACCATTGCGCGCTGAAAGCGCAACTCATACAAAATTGTGTTTTTATGAATTGCCCTTACAGGGCGCTAACATTACACGGCAACGTTTCCCAAGGCGCCGCTGTGCTTGCCTTGGGCTATGTGTGAATTGCCCCTTCGGGGCGCTAGTTTGGATAAATTGGGGTTAGTTTGGTTAGTGATTAAAAATCTTCAAAATCAATTTTTAACAAATTTTATAATCAATTTTCTTATAATTTCTCGCGTCAGCGATTAAAATACAAAGCCACTGCAAAGTGGCTAAATTTCCGTGTTTTCCGTGCGTTCCGTGGTTAGCACTGCACAAAAAAAGAGGCTGCCAACCGGCAACCTCTCTTCTTATATTCTGCTGAGAATATTAGTCTTTCAGTGCATAGCGTTTGAAGCCAGTGCAAGTCAAGCCTTTCGATGCTGCGTCCATCATCTGGGCAACATTGATTTTGGCGTCCTTGATGAACTCTTGGTTCAACAAAGTGCTGTCTTTGAAGAACTTGTTCAAACGGCCTTGTGCAATGTTCTGAACCATTTGCTCTTTCAGGTTGGCAGCGGCCTCAACCGATACCTTGGCGCGGATGTCGCGTGCCTGCTGAGCCTGCTCAGGTGTAAGCCAGCCTTTTGCAGTGTTCGACTCAATGTGGTCTTCCGAGTCAACGTGAGCAGGATTGATGCCGGCTTTTTTCAAAGCAGCGTCAACGGCTTTCGAAACCAATTCCTCTTTAGTCTTCTCAATAGCCACAGTCAACTCGTTCTCGACAACTGCTGCCGGAACATCGTCTTTGCTGAGCGATACAGGGTTCATGGCTGCAACTTGCATTGCAACGTCTTTGTAAACCTGTGCGTCAACACCGGCCTTGTTGAAGGCTGCCAGAGTTGCCAGTTTGTTGCCCATGTGAATGTAGGCGCAAACAACCTCGCCCGAAAGCGATTCATAGCAAGCCAGTTCAAGTTTCTCGCCGATGATACCGATTTGCTCGGTGATGATGCCCTCAACGTCTTTGCCGTTCTTGAACGGAAGAGCCTTCAAGGCAGCAAGGTCGGCAGGCTGTTTTTCAAGAGCCAGGTCGCAAATCTCGTGAGCGAGTTTTACGAAATCTTCGTTTTTAGCCACAAAGTCAGTCTCGCAGTTAAGAGCGATGAGTGCGCCGTGTTTGCCGTCGGCTGATACTTTGGCAATCACGTTGCCTTCCGAAGCCTCGCGGTCGGCACGTTTGCTGGCAACAGCCTGTCCCTTCTCGCGGATGATTTGGATGGCGCGGTCAAAATCGCCGTTGGCTTCGGTGAGGGCCTTTTTGCAGTCCATCATACCGGCGCCGGTGGTTTTGCGCAGTTTTGCTACGTCAGATGCTGATATTGACATAATCTTAATCGTTTTTAATTATTCTGCCGATTCCTCGGTTTCGTTTTCGTTGGCTTCTTCGGCCTCAGCTTCAGCCTCGTCTTCAGTCGAAGCTACTTTTTTTGCAGCCGATTTCTTGCCGCCTTTTGCGGGTTTCTCTTCGCCTTCAGCAGGCTCTTTGTCTTTTTCGGCTTTGCGCTCGGCCAGGCCTTCCTGAATGGCGTCGCAAACAGCGCCTAAAACCAGTGAAATGGCTTTTGCTGCGTCGTCGTTGCACGGGATGGCGTAGTCAACAATGTTAGGATCTGAGTTGGTGTCGACCATAGCGAATACCGGAATCTGAAGGCGGTGTGCCTCAGCCACGGCAATCTTCTCTTTCTGAACGTCGATAACGAACAGGGCGGCGGGCAGACGGGTAAGGTCGGCGATGCTGCCAAGGTTCTTAGTCAGTTTGCTACGTTGGCGGTCGACTTGCAGTCTCTCGCGTTTCGACAGGTGGTCAAGTGTTCCGTCCTGCTCCATCTTGTCGAACGAGCTCATTTTTTTGACTGCCTTGCGAACAGTGGGGAAGTTAGTCAGCATACCACCCGACCAGCGCTCTGATACGTATGGCATATTGATTTTTTTAACTTGTTCTGCAAGAATATCTTTTGCTTGTTTTTTGGTGGCTACAAAAAGAATTTTGCGGCCCGATTTTGCTATCTGCTTGAGAGCATTAGCGGCTTCATCAACCTTTGCAACTGTCTTGTGCAGGTCGATGATGTGGATTCCGTTCTTCTCCATAAAGATGTATGGAGCCATAGCCGGATTCCATTTTCTTTTCAGGTGGCCGAAGTGCGCACCTGCGTCTAATAATTCTTGAAAATTAACTCTTGACATTTTTGTTTGTTTTTCGTTTACATTCTTGTTGTAAAAGCAATCGTTAAGTAGTTCTGCTTCAGAAGTCTTAACAATTTAGATACTAAACGATATTCTCGTGCAGCATCATTAACGCTTACTGAACTGGAATCTCTTGCGAGCCTTCTTCTGACCAGGTTTCTTACGTTCAACCTCACGTGGGTCGCGGGTGACAAATCCGGCAGCCTTCAGGGGCTTGCGGTTTTCCTCGTCAAGTTTCATCAGCGCGCGGGTGATTCCCAGACGAACGGCCTCAGCCTGTCCTTTCACACCACCACCGTCGATGGTTGCTTTGACATCGAATTTGCCATTAAGCGACAATACACCAAAAGGTTGCATAACAATGTACTGCAGGGTCTCAATCGGGAAATACTCTTTGAAATCCTTGCCGTTAACTGTTACGTTGCCGGTTCCTTGGCTCAAGTAAACGCGAGCGATAGCGGACTTTCTGCGTCCAACTGCATTAATTACTTCCATTTTACTTGATTGAATTTAAGTTAATCAATTCAGGCTGCTGAGCTGCGTGTGGGTGGCTCTCGCCTGCATAAACATAAAGGTTGCGGTACAGGGCTGCGCCGAGACGGTTCTTCGGAAGCATACCTTTTACTGCGGTTTCTACCATTGCAATCGGGTTTTTCACCATAAGTTTTTCTGCAACGATAGTGCGTTGTCCACCGGGATAGCCGGTGTAGTGTGTGTACTCTTTACCTGCCCATTTGTTGCCTGTAAGTTGAACTTTTTCGGCGTTGATAATGATGACATTATCGCCGCAGTCAACGTGGGGGGTAAAGTTGGTTTTGTGCTTGCCTCTCAACAGATAGGCGGCACTGCTGGCAAGACGGCCCAAGACTTGGTCTTTGGCGTCGATGACAACCCATTTCTTCTCAACGGTTGTCTTGTTTGCCGAGATGGTTTTCAAACTAAGTGTGTCCACTCTAATCCTAACTTTTTAATTAATAAATAAATACTATCCACATTTCCCCAAATGTGGACTGCAAAAATACAATTTTATATCAAACGCGCAATTATTATCAACATCATTTTGTTGATATGGCTTTGCGGCTGATTATTAGCCGTTTATTCCAATATTGTCAACCGTTTCCTCCATCGGCGGCGGCTTTCGGAGGCGTTTTTGATGTCATTTTTCGGTCGAGCCGACGGGAAAATTTGCGCATCAACGGCTGATTAGTACGGGTTGCGTTTTCGTTGTCTCCCCGTAGGTGATTTTATAGACATACATTCCGGGTTTGAACCGCTGCACATCGACATTGAGGCTGTTGAATCCGGCCGAAGCGGGACCGTCGTACAGAACCGCCGCCACAATGCCGCGCGAATTGAACAGCTCAACTCTCACATTACCGTCTTCCGGCATTATATAGCTGATGTTCAGCTCCTTGTCGGCCGGATTCGGCTTTGGCAGACAGGCGGTGAACTCGCTGTTGTTCAGAATGATGCAGTACTCATTGTCATCGGGGTCGTCATCGGCGAAAGCCGCGCCGGGCTGCACCTCAACGCAAATGTACTGAATCCGCTCGGGGTTCAGTTCGCCAATAGCGGCCTTGAACCGGTAGCGCAGAACCTTGTTCTGTCTGATGGTATCGGCGGAAGCCTCACTCACAAGATGCCCCAGATTGTCGCGCCAAGCGATGACGATGTCGGTGATATCGAAGTTACTAAGGTTGGCAATCACCGCCTCAATACTGATGACTCCGTTGACGGTTTCCGCCGTTGCCGACAGCAGCCTGAGGTTCATCTGCGGCACAATGGCCGAAACAATGCGCACGGCGGTGTCGGCGCAGTTGCCGTTGCTGGCCTCCAGCGACACGGTGTATTCGCCATCTATATTATAGGTGTGGCAAGCGTCGGTCTCGGTGGATGTGCGGCCGTCGCCGAAGTCCCAGAGGTAATTGCTGGCGTTACGGCTGGTGTTCACAAACTCAGCCTCGAAAGGAACCGGTCCGCGGGCGCTGCGTGCGCTGAAGGCGGCCGTTGGTGTGGCTCTCACGTTGATGACAGTGTCATAGAAGGCCGTACAACCGTTGCCGTCGATGATGGTAAGACGCGCCTTGTGCCGCCCGCTTTTCGCGAAAACGGGACTGATGGTCTGGCCTTGTATTTCGGGCAGAGTGTCGAGGCTCCACAACCACTCACCCGACGGGCTGTGCAGCTCACGATTGACACCGCGCAACGATGCGGCCTTGCCCGCACAGAAGCTGTCGGCATCAACATCAGGCCTCGGATTGGCCTTTACGCTCACCGTTTTGCTCACGGTTGCCGAGCACCCGTTGGCCAATTGCTTAACGCTGAGCGATACAATATGCGTTCCGGTGTCGGCATACTCTATCATCGGACTTCGCTGCTGCGAGAATACCGCCTCATCGGCAGTCCAGGTGTAGCTGGTTGACAGCCCCAATATGCTTGACGTGCTGTTTGTGAAGTAGATTGGTGTGTTGACGCACGGTGCGCTGAAGGTGAATCCCACATCGGGCCCCTGCATTATATTAATGGTGCGCCGCAAGGTATCGGTGCAGCCGTGAGCCGTGGTCACAATCAGCTGTACCGGCATATCGCCCTGCGAGGCAAATACGGTGCTCGGATGACGCTCCGCAAACACCGTGTCGCTCATAGTCCATTGCCAATCAGCAATATAGTTGACGGGTGTTGAGCTCATATCGGTGAACTGCACATTGGTGTGGCTGCAAGCGCGGACAGGTATGAAATCGGCTTTAGGCAGAGAATCTATCACAATCTTCTGCCGTTTCTGGTTGCTGCAGCCGTTGTCGCTTGCAATGGTGAGCACCAGATTGTAGCTTCCGCTGCGTGCGTAGCTGTGCACAGGATTGATGGCCGTTGATGTGCCGCCATCGCCAAACTGCCACAAGTGCGAGGTTATCAGCGAGCTGCCGCTGGCGCGTGAATTGTCGCGGAAACTGATTTCGCGCGTGGCGCAGAGGGCGCTGTTAGTGAAATCGGGTGTGGGCGCAATGCCTAAAATGCTGATGTAAGCCGTATCGGCAGCTTTGCAGCCCAGATTGTCGGCCATTTTCACCCAATACTGTCCGGCCTCCGTAACCTCCAAATGGTCGGCTGTGCTACCGTTTGACCACAGGTAGCTCACAGCCTCCTCAAAGCCAGTTTGCAGGTAGATGTTGTTGCCGATGCACGAAATTATCTGGTCACCCTCAAGCCGCGCGGTTACGGGGAAGCTGTCCACCTCAACCATTACGGTGTCGCTGTGCCATTTGAAGCCGAGCGTATCAGTTATCTCGACCCAGTAGCGGCCTTCTTCAAAAATTCTGAGCGAACTTTCAGTCGAACCATTGCTCCATAGGTATGTGTATTGACCGTCAAGGTTTGTGTTCCAAGTTATGGTG
>CADASL010000008.1 GCA_902790595.1 uncultured Bacteroidales bacterium
TTTGCCGATAAGGCCAACCTCTATGTAAAAGACAATGCTGACACCTGGATTCTCAGCAGTACCACATTCTACGCCAAGTGGACAGCCAACACCAACACTCCGTACTCGGTTGTGGTGTATAAGCAGAAAGTTGACGGCAGCGGCTACGATGCAGAAACTCTGCAGATGGCCGGCACCACCGACACCGAAGTAAATTACGAGGAGAAGTTTACCGGCTTCACGCTGAACCCGGCCGAGCCAGTGACCATCAGCGGTGACGGAGATACGCAGCTTGAGGTTTACTACTTGCGCAACAGCTACAAACTGACCTGGGACGCCAACGGCGGCAAGTTTGAGAGTGGCAAGGCGGATTCGGTTGCTACCGTGGCTTATGGGGCTAATGTGGAGATGCCTAAGACGGCGCCCAAGAAGACGGGCTACACCTTCAAAGGCTGGAGCGACACTCTGACCACAATGCCGGCTGAGAACACAACCCTGACAGCCGTTTGGGCTATCAACAAGTACACCGTGACCACACCCGATGCCTACAACGGCACCGTTACGGGCGCGGGAACATACGACTACGGCACCCAGGTAACCATTACGGCCACACCCGATGCACACTACCAGTTTGTGAGCTGGAACGGCAACATCGAGTTGGGTGGCCCAACAGCCAGCTTCACGGTGACGAAAGACACCACGCTGGAAGCCACCTTTGAGCCCATTATGTACGCGCTCAGCTGGAATGCCAACGGCGGCAGCGATTTGACCGGCTCGTACACCATCGGCAGGTTGCCATTCGGCGAGTCAATCAGCGCTCCCGACGCACCCACACGCGCGGGCTACCAGTTCCTTGGCTGGGCAACCACGGCCGATGCCACCGAAGCAGTGACCGTGCCCGCAACAATGCCCGATACCGATGTAACATATTATGCTGTTTGGAAGCTGCTCACCACGCTTTATGTGGCTTCGGAGGCTGGCTCGCCGGCACTCGGAACGGCCGATAAACCGTTTGGCTCGATTGCCGATGCTGCGGCGGCGATGAACAGCGATACGGCTAACTACACCATCCGCATCAGCGGCAAGATTGCCGGCACACAGAAACTTGCCAACACATTGAACGGCCGGGCCAAGAGCATCACCCTCTGCGGCCTCACGGGCAACACCGCCGACAGTCTCTATGGCAACAACGCGGGCACGGTGCTTATCGATAGCACCACTGTTCCGGTAACGGTTAAGAACCTGAAGATTTCGGGCGGAAACGCCGTGAAAGGCGGCGGCATCATAGTGGCTTCAGGAGCCACAGTTACGCTTGAAAGCGAAGCACTGATTGGCGGAACAGCCGGCACTGCAGCAGCAAGCAGCAACTCGGCTTGTGCAAACTATGCGCAGCAGGGTGGTGGCGTTTATAGCGAGGGAACGCTCATTCTGAAAAACGGCTCCGCAGTAATTTATAATTATAGCGATAATGGAGGCGGAATCTTCAGTAACGGAGGCTCGCTCACAATAGAGGATGGCGCGAAAGTCAACCTTAATGGTGGCGGCGGTATCGTATTAAACGGTTCTGCATTCGCAATGACCGGCGGCGAGGTATGCAATAATAACAGCAGCAATGGTGCTGGCGGAATCTATATTTTGGGCACCTGCCCCGATGTGATGACCATAAGCGGTGGAACAATTTCCGGAAACTCAGTTGGTAGCGATGGCGGCAGCGGCGGAATTTATTATACTGGCGGCAAGACACTTTCCATCAGCGGCACTGCTGTAATCAGCGGCAACCATTCGGTTTACGAAGGTGGCGGCATAAGAAATTCCTCTGGTTTGCTTGCCCTGAGCGGTGGCACAATCAGCGGTAATTATAGTGAAATAGCAGGCCGGTCGGGCGGAGGAATTGCCGCTATAGGCAGTGGCTATATAACAATAAGCGATTCCGCTTACATCCCGTCGGGGGCAACAATAAACGGAACGTTCAAGACCGGATTAGGTTGCAACGATGTCTTGCAAAACTGGGGTTCAATTACAGTTGTAGGGGCTATTACACCATCTGCGGCTTGTAGCAACGGCATCGTGGCAAACATCACTCCACGAAATTATGTAAATGGTAATCAGCTGCTTCTGCTTGCCGACACTGTCACCACAACCACCCTTGCGGCCGAGGTGGCCAAATTCCGCGTTTCCGACACCGACACCACCGACCTGACAGCGTGGTACATTGACGCCGAAGGCAAGCTGCAATCGGCAGAGTTCACCGGCACAGGCTACAGCAAGACCGGCAGCACAGTACAGTTTGGCGACTGGCCGCAGACCATCAAGGCCGCCGATGTAACCGTGAACGAGCGCGTAGCCTTGCAGCGCGGCTACCTCACCTACTATCTTGGCAGCGATGGCGCGTGGTATGTGAAAGAGGCGGAAAACGCATTTAGTTCAGATAGTCATTACAAATACAGCAACGGAGTTCAGCCGGCACAGGGCGGTACACGTTACCAATACTTCAAGGTTGAGCCAATCAAGTGGGACATCCGCACAAACAACTACAGCGGAGCCAAGATGATGCTTGCGCAACAGATGCTCACAGGCAACATTCCATACTACGTTCAAACTGAAAGCCGCACCATTGACGGCACCACGGTGAATGCCAACAACTACAAGTATTCAACCGTCCGCGCCTACCTGAACGGCAGCTACGAGGAGGGCGACACCCAGCCGCAGACCTACAACGGCCAGGGCTTCTTCCAGACAGCCTTCACACCCGCGTTGCAAGCCCAGATACTCACAACGAACGTTGACGACACATTGAGCGACAAGCTGTTCCTGCTCAACAACGACGAGGCATCGGGAGCAAAATCGACCACCGATTATGGAAAGGCTACAAATGTGTATATAAGTGCCAATTACAAACCAAATGGCAGTTGGATGCTACGCTCGCCATCGGGCACCACAAATATGTATATTGTTGACATATCGCTTGTTGGCTGGGGCGATGGTCACACAAAAGCTGTCAACTCAACCCAATATGGCGTTGTTCCAGCCCTCTGTCTTGAGGCCGATTTTGAGGTGAATTTTGTCACCAACTGCGACACCGACGTTGCCAAGCAGATGGTTGAAAGGGGCGCTTTCGCGACAGAGCCCGCCATAACCCGCGAGGACTACACATTGCTCGGCTGGTACGGCGACGAAGCTTGCACTGAAGCATTCGACTTTGCCGGCGCAATAATTCGTGACACAACGCTTTACGCCAAGTGGAGACAGGATTTTGTAGAGGTTGGCGGAACCCACTTCGACAGCACAGCCGTTGAAGGCTCCAGCGTCTTCATCAGCGGCCGCGAGTTTGCCATTCAGAACCTTGTGGCAGGCACTCACGAGGTAACACAGGCTGAATATGAGGCTGTTATGGGTGTAAACCCAAGCCATTTCAACGGCACGGAAGGTCTTGAGCCTTCTGATGGCGAAGTTCAGGCTTATCGCCCGGTTGAGACTGTCAGCTGGTACGATGCCATTGTTTACTGCAACCGCCGTAGCCAAGCCGAAGGGCTTACTGCCTGCTACAAGATTAATGGTGACACCGCCACAGCCAATTGGGGAGAAGTTCCGACTTCAAACAACGATACTTGGAACGCGGTAACCTGCGACTTTGAGGCCAACGGCTACCGCCTGCCCACCGAGGCTGAGTGGGAGTATCTGGCCCGTGGCGGCAATCTCACCAACAGCGGCCAGACCACTTACAGCGGAAGCAACAGCGTTGATTCGGTTGCCTGGTACACTAGCAACAGCAACGGCAAGACTCACGAGGTGATGAAAAAGAAGGCTAATGCGCTTGGCCTCTACGATATGAGCGGAAATGTCTATGAATTGTGCTGGGATTGGAGCGGCACAATTACGAGCGGCACAGCTGCTACCGGGGCTCTGCCTGGTAGTACTTGTCGTGTTCATCGTGGTGGTTCTTGTGACCACAGCTCTGCTGGCCAAGCTACTTTCTGTGCTGTGTCCTACCACAGCTGGAAGAGCCCGTACGCTGGGGACCACATCAGTGGTTTCCGCGTGGTTCGCACCAATGTTTCGGCCACCACGCACACCGTTAGCATCAATGCTATGAACGGCTCCGCAATAGCCAGCCAGACAGTTTGGAAAGGCTACATCCTCTCGAAACCCGCCACACCAACCCGCGAGGGTTACACTTTCGACGGCTGGTATGGAGACGAAGATTATAACCACTCATTCGACTTTGCCGGAGCAATAATCCGTGACACAACCATCTACGCCAATTGGAAGCAGAACTACGCCAAAGTGGGCGGCGAGCTCTATTTCGACCTGGAATCGACCATTTCAGCCATCAGTCAGATTTACAAAAATGATACTATAGAGCTCTACAGCGCGGTAACAGCTGCCGATTTGGGCAAGGCAGATGAGCCGAACACCATCATCAATGCAATCAAATACATTCAAAGCCTGATTGATGTAACTCTTGTGGTGCCTGAGGGAGCCAACATTGTGCTTGAGGGTGATGATTGCAAGGATATGTTCCAAAATTGCTCGAAACTTGTATCGGCCGATTTGCGAGGCTTAAACACAAGCAATGTTAACGATATGAGCAGTATGTTTGTAAATTGCACGGGACTCACCACGCTCGATGTGAGCAGTTTCAATACCGAAAATGTTACTAATATGTACTGTATGTTTTTGGATTGTAGTAGTCTTGTATCGCTCAATTTGAGCAGCTTCAACACAGAGAAAGTTTCCAATATTGACGCTATGTTCCATGGCTGCTCGTCACTCACTACTATCTACGCCGCAAGAGGAGCCAATTGGGCGACAAGCTCTGAATTGCAGTCGATGTTGATGTTTGAGTCTTGTACTAATTTGAAGGGCGGCAACGGCACAACATATAGCGTTGCTACCGCTACCTACGCCCGCATTGATGGCTTAGACGGCCAGCCGGGCTACTTCACCGAGCCCTATGCAATGGTTGGCGGCCGCGGATATATCAGCAAAGAGACAACCATAGCGGCCATTGGCAACGCCAAAACCAACGACACCATTGATGTGCTGCTCACAGGCGCAGTTTCTGCAACCGATTTGGGCAATGCCATAACCTCTGGCACAATATGCTATGCAATAAAGAACTGCCCGGCATACATAAACCTTGTGGTGCCAGAGGATGCGAATATTATTCTTGGCAGCGATTGCTCATATATGTTCAATAATTGCCCCAAGCTTCTGTCGGCCAATTTGCGAGGTTTCAACACCGCAGGTGTCTCCAATATGAGCAATATGTTCAGCGAATGTGGCAGGCTCCAAACAATTGATGTGAGCAGCTTCAATGTTCAGAATGTCACCAATATGAATCAGATGTTCCGGAATAGTAGCTCACTCGCCACTATCTATGCCGCTCCGGATGCCGACTGGTCGGGAGTTGCCTCAGCGACAGCTATGTTCTCGCATAACGCAGCTCTTAAGGGCGGTTGTGGATCAAGAACCGATCGTGGTGATGCCACCTATGCTCGTATCGATGGCTTGAACGGCCAGCCAGGTATCTTCACAAGGGTTAGATTACCCGGAGAACTATATGCGAGCGTTGACGGCGTTTTGTACGACGATAAGGCCTCAACCATTGCCGCAATAAGCAGTTCCACCGCCGACACCATTAAAGTGGTAATTTACAGCGGTGTTACTGGCGCCGATTTGGGCAAGAAGGCAACTACGGGTTCAATTATTGCAACTCTTCCCAACTGCAAGGGCAGTATCAGACCGACGCTCCTTACAGTGGATAAAGATGCCAACATTTTGCTTTGTGGCGACTGCTCAGCTATGTTCAGTGGTACAGCGATTATGGAGGCTGATTTGCGGGGTCTTAACACAACCGGTGTGACCAATATGAGCAGTATGTTTGCAAATTGTTTGTACCTCACCACGCTCAATTTAGGCAGCTTCAACACAGAGAATGTTACCGATATGTCAGAAATGTTTAGTGGTTGCTCATCGCTTAACACCATCTATGTCGCAAAAGGAGCCGATTGGTCGGGTGTTGAAACATCGACAGCTATGTTCTTGGGTTGCAGCAACAAACTGAAAGGCGGTAGCGGAACTGCATTTAACTCGAAAAAAATTGATGCCGAGTACGCCAAGGTTGATGGCTTGGACGGACAGCCGGGTTACTTCACAAGAGTTAAATTGCCCGGTGAACTGTATGCGAGCGTTGACGGCGTTTTGTATGACGATTTGGCCTCAACCATTGCCGCAATAAACAATTCCACCGCCGACACCATTAAAGTGGTAGTCTATAGCGGTGTTAACGCTAAAGACTTGGGCAATGCTTCAAAAGGGGCAGAGGGTACTACAATCTATTCTGCCATTCCCAATGTCAAGGCCAGAAAAGCGAGCCTTATAGTGGATAAAGATGCCGACATTTTGCTTGGTTCCGACTGCTCAGGTATGTTCAGTGGTAAATCGAGTCTTGTTTATGCCGATTTGCGAGGCCTAAATACAAGATATGTGACCAATATGAGCAGGATGTTCTATAGTTGCACGAACCTTTCCTCGCTCGATTTGAGCAGTTTCAATACCGAAAATGTTACCGATATGTCAGAAATGTTCAGGAGTTGTGCACGGCTTTCCAAAATCTATGTCGCAGATGGAGCTGATTGGTCGGGTGTTGCAACATCGACTAATATGTTCAGCAGCTGCTCCAACCTGATAGGCAACAATGGAACCAGATTCAGCAGCGACACTACCGATGCCAGATACGCTCGGGTTGACAAGGCTGGCCAGCCAGGCTATTTCTCAACGGTATATGCCCGTGTTGGAGGTGTGGCTTATCCGGATATGAGTACAACCGAAATGGCCATCTTGGATGCCACCGACACCACCGAGATTGAACTTACGAGCCTTGTTACTGCCGATGATTTGGGCAAGGCCGGAACTTCGAGGGGGCTCATCCATGCCATAAAGGTCAACAGTAAAGCCAATGCACGCTTCCGCCTTGTGGTGCCCGAGGATGCTAACATTGAGTTGAGGGATGATGGTTGTATTATTATGTTCAGTGGATGTGGAAAACTTATATCGGCCGATTTGCGAGGGTTCAACACCAGCAATGTAACATCAATGCATGTTATGTTCCAACAATGCACGGCTCTCACCACGCTCGATTTGAGCAGTTTCAATACAGAGAAAGTTACTGATATGAGCAGTATGTTTGAGGATTGTTCAAGCCTTACCACCATCTATACGGCTGCTAATGCCGATTGGTCTGGTGTTCAAACAGCGACCACAATGTTCAGCGGCTGCACCAGTCTGAAAGGCGGCAATGGCTCTCCATTTAATTCGAATAAAATTGATGCCGAGTACGCCAAGGTTGATGGCTTGGACGGACAGCCGGGTTACTTTACAAGAGTTAAATTGCCCGGTGAACTGTTTGCGAGCGTTGACGGCGTTTTGTATGACGATTTGGCCTCAACCATTGCCGCAATAAACAATTCCACCGCCGACACCATTGAGGTGGTAATCTACAGCGGAGTTACGGCTGTCGATTTGGGCAAGGCGGCAACAGCGGGCACAATCATTTACGCCATTGCAAACAGCCCGGCATACATAAACCTTGTGGTGCCAGAGGATGCGAATATTATTCTTGGCAGCGATTGCCAGAGAATGTTCTACCAGTGCCGAAAACTTGTTTCGGCTAATTTGCGCGGCTTCAACACCGAGAATGTTACCGATATGAGCTATATGTTCTCTAGTTGTAGTGCACTCAAAACGGTTGATGTGAGCAGCTTCAACGTTCAGAATGTCACCAATATGGATTATATGTTCCAGAATAGTACTGAACTCACCAACATCTATGCCGCTGCGGATGCCGACTGGTCGGGGGTTGCTTCATCGGCAGGTATGTTCTTGCATAACGCCCATCTTAATGGCGGCAATGGAACAATTGCCCATTCAGGCGAAAATGCAACCTACGCCCGCATTGACGGCTTGGATGGGCAGCCGGGATACTTCACAAGGGTTAGAATGCCGGGCGAGCTGTATGCAATGGTTGACAGCGTTTTGTGTGATGATTTGGCCTCAACCATTGCCGCAATAGAGAGTTCCACTGCCGATACCACTGAAGTGGTAATTTACAGCGGAGTTACGGCTACTGATTTGTTCACAAGAAAACCAGTTAATATCATCAGCAGCCTCAAAGGCACTAAGGGCGACGCAAGAAAGGCGCGCCTTATAGTGGATAAGGATGCCAATATCGTGCTTGGCGCCGATTGCTCTCATTTGTTCAATGCAAGTCAGATTCTTGTTTTAGCCGATTTGCGCGGCCTTAACACAAGCGCTGTCACCAATATGAGCTATATGTTCAGCGGCTGCTTGAAACTCTCCTCGCTCGATTTGAGCAGCTTCAACACCGAGAATGTTACCGATATGAGCTATATGTTCAGCGCTAGCATGGAACTCACCTCGCTCGATTTGAGCAGCTTCAACACCGAGAATGTTACCGATATGAGCAGTATGTTCTACAATAGCAAAAAACTTACCACCATCTATGCTGCCAATGGAGCCAATTGGGGTGCAAGCGACAAGTTGTTAAATTCGACTGATATGTTCAGGTACTGTACGAAACTTGTAGGCGGCAATGGCACGCAGTGTGATGGCAGTAATAACATTGATTCCACCCGCGCCCGCATTGACGGCGTTGACGGGCAGCCGGGATACTTCACAAGGGTTAGAATGCCGGGCGAGCTGTATGCAATGGTTGATGGCACTTTGTATGACGATTTGGCCTCAACCATAGCTGCAATAAACACTTCTACTGCCGAAACCACAGAAGTGGTTCTCTACAGCGGAGTTACGGGAGCTGATTTGGGCAAAGGTGGAACAAATGCATCTTCTACTGGAATTATTAGCGCCATAATAAACACCTCGGCCTCAAAGATTAGCCTTGTAGTGCCAGAGGAAGCTAACATCGAACTTAAATCAGATTGTTCACTGTTGTTCTATGGGTGTTCAAAACTGGTATCTGCTGATTTGCGCGGTTTAAACACCGAGAATGTCACCGATATGACCCAAATGTTTCAGGGTTGCGGATTCACCACTCTCGATTTGAGCAGCTTCAACACAAGCAAAGTTACCAATATGCTTGCAATGTTCCGCAGATGTGCCAGCTTAACTAAAGTCATATTTGGTGGCAAATTCACAACCGAGAATGTGGAAAATATGTCTGCTATGTTTAGCGATGACACAAAATTGGATACACTCGATTTGAGCAGTTTCAACACAGAGAAAGTTACCAATATGAGCAATATGTTCGGCGGTTGTTTTAGCCTTACCACCATCTATACGGCAAGCAACGCAGATTGGTCGAATACATCTGCAACTTCAGAAAATATGTTCAGTAGCTGCACGGAACTTGTAGGCGGCAACGGCACCACATTCAATAGCAGTGCCATTGATGCCACCCGCGCCCGCGTTGACGGCCTGAACGGGCAGCCGGGATATTTCACCGCGAAGCCCATTAGCTACTACATCATCCCGGGTTTGGACGATTACACCGGCCATACCGGCCTTACAGCCGAGCAGGCTCTGCCAAACATCGATTCAGCACTTGCAAGAATTAGCGGAGAAGGTTTGGGTGGCACCCCATACTTTCTCAAAATTAGCGGTGGCCTCACTGGCCAGTTTGCCATTGGCGATTCGCTCAACGGCAAGGCGAGGCGGATTGTGCTTGAGGGCGTTACCGGCAATACAGTCGACAGCCTCTATGGCGACAACGCAGGCTCAGTGCTCACCATTGCCACCACGGTGCCGGTCGAAATCCATAACCTGAAAATCACCGGCGGAAATGCAGCCAGCGGTGCTGGTGTTTATGTTGACAATGGCGATGTAACCATTGGCAGCGGAACGTTGATTGCCAATAATAAGGCAGTTGGAACGAGCGGTGGCAATGCTAAGGGCGGTGGTATTTATGTTGGCGGAGGTTCTGTCAGAATGGCCGACGGCATAATCAGTGGTAATCAAACTGCTGCAACTGCTGCTGTCAACAATTGTGGTGCTGGTGTTTATATTAATGAAGGCGGTTCATTCACTATGGATGGAGGCGCAATAATTGACAATACAGCTAAAGGAGCCGCAGGTGTTGGGGGATTAGGCGGCGGTGTTTTTGTTTCTACAGGATCAACGTTCAGAATGAATGCCGGAACAATCAGTGGCAATAATGTTGAAAAAGGCATAATGTCTAGCGGAACTGAAGGCAAAGGCGTAGGTGTTTATGTTGTGAGCAATGGCACCTTTATTATGAACGGTACGGCGCAGATTGCCAGCAATAACGATGTTTATCTGCGCGAAAGTTCGGTTATCACCATTGCCGGCGTACTCGATAATATGTATGTGGGCACCATCACCCCGCAGAGCTACCCTGAGAGCTACTCAACGGAGCTTTCGGTATTTGCTTTTGCCGACGGCGTTGACGGCAATCAGGGCGTCAAGTTCAAAGTGACACCCGAGCAGCGCGGTGGCAAAACATACTACTGGTACACCAATGGTGGAGGTAAGATTAGCAAAGACCAGTGCCGCATCAATGTGCCAAACGATGCCGCCCACCCGTATGTTCTCACTTACGACCCGGACTATAAAATTTCTTCTGCATCTGCTGGTCACCCCGAGGTTTTTATCGCTAAAAATATTACAGGCGTAACAAACTCCCTTAGCTACTACGTAACTTTAGACGGCTTCAAGCGTATTTCGCCAGAATATAACAACAGTATTAATATTGCCAACAATAACTCAGGCGTAAAGTTCTACTATCATATCACGCTAGATGGCGATAATACTATCCAAGCCAATAACAGAGCCCCCCTTTTTTATGAAGGACCTGGCGATGCCGAATTAATATTCGACGCTACTTCGTCCGCTGGCGGTACCTTCTCTCTCTCGGTAAGCAATACCAGCTACAAGGCTTTCAGTCTCGGAAGCGGAGCGGGTAATGTAACCTTCAAGGTTGCCGATGGTTGCACGTTCAGCGGCACAGTTGGCGAAACAACCTACAGCGATATTACCGAGTTCTTCAATGCTGCCAAAACAAACTCAAGCGCAAGCTTCACGGTTAAGCGCTGGGCAGTCAGCGAGAACGGCCACCAATATGTTGATTTAGGCCTTACAAGCGGCACCCTTTGGGCAACAACCAACGTGGGTGCAACAAATCCGCAGGATTACGGCGATTACATTGCTTGGAGCGAGACGGAGCCGCTCTACGCAACACTAGACCCGCTTACTTGGAGAGCAGACAAGGATACTTCGGGTTATTCGTGGGTAAACTTCCCAACGTCATACACATCGCCAGAAGGAGCAGCAGCAACTGATGACAATCAAGTATTCACCAAATATAATAGCACCGACGGCAAAACCATCCTCGACCCTGAAGATGATGCCGCCACCGTCAACTGGGGCAGCGGCTGGGTAACACCAACACCCGCCGAAGCTTGCGAACTTTTAACGGAGTGCTATTGGGTGTGGACAACCAATTACAACGGTACGGGCGTTGCGGGCAACATTGTTTACAAATCAGTTGACAAGAGTAAGGACAAAGGTAACATGAGCAACCAGAAAGTATCTTCGTGGGAACACGACTCTGGCCATGAATATTCGCCGGCAACCGACGCGCACATTTTCCTTCCTGTGGGTGGCCGTTTCACTTACAAAAGTATTTCAGATGCATCATCCTACGGTTTCTACATGACGGCTTCACCGAGTGGTTCTAACGCACAACTTATGCAAGTTGGGTCAAGCTTAACTCAATATGGTTATGGCTATCCACGCCGTACAGGTTTCCCGGTTCGTCCGGTGAAGAGGCCATAGTGCAGGCAGAAGTTTTGTTGCTTTGAAAAACGAAAATAGCCTCCGGGGTTGGTGCCTTGGGGGCTTTTTTGTTTTTTGGGGGGGGCGGCTGGGGCAAGGCTGGGCGTTTTTTTTTGCAGGGCGGCTGGGGCGGTTCTTCTGCGGGGCGGGGCGCAAGGCGGGCGGGGCGACGAGTACGTCGCCTTCCGTACAGGCGGGGCAGCAGTTCGTTTCTGAGCCATTGTCCAGTTAGCGACGTACACGTCGCAGCACCACACGATGCAGCACCAGCACAACAAACCGCAAAAAAGCTAACTTTGCATTATGAGCGAAGAAAAACCACAGAAATACAACGACAAGCGCCCCTTGCCACGGCAGCACAGGCGATGCCCAAAGGTTGACTATCACGGGCGCCGCATTTATATGGTTACCCTTTGCACCGAGGGGCGCCATCCGTTGCTTGGCGAGCTCATTGGTGGCAGCCCCGAGACGGCGGCCGTTGAACCCTCGCCTCTAGGGTTGCGGGTGGTTCAGTGTTGGAAGAGCATTCCGCTCATTCAAAAACAACTTGCCCAAAAGAAAGCTGAAACAACTGGTCAGCCCTGCCGGCGCGAAATATCGCTCATTGATTGCCAGCTTATGCCTGACCATTTCCACGGTATTCTTTTTGTGCATAGTGAGATGGACATTTCGCTTGGCGATGTTATCAGAGGCTTTATGACAGGGTGCACAAAGGCCTTTCGCGAGTTGCAGGTCAGCCCGACAGAAGAGCGGCGGCCGCTTTGGGAGAAGGGTTTCCACGACCGGGTACTGAGTCACAGCGGCCAGCTCCAAAATATGATAAACTACGTTCGCGACAACCCGCGTCGGCTGTGGCTGAGGCGGCACAACCCGGAGCTTTTCAGGCTGCACCGGCAGACCGAGGTGCGCGGACTGACGTTCACCTCGCTGGGCAACCATTTCCTGCTCGACTGGCCGGTCAGGCAGTTGGTGGAGATGTCGCGCTGCGCCAGCGAGGAGCAGGTTGAGGAGCGGCTGCAGGAGGTTTTGACAGAGGCCCGCAGCGGGGCGGTGACCTACACGGCGGCCATCAGTCAGGGCGAGAAGCTGATTGCCCGCACCTTGCGCGAGCAGTGTTTTCCGCAGGTTGTTCTTCTATGCGATGGCTTTCCGGCCGCCGATTCGCCCGAGGCGCGCTATTTCAAGCCCGGCGGCCCCTATTTCGAGGCTTGCGCCGACGGGCGGATGCTGCTTTTGGAGCCGTCGGAGGCGGTGTTTCAGACGCCGGCCATTGTTGAGGCCACCAACCGTGCGCTCCTTCAGAAATCGGAGGCCCGCCACACCAGTTATTCCGGTCTTGCCGGCGATTCGCAGCGCTACCGTTTTGTGGCGCTGAACCAGATTGGAAGATGGCTGGCGGAGGAGAGATGAGAAGAAACATTGCACCCGCACTTATTTATTAATCTGTTGAAAACAAATTGTTAAATAATTTGCCATTCAATCAATAATGTATATATTTGCGTTTTGAAAAAAGATTAATTCAAAAATTAATTCTATGAAAAGAAAATTAACCATTGCGGCTTTACTGATTGTTTCAGTACCCGCATTCTCGCAGTTCAAACAGAGCGAGGTTGTAGCATCAGCCGGTGGATTTGAGGCCAATGCCAATTTTTCGGTGAGCTATACCATTGGTGAGCCGGTAGCCGGAACACTCAAGGCTGGTGATTTGATTGTTGTGCAAGGTTTCCAGCAGGGTTATGCTGTTAAGCAGGATGTTAGTGTTGCCGATGAGTGGGCCAACAATGTTACTATCTACCCGAACCCGGTCAGCAAAACACTCTATGTGGCTATGGACGAGGCTCCTGCAGGCGAGTGCCTGGTGCGTTGCTTCGATATGACCGGCCGATTGGTTGGCGAGAACAACTTCAACGGCGATGTTCGTGTGTCGCTCGATGTTGAGGCTCTGCCGCAGGGAGCATACTTTGTAAAGATTTTTGTTGACGACCGCGCGGTAGTCAACCGTAAGGTTATGAAGTACTAAAGCCGGGAGGTCGCAAGTTGGAGTACTTCGCATACGCTTGAGTGTCACCGATTTGTGCGCCTTTGAATTCGACAATACATAAAAAATAACTTATATGAAAAGAATTACTATCAGACTTATGGCAGCCATAGCGTTGTTGTTCACCACAGCAGCCGCAACAATGGCACAAGGCAGTTTCGCCTATCAGGCGGTTATCCGCACTGCCGACGGAAAAGTAGTCAGCAACCAGAAGGTTGGAATGCGATTCACTTTACTGAGCGACGGAACCTCATACTACAGCGAGGTTCATACCCCCACTACCAACGAGTTTGGCAACATCTCGGTAATGATTGGCAGTGGCACCAAAGAGAGCGGTGATTTTATGAATGTTCCTTGGAGCAAGATGAATCTGATGCTCAAGATTGAGGTTGACGCCAAAGGCGGAACCAACTATACCGAGCTGGGACAGACACAGCTGTTGTCGGTGCCATACGCAATGTATGCCCAAACAGCCGGCAAGGTTGAGGCCACACAGAAGTCATCATCGGTTAACGAACCTATTTTCGAGGTTAAGGACAAAGACGGCAACCTTGTTTTTGCCGTGTATCCCGACGGAGTTAAGGTTTATGTTGACGACACCGACGTGACCAAGGCAAAACGCAGCGGCTTTGTTGTTACAGGCCGTTCGGCCACCAAAGACGGCGAGAGTGCCGACTATTTTGCAGTTAACGCCGAAGGTACTCAGGTGTTCATTGACGACACCGCAACCAGCAAGGCAAAACGCAGCGGTTTCGTAGTAACAGGCCGCTCGGCCACCAAAGGCGGTGAGAATGCCGACTATCTGGCAGTCAACGGCAATGGTACCCAGGTTTATGTTGACGACCCGGCAGAAGACAAGGCAAAACGCAGCGGTTTCGTAGTAACAGGCCGCTCAGCCACCAAAGATGCTAACGCCGACGTGCTCAAAATCGATGGCGCAGGCACTCAGGTCTTCATCGACGACAGCGTAACCGGCAAGGCAAAACGCAGCGGTTTCGTAGTAACAGGCCGCTCGGCCACCAAAGATGCCGATGCAGCCGACTATCTGGCAATCAACGGCAACGGTACTCAGGTTTATGTTAATACCGATGTTACTGATGATAAGGCAAAACGCAGCGGTTTCGTAGTAACAGGCCGCTCAGCCACCAAAGACGAGGAACTCGACGTATTTGTAGTTGACGGTTTGGGCACTCAGGTATTCATCGATGAAACCGACGAGAGCAAGGCAAAACGCAGCGGTTTCGTAGTAACAGGCCGCTCGGCCACCAAAGATTCGGGCAGCGACTACTTCAAAGTTACCAGCGACGCAGTCAACGTAAGTATTTCATCGTTCAACGTATCCGACAAGACAACATCTGAGAGCGTGTTTGCAATCAAGCAAGGCAACGTGCAGGTTAACTCTGACTTGTTGATGACAGGTGAGGTTGGCAAGGTTGTTGATGCTGAGGCAATTAGCGACTCAATCTTCACCATCAACCTTGTTGGCAACGAACAGGTTGTTGCAACTATTGATAAGATTGACCCGGATAGCGCCTTGGTTGACGGTGAATATGGTATGTATGCCTTACTGCGTATCACCGATAACTCTTATGTTCCAGTTTATGAGTGGGATAGCTTGATGTTCGACGCAAGAGGTTATGCCACCACCAACAAGAAGAGCGCTGTTGTTTCTGTACGTACCACTTGGGATGGTTCCGTTGTTGTCAATCCGTTGCAGAAGGATATCAAGAACTTTACAGCTGTGTTCGGTCTGACTTGGACAAGGAACCAGGATAATGTACAAGAGTCTTTTGTATTCAAGAAGGTTATGATTGTTTCTGAAAATCAGAGCCAGGGTCAAGGCCAGGGCGGTAATCAGTCTCAAGTACAAGGAGGATTCTACGGAGTTGAAAAGGGACATATGATTATTAATACGATTGAAAATGGCGAGCCCCATCAAATTGATTACTACTTTCTTGATTACGGCAATAAGGAATACTACACTTTCGAAGGTGAAGATGGAGAGATAATGATTTATTATACTGATTGGGAATCATCACTTGATGATAATACTAAAGAGTATATTTACGTTCCTGAACAAAAGGAGTGGTTATATTATACTAAACAATCGGAAGGTGATGCTCCAATATATTGTTACCCATCAGGCAATGAGGATTATGCCGTAGATGGTGGTGAAATAAATGGTCTTCGAACAAAATTGTATCAGGTTGCCGATGGACAAAATAATGGTGGAATGTATGTATATGAAGGCATTAGGGTGATGATAGTATTTAATGGCGAAGTAGCCGAAAAAATTGAATCATTCGATTTCAATTCCGACGTACAGGATTTCTTCGAATGGGCAAAAGGCAAAGGTTACGATTTACCTGGAAAGCCTGAATAATTATTGTTAACTTACAAATAAAGAGCCATCTGCTTGCAGGTGGCTTTTTTATTTTGTGCTGATGGCAAATTGAATTGATGGCCGGTTGCTGATATTCAACTGAAAAAACTATTTTTGGCGTATAAAATCTGGCAGGTATGAAGACAATGCTTTTTATGAACTTGGGTGTTACCGAAATAGTATTAATAGCCTTGGTTGTGCTGTTGCTGTTCGGAGGCAAGAAAATCCCGGAGTTGATGCGTGGATTAGGCAAGGGAGTCCGCAGTTTTAAGGACGGCCTGAACGACAAAGCCGACGGTGAGCCAAAGAATCAGACCGATGGCGCAGAAAACGGCAAATAACAGCCAACTCACTTTTTGGGACCATCTCGACCAGTTGCGCGGCAGTCTGTTCCGCATTTTGGCCGCTGTGATGGCGCTGGGCTTTGTGGCTTTTGCCTTCAAAGAGCCGTTGTTCAATGTTCTGCTCGCCCCCAAAAACAGCAGTTTCCTGACCTACCGGCTGCTTGAGCGTGTGGTGGGTGTGGCCGGTGGCGACTTCAAGGTTGAGATGATTAACACTGGTCTGGCTCAACAGTTTATGGTGCATCTGAAGGCGGCCTTTGCTGTCGGGTTTCTGGTGGCGTCGCCCTACATTCTGCACGTGCTCTACAGTTTTGTGTCGCCGGCGCTCTACCGCAGCGAGCGGCGCGTGGCCGTGAGGCTTGTGGGCGGCGGTTACGTGATGTTTATGATGGGCGTGGCGCTCAACTATTTTCTGATTTTCCCGCTCACATTCCGATTTCTGGGCACATATCAGGTCAGCGCCGATGTGCCGAATCTCATCTCGCTCGACTCGTATATGTCAACCTTGCTGATGCTCAGTCTTGCAATGGGCTTGATGTTCGAGCTGCCGGTGCTGTCGTGGCTGCTGGCGCGAATGGGCTTTGTGAGCGCCGGTTTTATGCGCCGCTATCGCCGTCACGCCGTGGTGGCCATCTTGGTGGTGGCCGCAGTCATAACCCCCACCGCCGACGTGTTCACGCTGAGCGTGGTGTCGCTGCCCATCTATTTGCTGTATGAGTTGGGCATTGTTATAGCGGCCCGCGCCGAAAAACATCGCGCCAAAGCGTAATTCTCTTTTTTTGACAGATAATTTTTAGATACCGATATGTTACAGATTGGAACAAAGGCTCCCGCTTTCGAGGGCATCGATGAAAATGGTAAAACAGTGAAACTGAGCGATTTTGCCGGACGCAAACTTGTGCTCTATTTCTACCCAAAAGACAGCACGCCCGGTTGTACGGCCGAGGCCTGCGACCTGCGCGACAACTACCAGCGTTTTCTGTCGCTCGGCTATGAGGTGCTTGGCGTGAGCAAGGATTCGGCGGCTTCGCACCAGAAATTTATCGCAAAATATGAGTTGCCCTTCCATCTTATTTCCGACCCCGATTGCACGATTTTGAAGGCTTACGAGGCCTGGGGCGTGAAAAAAATGTATGGCAAGGAGACTGTCGGCACCATCAGGACTACGTATGTGATTGATGCTGATGGTGTTATTATTGATGCGATAGCGAAAGTGAACACCAAGAACCACTCGGCGCAGCTTCTGGGCGAGTAGGAGGGGAATAAAAAGCACAATTCTCAACGATAAATAGTAATTTTGCGCGATTTTAAAACTAACGAAATGGCAGCATATTTATGTAGCGACAACCGCAAGGTGACCACTCTGCGGCTGATTGAGATGAAAAAACAGGGTGAGAAGATTTCGATGCTCACCGCCTACGATTATACAACCGCAAAAATTTTTGATGCGGCGGGGCTCGATGTTATTCTGGTCGGCGACAGCGCGTCGAACGTGATGCTGGGCAACGAAACCACTGTGCCGATGACGCTCGACAAGATGATTGTCTTTGCAGGGGCGGTGGCCAAAGCCGTCAAACGCGCTCTGGTGGTGGTTGATATGCCGTTCGGTACCTATCAGGTTGACCCCACTTCGGCCGTGCAGAACGCCATTCGCATTATGCAGGAAACGGGCGCCGACTCGCTCAAACTTGAGGGCGGTCTGGAGATTATTCCGATGGTGAAAAAAATTATCGACGCAGGCATTCCCGTGATGGGCCATTTGGGACTTACACCGCAGAGTATCAACGCTTTCGGTACATACGCCGTGCGTGCGAAAGATGAGGCCGAGGCCGAAAAACTTGTCAACGACGCGCATTTGCTCGAAGAGGCTGGCTGCTTTGCCGTGGTGCTTGAAAAAATACCTGCCAAGTTGGCTGCCCGTGTGGCTTCTGAACTGAAAATCCCTGTAATCGGCATTGGTGCTGGCGGTCAGGTGGATGGCCAAGTGCTGGTTTTTGCCGATATGCTCGGCCTGACGCAGGGTTTCAGCCCGCGTTTCCTGCGCCGCTATGCCGACCTGAACACGGTTGTCACCGATGCTGTGGGTCAATACATTACCGATGTCAAACAGGGCGATTTCCCCAACGAAAACGAGCAGTATTGATATGGAAAACAACCGTCCGCTCATTCTCGTGACCAACGACGACGGCTATTCGTCGAAAGGCATAACCGAACTCATTGCAATGGCGCAACGCATTGGCGATGTGGTGGTTGTGGCACCCGATGCAGCACAGTCGGGAAAGTCGCACGCCATAACTTTCAGCAATTATATCCGCGTGAAAACCATAACCGATGAGCCAAATCTTAAGGTTTATTCGGTAACTGGTACGCCTGTTGATTGCGTGAAGATGGCTATCAACCGCTTGCTCGACCGCCAACCCGACCTTCTTCTGTCGGGTATCAATCACGGCACAAATTCAACCGTATGTGCCTTTTATTCAGGCACTTTGGGCGCGGCCACCGAAGGCGCGATGAACGGCATTCCGTCGGTCGGCGTTTCGCTTTGCAGTTTCGACTTGGACTCTGATTTTTCGGTTGTTGTAAAACACACAGAACCAATACTTAAACGCCTTTTGGCCACCAACACCGACAAGAATCTCTGCCTGAATATCAACTTCCCCGATATTCCCGAAACCGATTTCCTTGGAATGAAGATTTGCCGTCAGGCTGATGGCCTTTGGAAGGAGGATTTTATTGAATATCAAGACCCGTCGGGCCGCCCATTTTATTGGTTGTCAGGCGAGTTTATCAATAACGAACCCGATTCCACCGACACTGATGAGTGGGCGTTGGCGCACGGCTACGCGTCGATTGTGCCAATCAACCTTGACTCAACCGATTACGCAAGGCTCAAAAAAATCGATTATCTGCTATGAAACTCACTGATAAACCGATAGTTGGCATTGCCATTGGCGCTCTTTTGCCTATCATTTGCCTTGCGATTTTTCTGCCGTTGGTTGCCTACGGAAAGGGGTATGATTCGGTGGCCGATTGTATCAGCCATTTTCAGCGGTTTGGCGTGCTGTATAAAATAGTGAGTTTGAGCCTGATGCCTAATGCTGGCTTGTTTTTCTGGTGGACCCGCCAAAACCGTTTGAGCCTTGCTCGCGGCGTGTTGGCAATGTGCTTGCTGTATGGCGTGGCAATATTGGCGATTTATTTTGTTTAATGGTGAATCGGTGAATTGTTTAAAGGTTTAATTGGTTGAATTTTATTTCGTATTTTTACAAACAAAAAACAATTTGCTATGACTACCGCGGCTTTAAACAATTTGTGGGCTTACATTAACGGCTTGACGCTCACCGCCAACGAACGGCAGTGGCTTGCTGGTAAATTGACTGATGATGTTATAAATCAAGAAGTTGGCAACAAAAACGAAAAGGCGACGAAACAGTTGCCTGATTCTTTTAAGCGTTTACGAGGAATGGGGTGCGTAACGCCCGACGATATTGCCAACGATGACCGACTAGCCTATATTTTGAGCAAATGAAAAAGGTATTTGTCGATACTAATGTCATTCTCGATTACTACCTTAATCGGGAAGGTGCCGACGATGCCGAAAAAATATTCACCGCGGCTTATAATGGTGACATTGCGGTTTTTGCTTCAATTCTGACTTTTGCCAATTTCGCATACGTGGCCAAGCGTGGGCACACTCAGGAAGATGTCTATACGGCTCTCGACGAGTTCGAGAAACGCATAACGGCTCTGTCTATGGACAAACGGCAATTGCGCTGTGCAATCGACAACCATTGTAAGGATTTCGAAGATATGCTGCAATACCAATGTGCCCTTGCCGCTGGCTGCGATGTGGTTGTTACCAACAACACCAAAGATTTCCGCGATTTCTGCAAACTGCCACTTATGACTTCGCACGAATTTTTGACACAAATTTCCGATGAGCAATAAAAATCTGCGAAAATCCATTGAATCTGTGTCATATGATTTCAAAAATCCTAATTTCTAAATCCTAAATCCTAAATAATCAATGCGTTACTTTCTGATAGCAGGCGAGGCGAGTGGCGACCTTCACGGGTCGAATCTGGTGCGGGAACTGAAATTGCAGGACCCGCAGGCGCAGTTCCGCTTTTTCGGCGGCGACCTGATGGCCGCGCAGGCTGGCGTGCCACCCGTCAAGCACTACAGCGAGATGGCTTTTATGGGCTTTGTCCGCGTGCTGATGAACCTGCGCAAAATCGGTCGCAATATGGAACAATGCAAGGCCGATATTGTTGATTTTAAGCCTGATGTGGTTATCTTGATTGATTTTGCAGGATTCAATTTGCGCATTGCCGAATTCGCCAAAAGTCTTGGGCTGAAAACCGTTTTCTACATTTCGCCGAAAATCTGGGCCTGGAAGCAGAACCGCATAAAAAAGATAAAGAAGTATATTGATAAAATGCTGACAATCTTGCCGTTCGAGACGGAATTCTACGCCCGATTCGACTATCCCGTGGAGTATGTCGGCAATCCGATTCTGGACGCAATCGAAGAATTTCGGTCGGGTGACCACCAAACTGAGGCCGATTTCCGCAATGCTAACAACCTGACCGACAAGCCGATAATCGGACTTTTGGCAGGAAGCCGCAAGCAGGAAGTTGATTTTATGCTGCCCGTGATGATTGAAGTCAGCCGCCAATTTCCCGAATATCAGTTTGTTATATCGGGTGCTCCTGGTCTCGACCGCGACTATTACACCAAAGTGATTGGTGCAGACTGCAACATTCCGATTGTCTTTGGTCAGACATATAACTTGCTCAAATTCAGCCGTGCAGCGTTGGTGACTTCGGGCACTGCCACGCTCGAAACGGCGCTGTTTGGTGTTCCCGAAGCAGTGCTATATCGGATTTCGGCACCCGATTTTCTCTATCGTATAGGTCGCAAGTTGTTGAAAGTAAAATGGATATCGCTTGCAAACCTGATTGTTGGCCGCGAGATTATCCGCGAACTTGTGCAGATGGACTGCAACCCGCGCACCATTGCCGATGAGTTGCGCAAGATTCTTGATGATAAGCAGTACGACGCTGAATTTCAGCGCAATTACGCCGAACTGCGGCAGCGTATGGGCAGCGCTGGAGCGTCGCAACGGGCAGCGCAGGCGGTGATTAAGTTTGTGTCGGCGTAATTTAACCGCACTGTGTTTGCAAAATGCAGAAACTGCCGCCAAACTTTGTTGAAATTCATTTACATTTGGCATTGGCTCTGCTATTGAATTGCGGAGTGCAAATAATTGCAAATCAGTGAGAAATAGATATTTGGTTTTGGTTTTTCTGTTGGCGTTTGCGGCGTTGGGCGCACGAGCCGAAACTGTGCGTGTCAACATCTTCAGTCAGAGCAAAATCAAAACGCTTGTCTTCACCACCGACGAGGGCAAATATAGTCTTGTGGCCGACAACCGAATGCTTATGAGGCTGAAAAAGAATGCGATAATCTATTTCACAATCGTGGGCAAGGGCATCAGCGTTTGGGACCAAGACGAGCATTTGGGCATCTTCAGCGAACTCTATCTGACGGCGTCAACGCGCAAGAGCATTTTCAAAGTGGAGCCTGCCGTGCCTGCGCTCAAACCACGTTTTTACGATGGTGATTTGAAGGTTACAACCGACGGCGGAAATCTGAAAATTGAGAATTATGTCGATGTAAATGATTATCTGTCAGGCGTTGTGGAGAGCGAGGCAGGGCCGAAGGCGCCTTACGAATATTACAAGACGCAGGCCATCATCAGCCGCACCTATCTTTATGAGAAAATCTGGCGCGAAGGTGTTGAGAAATACAGTCTGATGGACGATGTGAGCCATCAAGTTTACTTGAACCGCTGCCACCGTAACAGCCTTATCCGTCAGGCCGTTTCGCACACCACCGACCTTATCATTGTCGATTCCACCAACACCCCGATAACCGCTGTATTTCATTCAAATTCAGGCGGTCAGACGGCCAATTCGGAGGATGTGTGGCTCTCGTCGCTACCCTATTTGAAATCGGTCATCGACACGTTCAGCATCCGTCAGCACAACTCAATCTGGCGCGACACGGTCTCGGTTGACCGATGGATTAAATATTTGCAAAACAACGGGATAAAGATTGTTGACGGCAAGTCGCGGGCGGCAAATCTGGTTTATTCGCCCACTAGCCGCGACCGCTGCTACCGCTATATGACGGACACCATTCCGCTAAAGAAAATTCGCGCCGATTTTGGGTTCAAGTCGGCCTGGTTCTCAATCAGTCCCCGCCCTGGCGGCAAGGTGCTCGAATTCACTGGCTACGGCTATGGCCACGGCGTTGGCCTTTCGCAGGAAGGCGCAATGGAGATGGCCCGCCGCAACTATTCGTTTCTCGACATCATCAATTTCTACTACAAAGGGGTTAGGGTGGTGAATATCAGGAATATAGAGAGACAGCAGTCGAATAGAAATTAGATACGTCTAACAGCGCAAACGCATTGAATAACTTGTTGTGGAAAAAGGAGTTGTAACAAAATCGACAGGCAGTTGGTATCTGGTCAGGAAGGCTGACGGAAGCGTGGTGGAGTGCCGCATACGCGGGAAGTTCCGCACCAAGGGGCTGCGCACAACCAATCCTGTGGCGGTGGGCGACGTGGTGGAGTTTGATGTTGACGCCGAAACGGGTAAAGGGTTGATACACAGCATCGATGACCGCCGAAACTATATCATCCGCAAGTCGATAAACCTGTCGAAGGAGGCGCAGATAATGGCCGCCAACATCGACCAAGCCATTCTGGTGGTGACGCTTGTGAGTCCGCGCACGTTCACGCAGTTCATCGACCGATTTCTAGCGTCGGCGGAGGCTTACAACATTCCTTCGGTTTTGGTTTTCAACAAGATAGACTTATACAACGAGCAGCAGACCGCTGAAATGGACGAACTGATTGCCATTTACGAAAAAATTGGTTATGAGTGCGTTAAGGCATCGACGGTGCAAAACATCGGCATCGACCGCATTGAGGAACTCACGCGTGGCAAACTGTCGCTGTTGGCGGGCCATTCGGGTGTTGGCAAATCCACCATCGCCAACCGCTTGAATCCCAACCTTGAACTGCGCACGTCGGCCATTTCCGACTCGCACGACAGCGGAACGCACACCACCACCTACCCCGAAATGCACCCGCTGCTCAACGGCGGCTATATTATAGATTCACCTGGAATTAAGGGCTTTGGTACCATCGAAATGAAGGACGAAATGGCGCACTATTTCCCCGAAATGTTTGCCGAGTCGGCCAACTGCCAATTCTACAACTGCACGCATACTCACGAGCCGAAATGCGCTGTGAAACAGGCTGTTGCCGAAGGTCGCATCGCACAAAGCCGCTACAACAGTTATTTAAGCCTACTGAACGATGAGGACGAGGATAAATATCGGCAAGGTGTTGATTAGCACGGTGTTGGCCGCGGTGCTATGCGCTTGCGGAAGTCAGCCATCGCCGAAAGGCCAACCACAGCAGCAAGCGGAAACGGCATCGGCGCAGACCGAAAAACCTAAACCGAAGGCGGCATCGCCGAAAGGCACCAAAAAGGCGGCCAAGCCCAAAAAAGTCCGCCTTACGGAGGACAACGTGGTTGAGGAACTCACCAAATACGGCCGCGAGAATCCCGAACGGAGGGTGAAAATCGTCACGTCGAAGGGCACAATGGTGGTGGAACTTTACGAGAACACGCCGCTGCACCGCGCCAATTTCATCCACCTTATCAAGGAGCACTACTACGACGGCACGGAGTTTTACCGCGTCATCAACAATTTTATGATTCAAGGCGGCGACACCGACGGCTACGAGCGGCGCGCGGTGAAGGAGAAAATCGGCAAATACACGCTGCCTGCGGAGTTCCGCGAGGGCAACATCCACAAGCGCGGCGCCCTGTCGATGGTTCGCGAGTATGAGAACAACCCCGAGAAACGCTCGTCGCCGTTCGAGTTTTTCATTGTTCAAGGCACCACCTACACCGACGGCGAACTGAACGGCACCGAGTTCAACTATAACGTGAAAATCGGCCCCGAAGCCCGCGCCGTGTACAAGTCGGTTGGCGGCTGTGCCTACCTTGACGGACAGCATACGGTGTTCGGCGAAGTGGTTGATGGATTGGAAGTTATCGACAAGATTGCCGCCGTCAAAACCGACAACGGCGACTGGCCGATTAAGCCGGTGACGATTAAGATGGAGGTGGTGAGGTGAGGGTGAATCGGTCAACTGGTGAATCGGTGAATCGTTTAAGAGTTAGTTGGTTGAAATGTAGGGACGCGATTCATCGCGTACGCGTTAAGAAAAGAAATCAGGTGAATCGTTGAATTTGCGTTATTCCCCAATAAAAATGTAATAATTGTTTGTAATTTGTTAAAAATAAACGCGTTGCGATAAGGTAGTATTTTTGAAGCATTGAAGGAAGCCGCATCCACAATAGACCGAGCAGAATTATTTGTATTTTTACAAACAGAAATCAAGGTGTTATGAAAAGACTGATTACACTTTTTGCCGCTGTTGCGTTTGCTGGGCAGGCGTGGGCGCAGGATTATGATTTTGTTGTGGGCAATCTTGCTTACACAATAACTGATTCTGTAAAACACGAAGTTTCAGTTAGCGCAACTAATGACTCTATTATAGGAGATATTAAGATTCCTTCGAACGTGGGAAACGATGGTATTGTATTCAACATTACAAGTATTAGTAATTTTGCATTCTATGAATGCAAAAATATAACATCAATAGCTATATCTAATAATATTACGAGAATAGGCAGTTGTGCGTTTGAATCTTGTGAAAATCTGTCTTTTGTGGCCATTCCAAATTCTGTTACTTGCATTGGAACAAGCACGTTTTATAATTGTCCAAAACTAACATCAATAAACATTCCTAATTCAGTAACAGAGATTGGTTATATTGCTTTTGGTAAATGTAGTAATTTGAAAGAAATCAATGTGGATAGTGACAATCCTATATATGCGTCAGATAAAGGTGTACTATTCGATAAAAATAAAACCATACTGATTTGTTTCCCCGCAGGTAAAAAGGGGGCGTATACAATTCCTAATAAAGTTGAAATAATTCTTGATGAGGCATTTTATGTTTGTAATGGTCTAACTGCAGTTAAAATTCCCAATTCTGTAACATATATTGGAAACAGTGCGTTTAGAGGTTGTAATGGATTGACTTCAGTAACAATTCCTAATTCTGTAACAAATATTTGTGATGGAGCATTTGAAGATTGCAGTGGTTTGGCATCAGTAAAAATCGGTAATTCAGTAACAAATATTGGAAACAGTGCGTTCAGCGGTTGTAATGGGTTGGTATCAGTAAAAATCGGACAATCTGTCACAAACATTGGCCAAGAAGCATTCAATGGTTGTGAAAACTTGTCAAAAACCGAATATGCTAGTATTCAGAGTCTATGTAATATTGTTTTTGGTTACGCAAGCGATTATAGTTTTACCCATAAAAACATTACGCCAATTGATAATGATGTAATGGAAATAATTCCTGTAACTCGTGCAACCCAAACTAATCTTCATCTACTCACAGCCAATCCGCTCTATTATGCTCATCATCTGTTCATTGATGGTAAAGAAATCACAGATATGGCAATACCAAGTTCCGTAAAGGAAATTGGCAATTTTGCGTTCGTTGGTTGTAGTTTTTTAAAATCGGTCAATATTTCGGATTCTGTGAAAACCATTGGAGAATCGGTTTTTGTTGGGTGCAATAGTTTGACTGAAATAAATGTGGCAAACGACAATAAATATTTTTCTTCTGAAGATGGTGTTTTATTCGATAAGGACAAAACAAAACTAATGTTCTATCCTGTTGGCAAAACAAGTTTTGTGTATACTATTCCTGAATCTGTTATCAGCATTGAGAATGGCGCTTTTTATAATTGTAACGGCCTAACGTCAATTAATATTTCCAATTCTGTGAGAACTATTGGAGATGAAGCTTTTCTTGGTAGTGCTAATTTGACATCAATCACTATTCCCGATGGTGTGGAAAGTATAGGAATGAGTGCGTTCCGAGATTGCGGCAATCTGACATCGGTAACAATATCCGATTCGGTGTCGTTTATTGACATAGATGCCTTTTACGGCTGCAAAAAACTAACATCAGTCAACATACCGAATTCTGTAAAAATTATTAGCAAAGCACTTTTCTGCAATTGCAGTAACTTGGAGTCAATCACTATTCCAAATTCAGTGAAAACCATTTGTGAAGCGGCTTTTCTTGGTTGTAGTAATTTGTCATCAATCATTATTCCAAATTCAGTTAGAACTATTGACAGGGCTGCTTTTCTTGATTGTAGTAATTTGACTTCAGTCACTATTTCCGATGGTGTAGAATTTATTTGCGAATCGGCCTTTCGTAGTTGTAGTAATTTAACATCAGTCACTATTTCCGATGGTGTAAAATACATAGGAGCGAATGCGTTCCGTGATTGCAGTAATTTAACATCTGTCACTATTTCCGATGGTGTAAAATACATAGGAGCGAGTGCGTTCCGTGATTGCAGTAACCTGACATCGGTAAGCATTCCCAAATCGGTTACGAGTGTAGGCGAGAATGCATTCAAAGGCTGCAAATTTGAGTATAAAGAGCAATGAGTTTTTTTACGTTCAAAATCATAAATCAAATCCCGATAGCTATCGGGACAAAAATCAAAAATAGATATGAATCTACTTCTGATAAGCAATTCGACAATGGCGGGCGAGCCATTTCTGGAGTATTCGAAAGACGAGATTGCGCGCTTTTTGAGCGGGCGGCAGAACATCGTTTTCATTCCGTACGCCGCCGTAACGTTCAGTTTCGACGATTTTGAGGCTAAGGTCAACCGCCGTTTCCGCGATTTCGGCTTGAGTGTGAAATCGATACATCGGTTTGATAATCAGGTTGAAGCCGTCGAGACTGCCGACGCCATTGTGGTTGGTGGTGGCAACACGTGGAATCTGGTGCGCCACTTGCATCAGAACGGCCTGATTGAGCCTGTGCGCCGCCGTGTGCAGGCAGGAACGCCTTACGTGGGCTGGAGTGCGGGTGCCAATGTGGCCTGCCCCACAATGCAGACAACCAACGATATGCCCGTGGTTGACCCGTTGGGCTTCGACACTTTCGGGCTGGTGCCGTTCCAAATCAATCCGCACTACACCGACCGTCAGATTGAAGGCCACGGCGGCGAAACGCGCGAGGAGCGCATTCTGGAGTATCTGGCCGCCAACCCGAAATCGACCGTTGTGGGCTTGCGCGAAGGCTGTATGCTCAACGTCGAGGGCGGGCACGTCCGCTATGTGGGCAAGAACAACTTGCGGTTGTTCATCAATGGCCGTCAGCCCATTGAGATTGAGCCTGACGAAGATTTTGATTTTCTTTTAAAATTCTGATAATCAATGTGGCAGATAATATCGGGCAGTTTGCTGCTGAGCCTTGTCCACGCCGCCATTCCAAACCATTGGCTGCCCATTGTGGCCGTGGGTAAGAGCGAGCGCTGGACAATGCGCGAGACGCTGCACGCCACTGCGCTCATCGGCGCCGCACACATTGCAAGCACTGTGATTATCGGCATTCTGATTGGCCTTGCGGGATTCCAACTCTCGAGCAGCCACGCCGAACTGACGCACTGGGTGGCGCCCGCCATTCTGGCCGTTTTGGGAGTCATTTTCATTGTTTCCGATTTTGTCGGGCGCGGCCATCACCATCACGATCATTTCGACGGTGCTCGGCAGGCAAAAACCAAGCGCGCCGTCATCGGCTCAATGGTTGTGGCAATGTTCTTTTCGCCCTGCATCGAACTCGAGGTCTATTTTTTGCCTGCGGGCGTGTTCGGCTGGCGCGGAATTCTGGTTACATCGGCCATCTATCTTGTTGCTACAGTGAGCACTATGCTAACGCTCGTCTATATCGGCACAAAAGGCCTGAACCGCCTGAACTGGCACATTTTCGAGCATCACCAAAAGACACTCACGGGCTGCATACTCATTGTGCTGGCCGCGGTGTCGTTTTTAATCGATTGAGATATGAGGAAACTGATTGCTGTACTGATGGTTATGGTTGGCCTTTCGGCGAATGCGCAGGTGCTGATGCGTAAAGGCGCCGACAATCCCGAAGCGTTCCGCTTGGCGCGATATTCGTTCTGCGTGAGCCTGATGCCCACGGCGGGGTTGGAGGCAGTCAGCTATGGAATTCACTGTCTCACATCAGAAGGCAAGGCCACCGTGAGGTTTGTCACCTACGAGTCGTTTTTGCGGCAGTTTGGCGGAGCCGAGCCATCGAAAGCCAATCCCGACCGCATCGATATGTTTGAAGCCCACGGTATCAACCAGTTCACACTCAAGGATTTGTGGAAGTTGCGTTACGCGGTTTATCCTTTCGGAGAATCGAAGGCTCAGGGTTGGGGCGGACAGAACGGCGTGCCCACCAGCGGCCAGATGCAGATTCTGTCGCAGTACGGGCTGGAATTTTTGGGCAGCGCGATTTACGGCGACAACCTAATCCGTCTTCTGAAAGATATGCAGGATACAAAATGGGTGGGCGAGTATATGAATGCTAAGTAATCAGGTATTTAGGAGTTAGGAATTATAAGTTAGAAAATTGCAAATGGTATCAGGTGTTAGGATTTAGGCATTAGGCATTAGGCACTAAATTGCTTGGTGTTAGGTGTTGGAATTAAGGCATAGGCACTGGGCATTAGACATTAGGTGTTGGTAACGCTTTAAACCTGTTAAACCCGTTAAACTTTAAACAATTCACCGATTCACCAATTCACCAAATCTGTCTTTTGTCCGTTGTCTGAAGTCATAACAACAGTAAATCAGTCAAATCCGCATCATCTTCGCTCATAATTTTAAAACACTTGTCAGTAATTCCGATTTTTATTCGTATCTTGAAACTCTAAAACGATACGTTATGAAACGACTGATTATCACATTGTTTGCATTGTCGGCAGCGCAGTTTGCAATGTCGCAGAACGGCGAGGTTCGTGAGTTTACGGCCAACGGCGTCAAGTTTGAGATGGTTTGTGTTGATGGCGGCACCTTCGATATGGGTGAGCCTGGAAAAACGGAATCGACCGAAGTCGGCGGTTATATGATTGGCCGGACTGAGGTTACAGGCGAATTGTGGAAAGCCGTGATGGGCAAGAACCCGTCGAGTGTCCGCGGACGCGGCAAAGGAATGCCCGTTGAGTCGGTCAGCTGGAACGACTGCAAGGCCTTTATCGAGAAACTGAACCAACTCACAGGGCAGAAATTCCGTCTGCCGACCGAAGATGAGTGGGAGTATGCGGCACGCGGAGGCAGCAAAAGCAGTGGTTATAAATTCAGCGGTGGCGATGCTATGAGCAAAGTAGGGTGGTACTCAAAAAACAGCGAATCGCGCGCTCACCCCGTGGCCACAAAAGCGCCTAACGAGCTGGGAATCTACGATATGAGCGGCAACCTTTGGGAGTGGTGCGCCGACCCTTACGAGGGAATCGAGTCGCTGCAGTACGTTATTCGCGGCGGCTGCTTCACCGACACGTCGCAGGCTTGCTGGGTTTGGAACCGCAGCAAGAACGCCACGCACGAGAAAAACGAGATTTGCGGGTTGAGGTTGGCGATGGATAAGTAAGTGCCGGATAACACTTAAAACCATAATTTTTCTCTGTTGCGATAGCCATTTTTTCATAATTTCGCACTCGGATTTTACGGATTGTGTTTTGTGTGCAATTCGTTCAATGTCAGAATGTTAAATTAAAAAGAAATATAAAATGGCAAAAGGAAAAACGCTGTTGATGATTCTCGATGGATGGGGAATCGGCAACAAGACAAAAAGTGACGCAATTTACACTGCTGGTGCGCCTAATATGGAGCGTCTGGCAAAGGAATACCCTAACGCTCAGCTGCTTACAAGCGGCGAGGACGTTGGTCTGCCTAACGGGCAGATGGGCAACTCTGAGGTCGGTCACCTTAATATTGGTGCCGGACGCATTGTGTATCAGGACCTTGTGAAAATCAATCGCGCCTGCGCCGACAACAGCATCCTGAAAAATCCGGAGATTGTTTCGGCCTACGAGTACGCCAAAAAGAACGGCAAGAGCATCCATTTGATGGGCTTGACATCGAACGGCGGCGTGCACTCATCGCTCGACCACCTGTTCAAACTCATCGAGATTGCTAAAGAGTACGGAATCAGCAATACTTTCGTTCACTGCTTTATGGACGGCCGCGACACCGACCCCAAGAGCGGCAAGGGCTTTATTGCCGACCTGCAGAAACACTGCGACGCCAACATCGGACACATTGCAAGCATCATCGGCCGCTTCTACGCTATGGACCGCGACAAACGCTGGAACCGCATCAAAGTGGCTTACGACCAACTGGTTAACGGCACCGGCCGTAAGGTTGACGATATGGTGGCTGGCGTGCAGAGTTGCTACGACACCGACTCGGAGGAGCACAAGAATACCGACGAGTTTATGGAGCCGCTCATCAACGCCAAGGTTGACGGTCGCATCAAAGACGGCGACGTGGTAATCTTCTTCAACTACCGCAACGACCGAGCCAAAGAGCTCACTATCGTATTGACACAGAAGGATATGCCCGAAGAGGGAATGAACACCATTCCTAACCTGCAGTACTACTGTATGACGCCGTACGACGCAACTTTCACTGGCGTGCATATCTTGTTCCCGAAAGAGAACGTTACCAACACTTTGGGTGAATATTTGAGCAGCAAGGGCCTGAAGCAGTTGCACACTGCCGAGACCGAGAAATACGCTCACGTAACATTCTTCTTCAACGGCGGCCGCGAGGCACCGTACGAAGGTGAGGAGCGCACCCTGGTGGCTTCGCCAAAGGTTGCCACTTACGACCTGCAGCCCGAAATGAGCGCTTACGAGGTGAAAGACAAACTGATAGCAAGCATCAACACCAACAAGTTCGACTTTATTGTGGTGAACTTCGCCAATGGCGATATGGTTGGCCACACTGGCGTTTACGATGCCATTTGCAAGGCCGTTAAGGCTGTCGATTCTTGCGTTGGTGAGGTTGTGGCAGCCGCACAGAAGAACGGCTACAACACCGTCATTATTGCCGACCACGGTAACGCCGACAACGCTATCAACCCCGACGGCACACCAAACACCGCTCACTCGCTCAATCCGGTGCCAATTATTGTTGTGTCGGACGATGTGAAGAAGGTGAACAACGGACGTCTGGCCGACGTTGCCCCAACCGTTCTCACGCTTATGGGTCTCGACATTCCTGCCGAAATGAACGGAAATGTGTTGGTTGAATTCTGATTGTTAGACAGATAACATTTTGATAAATGCCGTATCATCAATCCTGATACGGCATTTTTTTTTGAGATAAAATGCTATATTTACAAGAAAATTGAATTGACAATGGAAGAAACAACTATGCAATGTCCGTATTGCAAAAAGGAATACACGGGACAAGTGGACAAATGCCCGCACTGCGGCTATCCGATTACAGGCACAAAAGAGGAACAAGGTGTGTTTGTGGGGCAACGAATCTTGATGAAAGGTGATATTGACGAATCAAAGAGCAGCATAAAACGAGCCAGAGTGGTTTTGATTGTGTTGGCTTGCTTATATGCTTGTATCACAGTGCGATTCGCCATCCTGTTCAAAGGATTGGATTTCTATCAGATATTGATTTTGTGCAGTCCGTCGATTCTAATCACCATACTTTTTTCGGTTTGCATTTTTCTGCTGAAGAAACGCCCTGTTTTTTCACTATGGATGTCGTTGATACTGTACGTGTTATTGGAACTCTATTCGATAATTAACCTGCGGGGAATTGTTCTGATTGCTATAGTGATAGCAATTCTTATAAAGGGCTTGTATGATGTTAAGAAAGCCGAGAAGGCTGAAAAAGAGTTAAAAATCAAATGATTGTGCGTTTTATTTAAAGGCCTGAATGCCGCTTCGCGATTGTGGGCGGCATTTTTTGTGATTTTTGTCAGTAAAACTCGCACTATTAAAAAATAGTCTTGCTTTTGCAGAACAAGTTTTCTACAATTGTATTGTATAATTGACAATTAAATGGGACTCTTGAAAATATCGGTTTTGGCTGGAGCGATTTCGACTGCAAGTCTCGGCTGCTCGACCGACAGCGATGTGGCCCGTTACGTTGACGGAATGCTCATCGATTATACTGCTTTCGACGGTTGCGGTTGGGTGATTGATTCTGACAATCAGCTATTTGAGCCGACGAATATTGATGATACCTGTTTCCGTATACATTTGGTCGATAGTGTGAAAGTTCGTTTCGCCTATACCGAAGACGAAGACCAAAAGTCATTATGTCGGGTTGGAACAGTTATTAAACTGCTTGATATTTACCATCCAAACGATAAATAGAGCCTTATCTACAAAAAACTGACACCAAATAAACTAGTGCCTTAATCCTTCACGCACCTTACCGAAATGGCGTTCTGCGGTTTCTCGTAGTAGATGAACGGCTTTTTCAGGTTCTTGTGGTAGTAGAGTTTCCAAATGTTGTCGTGCGATTTCGACGATGACCACAGCGAAGCCGAGCTGCCAGAGTTCTGGAATTCGCCGTTGTAGAATCCCGCATACACAAGGTCGAACGGATTTATCAGATTTTCAACCACCGAATCGTTGCAGAGAGCCACCGAAAGGTCGGTCAGCTCGGCGTGTGTTGGGATGTGCCAACCGTCGGGACAAAGGCCTTGAGCGCCTTCATCGGTGCTGCCGTTCATTGCGGCGTCCCAAGTGTAGAGCAGTCCATTCTCGGGTGCGTCGGGGTTTTCAAAATATTTCACTTCGTCGCCGTTGGCGTTGGTTTTCGCCTTCAGATTTTCGGTCATCCAAACGTGTTCACCAACAATGGCGGTGCGGTAACTGTTGCCTTCGTTGTCGATGCAGAGCGGGCAGTCGGGACCTGTAACTTCAATAGTATCAGCGCCTACGCGGCCTTTGGCGTCGGTGACAGTGACAATGTAGGTGCCCGCCGCCAAGTTGCTGATTTCGGCCACAGCCTGATTGTTCGACCAACGGATGGCGTACGGCTCTTTGCCGCCGCTGATGGTTATCGCTATTGAGCCGTCGTTGCTGCCGTAGTCGGACAGGGGCGTCACGTTCGATTCAATCTCAATTGTTTTCTGACTGCAACTTGCTAATATTGTGCCGATTACTGCGGCTGACAACAGGCTTTTATAATATGCTCGCATAATCTGTAAACGTTAAATAAAAGTTAAACTGCCTTGAAAAAGCGTTTAAAAATAGCAAAAACACGTTTATTTGTGAGTTGATTGGCAAAATTATGACGAAAATTACAAAAATAGTTGCGTTCGCGGCCGCTGTTTTGCTTTTGGCGGTCGTTGCCGAAGGGCAGGATCCACTGCAGCCTGCCGCTACAATCATCCGCGGAAGCATTCTCGATGCTACTGATTTGCAGCCGATTCCGTATGTCAGCGTTTATGTCAGGCACGGATATGGCACGGCGTCGAACGAGAGCGGATATTTCGAGTTGCCCTGTCATTCGGGCGATACGATAAACTTTTCGTGTGTTGGCTATCAGCGTGTTACGTTTGCCGTTCCCGATTCGCTCATCGGTCGCAGCCGCGTGGTTGGAATACTGATGTCGGCCGACACCATTCTTTTGGGCGAAGTTGTGGTGCTGCCGTTTATCACCTACGCGCAATTGAAATACGAAGTGGCCAATATGCCACCCGATGAGAATATCAGTTTGGCTATCAGTAATATAGATAACGCAGTCAAGTTGGCCATCAGTGCGCCGCATCCGATTCTTGATGCAGAATTGGGGCCGATGCGGCAACTAGCAAGTTACACTCGCCGCTTGGAATATGCGGGAATGTACGACCCGTCGAAAACGCTAAATCTTGTGGGTTCAGGCTCGGGGTTGGCGTCTTACCTGCGGATGCTCAAAAAATCGAAAACGCGGCCATCTGTTTCATACAATTATAATAATGCCGTGTGGCAGCGGCAGATGGCCGACGATGTGCGCAAATTCGTTGGAAAAAGTAAGACAACAGACGACGGACATCAGACAACAGACGGCGGACAATAGTTGGATTTGTATTACTATTAATTAATCAATCCTTCAGTCATTCAATCCTTTATCACACCGATACTTCGCCCTTGATGTGCGGATGCGGGTTGTAGTTGTCGAGTCGGAAATCGTCGAACTTGAACTTGAAAATGTCGTCAACTTCGGGGTTAATCCACATTGTGGGCAGCGGCCGCGGCTCGCGTGTGAGTTGCAGTTGAACCTGCTCAAGGTGGTTGTTATATATGTGTAGGTCGCCGAAGGTGTGGATGAACTCGCCCAACTGCAGGTGGCAGACTTGCGCAACCATCATTGTTAAGAGCGAGTACGACGCAATGTTGAACGGCACGCCCAAAAAGGCGTCGGCACTGCGCTGGTAGAGTTGGCACGACAGGCGGCCGTTGCGCACGTAGAACTGAAACAACGCGTGGCAGGGTGGTAGAGCCATATGGTCGATGTCGGCAACGTTCCAGGCGCTCACAATCAGGCGGCGCGAGTCGGGGTTGGTCTTTATGTTGTGGATGAGTTTGCTTATTTGGTCGATATGCGTGCCGTCGGGTGCGGGCCACGAGCGCCACTGATAGCCATAGACGTGGCCAAGGTCGCCGTTCTCGTCGGCCCACTCGTTCCAGATTCGTACGCCGTTGTCCTGCAAGTATTTAACGTTGGTGTCGCCCGCCAAAAACCACAGCAACTCGTGAATAATCGATTTCAAGTGCAGTTTTTTTGTTGTCAGGCAGGGAAAGCCCGCGTTCAGGTCGAAGCGCATCTGGTAGCCGAAGGTGCTGATGGTGCCCGTTCCAGTGCGGTCGCTTTTCTTGTCGCCCGTCGCAATAATGTGCGACAGCATATCGAGATATTGTTTCATTATGTAGCGATTTTTTGAGCGCACAATTTAATCAGCCGCCGCCAATTTCCGCCAACTTGCCGTCGAGATGTTATTAACAAGTTTAGAAATGTTTGTTAGGATTGTTTGTTATGTCCGACTTCGCGCGCACTAACACCATAGCATTTTTTCGGAGCCTTTTCAAAGTATCCAAATTCCCAAATCTCATTAATAAAATTACTTTTGGGAAAAAAGCCCCTTATTTTGTTGAAATTTTGGGCAAATTCTTATACTTTTGAAGAAAAAATGACAATTGTATGGACAGGCTTATTGGCAGGGAACGTGAAATGAAAGAACTCGACAGATGCTTGAAGAGCAATCAGTCGGAGTTTGTGATTGTCTATGGGCGGCGCCGCGTAGGAAAGACATTCCTTGTTGATGAGTTTTTTCAATCCACTTACGATTTTTCGTTCGTGGGCGGCCATAACGTCTCGCCAAAAAAGCAACTTCGCGACTTTGCCAAGGCCATCAAAAAATACGCACGCCTGCCCAAGCAACCTAGATTCGCCGATTGGTCGGAAGCGTTCGATGCCCTTGTGGAATTGATGGAGTCGTTGCCTACTGACCGCAAGAAAGTTATTTTCATTGATGAAATGCCGTGGATAGACACGCCGCAGTCCGATTTTGTTGAAGAGTTTGAGACGTTTTGGAATGGTTGGGGTGCCCGACGCCGCGATATTATGCTCATCGCAAGTGGCAGCGCAACAAGTTGGATGATTGATAAAATTATTGAAAATCAGGGTGGATTGCATTGCCGCGTTACCTGTAATCTCTATCTGCGGCCGTTTACGCTCAATGAAGCCGAACAATATCTGCGAATGAAAAACTGCCATTGGGACCGATACCAGATTGTGCAGGCATATATGGTTATCGGCGGTGTTCCTTTCTATTGGAATCTGCTCGACACCCGATTAAGCCTTGTACAAAACATCGACAGACTGTTTTTCCAGCGCAACGCCATTCTGCGAATCGAGTTCGACGAACTTTACAACGCGCTTTTCGTCCACGCCGACCGTTACATAAATGTTGTTCAGTTATTGGCCGATAACCAAGCGGGGCTTACACGCTCACAAATCGGTGCTTTGGCAGGGCTCGATGGCAAGATGCTGACGATTGTCATCCGAAACCTGGAGCGTTGCGATATAATTTTGCGTTACAGCCAGTTAGGGAATAAGGTAAAAGATGCCATTTACCGTTTGTCCGATTTCTATACGCTTTTCTATCTGAAATATGTCAGCGGCAACAACTCGCTCGACGAGTCGTGGTGGAGCAATCATTTTATGTCGCATAGCGTTGATAGTTGGCAGGGGCAGTCGTTTGAACTTGTGTGTATGACTCACACTGATGCCATAAAACGTAAAATGGGTATTAGCGGCATCGCCACCGAAATATCTTCGTGGCGGTTTGTTCCCGCAAGGGGTTCCGACGAAACGGGAGCGCAGGTGGATATGGTTATTTCGCGAGCCGACCGAGTAATCAATCTTTGTGAGATAAAATTCGCTGTCGGAAAATTCCAACTGACAAGCGCTTATGCCGATTCGCTTCGAACCCGATTGGAAATTTTCTGCACAAAGACTAAAACAAAATACGCCGTTGTACAGACTTTTATAACCACATATGGTGTGGCGGACGGCATAAATAGCAGTATTGTTCAACAGGAAGTTATAATGGACGATTTGTTCGGACAGCCAGTCTGAAAATTGTCGGGTTTGCCTTATTTTTTTATGCATCCAAATTCCCAAATCTCATTAAAAAATTCACTTTTGGGAAAAAAGCCCCCATTTTTGTGTGGTTTTCGGACATTTTTTGTGGCTTGCGCCGAAAAAATATCACCCCGCCTTCGCACGTTTTATCAGGAACGGTGTGAGAATGTCGGCGAAATTCTGGTTCACGTCGGCGCTTACGAGTTCGATGCCGTACTGGCCGCACTTTGTCTGCAAATCGCTCAAAAAAGAATTGACGGTTGATTGGTAAGTGTCGCGTATCTGGTTGGGGTTCAGTTTGATTCGCTCGCCCGTTTCCATATCCACAAAGCAGACGGGGCGGTTAGGGTAGTCGAGCCGCATCTCGTGCTCGTGGTCGGTGATGTGGAAGATGACCACTTCGTGGCGATTGTGCTTCAAGTGCTCGATGGCGCTGTAAAGTCCCTGCATATCAGGCGCGAACAGGTCGGAAAAGACGATTATCAGCGACCGCTTGTGCATTTTTTCGGCCGTCAGGTGCAGAGTGTCGGCAAGGTCGGTGGTGTGTCGCGCTGATGAGTGCTTCGCCCAAAGGCACTTCTCGAGTTCGGCGTAGAGCATTTTTGCGTGCGATTCCGACAGCCGCGATTCGGTCTGCAGTTCAATCTGGTCCGAAAAGAGCGTGATGCCCACCGCGTCGCGCTGGCGGCGCAGAAGATGGATGAGTGCTGCTGCCGAGTAGATTGAGAATGTGAGTTTGTTCATCTGCTTGCCCTTGCCCGTCGGGAACAGCATCGACGACGACGTGTCAATCAGAATGTTGCACCGCATATTGGTCTCTTCTTCGAACTGTTTGGTGAAGAGTTTGTCGGTGCGGGCAAATAGTTTCCAGTCGATGTGGCGCGTCGATTCGCCCTGGTTGTAGAGCCTATGTTCGGCAAACTCAACCGAGAATCCGTGGTAAGGGCTTTTGTGCAAGCCAGTTATGAAGCCTTCCACAATTTGGCGGGCGCACCATTCGAGATTGTCGAACCTGTCGAATTCGATTATCTCTTGCAGCGTTTCCATCCGCTATTTCTGCTTGAAAAGGCCGTTGATTTCGGCGTCCACGCGGTCGATGATGGTGCGCAGGTCCTCGGGTTTTTCGGTGAAGTTCATATCATCGACATCGAAAATGAGCAGTTTTCCCAAATCGTACTTTGCAATCCACGCCTCGTAGCGCTCGTTGAGCCGCTTCAGGTAATCCAAGCGGATTGAACTCTCGTAGTCGCGGCCGCGCTTTTGGATGTTGCGCACCAGAGTTGGCACCGATGCACGCAGATATATCAGCAAATCAGGCGGCTGAATGAATTTGCTCATCAGTTCGAACGATGAGAAATAGGTGTTGAAGTCGCGTGTGCTCAACAGTCCCATATCGTGCAGGTTGGGCGCGAAAATGTGTGCGTCCTCGTAGATGGTGCGGTCCTGGATGATGGTTTTGCCCGATTTCAGGATTTGCAGAATCTGGTTGTATCGGCTGTTCAGAAAATAAATCTGAAGGTTGAACGACCAGCGCTGCATATCGTTGTAAAAATCGTTCATATACGGGTTGTCGGCCTCTTCGTAGTGGGCTTCCCATTTGAAGTTTTTGGCCAAAAGCCCTGTCAGAGTGGTCTTTCCAGAGCCGATGTTTCCTGCTATTCCGATGTACATAGTGTCAGTTTTTAGTTGCGACTAAAATAGAAAAAATTCCGTGATTTCTGTGTTTTCCGTGGTTAATGTTTCAGAACCTCAACTGCATCTTCGCCAAAATTCCGAACGGCAGCACATCCTCGTGGTCGAGATAGGTGAGACGCCAGATGGCATCGACGCGGAAAAACTTGAAAATGTTTTCGATACCAACGCCCGCTTCGGCGTACGGCTTGTGCAGAGTGTTGAGCGTGGTGGGGAAAAACAGGTCGTCGTTGGTGCGGTGCGCAAAATCGCCGACCAGAATCTTGCCTGTGGCCACCTCGCGCCATTTGAGCCGTCGCATTAGTGGTATGTGGTTCAGAAACAATCCTTTAAAGTGATGTTCGAGCATAAGGGTGACGTACTGGTCGCTCACAAACTCGTAGTAGTTCATCAGGTTGAAGGCATACTCGTCGTAGGCGTAGGTTTGGTTGCCCTCGTGCAGTTGCTGGAACGGGAACGGCGCCTTGCCAAACGTTTTTCCCGCGTCGATAACGTAGCGCAAATCGCCCAGCGGCTTCAGCGGCACAGTCTGTTCCACACTTGCGTGAAGTTTGTAATACTCATATTTACTGTTCATTATGTTTGGCACGCCGACGGTCAGCCCGATGTTGAAAATCGGGTAGTCGGTGCCAAGGCTGCGGCGCTCGAACTCGCCCATAATAAACTTCTCGTTGTAGGCGAATCGGAAATTTACCGACAATTCGGTCGTGCGCAGGCTGGTAACATTCACTGTGTCACGCAGTTTCTCGTCGTACATCTGGAATGGCACCGTTTCCGACGCGTAAATCTGCTTGTGGCGCACCTTGAACTTGGTTGAGAAGCCCGCAAACCACTCGTGGTCGTAGTAGGCACCGCCCTCGTTCACAATGGTAAGTTTGTCGTTCTGCTCGCGCGCAAACAGCGACGACAGGATGTTGTCGCTCAAAAAGGCGTTGTCGGTCAGGCCGAGTTGCTCGTTGTCGTGGAAATAGTAGATATTGGCGCACCGTCGGGGCATTTTGCTGAACATTTCAGTAAATCCTAGGCCGTACTTCAGTTTGCGGTCGCGGGTTCCATACGCCAGGTGGCCGTAAAGCATATGCCTGGTACTGAATAAGTTGCTGGTGCGCAGACTCAATTTGAAACGGCTACCCTCGATTGGGTTGAAGCTGTAGAGCGTGTAGTATGGACCAACTTCAACGTATCCACTTTCCCAATAGCCTGTTATAAAGGCGTTTACAAGTTTGACGATGTTGTTGAACATTGGCACTTCGCGCACCGAGTCCACCATCACATAAATGTCCTTCTCGCGCTGGCTCAATTCCTCGTGACGCAGGTGGTCCCAGTCGTCGGTCGATTTCTGCATCGCGTCGTCGAGCAGCACGGTTTCGGTCGGTGCCGATGCCGAGAAAGTCTTTTCGGGCAGGTCGGGGTGAATGTTTATGTTGCTGTACGACGTGGTTTTGCGCCCGAAAAAGCCGTAGTCTTTCTGCGTCACCGAGAAATCGACAAACAGTTCCTGCTTCTTCGGAAACCACACAGAATCATCGACATACGTAAACGACTGCTCGGCCACAAAATCCGACACAAAGTTGATGTTCACGCCCTCGGAAATGCGGATTTTGTAACTCTCGATGGCAAACGTAGTGTCGTGCACCCAGAAGTAGCCCGTGAACGTGGGTTCCTGCTTGCGTTTCGGCTTGAATGAAATCTGATAGCACCAGCGATTGTCGCGGAAAGTGCTGTCAATCAGGTAATATTTGTAGTACACGCGGCCGATGTTCGCAATCGGGCTCACAAAATCGTGTCCCAGAATCGGCACAAAATTGTCATAGATATTGAAATCCAGATACATCTTGCCCGTAAATTCCGACACCATATCGTCCTCGGTGCCCGAGATGCGGCTCGCCTTTATCACCTCTTTCTCGCGCTTGGGGTTCTTTTGATAGTAATAGTCTGACAATGTTTCGGTTATGAACACTGGCAAGAAGGTTTTTCCTGTTATTGCCGATGTGTCGATATAATCGAAAATGAATTGAAACTTCTTGAAAATCTTTTGGTTTTTGTATTCCTCAGAGATGTTGTTAATGTCGAGTTCCATTTTGTTGTAAACCTCGTAGGTGTAGAGCGACTGGCGCATCGGGTTGTTGCGCGCCTTGTTCTCGTTAATCGCGCGCAGAATGCGGAACGCGGGATTCTCGCCAGGGTGCACCACAATCTCGTCCATCACAATGTTGTCGGGTTCGAGCCTGATGTTAAGTTCCTGATAACTGCCGTTGCGCAATGCGGTTTTGAATGTCCGGTAGCCCATAAACGACACCACCAGCGAGTCGACCTGTGAGCGTGTCTCGATGAAAAATGTGCCGTCAACACTTGTGATGGTGCCGATGGTCGTGCCCGTGATGGCTACGTTCACAAACGGCATTGGCTCGTCGTTTTCGGCATCAACCACTGTTCCGCGGACACGCGTCACCTGTGCCGATAGTTGCACGGCGCAGAGCAGCAAAAGCAGTAATATGTTAAGTTTAAGTTTCGTGGTTTATATTTTTGGACTACAGACTACGGACTTCAGACTTCAAACGGGGCTGTGACCGTCAATGTTTCATTCTTATTGTTTTGTGCTCTTGGTTTCTTAAATAGTAATGCTATTGGATTATAAAACGGCACCAAAGCCATTAAAACATTTACTTTCATATTCTGGCAGCGAAGCATACTTAATGCAATGTAAGTAGCAGATAACGCAGAAAAAGTAGGGAATGGTGCATAATAAAATGCATCACTATAATGTGTCGCCACTATAGAATCAATCCAAATCGATAACCCCAACCCTATAATGTTTCCCAACAATAACCATATAATTGTGATGAAAATTAAGCATATAAAGAATAAAAGAAATATGTTTAAATGCATTGCTTGTGGATGATAAAACTCATATTGTAATACTGCATAATAGAACAATATTAGAATGCAAAAACATTTTCTATTTATCCCAACAGATAGCAATCTGTTTATATGATAATTTATTTGCATTTCAGTCAGATATTTAAGTTTGTCAAAACTTAGTCACTCCCTCAACACAAAATTCTGTCCAAGATAAACACGACGAACTTCCTCATCGTCAGCCAGTTCGCGTGCCGAGCCTTCCTTCATAATGCGGCCGTCGTAAAGCAGATAGGTGCGGTCGGTGATGCAGAGAGTCTCCTGCACGTTGTGGTCGGTGATGATGACACCAATGCCGCGGTCTTTCAGCTGACGCACAATGCGTTGGATATCCTCAACCGCAATCGGGTCAACGCCCGCAAACGGCTCGTCGAGCAAGATGAAATTCGGGTCGATGGCCAGGGCGCGGGCAATCTCGGTGCGCCGCCGCTCGCCGCCCGACAGTTGGATTCCAAGGCTCTTGCGAATATGGTGCAGACTGAACTCGGTCAGCAGCGACTCAAGTTTTTCCTTCTGCTGCTCTTTTGTCAGGTCGGTCATCTCAAGAATCGACATTATGTTGTCTTCAACGCTCAGTTTGCGGAACACCGACGCTTCCTGCGCCAGATAGCCGATGCCGAGTTTCGCGCGCTTGTAGATGGGTTCTTTCGTCACGTTCAGGTCGTCGAGATAGATGTTGCCGCCGTTGGGCGTAATCAGTCCCACAATCATATAGAACGATGTGGTCTTGCCGGCGCCGTTCGGGCCCAGAAGCCCCACAATCTCGCCCTTTTCGGCTTGAAACGATACGTCTTTCACCACCGTGCGGCTGCCGTAGCGTTTCACTAAATGTTCTGCAATAAGTTTCATCTTCGGAATAGTATTGGTGCAAAAATACGTTTCTTTTGGTTGTTGACAAACCTTATTTTCAACACCAACACATTCCATATTATTGTATTTTTACTATCGATTTCAAAAACAAAAAAAGGAATTGAAGAAAATCCTAATTGTTAAATTCTAAATCCTAACTAAAATGCAACCTGCCGCACCCGACCGCCAACAGCTCATCGAGCTCGCCAACACCCGTATGCCATACGGCCGTTACGAAGGCCGACTTCTCATTGAACTGCCCGAGCCATACCTTGCTTGGTATGCGCAGAAGGGCTTCCCGCCGGGGAAAATCGGTGCTCAGCTGCAGCTGATGTACGAAGTGAAGGCGAACGGATTGGAAAAACTCATCTGGCCGTTGGTGAAACGGTAATGCTGTGTTTTCAAAACAGATACCCCATTTTCACATAGAGGTTCGATTTTTTGCCCAAATCTTTCGGCCCGAACGGTGTGGCCCAATCGACTGAAAGGATAAGATTCTCATTCATAGCGAATTTCAGTCCGACGCCGCCTGACAAGTGCGGGCGATAGACACTGCTGCTGAAATCGAAGTAGTCGTCGGCATTGTCGCCGGTTGAGGCCACGGCAAGCCGCACCTTGCGCTCATCAACATCGGTGGGCTGGAGCACCATTCCGGCATCAACAAACGGATTTGTGGCAATATAGAAATGGTTTGAGCCGGCATCGAATTTGACCAAACGCAGGCGCATTTCAATATTGGCCAGCGCAAAACCGTCTGACACAATGCGGTTGCGTGTGATGCCGCGCAACGAACTCGAACCGCCAAGACTCTCGTACAGCGCGCGTTTGAGTTGCAGCATATTGTGCTGGCTGGCCATATAGAACGGTGTTTTGCCGGCCACGGTGAGTTGTGCCGACAGTCGGTAGGCAAGCACCAGAGCCGGTGTGCCCAAGGCAATGTAATGCCTGAAATTGGCGTTCAGTTTCAGACTGTTGAATTGTTTCAGACTGCCAAAAGCGGCCGAGTAGGTGACAAAGGCATCGGCCCAAACGCCCGACGAAGGCGCGGCCGTAGCGTTGCGGCTGTCGAAGGTGACGCCGCCGTGAACATAGGGGAACGCGCCGGTTTCGGTCTCGCAGCTGTCGATGAGGCCCCATTGCAGATATTTGTCGAAAAGCACATCAATGTCGGGCAGTTTCTTGCTGTCGGACTGGCCGCGGTTCAGTTTGTCGAGGTTGACGCCTCCGGCGTTGAAAACGAGCACACCGGCGCCGGCGTTCCAATTGAATTTGCCGCTGATATTGCCCTGAACGTCAACAGCCGCGCGGAAGAGGTCGCGGTAGTGCTTGTAGAAGGCGCGCGAGCGGTAACTGCTGTTGCCGTCGTCGGTCCAGTCGGGGTTGACAACCGCCTGACGGCCGTTGAATCCGGAGAAGTCGCACATCTCGTCGGGCATATACGATATGTCGGCCGAAATCCGCAAGCCGGGCACAAGCGCGCGCGAATCGAGATTCAGCCTGAACAGTCCGCTCTTTTTGGTGGTTCGGTTCACCTCCAGGTAGATTGAGTGCAGATATTCGGGGTAGGTGCTGCCGTCGCCGTAAAAAAAGATGTTGGTCATAGCTCCGTATTGGAATCCGAGGTCGGCGTCGTAAGCAACCGACGGAAGAACGCCAAACGACAATCCGGTTTTTGTATCGCCTTGAGCCGCAGTCGATTGCGCGGACAATGCGGTTGCCAGAATCAATGTTGCTGCAAGTTTTTTCATCACATTAGTGTTTTAAGCAGATAGGCCATTCCGATGCCCATATAGGTGCCCAGCGCGTATCCCGCAAGGCCGATGATGATGCCGCTGATGAGCACCTTGCGGTTGCCCATTGCGCCCACAACCGGCGGAATGAACGGCGGCGAGCACAACATTCCGATGTTTGCCACAGTGAAAAGGTCGCCGCTGATGCGGAAAATGCGGCAGAGGAGCAGATGGAGCGTAATGGCGATGGTCATAATGGTCAGGATGAAGCACATAAGCGTGAGCGCCGATGAGTTGAGGCAGCTGACATCGAATTTTGAGGCCACCACAACGCTGAACATCAGAATGAAAACCATTCCCAGCTCGAATGTCTTGGGCAGGTTGCGGATTTTCTCGGAGAACGATGCGGCTATGGCCAATGTGGTGATTACCAGAATTATAATCAGCTCGCTCAGAACGCCAGTCAGAAGCAGCGACACGCCGGCGGCAATGGCCAGAAACACTATCGCGAGCAGCAGACCGAGCATTGTGCGGCCAAAGGTTCCGCGCGCAAAGAAATGCCGGTATTCTTCAACGCCGCCATCGCCGGCATCGGCGAAAGCCACATTGGCCGACTGCTCGTCGGCAAAGGGCAGCAGGCGGCGGAAGAGCTTGTATCCGCCAGCCACAATGAACATCAGGAACGGGAAGGTTACAAGCATCTCGAAGGCATAGACAAGCAGAATCACCGTTTCATCGACACGGAGCGCCGAGCCGAGGGCGAAAAAGTTGAGGGTGCCGCCGGTGTAGATTCCCATCATCAGGCCAGAGATGCGGTCGATGCCGCTGATGCCCAAGTTGCGGAACGCCACAAAAGCCACGGCCACGGCCACGGTTATCGACACCAGTCCGCCAATCAGCGCCAGCACCGTTTTGGGCAGCGAGCGCGTCCAGAGCTTGAAGTTGCAGCTGAAAAGCATCAGCGGAATGGCTATCGGCACCGAAATGTCCATAATGGTGTTCTGCGCCGACTCAAGCATCGGCACATTGCCCATTTTCACAATGCCGGTGAGGGCCAGAACAAGCCCCACGGCGTAAGCAATTATCACGGTTCCGGCCTTGCGGACAAAAGCGCTGCGTTCGTAGGCTACGGCAATGAGCACGGGCGCGCTTATGTAGATTGCGATGATGACTAAAGTAGTTGCCATAATGGGCGCAAATATAATGATGGTTTGGTTAATCGGCGAAACTTCCCTCATTCAATCCTTCATCCCGATAGCTATCGGGACATCAATCCATCACGCCTTCAATCCTTCCCGCCTTCGTCTAAAATCAGTTAATCACGTATGCCGCCGCGCCCAACTTCTTCTTTTCTTTGTGCCATAAAAATTTAGAGATATGAAAAAGATTAGAGTTGCGATTGTGGGCTATGGAAATATAGGCCATTACGCTTTGGAAGCGCTTCTTGCTTCACCTGATATGGAACTGGCTGGCGTTGTGCGCCGCAACGGTGCCGCCGACAAACCGGCCGAACTTGCTAATTACGAAGTTGTTAAATCGATTAAGGAGCTGAAGGACGTTGACGTGGCGATTCTGGCCACTCCAACCCGCAGCGTTGAGGAGCACGCAAAAGAGTGCCTGGCGCTGGGTATCAACACTGTCGATAGCTTCGATATTCATACACAGATAGTTGAGCTTCGCCGCTCGCTCGATGCCGCCGCAAAGGCCGGCAACGCCGTTTCAATCATCTCGGCCGGATGGGACCCGGGGTCGGACTCGATTGTCCGCACTCTGATGCAGAGCCTTGCCCCCAAAGGCCTGACCTGGACCAACTTCGGCCCGGGAATGAGTATGGGCCACTCGGTGGTTGCCCGCTCGAAGAAAGGTGTGAAAAACGCCCTCTCGATGACAATGCCGCAGGGCGCAGGCATCCACAGCCGTCTGGTTTACGTTGAGCTTGAGGAGGGTTTCACCGCACAGCAGGTTTACGACGAGCTGAAAGCCGACGACTATTTCGCACACGACGAGCTGCACGTGATTCCGGTTGCCAGCGTTGACGAGTGCCGCGATATGGGCCACGGCGTTCTGCTTGAGCGCAAGGGCGTTTCGGGCAAGACTCAGAACCAGCTCTTCGAGTTCAAAATGAAGATTAACAACCCCGCACTTACAGGCCAGGTGCTTGTGAACGCCGCCCGCGCAGCAATGAAGCAGAAAGCAGGCTGCTACACAATGGTTGAGATTCCGGTCATCGACTTCCTGCCCGGCGACCGCGAGGAATTGATTTCGCATCTGGTTTAAATCAGTATAAATTAGATTGTTGTATTAAAACGCCGGTGCTTGGGCACTGGCGTTTTTTTTGTTTTTGCGGCCATTCGGAAGCATTCGCCCGTCGCATCAGTAATTATTTTGGCGCAAAGGGTTGCAAGTCGCTAAAAAACACTACATTTCGGCCGTTAAGCGATTGACATTATGAATCTGAAAATTTTTATTGCGATGGCTACGGCCATAGTGCTGTCGGCAGGCACGTTGTCTGCCCAGGAGAATGTGAGCGGCGTTGTGAAAGACCGTAACGGCGAGCCGCTCATTGGTGCGAACGTGGTTGTAAAAGGAACCACATTGTTCACCATCACAGGAATCAACGGCGAGTTCAACATCAAGGCTGCCGACGATGCGGTGCTGGTTATAACTTTCGATGGCTATCAGCCTATGGAAGTGGCGGTTGCCGATTTGCCAACGGCCAATCTGCAGCTCAAGCCCGAAAGCTTGAACGGCCTCGAAACCTTCTACGGCAACGACAACTATTACGCGCTCACCACCGCCAACACGCTGATTAAGGTTGACGACGTTGAAACCGGACTTGAGACCGATATTTACCAGTTCCTGCTGGGGCGCGTGCCTGGGCTTGAGGTTGTCGATGGCCAGTATCGTCTGCGCGGAGGCAATTCGCTCACCGGTTGGGAAGACGCCTCACCGCTCTTTGTTGTCGACGGCGTTTATGAATTGTGCACGGATATGATTATCGGGGCGCTCAATCCGGCTGATGTTGAGTCGATTCGCGTGCTGAAAGACGCTGCGGCCACGGCGCAATACGGAATGGCGGCCAAAGGCGGCGCCATTGTGATTAAAACCCGCCGTCCGACCGACAAGGCGCTGGCCGTGACTTACGACGGCAACGCATCGTACAACACACCATCGGGCGACGACAGCAAGTGGGAGCCGTACAATCAGCTTTATACCAACAAGCTCAGCACCAAGCACAATCTGGCGGTTTCGGGTGTGACGGAAGACAGGATGCCCTATCGCATCTCTTTGGGTTATAATTCTGAAAACAACATTATTGATGATTATAAATCAGACCGTTACTCGGCAAGTTTCTGGCTTGGGCCGCGTCTGTTCGACAAGCATCTCAGCATCGATGCCAACGGAGCTTTCCGCTCAATCAATGAGGATTTTGATTCGGAAGATTTTGGCGACCAATGGATTTCCGGCACGGTCAGCGTCGATTACGCGGTTCATTCGTTCGAGACTCTGCATCTGAATGTCAAGGGCAATGCCATAACCAATTTCGACGGATGCAGAACCGTGATGGCGGATGGCGGCATCAGCCTGCAGCATCAGTTCAGCGACCGCCACTATCTTGAGCTCCGCGCCGGTGCGGCGTTGTGCAACAGCGAGCCAGGTGACAAAAACGAGGTGGCGGTTGACTACAAATCGGTTTACGGACAGTTCAATATGGCCGTCAGCCGTTTCTTTATGAATGCCCACGCGCGTTATAATGCCTTTTCGGTCGGCGAGGAGGATTTTGGGAAAATGTCGATGGCGGCATCGTTCGGCGTGAAGCCCGCAAATGTTCTGATGCTGCGTGCAGGATTGGGATTCCTGGGCTTGTCGATAGGCGATACACCCGCCGGTATCAGCAAACTCTCAACATTCACAGCCAATTTCGGTGTCGATGCCGGCACATCAAAAAGCCGCATAAACGGTTCGGCCGATTTCTTCTTCCACGGCAATCGCGAATCGCCGATAGGTTTGTATGGTGCTAATGACGATGCAGTTCTCAACAACATTGGCGTCGAGTTCAGAATTGATGCTAAAATTATTGACGGAGAGAATGTTAAACTGCGCATTGGCGGCACATTGTCGTGCGCAGTCGGTATTGATTTTGAGAATGATGGCAACAATTCAGGCAACGATGATACGAGAGTGGATATCTCAATCGGCGGGTACACCATTTATGAAGAGGAATCAGGTAATATTGTGAGGGTCAGACCGTACGCCTATGGCATTTACGACCAGGTTTATGACCAGGATGGCAGAAGCATTCCCGGAATGTTTGTTGACTACGACGGCAACGGCGAACTAAGCTTGGGCGACCGCATATCGTCGAAACGCAGTCCGGTGCCGTCGGTTATCGGCGGGTTCAACACATATCTGGAGGTTAAGGGCGTTTATCTGCAGGCCAACGCCCACGCCAGCCTCGACCGCCACAATGTCACATTTAACCAAAACAACACAGAGGAGTTTGTTGTGCGGAATTTCGATGATTGGATGTTTAAAAATGGCATCACATCCGACAACATCCGCAACTCATCATTCCTGCGCATCGACAACGTTGTGCTGGGCTACAAGTTCAAAAACCTCTGGAAGCTGTCGGGGCGGGCGTATGCTGCGGTGCAGAATCCCTATGTCTATACAAAATATGATGGCTGTGAACCGGAAATCTTCTACGGCTACGACGACGTATTCTTCCGCCGGCCCACAACATTCACATTTGGCTTGAAACTGAATATCAACATAAAAGACTGAACATTATGAGGAGTTTAAAACATATAATAGGGTTGGCGCTGGTGGCGCTTGCTTTTTCCGCCTGCGAAGATGGGGCGGCGACCGACAAGGCGCAATTGGACGTTTTTGATAATAATGGCTCGGTTTACGTTTATCAGAACGCCGGCAATTTTGAGATTCATTGGGAGGATATGCGGCTTCGGACAACCGACGGCACTCCGGTTGTGACGTTTGGCGACAAGCTCTCTTACAATGTGTGCGTCGGCTTTGATGACCATTCCGGTTATCCTGTGGATTTCAAGGTGATAAAGAATGTTGTTGGAACAAGCACGACGGTTAGTGTTAGTGAGGTTGTCGCTCTGCTGGGGCAGGAGGTGCTTGATAGACAAATACTGTTCGGAGTCTTTCTTGTCGATGAGAACGGTAGGTATTTCTTCTCATCAAAAACCACAGTGGAAAGGATTGACGTCGAAGCTGTCAACAATATTCAAACCGGATTTAAAACAACCAACAACTGGTTTGCCGAAGGGTATAGTGCTTATCCGGTTGTGCAAAGCGGTATGGCGAAAATTGGTGTTGGCCAAAGCTCAGAGCCCTTCGATGCGCAATTTTGCAACATTTTCCAAAATCTGTCACAGAATCAGAAAGAGGGGGCAAGTTTCCAACTCACGTTTGATGTGATGTGGGTCGGCCCCGATAGCAAAAGCACGAAATCAATCTCGATAGTGACGGGAAAGAATGCTGATTATCAAGGGGGACTTCACGATTATTATCAATGGAATAGCGATAATACCGAGTTGTTGGCGCCCGATGGCAGCATTTATACCAGAGAGGATTACCAGCTGCCGAACCGGCAGTTCACAACAGTCACTTTCGGCGGCATTATCGGAGAGGCGGGCAGCAAATATATAGGCATCCAAATCAATCTTGGTGAAACCGAGGAAGTTGCAGAATTTTATGACGAGGATTTTGTCGAAAACACATTCTATTTCAAGAATATGCGGGTGCTGATTGATGGCGTTGCCGTGTCGGAAAGCTTTATGGAACGCACAAAAGGTGATTTTTATGTAGGTGTGGAGCCAAGTGATGGCGGGCAGGTTCTGGGCGCCGGTTACTATATGGCGGGCGAAAAAGTTCAACTGACGGCCATCCCCGACAGAAATACAATTTTTAGCGGCTGGAGTGACGGCAACATTGACAATCCGCGCACGATTTGGGTAAAAGGAAACACTCAAGTGAAGGCAATTTTCGATACGGAAGACATTATGTATAAAGTGGATGCTGGCCCCATTCCCGTTGCCTGCGGATTTGTCGAAGGTGCCGGTGTTTTCGCATACGGCGAAACCATCACATTAACCGCCACACCTTATAACGGTTGCGCGTTTATCGGTTGGAGCGATGGCAACACCGAAAACCCACGCAAGCTGTATGTGGATAGCGATATTTATTTGGAGGCCAATTTCGTATGGACTACGGCTCAGAAGAATTTCAAAGGCATTTTTAATGATTGGTTTTTAGGTGGTTCTAATAATATTGTGGTATTCGAAGAAGATGGCGAAATGGTTATCAGAGTTGAAGGCAAGGGTGAAGTCTGGGATGACAATCTTGAAGTGGTTTTTCGATGGCTTGAAAATCAAACAGTAGGAAATGAGTTCCGGATGGACTTCGATATAATGTGGGAGGGTGACAAAGAGACCGCAGGTTTCCGTATTTGCTCCGGCGTTGACAACTATATTCCTGATATTCCGCAAAATGACGAAACATTTGTTCCTCTATCGTCAGACGAGGTTTGGAATCCGGAATATAATACCGAACTAATCTTTGAAGATTTCAACGACGAAATGGGAATGGCATTCACTGTTGGCTCCGAATGGCAGCACATTGAGTGGGGCGGAACAATAGGCGAGAGGGGCGAAAAATATATCGGCATCGAAATCAATCTTGCCGGATATGTTAATGACGATGACCAAAATGTGCTAAACGGCGCGGGAACATTCCGCATAAAAAATATGAGAGTCCTGATTGACGGAGAACAGGTTTGGTAAAAAATAAGAATTGAACAGATGCCGCAGGCAATCCATTGAATGGCGCTTGCGGCATTTTTTTGTGTTTGCGGTTCCCTGTTTTCGTTTCAAGTCTGTGTTTTCAGTTTGCGTTTGCGTTTTAAGTTATCGTTATTTGTTATCGTCATCGTTTTTCGTTATCGTTTTTCGTTTCCCTTATTACCTTTGCCACCGCAAAAAATATACTATTATGTATCGTACACACACTTGCGGCGAACTCAATGCCGCTAACATAGGCCAGACCGTCACACTGTGCGGTTGGGTCCAAAAAACACGCGAGTTGGGCGGAATGGCCTTCGTCGATTTGCGCGACCGCTACGGAATCACCCAGTTGGTCTTCGACGCTGACAAACCCGAACTCGTTCAGCAGGTGAAAGCCATTGGCCGTGAGTTTGTGATTCAGGTTGAGGGCAAAGTGATTGAGCGTGAGAGCAAAAACTCGAAAATGGCCACAGGCGACATTGAGATTGCCGTGAGCCGCCTGACGGTGCTCAACCCGTCGGAAGTGCCGCCTTTCACCATTGAAGACAACACCGATGGCGGCGACGACCTGCGGATGAAATACCGCTACCTTGACCTGCGCCGCTCGGCCGTGCGCAAAAACCTTGAACTGCGCCACAAGTTCGCCTTCGAGGTTCGCCGCTACCTTGACGAGCACGGATTCCTTGAAATAGAAACCCCCGTTTTGGTCAACTCAACGCCTGAGGGCGCCCGCGACTTTGTGGTGCCCAGCCGTATGAACCCAGGACAGTTCTACGCTCTGCCGCAGAGCCCGCAAACGCTCAAGCAGTTGCTGATGGTTTCGGGCATCGACCGCTACTTCCAGATTGTCAAGTGCTTCCGCGACGAGGACCTTCGTGCCGACCGTCAGCCGGAATTCACTCAAATCGACTGCGAGATGTCGTTTATTGAGCAGGAAGACATTCTTGAAATGTTCGAGGGAATGAGCCGCCACCTGTTCAAGGCGCTGAAAGGTATCGACCTGCCCAAACTGCCGCGTATGACGTGGGCCGACGCAATGAAATACTACGGTTCCGACAAGCCCGACACCCGTTTCGATATGCGCTTTGTGGAGTTGATGGACGTGATGAAAGGCCACGGCTTCGGCGTATTCGACAGCGCTGCATACATTGGCGGTATTTGCGCCAAAGGTGCCGCCACCTACACCCGCAAGCAACTCGACCAGTTGACCGAGTTTGTGAAGCGTCCGCAGATTGGCGCCAAAGGAATGGTTTACGCCCGCGTTGAAGCCGACGGCAGCGTCAAATCGAGTGTCGACAAGTTCTACACGCAAGATGTTCTGCAGCAACTCAAAGCCGCAATGAACGCCGAGGCTGGCGACCTGATTCTGATTTTGAGCGGCGACGATGCAATGAAAACCCGCAAGCAACTCTGCGAACTTCGCCTTGAGATGGGCTCGCAACTTGGCTTGCGCGACAAAGACAAATACTCGTGCCTGTGGGTTATCGACTTCCCAATGTATGAGTGGAGCGACGAGGAGCAGCGCCTGATGGCAATGCACCACCCCTTCACCAGCCCCAAACCCGAGGACATTCCGCTGCTCGACACCGACCCTGCCAGCGTCCGCGCCAATGCCTACGATATGGTTATCAACGGCGTTGAGGTTGGCGGCGGCTCAATCCGTATTCACGATGCCAAACTGCAGCAGAAGATTTTCGAGATATTGGGCTTCACACCCGAGCAGGCTCAGGCCAAGTTCGGCTTCCTGATGAACGCCTTCAAGTTCGGCGCACCACCGCACGGCGGCTTGGCTTACGGCTTAGACCGCTTTGTGAGCCTGTTCGCAGGTCTCGACTCAATCCGCGACTGCATTGCCTTCCCAAAAAACAACCAAGGCCGAGATGTGATGCTCGGTGCCCCAGGCGAAATCGACCAGAAGCAGATGGACGAGTTGCAGATAAAAGTTGATTTGAAAAAGTAAATCAATAAGATAGATACAAGAAAAGGCTGCCCGATGGGTGGCCTTTTTTGTTTTTTAGAACGCAGATTAGTTTGTCATTAAATGAATCGAAGTTTATCTGTGCATTTTTGTCAAACACTATAAATCAGTTATTTTTGAAATGGTACATTGTGTGAGAATTCACTCAAAACTATTATTTTTAACCAACCATTTCGTGAATATACACGAAATGGTATATAATCATAACATTTTATAAATAATATATTATCATAACATTTTATAAATAATATATTATGGGTAACTTTTAAAGATTTAAATTGATATAGCAAGAAAATTCATATGATAGCACCAACACAAATAAAAAAGCCGAAAAACTGGCAAGATTTTGAAAAACTCTGCAAAAACTTATGGGGAGAAATATGGGATTGTGCCGACACAATAAAAAGAAATGGAAGAATCGGTCAGCAACAATATGGTGTTGATGTGTATGGAATTCCCAAAGGAGAAACTTCCTATTATGGTATACAATGCAAATGCAAAGATGACAGCATTGATAGTTCGTTGACACAAAAAGAGATTGATGGAGAATTAAAGAAAGCCATTGATTTCAAGCCTGCTCTAAAACAATTCATAATTGCGACTACAGCAAATAAAGATTCAATGATTGAAACATATATAAGGCAAAAAGATATAGAATATAGAAAAAAAGGACTATTTGAAATACACTTATTATGCTGGGAAGATATAGTTGATTTATTAGAAGAGAGAAGAAACACGTATAACTGGTATATAAACAATTGCCAGTATAAAGATGCACTGATGTATCTGTAACTTTTGATGGGAAAGAAGTTGTTTCTATTCACCCTCAATATATACGTACAACTACAGCATATAAGTTAAAGAAAAAACAGGTGTTTGTATTTGATGCGCCCCCATTAATAATTCAACCATTATCGTCAATAAATTAGTTATTAAAATCCAAAATTGATTGTCGGTGGTGTGCAATAAATATGAAAATAGAAAACATCGGTAGTACATCTATAAAAGACTATAAATTATATTTTGGGGTAGAAGGTGATAAAATTGATAAAATTATAACAGGCATTCATTATGTTAATAATACTCTCATAAGTGGAAATGAGAGAGCAATAATAAATAAGCGCATAAATGAAGAACGAGAAGTTTTTGAATCCGATGAATATGATAATGAATTAGTGTTTAAACCTAAAGAAAACGTGTTGGTTCAAACAGATAGAAAGATTTTTTCATTTAAGATATTGCCAAAAGACGAAGTTGCGGAAATCAAATTGTTTTGGGATTTTAAATCTCAGAATTACAATAAGACAGGGCAGTTATTAATAAAAGTTGAACCGATATATGATGATGTGGGGGAAACTGTTACAGTAGAAACAGAGGCCGAATTAAAAGCCCCAACAATTACCATAAGCCCTAAAATAATTGAGAAGTAAGAAAAATAGTGCGACAAATTTTCTATCTTTGAATAATTGTTAAACATTAAAACGAACCGACTATGTAAACAAATGTAAGACATATAGATAAATAAGCGTTAGCTTTATTCTCGCTCTTGAAATTCGCCAAAATTTTGATTTACACTTGAATATAAGTTGATGCTCACGCATTGCGTGGGCTATACTCGTATAAAGTGTAAGGGCGTTTGGCGATGCCTCAAGAGCGTAGACGAAGTTTTGGTCCGCGTTTTTTTATTGTCTTTTTCATAATCTGGACTGGAAAGAAAATTCATAACAATTAAAAAGATAATAATATGAAAAATAAATATTTACTAACGGTTTTGTTTGCCTCAATGATTGTTGGGCAAGTGTGGGCGCAGAAAGAATTTGATTTCTCTGCAATTTGTAGTAGTGGACAAGAATTATACTATAAAATTAATACTTGGGAGAGCGATTCTTGTACGGTGAGTGTTACATATCCATATTATTCAAAGGTAGCAAGTGTATATACTTATTATTATGGGTGGAACAAGCCTTCCGGTGATTTAATAATTCCTGAAGCAGTAACTTATAAAGGAAAAGAATATTTTGTTGAAAATATTATGGGATATGCGTTTTATGATTGTAGTGGGTTGACATCTGTTGTAATACCTAAATCTGTTAAACGCATCGGTGCTTATGCTTTTCATAATTGTAAGAGTTTGAAATCTGTCTCTATCCCAGAATCGGTCATAAGCATTGGAGATGATACCTTCTCTAGTTGTGAAAGTTTGGAATCAGTCAATATTCCAAACACTGTTATAAATATAGGTTGTCGTGTGTTTGCGAACTGTAATAAAATTCAATTTAACGAGGAAAATGATGTTAATTATTTAGGAAATGCAGATAATCAATATTATGCGTTGATTTGTGCCAAATCAAACGAAAAGACAACGTATGAAATAAATAGCAAGTGCCAAATTATTGCAGGTGGGGCTTTTTCTAATTGTAATGCTTTGAAATCTATAACGATTCCTAATTCAATAGTCAGCATAGGTGATTGGGCTTTTAACGGTTGTATTTGTGTGTCCGAAATAACTATACCTGAGTCTGTAACAACAATTGGAGCTTCTGCGTTCGCTCGTTGTGGATTAAAGACGATTGATATTCCTAATTCTGTTACCAGTATCGGTGACTATGCGTTCAATTCGTGTGTGGAATTAAAATCTGTTAAAATTTCTAATTCTGTTAGAAAACTCGGTAATAGGGTGTTTGAAGGGTGTGACCAATTACAATATAATGAGTATAATAATGATAAATATTTAGGAAACAACGAGAATCCATATTTGGTGTTAATGCGTGCCGCAATTCAAGATACTTGTACTATTAATATATATTGCAAATTTATAAACAGCAAGGCTTTCTATAATCATTCACAGTTAAAGGTTGTTTCAATACCGGAATCTGTTACATCCATTGGAGCTGAAGCTTTTTTTGGAAGCGGATTGTTATCAATTACGATTCCGAATTCTGTCGTTTATATTGGGGATGGTGCTTTTATGGGGTGCGAAAGTCTTTCTATGGTACAAGTGCCAGAATCAGTTACAGAAATTAGCAATAATATGTTTGAAAATTGTGGTTCTTTAACTTCTATTATTATTCCAAATTCAATAACCAAAATAGGGACGCAAGCCTTTCTTTTCTGTATGAATATGACATCTGTTGTTATACCAAATTCTGTCATTGAAATAGGAGTGTCGGCATTTGCAGGATGTAATCGCTTAACAACTGTTGAAATGTCGAATTCTGTTGTCAACATCGGAAAGTCAGCTTTCCAGAATTGTTCAAAATTAAGGTCTATTATTATACCAAATTCTATCACAAGCATTGAACAAAACACATTCGAAAACTGTAGAGGTTTAACTGATGTGTCAATTTCTGATTCTATTACATACGTTGACGCTTCGGCATTTTCTCGTTGTGACAATATTGTGTATAATACTTACGATAATGCATATTATTTGGGGAATGCTGAAAATCCGTATGTCATACTTGTCAAGGCGAAATCAGAGGAAATAATGTCGTGCGAAATAAATGAGAAGTGTAGAATAATTTTAAGTTCTGCATTCAGAAACTGTAAAACATTAACTTCTGTAATGATTCCAAAATCAGTTATTGGTATTGGAAACAGTACATTTTATAATTGTAGTGCATTAGAGAAAATTGTAATTCCTAAAACTGTTACGAGCATCGGAGAAGAAGCATTTAGCGGAAGCTATATGGCAGAAATATGTTGTGAGGCAAAAGAGATACCAAAGGGATGGGCATCTACTTGGAATCAAAAAGGTGGAATTGTGGTTTGGGGGTATGAAATCGATGATGTAAATGAGGGAAATGGAGAAAATGAAAACAATCCTGGCACTGCAGTCGACGAATTTGATGCCAACACAGTCAATATCTATGCCCACCGCAATACCATATTTGTTGAAAACGTCACCGATGAAATCCGCGTTTATGATGCAATGGGGCGTCTTGTAGGTAAAGACGAGGTGCACACCGTCTCGACAATAAACGTAGATAAATCAGGTGTTTACATTGTTCGTATAGGTAACAATGCAAAACGTGTGTTTGTAAATTGGTGATTGCTGTAAATTATTGGTAATCTATATTGTAAGGCTGTCAAAATGACAGCCTTACTTGTATAAATTAAAATTGTTACTTATTTTCTAATGAATCTCTGCACAAAGGAATCATTTAACCAATACGAAACCGCATCAGAATCCTTATATCCATTGTTCTGAATAAAAACAGCTATAGAACGTAGATGATTGAATGACCAAACAGGGTTAAATTCTTGTAATTGTGGCCATCTGTCTTTATAAATAGATAATAATGTATGTAGTTTAGAGCATAGTTTACAATCAATTATTTCTAATGAATTATTATCAACAATGCGACGAATAATCCACAAAGCGCTATTGATGGTAGTTCCTTCACCAATAATAGTTTTATCAAGAATGAAGTTGAATTCATTCAGATATGCCGACAGTCCTTTGGCATCTATTCCATACACAACATCTTCCATAGCACTATTAACATCTGCGGATTGTTCGGATAAAATACCCTCAACAAGATTTTTGTATGAAACTCTACTTTGCAACAACTGCTCTACAGTTTTCTTGGTATCCACCAAAGTATCCTTTCTTTCATCATTAAGTCCGTCTATAAATCGTAACGCATCAGACAAATATTGAGCTTGAATATTTCTTCCATATGGGCTGTTAGATAATTTATCATTGATAGCAGCAAACTTTCTAATATTGTCATTCAGGTTTTCACGTATTTGATGGAAATCCTCACTTGACCATTCTATATCGTTTTTAATCACATTAAGCCGTAAATAATTTGGTGTTGACCAACTTTTACCATTTTCCTTAACACCACAATACCAAATGTCTTGCTTAAGTAAAAGACTTTTGACCTTTTTTTGAACATATGAATGGTCTTTTGTAAGATGGCATAAGTAAAATAACTTTGAGAGTTCTTGCGGTAACTTTTTCAAATCAATACTATTAATTGTTTTAGCAAATAAATCCTTTGTCTCTTGTGTCAATATGCCATTTTTGTTAAGAACATATAACAATTCTGTTGTATCTACATTAGGATACTCTAAAGCCAAACTATTTATAACATCCGCAATATCTTGGGATAAGTGATTATTAAGGTATTCTATATGTAAATAATTACTAATAATAATGTCGGATAGATTATGATTTTCCTTATAATGAACTAAAAGTTCAAAGAATATGTATTTAATATTTTGCGGATTTTTCAAACTCATCAAGGCTTTCCCAACATTTTCCACCAATGGATATGAAATATCAGCCTTACTGAACTCATTGATTAGTTTGTTGAATATGTTTTCCTTAAACAATGGGAACCAATCCTTTTCATCAACTGCCATATAAATAGGTCCAATAACTTTTAACAACCCTACAATAAAAAGATTTGGCGTAGATTCTTTTCCTATAGCCCGAATAGACTTAATCAGAATATCATTGTTAAAATCTATCAGAATAGGGGAATATGCAAAATCCTGCCCAATTCGAGTCAATACGCCAGTATCATTATATTGGATAGAATAAAAGAAACAAGGATATGGAAATTCGTTATATAAATTTTTAAATACAAGATACCAAGCTTCAATATCAACAAAATATGTATGGCCAAAATTTGCATACAATCCTACATCTGAAATATAACGCAAAACTCTTAAGCTCTTTTCGTATTCGGGAAAATTCCCCGATAAACTTGTAGTCGTTCCTATCCAGCCTCTGGCATTAGGCCTTTTCAACTTTCCCCTTAATTGCAGAATCATATAGCTTAAAATGTCACCAATTCCGTCTATTCCGTATCTATAAAACTCTTCAATATTGTAGGGTTTTGGATATTGTTCGGAAATATAATTGGCAACTTGCATAGCATACAATCTTGCAATTATGTTTGTTTCTTTGGGGATATAATCATCTAAATACTTTATCGCAGCATTACGACATTCGTTAATCGCCGCAAGCCTCATTGCTTTTTGTATGACAAAGCCTTTACCTGGAGTCCAACTCTCAATTCGTTTGTTCGCTTGTTCAAATTCCAAGTGAAACAATAGTCTTTGAATATTCTCATAAACACATTCATCGCTATCATCCTGAAGCATTGAATCATCACCATTAAATGAGGCTTCTTTTATTTTCAGCAGATTCCATAGTGGCAATTTGTCCAATTCTTCATAATCTTGAATAACTTTTGAATAGTAATGTGGATTTAAGCCGCATTCATCAATAGCAAGAGCAAGAAGAAACGCCTCATTGCTATTTAGTCGTTTTTTTCGCGTTATTTCAGTAATGATATATTCTTGATTGTAAACAATTTTGGGAAATAAATTCTTGTTTTTTGCTTCCTTGATTTGATTTAAAATATTGCTAACAGCATCTGCATCATTAAGTTCAGGTGGAATACTCCTCCATAAAGTTCTATAGGCGTAAGAATCTGTTTTTGTGTCCCAAAGTGTTAATTGTGTGAAATTGGCAGAACTGTTGTCATACTTTTGTTTCTCTTCATTAATTCCATCACACATATTATAGGAATCAGTATTATCTGATATGTCGGCATTTAAATATTTTAAGAATTTGGTTAATATATCTCTCTTAATATTATTATCATTCTTATATTCCTGAAAAATATTTGTTATGTCCTTATTTTCATAACCAATAGTCGAAAGCAGTTCTTTGTCAATAAGATTGACCACTTTTGTGTAATGGTTGTCGTAATATAATTGTAAATCGGGAGCAATTTCTTCCCCACTTACATCAATAATATAAATTTTGGTATTACAATTTTCTTCATCCAGCACATCAATCATCCACGTTACCCATCCTTGATAGTTCGGGTCTGTTCCAGAAAAACCCAGTAGCATAAATTTCCCTTGAAGCATTGCTATTCTCATCAACGATGTAAATGCTTCGTGTTTTTCTCGATACGATTCATAATCTTCTTTTGCGATTATGTAGCATAGTTTATTGTCGCCGTCAAACTTATTCTTGTCATCGGGTTTAGTCCTCAAATTCCCGTGAATTTTTATAATGTTTCTACTTTTAATTTTATTAGACAAATCTTTACCACTATAAACTACGTTTGGCATATCTCGGACACCAGGCGGTAATAGTTTTAGAGTAAACTCTAATAAATTATCATAATTAGTGGTGTAAATGTTCTGTAATCTATCAGCTTTCAAAAGTGCTTTATGCGCAGAAAAAAACTTCTTATTTACTACTTCTTCAGTCTTTCCTAGCTTGAGGACAACATTGTCACCCCAAAGGTCAACATATGGTATTCTTTCTTCTATATAAACCTCAACACATTCTCTATACCCTTTATGTTTTATGTAATTGGAAACCAGTTCTAAATAGTTCTCTTTTCTCAGTAAATCTTTTATATACTTTTCCTTAAAATCTTTTTCATTTATGATTCTTGGCGCACTTGTGTTTATATGCAAATAGTTGTTGTATTCTTTTTTTATATCAATAGCATACAATTCCCCAACCATATCACATAGTAGTTCTCCCCAACTCAAAAAAAGGTCAGAAACATTCTTTGAAAAGCCAGAGCCAACCAATGCGGACACTAATCTATTTTTATAATCGTCTTTCAAATCCTCGAGGATGTTTCGCGGGGCTTTTTCCTTATCCATATCCTTTGATATATTATAAATTCAGTTTCATTTTTGTATTGTTTGTCGCTTCAGGTCCATTTTGGCATTATAATGTGGTTCTCAATTAGCATCTCATTCTGTTTTTCAAATTCTTCGATTACCAGAATTATTCCAACATTTATTTCTTAATGTTACCATCAACTATTTCCCAATGTCCACTATATCCGCTGCCAACATACTTGATATGAGTAAGTTTGGAAATGTGGCGTTTAATTGTATTAATACCTTTTTTTGCTTTTTTTGATAATTCTTCTGTCGTTATGTTGGGATTTTTCCTTATCTGTTCTTCTATCCAAATATCAAGTTTTTCCCCTTGAGTGACATCTTGAGTGCCACCTTGGGTGCCATTTGTATTTTTCTGAATATCAACATTATTGCCTTGAGTACCACCTTGAGTACCACCTTGAGTACCATCTTGAGGGACATCTAAAGAATCATCGATGGTGGAATAGACATTAACAGCAAATGCAGTCAACTTTGACACATCGAACACGGCTTCTTTGTTGCCATTTTCCTTAAGCATATCCTGAACTCGCCGTACACCTTGATTGAACATATTGACATACTTCATTTCCTTCATTGCTTCTGCAACAATGGGATTGCGATAGTCGTTCACCATCGGGAAATTCTCGGGACGGGCCTCGCCATACAATCCGCCTGCGTTCATTATTTCAATATGGTCGTCGAATTGATACAGGCGAACAGGCATATTCGATTGATAGTCACGATGCATACAAGCGTTCATCATCAATTCGCGCAAAGCGTTGTTGGGGTAGTTGATAACCGTCTTTTCGCGAAACAGACTGACAGGAACAGGTCTTTGTGTTATAACGGCATCGCTCACAAAAGACTCTAGCGCAGGCAGCATTTGAGAAAGCGAACCTTGAAAACGTTTCTCGTTCAGTACCTCGCCGCCGATGGCTTTGCCTGCAAAACGCACAAACTGAACGTACGCACCTGGCAAATAGTAGCGTGGATTCTTGCCGAATAAGATGATAGCCGCGTATGTAGGGCAGTCGTGTGTGCGGTCGTATAGGCGGATGGATGCCAATTGTTCCTTCAAATCTCGTTTGTCATCGGCCAAAATATCGGCATCAATCACCGAAGGAAGATACTCTTTTCGGATATAATCCATATTTAGGTCATCCAATGCAGCACCCAAACAAGGTGTGGCATCGAAAGTGGCCATATATGCCGTGCGGCGTTCTGTCAACAAACGTTCTTCGGCCTCACTGGCAATGTCACGCCTTGGCCCGATGCGCACAAACACCCGTCCACGGTAGCGCACAGGCGGCAGCAGCGATGGCGACACCTCGGCCACCAGCAAATCGCCTTCGGGGAACTCGAAACGTTCCACTGTCATCACGGGCAGTGGTAAAATGTTCCCATCGGAGCGTATGGCTGATATGGTTTTCATCAGTGCATCATCAACCTTCAGTCCTGACAATGTACCATTGTCGTGGGCGCCGATAATAAGGTATCCTTTCTGCCGTGAGTCGGGCAAATCGTTGGCAAAGGCGCAAATGGCCTCGCAGAACTTGTCCATATTGCCTGTAGATGTGGTGCGTTCAACGCGATAAGTCTCAGTGCTATAAAGCATTTCCCGTATTTCTTCTTTCGATACCATATTGTCAAACTCTTGCTGTAGAATTGCGAAAAAGGATAGTCAAAGATAGAAAAAAGTGCAACTAAACGAAGAATCTGTGCTATCAGTGTCGTCTGTGCGAGAGGAAATCCTCCTAAATCCATTCAATCAGTGTTATCTGCGTTCAAAAAATATTGTTAAAAATTCCGAAAAAATCGTACCCAATAAATTCGCAAATCACAGCGAGTTTGATTTTCTTTGCACCGTTTTTTGGAGAAGTGTTTATTGCATTGAACCGAACAATTTTTAATTCAAAATTTTATTAATACTTAACAAATGTCTGATGTTATAAAACTCAAGAAAGGCCTCGACATTCGTTTGCAGGGCAAAGCCGAAACGGTTTTCGCCCAAATTCCGTTGCCGGAATTGTTTGCCATTAAGCCGTCCGACTTCAAGGGCTTGACCCCGAAGATGGTGGCCAAAGTGGGCGACAAGGTGCAAGCGGGAAGCGTGCTCTTTTTCGACAAGCAGCACCCCGAGGTTAAGTTTGTGTCACCGGTAGGAGGCGAGTTGGTCGCAGTCAACCGTGGCGACAGACGGGTTATTACGGAGATTGTTGTCAAGGCCGACAGCAAGGCAGCACCAATCGACTTCGGCAAGAGCGACCCTGCGGCTATGAGCCGTCAGCAGGTTGTCGACAAACTGCTCGAGTCGGGCGCGTGGACTTACTTCAAACAGCGCCCCTACAACATTGTGGCCAACCCAACGGCCGAACCGAAGGCTATCTTCGTGTCAACTTTCGACAGCGCACCACTGGCGCCTGACTACGATTTCATTGTCAGCACCAACGAGGAGTTCTTCCAAAAAGGTCTCGACGTTCTGTCGAAGATTGCACCTGTGTATGTCGGCACCCACAACAACGGCTGCTCAAAAGCCTTCAGCGGTGCCAAATGCGAGAAGGTTACCGCCTTCGAAGGTCCGCACCCGGCAGGCTGCGTGGGCGTTCAAATCAACCACACCAATCCGATTAACGCCGGCGAGAAGGTGTTCACCATTCAGCCGCAGGAGGTTGTGACAATCGGCAAACTGTTTGCCACCGGCGTTCACGACTTCACACGCGTGGTTGTGCTCTGCGGTTCCGAAATGAAGAAACGCGCTTACGTGAAGACCATTCTCGGCGCGCAACTCACCACAATGGTCAACGGCAACCTTGCCGACGGCCACGTGCGCCTTATCAGCGGCAACGTGCTCACCGGCACACAGGTTCAGCCCGACGGCTATCTGGGCTACTACGACAGCCAACTCACTGCCATTCCTGAAGGCGACGAGTACGAGTTTATGGGCTGGGCAGCACCCGGTTTCAACAAGTTCAGCGCGTCGCGCACCTTCTTCTCGTGGCTCACAGGCAAGAAACACGAGTACAAACTCAACGCCAACACTCACGGCGAACTTCGCGCCTTTGTGGTCAGCAACGAGATGGAGAAGGTATTCCCGATGGACATTTACCCCGAACACCTGATTAAAGCCATTATGGCCGAGGATATCGACAAAATGGAGCAATTGGGCATTTACGAGGTTGTTGAGGAGGATATGGCGCTCTGCGAGTTCGTCTGCACTTCGAAAATCGCAATCCAAAAGACATTGCGCAACGGCTTGAATCTGATGATGAAAGAAGTTGGATGATAATTAGTTATAAACCAAAAATCTAAAACATTGAACGCTTTAAGAAATTTTTTGGATAACGTGAAGCCCAAATTTCAGGAGGGTGGAAAGTTCGCGAAGTTCCGTTCGACATTCGGCGCCTTCGAAACGTTCCTTTTCACACCGAATGAAACCAACAAATGTGGTGTTCACGTCCGCGACGCCGTCGATTTGAAACGAACGATGATTGTCGTGGTATTGGCTCTGATGCCGGCGCTGTTCTTCGGAATGTACAACACTGGTTATCAGCATTTCCGTATGACGGGCGAGTTGGCCGACGTCACTTTCTGGCAGATTTTCTTCAAAGGCTTCCTGGCCGTTCTGCCGATAATTGTTGTTTCATACGTCGTTGGTTTGGCCATTGAGTTTGCTTCGGCACAGATGCGCGGCCACGAGGTTAACGAGGGCTTCCTTGTTTCGGGAATGCTCATTCCGCTTGTAATGCCTGCCGATGTTCCACTCTGGATGGTTGGCGTGGCAACCGCTTTCGCCGTAATCTTCGGCAAAGAGGTGTACGGCGGCACTGGTATGAATATGTGGAACCCGGCCCTTCTGGCCCGCGTGTTCCTGTTCTTCGCCTATCCGACCAAAATGTCGGGTGAGACAGCCTGGTACTACAACTACAGCGCCGAGGCCGCAGTTGACGGTTTCTCGGGCGCCACACCGCTGGCAATGGCCAACGCAGGCAACTACACTTCGTTTGCCGACGCATTCTTCGGACTGATTCCGGGCAGCGTGGGTGAGACAAGCGCCGTTGCCATACTGATTGGCGCCTTCATTCTGCTATACACAGGCGTGGCAAGTTGGAAGACAATGCTTTCTGTCTTTGTGGGCGGCATTGCAATGGGCTGGCTGTTCAACACCTGCGGCTCGGCCGAGAACCCGATGGCGCAACTGCCTTGGTACAACCACCTGGTTTACGGCGGATTCTGCTTCGGCGCCGTGTTTATGGCAACCGACCCTGTCACTTCGGCACGCACCGAGGGCGGCAAGTTCATTTACGGATTCCTGATTGGCGCAATGGCAATCGTCATTCGCGTGCTCAACCCGGGCTTCCCCGAGGGTATGATGCTGGCAATCCTGCTGATGAACACCTTCGCACCGCTCATTGACCATTTCTTCATTCAGGCGAACATCAACCGCCGCAAAAAAAGAGTAACAATTAAAGCATAATTCACAATGGCTAACAAGAAATTCAAATGCACCACCTGCGGATATATCCACGAGGGTGACAAAGCACCGGAAACTTGCCCGCAGTGCAACGCACCGGCTTCGGCCTTTGTCGAATTGAAGGCTGAAAAGAAACTGCCAACAAGTAGCAATGCATACACTTTTGCCTACGCTGCCGCGATGGTGGTTGTTGTGGCGTTCCTGCTGTCGTTTGTGTCGTCGTCGCTTCGCGCGAAACAAGACGCCAACGTCAAACTGGACACCAAAAAGCAGATTCTCTACTCACTCAATGTGGAGACTGCCGACGCTGACGCATATTTCACTGCAAACGTGAAAGATATGATTCTGAAAGGCGATACAATCGTTGAATACAAGGGCGATTTCGCAACACTTTACGAGAACGAGGGCAAAGCCAACCGCTACCACGTGTTTGTCTGCAACCTTAACGGACAGACCAAATATGTGATTCCGGTTTACGGAGCCGGTCTGTGGGGCGCCATTTGGGGCTATGTGGCTCTGAACGACGACAAGAACACCGTCTTCGGCACCTACTTCTCACACGCAAGCGAGACCCCGGGCCTTGGCGCTGAAATTCAATCAGTCAAGTTCCAAAAACAATTTGAGGGCAAACTGGTTGGCGACAGCACTTCGGTGAAAATCAGCGTTGTCAAAAACGGCAAGGTTGAGGACGCCAAATACGAGGTTGACGGCATTTCGGGCGGCACCATTACTTCAACAGGTGTCGATGCGATGCTGAAAAACTGCCTTGGCAATTACACTAAATTTTTAAAAAGGTAGGAGGATTGAGATATGAGTTCGAAAAAGAATAAAGAAGCGTTGCTGACACCGCTGGGGCTGAACAACCCTGTAACGGTGCAGGTGCTTGGAATCTGCTCGGCTTTGGCTGTAACTGCCAAACTGATGCCGGCAATCGTGATGGGCATATCGGTTACAATCATTACCGCCCTTTCAAACGTGGTCATTTCGTGCCTGCGCAAGACCATTCCGCTGCGTATCCGTATTATCGTGCAGTTGGTTGTGGTTGCCGCCCTGGTGACTATCGTGAGTGAGATTCTGAAAGCGTTTGCCTACGACATTAGCGTGCAACTCTCTGTATATGTTGGTCTTATCATTACCAACTGTATTCTGATGGGCCGCCTGGAGGCTTTTGCAATGCAGAACGAGCCGTGGCCGTCGTTCCTTGACGGTATCGGCAACGGTCTGGGCTACGCCAAGATACTGATTATTGTTGCGTTCTTCCGCGAGTTGTTCGGCTCAGGCACGCTGTTCGGCGTGAATGTTCTGAACTACGACTGCATTGCCAACGCCGGCTATGTGAACAACGGCCTGATGCTGATGCCGCCAATGGCGCTTATCATTGTGGCCTGCATAATCTGGTGGCAGCGCGCGCACAACAAGGATTTGCAACAGAAGTAGAACCATTAAAACTAAAGAAAAATGGATAACAGTTTGATTAGTTTGTTTGTCCGCTCGATTTTCGTGGACAATATGATATTCGCCTTCTTCCTTGGTATGTGCTCATACCTTGCTGTCTCAAAGACTGTTAAGACAGCCCTGGGATTAGGCATTGCTGTGACTTTTGTTTTGGTGGTCACACTTCCGGTCAACTACCTGCTTCAGACCAAGGTTCTGGGTCCGAACTGCCTTGTTGAGGGCGTGGACTTGAGTTTCTTGAGTTTCATACTCTTTATTGGTGTGATTGCGGGCATTGTTCAGTTGGTTGAGATGGTGGTTGAGCGCTTCAGCCCGTCGCTGTACGCTTCGCTGGGTATCTTCCTTCCGCTGATTGCCGTAAACTGCGCCATTATGGGTGCGTCGCTCTTTATGCAGCAGCGCATTGGCCTTGCCCCAAGCGACCCGAAATACATTGGTTCGGTTGGCAGCGCCGTGGTTTACGCTCTGGGCTCGGGCATTGGCTGGCTTCTGGCCATTGTGGCTCTGGCCGCCATTCGCGAAAAAATGGCATATTCCAACGTTCCCGCACCCTTGCGCGGACTTGGCATCACCTTCATCACTGTGGGCTTGATGGCTATGTCGTTTATGTGTTTCTCTGGCTTAAAAATGTAATTAAAAGGATAAGACAATGGATATGAAATTAATATTGGCAAGCATCTGTGTGTTTCTTGTCATCATCCTTTTGCTTGTAACTATCCTGCTGGTGGCTAAACGCTACCTTGTCGTTTCGGGCAAGGTGAAAATCACCATCAATGGCGACAAGGAAGTTGAGGTTGAATCGGGCTCGAGCCTGCTGTCGACACTGGCCAACGAGGGCATCTACCTGCCGTCGGCCTGCGGTGGCAAGGGTTCGTGCGGACAGTGCAAATGCCAAATTCTGGAAGGCGGCGGTGAGATTCTCGACTCTGAAAAGGGCCACTTCACCCGCAAACAGATTAAAGACCACTGGCGTCTGGGCTGCCAAGCCAAAGTTAAGAGCAATATGACCATCAAGGTGCCGGAGTCGGTGCTTGGCGTCAAAGAGTGGGAGTGCGAGGTTATCAGCAACCGCAACGTGGCTTCGTTCATCAAGGAGTTCAAGGTGAAACTGCCGGCTGGCGAGCATATGGACTTCATCCCGGGTTCGTACGCGCAAATCCGCATTCCGGAGTACGACCTGAACTACGCCGATTTCGACCGCAGCCTGATTGGCGACCTTTATGTTCCGACTTGGGAGAAATTCGGTCTGTTCGGCCTTCATCAGAAGAACGACACCCCGACAATCCGCGCCTACTCAATGGCCAACTATCCCGACGAGGGCGACATCATCACGCTGACAGTGCGTATCGCCACACCGCCGTTCAAGCCGAAAGACCAAGGTCCGGGCTTTATGGACGTGCCTTGCGGTATCGCTTCAACCTACATCTTCAGCCTGAAACCGGGCGACAAGGTGATTATGAGCGGCCCTTACGGCGATTTCCACCCGATTTTCGACAGCAAGCGCGAAATGATTTGGGTTGGCGGTGGCGCCGGTATGGCCCCGCTGCGTGCGCAGATTATGCATATGCTTAAGACTCTGCACACCCGCGACCGCGAAATGCACTACTTCTACGGTGCCCGCGCCATCGACGAGGTGTTCTTCCTGAACGACTTCCTGGAACTGGAGAAGGAGTACCCCAACTTCCACTTCCACTTGGCGCTCGACCGTCCCGACCCGAAGGCTGACGGACTTGGAATCAAGTACACCGCAGGTTTCATTGCACCGGTTATGGGCGACACCTACCTGAAGGCGCACGAAGAGCCTGAAGACATTGAGTACTATCTGTGCGGTCCGCCGATGATGGCCAAAACCGTTCTCGACCTGCTCTACAGTCTGGGCGTTGAAGACGAAATGATTCACTTCGACAACTTCGGCGGATGATTCCGAAACCGATATTGACAAATCCCCGCAGCCGTTTGGCTGGCGGGGATTTTTTTGTTTATGGCTCGCACAGACAACACGGTTTCTGCTGGCGCAGGAAGCGCAGAAATTCACAGATTCTTGAACGCAGTCCCGATAGTTATCGGGACGATAGCTATCGGGAACACAGATTTAATGGATTGTCGCAGATTTTCTCGCGGTTGACAATTTGGCGATTGCGAAAAATTTCGTTGCGAAAAATTTCGCAATGTGTAATTGTCATAACTACAAATTCTTATTGATAATCCATTGCATAAAAAACGGGTCTTCGATTTCGTATTTGTCGATGTTGATAATGTAGCCGTCGCGCATTAGGCGTTTAATGGCGCTGAACGAAGTGCTGGTGGGCTTCTGGCGGTTTTGGAGAGGGTTTTCGCCGGTTGCAATTTGCAACAATATCTCTCTGTCAGTGCGGTTCATACTAATCCAAAGTCGCTCAAAATCAAGGTCGTGCATTTTTATGAGCTGCTCAATGGCCAAGCTTACAACATTGTCTGTAACTTCTTGATAATTTACAAGTTCCCAAACGTGGGCGGCAAGTTGTTGAGTGTAGTAGGGGTGGCATTTTGTGAAATCAAGAATGTTGTTTGTAATACTAACCGCTTTGTTATCTGCGATTTTTGGCAGTCTTGTCATAATATATTCTGAAAAATCGGTGCGCGGAATTCTGCTCAGCCGCATCATCTGTCCAAAGTGGTAGAAAGGCGATTTTTTCTTCTCAAAAATATCTTCCATCAGCGATTCCTGGCTGCCGAGCATAATGTAGTTTATGCCCTTTTGCTGTTGCATTATTGAGCGTAGCTGACGGTCGAAGCCTTCTTGTATTTTTGTAACTTCTTGGAATTCATCTAAAATCACAATCAGTCGGCTTTTGCTTGTGGCCACTTTCTCAAGCATTTCCATTGCATCTTCAAGCATAATGGCAGAGTTGTTTCCCGATTGGAACGACACGTCCATTGCGCCTGTTACAGCGTTTGTCGATATCGTGGGCACCACCCTGAAGTGCCCCATTGTGTACTTGATTTTCTCGTAAGGATACAGTTTGAAAATTGATTTCAATAATTGGGCGGCGAAGTCGCTTACATTCATAACATATTGTAAATCAATTTTAATGTACGGCTGATTAAGTTCGGAAACAACTTTTTGCACCAAACTGCTTTTTCCCAATCGGCGTGGGCTTATGAGTATGACGTGGTTTTCGCTGTCGAGTTTCTGTTTCAGTATTTCCGATTCTTCTTTTCTGTCGGTGAAGAACTCGTTTTCTACTATCGTGCCAAACTTAAACGGATTCATATTCAGTATTTTATTTATTGCGAAAATTTTCGTTGCGAAAATTTTCGCAATATACAAATTTTGTTTCAAATTCAATCTTTGGCAGAAAAAATGAATTATGTTTAAGGTTGCAAGCGTGGTAAGCCATATAGTGTTCCCAAAAACAATTGGAATTGTGTAAGAGAAATTTAGTGCAAGGAAATCAACCACTTTGCTATTTTTGTGCACAAATATTTCGGTATGAAAAAACTCGTTTTCGCATTTCTTGTAGCGGCTGTTGCAGCTTGTTCAGTGCAAACTGACCGCTATTTCACAAGCGACGGCTTTATACAAGGAACCACTTATCATATTGTGTATAAGCATAATGCCGATTTGAGCGTACAAATTGCACGCGAACTGCACCGCTTCGACACAGCGTTGAGCGCCTATATTCCCGAATCGACCATCAGCCGAGTGAACAACAATCAGATAACCGAAACCAACGACACGCTTTTTCTGAATTGTATGCGGCGTGCGTTCGAGATTTCCGAACTTACCCGTGGCGCAATGGACATCACCGTTAGTCCGCTTGTGAATGCGTGGGGCTTTGGTTTCAGCAAGAAAGAGCACGTCAATCAACAACTTATCGATAGTTTGAAACAGTTTTGCGGCTATCAGAAAATACATATCAATGGCAACCAAATCGTTAAAGACGACCCGCGTGTTCAACTGAATGCCAATTGTATAGCGCAGGGGCAGTCGGTTGATGTGATTGCCGAAATGTTTGAACAGATGGGCATCCGCGATTATATGGTTGAAATTGGCGGCGAAGTGCGGGCTAACGGCTTGAATTCCAAAGGAGTGCTATGGCGCATCGGCATCGACAAGCCAATTGACGACACCACCGCAACCGGCAACCACGAGTTTCAGGATATTGTCTCGCTCGATAATAGAAGCCTTTCAACATCAGGTAATTACCATAAGTTCTATGTTGAAGATGGAGTCCGCTATTCACACACTATCAATCCGGCCACGGGCTATCCGGCGCGCAACAGCCTGCTGAGTGCGTCAATCGCCGGTCACGACTGCATCACTACCGATGCGCTGGCCACAGCTTGTATGGTTGTGGGTGTTGAAGCCGCCGCTGCAATGTGCGACACTCTGTCCGGAATCGACTACTATTTCATCTATTCCGACTCGACGGGCGAGTTTAAAACCATGATTTCCAAAGGATTTGAAGCAATGATTTTAAAATAATTTGTTATGAAAAAGTTTTCTGTAATTCTGTTTGCCGGTCTGTGCCTGATGGGCTGCAACTCGGCAACAACGGTTAAACAACAGCCTGTCGCTAATGGCGAAGTGCTTGCTTTTCAAGTCGATGGACTGAATGTTACTTGGATTCAGGACAATGCCGGCGAGCGTTTGATGCCCGTTCGTCTGTTCCCCGAAGCTGATTCGGCACTGATTGACAGCCTTGGTGTGCGCGATGGCGTTCCATCGTCAGTCAGCACATTCCTTCTTCAGATTGACGGCAAGAATCTGCTGTTCGATACCGGTCTTGGTGGCTCGAACGGCAACCTTGAGCGCCGTCTCGACTCGCTTGGCGTGCCCGCGTCGAAAATCGACTATCTGTTCATTACGCATTTCCACGGCGACCACATTGGCGGAATGCTCAAAGGCGACACGGTTGTTTTTGAAAACGCTCAAGTTTACGCCGCTCAGCCCGAGTACGATGCGTGGGTAACCAATGCCCAACCCGGTCAGAACGCTCAGCAAATCAACACTATGAAGGCATACGAAGCCAACTTGCACTTGTTCAATTTTGGCGACACTCTGCCTATGGACGTTGTTGCCATCGATGCCAAAGGACACACACCGGGCCACACCGCTTTTCAGCGCGGTCGTCTGCTTATGGTTGGCGATTTGATGCACGGTGCCGCTCTGCAAATGGTGAATCCCGAAATCTGCGCATCGTTCGATGCCGACAAACCGGCCGCTGTTGAAAGCCGCCGCCGTCTGCTGCAATATGCCGCCGACAACAATCTGGTGATGGTTGGTATGCATTTGCCGCAGCTTAAGGCAGAAGATTTCAAGTAATCATTCTATATAGGCAACAAAAAAGCCATTGTCGGTTTCGGCAATGGCTTTTCTGTTATCAGTGGTCAGCTTACACGAACGGGACAATTTTGTCCATCTTCATTCCGTGCGAGCCTTTAATCAGTATCGATGCGTTGCTGAGTTTTTCTTCAGCCAAATGTTTCGCACAGTCGTCAGAATCGTAGAAGCAGCGGAAATCGTGAGCGTCTTTGATGTTGCAGAAGTTTCGGCCCACAAAATAAACCTTCTCAAAACCGAGTTTCTTCACCAGACCGATAATCACACCGTGCTCGCGGCTCGTGGCATCGCCAAGTTCAAGCATATCGCCGATAATCAGCACTTTATTAGGCAAATCGATTTTTGCGAAATTCTCAATGGCTGTTTCCATACTCGATGGGTTGGCATTGTAGCAATCAAGTAGGAGAGAGTTGCCCTTGTCGGTCTTTACCAATTGCGAGCGGCTGTTGTCGGGTACGTAGCTTTCGATAGCTTCTTTTATGCTGCTGGCGCTGATGCCGAAGTTGTTTCCCACGCACACAGCGGCCAGTGCGTTCTCAAAATTGTATGCGCCAATCAAATGTGTGTTGATGGTGTAGCTCTCGTTGTCTTTTGTGGTTTCCTCGTTGGCGATTATCTCGTCCGATGGTGCCCATTTAAACGATAGATAAAGAGAGCTGTCGAGTATTTGTCCCTGGCAGTGGGTGAATGTTTTTGTGCCGTAGTAGATGATGTTGTGAGGAGGGTTCATATCCTCAAGCGTCTCGTTGTCGTAGTTCACAAAAGCCATTCCGTCATTATCGTGCAAGTATCTGTAAAGCTCGCCCTTTGTGTCTTTTATGGCGTTGAACGACCCGAATCCTTCAAGGTGAGCGCGTCCTACATTTGTGATGATTCCAAAGTCGGGCGCCGCAATCTTGCACAGTTTTGCGATTTCGCCCTGATGGCTTGCGCCCATCTCAACAATGCCGAACTCGTGACTTTTGTCCATCGACAGCAGCGTGAGCGGCACTCCAATGTGGTTGTTGAGGTTGCCTTGAGTGTAGGCCACTTTGTATTTTTTCGACAGTACGCGAGCCGTTAGTTCTTTGGTCGTAGTCTTTCCGTTTGTTCCGGTTATTGCCAGAATCGGCAGGCCAAGACGTTTGCGGTGGTACGCTGCTAATTTTTGCAGTGTGTCCAGCACGTTTTCAACCAAAATGCAGCGGTCGCTTTTGTTGTAGGCTTCGTTGTCGATTACAGCGTACTGGCATTTTTTCAAGGCCTGCTCCGCGTAAGCGTTGCCGTCGTTTTTGCCTTTTAGCGCAAAGAATATCGAATCTTCTGATGCCTTGCGGCTGTCGGTGCAGATGTGCGGATACTTCAGAAAAATCTCGTATAGTGCCGATGTGTTCATTATCTTAATTGAATTAAAAAGCCCCGTTTTCACAGGGCTTAGTTATTTGTTGTTGTCGTTTCCAGTTTTTATCAGTTTCCTTTCGAGTCACCCACGCGGGTCATTGCGCATCTGAATCCAAGGTCGTCTTGGCTTTGGTTCTCGTCGAGGAACCGACGGGTGCCAGCGCCAAGCCAGTAAATTCTATCGTGCCAGCCACCGCCTTTGTAAACTCTCACGTGGTCGCTTACAAGTGAGGTCATATTCTGGTCGGTGCGGTCTTTACCGTTAAAGTACATTCTCTTTGAACCCGGTTCGCGAGATGCGTCCTCATTCGAGAAATCGATACTTGACTCAAAGTCACCATCAAGGTAGTTGATGTTGTCGGCAGTTTGATAATTGCGGCGGTCGATAGCCTCTTCCTCAGAGATGTTGCGGTAGCGCAGACGGCCCAAGCTGTCTTTCTCAGCCACGTTGCCTTCCTCATCGCGTACAAGTGTTTGGAACACGTTGCCACGGAACGGACGGAACTCCTCAACATCGTCGGCCGAAAGGGTACGGTAAACATCGGCAACCCACTCGTTGACGTTGCCTGCCATACAGTACAAACCGTAATCGTTAGGCCAGTAAGAATTTACAGGTGCGGTGATGTCGGCGTTATCGTTCAATGCTCCGGCAACACCCATCATATCACCACGTCCGCGCATTGCATTGGCAACAATGCGGCCTTTGTCTTTAGCGTTCGGGTTACGGAAACCGTCACCAACCCAGGGGTAGATTTTGCGCTCGTAAACACGCTCACCAACTGATGTGCCGACGATTGACAAAGCTGCAAATTCCCATTCAGCCTCGGTCGGGAGACGGTATTTGGGAAGCAGCAAGCCGTCTTCCATTCTGATTTTACGGTAATCTTTGTTCGGGTCGAGGTCAACCATTTCGTTACCTACAGCACCTTCGTATTGGTGTGCGAGGTAAGCCTCGGTGTTGAAGTTTTGTGCGCCCATCTGGTTCGGATCCTCAAGCAGGAATCCCAAATTGATGAGGATGCGCTCGTTCACGCGGTCGGTACGCCAAGCGCAGTAGTCATTGGCTTGCAGCCAGTTAACACCAACAACCGGATAGTCTTGGTATGCCGGGTGGCGGAAATAGTACTCAACGTAAGGCTCGTTGTAAGCCAATTTGCGTCTCCAAACCAATGTGTCGGGGAGTGCCTTTTTGTAAACCTCGGGATATTCAACGTAAACCCTTGAAATCCAATACAAATACTCGCGATAGTCAAGGTTGCGGACTTCGGTTTCATCCATATAGAACGATGACACCGACACGCGGCGCGGAATGTTGTTCCAATCGAACAAAATATCCTGTTCTACGCGGCCCATTGCAAAGGTACCGCCTTCGATGAACACCAAACCCGGGCCGGTTTCCTGCTCATACTCACCTTGAAACTTTTCAAAACCACCGTTGTCTGAAAGGTTGTACTCCCAACCAGTGGTTTGCGAAACTTCTTTTCCGCAAGACATTAAAGCCATTGCGGCAACTGATACTACAATATCTAATTTTCTCACTTTCATAAAAAGTTTTTTTTGTTTATCGTTCTTTATTAGCAACCACAAATATAAATAAAATCGTTAACGCCGCACTTTTTATCGTAAAAAAGAAGGGCAGTCTATCGATTTGTGTTTTTCTTTCCTGCTCAGCGCAATCAATTTTGTTATCGAAATCTCGTGCGCGTTACCCATTTTCACCGTTTTTTTGTTCAAATCAAAATCGTAACTGTATGCTATTCGAAAATCTAACGCTTTGTATCCCAATATTATAGAACTCCAAGGTGCGTCGGTGCCAATGTTTTTGCGGCAAGCAATCCCCATCAGCATCCAATTCACTTTTCCTATAACGCCAAATTGCAGATTTTGTTGCCTTCCGTGCTGCTGAAATATCAAAATTGGCATTATTTCGGCTGTTTTTTTTCGATTAGTGGTCCTGATTTTGTGCACAAAACCGGCGTTCAACGTCATTTTTATGCTTGTTCGCGACTCAAATTCGCCAGAAATTTCTTGTCGTGGACGGGTGAGGTGGTCGATAATGAGTCCGGCGAAGAACTTTTTTACGGTGAGTCCGGCACCGATGCCCGCGTCGAGCTTGATTTTCGACGAGCGGTTGGCCACAAACTCGGTCTGCTCAAAGGTCAGGTCGGAGGCGGAGAGGTATTTCTGCATAACGCCGGCCCTGATTCCGAACCGCAGTTCCGATTGTAACCCGGTTTTGACAGTGTAGCTATAGGTGCCATAGATGCCTGGCTTGACGAAGGCGGCCGCGTGGTCGTTGCTGAAGCCGATGCCCGCGCCCATATTTTTCGCCACAGGTATATCGGCCGAGGCTCCGTAGTATTGGAATCCGGCATCGGCCTTGAGCCACTGATTCCGGTAGAAAGTGTTGAGCCTGAGCTGATTTGCCGAACCGGCCATTGCGGGATTCACGGCGTGGACGTCGTAGCACCAGAGCGTGAGCGGGCTGTCTTGAGCGTTGGCGCAGAGGCATCCGCACAGCGTTACCATTATTAATAGGTGTTTCAACATTCGTTTCTGCATCGGTTTTTGAGGCAATAAAATTAGTTATTCCGCCGTTTGCACTGAGTTAAACGTTAAAAAAGAACTTATATTTTTATAGCCTTGAAACTTGCAATCGGTATGGTGAGGCTTCTTATATCTTTCTTGTTGATACTGACCACTTTCGTGACATCGGCGCAAAGCAGCACGGTTGTGACCCCGACAACCAACTCGCTTTTGAGCACGGGCCGGTGGTTTATGATAAAAGTCGATACATCAGGTGTTTACCGCATCACATACGAAGAGCTGTTGAAAATTGGTCTCGATAATCCTGCCCAAACGCGCATTTTCAGCTATGGGGGCAGAATATTGCCGATGTATTGCGGAGTGCCGGTTCCCGACGATTTGAACGAGATTCCAACCTTGAAAGAGACAGGAAGCGACGGTGTTTTTGGCAGCGGCGACTATTTGATTTTCTATGCGCAGGGGCCGGTGTCGCTTAATTATGATTCGCGGGAGAAGATGTTTGTTCATTCGCACCATTATTACTCTGATTATATTTATCTGCTGCTCACTTCCGATTTGGGGGCGGGCAAGCCGATGCAGACGGCCGTCAAAAACGATGTTGAACCGGAAATGCTTGTCAACGAGTACGATGCTTACGCTTATTTCGGCCGTGACAAGTATAATTTGGTGGAATCGGGGCGGCGGTGGTACGATACCAAATTGGTGGTTAACAGCGCCGATTCGGCACGGTTTGGTTTTGCCAATATCAATCTCGGCGAGCCAGTCAAAGGTATTGCGGCAGCTGCCGGACGAATGGCTTCTGGGACAACCGCTTATTTCCGTTACAAATATCGCGGACGGGAGGTGGCCCGAAGCTACGTCAATAGTGCATATACCGACTATCGCTATGCAAGTTACGGGGAGTGCAGTTTCAGTTTCAAAGCTCAGTCGTCCGACATTTGGTTGTCGTTCAGCTTGGCAAGCTCAAGTGCAACCTCGGAGGGGCATATCGGCTGGATTGGCCTGAACGCGCGCGAGCGGCTAACCTACAATGGCCGGCGGCAGTTGCATTTCCGCGATTCGCGTTCGGCAAGTGCCAGCGCTGTGAAATATGCTATTGACAATGGCGGCGGCACACCGCGTGTGCTCGACATAACATCACCCACCAATCCGGTTGTGGTTGAAACTGTTACCGATGGCGCCACAACAAGTTTTGTGGTTCAGCCGAAGGGCACCATCCGCGAGTTTGTGGCGTTCGACAGCCGGAACCTGCTTACGCCAATTATGAGCGGCGCCGATTTGGGTGAAGTTGCTAATCAGAATCTGCACGGAGCCTCGACGCCTGATATGCTGATAGTTGCGTACCCCGATTTTGTGCAGCAGGCCGAAGAGTTGGCCGAGCTTCATCGAGCCATCGATAAACTGAAAGTTCTGGTGGTGACGCAGCAGCAGGTTTTCAACGAGTTTTCGGGGGGAACCCCCGATGTGGCGGCCGTAAGGAATTTTGCCAGAATGCTTTACAAACGCAATGAAGGCTTCCGCTATCTGCTGCTTTTTGGCGACGGCACCTACGACAACCGCAACATTACGGGTGCGAACGCCAATCTGCTGCTCACTATGCAGTCGGAAGAGGCCGAATCGACCGACAACAGCTATGTGAGCGACGATTTCTTTGGGATGCTGGATAATGGTGAGGGCGAGTTCACAGGCACACTCGACATTGCCGTGGGCCGGATGCCGGCTTCCAACACTGGCGAGGCGCAGGCTATGGTTGACAAAATCAGACGGCATCTGACTGGGCGCGACCCCGGCGGCTGGTGCAACACCATTGCCATTATTGCCGATGACGAGGAGAGTGGCGATTTTGTGAACGATGCCGAAGGAATCTGCAATGTGATTGGGCAAACTTCGCCAGAGTACAACATCAATAAGATTTATTTGGATGCTCACACGCAGGTTTCCGGCTCGTCAGGAGCGACATATCCCGAGGTGAACGATCTGATTAAGAAACAGTTTGCCAATGGTGCCGATATTATTGAGTACATTGGGCACGGCGGCACGCGCAAGATGGCGCACGAGTCGATTTTTATGCTGCAAGACGCAAACGCGTTGGCCAATGCCGGACGGATGCCGGTTTTCATCGCGGCAAGTTGCGAGGTGGGCCGGTTCGACGACCATAATTTCACATCGCTCGGCGAGACATTGGTGAAGAACCCCAAAGGCGGTTCCATTGCGGCTTTAGTCACAACTCGTGTGGTTTACAACTCGTCAAACGTTGAGCTGAGCCGCAACATTTTCGCACAGGGTGTGAGCCACGGATTGCGTGTTGGCGACATTGTGAAGCTTGCAAAAAACGCCACTGGCAGTCTGATGACGGTGAACAAGCGCAAGTTCGTGCTGCTTGGCGACCCGGCCATCAGCTTGGCGCACCCCCATAACAAGAACGCCGTGGTGTCGCGCATCAACGGCCGGCCGGCGGGTGTTCCGCAAGACACCATCAACGCCATCGACACCGTGACCATTGAGGGCTACGTGTGTGACGCCGATGGTAACGTATTGAATTCCAATGGTGTGGTTTACGCTACGGTCTTCGATAAAAAAACAACCGTTTCAACGCGCGGCAACGACAACAGCTCGCCAATCATCGATTTTGAGATACAAAACAGCGTCCTCTATCAGGGTAAGGCATCGATAACCGACGGTTTTTACCAGTTCAGTTTCATTATGCCCAAGGACATCGATTACTCATTTGGTCCAGGCAGGATAAGTCTTTACGCTGTTGCTGACACTGTGGAGGCTGTGGGCTATTCCGACAATATCATCATAGGTGGAACACCACCGAATGCCGAGATTTTGGACTTCGACGGCCCTGAAATCCAACTTTTTATGACCGATACCAATTTCGTTGGAGGCTACACGGTGGGCAGCAATCCGGTGGTAATCGCGCGGCTGTTCGACGAGTCTGGCATCAACACCACGGGTAACGGCATCGGGCACGATATTGTGGCGATGGTCGATTACGATATGCAAACGGCTGTGGTTCTGAACGATTGCTACGAGGGCTACATCGACAAGTACAACTCGGGCGAGCTGCGGTTCAATCTTTACGGTCTGGCCGAAGGCGAGCACACGCTCACGCTCAAGGCTTGGGACATATACAACAATCCGTCGGAGGCGGAGATTCAGTTTGTTGTTCGCGGAAGCGACAAGGCCGCCGTTGGCGAGGTTTACAACTTCCCCAATCCGGCCTCGACCGACACCTATTTCTATATAAATCATAATCAGACTGATAACATTGTTGATGTGACCATCACCATTTACGATATGCAGGGCCGGACAGTGGGCCGCGTGAGTGAGGCGAGGGGAGTGGGCGAAACCGCGCCAATCCACTGGCAGTGCCAGCGCAACGGCCGTCAGCTTGACCGGGGAATCTACATTTACAAAGCCGAGATTTCGGGCACGGCCGGCAAAAGTTCAAAGACTGGAAAAATGATTATCGAAAGGCAATAAAATCGGTCAAAATCAGTTTCTATTGATGTTTTTTTGTGTTTCATCACAATTCAAAATGGTGGTTTTGTATAACTCACCTATATTTGCAATGCAAAATTTATGGTATGAAAAGAAGATTTTTTTTGACAACAACCGCTTTAGTGTGCGCCTTGGGAGTGAGCGCGCAAGGTAACTACGAGGAGACTCTTGGTCAAAGCGGAGCGAATGTGATTAACACCGCGGTGCCGTTCCTGCGCATTGCCCCCGATTCGCGTTCGGGAGCTATGGGTGATGCCGGAATTGCCTTGTCGCCAGATGCTTACGCACAGATTTGGAACTCGTCGAAACTGGCGTTTGTTGAGAATCCCTACGGTTTGTCGATAACATACGTGCCTTGGTTGCGCCAGTTGATTAACGATATGAATCTTGCCTACGTTTCGGGTTATTACCAGCTCGATAAGTTGCAGGCCGTTGGCGCCAGCTTGCGTTATTTCACAATGGGTAACGTTACTTTCTACGATAATAACGGCCAGCAATTTGGAAACTACTCTCCGCACGAATTGGCCTTAGACCTTTCGTATAACCGCAAGCTGTCTGATAATTTCGCACTTGGTTTGGCCGGTCGTTTCATCTATTCAAATCTGACTGGCGGACAAGGCGGACAGGACAACGAGCAGGTTGAGGCAGGCAAATCGTTTGCAGTCGATATTAATGGCTATTACACTGACAAGATTCAGTTAAGCGAGTATGACTGCGATTGGGCTGTTGGTTTCAATATCAGCAACTTGGGTGCCAAATTGGGTTACACTGCCGAAACTAAAAACTTCATTCCGACAAACTTGGGCATTGGCGGTTCGTTCACAATGAACGTTGATAAATACAACAAGGTTACGGCCACAGTTGATTTCAACAAGCTGCTTGTGCCGACTCCGCCCGAGTATTATGAGGATTCGACCGATGCGAACGGTTACAAGGTTATCCGCGCCGGCAAGAGCGAAGATGTTGGCATCATCCAGGGAATGTTCCAGTCGTTTGGCGACGCTCCGGGCGGATTCAAAGAGGAGATGAACGAGGTGACTGCATCGGTTGGTCTTGAATATTGGTATGCTGACCAGTTCGCAGCCCGTTTGGGATACTTCCACGAGAATGAGAATAAGGGTAATCGTAAATATTTTACGGCAGGTATCGGCTTGAAGATGAAGGTTTTAGGTTTGGATTTCTCGTATTTGATTCCGGCCGGCAACTTCTCTAACAGCCCGTTGAAAAACACTTGGCGTTTCTCACTCATTGTATCGTTTGAGGACCTTAACTAATTGTTTTACAATACAAAATACACGGTCAAATCCGAGTCGGGTTTGGCCGTTTTTTTTGAAGTCCCGATAGCTATCGGGATGAAGGACGGAAGGATTGAAGGATTGAAGGAGGGAAGGATTGATGCAAATTCTAACTCCTAATTACTAACTCCTAACTCTTAACTAAACTCAGCTTCCCAGCACCAGCACGCAAACGCCGATGATTATCCCGGCAAGGGCGATGCCTTTCGATTTGAGGTTGTGCTCGTGGAAGATGGCCGCGCCGAGCAGGAACGCCAGCACAACGCTGCTCCGCCTGATGACCGATACCACGCCAAGCAACGCCTCGGGGCGCGAAAGGGCGTAGAAGTACATAAAATCGGCCACCGACAGGGTGATGCCAATCATTGGAATTATCACGCGCCAGCTAAACACCGGCGGCACCGAGCGTTTTGGCAGCCAAAACATCAGCGGAAGCAGCATAAAAACGCCCATATAGATTGAGTACCAGGTTTGTACGGCCATTCGGTCGTAGTGGGCGAGAAGGTATTTGTCGAACAGTGACGATATGGAGCCGAGCAGCGTGGCAGTAACGATAGCCCAGATGGCGTGGTTGCTTTTGAAGTTGATGCCTTCTTTTTTCCCGGCCTTGGCAAAAAGGTACGATGAGAAGATAACAATCACAAAACCAAGCCATTGCCATCCGTTGAAACGCTCGCTGTAGATGAAGAATGCGCCGGCCACCGTCCAAACCGGGCCGGTGGAGCGGATGGGTGCCACAATGGTTATCGGCAACTGGCTCAAGGCTTTATAGGCGAATATCCACGAGCTGCCGACAATCACCGCCTTGATGAAATAGAGCAGATGCTCGTGAGCCGAAATCTGGGGAACGTAGAACAGTGTTCCGGGCTCAACCGCGCCGCATCGCGACAGCAGAAGCACCACCGAGAAAAGTAGCGCGCCGGTGCCGGTGGCCACAAACAGAACGGGAATGAAGGCGTTGCCTCGCAGCGAGGCTTTTTTCAGAATGTCGTAACAGCCGAGCAGCGCACTCGACAGCAAAGCAAATAACAGCCACATAATTGTCGTTTTTTTTCGGCCGCGAAAGTAATCATTTGTCGGTTTTGACGGGAGGGTGCGCGCTTCCAATTTTTTTGCGCGGTTGGCGGTCAGTTTGCACGTTTTGCGCGTTCCCAGTTCACGCTCTGCTTGTTGCGGCAGAACCGCCAGAAGCCCAGCCACATTGCCTTGTTGGCCAGAAAGAAATAGTAGGGAATGTATATCCAGCTGGCGTTCAGCTTTTTGTTCTGAAGCGCAAAGCCGACGAAAGTTGCAACGTAGAACAGAATCTGTGCGGCCAGAGTCCAAGTGTATATATTATTGATACTGAAATTGTTGATTGCGCAGAAATAAATGTTCAGCGGAATAATCAGCACCATCGCCAGCGGCACCATAACCCACCGCAGCACCTTGTGTGATACGTATTGGAATGTGAGCATCGGGTGGCTGAAAAAGTTGAAAAGGCCGCCCAGCCGAAGCATAGTCTGGAAACTGCCGGCGGCAATGCGCACCTTGCGTTTCATCTCCTCGCCAATGTTTGCCGACGGCCGCTCGATGGCACAGGCCCGAGGCGAATAGCCTATCTTATAACCAGTTAGGGCGATGCGCAGCGAAATCTCGAAGTCGTCGAGCAGGGTGTTGTCGCTGATGGGCTGATAGAGGCTGCGGCGCATTGCAAAAAGCTCGCCGGCCGCACCAATGGCCGACCCGGCGGTGGCATCGTTGCGCTTTATCCACGACTCGTAGCGCCAGTAAGCACCTTCGCCCGACGATGCGGCGTTCTGCCGGATGTCGCTGCTGATGCGTTTCTCACCAGCCACGCAGCCAATCTGCGGATTTTCAAAGAGCCGCACCATTTCTTTCACGCTATCGGCTGAAAGCATTGTGTTGGCATCGGTAAATATCACAATATCAGTGTTGATGAGTTGCAATCCGCGCTTCATTGCGTGAACTTTCCCGCGGCGCTCCGGCTCAAAAAACACCTTCACATCCGGGTATTTTGCAAGCAGTTGGTTGGTGTTGTCGTCGGAGCCGTCGGTCACCCACACAAGGTGCAGGCGGTCGGCCGGATAGTCGAGAGCGTGCGAGTTGGCGATTTTTTCATCAACAAATTGTTCCTCGTTAAAGGCTGTAACAAAGAGCGTTACGTGAGGCAGCGTCTCGGGCAGCGACGGTTGCGGCTGGTTGCGTTTCAGCCGGGCAATGGCGGCAATAAGCAGCGGATAGACCGCATACGCATATACGGCCAAGCCAATCAAAACCCAAAACAATATGGTCAGCGCTGCAGCCATTGCTTGTAGAATTTGTCAAGACTACTGATTATCAGGCGATTGTTGAAATTTTGATTTGTAAAAGCAAAGGCCTCGTTTGCGACACTGCGAGTGAATTCGGCATCGCCGATAGCCTTCAAAATCAAAGCTTTCAGCTCGTCGGGAGTTTCGCCAATGAGAATCTGGCGGCCGTTTTCCGCATCAATGCCTTCGGCTCCGACCGGCGTTGTAACCACGCAGCGCGAGTGCGCCATCGCCTCAATGATTTTTATGCGCATTCCGCTTCCCGAAAGCAGCGGAACAACCATAATGTTGTGTCGTTCAATGAATTCCTGTGCGCTTTGCACTTGTCCGTCGAACACCACCGGATATTTGGCAAGTTCGGTGGCAAAGCTTTTTGGGGCGTTGCGACCGGCAATGTGCAGCTCCCAGTCGGGGTGCTGCTGGTGAACGTCGGTCCAGACGTTGCGCACAAACCACAAAACGGCTTCCTGGTTCGGCTCCCAGTCGAGCGCGCCGATGTAGAAAACCGATTTTGGCACGCTTGGCTCTTTGTAGGCCGAGAATTTCTGCGGCTCGATGCCCGTTGGTGTAACGCAAGTGCGCTCGGGAGCGAACGGCAGACGCTCGGCATCGTTGCGGGTTATCGGCACAAGCAGGTCTATCTTGCTCAATGTCAGTTGCTCAAGCCGGCCAATGCGGCGGCTGAGAATGCGTTTGTATATCCGTCGGAACGGGTTGGTCTCGGTTTCTGCCAGACGTTCCCAAATCTGCTGCTCAACGTTGTGCGCTCGTAGCGATATAATTGAATTTGAATTGTTTCTGATAGTATCGATGTAACTTGTCAGGTAAAGACCTTCGAGCTGCACAATGTCGTAGTTGTTTTTCAGCAGGTCTTTCAGTTTCTCGTCGAACTCCTTTGATACAAAACGCTCGGCATTGTATGGTAACCGCGAGAATATCAGGTTTTTAAGCAGCCGCAGTGTGCTGATGTCGGTGTCAATCCAGTCGGAATGCCAGTTTATGTTCTTCCTTAGTTCGGCCGACAGTTTCGATAGCGGAAAGTTGTGCTTGTGAGTCTGCATTGCCAGTACATCAACGGTGTTGCCTTGCGCGGCCAGGCCCATAATCATATTGAGCGTGGCAATGGTTCCGCCATCGTTCGAGGGGTAGGGCATCTTGTTGCACAAAACAAGAATGCGCATCGGCCGTTGCTGGTTATCAGGCTGTTGCATCGTTGTCAGTTTTGTGAATAAATGCGTTTTTGCGCTTCTCGATTTCGGCGGCTAATTTGGCTTTCGCCATCTTCTCTTTCGAAACAAAAAGATGAACAACTGCGGCAAACTGCCTGTTTTTCATCATCTTATCGAACACTTTGCGGAAGAAATCGGTATAGGTGCTGAGTTCGAGGAACGTGGCGTCTTTCACGGCCTTGTAGGTGAGGAAGGCGCCCATTGGAGCGAACACCATCGGCGAAAGCCACATACCGAGCCACGCCGGCCAGGTGCCCATTTTGGCGGCTTTCTCGCCGCTGATGTTTATCACGTAGTAGATGACGAAAAACAGCACCGAAATCACAATTGGTGTGCCGATGCCGCCTTTGCGGATTATCGCGCCAAGCGGTGCCCCGATGAAGAACAGCAGAAGGCAGGCGATGGAGAGCGTGAACTTGCGGTGCCACTCAATCTCGTAGCGCTTGATGTTTTTCTTGCGGTTGAAAAACTCCGGCGCCGACTGCGAAATGTAGGTTTTGGCGTCGCGCGCGTTCTCAATCGCGTAGCTCAGCACGCCCTCAATGTCGCTTTTTGTGAGCGATGCCATTATCGAGTCGATGTTGACGTATTTCACAGTATCCGACAGTGCCGTGCGTTCGTACCACGAGCTGTCCTGACCGCGGAAGTCGAGTTTTTTGAAATAGTTGCCACGCGTCAGATTTGAGAGATAGTGCTCGGTTGAATTGTCGTAATTCTTTGCCAGTGAGTCGGTTGTGTATTGCAGCTGATTCAGATTGAGCATTGCATAGCCGTTTTTGTAGAGCGACTCGTTCGAGCGTTCGAAACCCATTCCCGAAAGGTCAATCATAAACCGCTCCTCTTTGAAGCTGGTTGTCCGTTGCGGGAACTCCTTCTCGTTCCAGCGGCGGCGTTTCTCGGTCTCCTCAACGTAGTTGGTGCCGCTGTAGAGCGTGATGACCATATAGCGCTTGTCTTCGGTGATGACCATTGTGCCCGAGTCGGCCAGCGTCACATCGCGGCCTTCGTTGTTGCCGGTGTGGTTGTAAATCATTATGTCGTAAAGCATTGGGCTTTTGCGGCTTTTGCGGCCCACCTTGATGCTGTAGTTCTCAATGGCGTCGCTGAAAACGCCCTCGGTGATTGAGATTTCGGGCTTTTGGTGCTTGATGTCGTAGAGCAGCGAGGCCATTTTCAGGTTGGTGTACGGCATTATGTTGTTCGAGAACAGAAACGCGCAGATGCTCACGCCTATCACAAACACAATCAGCGGGCGCATAATTTTCACAAGCGATATTCCGGCCGATTTGATGGCCATCAGCTCGTAGTGTTCGGCTAGGTTGCCGAAGGTCATTATGGAGCTGAGCAGAACGGCCAGCGGCAGCGCCATCGGCACCAGACTGCTGCACGCGTACAGCATCAGCTCGGTTATCACGCCGGCGCCAAGCCCTTTGCCCACAATCTCGTCGAGATAGCGCCAAAGAAACTGCATCAGCAGAATGAATATCGAAATGAAAAACGTCAGGATGAAAGGCCCGATGTACGATTTCAGTATGAATTTGTCTAACTTTTTCACTTTCTGATGATTAGCTGCGGCCGCCAAGCCTCCGCATATAATGTGCAATTATACGCATTTTATGCGTATCTGCTGATGTGTGAGGTGAAAATGTTGGATGTTGAGCTTGCAGTTAAGCTCCCAAAACCCTTTTTAAATCAGTTATTTGCGCGTCCCAGATTTCTTTCAGCTCGGTTGTCTCGCCTTCGTCGGCAAAGTCGGTGATTTCGAGAGCCAAATCGTCGGTTAGCTCGGTTGTCGAGAGTTTGAACTCGAAGAACGTCTCGTCATCGTCATCGTCAATCCAGTGGAACTTGATGTTTCTGAGCTCCTTAATGGCTATCAGCTCGGCGCTGCGCTCCTCTTTGTCCCAGCGGAAGGTGAAAATCTTGTCTTTAACGTTCACTTCGTCGGCAAACCATTCGTTCAGGCCGGCGGCAGTGCTCAATCGTGGAAACAAAACCTTTTGCGAGGTGTTGAAATGATATTCCAAGTCTAATCTCTCTTTTGCCATTACTGTTATCGTTTGTTGGTGTGGCAATATATATAAAATTATTAAGGTAGGCTTTCCAATCGGCTTTTTTTAATCAACAACAAAGGTAAACTTGTTGCATAACCGGTAAAATTGGGTTAAAAGCGGAACCTGTAGGAGATTGACGGCACAAACTGGTAGAAATAGTAGTAACCTGGCCTCAGAACGTAGTTTTTGTTTTCGTCGGTGGTGAAGTAGGCCACGCCGAGCGGATTCTTGCGGGCGTAGAGGTTGTAGATGGCAAAGTCCCAGTAGCTTTTCCACCGGCGTGTCTTGTTCTTCCGGCTCTCAATGTTCACGCTGAAATCGAGGCGGTTGTAGCTTGGCAGCCGCTTGGTGTTTATCTGACTGTCGTCGAAAAGCAGAGCGGTTTTGCCGTCGATGACGTATTTTCCCACAGCCACAGTGTAGGGCAGGCCCGAGGCTATCTGCCACGTTGCCGACAGTCTGACAAAATCGCTCAGCGCGTATGTGCCGGTGATTCGTGCCGAGTGCTTGCGGATGAACGACGCCGGGTAGCTCTTGTCATCGTTCAGCCCCTGCGTCAGCCAGCGCGAGTTGGTGTAGTCGTACGAGACCGACATTTTCAGGTTGTCGAATGTGGCGTTGGCCGCCAGCTCAAGTCCGTAAACTGTTGCCGACGAGTGCTTTGCGTATTTCTCCGAGTTGACTTCGTACACAATGCGCATCTCCTGCATAGTCTCAATCAGGTTGCTCATTTTTCGTGAGTATAGGTCGGCCGAGGCATCGAGCCAATCGTTGACTTTCAGGTTGGCGCTAACCGATGTGTTGAGGCTGCGTTCGGGCTTGAACCGAGTGTTGGCGGGCATCCATCGGCTCACGGTTATGCCGTATGAGCTCACTTGCAGCTGGTGCAGCGGCTGGCATCGCGACGAGGTGTTCGCCCTCAGCAGCAGACGCTCCGATGCTTTGTAGTTCAAAGTAACGTTCCATTCGGGATAGAAAAAGGTTGAGTCGGCAGAGTTTGTGTAATCGGTTGGGCCGATGTGCGCGTTCAGCCTTGCGCCCAGGTTGGCCGAAAGCCTTGCCCCAAGTTTCCAGTTCTGTTCCACGTAAATGCCGTTGTTTATGACTGTCTGCACGTGCATTCGCAACGACTGTGATTGCGTGTCGGTTCTCTTGCGCGACAAATTGTAAGGCTCAATGTTGTAGTAGGTTCCCTGGAGGCCGTATTTCAGGCTGATGCGCTCGCTCACGTAGTGCGAGAAATCGAGCTTTATTTTCGCGTTCAAGCACTCCGACTGCCACTGTATCGCCCCGTAGTTGTGGAAGTTCGACAGATGCGTGTTGTTGAACGCGCCGATGGCCGACAGGTTGAAGAACAGGTTCTCGCCGAAGATGTGGTTCCAGCGGATGGTGGCCACGTGGTCGCTGCGTTTCAGGTACATTGAGTAGTCGAGCTTGTCGGCGCCCGAGTACCACGACAGGTACAGGCGGTTGCGCGGGTTGAACTTGTAGTTGAACTTGAAGTTGATGTCGTAGAAGTAGAATTGCAACGCGTAGTTGTGGTTTTTCAGGAAATTGTTGAGCAGCTGGTCGGCGTAGGTGCGCCTCACAGCCAGCAGAACCGATGATTTCTCCTTCTTCAGCGGCCCCTCAATGGTGGCGCGGGCCGTCAGCAGCCCAATCGAGCCCGACGCGTGCCAATTCTGCATATCGCCGTCGCGAAGGCGGACATCGATAACCGACGACAGCGCCCCCGACTCATTCACCGGCAGCTCGTTCTTGTAAACCTTTATGTGGTTCACCGCGTCGGGATTGAAAACCGACGAGAATCCGCCCAGGTGCGCTGCCGAGAACACCGGAGCCTCGTCCATCATAAAAGCCGTTTGGTCGCCAGTGCCGCCGCGCACGCTGATGCTGCTTGTTGAGAACTCGCTCATTTGCAAGCCGTTGAGCATATCAAGATTGCGCAGAGCGTCGTGTTCGCCAAGCACGTTCGGCATCTTTTTCAGCTGCTCAATGTTCAGTTTGGCGATGGCGTTCATTGCCGACTCCATAAAATCGCCGCCGCCGCTCTCCTTAATCACCACCTCGTTCATCTGGTACGACACCGGCGCCAGCTTCACCACCGCGTTGTGCGTGCCGGTTATATTAATAATGGTGTCGCACGGTTTGTAGCCAAGCGAGTTGAAACGTATATGATGCTCGCCCTCAGGAAGTTCGATGGTGAAAAAACCATAGTTGTTGGTTGTGGTTCCAATGCCGATGTCGGCCACATAAACCGCTCCGTTGATGATGCTCTCCGAGTTGCGATTGTCCACCAGGAACCCCGAAAACAGGCAGTTGCTGCCTTTCGCCTCGATGCGGAACAGCACAATCTGCCCGTTGATGACCTTGTAGTCGATGTCGTTGCTGTGCATAATGTTGTTCAGCAGCCGTCCGAGGGTCTGCTGCCGGTCGATGGCGTTGAACTGCTTTTTGGGCAGAAGGTTGTCGGAGTAGGAGAAGCGCACACCGCTCGATGCCTCAATGTCACCGATAATCTGCTTCATAGTCTTCCCCGCCGTGTTCACTTCCACGGGCGTGTCGAGAATGCTGTTCTGCGCTGTGACGGTGGCTGTCATCAGCGTCAGGGCGGCAATTGCAAGCAGAAGTCGGGTTCTCGGCATTGGTGTGGCTCAAAAAAGAGGAATGTGGCGTGGTGCCGATTTGCCGGCAGAACGCGCCACATTCCGTTGACTGTCAGTTTGTTATTGTTTCTTTTTCACGTCACCCACAATGTGCAGAATCTGTTGCGGATTCTTCGGGTCGTTGCAGATGATGGTGATGCTTTTGTTCTGGCGGTTCGATTTTCCCGACGAGTTGAAGGTGATGTCAATCGACGATGACTCGCCCGGTTTGATAATGTTTGTCTTGTTGTTGACCGCCGTGCAGCCGCACGATGTTGATATTTTTCTGATATACAGGTCCTGCTTGCCGTCGTTGCGGAATTTGAACGTGTGGTTCACCTTCTCGCCCTCGGTGATGGAGCCAAAATTGAAGCTCGTCTCTTCAAACACAAGTTTTGGCGCGTTTTCGAGCTGCTCGGGCGTGTATTTCGAGAAGTCCTCCTCAATGGTCGCGCTCACCGACAGCAGGTTTTTGTTGTTGTTCGTGTCGTCGTTGATGGCCACCGTCACGCGGTCCATAACAAAGCCCCACTCACTGCGTTTGGTGGCATCGTATTTAACCACAATCTTGCCTTTTTGGTTGGGTTGCAGTGTTTCGGGCACAGCCACAACCGACAGGTGCTTCGGTACGTTGCGGAACGTCACCTTCATCGGTTTGTCGGTCAGGTTGGCAATGCTGGTGCTGTCCTCGCGCACCTCGGTGTTTTTCACTTTCAGCAGCGATATGTGGTTGTTCTCAAGGTTCAGGTCGCCGATTTTGCGCGGGTGCAGGTCGGCCAGCGTTTTCTCGCGCTCAATCACCTTGCCCGAGAACCGGATGGTTGAAACCTCTGGTGTGCAGTTGGTTGTCACCGAAATCGATTTGTTGAACGGACCCGGACGGCCTTCGGGATTGTAGGTTGCTGAAACAAAGCCTTTTCCGCCGGGCATCACCGGCTCTTTGGTGTAGTCCGATGTGGTGCATCCGCACGACGGCTTGACGTATGTTACCACCAGCGGCGCGTTGCCCTTGTTGGTGAACGTGAACTTGTGTGTGGCCGGTCCGTCGGCCTCTTTGATGTCGCCAAAATTGTACGAAGCCTCGTCCCAGCTAATCACCGGACCCGATTGTGCAAAGCCCGCAGCCATCAGCAGCGTGGCAAAACCTGCGAGAAAAAACTTTTTCATTACCATACCTATTATTAATATACGATAATGCAAAAGTAAAAATCTTATTGTTGATTTCAGCTATAGGCGGGCATTTTACGCTAAATGTTGAAATTCGGTGATTAATCATTCCTCCCGCCAATCGTTTCTCAACAAAAACACCGCAACCCGAATCCCACGTTATCAAGATTATTTTACATTTGTACTTTAATTGTCGAATTTTTAAAAATAACAACAATGAAAAAAACATTAGCAATAGCATTTGCAAGTGCGCTCTTCTGCAACGCACAGGCCCAGCAGGCTGTGGGAACCCCCGAGAACCTTCAGCGTTTTAAAAACACAACAACAATGGTTGTGCTGGACAACAACCCGTTGCTTGAGTACAATTTCAAAATCAAGGAAACCGTTGAAAAACACTGGAATATCAACAAATACGACGTAGTAACCTTCTCGTCGGCCGATTTTGAGAAAGCCCGCAAGGACTCAACCAAAGCGTTCCTTATGCGCAACACGGTTTACAACGACCGAGATAAAACCAAGTCGAAGTTCGATTACCTCTGCGTTGAGCTCGGCGGCGATTACGAGTATATCCGCCAAATGCCAGATATTGCCTCAGTGCCAATCTGTTACAATGGCGTTGATGAAGCAAGCTACGGCTACAAGCTGGGTTTGCTCTGCCAGTTCCTACAGAACCACATCAAACTCACAACCGAGAATCCGAAGCTCACAAGCAAAAACATCTTGAAGTATTACAACTCGCAAATGGCTGACATTCACGACAAAACCCTTTATCTTGTGAAAGAGGAGCTGAATCCCGACCTCAACACCGAGGCCAAAATCAAGTCGTTGTATCCATACAAGTTCAAGATTGTGAGCCGTGAGGAGGTTGAGGGCGCCATCGACCGCCACGACCCCGATGTGGTGCTTCTGCACAAGGTTGGCCCCGAGGGTACACGCAAGAAAGAGGTGCGCTGCTACAAGGTAATTGTGGGTGCCGCCGACGCCCGGCTCTACTATTTCGCCTATCATATGATTAGCGACAAGAACAAAGAAGGTATGTTGGCAAAAGATTTTCAGAAACTTGCAAAAGCCAAGAAGAAATAACAAGCCAATGGCCATAAAAACTGATTTTTTTTTGCTATGAAACAAAAAAAATCTATTTTTAGGCATCGTTAATGAATACGAAAAAGACAAAAAATTAAAATTTTATGAGTGCCGATATAAATCTTATTAAATCAGTTCTTTCGTTGCACGACGAGATGGCGAGCAACGGCTTTTCATTAGTTTACGAAGGCGAGTTCAGCCACGAGGTTATGAAGATGTTCACTTCGATGGCCGAGCGCGATATGGACAAGTCGAACGAGGACAAGTCTGTGAAACGTAAAGTTTTCCACGTAATGGTTGAGTGCCTGCAGAATATGACCAAGCACTCCGATGACATTGACCGCAACGACGGTGTGGGCAACGGCTTGTTCATTGTTGGCAAGAAAGACGGTTACTGGAGCGTTATCACAGCCAATAAGATTCTGACCGAGAAGATTGAGGGTTTGAAAGCAGCCATCGACAATATCAACAAATTGAACAAAGACGACCTTAACGCTTTGTATAAGAAGCAGATTCGCGAAGGTTCCCTTTCGGAGAAAGGTGGTGCCGGTCTGGGCCTTATCGATATTGCCCGCAAAACAGGCCGCCAGCTCGAGTATCAGTTCCTGCCTTTGCAGGACAATACGAACCATTTCTTCCTTTTGAAGGTTCGTATCGACTCGAAACCGGATGATGAGTAATTGTTTATTTTTATAGTTTGAAAGGCGGCTCCTTCGGGAGCCGTTTTTTTTTGCTTGGCGCCGAATTTCCCCATAGCAAAGGCGGTGTTCGCCCAATCAAGCCGCAACTTCGTAAAAAAACTTTGCTGTTTGCCTAATTATTTGCTAAATAGCGCCAAAATCAAATTGTTGCGATGAATAGTTTGGGCTTCGTGGTAGGCGCGTGTCTTGGTGTGGCGGCAATCGTCATTGCTGTTACAGTGGCGTTTCTGGTGCGAATCAGCCGCAAGAAAGACACTGTTTTAGCCGAAATGGAGCGTTTGCAGAAGGAGAACTGGCAGCTGCGCCAGATGACCGATGCCATCAACGACTCGAACGTAATGCTCATCTTCGACCGCGACGAGAATCTGAAATCGGTGAGCGCCGCGTTTTGCAGCCACTACGGATTCACGGCCAGCTCGTATATGGTCAAGGTTGGCAGCTCGCTCAACGATTATCTGAAATGGTCGGGCGGAGAGATGATTGACCGCAAGGCGCGCACAAGCTCGTTTGTGGGCAAATCGGTGGGAGCCAAGGGGCAGACCATCTGGAAACAGGTAACGTTGACGCGCAACGGCGACACCTCGCACGACACTTATTATATGGTGTTCGAACTCGACATTACCAATATGAAAGAGGCCGAGATGGAGCTCCAGATTGAGAAGAAGCGCTCCGACGAGCTGCTGCTCAATATGCTGCCGGCCGACATTGTGGCCGAGCTGAAGAAAAACGGCACGGCAAAGCCCCGAGTTTACAACAGCGCATCGGTGTTGTTTGCTGATATTAAGAATTTTACACAATGGTCGGAGAAACTTGAGCCAAAGGCGCTCATCGATACTCTGCAAGATTTGTTCTCATCGTTCGACGATGTGCTGGCGCAGAATTTCATTGAGAAAATCAAGACCATCGGCGACGCCTATATGTGCGCCGGCGGCCTTCCGATGCCGAACCACAGCCATCCGTTCGATATTGTGATTGCCGCCTTCGGGTTGCAGAGCGCCGTGAGCGCCCTCGACGAGAAACGCGCCCGCGCCGGCGGCGACCCGTGGCTGATGCGTATCGGCATCCACACAGGCCCGGTGGTTACAGGCGTGGTGGGCAAAACGCGCACAGTGTACGATGTGTGGGGCGACTCGGTGAACACGGCCAGCCGCCTCGAATCGGCCTGCGAGCCTGGTAAAATCAACATCTCGAAAACCACCTACGACGTTATCAAGGACTATTTTGAATGCGAGTACCGCGGCAAGATTCAAGCCAAGCACAAGGGCGAGATTGATATGTATTTTGTGAACCGCCTCAAACCCGAATATGCCGCCGACGACAAAGGCTTTGTGCCCAATGAGGCCTTCAAGGCGATGCTGGCGGGGCTCTAGAATCTATTGGCTCAACACACTTTCAGCATATTTCCTGCCAAAGAGCTCTATGATTTATGACGGACTTTTTTATGCCAAGTCCACTCCATAAAAATCAGTCGCCACAAGCATTTTCTTGTAAGTTTGCGTCAAATATTGTAAGGAATGATTCTAAGAAAATATACTGTTGCGGTTGCTTTGATTTTTAGTGTATTATCGTCAGCGGCTGCGCCAAACGCCACAAAATTCAAAGAGTTGTTTGCCAAATATGAGGAGTGCTACGATGCAAATGACTATCACGGTTCGGTAAAATATCTTGAGGAGGCTCTGCCATACATTCATCCCGACTCAATAATCTGGTTTTCAGACGCATATAACGGTCTTTCGTACGCTTATTATGATTTGGGACAGCATGACAAAGCGATTGCTTACGGCAACCGCTCGCTGGAGTGCGATTTGCAGATTGGCGATTCAACGCGAATATCGACATCGTTCAACCTGTTGGCGGTGATTTTTGCCCATCAGCGGCGTTTCGACGAGGCCGAGCGTTATATGCACGACGCCATAGCTTACGTGCCGCAGGCCAATACGCGGATGCGGGCCGGCCGCTATGCCGTTTTGGGCGAGATTCTGTCGGCAGTCGGCAAAAACGACGAGGCCGTTGGTTACATCAGGAAGGCCTACACGCTCGACTCCACCGACAACCGGACCGACAAAATGCCTGTGCGCCTCTCGCAGCTTGGCACGGTTTATCTGAGTCAGAAGGATTATGCAAAAGCGGAGGTAACTTTGGCTCGCGCTACTGATGGGTTGCGTGCCATTGGAAACAATTACAGTCTGTGTATCAATCTGATGGTGCAAACGAAAAACTATATTGCGCTCGGTCGCAAAGCCGAAGCAGAAAAGGCTGCAACAGAATGTCTCGCCTTGAGCACGCAGCTCGACAAGCGCAAAACCAAGCTCGACGCACTGCGTCTGCTTGCGGAGTTGCGCCAGAGTCCGGAACTTTACGAGCAGGCTCTCAAGCTCAACGATTCACTCTACAACGAGCAGATAAGTGAGCAAATTGCTGATTTTGAGGCGCGTTATGCCACAGCCGAGAAAGAGAAGGAGACCGCCCAACTGCAGGTTGTCGTCAATCGCCAGCGTTACGCGCTGATTGTGTTTGTGTTAGTTTTTGCAGCTTTGTTGGTTGGCACTGTTTTGGTGCATTTCGCCCGCCGTATGCGCCGCGACATTGAACACACCGAGAAGGTGGCGCGTGAGCTGTTTGTGAGTCACTCCAAGCAGAATACGATTTCGGTTAAACCTGCAAACGGCGCTCAAGAGCCTGAAAATGAAAGCGATGCCCGTATCCGCGAAAGCGAGAACCAAAACAACGAGGCCGAGAAAAACACATCAGAATCGATTGAAAATCAGGTAACTGCTGCGCAGGAGCCAGCGGTTGACAGCGATGAAATCCAGCTCTCGCCGCGCGAGGTTGATATTGTCAAGGCTTGCTGCCAGGGCAAGCTGAGCAAGGAAATTGCCGATGAGTTCGGCATCAGCAAAAAAACCGTCGATAACCACAAGTCGGCCATCTACCAGAAACTGGGCATCTGCAACAACACCGAGCTGATTCTGTATGCCGTGAAACACGGAATTGCCAAGTTGTGATTTGGTATCCGCCAAGGGCGTTAGGCATTATTTCAGGCTTACAACATCCAACATCTGACACCCGACACCCAATACCCAACACCATTTAATTGTTCACCAGTTTAAATGATGAATCGATTGGTATCGGGGCGGACGCGGCACGCCACGTCCCTACCAATACCCAGCACCTAACACCCAATACCCAACACCCAATACCCAATACCCAACACCATTATATAGGTACAAATACCTAATAAAATTTCCCGCTGATATTCAGTCTTTTGCGCCCGAATGGGTATAATTACCTATTGACGAAACTGTGTCTTGAATGGTATAATTGCATCGGTTTTTCAAGCGAAACCATCGATTATGAACCAAATTCAAAACGCAGAAATGAACAGAAATCTCACCGAACGTGAAATGCAGGTCGCTATGGCGTGCTGCAAAGGAAAGTCATCGCGGATTATTGCCGACGAACTGGGCTTGAGCAAGCGCACAGTTGATTCGCACAAGACGAACATCTACCGCAAGCTCGGTATCAACAACAACATTGCATTGATTCACAAATTGTTTAACATAAAATAATTTTCCAATGAGAAAAAGGATTATTCTACTTGTGGCTTCTGTGGCGCTGCTTGGCGCGAAAGCGGAGGCCCAGACCGCCGTTGCGGCGGCAGGGGGTGAGGCCGGAACAGTGAGCTACACCGTTGGTCAGACGTTTGTTGCTCCGGCCTTGAATGATGCCGGTAGCATTGCCCCGGGCGTGCAGCAGGCTTATGACATTACCATTATCGATGGTATTGAGAACACGCAAATCACCCTTGAGGCCGCGGTTTACCCTAACCCTGTGGCTGACCGCCTCACACTGCGTGTCGGAAACCTTGAGAGCATAGCCCTGCGCTACACACTCACCGATGCCAACGGCCGCACCATTGCAGCCGACAACATCACTGATGCTCAAACAACCATCGAAATGAGCCACCTTGCACAAGGCGCTTATTTCCTGCGTGTTGACGATGGTGAGAACGTGTTGAGAACATTCAAAATCGTGAAAAAATAATAGGGCATTTGTGCACGGTTTCAGTGGATACGATGTTCGCATTGTTTCCGCAACAAATCCAACAAAATTGAATCTAATATTCTATCAATGACTAATTTAATAATTAACAGAATGAGAAAAATTACATCTCTTGTTGCCGCATTGTTATTATCGGTGGCAACATTCGCACAAGCCCCGCAGGGCTTCAGTTATCAGGCAGTTGTGCGTGATGCGCAGAACGCCTTAGTTGCAAATCAGACGGTCGATGTCACCCTCACCATTACGGCAGAGGTTGGAGGTGTTGCCGCGCAGAGCTACACCGAGACGCACTCTGTGACCACCAATGCCAATGGTCTTTTCACACTTGTTGTGGGCCAGGGTGAGAGCAGCCAGAAACTGTCTGACATTAAATGGAATGTGCCGGGCGCAGTTTACAATTTGCGTACCGAGACAGCCTACGGCACCGCCACCACTCAGCTGATGAGCGTGCCTTTCGCCCTTTATGCCGAGCAGGCCGGCGAACTCGACTATCAGAAACTGGCCAAGACCTTGACTAGCGACGATGTTCAGGCTGTTCTGGGTTATGTAAAAGCCGAGCAATTAGCCGATTACGTTAAAAAGTCTGACATTCCCGCCGGAGCAAACCTCGATAATTATGTTTTAAATGACTCGCTGGTTCTGCTGATTGCCAATGTTGAGGCCACCTATGCCAAGAAATCGGACATTCCGGCCCCAACCGACCTTAGCAGCTATGCCAAAACAGCTGATGTTGAGGCTACTTATGCCAAGAAATCTGATATTCAGGCCGCAGCCGATATGAGCGACTACGTAAAGGCCGACACTCTCTCGCAATACGCGCTGAACACATCGCTGAAAAGCTATATCAGCAAAGAGGCGTTTGCCGACTACATTCTGAGCGGCGGCAATATTGAGTCGGTTGATTTGGATGTTTACGCCAAGACCGCTGACGTTGACGCCACTTACGCCAAGAAGTCGGACATTCCGGCCGCGACCGACTTGAGCGGTTACGCCAAAACAGCCGACGTTGCAAGCGACTATGTGACCAAAGAGACTTTCGACGCTTATGTTTTGAGTGGCGGTCAATCCGATTCGGTCGATCTTACAGTTTTTGCCAAGACTACTGATGTTGAGGCCACTTACGCCAAGAAATCGGACATTCCGGCTGCGGCCGATTTGAGTGGTTACGCCAAGAACGACACTCTTTCGCAGTACGCTCTCAACACATCGCTGGCAAGTTACGTCACCAAAGAGGCTTTCGACGCATATGTTTTGAGTGGCGGTCAAGCCGATTCGGTTGACCTTACCGCTTTCGCAAAAACTGCCGATGTTGAGAAAACCTACGCCAAGAAGTCGGACATTCCGGCTCCGGCCGATTTGAGCGGCTACGCCAAAGCCGCCGACGTGGTGAGCAAAGAAACCTTTGCCAACTACATTCTGGGCGCAGGTAATCCTGATGCCGCCGACTTGAGCGTTTATGCCAAGACTGCCGATGTGGCAAGTACATACGTAACCAAAGAGGCTTTCGACAACTATGTTTCAAACGGCGGTCAAGCCGATTCGGTCGACCTCAGCGCTTATGCCAAGACCGCTGATGTCGAGGCTACTTACGCCAAGAAATCGGAACTGCCCGAAATGGATAATTATGTTACAGTGAAAGACCTCAACGACACCTTGGGTTATTACCTCACATCGGAGTCCAACGGTCAGGCTCTTCTTGGATGGTTTTATACCAAAAGCGATGTTGATGCATTGATCAGTGATAAAGTAACCGATAGCGATCTTCAATCGGTAACCGATCAATTTCTGACCAAAGAGACTTTTGACGCTTATGTTTTGAGCGGCGGTCAAGCCGATTCGGTCGATCTCACCGTTTATGCCAAGACTGCTGACGTTGCAGCCACCTACGCCAAGAAATCGGACATTCCGGCAGCTGTAAACCTTGGCAATTATGTTACCAAAGACTCGCTGAACATCTTGGTTGAGCATCAGTCGCTGGCCGATTACGCCAAGACTTCCGACCTTGCCGGTTATGCCGTTGCGGCCGACGTGAACTCAGAATTTGCCTTCCAAAACCATTATAACGATTCGGTTTATCTGCGCAAAGCTAACGCTGATTACACTTACGCCAAGCGTTCTGACGTGGCCTACACCATTGGTTATGTCAACGACTCGATAGACTTCTACTATGCAAAAAAAGCCGATGTGGCAAGTACATACGTAACCAAAGAGACTTTCGACAACTATGTTTTGAGCGGCGGTCAAGCCGATTCGGTCGACCTCACCGTTTATGCTAAGACAGCTGACGTTGCAGCCACCTACGCCAAGAAATCGGATATTCCGGCAGCGGTTAATCTCAGCAATTATGTTGTCAAGGACTCGCTGAACATCTTGGTTGAGCACCAGTCGCTGGCCGCCTATGCAACTAAAGCAAATTTGAACGATACTCTTGCTGATTACGCAAAGACTGCCGACCTCAGCGCAAAGGCCAACACCGCCGATTTGGCTACTGTTGCCACAAGCGGAAGCTACAACGATTTGACCAACACTCCCACAGGCTTGTCAGCATTTGAGAACGACACCGAGTATGTAACCGCAAGCGAACTGGATGCGCAAGGCTACCTGACCGAGCACCAGTCGCTGGCCGCATACGCTAAAATAGATACCCTCGGCAACTTCGCCACCCAAGCCAAGCTGAACGACACTCTTGCTGTTTACACGAAGGCCGCCGATGTTGAGGCCGCTTACGCTACAAAAACTGAAGTTGCTGGTAAGCAGGATGTTATCGACGACATTGAGACAATCCGTATCGGCGCTAATCTTGGCGCAACAGCTTTGCAAGAACACCAATCACTTGCAGATTACGCAACTACTGCCAAGCTGAACGATACTTTGGCAGAATATGCAACTACTGCCAAGTTGAACGATACTTTGGCAGAATATGCAACTACTGCCAAGTTGAACGATACTCTCGATGCTTACGCAACATTATCACAGTTGCAGCAGCAAATTGCCGCCTTGCAAACAACAATGGCACAATTGACTAAGAATGCAAATCAAATAGGTGATATGCCGCTGGCCAATGTAACCGTTAAGGTTGTCTACGCTAACGACTATAGTGGCAGCACCGACATTGCAACCGTTTCGTTTCTCGGCAAAACTCTGAAAAGCGGTGAAACAACCTTCAAAGTTCCTGCTTATAGCCCGGCATTTCTTTCTGTTGCGCTGTCAACCTTCAACGTTAGTAATAAATACTATACTTATACAGTAAAAGTCAACGGAGAGTATTTTGACAATTTGGCATACGAGTATGAAGTGGCAAACGAGAATGTTTATAACTCGGGAAATGTGTCTACGTTTAACTATAATACCAGCTTTTGCAAAAGCAGTTTATCAAATATAAAAATTGGAAGTAAAGAAAAGGACGATACTTATAATAATCGGGCTTTCTATCAAGACCCCAAATACATATATGTTGATGTTGTTGATGCTATTCAAGACATTGACCTTAATGATGGTAGACCTAAACATCAATCGGGATATACAGATATGGAATATTTCGAGAACCGTTTGCTTATAGGCGTAACTAATGCACAATACAATGATTCTTATGGTGACCAATATTTAGTACAACTATACAATGGTGGAGATGCGTCACCGCGTATTGGTGTTAAACCTCGTTGGTATAGGTGGAGTGACAAGACCTGGAATCCCACAGACGACTACAATGAGTGGGAAGCAGCTATGGGATTGGTTCATATGTCTAATTATAATCAAAGTGCAACTTTCATAAAACCCATATATGCCAAAGTGCCGAATTTTATTTACAAAAACACTTTTACAACAAAAACAGTGTACAAAGTCGGAACGGAATCTGGTACGGGTTTGGGACGTAATGGTTTGAATGCTAATATGAACAACCAAGTTGTTGGCCCGTTTAATCAAACAAACAACACAATAGTGATAGAAGTGTCTTCATACACTGTAGTGAACTAATGTGAAGCAGTTAAAGCTGTTTACAGCCCTCTGCACAGCGCAAAAGTAAAAACCCCTCTCCCGGCCTTGCGGCTGGGGGAGGGGTTCTTGTTTGTGGAAGTTTATCTCTTACGAGTTTTGCATTATCGTCATCAACTATGTGCTGTGTGTCGATTCTGTATTGTCTTTAAAATCATTCCTCCTCTGCAAACATCGGGTCCCAAGCGGGCAGACGTGTCGGTTTTTGTTTCAACAGATTAAGGATTTCGGCCGAGCAATATTTTCGGTTCACCACCACGCGGAACATATATTCGCAGAACCATTCGTCGGTCATAATCAGGTGCCCCTGCTGGCCGTAGCTGGCTCCCCAGCTGTTCTGAACCTTCCATTTCAGCGGCTTGTCATTGGCGTCGAGGTCAACAGCCACAAGCGTCATAGCGTGCGATGAGCCGCTGTCGAACGTCAGGATGCGCTGGCGTTTGTCCATTGCGAAAGTGGTGCCCAAGAGGCTGCCGTAGTCGTAGTTGTTCAGGTCGAGAATGCCGTTTTTGCGGTTGAGGCATTTGGCAACATCGCAGCTGAAATACATTGCCGCGCTGTCCTTGAGGCTTGCAATGGCGGCTTGTTTCAGGTCGTCGATGTCAAGGTTCACGTAGAGCCAGTTGTGGCCGTCGTAGAGGTGGCGGTCGCAGTCAATCTCGTAAACCTGGTTGTACGGGCGGCTGGGGTCGTTCATCAGCATCACATAGTCGGCATACAAATCCTCGTCGCCGCAGATTTCGCGGTAGAACTCAAGCGGGGTGTAGGTTTTCGGTGTCCCGATGGTCTTTCCGTTGGCGTCTTTGGGTGCCCAAGTGAACTGGCTCACCGGCTCGCCGTAGGCCAGCACAAGCATTCGGTAGATGGTTTTAAGTTGCTCAACTTTAAGCTGTTCCAGCGATTTCTGATTGGCGCCCGACTCGGCTTTTTCGCGCAAAGCTATGCCGAACTCGCGCAGTTTGCGTTTCAGCACGCCGTCAATTTCCGATGTGTTGTCGCTGTTGTATGTCTCTGCCATAACATCCTGAGGCACAAGGCCGTACTTGGTCGCCAAATCGGCCACTCCGGTGTAGGTGCCGCCGTCGCTGAGCGGATTCTGGAACAGCCAGCGCACCATCTGGTCGTCGATGGGCTTGTTGCGGGTGTCGATTATGCACTGAAGGAACAGGTTGCTTTTCTCCAGCTGGTCGTAGAAGAACATATGTATCTGGCTGAAAAAGAAATTCTTGATGCCGTATTTCTTCATCGCTTTGGCGCGAAGGACATTTGTGCCGGTGAAGAGCCAGCATCGGCCGCTGCTTTGCTGGTCGCTGATGCCGGTGTACGGCACCTCAACGCTGAAATATGTGTCGGGAGCGGCGGTGTTGTCGAGGTTCAGCGCCAGCGATTTGAGCGAGTTTGCGCTTATGGCGTTGCGTAACGCCTTGTCGGTCACGGTGTTCTCGTAGCTTTTTTGCAGAGTCTGCAGCACTTGCGGCGTTATCGTCTCCTGCGCTATCAGGTTGGCCGACGCAAACGTCAAAGCCGAAAAAAAGAGTATGCGTTTCATTAGTTTATGTTTTAATTGTTCGATAAAATCAGAGGTTACAACCGTCGGTTGTATGCGGTAAATGTAATGCGTTTTTTCGTTTGTCGGCAACCTTTACATTCTTCTCTCTTTTACTACATTTGCAACCTAAACATAAAAATTATGCTCGATTATAGCGAAGTAACACTGAATCAGATTGTTGTGCACAACATCGGCAGCCGCTCCGAGGAGCAGGGCGTGCAGATTTCAAAAGCACCGACGCAAATCTTCGACGAGACGGCCGAGGAGATTCTGAAGACATATTTCCTGTCGCATTTCAAAACCGAATACTTCTACCAGTTTGTGGATAACGAAGATTTACAGCAAAATGCGGTTTACGACTGCGTCAGCAAGGTGTTCGACGACAATGCGCAGTTCTATCAGCAATCCACCAACATCGCCTGGCATCTGTACGAGAAATCCAACCACCCCAACATCAAGACAGGTGAGTTCTATATGGTCTATTTTAGTGGTATTCTGATAGATGGACAGGCAATCGACGCCATCGGAATCTTCAAATCGGAAAATAAGGACACATATATAAAGGTGTGCCAGCAAGGCGAAAGCTATGGTGTTGAGTACGAAAACGGCATCAATATCAAGAAGTTGGATAAAGGCTGTCTTATCTTCAACGTCGACCGTGAGACGGGCTACCAAGTTGCCATTGTCGACAGCACCAACCGTGGCGATGAGGCAATGTACTGGCGCGACAGTTTCCTGAGCGTTATGCCGCGCGAGAACGAGTATTACCAGACCAACCAGCTGTTCGATATCTGCAAGAATTTCAGCCACGACATTCTGACTTCGCAGAACAAGGTTGACAAAGCCGACCAGGTTACGTTTATGAAGCGTGCCGAGCAGTTCTTCAACACCAACGACTTTTACGACAACGAAAAGTTCAAGGATGAAGTTATTGGCAACGAGCAGATTAGCAACGCCTTCGAGGACTACAAACGCAAGTTCGAGAATCAAAAAATGCTCTCGCCGGTTGACCAGTTCGACATTTCGGGCGAGGCCGTTAAGCGCGGCAAGAAATACTTCCGCAGCGTGATTAAACTCGACAAGAATTTCCACATCTACGTGCACGCCAATCCCGATTACATTGAGAAGGGATTTGACGAGCACAAAGGATTGAAATTCTATAAGTTATTCTTTAGCAATGAAGAATAAATAATGGTATTGGGTGTTAGGTGTTTGGTATTTGTGGATTTATAATTACGAATTATGAATTACGAGTTAGGAACAAGAATCATTACACATTAAACTTTACACTTTACTCAACCTTTTAAACTCTAAACTTTCAAACTTAAAACTTCTAAAACTTAAAACTCATACAACTATGGCAAGCAAAAGACAACTTAAAGGCGACATCACTTTCATTGTCAAAGAGATGGTTAGCGAATGTATTGCATACACAATGATGGTTCCGAATGTCGACATCAAGGCCACCGAGGACCTGATAAACGACATTCTGGATTATTACGGCAAGGCTCTGGCCGACATCAACGCTGCTCGCAAGGCCGCAGCAGGCGAGCGCGGCGACAATCTGAAAGCCATCCGCAACGACGCCCGTCAGAAGGTGACAGAATTCGTTGGGCGTATGGCAAAACTCGGCGAAAGCAAATAAAAAAGAAAACTATTGGCAAAACGGAACACAAATAGTACCTTTGCCGACCATTTTTAGTGGACGTATTATTATGATAAAGATAACATTTCCTGACGGCAGCACGCGCGAGTTTGAGAGCGGTGTTACCGGTATGCAGATTGCTGAGAGCATCAGCCCGAGGCTGGCAAAAGAAGTTCTGTCGGTGAACGTGAACGACGAAACCATCGACCTTGCCCGCCCAATCACAACCGACGCGAAAATCAAACTCAACAAATGGGACGACCCTGAGGGCAAACACACCTTCTGGCACTCGTCGGCGCACTTGCTGGCCGAGGCGCTTCAAGAGCTGTACCCTGGCGTAAAATTCGGCATCGGCCCTGCCATCGAAAACGGCTTCTACTACGACGTTGACCTTGGCGACCGTCAGATTTCGGAATCGGATTTCGGCGCTATCGAGCAGAAAATGATGCAGTTGGTTCAGGCCAAATCGCAGTTTGTCCGCACCGAGGTTTCGAAAGCCGACGCGCTCAAATTCTTCGGTGACAAAGACGAAATCTACAAGGTTGAACTCATCAACGACCTTGAGGATGGCAAAATCAGTTTCTACAAGCAAGGCAACTTCACCGACCTTTGCCGCGGCCCGCATTTGTTTGACACATCGGTAATAAAGGCCGTGAAAGTGTTGAGCGTGGCTGGTGCATACTGGCGCGGCGACGAGAAGCGCAAGCAACTCACCCGCATCTACGCCATCACCTTCCCGCAGAAGAAACTCTTGGACGAGTATCTTGTTCTGCTTGAGGAGGCTAAGAAGCGCGACCACCGCAAAATCGGCAAGGAAATGGAACTCTTTATGTTCTCGGATATGGTGGGCAAAGGTCTGCCAATCTGGCTGCCGAAAGGCACTGCCGTACGTCTTCGCCTTGAGGATTATCTGAAGAAGATTCAAAAACGATATGGGTATCAGCAGGTTATGACACCGCACATCGGCGGAAAGCAACTTTACGTAACTTCGGGCCACTGGGACCACTACGGAAAAGACAGCTTCCAACCCATCACCACACCCGAGGAGGGCGAGGTTTATATGCTGAAACCGATGAACTGCCCACACCACTGTATGATTTACAAGAACGCACCGCGCTCGTACAAAGACCTTCCGCTGCGAATTGCAGAGTTCGGAACCGTTTATCGTTACGAGCAAAGTGGTGAGCTTCACGGACTTACACGTGTTCGCTCGTTCACTCAGGATGACGCGCACCTTTTCTGCCGTCCCGACCAAGTGAAAGAGGAGTTCTGCAAGGTTATGGACATTATCCAAATCATTTTCAAGGCTTTGAACTTCGACAAGGTTGAAGCGCAGATTTCGCTTCGCGACCCGAACAACCACGAGAAATACGTGGGCAGCGACGAGCTCTGGGCAAAGGCCGAGCAGGAGATTATCGAGGCTTGCAAGGAGAAAAACCTTGACGCTGTGGTTGAGTACGGCGAGGCCGCCTTCTACGGTCCGAAACTCGACTTTATGGTTCGCGACGCCATCGGCCGCCGCTGGCAGTTGGGCACCATTCAGGTGGACTACAACCTGCCCGAGCGATTCGACCTTGAATATATGGGTGCTGATAATCAAAAACATCGCCCCGTAATGATTCACCGCGCGCCTTTCGGCTCAATGGAGCGCTTTGTTGCCGTGCTGATAGAGCACACCGGTGGCAAATTCCCGCTTTGGCTGACACCCGAACAAGCTGTAATTCTGCCAATTAGCGAAAAATATAACGATTTTGCACAAAAGGTTTCCAATATTCTGGAAAATTACGATATTCGCACCGCCGTTGACGAGCGCAACGAGAAGATAGGTAAAAAGATACGTGACAATGAGTTAAAGCGTATCCCCTATATGCTAATCGTTGGCGAAAAAGAGGCCGAGAGCAACACAGTTTCCGTCCGCCGACAGGGCGATGGCGACAAAGGCTCGATGACTCTCGAAGATTTCGCAAAACTGGTCAACAGCGAAGTGGAAGAGGCAATGAAGTCTAACTAATTATAGGAGATTCAAACTATTATCGAGAACAAGCCACAACGGAAGCCGGCATCGGACGACAAGGCTTCCAACAGGATTAACGAGGAAATCATCGCACCGCGCGTGCGTTTGGTTGGCGACAATGTGGAGCAAGGCATCTACAGCATTCGTGACGCAATGAAAATTGCCGACGAGCTGGGTGTCGATTTGGTTGAAATTTCGCCTAACGCCGACCCACCGGTCTGCAAGGCGATTGACTACAGCAAGTTCCTTTATGCTCTGAAAAAGAAGCAGAAAGAAATGAAAGCCAATGCTTCGAAAGTTGTAATCAAGGTTATCCGTTTCGGGCCGCAGACTGACGAGCACGACTTTAACTTCAAGAAAAACCACGCCATCAAGTTCCTTGAGGAAGGCGCAAAGGTGAAAGTTTACGTGTTCTTCAAAGGTCGCTCAATCCTGTTCAAAGACCAAGGCGAACTTGTTCTGCTGCGGTTGGCCAACGAGCTCGAGGACTACGGAAAAGTCGAGCAACTGCCTACTCTCGAGGGCAAACGAATGATAATGACTATTGTACCGAAAAAGAAAAAATAAATTTAAATTTTGTACAGTTATGCCTAAAATGAAAACCAATTCCGGCGCAAAGAAAAGATTCGTGCTTACAGGCACCGGAAAAATCAAAAGAAAACACGCTTACAAAAGCCACATCCTGACCAAGAAAGGGACAAAGCAGAAGCGTAACCTGACTTATTTCACAACCGTTGACAAGGCTGATGTTAAGAACATCAAACTTTGCCTGGCAATGAAATAAGCCGAAAAAGAAATTAAATTTTAATTGTTTAACCGCGAATGTATTAGCTGTCGAAGTTTCCTAAAGGAGAGGAACGCTAACCATTCCTAAAATCGTAAAATTATGCCGCGTTCAGTAAATCACGTAGCTTCAAGAGCAAGAAGGAAGAAAATTTTAAAACAAACCAAAGGTAATTTCCTTGGCCGCGCCAATGTGTGGACCGTTGCCAAAAACACCTTTGAAAAAGGCCAACAATACGCCTATCGCGACCGCCGCAACAAGAAACGCTCATTCCGCGCTTTGTGGATTCAGCGTATCAACGCTGGCGCTCGCCAATATGGGTTGTCATACTCAGAACTCATAGGCAAACTGGCGAAAGCCAACGTTGAAATCAACCGCAAAGTCCTTGCCGACCTTGCAATGAACCAACCAAAGGCTTTCGAAGCCGTTGTTAATTCGGTAAAATAAATCAAGATTTTTCGATTGAGGTACAATATGAAGCCGTTCCTTTCGGGACGGCTTTTTTTGTGGGGTGAGATTGAAAGGAATATATCATTGTTTGTGAAATATTTTCCCTTTCATCTTTTGCCATAGAAATTATATTTGCATCCGTTAACAAAAACGCGAGAAATGGCAAAACAGACCTGGCGACCTGGAACAATGATTTATCCGCTGCCTGCGGTGCTGGTGAGTTGCGGCCGAATGGACGGCGAACGCAACGTTTTCACCGCTTCGTGGACGGGCACCATCTGTTCCGACCCGGCAATGTGCTACGTGTCAATCCGCAAGAGCCGCCACTCGTACAACATTATCAAAGAGTCGGGCGAGTTTGTCATCAATCTGACTAACAGCGAGTTGGCGAAGGCTACCGATTGGTGCGGCGTGAAATCGGGACGCGAAGTGGACAAGTTTGAAGCGATGGGGCTGACGCCAATCAAGGCCACTCAAGTTGCCGCCCCGATGATAGACGAATCGCCCGTCAATATTGAGTGCAAAGTGGTTGAGATTAAAGAACTTGGCTCACACGATATGTTCATTGCCAACGTGGTGGCCGTGAACGCCGACGAGAAATATATGAACCCAAAAACGGGTGCCTTCGACCTTGGCGCGGCCGATATGATTGCCTATATGCACGGCCAATACTACAAGTTGGGCAAGCGGATTGGCAAATTCGGGTGGACGGTTGAGAAGAAACGCAAATAAGATTTGATTAACAGTTGAAATTCAGCGTTTTTCGGTAGAAATATGATTGGCAGCATAAAATCGATTTTCAAACTCCGCATCAAGATTCCGTTTATTGAGCGGCTTCACATCTGGCGCGGCATACATCTGACTGAAAATCAGTTTATTCTGATTTTGAGTTTTGTTGTCGGCCTGTTGAGCGGACTGGCTGCCGTGGTTCTGAAAAACACCATCCACCTGACCTATCAGTTTGTGCTGAAGGCAATTAACTCTGGTTTTGGAAGTTACATCTACCTTGCGTTGCCTGCCGTGGGCATTCTGCTCACCACGCTCTGGATAAAATTCCACGTCAAAGACAACATCTCGCACGGTATTACCCGCGTATTGTTCTGTATATCACGCAAAAACGGCATCATCAAGGCGCACAACACCTACACTGGCATAGTGGGCAGTTCGCTCACCATCGGGTTTGGTGGTTCGGTTGGTGCCGAAGCGCCGATAGTGCTCACGGGCGCGGCCATCGGCAGCAATCTGGCGCGGCTTTTCAAACTTAATTATAAGCAAGTTATACTGATGATTGGCTGCGGCGCCGCGGGTGCTGTGGCTGGCATTTTCAAGGCCCCGATTGCGGGGTTGGTCTTCACGCTCGAAGTGCTGATGCTCGATATGACAATGGCTTCGCTGGCGCCGCTCTTGATTTCGGCCGTCACAGCCACGCTGATGTCGTACTTTTTCCTTGGCAGCGAAGCCACGCTCTGCACCCTTCCGCAACCGCCCACCTTCGAACTGCACAATATTCCACTCTACCTGATACTTGGCGTGGCCGCGGGGCTCATCGGCTGGTACTTCACGGCAACATCGATGCGGATGGAAAAGTGGTTCAGCAAGATACTGAACCCGTGGAAGAAAATCGCCATCGGCGGTGTGATTCTGGGGCTGCTCATCTGGCTTTTCCCGCCGCTCTTCGGCGAAGGTTATGACGCTCTGCGCGAGATACTTACGGGCGACGGACTGCGCATTCTCGACCACTCAATGTTCAGTCAGTTTGGCGACGGCGTCTGGGTGGTTGTTGCGTACTGCGCTCTAATGCTGATTTTCAAAGTGATAGCCACATCGGCAACCACAGGCGCGGGCGGCATTGGCGGTGTGTTCGCACCATCGCTCTTTATGGGCGGCGTGCTCGGTTATATGATGGCGTATCTGCTTAATTGTCTGGATTTTATTAGCGTAAGCGAAGTTAATTTCGCCCTTGTCGGGATGGCCGCTTTTATGTCGGCACTGATGCACGCGCCACTCACAGGCATCTTCCTGATTGCCGAAATCACGGGCGGCTACAATCTGTTTGTTCCGCTGATGGTGGCGTCGGTAAGTGCTTATGTCACAATCTATTACTTTGAACCGCACAGCATCTACACCAAACGTCTCGCGCAAAGCGGCGACCTGATAACCCACAACAAAGACCGCGCCGCCCTGACGCTGATGCGTCTTGAAAAGGAAGTTGAGCACGACCTGACCGAAGTGGGCCCCGACCAAACTCTGCGCGACCTTGTGAACGCCATCTCGCACTCGCGCCGCAACATTTTCCCCGTGGTCGATGAAGAAGGCAAACTGATGGGAATCGTCCTGCTCGACGACATTCGTAAGATAATGTTCAACACCGAGATGTACGACAACACCTATATATATGAGTTGATGGTGATGCCGCCCGACACCGTGAAAACCACCGACACAATGGATGTGGTGATGGAAAAATTCGAAAAATCAGGCGCCTGGAACCTGCCCGTCATCAAAAACGGATTGTATATGGGATATATCTCAAAATCAAAAATTTACACCGCATACCGCAAGGTGCTGCTTAATTTTGCGGAAGAATAGGATTCCAAAGTCCGACTAAAAAGTGTGTCAATAGCACAAAAAGTCCGAATAAAAAGTGTAATGAGGGCTTTTTGCTTCAAGAAACACAAAGATTGCAGGACTTGCCGCAAAATAACCATTCAATATTTTGTCAACCAAACACATACGGCGCCATTAACAAAAAATAGCCGTCCATACAAAATTTTTTAAAACCTCTGCTACGATATGGCGTAGGTTATAACTTCATTTGTAATGAATTTTAAATAGTACAACTATGGAGAAGCATTGCAACGGAAAAGTAATCACAACGGCAATAACAGAATTGTCAAGATGTGAGGTGTTTGTGTATGGTACCGATATGAATGGTAGCCGGGTAGGACGCGCGGAGCAATTGGCGCAGGCGAAGTTTGGAGCGCAACCCGGACAATCCGGACCGCAGTTTGGTCCACAGGGACAATGTTACGCTATTCCTGTCGACGTCAACAATTTGCAAAAAATGCAACCGTACGTCGATGAGTTTATCGATTATGTGAAAGAGCACCCCGACAACCGTTTTTTGATTACGAGGTTGGGCTGCGGCAATGGTTTAATCGACTACAGAGACAACCGGATTGCCCCAATGTTTGACGAACTTTATCCGTTGCCCAATGTGATTGTCTCGCGAGAATGGCGTACAATTCTGATGTTCAACCACCAATTACCCGACAAACCTGACGCGCCCGAAGTGGTTAACGAAGAGGTTCTTAAGGAATTGTGCCGTCAATACCGCTATCAGATAGGAGCCGGTTGCGTGGCTTTGCTGCCCGACATTCGCGTCAGGTACGTGGCTGGCAAAGACAAATTCGGTTATACCTCGTTCGGCAACTTTTTCTTCTATGCCGGCAGTATGTATGTGTTCCCCAAGGATGCAGCGATACCCGAGGACAACAACGTTCCCGCGCCAACTATCGCCTACAATACCAAGAAGATAGCCGACGGATTGCGATTGGTTGCGCCCGAAGATTTTACCTTGAGGTCATATAAAACCGGCCGCATAAGGCATTTTACCAGAGAGGAATATCGGGAAATACTTGCAAATATGGAAGATACGAGTTTGTTGGTGCTTCTCAACAAGCAGGATAATACCGATTTCGTGCGCCAGCTTGCCTACGAGGAGGCGATGCACCGGGGCATTCCCGAAGACGCAATTGATGTTTCGGGAACATTGCAGAAAGCGTGGGACGAGTTGGAAAGGAAACGCGAAGAAGATTTTCGCGCAAGATGTTGTGTTATAGACTATTTCCACGACGAGTGTTGGAACCGCCAGACACCGCGAAAGGTGATTTTCGCGGGAGTGCAAACGCCTTTCAAAGATGTAAACGGTGACTGGATATACACCGGCGATGTGATTCAATTGGAGGAGGATTTTAGTATGGAGTATGCGGCCGTTGGCGCTATGTGCGACGAAATGGGCGACGGGCATTATTGCTTTATTCTCGACAATCATAACTGGCCATTGGCCGATTGTCAGCAGCACCACCAAATGACGCGCGTCGGCACAGTATTCTACCAATTGCAAGAGGACGATTTTCTGAAAGTCAATCAGCGTACAATGCGATTCAACGGCTGGAGAGATTCGAAAGAGGACACACTAAACAAGGTTTTAATGGCTAAATTTACGCCTAACTTTAAGCAGGATTTTTGGGAATATAAAATGCTTGATGTGTTAGGGGCTGAATTTGATTGGAGGAAACCAACTGATATATAAATATTAAAAAAATTAAAATTATGATTACGATTCAAGAACTATTGATGAAACGCGGACTACCTGAAACAACAAAAATTAAAATGGTACGTCACAAAGACCAACGAATTGACATTTTCGAAAAGTACCGAACCAACAAGTCCGAGTTTGAGCGTTATCAGTCAGCGCAAGCAGAACCTAAATACAAAGGTGCTGACTATTTAATCAGTTTCGTGGGTGAAGAAAACAATCGGGCTCGACTTGTAGGTGTGTATAAAATTGTTGCTGAACTTCCGATGGATGAGAAACATAGAACTTGCCCAGAGGATAAGTACTATTATCAATTGGAAGAAATGCCTGGATTCGAAGATTTGGTTGAGCGCGTTGTCGTAAAATGGTCAAACGCAATAGCTTGGGTACAATGGTTTAAAAATGATATGGAAGTAATTGAAATTTCAGCAGGTTTAAGTTATCGCCAATTTAAGGACTATATGGATTTTGTTCTTCCATTTGTGGAATTGAAGGAAATAATAGATAATCAATATCCTGATTGGAAAAAAATGTTGTCAGCTGTATATGGTGTGTATGTTATTTGCGACAATAAAACTGGACAATTGTACATAGGCTCTGCATACGGTGATGAAGGTGTATGGGGAAGATGGCTTGATTATGTAAAAACAGGCGGACACGGAGGCAATAAGTCATTAAAAGAGTTGATTGACAAGGACCCTAATTATGCTATGAATTTCACTTTTTCACTACTTGTTGTAATGTCAAAAAGTAGCACAAAAGAAGCAGTGATAGCTAAAGAACAAATATTCAAACATAAATTTGGCACAATGATTAACGGTTTGAACAATAATTAAATGTACTACACCTACCATATAAAATGCCCGAAATGCGGCTTTGCGTTTGACTGGCGAGAGGGAAAGGTCGGGGATAAAGTGTATCTGCACTGCGATGTTTGCGGAAAGGAATTGCTGCATCCCGAGGACACCGAATCGTTAGTCCCCGATTACCCCGCTTGTGAATGTGGCGGCCGTTTTTGGGAAACTGAATCTTGGGCGCCATTCGTCTGCCCGAATTGTGATTATGAGATAGAAAATCACGAGATTCGGGAAACTGTTGAGGTGGATGAAAACCAAGCATAGACGTGGTTCGCAACGTCTATACCATCGTTTTTAGTAACCTTGTTTGCGTATTTGTGCGGCAGTATTATATTTGTGTTGATAATCAATGCAATGAACAATGTCGCGCAATTTGTTCCAAAACCGATTCCTTATACCGTCGGCGCGTGCCAATTGGCACGGTTATAGTGGCGGTGAATATTTTGTGACAATCTGTACGCAGAACCGCGAACATTTTTTTGGAGAAATCAGTAGTGGTGAAAAAAACGAACCTGAAATGGTATTAACCCAGGTTGGCCAATTTGTTGAAGAACAATTACAAAATGTGACGCGACATTATCCGTATGCGGAAATACCGTTGTGGGTTGTAATGCCCAATCACGTGCACGCGATTGTGGTAATTGGTGATGCAAATTGTAGAGACGCGATTCATCGCGTCTTTGCGCCTCAAAATGTTGGAGACGCGATTAATCGCGTCTCTACGGATGAAACCAATGATGTTGGCGGTGTAACAGGCAACAGAAATCCTATGTTGAAAAATTGTTTGGGGGCCGTTGTGCGTGGATTAAAGGCTCGTGTTACCAAATTCGCCAAGGACAACAACATCCCATTTGCGTGGCAGACACGGTTTTATGACCATATTGTGCGCAATCAACCCGAGATGAACCATATTGCCGAATACATAGAAAACAATGTAGCGAAATGGAATTTGGATAAATTCTACAATAACGAATTGTAGATGCGATGCGCTATGAATCTGCCCACCAAACCATCCAAATCCCCTTCATCTATTTTTATCGTCAATCCGAAAAACATTGTTGCATAAACTTTTTAAAACTTTGCAATAAATCAAGTGGTTAGTTTATGCAACCAATCGGTTTTATCAATCGATATTATAGAAAAATACCATAATCATTATAGAATTAATGGTTCTTGAACCACTACTTTTGCGCCCGAAAAATTGGGGATAAAAGTACATTGATATGTTTGCAGTTATGATTTTGGTGTTCGTGCTCGGCTACATTGCCATTGCAATGGAACACCCTTTCAGAATTGACAAGGCGGCACCGGCGCTCTTCATCGGCGCGGCTTTGTGGGCTATTTATGCACTTGGCGCCGACAGCATTCTGTCGCTCGGCCACAGCGCAGCGTGGAACAAATACTCGATGACCGTCGAGGGCGGACTCACCGACGAGAACATTCATTCTTTCTTCAGTTACGAACTTGTTCACCATCTGGGAGATACGGCCGAAATCCTGTTCTTCCTGCTTGGCGCGATGACCATTGTCGAGACCGTTGACCGCCACCGCGGATTCAAGGTCATCACCGACAAAATCAAAACCACCAACAAGGTCAAACTGCTGTGGATTCTGAGCCTCCTGACGTTCTTTATGAGCGCCATTCTCGATAACCTGACAACCACCATCGTAATGGTGGCGCTGCTTCGCAAACTTGTTGCCGACCAGAAAATGCGCTGGTTCTACGCCAGTATGATTGTGATTGCGGCGAACGCAGGCGGCGCGTGGTCGCCAATTGGTGACGTTACAACCATTATGCTCTGGATTGGCGGACAGGTGACAACCGATAAAATCATCTTCGAGGTCTTCCTTCCGTCGCTCATCTGCCTCTGCATCCCGTTGATAATCTTGAGCTTCACGTTCAAGGGCGATATTGAGCGCCCAACCGATGAGTCGATGGACAAGGACGACTGGGGCACAACACCGCGCACGCAAAAGGCGATGCTTGTAATGGGCGTTTGCGGTTTGCTGTTCGTGCCTGTATTTAAAACAGTTACACATCTTCCGCCTTATCTCGGAATGTTGTTGAGCTTGTCGATCGTGTGGGCTGCCACTGAGCTTATCCATAAGAATCACGCGCCGGGCATCAAAAACAAACTGCGTCCGACCTACATTCTCACGCATATCGACACCCCGACCATTCTGTTCTTCCTGGGTATCTTGCTGGCCGTTTCGGCATTGCAGTCGGCCGGTCACTTGTCGCTGATGTCGAACGCTTTGGACGGATGCTTCAAAGATGCAACAGGCGGTGTTTTCATTATCGATGTCATCATTGGCGTGTTGTCGTCGGTGGTTGATAATGTGCCACTTGTGGCTGGCGCGATGGGTATGTATCCCATTGAGGCCGCCGACGCAGTGGGCTACGCCGCCAACTTTGTGCAGAACGGTCCGTTCTGGGAATTCCTGGCCTACACTGCCGGCACGGGTGGTAGTATGCTCATCATCGGTTCGGCCGCAGGTGTTGCCGCAATGGGCTTGGAGAAAATCGACTTCATCTGGTATCTGAAAAACGTATCGTGGCTGGCTCTCATCGGCTACATTGCCGGCGCAGCGTTCTTCGTAACAATGTGTGCGATTAGTTAAAGTTTGAAACTGAATGTTTTAAGATAGTTTTAGGGTTATACATTTGTTTGTGGAAAGCAGGTTTGTCAGAAATGATAGCCTGCTTTTTTTATTGAACGACAGACAGATTATCTGATTGATTGCAGTATTGAAGAAATGATTGAGGCTGATACCTAATGCCTAAAACATAGCACTTCAAGCTAGAAGAACTTAAAACTTAGAACTTTAAACTTCTAAACTTATAACTTATTCCTCGTACAGCAGATACTTTCTTCTGATTGTCTGGAAGTTTTGCAACCCCTCTTGCCACGATTGGCGGATTTCGGCTTCGGTCATTCCTTTTTCAATCTGTTTGCGAAGTTCGGGGCCAGCAAGTTTGTCCACGAACGATTGGAAGAAATCGGGATTTGACAGAAAATAATTATAACTGTCAATCAGCCATTTAAGATTGATGCGGGCGTCGGCTTCGAGCGACTCGATGCTTATTTGGCGTAGGTCGTAGCCGCGGCAGGGCACATCTTTGAAAGGCGGATATTTGGCGCCTTCAACGCTGTGGGGCGTGAAGCGGAACGGTGCAGCAAGATAGTCGGGGTGTCCGATGGCTTCAAACGGAAAATCGGTGCCGCGCGCCACGCTCATAAACGTGCCTTCAAACAGTCCCAACGACGGGTAGAGCAGCACCGAACGATATGTCGGCAGGTTTGGCGATGGTTTTATAGGTAGTTGATAATGAGTGCGGTGCGTATAATTCTTGCACGGCACCACCATCAGTTGGCACACTTCGCCATTTTTCAGCCAATGCTCACCATTCAGCATCATTGCGTACTCGCCAATGGTCATTCCGTGAACGAGCGGCACGGGGTGCATACCAACAAACGAGCGCACTCGGGCGGTGTCGAGCACAGGCCCATCAACGTAGAAGCCGTTGGGGTTGGGGCGGTCGAGCACCAGCAGCGGCACATTGTTTTCGGCGCAGGCTTCCATCACGTAGTGCAGTGTCGAAATATAAGTGTAGAAGCGCACGCCAACATCTTGAATATCAAATACTACAAGGTCTAAACTATCCATATCGGCGGCAGTGGGCTTGCGGTGCTTTCCGTAGAGCGACACCACTTGCAGTCCGGTTTGCGGATCGGTGTTGTCGGCAAGATGCTCGCCCGCATCGGCTTGACCGCGGAAACCGTGCTCGGGGCCGAAAACGCGGCGGATGTCAATATTGAGCCGCAAAAGGCTGTCAACCAAATGAATATCGCCAATAACTGATGTCTGATTGGCCACCACGGCAATGCGCTTGCCCGTTATAATCGGCAGATAATCAGCCGTCTGCTGTGCGCCGACAGTCACCTGCGAGTGCGCCCCGAAAGCCATCGCGGCAAGCAAAACCATTATCGCAACTTTGATTTTCATTCAAAAAATATTTGTCGTTACAAACATAACCTTTTCGTGTTCGTTTTCCACTACATTTGCCGTTAAAACATAACGATTTTGAAAACCGAGTTTTTCATAGCGAACCGCATCACTTTCAACCGCAAGGACGGGCGCTCGTTCACTGGACCGATCGTCAACATTTCGGTTGCGGGCATTGCTCTGGGCCTGGCCGTGATGATTCTGAGTATGGCCATTGTCACGGGCTTCCGCGATGTGGTCAGTTCGAAGGTGACAGGTTTCAGCGCCGATGTGCAGATTTCGAATTTCGACGCCAACAACTCGTTTGAGACGCAGCCGATTGACGCCAACAACGTGCCAATGAGCCAGATATGCGCCATCGACGGTGTTGCTCACGTTCAGCCTTACGTGCTCAAATCGGGCATTGTGAAAACGCAGAACGACATTCAGGCGGTTGTCTTGAAAGGCATCGACCAGAGTTTCGACTGGTCGTTTCTGCGCAGCCATCTTGTCGACGGTGAGACGTTCACCATTGCCGACTCAGCGAAATCGAACCGCATTTTTATGTCGGAATATCAGGCCAACTTGCTGCATCTGTCTGTGGGCGACAAGATTACCGTTTATTTTGTGCAAGACCCGCCGCGTATGCGCCCGTTTGTGGTGTGCGGTCTCTACAAGACGAGCATCGAAGATTTCGACCGCGTTTATGCCCTTGTCGATATGAGGCATCTGCAAAAGGTGAACGACTGGCTGCCAAACCAAATCAGCGGTTATGAAGTTGACGTCAACAATTTCGACCGTCTTGAAGCCGTTGCCGACAGCATTTTTTTTGTGGCGGGCAACAACTTTATGAAAGGCGGTTCGAGCCTGAAAATCACCAATATAAAAGAGCGTTATCCGCAGATTTTCGATTGGCTCAACCTTCAGGATATGAACGTTTGGGTGATTCTTGCGCTGATGCTTGCCGTGGCGGGTTTCAATATGATTTCGGGTCTGCTGATTCTGATTCTCGAAAAAACCAGTATGATTGGCCTTCTGAAGGCTCTTGGATACGGCAACTGGCACATTCAAAAGATTTTTCTAATCCAATCGTTCTATCTGATTGTCAAAGGTTTGGTGTGGGGCAATGTTATCGGCATCGGCTTGTGCCTTCTGCAGCAGCACTTTGCCATTGTTCCGCTCGACGAGTCGTCGTATTATATGAGCACCGTGCCCATCAATCTGAAACTGCTGCACGTGGTTGCGCTCAACGTGGGAACGCTTGTCTCAACGTTGATTGTGATGCTGTTGCCGTCGCTACTCGTGTCGCATATCAGCCCAGCCAAGGCGGTGAAGTTTAATTAGGTGATGGGAATTAGGAATTAGGAATTAGGAGTTAAGAGTTGGTATAGTGTAACCTTTTAAATCCGTTAAACTTTAGACTCTAAACTCTAAACTCTAAACTCTCACCCCTTTACAGCACAAAGAATTTAATTCCCGCGGCTATCGAGAGCACAATAATGATGATTCCGCTGATGCGGTTGAGCCAGACAATGCTGCGCAGACGGAAGTGCTTGCGGAAAATATCGACAACGTAAGTGAGTGTGAACCACCACAATACAGCACCGCAAAGAATCCCGCTCACAAGCGGCATACCATCGTTGAACGAGTTGCCGTCCGACATTAGGTTGAGCATCGAGAATGCCGCACCGAAGAAGATGATTGTCAACGGGTTGGATGCCGTCAGGAAGAAAACCGAGATGTAGTCGCCAATCAGGCCCGAGCGCTTGGGGCTGCGGTAGTAGCGATACTCGCCGATGGGGTTTTTGAGCAGCATTTTGAATCCTAGATAGAGCAGAATCGTCACGCCAGCAATCTGAAAAAACAGTTGATGCTCAGTTAGGAAATCGGTGATGAAAGTGACACCGAAAGCGGCCAGAACGGCATACGATGTGTCGGCTGTGGCGGCGCCCAATCCCGACATAAATCCTTGAAAACGACCTTTGTTGATGGTTTTCTGCACGCACAGAACGCCTATCGGTCCCATCGGTGCCGAAACAATCAGTCCAACAATCAATCCCTTCAAGAAAATCTCAATGCCATTCATACTGCATAACGCAAGCGAACCGCAAAAATAGCATTTTTAACTTAAAGAGTAAAGATGAAAGTTTAAAGTGTAAGGCGAAAAGTGCTATGTGCGGCTATTGAATCGGTCCGCCAAAAATCAGAAGTCATTATCTTCCAACTTCCAACTTCTAAATCCTAACTTCTAATCCCGATAACTATCGGGACTAACTATTCTCCGCCTTCTTCGCGGCTCTGCGCTCGCGCCATTGCCGCCATTTGGCAGAAAAAAGCTCGCCCACGCCGTAGTTCTTTTCAAGCTCGAAGCGGTAGGCCACAGTGGCCCGCAACATACCGTTCATATTGTTGATGCTCACGCCGTCGTTGCCCATTGGCGATTCAATGGCCAGAATGTTTCCGCCAAGGTTGGCAAACCAGTGTTTGCTGTTGAATCCCACACTCAAATCGCCCTGAAAATAGAGATTCAGCGCATTGTGGGTGCGGTCGGGCGCGTCGTCGAGTTGCAGAAAGCACTTGTTGTAGGCCAGGCCCATCTGCATATCCAGATTGAAATAAATCCCCGCAGGGGTGACAAACGTCCGCGCGTAGCCGCCGCCAGCGCCAATGAGCGTGTTGCTCACGTATTTGATTTGCTCGCGATAGTTGTAAACCGAGTCGTTCACATTCCGCGGCACAAGCGACGAATCGCCGCTCACCATATTCACGTTGAAAAGAATCCCAGCAATGGCCGAGCCCGCCGTTTTGCGTTGCAGTTCGCCGTGCGATGTCAGCGCTTTACGCGAATATTGCGTGTAGTTGAAATAGTAGTCGGCCGAAACGCGCAGCGATGCGGTGCTGATGTCGGGGCGGTCGAAGCGGGTGCCCGCGGGCCAGTCTTGCAGAATGCTTTCGGCGTTCGACAGATAGTAGCCTTCGTAGAAATTGGCGCCCAGCTTCAGCGTCACGGCGGGCAGCAGCACCTGAGTCGAGAGAACGGTTTTGCGGCCCGTGCGGTGGCGGTCGAGCAGGCCCGTGCTGACACCAAGGCTGAGCGACAGCCACTTATAGGCGAATCCAGCGCTCACCGATGCCGACGAGTCTGAGCAGTTGTATTGCAGCGATGACAGGTTTTTCAAGTCGTCGATGCTGAAGGCCGAGTTTTTTTGGAACACCGATGCGTTGACACTGAACATCCGGCTCAAATCCTGAATGTAGGAGGTATCGCGCTCGGCGGCGAAGACACTGATGTAAGTTTCTTTCAGCCACTGCGCTTCAACCCGGCCGAAGGCGGCTGTCAGCAGAAAGAGCAATATTGCAAGGCGAGCGCGCATCGGGGTTAGAGAACCTTGTGTTTGGCCACGGTAGCCACAAAATCCTTCAGATAGAACGGGTCGAAGTAGGCCACATCCTTGAAATCGGCGGCGGCAAAGGCTTCCTCGGCAAGCGGAACCATATTGGCCGCGAGCGGGCAGATGCCATCGATAAATCGTGCGTTGGCCGATGTAATAATATTTTGGCACTTGCCGGCACCATCGCCGTAGAATGCTATTGTGTTGGTTTTCAGCTCGTCGGCGAAACTGTTTTCGTCAACCACCAAAGCCCGAGTGTTGCCAATCTGCTCTAAATCAGCATTGTAAATGGCCGTGTAAACTTCCATTCGGCGGGCGTCAATCATTGAGCAGAAAAGGTTGGGGCGCGGTGTGGCGTTTTTCTCGGCCATAATGGCCATCGCCTTCAGCGTGTCCACAGCAATCAGCTTTGCGCCAGTGGCGTAGCAGATGCCTTTGGCGGTTGAAACGCCGATGCGCAGACCAGTGTACGAGCCAGGTCCCTGACTCACGGCCACAGCGTCGAGCGCGGTGGCTTCAATGCCTGTCTCGGCCAGAATCTGTTCAACAAAAACAGTGAGCAGCGTTGCGTGCGATTTGCCTTCGTAGCTCACGCGCTCAGCCAGCAGTCGGCCGTCGCGGGCCAGCGCCGCCGAGCACACCGACGTCGATGTCTCCAATGATAGAATGAGTGCCATAACCCAAAATTTGCCGCGAAGATAGTTTTTATTTAGGAGTTTGGATTTAAATGTTTAGAGGTAAGTGTTGAGGGGGTGAGTGTTGAGTGTTGAGTGTTGAGAGGTGAGTGTTGAGAGGTGAGTGTTGAGAGGTGAGTGTTGAGGGGTGAGTGTTGAATGTTGAGGGGTGAGTGTTGAGAGTTGAGAGGTGAGTGTTAAGAATTAGGATTTAATGGGTAAGGTTGATACTAAACAATCGAAGTTTCTAAACTCAGAACTCTAAACCAGAACTTTAAACTCTAAACTTTAAACTCTAAACTCTAAACTTTAAACTCTAAACTCTAAACTTTAAACTCTAAACTTTAAACTCTAAACAGCGAAGCGCCTCAACTCTTACCATTTTCACGTCACCGGCAGGCACGTTCACCAAAAACTTGCGGCGGGTTAGGCATTTTCAATTAAATTCGGCTCGTTTTATGGCAGATATGATGCAACGGATAATTTTTTCGGTTTTGATTGCGATGTGCTCGATTCCGGTTTTCGGTCAGGAGTCGCACTCGCTCTATATGGACCACGAGTTCAACCATTTCGACCGCTACGTCTATCAGAAGCAGAACCGTTTTCACACTTCCGTGAAACCATACCAGACGCGGCAGGTGAACACCACCGTCAATGCCGACTCTATTTACCGAATCGATGTGAGCCGCAAACTGCCCGATATCTTGCTGAACCGCAGCTGGATAACCTACAAACAGAGCGATTTTGAGTTCACCATCGACCCGCTTATGCATTTTGAGCTTGGCCGCGATTCCGACTACGACAAAATGAGCTGGGTGAACACGCGCGGCTTTGTGCTGAACGCGCGGCTGGGCAAATATGTGTTCGTTACCAGCGATTTCTACGAGAATCAGGCCAAATTCTACGACTACCGCCGCGATGTGGTGAGCAACGTTAAAACCATTCCCGGACAGGGCGCATACAAAAGTTTCAAAGGCGACGGCTACGATTACGCTTGGGCCGACGCCACCATCAGCTTCCAGCCCGACGAGCATTTCGACATCACTTTCGGTCACGGCAAGAACTTCATCGGCGACGGCTACCGCTCGATGCTGCTGAGCGACGTGTCGGCCAACTATCCGTTTCTGCGCATCACCACCGATTTTTGGAACATCAAATATGTGAACCTTTGGGCTCAGTTCCAGGATTTTACAAAGCATTACGACTACGGCCATCCGCACGACAAAAAGTGGGGCTCGTTCAACTATCTCGACTGGTCGGTGACGCCGTGGCTCAATATCGGGTTGTTTGAGGCGGTTATTTGGGCTGCCGCCGACAGCATCGGTCATCGCGGATTCGACATCAACTATGCCAATCCGGTGATTTTCACGCGGCCTGTTGAGTTCTCGGTCGGCTCGTCGGACAATGCGCTGATGGGCCTCACGGGCAAGCTCACGCTTTGGAACAACCACGTGCTTTACGGTCAGTTCATCATCGATGAGTTCAAACTTGAGAACGTCAAAGCTGGCATCAAGCATCAGTTCAACAAGTCGGACTCAACAATCAAGTGGGGCTGGTGGGCCAACAAATGGGCCTTGCAGATGGGCTACAAAACATTCGATTTGTTCGGCCTTCAACATCTTGACATTCAGGCCGAAATGAATGTTGCACGGCCGTTTATGTACTCGCACGTCACCCATATTCAGAACTACGGACACTACAAGCAGCCGCTCGCTCATCCGCTTGGCTGCAATTTCCGCGAGTTTGTGCTTATCGGGCGCTACAACTACAAGCGGCTCTTTGTTGAGGCCAAATACATTCACGCTATGCACGGCCGCGATGTGGGCGGACAGAATATGGGCAACAACATTTATGCTGACTATACGAGCCACGCACAGGAATATTACAACGAGATAGGGCAGGGGCAGAAGGTTATCTTGCAGAATACCAGCGCAAAAGCGTCTTTTCTTATCAATCCGCGCACCAATATGAATGTTTATGTCGGCTTCACCCGCCGCTCAGAAGATGTTGAGGGTACAAAAACTGCTAAAAACCTGATAACATTCGGTTTGCGCACGTCATTGCAGAATATTTACTACGATTTTTAGGTGTTAGTGAGTAAAGAGTAATGTATAATGAGTAAAGAGTAAAGCTCTGCAACTCAATATCATATCTCTAACCATTAAAACCTCTAAACTTTACTCTTTACACTTTCAACTTTACTCTCTAAACAGCTTTCCCTGACAAGTGTCGCGTTGTTCCAATTCCTTGTCAATCAGCGCCACAACTTCAAAATTCTTCATTCGGTTCCAGCGGGGGGCAATCACTTTTTCGGCGGGCGAAACGCTCACAAAGCGCTCAACCACAATGTCGGGCGACAGGTGCTCAAGAAAAGTCACCACAGTGGCAATGTAATCGTTGAGCGAGAAAGGGCTGACAAAATCGGGATTCTTTTGGCAGATGGCGGCCAGTGGCGTACCTTCAATTATCTGTAACTGATGCAGTTTCAGCGTTTTCAGTGGCAAGGCCGATACTCGCCGGGCGTGTTCAAGAAAATCGGCTTCTGTTTCGCCCGGAAGCCCCAGAATCAAGTGGCCGCCGGTTTCGAGCCCGTATTGAGCGCAAAGCCGCGCCGCTTTTTCTGTATCTTCAAAAGTGTGGTGGCGGTTGATTCGCTCAAGTGTCTGGTTGTTAGTGCTTTCAATGCCCAACTCAATGCTCACCGGCACAATTTGGTTGATGCGTGCCAGCATATCGAGCAGTTCGCTGTTGATGCAGTCGGGGCGGGTGCCGATGATAAGCCCCACAATGCCGTTGCCCACGGCTTCGCGGTAGAGCGGCTCAAGTGTTTCCACGGGCGCATATGTGTTTGTATAGCTTTGGAAATAAGCAATATACCGCATATCGGGATATTTGCGCGAGAAAAACTCTCGGCCTTTGCGCAGTTGCTCGGCAATGCTGTCAGCGGCGTTGCAGTAGGCTGGCGTGAACGCGGTGTTGTCGCAATAGATGCAGCCGCCTGTGCCTTTGGTGCCGTCGCGGTTTGGGCACGTAAGCCCCACATTGACAGATATTTTCTGCACGCGCCCGCCAAACTTGTTCTTTATGAACGACGAATAGTCGTTGAACCGGCGGCTTGTGCCCCAAGCAAATATTTGCTGGTCAGACATTTACTGCTGAATGAATGTGTAGGTGATGGTGCCAACCTGCACTTCGGCGGCTTTGGGGTCGGAATTGAATTTTGCCTTGAGAGCGGCAGCTTTTGCGGCTTCGCGCAAGATGGGGTCGTTGGTTGTAGTTCCGGCCTTGCCTGGCGATGCGCTGATGACGTTGCCGCTGCGGTCAACACGGATTTCAACCACCACTTTGCCTTCCGACTTGCTTTTGTACTCCGGTTTCGGCGGTTCCGAACCGAACGAACGGCCTGCCAAGTTGAAGTTGATGCCGTTGCCGCCACCGTTTCCCACGCGGTTAGTCGAGTTTATATCGCCGTTGAGCGAGCCTTGGTTGCCGGGTTGTCCGGTAGTGCCTTCGCCAGTGTTGCCGCCGTTCGGGTTGCGGCCGGCAAAGGCGTTTTTAGCTTTGTTTTGGGCGGCTTGCATCTGTTGCTGTTGGCGCTGAAGTTCCTCCTGGCGTTTGCGTTCCTCCTCTTGACGGCGTTGTTCTTCGGCAAGGCGCTGGCGCTCAAGTTCTTGCTGGCGTTCCAACTCTTGCTGCCGCTCACGTTCCTGCTGGCGTTTCAGCTCATCTTCCTCGCGTTTTTTCTTCTTTTTCTGCTCAATCACAGCCGACTCTTCAAAGTCTTGATTCACAACCTCTTCCTCGCCCGATTGTTGAGGCTCGGGTGTTGCTTCCGATGGTGCCGGTTCCGACGGAGTGGGGGGCGCGGGAACTGCTTCGGCAACGGCGGGGCGCGGTTCAACCTGTCCCATACCTTGCTCGGTGTCGCCAAAATTGACAAGCACGCCTTCCTCTTCTTCTGTCGGGTCGTTGATGAATCTGACCATCAGCAACATCAGAAGAAAAAGGACGCAGAAAATAACTGTTCCTATAGTGGCAATCCGTTGTTCTTTGGTGCTAATCATTTCTTTGGACGTGTGGCCAGAATGAGTTTGTATTTGTGGTCTTTGGCAATGTTCATCACCTTCACAACGTGCTCAATGGCAACGGTTTGGTCGGCGTGAAGCGAGATGGTGGGCGGCTCGGGATAGTTCTCGGCGGGGCCCACGCGGTTCACCAGCGACTGCTCAAGTTGGTCGAAGCTGACATATTGGCCTTCAATGGCGTATCGCAGGTCTTTGGTTATCGACACGGTGGTGATTGGCTTTGTGGCCATTGTCTGGTTGTTGCTTTGCGGCAACAGCAGTTTCAAGGCGTTGGGCGCAATCAGCGTCGATGTCATCATAAAGAAAATCAGCAGCAGAAACACAAGGTCGCTCATCGACGATGACGAGAACTCGCCGCTGACTCTTGAGTGTCGTTTGAGTGCCATAACTGATTAGCTTACAGGTTCATTCAATAGGTCCATAAATTCGGTTGTGCGGGCTTCCATCTCGTTCACAACCTTCTCAACTCGCGTTGCAAGGTAGTTGTGGGCAAAGTAGGCGATAACGCCCACAATCAGGCCGGCCACGGTGGTCACCATTGCCACGTAGATACCGCCTGCCAGCATCGAGACATCGATATTGTTGCCTGCCTGCGACATATTGTAGAATGCCTGAATCATACCAACCACGGTGCCCAGGAAGCCAATCATCGGGCCGCCGCCGGCAGTGGTGGCGAGCAGTGGAATACCTTTCTCAAGCTTGGCCACTTCAATGTTGCCCACGTTCTCAATGGCGGTGTTGATGTCGCCCAGCGGACGGCCAAGGCGGCTGATTCCCTTCTCAATCATTCGCACAATCGGGTTGTCGATTGACTGGCACAAGGTTGTGGCCGCTTCAATTTTCCCGTCGTGGATGTAGTCTTTGATGCGGTTCATAAAGTTTTCGTCGAGCTTCGAGGCCTTGTTTATCACCAGCAGGCGCTCAATGAAGATGTAAACCGACAGCACCAGCAGTGCGGCCAGCGGAATCATTATCACGCCGCCCTTCATTGTGAGGTCGAGCAACGACAAGGTTGCCTCTGGAGCGGCTTCGGCTGCTGCATCGGCTGCGGCGCCGTTAACCTGAATCTGTAATAGTGTTGAAAGAATCATTCTTTTAGTGTTTGAAATTGCTTATTTTATTTGCGTGGCGAATATAAGAAAAAACTATTGTGCGGTGCTTCGATTGTTGATGGTAGTTTATCAACCTTTCAGAGTTAGAAACAATACGGAAACAAGAATCGGAGAATTGGTGAATCGGTGAATCGTACCCTAAGTTCTAAGTTCTAAGTTCTAACTTTTAACTTCTAACTTTTAACTTCTAACTCCTAACTCCTAACTCCTAACTTCTAACTCCTAACTTCTAACTCCTAACTTCTAACTTCTAACTCCTAACTTCCAACTCCTAACTTCCAACTCCTAACTTCCAACTCCTAACTAATCAAGGAATCTGAATTCCCATCACAAGAATATCGTCAACCTGCTCATACTTGCCTTTCCATTTCTGGAACTGGGTTTCAAGAATTTCCATCTGCTCGTTGTTGCTTTTGTGGCTGCAAGTGAGCAGTACCTCTTTGAATTTATACGATTTCATCTTAAAGCCCTCATTGCCGCCGAACTGGTCGTAGTAGCCGTCGGAGAACATATAGAGCTGGTCGCCGTGCTTCAGATTCACCTTCGACGATGAGAATGAGCGGTTTTCGTTGTCGTAGAAGCCCACCGGCATACGGTCGGGTTTCAGCTCAATGAGTTTGCCTTCGCGGATTATGTACATCGGGTTCATCGCGCCGGCGAACTCCATAATGCCCAGGCGCGGGTCAATCGAGATTATCGACATATCCATTCCGTCGCCGGCCAACAGCTCCGATTTTTCCTGGTGCAGGTGGGTTATCACATTCGCCCTCAGGCGGTTAAGAATAATGGCCGGCTGAACAACGCCTCGCTCGTTCACAATCTTGTTCAGGAACGATATGCCAATCAGGCTCAGGAACGCGCCCGGAACGCCGTGGCCTGTCGAGTCGGCGCAAGCCACAACCAACCGGCCGTTGCTCTCCGACATCCAGTAGAAGTCGCCGCTCACAATGGCGCGTGGTTTGTAGAAACAGAAACTGTCGGGGAATTTTTTTGTGAGCGTCTTGAGCGGAGGCAGCATCGCGTCTTGAATGTGCTTGGCGTAGGTGATGCTCGACGTAATCTCCTCGTTCATACTCAAAATCTCCTGCTGCGCTCTCTTGAGCGGTGTGATGTTGGTGTCGATGGCAATCATCTGGTTGATTTCCATATTGTCATCGTCGTAAACGGGCGACAGAGTGGTCTGCACCCACAGCTTGATGTTCCACTTGTTGCGGATTTCAGCCTCCAGCGCAATCGACTGCTTCTCGTAGTCCCACGTCTTGATGATTTTGCTGATGTTGATGGGGTGCTTTTTGCTCAGGCCGAGCGATTCGTTCTGGTTCAGCTCGTCGAGCGAGTAGCCGTACATTCTTGAGTATCCGGGGTTTATCCAGATGGTGCGTCCCGTGTTGTCGTACACGCGGATGGCGTTGTCCGATTCGGTGGCAATGTGCGACATTCGCTCAATCTCGCGCGTGTATTGGAGCAGATTCTCCTTCTGCGACTCAATCTCCTCCTTCTGCTGCGCAATCTTGCGGTTGGTTTGCTCCAGCACCTTGTTGTCTTTGGTCTTTTGCAGGAACGACCACGCCAGCATAAATGTCAAAATACTGCAAATCAGGAATATGCCCACCAACGCAAAGAACGACGATTTCTGTTGGTTTATCACCGATGCGTTGTCCTCAATGGTGTTTTCCTTTTCAATGTTCTCGTTGGTCAGCATCGTAATAAAATCGTTCTGCCGCTGAAGCTCCTGTTGCATTCCGAGCGAGTCAATGTCGATGCGGCGAAGGTCGATGGCGAGGCTGTCGGCGTAGAACTGCGATTTTTGCAGATGCTCGGCGGCCATGCGGTAATTGCCATCTTTCGCGAAAATGTCGCCGATGAGCCTGTGCAGCTCAATCAGCTTCTGCCACGAGTGCGTGTTTGAGCTGAGTTCGGTCGCGATTTTCGCATAGCGCCGGGCCCTCACCGTCTGGCCTTTGTTCATAAAGTAGTCGCCGAACAGAATCGCGGCGTTGAAGGCAACATCAAGGTTGGTGTTGTTCAAATTAATGTTGTTCAGACCTTTGGCGTATGCCAGAGCCGATTGCAAATCGCCGTTTTTCAGGTGCCAGATGGCCAAACTCAGGTTCGCCGTCTCGCTTCCGCGATTCACTTTCAGCGTGTCGCTCACTTTTTTTGCTTTCGAGTAGTAGCTGAACGCCGTGGCCATATCCTCTTTTTGCAGATAGAGGTTGCCGAGCGTGCAGAAGGCGTCTATCTGGCTCACTCCGTAGTTTTTGCGCTGGAAAATCATTAGCGCCTCCTGGACGTTCTTCTCCGCAAGGTTGAAGTCATTTTTTATTTGGTACATCTGCGCGATGAGCAGCAGCACGCGGCCGTATTCCGGTGTCACAATGTCGGAGTTGTGCTGCGTCAGGGCGCGTTGCAGAACCTTCAGTCCGGTCATATAGTCGTTCGACGCAAAGGCGTATTTGCCGGCCAGGTAAAAGAATTTCGACAATGTCTCGCGGTCGGTCACACTGTCAACCATCTGATAGCTTATTTCGAGCACCGAGTCGCAGCTTTTTATTTGGTTATGAGCTAGATAAATTGATGCTTTGATGTTGTTGATGCGGAACAGAAAATCGATGCTGTCGGTGGCCATCGGCATATCCATAGCCATATCGGTGTAGAACAGAGTCTTGTCGGCGTTGCCCGACATATAGTTCAGCTCGGCCAGTTTGATGCAAGCTTTTATGCGTACAAGCTCGTCGGTGTTGTTGGCGAGAATTTTGAGGTAGGCGGCTTCCGCGGCCGAATACTGGCTGTTTTGCGCCAGCTTGTCGGCGTTCGAGAAAATGGAGTCCAGGTCGGAGCTGCTAGTTGCGGTCTGCGCCGTGCTGACAACCGAAACAGCGGTGGAAAGCACCATCGCCAGAATTAGAATTATGCGTGTAATCGTTTTCAAGATTGATGTGTATCCCCGGCCGCAAAAATAGAAATATTTCGACTATGCAATAATAAATGCTTTGGCAGTCGTCAAAAAATAGGCGTCGTTGGTCGAGGATTTTTGCGAAGAAGCTATAAATTTGCGTTCCTAATCAGAATTACAATGGAACGTAACAAAATAAAAGTGGGCATAACGCAGGGCGACATCAATGGAACCAGCTACGAGATTATGCTCAAAACCTTTCAGGAACAGCGTTTTAACGAGATTTGCACTCCCGTGATTTACGGCTCGCCCAAAATTGCGGCCTACTATCGCAAGGCGCTCAACATCAACAATTTCAGCTTCAACTCGGTCGCTTCGGCTGACGAGGCCGCCGACCACAAGGCAAACCTTGTCAATGTGCTCGACGACAACGCCAAAGTAGAGCTGGGCAAGTGCACAACAATGTCGGGCGAAGCCTCTGTGGCCTCGCTTGAGGCGGCCGCCAACGATTTTGCCGCCGGCAAGCTCTCGGCTCTGGTGCTCAACCCCATCAACACAAGCCTTACCGCCGACCTTAACGTTGCCGACCAGTTCGATTTCGTTAAACGCAAACTGCAAGTCGATAACACTGTGACAATGCTGGTTAACAACACTTTGCGTGTTGCTTTGCTCTCGGGTGCGTCGCCAATGCGCGACATCTCAAAGCATCTTTCCATCGACAATATCGTGGCTAAGCTCCGCATCATCAACGATGCGCTGAAAACCGATTTCGCCATCGACAAACCGAAAATAGCAGTGCTTGGTTTCAACCCCAATTGTATGGGTGCCGCCACGCTCGAGCGCGAGGAGAAGGACATTATTGTCCCGGCCATCGAGCGCGCCAACTCGGAGAATGTGCTGGCAATGGGACCTTACAACGCCGATTTGGTTTTCGGCACCGATTTGTTCCGCCAGTTCGATGCTGTGCTGGCCATCTACTACGAGCAGGGTATGGTGCCGTTCCGCACGCTCAGCTACGACGATGGTGTCAGCTATCTGATTGGAATGCAGAATCTTTGCGTGGCTCCGTTCCAAAGCATCGGCTACGAGGACGCCGGTCTCGACAAGGCTCAGCCCAACGCTCTGCAAAGCGCCATCTATTTGGCTTGCGACGTACTTGCCAACCGAGCTCAGTACAAGCAGCTCACGTCGAATCCGCTGAAGAAGCATAACATTTCCGATTAACGCTCAACAGCGAATATCTTAAACAAACTCCCGGCATCGCAATCGGCAATGTCGGGAGTTTTTGTTTTTCCCGGATTGTTGCTAACAAGAAAGGCGGACCGAAGCCCGCCTTACTCATTTATAAAACCATTGATTATCAATAAACCATCACGCGTTTTGCTTCGCCTGTGGCTTTGTTGCGTAAGATGTAGATTCCGCTCTCGAAGCGTCCGTTCAGAACCGATGTGTCGCCGTTGCTGATTTCAACGGTGCCGCGGTAAACGCCCATCACTGTGAACACGTCGAACAAACCGCAGTCGGCCGGCTCGTCGGCAATGCCGGTCTTGGGCTCGGTAACTTCCTCGGTGCCGAATATCACCTTGTCGATGTTGCCGTTGGCGCCCTCGATGGCCAATTTCAGAGTGTGAGTGCCTTCGGGCAGCTCAGTCTTTGTCTCGCCGGTTACGAGTTTATATTTGCTCCAGTCGTTGCTGCCGGTTTGCGGAATGCTGATTTTGCCGGTAATATCCACATCGTCAAGGTAGAGACGGAATGCGGCGCCAGAGGTGCCCGACGATACGTAGGCGCCCCAGTAGTATTTCTGTGCTTTCTCAACTTTGACAGTGTAGAGCGTCCATTCGCCCGCATTGGTGTAGCCAATGGCCTTTCCGCCGTTGCCTTTCACAATATCAACGCCTTCCGATGAACGGTAGCTTGCATCGCCCTGATTGTCAGAGTCGTTATCTTTGTACGTCTCGGCCACAAAACCTTTGAGAGCCTTGTCGTAGTCTTCCACTTCAATTGTTCCCGGAATAGGAGCGGGCTCATTATTATATGGTCCTCTGAATACCTCGTTGCCGGTTGATGGCGCGAAAGTGATGTAGTCGATGTTGCACGACGAGCCTTCAATTTGAATGCGGATGTTGTAGGTTCCCGCAGGCATTGCCACTTTGGTGCGGCCTGTGATTTCGGTATAAGTGCCCCACGAGTTGCTTGCCGTTTGCGGAACATTGATTTTGCCTGTCAAATCGGTATCGCCCATACGGATGCTGAAGGCCGAGCCGGTAGTTCCCGACGACACTCTCGCTGTCCACAGCATAAGTTGCTCTGCATCAACCTTAACGGTGTATTGCATCCACTCACCAGTGTTGGTCCAGCCAACAACATAACCGTCACCGTCGTTTTTGTCGATGTCAATTCCGACGGTATCGCGGTAGAATGTTTTGTTTTCTGAATAGCCGTGGTTGTTGTCCGGGTCGCTGTCGCTGTAGGCGATGGTGTTCTCGCCCTCGTCAAAGTTCTCAGCCTCAAGTTTGCCAGGCAGGGCAATCGGGGTGTTCTTGAACGGTTTTGCCGGCTCGCAGGCCTTCACTGTGCAAGAGCGTTCGAAAATTAAGCTGTCAGCAGAGTTCAGAGCCAGCATTGTGAATTTGTAAGCGCCCTTAACTTCCGGCTTCCAAACGTATTCAATTACCGATGTGTCGGCAGAGGCAATCAGAGTCGTGTCGCAGTAAAGTTGAATCTTGTCAATTGTGTTGTCTGCGCTCGAAGCCTTTCCTTTGACAACGGTTGAGTCTCCCATAAGGATTATGTTCGACTTCGGCGACACAAAAGCGTAATCGCTCGCCACATTGATGAGCGGGCTTTTGGCGTTGATGGCGGCATCGGTCTGCATATATTCGCGCAGCCATTTCAGCGCCGGGCGCTCAACTCCGTTCTTAATCAGGCCCGATGCGCCTTTCTCGTCACCATCGTCAACCCAGGTCGAACCGTAGATGTAGCCCCAAAGAGTAACGCCGGCCACATAATCGGCCTCCCACATAATTGGGAACTGCTCTTTGTAGCGTGTCTCCTGTATTTTGTCGTCGGCCTTGCAGATGTCGTACTCCGAAATGAAGATAGGCAGTTGCACACCGTCGTGAACTTTCTCAAGGGCTTTCTTGAAGTCCGCACCCGACATATCGTTCAAGTCGTGTGACTGACAGCCGGCTGCGTCAATCGGGCCACCTGCGGCTTTAATCGCATTGACGACCTTGATGTATTCATCAGTATCCCATTGGAAAGTGTTGTAATCGTTGTAGATAAGCACTGCGTGAGGCCAGCGTTCGCGAGCCATAACAAATGCTGTGGCCAACCAGTCGTAGCCGGATTTTCCCGGTCCGCCAAGTGCATCAACAATTCTTGTCATTTGGTAGGGCGAATGATAGTTGCCATTGCCGTTGTCTCCTTTTACCGCCTCGTTTGCCACATCGATGTATTCCAAATCGGGGAATTCCTTGGCAACTGCGTCAAACCAGCGGGTGATGGCAGCCAGAGTCTCTTCGGCGTTGAGCTGCTGCAGGTAGCTCGGAATCTGTGCGCCCCAAAGCAGAGCGTGGAATTTGAACTTGAAGCCGTGCTCCTTGCAATAGTCGTACTCCCGGCGGGCTGTGCTGAAATCGAACACGCCCTGCGAGCGCTCAATCGACTCCCATTTGGTCTCGTTCTCGGGGGTGAGCTGGTCCCAGTACTTGGGGAAATCATCTCTGATTTGTCCCATTGTGGTAATGTTACCCAAAAACTTGTTCGGGTTGTAGTTAAGTTGCGCCTGGCTGGTCAGTGCTCCGGCCATAAACAGCAACATTAGTGTGGATTTAATCCTCATAGTTGTTATTACTTTAGTGGTTACTAATTATTGTCATTATAAATTGTAAAAATAACAATTATTATTTTGTGGCAAAGAAAAGAAACATCTGTTTCCGATGGTATAAAAGTTGAATAAAAATTCACCTTTTAATCGAAAAATGTTGCAATTACCTGAATGTCAGTAATAAATATTGGCTGCTATTTGCCGATGCAGAAGTGGCTGAAAATATTCCCCAAGACCTCATCTGGTGTGATTTCGGAGCCGATGATTGATCCCAGATTGTCGATAACATCGTGAATATCAATGGCCAGAAGGTCGGTTTCTGTGTTGTTGCGCAGCTTGTCGGAGGCGCGGTCCAAAGCCTCGCGGGCGAGCAGAAGAGCGTTGTAGTGGCGGGCGTTGGTGATAATCACATCGTCGGTGCTCTGCTGGCACATTTTGCTGGTTAGCAGAGCAATAAGACTGTCGATATTGCCGTTTTTTGCCGAAATCGACACTTGTCCCAGCAGTTTCGGGCTGCTAATTGCCGGCTGATTGGCGTTGTGTATGTCGCACTTGTTCAGCACCACAATCAGTGAGGCATCGTCGGCCATTCGGGCTTCAATCTCGCCAAGCGAAGCGGTGATTTTCGCGACCGTGTCGGCAGCGTCGAACATTGCAATCACAATGGCTGCGCGGCTAATCTTCTCAAATGTTTTCTCAATGCCCAGATTCTCAATGGTGTCGGTCGTCTGGCGGATGCCGGCGGTGTCGATGAACCGGTAGGTTACGCCGTCGATGTTGATGGTGTCCTCGATGGCGTCGCGTGTGGTGCCGGCAATGTCGCTCACAATGGCGCGATCTTCCTTCAGAATGGCGTTCAGCAGAGTGGATTTTCCCACGTTGGGCTCACCGATGATGGCCACCGGCACACCGTTTTTGATAGCGTTGCCGAGCGAGAACGATTTAATGAGCCGGTCGATTTCCACACCTATATTATATAGAAGGGCGCGCAGTTGCGAGCGGTCGGCAAACTCAACGTCCTCCTCGCTGAAGTCGAGTTCCAGTTCAACCAGCGAAATGGTTTTCAGCAGCTCGTCGCGAAGGTGCGCCAGTTCGGTCGATATGCCGCCGCGCATCTGGTTCAGCGCCACCCGGTGCGATGCTGCGCCGGTTGAGGCAATCAGGTCGGCCACGGCTTCGGCCTGCGACAGGTCCATTTTGCCGTTCAGAAAGGCGCGCTGGGTGAACTCGCCCGGGGCGGCCATTCGTGCGCCGTTGGCAATGAGTGTTTGCAGAATCTGCTGTTGGATGTAGGTTGAGCCGTGGCAGCCAATCTCAACAATGTCGTCGCCGGTGTAGGAGTGGGGCGCGCGGAAAACGGTCAGCAGCACCTCGTCGATGGGCGCGCCGTTGTTGCTGATGGTTCCGAGCACAGCGGTGTGCGACGGCTGGCTATCGATGTCGAAATTGTGCCGCCGCGCACTGAAAACTTTTTTTGCTATGGCCGTAGCCTGCGGCCCGCTAAGCCTTACAATTGCTATGGCGCCGTTGCCCGCGGCTGTCGATATGGCACAAATGGTGTCGGAAAAATCCATCAGTTCAAATTTTCGGCAAAGATAGCATTTTGCAGAATTTTTGTGTTTGTGTCAGCGTCGCAATGTAGGGACGCGCCGTGGCACGTCCGTCCGTCAGCGTTTGTGTCAGTGTTCAGTGTCATCGTTTCATTTTTCCCCTATATTTGTTTCCCAAAACAAAAGACAATGATTTCACAAATACCATTTATAAAGAATACCGACAGCGGGAATTTCTTCCTTTTGGCCGGTCCGTGCGTTGTTGAGGGCGAGGAGATGCTCTATCAGACAGCCGAAACCATAAAGCAAGTTGCTGATAAACTGAAGATTCCGTTTGTGTTTAAGGCTTCGTACCGCAAGGCCAACCGCAGCCGCATCGACAGTTTCACCGGCATTGGCGACCGTCAGGCGCTGGAGCTGCTGGCCCGTGTCCGCACCGATTTGCAGGTGCCGGTTGTCACCGATATCCACTCAGCCGACGAGGCCGCAATGGCTGCCGAATATGTTGATATTCTGCAAATTCCGGCATTTCTTTGTCGTCAGACCGATTTGCTCGAAGCCGCAGCCAAAACCGGCAAGGTGGTGAATATCAAGAAGGGACAGTTCCTTTCGCCCGAGTCGATGCGTTTTGCCGCGCAGAAGGTTGCCGACAGCGGCAATCCGCGCGTTATGCTCACCGACCGCGGCACAATGTTCGGTTACAGTGATTTGATTATCGATTACCGCGGAATTCCAACAATGCAGGCGTTCGGCTACCCCGTGGTGCTCGACATAACGCACTCGCTGCAGCAGCCCAACCAGTCGTCGGGCGTAACCGGCGGCCGTCCCGACTTGATTGAGACTGTTGCCAAAGCCGGCATCGCCGTCGGCGTCGATGGTATCTTCCTTGAAACGCATCCAAATCCCGCTGTGGCCAAATCGGATGGCGCCAATATGCTCAAGCTGGAATATCTTGAGGCGCTGCTGACCAAACTGGTGGCAATCCGCAAGGTTGTGATGTAGCAATCCGGTTGTAGGGAGCACCATATTATATATGCCGGAGCATTCAAAATGATTTTTTGTGCGAGTGGAACGCCGTCGTCTTTTGCTTGTTTTGTGAAAAAATTTCGTTAGTCATTCCTTAATGATTCCTTAATGATGGCTATAGGATGAGCATTCTTGCATCAGGTTCCCATATCGCTTTATGACGTTTTAATCCGATGTTTACCCAAAACGCGCCGTCGCCCGCGCTTTCAACCGGTCCGAAAGCACCGTTTTTTGCCCCGCGGAGGCCGTTTTTGCCGTATCCAGCCCTGTGTTTTTTGCGCCATTTGCAACTGATTTCCAATTCGTTCACACGACCATTAAAAAAACTTCAAAAAACTTTCATTTTTCTCTTGCGCGAAACGAAAAACCCTCTACTTTTGCACCCGCTTTCCGAAAGGGAGCGAGTTCTTAAGACGGCTGAGGCGCCAGAGCGAGAGAGAGGCGGGAGAGAGTGATGAGAGAAGCTAGCGCGGGCCGTTTGAAAAAAAGATTGAAAAAGTTCTTGGAGGAAACAGAAAAGGCATTACATTTGCAACCCGTTTCCGAGAGGAAAACAGATAAGGCGGAAGCCTGAAGTTCTATGACATTATGAGCACAAAAGAGAGGTAAGAAAGAGAGGTAAGAAAGAACAAGCACCTAGATTCAATTCAGAACGACGGGGTCAGACAATTTAAAGATTTTAATTACAATGAAGAGTTTGATCCTGGCTCAGGATGAACGCTAGCGGCAGGCTTAACACATGCAAGTCGAGGGGCAGCGTGGGGGTAGCAATACTCCCGACGGCGACCGGCGCACGGGTGAGTAACGCGTATGCAACCTTTCCCAGACAGGGGGATAGCCCAGGGAAACTTGGATTAATACCCCGTAGGCCACAGGCGGGCATCCGCCAGTGGTAAAAGTTCCGGCGGTCTGGGGTGGGCATGCGTGCCATTAGGCAGTTGGTGGGGTAACGGCCCACCAAACCGACGATGGCTACGGGGTCTAAAAGGATGGTCCCGCACATTGGAACTGAGACACGGTCCAAACTCCTACGGGAGGCAGCAGTGAGGAATATTGGTCAATGGGGGGAACCCTGAACCAGCCATGCCGCGTGGAGGAAGACGGCCCTACGGGTTGTAAACTCCTTTAGCACGGGAATAAACTCAGTCACGCGTGACTGATTGAAGGTACCGTGAGAATAAGCATCGGCTAACTCCGTGCCAGCAGCCGCGGTAATACGGAGGATGCAGGCGTTATCCGGATTTATTAGGTTTAAAGGGTGCGTAGGCGGCCCGGTAAGTCAGCGTTGAAAGTCTGCGGCTCAACCGTAGAATTGGCATTGATACTGTCGGGCTTGGATGCGGTGGAAGTAGGCGGAATGTGCAGTGTAGCGGTGAAATGCTTAGATATTGTACAGAACACCGATTGCGAAGGCAGCTTACTATACCGTTATTGACGCTGAGGCACGAAAGCGCGGGGATCGAACAGGATTAGATACCCTGGTAGTCCGCGCAGTAAACGATGATTACTGGTTGTTCGCGATAGACAGTGAGCGACTGAGCGAAAGCATTAAGTAATCCACCTGGGGAGTACGTTCGCAAGAATGAAACTCAAAGGAATTGACGGGGGCCCGCACAAGCGGAGGAACATGTGGTTTAATTCGATGATACGCGAGGGGGCCGCCGGCGAGGTGCTGCATGGTTGTCGTCAGCTCGTGCCGTGAGGTGTCGGGTCAAGTCCCATAACGAGCGCAACCCCTGTCGTCAGTTGCCAGCAGGTAAAGCTGGGGACTCTGTCGAGACTGCCGGCGCAAGCCGCGAGGAAGGTGGGGATGACGTCAAATCAGCACGGCCCTTATGTCCAGGGCTACACACGTGTTACAATGGCCGGTACAAAGGGGAGCTACCTGGTGACAGGATGCCAATCTCAAAAGCCGGTCCCAGTTCGGATCGGAGTCTGCAACCCGACTCCGTGAAGTTGGATTCGCTAGTAATCGTATATCAGCCATGATACGGTGAATACGTTCCCGGGCCTTGTACACACCGCCCGTCAAGCCATGGAAGCCTGGGGTACCTGAAGTGCGTGACCGCGAGGAGCGCCCTAGGGTAAAACAGGTGACTGGGGCTAAGTCGTAACAAGGTAGCCGTACCGGAAGGTGTGGCTGGAACACCTCCTTTCTAGAGAAGACGCCGTCGTAAGGGTTTAGGCGGTTTTTTCTATCTTTCTTTTGTCTTGTGATGTTGATTTTGATGAAGAAGGAGAAAAAGCGAGGGGACAGGGATTGATAAGACAGTCTCGTAGCTCAGTTGGTTAGAGCGCCACACTGATAATGTGGAGGTCCGCGGTTCAACTCCGCGCGGGACTACAGCGCGAGGGGGATTAGCTCAGCTGGCTAGAGCACCTGCTTTGCAAGCAGGGGGTCAACGGTTCGAATCCGTTATTCTCCACATTCCCTTAGGGGAGAAGTTCTTTGACATGGTGGGATAAAGAGAAAAGAAGAGCAAAACTTGAGTGCTAAAAATAAAAGGAAAAGATAAGTTACTAAGAGCGAACGGCGGATGCCTTGGCTCTCAGAGGCGATGAAGGACGTGACAAGCTGCGAAAAGCCGCGGGGAGGCGCAAATGGCCTGTGATCCGCGGATGTCCGAATGGGGGAACCCGCCGCGCGAGCGGCACCTGAAAAGGAGCTAACCCGCTGAACTGAAACATCTAAGTAGGCGGAGGAAGAGAAAACAAAAGTGATTTCCGGAGTAGTGGCGAGCGAAACGGAAAGAGCCCAAACCGGGGGCGTCTAGGCGCGCCCGGGGTTGTAGGACCGGCACAATCGGCAGTATGCGAAGCGGAAGCGAGCTGGAAAGCTCCGCCGCAGAGGGTGACAGACCCGTACGCGCAAGCAGACTGCGGAGGCCGGGATCCTGAGTAACGCGGGACACGTGAAATCCTGCGTGAATCGGCCGGGACCATCCGGCAAGGCTAAATACTCCTGAGAGACCGATAGTGGACCAGTACCGTGAGGGAAAGGTGAAAAGCACCGCGAACAGCGGAGTGAAACAGTACCTGAAACCGTTCGCTTACAAGCGGTCGGAGCATCATTATGATGTGACGGCGTGCCTTTTGCATAATGAGCCTACGAGTTGCTCCTCACTGGCGAGGTTAAGCGTAGTTAGACGCGGAGCCGAAGCGAAAGCGAGTCTGAACAGGGCGCTTGAGTCAGTGGGGGCAGACGCGAAACCTTGTGATCTACCCTTGGCCAGGCTGAAGTCTGGGTGAAACCAGATGGAGGGCCGAACCAGTTGACGTTGAAAAGTCTTTGGATGAGCTGAGGGTAGGGGTGAAAGGCCAATCAAACTGGGAAATAGCTCGTACTCCCCGAAATGCATTTTGGTGCAGCCTGCTGTTAGTGACAGAGAGGTAGAGCTACTGATTAGGCAAGGGGGCTTCACCGCCTGCCAAACCTAGACAAACTCCGAATGCTTTGTCATGATGCAGTGGAGTGAGGGCATGGGTGCTAACGTCCATGTCCGAGAGGAGAAGAATCCGGACCACCGGCTAAGGTCCCGAAATGTATGCTAAGTTGGTTTAACGAGGTCTGACTGCAGAGACAGCTAGGATGTTGGCTTGGAAGCAGCCATTCATTTAAAGAGTGCGTAACAGCTCACTAGTCGAGCGGTCGGGCATGGATAATAATCGGGCATAAGCGTACTACCGAAGCCGTGGACTCATACTTTTGTATGAGTGGTAGGGGAGCATTCCGGCGGCGCAGAAGCGGTATCGTGAGGTATCGTGGAGCTTCCGGAAAAGCAAATGTAGGCATGAGTAACGACAAGACGGGCGAGAAACCCGTCCGCCGATAGACTAAGGTTTCCTGATCAACGCTAATCGGATCAGGGTTAGTCGGGTCCTAAGGCGCACCCTGAGGGGCAGTCGATGGACAGCCGGTCAAAATTCCGGCACTCACCTGTGTTGCGATGTGGAGACGTAGGAGTGAAAGGGCCGCCATCTGACGGAATAGATGGTTGAAAGGTGTAGGTAAACACGAGGCAGGCAAATCCGCCTTGAGTGCCGAACCCAAAAGAACGCCAAGCCTTCGGGTGCGGCGACAGAGCCCCTAAGCAGGCTACCGAGAAAATCCGCTAAGCTCCAGACACAGGTGACCCGTACCGAAACCGACACAGGTAGTCAAGGAGAGTATCCTGAGGCGCTCGAGTGAATCATGGCCAAGGAACTAGGCAAACTGACCCCGTAACTTCGGGAGAAGGGGTGCCCCCGTGAGGGGGCCGCAGAGAAATGGCCCAGGCGACTGTTTATCAAAAACACATGGCTTTGCGAAATCGAAAGATGAAGTATAAGGCCTGACACCTGCCCGGTGCCGGAAGGTTAAGAGGAGAGGTCATCGTAAGAGAAGCCTTGAATTGAAGCCCCGGTAAACGGCGGCCGTAACTATAACGGTCCTAAGGTAGCGAAATTCCTTGTCGGGTAAGTTCCGACCTGCACGAATGG
>CADASL010000009.1 GCA_902790595.1 uncultured Bacteroidales bacterium
CATTTCCTGCATTAGTGTTGTCAGCGTATGCGATGGAGTATTCTGATTCAGGAATTACAGTTTCACCGTCTTTAACTGTTACCGATGGTGTTTTTGCCGAGCCATCGAATGTGAATTCGATTTCTGACAATGCAATCAAAAATGTATCAAGCTGTTTCTGCGCAATCGCAAAATTTGTTTTTGCTTCAGCAATAATATAATTGCCTTCTTCATTATCGGAAATAGTTATTGTTGCAGTTCCTGCGTTTATGTTATCTGTGTATATAACATTGTATTCGGAATCAGGTATTACTATATTCCCCTTTTTAACTGTTACAGAAGGCGTTTGGGCTGTGCCATCATAGACGAAATCCGTTCCAGATACTTCTAAAGAAAGATTTGTGAATGGCCTTCTGATAATTGAGAAGTAAACCGATGTATCATTTACAACATAGTTTCCACCATCGATGTTGGTAATTGTAACCGTTGCCGTTCCTGCGTTCACATTATTAGCGTAATTCACAGAGTATTCGGTTCCGAGAATTTCTGTATCGCCATCTTTCACAGTCACAATGGGTTTTTTATCAGTACCATTGTAAACGTATTCTGTTTCGGATAATAGAACGATAGGTGTTTCAAGTGTTTTTGGAGCAATCGTAAATTCAGCGTCTGTTTCACTTACAACATAATTGCCTCCTTCATTGTCTGTGATAGTCACCTTAGCAGTTCCGGCAGCTGTATTGTCAGTGTAGGCAATGGTGTATTCCGATTCGGGGATTACAGTTTCACCATCTTTAACTGTAACCGAAGGAGTCTTTGCGGAGTCATCGTAAACAAATTCTGTTTCAGATAATGTAATGGTTGGACTTGTGAGGGATTTTGCAGCAATGGTAAATGATGCATTAGAGCCGTTAACCGTGAAATTACCTTTCCCCTTATCTGTAATAGTAACCGTTGCCGTTCCTGCATTAATATTGTTTGTGTAGGCAACTGTATATTGGGTTGATGGTATTTCAGTTTCGCCATTTTTAACTGTTATTGTTGGCGTTTTAGCTGCACCATCGTATACGAAATTTGTCTCAGATAATGTGAGATTTAGATTTTCGTATGGTTTTGGAAGAATAGTGGCGGGGATTGAATCCGTGTTGGATGTTAATAAGTATGGAGATAAATCCTCAAGGTAATATTGGTTGGCATCATCAAGTAATGCATAAAATTGATTATCCAATAATGTATACTTGTCTATATCATCGCCCGATAGTTCAAAAGTTACAAGGACTGAGGTTGCGTCAGTATTTTGTGAATTATATTGGATTGAAGTAATATGGAGCGCAACATCATCGCCATCAGTTATTGAAGAAGTGTTTTTAATGGCAATGTCACCGGTGTATTCTACATTGTTGGTTCCATCGTAGGTTTTTGGGGTGATGATTATATTCGTGAAATCAGGTAACAATACTTTTTTCATACCGTTAATAGCTGTGTTTAACCATTCCACACGAGATGAGAACCAAGTTTGTGCAGAGGCAATGTCTTGTTCTACTGTTTTATATGAAGTGTTCCACTTCACAGCGTCTAACTGCCGAGAAATATTAATATCTTCTCCAATATCATTTTTGAGGTTGTTTAATTTTGTTGATAATTCACTCCACACGTTATCAGCAATATCTTCCCATTGCTCTTGATATGAATCGAAGAATGCACTATTTGAGTTGGTGAATAGTGATGTTGTATAGTTTCGGTCGCTATAATGTTGTTTTGCCCAACTATTATTCGTTGAATAGATTCCGTCAAAATCCCAAGGTGTTGACATCTCGATTTTTGACCAGGTTCCATTTTCGTATGTGGAATCTGGTGTTGTGTTGTCGTATTTAGTCATATATATGTTGGAGCCTTTGTAATCTTTGCTCCCAAGAATGTCGTGAATCAGTTGCCAGCGGGCAAAGCTTTCTGTATTTATGTAATCTTCATAGATACCGTCTTGGATTTTATCTTCAACCACGTCCATATAGTTTTTTATGAACGTAATTAATTCTCTGTTTTCTTCAATTTCATCTTCGTCAGGATATTTGAATGTGATGGTTCTGTTAGAATTGGTGCGGAAATAAAAAGGTTCTTTAAAAAAATATGTATCAACTTCGATTATATAGCCACTATCAGATACGTCAACACGCTTTTCACTTTGTTCTACAGATTCAATAAGCATATATACACCTCGGTATATCCCGTTCATAATCACATTTACGTATGTGAATTTAGGAGTCCAAGGAGTACCTGCTATATCGGCAACGGTCAATCCCACAAAAGTTTTAAGGGATGTACCGTCCTTGAGTAAAACCCAATTTTTATCTTTATATTTTTTGTCATTACGTCCAATTAGTTTGGCAAGCAAATCATCTTTTTTTTGAAGTTTCAGCTTATATGGTTTTTTAGGGGTAAACGCACTTGTGTTGCCACGAAGTTTGACAGTAAGTCCGCTTTCCTTTTTTACATAATCCTTGCTGTCGTAAATGGCGGTTTCCTCCCCGTCTTTGTAAATCCACATTCGCGAAGGGACTTTTGTTTCGTTTATGATTGTATATGTTTTATAGTATTCTGCCGTAGGTTCTTCGTGGTTTTCTGTTTCAATATTTAATATCGGTAACCCTGTATACGCCGCCGCTACAACATCTGAATAAACAACATTTTCTTGGTCAACAGTTGCGCCGCAGACATAGTATCGGATACCTTTTTCGGAGAACGGCTCAATAGCGAGGTTGGGTGATTCAGACCATTCATCAGTTATTGGAGTTTTTGTTGTTCCTTTTGCGTTGGTTGAGTACCATTTGTAGAGGACAGATGAGTTTCCGCATTCTGCAGAGCAGATTAGGGTGCAGGCAGAATCTTTTTGCAAACACATATTCAATGGCTGTACTGTAAATACCAGTGTTTCAGAAATTTCTTCGGCAATTGCTGATTTTGCTGCTGAGAGTAGTAGTAATTGGGATAAAATGCCAATTAGCAGACATTTACATCTTCTTTTCACCATTGCACAGAGTTTGTCGATTGCAATGGGGGCTAAATGATTTTTTAACATAGTAATAGAAATTTAAGATTGGTAATTAATATTTTCAAATTGTTTTTAGTTATTAGTTTTTGTTCTCAATTCTTCTTCCGTCCTTTGATGTTTCCATCGTCTGTGCGACCATACCCAGTTCTCGGGCGCCTCTTTGATTGACGCCTCCAACAGTTGGTAGAACCTATCGGTGATGTAATGCTCGGGGCAGGAGTTCGGCGTTTCGGTTATTAGAGTAACACGTGTGTCGAACTTGCTGAATCCCAGTCGTTTAATCTCGCAGTAAAGCACCGCCATATTGAATTTTTGGGCAAGCCTTTCCGAGCCGATGAACACGCCGGTGTCTTGGTTCAAAAACGTTAGCCAATAGTGAATTTGGCTGCGTGTGGGTGTTTGGTCGGCAACGCTCAGAAGGGCGAAACGTCGGCCGCTGTCGCGCATCTCAACCATCTTGCGCATTGTGTCGCGCATCTCAATAGGCTCAACGCCTGTTTTCGAGCGCATTTCCATATAGAACCGTTCAAAAATCGGGCTGCTCAACCGTTTGTAAATTGCCGTCGTGCGGATGTCGAAATTGGCAATCTTGGCGCAACCATATTCCCAATTGCCGTAATGTCCCAAGATTATCAGCACGTTGCGGTCTTTATCGATGAGCTGTTGGAACACTTCTGGATTTTGCACGCCCATACATTTTGCAATGCGCTTACGTGGTGAAAATCTGAGATTTACAGCTTCGATAATCATATACGCCAAGTGCCGGTAATAACGCCGTGCGATGCGGTTAATCTCTTTTTTGCTTTTTTCGGGGAACGATTTTGCCAAATTGGTGATAATCACCTTTTTGCGGTAGCCTATTACGTGTGCCACCAGCACGTAGATTATCAGCGCAAGCAGTTGTTGAAGCGGTTTCGGCAAAATCCAGACAGCCAGAAAAATGGTCATTGTCAGGTAGTAGCCGATGAGTTGCAGAATTTTCATTGTATCGTGGAATTGTTTTTGATTACGTGCGGTAGAGACGCGGCGCGCCACGTCTCTACGAAATAGCATCCGTTCGTAATTCGTAATTCATAAATCGTAATTCAAAAATCAAAAATAACTTACAGTCCTTCAAATATTTCCGCATCGTTTTGCGCCGGCTGGCCGTTGGCGAACAATGCGTTTCGCCAGCCATCGTTCTGCCGTTCGCAGGGCATATTGCTGTGCAAAAGCGTGAGAGCGTCGCCATTGGGCGTGAACACAAACTTAATGTTGGTCAGGTTGCCGATTTTGTAGTAATGCCAAACCACAAACGGATTGGCGGCGTCGGTGCGGTCCACAATGGTGTTAGGAATGCCGTAGCGCAGCATCAGCAGCTTTTGGTCGGGGCTGCACTGTTGAAGGTTTGCGGCATTGGCGCGGCGCACAAAGTTGGCCAGAGCGTTGTCGGGGTCGAACTGGTTGCGCTGAATCCAGAAATCGTAGAGCGTCTGCTGCATCACAATCATATCGGCCGACGCAACAGCTTTGTCGATGGTGCCAAGTTCGGTGCTGTCGGCAATCAACTTCATATCTTTCAGTATGTTGGCTACTGTGTCGGCATTGGCGTACATTGCCGCGCTGCGCAGAGTTTTCCCGGCCGAAGTGTAGCTTGGCGCCGTTACGCCAGGGTTTTTGCGCTCAAAATATTTTGTTGCCGAGCCAATGGCCTTGTCATACCGGTCGCGGATTTCAATGGTTAGAAAATACTTTCCAGTAGGCAGCCGCTTAATGTCGATTTCTTTCATAAACTGATAGTAGTTCAGCGCTTTAACCTTTGTGGTCGATGAGTGGCCGGCAATGGTTTTCTGTGTGCGCGCGTCGCGGATGCAGGTGTGGACGTTGCAGTCGCCAAGACCGTCAGTTTCGGTTGCTACGTTGTAAAGCTCGACGTAAAACCGCAGATATTCAGTATCTTGCGGAATTGTGTCGCGGCAGTAAGGAATGCACTCGTTTCCGTTTTTCAGATTGATTGTGCGCTCAAGTTTCGGCGTGAAACTTTCAAGAAGTTCTATGCCGCTGAGTGCCACCTGTTTCTGCGGAATATCGATGGCGATAATCTCGTGCCGGGTGATGGTTTTCTGATACTCTTTCGGCGCATTCAAATCTTTGATTTTCAGTTCAAAATTGTAGATTCCCTGCGGAATGAAGATTCGCTGCACATCGGTAAAATCGGGAAAGACATCGGTGGTGTCGGGCAGGGGCGGGTTGCCCACGATAAAGTGGCGGAACTCAACCAGGTCGTCGGCGTTTTTGAAAATCATTGTAACATCGATTTTCGATTCCAGATTAACGTCGTTTACAGTGTAGTTGACTGATTTCCCGTCGATTAGCAGATAGGTCTCAACATACGAGCGTTTGTCGGACAGCATATAAACAGCATAGTCGAAATTAACGTTAAGTTGCTGGCTGTTAGCCAATAAACTGCCCATTAAGGCGAAAAATAGAATCAATGTCCGTTTCATTTCCGTTTAATTTAGCGCGTAAATGTAGGCGATTTCTGCGAATTTGAATCAGTGTAATGTATAATGATTAATGTGTAAGGTTTATGGCGAATAGATTAAGTGGAATTAGTTCGTAATTCAAAATTCGTAACTCGTAATTTTATAGTCACTTATATCTTGTCTGATGCCTTTTTGCCTAAATCTTACATCTTCGCTTTCAAAATCTCAAGCAGTCGCGGATAAACATTCTTGCTTGCCGCAAGTATCTCGCCGCCAAACAGATAGTCGGTGCCGCCGCGGTAGTCGCTCACCTGTGCGCCAGCCTGTTGGGCGATGAATGCGCCAGCGGCCACATCCCACGGGTTCAGACCATACTCGAAATAGCCGTCGAAGCGGCCGCAGGCAACGTATGCAAGGTCTGATGCAGCCGAACCTGTGCGGCGAATGCCCTGCGAGTGCAGCACAATCTCTTTCACGGTGGCCACGTGTCCGTCGAGACGGCCGTATTTGCTTATCGGAAAGCCTGTTACAATTAGACTTTGTTCCAAATCGGGTGCTGCTGACGCGTTGATGGGCTTGCCGTTGCAGAACGCGCCGTTGCCAGCCGAGTGGAACAACTCGTCGCGGCCAAGTTCGTACACAATGCCCAGCACCAGTTCGCCCTTGTGCTGCAGAGCCACGCTTATGGCAAACGGATAGACGTTGTGTAGGAAATTGGTGGTGCCGTCGAGCGGGTCGATAATCCAAATGTCGTCTTCGGTTGAGTGCCCCGCGGTGTTCTCTTCAACAATGAATCCACAACCTGGCAGAATCTGGCTCAAGCCGTCAACCAGTTGGCGTTCAGAGCCTTTATCGACGTACGACACATAATCGTGCAGTCCCTTGTGCTCTATTTTGCTTGCATCGAACTGCGCGCGCTGTTCCTTAATGAAACTGCCAACTTGCCGCACAAGGTCAATGGTCTGTTGCTCAATTGCTTTTATGTCAATCATTTTTGTAAGGTTTAATCGGTGAATTGGTGAATTGTTTAATCGGTGAATCGGTGAATTGTTTAATTGTAATTCGTAATTAAATAATCCTTCCACTCACTTCGTCGCCGCCGAGTGATTGCTGTAACTCAACGTTACGTAACTGATTCACAAGGTTTTGGTCGGTTTTGACTTTCACTTTTATATAGTTGTCGGTGAAGCCGCACATCTCGCCACGGGCGTGCTCGCCTTCGAAAAGGACGGGGCGTGTTTTGCCTATCTGGCTGTCGATAAACACTTTCGTCATTTCTGCGCCCATTGCAATCATCTGCTGGCTGCGGTGCTTGCGAATCTCGTTCGGCACCATCTGCATCTTGACAGCCAACGTGTTAGCGCGTTCCGAATAGGGGAAGACGTGCAGATAGGACAGGGGCAGCGAGCGCACGAAACGGCACGCTTCGTCGAAGTCCGCTTCCGATTCGGTTGGCACGCCAACAATCACGTCAGCGGCAATGCACGCATCGGGTATCAGGCTTTTAATCAACTCGATACGCCGTGCATAGAAATCAGTTGTGTAGCGGCGGTGCATCAACGACAGCAGGCGGTCGGTGCCGCATTGCAGCGGAATGTGAAAATGCGGCATAATCACTTCAGAATCAGCCACGTGGCGGATAATCTGGTCGGTGAGCAGGTTGGGCTCAATCGACGATATGCGCAGGCGTTTCAGTCCCTGAATCCGCTCAAGTTCGGTGAGCAGTTGGAACAGATTTTCGCCGTTGGCGCGGCCGAAATCGCCAATGTTCACGCCAGTGAGCACAATCTCGCGGATTCCGCGCCCGACGGCTTCGCGAGCCACGGCCACGGTGCGCTCGACAGTGTTGCTGCGGCTGCGTCCGCGGGCGTGCGGAATGGTGCAGTACGAGCAGAAATAGTCGCAGCCGTCCTGCACCTTGAAGAAACTGCGGGTGCGGTCGCCGAACGAGTATATCGGCTCAAAAATGCGGCTCTCTTTTGTGACGGAAATCACAGGTTTCGGTTGTTTCCGCAGGTTGCTGATTATGTTGGTCAGGTCCATTTTGTTGTCGGAACCGAAAATGTAGTCAACACCTTCAATTTCAGCCACTTCGTCGGGTTTGAGTTGCGTGTAGCAGCCAATGGCCACCAGAATGGTTTGGGGCGTGCGGTTCAGAATCTTGTGAATGGCCTGGCGGCTTTTTTTGTTGGCAAGCTCGGTCACGGTGCAGGTGTCCACTACCACCACATCGGCTTGCTCGTGATTGTCAACGCGCTGATAGCCAGCGTTTTCAAACTGCTGCACAATCCACGACGTTTCCGAGAAATTCAACTTGCAGCCAAGCGATATGTATGCAACCTTCGGCATAAAAACTAATTAGGGCGGCAAAGGTATTTATTTAGGATTTAGGATTTAGGATTTTGCGGGTAGAAATTGCTGAATAATGATTCTTCCTCAGCCGTGTTAACTCATTGTTGATAATTTTAATCCTATTGCACAGCTATTTCGGCAAAAAAAACTCGCAGTTATCCGCTTTTATTTATCTTTGCCGCACACATCGCCGAAAGGCAACACAATTACAAGCTTATTTAAAATATAATCGGTATGGCAATTGCCCCTTTGATTATTGAAAGTAGTGAGTTGACACCGGATGTTGTTCTCGACAAGGACAGCAATGTCTTTATGTTTAGAGGTAAATCGCTGCCCGAAAATCCGCTGGCTTTCTACAAGCCCATTCTGAACTGGATTGATGAGTACGCCCTTGAGCCGAACGCCAAAACCGAGGTCAATTTTATGATGATATATTTCAACACTTCAAGCTCGAAGGTTTTTCTCGACATTATGAAAAAGTTCGAGGCCATAAACCGCTCTGGCAGTAAGTGTTGCATCAATTGGTACTATAAAGACGACGATGAGGAGATGCTTGAGGCAGGCGAAATTTACTCGGAGCGCGTGAACCTTGAGTTCAATCTTATTGTCGACGAAAACTAACCATTTTTCCGGTCGCCGCCGATTTGTTTTCCACTTGCCGGGGGCAAAAATCCACAGTTATGAAAAAGCTTTGTTTGCTCGTTATTCTTGCGTTTTCGGTCGAGCCGATGATGGCGCAAAGCGATGATTATCACCAGTTTTTTACCGACGAATGTCTGCGCGTTGATTATGAGCTTGTGGGCAATCGTGAAGGTGAGACGGCCGTGCTCAAGGAACTAAAAGCTCAGGGCGTTTGGGCCGGGCCGAAGCGCGTATGCGCAGAACCGGCACAATTGGGCAATTATCGCATTTCGGTTGTCGATTCGGCTACCGGTAAATTGCTCTACAGCAATGGTTTCAGCAGTCTTTTCAACGAGTGGCAGCAGTCGCCCGAGGCACTCACAACCACGGCATCGTTCTACCACGTCAGCCTTGTGCCAATGCCGCGCCGCACCGTGCTTTTCCGCCTTGAGCGCACCAATTATGACAAGCCCGGCAATTCTCTAATTTCGGAATTTTTCATCAATCCAAAGAGCAAATTCATCCGTCGCGAAAGCGCTAACCCGCTGAATTACACCGTTGTGCAAGGTGGCGATGATGTGAACTCGAAAATCGACATCGCCTTTTTAGCTGAGGGTTACACCGCCGACCAAATGGACAAGTTCCGCGCTGATGTCAGTCGGTTTTGGAATTATATGTCTGGTGTTGAGCCATATAGCAGCAATAAAGACCGATTCAATGTTTACGCTGTTGAGTCACCGTCGGTGGAGAGTGGCACCGACATTCCCAACCGCGGCATCTTCCGCAACACGGCTATGAACTTCACATTCAGCACTTTCGATGTCGACCGCTATCTGACGACGTTCGATATGAAATCCGTCCACGACATTGCAGCTGCCGTGCCCTACGAGCACATTATTATATTGGTGAATACTAGCGAGTATGGTGGGGGCGGGTTCTACAATTTCTATTGCGCCGGCACTGCCGACCACGAGCTGTCGCTGCGGGTGATGGTGCACGAGTTCGGCCACTCGTTTGCCGGCTTGGCCGATGAGTATTTCTACGCCGACGAGGCCAACGAGGAGATGTACAGCCTTCAGCGTGAGCCGTGGGAGCCGAACATCACCACGCTCATCGATTTTGACTCGAAGTGGAAACAGATGCTCGACGCCGCAACGCCCGTGCCAACACCGCGCACCGAATCTTACTTGGGCAAAGTTGGCGTTTTTGAGGGCGGAGGCTACCAAACCAAAGGAATCTACAGCCCTGTTCAAGATTGCATTATGCGCTCAAACACGCCAAAAACTTTCTGCCCCGTCTGCCACAAGGCCATTCTGAAGGCGATGGGAGTGGAGGAGTGAAGTCGAAATCTGATGTCAATCCATAGGCAACGCATTGGCCTAAAATTCTGTGCGCGTAGTATTGTAACTAACAAATTTTCACTATGTTTGTTAAAACTTTAAAAGCAAACGCAGTATGAAAAAAATGCTATTGGCGGTGGCGGCGCTTATGCTTGCTGTTGCGGCCGACGCCCAAATCAATCTGAACAAGCTGCAAAAGGCCGCGCAAGGTGTGATGAAGCAGCAGAACTCATCGAACAACAAATCGAATTCAAACTCATCGAAATCAACGTGGACGTGCGACAAGTGCAACCATAGCGGCAATACGGGCAATTTCTGTGCCGAATGCGGAGCCAAGCAGATGACCGCACAGGAGAAGCAAGCCGCCGAGCAGGCCGCGCGCAATCAAGCCGAGGCCGAGCAGAATGCCGCCGCAGCAGCGCAAATCAAACTCATCGAGGCTGAGGAAGCCCGAATCGACGCGCTGCATTTCAATCAGAAAAACGACCCGGCTTTCAGCCATACATCGAAAGAAGCGTCGTTGGAGTACATCAAAAAATCGCCTATCAAATACCCGCGAACACAGTATACAATGGGCGGTTGGGAGTATTATCGTGCCGAGGGTACCTTTGGACTCCAAGAATATTGGGACGACTATCTGATGCCGAAATCGTTCCCAAAGAAATCTGAAAACATCGCTTTGCGCGAATTGCAGATGAACTATCGCCCTTACGACGAGACGGCGATGTTGTCCGAAAACCGCCAATACGGATTGTATGCAATTGACAGAAACACACCGCATTGCGTCTATTACAATATGGACTGTTATGCGTCAATCGAGCTGATGGACTATCTGCTGACGGAACTTGAAAAGAACGGTTTCGCACCCACCCGTCGGCCCGACAAGTACGGCAGGGATGAGATGGACAAAGGCTACGACTACAAGTGGATGATGTATGGCAACGACTATTTTGCCTATATGACCTGCCGCAAATCGTTAGGCCACGATGGAGAGTACTCGTACGAGCTTGCGTTTGTGCCGCACAATAAGGAGTCGGTTGACGTGTTCGACGGTGTGCCGATGCCTGTTGAAGGCTATCCGACAGGAAAGCTTGAAGCCGGCGTTTGCCACAACACTCAGGCCGATTATTGGGAGTTTGACCCCGACGACAGTTTCGACGGCACAAACAAGAAGCCGGGCACGCACTGGGAGCTGCGCGATTATGTGTTCCCGTGCTTCTCGCTCAACGGATTCAACAAGTATTGCGCCCGTCTCGAAAAAGCCGGATTCACAAAGAAAAGCGCTTATAACGAAGACGAAAAATTCTGTCGCCACGTGACATTCGTGAAAGGCAATTACACGGTTTCGCTCACTTTGGACCGCGACAAGCACATTTTGACACTGAATGCTTGCGATTTCGCACTTCTTACGGAAGGATGGTAAACGATTGATAAAAAAATTTGCTTTGATTGCATTTGGAGTGATTTTCGCATCGGTGGCCGCCGACGCGCAAATCAATATGAACCGCCTGAACAACGCGGCGAAGCGGGCAGCTGAACGCGCCGTTGAACGCAAGGTTGAGGAGAAAGTTGAGGATGCCGTTTACGACGCTCTCGACGGCAACGCCAAGAAAAACAACGCTAATGAGGAATATCAGGAGCAGAGCGAAGAAACACCGGCTACCAATGCAGGCGGCTGGACGTGCGAGAGTTGCGGCGCAGGTGGCAACAACGGCAAGTTCTGCAATGAGTGCGGCGCAAAAAAGCCTGAAGCACAAGCCAATGCATCGTGGAAATGCCCGCAGTGCGGCACCGACGGCAACACCGGCAAATTCTGCAACAACTGCGGAGCGAAACGAGCCGATGGCGCTAATGCCAATATGAAAGCCGGCTCGGAATGGAACAAATTCGACTTTGTGCCTGGCGATGAGTGCTTTTTCTACGACCAACTCGCAGGCGAGCAGTTGGGTGAGTTCCCGTCGATGTGGGATTTGGTTGAAGGTGAATGTGAGATAGCCAAAGTTGACGGTGAAAACGTGATAGCAATGTATTCAGGCTGTCATATCAAGCCGCTTATGAAAACCGACAATTATTTGGGTGAAACATATACGGTTGAGTTCGATTATTACGACAATTATGAGAGCGATGGACAGGATTATGGCTATATAGAATACAAATTATGCGAAAGCGGAAGTACTTGGCTTGGAGACGACAATCTTGCTTTTTCTTTTGACAATTATGTCAGTGAATGGGCGTTTACGCATAATGAAAGGTATCGCCAATTCTCTTGCCGTTGGGAAAAAATTGATAGCGACAGAGCTTCAACAGAACAGAATGTCGAGAATTACGGATACAACAAATGGCATCACGTTTCGATGTCGGTCAATAAGCGTGCCGTTAAAATTTATGTTGACGAAAAACGTGTTGTAAATATTCCAAACTACAATCGCAGAGACAGTTGGCTGTGTATTGGCTATGGCAATGCGGCAAAAGAGTATCCCGCTTATATCCGTAATGTCCGCATAGCTAAAGGCGCCGTGCCACTCTACGACCGAATGATGACTGACGGACGTTTCATCACCTACGGCATCACCTTCGATGTTGGCAAATCGGTTATCAAACCTGAGTCGATGGGCGAAATCAACCGCATTGTCAAGCTGATGCAGGAGAACCCCGATTTGAAATTCGAAGTTCAGGGCCACACCGATGCAACCGGCAACGCCGCTGCCAATCAGACGCTTAGCGAGCAGCGCGCCCAAGCCATTGTGGCCAAGCTCACCGAGTTGGGCGTCAGTGCCGACCGCCTGACTGCCGTTGGCAAAGGTCAGACAACGCCATTGGCCGACAACAGCACCGATGAAGGCCGTGCCCGCAACCGTCGAGTTGAGTTTGTGAAGAAGTAGGCCGTTTCGGCAATCATATTTCAATTATTACGGAAGATTTATGAGTGTTTACCATAATTCTTCCGTTTTTTCATCATTGTGGTTATCTTTGTTGGTTGTAAAATATTATGACTATGAAAAGAATTTTCAAAAGTATGTTTCTGGTAGCCAGTGCGGTTGCGGTGGCTTTGAATTTCGCATCGTGCAAAGGCGACGATGGCGAAGACGATAACAACAACAACGATAATGTTGTAATTGAAAAAGACGGTGCAAAATATACCGTGAAAATCAGCGATTTGAATGATAACGATGAAGAATTGTCGTACACTGTCACTTATAATTTTATCGCACCAGAGGAAGCTAAAGTTGAATATCAAAACATATTCAAATATACGCTTACAGCCGATGAACCCGCTCTGGCGGATAGCACGGGCGAGGCAAAACCAGAAACAGCCGATATTGTAAAAGATTCGTTGCCAATCGTTTCGTGGAAGGTTGTTATCACTTGTAGCAAGGAAGAATATGCCCAAAAGATGTATGATGAAATGAAAGCTGATACAACCGATTTGGCAAAATATGCAACACTGGAAATTGATGGCAAAACAATCACAGGTATATTTGATGATTTAGATGGCATGACATACAGTATGGTTAAAGCTATGTATGAAGAAGAAAAAGCCGAAATAGATTCAGACATCGCGAAAGCGAAAAAAGCAGCTGAGGCCGAGAAAAACAAGGAGACAAAGCCCGAAGAAAACACCGAAAAACCGAAAACAAACGTGAAAGACAACCATTTGAACTTGTCGGCTAATGCCGATGAAGTGAAGAAAGACTCAACGTCGCTCACGCTTACATACGTCAATGCAAATGCGGGCCGCGGTGTGGCGTACAGTTTCAATCTCAATGCCGACGGCACATTTGCCAGCGGTACTGTTGTGGTGGCCTTCAAAAATGCCGATGAGGCAAAGGCTTACGCAAAATCGGAAGGTAAAGCCAAGAATGAAAATGGCGACCGCATCTACAAATCGGTCAGTGTCGATGGTGGCAACGTTGTGTTAGCATATTCATCGAAAGCGCTTGCTGAGATGACAAATGAGTCGGTTAATCAGCGGTTTAACGCAAAGAAAGCTGAGATTGCCGCAGCCGTACCTGTTAACAACAACGAGGAGAATAATGGCGAGAACGGCAACGAGGAAAACAATGCCGAAAATTCTGAGAGTCAGAATGAAGAGCCAGCAAATGAAGGCGAGGACAATTCCACAGATGAATAATTAGTTTCATTACCGAATATAAAAAGGGCGAGCCGTGAGGTTCGCCTTTTTTGTTGTATGGTTTGACAGTTTTAGCCGGAGCTTATCGTTGCATCCCCACTAAACTCAAAACACGCTCGCAATCAATAACATTCGCAAATTCTTTCTCAAAATTCGGTGTCATTATGCCTTTGCCAATTGAGTTGCGGATTTCGTCGAGCGGCCAGAAGCGGGCGTCGTCAATCTCGTCGTTGCGGCTCACGAGCGGCTTGTCGGTGACGGTTGCGAAGACGTTTATCATTTCGCTCTCAACCGCCGACTGCCATTTGTAACTAGTGATTGGAATCGGCTCAAAGTCGGTCAGGCCGATTTCTTCGCGGGCTTCGCGGCGCAGAGCGACGGCAATTTCTTCACCGTAGGCAATGTGTCCGCCAACGGCAGTGTCCCATTTGCCTGGTTGGATTCGTTTGGTTAGGGCGCGTTTTTGCAGATAGAGTTCTCCCTGCGGGTTGAAAACGTGCAGATGCACAACAGGATGCAGCAGAGTGCGGTCGGAGTGGCATTGGCTGCGTAGCGCTTTGCCAATCACGTTGCCCTGGTCGTCAACCAGCGGCAGAATCTCTTCAGTTTCAGAAATGGTCATTTTATTTGGTGAATCGGTGAATCGGTGAAGGTTGAAAGGTTTAACAAGTTTAACAGGTTGAAATTATTCATTCAGTCAATCCTTCAATCCTTCAGTCCTTCAACTATTTCTTCGACAGCGGAATAATCAGTTCGTCGCCCACTTCAAGTTGCTCGCCGTCAGAGAGTTGGTTCGCTTTGATGATGTCCGATGCGGGGTTGCCGTATCGTGCGGCAATCGATTCAATGGTCTCGCCGTTGGCAATCTTGTGAATGGCCTTTACAGGGATTTTCAGCCGAGCGCCGACAATTAGTTGGGTGGCGGCTTCGCCGTTTATTTCTTCGAGTTTTGCAAGCGGCACATTGTAGCGCAGGCCGATGCGGAACAGGTTCTGGCCCTTCTCAACAACGTGAATGTGTATCTTGTTGTCGTCCACTGGTTTGGCTTGCTTTGTGGCGGGTTCGGCCGTCTTTGCGTTTTTGTTTTCGGCTTGAGCGCTGGCCTGGTTTGCGGCTTGCGGCTGCTCAACGGACTGATTAGCAGCTGTTTGCTCTTGCTTGGCGGGTTCGCTTACTGGCGTCGGTGCGGTGGTTTGCTCAATTGGCTGACGCTCGGGCGCGCCTTCGTTCACCTTGTGCTTGTAAATCTCGTAAAACACTATGATAAAGAGCAATAGCGACGATACAATGGCCACTGTGCGCCATATCGACACCTGCGGTTCCTTCTTTTTTGTCATTGTTGAAAAGTCAATTACTTGTACCGAAACATTGTCAGCGCCGCCAGCGTTGTTGGCCAACTCAATCAGGCGGGCGGTCTTCATTTCCGACGACATATCGCTGTTGTTCAGAACTTCAAATATCTCGTTGTCAGACAGTTGGTTGGTCAGTCCGTCGGAGCAGAGCAGGAATGTCTCGTTGCCGTCGAGTTGGATAGGGTTCTTGCAGACGCTGAATTTGATGTTTTTCTCTTTGCCAACCAGCACGCTCACTTCGCCGTTCTCAATGTGGTCGCGCGTGATTTGGGCAATCTGGCCGTCTTTGTGGATGTAGATTCGGCTGTTGCCCGCCGATGCATAGTAGGCTTCGTCGTTCTGGACAATCAAGATGGCTAGAGTTGAGCCGATGCCGTTGTATTTCTCATTCGTATTTGCCTGATTGAAAACGCAATAGTTGGCATACGACACAGCGTTTGTCAGCGCGTTCGACAGGTTGCTGTACGAGCGGTCGAAAAAGTAGCGTTTGATTTCTTCGGTGGTGATTTTTGCCGCCAGTGCGCCGCCGAACTCAACGCCGTCGTGGCCGTCGCAAACTGCAAAAACGTGTCCGTCGGCAATCGGAAACTCAACAACGGCGTCGGTGTTGTGTTCCTTCACCTTGCCTAAATTGCTGATACTGCCGAAGTTTATGTTGAATTTCATTGTTGTCACAATTTCTTTGGCGCAAAACTAACATTTTGAAATTTAGTAACCAATTGCAACGCAAGATGATTTAATTATTTTTGGCAAAAATTTAAAGTTATGGCAGAAGACAACAAAGTTATTTTCTCGATGGTGGGAGTGGGCAAGACCATTCCGCCGCAAAAAAAGATATTGAACAACATTTATTTGTCGTTTTTCTACGGCGCCAAAATCGGCATTTTGGGCTTGAACGGCGCGGGAAAATCGACGCTGATGAAGATTATCGCAGGCGTTGACAAGAGTTTCGAAGGTGAGGTCGTATTCTCGCCAGGCTATTCGGTCGGCTACCTTGAGCAGGAGCCGCAACTCGACCCGCAAAAGACTGTGCGTGAAGTGGTTGAAGAAGGCACGGCCGAAGTTGTCGCTTTGCTGAAGGAGTATGAAGAAGTGAACCTGAAGTTTGCCGAGCCGATGAGCGACGATGAAATGACCAAACTCATTGAGCGTCAGGGCGAACTGACCGAACTGATTGAGCAGCACAACGGTTGGGAACTCGACAGCACTCTGGAGCGCGCGATGGACGCATTGCGCTGTCCGCCAGCCGATTGGAAGATTGAAAACCTGTCGGGTGGTGAGCGCCGCCGTGTGGCTTTGTGCCGATTGCTTTTGCAAGAACCTGATATTCTGCTGCTTGACGAGCCAACCAACCACCTTGACGCCGAGTCGGTGCAGTGGCTAGAAGCGCATTTGCAGCAATACAAAGGCACTGTTATTGCCGTTACTCACGACCGCTATTTTCTTGATAATGTGGCAGGTTGGATTCTAGAACTCGACCGCGGCGAAGGCATTCCGTGGAAGGGAAACTACTCGTCGTGGCTTGAGCAGAAGACCAAGCGATTGGAGATGGAGGAGAAGACCGAGAGTCGCCGCCGCAAGACTCTTGAGCGCGAGTTGGAGTGGGTGCGTATGGCCCCGAAAGCCCGCCAAGCCAAGCAGAAAGCGCGTTTGAACGCTTACGACCGCCTGCTCAACGAAGACACAAAAGAGAAGGAGCAGACGCTCGAAATATTCATTCCGAACGGACCGCGTTTGGGTACGAATGTTATTGAAGCACACAATGTTAGCAAGGCATATGGTGACAAACTGCTCTACGAGAACCTGAATTTTGTTCTGCCGCAAAACGGCATTGTTGGCGTCATTGGTCCGAACGGCGCTGGCAAAACCACGCTTTTCCGCCTGATAATGGGTATTGAGAAACCCGACAGCGGCGAGTTCAAGGTGGGAGAGACCGTCAAACTTGGCTATATCGACCAGATGCACGCTAAAATAGACCCCGAAAAGACTGTCTATCAGATAATTTCCGATGGATTGGACGAGATAAAAATCGGCGGACGGTATGTTAACGCGCGGGCTTATCTGTCGCGTTTCAACTTCTCAGGTGCCGACCAGGAGAAGAAGGCCGGTGTGCTTTCGGGTGGTGAGCGAAACCGCCTGCACTTGGCTCTCACACTCAAATCGGAGGCTAATGTGCTGCTGCTCGACGAGCCTGGCAACGACATTGATGTGAACACGCTTCGCGCTCTAGAGGAAGGCCTTGAGAACTTCGCAGGTTGCGCTGTTGTAATCTCGCACGACCGTTGGTTCCTCGACCGTGTGGCCACTCACATTCTGGCATTCGAAGGCGACTCGCAGGTTTATTTCTTCGAAGGTTCATACTCTGAATATGAGGAAAATAAGAAGAAACGTCTGGGCGACATTGAGCCGCATCGCATTAAGTATCGGAAACTGAAAGAGGATTAAAATCCGCAACATTATGTCCGCAAAACCAACACCAGAAACACCTTCGAACACAACGGCCAAGCACCATTTGCTGTTGCTCGTGCCTGTTGTGCTGTTTCAACTGTTGGTAAATCAGGCGGTTGCAATCGCAGTGGACACTCTTCCGGTGGAGCCGTCGGCCGATACAATTGTCGCGCTGCCATTAGTTGACACAGTCATCGCGCCAGCGCCAACCGCCGACTATCAGTTCCGTGCCAAGCGGCTGATTCTGCCGGCGGCGCTCATCACCGTTGGCGCCATTGGCGTGAAAAACGACTGGGTTTGCGATGTTAAACTCAATGTGCGCGACGGCCTCGACGATTGGCTTGGAAGCGAGCGTAAATTGCGAATCGACGACCAGGTTCAGTATCTGCCTGCCGCAGCTTTCATCGGTCTCGATTATCTTGGCGTGAAGGCAAAGCACCCTCTGCGCGAGCGCATTGCGGTTGTGGTAACATCGTACGCGGCTATGGGGACAATGGTGCGTGGAGTCAAATGGGTTATCAACGAGGAGCGCCCCGATTCCAGAAAGAAGAACTCATTCCCGTCGGGTCACACTGCCACCTCGTTCACCGGAGCCGAGCTGATACGCATTGAGTATGGTCCCGCGGCTGGCGGATGCGCTTACGCAGTGGCCGCCGGCATCGCCTTTATGCGCCTCTACAACGACCGCCATTGGCTTAACGATGTGGTTGGCGGTGCCGGATTCGGCATCTTGTCGGCCCGTGTCGGATACTGGCTGCTTCCCATTGAGCGTCGGCTTTTCAAGTGGGACAAATCATCGGCCACAACAGCCGTGGTGCCCGTCTTCAACCCAGCCGACAACAGTTTCGGAATGGCAATGACAGTTGTTTTTTAGGTAACCACGCTCTTGAAACCCACATCGGGATTGACCTCCTAACGGTGACTTTTTATTGCTTCGCTAGAAATATCTTGTCTCTAACCAAACTAATCCAAATTTATCCTAACGCAAATTATTCGTTTGGTAGATAAAAAAAGCCGCAAACCCTTTCGGATTCGCGGCCTGAATAAACTTATTATCTAACCTGATTTCTATGCCTTTGCGGCGGCCATTTTCTCGGCCTTGACAGTCTCGTTGACTGTCTGTTTTGCTGCTGCGGCTTCCTGTGCGCTGGCACTGTCTTCAATGGTGCGGTTAAGCATCGATTTGTGGTAGTAGCGCAGGCTGTGCTCCAACTGACGGGCCGAGCTGAAGTTCGAAACTCGTTTCAGATAGCCGATTACGCGTGTGCCGTAGTCAACGTTGGTTGAGCCGCACTTGCTGCACTTCTGCAGGGTGCGCTTGTCGATATAGTTGCACTCGTTGCAGATGGTGATTTTAATGTTGAAGCAGAAGTAGTTGCAACCAGCTTTGGCGGTAGCCTCAAGCAGACGAAGGAATCCTTCTTTGGTTGGTGCCTCCTCCAGATTCAGGTGCAGAGCCGAACCGCCGTCGAGATACTGTATGATGTCGCGGCCGTGAAGGCTGATTTTGTCCAGAATGTTGATTGTCGGGTCCTCAACCGGGTAGAAGTACGAGTTGTAGCAGTCGCGCGGAACGAACAGACCGTCTTTCTTGTCCCACATTGCGTTCTTCACGCCAAGGTTCTCGGCCGGAACAAACTCGGTGTTGAACATACAGCCGTATTTCTTTTTGGCTTCTTTGTTCACCTCGTAGATAACCTTCAGGTGTTTCGATACAAAATCCTTGTACTCCTTGGTGTTGCGAGCCGAAATGCCCTGGCTCTCGGCAGCCTCAACCATTCCGTTGATGCCGATTGTCGAGAACTGCTTGCTGAGCGAGATGAAGCCTGCCGAGTAAACCGGAAGCAGACCTGCGTCAACATATTGCTCGATAATCTTGCGGTAAGCAACCTGATATTTGATGATTTTCCAGATTTCGGTTCTCAAATCGCGGCCCTGCTGAACCAGACGGTTCATATTCAGAGTGATGACGTTTACCGAGCCTGTCGATACGCCACCGGCGCCAAGTGAGTAGCTGAACGTGTTGTCCGACAACTCGTTGCGCAAGCGGCAGCACGATGCAAGGCTGTCGGCGTTTTCCGACTGATAGATGAAGAACGAGTTGCCCTCGCTCAACTCCTGGGCAGCCTTGTTGGCGAAATCCTGGTCAACAGGCTTGCCGTCTTTCACAAGCATAGCGGCTGTTACAACAGGGAAAGTCAAAATGGCTTTGGTGCGCTCCTTGTTGAACCAGCGCATAAAGTGCCATTGAAGTTTGTTGAGAGTCTCCCAGTTTGGTGCGGTCATATCGGGGAAGACAAACGAGCCGAAGATGCTTTGGAAATACTCTTTGTCGAAAATTGAGATGTTCCAGAACACCGATTGGTAGCCACGAGCGGCAGCCGGCTGGTTCACAGCGAAGACCACGTGCTGCAGGTGGTTGTCGATGGTGTATTGATGTGTTTCAAGGTAGTTGTCGCCATAGTCCTTGCGAGCGAAGTAGTCGAAGTACATAAGGAACTCAACTGTTGCCAGAGCGCCCGCAAACTGCGAGCTGATGGCGAATGTCAGGTTGACGAACTCACCGCAGAAGCTCTCCAGGTGTTTCGGTTTCAGGCTCTCGCCGCCGAGTTTTGTCAAGCCGTCGAGCAGGAACGGGAACATACTGATTGACACGCAGTAAGGTTTCAGCGAAGTCTCGTCGTGAACGTAGATTTCGTGAGCCTCAATCTGGCGGATGTACTCGTCAGCTGTCTCCTGACCGAAGAGTTCGGCGATTTTCTCCTTCACCAGGTAACGGTTTACCTGAATGTTGATGTCTTTGTTCAACTCCGATTCCATTGTCGCAATGTTTTTCGACGTAACATTGGCGTTGGCATCCATTTTTGAACCGTCGGCAGCGTTCGAAGCGCCGATGTAGTCTTTGATAAATTTGGCCTTGGACTTTAATTGGTCCTCTGTTAACCGCATCATAGCCTTACAAAGTTTTAAGAAATTGGTTATTAATAAGTTTATTAGTCTTCACTTCAACAAACCGCTGGTTGGTTGTGGCGCTCGCCAGTCCGCCAAGCGACTCAACCCACGGGCCGGTCTTGAGCCACGTCAGGTTCGATTTGATGTCGTCGGAAACTGTTTCCTGCCCGGTGTAGAGGCAGGTGTCGAAGCCGAGTTCCTTTGCCGTTGCCAGCTTGTGGACAAGCTCATCGGGATGCCACTCGCCGCCCATAAAGAGCACGCAGTTGGCATAGCCGCGGTATTGGTTCAGAATATCGACATAGCGCTCATCGGTCAGGAGCTCGCCGTTGCCTTCCTTCCAGAGGAATGGCGAGTGGCAGCCCTTGCAATGCAGCGGACAACCCGAGATTGAGAAGCAGATGCTTATCTGTCCGGGCACTTCCTGTAGCACTATGTCAACGTCGTAGCAATACATTCTATCTTCGTTCGTTTAGGCGAAAAGCCTCTTTTCACCCCGTCTCACGACGGAATGTTGTTCGTAAAAATCTTAACTGTTTAATTAGGTGATTGATGAGCGAACCTTGCGATTCTTCAACCATCGATAGCAAATTTATTAGCGAAAAAATTGGTGAGTATACCTTGCGCTCAGATGTTATTAAACAGTTATTAACAATATTGATTATCAATAAGTTAGAATTATTTTTCTTTAGTAAGTAACTACAACACAAACACTTGTTGATTGTTAACAGCGGAGTGTTCATAGGTTGAAAACACGCATCACCAGTTGCTATCGGAATTTTTTTATAAAAAAGGAATTTCGGCTTTTTTTTAATAAACCGAGGTTTTATCGAGCGCACCTTATTATTCTTGCATATATTTGAATGTTTTTGAAAAAGGTGGAAATGAAATTCGCGATACCAACATTTTTGTTAGCATTGACGCTCGCAACTGCTTGTTGCTCAAAGCATAACAATGCAACAATCAATTTCGCGGATATGGACACCACAGTCAGGCCGCAAGACGATTTCTACAACTATGCCAACGGCCGCTGGACTCTAAATCACCCAATGCCCGACGATTACAGCAGCTACGACGTGGCCGATGTGCTGACTGAAACAACCTACCAGCAGATTCTCGACATCATCACCGAGGTAACGACGCATCCGCAGAAACCGGGCAGCGGCGCCGAAAAACTGGCGCAATTCTACCTTAGCGGGATGGACACAGCAACCATCAATGCGGCTGGCATTGAGCCAATCCGTTTCTTCCTCGACACAATCGACGCCATACAGCGCCCGGCCGACTTGCAGAACGCCATCACTCTGCTTCAGAAGCATTATTTCATATCACCATTTTTCATTTTGTACGGCCCCTACCTGTCGAATGGCGATGCCTACGCTTTGGTTATTGGCGAAGAAGGCATCGGGCTCGACGTGAGCGAGTATTATCTTGAAGATGATGAATATTCGGTCGAAATCCGCGAGGAGTACAAAAAGCACATTCGCAACTTGTTTGTGCTAATGGGGCAAGACAGCGCAACGGCGCAGAGGTCGGCAATGGCGGCCTACGGAATTGAGCACCGGATTGCCGAGATTACTCTTGACAAGGTTGAGCAGTTTAATCCGACGGGCAAACTCCGTAATGTTACGGTTGATGAGCTTGGTGTGATGATGCCCACCATCGATTGGCCAAAATATTTCAACCAGCTCAATCTGCCCATCCCCGACACTATTGTGCTTGATTCGGAAAAGAGCTATTTCGTCAAGCTCGACAAGATGATGAATCAAGTGCCAATCGACGATTGGAAGGCGTTCCTCAAACTCAAAGTTTTGCTTGAGACGGCCAAATTCCTCGATTCAGGTTTTGTGCGGGAATGGTTCCATTTCGACAGACAAATTATGGGCGGCCAAGTATCGATGCCCCCGCGCTGGAAACAGATGATTGAGGCTATGAAAAACAATTTCGACGATGTGATTTCGGAACTGTATATTGAGCGGCATTTTCCGCAGGAGACCAAAAATCACGTGGTGGAAATTGCTGAAAACGTGCGGGCCGCGTTAGCCGAACATATCAGCCAAGCCACTTGGATGCAGGACAGCACTAAAGCCAAAGCACTCAAGAAACTGAGTTGCACACGTTTGAAAATCGGCTATCCGCCCCAGAGAAACGACTTTTCGTCGCTTACTATGTGCGACAATTTCACAACCAACGTTTTAAATGTGTTGAAGAATAATTTCGAATACGAGATGAGTTTTATCGGCAAGGTTAACGACCACTCGCAATGGTATGAAGTGGTGCCGTTTGAGGCCAATATATACAATGTTGCAAACCAGAACGAGGTTATTCTTCCGGCGGCTTTTATGCAACCTCCGTACTTCTTCGCCAATGGCGACGATGCAGTGAACTATGGTTCGTTGGGAGCAGCCTTGGGCCACGAAATGACACACGGGTTCGACCCTCAAGGCCGCCAATATGGCAATCACGGCGAGCTGAGCGACTGGTGGGCCGAAAGCGACAAAGAGGCTTTCGACCGTCAACTACAAAAGCTGATTGACCGCTTTAACTCATTCATCGTCATCGACAGTATGCACGCCGACGGTGAGTTCACGGTCGGCGAGAATACCGCCGACCTTGGCGGACTGGTTGTGGCTTACACTGCCTTTAGCAAGACCGAGCAATGGAAGGACCAGACCAAGCTCATCGACGGCCTGACGCCTGACCAACGATTCTTCATCGCCTATGCGCAGTCGTGGGCCGGCAGCTACCGCGATGAGGAGATTCGCAACCGCACCAAAACCAACCCGCACTCGTTGGTGTGGTTCCGGATTGAGGGGCCGCTGCCCAATATCGACGCCTTTGTGAAGGCATTCAACGTCAAACCTGGCGACAGATATTATTTGCCCGATTCGCTAAGGGCTAAAATTTGGTAACAAACAGAATAGCAACACTATAAAACAAATTTTTATGAAACGAATATCATTATTTATTGCGATTGCGGCGCTGGCGGCGTCAATTTGCGCCTGCAACAGCGAGAACCGCGCCAAACGACGCTCAATCGACAATATGAGCAAAGGCATTGTCAATTTTTCGAAAATTAACAGTCTGCTTTCGGGGCCGGCCGGGCCTGGAGTGAAGAGTCTCTATGTCGATTCAATCGCCCGAACCATCAACCGCCGACTTGGCTACGAGCAGAACTTGCTGAAAATATGCGAGATGATGTTTATGGTGGCCAACGAGACGGCCTATCCGTGGGTGAACTCATCGATTGACAAATATATGGGCGCCGACAGCACGAATGTGATAATGTCGGACGGCGAGGAGCGTAACGCCGACCGTTTCAGGCTGGCCATTGCGCAGAATCTGATTGACGGCCAGGCGCAACTGAACCTCTGCCACTCTGAGAATCCATTGGATTTGAGCGACCTTTCGGCAATGACGTTTATGGCGCTCAACTCATTCAACTCGTTCTTCTTCTGCTATTATTTCATTACCGATAATCTTGATTATCTGCAGTTTTTCTCGAAAAACAACGAGAAGGTGCTTACCTTGATGAACTATGCCGACACCATTATGGCCTGCCCCGATATTCCGAGCGAAGAGGCCTTCAGAATGGCTTTAACTTTGGAGTCAACGGCGTTTATTATAACAATGAACACGCTGTCGTTCAATATGTTGTGGAACAACCAATCGGAAAAGATGGACCAGATGGCCGATTTTTTCAACGCCTACTCTGAAAGAGCCATCTCAACCTATTTCGAGACGGCCGACAAAAGCCAGATTGAGATGTTCGAGGAGAAAGAATTTGTTGAATATCTCGACCAGGCCACCGAGTACAAAGTTGACCTTATGAATATGGTAATTGACGAATTAAGTAAATCACAAAATAACTGATAATGAAACGTATAACCACTCTCTTGACCACCGCACTGATAACTGTGTCGGCAATGGCGCAGCAAACGCCAATCTATCTTGATGTAAACCAACCAATTGAAAAGCGCGTCGATGATGCTTTGAGCCGAATGACCACCGAAGAGAAGGTGGCTCTGCTTCACGCGCAGTCGAAATTCAGCAGCGCGGGCGTCAAACGGCTCGGAATACCCGAAGTGTGGTGCTCCGACGGCCCGATGGGCATCCGCGACGAGGTGAAATGGGACGAGTGGGAACAGGCCGGCTGGACAAGCGACTCGTGCGTCGCCTTTCCGTCGCTCACCTGCCTTGCGGCAACCTGGAACCCCGAAATGGCCGCGCTCTACGGCAAAAGCATCGGCGAGGAAGCGCTCTACCGCCGCAAAACCGTGCTGCTCGGTCCGGGCGTGAACATCTGCCGTACACCGCTCAACGGCCGCACATTTGAATATATGAGCGAGGACCCGTTCCTGAACTCGAAGTTGGTGGTACCCTACGTGAAAAGCGTTCAGCAGAACGGTGTGGCGGCTTGCGTCAAGCACTTCGCATTGAACAATTTCGAGATAAACCGCTCATCGGCAAACGTGATTGTGAGCGACCGCGCTCTGCGAGAGATTTATCTGCCGGCCTTCTACGCCGCAGTGACCGAAGGCGGCGCTTGGGCCATTATGGGCAGCTACAACCTTTATCAGAAACAGCACTGCTGCCACAACAAAACTCTGCTCTGCGACATTCTGAAGGGCGAATGGAAGTTCGATGGCGTGGTCATCTCCGACTGGGGCGGCTGCCACAGCACCGACGAAGCCGTGCACAACGGTCTCGACCTTGAATTCGGCACCTGGACCGGCGGAACAACCTGGGGACGCAGCAACTCATACGAGAGTTATTTCCTTGCCCGCCCATATCTTGAAGGCATCAAGAGCGGAAAATACACCACTGCCGAACTCGATGACAAAGCTCGCCGTGTTTTAAGACTGATTTTCCGCACAACAATGTCGGGACAGGCGAAATGGGGTTCACTCTGCTCTGACGAGCATTACGCCGCCGCACGCCAGATTGCCGGCGAAGGCATTGTCCTGCTCAAGAACGACCGCGCCATTCTGCCGATTGACGCAAGCAAGAAACCGAAAATTCTTGTTGTGGGCGAGAATGCCATTAAGATGATGACCATCGGCGGCGGCTCAACATCGCTCAAGGTTCAGCGCGAACTGTCACCGCTTGACGGATTGAAAAACCGCTTTGGCGCTGATAACGTGACGTATGCACGCGGCTACGTTGGCGACACTGTAACTTCGTTCGACGGCATTGAGACTGGCCAGAAACTTGCCGACCACCGCTCGGCGCAGGAACTGACCGACGAAGCCGTACAGATGGCAAAAAATGTTGATTTTGTGATATTTGTGGGCGGAATGAACAAGAGTGGCGGACAAGACTGCGAAGGCACCGACCGCAAATCGCTCGAATTGCCTTATAATCAGAACAATGTGGTGAGCGAGATTTTGAAGGTGAATCAGAATCTGATTTTTGTGAACATCGCGGGCTCGCCTGTCACAATGCCGTGGCTTGGTCAGGTTCCTGCCGTTTTGCAGGCGTGGTACATCGGCTCTGAAGCCGGCAATGCCATTGCCGACGTGCTTGCAGGCGATGTGAATCCTTCGGGCCGACTGCCGTTCTCATTCCCCGCCAAACTCGAAGATGTGGGTGCTCACGCTGTTGGCGAATACGTGAACAAGCCGAGTTTCAAGGTTGTCGATGTTGAGTACAAAGAAGACATTCTGGTTGGCTACCGCTGGCTCGACACCAAGAAAATCAAACCGTTGTTCGCTTTCGGCTATGGCTTGTCGTACACCACTTTCAGCTACGGGAAACCGTCGATTAACAAAACCACAATGACCGCCGACGGCAGCGTAACTGTTAAAGTTGACGTCACTAATACCGGCAAACGCGCTGGCGCTGAAGTAGTTCAACTCTACATTGCCGACCTGAAATCGAGCCTGCCGCGTCCCGCCAAGGAACTGAAGGGATTCAAGAAAGTGCAACTCAATCCGGGCGAGACCAAGACTGTAGAGTTCACCATCGACAGCAGCGCTCTCTCGTTCTACAACGACGCTAAAAAGCAATGGGAAGCTGAGCCGGGCGCCTTCGAAGCCATCATTGGCGCATCGGCAACCGACATTAAAGGGAAGGTGAAGTTTGAGCTGAAGTAGCAGATTGATAACAAAATAGAAAAGCGGAACCGTTGTTGAGGCGGTTCCGTTTTTTTTCGTTTATGAGGCATATTGGAAAATATCGACCAACAGCTTTTCAACGTTTAAGCAAAATCACTATCTTCACATCGTTTGCAAATTAATGTTTAACTAAAATTATTTTAAAATGTCACCTACTGAAATCATCACACTCATTGTAGTCGGCGCGTTGGCCGGCTGGTTGGGCAGCCTGCTTTTCAAAGGAAAAGGTATGGGGCTGGTGGTAAACTTCATTGTCGGCATTGTCGGCTGTTTCTTTGGCGGCTGGCTGTTCGATGTATGCGACCTTAGCCTTAAACTGTTCAAGGGCGATTGGAAATGGCTGAACAACGTAATTATTGGCGCAATCGGCGCATTCATCATTCTTGTTGTTATCAACTTGGTTTTCAAGAAGAAAAAATAGCAGGAACCAGATTCTGAAAAGGCCGGACTATCAGTTTGGCCTTTTTTTGACTTCGGACTTCAGACTTCGGACTTCGGACAACAGACAACGGACTTCAGACAACGGACAACGACAACGAAACAAAGTCGTAATTCCTAATTCGTAATTCATAATTAAATAATACCCAACACCCAACACCTAATACCTACATCAATGACGATTACCGACCAGCTGTTTGCCCTTCAAGATGTTGCCTTTGGCGATTTTCAGGCCAAGCTGATGCCGAACATCAGCCGCAATAATATAATTGGTGTGCGCACTCCGGCTCTGCGGGCGTTGGCACGAAAGATTGCCAAGACCGATGCCGCGCAAGAGTTCATCGGGCAACTGCCGCACCGGTATTTCGAAGAGAACAACCTGCACGCGTTCATAGTGGCGCAAACATCTGATTTTGACGAAGCTATGCGCCAGACAGAGCTTTTTCTGCCTCACATCGACAATTGGGCCACCTGCGACCAGTTCACGCCCGCGGCATTCAAAAAACACCCCGACGAGTTGTTGAAAGCCGTTAGACGATGGATTGAAAGCTCGCACACCTATACGGTTCGTTTTGCTATTAAAATGCTGATGACCTTCTATTTAGACGACCTTTTCTGCAACGAATATCCACAAATGGTGGCCGCGGTCAAATCTGATGAGTATTACGTTAAAATGATGATTGCGTGGTATTTCGCCACAGCGTTGTCAAAACAATACGATGCCATTGTTGGTTACCTTACCGAACACCGGCTCGACGCCTGGTGTCACAACAAAACCATACAGAAAGCCGTTGAGAGCTACCGCATCAGTGATGAGCGAAAGGCGGAGCTCAAAAAAATGAAGATTTAGGTGGGCGCACGTAAATGCTTGCAAGTGAAAAATATACGCGATTTTTCACTGCACTTGTTATTAAATTAGCTTACTGGTACTTCTGCATTAAATTAGCAGATAAATGATTCCCAAAGTACAATTCCGATAACTTCAGCAATGGTAATAGCCACCACAACTTTCCAAAATTCCCTGCGATTTTCTCCCATTTCTAAAATACTGTTAATGATTAGTTTATATTCCCCCAATACAAAACTAATTGTATACTGCAATATACGTTTTTTTGATGATTCCTGCAATAAAAAACGATGATTAAATCGCTTTTTTTTCAGGAAAAGTTGAGCCCTTGGTTGTTTGTTACTTAATTGGTGCGATGGTTGTTCCGAATGTTCTTGTCTGTTGGAGCACAATTTTGCGTGTCAGTTAGGGAAGGAGGAGACGAAAGGCCGCTTATTTCCCCGAAAAATCGATTCCTGCCGAACGGCGCTGCCAGCGCTCTTTGGCGAATTTCTGCATATCAATCTGAGTGTCAGACTCGTCGGTGATTTCCATACCAAGCAGAGTCTCAACCACATCTTCCATTGTGGCAATGCCTTCCATACCGCCGTACTCGTCAATCACAAGGGCAAACTGTTGCTTGCGTGTAATCAGAATATTGTAGAAATTGAAAATCGACGTGTTCTCGTAGCAGTTGATTATCGGGCGGCGTAAGTTTTTGAGTTTCACGTTCTTTTTTCCGTCGGCCAGATAGAGCAGAATGTCCGATTTCAGAACAAATCCGGTGATGTCGTCAATTGAATCCTTATAGACCGGAATTCGCGAGTATCGCAGATTCTCTTTGTTGCTGAAAAACCGCTCGAGTGTGGTGTTCTCGTTGGCGGCCACCACCACGGTGCGCGGCGTCATCACGCTCTTCACTTTTATCGACTTGAGTTTCACCAGGTTGTTGATGATTTTTCCTTCGCTCGACTCAAAAACACCTTCGCGCTCGCCGATGTTGGCCAGTGCCGCAATCTCTTCGCGGCTCACTGTTTGTCCGCGCCGGCGCGAGAACAGCTTGGTGAGCGATTCCGACACAATCACAATCGGGTAGATGATATATATCAGACACTGAATGATATACGCTATCGGAACGCACAATTCGCGCCAGTAGTTGGAGCCGATTGACTTTGGAATTATCTCCGAAAAGACCAGAATGAGCACCGTGAGTACGGCCGATGCCACGCCGAAATATTCGTTTCCAAACACGGCAACAGCCTGAGCCCCGACGCCAGCCGCGCCAAACGTGTTGGCAATGGTGTTGAGCGACAAAATTGCGGCTAGTGGCCGGTCGATGTTGCGTTTGAGTCGCACAAGAATGCGCCCGCCTCTGCTTTTGTGCGCAATCGACTCGGCGTAAGATATTGACGTTGAGAGAATTGTTGATTCTGATACCGAGCATAGAAACGATATCAGAATGGCTGAAAGAAAATAGATAAGTAGCAGAATCATCAGAGAAACAGATAATTACAGCTTTTGAGTAGGCAGTTTCTTAAATTCAAAAGGAACCTTCACAATTTGTTGATAATCATTGCCCAAATCCTGCATATCCTCGTCGGAATAGTACCATACGATGGTAACATTCACACCTTTATCGAACAGAGTTTCAAGTTGTTGCATAATTTGAAGCAGATATTTCGACGTACTGGTGTTGAAATATTCGAGTTCCATATGAAATTCGGTACTCTCGGCCGGATTATGAAGGTAATTGTCTATCCACTTGATAATTGGCTCGTAAAAACGAATCGAATTTTCGAGAATTGAACGCCCCGCAATCCTAAACTGGCCAGTTTTGGCGTTGAAAATGACTGTAGGGCGGCTGGTGTTGCCGTCAATCTGGAGAACGGTAGCTGATATTGTATCCATACAACAAATTTTGAGCAAAAGTATTTAAATATTGTAACAATACAAACGTTTGCATAATTATGATTACGGAAAAATTATCGAATTGTTTCAAAGGATTTGTGTGTCAGGCAAAATTTTCAAAAAAAATACTGCCTAAATACAATTATCCGTCAAGTTGCATATATTTGGCTACAATTTTTAGTAAAAATATAAACAAATGAAACACAATATTTTATTTGCTGCATTTGCAGTAACAATGCTTACTGCGTGTGGTGGCAACGAGCAAATCCGCGTGGCTTGTGTAGGCGACAGCATCACCGAAGGCCACGGCATCAAAATCCAAAGCCGCGATGACTATCCTGTGGTGCTGAACCGCATTTTGGGCGACGGCTACAGCGTGCAGAACTGCGGAAAAAGCGGCACTACGGTGCAAAAAGATGCCGATTATCCGTACTGGATTTGCAAGGAATTCTCGAACGCCGTGGCGCTCAACGCCGACATTGTGGTCATCAAACTTGGCACCAACGATACCAAACCGCAGAACTGGAATGCCGAGCGTTTCAAAACTGATTACCAGTTGCTTATCGACACACTGAAAACGAACGGGCGCAATCCGCAGATTTTTGTCTGCACACCCGCACCCGCCTTCAGTCACGGCTGGGGCATCAACGACTCGGTGATTGTGGCGGGCGTGATTCCGGCCGTGACCGAAATTGCCAAAGCAAACAATCTGACAATCATTGATTTGCACAAGGCTTTCGCCGACAAGCAGGAATACTTCAAGGTTGACGGCATCCATCCCGACGAAGCCGGTGCGGCGTTTATGGCCGAAATAATCGCGAAAGCAATAAAAAAAGACTAACTTAAAATAATAACACGATGAAAACCACTATTTTATCAGCAATGGCAGCCATCTGCCTGACAGCCGCTACACAAACGGCAAACGCGCAGTTCCCCGGACAACCCGCACCGAAGGAACCGCAAAAAATCATCGACCTTTGGAATGGCAAAATTCCGGGCGCGAAAAATGTTGACGCAAGCAAACTCGACGAAGTAAGTACCAAATCTTTCTTTGCGAGAGATATTAAGGTGCCGTCGATAGCCTACTATCCTGCCGACGAGAACCCGACAGGCACAGCAGTTGTTGTCTGCCCCGGCGGCAGCTATGCAGGTCTGTCGTACGCTTTTGAAGGCGTCAACCAAGCAGCCTGGCTCAACTCTATCGGCATTTCGGCCTTTGTTTTGCGCTATCGTATGCCAAAAGATGAGTTTATGGAAAAACGCTGCGACGGTCCGCTGCAGGACGCTCAGCAGGCTATTCGCTACGTACGCAGCCACGCCGCTGAGTACGGTATCAACCCTGACCACATCGGCATTGTGGGCTTCTCGGCCGGCGGACATCTGGCTTCAACGGCATCGACTCACTTCAACGACGAAGTGTACAAACCGGCTGAAAATGTGAGCGCAAGACCCGATTTTGCAGTGCTCGTCTACCCTGTCATCACAATGGAACCGAGCTACAGCGAAAAAGGCACGCGCGAGTCTCTTATCGGCCCCGACGCTGACCAAGCTTTAATTGACCGCTTCTCGAGCGAGAAACAAGTTACCAAAGAAACACCGACGACATTCCTGGCTCACGCTATGAACGACAAACTGGTGCCTTACACAAACAGCGTCAATTACGCCAACGCTTTGCGCGAAAAGGGTGTTGAGTGCGAGCTGCACCTTTATGCCCGCGGCGACCACGGTCTTGGCGCAAGAAATCCGATTGAAACTCAAGCCTTCTGGCACGACGCCTGCGAGAAATGGCTGCGTATGAACGGATGGGTGAAGTAATTTAGGATTTAGAAGTTTGGATTTAGAAAGTTGGAGGACAATGTAGGGACGTGGCGTTCCGCGTCCGTCAGTTAGTTTTAGAATTATACAGAAGAGGCCGGAAGATTATTGATTTTCCGGCTTTTTTGTTTTCAGATGGCGGCGATGCGCTTGGAGCAATATCGCTTTACGGGCTCATAACTAATGACTATCGCGGTTCAAAAAATCCCCATTTTTGATGATTCTCATAATAAATTGGTATCACATATTTAAAATACATTTGCGCCCGAAATTGAGAAAGGTATGGAAGAGCAGGTTTATAACAAAAAACGCCTGTCGGAACTGACCGACAGCAATCCGGCAATCATCACCAAAGTGCTCGGACACGGCGCTTTCCGCAAACGAATCACCGAAATGGGATTTGTGTCGGGCACCAGCATCAGGCTGATAAAATATGCGCCGCTGAAGGACCCGATTGAATATGAGTTGCTTGGCTACCACGTTTCGCTGCGGCGAAGCGAGGCCGAGCTGATTGAAGTGGTTACCGACCCGAACGCGGCAACCAACCAAGGCGATAATTTTGATAAGGATGCCCTCATCTCGGAGCCGTTCCGCAAGCGCGCAACGCAGATGAGCCACACCATCAACATCGCCCTTGTGGGAAACCCCAACTGCGGCAAGACATCGCTCTTCAACCACGCCACTGGCCGCCACGAGAAGGTTGGCAACTACAGCGGCGTGACCGTTGACACCAAAATGGCCAGCGTCACGCACAAAGGCTACACCATCAACATCACCGACCTACCCGGAACTTACTCAATATCAGAATATACGCCGGAGGAACTATATGTCCGCAAGCACATTTTTGAGGAGAACCCCGACATCATTCTGAACGTCATCGACGCATCGAACCTTGAGCGCAACCTTTACCTCACCACGCAACTTATCGCGATGAATATCAGGATGGTAGTGGCATTGAATATGTTCGATGAACTGGAGCGTAAGGGCGACCGCCTCGACTACGATATGCTTGGCAAGATGCTCGGCATTCCGTTTGTGCCAACCAACGGCCGCGATGGCGCTGGTCTTAACACCTTGTTCGACAGAATTATAGAGGTGTTTGAGGAACGCGATGCCGATGCCCGCCAGATTCAGGTTAACTATGGCAGCAATGTTGAGAAAGCTATCGGCGTGGTGAAATCGGAAATTGAACAGCATCAGCTACTTAACGAGAAATATTGTCCTCGTTTTGCGGCCATCAAACTGATTGAAGGCGACAAGATTTTCATCAAGAACATTGCCGCTCACCCCGACGCCAACCATATTATTGAGTGGGCCGACAAGGAGCGCGCCGAACTTGAGCGCGAGTATGGCAATCAGGCCGAAACGGTGCTTGCCGATGCTCGTTACGGCTTCATCCGCGGCGCATTGAAAGAGACCTTCCTGCCATCGCAGCAACCCGACAACGGCAAAGGCTACAAGGTGGATAAAATTCTGACACATAAATGGTTGGGCATTCCCGCATTCATCTTTTTTATGTGGCTGATGTTCCAAGCTACATTCACCCTTGGCCAGTATCCGATGGACTGGATTGAGGCTGGTGTTGATTGGCTTGGCGAGTTTATGGCCGGGCTCATACCTGAGGGCACTCTTCACGATTTGATTATCGACGGCATCATCAGTGGTGTTGGCGGAGTCATCGTTTTTCTGCCTAACATATTGATTTTGTTTCTGTTCATATCCATTATGGAAGATACCGGCTATATGGCTCGGGCGGCGTTCATTATGGATGTGGCGATGCATAAAATCGGGCTTCACGGCAAGTCGTTCATTCCTTTGCTGATGGGTTTTGGTTGCAATGTGCCTGCCATTATGGCCACTCGCACGCTCGAGAACAAGAAAGACCGTCTGCTCACAATGCTCATTGTGCCGCTGATGTCGTGCAGCGCGCGGCTTCCGGTATTCATTCTTCTCATTTCGGCATTTTTCAGCACGCATCAGGCGCTCATTCTGCTGTCGATATATATTATTGGTATCGCCCTTGCGGTGATAGCCGCGATGGTGTTCAAACGGCTGTTTTTCAGCCATAGCGAGGCTCCGTTTGTGATGGAGCTGCCGCCCTACCGCATCCCGACTTTGCGTAACACGCTGATTCATATGTGGGATAAGAGCTGGCAATATCTGCACAAGATGGGAACGGTGATTCTGCTTGCGTCAATTATCATATGGGCGCTCGGGCACTTCCCGCAGAAAGTGCACTATTCAACGCCTTATGATGTGGTTATTGCCCAAGTTGAACAAGACACCACTCTGACCGACAGTCAGAAAGCCGTCAGCATCAGTCAGTTGGAAAGTGAGCGCGAAGCCGAGCATCTTGAGAAATCGTACATCGGGCGCCTTGGGCACTTCATCGAGCCAGTCATCCGTCCGCTGGGCTTCGACTGGAAAATTGGCGTGTGCATAATGACCGGACTTGCAGCTAAAGAGGTGGTTGTGAGCACAATGGGCGTGCTTTATCAAGCCGGTGACACCGATGATGACACCGCCGCCCTTCAAACCAAACTGCAACAGCAAACCTACAAGAGCGGTCCGCACAAGGGCGAGAAAGTGTTCAGCCCGCTGGTGGCTTTCGGTATGATGATTTTCGTTCTCATCTATATGCCGTGCATTGCGGCCATAACCGCCATCAAAAAGGAGGGCGGCCGCAAGTGGGCCATACTCACGGGCTGCTACACAACTGCGCTTGCCTGGCTTATGGCGTTTGCCGTGTTCCAAATCGGAAGTTTGTTTATTTAGGATTTAGAATGTAGGAATTAGGATTTGAACGCTTATTTTTTGACTACAAACATCGGACAAGAATTGAGTAATGATTAATGTGTAAAGTGTAATGATTCGTAACCCGTAATTCATAATTCAAAATCCTAACTTCTAACTTCTAACTCCTAAATATCAATGGTTCAGGAAATAATAACTTGGTTGATTGTTGCCGCGGCAGTCGTTTGGATTGTGAAACGCATCTATGACCGCACACGCGGCGGAGGCTGCGATTGCGGCTGCGGTTGTGGAAGTGGGAGTGAAGGTTGCAATTGCGGTTGCGACGGATGTCGGTAAGAGACACAGTTTCTGAGAGTTGGTGGATTCGACTCGACATTCAAAGGCCGGAAATCATTTCGATATGGTTCCGGCCTTTTTTTTGTTTGCAAAGCCGCATCCGCCCAAAACGTTAACAAAACGTTAAACCCCGTTAATTTTTGTTAATAGGTGTCAGCCCTATCAAATGTTTTATCAAATTTGCGCCGTTGAGTTGAAAAAATAATAAGAAACCGAAAACATATAAAACAATAATTATGAGCGAAATTGTTGATATCAAAGAACTTAATGACCGCATACAACGCGAAAGTTCGTTTGTCGACCTAATCACTATGGAGATGAACAAGGTGATTGTGGGTCAAAAGCATTTGACTGAATGTCTGCTGATTGGCTTGCTGTCCGATGGGCACATTCTTCTTGAGGGCCTTCCAGGATTGGCCAAGACATTGGCAATTAACACGTTGGCGCAGACAATCAATGCTGGGTTCAGCCGAATCCAGTTCACACCCGATTTGCTGCCTGCCGACGTCATTGGAACAATGATTTACAGCCCCAAAACCGAGGAGTTCAGCGTCAAGAAGGGCCCGATTTTCACCAACTTCGTGCTGGCCGATGAGATTAACCGTGCCCCCGCAAAGGTTCAGAGCGCACTGCTCGAGGCGATGCAGGAGAAGCAGGTCACCATTGGCGACACCACTTTCCAACTCGAAAAGCCGTTCCTGGTGATGGCCACACAAAACCCCATTGAGCAAGAGGGAACCTATCCGCTGCCCGAGGCGCAGATGGACCGTTTTATGCTCAAGGTGATTATCGGCTACCCGAAGAAGGAAGAAGAGCAACTCATTGTGCGTCAGAACATTCAGCGCACCTTCCCGAAGGCCAACAAGATTCTCTCGACCGACGAGATTGTCAAGGCGCGCGAAGTTGTGAAAGACGTCTATATGGACGAGAAAATCGAACGTTATATTGTTGATATTGTGTTCGCTACACGTTACCCCGACGAGTACAAACTCGAATATCTGAAAGAGATGATTGGCTTTGGCGGTTCGCCGCGTGCCAGCATTAGTCTGTCGAAAGCCGCAAAAGCCTACGCGTTCATTAAACGCCGCGGCTACGTGGTGCCCGAGGATGTGCGCGCCGTCTGCCACGATGTTCTGCGCCACCGTATCGGTTTGACGTATCAGGCTGAAGCCGAAAACATTACAACCGAAGACATTATCAACGAGATATTGAATAAGGTGGAAGTACCTTAATTAGGTGTTAGGCATTAGAAATTTTAAATTACGAATTATGAATTACGAGTTACGAAATCGGAATTGAACAATTGGAATTCGTAATTCGGCATTCGGAATTAAAGATTAAAACCCAATACCACTCTGAAAATCAATCAATAATTGGTTATGGAGACTTCGGAATTATTAAAAAAGGTACGGCACATTGAGATTAAGACACGCGGGCTGTCGAACCAGATTTTTGCGGGCGAGTATCACAGCGCCTTCAAAGGTAAAGGTATGACATTCAGCGAGGTGCGCGAGTACAACTACGGCGATGCCATTCGCGACATTGACTGGAACGTGACGGCGCGGCTCAACCACCCGTTTGTCAAGGTTTTTGAGGAGGAGCGCGAACTGACCGTGATGCTGCTGATTGATGTCAGCGGCTCGAAAAACTTCGGTACGCGCAGCCAGTACAAACTCGACCTGATGACCGAAATCGCCGCCGTGCTCTCGTTTTCGGCCATTAAGAACAACGATAAGATTGGCGTAATAATGTTCAGCGACAAGGTGGAGAAGTTCATTCCGCCGCAGAAAGGCCGCAAGCACATTCTGCGCATTATCCAGGAACTGCTCAACTTTGAGCCGCAGAGCCGCCAGACCAATGTGGCAGCGGCTTTGGAGTACCTGACCAGCGCCATTAAGAAACGCTGCATTGCGTTTGTCATTTCCGACTTTATCGATGAGCGTTTCAACGACGCGCTCACCATTGCCAACCGCAAGCACGACCTTGTGGCTCTGCGCATTTACGACCAACGCGAGACCGAAATGCCGTCGATTGGACTTGTGCAGATGACCGATGCCGAAACGGGCGCCACGCAATGGGTTGACACGTCGAGCCGCGCCGTGCGCGAGGCCTACAGCCATTGGTGGACGTCGCTCTCGCTCAACGTCGAGTCGGCGTTCAAGCGTAGCGGAGTTGATTTCGCAACCATTGCCACTGGCGACGACTACGTGAAGCCGCTTATCGGACTGTTCAAGCACCGAAGCGTGTGAGATTTAGGAGTTAGGAATTAGAATTTAGGAGTTAGTCAATGTATAGAATATGGTGTTGGGTGTTGGTAAGGATGCGATTTATCGCGTCCGCCCCCGATAACAATCGAAACACCTGTTAAACAATTAAAAATTAACAATTAAAAATGAAGGCAGATGAACATAGTTCGGATTGAATCTGATAAAATCGGTTAGAGATATAAATCAGTGTTAATCAGTGTATTCTGTGTTATCTGTGCGAGAATCAAAAATCGAAAATCACAATTCAAAAATGTCTAAATATCTGACAATATTGGTAATGGCGATGATGCTGGCGCTGGGTGAAGCCCACGCGCAAGTGAGTGTTTCGGCCAAAATCGACACGTCGATGATGCTCATTGGCGACCAGACCAATTTCCGCATTGAGGCTTCGTTTCCAGACGGTTACAAGGTGATGCTGCCTGTTATGGCCGACACCGTGTCGCGCGGACTCGAGATTGTTGAGGCTGGAACGGTCGATTCTGTGCTGGCCGACGGTATTGTCCGCATAAGCCAAAAATATGTGGTCACCAACTTCGACAGCGGCTGGTACGCAGTGCGCCAACTGCCGTTCGCTATTCTCGACCCAAGCGGCAACACCGACACAATCTATTCAGAACAAGTGTATTACGGCGTGATGACAATGCCGCTCGACACGGCAAACGCCAACGCAATCTGCCCGCCGAAACCGATGGCGGAGGCGCCGTTCAAAATCAGCGAACTGGTGCCATATGTGAAATGGGCGATGCTTGCGCTGCTTGTGGCGGCCATTGTGGCGCTTTTAGTCTATGTGCTTGTCAAGCGCAAACGCAACGAGCCGATTTTCGCCAAACCCAAACCGCAGGAGCCTGCGCACGTTATCGCTCTGCGCCAATTGGACGAACTCAAGGAGCAAAAACTCTGGCAGCGCGGGCTGGTGAAGGAGTTCTACTCGTCGCTCACCGACATTGTGCGCGTCTATCTGAACGGCCGATTCGGCGTGCAGGCGATGGAGAGCACCACGGCCGAGATTATGCAGATGACGAAGAACGTGCCCGAAATCGACAAAGACCTGCGCAGCAACTTGCAAGACCTGCTCGAGCGGGCCGATTTTGTGAAATTCGCGAAAGCGCAGGCCGAGGCCAACGAGAACGAGGCAAGTTTCGCCTTTGTTGAGCATTTCGTGCTGACAACCAAGCCTGTAGAGCAACTTCGCGACGATGAAGACGCGCCCGAAGGCGAGGCCAAAGTCGAACAAAACGAAAAAACGGAGTAGACTATGGAAAATATAACATTCAACAATCCTAACCTGCTGTATCTGTTGCTTTTACTGATACCGATGGTGGGTTGGTACGTGTGGAAGCACCGCGATATGGACACGTCGGTGCGCCTGTCGACGCTCGACGGATTCGCCAAAGCGCCGCGTACCTATAAATGGTATCTGCGCCACGTGCCCTTCGCCCTGCGCACGCTTGCAATGGCCGTGCTGGTGGTGGCTCTGGCACGTCCGCAGTCAACCGACCGCTGGAGCAACACAACCACCGAGGGAATCGACATTGTGGTGGCGCTCGACATTTCGGGCAGTATGCTTGCCGAGGATTTCAAGCCCAACCGCCTTGAAGCCGCAAAAAGCGACGCCATAAAATTCATATCGGGCCGCCCCAACGACCGTATCGGTCTTGTGGTGTTCGCTGGCGAGAGTTTCACGCAGTGCCCGCTCACAACCGACCACGCCGTGCTTATCAATCTGATTAACGACGTGAAAAGCGGAATGATTGAAGACGGAACGGCCATTGGCGTGGGGCTGGCCAACGCAGTGAGCCGCCTGAAGGAATCAACGGCCAAAAGCAAGGTTGTGATTCTGATGACTGACGGTGTGAACAACCGAGGCGAGATTCCGCCGCTCACCGCCGCCGACATTGCGCAGGCAATGGGCGTCCGCGTTTACACCGTGGGCATTGGCACGCAAGGTCAGGCGCCATATCCGTTCACCGACGCCTTCGGCAACAAGCACTATCAGAATGTCGATGTTGAGATTGACGAGGAGGTGCTTTCGCAGATAGCCAACCAGACCGATGGCCGCTACTTCCGCGCCACCAGCAACCGCCGTCTGCAGGAAGTTTACGAACAGATTGACCAACTCGAGAAATCGAAAATCGAGACCAAAGAATACAGCAAGAAGAACGAGGAGTATCTGCCGCTGCTGCTTGCAGGACTGACGCTGCTCGCCCTTGAACTGCTGATGCGCAACACCGTGATGCGGGGAGTGAGTTGAGGAAATGTAAAATTGAAAATGAAAAATTAAAAATGATAGGTTGTTGAGATAGTTGAGAAGGTTTAGAAAGTTGAGTAAGTTTATGCTAAACAGCGAAGCGCTCAACATTCTCAACCGCGAAGCACTAAACTTAAAACTTCAGAACATAAGCAATGAAACTATTTGTTTTATATATAGCAATGATATTACTATTATCGAGTTGTGAAAACAACAATAATATTTTGGGTGTATATGAAGCCCGTTACAAAGAAAAAGGAACGTTACATTATGTTGAATTATTCCCTGATAATACATTTTGCCACGTATATGAAAAAAATGGTAATAGAAAAGAACATAGAAGCACTTTTCACTTTTATAAAATTAAAAATCATTATTCTATTGATTTTGACGAATGGAAAGATTTTGATGAAAGAACAATCGAATATAAGAAAAGATACCATTCTTCGGTTAGAAAGAATGATTTGCTAATTAATAAAGGTCAAATATTTTTTGATATGGATTTATATGAATTAAATTTTCAAAAAAAATAGAAAATGCCATTATTCTCAACCGCGAAGCACTAAACTTAAAACTTCAGAACTTAAAACTTTAAAAATGTTCCAATTTGCTAATCCACAATATCTTTTGTTTCTGCTGCTGGTGCCAGCCCTGCTGCTGATTTTCATTGCAGGGCGGATGATGCGCCGCCGCGCGTTGCAGGCTTTTGGCGACAGCGACCTTGTCAATGGCCTGATGCCCGACACTTCGGCTTCGAGGCCGTGGGTGAAGATGGTGCTGGCGCTGTTGGCGCTCTCGCTGGTGGTGATTGCCGCCGCAGGACCGCAGTTCGGCACAAAGTTGCGCGAGGTGAAACGCACTGGAATTGAGTTGGTTGTGGCACTCGACGTGTCGAACAGTATGCTCGCCGAGGACATTACGCCCAACCGCCTTGAGAACGCCAAACGCGCCATTTCCAAGATGATTGACGGCCTGAAGGACGACAAACTGGCTCTCATTGTCTTTGCGGGCGACGCCTTTGTGCAACTGCCGATGACGAGCGACTACACCGCCGCCAAAATGTTCCTTTCGTCAATCAATCCGTCGCTGGTGACAAACCAGGGAACGGCCTTGGAGAAGGCTATAAATCTGGGAGTCAAGTCGTTCACGCCAGGCGACGACAAGAATAAGGCAATCGTCATTATCACCGACGGCGAGGACCACGACGGCGACCCAATCGCGGCAGCCACCAAAGCCAACGAGGCGGGAGTAACCATTCATATGGTGGGTATGGGACTGCCGCAAGGCGCACCAATCCCTACCGTCAACCGCAACGGCCAACGCGACTATCGCACTGATGCTCAAGGAAATGTAGTCATTTCGAAACTCGAGGAGACGACGCTGAAGCAGGTGGCAGCCGCGGGCGGCGGAAAATACATTCGCGCCAACAACACCAAAAGCGGCCTGAGCGCGCTCTTCAGCGAACTGAACAATATGGAGAAGGTGGAGATGGAAGCGAAAATCTATTCGGAATATGAGGAACAGTACCAGTATTTTCTAGGCTTCGGACTGCTGATTCTGCTGGTTGAGGTGTTCATTCTCAATCGCCGCAACCGCCGCCTGAACGCTATCAATTTCTTCAAAAATTCAAAACTGACGCTTAAATAGTAAAGATATGAAAATCAAAGGTTTGTTTGTTGCAATTCTGCTTTTGGCAATCGCGCTTCCGCAGATGGCTGGGGCGCAGACCGAACGGAAATATATCCGTCAGGGAAACCGCCAGTTCAACAGCGCCTTCGCCGACTCGACAAAGGTTGATTCGACACGTTTTGCCGCCGCCGAAGCAAGTTACCGCAAGGCTTTGGAGCAGGACCCGAACAGTTGGGACGCGTCGTTCAACCTTGCCAACGCAATGGCGAGCCAGGGCCGTATGGAGGAGGCCGCTCGGCAGTATCAGGCGCTTGGCGCGAAAACCGACGTTGACAAAACCAAACGCGCCGCCGCTTATCACAATCTGGGAAACTGCCTGCTGCAGTCAGAGAATCTGCAAGGCGCTATCGATGCCTACAAAAACGCTCTGCGCAACAATCCTAACGACCTTGAAACCAAATACAATCTGGCTTGGGCGCAGGACAAGATGAAGCAACAGCAGAACGAAAATCAGCAGAATCAGAACCAGAACAAGCAAGACCAGGACCAGCAGAACCAAAAACAAAATCAGGACCAGCAGCAAGACCAGCAGCAGAATCAGGACCAGCAACAAAAAGACAAGCAGGACCAGCAGAATCAGGATAATCAGCAACAGCAGCCGCAGCAAGCGCAGCAACAGCCTGAGCAGAACGACGAGCAGATGTCGAGGGAGGACGCAATGAGAATTCTGGAGGCTCTGGAAAACGACGAAAAAGACGTGCAGGAAAAGGTTCAAAAGCAGAAAGCGCAACCGCAACGCCGCAGAACGCAGAAGGACTGGTAGAGGTTGGGTTATAAGTTGAAAGTTAATAAGTTATAAGTTCAAAAGGCGTAAGAAGTTGAATTTAAAAGCAATATGTAGGGATGTCATATTACGGCGTCCGATTAACCGATTAACCGATTAACCGAATAGCCAACTAAATCACTATCTTCGCAACTTTGAAAAAAATAAGAAAAACGATATAAAAATGAAACTGACAAATTTACATAAAGCCTTAAAACTGAAACTGATGGCGGCCTTCACGCTGTTGTTTTCGAGTTTCAGCATTTCGGCTTTTGCCGACGATGTAAAGTTCACCGCCAGCGCGCCGCAAGCCGTCGAGGTTGGCGAGCAGTTCCGCCTTCAGTTTGTGCTGAACGCCAAAGGTAGCAACTTCTCAGAACCGAACATTACTGATTTTCAGGTTCTTTCGGGCCCGAACACGTCGACGAGCAGCAACATTCAGTGGAGTAACGGCTCAATGTCGCAGAGCACAACCTACACCTATACATTTATTTTGATGGCCGACCACGCGGGCAAATTCACCATTCCGTCGGCAACCATAAAATCGGGCGGCAAGACGTACCAATCGAACCCGATTACCATTGAGGTTGTGGCAGGTTCGCGGCCCGCAGCAAGCAATGGCGGACAGCAGCAACAAACTGGCAATCAGGGCGGTACGCAGACAACCACCAACCCCGATTTGAGCAGCGACGACCTTTTTGTGGCAATCACCGTCGATAAGAAAAAACTCTATCAAGGGCAGTATCTGGTAGCAACAATAAAACTATACATAAATCCCCGCAAGGATGTGTCTGGTTTTGAAGATGTTAAGTTTCCGCCGTTCACTGGTTTCTGGAGCAGCGACCTTGAAGCGCCGCAGCAAGTATCGCTTCAGCGCGAGAACGTCAACGGACAGATTTACACCACAGGATTGCTGAAAAAGGTGCTTCTGATGCCACAACGCTCGGGCGAACTCACTATCGACCCGATGGAGATAACCATTCTCTCTCGCACCCGCGTGCGCAGCAACAACCCGTTCGACGATTTCTTCGGCGGCTCGTACCGTACCACGCCCTACAAACTCGTCAGCAAGCCTGTGAAGATAAACGTGGAGCCGCTTCCTGCGGGCAAACCCGCCGATTTTTCGGGCGGCGTGGGCAACTTCACGCTCAACGCGTCGGTCGATAAAACCGAAGTGAAGGCCAACGAAGCAGTGACACTGAAAGTTAAAGTGTCGGGCACAGGTAATCTGAAGTTTATCAATAACATAAAGATTGATTTCCCGCCCGACATTGATGTTTACGACCCCAAAACAACGCAGAATATCAAGACCGATGCCAGCGGAATGTCGGGCTCGGTAACGTTCGATTATCTGTTCATTCCGCGCTATGCGGGCAACTACCGCATTGCGCCAATCACATTCAGTTATTTCGACACAAAATCAAAGACTTACAAGACGCTGACCACACAAGAGTTCAACATTAGCGTTGAAAAAGGCGATGGCGAAGCCGAAGCCAATTCGGGTGTGGTTCAAGCACTTACAAAGGAAGATGTGAAATTCATTGGCAAGGACATTCGCTACATTAAACCCGTTGAGCGGCTCGACCGCCGTCAGCAGATGATGTTCGGCACGCCGCTGTTCTATGGCTGCTACGCCGTTCCGCTGCTGCTTTTTGTGGCGATAATCCTGTTCCGCTTGGCGCAGATTAAGCAGAACGCAAATCAAGCTGCCGTCAAGAACCGTAAGGCTAACAAGGTGTCGCGCAAGCGGTTACGCCAGGCTGCCAAGTATATGAAGCAAGGCCAGGAAGCGCAGTTCTACGACGAGATGCTGAAGGCCATTTGGGGCTATCTGAGCGACAAACTGTCGATTCCTGTGGCCAATCTGTCGAAGGACAATGTGGCAGAGATTCTGTCGAGCCATTCGGTTGACAGTCAGTTGGTTGACGAACTTATGGACTTGCTCAACTCGTGCGAGTTCGCGCGTTACGCGCCTGCAGCCGTTTCGGGCGGAATGGACGAGATTTTCCGCAAAGCCGACAGCACACTGTCAAAACTCGACCAGAAAGTGAAGTAAGGAAAGTTTAAAGTTGAAAAGTTTAAAGTTATAAGTATTTGAATTTTAATAATAATATGAGACAATAAATCAGATGACAGCGTAGGGACGCAAAGAATGCGTCCGCAGACTGATGTCCGTTGTCTGATGTATGAAGTCTAAAAAATATATGACAATGAAACAGATAGCAAAATCCATTATAATAGCAATTGCGGCAATGATGCCGCTTTGCAGTTCGGCAGCCGATTTCAAGGCACAACTCGATTCGGCGGCAGTATGCTACCAGGCCACAAAATACGAGCAGGCAATCAGTATCTACGAAAGCATTGTGGCTCAAGGATATGAGTCGTCGGAATTGTATTTCAATCTGGGCAATGCCTACTACAAATCGAACAAATTTCCGTACGCCATTGCCAACTACGAGCGCGCACTGAAACTGAACGCCACCGACGAAGATATTCAGTTCAATCTGCAACTGGCTAACACTCACGTGGTTGACAAGATTGAAGTGCTGCCAGAATTCTTCCTGAAATCGTGGGGGCAATCGCTTGTTCGGGCGCTCACGTCGAACCAATGGGCGGTGTTGAGCATTGTCTCGTTTGTGGTTGCGCTGGTGCTTCTGTTGCTTTTCTTCCTGTCGGACCGTCCACTTCTGCGCCGCTTCGCCTTCTGGATTGGCTTGTTGCTGGTGGTTGAGGCTGCCTTCTCGTTCAGTTTCTCGTCGAAGCAGAAAAACAATGTTCTCAACGAGCCCGAAGCCATTGTTGTCACGCCGTCGGTGGTGGTAAAAAGTTCACCCGACGCCGCTGGCACCGAACTCTTTCTGATTCACGAAGGCCTTAAAATCAAAGTCACCAACCACAACGGCGACTGGTCGGAAATCCGTTTGTCAGACGGCAACAAAGGCTGGGTGAAGAGCGAGGATTTACTGGTGATTTGAGTCAGTGAATCGGTAAAACGTTTAAGGTGAACGAGTTTCGCGGGTTTAAAGTTGAGAGCTTCGCGGATGAGAATGTTTAGTTTCTGATAATTCTCAACTCTCTAAACCTTCTAAACTTTCCAACAAACATTAGCTAACAACGCCCAGTTTTTAGCCTTCTTCAGTCGCTTCCCCGATTCTGATTCCAACCATCAGAATATCGTCTATCTGGTCGATAATCTCCTGACTCTTAGGTGATTTTGACAGGGCGTAATTGATGTATTCCAACTGTTCTGCAAATGGTAAATAGTGGATTGTGGTCAGAAGCTCAGTGAGAATTTCGGTTGAATTATCATTCCATTCAGTGTTCAGCTGCGAGGCGATGCCGTCGGTGTAGAGGTAAACCACGTCGCCGGGGCGCAGAGCCACTTTCGTGTTGGTGAATTCGTCGTTATTGCCATCGGGTGCGCCGATGTGAATGTTGTCCGATTCAATCGCCGTCAGTTTCTGGTGGCGGATGATAATCATCGGGCTGTGGGCGCCGGCAAACTGCATTGTGTTGGTGTTTGTGTCGATAATGCACAGGGCAATGTCAATCACGTTGGCGGGTTCCGACTGCCCTTGTTGCGGAATGGCGCTCTCAATTTTCCGGCGCAGCTTGTCGAGGATTGTCGAGGCCGTAGGACAGTGGTTCTCAGATATTTCGCTTGTTACAATATCGTTTAGCGATGTGATGCCGAGCATACTTGTGAACGCCCCCGGAACGCCGTGGCGCAGGCAGTCGGCCACGGCCAGCATCTTGTAACGCCCGGTCTGTTTGGCCCAGTAGAAGTTGCCCGAAACAATGTCGAGAGGTTTCCAAATCACAAGGTTTTCACCGAAAATCGTGTTCATAATCTGGGCCGACGGTATCACCGCGTTCTGTATCTCCTTGGCGTAGCGTATGCTGTCGGTAATCTGTATGTTGATGCTTGCCAAGATGTTACGCTGGGTTGCCGATTCGTCTTTCTGCGCCAGCAGCAGCTGGTTGTTGCGTTGGCGGGCGCGCATCTCAAAAAATGCCACAATGGCGAAAACCAACAGTATCAGAATGAAAACGATGGCGGAGATGTTGATGATGCGAATCATCTTTTTGTGCTCCTCGAACAGAAGGTCGCGGTTCTTTTTCACTTTCTCCTGGTCGCGCAGCTTTTGCTCAAACTCCTCTTTGACACTCGATTTCGATGAGTTCATTGTCGTTTCAAGGAAATATTCCTGATTCTCCGTCATACCTTTTCTCCTCTGGTATGCAAGAGCATTCCGGTAGTCGCCCAAAGCCACGTAACACTCAATGTAGCTGTCGTAGTCAATCTCATAATGAATGTCTTTGTTGGCCTGGGCCTTTTTCCGAGTGTCTTCAAGGTGGTTGAGGCAGTCGGTGTAGCGGCGGTTGAGCAGCAGATGGCGCGCGCGGCTGTTTTCGAGTGTCGAGATGTTGTTTGTGTATCCGAACGCATTCGACAGTGTTACCGCCTCGTGGTAGATTTGAACGCAGCTGTCGAGCAGATGTTGGCGTGCGGCCGAGTCGAGCGTGCCTGAATAGTCGAGGCAGATGGGCAGTGCGCTTTGGGTGGTCAGAATCAGCAGCGCGGTGTCGTTCAGTTCAACGGCCATCCGGTAGGCCTCGTTGTTGTTTTGCATAGCCGACACAATGCTCTGCGGATTGCCAAACTCGTGATACTCATCTTGTTCGGTAATAGCCAGATAGTTGTAGTCGGAAACCAGGCCGCGGGTGTTGTTCAGTCTTGAGTCGATTTCAATGGCGGTTTCAAAATATTGCTTTGCGAACCCGAAAACCTTGTAGTCGCGGTACATCACGCCCAGATTGCGGTAGATGGTCGGGTATTCCGATTCAATACCAAGCTCGGCGAATATCTCTAGCGATTTGTGCAGATACTTGTCGGCACGGTAGTAGTCTTTCAGTTGGAGCAGGTCTTCGGCGGTTTTGTTGTAGCTCCGGGCAAGGTTGAGCGAGTCGCCGATTGAGTCGTAGATGATGAGCGCGCGGTAGTGGCTGGCCAAAGCCTTCTCGTAGTTGCCTCTGCTGTTGTAGCTCCACCCGAGGAACTTGTTGGCGCGTGCGCACGATATGGCGTCATCTAGTTTTGTGGCCAAAGCCAGCATCTGCTCGGCGTAATCGTGGATGGAATCGACGTTTGTGTGGTTTTTGCAAATCTCAAACAGAATCTCAAGCTTCTGCTTCTCGTCGGTCACATTCTTGATAACAATAACAAGACTGTCGGCGAGTGGCTGGTTGTCTGTCTGCTGGGCAATAATGCGGCGCGGTGTCAGCGCGGCCGTCAGCACCAGAATCACAATTGTTATATGTAGTATCAGCCTTTTCATTCGTTAGAATCTGATTCCCAATAAAATAATATCGTCGGTTTGCGGTATCGACCGTTGCTGGGCCGGAGCGCGCCAGTTGTCAATGGCAGCCTCAATCTGCCTGTGTATCTCGTCGAGCGGCTTGCCTGCGTTTTCGGCCAGAAGCTTTTGCAGCCGCCGCCCCGCGTATTTCGACTGGTCGCCCTTCTCGTTGTAGCCGAACTGGTCGGTAATGCCGTCGGAGTAGATGAAAATGGTGTCGCCCGGCTCAATGTCGATGCGCACAGTGTTGAACGGGCGCGGATTTTGCGATAGGAAGCTAATCGGCATCCTGTCGCCTTTGTATTCGGTAACCGTGCCGTTGCGCACAAGCATTATCGGGCGGAACGCACCGGCAAACTGCAAAGTGGGCGAGTCCTCGTCGATGATGCACAGCGCCATATCCATTCCGTCGAGCGACATCGCGTCGGCGTCCGACTGCCGCAGCGATTCCACAACCTTCTCGCGCATAATGTCGAGCACGTTGCCGGCGCTCATCTGTCCGTTTTTGAACTCGGGCGTGAGGGTGATGTCCGACAGAATCGAAATACCGAGCATACTCATAAATCCGCCCGGAACGCCGTGGCCCGTGCAGTCGGCAATGGTCACCAGCTTTCGCCGTCCGCACTGCGTGGCCCAATAAAAATCGCCCGAAACCAAGTCGAGCGGCCGCCACAGAATGAGCGTTTCGCCGAACATCTCGTTCATTTGCTCGGCTGTCGGCAGCATCGATGTTTGCAGGCTGTGCGCGAAATTGATGCTCGACGAAATCTGGTCGTTGACAATCTCCAGCTGGTCGCGCTGCGATTCAAGCTCCTCGTTGCGCTCCATCAGCTTCCGGCCCAGCCGTTTCTTGCGTTTCAGGCTTCCGCGGATGACAACCACCAGAATCGTAATCAGCACCAGCACCAGCACCGTCGAGGCGGTTATCACCACAAGCCTTATCTCTTGCTCGCGGTGCTTGATGTATTCGTGCTCGGTGTCAATCTCGTTTTGCAGCAGAATTTTGTCCTGCTCGTTTTTAAGGCTCAGCCTTGCCGACAGCACTGCGTACTCGCGGTTCAGCTGCCGTTTCTCCAGACTCTTGGTCCATTCCGCCCATTCAAACGAGTGACGGTAGTCGCCCACATATTCATAGTATTTGACCATCAGAAATCCGTACTTGAGGTAGTACGCGCGGTTTGGCTCTTTGTCGACGGCCTGCCGTGTCGATTTGAAACGCTTGCGGGCCGTGTCGAAATCTCTCGATTCAATAGCCATCTTGCACTCACCCAGCAGGTAATCGATTTTGCTAACGTCGTTTTTCGTTTTTCTCACGGCGGTCAAGCCGATGTTGTGGAACACCAGACTGCTGTCCAGATATTTCTGCTTGAGGTCGCCCCTCGAGTTTTGCGCGTATCTCAAATATATGCACATCAGGTTTTTGCAGGCGTCGGCAATGATTGTCGTATTACCTGCCGATTTAAACTCTTTGTAAGCCCGCAGGTTTTTTGCCTTGGCTTGGTGTATAAGGCTGTCAACGCGGGTGTCGATGAATTTCCGGTAGTCGGCCAGTCCCAGGTACATATAGTCGATGGCAACATCCGTGGCATTGTTGTTGGTGCGGATGTTCATCCGGGTGTCGATGTCGAGCGCGCCGTTCAGGTACTCCGCCGCCTGATTGTAGAGGTGGTGGGTGATGCACATCAGCCCCAAAGTCTTGCAAACCTTGCTGATACCGTCTTCATCGTTCATCTCGTAGAAGATGTTGAGCGCTTTATGGTCATACTCGTTGGCCTCGTTGTAGCGGTTCAGCATTACCAGCGAGTTGGCAATGTCGTGGTAGCAGTTGGCGGCGCCTCTGCGGTCGCCAATCGAGTCGCAGATTTGCAGCGCCGTTTGGTAAGTGGTTATGGCCTTGCCGAAATTTGAGCGGCAGAAGTAGCTCCAGGCAATCGCGTTGTACGCCCTCACAATATTACGCGTGTTCTTGGCCACCATAGCAATGCTCAGTTTGTCGCACGCGTTGTCCATCGATGTGTCGGCATTATTGTGCTCGGCGTAAACCAAATTGCGGAAATCGGGCTTTACGTATTGCGACGCGTTCGGCATCAACTGCATTGGCGGCGGTCCTTCAATTGCCGCGCAAGGCATTGGTAATGAGCTGGCAACAACAATCGCCACCAGCGCAAATGTTATTATCGATGTTGTTCTCCCTCGTTTCATTCGCATTGGTCAAAGCCAATTATAAAGATGATGCATTTTCTTGTCAGAATCAACAAAAAAATAGCAATCGGGGGCAGTTTTTTCAACATTTTCTGCCCCGAATGTTCACAATTAAGTGCAATTGTCGTGCCAATCGGTTGAATTTATGCGCGCCTTATCAATTTAGCGGAGTAGAGAAGGAGAGAGGTTGTCTTCAATCCTTCATCCCGATAGCTATCGGGACTTCAATCCTTCAGTAAATGAAAAAAGATAGCAGGCCTGTAAGCCAAGTTCTGTCCTTGCCGGAGCAAGGTCCTGTCATTTATCTCGAATTGCGGTTGCCCGCAACCACTATCGGCCTACCCCTCGCAACCTTTGTCGCCAAAAACAAGACGAGCAGCCTTGCCCGCCGAAGCGGCTTGCGATATACGTGGCCTTTCAACCCGACAGGGGCACAACTGCCACGGTCGCCCGCGGCATTGGTGGTCTCTTACACCGCCTTCTCACCCTTACCGCTTGCGCGGCGGTTATTTTCTTCTACCCTTATGCACCCTCACGGACGCCTTTCTTTCGGAAGGTCGGCGCTCTGTGTTGCCCAGACTTTCCTCACTGCTTGCGCAGCGCGACAGGACGGCCTGCTATCCGCCGCAAATGTAGCGATTTTACAATCGTTTTGACAGCGCAATCTTTCAGGCAAATTGCAAAGCGCACCTAAAATGTTGTACCTTCGCGCCAAAATGTATTGAATTATGAAAATTGCCGGACTTGTAAAGCAGAGTTTTATCGACTATCCCGACCGAATGGCGTGTGTGATTTTCACGCAGGGCTGCAATTTCCGCTGCGGCTACTGCCACAACCCGTCGTTGGTGCTGCCGCACTTGTTCGGGCAGAACAAACTGATTGACGAACAGGAAGTTCTGCAGTATCTCGAAGACCGAAAAGATTGGCTCGAAGGCGTTGTTGTTACTGGCGGCGAGCCCACCATTCACGGCGATTTGCCCGATTTTATCAAGCGTGTCAAGCAAATGGGCTACTGCGTCAAACTCGACTCAAACGGCACCAATCCCGATATGCTCGAGCAACTGCTTGCGGCTAAACTGTTGGATTTCATTGCAATGGACATCAAGTCGAATCCCGACGCCGAGAGTTACGCCAAAGTTATCGGCAAAGACGCAACCGACTTAATGCCAAATATTTGGCGCTCAATCAAACTGATACAGAATTCGGGCATCGGCTATCAGTTCCGCACCACGCTCATTCCGCACGTCCACCCCGTGGGCATTGCCGACGACATCATCAACTTCCTTGAGTACGACAACAACTACATTACGCAGCAGTACCGCGACGGCGACACGGTGGCGAAGAATCTTTAGGTTACACGCTCTGTCAGTTGTCTGTAGTCCGATGACTGATGTCAAAAAAAGTGTACTTTTGCGCAATTTGAAAATTTGTTAAACTTTATAAATATTTGAAACAGTGGGAAAGACACTATTTGACAAGATTTGGGACTCGCACGTCGTTCAGGTTATCCCCGACGGGCCAACCCAACTCTACATCGACCGTCTGTATGCTCACGAGGTGACTTCACCCCAAGCATTCGACACTTTGCGCGACAAGGGAATCAAGGTTTTCCGCCCCGAGCAGGTCGTGGCTATGCCCGACCACAACACGCCGTCGGACCAACAGGAGGTCATCAACGACCCGATTGGCCGCAAGCAGGTGGAGACGCTCGCCCGCAACTGCGCTGAATTCGGCATCCGCCACTTTGCAATGGGCACCAAGGACAACGGTATCATCCACGTGGTGGGCCCGGAGAAAGGCCTGTCGCTACCGGGAATGACCATCGTCTGCGGCGATTCGCACACATCGACTCACGGCGCAGTGGGCGCTCTGGCAATGGGCATCGGCACAAGCGAGGTGGCCGAGGTGCTGGCAAGTCAGTGCATCCTTCAGAGCAAACCCAAAACAATGCGCATCAATATTGAGGGCGAATTGCAGAAAGGCGTGGTAGCCAAGGATATAGCGCTTTACATTATGGCCAAAATGACCACTTCGGGCGCCACGGGCTACGCTGTTGAATACGCCGGCTCAACCATTCGCAACCTGTCAATGGAAGGCCGCCTGACGCTCTCGAACCTGTCGATTGAAATGGGTTCGCGTGCCGGTATCATCGCGCCCGACGAGACAACCTTCGCCTACCTGAAGGGCCGTGAGTATGCGCCCAAAGGTGCAGAGTGGGACAAGGCCGTTGCTTTCTGGCGCACGCTGAAGAGCGACGCCGACGCTGTCTTCGACAAGGAGATTACCTACCGTGCCGAGGACATCAAGCCGCGCATCACCTACGGAACAAATCCCGGCGCCGGAATCGCCATCGACGAGACCGTGCCCGTACTCGACGGAATGAGCGAGGCCGAAAAGGCTCAACTGACTGTGCAACTGAACTATATGCAGTTCAAACCTGGACAGAAACTCGAAGGTACGCCTGTGGATTACTGCTTCCTGGGCGCCTGCACCAACGGTCGCATCGAGGATTTCCGCGCCTTTGCATCGGTTGTGAAGGGCAGGAAGAAATCGCCGAACGTTGTGGCGTGGTTGGTTCCGGGCTCGTGGCTTGTGCGTCAGCAGATTATCGACGAGGGCATCGACAAGGTTCTTGAAGAAGCCGGATTCGAGTTGCGCCTGCCGTCGTGCTCGTCGTGCCTGGCAATGAATCCCGACAAGGTGCCTGCCGGCAAGTTGGCCATCTCGACATCGAACCGCAACTTTGTCGGCCGTCAGGGCCCCGGCGCCCGCACCGTGCTGGCATCGCCGCTCGTTGTCGCCGCAAGCGCCATCACTGGCGTTATCACCGACCCGAGAAAACTTTGATTTAGTGTTTAAGAACGCAGATAACACAGATTGAACAGATTTTAGGGATTATATCTTTTTATAAAACAGAACGTTGACGATTCAGATTGAACTGATTTTATGGATTTGACGTTTCAAACGGAGGAATATATTCATAAAGAACTGACTGAGAAGATTATAAAACGATTTTATAGCGTTTATAATGAACTCGGATACGGTTTCCTGGAGAATGTTTATCAGAATGCGCTTTACTACGACTTGACCGATAATGGATTCAAATGTGAGGTGCAAAAAGATATAAAAGTATTCTTCCGAGGACGTTGTGTGGGCAATTACAGAGCCGATATGGTAGTGAATGACCTTGTATTGCTTGAGTTGAAGGCTTCAGAGGAGTTGAACAGTGCTCACGCAACACAATTGCAAAATTACTTGAAAGCCACAGAATATGAAGTTGGGCTTTTGCTTAATTTTGGCAAGAAACCTGAAGTCCGTCGGAAGGTCTTTGAAAACGACTACAAATAAATCTGTGTAAATCAGTTAAATCTGCGTCATCAGCGTTCAAAAAATATTGTACTATGGCAAAACAGAAATTTAATGTAATAAAATCGACGTGTATTCCGGTTGCGATTGACAACTGCAATACCGACCTGATTATTCCGGCGCGCTACCTGGCGAGCACCACTCGCGACCCGAAATTCTTCGGCGACGCCTTTATGCACGACCTGCGCTACGACGCTGACGGTAAGCCGGTTGCCGGATTTGTTATGAACCAACCCGAATTTTCGGAGGCACCGCACGAAGGCTGCCACGAGATTATCGTGGGCGGACAGAACTGGGGCTCGGGCTCGAGCCGTGAACACGCCGCCTGGGCCATCGCCGGCTACGGCATCCGCGTGGTCATCTCGTCGAGTTTCGCCGACATCCACCGCAACAACCTGCTAAACTGCTTTGTGCTGCCGGTGGTGGTGAGCCGCGAGTTCCAACAGGAGTTGTTCGACTCTATCGCCAAAAATCCGCAAACCATTGTTACTGTTGACGTTCCGAATCAGACTGTGACCAACGAGGCCACCGGTCACTCGGAGAAGTTCGAAATCAACAGCTACAAGAAGCACTGCCTTGTCAATGCGCTCGACGACATCGACTATCTGTTGAGCGTTCAGGACAAGACCGAAGCGTTTGAGAAGACGGCGAAGAAGTGGTAATCCATTGCCGCATAGGGTAATAGAGTTGTTTTACCACCGAAGACACATAAAGTGCGGAAGTGATTCCGCATCAGTGATTTCAGCACAGCAACCGGACTTGTTCGGTTGCTGTTTTTTTTGCGTTTCCGTGTCATCCGTGCTTTCCGTGGTAATCAAATTTCGCACTTGCTAAATTTCCAATACATTCCTAAATTTGCGGTTTGATTTAAAAATTTGCAAATTCATTGTTTTACTGATAAATAATGAGGATAGAAATACTTGATACTACATTGCGCGACGGCGAGCAAATGTCGGGTGTGGCTTTCTCGGCCGACGAGAAGTTGAGCCTTTCAAAACTGTTGCTCGAGGATTTGAAGGTCGATAGGCTTGAAGTGGCTTCGGCACGCGTGTCGGAGGGTGAGTTTGAGGCTGTTCGCAAGGTTTGCGACTGGGCCCGTCAGCGCGGATTCATCGACAGGATAGAGGTTCTGGGTTTCGTGGACGGCGAGACATCGATTGATTGGATACAACGTGCTGGCTGTAAGGTGATTAACCTGCTGGCAAAGGGCTCGCTCAAGCACTGCGAGGGGCAGTTGCGCAAGACGCCCGAACAGCACTTGGCTGATATCCGCAACTCGATAGAGAAGGCTCACGAGCGCGGCTTGAACGTGAACATCTACCTTGAGGATTGGTCGGGAGGAATGCGCACATCGCCCGACTATGTCTTTGCAATGGTCGACGCGCTGAAAGATAGTGGAATACAGCGTTTTATGCTGCCCGACACGCTCGGAATCCTGAATCCTGACGACACTTATAACTACCTGTCGGCAATGCGCAACCGCTATCCCGATTTGAATTTCGACTTCCATCCGCATAACGACTACGACCTGGCCACGGCCAACGTCTATGCGGCCATCAAGGCGGGTATAGCATCGTTCCACGCCACCATCAACGGCTTGGGAGAACGTGCTGGAAATGTCACAATATCAAGCATTATTGCCATTGTGAAAGACCATTTCAACTACGAGGTGAACGCTGACGAGAGCAAACTCTACCGCGTAAGCCGTATGGTTGAGATGTTCTCGGGAATCCGCATACCAACAAACAAACCAATTATTGGTGAGAATGTGTTTACGCAAACTGCTGGTATTCACGCTGATGGCGATAACAAAAACAATCTTTACTGCAACGCTCTGGTGCCTGAACGCTTTGGCCGCCATCGTACCTATGCGCTCGGCAAAACATCGGGTAAAGCCAACATTAAGAAGAACTTGGAGGAGATGGGCATCGAACTCGACGACGACGCAATGCGCAAAGTGACGCAACGCATCATCGAACTTGGCGACAAGAAGGAGACCGTGACGCCCGAAGATTTGCCGTTCATAATCAGCGATGTGCTTCGCAGTCAGTCGATTAAGGACAAGATTGACGTTGTGAACTTCAATTTCAGCACAGCCAAAGGACTGAAATCGATTGTGTCGGTTATGGTGAAAATTGACGGGCAGTTCTACAAGGAGGCTGCTTCGGGCGATGGCCAGTACGATGCATTTATGAGTTGTATCAAGAAGATTTACAGTAATTTGAATAAGCCTCTGCCGAAGTTGGTAGATTACAATGTGACCATTCCGCCTGGCGGCCGCACCGACGCTTTGGTGCAGACCACCATCACTTGGCAGATGGACAAGGAGTTCCGCACCCGTGGCCTTGACCCCGACCAAACTATGGCCGCCATCAAAGCAACCATTAAGATGCTGAATATCATTGAGGAATAGGGGGCTGGGTAATTACGAATTGTGAATTACGAATTACGATTTATAACTAATTCTAAAATTATAACGCTATGAGAAACAAGATTTTAATTGCTGCTTTTTTGCTGATGTCGAGTGTTTCGGCGTGGGCGGAAGATTTTGATTTTTCAGCCGTATGTGGCACAGGACAGACTTTGTATTACATAATTACAAGTGAGTCAGAACCGTACACGGTGAAAGTGATATGTCCTAAGGAGGATGAAAGTGAATTTTACGTTGGGTACTCAAAACCTGAAGGTGACCTAGTTATTCCTTCAGAAGTTGAAAACAATGGTATAAAGTATAGTGTTAAAGGTATAGGTGAAAAAGCGTTTTGCGCTTGCGGTGGACTCACGTCGGTCAATTTTCCAGAATCAATTACCAACATAGCCGACTATGCGTTCTATGGTTGCTATGGATTGAAATCGGTAACTATTCCTAATTCAGTTGCTAGCATTGGCGGCTGGGCGTTCACCAATTGCAATGGGCTTACGTCAATTGCCATACCCAACTCGGTTACAAGTATCGGCGACCTTGCATTTGGCGGTTGTGATGGCTTGGTTTCTATTACGATTCCCAAAACGGTCGAAAAAATGGGAATTTTAGTTTTTGAAAAATGCACCGCAACCATATATTGTGAGGCAGAAAGCAAGCCAAAGGATTGGGGAAATGATTGGTTAGGCTACGAAGAATACAAAGGCAAGATTGTTTGGGGTTACAAACCAACCCCCGTCACTGAATTTACCGCCAACTCAGTGAACGTTTACGCACACGGAAACACCATTGAGGTTGAGAACGCAACAGATGAAATCAGTGTTTACGATGCAATGGGACGCCTTGTGTGTAGAGACGTTGCGCGCAACGTCTCTACGGTTGCCGAATCGGGCGTCCGTGCAGAAATCCGCGTGAACAATCCAGGCTTTTACATTGTGAAGGTTGGCGATGTGGCGAAACGCGTGGTAGTTAGATAATTAGAAAAAATTACTATCTTTTCACCCGAAAACGAAAAACTGTTTGTTATGGATACGCAAGCAATGAGCAAAAAAATAGCCGAATATTTTAAGTCGCAGCCTGTTATTAAGGCGTGGCTTTTCGGTTCGTTCGCGCGTGGTGAGGAAACCCCTGTGAGCGATGTCGATATTCTTGTCGTTCTCGACCACACCAAACCTGTGGGGTTAAAGTTTTTCGGAATGTGGAACGATTTGGAGGAATTGCTCGACCGTAAGGTGGACCTTGTAACAGAAAACTCGTTGGCTGATTTTGCTCGCGAAAGTGTTGAACACGACAAAAAACTGATTTATGAGAGAGCCGCTTAAAGATAAAACGAGGTTGGAGCATATCGTTAACGCTATAGACATAGTTCTGGAGCGTACTGGTGCAATAACTCGCGAAAAATTGACAACCGACAAAGTTCAATTCGGTGGAATTGTCTACTACACATTGGTTATTGGTGAAGCGGCTTACAATCTTAGCAAGGCTTTCAAAGAAAAATACAAAGAGACCGATTGGCAGGAAATTGCCAAAATGCGACACAATTTGGTGCACGGATACTATCAAGTTGACCCCGATATTTTATGGGCTGTCGTAAATAACGACCTTCCACCGCTTCGAGAGCAAGTTACCCGCTATTTGAAGGAAACCAATTGGGACGAGTGGGAGAAAAACGTTAAGGTGGTTACCGAATCGGCCGTTCACAAAAGTCTTATTCAAACCGCCCAACGAATGAAATCCAAAGGTTATTCTGCAAAAGAAATCTCGTCAATAACAGGCCTTTCCGCTGACGAAATTGAGTCGGCGTAAAATCTATCTTTTAGCAATGCAAAAATCGTCAATCGATAGTATCCGTCAGAATTTCAATGAAATGGTAGGTCGGTTCACGAACTTGGAGACAGGACAGGCCACGGCCATTGATTCGCCGTTGTGTATGGCGCTTGTGGCGCAGATTGCGCGTGCAATGTGTCCTGATGCACAATCGATTATGGATTTGGGATGCGGCGGTGGCAATTACGCCGTTAAGATGTGCGAGGTTTTCCCGTCGGCCAATTACACGCTTATCGACTTGAGCGAGAATATGATACGTGAGGCCGAACGGCGCGTTTCGGTAGCAACAAAAGGCGCTGTCAAGGCTATTTGTGCCGACTACAAAACCATCGATTTCGGCTATCAAAAGTACGACATTATAACCGCAGGAACCACGCTTCACCACTTGCGCACGGAGCAGGAGTGGGAGTCGGTGTTCGGACGGCTTTACGATTCGCTGAAACGTGGCGGGCTATTCTTTGTAAACGACATTGTGGTTGGCGAAACGCCTGAAATCGACGCACTTATGCTCGAAGGCTGGAAAAGCGTTCTGCGTCAGAATGTTCCCGGCGAGGTGGATTTTTTCTTGAAGAAATACGAAACCGAAGACACCCCGCAAACGCTTAACTATCAACTTGATTTGATGCGTGAGGTTGGATTCTCGCAAACATCGGTGTTGCATAAACACTTTAACTTTGCCACCTATGTGGGCATCAAATCTACGTGCCATACGTAACCAGATTATTTTTCTTGAAAAAATCCGCCAGCGAGCGAACACCATTACAAATTCCTATTACTTTTGCGCCGTTAAAAACAGAAAACAATGTTGAACACTGCATCTTACTTCGCTTATTATTTCTTTTACTACTTCAGTAATTGAGGCGGGGTAATGTTCGTGTAATTGATTATGAATACAGGCCCCGCGTTTTGCGGGGCTTTTTTTTTGAAAATGAATATGAAAATCGCAATTCAAGGAGTGAACGGAGCCTTTCACGAAATAGCCGCAAGGCAGTATTTCGGTGCCGATATTGAGACGGTCAACTGTGACCAATTCCGCGATTTGTTCCGCGCCGTTGAGGACTGCACGGCCGATTACGGCATCGTGGCCATCGAGAACACCATTGCGGGCAGCATTCTGGAGAACTACCTGCTGCTCAAGCGCTCGAAACTCAAGGTGATTGGCGAACTCAACCTTCACATCACGCAAAACCTTATGGCTCTGCCTGGTACGCGGATTGAGGACATCACGGAGGTTTACTCGCACCCAATCGCTATTCAGCAAAGCAAGGATTTTTTCGATAACTATCCGAATATCAAAATGATAAACTGGTCGGATACGGCATCGGCGGCGCAGAAGGTGGCCGAAGAGAAACTTACGCACACGGCGGCCATTGCAAGTGAGTATGCTGCCGAACTCTATGGTCTTCAGATACTTGCAGCGCAGATTCAGACTCACAAGAAGAACTACACGCGCTTTCTGGCCATCAGCCGAACAGCGGTCGATTCGCCTGAAAACGACAAGGCGTCAATCTGCTTCGAACTGACGCATCAGCCTGGCTCGCTGGTTGACGTGCTTGCGGTGTTCAAGAACAACGACATCAACCTGACGAAAATTCAGTCGCTGCCGATTCTGGGCAGTCCGTTCCAATACGCGTTCTATGTTGACTTGCAGTGGAGCGACCGCAGCAATTTCGACCGCGCCACGAGCCGTGTGCTAAATCTTGTGTCGAACTTGTCAGTTCTGGGTGAGTACAAGGGTGCTAAAATGTAGTGGAATAATAAGTTACTTGGAATATGATTAGAGAAATGCAGGCGGACGATTGGTCGAGGGTTGCAGAGATATACAATCAAGGAATTGAAAGCGGCATATCGACCTTCAACACAAAATGTCCTGATTATGAAAGTTGGGACGCTGGACACACAAAAAACTGCCGTTTCGTGTATGAGGAAGGCGGCAAGGTTGTTGGTTGGATAGCCGTCAGCCCCACATCTTCGCGCTGCGTTTATAAGGGCTGTGTTGAGGCAAGCGTTTATGTCGACGCTGATTATCAGCAGAAAGGAATAGGCGAAAAACTTATGCGCAAACTCATTGAGGAGGCGCCGAAGGCAGGATACTGGAGCATTTATTCGGTCATTATTTCGCTTAATGTGGCAAGCATCGCACTTCATAAAAAATGCGGTTTCCGCGAAATTGGTTATCGCGAAAGAGTTGCGATTGACCGTTTCGGCAAGTGGCAGAATACAACTTTAATGGAACTTCGTTTTTAATTTTGAAGATAAAAATCAGTTGAATCTCATTTTAATCAAAAATCGAAAATCAGAAATCAAAAATAAATAAAAATCAATAAATCAAATAATTATGGTAGTAACAATCATTGGTTTGGGTTTGATTGGCGGTTCAACCGCAATCGACATTCGTCAGCAGAAGTTTGCTGATTCAATCATCGGTGTTGACAGCAACCCGACAAACGCCGCTGGAGCGGAGCACATCGGGCTTGTTGACGAGATTTGTGAGTTGGAGGACGGTGTGAAGCGCGCCGACCTGATTCTGGTGGCCGTGCCCGTGAACGCGGCGCTGAAGGTGCTTCCGAAGGTTCTCGACCTTGTGAACGACAATCAGGTGGTGGCCGATATGTGTTCGGTCAAAGGCAAGTTGTGCGATTGGGTGAAGTATCATCCTAAACGTCAGCGTTATGTGGCTTCGCACCCAATGGCGGGAACGGAGTATTCGGGCCCGTGGGCGGCCAAGGCGGGAATGTTCGCTGGCAAGGTGGCCATTCTGTGCGACACCGAGGACAGCGACATCAAGGCTGTGAATCTGGTGCGCCGAATGTACGAGGCAATGTATATGCGCATCATCTTTATGAACAGCGCCAACCACGACGTGCACACGGCTTACGTGTCGGCCATCTCGCACATCAGTTCGTTTGCGCTGGCGCTCACCGTTTTGGACAAGGAGAAGAACGAAAAGCATATTTTCGACCTTGCGTCGGGCGGTTTCGACTCGACGGTGCGTCTGGCAAAGAGTTCGGCGGCTATGTGGCAGCCTATCTTTGAGCAGAACAAGGACAACGTGCTCATTGTGCTCGACACCTATATTAAATATCTTCAGGAGTTTAAGAAGAATCTGGAGGACGACAATAACGAGGCCGTCTACAATATGATTGACGAGGCCAACAGGATTCGCAGAGTGCTGAAATAGAGAGTAAAGTTGAGAGAGTAAAGAGTAAAGGTATGAAGTCATAAGTAAAAGAGTCATAAATATTTAATCGACATTAAACATTACTCATTACTCATTACACTTTATCCTTTACTCAAAAATATTAACGATTAAATAACAATAAGATAATGAACACAACAGAAACCCCGTTTGAATCGTGGGGAATTATAAAGAACACAAAGCGTCCTGTGGTGATTGCAGGACCTTGCAGCGCCGAGACTGAAGAGCAAGTGCTGACAACCGCCCGCGGCCTGAAAGAGCAGGGCATTGAGATTTTCCGTGCGGGAATCTGGAAACCGCGCACCCGTCCGAATTCGTTCGAAGGTGTTGGCTCTGAAGGACTTACCTGGTTGAAACGCGTGAAGGCCGAGACTGGTCTGCTCACTTCGACCGAAGTTGCCAATTTCAAGCACGTTTACGAGGCGTTGCGCGCTGGAGTTGATATTCTCTGGATTGGCGCCCGCACGTCGGCCAACCCGTTTGCAATGCAGGAGATTGCCGACGCTCTGCAAGGCGTTGACGTTCCTGTACTTATCAAGAATCCCGTGAACCCCGACGTTGAGTTGTGGGTGGGCGCCGTTGAGCGCATTATGGGCGCTGGAATCAAGCGCGTGGGCGTCATTCACCGCGGTTTCTCGTCGTTTGAGAAGACGCGTTTCCGCAACGTTCCGCAGTGGCAAATGGCCATTGAGTTCCGCCGCCGTATGCCTGGCTTGCCAATGATTTGCGACCCGTCGCACATTTCGGGCTGCACCGAACTGCTTCAGGAAGTGTCGCAGAAAGCGCTCGACCTGAACTACGACGGCCTGATTATCGAGAGCCACTGCAACCCGAAGGAGGCCTGGAGCGACGCCAAGCAGCAACTGACACCCGAAGATTTGGGTAAATTGCTGAAATCGTTGGTTTTGCGTAACGTTGAACTCGACCAAGCGCAGAAGGAGACTTTGGACGACCTTCGTCTGAAAATCGACAAGTTCGACGAGGATTTGCTCAAGACTTTGGGCGAGCGTATGAAGGTTGCCGAAGCCATTGGTCAATACAAGAAAGAACACAATATCACCATTTTACAGCCGTCGCGCTGGGACGAAATCATTAGCCGCATTGTTGAGAAGGGCGCCAAGCACAACTTGAGCGAGGAGTTCATTTCCACCGTTTTCAAGGCCATTCACCAAGAGTCAATCAACAAGCAGACGGTGATTATGAATAATAACTGATTGATTGAAGGATTGAATAATTGAATAATTGAGTAAAGTATAAAGAGTAATGTGTAAGGATTAGAGACTCAATGAGTTGAGACGATTCGCTATTGAGAAAACTAAACCTTCTAAACTCTAACCTTCTAAACTTTTAAACATTGAAAACAACAACAATCCACGGAGCGCAAGGTGATTCGCAAATACTTGTGGGCGAGAGTTTTAAGAACTTCCGCAAGTATCTGCCCACGCAGCAGGTTGTGGTGATTACCGACCCCAACGTGAACGCCATTTACGGCAAGTATTTTGCTGATTTTCCGATAATTGAGATTGGCTTGGGCGAGAAATCGAAGACGCTCGACACGGTTTCGGCGGCGATAGGGCGGATGCTTGAGTTGAAAATCGACCGCAACGGCTTTGTGCTGGCGGTCGGAGGCGGCATTGTGACTGATGTTGCGGGCTTTGTGGCTTCCATTTACCAACGCGGAATCGGGTTCGGCTTTGTGTCGGGCACGCTGCTCTCGCAGGTCGATGCAAGCGTGGGCGGAAAGAACGGTGTTAACTATCTGGGATTCAAGAATATGGTTGGCACGTTCAATCAGCCGAAATTCGTCATTTGCGACCCGCAGATGCTCACCACTCTGCCCGTCGACCAACTCGACAGCGGCTTTGCCGAAATTGTGAAGCACACGCTCATTGCCGACCGTCAAATGTTTGAGTATCTGGAAGAAAACGCCGAAAAGGCTTTGAATCTCGATATGGATGTGATTGAGACGCTGGTCGATAATTCGGTCAACATTAAGTCGGGCGTTGTGAACCGCGACGAGAAGGAGAGTGGCGAGCGTCGCAAACTCAATCTTGGCCACACCTACGGCCACGCCGCCGAAAAGGTGCTTCAGGTGAGCCACGGATTTGCCGTCAGCCTTGGATTGGTGGTGGCTGCGCGGCTCTCGGTCAAGCGCGGGCTGCTCATTCAGGCCGATGCCGACCGCATTGTGGCGCTGCTCAAGCGGCTCAACCTGCCAACCGTCATAACTGGCGATAAACAAGCCATTTACAGCGCTTTGGAACTCGACAAGAAGCGCGAAGGCTCGCAAATCAACTTTGTGCTGATGCGCGGCATTGGCGATGTGGTGATTGAGAAAATTGATATTAACGAACTGAAACAGATAGAGTTATGACAGCATTTTGCCGCTCGGTGGCGATAAAAGGCTACGATGCCGTTAGCCGCCTGGTTCAGGGGGCCGAGATGGTCGAAATCCGCCTTGAGGAATCGGGACTGACAATCGATGAGACTCGCCAACTGTTTGGCACTCACCCGAATATGCTTGCCACGTGCCGCCCCGTCGGACTGTCGCAAGCCGAGCAGACAGCCTATTTGCAGGCCGCTATTGAGGGTGGCGCCGCTTGGGTTGATGTTGAGGTTGAGGCCGACGACGACTATCGCCGCAACATTATCGACATTGCCCGCAGGCACAACTGCAAGGTGATTGTGTCGTATCACAATTACGATGAGACACCGCAATTTCTTGAACTTCAGCAGATTGCCGACCTTGCGCACTCAATGGGCGCCGATGTGGTGAAGTTGGCTTGTATGTGCCATAGCAAAACCGATGTTATGAATCTGTTGAATCTGTATAATGCCGATTATCAGATGCTTGCAATCGGAATGGGGCGTGTGGGCGCATTGACTCGCATTGCCGCCATCACAATGGACGCACCATTCACTTTTGTCGCCACAGCCGACGGCGGAGCAACCGCACCTGGCCAAATCGACGAAGGTATTATGCTCAAAATGAAACAATTGCTTACCGAAACAAAATGAATTTAACTATAAAGCCATCGAAAGTTGCTGGAAGCGTGACGGCGCCGCCATCGAAAAGTTATATGCAGCGTGCCATCGCGCTTGCCGTTTTGTCGCATAAACCGACCATAATCAGCAACTTGTCGGATTGCAACGATTGCCGTGCGGCGATTGGTGTTGCCAAAAGTCTTGGCTGCGAGGTTGACCTTTCCGATGCCGAACTGAAGATTTTCCCGCCTGTCAACGGATTGAGTGGCAGTCATTTGCATTGCGGCGAGTCGGGTTTGGCACTTCGTATGTTCACGCCCGTTGCATCGTTGCTCGGTAGCGAGGTGGTGCTGACAGGCGAGGGGTCGCTGCAGCAGCGGCCTGTTGGTTTTATGGAGGACACTCTGCGTCAGTTAGGCGTTGATATTCAGTCGGATAAAGGGTTGCTACCAATCAAGGTCAAAGGTCCGATGAAAGGCGGAAAAGCCACGGTTGACGGTTCGGTAAGTTCGCAGTTCCTGACGGGATTGTTGCTTGCGTTGCCAACGCTTAAAACCGATTCGGTGCTGACAGTCAGCAATTTGACGAGCCGCCCATACATTGATATGACGCTTCAGATTATGCGTGATTTTGGTGTTTCGGTTGAAAATGCTAATTATGAGCAGTTCAGCATAAAAGGCGGGCAGGAGTACGTCAACGCCAATTACCGTGTTGAGGGCGATTGGAGTGGGGCGGCGGCGTTCATTGTTGCTGCAGCCATTGCAGGAACGCTGAAAATCAACGGTTTGAATCCGCAATCGGCTCAAGCCGACCGCGCCATTATTGACGTGTTGCGGCTCACAGGCACAAAATTTGCTTTTGATGCTGATAATTGCCTGATTGTCAATAAAAACGACAATCTGCAACCATTCAATTTCGATGCCACAAACTGCCCCGATTTGTTCCCCGTTCTGGCGGCTTTGGCGGCCAATTGCAAAGGCACGTCGGCCATTGCGGGCGTTCACCGTCTCACCCACAAGGAGAGCAACCGCGCCGAGGCAATCAGGCGCGAACTTGGCAAACTCGGCGTCAGCGTTGAGTTTGAAGGCGATAAGATGATTGTGACTGGCGGCCCGATTAGTGGTGGCGAGGCTTCGGCCTGCAACGACCACCGAATGGCTATGTCGCTGGCACTCTGCGCTTTGACGGCTTCGTCGGCTGTGACAATCGAAGGCACGGAGTGCGTCGGCAAGTCGTATCCTGGCTTTTTCGATGATTTTGAAATAGTTACAAAAAATGTATAGTCTCGATTACAAAGTTACAGTCTCGATGTGCGACGCCGACGGTCGTTTAAAACTGTTTTCGGCTTTGCAGATGATGCAGGATTGTTCAGAACTTTGGAAAACATCGGAACCTGTTTACGACCAATACTTTACCGAAAACGGAATGGCTCAACTTCTGGCATCGCGGCAGGTCGAAGTTGTGCGAGTACCGCAATACAAAGAGAATCTGAAAGTTACCACATCGGTTTTCGACATTAATCCGATGTTCGGTTTCCGCAATACGTTCATCTACGATGCCAACGGACTGCCTTGCTATAAGAGTTGGAGCACGGGTGCGTTTGTAAAACTCGACACTGGCAAACTGAACAAAATCAGCGACGAATTGGTCGCAAATTTCAATCGAGAGCCTAAACTTGAGATGAATTATGCCGACCGTAGAATTATTGTGCCGAAGATAAATCCAGCAAGCACAGTTAGTTATGTGGTGCAGCGCAACGACATCGACTATAACCGCCATATGAACAACGCCAACTATATTCGTTTGGCACTCGAGGCCCTGCCTGATGATTTTGAGGTCCGCAATATGCGCGTTGAGTTTAAAAAACCTGCCAAACTGTCCGACGAACTGATTTTGGAAGTTGTTAATCAGTCCGATGACACTATATTTGTTGTGGAGAAATTGGCGGAGCAGATAAGCACAATCATCGAATTGAAAAAATAAAATATTGATTATGAACACATTTGGTAGAATCTTCAGAGTGAGCATTTTTGGTGAGTCGCACGGAGCGCAGGTGGGCGTTGTGATTGACGGCTGCCCTGCAGGTATCGCACTGACTGACAGCGATTTCACTGCCGACTTGCAACGTCGCAAAAGTGGCGCGAAAGGCACCACGCCGCGCATCGAGGCCGACGAGCAGGAGATTGTTTCGGGCGTGTTCGACGGCCACACCACTGGCACCCCGATAACCATTTTGTTCAAAAACGCCAACACTCATTCGTCTGACTATTCGAACCTTGTGGCGCAGCCCCGTCCTGGTCACGCCGACTTCACTGGCCGCTGCAAATACAACGGTTTCAACGATTACCGTGGCGGCGGGCATTTCTCGGCGCGCAACACGGTGGGCATTGTGGCCGCGGGCGTTGTGGCCAAAAAGGTGCTCGACGGCGTCAGCATTCGCTCAACGCTTGTCGAAGTTGGCGGTCAAGCCGATATTGAAGCCGCTGTGGCCAAGGCTATGGCGCAGAACGATTCGGTTGGCGGGCTTGTCGATTGCCGCGTGACGGGGCTTCCCGTCGGGTGGGGCGAGCCATTCTGGGATTCGGTCGAGTCGCTAATCAGCCACGCGGTGTTTGCCATTCCTGCCGTCAAGGGCATTGAGTTCGGAAGCGGATTCGCGGCGGCGCAAATGTTTGGCTCACAGCATAACGATGCCATAATCGATGAGCGCGGTACCACCGCCACCAACAACGCAGGCGGCATAAACGGCGGAATCACCAACGGCAACGAAATCTATTTCCGCCTTGCGGTGAAGCCCACAGCAAGCATTGCCCGTGAGCAGCAGACCTACAATTTTGAGACTCACAAGGTTGAACCACTGATAGTTAAAGGCCGCCACGACGCTTGTATCGCCTTGCGCGTCCCGCCCATTGTCGAAGCAATGACCGCCATTGTGCTGGCCGATTTGAAGTTGCGGGCCAAATAAATCAGCATCGGGCTGCGTTCTGAGCATCGTTAACAGTTTATCGTCAATAGTAATTGTTATCGTTGTCTTCATCGTCAAATAAAAACGCTACTTTTGGCGCTATGAATCGAATAGCAAAATTGTTTTTTGGGGTAGTGGCATTGGCTGTCGCGTTTGCGGCGTGCAACAACGAGCCGCCCGAGTGCGCTTCCGACCCTTTCTCGCCGCTGCGGTGCCAGCTGACGCAGCTGTCGGGCAAGAAAATTGACACGGTTATCATCGCAAAAGTCAGCATCGATAGCGTTATCACCGTCGATAGTTTCCTTTGCAGGAAAAAACAATTGCCAAACGTGGTGTCGGTGCCGCTCGAATTCAACGGCGACACCACTTTCGTGCAGTTCACCATCATCGGCAAGACGAAGACCGTGTTGGATGTCTACAGCACCATCCTCTGCGTGACATCGACCCCCGAGTTGAACATTGTTAATCTCGATTGCGGCCCGGTTTACAATTATCGCGATTTGGATTTCAGTTTCAAGTCCGTGTCCGGGATTGATTTTGAGCTGGGTCTTAATGATTCGGTAGTGTCGGTTGATACCATAAATTACAGAATGTCAATCGATTCGCTGCAAATTTTCACTTACGACGTTGACCAGGACTATGAAGTGCACGCCAAGATATTTTTTTAGCCTTCTGGCCGTATGCGCATCGGCGGCAAGCCTGGCCCAGGAGCCGGTTTACGAGGCAATGCCGCGCCGTCAGGTGTTTGTGCGTGTGGGTTACGATTTGTCGCGGCTGGCCTTGCCACACGTGCGCAACAACGGCTCGCGCGGGTTCGAGTTGTCGGTTGACGGCGAGCTGGCCTACAATTTCTTCCCGACAGTCGAGGTTGGACAGCAATCGCTCAAGCGAAGTTCCGACAGTCTGCGGTACTCAATGTCTGGCGATTATTTCCGTGTGGGACTCGACTATAATGTCATCAAATACAAGCATCGGCTCGACCGCGATATTTTCTTTCTGGGTGTGCGCTTGGGCGCGACACGATTCTCGCACGAGGCGCCTTTGGCTGTGGTGAGCGGAGTTTTGGGCACCGATGAGTGCAGCATCCCGAAGGCAAACTTGAAAGCCACGTGGGGTGAGGCCGTGGTGGGACTGAAAGGCGAGCTGTTTAGGAATTTTTATATGGGCGTCACGGTGCGCGCGAAAATGATGTTCTCGCACACTTCTTATAATACTATGACGCCGTACATTATCCCCGGATTTGGAAAGGGATTCTACCGTTTCAACGCCGGACTGAGTTATTCAATCCTCTATGCCATTCCAATTCGTGGAGCAGGCTCTGACGGATTCCCGTCTGCCGAATAGTTTCGGTTGCGCTTCCGTTTGCCGGATTTTAAATCAACATTGGTTTTATGACACAAAAAAAGCCGTTCCCGAAGGAGCGGCTTTGTGTTTTTTATGCGTTAAATGTTAGAATTTAAGCGAAATACCTGCGTTGAAGTAGGTGAGGTGAGTTCCTGCTATCAATTCTGCTGTAAGCGCGAAATTATCAGACAAGAAGAAACGGCATCCAGCTACGCCTGCACCGCCGAAATCTACACTTTTGTCGTCATCGAGTTCAACTTTTTTCCCATCATCTTTCCACTGATATTTCCAAGAGTGGAAAACAGGACCAGTCATCGCACCTGCGTGAACCTCAAATTTGTCGGTGATGTTCAAACCGTAAGTTGCACGAGCCATTACTGCGATATTAGTGTATTTAATATCATATCCGACCCAACCCAAATCATCTTTGCTATGGTTGAATTCACCAAATCCGCCAACAGTGAAATGTCCTTTCCACCAAGAATTCACAAGAACATAATCACCTGATACGCTAGCGCCAATACCACCTGAATATTCAGAAAGGAAACCTCCTTGAATGTTCAAAGTGAAATCGCCCTCGTGGTTCGGAGCCTCAATGGCCGAGGCATTTTGTGCTCCAAAGCACAACATTGCAGCCGCAGCTGCTACTAATAAACCTTTTACTTTCATAATTTTAATTAATTTAATGAAACATTCTTTTGCTTGCGGCTTTTACCGTTTGCAAATACAAATGTAAGATTATTTATTGATTGTGTTCACGCAATCTTATCATCTTGTGCCGTGAACGGGAACCCCGGATTTTCAGCGGATAAAATGAACGACGTAAATTATTGATAATTAAAGATGTTAATTGTTGATGCCAACTACTTGAACGTTATCTTCTGCAAATCGTGTTTTTCAACCTTCTTTTCCAAATCTCTGACATTCAGTCGAATGGGTTCGGTAATGAATTCGGGAACGTTGAATGAATAGAACATCTCGTCGAAGTCTGCTGGCGAACGAAGCGGCAGACGGAAAGCCTTTGTTGCATTGCCGCAGGTGTCGATGTGCGCAATAAACGGCTGCGTGAACAACCCGTTCTCGCGGCGGCTCGAAACCACCATCCAGCGTCCGCTCGACGACCAGCTGTGATAACTGTCAACATCGCCACTGTTCAGGTTGTCGATGCGGTGGGTTGTGCCATCTGAAAGATTGAGCAGCCAAACATCCGACTCGGGATGCCAGATAGAGAATTGTCCGTAATCGGAAAGTGTGTAAGCCACAAAACTGCCATCGGGCGACGGTCGTGGAAACGAAACGCTTTTGCCTATGGATGAAGCGTTTACAAGTGTGTCTGGTTGATGGCCAAACGTACCCGATTCGCTATCGAAGGCAATGCGGCAAAGGTTGTAACGCACGCTTTGTGGCGCGGTGTCCATATCAACAGCCCTTGCACTGCAGAAATAGAGCCATTTGCCGTCGGGCGAAAAATAGGGGAACGTCTCAAAATTATCCTTCGACATCAAATTCGGCGAACTCGAGAGCGTATTTGTTTTAGTATCAAGCACAACCACATCCGACCAGCGGTCGATGACTTCGATGCGTTTGGGATTGGCAGAGTGGAAAATCTGTCGGGTTTCGTTCACCGAATAGGCAATATGGCGGCCGTTGGGGTGCCACGACGGATAAACGCAGTTGCCGCGCGTGCTGTCGGTTCGGGTGTTATAAACTTGCAACCGATTGTCTGTCAGAATCATTGTGCAACCGTGCGTACCGCGGACGTGCAGGCTCATTTTGTCGGTTTTCCATTGGCAAAACGAGTGGCAGTTGACGCAGTTGTTCTGCAGCAGATTGTTCTCAACAATCGCGCGTTGGTCGAAGTTTGAGAGATTGCGCTCATAGATGCCCATACTCGAAAACGTTTCGTAACTTGGCGCTATCAGTCTGTAAACCAATCCGTAATCAATACTGTCGGGACTGACAAAAATCTCAAAAGGTTTGTATTGCGTCCATCGTCCGTTTTCTTTTATCGCAACCTTGTAAATGATTGATTTACCGATGTTTTCAGCAAGCAGACAATGCCATTCGGCGATGCTGAAACTTGTGGCTTGCACCGATTGTGAGTGAAGAACCTCATTTCCATCTGACGAACAGACAGTTACATCAATTTTCTCAGCCTTGTTGATGGCCATAATGTTGAGCGGGGCAATGTTTACGGGCACTGTCACCGACTCATAATCAGGTGTTACGGGCGGCAGGGTATCGGTTGTTGCCGACACGTCAACTCGCTCGGTGCACGCTGTGCAAAGCGTTGACAATAAAATGATTATAATATAATTTCTCATCGCCGTCATTCGTTAAACAGATAAAACCAATAGGTGTCGCCAAAACGCGCCGCCAGACGCGAATCGTGATGGTTGGTGTTGTAAATCTTCCCGAACTCGTAGAATTGGTCTAGCATCAGTCGGTCGGCTGTGCCGAAATCCTTCACCGCTTCGGGGTTCGTCATCCGCAAATGGAAAATGGCCGCTTCGCGGAACGCCCGCGGGTACGTAATGCTATAAAAACGTCCGCCAAATTCCGCATACTGCATAAAGTGCTCTATATCTTTGTTTAATAGATAGAAAGCCATCAGATATTCGAAGGCCTGCCGATTATTCTGATTTGTCGAAAATTTATCAAGCAGCATTGCATCTTTCTCTTTTTCAGCGTAAAAATAGTCGTTGTCATTCTGAAAACTTCTCAGCCGCGTCCATTCAGCATTTTCGTCGGTGCGATTGCTGTCGATGGCACGGCGGCATTTTTGCGCCCATTTTGCGTAAAATGCTGTATTTTCAAGCATTGCAAGGTATTTGCGAGCCAACGGATAGTTCTTTTTAATGATGTTTGTCTCGGCAAGCCGCTTGACCGCTCTGACGCTTTCCTGATAATCGGGATTTGCTTTGGCGGCTTCAAATGCGAACCGCTCAGCAAAATTGATGCCCCCCAAATGGTAATAAATCTCACTCAAGGCCATTGACACATCGCTATCTGTCTCAAAATCAGGAATCAGCCCCAATGCACCAATCTGCTTGAAAGAGAACATTTTATCACCAAGACGATTTGTTTTGGCCAAAGCCAGATTAATATACGATGTCGTTATATTATCGGTTTGATACTTATTATCAGCAAGTTCCGTGGCTTTCTTCCAATTCTGCGTCCGAACATTATACTCAATGGCGCAGTTACGATTGGTATTGAAATCGACATTGCTAGCAAAAACTGCTATTACTACAAAAACTGCTAATACCCAGGGAATTACAGACGAAACAGAAAAACGGCTAGAAGGATTGTCTGACTTTTGCAAAACCTTGCTATTCAACAATTTATTAACTATAGGCAGAAAGGCCAAAAGAGAGCCGATGGCGATAGGCAGCTTTGGGAGAAAAATCACATATCGCGAATAATCGGCCCCCAAGAAGGCGCGCGTTGCATTTAGTTGAACACCAAACAGTTGACGGGCAACAAATGGTGACGCCACAACAACTAAGACCGATAATAAAGAACTGACCAACAGCGATTTATCTTTTTTAGTCATAAAGAAATCGCAAAGCACATATCCAACGACAAACGCCGCAGGAATTCCGCCTGCAATCCAATATGTGGCAAAAACGATTACCGGAAGCAGTGCTGCAACCAACTTGTCGCTTTTTATCGAGTTGATTGATAATAGAATAAGACATCCAATTGAAATGCTGACCAATCCGTTGAGCAGCATTTGCCTGTTGAGCAAAATGCAAGCCGACAACAAGGCCACCAGAAATGCTATTTGGCAGCTGTATCTGCCTGAATTTGGAAGACGCAGCACGCAAGCAAAAACCCCCGTCGACAGTATCGATATAAAAATCGCACCAATCTGTGGGGCAATGAAAAACTGCGTCAGAAAACGTCCTGAATACATCGCCAATCCGCCAGGACGGGTAAGCAGACCGAGAAAATATCCCGTTGTGGACTGAAAAAGTTGGTATTGCTCACCATATTGCAGCGTCGCGCCATAAGCGAAAGCGTAAAAGGCATACACGGCAATTGCCACAGCAATGCAAGGAATCGATTTCGATAATTTACTCATTGACAATCGGTTTAGCTATGCCCCAAATTCAAATCGCACAGCAAAGCAAGATAGCATTTATTCTGCAATTGGCTTGTAATTTGGCTTTTTACGCAAAAAAATTCCAGCAATTCCTAATTTCAGAATTGCTGGAATCATATATAAATCACAGATTGACAGCAGGTTTATTATGCGGCAATCTTCTTTTTCTTCTTCTCCGTCAGCAGGCTAACCACCACAATGGTGATGCACGAGAGCGGGAAAGCGAACATAATCGGGTCGATGAACTTCATCATTCCGTCGGTGATGAGCACGTCGGTGCCGAACAGAGCCTTGCAGACGCCCAGCGCCGTGGCTTCTTTGGCGTGGATGAACAGCAGAAGAAGAATGGTCACCACCACGCCCACAATCATACTCGCGAAAGCGCCTTGCTTTGTCACTCGTTTCCAATACAATGCGCAGAAATACGACGGCAGGAATGCCGATGCGCAGATGCCCATAAACAACGATGTGCTGATGGCGATGACAGGCGAATCGCTGTGCTCGCCAAGAACAAAGCAGATGATGTAACTGATTAATATCGAAACCAATACAGCCAAACGAACCATAATTGTCATACGGTCTTTGTGCTCGCGGTTCAGGCGGCGGCCCGAGTTGATATATGTGCCGTAGATGTCGCCGCCAGCGGCCGCGCCCATCGTGTGGAACTGCGCGCTCAAAGTGGACATACTTGCCGACAGAATGCAGAGCATAAAGATGGTGACGAACCACGTAGGCATCACGCGGCCAATGAAATACGGGATTATCTTGTCGGATGCTTCAACCATATCGGCGGCGATTTTTCCGTCGTTCAGGTAGAAGTAAAGGTTCGATAGCGGGCCAACGTGGTAAATCACGCCCACGGTGATAATCAGGAACACACAGCCGATGGCCACACCCTGATTCAGTTTCTTGGTGCTGTTCACCGTCATAAAGCGCACAACCAACTGCGGTTGCGCCAGGCAGCCGATGCCCACGCCCATAATCAGCGATGTGACAAGCGTGAACCACTGCTGCGACCCGAAGCGCGGCATTGCCGTCCAGCCTTGGTGACCAACGGCGGCCAGTTTTTCGGGAACTTGGTTCGAGATTCCTTCCAACGCGCGGTTGGCTTCGGCAAAGCCCATTCCCAGAGCCTTGTAAACACCGAACACCAGCACGCCCATACAGATGAACATTATCACGGCCTGCAGGGCATCGGTGTACATCACGCCCTTCATACCGCCAGCCATCACGTATGATGCCACTATCACAGTGAAAATCAGCAGCGAAAGGTCGAAACTGATGCCGAACACTTCCTGCATACAGAACACGCCGCCACGCAGAACGGCAGCGGCATAGAGCGGCATACAAAGGAAGATGACCGATGCGGCGAAAATCCTGATACGCTTTGAGTTATAGTAGGCGCCAAGGAAGTGCGCGAACGATGTGGCGTGCAGTTTCGCGCCGATGCGACGCGTTGGTCGTCCGAAGATGATGAAGGCGATGACCACGCCCACAAACATATTCAGGAACATCAGCCACTGAATACCCATTCCGAAGGTTGCGGCCACACCGCCGAAACCCACTATGGCTGAAGCAGATATGAACGTGGCGCCATACGAGAGCGACATCACGATGGGGTTCATCTCGCCGCCGCCAATCAAAAAGTCTTTTGAGTTTTTCGTCTTCTTATAGCCCAAAAATCCCAAAAACGCGATGGCCAGGAAGTAGACCATCACAATCATATACATCGAAAAATTTTCCATCTATAAATTATTGATAGTTAATACTAAAGGTTGTCGGCATCGTCTTCTTTGTTCCAATACTTTATGCCAAAAATTATCGAGCCTATCACGCATAAAATCGACAGCAGATAGACAATCCAGATACCAGGGTCGGAAATACCAAACATTGTAATGCAGTTTTAAAATTGATGTTTAAAAAAGTGCATAAAAGTAGATAAATGTAGGATTTTGCTGATTGCTGCGGCTGATTGTACGTAAATCACTTATTGGCTACTTTTCTTTTGTCTAAATTTCATCGTATTGAACAGTAAACTTATTGGTTTCTTTCTCATATTTCCTTACATTTACCATTCAAACACATTAAAAAAGAAGATATCTATGAAAATAACAGCAAACAACCTTAACGGACAGGCAACGCTCACCGTCAGCGGGCGGATGGACACTTCCGCCACAGCCCAGGCCACTGCCGAAATCGACAGCCAGTTGGCGGCTTGCGGCAAATTCGACACTCTGACCTGCGATGCCGCCGGGCTCGAATACATATCGAGTTCGGGCTTGCGTATTCTGTTGGGGTTGGCAAAGCGCTACCCAGACTTCCGTGTGACTGAAGTTTGTCCCGATGTGTACCAAGTGCTTGAAATGACAGGCTTTACAAAGATAATGAACGTTGAAAAGGCTATGCGGCGTTTCAGCGTCGACGGGTGCCAGATTATTGGTCGCGGCGGCGTTGGCGTGGTCTATCGCATTGATGATGATACAATTATCAAAGTTTTCCGCGAGGGCACGACTATCGACGAGGTGCAGACCGAAATCACAATGGCCAAAGAGGCGTTTGTGCTGGGAATGCCAACAGCCATTTCGTTCGACATTGTGCGCGTAGGCAGTCAGTACGGGCTTGTGTATGAGTTGCTTAAGGCCGACACATTGACAGCCTGTTTGAAGAGGGAGCCGCAGCGCATCGACGAGTTTGCAAGGCTCTATGCCAGCCTGTTCCGCCACTTGCACGACATCAAGGTGCCAAAAGGCGGCAGCATCCCGTCGTGCATCGAACGTGAGGAAGAGGCCGTGCGCATTATCAGCCGCTATTTCGACACGCCGTCAACCGACCTTATGATGCGCATTGTTCAGGCAATCCCGCAGGGTGACCGACTTCTGCACTGCGACCTTCAGACCAAAAACGCAATGTTGCAGAACGGCGAACTGATGCTGATTGATATGGGCGAGGTTGGCTACGGGCATCCGATTATCGATTTGGGACATTCCTATTCGGCAATGGTGTCGCTCGTGGGCGATTACGAGCAGATTATCGGGCTGCCGCAACAGTTGGCTAACGATATATGGTTGAGGATGATACAATATTATTTCGAAGGTCAGAGCGCCGATTTTATCAAGCACCGCACCGAGCAGATTGCAGTGGTGGGCTGTCTGCGCAACTTCACGTGGCTCTCGTTGAGCAACTCGTTCCCCGACGAGGTGATTCGCCACTGTCAGGAGATATTTGCCGAGCGCGTCACCAAGCGCAAAGACTATATTCTCTCGGTTTGCGACACCTTTAAGGATTGGACGTTGGAATGAAATATTTAGGCGAGCCGCTTCGCGGGAAATTGAAAGAAAATTTATAACAAAATTATAAGAAAATGATTTTCAAAATTTTATCGCTAACCAAAACAACCCGAATTAATCCGAACATAATGTTTGGATTCCGTTTGGATAAGTTTGGTTAGAAATGAAAATTGTAAAATTTTTTGATTGAATTTTCTACAAATTTCCGCCCGTCAGGGCGCCTAAAAAACTTGCATAAAGAAACAAACAGAATGAGCACAAGATTCAGAGAATGGCGCAAGTCGCTGAAAACCAAATCGACACTAGCCATAATAATCACGGCCGCAGTGCTGATTGAGACCACGTCGGTGGTTCAGTACAAATTTGCCAGCGATGGAATCCGCGAGGAGGTGCAGCAGCGCGCCGAGAGCGAGTTGAAAGTTCGTAACCTGAAGATTAAGAACGTGATGAGCGCCGTTGAGGTGGCGGTGCAGAATATGGAGTGGATTGTTGAGTTGTGTCTCAGTCAGCCCGACTCGATGTACGCTGTGACGCGTAAGATGCTAACTTGCAACGATATAATTGTTGGTAGCGCCGTAGCCTTCGAGCCGAACTATTATCCTAAAAAAGGCCGCCAATTCTCGCCATACTCTTACAAAACCGAAGACGGCACTATCCGCAGCAAGCAACTCGGCACCGACGATTATGAGTATCACGATATGGAGTGGTACGCCGTGCCAATGCGCAACAACCGTCCGCACTGGAGCGAGCCTTACTACGACGAGGGCGGAGGCGAGATGATGATGTCGACCTACTCAATGCCCATTCACGACGCCACGGGCCGCACCGTTGGCATTTTCACCGCCGACGTGTCGCTCGACTGGCTGGGCGAAGTTATCAACGCCAACCGAATCTATCCGTCGTCAGTGAATATGATGATTTCGCGCACTGGCCAGATGATGGCCTGCCCCGTTGAGAGCCTTGTGATGCGCACCAACATTATCGACCTGTCGGCAGGAATCAAAGACACTTCGGTCAAGAGCCTGAACCGCGATATGATGGCGGGCGGAAGCGGCTGTGCCACCGTCACCGACGACAACGGCGACCTGAACTACGTCTATTACGCGCCCGTCGATAACGGCACGGGCTGGTCGATGGCTGTCATTTGCCGCGACCGCGAGATATACAATGGTCTTCGCCAAATTGCCTTCAACCTGTTTGTGATGATGATTATCGGCCTGATTCTTCTGGGCTTCATAATTGCGCGCACCATTCGCAGCATTAACCGTCTGCAGAAGGTGAGCGCCGAAAAGGAGCGCATTGGCAGCGAGTTGCACATTGCCAGCGAGATTCAGAAGGGTATGCTGCCGAAGATTTTCCCGCCTTATCCCGACCGCAACGATATTGAGATTTTCGGCCACCTGGTGCCAGCCAAGGAGGTGGGCGGCGACTTGTTCGACTTCTATATCCGCGACGAGAAACTGTTCTTCTGCATAGGCGATGTGTCGGGCAAGGGCGTTCCAGCGTCGTTGGTGATGGCCGTCACAAGGGCGCAGTTCCGCACGCTGTCGGCGCACGAGTCGTCGCCCGACCGCATTGTCACGGCGATGAACGACGCAATGTCGGAAATGAATGATGCCAATATGTTTGTGACGTTCTTCATTGGCGTGCTCGACCTGCCGACAGGCCGTATGCGCTACTGCAATGCGGGCCACAACTCGCCGCTACTCATAGGCTCGGGCGTGGGACCGCTCAAATGCGGCTCAAACATTCCTATCGGCGTGATGACAGGTTGGAAGTACACCGCCCAGGAGACGCATATCGACTGCAACACAACTATATTCCTGTTTACCGATGGCCTGACCGAAGCCGAAAACGTTGAGCACGAACTATTTGGTGATGACCGAATGATGCAAACCGCACGAGAGGCTCTGGCCGCAAAAAAACTTCAGCCCGAAGCACTTATCGGTCAGATGATGACTGCCGTTCACGCTTTTGTGGGCACCGCCGACCAAAGCGACGACCTGACAATGCTTGCCGTGCAATACACCAAGCCGCAGGTTGACGAGAAATTCCAGCGCAGCGTGACGCTTCACAACAATATCGACGAGATTCCGCACTTGGCCGAATTTGTCGAAGGCGTGTGCGAGGCCGTTGGCTTCGATGCCGCCCTGACAATGCAGATGAACCTTGCCATTGAGGAGGCAGTGGTGAATGTCATTAATTATGCCTATCCGCCAGGAACACACGGAGTTATCAATATAAAGGCACAGGCCAACGACGAGCGTTTGAAATTCGTCATTATCGACAGCGGCACCCCCTTCGACCCCACGGTGAAAGATGATGTTGACATTTCGCTGCCAGCCGAGCAGCGCCCCATCGGCGGACTCGGCATCCACCTTGTGCGCCAACTGATGGACACCATCAACTACGAATACACCGACGGCCAAAACGTGCTGTCGCTGAGGAAGAAGTTGAAATAGTTAGGAGTTAGAATTGAGGATTTAGGAGTATAAAGGGCTATAAAAAACTAAACCCACCGACTTGACTTGCGTCAGGGGACGGTGGGATTCAACAATGCAAATGTAGGAAAGATTTTTGATAAGGCAAGACATACAACAATTTTTTTCGATAAAGAAATGAAATACAAAGATTTTGAGAAAATACTATCGCAAGAACGAATGAGTCGCTACTTAATTGCCTGTGGTGGCGATACGCGCAAGGCGATGACTCTTTACCGATACAATTTACAACTCTCGCAAGAGGCGTTCACAATAATAAGTTGCTTTGAAGTGGCATTGCGTAATGCTATCGACAACCATTTGGTATCTATATTAGGTGCGGAGTGGCTTAAAAATTCTATTATGAACGGAGGTGTATTTACGAATCCAGTACTTCATAAAACTTATGATATTATAAATTACGCCTATATCAAATTACGCAGTTCAGGAACTTACTCACATTCAAAATTATTGGCAGAAATGGAATTCGGTATATGGAAATATATGTTTTCACCTATACAATATCGAGTTACAGGGCAACAACTTTTGCGTATTTTCCCAAATAAGGCTCGTTCAACGCCCGAAACACAATACAATCGCACATACATTTTCAACGAACTTGACAAAATCAACACCCTGCGCAACCGCATAGCGCACCACGAGCCTGTTTGTTTCTCGTTGCAGCAACCCGTAATCGATACGGCTTATATTTTGAACGAATACCAAAAAATCCAAACACTCTTTATGTGGATGGGTATCGACAATCGCGCCCTGCTCTATGGTCTCGACCATATCCAGCAGGTTTGCGCAAGGATTAGCGAGTTGAAATCTTAAAAACGATTTTGATTTTTTTAAGTAATTTGCCAACATAATTAACACGAAAATGAACAGCATCATCTTTCTCGGATTGAATGGTTACGCCTGGATAACAATCGCCACCATAGCGGGCATCTTTGTCATTATGGCGCGAACACGCATACGGGCGGAGGTTGTCTTTCTGGGCGCGCTCACGGTGCTGCTCGTCACGGGCGTGGTGACGGAGGAGGAAGGAATGGCAGGCTTCGGGTCGGAGCCTGTGGTGGTACACGCGGCGTTTTTCGTCATTATTGCGGCGCTCATCCATACGGGCGTGCTCTATTGGCTGTCGAAAAACGTGCTTGGAACGCCCAAAACGCGTGTGGGCGCACTGTTGCGGCTGATGATTCCCGCCAGCGTGCTTTCGGCCCTGATGAACTCGGTGAACATTGTTGCACTGCTTATCGATGCAGTCAAACTCTGGGCTCACAAACTTGGTGTTGCACCGTCGAAACTGCTTCTGCCGCTGAGTTACGCTGCCGCGATGGGCGGAATGTGCACCCTGCTCGGCAACTCGTCGAACTTGGTCATTGCGGGCCTTTATCTGAACCAGACAGGGCAGACGATGAACATTTTCGAGCCGCTCGTTCCAGGTCTGATACTCACAGCCATTGGCACCGCCGTGGTGATTGCGCTTCAACGGCTCATTCCAGAGCGCGAATCGTCGGAGCATACCTTTGAGACCACCAGCGACTACACCGTGGAACTGCTTGTGCCCACCGACAACCCCGCCGTAGGCTGCTCGGTCGAAGAAGCGGGGCTCTACAACGTCAAGGGCGGCTCGCTGGTCGAGATTGTGCGGTTCGACAAGGAAGTGATAATGCCCGTGCCCAAGACCGAATGGATTCTGGGCGGCGACCGACTAATCTATGCAGGCCAAATCAACGAGATTCTTGAACTCAAACGCACTCACGGCCTTGCTGCCGCCGACCACCACGTGTGGAGCATCAACGATATCGACACCAGCCGCAAGATGCGCACAGCATACATAACCTTCGGCAGCGACCTTATCGGCCAATCGATGACGCAGAGCGATTTTGAGCAGAAGAACGATGTGGTGCTTGTGGCCGTGGCGCGTCAGGGACAACGTGTCGATGGGCAGCCGCGCGAGATAACACTTCAGGCAGGCGACACGCTTCTGCTTGAGTGCCCCGCAAAAAGCGACGACCAACTCGAGCGCAACAACCACCGCAGCCTGACATTCTTCGATTCGCATTTCGTGCCCGAAATTGGCTCAAAAACAATCACTTCAGCCGCCATACTGGTGCTGATGTTCATATTCTCGTCGTTCCACGTGATGCCGCTGATGGCCACCACAATGCTGGCTGCTGGCCTGATGATGATTTTCAAGTGCTGTCGGTTCGACAGTGTGGTGAAATACATTGAGTGGGACATTCTGCTCATTCTGGGCGCCACAGTGGTCTTCTCAACGGCCATAACCAAAACAGGTATTTCGGGCGCTCTTGCCCAAAACATTATCGATGTTTTCGGCACCAACCCCTACGTGATACTGGCCGTGATGTGCCTGATAGCGTCGGTTGTGACCGAATTTGTAGGCGATGTGGCCGCGGCCGCCATTTTCTTCCCCGTGATGTTCGGTCAGGCCGAAATGCTGGGCTGCAGCCCGATGCCGTTTGTCGTATCGCTGATGCTCTGCGTCACCTTCAGTTACTCGTCGCCCATCGGCAGCATTCAGAATATGCTTGTCTTCGGCCCAGGCTCGTTCCGCTTTTCCGATTTCGCAAGGGTGGGCGTGTGGCTTCACTTTGTTCTGCTTGTCGCGATGCTGGCCATTGTAAATCTTTTGTATCCAATGTATATTTGACAAATAAAAAATTACTGAAATGAACACATCAATCCAACAGCAAGACGGCACTGTCACAGCCATTCTCGAAGGACGGCTCGACACCGCCGCCGCACCCGAAACCGAAAAGAAACTTCAGCCGCTCTACGACCTGAACGGACAGAACATTGTGTTCGACTGCTCGAAACTCGAATACATCTCGTCGAGTGGTCTGCGCATCTTTCTCGGTGTGCTGAAAAACGCCAAACCCAAAGGCAGCCACGTCAGCATCACAGGTCTCACCCCCGACCTGAAGAACATCTTTGCAATGACGGGGTTCAATCATCTGTTTGATGAAGTGGAATAATATAGGTTTGAGTTTAGAGTTTATGGGATGTGTTTAGGCGTAGATTTAATTACCGCCTATCCCCCATCACCCCATTGAAATTCATCGAAAGCAGCAAACCGAAGTAATTGTCGTTCAGCGTCAAACAGTGGGCATATCGCATACCAGCCGAGATGGGCACCGCAAAGCGATAGATGTGGAAATCGACCGTCAGGTCGTAGCCTGTTGAGCGCATTAATGTGGTTTTTCCTTCGTTGACGGCTTCGGCGAAATCACAAAAGAGTTTACCTTTTATTCGCTTGATATACAGCGCACTGCCGATACTCAAATCGGGATAGAAAAGCGGTCCACAGTACGATATCATTAATGTTTTGAGCCGAGTGTTCGGCACCGCTTTGTAACCACGCGGATAAAGTACCAACGAATTGAATACAAGATTGTTACGGTTGCTTTCCTGCCAGCCGCCATAAATCGTAATGCCCTGGTTGCGGTACGGTCCTGGCAGATAGAGCCAAGCCTGCGCGGCCGTCTGATGGTTCTCGGGTTGGTCGATGTAGTGATGGTAGTCGCCGCGAAGAACGATGCCCCAGCGCGATTGCAAATCACGGTGCGCGAGCCGCCTTAACGACTGAAAATAAAGACAATAGCCCAGCGTGTGGTCTGTGGTGTCAACGGCTTTGCGGCCATACGACAATTCGGTGTTGATATATTGGTAAGACGCCTGCGCTGTCAGTGATGTGGTGAAAACGCTAGTTTTCAGCGTCATAGGCACTTGTACAAACGCTACGCCACGTTTGCGACGCACATCAAAAGTATAAGTGCCTTTGTTCGTTTCTTGCTGTGTTTTAAACTTATAGATGTCGCCACGAGCACCGATTATCGGGAAAAAGCCCTTATAGCGGTATTCAAGAAAATAATCGTCTTTGCTTTCAGCGGTAAGCCATTGATAACCAGCTGTTAGGAACGATGTGGAAAGCGCGTCTTGAGACATTATTGTCAGGCCTGGACCGACTTCCGACTCATCAATTCGCACTGAAATTGGCCCCCAACTGTGGATGTTGAGCAGATGTGCCAATCGCCTGTAACGCTGCACTTTATACACGCTGTCGTTGCCGAAAACAACTCTTTGCTCTTGTTCGGCGAGCGCTTGCGTCTGACTGTTTGCAATGGCCGTCGGCATTTCGGTTTTGGCAAGGTTATCTATCTGTTTTTCAGCAATCTGAAAACCATCGGCGGTGTAGTAGCCGAACAGCAGACGGTTGTTGTTCACGCTGCCGCCCCAAACACCGAACGGACTCTCGGCCACCAAGCCGAAAGTGCTGTCGGTCAGGCTGTAAGCATACCAGGCGGTGTTGTCGTTGTGGGTGCCAGTCATATAGAGTTTGTTGCCGCTGAACAGCAGATTCGAGATGTCATCGTTGATTTGTGGCAGCACAGTGTCGATGGTTTGGTGTTCCAAATCAATCACCGAAACCGACTTGCAATCCTGCTCTATCGCAATGTAAGCCAGCCGTTTATCGTCGTCGGACCAAGCCACGTGCACTGGCACGGAATTGCCAGTTTGAAACCGCGCAGCCCGACTGCCGTCAAGGTTGTGAAGTTCGACAGCCCACTGCGATGAATCGGCGTAACTGATTGACGCTATTTGAGTTGCCGAGTGCGAAAGCGTTGAGCCATAGTAGCGCCCGCGGCGAATCAGAGTGCGTTTGCGGTGGCGGTCAAGGTCGTAAGTCACAATTTGGCTGTGGTTGGCGTTTTCCCAGCGAGTGTAACGCAATTGATTCCAAACCAGCAAGTTGCCCGATGCAGAAAAATGTTTGATGCTCATCGGGCCAGGACGGGTGATTTTTCTAATTCGGCCTTTGTCGGTGTCAATCGCCACAAACGACGGAATGTCAGACAGTTGCTCACGCAAGGCCACCACCGTGCCCTGTGCGTTTTTCTGTGGCACAAAGTAACTTGTGTAGTCGCGCGGTGTTGGCTTTGTAAGCAGTCGGGCATTGTCGGGGGCGGCGTTTTTTGCACCTGCGACGAGAGGTTCAAGAGCCGCACGATAGAACTCAACTTCCTTTAAACCAGTTGTTTCGCGTATTCCGCGGCCAAACGGTCGCAGCGCAATCGGGTGGCGCGCCACTCGTGTCATCGCATTCGGCCAAAGTTGTGCGCCATAATGCTGCCGACCATAACTTATTAGTTGATAGCCAAGATGATAGCGCGTTGGCACATAATCGGCAAACGAGCCGAACATTGCTTTCTGATAACTGTAAACGCCTTTTTGCGCCACCTGCGCGGCCAGACGGTTGGTGAAATCGCCCGTGCGTCCGCGCCCCGACAGTGAAGCGCCTGTCTCATACGCCACCGCGTCACCTTCCAGAAACCAGTAAGGCACGTGCAGACCGAGCAGAAGCCCCGTATATTGCTCGCCGAGCAGGATGCTGAAAAATCGCGATGCGCCCTGATTCAGCATATCGGTTTGCACCACGTGGCGGAATTCGTGCAGCACAAGTTGTTGATTCCAAACGTGTTGATAATTGTCGGGCGAAGCCGTTGTGAGCAGATTCATCCGCCGCGGCGCCCAAGCCACTTCGCCATTGGCGTACGCCGCCGACGTGAACAGCACCGCAGGAACGCGCCTTGGCTGCCAGCCGAGCGTTTTGCCGCCGCCTAGATACACTCGTTCAAGATTGTTGGCGTAGATTTGCCCCAGCGCCGCATTGCTTTGTGGAAAAATCACATCGAAATGCGCTGTTTTTATGTGAGATAGCCTGCGGAAACGGTCTTGACCGCTATCGTAGAATTGGCCTTGAGCCGACGTCGCGGCAAGCGCAAAAAACAAGAACAGCAACTGCCTGATTTTTTGATGGCTCATTGCTGTTCTCATTTTATTTCGACTTAAATCGCAGAATATCAACCCTGTATCAGATTACAGTTCGTTTATAAGTTCTGTGATTATTGTTGTCATTTGCGGTTCAACGCGGCCTGCCACGTCCTGAACTTCGTCGTGCGTGGTCTCGCCGTCGGGCGTTGCGGGCTTGTCGGTGTTGGTGATTATCGACAGGCCAAGAACACGAATTCCCATATGGTGAGCCACAATCACTTCGGGCACGGTTGACATTCCTGTGGCGTCGGCGCCCCAGATGCGGAACATCTTGTACTCGGCGGGCGTCTCAAGCGTCGGGCCAGGGCTGCCGATGTACACGCCTTCCTGCAGTTTGATTCCGTGACGCTCGGCAATTTTGTGCGCGCGCGAAATCAACTCGCCGTCGTAGGTCTTGCTCATATCGGGGAAGCGCGGGCCCAGTTCGTGATAGTTGTAGCCGCGCAGCGGATTCTCGGGGAAGTTGTTGATGTGGTCGCGGATAATCATAATGTCGCCAACCTTGAATGACGGATTGATTCCGCCCGAAGCGTTCGACACTATAAGTATCTCGATACCAAGGAATTTCATCACTCGGATGGGGAACGTGAGTTGGTTCATCTCGTAGTTCTCGTAGTAATGAAACCGCCCCTGCATTGCCACCACCTTCTTACCGCCGAGCTCGCCCAGCAGCAACTGTCCCTTGTGTCCATCGACAGTCGAAATCGGGAAGCCAGGAATGTCCTTGTAAGCGATTGATTTATCGACTTTTATCTTGTCGCCCAAACCGCCCAGGCCACTGCCCAGCACAATTCCCACCTGCGGCTTGTAGTTAAGCCCCTGCAAGACGAATTCGGCTGTTTTTTTGAAATCTTCAATCATCGTTCAACGCATTTATTTTGCGCCCACAATGTCGCGCAATTTGTTGTAGATGTCGTCGGCAGCGGCAATCGCTTCGTTTTTGATACTATTGAAATATGTCTTGTCCTTTTTGTCGCCCTTGTTGATTTTGTCAAGGCTCGAATCGAGAATGTCAAGAGCCTTTTCAATCAGCCCCAACACGTCGTCCTTCTTTTCAGGATGAAGAACAATGACATTGCTGCAATCAGAAACTATTTCTGAAACTAAATACTTTACGTCGCTTTTTAAATCTCTAATACTTGCCATAATTGTAATTTTTTAAAAACTCACTAATATATAGTTTTTCGGAATATCCGCGCAAAAGTTTTTTGCCAAGCGGTAATGCGGAATTTGTATTATTAAACGAATAAATTTGCATAAAACCATAATTATGGATTGTGAATTGAAAATCAGTATTTTATCCGATAATCTGGCGTCGGGGAATTGCGAGGCCGAGCACGGATTGTCGTTTTTGGTTGAGGCCGAAGGGCGCTTGCTGTTCGACACCGGCGCGTCGGATTTGTTCCTCAGGAATGCCGAAAAAATGGGCCTCGACCTGGCGGCGGTTGATACTGTTGTGCTCAGTCACGGCCACTACGACCACGGTAATGGCCTGCAATGGGTGCGCGGCAAGCGGATTGTGATGCATCCGGGGGTATTCGCACAACGCATTTCGGGGCGCTCAGGGCGCGATATTTCGATGGCTGTCAATCGTCAAACGCTTGAGGCACAGAACACTATCGTTGCAACACGCGAGCCTTTCCGTCTGACGGATAAGATGACGTTCCTTGGCGAGATTGCGCGAGTGGTGCCGTTCGAGGCCGAGTGCAGCACGCCGTTCCATTTTGCCGACGGCACGCCCGACCCTGTGGCCGACGATTCGGCGCTTGCGGTGGAAACCAGCCGGGGACTGTTTGTGGTGTCGGGGTGCGCACATTCCGGCATCTGCAACATTGTGGAGCAGGCCCGCCGGGCGACGGGTGTCGGTAAGGTTTTCGGGGTGATTGGCGGTTTTCATCTCACCGCCATCGACAGCCGTCTGGAGCAGACCGTCAGCTATTTGAAAAATGTTGGGGCAGAGATTGTTATGCCATCGCATTGCACTGGCGATGAGGCCATTGCCGAGTTCCGGCGCCATTTCAAGGGCGAGCTGATGCGAACAGGCGAGGTGTTCGAGTTTTGAGAAGGATTGAAGGCACTTGTAGAGACGTTGCGCTCAACGTCTCTACTTCACGTTTGATTTCAACCACTTCAAACCCTTCGTTAGTCGAAAAATCCAACCATTTTGCAAAGTTTTAAGTAGCTTTGCAACGTGATGCGCAGAATAATACCCATATTACTGTTAAGTGTCTGTTGCTCAAATCTTTTTGCACAGGATAAACACTCTTTGCCGATGCCTGGAAATGGCAAGGTGGCGACGGGTTTGACCGTCGGCGAGAGTGGCGAGAAGCGCATCCGGATGTCGGCAAACATTGGTGCCATCGGCCTGAGCGATTCCAAGACCGCTAAAGGCGATTTCTGCGAGTTGCAAATCGATGGCGCCTATATGACTGGTGCTGAGGGCGAACCGCAATTGCCGGCTTTGCGCAAACTGGTGCAGATTCCGCGCGGTGCGGAGTTCACGGTGAGCATAACTCACGCTGACACAATGTTTTACTCGTTGGCCGATTACAATGTCAACGCTAAAATAGCGCCAAGGCAATCGTCGCAGAGCAAGAGCGGCGGCGAGCAGAAATTCAAGTACAAAAAACGCTCGTACCGGCGCAACTATTTCACTGAACAAAAGCTTGTTACGGTTACAAATGTGGGCACAATGCGCGGTATCGACATTTGCCAGGTTGCGGTGAATCCGGTGCGCTACAATCCCAAAACAAACACCGTGATGGTGCTCAACAACATCGATTTTGAGATTGATTTTGAAGGCGGCGTCGCAAAATCGGCCAAAAACGAGGCCTCGCCTTACTTTGAGGACGTTTATTCGGCTTTGGGCAACTACAAAAGCGGCGGGTCAGACCTGACCAAATATCCGGTTAAATATTTGATTGTCACCGATACAGCCTTTGTTGGCGCATTGGCCGAGTTCATCAGTTGGAAACGGCAGAAAGGTTTTGAGGTGATTGTTGCCACCACCGACACGCTCGGCAGCACCGCCACTGACATAAAAAACTGGGTTGCAGCGCAATACGCATCGGCTACGGCTGACAGTCCCGCGCCGTCGTTCCTGCTTTTGGCCGCCGACACCGACAAAATTCCGACAGCTAAGAAAGGTGAGTCAACAGGTTATGGCACAGACCTTTACTACGCTTGTATGGACGGCGACGACGACATAATTCCTGACCTCTACTACGGACGTTTTTCGGCCCGCACCGCCGCACAAATGAAGGCCATTGCCGACAAGACCATCATCTACGAGAAATATCAGTTCGACGACCCGAGCTATCTTGCAAAAGCCACACTCATAGCAGGAGAAGACAGCAGATACAATTCTGAAGTTGGCATTCCTACGGTGAACTACATTACAAAAAACCGTATTAATGCGAAAAATGGGTACAACACTATCAACAAGTTCACCACAAAATACACTAACTGTTATGCCGACACAACCGTTTCGGTGGGCCTGATGACCTACACCGCTCACGGCGAAACCACCAGCTGGGTTGACCCCGAGCTGACGCAAAGCCGCGTGCGCGAGTTCGCCAACGACGGCAAATTCCCGTTTGTGGTGGCCAACTGCTGCCTCTCGGGGCAGATAACCAAGGATGAGTGTCTTGGCGAGACGTGGCTCCGCAAGGCCAACAGTGGCGCGGTGGCTTACATCGGCTCGTCCCCGAAAACCTACTGGCACGAGGATTTTTACTGGGCTGTGGGCGCGCACCAGTACCAGAGCGGCGTCAGTCCCGACACGAGCGCAACCACATTGGGAGCCTTCGACGCGCCGTTTATGTCGAAGTTTGTGTGCGGCGACGCGATGCTGTTTGCCGGCAATCTGGCAGTGACCGAGGCGCACGACAACAACTACAAGAAAAACGTTTCGTCGCAATACTACTGGGAGGGCTACAACTACCTTGGCGACCCGTCGCTGCTGGTTTATTTCGGCGAAGGCCGCGACAATCACGTCAGCCACGACATTTATATTCCGCTTGGCGCGAATTCGTTGAAAGTGGAGGCGGAGAGTGGCTCTTATATTGCTGTTACGCAGGGCGATACGCTGCTTGGCGCGGCTCTTGTCCCTGACGGAGAAACAGAAGTGACTTTGAGCCTTAAAAAACTGAGTCATAGTCAGATAACCATTGTGGTGACAAAGTCGCGGTGCAAACCCTACATTGGCACCATAACGGCCATCACGCCCGACGAGCCTTACATAACGCTCGACAACGTGCTGCCCGATGGCCCGATGACGGCCGGAAGCACGCGCAATTTGAGTTTCGTGCTGAACAACATCGGCACTCAAACGCTGAATAATCCAACGTTAACTATCAGCAGTTCAAGTCAATATGTTACCAAACTGATTAAAAACGATGTCGGCGTCGGTTCTCTCGGTTATCTCCAGAGCGATACTTTGCCCGGCATCTGCACAATTGAGCTGAGCAGCAACGCGCCCGACCAAGCTGAGGTGGTTGTTGATGTTACGGTTGAAGGTAACGGTCACGTTTTCAGGCGCCAACATAAATTCAGAGTGGCTGCGCCGAAGCTGAAACTCAATCCTGAGGTCGTTATCAGTGGCGAAAAAAAATTTATGCCGGGCGATAGTGCCGAGATTGTTGTAACGCTCACCAATAACGGCCACGCAACTCTTGGGCCGTCGGTTGTGCGGCTGATACCCGACGATGGCCAGCCGATGGTGACGGTTCTTGATGGCGAGCAGATTGTTGACAGTCTAACAGATGGAACATCAGTCGATTGCAGGTTTCGTATCGCGGCAAGCGAGTATGCCGATATGATGTCGGAGTTCAGTTTCACCGTTGTGGCAGAGGCGCAAAACGCACCCGTTGCCGACAGTTGCGACTACGCAATCACCATTGGAAGCCTGTACGACAAGGTTTTAGGCACATCGACATCGCACACCGAGTGGTATCCGTTCAACAATTATTATAAGTGCGGCAAGACGCAGATTCTTTACACTGCCGCCGATTTGGGCAATGCGCCTTCGAAAATCTACGAAATGGCGTTGCAGGTGGCTTATACCATTGACCCTAAGAAGTTTGAGGGCTACACCAATTTCAAGCTGAAAATGATGCATACGTCGATTTCCAAAGTCTCGGGTTCGGCGTTTACCGATATGAAAGACGCGCAAACTGTTATGTCGCGCAATGCGTTGATTATCAACGGCAATGGAGAGCTGAATCTCAGTTTCGACACACCGTTTGTTTACGATGGCAAGAGCAATGTGATTGTCGAATTCACGTGGGGCACAAATAAAAACTATGTCGAAAAGGATGAGCGAACTAAGCTATATTGTATGACAACTTCTTCAGAAACAGTTGTTTATGATTTTGAGGACGATATGGATGACATTGCCCCATACAAGGCGACAAAATTCCGTCCGAACACCACGTTCCGCTATCAGAAACCAAAGTTTTTGCGTTTCGATGTGAAAGATTTGCAGGGCGTTTCTCTTTCCGATATTGAAATTTCTGTTGAAAATCAAATGATTAAAACCGATGCCTCTGGCATTGCCGATTTCTGGATATTCTCGAACACAAGCAGTCGCGAGTATGTGGTTAATCCGGCTGATTATAGTGTTGAAAATGAGCAGATTAAAATTTCTGGCGACACCATTTCAGTTAGCTTGCAGATGCGAAAGCTGAATGTTTACACGCTGGTTTTGCACGTGGTTGATTCGGCGTCGTGCGAGAATCTGCCGAATGCGCTTGTAACCTTTGGCGGCAAGACAGTTATGAGCGATGGCTCGGGAAATGCAACGTTCGTCTATGTGACTAACAATCAGCATTATTACACCGTTGATGCCGATGGCTATTTGGCTGCTATTGGGCGGATTGACATCGGCTCCGATACCCTGATTTCGATTGGAATGACTAAACGGCCGGTTGTTACGTTCTGTTTTCACAATGGATTGAAACCACAGCCGGGTGTGCGCATTGCAATTGCCGACAGCGTGTTGGTAACCGACTCGCTCGGCGTGGCAACCTACGCGCCGCAGCTTTGCGACAACATTCCGTACTCCATCGCCATCACCGACGATCTGACGCTGACCGATACTATTTTCGGATTCAAGCGCCCGGCGGTCATCGATATTGATTTTGCGCTCGTTGTTCCTGACGACACCATTCAGGGCGGCGAAACAAATCCCGGCGACACCACTCCAAAGCCGGTTTTCTACTCTGTAACTTTCCGCTTGACGGATGGCCGCGAGCCGTTGTTTGAAGCGGATGTTACGGTGAACGGTACCGAAAAAACGACTGATAGTCTCGGCCTAGTGCGTTTCGACAGCATTGCCGCCGAAACGCCAATCAGCTACATTGCAAAAGCGACCGGCTACACCACCATCGACGGGCAAAAGGAGCAAACTGGCGCTTTTGTGCTTATGGCCAACACCACTGTCAATATCGCTCTTAAGGCTATTCCGCTTCCGCCGAATCCGCCAATTTCCACGGCCGATGAACGTGCAACCGAAATCACTGTTTATCCCAATCCGTCAGACGGTCTTTTATTCGTACAAGATTGTGACGGACAGGAGTTTATGCTTTTCGATTTGAACGGGCGAAAGTTCAAAACCGGCACTGTTGAGGGTGGCAGAATCGACTTGCGACCGATTCCTGGGGGCATTTACACACTGATTATCAAGCGTGAAGGTCGCATATCGTCAACGCAAGTGGTGATTTATTGAGGCACTAGGCATAAGGCAAAAGAGGTTTATGTTTAAGTTTTTTGTTTGCGTTTGCCTTCATATATTTGCGCTCTCAAAATTCAAAAGATATGGACATCCAAAAGTTGCTGAAAGACACTACCGCGAAGGCCATCAAAACTCTCTACTCAGCCGACGCAAACCTTGACCAGATAACGTTTTCGACCACTCGCAAAGAGTTTGTGGGTGACTTCACTCTCGTAGTTTTCCCGTTTCTGAAAATATCGAAACAGAAACCTGAAGACACCGCCGCCGCCATTGGCGCTTTTCTGCGCGATAATCTGGCTGAAGTGGCTGATTTCAACGTTGTTAAAGGTTTCTTGAACATTCAGCTTTCGGCAACTTTCTGGACCGAATTTCTGAACGACGCCATCGCCGACGAGCGCTTTGGAATGAAGCCGAAAGGCTCGAGCGGCAAGACTTTTATGGTCGAGTATTCGTCGCCGAACACCAACAAGCCGCTGCACCTGGGGCACATCCGCAACAACCTTTACGGCTACTCGGTTGCGCAGATTCTGGAAGCCAACGGCCACAACGTTATCAAGGCTAACTTGGTGAACGACCGCGGAATACACATCTGCAAATCGATGCTGGCCTGGCAGAAATGGGGCAACGGTGCAACACCCGAGAGCCTCGGCGTGAAGGGCGACAAACTGGTGGGCGACTATTACGTGCGCTTCGATAAGGAATACAAAAAGCAGATTGCCGAACTCAAGGCGCAGGGCCTGAGCGACGACGATGCCGCCAACAAGGCGCCCATCATTCTCGAAGCCCGCGAGATGCTTCGCAAGTGGGAAGCGGGCGACAAGGAAGTGGTTGACCTTTGGAAAACAATGAACGGCTGGGTTTACGCAGGTTTCGACGTGACCTATAAAGCGCTGGGAATCAGTTTCGACAAGGTTTATTACGAGTCGCAGACCTATATGCTCGGCAAGTCGATTGTGATGAAGGGCTTGGAAGATGGCGTACTCTTTAAGAAGGATGACAACTCAATTTGGATTGACCTTACCGCCGACGGCCTCGACCAAAAACTGCTACTTCGCGGCGACGGCACATCGGTTTATATGACTCAGGACCTTGGAACCGCCCATCAGCGCTTTGAACAATACAAACTCGACGAACTGCTGTATGTGGTTGGCAATGAGCAGATTTACCACTTCCAAGTATTGAAACTCGTGCTCAAGAAACTTGGTTTCGACTGGTCGGACCACATCACTCACCTATCGTACGGAATGGTTGAGCTGCCTGAAGGCAAGATGAAATCGCGCGAGGGAACGGTTGTCGATGCCGACGACCTGATTGCCGAAATGGTGAACACCGCCCGCGAAACATCGGACGAACTGGGCAAGCTGCAAGAGTTCGACGATGATTACAAATTGCAGATTTACAATATGGTAGGCTTGGGTGCGCTGAAATATTTCATCTTGAAGGTGGACCCGAAAAAGACGATGCTCTTCAATCCGAAAGAGTCAATCGACTTCAACGGAAACACCGGGCCGTTCATTCAGTACACCCACGCGCGCATCTGCTCGGTGCTGCGTAAGGCCGAAGAAGCAGGCTTGAAGATTGCCGACAAGATTGATGCCGCCACCCAACTCAACGAGAAGGAGATGCAGCTGGCAAAACTCATCTTCGACTTCCCCGCTGTTGTTGCCGACGCTGGCACAAACTACAGTCCCGCACTGATTGCCAATCATTTATACAGTCTTGCAAAGGAATACAACCAGTTCTACCACGACTGCTCAATCTTGAAGGAAGAAGACGCAAATGTGCGCGAGTTCCGCTTGGCTTTGAGCAAGTTAACGGCTAAAGTCATCAAAACGGGTGCAGCCCTTATGGGCATTCAGGTTCCGGAACGAATGTAGAATTTTGAAAACGGATGACGCAGATTTAACTGATTTGCACAGGTTTAATCATAAATAATCCCCGCCAGCCAACACCGACGGGGATTTTTTTATTGAGTAATGTTTAAAGTTTAATGAGTAAAGTGATTTCGCGATTTGTATTCTCTTTACTCTTTACACATTACTCCTTACACTTTACTCTTTACACAAATCACGCCTTCTTGATATAGTTAACAACCCACTCGCCAACCTCGCTGGTGCTGTGAGCGTTGTTCTTGTCGATATCCTCAGTAACATAGTTGGCGTCGAGCGAAGCCTGCACAGCCTTACGGATGAGCGCACCCTCATCCTTCAGGTCGAAGGCGTACTCGAACATCATTGCGGCCGAAAGGATTGTGGCCAGCGGGTTGGCAATGTTCTTGCCTTTTGCCTGCGGATACGAACCGTGGATTGGCTCGAAAACGCTTGTGTACTCGCCGATTGAAGCCGACGGCAGCAAGCCCATCGAGCCAGAAATAACCGAAGCCTCGTCGGTCAGAATGTCGCCGAAAGTGTTTTCGGTAACCATCACGTCGAAGAAGCACGGATTCTGAATCATACGCATTGCGGCGTTGTCAACATACATATAATCGGTGGTCACGTCGGGATATTGCGGGGCAATCTCTTGTGCCACTTTTCTCCACAAACGGCTCGAAGCCAAAACGTTAGCCTTATCAACAACCGTTACGTGCTTTTTGCGCTTGCGGGCATATTCGAACGCAACTTTCAGAATGCGCTCAATCTCGGGACGGCTGTAATAGTTGGTGTCGAAAGCCTCCTCAACGCCGTTGGCGTTCACAACAGGCTCCTGCTTCTTGCCAAAATACATACCGCCAGTGAGTTCGCGAATGCAGATAAAATCGGCACCCTTCACCAGTTCCTCTTTCAAAGGCGATTTGTGCAACAGGCACTCGAAAGTCTCCACAGGGCGGATGTTTGCAAACAAGCCCAACTTCTTACGCATTGCCAGCAAGCCCTGCTCGGGACGCACTTTGGCAGTTGGGTCGTTGTCGTACTTCGGGTCGCCCACTGCGCCGTAGAGCACTGCATCGCTCTCCATACACAGTTGGTGAGTCGATTCGGGATAGGCGTCGCCGTACGCATCAATGGCGCACGCACCCGTCAGAGCCTCTTTATATTCAAGTTCGTGACCGAATTTCTCGCAAACGGCTTTCGTAACATCCAAAGCCTGTTTCATCACTTCCGGACCAATTCCGTCGCCGGCTAAAACGGCAATTTTTAATTTTTTACCCATTTTATCTTGTTTTTAGATTGTTCAATATTACGGACGGCAAATATAAGGTGAGTTCCAACATTTTTCACGATTTGCAGGCGGAAAAACACGAGCTTTTCCCATATAAAAACACGTAGAGACGTGCCATGGCGCGTCTCTACTCTGTAATTCACTGAAATTCAGTCGATTATTTCTTCTTTGTCATTTCATATTCAATACCCGTCATAAGGCCAGCGATTTCCGCCAGACCGCGCATACGGCCGCAGAGCGGGTAGCCTGCGTTGTAGATGTTCTTGTCAGCGTCAAGGTCGTTCAGGATGCGGATGCCGTGGTCGGGGCGGAAGGGCATACGAATGTCCTTGCGGCCTTCCTTTATGCGGCGCTGCTGCTCCTTGAGCAAGGCCTCCACAATGGCGGGCATATCAAGGCTGCCTTTCAGGTGGCCCGACTCGTAGAAACTGAAATCGTCCAAATGCTGAGTGTTGCGCAGGTGCACAAAGTGGATGGCGTCGGCAAAGCGCTCGGCAATGGCCACCAGGTCGTTGTCGGGGCGGCCAGAGAGTGAGCCGGTGCAATAGGTGATGCCGTTGCGCAGACTCGGATTGGCTTTGCGCAGCCACTCCAGGTCGTCCATACAGCCAATGATGCGCGGCATTCCCAGAACGGGGTACGGCGGGTCATCGGGGTGAACGCAAAGGTTCACGTTGTACTTCTCGCAGGTCGGTATCACATCGTCAAGGAAGCGCTTCATATTGGCGCGCAACTTCTCCTTGTCAATGTCCTTGTAGGTCGATATGTACTTCAGGAACAGCGCTTTGGGGTCTTTCACAGTGCCGTCAATCACACCGTTCACAAAGCCTTGCGTCAGCACAATGATGATGTAGGTCAACTCCTCGCATTTCTCCTTGCTGAAGGTCTTGAACAGTTCCTTCGCCTTTGCCACAACCTCGGCGGGATATTCGTTCTCGGCGTTGGGGCGGCAGAGAATGTAGCAGTCCCAAGCCACAAAGGTTGTGAAGTCGAAATACAGTCCCTCGCCGCCGCCTGGGTGCTTGTAGGTGAGCGATGTACGCGACCAGTCGAGCACAGGCATAAAGTTGTAGCAGACAGTGTCGATGCCGCACTCGCCAAGGTTTTGCAGCGATTTCTTGTAGTTCTCGATGTGCAGGTCGCGCTCGGCAGAGCAGGTTTTGATGGCCTCGCTCACGGGCAGACTCTCCACCACGCTCCAGCGCATTCCCTTCGCCTCGATGGCGTTCTTCACTTTCATAATCTCGTCTTTCTCCCATACAACGCCGATGGGAAGGTGGTGCAAGGCAGTCACAACGCCTTCAACACCCATTTGTACCAAATTGTCGAGCGTGATTGGGTCGTTGAACCCGAACCAGCGCCAAGTTTTTTCTAGTGCCATTTATTGTTTTATAATTAATTGATAATTAACAGACTAATTGATTGGTGAATTGGCGAATCGGTGAATTGCTTAGTTTTGGACTTCAGACTACGGACAACAGACAACAGACTTCAGTCAGTGGTCGTAATTCGTAATTCATAATTAACTAACACCCAGCACCCAACACCATTTTCATATCCTAAATTCTAACTCCTAAATTCTAACTCCTAAATTCTAACTCCTAATTCCTAATTCCTAACTCCTCAATTCAGTTTGTACTCCGGCAGAGTTTCAATCTTCGGATTCTCGTAGTTTGAGATGCCGATGCGGTATTTCATCAGTTTATCGAGTTTCTGTTGGAAGGGCTGACAGCCTTCAGGCAACTGCATTCCAGAGAATTGTTGGAAATATTGGATTGTCGCGTCGCGCCACCAAATTGCGTCTTTTGCCTGGCGCTCCAGTTTGGCTTTAACATCAGCAAAACGCTGACCGTCAACATATTGCTCGACCGAGTTCCAAGTCTTGACAAACGACCGTGCATCGTCGATTCCCGATTGGAAGGTCAGGCAGAGTTCGTCCCACAAGGTGTGTCCGCTCTTCATCTTGTAATCCCACGGCAAGTGGTGGAACCACAGAATCAGGTTTTCGGGGCAGGTTGTCACGTCGTTGTACATCGATTTCAACGGCTCGTGATATTGTGCCACAGCGCCCGAGCCATTCATTGTGCGGTCGAAGCCCAAACCATCGGCGGCAGCCTTGTGATAGTAGGCGGGTTCCCAGTCGGGGCGGATAGAGCGGTCCCACGGGCCCGGTCCGTAGTGGTCGGGGCCTTTGAAGGTATGGTGCAGGCCGAGCGGCATCTCGTAGTTCACACAAGCCTCGCGCGACTCCAGCATCATCTTTTTGACTGGCTCAACAAACTGATTGTCAGTTGAGAAAGTCTGACGCAACCATTCGTCGGCAATTTGCTCCGATGTCAGTTCTGGATTCCATGCCATTCGTCCGTAGGCGTACCAGTTTGCTTGCGCGAAATGGTGTCCGCACCAGTTGCGGTCGTTGCCCACGTTGCTCACACCTGCAATGGCCGTATATTTATATGGTATGATTTTGCCCTCGGTGATAGCGCCAACGGTCGAACCTTCGCCGCGCTCGTAAGTGTCTGAATCCAAGCATTCTTTCCACATCGGGTGCATAAACACAAGATGGTTCGAGTGGCCCAGATATTCCTGCGTAATCTGCACTTCAACCATTGCCTGAGTCTTCTCAAACTGTCCGAAAAGCGGGCTGAACGGCTCGCGCGGCTGAAAATCGACAGGGCCGTTCTTTATCTGAATCAGCACATTATCAGCAAATTGGCCGTCGAGCGGCATAAACTCTTCAACCGCCTGTTTGGCGCGGTCGGGACTTTTGGCGTCGTACACAAAGGCGCGCCACATAACAATTCCGCCAAACGGCTCAAGCGCTTTGGCAATCATATTGGCGCCGTCGGCGTGCGTGCGGCTGTAGTCTTGCGGTCCCGACTGCCCTTCAGAGTTGGCTTTCACCAGAAAACCGCCAAAATCGGGAATCAGTTTGTAGATTTCGGCCACCTTCGCGTTCCACCACGCAACCACTTCATTATCAAGCGGGTCCGATGTTTCAAGGTTGGCCAGATGTTTTGGCGCCGCAAAGTTCAGCGACAGATAGACCTTCAGTCCGTATGGGCGGAAAATTTCGGCTAAAGCCTTCACTTTCAGCAGATAATCTTCGGTCAGAATGTCGGCGTTGGCGTTCACGTTGTTCAGCACCGTTCCGTTGATGCCCACCGATGCGTTGGCGCGCGCGTATTCAGCGTAGATGTTGCTGTTGGCGGCCACGTCGTTCGGGTTGATTTCGTCCCATTTCCACAGCGAATGCCCTGCAAAACCGCGCTCAACAGTGCCGTCAAGGTTGTCCCAGTGATTGAGCACGCGGCGCTCGAAGGCAGGAACACTCGTCAGTTTGCCGTTTTGAGCGGTCAGTCCGTCAGTTTCCTGAAGGCGCAGAAGTTCGTACGAAGCGTAGAGCAGACCAACTTCGCTATTGGCTGATGCACAGATGTTTGCACCCGAAAAATCGATTTCGAAGCCTTCCTTCCCAAGTTCGGCCACAGCCTCGCTGTTCAGTTTCAGTTCAACCTTGCGGTCTGATTTCCAATATTTTGCAATGTTTTCCTGCGCAATCTGCAAGGTCGTCGGGCCGAGCGTTGCGGGCGCTTCCATTTGTAACGAGTTGAACCACAGCAGGTGGCCGTCGTCGCCGATGGTTGTGCGTGTGTTGTTGTTTGAGCACGAAGCCAAGGCCAGCAGCCCCGCCGCCACAAACGTCATTGATGTTAAATTTTTGATTCTCATTGCCTTATAGTTTAATTGGTGAATTGTTTCTTTCGGTGAATCGGTGAATTGTTTAATCGGTGAATCCTAATTCCTAACTCCTAACTCCTAACTCCTAATTCCTAACTGAAGACTCTCTCACTATCAAATCCGATTTCAGCACCACCTGATTGGTAACATACAGATTGTTAACGCCTTGCAGGTGGTCGATGATGTGGTTTGTCGCCATTGTTCCGAGTTCGTTGGCAGGGTAGTTGATGGTAGTCAGGTTCGGTTTCACAATTCGGCTTGTGATGTCGTTGTTGAATCCCACAACTGCTACGTCGTTAGGCACTTTCATACCCAAATCCTGTACGCCAGTGATGAATCCCGCAGCCGACATATCGTTGCTGAAAAACGCGCCGTCTGGCATTTGTCCATTGGCTTTCAGCGAGTTTGCCAAATCCTTACCCGACTCAAAATCGATGTTCGGCATTAGCAGCGTGCGGTGCCTGATTCCGAGCCTGTCGAGCGTCTCGTTGAATCCGCGCTCGCGCTCGCGATACACCATTGATGTCGATTCGATGGTGGCGTGCACAATATCGCGGCAGCCTTGCTCGGCAAGGTGTGTGGCCACTTTGCAGGCCGCCGAGTAGTTGTCAATCGAGAAACTTGCGCAGTCAAGGTTGGGGATGATTCGGTCGAAGAAGACGAGCGGGATGCCGAAGTTGTTGAACGGCTTGAAGTGCGCCACCGAGTCGCTGTTTTTGGCCACGGCCACCAGCAGTCCGTCGACGCGCTTTTCGAGCATTGTCTTGGCATTGGCAATCTCTTTGTTCGAGTCTTCAAACGACTGAACAATAATCAGTTGGTAACCGCGCGAAGCCGCCGCTTTCTCGGCCCCGCTCAGGAATGCCGATATGAAAAGGCTGTCCAGGCGGTGCACAATCACGCCGATGGTGTTGGTTGTGCCCTTGCGCAGGTTTGCCGCAAAGGGGTTGTTGCGATAGCCGAGCCGCTCGGCGCAGTCGGCCACTTCCTGCCGCGTTTTCTGGCTCACGCTTGCGTTGTTGTTCAGCGCGCGGCTCACGGTCGATGCCGAGATGCCTAACTCTTTGGCAATGTCGTAGATGGTTATCTCGCTCTTTTCCATTTTCCGAATGTTTGACAGGCAAACATAATATAATTTTGCAACATTTGTTGCAATCGGTTGCAAATAATTTAACAACGTTGGCAGTATAGGGCGGAATAGGAAGTGAAAACTTCGTATATTTGCGATTACAATATTATTGTCGGAACAAAAAGAACTATTAAACACAATAACTATGAGAAAATTTTTCACACTAATGTTTGCCGTAATGTTTGCAGGACAGGCGTTGGCACAAACCTCTTTTGAAGTTAATGGGTTAAAATACACCATCACTGATGCCGAAAAACACGAAGTTTCAGTTGGAATAATATCAGACGATAATAAACCCCAAGGCAACCTCATAATTCCTGCCGAGGTGGAAAACGATGGGGTAAAGTTTGCGGTTACAGACATTGGTTATCGTGCGTTTTACGATTGCACAGGTCTAACATCTATAACCATTCCAAATTCAGTAAAGAATATTGACTACTTGGCGTTTCAGAATTGCGTCAGCCTGACATCGGTAACCATTCCTAATTCTGTGACTAACATAGGTAGCACAGCGTTCGCCGATTGCCAGAAGTTGACGGAAATAAAAGTTGATGGTGATAATAGTACCTATACATCAGAAAATGGCGTTCTGCTTTCAAAAGGTAGAGACATTCTTATATGTTGTCCTATTGGCAAAACAGGACCTTACACCATTCCTGAATCAGTTAAAAAAATTGGCAACTATGCGTTCTTTGGTTGCAGCGGCCTGACATCAGTCACCATTCCCAATTCGGTTACGACCATTGGCGACTATGCGTTTGATGAATGCAGCAGCCTTACTAAAGCCGAATTTGCGAGTGTCGAGAGTTTATGTAAAATGAAATTTGATAATTATTCTTCTAACCCATTAACTTATGCTAATCATTTATATATAAATGGTGAGGAAGTTACTGAGGTGAGCATTCCTAATTCTATTACAAGCATTGGTGACTATACTTTCTCTGGTTGCAGCAGCCTGACATCTGTCAATATTCCCGGTTCGGTTACAACCATTGGTGACGGTGCGTTCGAAGATTGCAACAACCTGACATCTGTCAATATTCCCGATTCAGTTACAAGAATTGGTGACAGCGCGTTCTCTGGTTGCAGCGGCTTGACATCAGTCGCCATTCCCAATTTGGTTACGAGCATTGGCTACTCGGCGTTCCATAATTGCAGCGGCCTGACATCGGTCACCATTCCCAATTCTGTTACGAGCATTGGTGACTATACTTTCCAAGGATGCGAATGCCTGACATCAGTCACCATTCCTAATTCTGTAAAAAGCATTGGCGAAGACGCATTTGGATTTTGTTACAACCTGACATCGATTAATATTCCCGATTCAGTCACAACCATTGGGAAATATGCATTTTATGATTGTATCAACTTAACTTCTGTAAAAATACCAAATTCTATTAAAGAAATTAGCGATTATATGTTTGATGGATGTTGCAATTTGTCAAAAGTATCAATGTCAGATTCGATAACACGCATCGGACAACAAGCGTTTTCGAATTGTCACAGACTATCATTAGCCATCCCTAGTAGTGTTAAAACGATTGGTTTGGGAGCATTTGATTATGTAGCCAATATAATCTATACAGGCAATGTTGAAGGCAGCGAAGCACTTACTGTCAATGGCATAATCGACGGTGATTTCATCTATTCTGATGCTGAAAGGACAAATCTTACCGCATACATAGGTGAAGGTGGTGATGTGGTCATTCCCGATGGCGTTATACGCATCGGCGAAATGGTGTTTCGTCGTAGCAAATTGTCGTCGGTAATAATTGGTAATTCGGTCATAAGCATCGGAGTGAGCGCGTTTGAAGGTTGTTCTTGTCTAACATCTGTAACGTTGGGTGAATCGGTAAAAAGTATTGGATCGTGGGCGTTTGGAATTTGTACTGGACTGACTTCGATAACAATTCCAAAATCAGTTATTAAGATGGGATCTCGTATATTCGAAGGTGACCAAAACCTAACAATATATTGTGAAGTGAGTTCAAAACCAGAAGATTGGGCTTCTGATTGGAATTGTTATGATTTTGGAAAAAATTTTTGTACAGTTGTATGGGCAGGTCGAACCCCTGTCACCGAAATGGCCGCCAACGCCGTTAACATCTACGCCTATGGTAACACCATTGTGGTTGAGAACGCAACAGATGAAATCAACGTTTATAACGTTATGGGCACATTGGTTTGTAGAAACGTTGCTCGCAACGTCTCTACGGTTGCCGAATCGGGCGTTCGCACCGAATTGCAGGTCAACGGCACAGGTGTTTATATTGTCAAGGTTGGGAACATTGCCAAACAGGTGATGGTGAACGATTGATTGTAATAGGTTAAGACGCAACGCATTGCGTCTCAATACGTTTAAAATAAATATTTGTGTATGAATAAAATAAGTTGTTTTGCTATTTCGGCCGCACTGACAGTCGCGCTGGCAAGTTGCTCAACCAATGAGGACCGCATACCGAGCCTTTGCGAGTCGTTTTCCGACTATTTCCCTGTTGGAGTGATGATTAACCGCAGCATTGTGCGCAGTATGAACGACACCAATTTTATCATTAAGCACTACAACAGCCTGACGTGCGAGGAGGAGATGACGCCCGCCATTATGCACCCTCGGCAGAACCGCTACCGCTGGCGTGTGGCCGACGAGGTGGTCGATTTCGCACAGCGAAACAATATGAAGGTGCGCGGCAACTGCCTTATCCGTTTCGACCAGATGCCCGACTGGATGTGCTTCGACGGCGAGCGCATTACGTCGAAAGACTCGCTTTTCAGCCGTATGCAGGCTCATATTCAGACTATTATGCAACGTTATCAAGGCAAGGTTTACTGCTGGGATGTGGTGAGCAACGCCGTAGCTGACGACACCACTATTATCTTGCGACAGAACACGTGGCTCTACCAGATTGCCGGCGACGAATATGTTGAGCACGCTTTCCGCTGCGCCCACGCTGCCGACTCAACCGCGCTGCTTTTCTATAACGATTACAACCTGAACCGCCCCGACAAGCTGGAGCGCACCTGTCAGATGCTTCAGCGCCTGATTGACAAGGGCGTGCATATCGACGGAGTGGGAATGCAGGGCCACTGGTCGCTTTACGAGCCTACGCGCGAGCAGCTAGAGACAGCCATTGCGCGCTTCCACTCAATGGGCCTTCAAGTGCACATCACCCAGCTCGATGTGTCGCTCTACAAGTGGGAGCCGGCCCGCCGCACAATGCGCCGCCGCGAGGTTACCGTTTACGACGATGAGAAAAAGGCCGCGCAGACCGAACAGTACCGGATGATTTTCGATGTCCTGCGCAAAAACAGCGATGTGGTTACAAACGTCACCTTCTGGGGCTTGGACGACCGCAGCTCGTGGCTCAACAACTATCCGGTGCGCGGACGCAAGAACTTCCCCTTGCTTTTCGACAATTACCGCTGCCCGAAACCGGTTTTGTTCAAGTTGGTTGGTGACGCGAAGGAGGAGAAATAGAAGTGGAATCTAGCTTCGTTGATAAGAATTGAAAATCGAGGATTTTATATATTTTCGCCCCTCGATTTGGAATATAAAAATACCATTGATATGGCACGAAAACTTGTTAATTTAATATTGCTGACGGCAGCTTACTTGTCGTTGGCTTTTTTTGTCTATTATGCGATAAATCCATTGTGCTACAGTTTTTTTCAGCATCCGGCATTTGTTGTCACCACCGATTTCTTTTATTCGAAAATTGGTGCGATAGGCGGATTATCCGATTATCTTCAAACATTTATTGATCAGTTCACAATGTTTCGTTTTTGGGGCACGTTTATGCTCGTTGCAGAGCTTTTGCTTACAGCCTTTCTTGTGAGCCGATATGTGCGGAAGACGATGGGGGAAAACCGGTACGCAGGTTTTCTTGTGTGGTTGTTGCCTGTGGCTGTCGCGTTTGTGGCCTGGTCCGACATCAAATACTCGTTTGCTATCAATATGCAGGTGTTGCTTTTGGCTGCGGTATTGAATCTGCATCAGGCTCTGTCGAAATACGATTGGAACAAGTTTGTTACGCCATTGTTGGCTATAGCCATATATCACACATGTGGGCCTGTGGCGCTTTATGCTTTTGCCGTTTGTATCATAATAGACTTCGCCTTTAATCGCGATAAAAGTAAAATCATTAGTGTTGTGGGAGCTGTGGTTGTGGCTGCAGTATGGCCGTTGTTGGTTTATAAGTTTATGCTACCCGTTAAGCCCAATGCGGCATTCTACGATATGCGTCCGCAGGAGCAGATGTTCGTTAGCTTCAAGTTGACGCCTGCGCTTTATATGCTGTATGTCTGCTTGCCGGCGTCGATGCTCATTGGCTATGCCTATCGTCGGATTTCGGGTGGCAAGAAAAGCCTTCTGATAACCATCGCCGCTGTTACCGTTTTGGCAGGCTGTACTGTTGCATCGCAGTTGAAACACGATAATCGCGTTGAGCGCATTGGTTTTAAAATGGAGGTTGCTGCATATAACAAAGATTGGAATCAAATAATCAAATATGTAAAGAAAAATAAGTGGTTAACAGAAGTAGGGAACTACGAACGAAACGTTAATTTCTTTTATGATATGGCTTTGGCCGAGACTAATCAGTTGGCTGATAAGATGTTCTCATATCCGCAGATTTTGGGTGTTGAAGGGTTGTTTTTGGACCGCCCAACTGCTACCAATGTATGTTTCCCGGTATCAATGTTTTACTATAATGCGGGTTTTATAACCAGCGCATTGCATTTCGCATTCGAGGCGCAAACAACCTATAACAACAGTCATTATATAATGCAGATGGTTATTGATTGTCTAATAATTATTGGCGATTACAATTCGGCGCTATTATTCTTGAAAAAGTATCGTGACACAATGTTCTCAAAGAAGTATTATATTGATAGGATGTCATATATCGACGGTGGTTTTATTACCGAATTTGAAAAGCAAAATATCAACGAGATACGCCAGAATCACCCTAAGAGGGATTTTTATATCTCGGGACAGCAGAACAATATGTTACAACTTTTACTTGCTAATCGTAAAAATAAAATAGCAGACCAGTATCTAACTTGCAGCGCATTGTTACAAAACGATTTAGAGCTATTTATTGATTTGATAACAGAAGGATACAGCAATGTTAATTATAATAGCTTGCCACGAGCATATCAAGAGGCGGTGATACTTTATAGAGCACTTAATAAGGATGTGAAAGAAGGTATTGAAAAGTATAATATTCAACCATATATAGAGGACCAGATGGTGGCGTTTCAACAACTTGTTAAAACGCATCCTTCAAATATTTACGAGATTGTCAAGACTAGATTCGCAAATACTTATTGGAAGTATTATTTCTTTGATAGTCCGAAAATTACAGGAGCTTCAATTAAATAAAATAATATTGAAAGATGAAAAATATAATTTATATTTTATTGGGTTTGTCAGCATTGGTTTCGTGTACGGAATCGTACGATGGTATTGAAGTTAACTATAAACCAAGTATTTATCCAGATTATACGGATATTGTCATTCCAGTCAATATTGCGCCTCTTAACTTTAGGGCTTCGGGCAGTTGTGAATTGCTTTCCATTGATATTATCGCGGGCAGCGATAAATACAATTTACAATGCCGAAATGGAAAGGCTATTTGGAAAGAGAATAAATGGCGTTCGATGTTGAGCGAGCACGTTGGTGACACAATGTTCATTACTGTTACAATGGCTGACACTATTGGACAGATTGTAAAATGCGCACCATTTTTCCAAGTGGTCTCATCCGATAGCATTGACTCGTACATAGCATATCGTCTAATCAACACAGGTTATGTTCTTTGGGACAAGATGGGCATCTATGAGCGCTGTCTTGAGAACTTTAAACAGAAACCGATAATCGAAAACAAATCGGTTGACCTTGCTTGTATGAACTGCCACTCGTTTAGCGCCCAGAATCCGAACACAATGCTGCTGCACATCCGCAAATTCAATGGTGGCACAGCGATTTTGTACGATGGTAAGTTGCAGAAATACAATACAAAAACGAATATTTCGATGTCGGCAGGCGTTTATCCGTCGTGGAATCCGAATGGCTACCTGATTGCTATGTCGACTAATTTCATTAACCAGAAATTTCATAATAATTATGGTAAACGTATTTATGTATCTGATTCAAAGTCTGATATTGTATTGCTGAATATGAAAACTCAAACTTTGACAACGTGTCCGCAGCTTTCAACCAAGAATTTGGAAAACTTGCCATCTTGGGCCCCTGATGGACGCACCTTATATTATATTTGTGCTCCGGACCGAAATAATGAGAATGAATTCGACGAAGGTTACTGGTACAGCCTTTTGCGAATCACCTATGATGAAGCCACAAACTCGTGGGGCACGGTCGATACTGTATTGCGTGCCAATGATTTAGGTGGCAGCATTACCTTCCCGAAGGTTTCGCCCGATGGTCGTTACATTGCGTTCACATTTGCCGAGCGAGGTTATTTCACTCCGTTCAATCGCGAAGCCGATATTCAATTGCTCGACTTGAAAACCAATGAGATAACAACGCCAGAAGGTGTTAATAGCGGTAGCGCTGAGAGCAACCACGGCTGGTCGCACAACGGGCACTGGCTGGTTGTCGGCAGCAAATGGCCCGATGGTCTGTTCACCAAGCCATATTTCGCTCATTTCGATGGCAATGGCAACTTCAGCAAGCGGTTCCTTCTGCCGCAGGAAGACCCTGATTTTTACGATGATTTCACACTCAACTACAACAACACCGATTTCATAACAGGCGAGGTGCCCACAACGCCAATCCAGTGGCGCGACGCCATCAAAGCCGACCCGATTCCAGTCAAAGCCGACCCTTCGGTCGATATTGACGCATTGTCAGGTGCAACCCAAAAAGCAGATAAGAATTAACGTGTAGGGACGCGATTCATCGCGTTAGATAATTGTCAATGAATAAGGCAAATAACAACGGAACTCTGCTCAAACGACCGTGGTCTGTCGTCCGTAGTCTGAAGTCAAAATAAACGATTCACCAGTTAAACAATTTACCAATAATATGAATCCTCAAATTGAAAAGATGTCACCATTCATTGTGATGGAAGTGCTCGAGCGCGCCAACGAGTTGCAGCGTCAGGGCGTTGATGTGATTCATCTTGAGGTTGGTGAGCCCGATTTCGATATGCCCGAGTGCGTGTCGCAGGCAACGGTTGAGGCTCTGCGGCAGTCGAAAACGCATTATACTCATTCGTTGGGCGATTTTGCTCTGCGTCAGGCGATTGCCGATTTTCACAAGCAGGAATACGACGTCAGTGTCAATCCCGATTGCATTGTTGTAACCAGCGGTTCGTCGCCAGCCATCTTGCTGGCACTGATGGTTTTATGTGAGGCTGGGGGAGAGGTTATCGTTTCCAATCCTGGCTATGCCTGCTACAGCAATTTTATTTTGGCTTGCGGTGGAGTGCCTGTCGAGGTTTCGCTCAAGGCGGAAGACGGTTTTCAGTTTGATGTTGAGGCTGTTAAGCGGGCCATCACGCCTAAAACACGCGCCATATTCGTCAACTCGCCAATGAATCCCACAGGTACACTGCTGAGTGCCAATGTGATGGCGGAACTTGCGCAGTTGAGCGTGCCGATTATTTCCGACGAGATTTACCACGGCCTTGTCTATGATGGGCGGGCGCACTCGATGCTTGAGTTCACCAGCAATGCTTTCATTCTCAATGGTTTCAGCAAACGTTTTGCAATGACGGGCTTGCGGTTGGGCTATCTGATTGCACCACAGCAATATATACGCAGTTTGCAAATCTTGCAACAGAATCTTTTCATTTGCGCCCCGTCGCTGGCGCAATACGCAGGAATTGCAGCCTTGCAGCGAGCCGACGCCGATGTGGCCGCTATGCGCCAAACCTACAACGAGCGCCGCACTTATATGATTGACCGCTTGCGGCAGATGGGCTTCACTATCCACACCGAGCCGCAAGGCGCTTTCTACATCTTTGCCGACGCCAGCCGCTTCACAACCGATTCATACAAGTTCGCCTTCGACATTCTTGAAAAAGCCCACGTTGGCGTTACGCCTGGCACCGATTTCGGCTCGAACGGCGAGGGGTTCATCCGCTTTTCGTACGCCAATTCGCTCGAAAACATCGCGAAAGCGCTCGACCGCATTGCTGAATATCTGCAGAAAAACGGCTGAAAAATCCGTTAGGCTCTGCTGTCGGCTTTCCGCTCGCAAAAAAAACAAGAATTTATCACCGATTTTTTTCAGTCGCAGCCAAACTAATTATTAGTTTTGCGCTTGCGTGCCGTGGACCATAGCGAAACGGCCAAAACTTTGATTGATAGTTGTTAAGATACTCATTTATAACACTTTAATTTAAATACAAACAAGATGGCAAAAGAGAAAAAGTTTATCACTTGTGATGGTAATCAGGCCGCAGCGCATATCGCGTATATGTTCTCTGAGGTTGCAGCCATTTACCCAATCACACCATCTTCGCCAATGGCAGAAAACGTTGACGAATGGGCAGCTCAAGGCCGAAAGAACATCTTCGGCGAGACAGTTTTAGTTCAGGAAATGCAGTCGGAAGGCGGTGCAGCAGGTGCTGTTCACGGCTCGTTGCAGGCAGGTGCACTCACAACCACTTTCACCGCTTCGCAGGGCCTTCTGCTTATGATTCCGAATATGTACAAAATCGCTGGCGAACTCATCCCGACAGTGTTCCACGTTTCGGCTCGTACGCTGGCTTCGCACGCACTCTGCATCTTCGGCGACCATCAGGACGTTATGGCCTGCCGTCAGACAGGCTTTGCAATGTTGGCCGAAGGTTCGGTTCAGGAAGTTATGGATTTGGCCGGTGTTGCTCACCTTGCAACACTCAAGAGCCGTGTTCCGTTCCTGAATTTCTTCGACGGTTTCCGCACATCGCACGAGTATCAGAAAATTGAGGTTGTTGAGCAAGACGACCTGAAGGAACTGGTTGACTGGGACGCAGTTAAGGCTTTCCGCGAGCGCGCTTTGTCGCCTGAGCGTCCTGAAATGCGCGGTATGGCTGAGAACCCCGACGTGTTCTTCGCTCATCGCGAGTCGTGCAACCCGTACTACAACGCTGTGCCTGACATTGTGGCCGACTATATGGACAAAATCAGCGCCATCACTGGCCGCAAGCACCGTCCGTTCGACTACTACGGCGCCGCTGACGCTACCAACGTGATTGTGGCTATGGGCTCTGTCACCGAGTGCATCAAAGAGGTTGTTGATAAGAAAGTTGCAGCAGGCGAGAAGGTTGGTATGATTGCCGTTCACCTTTATCGTCCGTTCTCACTCAAATATTTGAAAGAGGCCATCCCCGCATCGTGCAAACGCATTTGCGTTCTCGACCGCACCAAAGAGCCTGGCGCAAACAGCGAGCCGCTGTTCCTTGACGTTGTTGACGCTCTGACCGAACTTGGCCTGATTTCGAAAATCGAAGTTGTTGGCGGCCGCTACGGTCTGGGTTCGAACGACACCACACCTGCGCAAATCATCGCCGTTTACGACAACTTGGCTATGAACACCCCGAAGAACCACTTCACTCTGGGTATCACCGACGACGTTACCTTCACTTCGCTGCCTGTCGGCGAAGAGGTTTCGGTTGCGCCTGCTGGTCAGTTCCAAGCCAAATTCTACGGCCTTGGCGCCGACGGTACCGTTGGTGCAAACAAGAACTCGGTTAAGATTATCGGCGAGACCACCAATAAATATTGCCAAGCATACTTCTCGTACGACTCGAAGAAATCGGGCGGCTTCACCTGCTCGCACCTTCGCTTCGGCGACGAGCCAATCCGCTCGACATATCTGGTTACAACACCGAACTTTGTGGCTTGCCATCAACAGGCATATCTGAATATGTACGACGTTACCCGCGGCCTGCAGAAGGGCGGTACGTTCCTGCTGAACACCATCTGGGAAGGCGACGAACTCATCGCCAACATCCCGAACAAGGTGAAGGCTTACTTCGCAAAGAACGACATCAAGGTTTACTACATCAACGCAACCAAGATTGCACAGGAAATCGGCCTTGGAAACCGCACCAACACTATTCTTCAGTCGGCATTCTTCCGCATCACAGGCGTGATTGCAGTTGACAAGGCTGTTGAGGAAATGAAGCACTTCATTGTGAAATCGTACGGCAAGAAGGGCGAGGACGTTGTGAACAAGAACTACGCTGCTGTTGACCGCGGCGGCGAGTACAAGGAACTGGCTGTTGACAAGGCTTGGGCCAATCTGCAAGACCAACCGAAGGTTTACACCGACGGCGACGACTTCATCAACAAGGTTGTCCGCCCAATCAACGCACAAGACGGCGATTTGCTGCCTGTTTCGTCGTTCAAGGGTATTGAGGACGGTACTTGGGCTGCAGGAACTGCCAAATTCGAGAAACGCGGCGTTGGTGCTTTCGTACCTGTTTGGAATTCAGAGAATTGTATTCAATGTAACAAGTGCGCATATGTCTGCCCGCACGCTTGCATCCGTCCGTTTGTAATGACCGAGGACGAGAAGGCAGGCTTCGGTGGCGACACCATCCCCGCACTCGGACCACAGTTCAAGGGAATGTACTTCACAATGCAGGTGGGTGTTAAGGACTGCTTGGCTTGCGGCAACTGCGCCGACGTCTGCCCAGGCAACCCGAAGAAGGGCGGCCCCGCTCTCAAAATGGTGGCTTACGACGACACTTCGGCCGAAGCCGCAAAAGAGGCTGCCAACTGGAACTACTGCGTTGAGAAGGTATCGTCGAAACAAGACCTTATCGACATCACAGCCAATGTGAAGAACTCGCAGTTTGCAACACCGCTGTTCGAGTTCTCGGGCGCTTGCGCAGGTTGCGGCGAGACACCATATGTTAAGTTAATTTCGCAACTGTTCGGCGACCGCGAGATTGTGGCCAACGCAACTGGTTGCTCGTCAATCTATTCTGGCTCTGTTCCATCGACACCGTACACAAAGAACGCCAAAGGACAGGGTCCAGCCTGGGCCAACTCACTGTTCGAGGACTTCTGCGAGTTCGGTCTTGGTATGGAAATCGCCAACAAGAAAATGAAACAGCGTCTGACCCGTCTTATGACCGAGGCTCAAGAGTGCACCTGCTGCACCGACGATATGAAGGCTCTGTTCCGCGAGTGGATTGAGAAACAAGAGGACGCTGCCGCTACAAAGGCTCTGGCACCGAAGATTGTTGCCGCCTGCGAGGCTTGCGGCTGCGACACCTGCAAGAACATCCTGACCTACAAAGACCACCTGGTAAAACGTTCGCAGTGGATTATCGGTGGCGACGGCGCTTCGTACGATATCGGTTACGGCGGTCTCGACCACGTTATTGCTTCGGGCGAGGACGTTAACATCTTTGTAATTGATACTGAGGTATATTCGAACACTGGCGGTCAGTCGTCGAAGGCTACACCGCTGGGTGCAATCGCCAAATTCGCCGCTTCAGGCAAACGCGTTCGCAAGAAAGACCTTGGTATGATTGCCACCACCTACGGCTATGTTTATGTGGCTCAGATTGCAATGGGTGCCGACCAAGCACAAACGCTGAAGGCTCTGAAAGAGGCCGAGGCTTACCACGGACCATCAATCGTGATTGCTTACGCACCTTGCATCAACCACGGTTTGAAGGCAGGTATGGGCAAGAGTCAGGCCGAAGAGGCCAAGGCCGTTGAGTGCGGCTACTGGCATCTGTGGCGTTTCAACCCCGATTTGGCTAAGGAAGGCAAGAATCCGTTCATTCTCGACTCGAAAGAGCCTGATTGGTCGAAGTTCCAAGAATATCTTATGGGTGAGGTTCGCTTCAACTCGGTTAAGAAAATGTTCCCGAACGAGGCCGACGAACTCTTCAGCGCCTGCCAGGAAATGGCCAAACTGCGCTACCAAAGCTACGTGCGTATGACCAAAATGGATTATTCGGCAGAATAACATCTGCTTGAGATAGCGAAAAAGCCCGACGGTGACGTCGGGTTTTTTTTTGTCGGCAGAGATTCTCTAACAAAAAACATTTTCCATTTTCAACCGACTTTTGTATTTTTGTTTTGTCTGTATTTTATGCTGTAAAGTGTAAAATCCAGAATGACATATTAAGACGTTTACTAACGTTTTCCTTTGACGGTTCGAAATCTCGCAAGTTTTGGACTATGTCGTCAAAGAGAAAGCAATTGTGAGCGCCTGTTTTGGTGTATGAATTCATAACATCCCATTTGTTATGCTTTTTATAATGCCAAACGTGGCTATCGCGTTGCTTAATCTTACGACATAGGGCAATGCGAGAGCCTCGAACCGTGGGAGCGAGTAACTAGATTCCCACGTTTTTTTATGTCTTTTTCATTTTGTTTTTTATGCCTGTCAGGGGAGTCGCAAGCATTTTTTTACAATTAAAGGTTGCGCTCGACACGGATTAGGGCATAAGATTATGAAAAAGACTTTTTTAATTGCATCAATGTTTGCTTTGGCAATGGGTGCGCAGGCGCAAGGCGGTTCTACAGAGTGGTACAATCCATTTGAGAAAGAGGGTGCTTACAACTATGTAAGTGGTTTTTCGGAACAGAAGTACAACACTTGGTTTATAAATCCAAGATGGGAAGATGACACTGACTTGTATCCTTGTTTGGAACAAAAAAGTGGTAAGACCGTTTTAAGGGTTACTAACAATGTTTTAAATTTTTTTCTTAAAATTGATGATTTGTTGAATACACAAAAATGTTGTTTTGCTTGGTTTACATTTTCAACAAATGTTAAGATTTTTGATAAAAAAGGGAATGAGGTTACACCGGATTTTAGTTGGAATATAGGTGCAACCAAATTTGAAAATCCTTATGAATACTTTAACAATCAATGTAGTTTATCAGAACTTGAAACACCATCATTTCGTGGTAGTAGTATTAATACGGGAGAATGTCAGTTTGAAATCAGTCATTCACAGGAATCAATAGGATATAAATTCATTTTTATTAAAATTTATTGCAGTAATGATTACTACTATTATTTTGATAATATGCAGATAGTTTTGGAACAAGGCACTTATAAAGGAAACAAAAAAGAAGTGTTCAACGAGCGTTATTTCTATGAGCCATACGTTATAGACACTCATACCGCTATCACCAACACTCTTGAATCAAGCGCATACGTATCAAACAATGTTCTCTATACTGACGAGCCATCAAATGTATGTATCTACAATACGTGTGGTGTTATTGTCAAAAAGGAACACAATGTAACAACGCTTGACCTGTCGGACTTGAAAAAAGGTGTTTACATTGCGAAAGTGAACGACAAAACGATACTATTTGTTAAATAAATAAGGAATATTTGCTTTTTTGAGGCTGTTCAAAGGTTTTGGACGGCCTCTTTTTCTTTAAATGAATTCTGTTCCTATACTAAATCCATCTTCTTTGTTTAAGAGAAAGGAACGATGAAAAATGCAGGTGTTTCCACTAAGAACGGCCGAAAATGCCATCCATCCGCCGCTTCTGGGGACTTTTTGATAGGGTTTTCTGATGCGAAAACGGGCTGTTTTGGGTGTAATAGCCAATGGCACAGCGTAATAAAAACCCGTAAAAATATTTTCAAAAAAACGCGTCAACCTCTTGCGTGAAACGAAAAACCCTCTACTTTTGCACCCGCTTT
>CADASL010000010.1 GCA_902790595.1 uncultured Bacteroidales bacterium
TGGTCGTGGTGGTCTGCGGATAAGGAAGGGCTGTGCAATTTATTATAAGAAAACGAATTACGAGCCCTTCCATTACGGACGGGCTTTTTTATTTTAAACATAAACACCTTCAGATATGAAACACACACTCAGAAGCGCACAAACAACCGAAGGCCGACGGATGGCCGGTGCGCGCGCCCTTTGGGTTGCCAACGGAATGAAGCACGAGCAGATGGGCAAGCCAATTATCGCCATTGCCAACTCGTTCACACAATTTGTGCCCGGGCACACTCACCTGCACGAGATTGGGCAACTGGTAAAGGCTGAAATTGAGCGACTTGGCTGCTACGCCGCCGAGTTCAACACCATTGCCATTGATGACGGCATTGCTATGGGCCACGACGGAATGCTCTACTCGCTGCCTTCGCGCGACATTATTGCCGACTCGGTTGAGTATATGTGCAACGCCCACAAGGCCGACGCGCTCGTCTGCATTAGCAACTGCGACAAAATCACGCCGGGAATGCTGATGGCTTCGATGCGCTTGAACATTCCGACGGTGTTTGTTTCGGGTGGCCCAATGGAAGCCGGCAAATGGAACGGCGAGAATGCCGACCTTATCACCGCAATGGTGAAAGGCGCCGACCCGTCGGTTACCGACCAACAGATGAAGGAGATTGAGAGTTGCGCCTGCCCCGGCTGCGGCTCGTGCTCGGGTATGTTCACCGCCAACTCGATGAACTCGCTCACCGAAGCCATTGGCTTGAGCCTTCCGGGCAACGGAACCATTCTGGCCACTCACACCAACCGCATTCAACTCTTCAAAGACGCTGCGGCACTGATAGTTAAGAACGCATATAAATATTACGAGGAGGGCGACGAGAGTGTGCTGCCAAAGAGCATTGCCACACGCGCGGCTTTCCTGAACGCAATGACTTTGGACATTGCAATGGGCGGCTCGAGCAACACCGTGCTGCACCTTCTGGCCGTGGCTCACGAGGCTGGTGTCGATTTCAAGATGAAAGATATCGACGAGTTGAGCCGCCGCGTGCCGTTCCTGTGCAAATTGGCGCCCAACACGCAGAAATTCTCGATTCAGGAGTGCAACCGCGCTGGCGGCATTCTTGGCATTCTGAACGAACTGAACAAAGCCGGTCTGCTCGACACTTCGCTCAAGCGCGTCAACGGCTCAACTTTGGCCGACGACCTGAAGAAATATTATATCTGCGGAAGCACCATTGACCCCGAGGCCAAACGCATTTACAGCAGTGCGCCCGCAGGCAAGTTCAGCACCAAGATGGGCTCACAGTCAGCCACTTGGCCTTCGTTTGACACCGACCGCGCCAACGGCTGCATTCGCGACATTGAGCACGCCTACTCGAAAGACGGCGGCCTGGCTGTGCTGTTCGGCAACATTGCCAAAGACGGCTGCATTGTGAAGACGGCCGGCGTTGATGAGTCGCTCTGGCACTTCGAAGGTCCTGCCGTTGTGTTTGATTCACAAGAAGATGCCTGCGAGGGAATTCTTGGCGGCAAAGTCAAGAGCGGCGACTGCGTGGTGATTACGCACGAAGGCCCCAAGGGCGGCCCCGGAATGCAGGAGATGCTCTACCCGACGTCGTACATTAAATCGATGCACCTTGGCAAAGAGTGCGCGCTCATTACCGACGGACGATTCTCGGGCGGAACGTCGGGCCTGTCTATCGGCCACATATCGCCCGAAGCGGCTGCTGGCGGCGCCATTGGCAAAATCAAAGACGGCGACATTATCACAATCGACATTCCGTCGCGCTCAATCAGCGTGAAGTTAAGCGATGCCGAACTCGAAGCCCGTCCGCAGCGCCCGATGACCCGCAAACGCGTAGTGCCCAAATCGCTGAAGGCTTACGCGTCGATGGTTAGTTCGGCCGACAAAGGCGCGGTGCGTATTATTCCGGAATGATGGTTTTCGCACAGTCCCGATAGCTATCGGGAACACAGATTTAACGGATTTGCACAGATTTTCGATAAATGATTTTGATGTAGGGACGCGGCATTGCCACGTCCGTTGAATTGAGAAACAAAAAGTTATGGAATACGATTATCGTAAATTGAATTACGGCGAACTGAAGCAGATGCAGTTAGGGTTGACACCTGAAAATGTTTGCTCTCGTGTATTTGATTATTTTGGTTTTCCCAATGCACAAGGATTATGTGACGAGGATTCTTCGCACATTGCGGATAGCATTAAAAATGCGGAATCTGTGCTTTTAATTGATGGAGAAACACCCGTTAAAGGCCGTATTCAAGAAGTTACCGAATTAATCAAGGGAGAATTATCGCAATATTTATCGGCTGCCGATAATGTTTATTTATTGTTTGTCAGCCCCCCAAAAAAGCGTTTAACACTCAAAGAAGAAAAAGCCATTCAAGATTTAAATGATGACCATTTCTGGTGTTGTCTCAATTATGAAAACTACAAGTTAAAAGATGAAACACGTTTGCATATCATTGCAATAAATGAGAAAGAGGGTGTTCACGATGAAGCCGAAGAAATGGATGTCTTTCTTGATGAGATGAACGAAGTAAATCTTGGCGAATACAACGATGTTTTGAGAAAACAGGCCGCTGATTATGCTAAATCTTCTATTGGCGACCCTGATAATCATTCTGATGCTGTTGCTGAAGCGATTGTAGATTTTTTAAAAGGAGCTGAAGTAGCCATTGAACTTTCGACAAACAATTCAGTATCTTTATCTTTTGACGGAAAATTTGACAAAACTGAATCCGCCATTCTTAAGGATGTAGTAATTGATGACCTTGGACAATATGAAAAGGTTTTGATTAACGAAGCGTTATCTTTCGCAGAATCAACAATATACCCTTATAATGACATAGTTTCAATGTATGTAACTGTGCAGAGTTTTTTGGATGGCGCGTCAGCGGCTCTTAAACTTATTAAGGGAGAAAAAACTGGAAAGTAATAGGTACAATGAAGGAGTTGTCGAATGACATATTGATTAAGTTGGCTTCGGAAATCGCAGGCATTGAAAAAAAAGAAAGAGAAAACCTTCCTTATAATGCGAATATTATAGAAGACATTAAAATTAAAGAGAATGCTCATTCGAGAATTTTAACAACATTGTTGAATTATGCGGGGTACGACCATAGCTTTCCTGTTTATCAAATATTCATTGATTTGCTAAAAAAGAAATGTTGTTCAATTAAAGATATAACTATACATAATCCAAATATAACGGCAGAAAAAGAGAGAATAGACATTTTAATAGACGAGAGCCACGAGAGCCCTTCATATTCAATAATAATTGAGAATAAAGTATGTTGGGCTGATGACCAATTTGAACAAATTGAAAGATACATTAAAAAAGTTCAAGGTCATAATGTGCCTAATGAAAGCATTTTTGTCATTTATCTCACAAAATATGGCAACAAAAAAGTGTCTGACAAAAGTTTGACCCCAAAAGCTAAAGATATTCTTGATTATGATGATAAAAAATTGTGCCGCTTCATTGAATTAAATTACAAAGATGATTTACTGCCAATGTTTATATCGTCAGCAAATCAAATAGACAGAGATAAAGAACCATTACTACATTCTTCTTTAATTCAATACGTAGACTATTGGAAGGGAAAATTTTCGATGCGCAATGGTGAGAAAAAAATAGCACAAAAAATTGCTAAATATATGGCAGACAAATTAAATGTTAACAGTATTCAGGACTGTTTGAAAATCGCGGATAATTTGGAATCACTTCAAAATGCACTTGATAAAAAACGAAACGAGTTAATGAAGCAAGTGTTAAATGAAAAGGTAGTTGAACCATTAAAAAAGTATTTGGGAAAGGATTATGAGTTTGATTTACTAGAAAACTGCATAAGAATAACCCCAATTAGATGGACCGTTGCATATATCTATATAGGAACATCTTCTGATAATACGATAATTATTGGTGTTTATGGTAGGAAAATATCAAACGTTGCATCCGCTTCCCTTGAATCCGTTGATTATGAGAAAGATATTTGGTGTAAAGGAGAGCAAGGATATAATAAAGATGTAGTGTCAAGCAATATATATTCATCGGAGTTTTGGGACCTTGTTGATAATGGAAAAATATTGAAAGTACTTAAAAAAGATATAAAAGAGTTAATCACATTGCTTGAAGGGAAAAGACTATAAATATTTAAAGAACATATATTTAAACAATGAAAGAAACAATAACAGGAGCGGAGGCGCTGATGCGCTCGCTTGAGAACGAGGGCGTTGATGTGATGTTCGGTTATCCGGGCGGAGCCATAATGCCGACTTTCGATGCACTCTATGACCACAGTAAAACGCTGAATCACATATTGGTACGCCACGAGCAAGCTGCCGCGCACGCCGCACAGGGCTATGCCCGCGTGAGCGGGAAAGTGGGCGTCTGCCTTGTAACGAGCGGTCCGGGCGTAACCAACACCATTACAGGCATTGCCGACGCAATGATGGACAGCACCCCAATTGTGGTGATTGCCGGTCAGGTGGGTGCCGCTTTCCTTGGCACCGACGCCTTTCAAGAGGTTGACCTTGTGGGCGTTACGCAGCCAATTTCGAAGTGGGCCTATCAGATTCGCCGTCCGGAGGATGTGGCGTGGGCTGTGAGCCGCGCGTTCTACATTGCCCGCAGCGGTCGTCCGGGCCCTGTGGTGCTCGACTTTGCCAAAAACGCGCAGGTGGGAATGGTTGAGTACGAGCCGCAGCATATCGATTTTATCCGCGGATATGTTCCTGTGCCCGACATTGACCCTGTGGCCATTAGCGAGGCCGCCGCAATGATAAACGCCGCCAAACGTCCGCTGGTGCTTGTTGGTCAAGGTGTTGAACTGGGCAACGCCCAAGACGAGATGCGCGAGTTTTTGGAGACCGCCGATATGCCGGCCGGCTGCACGCTGCTGGGCTTGTCGGCACTGCCGTCGGAGCACCGGCTGAACGTTGGTATGCTCGGAATGCACGGTAGCCTGGCGTCGAACGTCAAGACGCAGGAGTGCGACCTTCTGATTGCCGTTGGAATGCGCTTCGACGACCGCATAACCGGAAAACTCGCCACCTACGCCACTCAGGCCAAAAAGATTCATTTCGATATCGACCCGTCGGAGATTAACAAGAACGTGAAGGTTGACCTTGCTGTGCTTGGCGACTGCAAACAGACTCTGGCACAAGTGAATAAGTTGCTGAAAAAGAACAGCCACACAGAGTGGATTGAGAGTTTCAAACCTTATTTCGAGAAGGAGCGCACGGTGGTTATCGAGCGTGAGATTCACCCCACCGAAGGCCCGATAAAGATGGGCGAGGTTGTGAATGTTGTCACACAACAAACTGGTAATAAGGCCATTATGGTTACCGATGTTGGTCAGAATCAGATGATGGCCGCTCGCTACTTCAAGTTCACCAAAAACCGCAGCGTGGTGACGTCGGGCGGAATGGGCACAATGGGCTTCGGCACGCCTGCTGGCATTGGCGCGGCTTTCGGCGCCCCCGACCGCGATGTGTGCGTGTTCCTTGGCGACGGCGGCCTGCAGATGACCATTCAGGAACTTGGCACCATAATGGAGAATCAAGTTCCCGTAAAACTTATCTTGCTCAACAACAACTATTTGGGCAATGTTCGCCAATGGCAGGCAATGTTCTTCAACCGCCGCTATTCGTTCACCCCAATGACGAACCCCGATTTTATGAAGATTGCCGAAGCGTATCGCATTCCGTGTCAGACAGTTATCGACCGCAAAGACCTTGCCGCCGCCGTCCGCACAATGATGGACACCAAAGGCCCATATCTGCTTCAGGTGGCTGTTGAGGAGGAAGGCAACGTGCTGCCAATGTGCGCACCCGGCCACGATGTTGACGATATGATGCTGGAATTTAAATGACAACAGATTGTTGAACCGACCAATTGGATGATTGATTTATTGAATTGAAAAACAAACAGATAAAAATGGAACAAGAGAGCAAAACATTATACACCATTCTGGTTTTCTCGGAGAACCTTGCGGGATTGCTGAACCAAATCACGGCTGTTTTCACGCGCCGTCAGGTGAACATTGAGAGCTTGAATGTATCGGCGTCAAGCATTAAGGGCATTCACAAATACACCATTACCTGCTACAGCGACGAGGAGACAATCGACAAAATCACCCGTCAGATTGAGAAGAAGATTGATGTGCTTCAGGCCAACTATTACACTGACGATGAGATATTTATCCAAGAGTGCGGACTGTTCAAGATTTCAACGCCGACAATGCTGAACGAGAAGGGCATTTCGCGTCAAATCCGCTTGCACGATGCTAATATTGTAGAAGTTAACCCCACCTACGCCATTGTTACCAAAACCGGCCTGACGGAGGACATTGAGTCGCTTTACGCTGCGCTGCAGGAGTTCAAATGCGTGCTGCAGTACGTGCGCTCGGGCCGCATTGCCATTACCAAAAGCCGCCGCGAGCATATCAGCGACTATATCAACGAGCGAGAGGAGAAGCACCGCCAATTGACAATGGAGAATTGATTTGGGATGTAGGAGTTAGGATTTAGGAGTGCTATGTACAAATACAATAGTACCATAAGGGATGGTGCTGAAGCACTGATTGACGGCATTGAGAACATTGAGATGTTTCTTGAAGACAATGAGAGATTTCACGATTGTGGAATATACTCTTTTTGTTGGGACAATGAATCTGGTGACTTGATAATTACTATTGAAGCGTTGACTTATCGTTTCTTTGCAGGAGAATACGGTAATATGCTGCCACTATTGGATTTTCATTTTGAACATCCTATAGAGGTAAAGATGGATATGGACCCTTGTATAGCAATTATTGATGAAATGGAAATCTCGAAATCAAAATATAACGAGTTTTTAGTATGCGAATTTGGTCAAGTTTGTATTAGTATAACAAGCCACAGATTAAGAGTTGATAAACCACGATTTGTGCCTTTAAAAGATGACGAGCAGTAGCAAAACGATGATACAATCTGATTGTAATCCCGATAAAAATTGTATTTTGCAATCAAAAATTATGAATATGGATTCATCTTTCACAAACGACACTATGCAAATTCCACGTGCAAAAAGCGGGCGAAAAAGTCGCGTTGCACAGCAGACTGTCGTGTCAAAAACACCTGAAAATGAATTGGCTACGGTAGAGGAGTTTTTTGATGCAGTTTGGAACCGCTACCTTGAGAAAAATGAAAAACTACAGGGTTAGGGTTTCGCGGAAAGCGTGGAATGATATTGAAGATTTAGCGGATTTCCTGCTGACGGTGAAAGATTTTGAAAGTGCACGCAGGTATCTCGATACAATGATGGCTGAAGTACAATCGCTGGCTTTATTTGCCGATTTGTATCGCATAAGCACAATGGCAGATATTTTAAAGTACCATCTAAAGGCTCGGCGAATGGCAAGCCACAACCGCCGTTGGGTTTATATTTTTCATATTGAGGATGATACGGTCATTGTTGACCGCATCCGTCCTTCAAAAATTATTACAAAATAAAAGACGATTGAAAAGATTGCATTTTAATTTACATTGACTGAAAAAAAATATTGAAAATTGCTGAAAGTCTTTTACTTTCGCAGTTCGAATCGCTGATTCGCAAAAAAGTGATAACAGTTTAATTTAAAGCAAAATAAAATGGCACAAATGAATTTTGGCGGTGTTATCGAGAACGTGATGACCCGCGAAGAGTTTCCATTGGAAAAAGCACGTGAAATATTAAAGAACGAGACCATCGCCGTCATCGGTTATGGCGTTCAGGGTCCTGGCCAGTCGCTTAACCTGCGCGACAACGGCTTCAACGTTATCGTTGGCCAGCGCGAGGGCAAGACTTACGACAAGGCTGTTGCCGACGGTTGGATTCCGGGCAAGACTCTCTTCTCGATTGAAGAGGCTGCCGAGCGCGGCACAATCGTTATGTGCTTGCTGTCTGACGCCGCTGTAATGTCAGTTTGGCCGACACTTCAGAAGCACCTGAAACCGGGCAACGCTCTCTACTTCTCGCACGGTTTCGCCATCACCTGGAACGACCGCACCGGCTGCGTTCCTGCAAAAGACATCGACGTTATTATGGTTGCACCGAAGGGTTCGGGCACATCGCTGCGCACAATGTTCCTTGAGGGCCGCGGCCTGAACTCGTCATACGCTGTTTACCAGGATGCCACCGGCCGCGCAATGGACCGCACCTTGGCTCTTGGCATCGGCATTGGCTCGGGCTATCTGTTCGAGACCACATTCCAACGTGAGGCCACTTCTGACCTTACCGGCGAGCGCGGCTCACTGATGGGCGCCATCCAAGGCTTGCTGCTGGCTCAATACGAGGTTCTGCGCGAGCACGGACACACCCCGTCAGAAGCCTTCAACGAGACTGTTGAGGAGTTGACTCAATCGCTTATGCCGCTCTTCGCAAAGAACGGTATGGACTGGATGTACGCAAACTGCTCAACAACCGCACAGCGCGGCGCTCTCGACTGGTTCCCGCGTTTCCACGACGCAGTGAAACCTGTTATGGAGTGGCTTTACCTGTCAGTTAAGAGCGGTATTGAGGCTCAAATCTCTATCGACAGCAACTCGAAACCCGACTACCGCGTCGGCCTTGAGAAGGAACTGAAGGCAATGCGCGAGAGCGAGATGTGGCAGACAGCCGTTACCGTTCGCAAACTGCGTCCGGAGAACAACTAATGAATTGTTTTTCATAGGAGTATATTAATTGTTTGTAAAAGCCGCTTCAGCAATGAGGCGGCTTTTTTAATGCGCTTAAGCGGGATTAGACGGAAAATCTTCGCAAAAAAAACGCGGAAATCCCCAGTTACTTCTTGAAGGCCTTTTGTACCAGGGAGAACGATTTGTGAAGCAGGAATGCCGCCGTAAAGCAGCCAACAATGCTCAAAACAGCCGTAAAAAACCATTTGAGAGTGACCGGCATAGCCATTGACTCAAACAACCTGGTGAAAGGGACAATCACGGCGGGGCAGATGAAAAATACCGTGTACGACAATCGCCCCAGCATTGCGGCCTTTTTATTCGGGCGGTTGAAATACCTGAAGAAAACCGACATCAGGAAAAGGCACATTCCGCAGCTAATCATCGGCTCCCAAAGGGCGTAGAAGAGCGATTGCATATTGAGTCCGCCAGTGAATGCGCTCCAATCCTCAATGTAATGAACCGACAGCAGCAGCATCGGCAGGCAGAGCAACGAAAAAAGCAGCCACGGCAGCGCGAAACCGATTTTCAGTTTGTGAATCCAGTCGTTGCGCTGGGCTATCAGTCCCGATATGAACATTCCGATGTAAACCGGGTAAAATCCCCACTGGATACCCGGCTGTGAGGCTCGCGCAGGCGAGAAAAGCCTTACAATAAACGAGATGATGCCGAATATTGCCACAAACAATGTGGCCCGCAAAGCGGGTGTCTGCTTCCACAATTCGGCCATCAGCGGCTCAACGCTTGGGCAGAACCGCTCATAAACGGCGTAGAGGAGCTCCAAAGTCAGCAGTGTGGCTATGAACCACATTGGACCGAGCGAGAATTCGTGTTTCATCAAGTAGCACCAAAATGTGAACCAGTCCGATGGCATACCAAACATCCGTGCGACAAAGAAAACCACCGTTGGATGGAACAAAAAGGCGTAAACGGCTAATGGAATGCCCAGCCGCAAAACGCGCCGTTTGACAAACTCGCGGAAGCCCCAGCGGTGGTACGACGCCCGCGCCAGCATTGCCGACATCAGGAAAAAGGCGGCCGCCAGAAACGAGAGGTTCACCGTTTTAATGGTGTTGACCACGATGAGTGCCGTCCCGTCGAAACGGTCGGTCGAGACATAGTACCAATGGCCAATTCCGCCGTATGCAATCAGCGTTTGGTGAAAAATGATGAGGCACATCAAAAACACCTTCAAGCGGTCGATGTAATAGTAGTATGTTCTGCCCATAGATGGATTTCGATTCACGAAATTAATGTTTTTCCACAAAAAATCTTGCCCGAAGTTTGAAAATATGTTTTCCGGCGCCGACAAAAAAACCGCCACTCTCTCAAGCGGCGGTCTTATTGTAACGGAATCATTATCAATTAATAAAGCGAGCCCAAAGCAAAATTTGAGTTCTTGCGCGGGTTGACGCACATTACCGGAATGCGAGCCGTGTTGGCAATGATGTACTGTTCGCTGGCGCCCAGAACATAGTCGAGAGTGCCGATGTTCTTGGTGGTCATAATCATCATCAGGTCGGCCTCAATACGTTTTGCGTACTCAATGGTCTGGTCTTCGAACTTGCCGTTTGCCGCGGTTTCAATCTCGTATTCAACCTCGTATTTGGTAAGATATTTCTTAGCGAACGACAGGTTGGTGTTCACCTTCTTCACAAGAGCCGAGTCGCTGACCTCCTGCTTGATGAAGCAGATTTTTGCGTTGAAAATCTTGCCGAAATAGATGGCCCAAACCAGTTTTTCGCGGTTCTCGTTCTTGAAATCGACCGGGAAGACAATCTTGCTGTAAGTGGAGTTCTCGAGCGGCGGGTCCTGCACAACAATAAACGGCGCGTACGAGCTGACAATAACTTTCAAAGCCCAGCTGCCGGTCAACTTCTGCATACCCTTCATACCGTGTGTGCCCATTATCACAAGGTTGATGTCGTCGTTGTCACGAGTGTACTCGCCGATGGTGGTGAAAATGGTTCCAACCAGAACAACGGCTTCCACTTTGAGTCCGTTGGCTTTTTCGGCTTCGGCGGCCACCTGCTGAAGTTTCTGCTGTGCGTCGTCAACCTCTTTGTCGCTTTTGGCGATATGAAGAAGCGCAATACTGTTCTCCAACACTTTGGCTATTTTAACTGCGTGTGCCAATGCGTTTTGTGCCACTTCGGTGAAATCCCAGGGCACAATTATTCTTTTACCCGATTCCATTTTTTAGAATGTCTTAAAATAGATATTTTACAAATATAGATTTTTTTTAAAAAATGTGTAATTTATATTTTTGATATGTGATAATTTTTAAGCCGTTAGGCGGCAGATTTTCCGGATTTCGACGGGGAACATCGCTGGAAAAGCACAAAAAAAGTCCGGAAGCGTGTTGCCTCCGGACCTTAATATTTTATAAAGAAAATCTGCGCCCGACTATTTCCGACTTATGCAGCTTGGAACAATACCGCGTGTGCACCCTTTGATGAACGATACAATGTAGTCGCGTTCGGTGCTCTGTGGCAGTGTTTCCATAATTTTGTCAAGCGCCTGTGTGGTATTCATTCCACCCTGGTAGATGATGCGGTAAGCATCGTGAATGGCGTTGATGGTGTCGTTATCGAATCCGCGACGGCGCAGACCAACAAGGTTGAGGCCGAAATACGAAGCCGGCTCACCACCAACAATCACGTAAGGCGGAAGGTCCTTGCTGACGCGAGTGCCGCCCTGAAGCATCATATATGAACCAATGTGCGTGAACTGATGCAGAAGCGAGCCGCCGCCGATTACTGCAAAATCATCCACGTGAACCTCGCCGGCAAACTGTGTGGCGTTCGAGATAATCAGGTTGTTGCCCAGAATGCAGTCGTGGCCGACGTGGGTGTAAGCCATTAGCAGGTTGTTGTTGCCGATGACCGTGCGGCCGGTCGAATTGGTTCCGCGATTGATGGTTACAAATTCGCGGATGGTGTTGTTGTCGCCAATCTCGCAGGTGGTGTATTCGCCAACGAATTTCAGGTCCTGCGGAACGGCTCCCAGCACGGCGTGCGGGAAAATGCGGCAGTTGCAGCCGATGCGTGTTCCCTCAAAAATAACGGCGCCGCTCATAATCTTTGTTCCGTCGCCGATAACAACATCCTTGTCGATGGTTACAAAAGGGCCAATCTCAACATTCTGCCCTATTTTGGCATCCGGATGGATGTTTGAAAATTTGTTTGTCATTATTCTTCAGTATTCGTTTCGTTATTCTCCTCGGTTTTGTTGTGCACAAGCTGCGCCATCATTTCGGCCTCCATAACCAAAGCCGAGCCAATGAACATCTGTCCGCGCATATGGCACAGGCCGCGGCGAACAGGGGCAAGGTATTCGAGTTTGAAAATGAGCGTGTCGCCCGGCACCACCTTGCGCTTGAACTTCACGTTGTCGATTTTCAGGAAGTAGGTCGACCACTCCTGCGGCTTTTCAAGGTCTTTCAGCACCAGAATTCCGCCCACCTGGGCCATTGCCTCAATCTGAAGCACGCCGGGCATCACGGGTTCCTGCGGAAAGTGGCCCACAAAGAACGGCTCGTTCATCGTCACGCACTTAATACCCACTACCGAGTTTTCGGTCATCTCGATAATCTTGTCGACAAGCAGGAACGGCGGCCGGTGGGGCAGCAGTTTCATTATGTCGTTGATGTCGTAGATTGGCTTTTGGTCGGGGTGGTAGATTGGCGCAACGCCGTTTTTCTGCTGGAACTTTATGCACTGGCGAATCTGCTTTGCAAACTCGGTGTTGGCAAAGTGTCCGGGCTTTTTGGCAATGAATTTGCCTTTTATTTTTCGTCCGGTCAGGGCCAGGTCGCCTATAATGTCGAGCAGCTTGTGGCGTGCCGGTTCGTTGTCGTATTTCAGGTCCTCGTTGAGGATTCCTTCGCGGGCTTTCACACGCGGCTTGTTGCAGAAGTCGGCAATGCGGTCGAACTCCTCTTGCGAGATTTTGTTCTCGACAATCACAATGGCGTTGTCGAGCTGTCCGCCGCGAATCAGGTTCATATTGAACAACGGAACCAGCTCGTGGGCGAAGACGAAGGTGCGGCAGTTGGCAATATTTTTTTCGAAATCGCTGATATCGTCAATGCTGGCGAACTGCTGTCCGAGCACTTTCGAGTTGAAGTCGATAAGCACGTCGATACTGAATTTTGAGTCGGGGTAGGCGATAATCTCGATTCCGCGCTCTTCGTTCACATAGCGGATATTCTCTTTTACTTCAAAGTATTGGCGTTCAGCATCTTGCTCTTCAATTCCAGCTTTTTTCAGAGCATCAAGAAACTCGATTGAACTGCCGCTCATAATTGGTGTTTCGGGGCCGTCAATCTCGATAAGAATGTTGTCGATACCCTGACTGTAAACGGCGGCCATCACGTGCTCGATAGTCGAAACACGGGCATCGCCGCGGCCAATGGTGGTTCCACGCGAAGTGTCAATCACATATTCGGCCAAAGCCGGAATAACGGGTTTTCCTTCTAAATCAATGCGTTGAAATTTGTATCCAAAATCGATTGGGGCGGGTTTGAAAGTCATTTTCACGTGTGCCCCGGTGTGCAAACCAGTTCCTTCGACGGTAACTTCGTTTTTGATAGTCTGTTGCTTATCAGTCATTTTCAGCGATTTAATTGCGCTATTTAAAAAGTGGTGCAAAAATAAATGATTTCACTCACAAACGCAAACAGATAATGCTGACAACAAACACTGAAGCTGACGCAAATGCTGACACTAATAACAAACACTATCAATCCTTGAATTAAAAAACTATATTTGCGCGTTTTTTCGAGAAATATAAAACATCATAATTATGAGCGGTAAATTTCCAGAATACAAGCAGTTGGACTTGTCGCAGATTAACAAAGACGTCCTTGAGCAATGGAACAAGGACAACACCTTTCAGAAAAGTATCGACACTCGCGCGGGACACCCGAAATTCATCTTCTTCGAAGGTCCGCCGTCGGCTAACGGAATGCCTGGCATTCACCACGTTATGGCGCGAAGCATTAAGGACATCATCTGCCGATACAAGACGCTGCAGGGCTTTCTGGTCGACCGCAAGGCTGGCTGGGACACTCACGGCCTGCCCGTTGAGTTGGGCGTTGAGAAGCAGCTGGGCATCACCAAGGAAGACATCGGCAAGAAAATCAGCGTTGACGACTACAACCACGCTTGCCGTTCCGAGGTTATGAAGTACACCGCCCAATGGCGCGACCTGACCGCCAAAATGGGCTACTGGGTGAATATGGACGACCCCTACATCACCTACGACAACCGCTACATCGAGACGCTGTGGTATCTGCTTAAAACCATCTATAACAAGGGGTTACTCTATAAGGGATACACCATTCAGCCGTACTCGCCCGCCGCTGGTACGGGCCTTTCGACTCACGAGTTGAACCAACCTGGCTGCTACCGCGACGTGAAGGACACCACCTGCACCGCGCAGTTTAAGGTCACAGACGCTGACAATCAGTTGGTTAAAGATATTCTGGCGAAAGCCGACGCCGACCACAAGCAACTCTTCATTCTGGCCTGGACCACCACGCCGTGGACCCTGCCGTCGAACACCGCTTTGTGCGTTGGACCGAAGATTGACTATGTGGCCGTTGAGACCAAGAATCCCTACACCGAGCAGGCTTGCACGGTGATTGTGGCCAAATCGCGTTTCAGCGCCTATTTCAACGATAAGAACCCTGGCACGGTGATTGCCGAAATGAAGGGCACCGACCTTGTGGGCATCCACTACGAGCAGTTGTTTCCGTGGGTTGACCCGTGCGAACTGGTTGACAAACAGATTGTTAACAAGAAAGCCGACGCCTTCCGCGTCATTCCTGGCGACTATGTCACCACCGAAGACGGTACGGGCATTGTTCACATTGCGCCCACGTTCGGCGCCGACGACGCCAAGGTGGCCAAGGCCGCTGGAATCCCGTCGCTGTTTATGATTAACAAGGCTGGCGAGACGCGTCCAATGGTTGACCTGACTGGCAAATACTACTTCACCGCCGACCTTGACGAGCAGTTTGTGCGCGATTTTGTCAACATCGGCATCTACAAGGAATATGAAGGCCGCTGGGTGAAGAACGCCTACGACCCGCAGTTCACCGTCAACGGAAAATACGACGAGCAGGCGGCGCAGAAAGCCGAGAATCTCGACATCTTCATCTGTATGAAAATGAAGGCCGAGGGCACCGTTTATAAGATTGAAAAACACGTGCATAACTATCCGCACTGCTGGCGCACCGACAAACCCGTGCTCTACTATCCGCTCGACAGTTGGTTCATCAAGGCCACTGCCGTGAAGGACCAAATGGTGGAACTGAACAAGACCATCAACTGGAAGCCGCAGAGCACTGGCGAAGGCCGCTTTGGCAAGTGGCTCGAAAACATCAACGACTGGAACCTGAGCCGCTCGCGCTACTGGGGCACGCCGCTGCCCATCTGGCGCACCGAGGACGGCGCCGAGCAACTCTGCATCGGGTCGGTTGAGGAACTCTGCGCCGAGATTGAGAAGGCTGTAGCCGCGGGCGTTATGAAAGAGAATCCGTACACGGCCAAGGGCTTCAAGGTTGGCGATTACTCGAAAGAGAACTACGACAAGATTGACCTGCACCGCCCCTACATCGACGCTGTGGTGCTTGTCGCGCCAAGCGGAAAACCAATGTACCGCGAGAAAGACCTGATTGACGTGTGGTTCGATTCGGGCGCAATGCCGTTCGCGCAGCGCCACTGGCCGTTTGAGCACAAAGACGATTTCGACACGCTCTACCCCGCCGACTTCATTGCCGAGGGCGTCGACCAAACACGCGGCTGGTTCTACACTCTGCACGCCATCAGCACAATGATTAACGGCAAGGTGGCCTTCAAGAACATCATCTCGAACGGTCTTGTGCTTGACAAGAACGGCAGCAAAATGTCGAAACGTCTGGGCAACGCCGTCGACCCGTTCTCGACAATCGAAAAATACGGTTCCGACCCGCTTCGCTGGTATATGATTACCAACGCACAGCCGTGGGACAACCTGAAATTCGACATAGAAGGCGTTGACGAGGTGAAACGCAAATTCTTCGGAACGCTCTATAACACATACAGTTTCTTTGCGCTTTACGCGAATGTGGACGGTTTCACTTATCGTGAGAAGGACATTCCGCTGGCCGAGCGCCCCGAGATTGACCGCTGGATTCTGTCGCTCTTGAACTCGCTCATCAACGAGGTGCAGGACGCGCTCGACAACTACGAGCCAACCCGCGCAGGACGCGCCATTCAGGATTTTGTCATCGACAACTTGAGCAACTGGTACGTGCGCCTGAACCGCAAACGCTTCTGGGGCGGTCAGTACGACGCCGACAAGATTGCAGCCTATCAGACGCTCTACACCTGCCTTGAGACGGTGGCCGTGCTGGGCAGCCCGATAGCGCCATTCTATATGGATTTGCTCTACCGCGACCTGACGCAGGCCACTGGCCGCGCCGCCACATCGGTGCACCTGGCGCAGTTCCCCAAAGCCGACCGCTCGGCCATCGACACCGACCTTGAAGAGCGAATGGCACTGGCACAGCGCATCTCGTCAATGGTTCTCGGTCTTCGCCGAAAGGTGAGCCTGAAGGTTCGCCAACCGCTGAGCAAGATTATGGTGCCCATCCACAGCGAGAAAATGCGCCGTCAGATTGAGGCGGTCAAGCCGATAATTATGACAGAGGTGAATGTAAAAGACATTGAACTGCTGGAAAATACGACTGGCATTCTGGTTAAGCGCATCAAGCCCGATTTCAAGGTTCTGGGACCGAAATACGGCAAGATTATGAAGCAGTTGTCGGCCGCCATCGGCCAAATGAGCCAAGAGGACATTGCCGCGCTTGAGCAGGCCGAGAAGTTCGACCTGACCGTTGACGGACAGGCAGTTACCATTGTTCGCACCGACGTTGAGATTGTGTCGGAAGACATTCCTGGCTGGCTGGTGACTAACGAGGGCACACTCACCGTGGCTCTCGACATCACCCTGACCGACGAGTTGAAGAACGAGGGCGTGGCCCGCGAACTTGTAAACCGCATTCAAAACATCCGTAAGGACAGCGGCTTTGAGGTGACGGACAAAATCAACATCCGCATCTCTGACAACGCCTACTCGAACGACGCCATAGCCAACTTCCGCCAATACATTGCAAGTCAGACACTCGCCAACAAAATTGAGGTTGTCAAAGACTTGAATGCTGACAACGCCATCACGGTGGATATTGACGAGGAGGTGAATCTGTTTGTTAAGGTTGAGAAGATTTAGAAAGATTTAAAGGTTAGACATAGAAGAAACCCGCTGTGAACGAAGAGTTTGCAGCGGGTTTTTGTTTGAGATAATATGTTGTGAAACCAAAATTCCGTCAACCAACTGACTGAATTTAGCTAAATTCAGTCAACATACTGACTGAATTAACGTTGTTTTCAGATAAAATTGAGATAATTATCCTTTCGGATAACATTGTATTGCGCATTGGGATAGGCATCAGAAAAAGCCTTGGGGCAAGGCGGGTTTTTCTCACCTTTCTTAATCTCAAACGCCTGAATGTCAGTTTCATCGGTCTCAACAAGGTCAATTTCTTGTTGGTCGTAGGTGCGCCAAAAGTAGAACTCGTTGTAACGGCGCTCGTTCAGATTCCGTTTCATTCGCTCACTGACAATGTAGTTTTCCCACAGACGACCGCCATCTTGTCGCAAGCTTAAAGGTGAGAAGTTGTTAATCACTGCATTGCGGATACCATTGTCATAAAAGTACCACTTAGCCGATTTTGCAACCTCTTTGCGCAAGTTTCGAGAGAAGCCGCCAACCTTGAAAAGCACATACACCTTGCTGAGTAAATCAAGATAGCGAGCAACCGTATTTTTGCTGATTGACAGTTGCTTACCTAACTCGTCGAGCGAGACCTCGCCACCCGTCTGAAAAGCCACAAGCCGAAGCAAATCACGCATTTTTGCCGTGTTTTTTATGCCATCGACACTCAAAATATCTTTAAGCAGATATGCATCAACAATATCGCGCAGGTACTCTTTGCGTTGCTGGTTGTCGTCCATCAGAGCTACTGTCGGGTAGGAGCCATAGACGAGCCGGCTCTCAAGATTTTGGCGGGTTTGCAGGGCATTTTCTGTTTGCGACAGCTCACGTTGCGAGAACGATGTGAGCAAAAACTGTGTGCTGCGCCCCACAAGCGGCTCGCCAGCGCTGTTTTTCAAGTCGAACGATGATGAGCCGGAAGCAATTACACGAATGCCAGGAATCTCATCAACAATCAGTTTCAGCTTGTTGCCAATATTGGGTATGTTCTGAGCCTCATCGATTGCCAAAAGCTCTATATTGCCAAAAAGGTTACGATAATTGGCGACCGTTTGCTCGGCAAGCATAGCTTGGGTGTCGTAGTCTTCTCCGTTCAGCACCATTTTTTGCCCGTCGAACTCGTCAACCAGTTGCTTCATCAGAACAGTTTTTCCAACACGTCGCGCACCAAAAAGCAGCATAACTTTGTTTGGCTGCATTCTATGCTGAATTTCATTGTATAACAAGCGTTTAATTGTTCCCATAGCTTTTGTTTTGGTGCAAATATATAAAAATACGGTCAATTAACTGACTGAATTTAGCTAAATTTAGTCAATAGACTGACGGAATTAACATTTTTCGGGAACAAAAAAACCGCCGCAATCAATTGACTACGGCGGTTAAGTATAAAGTTTGAGTTTCAATCAATTCTTTGGTACATACTGCACCATTTTGAGTGCCGTTACAGCTGCCTCAACGCCTTTGTTGCCAAGGCGTCCGCCTGAGCGGTCGAGAGCCTGCTGTAGATTGTCGGTGGTGAGCACGCCGAATATTACCGGAATCTCGCCGGCTGCGTTAATTGTTGACAAGCCGTTGGCCACGCCTTCGCAGATGAAGTCGAAGTGGCGCGTTTCGCCTTGAATCACACAACCCAGGCAGATTATGGCGTCGGCCTCGCGCTCGCCGTCAATCAGCAGGTGGCTGTGGGCGTAGCGGGCGGCGGCGTATGTCAGCTCAAAGGTGCCCGGAACGTGGCAGACCAGAATGTCCTCGTCTTTCACTCCGTTATCCTTCAGCGTCTTGATGGCGCCTTCGGCCATTGCGTTTGTGACCTGTTCGTTCCATTCGGCCACAATAACAACAAAACAGCGACCCTCACCCGAAGGTATGGTCGCTGCATTGTATTCTGATAAGTTCTTAAGTGCTGTTGCCATTTATTTTGCAATCTCAGCGTTCATCTTCTCAATGTTCTTGTCGGCGTTCATAGCCTCCTGCGACATTGCAAAGTCCTCTTTGATGGTCTTGTAGAGAGCCAGGGCTTTTTTGCTGTTGCCCAGTTTCTCGTAAACCTGTGCGGCCTTGTTCAGATAGAGCGGTGTTGTGAAATCGTTTTTGGCGTTGGCAGCGGCTTTCTCGTAGTACGATGCGCCTTTTGCCTCTTCGCCCAACTCAACGTATGCGTCGCCCATCACGCCAAGTGCGACAGAACTCAAAGTAATGTCTTTCGATTTGAATTTCTTCAGGTGGCTGATGGCGCTCTCATAGTCGCCAGTGTACATATAGCACAGACCAGCATAGTAGTTGGCCAGTTTGGCTGTCTGGGTAATGCCATAATCGTCAATCACGTCAAGGAAACCGGCGTAGTTGCCGTCACCGTTGAGGGCGAGGTTGAACGAATCTCTCTGGAAATATTGCTCGGCCACGAACATAGCGGCGCTTGCCTCGTTGTTCTTCGGAATCAGGTAGAAACGCTGTACGGCGAAGAAGATGGCTACAACGGCCAGAATGCCGATTGCACCGTATGAGAGAACCGATTTGTGGTCGTTGATGAACAATTCGGCTTTGTTCAGTGATTCCTGTACACTTTCGAAGCTGTCAGGTTGCTGTTCTTTTGTATTTTTCGACATAAGACTATTTATTTTTCAATTAGCGTGGCAAAAATAATCGTTTTTATCATTTATCGAAATAAATCTTTGCCGCTGTAACTTAGCGAAGTTTAAAGTTATAAGTTGTTGAAGTTTTAAGTTTAATTGATTTATTTTCTGATAATTATCGGATAACAAGTTGTTTTTTGTCTGTAGTCTGATGTCTGTTGTCCGTAGTCCTTTAATACGCCGATTTGAATTGTTTCAGGAATCGGATGTCGTTCTCGAAATAGAGTCGCAGGTCGCGCACTTGGTATTTGAGCATTGCAATGCGCTCAACGCCCATACCGAAGGCGAATCCGGTGTATTTCTCGCTGTCGATGCCGCAGTTTTTCAGCACGTTGGGGTCAACCATACCGCAGCCCAGAATCTCGAGCCAGCCGGTGCCTTTGCAGATGTTGCAGCCCTTGCCGCCGCAGATTGAGCACGACACGTCCATCTCGGCCGACGGCTCGGTGAACGGGAAGTACGACGGGCGCAGACGGATTTTGGTGTCGTTGCCGAACATCTCTTTGGCGAAATATAAAAGTGTCTGCTTTAAATCGGCAAACGAAACATTTTCAGCCACATACAAGCCCTCAACCTGGTGGAAGATGCAGTGTGCGCGGGCCGAGATTGCCTCGTTGCGGAACACGCGGCCGGGGAAAATCATACGGATTGGCGGCTGGCGTTTTTCCATTATGCGCGACTGCACGCTCGATGTGTGGGTGCGCAGCAGAATGTCGTGCGGGTCGGGCTCCATCGATTTCTTCTCAACAAAGAATGTGTCCTGCATATCGCGTGCGGGGTGCTCGGCGGCGAAGTTCATTGCCGAGAACACGTGCCAGTCGTCCTCAACTTCAGGGCCTTCGGCAACGGTGAACCCGATGCGGCTGAAGATGTCCACAATCTCGTTTTTCACGATTGATATTGGGTGGCGGGTGCCAATCTCGAACGGCTCGCCAGGGCGCGTCAGGTCGTGGCGGCTGTCGTCTGACACTGCGTTTTCGAGAGCCACGGCTGCCGCATCATATTTCTCCTGTGCAAGCTGTTTCAGCTTGTTGATTTCGGCGCCCAGCTGTTTTTTCATCTCGGCCGGAACGGTGCGGAACTCGTCGAAAAGTTGGCCGATTTCGCCTTTCTTGCTTAAGAATTTCAAACGGAACTGCTCAAGATTCTCTGCCGAGTCGGCTTGATATTGTTGAACTTTGTCAACCAGCTCCTTAATCTTGTCTAACATAATGTGCTAAATTTTACGAACCGCAAAGGTAGTAAAAGTTAGCATTAAATATTTGACGGCAACGATTTGCAAAATTTTTCTCCCGATTTGCATATAATAAATATGATAATTGCGAGTCCTATAATTTTCAAGCAACAAGAATCCATAACATAATCAGCGAATTAAGAGTGTTGTAAAAGCAAAAAAGCGCACCCGAAGGTGCGCCCCACATAATGGTCAGGTTAGTTAGTGCGACTATTCTTTAATAACCCGAGGATTGTATTCAAATAACGATTGGTTTTTGCGAAGTTCGCTGACATTCAGGTTTGGTAATGCTGCGAGTGTATTATCAATAAAATAAGAGAATACAGAAACATCTTCAGGCAATGGTTCAAAAACCATCACATAAGCGAAATAGTCGCCAGAATAACCATCAACCCAGAAAATCTTGTCAGTTGGAAATCCGATAACCTTCAATAGCTTGTAATAACCACCATTTTTATCAGAAAGATGGCGTTCAAGAGGATTATCGCCACTAAAATTATAATACTGCTGCATCCTGTTCAGCTTTTGGGCTATTGCTAAATAAGTGGCATCCTTAGTTCGCCATAGAGCAAATGTGTTATTATTAACCGGCTTAATTAGATGAACGTCAGCATATATTGGCCACGTTTCACTGTCATCTTCATTGTATTCTTTTTCTTCGCTGACAAGACGTGCCCTTTTGAATTGCGGAGCATCATCATACGGGTCGCTCAAATCTTTGGTAATTTGGCGATAGTCAATTTGGATTTGCTCTCCGCGAAGATTCCACATAGGAACTCCATATATGGCGATTTTTTTAGTGTTTGCCGAGAGTTTTGGGAAGATAATCTGAAAATCGACTAAATCATCGTATTTTGGTTGCACTTTATTAGTCTCTATGGAATTGTTCACCATTCTATCCATTATAGTAATATGCCTTCCCATACAACTATCAGGGAAAGTTCGTCTGGCACGATACTGGTCGCCGGTTTCCATATCCACAATGGCAGTTTCTTCAGAGGCGAGCCAAATATTAGTCATCACATTGGCAGACAGTGGAATATAGCAATGCAGCACTGTCTCGTCGCCCCTATTGGTCAGCATACAATTCATACTTAACGTAATACTTTTCTTAAGTGCCAACGTCGTCCATCCGAATCCAAGGCTGTCGCATTTGACAATTGGTGGATTATACAGCCAATACGTCGTGTCTTTAGTCCAACTATTTTCCACATTTGGCATAATAACAGTTGTCTGTTTGTTTTTTTTCTCAACATTAAATTGTGCCCGTTCAAGACCAGTATTCCATTTCTTCAGCACAATCTCTTCTTGTGCTATGGCATTGGCACAAAACAGTGCCATAATGCTTAAAATCGTTATTTTCTTCATTTTGGTGTAGTTTTAGAATTAATAATATGTATTGAAGTTTGCAAACGTCAAGTCATCGTAGAACTGCTGGTAGCAGTCAGATTCATATTCAATGTCAATCGGTGCGTGAACGCTGTAAATCATTATTTTATAGTCATCTATGCGTTCGGCTATCCAAAGATAGTTCAGTCCGTTTTGCTCATCGTCGATGCTGAAGAATACCTGTCGTCCGGAATTATTGAAGATGTATCCTGGCGAGGTGTTTGGAAAGTTGCTGGTCATCTGCACAAACTGTCCAAGCACATCATATTCCTTTTTGATAGGGAAGACATAGAAAGACTCATTAAAGATGGTGTCGTTGGCAATCGAACACTCTGAATTTATTTTGTTTACGCCTTGAAATTCGGCCAACAGCTCAATAAATTCATCCAGCATTGCAGGTGCAAAATTCGTTTCGTCGTTTTTGGACTGATTTTCGGCATAATTGATGTTGGCTTCATCTTGTGAAGTCGCGTTGTCAATAGTTGCACTGTCGGCGGCAATGGTTGCCGGCTCGTTTGCGGCATATTGCGGCCGTTCCATTTTTAAATTTGGATTCGGTGCCGGCTGAGTCGCGGGTTTCGGCTTTGTGGCAGGTGCTGCTTTTGTTTTTGGTGCCTCAACTTCCGGCTCGGGAACGGCGACAGGTTCTGATGCCGTATCTTTCTCAATATCTGCAGAATGTTGGATTTCAACATTTTCCTTAATCGGCGTTTCGGCAATTATTTCCGGCACTTGGGCGGTTTTGCCAGAGAACAAAATTGCGCTTCCGATGCCTGCCACAAGAGCAATGCAAGCCGCTGCAGCCACCCATCGCCACGTTTTTATGGTCTTGGTTGCGGATTCTGCGTCTATCTTTGCCAACACGCAGTCCACGAAGTCATCAGGCACTTTGTCAGGCGGCCTTGCATCTTCCTTGCGCCGCAACGCTTCGCGGAGGTCGGTATCAGTGAGTCTGTTTTCCATAGTTTGCTTGATTACATTTTCCTGCATTTTACGCCAATTACATAAATCAGCGGACTGTATTTAAAAGTCGCCGTGTTGAGATAGTCGGTGTCAAACTCGTCGACATCGCAATTGCGGACGATTTTTTCCTTCTTGTCATACCAATACGAACTTATTGCCACAAGCGGTATAAATTCGTCTGTTTTGAACTCGTCAGGTATTACAAAAGGAATCCTTACGAACCCATAACGGCCTTTTACTTTTTTGAATTTCAATTTGGTGTCAATTGAATTGTTTTTTTTGAATTGGTAGTGACAATTAATTTCGTGGTCGTTGATGGGCGATATGTTGATAGTGAATTTCGGTTCCGAATTGGTGAAAACGAATCCGATTTCATCAAAGATTTGATGCAAATTCGTTACCTTACCATTCTCGTACTTCATAATTGTCGGTGTGAATCCGTACTTGTCTTTTTCCATCGACGAGATGTCGAAGGAATAGACCTGATAGCCGGCATTATTGAGGAGTTTGATGTAATCCTCTGTCGTAGCATCTTGTGTTACAATGCTCTGTGCCTGTGTGTCGCAAACCGTCATCACCGTTGCAAACACTAATGATGTAAATAATTTGATGTTCATTTTTCTTTAGTTCGTTTACTTATTATACGACCGACAAGAGCATAAGTCAAAACACAATGTTTTTCATAATTCGTTCCTGCTTTTGCCATATAGACAACAGTTGTTGAAAATATTACACGTTTTTTTGGAAAATTTTTGATTTTGGCATTTTAGCGACAAGCATTTGAGAATTTACAAGATACTACAAAGAAACGCGAAGAATATTATGAAATCTTTTCCCCGGACTTCCTGTTCCATCTTATGAATGGCGTAAAACAACTTTTTACGGATGCGGTGCAGCCTCACAGCCAGCGTGTTCGCTTCGGCATCCATAATGAAGGCAATCTCGTTCAGCGGCTTGTCTTCGTAATAATAGAGTTGCACCAGCATCCGTTCGTCGGGCGGCAGACAGTCGAGAGCATCTTCCATCAGACTGATGCGTTCCTCGCGGCCTGTCGATAACTCATCGTCATCGATACGGCTGTCGGCAATCTGCGCCTCATTAACATCAACTACATTTAACTTACGGCGTTTCAGGTGGTTAATCGACTCGTTGTAGGCGATACGGCTCACCCACGTCAGAAACGATGCCCGACCTTCGAAAGTCTCGAACCGGTTGAATGCCTTCACGAAAGCGTTTTGCGCCAGCTCTTCGGCATCGGCCCGGTTGCTCACCATTCGCACCGTAAAATCAAGAACCTGTTGCGAATACCTTTTGACAAAGTAAGCGTACTCGGCAGCCGCGGCCTTACGGTCGCCCTTGCTTAAAAGGTCGGCTATCGTGCTGACGCGCCTTTGTTCGTCGATGTTCGCTTTTTGAATCATTCTGCCTTTTAGACAACGGTGTTTGAAAAATATTACACTCTGCCGCTATTTTTTTGAAGTTTTTACAAATAAAGCATAAACCCAAGACGCTAAACCATAAATTTTTCCGCCAATGGGTTGCATATTTGGTTTTTTTTCGCAACTTGCTGATTGTAAAATTAATCAAAATGAAACTACTGTTTTCGTCTTTCGCCGTTGCGGCTATTGCTTTGTCGGCGTGCCAGCCTGTAGGCACGCGCAACGATGGTGTGCACGGCGGTAATCTGCGCATCAACATCAGCGATATTCCGCACCGCGTTTTTCCGGGCTATGCCGAGAAACGCAGCGAACAAATAATTGTCAACCAGGTATATACCGGATTAGTAAAATACAATCAGCACACGCTTCAAATTGTGCCTTCAATTGCGCGCGAGCACAAACTCTCGCCCGACGAGCTGACTTACACCTTTCTGCTCGACACCCGCGCCCGTTTCCAAAACGACCGCTGTTTTGAGAATGGTGAGGGGCGGCAGATTGTGGCTTCCGACGTTAAATACTCCATCGAACGCATTTGCCGCAACAAGCTGATAGAGGGGATCGGGCTCTCGCGGCAGGTGCTGAACATTGCTGGTGCCGATGAGTTTCTGCCCGAGGCAAAAGACAACGATTCGGTGCATATTTCAGGCATTGTGGCGGAGAACGACAGCGTGCTGATTATCAATCTGAAAGAACCCGACAAGCTTTTCCTGCATTACTTGGCCGGAACCAACGCGCTTGTGTTCGCCCCCGAGGCTTTCAACGCCTACGGCATCAACGGCACGGTTGGTTCGGGAGCGTTCAGGTTCAAGTACCCCAAGTCGGTTGGCAACCCCTACATTCTCACCTACAACCCCAACTATTGGGTCACTTCTGCCGACGGCCGGCTGCCTTACATCGACTCGCTCACCATCACTTTCATAACCTCAACACAGAAAGAGCTTTATATGTTCGGTGCCGGAATGGTGGATATAATTTTTGATTTGCCCACCAAGTATCTGCCTGATTTTCTGGAGTCTAACATTGATGGTTTCCAGTCGGACCCGCCGCGTTTTATAATGACCAACACCACAAAACCGAACAACGAGAAACGGTTCAATCTTTACTCAGCGAGGGTTAAAGAGTTGTATTTCAATTCGCTAACCTATTTCGATTTCTCGACGGTGCGGCTTGGCGGAGATAATTAGTTGGCCGTTTGCTCCCTATTTTCATCCTCGCCGCCAAACAGGTTGAGGAACCGTTTTGGCGTGTGGCTCTCAAACTGCAAAACCTTGCCCGTGGCCGGATGGCGGAATGTTAGCGCCCAGGCGTGCAGGCCGAGCCGGCTGAGCGGGTTGTGAGCGGCGCCGTAGCGAAGGTCGCCCACAATGGTGTGACCAATGTCGTGCAGCTGAACCCGAATCTGGTGTTTGCAGTTGGTTTCCACCTTCACGCGCAACATTGAGAAATGATTGTTGCTTTTCATCAGATTTACGTGAGTAACAGCCAGTTGTCCTTGGTCGGGGTTTTGGCTTGAGCACATTTTCTGCGTTTTTTTGTCGAGCCAGAGGTACGATTTCAGCACACCGTTTTCTTTTTCAAGAACGCCCTCAACTATAGCAAGATAGGTGTAATCGGTCATACTCAGGCTCTGTTGCAGGCGCTCTTTGGCCAAACGTGTTTTGGCGAAAACCACAAGCCCCGATGTCTCGCGGTCGAGGCTGCTGGCCATATAGACGCTGTTAACCGGGCTCTGGCGCCTTACGTAGCGCAACAGTGTGGCGGCCACGGTGTTGGGGTCTTTTGTGGCCGACGAGCACAACATTCCGGCGTGCTTATCGACAACTATAATGTGCTCATCCTCAAACACTATGGTCATTCCCGAAAAGGTCATTTCGGCCGGAGCCTTGTATTTCAGAATCTGCACTGTGTCGCCCGGCTGCAGCTGGTGGTTGTAGAATCCCACAACCTGCCCGTTGACAAGCACTTGGCGGTGGTTGAGCAGTGTTTTGATGTTGTTGCGGTTTTTGCCCGGCAAACTGGTCAGCAGAAACTCCATCAGCTGGCCGCCGGCTTTGGCCACCATTGGCGGCACCTCTTTCACGCGTGGTTTGTGCATATTCTGGTGTTTTCGGTATTCACAAAAAAAAGGAAGCCCACAGCGGGCCTCCTTGTCGGTTTATTGGTTTGATAATCAAAGAATCAGCATTGCATCGCCGTAAGCGCCGAACTTGTAGCCCTCTTTCAGAGCCACGCGGTACGACTCCATCAGCAAATCGTAGCCGGCGTATGCGGCAACCATCATCATCAGCGTTGATTGCGGCAGATGGAAGTTCGAGACCATCGAGCTTGCCACGCTGAACTCGTAGGGCGGGAAGATGAATTTGTTGGTCCATCCGTCGAACGGTTTCAGGTAGCCGTAGGTTGACACCGAACTTTCGAGCGTGCGCATTACGGTGGTGCCGATGGCGCAAACCTGATGGCGGCCGTCTTTGGCCTTGTTCACAATGTTGGCGGCTTCCTCCGGGATGATAATCTGCTCTGAGTCCATTTTGTGCTTTGTCAGGTCCTCAACATCCACCGAGCGGAAGTTGCCCAGTCCCACGTGGAGTGTGATTTCGGCAAAGTTGATGCCCTTGATTTCGCAGCGTTTGAGCAGCTCGCGGCTGAAGTGCATTCCGGCTGTCGGAGCGGCCACGGCGCCCTCGTGTTTGGCGAAAATGGTCTGATAGCGCTCGGCGTCTTCTTCAACCACATCGCGCTTGATGTATCGCGGAAGCGGCGTCTCGCCAAGGCTGTAAAGTGTTTTTTTGAACTCGTCGTGTGAGCCGTCGAACAGGAAGCGGAGAGTGCGTCCGCGCGACGTGGTGTTGTCGATAACCTCGGCCACCAGCGAGTCGTCCTCGCCAAAGTAGAGTTTGTTGCCGATGCGGATTTTGCGGGCCGGGTCAACCAGCACGTCCCACAGGCGCTGGTCGGGGTTCAGCTCGCGGAGCAGAAAGACCTCGATTTTGGCGCCGGTTTTCTCCTTGTTGCCGTACAAACGTGCGGGGAACACCTTGGTGTTGTTGAAAACGAACACATCCTGGTCGTCGAAATAGTTGATAATCTCCTTGAAGATGCGGTGTTCAAACTGCCCTGTTTTGCGGTTGACAACCAGCAGGCGTGCCTCGTCACGGTTTTCCGACGGGTAAAGCGCGATGCTTTCCTCTGGCAAATCGTAATTAAATTGCGAAAGTTTCATTACTAAATTTTTACTGTTTTATAAGCATTTGCGCGTGGCGCGATGCTTAAAAGGTATTATAATAACAAATTGTTTACGTTGTTTTTTGCAACGGGTTGCAAGTTTCTGATAATTTTTTCGAAATCCGATATTTCAATGGCGTCGCTGACGCTGAAATTGCCGCTGGCGGTGCGCCTGAGGTCGTGCAGATAGGCGCCCGAGCCAAGCCGCTCGCCAAAATCGCGGGCCAAGGCGCGGATGTATGTTCCCTTGCTGCATTTTATGTTCACGGTCACCATTGGCAAATCGCACTCAATCAGTTCGATGCGCTCGATGTTGATTCGGGCCGGTTTCAGCTCAACCTCTCTGCCCTTGCGGGCGGCCACGTAGGCGCGCTGGCCTCCAATCTGCTTTGCCGAAAAGAGCGGCGGCACCTGGTCCTGCTCGCCCACAAAGGTTCGCAGCACTTCCTCAACGCGCTCACGGGTGATGCCCTCGGTGCTGAAGGTGCGGTCGATTTCGGTCTCGCGGTCGTACGACGGAGTGGTGGCGCCCAGCATAAACGTGCCGATGTACTCTTTGTCGTGAGCCTGAATCTCCTCAATCCGTTTGGTGAACTTGCCGGTGCACACAATGAGCAGGCCGGTGGCCAGCGGGTCGAGCGTTCCGGCGTGACCGACTTTGATTTTTTTCAGACCAAACTGGTTTTTAAGCAGATAGCGCACCTTGTTCACCACATCGAACGAAGTCCACTTGAGCGGTTTGTCAATCAATATGATTTGTCCCTCCTCAAAATCATATTGCTCTTTTCCGGGAGTGAAAATCATTGCAATCGGTTATCAGTCATCGGTTTTTGGTTTACGCATAATGGCGTAGATTTCGAACAGGAATCCGGCCAGCACCACCACCGGGGCAATCACAATCCGGCGGACGTTGAACATTGTCTCATTGAACACTTTCGGGTCGTCGGAGCGGCCGCCGGCCATCAGAATGAAGCCGAAAACCAAGATGGCGATTCCAATCCAAATGAGTTTGTAGTTGCTGGGGTGAATGGCAAAACCTGTTTTTTTTGTCTCGTTATCCATAAGTGTTTGATTTTATGCATATAAGTCATTGCCTTTCATTCGCAGGTAGCGGTTGATGGCAAAAAAGTTCGAAATCCAGACAATGAAGAATCCGATTGCCATTATTCCGGCAAAAAGGATTGCGATTGTGTCGAGTTCGTACATTATCGACAGCTCGGGTAAATGCTTGTCGGTCAGATAAATTGTACCGCCAAGCAGCACAAATGTTATGAGTATGCTGATGAGCGCGTGCTCAAGGCTCTTGATGATGAAAGGCGCCCGCACAAACTGCCGGGTGGCCCCCACAAGCTCCATTGTTTTAATCAGGAAGCGGCGCGCGTAAACCGACAGCCGTATGGTGTTGTTTATCAGCGAAAGCGATATGATGAAAAGCAGTCCGCAGAAGATGAGCAGCACCATACTTATTTTCTTAATGTTCTGATTGACAGCCTCAATGAGCGATTTCTGGTATGCCACCTCTTTTACCTGCGAGTATTTGACAAGCTTTCGCTCGATTTTGGCGATGCTGTCGGCGTTGGCGTACTCGGCTTTCAGCTTGACCTCGATTGACGGCAGCAAAGGATTATAGCCCAAGAAGTTGACAAAATCCTCGCCCAGCTCGTCCTTCAGCTCCTGCGCGGCCTGCTCTTTTGAGACAAACTCGGTTGAGCGCACAAAACTCGATGCGTCGAGGCTTTTCTGGAGCTTAATCATATCAACCTCTTTGAGGTCGTTGTTCAAAAACACCGTCACTCCGATGTTCTCTTTAACGTGGCGCGATATTTTGTGGGCGTTCAGAATCAGCAACCCGACAAGACCTATCACAAACAAAACCAGCGAGATACTAATAATGGTTGTAAGGTATGAACTGCGCAGTTGCCGCGACGTGACGCGAGTTTCTTTTTTGCTCATTTTCAACAATTATTGTGTGGCAAATATAGGTGAGTTCCGCAAAAATGCCAACAAAATTTATCGCGGCGGCGAAACACAAAAAAGCGGGCCGCCCGGAGCCCAAAGGCCAAGAGCGAAAAAAATGCTTATAAAACGGCCGAATCCTTAAATATATTCGAGAACTTGCCTAATTTTACCAAACAAATATGACGATATGACTGACAGGTTTTTCTACTGCGTTTCGATAGTTCTGCACCCCATTTTTCTGACCACCTTAGGGATGATTTTCATCATTAGTCTGATGATGCCCGGAGCGTTACCCACGCAGTTGATGCTGCTAGGTTTCAGTGCCGGCTACACCATTCTTTTGCCGCTGATTTTCATTGCGTTTGCACGGATGATTGGTTATGTGAGCAGCTTTCAGATGCGTGAGCGCCGCGAGCGTGTTTTTGCGCTGACGGTGGCCGCGGTGTGCGCCTTTGCTTTCGGGCATATTCTGAACAACTGGCACGCCCCGGCCGTTATGAACGCCTACGTTCTGGGCTCGGCTTTGATGCTCACTTTAGCAGCCTTGATGTCGCTTTTCACGCGAATAAGCCTGCACGCCATTGGCTGGGGAGGACTGACGGCGCTGGTTTCGTACCTGTCATATCTGCATCCGGGCCTGTCGGGGTTGCTGGCGGCCACGGTGCTGCTGTCGGGACTGGCGGCCACCGCGCGGCTCAAACTCAACCAGCACTCCCCGTGGCAAATCTACGTCGGATTCGCCCTCGGATTCATCGTTATATGGATAACATTCATAATTAGTTCTTTATGACAAGAAAACCACAACCCGCTAAAAAAGCTCGCACCAAAAAGGCTGCCGGCGATACCAAAAAATCACTCACCGGCCGCGCACTGTCAACGCTCCGTCAGCATCCAGGCAAACTGCTCAACTACAAGCAGTTGTCGAAGTTGATGGGAATCACCGACGACGAAACCCGCAAGCTGCTCAACAGCTGCCTGAACGAGCTTTCGGCCGCGGGCGAGATTGAGGAGCCCACGCGCGGAAAATTCCGTATGCAGGGTAAAGAGGAGCTTGTTACCGGCACCATCGACATAACAAACAACGGCGCCGCCTTTGTGGTTGTTGAAGGCCAGGACGAAGATATTTATGTGGGCCCCAACAAGTTGCGCCACGCGCTGAACGGCGATATTGTGACGGTTCGCATCACATCGGGCGGCGGAGGCAGACACACCGAGGGCGAGGTTGTTGAGATTGTGAAACGCCGCCGCGAGCAGTTTGTGGGCATTGTCGAGATTTCGAAACACTACGCGTTCCTGGTTCCCGACAAGACTCAAATGCCGTACGAGATATTTATTCCGCTCGACAAACTTAATAACGCCGAGCGCGGTCAAAAGGCCGTAGCGCGCATTGTTGAGTGGACCGAAAAACAGAAGAACCCGATTGGCGAGATTATTGAGGTTTTGGGCAACGTGGGCGAGAACAACACCGAGATGCACGCCATTCTGGCCGAATACGGGTTGCCCTACCGCTTCCCGAAGCGTGTTGAGGATGCCGCCGCCGAGGTTGACGAGACCATTTCGGAGCAGGAGATTGCCGCCCGGCGCGATTTCCGTCAGGTGACAACCTTTACCATCGACCCAGCCGACGCCAAAGATTTTGATGACGCCATATCGTTCCGCCGGATTTCTGACGACCGCTTCGAGGTGGGCGTCCACATTGCCGACGTCACCTTCTATGTGCGCCCCAACACGGCGCTCGAAAAAGAGGCCTACCAGCGCGCCACATCGGTCTATTTGGTTGACCGCACGGTGCCGATGCTGCCCGAAAAGCTGTCGAACAAGGTCTGCTCACTGCGCCCCAACGAGGAGAAACTGTGCTTCTCGGCCGTTTTTGAGCTCGATGCCGACGCCAACGTGCTCAAAGAGTGGTTCGGCCGCACGGTCATCTGCTCCGACCACAGGTTTGCGTACGAAGACGCGCAGCAGGTGATTGAGACCAAGGAAGGCCCGCTTGCCGAAGAGATTCTGACACTCAACGACTTGGCACAGAAAATGCGCAAAAAACGGTTTGCCGCCGGTGCAATTTCGTTCGAGAGGAGCGAGGTGAAATTCAAACTGGACGAGGAGGCGCGCCCAATCGGCGTCTATCTGAAGGAGCAGAAAGAGGCCAACCAGCTCATTGAGGAGTTTATGCTTCTGGCAAACCGCAAGGTGGCCGAGTTTGTGGGCAAACCCGCCGAGGGCAAGGCCAGGCGCACGTTTGTCTATCGAATCCACGGCGAGCCGAATCAGGAGAAACTGACGGCTTTCGCGCAGTTCATCAAGCGGTTTGGCTATCAGCTTCAGACAAAAACGAAAAAGAAAATCGCAAGTTCCATCAATAATCTGCTCACCGACGTGAACGGAAAAGCCGAGCAGACGGTGGTTGAGACGCTGGCCATCCGCACAATGGCGCGCGCCGAATATTCAACCAAGAACATTGGCCACTATGGCCTGGCGTTCGACTACTACACGCATTTCACGTCGCCCATCCGGCGCTACCCCGATATGATGGTGCACCGCCTTCTGGCGCACTATCTGGAGAACGGCAAAAGTGTTGACGCCGACGCTTACGAGGCAATGTGCAAGCACTCGTCGGAGATGGAGCAGCTGGCCACCAGCGCCGAGCGCGCGTCGATTAAATACAAGCAGGTTGAGTTTATGAAAGACAACGTGGGCAAGATTTTCGACGGCGTGGTTTCGGGTGTCACTCAATGGGGCATCTATGTTGAGCTCGACGGAAGTATGTGCGAGGGAATGGTCTCAATCCGCACCCTCACCGACGACCATTACGAGTATGACGAGGCCGAGTTTGCAGTCATCGGGCGCCGCACCCACCGCCGCTACACAATGGGCGACAAGGTTTCGGTTCGCGTTGTGGCCGCCAATATGGAGAAGAAGCAGCTTGATTTTGAGATGGTGCGGATGGAAGTGCCGTTTTAAAGTTTGGCTGACCGAAAGGTTGTGTTTGAGCTGTTCAGCAATAATTTTGTAACATTGCGGCGCAGAAAGAGCGTATCAGTATGAAATCTAAAGATTTGATTTTAGGCCACTTGGCTTCGTTTTTCGCGTATGTGATTTTCGGCCTGAACACCATTGTATGCAAAGACATCGCCAATTTTCACCTTCTGTCGCCGATGGAGCTTTTCTGCATCCGCTCGGTTGGTGCGGCCGCGCTGTTCTGGCTCATATCGGCGTTTATGCCTAAAGAGAAAGTGCCTCTGCGCGACTTGGGCGGCATCTTCATCGCCTCGATGCTGGGACTTTTCCTCACGCAGATTTCGTTCCTGAAAGCCATCACCATCACTACCCCGATGGACGCCACCATTGTGGCCACAATGACGCCGATTCTGACAATGTTTGTGGCCGCCATCTTCCTGAAAGAGCCCATCACGGTGAAAAAAGTCGTTGGCGTGCTTATTAGCTTTTCGGGAGTGATGTTCTTGATTTTCAATTCAGTTTACGATGCCGGAGCCGTAAGCCAGTCAACACCGGCGGGCATTGGGCTGATGTTTCTGAACGGCCTGTTCTTCGCACTCTATCTGGGCATTTTCCGCCCGCTCATTTCGCGGTACAATGTGGTGACGTTTATGAAGTGGATGTTCACCTTCTCAATGGTTGCCGCCTTGCCGTTCGGCATATCCGATATTGTTTCAACCGATTATTGCCAATTCACGTCGAAACTTGTGCTTGACCTTGGGTTCCTGGTTATTTTCGCCACATTCATCTCCTATTTCCTGATTCCTTTCGGACAGAAACGCCTGCGCCCGACACTTGTTGGAATGTACAGCTACTTGCAGCCCATCATTGCGGCCATTGTGAGCGTCTGCGTGGGAATGGACACGCTCACCGTTGGCAAGATTCTGGCCGCCGCACTGGTCTTTGTGGGCGTTGGCGTGGTTAACCAAAGCAAGGCGAAGGCGGAAAGTTAAATCACCAGCGCATTATCGCCACGGATGAGTTTGTAGAGGTCCATAGCGTAGAGGTCGGTCATTCCGGAGATGAAATCGAGCGTCGAGCGGCACTTGTCGTAGGTTGTGCGGGCCTCGGTTTTGTACTGTTCGGGGATTAGCTGCAGCAGCTTGCGCGAATAGTTCGAGTGGGGCTCCATTGTGGCCTGCAGAAACTCCTCAACCAGTGTTTTCAGCACGTTGTAGCCGGTAATCTCAACCTTCACCACCGAGCGGTTGTTGTAGATTTTCTTCACCGACATATCGCTGCTCTCCTCATATTCAGTTTCGATTTTCTCGGGCAGATTTTTCACCAGCGAGCCGCTGAATGTGCCGTTCATAATCTCGTCGATATGGTTGAGGAAGACCTCCGACGTGCGTGTTGTCAGCTGGTTTATCGACATCGCGCGCAAGAAGGCAACCAACTCGTTGCTGTCAGTAACAATGTCTTTCACTCCATCGAGTTTCTGCTTGAATTTCTGCAGATTATCGCCATCAAAGAAACTCGACAGGCGTTCGCGGGTCTCGTCGAGCGAGAGGATTCCCAGCCGGTGCGCGTCCTCAATGTCCATAATCATATAGGCGATGTCGTCGGCAGCCTCCATCAGGTAGGCGAGGGGGCTGCGGGCATAAATCCGGCGTTGCGCGTCGGTGCGGACAAGCCCCGTTTCGGCCACAATGGCGTCAAACGCCTCGCGCTCGCTTTGGAAGAATCCGTATTTGCCCTTCTTGGTGCGCTCGGTTGAGGCGAACGGGTACTTAATCATTGCCGCCATACAAGCGTAGGTGAGCGACATTCCGCCCGCCCGCCGGCCTTTGAACTGATGTGTGAGCAGACGCAGCAGATTGGCGTTGCCCTCGAAATTGGTCAGGTCGGCCCATTCGGCTTCGGTCATCTCGTTTTGAAGGCTTCGGCCGCTGCCGTTCTCAAAAAAGTTCGATATGGCGCTCTCGCCCGAATGTCCGAACGGCGGGTTGCCAAGGTCGTGAGCCAGTCCGGCCACCGACACAATGGTGCCCAGCTCGCCAAGCAGCGGACGCACCTCCGGCTTCACTTCCGACTCAATACGCCGCGCCACAATATTTCCCAGCGAGCGACCAATGCTGGCCACTTCAAGACTGTGAGTCAGGCGGTTATGAACAAAAACGCTTCCCGGCAACGGAAAAACCTGAGTTTTGTTCTGCAATCGGCGGAAAGCCGAGCTGAAAATCAGGCGGTCGTAGTCGCGCTGAAAATTGGTGCGGATTATTTCGAGGTCAACCTCCTTTGAGTCAGCCTCTTTGCCGTAGCGGCGTGTCGATAGAAGTTGCTCCCAGTTCATCATTTGCGTTCAAGCTCCGATTGAAGGTTCTTGCGTTCGAAAATCAGCAGCCAAATCATTCCGCAGGTGATGGCCGAGTCGGCAAAGTTGAACACCGGGCGGAAGAAGATGAACTCCTCAGTGGCGTTGATGGGCGACCACGAGGGCCAATGCCCCTGAATGATAGGAAAATAGAACATATCGACCACGCGGCCCTGCAGGAAACTTGAGTAGCCGTGGCCGAACGTCACAAACTCGGCAACGTTGTTCCAGCTGTGGTCGAAAATCAGGCCGTAGAGGGCGCAGTCGATGATGTTGCCCGCCGCTCCGGCCAGAATGAGCGCCACGCACACAAAGTAACCCATCGACACATCGCGCTTTGCGAGCTTGAAAAGATAGTAGCCGAGCAGGCCCACCGCCGCTATTCGGAAAATGCTGAGCAGATATTTGCCCACGCGCCCGAACAGCTCGATGCCGAACGCCATACCGTTGTTCTCGGTGAAGTGGAGGATGAACCAGTTGCCGGCAACGTGAATCTCCTCGCCAATCATCATATGGGTTTTCACCCAGATTTTCAGTGCCTGGTCAATCACTAAAACGGCGGCTATCAGCACAATGGCAAGTTTTCCTCTGCTCATAGTATTGTTTTAAAAAAGGCCACAAAAGCTGATGCTTGGCGCAAAAGCCAATGTGGCCGCAGTTTGCATCTGTCTGTAAATCTATTTCTTGTTGCTGTTGTTTTTGGCCTCAACGCTCAGAGTGGCGTGCGGCACGGCGCGCAAGCGCTCTTTCGGAATCAGCTGGCCCGTCTCGCGGCAGATGCCGTAGGTCTTGTTCTCGATGCGCACCAGCGCGGCTTTCAGGTGTTGGATGAATTTCTCCTGATGTTGCGCCAAGCGGCCCGTTTCCTCGCGCGACAGCACACTTGCACCCTCTTCAAGCACTTTGAAGGTTGGCGATGTGTCGAGAGTATCGTTGCCGTCGGAGTGAGCCAACGTTTTGCAAAGCAATTCATATTCTTCCTGAGCCTTTGCCAGTTTCTCAAGTATAAGCTGCTTAAATTCAGCCAGTTCCTCGTCAGAATATCTGACTTTCGGTTGTTCTTCGCTCATAGTGGTATGGTTTAAGGTTCGACTTAGCAAGCCAAAAATTGTTTCACATATTTTAATTGGGCGTTAAAAGTATCCTTTTGCGCCGTAAACAATCTGCGGCCCGGTTTGATTTTAACAACATAATATTAACAAATGGGGGCGCGGCGGTGCCGTTTACCGAATTTTGATTCGGCACTGCCAAATATGAAATCGTTGTTGCCGAATTTTTATTTGCGATGATGAGACATCAAGCAGAGGTTACCTTTGCATCGTTCAATCAGATTAGCCACTAACAGAACAAGAGTTACTCCCATAGTAACTAAACAGTCTTCACCCCCCAATCGAAGGCTGTTTTTTTTGTGTCCGCCCGGCCGGAATGGGCATAAAAAAAGAGTAATGCGAACAATCGTCATTACTCTTTCAGAAAATACTGATTTCAAAAGCCTAACTCAAAGCTCACCGTTCAGGAACTGCGTGTAAATCTTGCTTTGTTTCTCAAACTCGAGCAGGAATCCGTCGTGGCCGTAAACCGACGCCAGAATGCGCAGCACGCTGCCCTTGATGCCTTTGTGAATAATCAGCTGGTCCTCAACGGGGAACAGAATGTCGGTGTCGATGCCGATGACAAGAGTGTGCGCCGTGATGCGCCCCAGAGCCGCCAGAAAGCCGTCACGGCCGCGGCCCACGTTGTGCGAGTCGAGCGCCTTCGACAGAGTGTAGTACGAGTAGGCGTTGAAACGGTCGGCCAGCTTGTTGCCCTGGTGCACCTGATAGGAGCTTACGCGGAAATGGTCCAGTTTGTCCAAATCGTTCGGGTCTTCGGCCTGCGTGCGGTTGAACGTCTCGCGGTTGCGGTAGCTGATGAGCGCCATTGCCCGCGCCGATTTCAGTCCCAGCTCGCCGCCGTTCGGATTGTCATCGTAGAAGGTCTGGTCGGCCTCAATGGCCATACGCTGCGCCTCGTTGAACGCCGACACCCACGGAGTGTTCACTGCCGTGGTGGCCACAAAAAACGCGTTTTTTATGAGTGGCGGGTTGCTGATGGCCCACTCAATGGCCTGGTGTCCGCCAATGGAGCAGCCGAGGATTATCTCTATTGAATTGATTCCAAGATGTTTGCGCAGAATTTCGTGGCATTTCACCTGGTCGCGGACGGTGATGAGCGGAAAACTGCGGTAGTATGGCTTGCCCGTTTTGGGATTGATGCTGAGCGGCCCTGTGGTGCCGTAGCACGAGCCCAGAATGTTGGCGCAGACGATGAAGTATTTTGCCGGGTCGAAGAATTTGCCCTCGCCCACCATTCCCGGCCACCAGTCAATGGGGTCGGCGTTGGCGGTGTAGGCGTGGCACATCCACACCACGTTGCTCTGGTCGGCGTTCATTGTGCCGTAGGTCACGTATGCAATGTCAAGCTCTTCGAGGCGGGCGCCGCACTCAAGGTCGAGCCCCTCGCTGTGGTGGTAGTATTTCACGCTTTTGCCGCCGTCGTGCGACAGATATTTTTCTTGAACTATCATTTTCTTATCAGATTAAAATCGTTTGAAACAATGTTAAAGCACAATCATTTATCGATTGATGTGCGGGCACAAAGCAAATTTGTGTGTCAGTGGGGAAAATCAGATGCGCACCTGCTGGTGCATCGACGATTTTGTTGACGCCTCAAAGTAGAAATTGATACGGCTGTCGTTATTCTCTTTCATTTTCAATTTGTTATAATTCCCATCGGGACTATTCCGTCAGGGTTAGGTATTAGCACCTTTCCGCTCAGGGAAGGTTGTTAGAACTTCATCGAGCCTAATCTCTCCGTTCTTCGATATAACATTGCGGGCCGAGCCCGTAATTGCGCGGCAAATGTAGGTTATTTTTGCGGATTCGCTAACGATTATTTTTTCAATTCCGTCTTAATCTCCGGCTGTGCAAAGAGCAGTTTCCACGAAGACTCTGACGAGTAGTTCTGCGCCTCGTCGAAGCCTTTGGCCACGGCTGTGCGGAAGCTTTCAACCATCTTCTCGCGGTCGCCGGTCATCAGGTAGTAGCGGGCGTACATCAGGTACACGTCGGCGAGTTCCGGGTCAACCATCTCGTAAATCTTCAGTTTTTTGAGAGCCTTCTCGGGCTGGTTGTTCAGTATGTCGCTGTTAATCAACGAGAACGAAACCATACTCAGGTAGGTCATCAACCGGTGGCTGGTCAGGCTCACATATTCGTCTTTGTTGGCGATGCTTTTTTTGAAGTTCTCAATCTCGCTCACCCACCAGTCAAGGTCGCGGCTCTCAATTGAGCTGATGAACTGGCTGCGGAGCGAAATCTCCTTTTCGGCCAAATCGCGAATTTTTGTCAGCTGGTTGTGATACATCGGGTTTTGGCTCAGATTGTCGAGGAAAGTCGAGAGGCGGATGTCCTTGTCCACCGGTCCGAACCAGCCTTGGATGCGCCCAATCAGCTCCGATGCTTTTACGTATTCGCCCAGCGCCATACGGTTGTTGGCCGAGTCGCTCAGCTCTTTGTAAACCGATTTCAGCCAATCCTCGTCAACCGGTTTGAAACCTGTGCGCATTGCATTCACTTCCAATGCTTTGAAAGCGTTGTCGAAATCGTTGGCGCCCGGCCATTCGTGCTTGCCGTCGAAGGTGAGCGACGTGAACGGAATCCGCATTTTGTTGAACGTGGCCAGGGTCTGCTGCATATCGAGGTAGTTGAAGTCCTTGTCGCCTACCATACCCACAAAGCAGAAGGTTGAATCTGGCTTGCGGTTTGGCATAATGCTGCCGCCGCAGGCAACCACGCCCTTGATTTCGGGAATGTTGATGCCGTAAAGCATTGCCAGCTTTGCACCGCCCGAGAATCCTGAAAGGTAGATGCGGTCGGCGTCGGAATGGTACTCGTTTTCAACCTCGTTGATGAGTGCCAAAACAATTTTTTCGGTCTCGGAAGCCGATTGACCGTTGTGCATATCGTTGCTGCCGATGAGAATGTATCCGTACTTTGCGGCCAGGCGGGCATAAGCCTCAACTGGCTTGTAGCCTTGTGAGTGCGGGTCGAAGAAGATGATTGACGGAAGCATCTTTCCGCCCGATTGCGGCACGTAAACCGTGTAGTGGATAGAAGTGTCGGCAACGCACGAGCGGTTTTCGATGTTGGCCTTGAACGAATCACCCGAACCATTGTTGCACGACAGCAAAATGGTGGTTGACAGCAAAGTAGCGAATGCGATTATTCTGTTAGCGATTTTCATTTTCCCTATATTAAAGACGCGCCAAATGTAGCAAAATAGTTATTGATGAAAGACATATATATAGGTTTTTTGCAAATCGGGAGGCAAAAGGCGGTTCCGGTTCCTTATATATAATAATAGCTGGTTTGCCCAGTGTCACCAATTATCATATATGTGACACAGGTCAGTTTTGTAATCTAAAAATTCGTTTCTGGCCACCTCTTGAAAGCCTTAAATAATCAGCTTTTGAGGGTGATTTTCTAAAAATATGCCGCTAATCACGTTACGACATACAAAAATATGTTGGCAGACATCATTATTAATGTTGCCAACCATATATTTTGCACTCTTTGAACATTTATTTAATTATATCAAATGTTTTTAATTGTGTGAGTTACAATTTTAACGCACACGTTTTCGTGGCTTAAAGTAAATTCGAGGTCAAGCTGTTTTTTTATTGATTATCATTTGATTTCGTCAATTGAAAAAAACGGGGTGCGAACGTCGGTTTTGGGCGTTTTTGGGGCTCTTCGTCGCACGGTTTTTAAAAATTTTGACATTCGGTTTAACCAAATTGACGGGTGAGCGTATCTTTGCAATGTGATTTAAAATTAAAGGCTTATGAAGTACAAAAAACTCTTTAGCGTAGTGGCAATTGCAGCAGTAATGTTCACTGTTATCACAGCAGCCACAACAGTTTTGAAAAACGATGAAAGCAAAGTGGTTGTTACCATCAAAGGCAACATCAAAAACGTAAGCTACAACGGCCAAATGCAGTCGTCAATCGGCTACACCGTTGAGTCGAGCTCAGCAAACTACACAACCGACGATTTCGTCTGCTATGCAATCGACTCGGTGAGCGCCACAAAAGCAGGTGTTTATGCAATGGGCATCAGCAGCGACGATTTCTTCAATGTAAACCCGAACTTCAAAGACGTAGAGTTTGTGGTTGTTGACGGCAGCCTGTCAATCAGCGACGACGTTATGCTGCAACCGCTGGCAAGCGAGAAATAAGTCTTGTTCGATTAGGCAAATCTTTCTTCAAATACATAGCCGGGCAGATTCGATTTTCGGATCTGCTTTTTTTGTGGGGTAATGCGGTTTTTTTCGCACTGGCGAAGCGAGATAACACTGATTCACACTCAAATTGTATCATAAGCACAGTAGAGCTGGTGTATATACCAACTCTACCACATAATCAATAATGAAGGCTTGTTGGGTTAGATGTTTCTCAAACCTTAATTCATTTCTAATACTTTTCCAAGAGTTGTATCAGTAAATGTTTCCCAAATAGCGAGACGAATAGGTTTGTATTCTGGAAATAATTGTTTAATAAACTCTATTTCAAATACTAGCCTTAAATCATTGGGATCGGCATCAGGATGTACTTCATGTTTCGAACCAACGCGGGCGACTTTAATATAATACAAGTCTCTAATTCCCTTGCCTTTGCAATAGGGCATAAAGTAATATAAGTGGTTTAATTCAACAGTCGAAGGAAATTTCTTGCCTGTATAATATAACTTTGCAATATGGTTTAAGAATAGCTCCTCATTATCCTTTTTGATAAGGCTGATTAAAACATGTTTTTGGGAAAGAATATTTCTATAAGAATTATTTTGGTCTTCACACACATAATTGTTTTCAACTATTGAAGCGGTTCCATATTCTTCTAATAAAGAATAAAAATTAAGTTGTTTAACTCTTACCGTTATTAATTCTTTAGGATTATCTGTTACATAGGAGTCTAGTATTTTGTTTAATTGTAATTCATAATTATTCAAGGAAACGACTGCAGATGTATATTTATTTCTAAAAAATGAATCTAGTAGCATAATCAATTGATTATTAGCCCCATGACAATGAGTCAGCGCTTCTGATACCTTATTAATAAATTTTTTTTCATCATCTGTCAACAGCCTAATGTCCAGCACCATTCCATAATTCAAATCATTAGGTTCAAATTTTACAAGACCATTACCATATTGGCGTGAATTATCAAGGAATATTTCTTTTGCTACATTAGTTAACAAATACGCAAATAAAATCTCGGTATCTACATTACTCGTGTTATAAACACAATGGAATGTCGTTAAATTGTAGGCATCTGCTTTGTTTCTAACAAAACGTAACCCATTCCTATTGAATACAGATACCCATATCGGTGACGGAACTCTATTCTCAATAGCGTACCAAGGCTTGCGACAAGCAGTAAGATATTTTTTATCAATTCCATTCTCTTCACCAATCTGTAAGTATTTTTTGACATTAATTTCTGTTTCGTTGGCCTTCCCATTAAAAAGAAAAACAGATTTATCAGCATTCACCAACTTGTCAAAATCAGTTCTTGTAAAAATACAATTTTGAACATCAGATGCGTGACATACGCATGGAAGAAAGCATTTTTGTGGAATATTAAATGTATCGATTTTTGAAGCTTTGAAAGTAAAATACTCATTAGCCCCCGTTGCTATTCCTCGCGTAACTTTTGCAAATGTAGAAAAGGGAACTAAATGATTATATTTTTGAGATTCAGGCACATTATAATATTGCTTCCATTTTGTTTTCGGATTCAAATCACATAAGTTATATGTTATATAATCCGTTAATGAAGAACTAATTTGAGATATATTGTTAACAATCGAAAAACGAATAACATCAGATGTGCCATTATTCTCACAAAGAAGGATACATGCTGTTGTAAGTGCGTCATCAAATGCACATTTAGTAAAATCAACAACAATTACATGCTTAAGTGTTCCACTTTGTAGTAACGCTCTTTTTACTTCAACCCCATAATCAGCATTTAAGAATTCAGAAGGAATGATATACGCTAATCTGCCATTCTCTTTTAATTGAGATATGGATTTCAATAAGAAAAGGGTATAAATATTAGTGAACCCATTAAGGTGAATGTTAAGCTTTTCATTAACAAGTTGAACAAGAGTCTCGTTGTCATAATCGTGGAATTTTAAGTATGGCGGATTGCAAATTATTCCATCATAATAAGAAGACCAAGATGATGTTAGATAGTTCTCATTATAAAGCGAAACATTGATTTTTGATTTTGTGAAATTTTCAAAAGCGTATGAATATATAGTTTTATCAATGTCGTATCCTTCAACATTTATGTTAGGGTTCGTTTTATGCATAACCCTCGTAAACACACCCAAGCCAAACGCAGGCTCTAAAATATCCGCACGTTGGCATTTCCCTCCTAATACCCAGGATGCCATAAACTCAGCTATCTGCTCGGGCGTGAAAAATTGTGCATATTTTTTCCTATGCTTAATATCTATCTTTTTGGTATATTCAGACTCTGTCATTATAAATCACATCCAAATAGTGAATCGAACCTATCCTTATCAAGGAAAGCTTCTCCGCCATCAAATTTTACATAAAATAATAATCGCCCTCTATTAAGTTCTTTTCTCACGCTATAGTGATTCGGTTCAGTAACAGCTTGGGCTATGCACACTCCATCTTGTGACGGTATTTTTATTGTAGTTTTATTTTGATTTTTAGTGTCTTGCTCAATAAAATACTTTTCATCCTCCAAATCTGGATTTGCAACAAGTTCCAATATATGTTTAAAGGAAATGCCATATATTTTGTCGAAGAAAACTTGAACATAAAAGTGGGGAACATTATATGTCATTATCCATTTATGCACGACCTTTAAATCTTCAACTTTTGGCGTAATTGAAAGAGAATTCCTTTTTTGTATAACCTTAAGGCTTTTCTTTATTTCAGAAAGAATTGTTGACAATTCTTGAAGACGTTGAGAAGAACGCCAAGATGTAACTCGAAAATCAAGAGTTCTAACAGATACTTCATCGAGACTACGCAATAAATCAATAAGTTCAGGTCTTTTTTGATTTAGCAAATCAATATATTCTTCTAAAGCTATACTTTTTAGGTGTAAAACTCTCTGTGTGTGTTCGTATACAATGCGGTTTACCTCTTCCGTGTATTTGTTAATTAAAAAAGCACTTGAACGAACTTCTATGCCTGCAATTGCTTTGGACACATAACTGCCAATTTCTTGAGAAGATTTGGAACTTATATCATATCCCCATTCATCGTTAAAATCATCCTTTTTAAAAAGTAAAATGTCAGGTCTTTTGCCGATAGTGTCCAACTCATTTTGATAATCATTAAAAAATGTTTCAAATCCAGAATCTCCTGCGACTAAATCATCAGATTTACCGTATCTAACGGCAACGACATTTCGTGAATTATCATTTATTGCTCTAAATATCACATCTTCAGCCCAGTCGCCTTGTTGTTTGTTGGTTATAAATTCTGACGATGCTTGTGTTGGCATAGAAGCTTCGCTTCTTGGCGTATCAAAATCAATTAGACCTGTATGAATTCTACTACATATTTCATTTATCAAATCCTTGTAGATTGTCATAAAGTGATATTTTATTAATTAATTGGTGCTTATACTGTTATATTGATATCAAAACATTTAATGTTGTTTTATGTATTGCTATCAACTATGAATAGTTTCACAATTGACATAAGACAAATGTATGGAAATTTGGAAAAGATTGGCGAGATGGAGGAAAAGATTTTCCTACTACCAGTTCAGTTGGAATTCAACTGCTCCTTACAAATTCACCACCACCGAAAAATGGTTCGACGAGCCGGCCAATGTGTAGCGGGCGTGGGCGTACTCAACGCTGAAGCGTTTCAGGCGCAGGCCGAAGCCCAGCGATATTCCGGCCAGGCCGGGTGCGTCCTTCAGTTTCAGTTCCTGACGGCGCTGATAGTTGAAGCCCGCGCGCAGATTGACCGGTTTTCCGGGAAATGCCTCAACACCGAAAATGCAGTGGCGCAGGATGTTATCGGCAAACGACGGCAGTGTGATGTTGTCGCGCTCAACTTCGGAGCCAGGCTCGGCAGGGTTGTCAGAGTCGGCGTTCAGGCGGTATTTCTGCAACTGCTGCAACACAACCGACAAGCGGAACGGTGCGTGTTCAAGCTGGTGGCAGACGGCAATCAGCACTTCGAACGGCACGCGGCCATAGTGCTCGTTGTAGGCGGTGAGCTGCGAGCCCGCGTTGCGCAGCATTGCCGATGTGGCTGTGCGGCCATCGTTGAAGGTGTAACTTGCTGAAATATCGGCCATCAGGCCAACGGACGAATAGCCCGCCACAAACGACAGAACAGGCTTCAGCGTGGCGCCAATGGCAAAGCACGAGTCGAAGCGGCGGCCGTACGAAAGGTGAAAGGCGTATTCGTTGGTCGAGAAAGAGCCGGCCTCATTTCCGTAAACATCGTAGCGGGTGTTGCGGCCACCATTCAGGTACTGGATGCCCACGGCCATTGTGCCAGGCACGCGGCTGTTGGTAAAGCAGTACGATGCGTGGCCTATCGATATGTCGGCAATATAGTTCACATAGTCGACGGCAACTTTGCTTCCTTCAATATAAGGCAAAAACGACGGGTTGGTGGCGGCAATGCCCAAATCGGGCTCGGTGATGGCCAGCGGCGAACCACCCAAGGCGGCCACCCGCGCCGACGCCGGTATCGAGGCGAACTCATAAACCGGTTGCGCAGTGGCGGACAGACATAGCAGAGCGGTCATCGCCGAAAGGCAAAACCGAAAGGCAAAACCGTTTGTCGCGAGCCGCCATTTCATTTGTTAAAGTTTTGATAATGAGAATTTAAGCTCAAAGCCGAATTCGGTTGTCGAGTTGCGGTACGAGTTGGTTGTCTTCGGACTCATCAAGTCGTAATCGTAGTAGAAACGGAGCGTGACTTTGTCGTTGAGCTCGTACTCGGCCGACATATTCATTGACAGGCCCATCTGGCCCGATGTTATCTCGTCGTCGTTGAGCACAAGGTCGCGGGTGACGGTGATGTTGTCGCTGATGGTGAGGTCGGCGCGGAGGTTGCAGTCGCTCACAAACTGCTCGCCCTTGCGGTTCTTGAACGGCAGCACAAGGTCCTGAATGCGGTAGCCGGCGCCCAGCACATACTCGCGCTTGTAGAGTTCGAGCATCTGACTGTTGGTCAGGTTCATAGTCATTGTGCGGCTGCGCTTGTACTCGAACCGCGAGCTCAGGCTGTTGAGCCACGTCACATCAACCCCGAACAGCGGCGAGAAGGCCTCGGTGATTGAGAACGATGTGATGTCGTAGTACGGCACAAACAGTCCGTAGCCGCCCACATCGGCCACAGCCCACGACATATTGGCGTATTCGGGATTGCGCGCCTGCTCGTAGTTGTAGCCCTTGCTGCTGAGGAACGAGCCCACGCTGAAGGTGCTCTGGTAGCCGTGCGACAGCGACACGTTCTTAACCCGCTTGCTGATAGGCTTGTAGGCGGTCAGACCATCGTATTTCACTTTCCAGCCCGGGCGGAAATTCTTCCAAGTTGTGAAGTCGAGGCCGTTGTTCTGGCCCGTGTAGGCGGCTAGGAAGGCCGGCACGGCAATGTCGGGGTTCGAGATTGAGTATCCGGCCGGCATCACAGAGTCCGATTCGCCCACAGGCTCATAGGCGCCAAAGTAGCCCGGCTCGTGGCCGCGGCGCAGGTTGGCTTGCTCCCAAGCGAATTTGTAAAGGTTGCGGCGGTACTCTTCAAACGCCTTCGACCGTGTGTTTTTCTCGGTCGGGCGGTCGCCGAAGGCCGTTTTCAGCGTCCACACCGTCACGTTGTAAGCGCCCGATTCCATTCGCGTTGAGCGGTAGACATCGTACTGGTCGTGTTTGGCATCGTAGTTGCCCACAAGGTAGTATTCGCTGGTCTTGCGGGTGATGGTGCGCTGTCCGGTGAAGTCGATTTTGAGCGCCTTCACGGGTTGGTAAGTTGCCTTGATGTCAACCCGGCGCTGGTTCGAAGTCAGGAACGGCTGAATGAGGTTGATGTTGCTGATGAGGTGTCCGCGGCGCGCCTCGCGTTCGGCGAAAGCGGTGTCCTGGTAACCGAAAATGAAGGCCAGACCAGGCGTTTTGCGCAGTTCGGCAAAGCTGTAGTTGGGCGTGTATCCCTCAAGCGTCATCGCGTTCGACTCGGTGTAGGCCAGCGACACGTTTTTGAATCCGATGATGGCCAGCGCCACACCTTCCATCACGCGGCGGGCGGGCGAGTCGTTAACCATCCGCTTGCCGGTAACGGTAACCTCGGCATTGTCAACATCCTCATCCACAGTTATTTTCACGCGGTTGTCGTTCACAATCTCAAACCGCGATTTCACCTCTTTTCCGCCGGCGGTAACCTTAACCGCAATGGCCTCGTCGGTGCGCAGATTGTGGCTCACAGTCTTGGCCACGCCTTTCTTGGCCTTGAATCCGGTGGTTTTGGCGGTTACGGTTTCCTGCTTTGGAGTGAGCCGTTTCTCGCGCGTCTGCTTGTATTTCTTGGTCAGCTCATCAAGCGGTTTGAGCTTTTTGTAAAGATTGTCGAGATTGCCCTGCGCATTGATGTTTATCTGGTTGGTGTTGCCAATCATATTGCCCGTATAAAGCGATGAATCAGCAACTTCCGGTGCGCGTTCCCATTGGTAGGTCGATGAGTAGCGGGCAGTGAGCGACGTCCAGTTCAGTAGCGGTATCTTGTTGATTGGCACGGTGTACGATGCCGTGAATTTCTGATTGTGTTCTTTGGCCAGACCGCCTTCGAGAATCGACTCCCAGACATCTTTCTTAAACTGCTCATATTCAGTGCGGTTAGTCTTGTCAATCAGACCTTCGGGCTCCTCAATCACCGTCATTGTGTTCATCATCCAAGTGAACTTGATGCCTTTCGACAGGTTGTATTTGATGCTGAACTCGCGCTCCCAGTCGAACGATTTGTCGCACGTTGGCGTGTATTCCTCGCCGCCCGACGTCATTCCCAAACTGATATTGCGCAGAAGTGTCTCGTTGTACTCGCGCTTAATGCCTGTGCGCCAAGCAATTTGGGCCGGCGCCAGATAGAAGTTCATATCGCCCACAATCCGCAGATACGGCTTTTTGAGCAGCTTCGACTTTTTGAACGGCTCAATGGCCTTCGGCTGGTTGTTGAAGGTGTAATTGAGTGAGCCACTGTGAGTTGTGGTGTTATCGTATTTAGTGCTGTAGTCGGAGTGCTTCTCCTCAACGTAGGCGTAGCTTGCGCTCAGGTTCGACGGCGAGTAGAAGTGCGTCTTGTTCGAGTTCTTCTTTTTCTTCGCCTGACGCTTCTTCTGGCGTTCCGTCATATTCTCCTCATCAGCCTTCGATGTCTGCTTCTTCTTTGAGCGCTGGCCTACGCCGACATTGGTGAAGCTAATGCTGCGCCGTTCGGTAAGGTCCTGAACGCCGTCCAAATACTCCTTGCGCTCGGAGCGGCTCATACCTTTGGTGGCCTCCTTGATTTTCACATCGGGGTCGAAGGGGTTGTACTCAGGATTGACGGCCATCCGCGAGTAGCTCATAAACATCGGAATGCGCACGTTGGCGTCTTTCGGGAAGAGCTTGCCAAGCTCGAAGTTGGCTGCCACATCCACCGAGTTGGTCTGCTCCATCGAGCGTTGCGACGTCGATTGCTCGATTGAGCCGAAGCCGGCCTGCGTGGTGCTTCCGGCCACGTTCACGTTACCCAAGTCGGCCAGTTTCACGTTCATCGAGCCTTGAGCCGCCCAACCGCCGTGCTCGTTGAAGTCGGTGAGCCTCAGCTCGTTAACCCAAACTTCAGCCGATTTTTCGCGACCGTCATCGTCCTTGGTGAACACGTTGTCTTTTTGCAGCGGGTTGCGCACGCCAATCATCAGCGATTTCACAATGGCAATGTTCGGGTTACCCACCACGGTAATCTTGCGCTTGGTGCGGCCGCTGCCCGTTGTCACCACGTAGGGCATTGTCTGCGACACCGACGGGTTGCCCGCGTTTATTTCGGCGTTACGCTCCAGTTTGGCGTTAACCAAATCGTCGAAAATCACCTCCATATTGTTTTCCTCAGGCCAAACCAGGCGGCGGTTGTCGTTGTTGTCGGGGTAAGGCCGCGACGACCACCACGGCGTCACCTTCAGCGGAACCTCATACTCATAGTAGTTTTCCGTATAATCCTGGCCAATACGAATGAAGCAAGTCACATCATCATCGGCGAGCGACGACTCGTCGTCAACAGCTTCGGCGTGAATGAACATCTTGATTTTCTCATAGTTGCGCATATCCACGTCCACCGTTTTGTAAACGGCCTTCGAGTAGCCGTCGCCCAGGCCGGCCACCTTCATTGTCATACTCTGCTCGTTGAGCTCAATCAGCTGTGTCTGCGACGGGTCCTGCTCGCGTGTGACGCCCACCGGCAGCAGGTAGTTCACCGGCGCGCGGCTGCCGTTCTCCTCAATGTTCACTGTCGAAACGCTGAAGGCTGCGGCCGATTCGTCGTTGTTCTCGTTGTTCGACAGAAGCGCCTCGTTGCCGGCCTTCAGGTCGTAGTCGTAGGTGAACCAGTCGCCCTTGACAAGGTCGAGGGTGGCGAAACGCAGAACCACTTTCTGCTGCCATCCGTGAAGGAACATACGCATAAAGCGAATCGACGTAAAGTCTTCAATATCACCAACTTGCTGGCGTGTGCGCGAGTTGAGCGGAATGCGGAACAAATACCATTTGACCGATTTGCGCTCGCCGTTGGGCATTGTGTTGGTCACGTTGCGCTCATCCACAATGTAGTTCGAGCCCACAGTCATATTGTCGTGGTTCAGGTCGACCCGATATTGGAAGTACGACTCGCCCTCGCTCAAGGTGTAATCACCGTTAATGTCCTCAACATCAGGCTTCGACGTGGCGTAGGTCGACGTGGCGCCGGTGCTCACGGGCGAGTTGCCTTCGGGGTTGTTGTAGTTCATATAGCGGTCAACAATTCCGTAGCCGGCCTCATCGTAGTCGCTGCCCTTAAAGTAGTGATAATCATCGCCCGAAGGGTCGGCGCGGAACTCACGCAGGGCATCGGCGTCCAGAACGGTTTCAAGTCGGTCGAGGTAGGTTGAGAAAAACACCTGCTCATCCGACGGGCCTCCGCTGAACGACGAGCTGCTCAAGCCGTCGAGTCCCACGTCCTGATAGCGGCGCTGACTCTCCTCGTTCACAAAGCTGGTGTTGCTCTTCTGCACAGCCGGCACGCGTCCCCAAGCCGTCTCGTCGTACGACGCGGCGTTGGGCGGATAGCTTGTCGGCAGGCCGTTCTCGTAGCTTTTGCGGCTGTCTTTCAGAACATCCTCCGAAATGTTACCGAAGTTGAAATAGAGTTGGCCGCCCGGGTTGAGCGAGTCCTCCTCAACAAACGGGTCCATCATCCAGAACTCAAGATATTCAATGTTCGAAGTCTCGAAGTTTTTGGTTGTCGTTTCGCGCATAATGCCGCCCCACTTGTCTTGCGGATTACGGAAGCGGCCGCTGCGGTCGTAGTCGTCGGTGCTGTAGTTGTAGGGGCCGCGTTGCGTTGGGTCGAAGGCTACATCGAAGGTTGTCAGATAGATAGCATCGCCCGACGACTGGTCGCGGTTGGGGTAAATGTTGAGCTCGGGCACGCGGTATGCGTTCAGCCGCGACTGCTCGGCCTTCGACACCGGTGAGCTGGCCTGGAACATCAGCGGGTCAATCTTGTACCACGCAATTTTGGCGCGGTTGTAGCCCGACCGCAAATCGTTGAACATCGAGGCCTCGCGGAAAATGTTGCCCTGCGGAATGCTGGCCAGCGTCCACGCCTCGCGGTTGGTCATATCGTAACTCGACTCGCTGCTCTCAAAATCATCAATATACACCTCGCCCGACTTGCCCACGGCGCGGCGGTTGTGCCCCGGCCGCAGCTGCGCAAACTCGCCCTGAACTGACAGCGACGATTTTTCCTTCGTCTCAATCAGCGGCAGCCAGTCGAGGAATTTTGTAAGTAGCGGCAGCTCAACCTCATACGAGCCGTTCAGGCCCCAAATTGTGTTCGAAATCGGGTCCTCGCCCACGTTCACCTTGGTGGTTGTGGGTTTCTCGTTGAGGTGCATAATGGTTGCGCCCAGGTTGAAACGGTCGCTGAAGCGATAGTCGAGGTGGGTGCCGAGCAGCGTTTTTTCCATCAGGCTGAAGGTGTTCTTGCTTTCAAGCGAAACCTTGATTGGCGTTCCCGAAACCAGATAGCTCTCGTTAATGATTTTCACGCGGCCCATATTGTAATCGACGGTGTAATCGACATTCTCTGTGAGAGTTATGCCGCCTGCCGTCACCACCACCGAGCCTTGCGGAATGTTGAACGAGTTGAGTGAAATCTCCGACCCGCCCGACGATTTGTAGGAGCCTTTCAGGTAGAATTTGCTCTTGGCCGTCATCTGCTGGGCCTTGTATTGAGTTGAGTCGTAAAGTTCCTGGAAAACAAAGTCTTTCGACTGAATGTCGCCGCCCAAAGTGTCGTGCAAGTGGCCGCCAAACGGCTCAACCACAGGAAAATAGACACGGCCGTTGGTGGCATTCACCGTCACGCCCGGCACATAGTCGAACATTCCGTTGCCGCCTTTCACGTAGTCGTTTTTGCTGTTCAGGTTGTCCAAACCCATCAGGTTCAGCAACTTGGTGTTCTTTATCTCCTCACTCAAAAAGGCGTTCGAGAGTTTGCGCACCCGCGAGCGGTTGTTGTAGTATTCAACTTCGAGCACAAAATCATCAGCATTAAGCTGATAGGCGTCGAGCGAATATACGTTCTTCATCATCAAGTCCCAGTTGGGATATTTGGGTGTGAAGTTGCTGCCCTTCAGCAATTTGACAATCAGGTTGGCGGGGTTGGCAATGCCGTCGCTTGTGAACTCACCAACCTTGTAGCTGACGCCGTCGACGGTGTACTCGAAGGCCACGGCCAGAATCTCATCGCCGTTGAGCGCCGAGTTCAGCGTGATATAACCCAGCTGCGTGTTCACTGTGTACTCGTTGCTGTTCAGCTTGCGGGCGTACTCAACCTTCTCGTAGTCGCGGGCGCCGGCCAGCCCCTCGTCGGCCAAAGCCTTTGTCACTTGGTCAATATCGCGCACATTGGGCACGCTTAAAATCTTCTGGTAGAGCGAGTTGGCATTGTTGTCGGGCGCCGGCGTGCTCAAAAAGCTGATTTCGGGGTTGAGCACGGCGCGGTCCTTGCGGTTATACATCGGGTACTCCTCGCGCTCCTCGCCCAAATCCATAAAAGCCACAATGTTATGTGCGTTTTCGGTCGAGCGCTTGGTGTTGGTCACCCAAACCTCAACCTTGGTAATCTGCACGCTCGACACAATTAACGGCAAGTGTTTCAGCGCTTTATCGTATTGCGAGCGGAAATAGTGCGACAGGAAGAAGTGTCGGTTTTTGTCGTAGTCAACCGCCGACACGTCGAACTGGCTCACCTGCGCGCCGCCTTGCGTTGTAATGGTTTTCGACTCGCCCTTCTGCTGCGATATGACCGTTGATACGTACAGTTTGCCGAATTTCAGCTCGGTGAGCACGCCAAAAAGGCTCTGGCTGCCCGTTATGAGCGACGTCGAGAGCGGCAGCGACACGTTTCCGGCCTCAATTTTCTGGATAATGTCGTCCTCTTTGCCTTGGAATTTCAGGTTGATAGTGTTGTCGAAATCGAACTGTGACTCAGTGTCGTAGCTGATTTTCATCTCCAGATTGTCGCCGATTTTTCCGGCCACGCTCATCTGAATGTTCTCTTTAAAATCGAAAATTGTCTGCCGCCTGAGCGACTGCGCAATGTTAGGGTTTGCTGTGTTGGTGATTTTCAGGCCGAATTTGAGCGACGCAGTTCCCTGCGGTTTAATGTCGATTACATTGCTGCCGAAAATGGTCTCAAACAGCTCATTATCAACGTTGAATTTGGTGAGCGAGCCGCCCTGGCGCTCAAAACTCTCGTTGCGGTAGCGCTGGCGCCAGTAGTTTTTCAGCGAGTTGTTCACGTCATAGTCGCCATACTCATCGCGCGACATTGTGAACGGCGGCCTCACATCAACGCCGCCAACTTTCTGGTGGATAATGTATTGGTCGGTCTCCTCGTCATACTCTACCTCGTTGGTGAAGTTCGACGGGTCTTTCAGCCCAATGTTCGAAGCCGGAAGCACAGGCTCGTAGGGCGTTGCGGCGGGTTTTGCAACGCGGTAGCGCAGGGCCGCAGAATCGCCTGCCGTCTGCGCATAAGCGTCCCCGACGACAATTGCGAAAAAGGCTGCAACCAACGCACACAGCTTTGTTCCGAACATCGACTTCATCCGAAATTATATTGACTTCAAGGCTTTCTTAACCATATCCTCAACCTTCATTGTCGGGTCTTCCTTAAGCAGCTTGTCGAGCAGTTTCTCCACAAGATTTTTTTGGAAACCCAAAGCAACCAAAGCAGATAACGCTTCTTCGCGGTTTGTATTGCTTTCGCGGAATAAAAAATCAGTGTTGGCCTCGGTTTTCCCGATTTTGTCCTTCAAATCCACAATCACACGCTCGGCCGTTTTCAGCCCAACGCCCTTCACGCCCTTGATTAAACCAACGTTGCCCGAAAGCACCGCATCGCGTAACTCGCTGGCACTCAGCGACGAGAGAATCATCCGCGCCGTGTTTGGCCCCACTCCCGAAACGGTGAGCAGCAGGCGGAACACCTCGCGCTCGTTCTTCGATGCGAATCCGTAGAAAAGTTGAGCGTCCTCACGCACAATGTGATGCAGGAAAATAATGGCCTGTTCCTTGCCCGAAAGCGCGGTGTATGTGTTGAGCGAAATGAGAATCATATAGCCAATGCCGCCGTTGTCGATGACCACGTATGCCGGCGTCAGCTCCGCAATCCGCCCTTGAATGTATTCGTACATTGTAAATCAGCGTTTTGAGTTTAAGCGTGCAAAGGTAGAAAAATTGTGGCAAAGTTGATGAGAAGGCGATTGAAAACGACGGGATAGCCTCGCAGCTTTCTCATTATTTTTCAGTTTAGTTATTCGCCTATGGCATAGCAAAACGGCGCCATAAACGAAAAAAGTCTTCAACTTCGCGCTGAAAGCGCAACTCATAATAGCCTATGGCAAAGCGAAGCGGCGCCATAGGAAAAAATAGCAGTCTCAGCCAGCGCGCTGAAAGCGCAACTCACAAAAAAAACAGCAAGCAATCAGCCTTTGAATGCCAATTGCTTGCTGCACAATTCGTTATATTGTTTTCCTAGAACTTGTACGGAACCGTCTGCAAATCGCACATATCGGACGAACCGCCAACGAGCAATTCGTACTGGCCGCGCAGCGGAACCATATTCTGGGCGCTCTCGTCCCACCACTCAAAGGTATCGTCGGTGAGCGGGAAGGTGACTTTGACGGTTTTTCCTGCAGGAACAGCCACGCGCTGGAATCCGCGAAGGGTCAGGACGGGGCCAGCGGCATCGTCGGGGCGGCGGACGTAAAGTTGAACAACCTCTGTGCCGTCAACCGCGCCAGTATTGGTCACCGAAATAACCACCTTCTTGCCTTTGACTTTCGGCTGACTGTATTCGAAAGTGGTGTAACTCAATCCGTAACCGAAAGCAAACAGCGGCTCGCCACGGAAATAGCGGTAGGTGTGTCCTTCCATATTATAATCTTCAACTTCAGGCAGTTGGTCGGCATTTTTGTAGAATGTTACGGGCAGTTTTCCCGAAGGAACAACATCGCCAAAAAGAATATCGGCAACAGCCGTGCCACCGTCTTGTCCAGGATACCAGACCTGCAGAATGGCGTTGCAGGTTTCGGTTTCAGGCACCAGACCAATGGCCGAGCCCGAGAAGTTGACCAGCACCACCTTTTTACCAGCGTCGTGAAGGGCTGCAATCAGTCGGCGCTGAACACCAGGCAGTTCAATGTCGGTGCGGTCGCCGCCCGAAAAGCCAGGGACGTGCACAGGCATTTCCTCGCCTTCCAAACGTGGCGATATTCCGCCTGCAAACACCACAATATCAACGTCTTTCAGAAGATTCATAACCGAATCCATATTCAATGCGGGCAGGAAACTGCGCTTCATCTGCTCGTGGCGGCGCAGGTGCCTCTTGACATCGCCCACACCAATGGCCAGTTGTTTGGCCACCTCTTGCAGTTGCTCGTCGGTCATATCAATGTACGCTGTCGCGAAACGCGGGTCGGGGGCAGGCATATATTCAGCATCGATAATGCCGCAGGCGCGTGAATAGGTCAGGTCAGGAATGCGTTTCTGCATTGCCGCGCGCAGAGTGACTGTCTGTTTCGGAACGGGATTGTAGTTGCCCCAGAGCATTTCGGTGTCGTCGGCGTTTGGCCCGATAAGCGCAATCTTCTGACCGCTCTTGAGTGGCAGAATGCCGTCGTTTTTGAGCAAAACCATCGACTCGTGAGCCATTTCGAGCGAGAGCGCACGGTGTGCGGGGCCTTCAAGAAGCGCGGTGTCGAGATTATCCCAAGGCGTTATGCTGTCCATCTCGCCCAGGCGATAACGCTCTGTCATGACGCGAAACAGGTTGCGGTCCAAGTCTTTCTCGTCGAGAAGGCCCGTGCGGACGGCTTCGGGAATGCTCATAAACGACGAGCCGCACTCAACATCGAGCCCGTTTTTGACGGCCACGGCGGCTGCCATAGCCTGATTGTCGACATATCCGTGGCGGTTGGGCTCGAAAAAGTCGGGAATGGCCCAGCAGTCGGAAACAACCAGCCCCTTGTAGCCCCACTCGCCGCGCAGAATGTCGTTCACAAGGTATTCCGACGCCGCGCACGGCACACCGCGGAAACGGTTGTAGGCCGTCATAACTTCCTTAACGCCAGCCTTTGTCACCAAATCTTTGAAGGCGGGAAGATAGGTCTCGCGCAGGTCGCGTTCCGAAACCACGGCATCGAAGCGGTGGCGGTTGCTCTCGAGCCCCGAGTGCACGGCGTAGTGCTTCGCGCAAGCGTGAGTTTTAAGCACAGGCGCGTTGGGGTCGCCCTGCAGACCGCGCACAACGGCCATTCCGAGTTGGCCTGTCAGATACGGGTCTTCGCCGTAGGTTTCCATACCACGTCCCCAGCGCGGGTCTCGGAAAATGTTGATATTAGGCGTCCAGAACGTCAGTCCCTGATATTGCCTTACGCGCCCGCTGCGCACGGCTTTGGCGTACTTGATTCGGGCTTCGTCGGAAACGGCGGTGAACACCTGCTCAATTTTTTCGGTATCGAACGAAGCGGCCATACCGATTGGCTGCGGAAAGACAGTGGCCGAGCCGTTGCGGGCCACGCCGTGCAGCGCTTCGTTCCACCAGTTGTACGATTTAATGCCGAGCCGCGGAATGGCAGGCGACGAGTTCAGCACGAGCGACGCCTTCTCTTCAAGCGTGAGTTGCGACAGAAGGTCGGCGGCGCGCTGCTCGGCCGTCGGCGAGTTTTGCTGTGAGCACGATTGCAGCAGAACAACCATCCCCGCAACAGTGAAGAACAAATTTCTTTTCATAATCGAATTACGTGTATAGTTTAAACTTCACAAATATAGGCATATACAAATGCGAACAAAGCCCCGCAGGTTGGCACAATCGTGCGGTTTATCGTTTTTTTCCGTTGAATGGGCGATATGGCCCTTATTTCACATTGATAGTTACCGTTGCGGGTTTTAATCCGTCGCCTTTTACTGTGAGCGTGGCTGTGCCAGTTTCCGTTTTGGCTTCTACTACAACCACCAATTTTCCGTGGAATGTTTTCATTGTGGGATTTGTGAAGGTTTCGATAGACGTGGCGTCGCCGTTGCAGGCGGAATTGAATTTTGCTGCGCCAGAGACGCTGAAAGTTAGTTGGTTGGCGGCGTCGGGGCAGAGGTTGCCGTCTTTGTCAACTACTGAAACCGTCACAAAACTCAAATCGGGCGAATCTTGCGGCATACCGTTAATTAACGGCGTGGCGGTCAGCGTATTACGGTCGGCTTCCAAAACCAAATGATGCGGCTTGCCGGCGGTTTTGATGATTTTTTCTTCCGCCTTGTTGCCGTTTTTGTCGTAGGCAACCACCTTGATTTCGCCCGGCTCGTATTTGACATTCATCCAGCGCAAACGGTAGCGGTCGAGGCGGTTTTTGCCTTCGGGTGCGTTGGGATCGGCAAATTTTGACATATCGCCCCACGGCATTTTTACATCGAGGCGGTTGTTGCGGTAGTCGTCGAGCGTCATATCAATGTGGCGTTTCCTGCCCTGCGACTTGCCATTTATGAAAAGTTCGGCTTCGGGGTATGAAGTATAAACAAACACCGGCGTTACTTTTCCCTTGCGGTCGGGGAAAGTCCAATGCGGAAGCACGTGGAGCGTTTTGTCTTCGGGAGCCCAATGCGTCCTATACAAAAATGCGCGGTCTTTGGGCAGTCCTGCAAGGTCAAAAATTCCAAAATAACTGCTCCTCGATGGCCAATAATCGTCGTATGGCGTCGGTTCGCCGAGGTAGTCGAAACCTGTCCAAACAAATTCGCCTGTTACCCACGGTGCTTTGTCCTGCCAAATCCAGTCGTCGTCGGGCAAATTGCTCCAAATACAACTTTCGAGGTCATAACTCGAAATCTGTCCGTCGTCGTATGCGTCGCCGTGGACTTCCTCGACGGGGAATTTATATACACCACGGCTCGAAATCGTGGAAGCGGTCTCCGTGCCGAGGACAAGTCCAGAAGGCGAATTTTCGTGTCCCTTGTCATAGACGTGCAGACGGTAATTGTAGCCCGGCACGTCGGTATTTTGAAAAACTCCCGATTCAATGCACAAATCTCCACGGTCGAGGCCTTGTGTGCAGGGGCGTGTGTTGTCGAGTGAGTGTATCAGGCTCTGTATCAGGCGTGTATATTTCAATCCTACTGCGCTGCCTTGGTCGGGGATTTCGTTGCCAATGCTCCACATCACGATTGATGGATGGTTTCTATTGACGACAACGAGATTCTCAAAATCGCGCTGCCACCACGGGCGACCATCAGCGTTAGGCGACTGATTGTCAATTTGTTCAAAGAAAATTGAATAGCCGTTTTTGCATTTTGGATATACCCACATATCGCAAGATTCAGCCATTACGAGAATGCCCATTTCGTCGCAAATGTCCATCTGCCACGGCGCGGGAATGTTGTGGGAGGTGCGGATTGCATTGCAGCCGATTTCCTTCAACAATCGCACTTGACGGCGGAATGCAGCCTTATTGAAAGCCGAGCCGAGCGGTCCCAAATCGTGATGCAGACAAACGCCGCGAAATTTAGTGAGTTTGCCATTGAGTTTGAATCCCTCTCCGCCATATTCCACGGTGCGGATGCCGATGTTAGTGCGCTGTTGGTCAATGAGTTTGCCATTGCAAATAATCGACGTTTCAAGCACATAAAGCACCGGATGTTCAGGCGACCAAAGTTTGGGATTGTTGACTGTAAAAATCTGTGTGGTTTCGTCGCCCGACAAATCGGTCTCGGTATGCGCCACTTCCGAGCCGTTGCCAATTAATGTATGCAACACTTTGATTTTTTGACGATTGGAGGTGCGCAATGCGGTTGTTACGGTAATCCTTGCCGATTGAGCCGAAGTGCCGTCAGAATTGATGCCCTCAATGCCCGTTGTCCTTGCAAAAATACCGAAAGTCTTGACCGCCACATCTTGCGAAAGCGACAGTCTTACAGGACGATACAATCCCGCGCCCGGATACCAGCGGTTGGATTCCTCGCGGTTTTTGAGGTGGACGGCAACGGAGTATTTGCCTGGCGTGATTTTGCCGCCGTTTTTTGGGAGATAGGGCGTGATGTCGAGTGCAAAAGTGGTGTAGCCATACGCCCAGTAGCCCGCAAATTTGCCTTCCACATAAACTTTAGGCTCAGCCATTGCGCCGTCAAAAATGAGTTCGGCGTGGCTGTATCCGTCGGGAATTTCGATTGAATTTCTGTACCAACCTTCGCCAATCCACGGCAGTGAGCCGGTGCGCCCGGTCTTTTCAGTGGCTTCGAGTTCGCCATTTTGTTCGATTGCAACTACCTGTTTGTCAATCTCTTTGTCGAAAGGGCCAGAGATTGCCCAGTCGTGCGGGATTGTTACGGATTGCCATTTGGAATCGTCGAAATTAGGACTTTCCGCGCCCGACTGTGCGCCTTTTTGGAATTTCCATCCGCCAAGAAGCAGTTGTTCAATACTTTGTGCATCAGTCAACCACGCTATCGAGCATACAGCAATTGTTAAAATGAGTCTTCGCATAATGTAAATTTTTTCACTCCCCCTCATACTCCATCCAATCATACTCGGCATACCCTTTCCCGCCTTGCGCGAAGACTCCCAACATCACGCCCGTGAATCCGCCTATTACTTCGGTAGTCAGATAACGGTAATCCATACGGCCGAGCGGCTGAAATTTTGCGCCGTCGTCAGACACTTCGAGGTAATAATAATCCCTGTCGGAAGTGATGCGGAGGTATGCAACAGAGGATTTCAACGGCAACTCCTTGAACGTGTGAGTCATCTCGCCAATGCGGATGTTGGACTTTGCAAACAACTTGCCGCCGCGTTTCTCCACCACAACGTCGTAATGATTGAGCGGCGCGGCGTATGCCGTGATGCCCGCCTGCATACCATCCGACATTTTGGAGGCGTCGAGCAATGTCGTGGCGGTGAATTTGCGTTCGGTCTGACGCCTTGCCACAAATGTTGGCGATGTGGCGTGGTCGAGAGTGATTCCGGCGGCGGGTTTGAGCCTCAACCAACCGTTGCGCTCGGTAAGCGAATAGCGCGAAAAATCGGGATTGCCGATGCTGTGCCACCCATACGCCAAACCTATCGACGAATAACTGTCGGCGGGGGCGTTGCGCTTGATAAAATTGAAATCCTCACGCAAAGGTTCGGGCGCAAAAGGCACTTGCGGCAATGTGGCGCACTGCATATCGGTTTGCAAAGTGCCGTTGCCATTTACCACAGGCCAAGCATTCTTGTCCCAACGCACGGGCGCAAGGAAAGTTTCGCGACCCATCACGTGCAAAAGGTATCCGCTTGTGCGGTATCCAAGGCAAATCATCCACCACGACGAATCGGGTGCTTGCACCAAATCGGCGTGTCCAAGTCCCTGAATATCACTATTCTGCATTTCCATACTAAAATGTGTGAGAATCGGGTTTGCCTTGTTGCTTTCGTAAGGACCAAAAAGCGAGCGGCTGCGGAGGATATTGACGTGGTGTCCCTGTTCGGTGCCGCCCTCAGCCAACATCATATAATACCAACCGTCTTTTTTGTAGATATGAGGACCTTCGGGGTAACGTCCGCCAAGTCCGACACCAAGATGATGAATTTCACCGATTTTCTTGCCGGTGGTAACGTCAATTTCGCAAATCTTGATGTCGCCCTCCTTCCAAAGAAAATAGCATTTGTCGCCTTCAAAATACAAGGTCGGGTCGCAACTACCAATGGCAAAGTCAATTACAATAGGTTCAGACCATTCGCCGGCGGGATTGTCGGTATAGACATAAAAATGCCTGCGCGACGGGAAAACCGTTGTCACCATATAAAACCGTCCGTTGTGATGGCGGATAGTGGTGGCATATACGCCCGCATTTGTCCAACCGCGTTGAGCATTATCTTGATTGTAGATACCTGAGAGGTCGATTTGCGACTTTCGGGTAAGGCAGTTGCCCACTTGTTCCCAATGAATGAGGTCTTTGCTATGAAACACCGGCACACCCGGAAAATATTGGAACGTGCTGTTAACCAAATAGAAATCGTCGCCCGCACGGCACACGCTCGGATCGGCGTGAAACCCCGGCAAAACAGGATTCTTAAATCCCTGCGCCACGCAACAACCTGCACAACACAAAGATAGAAGTGCGCAAGACACAAATCTTTTCATTGTTTTTGAAGTTATTAAATGTTAAAAATCCGTTTCCCCGACCAGATTGTCAACACAAATATAATCAAAAAATTAATTATAAAAGTATTTATTACTTTTATTAATTTCAAAAAGCGGCATTTCTCGTAACCTGAAATAGCAAACAAAGCCCCGCAGGTTGGCACATCGTGCGGTTTATCGTTTTTTAAGTTGAATGGGCGATATGATTGGCGACAAGCCCAAAATCGTGGTGTTTTCAATGATTACGCGGAAAAAGAATATATTAGCAACCAAATTCGATACAATGAAACTGAAGAAGCGAAAAATCAAGTATGCGGCAATATTCTTTCTCTGCTGGTTTGCCCTTTTGGTCTTTTTAGTTGACGGTGTTCTGAAATTCCAAACACTGGTTGATTATTTCGGGTCGTACGCACTTGTGGAGACTGCGCTGCTGCTATTGGTCGCTCTGCCGACATTGGCCGTTTACAGATTCACAAAAGAATAAAATGGAAAGCACTGGCCGTGAATTGGATTTCTACGCAAAGCGATTCAACGAACTATCGCCGACTGAAGTTTACGAAATACTGAAGGCGCGTCAGAAGGTTTTTGTGGTCGAGCAGAAAATAATCTGTGTCGACGCCGACGATATTGACTACCGCAGTCTTCATTGCTTTTTTATGCGCAATGGCGTTGTAGAAGCCTATCTGAGAGCATTTTATGACGACGCGCGGCCAGCAACCGTAACCATCGGGCGGGTGCTGACAATAACGCGCGACAAAGGCATCGGCCGCCAACTTATGGAACGCGCCATTGCCGAAATCAAGCGCCAACTTCTGTGCTCAACAATCCGTATGGACGCGCAAAAACAGGCGCAAGGCTTCTACGAGAAAATCGGTTTCAAGACAGTTTCAGACGAATATCTCGAAGAAGGCGTGGTGCACGTTGATATGGAAATGACTTTGTAGCCAAAATGCGAGTGCGCTTGCTTAAAATGGCTATTTCTCGCACACGCACCAAAGTATGGCGTTGTCGGTGTGGATTTCGACTTTCGAGTAGCGCTGCTGCAAAATCTGTCGCACTTCGGCTTCGGTGTGGAACGGCGGTGTGAACCACCCCTTTGACGCAAGAATATGATTTACAAGACAATCGGTGCGGCGCAGTTGACCGCAAATGTAGAAGCAAGCAATGAACTTTCCGCCCTTGCGCAGCACGCGGCAGGTCTCGTCGAAGGCTTTCAGCTTGTCGGGAAAAGCGTGAAAGCCGTTCATACTCATCACCACGTCAACACTTTGATTTTCAAACGGAAGTGCACCAACATCGCCTTGCGTGAGCGTTATGTGCGCGGCGCCAGACAACCGTTTTTCGGCTTGCTGAAGCATATCGGCGCTGTAATCGAGACAAGTAATTTTTGCACTTGTGAGACGGCGCCATTTTTCGGCCGTGAAAACCGCCGTGCCGCACGGAACGTCAAGAATTGTGTCCGAAAAATCGTCGGGAACGAGCGACAGCAGCTTTTGCGCAATGGCCACATCGTCAGTTCCGCCCCAAAAGAAGCTGATATAGGCACGGGCAAAAATGTTCCCTTGAGTCAGCACGCCGTCGTAAATGTTCTTTGAGTCGCGGTAGGCGCTGCTGATTTTATCTTTCTTTATCTTGCTCATAATTAGATTGTTTTAAAATTATGACGCAAAAATACGGCGCCCACTCTGCAACCAAGTTGCAAAGTGCTGTCAGACTTTTGCCGCCCCGTACCCGATTGCGGTAATGGCCGAAACAATGGCATCGTCGGTGGCCGTGCCAGTGATTGTCGCCGTTCCTGCGGCAAGGTCAACCACAACATTATCAACACCTTGCAGCGATTGCAAAGCCTTCTCGACATTGGCGCGGCAGTGGTTGCACATCATACCATCGACCTTGAATACTCTTTTATCCATAGCAGTTTTATGTTTTTTAGGTAAAAATCTGTTAATCAGTGCAAAAACAAGCAGTCCGCACATTGCCACGCTGCAAATGGTGCTGAATATGGCCGAACCGCCGTTGCAGCAGGCGTGCGACTGCACCAAATGGCTTGTGAACCACTCGCGCGGCAGCAGATAATCGATTCCGCAGCCGAAAGCAATGGCACCTGCCGTTATCGATAACAGATAGAGCCACAGCGTTTTGCACCCAAGCACTTTGCGGATTACGAATATCGAAGCCATATTCGACGCGGGTCCAGCCATCAGCAGAACAAGAGCCGCGCCAGGCGTCAGGCCTTTGAGCATCAGAGCCACGGCAATCGGGATTGAGCCTGTGGCGCAGACGTACATCGGCACCGAAACGGCCAGCATCGCCGCCATATTCACAACAGGCGTGTCCGCGAAGCGCAGAAAGAATCCGTCGGGCACAAGCACGGTTATCAGCCCAGCCACAGCCAAACCCATCACAAGCCAAAGGCCAATGTCTTGAATCATATCCAGATATCCGTAGCGCAAAGCACCCGCAAGTTTCTGTCGGAAAGTGAGTTGTGCGGTTTCTTCGCTGCGGCGCGATATGGGCTCGGCGGGCTCGTTGCGGGTGGCAAGCGTCACCAACTGACCGCCGAACAGCGCGGTTACGAGTGCCGCCACGGGGCGCAGAATGGCAAACGGCAGGCCCAGCAGCGACGCGGTGGCAAGTATCGAGTCGACACCTGTCTGTGGTGTGGCAATCAGAAACGACGTGGCAGCACCTTTCGACGCGCCTTCTTTCCGAAGTGACACGGCCGTGGGTATCACGCCGCACGAGCATAGTGGTAGCGGAACGCCAATCAGCGCCGCCCAAACCACGCTGCGGAAATTGTTCTGCCCAATGTAGCGGCGGTAGAGACCCGACGGCACAAAGGTGTGCAGCAACCCCGCAACGCCAAATCCGAGCAGCAGATAAGGCGACATTTTGTTAATCAAATCCCAGATTTCCTGCATAGTTTTTTCCTTTCTCGCAAATTTATCATTAATCCGACGCAAAAATACGGCGCCCACTCTGCAACCGAGTTGCAAAGTGCGGCGCCATATCGCAGCAAGAGAAAATCAAACTAAAAAGTTCACTGTCAGTTGTTTATTTTAACGCTTCCACCTGCTTCTTCTCTAACTTTTCAGCAAGCCGCATCGCCAGAATGGCCACGGGAATGGTGAGCAGAAGGACGAAAACGAGCATCGGGGTGTTGTCGATTACGGGCTTCATCATTGCGTCGTAGCCAGGGCGCATCTCTTCGACGGCGGCGGCAAGCGAGCCTTCGGTGTCGGTCCACCAGTGGAAGGTGTAGGCGAAGAACGAGAAGGCCAGCGGCAGGAAACTCAGGCGGACGCCCCGCAGTGTGCTGTAGCCACAACGCCAGCGGACAATTTCGGCGGCGACCGTCAGAAGAACAATGCCAACGACGAACGTTGCATCGGCTTCGCCAGCAATCAGGAACAGAACGAACAGAAAGCCGTTCAGGACCGTGGCCGCGCCAAAACGCTGCATCGCGGAAGCGGCGGGAAGATAAACAAGCGCCAGCAGCAGCGGCACAACCGCGCCTGCGTACGCATAACACGCGGGGTGAATGAGCCCGCTCAAACCGCCTGCAATGAATGACAAAAACCAGGCGAATGCCAGTAACGAAATTTTAACTATTGGTTTCATTTTTAAAATTTTTAAAGGTTATTGTAAAATGTAAATTAGTGATAATCTGCAAAATATTATTCTCTAACCGATTTTTGCCGATTCGAACCAAAAAACATATCGGATAAAATCGGGTTGAATCGGTTAGATATTTTTCATTGTTAATTTTTAATTGTTCATTGTTAATTATAAATCTGTGTAAATCAGTTATATCTGTATTCCCGATAACTATCGGGACAGTGTTCTTGTTGTTTCATTTCGGACGCACGCAGTGCGTTCCTACGTCGTCCAAAAACGAACAACATTCAGAATCGTTCACAAAAAAAAGGAACCCGTTTCCGACCCCCTTTTCCTGACTATTAAAAATCAAACTATGGTGTAATTGTTTTGCCATTAAACTGAACGCTGTACGTTTTTAAACGCTACAAAAATCAGCCGTAAAACGGAATTGGGCAATCCCCATTAGTTGGGATTTGCGGTGCAGAATGTGGCAAGTTGGGGGGATTGGATTGGAACGCAGATTGTTTTTCGCACTGACCACACAAGAAAACACTGATTTACACAGATTTCTTTTCTAACCACGGAAATCGCGGAAAACACGGAAAGTGGCAACCTGAAGGTTGCTGTTTTGTGCGCTAACCAAACTAATCCAAAATGAAACCAAATTATGCAACTGACTGTTGAGACGGCGTGCCTTTAATTTCGCAACACGCAAAAAATACAGCGCTAACGTTGTGCAACTTCAGCTTCCCCTCTTTTGCAATACTCTTTAAACACTCGTGCGGGCATTGCCACTCCTCTTGCCGCATTTTGGTCGATACCGTATGTAAATGGGTGGGGCAAAGACGTGTATTGTGATAATTCAAGTTTGACGCGATAAGGTTTGTCGTAACCATTGTAACGACTGCCACCGACCAGCTTATCCCGCTCCAAAATTTCTTTAGCATCAATTACTGAAAAACTTTCTACACGATAGAATCCCGTTACTTTATGCTCGTTTATGGCTGCAAAGTATTTTATCTGTTGGAAATCAACTCCCGACAACAACGTGCTGTAGCCAGAGATAAACTCTACAGCCGTTCCGTTGGAAATTTCTGCAACATTATTGTTGACGTGTGTGTCAATTGACGAAAGGAAATATGGACCTTTACCAACACCATCTTCCTCATACCTCAATCCTTTCTGTGGAATGGCCTTTTCAAGCAATGTTTCCGCAGGTTTATCATCTTCAAGCCACGTTTTTATTTGCTGATACAGAACATCTTCGGACGAAGTGTCATCAAGCAGCAAAGCATTATATGAGCCATCTTCATTATACATTTGTAGCCAATGGCCGCCAGGTTTCAGTGGAAAGGCACCAATATTTACCTCATCAACACTTCGCTGATAGTATGAGCCAACGAACTCATTTTTAGTCATATTGCCAGGATAGAGCACGTAGCCGCCAATCACCTCGCGCTTAGGACGCTCATCGGCTGATTGATTATAGTAAATAGCGTCGCGGTAGCGGTGAAGTTGGTTTATGGCATCGACAGGCGGCACATCAACACCTTTTACCGCCGTGTCACGAATGCGGTATTTGGCATCGAAAAGATAGGTGTATTGTATCGTGTTGGCGGTTTTGCTGAGCCGCAGTACAATGTCGGGACGCTGTTCGGTGGTCTTCGAAGTGGTGTCGGCAATATCGGTGTTTTTGTTTATTGCCGACTCGTCTTTCAATTGTTCTTCATCGTCGGTTGTGGCGTTATACATCAGCGAAGCGAGTTGCACATCGGGCTGTTCGCTTTCAACAAAAATCACTTCTGATTTACTTCCCTGAAGCAATGTTTTGATAAAGTCGCCACTAATTGCCTTGTTTGTGTCCGTGTCACTATCCTTGACAGAAGCCTTGTCGCGCAGAATGTGCTGCACCATCCGTTTCACCATTATGAAGCACCAAATCTCGTAGAGCTCCGAAATGTCTTTCACTTCAAGTTGCATAACGCCGTCCTGCAAGTCGTAACCACATTGAAGTTTAATCCAGTTTTCGTATACATCGCGGTAGCCAGCAGCTTGTTTCATAACCAGAGAATCCTGCGAGAACCCTCGGAATGCGCCAATGCCACGAAAAAACGAATCGTTGGCAAGGGTATCCAACTCATTCTCCATTTCTGCAATTTCATCGCGCATACCAATATTATCAGCTTTCAGCACCAACTCAACATTGCGGCTGACACGCTTGAAGCGGTCAGAAATGTTTGCCAGAGCGTATTTCAAGAATCGGTTTTCGACAGTATCCTTACTCAAATACATCTCCTCCATACGGTATAAATGCTCAGGACTATCTTTGAATTCCTCATACTCATTTTCCAAATCGACGGGCATATACGGCATCCGCTCGGCTCGCTCGTAGCGCACCACGGTTTGCAATCGGCGTTTTGGATTGCCGATAATGAGCCGTGCAGCGTAGGTAATATTTTTGAAACAATCGCGGAAAATCTGCCACCAGATTAAGTCGGGCGACTCATTGTTTGACGAGCGGAATGTCAGATAGGTCTCTTTCAGGTATGAGTAACTGAGCATTGCAAACTCCTCCTCAATGTCGCGAATCACGTTGCGCATATCGGTGCGGTAGTCCATCTTGTAGCTAAGCACCTCGGTGGTGAAGTCAAGGTTTTGCGCCTTGCCGTCTTTCTCATAAAGAACTTTGATATTGGTTCGTCCAACCTGATTCCGATAGTTGACCGACCCGAAAATAATATCATCTTCTGCAGCAACGTGTATATTCCGTTCCTTGCCGATAGTGAGCCCCAATAATTTGACATTGGGCTCGTTGGCTTTAACGTGCAACGGATAATCGGTGTTCTCAAAGAAAAAAGCATCCCAATCGTGCGTTTGTTCTTCGGTTATCCATTCTTCACTTTCACCCCGACGAAACTCAACACCTTCCGACGTCTGTCCAAAAATTGCTTTTTTTCGTTTTTGAACATCTGCGTCATCACCATTAATCCGCAGATTATCGACACACTCCCTGATTCGCCTGCCATAGTTCGGACAAGTGAAACTGATAGTTACATCGCTGTTGCGGACATCGAAATGTTCTATGACTGCGTATTCTGCCATCAGGTCCAGTACGAAACAAATTGTTTGCTGTTAAGCGTTTCAGCCATCTGCTCCAATTTCTCGTGCGATTTCGGATAAACGGTGGTTATTACCGATTGCAGATTGTCCAACAAATTGTCAATCGAGCGTTTGTCGCCTTCGATTCGTGAAAGGATTTTCATTAGTGTGAACTCGTCCAAAGCCGCGTTTATATCGGCATCGGGGTTCAACTGCCGCGCGGCGCTCACATAGAGCAACGCCTCGTTGGCGGCACGGTAGCCGAGTTTGAACGGCGTGTTGTTCAATGTGGTGTTTATGGACGTCAAATACGTTTTCACATCTTCGGCTCCGTTATTCTCGGCATCCAATCCGCGTATCGGGCGGTGAATGAGCCAATCGCGCATTCCTTCGTCCATCTCGGCCACAGTGTTTTCACTCTCGCCGTTGAAGAAAGCATCGTACTCCACATCGTTCATAACGATTGACATTGCACGGTCGAGCACCTTGCGGCTGAACGAGAATGTGGTCTCGTCCATATTGACGGTGCCAAGCACAAGAAGGTTCGGCGGCAAGGTCAATCCTTTGGTGCGGAAACGTTCTACAAGTTTTGCTTCAGGGCTGTCGGCTCTGACATTGGCCGCATCGACAGTGCCCACAAGGTGGTTGAGCATAGCCGTGCAGACATCGTTGCCAAATTCGGCGAATGGTTTAACTATTGGGTCGGTCTCGTATTCGCCATTTTCGAGCGAACGGCTCTCGATTGCGCTTAAGAACTCGGCAAAATATTGTTCGACGGGCGCAAGGTTCATCTCGTCGAGACAGAGAAAGAATGGTACATCTTGATTCTGCCAAGCCCTTGCCACAAACTCGACGAACGGCGTGAACTCATAATGAGCACCTCCAATATTCGATTTGTAGCCCACCACCTCAAGTGAATTGTGCCAATTAGGTTTCACCTGCACCAACTCAAAATTGGCAGGTTTGTGAAGTTGCCACCTATTGAAACCGTTAGCAACTGACTTTGGGTCATATTTCCGTTGCAATTTCTCGGTTACGCTTGCCTTTGCCAACTCCCTAACAATGCGGCTTTTACCTGTTCCGCTTATGCCTGCCAAAAGCACAAATGGCTTGGTGCGTAGGGCGGTGAGAAGGGAATTGTATGCATCGTTATCGGGTTGTTGAAGTTGTTGATTATTAATGGTCCTACCATTTCTGCCGATATTTCTATCGGTAGAGAAATCCATATAAAAACTGTTGCCTTCCTTTTTGAAAACTATGTCTGTTCTACCGTAGTTAAGCAAATCGTTTTTGGTGATTAATGCGCCTGATTTTAACCCTAAACGGTGGCGAATATACAATCCAAAAATTCTATTGCTTTCAGGTGTTGAAAGGGCTTGTGGGTCTCCGTCTTTTATCTTGGGTTGAGAACGATTGAATATATAATCCTTTCCTAAATCATCAGTAATAATGAAAATTTCACTTTTTGGGAAAAAATCAGACGTATAAACTTCTTGCGGCAACTGAATGTAAGATTCATTACCAGTTCTTGAAACATCTCGCAACATTCCAGTATTAGGATTAAACGCCCAATTTAATCCATACATAACACCATAATTACTTCTCTCGTCAAGAAGGTTGATTCTTACGGTGTTGTCATCAATAAAACCAAATTCCATTATTTCTTCAAATAAATCAGGCATATATCAAAATTTTATTGTTAATCAAATATTTGCATCCATTGAGTCATAAGGTATTCCTGCAAAAGTCTTTAGGATTGCCTCGAATATTATTTGAGCACCTGCACAAGGCACGGCCATACCTATCTGCTTTCTAACAGACTCTTTGCTTCCTTCAAAGACAAAATCATCAGGAAATGTTTGCAATCTTGCACGTTCTCTATTTGTCAGAGCGCGGTTTTCGCTCCAATGGTAAATATGCGTTCCGCCGCCACCTGAACCTGTTACTGTATATGCAGGTTTTTCAGGGTCTAATCGCTTATATATTTGGCTAATTTTTGCGCCTTTTACATTCAATTTCAAATCATCGGGAAGATTTGCGGTAAAAGCATTTTCTCCAGGTTTGATATATTTTAGGCGTTCAACAACACTTTTCGATTGAGCCGTTAATTCATTGTTTGTCGCATCTGATTGAATTGGTGGGTTTTCAATTGCTTCCTTACAAGTTTTTAAGTTGTAATTCTTTGTTGAAGGAATCTTGAACTCAAACGGCAAATCTTCTCTTATGCCAACAATGATAACGCGGTGGCGGGCTTGTGGTATTCCATACTCCTCGAACTTGTATAAGTTTGGATATATTCTATATCCTGCGGCCCTCATTTCTGCTTTTATCTTCTCAAATGTTTTTCCTTCGTTTGCGCTTTTTATTCCTCCAACATTCTCTGCAAGGAACCACATAGGGTGAAATTTTCTCAGGGTTCTAATGCCATAAGTATAAAGTGGTCCATATTTACCATTGATTCCTTTTTGCTCGCCAACTACTGAAAAATCATTACAGGGAAAACCAAATGCGAGAGCGTCTATTTGTGAAAGAGATTCAATGTCAAGAGTGTGCACATCTTGACAAATTACGGTATTTCTTAACGATTCGTCTTTGTTACAAATATTGCGAAAATAAGTATCGCAAGTGTCAGAATCATAATCATTTGCCCATTCGTGAACAATTTTAAATTCAGGTGCTTCTGCTATATGGGCATTGATTGCGCCACAAGCAAGTCCGCCAGGTCCGCAAAAAAGTTCTCCCAATCTAAAGGTTATAGGTTTGTTTGACACAAAAAATCATCTTTCTCGCCCGCCAAACACCCCGAATCGGACCTTATTATCAATCTGTTATCCTACGGCCACAAACAAAAAACGTGGGTATCTGAACCCTTACCCGTCCGTTCTTGTGGTGTAGGAAGACCATTGGCTAAACGAGCAAAGAGACACCCACGTTGCGTGTATATAGCCCGCAGAAGTGTGCAGGGACAAAAGTGCCCCAATGCACACCCACGGAATGCTTATACCACACCCGTAGCATCGTCTTTTGCATTGTCTTTGAGCCGTTTTGAAATTTCCTACGTTTCAAGAACCAAAAACAAGCATCAGGCTGACGCCTTTATGTATGTAGCGCAGCGGCAAAAATTTTGCGCGCGGCAAAGGCAAAGGTAGAAAATGTTGGCGGAATTTGGGGAATGGGAAATGTTAAAAATGAAAAATGCTGGGGAAGCGGTGGTGTTTCGGGCGAGATTTTGGGGCTTTTCTTACTGCAATTTGTTCAGCAAGTCATCGGTCGTGATTTCCATTTTGCTGAAGGCGAACCACTTCTTGCCCAAATCTTTGAGCGAAGCGCCAATGTGGTAAACCGCGTCGTCAATGCAAAGGAAACGGTCGTGGGCGTTGGCGAAGGTTTCGGCTGCAAGTGGCGGATATTGGGCGTTGTGTCGGTCAATGTCGAGTTGCAGTTGCCGAGAGATTGCTTTGGTGAGAATGCGAGCCGTTACACCGCTCTGGCGCTTATCGAGCATTGTGAGCACGGTGTCGTCAACATAGTTGTCGAACAGAACTATCCGCTTTTCGGCCGCACGCACAAGGTCGCACACAAACGTGTAAGCGTCGAAAATCTGGCCGTCGAAGAATATGCCTTGTGTGGGTGGAAGCGAAGTTCTGACAAAGAAATCCACCTTTTCTTCAAGGTGTTGAATCCTTTCGGAATGGTCTTGCAACTGCCCGTTAATTTGAACAATATTCCGATTAATGCTATATCCTTGCAAAAGGTGTTCTTTAAGAACTTCGGTAGCCCATTTGCGGAACATTATGCCACGCTTAGTGTTTACTCTGTAGCCCACAGAAATAATCGCGTCAAGATTATAATACTCCAACACTCTTGTAACATTTCGTGAGCCTTCTTTTTGAACTGTTCGGAATTTCCGAACAGTTGCTTCTTTCGACAATTCGTGTTGTTGGTAAATGCTTTTAATGTGTTCACTCACATTCGCTTTGCTCGATTGGAAAAGTTCAACCATTTGCATTTGCGTCAGCCACACGGTTTCCTCCGACAATTGGACGTCCAAACGCAGCGAATCATCATCGCTTTGATATACGATTACTGAATTATCTTCGGGTTGGTACAAATCCAATTTTTCATCCATAAACATATTTTTAATATGTGGCGTTTGTCTGGCAATTTTGTGCGCGGCAAAGGCAAATATAGAAAATGTGATATCAAGTGTGGCGAACTTGAAGTCACAAATTGTGATTTCAAGTTTTCAAATTCACTTTTAGTAAGTTGGAACATAAAGTCAGTCGGGAAACGGTCAATATTTCGTTTCACAGCCTGATTAAGCGCTCTTGTCTCAATGCCGTAAAGTGCGGCTATGTCACTGTCAATCATAACCTGCACACCACGAATATTGAAAATCATATTTTCAATGTCGGTTGTCGATACTGAAACATTCTTGATTTCAGCAATATCGGTGGTATGTGTTCCTTTTTTCACACTTATATGTATGTGGCGCAGCGGCAAAGTGCACTGCAATAGCGGTGTAAATGTAAAATTTTTGAGAGATTTTTATGTTAGTGGCGTAGAAAACATTCGCACTAATACAGAAATCCAAAAATCCCCATCAGTAAATTGCGGTGTTTATTCAGCAGAAAATTCAAAAAATTGCCTGAAACTTGTAGCAGTTTTCTTGAAAAATTGCGACAAAAGTTCCGCAGTTTTGGAATATTTACGGCAACTGCAAGGATTTAACCGTTGTAAATCAACTGTTTCCAGCCGTTGTTGTGGTAATCGACGTATTCCAGAAAAATCCGTTCGGCCTCGTCGGGTTTGACTTTGTGCATAATGATTTCCTCGAGCACGGCGAACATCTGCACGGTGTTTATGTGAATGAAGAACGGCGAGAAGTCCCATTTCAGTGCGGGATAGCGTTGCTTCATCGCGTCCATATAGTTGAGCATCAGGCCAGTAGCCTCGTCGGTGAAATCTTCTTTGAACCGCGCCAGCGACGAGCCCGCCGACTTGAACAGCAGCAGAGTGAGCAAGTCTCTGTATTTCAGCATAATCTGATTGTATTCGGCGGCCGTTTTCTCGGTCATTTCGGGCATCCACTGCTTTGTTATGTCAATTTGCAGCGGGTTGTGGTAGGTTTGCAGAAGGCGCTTGAATTCGCCCGTGAGCGGCGCCACAATGGCGCGGAAAAGGTCGTCTTTGCCCGCATAATAGTTGTAAATGTTGCTCAACCCCACGCCCGCCTTTTCGGCAATCTCGCGCATCGACGTCTGCGCGAAGCCCTTTTTCAGGAAAATCGCCTTTGCCGCCTTTGCAATCTGCTGCTCAATATCGTCCTTTTTGGTTTGCATCGCTGAACGCTGTACGTTTTTCGGTATCGCAAAAATCAGCCGAAAACACTTATCGGGCAATCCCAATTAGTGGGGATTTGTGCGGGTGCGGGGTGGCGATTGCGGGGGATAAAATCAACAAAAGGGAACACTCGGTGCCCCCTTTTGCCTTGTCTGGTGCTGATTTATCGTCGAAAAACTGGGTTGTACAAGCGCCAGACCATTATCAGAAAAAACGCGTCTTACTTCTTGAAATTCAACTGAATATCGACAGGAATGTTTTCCAGGCGCAGATTCTTAATGTCGGCTGTCAGATTATCGTCGGGTTTCGAGTATTTTGCCACAAACTCGTTGGCTTTCTGCAAGTTGCCAGTGGCCTGAATCTCTAAAATTTGCGCAGCCATTCCAGCCAGAGCGCTTTCCATCTTTGCAAAGTCGATTGTGTAGGTTCCGCTGACCGAACGGTGGAACGCGGCGTTATCTTTCAAATAGTTGTAAATCATTATATTGGCGCGTCCCAGAGTTGAGCCTTCGCCGTAGCGTTCAGAGCGGATTGTCGAAGCGAAGAAGGTTGCGAGCGCGTCCTCTTTGGTGAAAATGTTGGGCAAATCGAAGTGCTTTTGCAGCGTGCCGACAAGGTAAACGCCCACCACGTTCGCCTTAACTTCCTCAAGCACAGGCGCGTTGGCGGCAAGTGCCGACTGAACATCGGTGCCGTCGGTGACGGTTTTCTTCACGCCAAGGCCGTGGGCTATCTCGCGGAAAGCCGTGTTCCAGAAAAAGGCTTCTTGCGAGATATGTTCCTTATAATCAGCGTCTAAAAGCAGATTTCCAGTGGGCGCCACAATGTAGTTGAACTTGTTGCGGATAATGTTCTCGAACAATATTGTGCGGGTTCCCTTATCGCGCTGAACATCAGTGTCAAACGGCAGGTTGAGCGCAATAACCTTGACGCCCGCGTTGGCCTTGCCAGCGTAGTAGATTGCATCGTACGAGAAAATGTTCGACCCAGTGCCAGGCTGGAACTGCTTGTACTCGTCGGCGTACGGCAGGTCGGCCTGGAACTCGCCAAGGCGGGCGGCAAACTGCTGCATCTTATCGGTCTGCGCCTCGTTTTTCAGCATCACGTAGGCCTCATACGAGCGTTTTTTGCCCAGAAGTTGGTCGTCGGTGCTCTCGTTGGGGCCGATAACAATGTCCATCTTGCTGTCGGTCATATCGAGCCAGGCAATGCTGCTCTCGTAATAGTTGTCGGTGCGCAGCGCGTCGGCTTTGGCCTGAAGATATTTTTTCACGCTCGGCTTTATGGTAATGTCGGCGGCGGCCATTAAGTAGTTGGCAATCTTATCGATATGCGTTTTATAAGCATCGTGGTACCAAACAGCGTCAAGTTGTCCGTCGGCCTTGCGGCGAATGAGCGTGTAGGGGCTTTCCTTGTCGGGATTGCCGAACTGTCGGAACTCGTCGGCGGTCATATCGGCTGGATAGAAGTTGGCGCCAGGCTGACGCTTGCTGTATCCATCGACAAACGGCTCGCCCGAAATGCGGTCCCACGGGCCGTAGTTTATCAGGGCGTAGGCTTTTGCGTCGGCATCGGCAATGCTGTTGATAAACTGCTGTTTGTCACCAAAATACTGTTCCCAATAAATGGCGTCAACCTCGTCGGCGGCAAAGCGGTACAGGTTCAGCACTTCCTTGCCGTTGTCGGAAATTCCGCTCAAATCGGGCGCCTGAATGTCAACCACGGCATATTGTTCGGTCTTTTTCGCAAACTGCGACTTTTTCTGTTCGCAAGCCGTCGTCAGCATCACAGCCGCAGCGGCCAAAATAACTATCTTTTTCATATTTAAAGAATTAACATTATCAGAATTTGTGCCGCCACCACTCGAAGAAACATTGTGAGCGGGTAAACGGTGGCGTAGTTTACCGCAATGCGGCCACTCTCGAACATCTGCTCTGAAAACGAGAGCAGAGCGGGGTCGGTGGTGCCGCCCGAAAGCAGACCGCATATCTTGAAAAAGTTCATTTTAAGGAAGATACGGGCAATGAGCGCCACAATGGTCATCGGCACAAGCGTAATGATTGCGCCGTAGCCAATCCAGGCGAAACCGCCGTTCATCAGGCAACTGACGAAATTCTCGCCCGCGCCAAGCCCCACGGCCGCCATAAAGAGCGATATGCCAATCTCGCGAATCATCAGGTTGGCCGAGAGCGCGGTGTAGGTTGTAATGCGCAGTTTCGGCCCGAAGTAGCCCAGCAGAATGGCGATAATGAGCGGACCGCCCGCTATGCCCAGTTTGAGCGGCTGCGGCATCGACGGAAAGCGCAGCGGAATCATTCCTACCACAACACCGATTGCAATGCCGAAGAAAATGGGCACCAGATTAGGCCTGTGAAGCGATTCAGGCTTGTTGCCCACCAACTGCGCGAGTTGGTTTATGCCGTCTTCGCTGCCCACCACCTGAATGCTGTCGCCAACTTGCAGAATCAGGTCGGCATCGGCCTGAAGGTCGACGCTTGAGCGCAGAATGCGGGTGACGGTGACGCCGTAGCGCTGGCGGATATTGAGTTTGCGCAGGCTTTTGCCAGTAATGCTCGACTGCGTTATCGACAGCCGCTTCGACACCAGTTTGCAGCCTGGCTGCTGCCACTCTTTCATATCCACCTGAATCTCGTTGCCGAATAGGATTTTTACCATATCCTTATGCTGAATATCGGTGACAATCAGTAGTTTATCGCCTTCGTTGAGTGGTGTGTCCAAATCGGCTGGCGACACTTTCCCGCCCCGCATCACGCGCGACACCACAAGGTGCTCGTTGTTGCTCTCGCCAATCACATCGTGCAGCGTCTTGCCGAAAATGGCTGGGTTCTCGACCACGCACGCCAGACGGTAGGCGCTCGACTCGCCGCTCTCTTCGGTTGCCGACGAGTCGCGCTCGCGCTTCAAATCGACCCGAAAAATTGTGCGTAAGGCGATAATCAGAAAAATGGCGCCCAAAACGCCAAGCGGATAGGCCACCGCATAGGCCGAAGCCAATGCCGACGACGCTTGCGAAGCCTGTTCAACCGTGCCGCCATCGGCCATTGTGGCGTCGGCAATCATCTGCTGCGCCGCGCCCAGCCCTGGCGTGTTGGTCACGGCCGCCGACATCACACCTGTCAGAATATCAAGCCTTTCGCCCGACACCAAATGAATTATGTAGGTTGTAACCACGGCCAGAACCACAAGCGCAATGGCCATCAGGTTCATCGGAAGGCCGTCTTTGCGGAACGAGCGGAAAAAGCCTGGCCCCACCTGCAGGCCGATTGCGAAAACAAAGAGTATCAGGCCGAAATCTTTGAAAAGCGACAGAATCTGCGGCGGAATGCGCAGTCCGAAGTGGCTGAGCGCAATGCCGACAAACAAAATCCACGTGGTGCCGAGCGACACGCCCTTCACCTTAAAGCGTCCGAGATAAAGCCCCGACGCAATCACAAGCGACAGAATGAAAATGGCGCTTGCCGTACTGTTTTGTGCAATCAAATTCATCATAACGGCCGCAAAAGTACCGCCGCCGCGAATGTTGTTTTATCGCATAATAATGTTTTTAGCGATATTATTTATCGATTTTCGCGATAAATGGGTATTTTTGCCGACGTAAAATTCAGAAGGATATGGAATTACGGCAGTTGAAATATTTTGCCGAAGTGAGTCGGCGCAAAAGTTTCTCGGAAGCGTCGAAGGCGCTTTTCATAACGCAGAGCACACTCTCGCAGCAGATTCAGAAACTGGAAGAAGAACTTGGCGTTGAACTACTTACGCGCGACACTCGGCACGTTGAGTTGAGCGACTACGGCACGCAGTTTCTGCCTTGCGCACTGCAGATTCTGCAAGACGCGCAGGCGGGCATCGACAAGATTAAAGACGCGCAAAACCTTATGTCGGGTGAGTTGCGCGTGGGTTCCACCTACTCGTTCGACCCGCTGCTCTACAAAACGGCGCTCGGATTCCACAAGCGCTATCCGCACATCAAACTGCTAATGCACAGTTCGTCGAAGGAAGCGCTGCTCAAAATGCTGACCGACAGAGAATTGGATATTGTGCTAGCCTACAAGTCGTATCTCACCGACGAGCGGATAATGTCGCACCCGCTGTTCAACGGCAATCTGAGCCTGATTATGGCCCGTCGGTACGCCCCCGACAGCGCTGTCGGCATTGAACTCGATAGCCTGCCGAAATATCCGCTGGCGCTACCGTCGAAAGGTCTGCAAGCCCGCGACGCGCTCGATTTAATGCTCTCAACCCACAACATCAGTCTCGACATCCGCTTTGAGTTGAACAACCTGCACGGCATTTTGAGCCTTGTGCGCAACAGCCGCCTGGCCACCATTCTGTCGGGCGAAGTGGTGAGCAATGCCGACGTTTTTGCGGCCATCCCCATCAACCACCCCGACGCACGAATGGACGGCTGCTACCACTACCTGAAAAACACCTATCAGAAGAAATCGGCCGAAGTGTTCATCGATATGCTGAAGGAAAACAACGCGTTCAACCTTGCGGGAAGGATTGAAGGGTGACCTTCTCACCCTTTCTTCCCCTCGCTCGCCTTGCCGTCTTTAATGGTGATAATCTTGTCGGCGCCAGCCACGGTGCGCATTCGGTGGGCAATCACCAAAACGGTCTTGCCTTTGATAAGTTTTGAAATCGACTGCTGTATAAGTGTCTCGTTTTCAACATCGAGCGAAGCCGAAGCCTCGTCGAGCAGGATTATCGGGGCGTTTTTCAGGAAGGCGCGGGCGATTGATATGCGCTGACGCTCGCCGCCCGACAATTTCTTGCCGTTCTCGCCAATCACCGTTTGCCACTTATCGGGCAGATTTTCAATAAATTCGGTGCAGTTGGCAAGCGCAGCGGCCTGCATCACCTGCTCGTCGGTGGCGTCTTTGTCGCCAATGCGGATATTTTCCAAAACGGTGTTGTTGAACAAGGTAACATCTTGGAAAACAATTGAGTAAAGATTCATCAGCGTTTCGGGGTCGATTTTTGAAATGTCTTGTCCGCCAACGGTTATGCGGCCCGAATCGACGTCCCAGAACCGCGCTCGCCGCCGACAGCACAATGGCCCCAACGGTGAAATACTTGAACCGACCTGCGTTGTCCATCAGCGTGAGCAGATTCGGTCGCTTTTTTGTTTTGTTATCCATATACTTAATTTTTAATTTGTTACGTTTTCAAAAGCGAACAGCCGTCAATTTTGTTCTCGAAAAAAAAAGGACCCGTTTCCGAGTCCCTTTTCCCTAACTTTAATTCAAAATACGGCTTGTTTGTCTGTACATTTTAAGTGAACGCTGTACGTTTTTAAACGCTGCAAAAATCAGCCGAAAACACGTATCGGTCAATCCCAATTTGTGGGGATTTGTAGCGTGGTTGGCTGACAATTTTATGGGAATAAATATGGCGCCGAGTTTGCAAATTTTTGCTTTGAATTTATGCTGCGTCTGTTATCTGTAGCCGTGGGTTCACACCCACGGCTATGATCCATAGCCCTTTCAGGGCTATATAACCCCGAAGGGGTGGAAAAACATAGCCGTAGGTGCAAACCTACGGATAATACGGACGCCACAAAAGTAAAACCTCGAAGGGGTGGCAGAGTTTGATTGGCACAAAAAAAACGCCGCAAAGTTTACACGGAACAATGCGGCGGTTTTATTTATAATTAATCTTCAAACAGATAACACTGATTTAACAGAATTTCATTGATTGTACGATAAAGTAGGGCCGCCCAAATTTCTCCGAGCAGCCCACACCATAAGAACTAACTAACGTTTAGGATATACAAATGGTATTGATTATCTGAAAAAACCTTGTGCATAAAGTTGTTGCGCGGCTTTAGGCGATAATTTATATGCCTTTTTATTATCGACAATTAATATTACAAGGTAATCACTATATCTTGTATACGTTTTATAAAGTATTAATTTTTCATCATTAGAACATAGTGAGTTATCATACTTTCCCTTGTATGGTTTGCCAATAGTGTTTTTTAATAGTTTGTTGCTGTGAAACTCACCTTGTACTTGCTCCTTTTTAGATATGAAAAATGATACTTGATTGCCATCAATGGTCACTTTACTGATTACGGGCGAGTTTGCAGATTCGTCCACTAATTTATCTAAAATTTTGGTTGTTTCATTATTAGATAGATTCTCTTCCATATCTCCTTCGGCCTTATTCAATATCGCTTGTATACTTGCTAAAGTACCTTCATATTCACTTAATGTATAATATGAACATATTGCCTTCATATACTCTTTATTAAGTATCCCGTATACATCATTGTATTCACAGTAATTAAGGCCATAAACACTATGGTATGAATAATCCTTAAACCAACCTTCAAAGCCATATGAATCCCCATTTAAAGTTGAATAGTCTGATTTAAGTTTATCCAATCTTTTTCTGAAATCTTCTTTGTAGTAGTATAAAGTATCATAATACTCTCGTAGTTTGGCATTGTATTCATCATTTGTAAAGCAATGATTTTTCAATTCGTCACTGATTTCATTATAACCAAATTTGATGTCTTTGAAACATATACGCAATGGCGTAGTTTTTGCAGTAGTTGTAAATACGGTTTTGAAATAATATGTTTTTCGATTTTCCCTTTCCCATTTAGTATATCCTCTAAGACTCTCAACCAAATTAATGTTATCATATTCAGACTCTGCAGGAACAAGCCATTTACCATCAACACGCATTTTCGTTACAGTTCCTAACTTATACGCACGCGCTTCGTCAGGTGAAACAGAACATACAGCAGAAATACGACCTTTGTACGATTCATCTCCATAAGCAAATGTAACAATATACTGTTCTTTATCGGGGTCGTAATGTTCTTCTACGACTTTTGATGCGGGTGACGACATACACATTTTTACTGTTGTATATGCATCGCATATGCTATCGAACACTGCAATTCCCTGCGTATTCAATCTGTTTTGATAATCAACTGTTTTCTCATACTTTCCGCGTTTAGCCCAGTTGCAAAATTCAATTCTCACAACAGAAATCATCTTGTCAATAGTTCCGTCTGTAGGTCTGAGTTGATATTCTCGGTCTATGTCCGCTTTCGTGCGTGTTTGGTCAAGTTCTTTACGCTTATTCTTCCACGAACGATATATGTCATAAATTGTACTCATATATTCATAATTCTTTGCCAAATCATCCCCCCAAAAAGATGAAGAACCTGAACTTGCTGATTCTATTAGTTCTTCCGCAGTATACAATTCCTCTAATTTGCTTTTAGAATCCTCATTTGATTTTCCGCTTTCAGCAAACATATTCAACCCAAATAGTAAGAGAAACGCATCTCTTTCATCTCCAAACTTATCAGCCATTTGTTTGATTGTTTCTTTTGCCAAATTGTACCGCTTTTGCTCATAAGTTGATAGCTGTTGGGCAGATACTGTCTTTGCCATAACAAACAATGCGCAGCACACTGCCGCAATTTTGATAATCCTTGTTTTAATAAAATGTTGTGCCATAATTGTATAATTTTAAATGAAACAATAAAAAAGCCATATTCCCATACACGAAAAGCATTACAACCCTTTAAACAGAGTTGTTTTTTCTCCTGCAAAATCCCGTAACAGGAACACACAAATAATTATTGATTAACCATATAAAACAAAAACGTGGGATTTTTCTTGTCAACTCGTCCCACATCTTGAGGCTTTGGTCGTGCCCTATCGTCAAGGACGAGCAACGCCGAAGCCCACGTTTATATGTATATCAAGCCAATGCTAGCGCACGGCACATATAAATATACATACTCGTAGACATCACCGCTGCCTTGTTTTTTGACGATAGTTTGAAACGACCAAATTCCAAGATGTCAAGAACAAAGCGTAAAGCAACGCCTTATTTTATATGTCATCTCATCACCTCACCCTAATGGGTTCCGACAATAAGACAAACAAATGTAGAAATGTTCTGTTTAAAATGAAAATGTTTTTTGTGGCTGAATTAAAATGGTGAATGCATAGTGTGGGCTACTATTTGTGAATAGTTATTCGAAAAAATCGAATAACTGACTAAAGAACCAGCAGTTGTTCATCAATCACTATTTGTGCGGATTCCGACTGACAACTTATGGGTATAAAAACGGCGCGATTATGCATTTGCAACGTCGCGCCGATTCGCGGTGAGCAGTTCCGTCACCGCGCTTTACACACTAATATCTGCTTTGTTTTCAGGTAAATGCCGCCTGATTCCGTCCCACGTGGGCATTGGCGAGCCACGGTGCTGACGCCGCCACTCGTCGAATTTTTGGTCGATATAAATCATCTCTTCAATGCCGTTTTTGCAATGGTCCGAAACCATCAGTCGGCCCAGAACAGTTTTCGACATCAGTCTGTATAACAGGAACATAGCGTATGTACGCAGACCGCCGTTGTAGAATCGGTCTTCGCCTTTCGGCATAACGCTCACGCCCGCGCTTTTCAGGTAGGCAAGCACTCTTTCGACGCCTGCATAATGAACTCAATGTCGCGGCGGGTGAGTTCCTTCAGGTTGCAGCCGCACTTGTAGCACATATAGCCGTAGGGCATCACTTCGGCCACGTGGCACAGGTAGTAGGCCTGCATATCGCTGATTGGCGTCACTTTGTAGTCTTTGATACTGAATGCTTTACGTATGGTGTCGATTGTCCAGTCGGGTGCGGGTTGGTGCAGACCACCGACAAAAAGTTCGGTGACGGGCAGTCTTCCGACAACCGCCTTTCCGCCTTCGCGGTGCCCAGCCGAGTTTTGAAAGCCGAAAAGCAACTGCAAATTGTTGCGCTCGGCCAGAATTCGGTTTTGGCAATGGTCGGCTTCAAGATTATTGCCTACAAGCACCAAAAGATTGGTTTTCAAACCGATAAACGCATCTAACAATGCTTTCTGCTGCTGCCCCTGCATCACTGAAAAAACAATGTCGAACTGCTCGCCAACGGGTGCGCTCTCAACAATTTTGGGGTGGTCAATAGTGGTTTTGTGTTGCAGATAGTGCCTGACAATCAATCCGTTGCGGCGCAACTCGTCGGCAGTTGAGCGGGCCACCACCGTCACGTCGTTGCCAGCCTTGCACAAATAGTGAATCATCAGCGAGCCTAATGCGCCCGAACCATAAACTAAATCTTCATAATCAGCAGGTTTACCAAACTAAAGTTGCCCAGCGGTCGTTGACGTTGGGCAGCAGAAACGCGAAAAGTTTGGCGCGCAGCGAGTGCTTCCGCATCTCTTCGTTGAAACTGTGCTCTTCGGCGACGCGGATTCCAGGGCAGAGCGGCTCGAGTTCGCGGGCCGAGTTGGTTCCGCTCTTGAAAACGGCGTTGGTCTTGCTCACCGTGTCGTGGTATTTTTGCTTCTTCACCATCATCGGGCAGTTCTGCTCGGCCATCAGTATGCCGTGTTCGAAGTTGTTTTTCAGCAAGTTGAGCAGAGTGCTGATTTCTTCCATCGTCAGGTACATAAAGAGCCCTTCGGCAATGAACATCAGCGGTGCGCTTTTCGCGGAAGCGGCATTTTTGACCAGTCCTATCCAACTGTTTTCCAGAATGTTGGCCGCAACCATTGTGACGCGCTCGCGCTCGGGAAACGCCTTCCGACGGGCGGCAATCAGGTCGGGCAAATCAATGTCGGTCGAGCATCACCGTGCGCGCAATCACGCCTTCGCGCGACAGAAACTTGTTGAACTGTGCGGTGTCCATCTTCAGGTGCTTGACAATCTCGACCGCCATCGGGTCCTTCACACGCGGATTTTTTGAGAGTGTCTCGTTGGCCTTTATCGCAACGGGAATCAGCGCCGTGGTCTCAACGTCGCCAAGTTTCAGAGTGATTGTATTTTTCATATTATCAGCATTTTAGATTTCGTGAGAAAAGCCGAACACCCCCACTTCAGGCATTCGGCTTCGGGAAACAATGAGAAAAAGTTTATCTTTTTGTAAATGACTATGGTTCTTTGTTTTAGGCTTTTTCTTCTTTTCTGATTTTCAGCGACTCGCGCGCCAGCAGGATTGCCACCACGGCCATCAGCGGCATAATCAGAAGTTGTGCGGGATTGAACTCGTCAATGAGTTCCGACATATGCAGCACCGTGAAGGCCACCATAATGCAGGCCAGCACCACGTTGACTGCCAAGCATTTGCGTCCGCCGAACATCACAAGCAGAACGCCCACAGCGGGCACCGTGTAGGTGAGCAGCATCATAAACGAAATCATCCCCACCGAAGCGGGCGGTGTCATAGCGGCAATGCTCTCGCCCCAAAAGGCAGGCATTGCGTCGGTTAGCGAGTGCGCCAGGAATCCCGCAAGGGTGAGCGTCCACAGCGCGACGATTTTTGTTTTTCTTTCCATTTTCGACAAAATTTAATGTTTGAATCTTTGTCGCAAATGTACCCGACGCACTAACGCCCGTAAATCGCCATTTGTTGGGATTTATGGGGCGGCAGGCTGGTGATTTTGGAGGATAAAAAGCGTACACAACCAGCCGTAAAAAATGCCGTCAACGACATAAAACAGTCATTGGCAGCACTTTCGGTGTTCCGCCGAAGCGGTTATTTCTTCTCGCCGCGCAGTTGGCGTGCGGCGGCAATCATATTGGCGATTGAAGCCTTTGTCTCGGCCCAGCCGCGGGTTTTCAGGCCGCAGTCGGGGTTCACCCACAGGCGCTCGGCGGGGATGTTGGTTTGAGCCTTGCGCATCAGCCCCACAATCTCGTCAACCGACGGCACGCGCGACGAGTGGATGTCGTAAACGCCAGGGCCGATGCCGTTCGGGTAACTGAAACTGCCGAACACGTTGAGCAGTTCCATTTGCGACCGCGAGCACTCGATGGTAATCACATCGGCGTCCATTTGCGCAATGTGCTCAATAATGTCGTTGAATTCCGAGTAGCACATATGCGTGTGTATCTGCGTTTCGTCGCTCACGCCGCTCGACGCCAGACGGAACGCCTTCACGGCCCAGTTCAGATAATCGGCCCAGTCGGATTTGCGCAGCGGCAGGCCTTCGCGGATGGCGGGCTCGTCAATCTGAATCACCTTGATTCCAGCGCGCTCAAGGTCAGTCACTTCGTCGCGGATGGCCAGCGCAATCTGCTTTGTGGTTTCAGAGCGCGGTTGGTCGTTGCGCACAAACGACCACTGCAGAATGGTCACAGGCCCCGTCAGCATTCCCTTCATCGGCTTTTCGGTCAGGCTTTGCGCGAATGTAATCCAGTCGATGGTCATTGGCGTGGGGCGCGAAACGTCGCCGAAAATGATGGGCGGCTTCACGCAGCGCGAGCCGTAACTCTGCACCCAGCCGTTCTGTGTGAACACGAATCCGTCCAACTGCTCGCCGAAATACTCAACCATATCGTTGCGCTCAAACTCGCCGTGAACCAGCACGTCGAGCCCCGCTTCTTCCTGCCAGCGGACCGCGCGGGCCGTCTCGTCCTTCAGCAGTTGGTTGTATTCCTGCGCCGACAGTTCGCCCTTGCGGAAACGGGCACGCCACGAGCGCACTTCGGTGGTCTGCGGGAACGAGCCGATGGTTGTTGTCGGGAACAGCGGCAGGTTGAGCCGCGCCTGCTGCTTTTGGCTGCGGACGGTGTATGCGCTTTCGCGATTATAGTCTGATTCTGAAGTATTTGCGGTGCGTTCGGTCACCTTCACGTTGTGTATCAGTTTCGATGATTTGCGTGCCGCGATGTCGGCCCTGTTCTGCTGATAGGCGGCCTGAAGACAAGTATTGGTGCGGTCGACAGCCAGAACCGAAAGCGTTACAAGTTCGTCAACCTTCTGACGCGCGAACGCCAGCCAGCGTTTGATTTCGGCGGGCAGACGCTTCTCGTCGCGTTCTAAATCAAGGTCGTAGGGCACGTGCAGGAACGACGACGACGCAGCCACCCACACGCGGTCGGCACCCAATCGGGCCACAGCCGCGTCAATCAGTTTGAGCGATTGCTCGAAATCGTTTTTCCAGATGTTGCGGCCGTCAACAACGCCCAGCGACAGGATTTTGCCTGCGGGGAAGATGTCCAGAATGCTGATGAAATCTTCAGCGCCACGCACAAAATCAATGTGAATGGCGTCGGTCGGCAGCGAGAGAGCCAGCGCCGCATTGTCGCGTAAAGCGCCAAAATAGGTCGTCAGCACGATTTTCAGGCTCGTCTGCCTGCGCACTTCGCCGTAAACCTTCTGATAGAGCGATTTAACCTTCTCGTCAAGGTCGAGAACAAGGCACGGCTCGTCAATCTGAACCCACTCGGCGCCAGCGTTTTCAAGCGTTTTCAGTTGCTCGACGAATACGGGCAACAGTCTGTCTATCAAGTCCAAACGTGAGAATCCCGATTCCTTTTCCTTGCCCAGAAGCAGGAACGACACAAGGCCGATTACCACGGGTTTCGTCTCGATTCCAGCCGCTTTTGCTTCGCGATACTCGTCGGCAGCCTTCGTGTCTGACAGTTTAAACGATTGATTCTTAACAAATTCAGGCACAATGTAGTGATAGTTCGTGTCGAACCATTTGGTCATTTCCATTGCAATAATGTCGTTGCCGCCACGCTGAACGCCGTGAGCCATAGCAAAATACAACTCTAACTGATTGTCGCGCAGAGCGTTGTAGCGCTCGGGAATGGCACCCACGGCCACCGTTTGGTCGAGCACTTGGTCGTAGAGCGAGAAATCGTTCGACGGCACAAGCGAAATGCCAGCGTTTGCCTGTAACTTCCAGTTTTCCAATCTGACACTGCGGGCAACCGACAGCAGTTCGTCACCCGTGATTTTTCCGTTCCAATAGGCTTCTTCGGCCTTTTTCAGTTCGCGCGCCTTTCCAATCCGCGGAAAGCCGACAACATTTGTCTTTATCGATTTTTTCATTCCAAAAAAAGTTTTAGTGTTCATTTTCGGGCGGCAAAGGTGGAATGTGGAATTTTCACAAGCAAATTATTTCAGTAAATAAGGAAATTATCCTAAATTTGTCGGCATTATCGGCGCACAGCCGAATAATATACTTTAAATTCAAAAGATAACCGAATGGCAAAATTAGATTCCACCGACATTAGGATTTTGGAAGTTCTGCAAGAGGACTCACACCTGACTACCAAAGAGTTAGCAGCAAAAGTAAACCTTTCACCGTCGCCTGCCTTCGAGCGTCAGAAGCGGCTTGAGCGCGACGGCTACATCGACCATTATATGGCTGTGGTTGACCCCGAAAAAGTGGGCAACGGGCTGCTTGTGCTGTGCGGCATAACGCTTCGGCAGCACAGCAAGCGTTTGGGCGCAGAGTTTGTTGAAGCCGTCAACCGCATTCCCGAAATTGTCGAGTGTTGGAACACGTCGGGCGACTACGACTTCATTATGAAGATTTACGTGAGCGATATGAAGCGCTATCAGGACTTCGTTCTCAACACTTTAGGCGTTGTCGAGAGTATCGGCTCGCTGCACAGTTTCTTCGTGATTGGTACTGTTAAAAGCGGCACCGTGCCCATTCCGAAAGCAGAGTAACGGGGCATAAAACAAAATAGCAAGCGGAAATGGGGTTCGGGTGCGCCCTTACGGGCGGAAATTTTTAGAAAATTTGATTTAAAAATCCCGTTAAATTCTGATTGAAAGCATTTTATCACCAACCAAACTTATCCAAATTGAAACCGATTTTTTGACCACAGGAAACACGAAAAACACGGAATTGTTTAAAAAACACCAATATAATTTGGAAATTTCATTTTTTTGTGTGGGGTAGCGTAGTACTATAGTTATTGTACTTTTTTATATATCAAGCGCGGTGGAATGTTTTTTTTGTAAAAAATTGTTTGTGACTATTAGCAATAGAAAATAGGACAAAAAGTTTTTATGAGATATTTTAGCCTTTGCGATTCGCCATTTGCAATAGTTAATAAGTTTTCTTCTTCTAATCTATACTTAATAACTTCCTTTGAGACATCAAACTTTAATGATAATTCATTTACTATCAATTGGTAATTTCTAATGTTACATAGTTGGTTATCTAAATAAAGGCGACCTTTATTTATGTTATATTTTCCAAATAATTCCTTAACTTCATTATTCAATTTCCATTTAGGAACTATGAGATACGCAGCGAAAATGTTTGCCTGTATTTCCATTCTCTGTATAGCTTTCTCATAACATAAAGACTCTTCTTCATATTCTGCCAGTAAATCCACACTGTTCTTCAGAATTTCAGAATGTAAAATTATGTGCCCGATTTCGTGTGCTAATGTGAATTTAAGCCGATGCGTATCATTGACTATTTCATTAGACAATGTGATTACTTTATTTTCCAAAGATAATGTTCCTAATAATCCTTGTTGAAAATCTTTGAAAGTTATTTTGTATTCAGGGAAAGCTTTTGTTATTATTTCGCCAGGAATATCATCGGTTGCAAAAACAATATCTTGGCACAATGCACATACCTTTTGTTGAATAATATCATTTTCAAGATATGGGATTTTAATAACATTCTTATTTGATGTAACAACATCATAGCCATTTAACATCTCGATAACAGTTGTAAAACTCCCTTCAGAATATACAATAGGAACATTACCTATTACTTTGCTGCCTGATAAGAATTGGTAATAATCTTCGGCTTTGTTATTAATATCACGACTAACAATCCAATTCGGCTCGTTTTCAGACATAACAACCAATGCAATATGATTTTTTTCAGCTTGTTGTATTTCATTTTTGCTGAACCCTTTGGTTGTAACAAAAACTCCCTTTATGGAAGAATCGGATATCTTATGTAATTTTTCTTCAAACTCATCTAAATCGCTTATATCAACAATACCACTGTAGTTTTTACATTCGACAACTACCAAAGAACTCCATTGTTCAGAAGCGGATAGAGAATTGTATGTCTCTATTGTTATATCAAATTCTATTTCTCGATCATATCCTATACAATTGTATTTTTTGTGCTGAAAAATCTTTGAAAATTTACTATTAGCAAAAGGCAACACGTCTTTTTCCAACAAAGAAGAAAGGTATTTGAACACCTTATCTTCAAAATCCTTTCCTTTTTTTGTTGTGTTCATATAAAAACTATTGGCATACTTTATCATTCCGTTCCTTTATGTCACGGAAAAAGGCATCCAAACTATTGTTTTCTATAAATTTCTGACAAAACAAATTATCCTTCATCATTTTTAAGTGTTTGTCGAAAAAGACTTTCGATTGCTCATCCTTATCGCACAAGATGCTGTTTCGCTTTTCTTCTATACAAACTCTTCCTGTCGTACCACTTCCTGCAAAATAGTCCAAAACTATTGAGTCGGGATATGAAAGTGCTTTTACAAAACGTCGCATTATTTCAAGTGGCTTTTGTGTGGGATGTCCGACCCTTTCAAGAGAATTTCCATTTAGCCTTCCTATTTCCCATACATTCGTTGGGTTCTTACCTTTCATAACATTTTCAGGGACGAGACGTTTGTCTCGTAAGGCTTCTTGCAATTCTTTTTCTCCGTAAGGAACTCTAACGGAATCAAGGTCAAAATAATATTGGTCTGTTTTGGTCAACCAAATTGCTTCCTCGTGTCTATTTGCAAAATACCTATGTGCAGACATACCATTTTTGTAATACCACACAACGGTATTAACCAAACGAAATTTAGTGTGATGACGGCAATAATGGATTATTTCAATTAAGTCACCGCTTTTTTCGTCTTGAAATTGTGTGCCACCAAAAATCACCATACTACCATTTTTTGACAATACCCTATATGATTCGTTTATCCACTTCGACGCCCACTCTATATAGTTATCAAATGCATCCCATTCAGCCAAATCCAAATTATATGGGGGGTCAATAAGTATCAACTGCACCGACTCGTCAGGTAACGATTTTAGTAAATCCAAACAATCTTGATTCAATAAAATATAATTCGACACATCAGGAATGGTAAAATCAACACTTGTCTTGTGTTTGATATTGTCCTTATGCATTTTGTTTAGTTGCATAAGTCCTGAATTGTTATGCGATTTGTTATGAATAGCCATCTTCTTTCTTTAGTCTTTTGTTATTTGTTTAAATAAATCAGAACCTAACATCTGTAATGATGTGTCAGCTATTTCCAACATAATTGATAACATATTTTCCTCATCCCAATGACCGCCATCCCCTTGTGTATATATGGAAGCGGCTTGTAGCATTATCATTCTATTGTTAGACCTCACGAATTTATTCTTACACAAATTCGTGTTTATTGGCATACCATAATTTGCAGCGGTAAGTCTGTCTAATCTGTTTAGACTTCCTGTGTTATAATGAATGGTTAATTCTTCTCCGTTTGGTCTTGTAACAGTAATATCTTTTGTTAGAAAATTTGAACCTTCCAAAAACAAAACATATGGAAAATATGCTTCTTTGAGCATAAGATTAGCAATTTCAGAAATGTTTTTATGAGAGCGTTCTATTGCATTTCCTGCAACCATAAAATCTTGGTCATTATTTTTGCCGACCTTAATACCATTTTGTATGTTTTCAATATCTTTCCCTTGGTGTTTGGCTTCTGAAACTAGAACAACCCTCCAATTATCAGTATCATCTTTCACTTCAATTAAACCACCATCAGGTTTTATATTTGATTCTGAAACAAATAGAGTTTGTCCTAATTCTTTATCGACTTCTTGTAATGCCTTATTTATTTCTTCTTTGCTTATGCTCGTTCTGTAACGAAAAGAAAGTTTTGGAAAATTAGTTTGAAGTACCTCCATAGCTTTTATGGAAACATCCCCAACTAAATCATCGTGACTCTTTGCTTCATCACCAAATATGCCGACAGCACCCAAATTCTCTTTTTGTTGGGTAGTTAATCTGTTTGATTGATTTTTCTTTGACATATAATAATTATTTAGTTTTTCATTCGCAGTATCATCTTTTGCTTTGCCTTTTTGAATCCATTTGAAAATTATACATTCAAAAGGACTTGAAACAAGCATTTGCAACGATTAAATGCGAAACACCGCAAGTGCTAAACGGCACTAATGGCAAAGGACAAATGTAGGGAATTTTGGAAATGAATGGCTACCCTTCGGAAATAACCTTCTAATTAAAATTTTCTCATTTAACGTACATCAAGTCAATCCGCCCTTCAAAACCGCTGATTCCGTGATATTTAATCTTTTAGCCTGTGTTCCCGATAATACCCCACCGCCACTTCAACATTGCGCATTATGGCGCGGCTCGAAAAGGTTGCGCCGCTCACTGCGTCAACTTCGCGGATTGAGTTGATTGACAAGCCTTTGTATTTTGGCAGCATTCGGTTTTCAATGTCGGTCAGATATTCGGGCGTTTCAATGTTGCCAAGCATTACAACCGACTGAATAACAGTGTCTTTGATTGTTATGCTGACAGGAACAGGCCCAGCATAGCCTTTGATTTTCTCGCCAAGTTTGACGGTGTTAATCGTGTAACTGCCGTCGGGGTTGGCGGTCATATTACGGTCTGTATTTCTCTGCCGCTGAAGTATGTTGTGTCGTTATTTTGGGCGATTGATTCGGTAGGCAAATGCAGAATAACTGCCACAGCCGTAGCCGCCCCAAACAAAGTTTTTCGTGATTTTTCCCCCATTTTTTTGCTTCTGAATTTTGCCGCAAAGGAACGGCGGCGCACAGTCAGCGTCAATCCCTATTTGTGGGGATTTGTGAGTGGGGTGACTGATAATTTCGTGGGAATACAGCACGGCGCACCTATAAAAAAAGGACTCACAAGCGAGTCCCATTTTTTTGACTGTTCAAGTCGAACAGTAGAAGCGGCTGTAGGCGGCATTTTCTGCCCTACGTCCTATCGCTTCCTAACGGCGAATCGGAACACATCGGCGCCCAGAATTGTGACGTTCAGTCGGTCGGCTTCGGCTTCCAACATTTTGATTTCAGCGTCCGAAAGTTTCACATTCACAGCATTATACAACTGCTCAACCTGATACGCCTTGCGGCAACCGCATATCGGCACAATGCCCTTGCTTGAGCAGAACGACATTGCCACCTGCGGAATGCTGATATTGTGTTGATTGCCAACGCTTTCCATCAGTTCGTAGAGCGGTTTGAGTTTCTTCTTTTTCCGATTGAAAATCAGTTTCATAACCGATTTTTTCGACTTCGATTTCGGATTGGTCAGCATTCCTTCTTCCAGAACGGCCCACGCCCAAAAACTGATTCCGTTCGCGCGGCACCAATCGACAAGGCCGTTGCGTTCCCAGTCGCGGCACAGAAGGCTGTAGTGGTTCTGCACGCCGTAGAGCGGGATTCCCGACGCGTCGAGAATGGATTTCGCCAGGCGGCACTCGTCGAGTGTGAAATTTGAAACGCCAATGTGGCGGATTTTGCCATCGTGGTATAAATCAATTATTTCCGACAGATTTTCGCAAATATCATTCGGCAAGTGAAGCCAGTAAATGTCAACGTAACTGCGCCCGAAGTCGGCCAAATCCTTCTCAAACGATTTTTTGACCTGCCCCGCCTTGTAACGCGCTGTGGGTGTGAATTTTGACGAAATGAGCACGTCGCCGCATCCGAATCGGCCAATCATTTTTTGCGCCTGCCCGAAACCATAATCCTGCGCTAAATCAAAGAGTGCCAAATCTTTAGCCCGTGCGCTGTCGAACGCTTCTTTAATGACGGACTCATCGACGCTCTCGCCGCGCAGCAATTTGCCGTACAGACTTCCGCCCCACGAGTTTGTGCCAACCACACATTTCAGTTGGCTCAGATTGTTGTTTTCTATCTTGCTCATTGTATGTTAGTTTTAAATTTTTGGCACAAAAATATGGCGCCGAATCTGCAACCAGGTTGCAAAGTTTCGGCGCCAAATCTTTTCACTTTTCAAACTTCTCTGCCTTATTTCCCCTTCCCCGCCTTTCGCAATGCTTCGTAATAGTCGTGGCGCTTCGGATTTTCGGGGAACCAACCGCGCAGAACGCGTTTTTCCTGTGCGAACATTTCGCCAATGCCCCAAAAACAAGAGAAAGCAAATCCGCTGATTATTGTCGATACTGTCTGATTATCAATGAAAAGCGCCGCAGCAGTGCAAGCAAGCCCGACAAAAAGCCAGAGCCACCAGCTGCGCTTTCCCCAATAGTATTCCATTTTAATGACGGCTGGATGGCACAAGCCGATGCTCAAAAAAACTGCCGCGCCAACAATTATGCTGCTATAATTCATAGTTTCAGAAATTTTGGCGCAAAAATAGTATTTGAAGCGAAATGGCTAAACGTTTTTTGTGATTACCGCCACAGCGCAAGGCATCTTGCCTTCAACAAGGTGATACTCAACGTTTTTGTATCCTGCATTTTTGAAAAAAGCCTTGTACGATTCAATGTCGAATTGCTTTTTGAAATTCGCCCCCGTCTTTTCAAAAATCTTGACCAAAACACTCTCTTTGCCGTTGCTGTATATATTTATGTATGTGGGGATTACAACCTTTTCACCAGGCTTGCAGACGCGCACAAGTTCCGAAATGGCAGCCACGGGATTGTCCAGCAAATGAATCACATTTCCTGCCACAACCTTGTCGAATGAGTTGTCGGGGTAATCAATCTTGGTCATATCCAACGGCCTGATTTCCACATTGTTGAACCGACGCAACTTCTTTTCGGTCTGCTTCAGCATTTTCGGCGAGAAATCGGTGGCCGTCAGGTGTTTGCACTTGGGCGCGATATACACGCTGATTGCCCCCGTTCCACACGCGCATTCCAAAACTTCGTCGGTCGTATCTATCTGTTCTGCAACTGTTTTACCAGTGTTGGCATAAACTTTTCCGTTGTAGGTGTTTTCAAAAAAATCGTAGGCAAATGCCACTTTGTTCCAAAACATAATTGTCGGTTTTTAATGTTTTTTCTTTTTGTTTTCCGACGCAAAAATACGGCGCCCACTCTGCAACCGAGTTGCAAAGGTTTGAGGCTTTCGCCAACAGAAAACACGGATATGAATCTGCAACCAGCAAAACCGTCACCATCTAATCCATATCAATTTTTGCAGCAAGAAGTTTTTTGCAACCGTGTTGCGAAAAATCCGCTTTATTTTTGGCACATAAATCAAGAAACTATGAGCGCAATAATCACCGCACTGCTAATACCGTTTTTAGGCACCACGCTTGGGTCGGCCTTTGTTTTCTTTATGAAACGAGAAATGCCCGAACTGTTTCAAAAGACGCTGCTGGGCTTTGCCTCTGGCGTAATGGTGGCGGCGGCTGTCTGGTCGCTCATTATTCCGGCAATCGATATGGGGAGCATCGCCAAAGTAACCATCGGGCTGTTGGGAGGTTTCGCCTTTCTGCTTTTTATCGACTACATAACGCCGCATATCCACCCCAAAGGCGGCCCCGAAGGTCCGGCAAGCAAACTGTCGCGCACCACAATGCTGGCGCTGGCCGTCACCATACATAATTTCCCTGAAGGGATGGCGGTGGGAGTGGCCATTGCCGGTGCCACTGCGTCCGAATTCAGTATGGCGGGCGCTTTGGCGTTGTCGCTGGGAATTGCTATTCAAAACATTCCCGAGGGCGCCATCATTTCAATGCCGCTGCGAAGTGCGGGAAACAGCCGTATGAAGGCCTTTTGTGTGGGCACTTTGAGTGGCGTTGTTGAGCCGTTGGGCGGCGCGCTGGTTTTGCTCATTGCCTCGGTAGCGACAGCGCTAATGCCTTATCTGCTGCCGTTTGCCGCCGGAGCGATGCTTTATGTTGTCATTGAGGAACTGATTCCCGAAGCCTCGCAGGGTGAGCACTCAAATCTGAGCACAATCGGCTTTGCCGTCGGTTTTGCAATGATGATGGTTTTGGATGTGGTGATGGGGTAAAATCACCTGTTTCCGGCATTTTCAATCTTCCGATAGTGGCAGTTAATCACATCATTGCCAGTTCCGTGCCAATTGTGCATTCCGTTGCCTAAACAAAGATTGAAGGCTTTGCAGTCCTTGCAGATGCCGGTGCGCGCCCAATTGCGGTTGCGGAACGGTTCAAACCTCTCATTCCAAACCTGATAAAGATTGTCGGTGTAGATGTTTCCTTGCGAGAATCGGTCGCGGTCGATGTTGGGGCAGGCGCAGATGCGGCCGTCGATGAGCACCGATGCAATGTTGATGCCCGCGTGGCAGAAATATGGCGCACTGCGCACAATACGCTCATAACGACCCAGATAACCCTCACAACTGAACGTTACGGATGTGCGGCCGGGTTGTTGCCGGTGCCGTTTGATGAATTCCATCAGCTGAACAAACTGGCTGTCGGAGAGGTGCAGTTCGGGATCGTTTTTGGCGCGGCCGATGGGTATGATTGTGAAGATGCGCCACTGCGGCACTCCGGCATCGCAAAGCACATTATAAATATTGTCCAACTCGTTGATATTGTGCTGATTGACACACGTCACCACATCGAAATACAGGCGAGGTTGTGAGGCCGCAAGACGGATGGCCTCAACAGCACGGCTGTAGCTTCCAGCTCGGCCGCGCATCCAGTCGTGCGACGGCTCAAGCCCGTCGAGACTGATGGTGAGGGCTCCCATTCCGGCACGAAGCAGCTCCTCCTGCCGTTCGGCCGTGTAGAAAAAGCCGTTGGTCACCATTCCCCAATGGCAGCCGCAGGCGCGAATCTGGCGCCCGGCTTCGGCAATGTCGCGGCGCATAAGCGGCTCACCGCCAGTCAGCACCACGGTGAAATTCTTCGGAATCGCTTTGCGCGGAATGGTTTTCAGAGCGGCGATAAAATCAGCAATGGGCATATCGCTCTCACCCGACGCCTCTTTGCAGTCGCTGCCGCAGTGGCGGCAATGCAGATTGCAGCGCGTGGTGCACTCCCAAAACAGATAGTTCAGCTCGTGAACGTTGGTTTCAACCTTGCGGAAGGCACGAAACAGCAGATTGCCAATCATTTATGTTCGAGAGTGACGGTGATGTCTTTATTATGGTGTGAGCATTGTATGACAGTGTCTTTCGGCTGAAAATCAACATTTTCGAGTGGACGGAACTCTAATTTCAATTTTTGTCCATCCCAAAATCCGAAATAATTAATGAAGGCCAAACCCGCACCATTGGTAGTATCAGCGTAGTATTCAATTCTATTGTCTGTAGTATTTTTCACCAGCATCTCAACGTTCGGAATACCGTTTCCATCACCGTCAACAACTTGCACAGCGTATTCGTAATAATCTTCAATCATATCTTCGGGCGTTCCATAGCAAGCTTCAAAAGTGAACAGCACCGCCGAAAACGAAAAGCATTTAAGCAGATTGTGAATCCATTTCATAATAATAGGTGTTTGAAAAATCTGTTTTTAGTAACTCCGAAAAGTAGCAATTATTGTGGCGAGTTGGTAAGAAACGAATAAAATTCGCATAATCCGTCTGTCTTTTCAGTTTGGCACAAAAGTTGTTGCTCAAAGCAAGGTTTTTTGACAAATTGATTTCAGAATGGGAATTGTCGAATTGGAGGAGATGGAGTTTTACGCCTTTCACGGCTGCTACAAAGAGGAGCAGACAGTGGGCAACAAATTCATAGTCAGCCTCACAATGACAGCCGATTGCAGCCTTGCCGCCGCAACCGACGATGTTTCCAACGCCGCCAACTACCTTGCCGCCTACGAGGTTGTGAAGGAGCAGATGGCGGTGAAGTCGCACTTGCTCGAGAATGTTGCCGAACGCATCCTGACGGCTCTGCCCGCCAAAGTGCCAACAGCCACATCGGCAAAAGTCAAAATATCGAAAGTAAACCCGCCGCTGGGTGGAAAAGTAGGTCGCGCAAGCGTAACAATGGAGCGTGTATTTAACTAACAATCAGGCGGTTTTGATTTATTTGAAGGTAATGTTTGGAACTAAAATATTTTTATAAATTTGCAGCGCAAAAAACGGTACCGTGACCGAGAGGCTTAGGTGCAGGTCTGCAAAACCTGTTACAGCGGTTCGAATCCGCTCGGTACCTCAAACGAAAGGTTTTTCCTTTCAGGTTATCATTAATTATTTTTTAACTAAAATTTGAAATTATGTCTGACGTTGCAGCAAGAGTAAAAGCAATCATTGTTGACAAATTAGGTGTTGACGAGAACGAGGTTACCCCAGAGGCAAGCTTCACTAACGATTTGGGTGCCGATTCACTTGACACAGTTGAGTTGATTATGGAATTCGAGAAAGAATTCAACGTTGCAATCCCCGATGACTTGGCCGACAAAATCACCACTGTAGGTGACGCTATCGCCCACATCGAGAAAAATATGAAGTAACATTTCTTTTATAAAGTTGGGTTTTAAATTTAGATTATGGAGCTGAAGAGAGTAGTAGTGACGGGCATTGGCACAATCAATCCGTTGGGCCACAATCTTAAGGAGACTTGGGAAAATGCAGTGAACGGCGTTAGTGGCAGTGACCTGATTACTCATTTCGACGCGTCTAAATTTAAAACCCAATTTGCCTGTGAGGTCAAAAACTTTGACGCCAACAACTATTTTGACCGCAAAGAGGCACGCAAGATGGACTTGTTTGCGCAATTCGCAATGGTTGCCGCAACCGAGGCCGTTGAAAATTCAAACATCATCGACAATGTCGATAAAGACGAGGTTGGTGTTATCTGGGGTTCGGGCATTGGCGGCCTGAAAACGCTCTTCGACGAGGTTATGGGCTTTGCCGAGGGCGGACAGAATCCACGCTTCAACCCGTTCTTTGTTCCCAAGATGATTGGCGATATGGCCGCCGGCCTTATTTCGATGAAATACGGTTTCCGTGGTCCGAACTTCGGTACCGTATCGGCCTGCGCATCATCAACCAACGCTCTGATTGAGGCTTTCAACTACATTCGTGTGGGCAAGGCCGTAGCCGTTGTCACCGGCGGTTCAGAGTCAACAATCAACCAGGCCGGCATAGGCGGTTTCAACTCAATGCAGGCTCTCTCGACCAACAACGCCGAGTACAAGACTGCTTCGCGCCCGTTCTGCAAAACCCGCGACGGATTTGTGATGGGCGAAGGCGGCGCTGCCATTGTTCTTGAGGAGTATGAGCACGCCGTTAAACGCGGTGCCACAATCTACGCCGAAATGGTTGGAGGCGGAGCTTCGGCTGATGCCTACCATATCACCGCCACCCACCCCGAGGGCGAAGGCGCAATGCTCTGTATGAAACGCGCCCTGCGTGACGCAGAAATGTCGCCAGAGGACATCGACTACATCAACGTTCACGGAACATCGACTCCGGTGGGCGATATTCCGGAACTGAAAGCCATTGGCAAAGTCTTCGGTGAGCACGCCTACAATCTGAACATCAGCTCAACAAAATCGATGACCGGCCATATGCTCGGCGCTGCCGGCGCAATGGAGGCCACCTTCTGCATTATGGCGCTGAAAGAGGGAATCATTCCGCCAACCATCAACCACAAAGAGTGGGATCCGCAGATTGACGAGAAGCTGAACCTGACCTTGCACAAGGCGCAGAAACGCGAAATCAAGGCGGCTTTGAGCAACACATTCGGCTTCGGCGGCCACAACGCATCGGTGATTTTCAAGAAAATCTGATGTTTTGAGAATCAGATTCCTTTCGTTTTACGCAAAACGGCTGTTCAGCACCGACAAGCAGTTTCTCTCTGAACTGCATCGAATCACAAAGCTTTATCCGCAAAACGAGAAGCTGTACAAATTGGCTTTTGTGCACAAGTCGGCGTCGTTGAAAATGCCCGACGGCACCCACATCAACAACGAGAGGCTTGAGTTTCTGGGCGATGCCATTCTCGACGCGACGGTGGCTGAGTATCTCTACCGCAAATTCCCCGACAAACCCGAAGGATTCCTGTCGCAGACACGCTCAAAGATTGTCAACGGCGAGTCGCTGGCACAATTGACGCAGTCGCTCGGGCTCGACAAGTTCATTGTGTCGCACGCTTTCCATTTCGACACCAACAAGAACATTCTTGAAGACGCGTTTGAGGCGTTTATCGGCGCTCTCTATCTCGACCAAGGCTACCGCGCGGTGCGGAAATTCGTTGAGAAGAGACTGATTGCCAAATACATCGACTTTGACACCGTGCTGAAAACCGACACCAACTACAAAAGCCGCCTGCTTGAGTGGGCGCAGCAGAAAAAAGTTGAGGTTGCGTTCGAAACCAGCGCCGTCGACGACGAGTCGCGCACGCCGCATTTTTTGTCGGAAATATTGGTTGATGGCAGCAAAACCGCTGAAGGCCACGGATTTACAAAGAAAGATGCCGAGCAGGATGCCGCCAGGATTGCACTCGAGGTTTTGTCGTAAAAAATCAGTACTTTAGCCGAAATTGTTTTCTGATGCAAAGCAAAATCAACACCTGCGAACCTGAAGCGATTGCCGCCCTGGCCATTGTGTCGTGCGAGCCGATGTATCGCTTGGCGTGGCTTGTCAATCAGCATTTTGGGTGGGCTCTTGCCGAGTCGGAACCCATCAATGTTATGAACAAGGACCGTTCGATGATTCAGCAGTTTTTTGCTTTCGTTTGGTGCGATTCAGAAAACGATGCCACATACCGCCTCTTACAGAACAAGGGCTCGCAGGGGCCGTTCGACTCAACTATGAAGGCCGTCGACTACTGGCTGCGCCTTGAGAACGTGCCCGACGTCAGCAACATTCTGGCTGAACTGAAGAAAATCAGCGGGATTCAGATGGTGCAGGAAATAAAGCCCACCGATTTGAAAAAAACAAGCCCAGTTTTTAGAAACCCGTTGCAATAGAGCACTTTACAATGGTGAGGCTATCAGATTTCGATACAATAATTTTCGATTTCGGCGGTGTTATTCTCGACATCGACCCTGACCTTTCGCGGCGCCGGTTTGCCGAGATGCTTGGCATTGAGAACGCCCGCAAGCTTGAAGCCGAGCAGTTGCCCCAACTCTACGAGAAAGGTCATATCAGCCGAGCTGAATTTGTGAGCCGGATAAACCAGATTGCCGGCACACAACTTTCTGCTGACGAAATTCTTGCCGCCTGGAACGCGATGCTGCTCAACTACAAACCGGCACGCATTGAATGGATTAAGCGCCTGCACGCCACCCACCGTCTGCTGCTTTTGAGCAACACCAACGACTCTCATTTTGAGTATTTTCACAACAAGCTGATTGCCGAATATGGCGTCACTTTCTACCAACTGTTCGACCACGTTTATCTGTCGCACGAGATGGGGATGCTGAAACCGTCGCACGAGATTTACGAGATGGTGATTGCCGAGCAACAACTGAATCTGCAGCGCACACTTTTCATTGAAGACACGGCCCGGAACGTTGCGGGCGCGCAGGAAGTTGGGCTGCAAACATTGCTCATTCCGCGCAACGGCGAGTTTTACGAATTTTTCGGGGAGTAGAAACGCCCCGTCCGCTACAATTCACTAATAATTACTATTTTGCACACAAATAAATAGTAACAGTATGCGATTGCGGACATTGCATTTAATTGCGTGCGCCGGGCTCACGGCTTTGGCTTGCACAAACAGCGGGAGTTTCGAGCGTACAGCCGACGGAGTGATTGTGAACATTGGCTGTGGAAGCGAAACAACAGGCAAAGTGGTCAGAATCAAACCGATAAACGAGAATATAATTCGCGTAAGCGCAAGCGCCGAAAACACCATAGGCCAGCGTAACAGTCTGGTTATCGACCCGAAACTGAATACCGATTTCGACCTATACACAGTGAGTCAAACGTCTGACAGTGTGATTGTTGCGACCGAAAAAGTAAAGGCTTTCGTGTCGCTGAGAAACGGTGCGGTGCGGTTTGCCGACAACAGCGGTCGAACCCTGCTTGCCGAGCGGCGCGGCGGAGGAAAAAGCTTTGAGCCGATAACCGTCGATGACAGCCGCGGCTACACCGTGCGCCAGGTTTTTGAGTCGGCCGACGACGATGCCTTCTTCGGTCTGGGTCAGCACCAGAGCGGCGAGTGGAACTACAAAGACAAGAACGAAGAGCTTTATCAATACAACACCAAAGTGTCGGTGCCGTTTGTGATGTCGAACAAAAACTACGGGCTGCTGTGGGACAATTACTCATACTCGCGCTTTGGCGATGCACGGCCGTATGCGCAGCTCACCGACCTGAACCCAACCGGAAACGACGGCTCGGCAGGCCTGACAGCCACCTACACAACGGCCCGGGGCGAGGTTTTTGTCACACGCGCCGAGAGCACCATTGACTACGAAAACCTTGAGACGGTGAAGAATTTTCCGGCCGGATTTCCGTTCGATTTTTCGACCATTACCTGGGAAGGCGCGTTGACAGCACCCGTGAGCGGCGAGTACAAATTCAAACTCTACTACGCCGGCTACACTCAGGTTTTTGTTGACGGCAAACCGATTGGCGACGAGGTTTGGCGCACCGCCTGGAACCCGAACACACGCAAATTCAGCATTGCAATGGAGGCCGGAAAGCCCGTGCCCGTCCGCATTGAGTGGCACCCCGATGGCGGCGTGTCATATATCGGACTGAAATTTCTGAGCCCGTTGCCCCAAAGTGAGGAAAATACAATGGCAATATGGTCGGAAATGGGGCAAATGATTGATTATTACTTTGTTTACGGCCAATCGATGGACAGCATTGTAAGCGGCTACCGGACACTCTCCGGCCGTGCGCCTATTCTGCCCAAGTGGGCGTGGGGATTTTGGCAGAGCCGTGAACGGTATAAAACTCAGAATGAGATAGTTGGCACACTCAAACAATTTCGCGACAAGCACATTCCTATCGACAATATTGTTCTGGACTGGAGCTATTGGGAAGAGGACCAGTGGGGCGCGTTCACGTTTGACCCGGCGCGGTTTGCCGACCCGAAGAAAATGGTTGACGACATACACGCAATGCACGGCCACATAATGATTTCGCACTGGCCAAAATACTATATCAACACCGATAACTTCAAGGAGCTGAACAACAAAGGATTTATCTACCAGCAGGCCATAACCGACAGCGTAAGAGACTGGATTGGAGCCGGTTACATAGGTTCGTTCTACGACCCATACTCGCAGGAGGCGCGCGATATTTTCTGGCGGCAGATGAAGGACAATCTGTTCAGCCTTGGCATTGACGCGTGGTGGATGGACGCTTCGGAGCCTGATATTCTGTCGAATGCAAGTATGGAATACCGCAAAAAACTGTCGGGTCCGACGGCAATCGGGTCTTCAACAGAGTATTTCAACACCTACTCGCTGCCCAATGCGCAAGCCATTTACGAAGGCCAGCGCCACACCGACCCCGACAAACGCGTTTTTCTGCTCACACGGTCGGGTTTTTCGGGGCTGCAGCGCTACAGCACAGCCACCTGGAGCGGCGATATTGCCACACGCTGGGAGGATATGCGGGCGCAGATAACCGCCGGTTTGAACTACTCAGTTACCGGTCTGCCATTCTGGACAATGGATATTGGCGGATTCTGCGTTGAGAAACGCTATGAGCGCGCTCAACGCTTGTTCGATGCGCAAGGCATTGAGAACGAAGACCTTAAGGAGTGGCGCGAGCTGAACGCGCGATGGCACCAGTTTGGAGCTTTTGTGCCGCTCTACCGCACCCACGGGCAATTTCCGCTCCGCGAGGTATTCAACATTGCGCCCGAGAATCACCCGGCCTACCAGTCGATTTTGTTCTACCACAAACTGCGGTACAGCCTGATGCCTTATATCTACTCGCTTGCCGGACGGATTCATTTCGATGATTACACCTTGATGCGGCCTTTGCCGATGGATTTCGCCTATGACCATAAAGTGCTAAATGTCAGCGACGAATATATGTTCGGGCCAGGACTGCTTGTCAATCCCGTTTGCCAGTACAAGGCTACAAGCCGCAAAGTTTATTTTCCCAAGGGCGCCGGCTGGTACGACATTTACAATGGTGCGTATCTGCAAGGCGGACAAGAAATTACAGTTGACGCGCCATACGAGCGCATACCCGTTTACGCAAAGGCCGGCTCAATAATTCCGGTTGGGCCCGACATTGAATATACCGGCCAGAAGGAGGCTGAGCCGATAACCTTGGTTGTGTACGCCGGGGCCGATGCCGTGTTCGACCTTTACAACGACGAGGGCGTGAACTACAACTACGAGAAAGGCGAGTTTGCACGCGTGCGCCTCACTTACACCGATGCTAGCCGCACGCTCACCATTGGCACGCGCGAGGGGCAATATTCGGGAATGCCAAAGTCGCAACAGTTTAATATTGTGCTGGTTACAGGCGAGAAGCCCGTTGCGCTCAGCTACAAAGCCAAAGCCGACAAAACGGTGCGGTATAGTGGCGATGAAATTAAGGTTGAGTTGTAGATGTTTTACTGTAAGTTGAACAGCTTTTCGGCATTTGCTGTTGTCCGTGCGGCAACCTCTTCAATGCTAATTTGCTTTATATCAGCCAGTTTTTGAGCCACAAATGGCAGAAAGCTGCTCTCGTTGCGTTGTCCGCGATACGGTACCGGCGCCAGATACGGGCAGTCGGTTTCTAAAATAAGATGCTGAATATCAATCTGTTCGACAACTGTCGGCAAATCCGACTTTTTGAATGTCAACACACCGCCAATACCGAGCATAAACCCCATATCGATGGCTTGACGCGCCTGCTCAACAGTGCCTGAAAAGCAATGGAAAACTCCACGCAAACGGCTGTCGGCAAGAGGTTCGAGTGCCGCAATGGTCTTCTCAATGGCGTTGCGGATGTGGATAATCACCGGCAGCCCCAACTCTTTGGCCCAGTGCACCTGCACGGCAAAAGCATCGAACTGCTCGCGCTCAAATGTTTGGTCCCAATAGAGGTCGATGCCAATCTCGCCAACAGCGCAAAAACCGCCCTTTGCCAGCATTGCCTCAACCTCGCCTAAAGCAGCCTTGTAATTTCCGTCAACCGATGTGGGATGCAGCCCGGCGCAAGGGAAAAAGTTTTTCGGGTAGGCGGCGGCCAAGTCGAGCATCGCTTGGCGCGAAGTGGCGTCGATGTCGGGCAGAATAAGCCTGTTCACTCCGGCCTCAAAGCACCGTTTGACAGCCTCGTCGCGGTCAGCGTCAAACTCCTCGGCGTAGAGGTGCGAGTGTGTGTCGATGAAGTCCATTGTGTTTTGAGTAAAGTGTAAAGAGTAAAGTATAAAGAGTAATGAATCAATTGTTTATGAATTGGAAAACCAAACTTTGATTCAATCCTTCAATTATTCAATCCTTCAATCCTTACACATTGAAGCGGAAGTGCATAATGTCGCCGTCCTCGGGCTCGTAGTCCTTGCCTTCGATGCCGATTTTGCCGGCGTCGCGGCAGGCCGATTCCGAGCCAAGCGTCACATAATCGTTGTATTTGATAACCTCAGCGCGGATGAATCCTTTCTCAAAATCGGTGTGGATGATGCCGGCGCACTGTGGTGCCTTCATTCCGGCTTTGAATGTCCAAGCGCGGGTTTCGTCGGGGCCGGTGGTGAAATATGTCTTGAGATTCAGCAGTTTGTAGGCGGCTTTGATGAGTTTTGCCACGCCCGGCTCTTCAAGACCAAGGTCGCTAAGGAACATCTGACGCTCGTCGTAGCTTTCGAGTTCGGCAATGTCGGCCTCAATGGCAGCGCCGATAATGAGCACGTCGGCGTTCTCGCCCTCAACGGCTTTCATCACTTTTTCGGTGTAGGCGTTTCCGGTTTTCACCGATGCCTCGTCAACGTTGCAGACGTAGAGCACTGGTTTGTCAGTGAGCAGGTTAAGGTCGGTGAGCAGCTCTTTTTTCACGGTGGCGTCAACCTCAACGGTGCGTGCCGAAAGACCTTTCATCAGCGCCTCGCGGTATTGGGTGAGCAGCTCAAGTTGCTTCTGCGCCTTCTTGTCGTTGCCCACCTTGGCGATTTTCTCAACCTTCTGGATTCGGCTCTCAACTGTCTCAAGGTCTTTGAGTTGCAGCTCGGTGTCGATAATTTCCTTGTCGGCAATCGGGTCAACCGGAGCGCCGCCCTCGCGAACGATGTTGTTGTTGTCGAAACAGCGCAGAACGTGAATTATGGCGTCGGTCTCGCGGATGTTGGCCAGGAACTTGTTGCCAAGCCCCTCTCCTTTGCTGGCGCCCTTCACCAGGCCGGCAATGTCAACAATCTCGATGGTTGTTGGGATGATGCGCTTCGGATTGTCGATGGCTGCGAGCTTGTTCAGTCGCTCGTCGGGCACGGTGATGACGCCCAGGTTAGGCTCGATGGTGCAGAACGGAAAGTTGGCCGCTTGCGCCTTGGCGTTCGACAGACAGTTGAAAAGTGTTGATTTGCCGACATTTGGCAATCCTACAATACCACATTGAAGTCCCATTTTGTATCGATTTTAAATTCGGCGGCAAAAGTAGTAAAATTTTGTAGGGACGAGGCGCGCCGAAGCTGTTAAAATGTGGTATTGCACCGCGTGCGCACGCCGCCTGAAACAGCGTATCCGGCAACGGTCAGAAAAAACAACATCGGGCCTCAAAAGCGCGAAAAGACAATTTTCAAACAAAATCGAAAAAGAGAGTTTCACATTTGAAAAAAATGTTGATATTTATTTTTTGGTTTGGCGGCGACTCCGGCAACGGTTAAAAAGTGTCTCCGCCTTTGTGAGTAACGACAAAATAGAAGTTTATGAAAGTCAGAATCCGCCTAAGTTACAGGGTACTAGCATTAGTGCTGGGCACTGTGTTTGTGGTCATATTTTTTGCCGCACGAATCATCAACAATCAGTTCCGCGCATCGATAATTGAGACGTCGGAAAAGCGCGACGCCGCATTGCTCGAAGACATTTCGACCACCATCGCCAACATCACCGACAGCGAGTTCAAGAAAATTCTCACCTTGGAGTCGATTGTTGAAGCGTCGATTGATGGCAACTACGCCGACAACGAGAGCCTCTACCGCAGTCTTGTGAAACAGCTCTGCAGCGACGACCCGATGCTGGCCTTCTCCTGGATGAGCGTGTCGAACGGCTACATTGCAAGCGATGTTGACGAAAGTCGTCAGCTGATAAAATCGGAAAACACTTCGTATGGCGATGTGGAAACCAAAAGCTCGGTGCTTTATTACGACTCCGACAATCTTGACGACCCCTACTACGCAGTTACTGAAAAAGGCGCGCCGCTGCTGACCGAGCCCTCAAGCTTTATGCAGGACGCATCGGTAACCAAAAAATACCTGAAAGCCACGGTTGCCGTGCCAATTGTGAAAGACGAAGAGACCATAGGCGCCATTGGCGTTGACCTGAACCTCAATACTTTGCGCCTGGCCATCGACTCCATCTGCGAGGCCAGCGACAAATCGGTTACGGTGCTTTCGGAGAACGGAATAATCATCCGCTACAACAACCCCGACCTGATTGGCTTGCAATTCGACGAGATTGACACGGTGCTTTCGAAAGTCAACACCACCGATGGCAACCTGTCTATTATTAAAGGCCATTCGGGCAATGACAGCATCTTCTGCTCAATGCTGACCATCCATCCGGCCAACCTCGACGGCCAGTGGCGGCTGATTGCAACCTCGTCGATGAAAGATATTGACGCGCAGATTTCCACCTCGCTCACGTTTGTGACAAAAGTTATTTATTTGGGACTTATCTTTTTGGCAATCATCATTTTCATTCTTTCGGTGAGAATTGTGACACCAATCAAGAAGGTGAGCGAGATTATCCAGAAACTGTCGCTCGGACAGGTTGACAACGCTCTGAAAATGGAAGTTGACAGCAACGATGAGCTTGGGCAGATGGCCGACTCGTCGAACAAGGTGGTTGACGGCCTGCTGCACGTGACGCAGTTTGCCGAAAACATCGGCCGCGGCAACTCCGACTACAACTTCACGCCGCTGAGCGACAACGACGTGCTCGGAAACGCCATCATCGAAATGAAAAACAGTCTCGACCGCGCCAAAGAGGAGAGCGACCAGCGGCGCATTGAGGAGGGCCAGCTGAACTGGGCATCGAACGGCATCAACCTGTTCAACAAGGTTTTGCGTGTGGACAACAGCAACCTCAAGAGCCTGAGCGAGGAGATTATCAAGAATCTGACCTTGTACCTCGACGCTCAAATGGGTGCGTTCTACGTTGTGCCAAGCGACCGCGAGGGTGTGGAGCTTGTGGCGCACATCGGATTCGACAAGGAGAAAACCTATAACAACGGCTTTGTGGAGCCGGGCCGCGGACTGATTGGCCGCGCCTATCTTGAAAAAGAGACCATTTTCATCAGCGACATCACGCCGGAGATTGACCAAATCGGGTCGGGATTGGGGCACGCGCTTCCAAAATCGGCGTTGGTGGTTCCGCTGCTCTACAACAAAGACCTGACGGGCATCATCGAGATTTACTCGTTCAAGGTTCTGCAGCAATACCAGATTGCGTTTGTTGAGAAGTTGGCCGAGAACATCGCATCAACCATATCGACAGTGAAAATCAACGGCCAGACGGCCCAACTGCTCGAAAAATCGAAACGGCAGGCCGAGATTCTGGAGCAGCAGGAGGAGGAAATCCGCCAGAATATGGAGGAGATGCAGGCCACACAGGAGGAATCGACTCAAAAAGAGGAGGAGCTGACCACAATGATAGAGGGATTCAGCTCGGTGATGCCAACCGTGCGCTACGACACCAACCAGCGCATCATCGACGTGAACGACGAATATGCAACACTTGTCAACACAAAGAAAGACAAGCTGATAGGCAAGCGCCACAAATCGGAGCTGATTATGGACGAGCAGGAGCAGATAAAACACGAGAAATTCTGGGAGGAGCTGCTGAAAGGCAACCCGATGGAGACCGAGGAGCTGCTGCGCAACGGAAAGAAGGAGATTTGGATGCGGGAGCGGTTTGTTCCGGTTTTCGACACCGAGGGAAAAGTTACCGAAGTGATGGCCCTCGGGTACAACATCAACGACCAGAAAGAGATTGAGAATCAGATACAAATGATTCAGGAAGGCGTGATACCCGAGAAGCTGAAAAAGAAAATCGAGGTCAAGGGCGCGCCGGTTGAAACGAATCTCATCGACCTGACAAACCTGAACGTGGTTTACAAAAACGACGCCAAGAAAATCGACGAGATTCTGAGGCGCTACGTTGACCAGATTCCGGAGCAGCTGACCGAAATCAGCGACCTGATTAAAGACCGCAACTACAAGAGTCTGAAAACAAGCGCCAAATCGCTGAAAACAAAACTTAACTATTTGGGAATAAAACAGATGTATAATGCCATCGACTCAATAATCAAACTTATCGACGATGACAAGAACCTGACGGCGATACCGGGCCTGTTCAAACCGATGAAGGCCATTTGGGAAGCCGCCGGCGCCGAACTCACTGATATTCTGAATAAAAAAGCGTAACACCTTTAAAACGAAACGGCAATGATTTTCAAAAAACGCATACACAGAAAAATGATGCTCTACTTCCTTGGAGCATCACTATTGGTTTACCTTGTATCGCTCGGATACGTCGGTCTTGAGGTGCAGAACATATCGAAAAATATGGCCAACACCGACCTCTGGCAAAAATCGAACGACCTATCGAAAAAGATAAAGGGACTGATTGAAAGCAAGGCGAAAATTGTTGAGACACTCGCGCAGACAATGCAGGAGTATGAGAGCATTGACGAGAGCGTGCGCCGCGAGACTTTCACCAATATGCTGAAAGAGGTGATTACCGACGACGAGGACATTCTCTCGATTTGGTCGGTTTGGGAGCCGAACTCCATCGACTCGCGCGACGCCGAATGTGAGAACACGCCCGACGGCACCGCCATCGGCACCTACTCACCGTCGTTCTACCGCCAGGACGGCGAGGTTATGGTTGAGGTGAACCACAATTTGCCGCCCTACTCGAAACCGTACTACACCATTCCGCGCGAAACAAGGAGCGTGTCGCTGCTCGACCCGTATCTCTACAGCTACCAGGCCGACAAAAAAGACTCAACTCTAATCACATCGGTTATAGCGCCGATAACGCTCTGGGGCGAATTCCTGGGCGTTGTGGGCATCGATTTCTCGCTCGACTATCTGCAGAAATCGGTGTCGGTGTACCAGAGCCACCCCGAGGAGCAGATTTTCCTGATTGCCGAAGACGGGAACTTCATCTACAATCCCGATTTCAGCCTTGTGGGCACTCATCAGACTTTTGTGCCCGACTCGGCTCGCGCAATGCTCTCCGACACAATGGTTGTCGAATACGGTTTGAGCCGGAAGGCAAGCATCAGAGTGATGCGGCTCATTCCGCTGCTCAACACCCGCTGGGACCTGATTACCACCCTTCCGGTGAAAGCGGCCTACGAGTCGGCCAGCAAATCGTTCTTCAACGTGCTGCTGCTCATTCTGGTCGGCTTTGTAATTCTGTCGATTGTGATTTCGATGGTCGCCCGCAACATTTCGGAGGCTATTGTGAACATCAACAACAAGCTGGCCGCCCTTTCGCTTGGAGTGATTGACAAGACCGACCGCGGCCGGCAGCTCATCGAAGGTGAGATTACCGACCTCGAACATTCGCTCGACAATCTGTTCGACAGTTTGCAGGCGTCGGTTGATTTTGCAGGCGAGATTGGCAAGGGTAACCTCACGGCCGAGTACCATCTGCTCAGCGACGACGACACTCTTGGAGAATCGCTGATTACGATGCAGAACAGTCTTATCAAGGCCAAAAAAGAGGAGGACAAGAAAAAACTGCTCGACGACCAGCGCAACTGGGTAACGCACGGTTTGGCCAACTTTGGCGAGATTATCCGTCAGGACAACGACAACATTGAGGACTTTGCATACAACCTGCTGTCGCAACTGCTTCAGTATGTTGATGTTGTGCAGGGTGCCATCTATTTCAAGAAGGAAGACCAGTACAGCAATGAGGTGAAGTTTGAGAACAAGGCCGCCATTGCCTACGGCAAGCAGATAATGCTCGACGCCGAAGTGACCGAGAAAGACGGCATCTTCGGACGAACCATCACCGAGAAGAAATACATCTATCTTGAGGACATTCCGGAGAGCTACGTCACCTTCACGCAAGGCAAAAAAGAGGCGCAAAAGCCCCGCAATCTGCTGGTTGTTCCGATGATTGTGAACGACGAGATTTACGGCATAATGGAGCTCGTGTCGTACAACCATTTTGAGCAGTACAAGATTGAGTTCATCGAGAAGCTGTGCGAGAACATCGCCTCGGTGGTATCGAGCGTGAACACCAACATACACAATGCCCATCTGCTTGAGCAGTCGAACGAGCAGGCCGACGAGCTGTCGCAGCACGAGGAGGAGATGCGCCAGAACCTTGAGGAGATGCAGGCCACACAGGAGGAGGCCGCCAAGCGTCACGATACGCTCAACGCCCAGCTGATGGCATTCTACGACGGCCTGATGGTGGCCGAGATTGACACCGACGGCAAACTGGTGAATATGTCGAAACGGATGGTGCGGTTCTACGGCCTTAATAATGAGAGCGTTGACGGACTGGCCTACATATCGGTTGTGGCGCAGGACGATGCCGCGCGCGAGAGTTTCAAAATCTTCTGGGAGAAGCTGTTGACGAACGGCAAGGGACAGCGCAAGATGGAGGCCAACATCCACGGCAAAGACACCTATGCGGTTGAATACTACAAGGTTATCAACAAAAACGATGAGCCTTACCGCGTGATTGTGATTGCCGTGAGCAAGATGCGCGAGCGCGAACTTGCCGACCGCCTTGCAAGCGAGCTGCAATCGTATTTGCAGGAGCACGGAATGAACAGCGGCGAGGAAACCAAGGAATAAAAGACAATCAACCGAATATGAGAACGGCGGGCATTGAACCCGCCGTTTTTTATAAGTCGCGTTTTACTCTAAAAAATTGGTATTTCAAACCGATTGTCAGGGTGTGAATTGTGCCGATGGCTTTGAATTGCGGTGAATCGAATTTCGCTGGCATATAAGTGTAGCGGAGAGTTGGGAATAAAATATGTACGTTAATCTTTCCTTCCTGATATATCATATAGTTGTTTGGATATTCGCGGCAGAGTTCAACTCCTATCACCGGCTGCGCGTGCGCACTGTTTATCTCGGAATCTTGCAATCTTGTATCTTCCTTTATGCTTCTGGCGTCGGGATATAGAGTTACCCAGCCCGCGCCAAAAGTCGTGGTTGCCACAAACCGGTATGGCAACCTGATTTTGTACCCCGCACTGATACCAAAAAACATATTCTCGGTTCTTCCGTCTTTCATTATCGCATTGCCGAAATTAATATCTTCATTCGCCAAGCCGTAAAGGAACCCCATCTCGCCGTTCAGCACGAAATTTTGGAATGCCAGACCCAAATACATATTCATTGCAAAGTCGGTGTTCAGTAATTTGCCTATATTGCCGGAGTAGAAGGCCCCTCCAAACGAAAGGCCGAATTCGATTGAAGGCCAGATGTTAATATACTTGTATCTGAGCAGATTCCTCACAAACGTTTCGTGCTCGCTCATCGGGTGACGGTCAAGATACTCGTCGCTGGCGGCGTTCATTATTTCGGTCGAATTGTCGGAGTTCAGATTCTCGAAAAGTTTGATAAAAAGCAGCAGAAAATCGCGGCGGCTCTCGCTGAGTGATTCGTCGTTTTCGATGTCCTGTCTGTAAGTGTCGTAGTCCACGCAGAGTGAATCGGCCAGCAGCGGGAACAGACTGTATTTGAAACTGTTGGTTTGGTTTTGATACTGCGCAATGGTGAGTGAGTCGAGAACCGTCTCGGTGGCGGCCAGCTGGTACTTGTGCAGCCAGATGGCCAACAGCCACATCTCATCTTGAGCGAGAGCCTTGAGATTGTCAGTTTCAAACTCGGTTCGGGCGTAGAACATCAGCTCCTCGGCCTTGGCGCGTTCGTTGCAGACGATGGACCAAAAAATGCGGTCGCGGCACTTTTCAATCATCTCGGTTTTCGACTGGTGAGTAGTCAGATATTTACGCATAGCGGCGGTGTCAACCTGCGCGCTGGCGCAAAAGCTGCCTGCGGCAACTATCAATGTTAAAATTATCTTCTTCATAATGAATTAATAAACACGTTTTGCCTCGCAAAGGCCGAATTTCACTACCAACGACAGGGTTGTCATTGCTCCAAAAACCGATTTATCTTCGATTTTTGTTCTGATAGGCTGGACAGTGAGACGCAACGCCGGTCCCCAGAAACACGGCATATTGCCATCGAAGAACAATTTTTCGTAGCGCATCTCAGCGCCCAAAGCCGGCATAACCGACCTTAACCGTTCGTCTTTCAACGAGTTATCTTTATTGTCGCGGTCGCAGATGGGTAAAATTTCAGTAAGACCTAACCCAACACGCGGAATGAACATAAAGTTGTGTTTTAGTGGGAAATACCTCCCCACAAATAATTGATAATTACCAATATTTCCATTGAATTTGGGCATCCAAACCACCCCGTCATCGAACCGGAAGCTTTGTTTCAGCTCGCAAGGCGATACGACAAAATGGAATGAAACCTCATAACGGTTGATTGCATAGGTGATGTCACAATTGAATGTGGCCGGAACTGTGTTAAACCAATCGGTAATTCCGCCCGCCAGAACACTCATACCGGCACCTACAGCCACCTCGAATTGGAATCCGTCGGGGTCTTTTACAAATTTGTAGGTCAGACTCTGCTTCACATAATAGTTGTATTGGCTGTCGGGGTGCTTCTCTAAAAACCGGGCGCTCTCGCGGTTCATAACATCTACGTGGTTGTTCGGAGTTGTCTCCAACTGCTTGACAAACACATCGATAAAATCCTTGTCGGTTTCTGTCAGATGGCTGTCGGCGTGATAGGCTTGCTTCAGGTCGTCGAGGTTTTTCGTCAACTTTTCGCGAACCACATAATAAAGGTTAGAGTTGAAAATGATTTTCGGGCCAAGCTCGGCCTCACGCGCCGAATCCAAGGCCACAAGGTCGTTCAAAAAATCGTCGAAGCGGTTCAAGTAGAGGTCGATGCACCACACCTCGCGCGGCATCAACGGCAGATAGACGCTGTCCTCGAGCGTCAGGGCGTACTCTTTCAGATTGTAAACTTTCTCCTTATCGTCGTCGGCGATGCTTTCGGTGAGGTGGTTAAGGCACTTTTTTATCAGGTCGCTGCGGGTGTCTTCGAGTAAACCTAATCGGTTCATTTGCTGGTATTTGACACTTTCAACGGCGGTGCTGTCGATGGTAAATTCATCGGCAGCGGTTTGCGCCTTCAGTTGTCCGAACATAGCGGCGGCCAGCACAATGCACAAAGCGGCAAGTTTGTTTTTCATTTGTCAGTTGTTTCAGAAAATCGACCGTTCAAATATAAATCATATTGGTTAGTGGTGAGCTTTGGGCGGCCTTTTTTGTTGTTTTCTTCCGAAGAAAAAACCGAAAACGCCATTATACTGAACAACACCTAATTTTTTATCTTTGCCACTTAAAATAAAATTTTTGCAATGGCAATATCTATCTCGAAACGGCTGCAATGGAAGATAATCATTTGGTCGTTAGTGGTTTTTCCGGTTGTGCTCACGGCTGTGATGTTCTACAACATCTGGAACGGAAATCTCGGCTTTATGCCTTCGTTTGAAGAACTTGAGAATCCGAAAAGCAATCTGGCTTCGGAAGTTTATTCGGAAGACGGCGTGCTTCTGGGTACCTATTTCAAAGAGAACCGCTCGACCGGCACCTACAACGAACTCTCGCCGTACCTTGTCGATGCCTTGGTTTCTACTGAAGACCAGCGCTACTACAAGCACTCGGGCGTCGATTTCCCCGGTCTGGTTCGCGTTTTCTTCAAGACCATTGTTTCGGGCAACAAGAGTTCGGGCGGCGGCAGCACCATATCGCAGCAGCTGGCCAAGATGCTTTTCCCGCGCGAGAATTTCACCAACTCTCTGCAAATGGTGAACCGCAAGTTCCGCGAGTGGGTTATCGCCATCAAGCTTGAGCGCAGCTACACCAAAGAAGAGATTATCGCAATGTATCTCAACCAGTTCGATTTTATGAACCTGGCCGTGGGCGTGAAGTCGGCGGCGAAAATCTACTTCAACACCACGCCGCAGGACCTGCGCATTGAGCAGGCGGCAATGCTTGTGGGAATGGCCAAGAACCCAGCGCTCTACAACCCGCTGCGCCGCCCCGAGCAGACCACTCAGCGCCGCAATGTGGTTCTCTATCAGATGCTGAACAACGACAAGCTCACCCGTGCCGAGTACGACTCGCTCAAGCAGCTTCCGCTGGGGCTCGACTATCACAAGGTTGACCATAAGGAAGGCCTGGCGACATATTTCCGCGAGTTTCTGCGCATTGAGATGAACACCAAAAAGCCCGTGCGCAAGAATTACAAAAACAAGTCTGATTATGAGAGAGATTCGATAGAGTGGTTCACCAATCCGCTGCGTGGCTGGTGCAACCGCAACCTGAAACCTGACGGCTCGCCATACGACATCTACAAAGACGGTCTGAAAATCTACACCACCGTCAACTCAAAGATGCAGGACTATGCCGAGAACGCCGTGCGCGACCATCTGAAAAACACGCTGCAAAAGCAGTTCGACTATCTTGAGAAAGACAAGGAAAACGCGCCGTTCTCGAGCGAACTCACGCCCGAGCAGGTGAACACTATTATGACTAACTCAATGAAATGGTCAGAGCGCTACCGCGTGCTCTACAGGGTTAGAAAAATGCCGTACGACGATGTTGTGAAGAACTTCAACACCCCGACCGAGATGAACGTCTTCAGCTGGCACGGCAATGTTGACACCGTTATGACCCCGATGGACTCGATGCGCTACTACAAGCATTTCCTGCAGTCGGGCTTTATGGCGATGGACCCGCACTCGGGCTACGTGAAGGCATACGTGGGCGGCATCGACTACCATCACTTCCAGTATGACCACGTGACAAAAGCCCAGCGGCAGGTGGGCTCGACCTTCAAGCCGTTCCTTTACACGTTGGCAATGATGGACGGCTTCACGCCCTGCGATCGCGTGCTCAACGTGCCCGTCACCATCACCGACCCCGAAACAGGCGTGGTGTGGACCCCGAAAGCCGGCAGCAGCAGTTTTCTCGAAGGCCGCGAGCTCTCACTGCAATACGGTTTGGCGCAGTCGCTCAACAACATATCGGCCTGGCTGATGAACCGTTTCAAACCGAAGGCTGTGATTCAGCTGGCTCATAATATGGGAATCAAGAGCGATATTCCGCGTGTGCCGTCAATCTGCCTTGGCGTGGCCGACCTGACGCTTTGCGAGATGGTGAGCGCCTACTGCTGCTTCGCCAACAAGGGCGTTTACACCCAGCCGATTTTTGTGACACGCATCGAAGATAAGAACGGCAACGTGCTGGCCAATTTCCAGCCGGTTAAGCACGAAGCCATCAGCGAGCGCACGGCCTACTTGATGCTCACAATGCTGCAGGGCGTTGTGCGCAAGGGCACAGGTTCGCGTCTGTGGAGTGACAAATATCCGTGGAAATTCAAAGCGCAGATTGCCGCCAAAACCGGAACCACCAATGAGCAGTCCGACGGTTGGTTTATGGGCGTCACGCCGAACCTTGTGGGCGGTGTCTGGACCGGCGCCGAAGACCGCAGCGTCCACTTCGAGTCAATCACCTACGGACAGGGCGCCAATATGGCTCTGCCTATCTGGGCCGGATTTATGCGCAAGGTTTACGACGACCCGTCGCTGCCTTACTCTGAAACCGATGTGTTTGAGAAACCGGCCGACTGGAACGAGACTTTCGACTGCCCCGACTACGACGAGAAACAGAGCAGCGGCAGCCAGAGCGACGATATTGAAGACGAATTCTATTTCTAACGGCATATATCTGACAATAAAATATCTATCACGAAAGCTCAAATGAAAAAAGGTTTGTTCATAGTTGCGGTAGTGGTTGTTGTGGCGGCAATGGCGGTGTCGTATTTCTACTTCAAGCAGCAGCAGAACGGCGCTGTGTCGGCCATCGACGCCGTGCCGGTTAATTCGGCGGCCATTATTGAAGTGAAGGACGCGCGTGCGGTGATGAAGAAGATGAAATCGAGCCGCGTTTTTGCCGATGTGGCCGAAGTGGGCTCGGGTGCCGAGTTTGCGGCCAATCTGCTTGCTCTCGACTCGCTGCTGAACACCAACCCCACTTTTGCCGACAACTTCAAGGGGCTGCCAGTGGTGGTTTCGTTCCATAACACCACAATGCTTAATTATGAGCCACTTGCAGTGATGGCTTTCAGTTCGAACCTTCAGGGCAAACGCGCTCTCGACGCCATTCTGACTCTGCTTGGCCCGTCGGGCAGCCTGGCAACGCAGAAGTACGACCAGGCCAAAATCACCAAATTCACAAGCACCGCTAACAACAAAGTGGTGGTTTACTTCACCTTTTTCCAAGGCTACCTGATGGCATCGACCAACGAGATGCTTATGCAGGACGCTGTGCGCCAGACCATTAGCGGCTACGGAATCAACCAGAATCCGTCGTTTGTGAAGGTTAGGCAGTGGGCCGGCAAAAATGTCGATGCCAACATCTATCTTCAGTTTAAATTTCTTAATCCGTTCATACAGAAGCAGTTCGTTAATAATCTGTTTAGCGATATGGCCATTCAGACGTTCTCTGATTGGGGCGGATTCGACATCAGCATAAAAAACGACAACTGGCTGGTGAACGGCTTCACGTTGCAGAGCGCCGTCAAGAACCAGTGGTCGCAACTGTTTGAAGGCCAGGAAGCTGTGCAGTGCGACCTTGTCAAGAAAGTGCCGATGGGCATCAGCGGATTCACGTGGCTGGGAATCAGCAATTTTCAGAAATATCAGCGGTCGCTCGAGTCGTATATGGAAAACGTAGGACAGCTCACCCGCCATCAGACCAACATCGGCTCGCTCAGGCAGATGTTCGGCAATCAGATTGTCAACCAGATGGCTGACAATTTCGGTCACGGCGTGATGCAGGTGGCAATGCCCGACGGCTCGACAATCTGCATTGTTGAAGGCAAAAGCGGCTACGAAGCGCGGCAGATGCTCGAGCTGCTGGTGGCCGGCAAGACAGCCAGCCCCGGCCGTCAGGAATTCAAAATCGATAACGACACCAAATATTTCATTTACGAGATGCCGCTGCAGCAGGCGCCCGCTCGTTTGTTCGGCCCGTGGATGGGGCAGTGCAAGGCGCAGTATGTGTGCGCCATCGACAATATGCTGGTGTTTGGCGACACCTACGCCGTGGTGACGCACTTTGTGTACGACAATGTGCTGCGCAAAAGGCTTCAGTACGACCCCGATTACGACCAGTTCAGCAACTATATAACCAACAAGTCGAACTTCTTCACCTTTGTCTCGCTCACGGGTGCCGAGTCGCTGCTGAGCCGCATTCTGTCGAGCGCCAACATCACCAGCTTCCACAACCATCAGGCGGCCTACGGCAACTTCTACGGTCTGGCCTGGCAGTTTTCGGCCGAAGACGGATTTCTGTATCACAACACCTTCCTGCGCCATCAGCCGGTGCAGTCGAGCTCGGCGTCGACACTTTGGGAAACGCATCTCGACACTCTGGCCGCCTTCAAGCCCGTGCTGGTTGAGAATCACAACACCGGCGAGCGCGAAATCTTCATTCAGGACCTTCGAAACAACATCTACCTGATAAACGCCGCCGGCCGCATAATGTGGAAAAAACAGATTGACGAGCCGATAATTGGCGGCGTGCAACAGATTGATTACTACCGCAATGGCAAGTTGCAGATGTTCTTCAACACCGCTTCGAAGCTGTATCTGGTGGACCGCAACGGCAACCACGTCGAGCGTTACCCGATAGCGCTGCCGAGTCCCACAAGCCTGCCGGTGGCCGTGTTCGATTACGCCAAAAACCGCAACTACCGCCTGTTTGTTGAGTGCGACAACGCAGATGTGTATGTTTACTCAATCGACGGCAAGACGCTGCCCGACTTCTCGCTGCAGCGCGCCAACCAAGTGCCCATTGAGCCGGCGCAGCATTTCATCGACAATGGCAAAGACTACATCTCGATAACCGACACGTCGCGCGTCTATCTGATTGACCGCCGCGGAAATATGCGCGTCGATTTCAAGGAACGAATCCACCCGTCGGTGAACAACAGCGTTTCTTACCTGAAGCCCACGGGTGGGGCGGAAGCGATGCTGGTACGCACTTCGGCCGACGGCACGCTTTGCTTCCTGCACTTCGACGGCACCGTCACCAAGCGCAAGGTGGCCGATTTCTCGCCGCAACATTTCTTCGACATCGAAGACATCTGCGGTGACGCCCGCCCCGAGCTCATCTTTGTCGATGGCAATATGCTCTCGGTGTTCAATTTCGACGGCAAAAAGATTTTCGACCGCAAGTTCGGCGAAACTATCACGCAGCGTCCGGCGTTCTACCGGCTCTCGAGCTCGAATGTGGCTATCGGAATCACCGAAACCGAGTCGGCCAACATCTATCTTATTGATTCAAAAGGGCAGGCCCTGCCGGGATTCCCGTTGCGCGGCAAGACTCGGTTCAGCATCGGCGTGATGCAGGCCGGACAGTCGTACTACAACCTGATTGTGGGCGGCAACGACCAATATTTATTCAATTACAAGATAAACAAATAGTTATGTTCGACGGACTGTTTATTGTGTTTGTTGTGGCAACAGCGCTCGATGTGGTTGCACTTGGTCTTACAGCCGCCTTTCTCGATAGCCGCTGGTCGGCTGCGAACTTGCTGCTCAGGTTTGCCGTCACGGTGTTGGTTGTGGCCGCGTTCTCGGCCGGTGGTTTGGTTCTGGGGCGCGTGGGCACCGCTTACGTCGATGGCCAGACAGCCACGTGGTTTGCCGCCAGCCTGATGTTCCTGCTCACCATAAAGCTCGTTTACGATGGCCTGAAAACCGCGCAAATCAGGCGCAGCATCAACCCCACAATCATCAGCGGGCTGCTCACGCTATCGTGCCTGACGGGCATCAACACCTTCATCTACTCAATAGGTTTCGGTCTGCTCGGAACTGGCTGCCGGCAGGTTGTGTGGTACGCGCCATTGTTTCTGGCGGCACTGCTGCTGACAAGCATTTTCGGTGCCAGGCAGCAGCGGCTTCATCACGTCTACAACGGCTGGATTCAGGCCGCCGTGGCGCTATTCAGTTCAATACTAATCATCTATAACAATCAAATATGCTAGGACTACTGCTGTTTTTCGCGTTGGTTTATGTTTTCGGATTCATTGGTGTGCAGATACTGCGCCACAAGCTGCGCAAGATGCAGCAGCGTGCCGAAGAGCGCGCCGACGAAGGCCGCACCCAGTACGCCGACGGGCAGATTATCTACTCGAAAACCGGCAACGACAGGAAACATTTCCGCCAAACCGACGGCGAATATGTTGATTATGAAGAAGTAAAGTAGTCCAAAAAAAGTTTGCTGGGTTACTGAATTTATCTATATTTGCACGCTCAAATGAAGCCCGGATGGCGGAATCGGTAGACGCGCTGGTCTCAAACACCAGTAGGTTCACCCCTGTGCCGGTTCGACCCCGGCTCCGGGTACAATGGAAAAACCCTTCTGACAATTAGTCGGAAGGGTTTTTGCTTATAGATAACTGTATGATTGACAGCAATATTTTTGCCCGAACTCGGGAGCAAGAATCAATCTTTCCCGATAAACACCTTTGAAATCACCTGTTCAAGCTTGTCCACAAACTGAATGTTGATTTTGTATTTGTCCGGTTGGATGTTTTTGGGCTGGTTTGGCACGAAAATGCGTTTGTAGCCGAGTTTGTCGGCTTCGGCAATACGTTGTTCGATGCGTGCGGTGGGGCGGATTTCGCCCGATAGGCCAACCTCACCGGCAAAGCAGTCGCCTTGCCGCAGCGGGCGGTCGACATCCGATGACAGAATGGCGCAGATGACAGATAGGTCAAGGGCGGGGTCGATGACTTTCAGACCTCCGGCAAGGTTCAGGAACACGTCTTTTGTAGCCAGCTTGAAATTGGCCTTTTTCTCCAGCACGGCCAGCAGCATATTGAGCCGGCGCGAGTCGAAACCGGTCGACGAGCGTTGTGGTGTTCCGTAAACAGCCGAGCTCACAAGCGCCTGAACCTCAACCATAAACGGACGCACGCCCTCGAGTGTGGCGGCCGTTGAGACTCCGCTGTACTGCTCGCGGTGGTTGCTCAGCAGAAATTCCGACGGATTCGGCACCTCTTGCAGGCCCTCTTCGCCCATCTCAAAAATGCCGATTTCCGACGTTGAGCCAAAACGGTTTTTGTGTGCGCGTAATATTCTGTAAAAGAAGTGGTTGTCGCCCTCAAACTGCAGCACAGTGTCCACCACGTGCTCAAGCACCTTCGGTCCGGCCAGCGAGCCGTCTTTGGTTATGTGCCCCACAATGATTACCGGTGTTGCCGTCTCCTTGGCGTATTGCTGCAGCAGTGTGGCGCATTCGCGAATCTGCGTCACCGTGCCAGATGACGATTCAACATATTCGGTCCGCAGGGTTTGGATTGAATCCACAATCAGCAGGTCGGGCTTCAGCGAGCGGGCCTGCGCAATAATGTTTTCGCACGATATTTCGGCCAGAAAATAGATGTTGCTGTCGTTCACTTTGAGCCGTGTGGCGCGCATCTTAATCTGTTCGGCGCTCTCTTCGCCTGAGGCGTAAAGCACTGTTCCATTGAATTTTCCGGCCACTTGCAGCAGCAGAGTCGATTTGCCGATGCCGGGCTCGCCGCCAAACAGCACCACCACTCCGGGCACCAGTCCGCCACCCAGCACGCGGTCGAATTCAGAGCTTTGAGTTGAGCTGCGCTGCTGACGGTTTTCAACAATGTCTTTAATCAGGATTGGAGCCGACCCTGTGGCCGCTCTGCCCACCACCGATGTGGGGCGCTGGGGTTCGGCAACTTCCTCGTTGTAGGTGTTCCACTCGCCGCACGACGGGCACCGGCCAATCCATTTGGCCGACGTTGCGCCGCAGTTGCTGCACACGTAGGTGGTTTTCAGCTTGGCCATCGGTTAAAGTTTAACCTTCACCAGCTCGTAACGCAGATACGCTCCGCCTTTCTCACCAGTTGGGTCTTTGCGGCGGACCAGTTTGAGTCGTTTGTTTTTCTTGATTTCGTCCATCCAGTACTCGCCGCAGATGTCGCTGCTGCCGGCAATGTAGTGGGCGCTCTCCGACGCGTCGGGCATCAGAATGTTGACAATTTTGCCGTCGGTGTTGTACGAGAACACCTCGAAAGTTAGAGTGTCGCCGGCAATCACCTTGCGCTTGCGCGACCCCAGCATTGCGTATATTGCGCTGTCTGTCGGAACCTGTCCGTTCGACTTGCTGACAATGGTCTCCGGGTCGGGGCGGTTGCCGAGCGAGTCAACGGTTGAGACGCTGTACACCTCCAGGCGGTCGCCCGCGAAGAAAATCCAATATTTAATGTTCGTGGCCGAGTCGGGGTCGGTGAATGGAACCACTTTCCAGCTGCCGATGAGTTTGTCCTGCCGGTTGATTTTGCAGTTGGCAAAGCACAGGGCGATGATGACAAACGGTAGTATAATGCTTAACTTTTTCATACAAAGAGTTTTTTGAAGCCGTTAAAAATATTAAATAATTGGTTTGCCCGATATGTTTTTTTACAGACCGCCTTTTTTTATTGTCGAAGTGGTTGAATATCCTTCCACAAACGGCAGTGTTAGCACTCGTCCGCCGCGCGAGGAGACAATATCATAGCCCACAATTTCCTCAACGCGGTAGTCGCCGCCTTTAACCAGAATGTCGGGTTGCACTTGTGCGATGAGGTTGTAGGGAGTGTCGTCGGCAAACATCGCAACAGCGTCAACAAAACTCAGGGCCGAAAGCACCAGAGCTCTTGCCTGCTCGTCGTTGATGGGGCGTGTGGGGCCTTTGAGCCTGCGCACCGAGGCGTCGGTGTTGAGGCCGATGATGAGCCGTGTGCCCAAATCGGCGGCTTTGGCCAGATATTCAACGTGGCCGCGGTGCAGAATGTCGAAACAACCGTTGGTGAACACCACAGTCTCGCCGTCGGAGTGCCAGCGTTCAACGGTTTCCGTCAGCGCCCGGCCGTCCAGCAGTTTCGATGTGAGTGCGCTGAAATGGCTCATTTCAAAAGCGTATTGGTTGCCGTGTCGGGGAAGATGAATGTGGGTTTGAAGCTTTTGGCCTCCTCAAAGTCCATTTGTGCGTACGAGATTATTACAACCACGTCGCCAACCACGGCCTTGCGTGCCGCCGGACCGTTGAGGCAGATACAGCCCGAGCCGCGTTTTCCTTTGATGATGTAGGTTTCGAGCCGCTCGCCATTGTTCACGTTCACAACCTGAACCTTTTCGTTTTCAATCATATTTGCGGCGTCGAGCAAATCCTCGTCGATGGTTATGCTGCCTACGTATTGCAGGTTCGCCTCTGTTACTGTAACCTTGTGAATCTTCGACTTAACAACTTCGATAGTCATCGCATTGTGTTTGTTTAAACGGCCGCAAAGGTAGTAAATGTTTTCGTTTTGCGTTTGGCAATTATTTCTACATTTGCAGTTCTTAAAAAAACGAATACATATTAATAATAACATATAATTATGGCACAGCAAGAAGACGTTTTCAAGAAAATCGTTGCACACTGCAAGGAGTACGGATTTGTATTCCCGAGCAGCGAGATATACGACGGACTTGGCGCCGTTTACGACTACGGTCAGAACGGTGTCGAACTCAAAAACAACATTAAACGCTACTGGTGGGACGCAATGGTCAAGCTCAACGAGAACATCGTGGGCATTGATTCGGCCATCTTTATGCACCCGACCATCTGGAAGGCATCGGGCCACGTCGATGCCTTCAACGACCCGCTCATCGACAACAAAGACAGCAAGAAACGCTACCGCGCCGACGTGCTGATTGAGGAGCAGATTGCAAAATACGACGACAAAATTGCCAAAGAGGTGGCAAAAGCCGCTAAGAAATTCGGCGATTCGTTCGATAAAGAGAAATTCCTTGCTACCAGCGTTCACTGCCAGGAGCATCAGGCCAAGCGCGACGCTCTGCACGCACGCTACGCCAAAGCAATGAACGACAACGACTTGAATGAATTGCGTCAGATTATCATCGACGAGGAGATTGTCTGCCCAATCAGCGGAACCAAAAACTGGACCGATGTGCGCCAGTTCAACCTGATGTTCTCGACCGAGATGGGCTCAACCGCCGAAGGCTCAATGAAGATTTTCCTGCGCCCCGAAACGGCTCAGGGCATCTTTGTCAACTTCCTCAACGTGCAGAAGACCGGCCGTATGAAGATACCGTTTGGTATCGCACAGATTGGCAAGGCTTTCCGTAACGAGATTGTGGCCCGTCAGTTCATCTTCCGTATGCGCGAGTTCGAGCAGATGGAGATGCAGTTCTTTGTTCGTCCGGGCGAGGAGCTCAAATGGTTCGAGCACTGGAAGAAAGTGCGCCTCAACTGGCACAAGGCTCTTGGTATGGGCGACGAGAACTACCGCTACCACGACCACGACAAGCTGGCTCACTACGCCAACGCCGCCACCGACATCGAGTTCCGTATGCCGTTCGGCTTCAAGGAGGTTGAGGGCATCCACTCACGCACCAATTTCGACCTTTCGCAGCACCAGAAATATTCGGGCAAGAAAATCCAGTATTTCGACCCCGAGCTCAACGAGAACTATGTTCCGTACGTCATCGAGACATCAATCGGTGTCGACCGAATGTTCCTGAGCATTTTGTGCGGTGCTTACACTGAGGAGGTTGTGGGCGACAACGACACCCGTGTGGTTCTGAAACTGCCCGCAGTGCTGTCGCCTGTCAAGGCCGCCATTATGCCGCTTGTGAAGAAAGACGGTCTGCCGGAGAAAGCCCGCGAGATTATCAACGACCTGAAGTTCGACTTCAACGTTCAATACGATGAGAAGGACTCCATCGGCAAGCGTTACCGCCGTCAGGATGCCATCGGCACACCGTTCTGCATCACTGTCGACCATCAGACACTCGAGGACGGCACCGTTACCATCCGCGAGCGCGACACAATGGAGCAGGAGCGTGTTCCGGCATCGGAGCTGCGCAGCATCATCGGCAAGAAAACATCGTTTACCGAATTGTTCAAAAAACTGTCGTAAAAACAAAAAACCGCAATTCACTTTATTGGCGGGTTGCGGTTTTTTTATACTTTTACCGCCTAACACAACGCATTTGCTATATGAAGAAAATAGCGTTATTTGCCATTCTTTTGATTGCTTGCGTACAGGTTGCGCAGGCGCAGACTATGCCGTTCGAAATACCGAAGGGTTACCGTTGGCAGCACCGCATCAAAGGTCCCGAATACAAGCACAGCGAGGTGCTTGAGTTGGCTGTCGACGAATACGGAAACTACCTGGTTGCGACGTTCCGCGGCGAGAAATCATCGTTCGTCTATCTCTACGTTTACAACCTTTACACTTGGGACGAGAAGTACAAAGTGAAACTTAACGATAACCGTTGCGAGCTCTACAACAGCTTCTTCGACGAGGAAGGCGAGTATTTCTACATCAACACCGATGTGTTCCGCAACAAGTTCAAGAAAATCAACCTTGTGACAAACGAGATAGAGGATGTCCCGTGCTCGGCCACGCCAAAAGGTTGCCGCAAACTTGAGCAGCAGTACTATCGCGTCGACGCTTACACAATCGGCGACAACTATTTCATCTTCCGCGACGACAAGCACTTGAATTACATAAAGATATATGTGAAGAACGAGCTTTACATTCCGAAAGACCAGGAAGTTGTTGTTGACCCCGTGAAAGGCGGTTTGATAATGATCACCCCGCAAGACATTCGCGACCTTGAGGCAGGGCAGGAGATTATGAAAGGAGACATTCCAATTTTCTACGACCCCAAGTCGGTTGACGCCGACGGCAATGTGATTCCGTACGTTCAAGACGAATTTTCGACATATAAAATAAGACTTACGCCAATTGACATTGGAAAACTGAAAAAAAAGATTAGTTTTGTTTACGACAAATTGGTTGTAAAATTGGATTTGGACGCCCTTGAGGCCGAACAAAACGCTAACAATTAAACTATTGAAGATGAAACACTTTTTTCTGATATGCCTTGCATTACTGATGTTTGCCGGACACAGCTATGCCCAATGCGATCAGGCTTTCATCGACAAATGTTCGTCGGCAAATGGCGCTGCGGTTAAATATGTAAAGCATTTCCGCATCAGATTTACCGAGGCAATGAAGGGAAAAAGCGTGTCGGAAGGCAAATTCTCGGTTATGTTGAGCAAAGGAAGCCACTACCGCTTCTATGTTTGTAACGACGAGAGCAAACCCGGCCATACGGTTGTTGAACTGTCGAGTGACGCCGCAGGAAAAATTGGCGGCAACATCAACCCGACCACCGGCGCCGAATATCCGGCATTTGACTATATATGCCAAAAAACAGGTCCCTACTACCTTAAGATGTTCTTTAAGGACGGCAAAGAGGGTTGCGGAGTATGTGTGATGACGCTTGTGACTAATTGACGAAGTTGTTTTTTCATAGTTAGGGGGACGACGCAAATCGTCCCTTTTTTTGTTTAATGTGGGGGCGGAAACCTCCTTTTTCGAGCCAAAAACTTTTAGAAAAATTCGCGTTCAGCCACTTAATATTTTTACTATCTTTGTGGCCTAAAACTGCACATAATATTTTGGGATGGAAAAGAAAAAGGTGTTGTTCGTTTCGCAGGAGATAACCCCCTATTTACCAGAGACTGAGATATCAAAAATCAGTCGCGAATTACCACAAGGAATACAGGAACGCGGAAAGGAAATTCGCACATTTATGCCACGATATGGCTGTGTGAACGAGCGTCGCAATCAGTTGCACGAGGTTATCAGGCTTACGGGAATGAACCTTATTATTGACGACACCGACCATCCGCTGATTATCAAAGTGGCCTCAATACAATCGGCCCGTATGCAGATTTATTTCATCGACAACGAGGATTATTTCCAACGCAAGGCTGTTTTGAAGAACGCCGAAGGTGAGTTTTTTGAGGACAACGACGAGCGAGCGATGTTCTTCGCCCGTGGTGTGCTCGAAACGGTTCAGAAACTGCGTTGGTCGCCCGATGTAATCCATTGCCACGGCTGGTTCACATCGTTTGTGCCAATCTATGTGAAACGCACTTTCCGCGACAATCCGCTTTTCAGCAACTCAAAAGTGGTTATGTCGTTGTACGATAATGAGTTCACTAATCCGCTCAATCCGCAACTGAAAAGCAAGTTGGTTTACGATTCAATCTCTGAGAAAGATGTTGAGAAGTTGGCCAACCCGACTTACGAGAACCTCTCGAAGTTCGCCATCGATTTCTCTGACGGTGTGATTTTCGGAAGCGAGAAGATTAACAGCGAGGTTGCCAGCTACGCGAAATCGTCGGGCAAGCCGATGCTTGAATATCAAGCTCCCGAGTCGTATATGGACGCTTTCAATGATTTTTACGACAATCTTTAAGCCTCAAAGGCAAAAAATAAGTAAGGCGGATTTTCAGGTCCGCCTTTATTTTTCTCTAAGCTATACTCGAAAGATTTACAAGCTGTTGTTCAGCAGGCTGCCGTTGTTCAGTTTCTCGAACAGCTTGGCCGGAATCATTGCGTTCTCTATTGCGGCCAGGTGATTGGCGTTGTGGAGGTCGGTGCCGAGAAAATCGCACATATCGTTTTCGATGAGCCAGCGGGCCATTTTCTTTACAGACGGCGAGTATGCGCCTATTATCGACATAATATTGATTTGGAACAATATGCCCCGGTCGTGGAACTCTTGCATCAGGCTGTGGCAGTTGTGCCAGTAGAGGTAGCGCTCCGGGTGAGCCAGCACGGGCTTGTAGCCGTTGATTTGCATCTCAAAAACCGTCTCGTCGAAGTTGCGGTGCTGATTGGTGAACGAGCACTCAAAAAGCAGTCTTTTTCCTCCAAAGGTGAGCATTGGTTTTTTGCTGACATCGTGCATAAAATCGTAGTCGATGTAATATTCGGCGGCCACATCAAGCTCAACGTCAACCGATTGGCGCGCCAGTTCGGCTTTAAGTGTTTCAAGTTTCTTCTTCACCCCGTCGGCAGTGTTGTTGTAGAAGCCTGTCATAAAGTGCGGGGTAATAATCAGTTTCTTGTAGCCTAACTGTTGCATTCCTTTGATGAGGCTGACGCTCTCTTCCAGCGATTTTGAGCCGTCGTCGGCGTTCGGAATAAGGTGTGAGTGCATATCGCACGTCAAACCCAACTCGCGCAAAGGAACGAGCTGCTCCGTTTTTTTTCCGAATAAACCAAGGAATGCCATAGTAATTTTCTTTGCCGCAAAGATGAGGATTTTATGGGGGATTAGCAAATGACACGGGAAAAATCGGAGTTGGTGCTCACAACTCGCAATTATTTATAAATTTGTTGGCAAAACAGCTACTATGCTCGATTTAGGAAGCCACATCATTCGACTTTTGTTCACGCACGATTGTGTGATTGTGCCTGGATTCGGTGGCTTTGTGGCCAACTATCAGGATGCCATTCACGATGAGTCGAGCCATACGTTCTCGCCGCCGTCGAAGAAGATTGTGTTCAACAGCAGTTTGTCGCACAACGACGGCTTGCTCATCACCAGTATTGCCGAGCAGCTGGAAATCAGCTACGACGAGGCCGCACAGCAGGTCCGTCAGAGCGTTGATGAGGCGTGGATAGCGCTTGAGAAGGGCGAGACGCTGAAATGGGAAGGCCTTGGAACATTCCATTATAACGATGACTCTGCCTTGATTTTCGACCCGCAGCTCACCGAGAATCTGCTGACGGATGCCTATGGTATGTTCTCGTTCCGTTTTCCGCCGCTGAGCTACCAGACTAAGCCAGAAATTGTCATCAACAACGATAATATCCGAAAAATGCCAGTCATCGACACACAAAAGCTATTGCGGTATGCGGCTGTTGTGCTTCCGCTTGCGGCTCTGATTGGACTGATTCCTATCTATAGCCATCACTCGCAGCAGGACGCCGGCGTGCCTGGTGTGCCTGAGCATCAGTCCATTGAGGATACCATTTCGGCAACAATCCGGGAGCAGTCAGTTGATTATGCCATTACGGCTTCAACCGACAAGCGCACCGCCTTGTTCTACAACGAGGTTCCGCAGCAGAAAACGCAGGTTCCGCGCCAAAGGCAGAGCGGCATCTATTACATTATCGGCGGCAGCTTCAAAGACCGCGCCAATGCCGAAAAACACGTCAAAAAGTACATCAAGGCCGGTTTCGATTCGGAGATTGTCCAGACCGACAATCTTTACCGTGTCACGCTTGGCGTTTATGGCGACAAGGTGATTGCATTGCACGAGCTGCGCCGCATCAGGGCAAAAGAGGAATTCAGCAACTCGTGGCTTTACACAAAGGCCAAAGATTGATTAGCTGACTGATTGCATTATTGAATGTGAATGGCTGATAAAGAGCGTGTTATCTCCAGCTATTTTCTAACCTTCTAAACACTAAAATCTTTCCTCTTCCCCTTTATGCCACCTTTATGGTGATGACCGGAATAGGGGAGTGATTCACAAGTTTTTGCGGATTCGAAATGGTGAATTGCTGCCAGCTGTTATCGAGGCGCTCGCTGGTGGCGGCAATCAGGTCGGCATCGTTCTCAAGTGCGAAATCAATCACCGCCTTCGCCGTTTTCGACTTCTTAACTCGCAGATAATCTTTGCTGTACCTTACATTGTGGCGGTCAAGATAAACGGTGACGGCTTTCATCGCCTCCTCCATTTTCTTCTGAGTCGAGAATTTGTTGTCGTTTCGCAAGTCAACAAGCATCATTTCAGCATCGAAGCTTTTTGCGATTTTGGCCACAACGGGTATTTTGAGGCGGGTGCGGTCGGTGTTGTCAATTGGTACCACAATGCGCCGCGGCTTTTGCGGAACGAAGTTGTATTTGATGGTGATTACAGGGCAGATGGCGTGGCTCACAATGCGGAAGGCGTTGCTTCCAACCCAGCGCTCCTGAAATCCCGACACGCCGTTGGTGCCGCTGATAATCATTGCCGCGTCGCCGTATTTGGCCTGGTTGCACACTTCGGTAAACACGCGACCCTCGCGTACGCAGAAGTCGATTCGGCCGTTCATCTTGCTCTTGAAGTGGGCAATGATGCGCCTGAACTGGTTGATGGCCGACGATTTGAGAATCTCATCGTAGTCGCTGTAGCTGATTACGGGGTCGTAGTCGGCGTTGCGGCGTTTCACGTGTATCATTCTGATGTTGTAGTCCAGCGCGTTGGCATACAGCACTGCGTGCTCCATAGCGTTTATGGAGCTGGGCGAGAAATCAACCGGAACCAAAATGTACTTGTCCATACTGGCAGTTTTTCAGTTGGCAATATATATCGATATTTTTGAAAACACAACCGCAGGGAAAAGTTATAATTCCGTTTGTTTGCGTTTCTGTTGTGGCACTATGTCGCTGATTTTCACCGATGTATCGATGCTGATTTTCCGCTTGAAAACGCCGTATTCGCCATCGACAGTGCCGGTGAGCTTGATGTTGCCGCTGTTCAGAAACCAATCTCGTGCCGATGTGATGCCCACCTTGAGCGTTTCAACGGTGTTCAGCTTTATGGTGAAATCGCAGTCGGCGTAGCTGCGGGCGGCGATTTTTATCGGCTCGTCAACCAGCAGCTTCCCGGCTTTAATGTCGCGCATAGTTACATCAACATCGGCGTTTTTGATAGTGATGCTGTGCTTGTTTGGGTTGTAAACCTTCACGTTGGCGGTTGCCGTTATCTGGCTTAATTTGGCCTCGGTGATGTTTATTGCGTTGACACCGGCAAATTCGGGTGCGGCCACATTGCCGCAGCTTTGGAGCATCAGGGCCAGCAGGCCGGTTGTGACTAATTTTCTCATATCGGCATAAATCAAAAAAAAGGATGGTCACTTTTCAGCAGCCATCCTTTTGGGAGTCTATAAGTTGGCCAAAATCAATTATTTCTAACCTTCTTTTTGGTTGAATAGTTGATTTTCAGCGCACTAACTTTTCTCAACTCTTGTTTCACATCGCTGACGATACCCATTTTAGTGTCCTCGTCAACTTTGAGTGATGTTGTCATCAACGGAATCTCCTTCTCATCCTTCTGCTGGCGCTCAGCGTCAATGTATTCGGCAATGTCTTTAACATCGGCGAACTGGTCGTTCAGCTGGATACGAGGCTCGGTACCGTAGGCCTTGGTGAATTTCTCTTTCGGTTTGCCAATGTAGATGTAGCTTACCAAAGACTTCTTCTCGAGTTTTTTAATCTCGCTGGCCATAGGAACGTTCATCTTCACCTTCAAATCAACCTCCTTCATTGTGGTTGAAACCATAAAGAAGAAGAGCAGCATATAAACCACGTCAGGAAGCGAGGATGTTGAAATTGCGGGCACTTCTTTTTTGCCGCCGTCTCTAAATTTTCCCATTATTTTTTCCCTCCATAGTTTTTAGGTTCAGCCTCAGAAATTTTCTGCGGATAGATTTTCTTGATGGCGTCCTGTTGTTCCTTTTCCAAATCATCGTAGCGTTTGCCCCATTTTTTCTGTGCCAACTCGTTTCTCAACTCGTTGTAGGCTGCGGCCAGCTCGTCTTGAACCTGCACATACAGGCCGTACGATGTTCCGCGGTCGTTCTGGAGCGAGATAACCTGTTTCGACACAGGATAGTTGCCAAAGAACGGCACCTCTTCAACTTTCTTCTCGGGCAGTGTCGGGTCGTCGGCAGGGTTCTCAATGAACTCTTTCGCCTTCTTTTTCAACTCTCCGATGTGCATTGGCTCGCCCTCAACCATCAGTTGGTCGTTCTTGTTGATAAGGACAACATATACGTTTCTTTCCTTAATCTTCTGGTCATCGTTGATTTCCTCTTTCGGAACCGGAGGCGGAAGCATACGCGATATGCCCGCGTCAGTGTCCATAGTTGTTGATACCAGGAAGAATATCAACATCATAAACGCTGTGTCGGCCAACGATGCAGAAGGAATATCTGGTGTTTTACGTGCCATAATTAATTATTTAACTCCTCTATTTCGATACGGCGGCGCGGACAGCCGTGAATGCCAAACCGAAAATTGCTGTACCAAACAGAAGATAAGTTACATATAATGATGTGTCAACCCATTTTGCCACAGTAAGTGTCAGATTGTAATCCTCAACTCCGAAGAATGTCGGAAGTGTGTCTGAAGCAAACGAGTGGGCGCCGAAAATGATTACCGCAGCCAAAGCAAGCACACCCAGAAGTGTGAGAGCGCTCTTCTTCGACGACAACATTCCAATCAGCGACATCACAATGATTACCAAGAATGAGCCTCCGGCAAGGATATATGTCCATATCAGCAGCCAGTCGATGTATTCGCCCGTCATAAACGTGACGATACCCGAAACAGCGCTCACCGCCAGCAAAACGCCGGAGAAGATGGCTAATATTTTAGATGTTAACGAATTCATTTTTATTTGTTTTTCAAGTTGTACTTATAAAGCATATCAGTCAGAGTGATAGATGCGTCTTCCATATCGTTGACAATGCTGTCGATTTTTGATACGAAGTAGTTATAGAACACTTGAAGAATCATAGCTACGATAAGACCAGCCATTGTTGTGATAAGGGCAACTGAGATACCACCTGCAACCAATGCCGGGCTGATGTCACCTGCAACCTTGATTGAGTCGAAGGCCTGCACCATACCAATAACTGTTCCCAAGAATCCCAACATAGGAGCCAAGGCGATGAACAGGGCAATCCACGAAAGGTTCTTCTCTAACAAGCCAGTTTGAACACCGCCGTAAGAGATAACGGCTTTCTCAACCATATCAAGACCGGCGTCGTAGCGGTCGAGACCTTGGTAGAAGATGCTTGCCACCGGGCCACGGCTGTTGCGGCATACCTCTTTGGCAGCTTCAACACCCTGCTCGTTAAGGGCAGACTCGATTTTTGCCAACAGCTTTTTGGTGTTGGTCGACGAAAGGTTGAGGAAAAGAATACGCTCAACGCAGATGGCCAAACCGAGAATCAAGCAGAGGATAACGGCCGACATAAAGCCTACACCACCCTCGATGAATTTCTGTTTGATAGCCTGATGGGCGCTTTGTCCTTCAATGGCGTCTTCGGCAACTTCTGCGGTAGCAGAGGCAGCCTCGTCTATAACAGCAGTTGTGTCAGCTGCTGCAACTGTGTCTTGGTCTTGCGCTTTCACGCAATTGATTGATGCCACTCCCAGCATCATAGTCACCACTAATAATGTGAATAACTTTTTCATAATCTTTCTTTTTTGTTATTACGGTTTGTTTACTTGTTATTAATTAAAAATCAATACCTTGGCGGAGAAAGGGGGATTCGAACCCACGATACCGTTTCACGCGGTATACACACTTTCCAGGCGTGCGCCTTAGACCACTCGGCCATTTCTCCGAACGCCCCAAACGGGGCATACAAAACGGCCGGCAAAATACAAAAAAAATCAAACGGAAACGGCCGCCGCCCTATTTTTTGCGAATAAGTTTTAGCGCCGCATTTGTTGCAAGGTTTTTCTTTGCCATATTCCGTTGGTTTGATATTTTTGGCATCGGAAATGAAACTCCCCGACGGACGGTTCGCTTGCCGGCCCGAGGGGTTACTAAATGTCGAACATTACACACCTATTAATTATGAATTTAGCAATTGGCAGTGACCACGCAGGCTTTGAGACAAAGCAGATTCTGGTCGAATATTTGAAATCGAAGGGCCACACGGTGACCGATTTTGGCACAAACTCGCCCGAGAGTATGGATTACCCCGATGTTGCCCACCCGCTGGCTGAGGCTGTTGAGCAGGGCAAGTTCGATTTGGGAATAACGCTCTGCGGAAGCGGTAACGGCATCAACATTACAGCCAACAAGCACCAGGGCATCCGCTCGGCTTTGTGCTGGAACACCGAGATTGCCGCTCTGGCCCGTCAGCACAACAACGCCAACATCTGCGCCATCCCGGCAAGGTTCATTTCGGTTGACTTGGCAAAGCAGGTTGTTGACACGTTCCTCAGCACCGGATTCGAGGGTGGCCGCCATCAGCGCCGCATCGACAAAATTCCGGTGAAACATTAATTGATGGATTGAAGGATTGAATGCGTGAAGGCGCGGAAAAGCCTAACATTCAATCTCTCAGTTAATCAGTCATTCAATCAGTCAACTCTTGCTATGTCCATCGAGATAAAAAACCTGACAAAGTTCTACGGAACGCAGAAAGCCCTCGACAACGTGTCGTTCTCTGTGGGGAGCGGGACTGTTGTGGGCTTTTTGGGGCCGAACGGCGCGGGCAAGTCAACGCTGATGAAGATTGTCACCGGTCTGCTGTCGCCCACGAGCGGCACTGTTCTGGTTGAGGGTCTCGATGTTGCCGAAAGCTCAAGCAAAATCCGTCGGATGATAGGCTATCTGCCCGAGAACAACCCTCTCTATTTGGATATGTATGTTAAAGAGTATCTGCAATATACAGCCAATTTGTATCATCTGCCGGACACTGACAAAGTGGTTGACGAGGTGATTGAGCGGACGGGGCTCGGGTCGGAGTGCAGGAAGAAAATCGGAGCGCTCTCAAAGGGTTACAAGCAGCGTGTGGGGCTGTCGCAGGCCATCATCCACAATCCTCGGGTGCTCATCCTCGACGAGCCGACAACCGGTCTCGACCCGAATCAGATTGTCGAAATCCGCAACCTGATTCTCGAACTCGGTCGCGAGAAAACCATTCTGCTATCAACCCACATAATGCAGGAGGTTCAGGCCATATGCCATCAGATGGCGATTCTTGACCACGGCGTTCTGGTGGCCAACGGAAGCCCCGAACAGATAGAGAAAACCATCGGCAACAGCCGCCGGCAGATAGAGGTTGAATTTAATTTGCCCGCAGATGAAAAAATGTTGCTACAAATTGCTAATATTGTTGCGGTGGAAAAAACGGCGGCCAGCACCTACATTTTGGAGTCGGACGCCGACGCCGACATCAGGCAGGATGTTTTCAACTTTGCCGTTCAGCACGGTTTGGCGGTGCTGGCAATGCAGGTGAAACAGAAGTCGATGGAGGATGTTTTCCGCGAGTTGACAAATAGATAACTAAAAACGAAGCGATATGTCATTATTAAATGCAGCGAACAAGCCGAAGAACATTCTGGAAATGTTGTCATTCGACCTCACAAAATTCTTTGCCGACAACGACTACTGCGAGATTGAAAGCAAAGACATTGAAGGCGTGTTTATGGTTGAGTTTGAGAAGGAGTTCCCCCTTGTCGAACTGGGTATGTTTGAGAAAGTTGTGTTCCGTCTGTTCAACGATAAGGACAACATCAACGGCAGCAACCACATCAATGTGACAATGCCGGCCAATCCGCGCTATATCACGCAGAAGAACGTACGCTCGCTGATTGACTCGCTCTACGGCATCTACGGCTACGACGACGACCGCAAGGGCGAGTGGGACGAGAACGACAACAAGGCATTCCAGGCCAAAGACCTTGAGCGCCAGTGGACCATCGGCAACGACAAGTGCGTTTATGCCGTGAAAATGTCGTACACCGAAAAACACGGATTTTACCTGAAGATTTTCTTCTTCAACCGGCTGGTTGAGGCCATTAAGAAGGCAGATGAGCAATCTTATTATTGATGAAGGCAACACTCTGTGCAAGGCGGCCGTTGTGAGCAACGGTGCGATTCTGGCGCAGACATCGGGCCGCGATATTGACGATGCCGCATTGCAGGATTTTGCCGCGCAATACGGCATCAATAATATAATAAGTGCAAGCACCCGGCGCGAGCGCGTTGAACTGCCGGCAGCGCTGCACGGAATCAAACACGTGCGCCTCTGTGCCGAAACAAAACTCCCGATACTGATAAAATACTCAACACCAGGCACTTTGGGACTTGACCGGGTGGCGGCCGCCGTGGGTGCGTCGGTGTTGTTTCCGCAGAGCGATGTTCTGATTGTTGATTTGGGGACGGCCATAACCGTTGATTTTCTGAGTCGCAACGGGGAGTATCTGGGCGGCGTGATTTCGCCCGGCCCGGCAATGAGGGCAAAGGCTCTGAACGCCTTCACCGGGAAGTTGCCACTTGTTGAGGTGCCTGCGGATGCCCGTCTGCGCGGACAAAGCACCACCGAGGCGCTGCAATTCGGGATTCTGAACGGCGTCCGGTTCGAAATTGACGGCTACATAAATGCATATCGTACCGAAAATCAAGATGTTAAAGTGGTGGTTACAGGCGGTGCCGCCAACGCAATAATCCGCCCCGACGTGACGCGCGAGCCCAATCTGGTGATTATCGGTATGAACCGGATTCTGGAGTTCGACGGCGGAAGATGATAGTCGGATAAAAAACACTTCGCCCACAGAAAAACGGGCGTCCAACATCGAAAAAATCCCCTCAATCAAAGTTAAAATAACAGAATAGGTATAGAATTGGGTGCACCTAATAAAGATTTATTACTTTTGGCGCAGAATTTTAATACTTAAAAAATGAAAACGTTTGCTTATAAATTTGGAGTCTTGGCAGTGTCGGTTATGATGATGGCCAACATCGCCAACGCTCAACAAAAAAAGTACTTGTCTGACCCGAAATACGGACCGGACAGTGCAGCTCGCGAAGAATGCGCAATGCGTATGTCGCTCTACAACGAATTCTACAAACAAAAGAATTACAAAGACGCCGTGAACGACTGGAGGAAGGTTTACCAGAACTGCCCCGCAGCCAGCAAGAACACTTTCATTCGCGGAGCCACCATTTACAAAAACCTTATCAACGCTGAGAAAAACGCGGCTGCCAAGTCGAAACTCATCGATACCCTGATGCAGATTTACGACCAGCGCATTGTTTACTTCAAACAAGAAGGCGCGGTGCTGGCCATCAAGGGTGTTGACCTTTACTCGTATCGTGGCAAAGACGCTTCGGGCGAAGTTTATGAGATGCTGAAGAAGTCGTGCGAGCTTGAGAAGGGCGAAACCAGCGCGGGAGTTATAACCGTGATGATGCAGACCGCTGTTGACCAGTATAAGGCTGAGGAAATTGACGGCGCCGAGGTTATTTCAGCCTACGAGCTGGCAATGAGCACTTTGGATGCAGCCATCGCCAACAACAAATCGATTGCCGCCAGCGGCGATGCCAAAAAGGTTCCGGCCGCACAAAAAGAGCTTGAAAATCTTGACGTTGATTTGAAGAACGTTGAGGCATTGTTCTCGGAGAGCGGTGCCGCCACCTGTGATGCTTTGGTGGCCATTTTCGGTGCAAAATACGATGCCAACAAAGACGATGTTGAGTGGTTGAAGAAGGTAACCAAGTTGCTCGACAAGACCGACTGCAACTCCGACCCGTTGTTTGCGAAGGCTTCGGAGGCACTTTACGCTCTTGAGCCATCGGCTGTGGCCGCACGCAACCTTGCACGTCTGTTCCTTGCAAAGCAGGACCTTGCCAAGGCTGCTGGCTACTATCAGAACGCTTGCGATTTGCAAGAGGATAATGTTGCAAAATCGCAATACTATTACGAGTGGAGTCAGGTTGTGTTTGCACAGAAGGGCTTCCAGCGAGTTCGTGAATTGGCAAACCTCGCATTGAAGGCCAATCCGGCCAACGGCAAAGCTTACCTCGCCATTGGCAAGGCATATGCCGCCGACGCTCAAAACATTGGCCAGGAGCAGGTTGAGCACAACGCCACCTATTGGGCCGCCGTTGATAAGTTTATGAAGGCAAAACAAGTTGACCCTTCGTGCGAGGCTGAGGCCAACGACCTGATAAACACCTACAAAAAGCACTTCCCTAACAAGGAGGAGGCATTTATGTTCGGCATTCAGGAAGGCTCGTCGGTAACGGTTGGCGGTTGGATTAACGAAAAAACCACAGCACGTTTCTAATGACGGTTGAACGGTCATATAAAGCAACAGTTAAGGCTCTTCTTGCAGGAGCCTTAATTTTTGTTTTGGCATCGTGCAAGAACGACATCCAGCAGGTGAACTCACTCACCACTGTCCTCGACACAGCGCAGATGACCGGCACCGACGTGGAACTGACGCGCTCGCTCAACGGCTTGATTGCCGTTAGAATGAAGGGCAGGGAAGTTAGGCAGCTGAGTGTCGCGAACAACACATTCGAATTCCCGAAAGGGCTGGAGCTTTTTATGTACGACACGCTGGGCAACACCACCTCGCATATGTCGGCCAAATACTCGATTTACTATGACAAGGAGGGAATTTGGGAGGCCAAAAACGATGTGGTGGTGAGCAACGAAAAGGGCGACCAGCTCAACACCGAATATCTTGTCTGGTATCGCGACAAGGGTACTATTGAGACCAATCAGTTTGTGAAAATAACAACTGCTGACGGCATCATCTACGGCGACGGAATGGTGGCCGACCAGCATTTCAACAATTGGGAAGTGAAGAACGGCCGCGGCGTATTTGACATTGAAAATGAATAAGTTCACGCGCACAATGAAGGTTATTGTGGAGTGCATCTGGTTCGCTGCAACCGTGATGTGCATTCTGATTGCCGTTAAGGAGCTGCTGCGTCACAATACCAGTCAGGCACTGATGTTCACCGCTTTAGGTCTGGCGGCGCTGTTTTTCTTTCTTATGAGACGCACCCAGAGGAAAAATCTCGAGAAAAACAGCGATTAACCTTGGGGCACAGTTCGCCCCCCAAAAAAGCTGCGGCTATGCAGGCAAATTGTCAAGACATTCATAATCAGGCGCAACTGATAGAGCTGATTCAGCAGGTTGGATTTCTGCCATTGCTCGACAGCGGCATCCGCGGCTATTCGGCCGAAGAGATTGTGAGCGACGAGTGCCGCTTTTCGCCTTCGCCCGACGGCGGATGGGAGTGGCCGTTGTGGAAATGGAAGGGCTCGATTGTGACTGACGGCAGCGCGGTCTATGGCAAGTTTTTTGCCAACAAGGCCGGATTTGTCAGCCGCAAGTGGTGGCCCGATTTCTGCAACTACCGCCGCAACGGGCATCCGCAACCCACCGAAGGAACCATTGAGGAAGCAATACTTTTCACCCTGCAGGAACAGGGCAGCCTGATTACCCGCGAACTCCGCGCCGCCTGCGGTTTCACCGGGCCTAAGATGCGCGGCACGTTCGACGGCTACATCACCCGCCTGCAGATGGCCTGCCGCGTTGTTACCGAAGATTTTGTCTATCCCACCGACCGCCACGGGCGCGAATACGGCTGGGGCTGGTCGCTGCTCACAACACCCGAGCAGCTCTACGGTCTGGAATCGTGCAAGTGCGACCGCTCGCCCGAAGAGTCTTTCGAGCGCATTTTCGAGCACTTCCGCAGTGTGGTTCCCGAAGCCTCGGAGAAGCAGATTTTCAAGCTTTTGAAATAAGAAAAACGCTGCTGAATTATCAGAATCAGTGCGTTTTCTCTGTAGAACTTCGCAGATAGATTTTTTCTGCAAAAGCCGTCAATTCATCTACGGCCGGCTTACGGAGTTGTTGTTTTAAATCTTTATTTTTGAGCGAATTGTTGAATTAACTATTAACGATATGACCATAAACGGAATAATGCGCGTCGGTGTTGTCGGCGCGGGATGGATTGCCGAAAAGGCCGCCATCACACTCAACGGACTGCAAGAAAGAGAGCGTCGTACAACTCTGTTTGGGCGCAGGAAAGATGCTGCCGGCGGACAGTGCGAGTGTTATGCCATTGCATCGCGCTCGCTGGCGAAAGCCCAGGAATTTGCAAGCCGATGGAACGTGCCGAAAGCTTACGGCTCATACGAGGAGCTGATTGCCGACCCCGATGTTGACCTTGTGTATGTTGCCACGCCGCACTCGCACCACTACGATGTGACGCGTCAGGCGATATTGGCCGGCAAGCCTTGCCTTGTTGAGAAGGCGTTTATGGCCAACCACGCGCAGGCGGAAGCCATTGTCAAACTGGCGCACGAGCGCAAGGTGTTTATGGCCGAAGCCATTTGGACTCGCTATCAGCCGGCCGTGGGCATTGTCCGCGGATTGATTGATAGCGGACGCATCGGCACACCGAGACTCGTTACCGCCACATTGGGCTACTCAATGGGCGACAAACCGCGCATTATGCGCCCCGACCTCTGCGGTGGCGCTCTGCTCGATTTGGGCGTTTATGCGCTCAACTTTGTGCGTATGTTTTTCGATGCCGATATTGCCTCAATCGAGAGCCAGTGCGTGAAGAGCGCCACAGGAATGGACCTGACCAACGCCATCAGCCTTGTGCTGGCCGACGGTGTGCTGTGCAATCTGCAGTCGAGTGCCGCCTGCGTGGGCGATAACATTGGAGTGATTGCCGGAACTGATGGCAATCTGATTATCGACAACATCAACAATCCGCAGAAAATCACCGTCAACACGCACGACCGCCAATTTGTTGAGGACATTCACGTTCCGAAGCAGATTACGGGCTACGAGTATCAGTTTCTGGTCTGCCGCCAGGCTCTTGCCGAAGGTCTTTTGGAGCCCCGCGAGATGCCTCACGCCGAAACTCTCTACATTATGCAACTGATGGACGGTCTTCGCCAAAAATGGGGAGTCCACTACCCAATGGATGACGAAAAGTATTGAGGAACATTTTAAATGTTTTACTTTTGCGCACTTTATTGCAGGCGGAAATATGGGTAAAATAAACATTATCAGAGAGGAACGTCGCGAGACGGCGGTGCTGGTGGGCATCATAACCCAGGAGCAGGACGAAGCGAAGGTGAACGAGTATCTCGACGAGCTGGCCTTTCTGGCCGACACGGCCGGAGCCATTCCCGTCAAACGGTTCACGCAGAAGGTCGACAAACCGAACGGAGCAACCTTCCTGGGAACAGGAAAAATCAAGGAGGTGGCCGAATTTGTCGAGCAGAACGAGGTGAACCTTGTCATCTTCGACGACGAGCTGACGCCCACGCAGCTGCGTAACCTTGAGAATATGTTCAAGGCCCGCGTGCTCGACCGAACCAACCTCATCCTCGATATTTTTGCCCAGCGCGCGCAGACGGCTCACGCCAAAGTGCAAGTTGAACTGGCTCAATATCAGTATCTTCTGCCGCGCTTGACGCGAATGTGGACACACCTTGAGCGCCAGCGGGGCGGCATTGGAATGCGCGGCCCGGGTGAGACGCAGATAGAAACCGACCGCCGAATCATCCTCGACAAAATATCGCACCTGAAAGAGCAGCTCGGCAAAATCGACAAGCAGATGGCCACGCAGCGCAAAAACCGCGGGCAGATGGTGCGTATCGCCCTTGTGGGATACACCAACGTGGGCAAATCGACCATAATGAATATGTTGAGCAAGAGCGAGGTTTTTGCTGAAAACAAGCTGTTTGCCACGCTCGACACCACAGTGCGAAAAGTGGTTATCGGCAATCTGCCGTTCCTGCTGTCGGACACCGTAGGGTTCATCCGCAAGCTGCCGCACAATCTTGTTGAGTCGTTCAAATCGACGCTCGACGAGGTGCGCGAGGCTGACATTCTGCTTCACGTTGTCGACATTTCGCACCCGAACTTTGAGGAGCAGATTGATGTGGTGAACCGCACCCTGCAGGAAATCGGCGCACAGAGCATCCCCACATACGTGGTGTTCAACAAGATTGACAACTATCACTACGAGCCTCAGGATGAGTTTGATATGATGCCGCCAACCCGCGCCAACATTCCGCTCGACGAGCTGAAACGCTCGTGGATAGCCAAAAACAACCTTCCGTGCATCTTCATTTCGGCCACCGAACGCGTCAACATCGAAGAGTTCCGCAACCTGATTTACGACAAGGCGCGCGCAATTCACGCCGAACGTTATCCGTACAACAATTTTTTGTTCGACGATACGTTTGAGAGTACGGAGTGATTGAATTACCGAATCATTAAACAAAAACTAACTTTTATGGAAATAACCATTGAGCAGGCGCAGCGGCAGGTGGATGAGTGGATCCGGACCTACGGCGTGCGCTATTTCAGCGAACTGACGAATATGGTTCTGCTCACCGAAGAGGTGGGAGAGATGGCCAGAATTATTGCCCGCACCTACGGCGAGCAGTCGTTTAAAGAGAGCGACCGCCAGAAGAACCTTGCCGACGAGATGGCCGATGTGCTTTGGGTTCTCATCTGCCTTGCCAATCAAACCGGCGTCAATCTGACGGAAGCCTTCGCGCGTAACATCGAGAAGAAAACTCAGCGCGACAGTACACGGCATCTGGAGAATCCGAAATTAAAAGGCGATGGTGCCAGCAACGAGTAAGGCGTGTGATTTTCAGCCGTAACTTGGTTTTGCCGATTCTTTAAAAAAACTTCAAATTTTATGTAACAATGCACAACATAGGCAGTCTTTGTGTTGTGTAAATCGAAAAAAAAGCAATGATACAAATAGAAAATCTGCATAAATCGTACTTCACCGGAGGCGAGCCGCTGCACGTGCTCAAGGGCATAAACCTGAGCGTTGCCGAGGGCGAGCTGGTGTCGATTATGGGCAGTTCGGGCAGCGGAAAGTCAACGCTGCTCAATATTCTGGGCATTTTGGACAACTACGACGAGGGCACCTACCACCTTAACGGCGAGCTGGTGCGCAATATGAGCGAGAAACGCGCCGCCGCCTTCCGCAACCGAATGTTGGGGTTTGTCTTCCAGCAGTTCAATCTGATAACTTTCAAAAACGCGCTCGAGAATGTGGCGCTTCCGCTTTATTATCAAGGCGTTAACCGCAAAAAACGCAACCAGATTGCCTACGAGTATCTGGAGCGCGTTGGGCTGGCCACTCACGCCGACCATATGCCCAACCAACTCTCGGGCGGTCAGAAGCAGCGCATTGCCATTGCGCGGGCGCTCATTGCCAATCCCAAGGTGATTCTGGCCGACGAGCCAACTGGCGCTCTCGACACCCGCACTTCGTACGAGGTGATGGACCTTCTGCAGGAGGTGAACCGCGAGGGCAAGACCATAATCATTGTAACTCACGAGCGCGACATTGCCGATATGACCAACCGCACTGTCTTTCTGAAAGATGGCGTGATTGAATCCGATACCCCGAACAAGATTAAAATCGCCAAGGAATGTTTGATTTAGACAAATGGCAGGAGATTTTCTCGACGATGCGCAAGAACAAACTGCGCACCGTGCTCACCGCGTTCAGCGTGGCGTGGGGAATCTTCATTCTGATTGTGCTGCTGGGCTCGGGCAACGGCCTGAAGAATGCCATAATGCAGAATTTCGAGAGCGATGCCAAAAACCTTGTGATGGTCTATCCGCAATGGACGAGTATGGAGCACAGCGGCTACGGAAAGAACCGCCGCATTGAATTCGATAGCCGCGACACCAAAATGCTTGACAAACAGGACGGACTGGCAACAATGGTTCCGGTGCTGCAATTGTGGAGTTCGAGCGTGAGCCACGGCGCCAACTACGGCAGTTTCTCGTCGCGCGGCGTCTATCCCGACATTGTGGTGAGCGAGAATCTGAAAATAGAAAAGGGCCGCTTCATCAACGACACCGATATCCGCCTGAAACGCAAAGTGGTGACCATCGGTTCCGATGTGGTAAAGACAGTTTTCCCCGATAGCGACCCCATTGGCGAGTACGTGAAAATCAATAATAGTATGTTCCGCGTGGTTGGCGTTTACAAGGATGCCGACTGGGACAACCGCTACATTTATATGCCTTACACCACGGCGCAAACGCTGCAAGGTGGAAAAGACCGCGTGTCGTTCTTCCAACTTACCACCGCGCCCGAAGTTGGCGTTGAAGAGAGCAAGACGATTAAAGGTGAGATTCGCAAAAAGTTGGCCGCTCTGCACAAATTTAGTCCCGACGACGACCGGGCCGTTTGGATTAGCGATGACCTTGAGGATTACGAAACGACAATGAAACTATTCGACGGCATCAGCATCTTCATTTGGCTCATCGGCATAGGCACCTTGATTTCGGGCATTGTGGGCGTGAGCAACATTATGATGATTGTGGTGAAGGAACGCACCCGCGAGATTGGCGTGCGAAAGGCCTTGGGGGCGCGGCCGAGTTCGGTTGTCAGCCTGGTGTTGTCGGAAGCGGTGAGCATAACAATGATTGCCGGTTATTTTGGAATGGTGTTCGGCGTGGCCGTGATGGAGGTGGTCGATTACATCAACGACCAGATTATCGCCAACCGGCCCGTATCGACAGATGCCGCCGGCGATATGAATATGTTTCTGAATCCGAATGCCGACCTTGGCATCGCCATTGGCGCCACTGTGCTGCTTGTGGTGTGCGGTGCCATTGCCGGCCTGATTCCCGCCCTGAAAGCGGCACGCATTAAGCCGATTGAGGCGCTGAGATACGAATAGCAGGGAGGAGTTAATATTTAGGAGTTAGGAATTAGAATTTAGAATGAACAAAATGGAATGGCAAAATGGATAAGAAGTTGATAAATTTTAAACTAAACAGCGCAGCGTCTAAACTTCTAAACAGCGAAGCGACTCAACTCTAAACACTAAACACTAAACTTTAATCTTTAAACGATTCACCGATTGACCAATTAAACGATTCACCAACAGAAAAATGTTCGACAGAGAATTATATAAGGAGATTTGGCAGGCCATCGTCAAGAACAAGACGCGGTCAATCCTGACGGCTTTCGGCGTGTTTTGGGGACTGTTTATGCTGATAACGCTTTATGGAGCTGGCAACGGTTTGCAGAACGGCATTGAAGCGCAGTTCAGTGAGAATGCCAAAAACACATCAATTATGTTCACCAGCCGCACAACCATACCCTACGGCGGTTTCAAACGCAACCGTTACTGGAACTTCAAGAACAGCGATGTGGAGGCTCTGAACCGGAATTACCCTGACTTGTATGTTGTTCCGCGTATCACGCCGTGGAGCAGTTCGGGCGCTGAATACAACCTACGCAAATCGGACTGTGACGTGGTGGGCGAATATCCGATAACAACTAAGGTTGAGTATCTGAAAATCGACAAAGGCCGGTATATCAATGAAATGGATATTCGCGAGCGGCGCAAGGTGTGCGTCATCGGGCCGCGTGTGCGCGACAACCTGTTCCCCAACGGAGAGGAGCCAATCGGCAAGAGCATCCGCGTGGGCAGCGCCTACTACACGGTGGTTGGAACCTACAACACCAACTCTCGCATCCACATTAATTTCGACTCCGAAACGGCCGTGCGCATTCCGTTCACCACAGCACAACAGACTTACAACTACGGAGATAACGTTGGAATGCTAATTATTGGTGCGCCGGAAGACAAGTCCATCGGTGATGTTGAGGAGGAGGTTATGCGCTTCATCCGCAGCCGCCACCGCGACGTGTCGCCCGACGACAACGATGCCTTGCAGCACATCAACTTAGCCAAACAGTTCGGGCAGATAACGAACCTTTTTCTGGGCGTTGATTTGCTCATCTGGCTTGTTGGTCTGGGCACACTGCTGGCGGGCATCATCGGCATCAGCAACATTATGCTGGTGATTGTGAAGGAGCGTACGCAGGAGATTGGCATCAAACGCGCCATAGGAGCCACACCGGCCAGCATCATCCGCCAGATTATGACCGAGGCGGTAATGATTACGGTCGTGGCCGGATATCTGGGCCTTGTGCTGGGCGTGCTCATCAACGAAGGACTGGGCGCTGTTCTGGCCAGCAGCGACACCATCTTCCTTAACCCCGGCATCAACCTTGGCGTGGGGCTCATCTGCCTTGCCATACTGATTGTGGCCGGAGCCGCCGCCGGTCTGCTTCCAGCCCTTCGTGCGGTGAAAATCAAACCGATTGACGCGATACGTGAAGAGTGATTAAATAAGAATTATGAGTTACGAATTACGAAACAAAACATATTGTAGAGACGCGGCGCGCCGCGTCTCTACGGCAGGCAAACAATTGAACGATTAAACAATTAAACATCAATAAAATGAAAAAGTTTTTTAAGATTCTGACGCTGATTTTTGTGATTGTGCTTTTCATCGGGACCATCGTGTTCCTGGCCAACAAAAACAAGAAGGCGCCTGTGGTTTACAACATTGAGAAGCCGCAGAAGACCAACATCATCAACAAGACAATGGCGACGGGCTCGATTGTGCCGCGCAAGGAGATTCAAATCAAGCCGCAGGTTTCGGGCATTGTGCAGGAAATCTACCTTGAGGCCGGCTCAATGGTGAAGGAGGGCGAGGTGATTGCCAAAGTGAAGATTATTCCTGACGTTCAATCGCTTAACTCGGCCGAATCGCAGGTGAAAATGCAGAAAATGAATCTCGACAACGAGACCATCAACTACAACCGCCAGAAGCAACTCTTTGAGCGCAAAGTTATCTCGGAGAGTGATTTTCAGCAATCGGAACTGGCTTACAATCAGGCTGTTGAAAACTACAACAACGCACAGAGCAATCTCGAAATCATTAAAGACGGTGTGAGCAAGAAGGCGCAGAACACCACCAACACGCTCATCCGTTCAACCATCAACGGAATGATTATCGACGTGCCCATCCGCGAGGGCAACAGCGTGACGCAGTCGAACACCTTCAACGACGGAACCACCATTGCCGTGGTGGCCGATATGAGCGATATGATTTTCAAGGGCAAGATTGACGAGAGCGAGGTGGGCAAAATCCACGAGGGTATGAACCTTGACCTGACCGTTGGCGCCATCGTGGACACACATTTCGACGCCACGCTGGAGTACATCTCGCCAAAGGGCGTTGAGGAGAACGGCGCGGTGCAGTTCGAGATTAAGGCAAAGGTGAAACTGCGCGACGACCAGTTCATCCGCTCGGGCTACAGCGCCAACGCCGACATCATTCTCGACCGCCACGACAGCGTTATGGCCATCTCGGAGGGCCTGCTCTTCTTTGAGAACGACAGTTCGTTTGTGAACATTCTGGTGAGCGACTCAACGGAGGCCGAACAGCGCTTTGAGCGCCGCAATGTGGAAATCGGCCTGTCGGACGGCATCAACATCGAGATTAAAAACGGTCTCGACTGGGAGGACAAACTGAAGGGAAATGCGGTGATTAATTAGGAGTTGGGATTTAAGAGTTAGGAATTAGAAATTAACAATGAATGAAGCACATAGGTGTAAGCAGAATGGTGTTGGGTTTTAGTCCCGATAGCTATCGGGATTGGGCGTTGGTAGGGACACGATTCATCGGGTAGAATCGGGTGTAATCGGTTAGAGAAAAATCCTTAAAATCAGTTAAATATGTGTCATTTGCGTTCAATTATTCAGAAATCAAAAATCTAAAATCAACAATGAAAAAGTTAGCAATATTGGTAGTGGCTGCAATGGCTGCAAACGCGGCTGCGGCTCAGGACGAGTGGACGCTGGAGCGCTGCATCAGTTACGCCATCGACAACAACATAACCATCAAGCAGCAGCAGTTGAGCGTTGAGCAGCAACAGAACTCGTATGAGCAGACGCGCCTGAGCGTGCTGCCAAGCGTGAACGCGGGGTTGAGCCAATCGTTCTCGTTCGGTCAATCAACGGGCAGCGACAACACCTTCGTCAATAACAACTCATCAACGACATCGGGCCACATCTCGGCCAATATGACGCTGTTCAACGGTCTGTCGAAATACAACCAGATTAAAGTGAGCAAACTCAACTACGAAGCGGCTTTGCAGAATTTGGAGCAAGCCAAGAACAATATATCGCTGAACATCACATCGGCCTATCTCGACGTTCTGCTGAACAAGGAGTTGCTGGAAACGTCGCGCGAGCAACTAGAACTGACGCGCGAGCAGATTGAGACTAACCGTCAGCAGGTGGAGGCGGGAAAACTGGCCGCTGGCAAACTACTTGAGACCGAGTCGCAAGCGGCGCAGGAGGAACTCGACGTGACCAACCGCGAGAACTCTTTGCTGATTTCGAAAATCACACTTCAGCAACTGCTGGAACTGCCTGTTAACGAGAATTTTGACATAGTTGTACCTGACATTGATTTCGACCAGGTGGCTGCCACGCTGCTGTCGGTTGACACGGTTTATGAACGCGCCGTTGAGGAGCGGCCCGAGATTAAGAGCCGCGAGTTGGCTGTTGAGAGTGCCGACCGCCAGATTGCCGTAGCACGGGCGCAGCAGTATCCGTCGTTGAGCGCCAATGCGGGCTACAGCAACAGTTACATAAAAATGTCGGGAATAGATAATCCGTCGCTGAGCGACCAACTCGACCTTCACGGCAGCAAAAACATCGGATTGTCGCTGAACATACCCATTTTCAACGGCTGGCAGGCTCGCACAAGCGTGAAAAACAGCAAGTTGCAATACCAAAACTCACAACTCGAACTGCAGCAGGCCAAAAACACACTTTTGAAAGAGATTCAGCAGGTGTATGTGAACGCGCAGGCCGCCCTGAAGCGCTATGAGTCGAGCCAGAAGGCCGTGAGCAGCGCCGACGAGTCGTTCCGCTATGTGAAAGAGAAATTCGATTTGGGCATTGTGACGCCGCTCGAATTCAACGAAGCCAAAAACCGCCTTGCTCAGGCGCAGTCAACCTTCATTCAGGCCAAATACGAGTATCTGTTCCGAATCAAGATTCTGGATTTTTACTACGGAAGAGAGTTGAAGATTTAAGGAATAATCATATTTTTGAGCAGGATATTTCCCCATAGAATAAACTGAAATGTTGATTGTTACAGACTTAGTATGAAAGGAATTATTGTTAGAAGAATACAGAAAGTTGTATTAATGATGACAATTATGTCGTGGGTTAAGGTTGGATTTGCGCAACTTCCAACAAAGGAGTTTTTGGGGCGTTACGACCTTTCCGCTACTGTAATTAATCCTGATACTGTACCCGCCGATAATGTCTGTTCTTGGTGGCCTGAAGACAGTAAAAAGCGATGGGTCAGTCATGGCAACAAACTTAAAGACGAATGGTTAGAACGTCCTGAACCACTTGGTTTCAGGGGGAAAAATTACCAACGTTTCTATATACACTTCGACACGGTGTATAAAGTTTCACCTGCGGTTTACAAATTAGAAGCACGCTCCCGATGTAAAGATGAATATTGCAGTATCATTGGTAGCATTGTTATCGATTCGGTTAAATCATATGTTGATACAATGACTTGTTCGAGTTTTGACAATTTAACAGAAGAAGGTTTCATTTATGCCCATTATGATATGGATGCTTATATGGAGAACAAACAAGTCGCCCGATTGTTCGGTCGCTCATCTTATTGGTATTTAGTACACAATGATAGTGCCTATTATAATGCTTTGTGGGTTATAGCAGACGGATATGAAAACAATCAATATACTGGGAAATGGGTTAATCTTGCCTCTGGTGACACGCTTACTTGCAATTGGGGAGATTACAGAATACCCGAATCTTTAGGACTTGATAGTGGAACCGGATGTTTTTACCCTGACATAGAATTTAATGACTATGGTTGGAAACTATACAGAGATTATATTGAATCTACGGGCCAAGATTTTTTCTATTACAAAGAACTGTTCATCAATGATGCGAATTGGTGGAAAAAGAAAAAATAACACGAAAGATTGTTTTGATTTCTACTACGGAAGAGAGTTGAAGATTTAAGCCATATGACCGAAAGAAAAAATCCCGAAGGAGACCCCTCGGGATTTTTTCGTTATGTTATCAACCCTTTTTATGCGTTCAAACTCTGCTCGCGCATATTGGCGCGCTTGCGCTCGGTTTCGTCGAGAATAATCTTGCGCAGACGCATTGAGTGCGGCGTAATTTCCACATATTCATCTTTTTGGATGTACTCAAGTGCCTCTTCGAGCGAGAATTTCACCGGTGGTGCAATGCTCACCTTCTCATCAGAACCCGAAGCACGCATATTGGTGAGTTTCTTTGTCTTGGTCACGTTTATCACGATGTCGCCCGGGCGGGTGCTTTCGCCGATAACCTGACCGGCATAAACTTCTTCCATCGGCTCAATAAAGAATTTGCCGCGGTCTTGCAGCTTGTTGAGCGCGTAGGCGATGCTGGTTCCGCTTTCCATCACAATCAGCGAGCCGTTGATGCGTTTCTCAATCTCGCCCTTGTAAGGCTCAAAATCGATGAAACGGTGCGCAATCACAGCCTCGCCGGCGGTGGCGGTCATCATATTGCTCGACAGGCCGATAATGCCGCGCGACGGGATTTTGAAATCCAAGTGAACGCGGTCGCCCTTGCGGTCCATATTCAGCAGCTCGCCCTTGCGGCGTGTCACCATCTCAATGGCCTTGCCCGAGCAGTCCTCAGGCAGGTCGATGGTGAGTTCCTCAACAGGCTCGCATTTTTCGCCGTCAATTTCCTTTATAATCACCTGTGGCTGACCAACTTGCAGCTCGTAGCCCTCGCGGCGCATTGTTTCAATCAGAATGGACAAGTGAAGCACGCCGCGGCCGTAAACAGTGAACGAATCGGCCGAGTCGGTCGGCTCAACGCGCAACGCCAGGTTCTTTTCCAGCTCTTTTTCAAGACGGTCTTTCAGGTGGCGCGAAGTCACGAATTTGCCGTCCTTGCCAAAGAATGGCGAGTTGTTGATTGTGAACAACATGCTCATTGTCGGCTCATCAACGGCGATTGGCGGCAGAGCGTCAGGGTTCTCGTTGTCGGCAATGGTGTCGCCGATTTCAAAACCCTCAATGCCCATCACGGCGCAGATGTCGCCGGCCTCAACCTGCTCAACCTTCGCCTTGCCCATTCCCTCGAACACGTAGAGTTCCTTCACGCGCGATTTCACAATTGAGCCGTCGCGTTTGCAAAGGCTGATTTGCTCGCCCGAGTGGATGGTGCCCCTGTGGACGCGGCCCACAGCAATTCGGCCCACATACGACGAGTAGTCGAGCGATGTGATGAGCATCTGCAGCGAGCCCTCTTCGGCGTGCGGTTCGGGAATATATTTCAGGATGGCCTCAAGCAGCGGCAGCATATCGGTCGACGGCTTTTTCAGGTCGTCGGTCATCCAGCCGTTCTTTGCCGAGCCGTAGATAACCGGAAAATCCAGCTGGTCCTCGTTGGCGTCGAGTTGGAACATCAGTTCGAAAACCTGCTCGCAAACTTCGTCGGGACGGCAGTTTTGCTTGTCCACTTTGTTGATGACAACAATCGGTTTCAAGCCGATTTGAAGAGCTTTCTGAAGCACGAAACGTGTCTGCGGCATCGGGCCTTCAAAAGCGTCAACCAAAAGCAGAACGCCATCGGCCATATTCAGCACGCGCTCAACCTCGCCACCAAAATCGGAGTGCCCCGGAGTGTCGATAATGTTGATTTTCACACCTTTGTAAACCATCGAAACGTTTTTCGACAGGATGGTTATGCCGCGCTCTCGCTCAAGGTCGTTGTTGTCGAGAAAGAGTTCGCCGGCGGCGTGCTCCTTGAACTGCTTGGTTTGCAGCAAGATTTTGTCAACTAATGTGGTTTTTCCGTGGTCGACGTGTGCAATGATTGCAATGTTTCTGATTTGCTTCATTTTTAGCCCATTTTTTGAGGGTGCAAAAGTAATTGTTTTTGCAATATTCTGTACTGACTCTTAAAAAGATAGGGTAATTATTTTGCAATCAGCCGATTGTAGGCCGTCAAAGGCTCTGGCCGCGTGTCCTGCGGCTTGCCGCGATGGTGGGTTTCGGAGCAATTTCGGCGCAACTTGCAGCCAAACCGTTAGTGAACGGGCACAAAAAAAGTGCCGTGTTGTGCGGCACTAGTTTTAACTTGCAAGCAAGGCCGAGCCTTGGTGGCAAGCAACAAAAAAGCCCTCAACCGAGGGCTTTTAATTAGTTTACTTTGTCGGCCAGAGCCTTGCCAGCTTTAAACTTAGCAACTTTCTTAGCAGCAATCTGAAGTTTTGCACCGGTGCGAGGATTCTTGCCAGTACGAGCCGAACGCTCGCTAACTGCGAATGTTCCGAAACCTACCAATTGTACACTGTCACCCTTTGCGAGTGCGTCAGCAACAGATGCGGTGAAAGCATTCAATGCTTTTTCTGAGTCAGCTTTAGTCAAGCCAGCTTTTTCTGCCATAGCGGCAACCAGTTCTTGTTTGTTCATTACCGAATGTTTTAAAGGTTGTATAACAAAATTGATAAATGCTTAAAGCATTGTAAATATAGGGAAAGTTTGTAATTGTGGAAACGTTTTTGTCAGATTATCACGTTTTTTTTTGAAAAAACCGATTTTATAGACGATTTCGGCGTTTTTTACCCCTATTACGCCCCAGATGCCGCTATTTTAGTGCGTTTTCACCATTTTTTGAGGTGCCAAAACGCCTTTTTTCACCCTTTCGGGATAATGGCCGACTGCTTTTTAGGCAGATTTTGTGCCGAAAAGACCGCACCGGACGCCTGAAAAGTCCGCATCCGTCGCGAAAAACGCGTATCATCCACCACAATTACGGCAGATTTCAAGCCCTTTTCCCCACACCTGCCGCCGTAAATTATCGGCCTCAACGCTGTTCCAAATTGAAAGGGCGTCGGTTTGGTTGACGTTGCCCAGACGGTGCCGGCAGTTTTTGTCGTAGCAGCAGAGCGCGACATCGCCGTTGGCGGCAACTACCATTGTGCCGCGCAAGCGGAAGCAGTTGGCGTTGAACTGTCGTTTCGGGACAATGGTGCCGTCGGTGGTCAGGCGGTAGCGGCTGTATTTCGAGTTTTGAGGTATCATTTCGGCGGCGTTTGCCGATGTTTCAATCTGCGCCGTTTTCAGCACCACGCGGTCGGCGCCCCATTGGCGGGCCAGCCGTTTGAAATCGGCAATCTGATGCTCGTTGTGGCGGAAGACGATGAACTGCGCCGTTACAGCCGGATTGCCGCGCCCCAGCTCGCGCCGCGCTCTCACAATATTGCCAATGCCGTCGATGGCCTTTTGAAGACTGCCGCCTACGCGGTATTGCTCATAAACCGCTTGCGTGGTGCCGTCAATCGAGACAATTATCTGGTCGAGGCCGCTGCCGACAAGCTCGCGGCAAATGTCGGGGGTGAGTGTCTGGCCGTTGGTCGATATGGTGGTGAAAATGCGGTGTTGGTGCGCTTTGGCAATCATCTGGCAAAGGTTCGGGTTGAGTGTTGGCTCGCCCTGGAGGAAAAACTGGCAGTTCACCAGCCACGATGCCAGCGGTTGCAAGGCGTTTTCAAAGGTGGCGGTGTTCATCAGCTGGCCTTGGCGCTGCAACCGCCCGCCGCCCAGCGTGCACTCGGGGCACCGCAGGTTGCACACCGATGCCGGCTCCACCGACAGCGATTCGGGCCGCGTTGTCACCCGTCGCATCCGCGCAAGCGAGCACAGCCTGATACGCGCCGAGTTGGCCATCCGCGCAAGCGTGAAAGCCCGCGCAAGCCCGACAACCAATTGTATTTTAGCCATTACCGACATCGCTCTATATATTAATAGGTGTAAGGCCGAGCCTCATTCACGCAAATATAGGTGAGATTTTCTTGCCGCCGCCTACAAAACCGACAACGAGCGGCAAATGCTATCAGCTGATAATCAATATTATACTAACAAAATGCGATTTTTCTTCATAAAACATTGGTTTCTGCTGCAACGTTTCGGGGTTTCAATCGTCATTGTAGTGTATTTAAAACAAAACTGATATGAAAAAACTTTTGCTAATGTTAATGGGCGTTTCGATGCTGAGCGTCGGCTGCGCCATCAATCGCAACTCCGATTATGCCACCTCAACCCGTCAGGTTTCGGGGTTCACTGGCATCGATGTAGGCCAGGGCATCAAGGTCAATGTTGTAATCGGCGACGCCGACAATGTTGTGGTCACGGCTCCTGCCGACTACATCGACGATATTAAAACCGAGGTGAAAAACGGCACTTTGGTGATTCACTGGGATAAGAAACGCAACATAAGAATGCCGCAGAAGGTTGAGGTTGATGTTACAGCCATCGGCATTGTGCGGGTAGTGGCCAGCTCGGGCGCAACCGTCACAACCGACACGCTCACGGGCGATAATCTGGTGTTTGCGGCTTCGTCGGGAGCGAGGATTAACGCTATGGCGAAGGCCAACAAGGTTACGGCCGAGTCGAGCTCAGGCTCAAGCGTGATGCTTGCCGGCAAGGCTCAAAATGTTGATTTCGATGCATCGAGCGGCGCAAGCATCAGTGGCGACAAGCTGACAGCCGCCAACGGCAAAGCCGAAGCGTCGTCGGGCGCCAGCGTCAGTGTCAGCGCCAATGTGAACCTTGAAGCCGAGGCCTCAAGCGGCGGCCGGGTGCGCTACAGCGGCAACCCCACAATGGTCAACGTGTCGTCGAGCAGCGGCGGCTCCATCTCACGCCTCTAAGATTAGTCCCTATATTAAACTAATAGTTGCTTACAAAAGAGACAGGCGGGCGCCAGCCCGCCTGTCTTGTTTTCCGCTGTGAATATTTTTGCGAAGATAAAAACGCACAAAAGCCGCAGTTTTTTTATCTTTGTGCTAATTAACCTTTGTCGCCATTGTGCGGCAATTAAAAACAGATTGTAATGAAAGCAAAAAAACTGATTATTGGTGTTTTGATGCTCAACGCTTTTGGTGCATCGGCACAAATCCTGACCGGCGACTCGTTCGCAAAGTATGATATTGACAAGTATGATGGCAAATCCGACCACAAACATCAGTATGCTGAGGCGGCTGTAGCTCTGAAATCGCGTTTTGAGCTCGACAAAAACGACCAGCTCTCGTACACCTCTGTTGTTGAGTGCGCGGGAATGGACAAAGACAAAATCTACGACAACATAAGCGGCTGGTTCACAAAGGCTTTCGCCGACAAAAGCTCGTCAATCAAGACCAACGACAAGGAGTCGGGGGCGCTTGTGGTGAACACAACTCTGAAAAATGTTGTTTCGTTCCCGCATCAGATTGTCAGTGTGAATATGATTGTGAAAATCAACATTAAAGACGGCAAACTGCGGCTGGTGCAGACAATCAAGGATTACGTCATCAATACCAGCTCAAATTGGACGCCGAAAAAATGCGCTCCTTTCTATGACGAGCAAGACGCTCTCCGCAAAAAAATCGGTTCGAGTGCTTACGTGGCAAGCTGCGTGTTTGCTGAAATTGTTGAGAAACAGCTCAAAGAGGCCGTAACTCCGAAAGCTCCCGTCAAAGACAACGACGACGATTGGTGATTTCTGACTTTAATGATTTCAACGGGCGATGGTCAATACGATTGGCTGCCGCCCGTTTTTTTGTTAACCAACTTTTCGGCGATTGGAGGAGACAAAAGGAGCTGGCGCTTTAAATTCCGAACCAGCCTTTCACCGTCTGGCAGTCGGTTTCGAGTTGCGCCCGGAGTTCGTCGAGGTTGGCAAACTGGCGCTCGTCTCGGATTTTATCCACAAAAAACACCTCAATAGTGCGGCCGTAGATGTCGCCGCTGAAGTTGAACAGGTGCGCCTCAATGGTTGGTTGCCCCGCGTCGGCAATGGTTGGGCGGTTGCCGATGTTCAGCATTCCTGCATATTCGGTTCCGTCGATGTTGGCGCGGATGGCGTAGGAGCCGTTGCCTGGCACAAACTTGCATTCGTCGGGCTGGATGTTGGCTGTGGGGAACCCGAGTTTGGTGCCAATATGATTGCCGCTCACCACCTTGCCCGAAAGACCGTAGGGGCGCCCCAGCAGCTGGTTGGCCTCAATCACGCGCCCTTCCGATAGCAGGTTGCGGATGGCTGTGGAGCTGATGGGCTGTGTGTCGGCGGCGAGCACCTCAAGCTGCCGCACCTCAAAACCAAGCTTTTCCGCCAGCGCCTCAACCTCGGCAAAGCGTCCGCGGCCGTTGCGGCCAACTTTGTTGTCGTAGCCGATAAGCAACGTGCTGATTTGCAGCTTTTTCACCAGACATTCGGTCACAAACACATCGTATTCCATCTGTGCGAACTCGCGGGTGAAAGGCAGAGTTAGGAGCCAGTCGATGCCTGTTTCGGTCATCAGTTGCAGCTTCTCGTCGGGTGTTGAAAGCAGGCCGGTCTGCTTGCCGCCCAAAACCGCTGCCGGATGCGGCCAGAAGGTGATGACCACACTGCTGCCGCCCGTCTGCCGCGCATAATCGGTGAGCTGCCGCAACACCTCGCGGTGGCCACGGTGCACCCCGTCGAACGAGCCGATGGTGACAACCGGCTTGCTGATGTTCAGGTTCTCGATGCTGTTGCTTGTTTGCATACGTCGCGCGCTCTCCCTCAATTTTCGTGCAAAAATACCTTTTGCGCCGTTTCGTGGCCGAAAATTATCGCCTAATGTGCATATTATCGCGCAAGACGTTGATAATTAACGCATATCGGCCCGACCGCAACTTGCGGCAAAAACACTTGACGGGAGCGGTTTTTCGGGCGCTCGTCAAAAAGGTGCGGCAGTTTGTCACATATTTCGGTGCGTTCGATAAACAAATCAAAAATTCATATATTTGATTCGGTTTGTCGAACCAATAAAACGCTTATTTTGAAACGCTTTTTAAGGCATTAATACTGACTAATTTGGCAACGAGAAAATTTAGCGGAATTACCGTCTTGACGGCACTTGTGCTATCGTCAAGTATGGTTGTATCAGCATTTTGCGCGCGCGCCCAGTCAACGGTTGCGGGCGCGTTCGATGTTGGAGTGGCTGTTGAGGAGAGGGTTATTCTGTCGTCGAAAGACAATGCCGATGGCGAAATTGAGTATAACTTCGCCGAGCATCTTGGCACAAAAAAAATCACACTGACCATCAATCCCGACGATGTGACGCGCCTTATGCTAAGCGAATTCTGCTTCGAAGGCATCGGCCAGGAGCCGATATGGTCGTCGAAATCGTCGGTGACATTCAACCTGCCGTCGCGCCACGCTGAAATCACCATCAAGGCCCGCACCGATGGCGGCCTGTCGTACCAGACAACGCTGAAACTCACCGACGGCCGCTCGTTCGGCATCATCGATTTTGTGGTGGCCATTCTGATTGCCGTTGCCGCCGTCTGCGCCATCTACTTCTGGAGCCGGCTGAAGATTCTGCGCGCCACACTTTCGCTCGAAAGCGAGATTACCGACCGCACCAAGGAGCTTCAGGCGCAAAAAATGAAATACGACGAGCTGGTTGCCAATTATATGCCGAAAGAGGAGTTCGAGAAACTGAAGGCGAAGGAGAAGACAAAAGACAAAGCCACTCGTTACAAGATGGTTACGGTTCTGTTTTCCGACGTGCACGGATTCTCAAACATATCGAAAACCGAAAACGCCGAACAGCTTATCGATGACCTCGACCGCTTCTTCTTCCACTTCGACGAGGTGGTGAGGAAGTTCCACATCGAGAAAATCAAATCGATTGGCGACATCTATATGTGCGCCGGCGGAATCCCGCAGAAGAACCACACCAACCCGATTGAGGTGGTGCTGGCCGCCTTCGAGATGTACCAGTATATGCAGTCGATGAAAGTGCAGTACGGCAACGACAAAGGCTGGAACCTGCGCATCGGCATACACACCGGCCCGGTTTTCTGCAACAACACCGGAAACAAGAAGAAGCTCGAAATCTGGGGCGACACCGTGAACATTGCCAGCCGTATGGAGGCCTCGGGCCAGATAAACAAGGTGAACATCACCGGAATGACCTACGAGCTTGTGAAAGACTATTTTGTGTGCCAGTATTGGGGCAAGATGCCCGTGAAATACAAGGGCGAGATTGATATGTACCTGATTGAGGGCTTCCGTCCGCACCTGTCGGAGGGCGGATTGGGCATCAAGCCGAACCAGGCCTTCCAGACGCGCCTGGGCATTGTCCGCTTCGACGACATTGAGGAGGTGGTGCTGAATATGCTTGAGGAGAAGCTGCCCAAAAACCTCTACTATCACAACCTGAAGCACACCATTGATGTTACAACGCAGGTTGAGATTATCGGCCGCCACGAGGGCATCACCGACGAGGAGATGCTGCTGCTGAAAACCGCCGCGCTGTTCCACGACACCGGCTTCACCCGCACCTACAAAGACCACGAGGAGGCCGGCTGCGAGATTGCGCGCGAGTATCTGCCAAAATACGATTACACCCCCGAGCAGATTGATTTCATCTGCAACCTGATAATGAAGACCAAGCTGCCGCCGAAGCCGGTTGCACTGCTTGAGCAGATTATCTGCGACGCCGACCTCGACTATCTGGGCCGCGCCGACTTTATTCCGGTGTCGGGCAACCTCTACCGCGAGCTGCGCGAGAGGGGCGCCATCGAGGATGACATTGACAAGTGGAACTTGATGCAAATCAAGTTTATAGAAGGACATCAATACTTCACAAATTCGGCAAAACAGATGCGCGATGTGAACAAAAACAATCAATTGGAGGCCATTAGGCGTTTAGTTGAAAAAAATAATTAAATTTGTAGATTATTCAATTGATAGGATATGGCTAAGACGAGAAAAGACGTTATTGTGATACCTTGGGACTATACCGAGACTTGCGAGATAGCCCTTCAGCACGCAATTCTGCTTGCTAACGAGGTTGACAACCAGATTATGCTGGTGCGGTTCATTAAGGCGCCCGGTTTGTTCGGCAAAGCCGCCAAGCAAGCCGAATATGAGGAGGAAAAGGTGAAAATCAAAGAGGCCGCCAACCAGATGGTGCAGAAGTACAATCTTGACCCACAACGCATTTTCATCGATGTGGAGATTGGCACCAAGAGCAAAACCGTTGACGGACTGATGAAAGACGCCAACGCCAACCTGGTAATCACCGGCCGCACCTATAAGATGACCGAGAAGGAAACCCTCGGCATCAGGGAAATCACTGACATACTGTCGGTTATCGACATCCCGTTCATTGTGGCCACCACAGCGCCCACACACGACTACTACAAAGAGATTGTGGTGCCGCTCGACCACGACAAGAAGATGAAGGAGACTCTGCAGTGGGTTGTCTATCTGTCGAAATACTACAACTGCAACATCAACATCATCAAGCCATACATCGATGACGAGTATCAGAAGAAGGATATGGCCAACAACATCTACTTCACCAAGAAGCTGCTCGACAAGAAAGACATTATATATGGTATAAAGACGGCCAAAAAAGGCAAGGTTTTCGAGGACGAGATTCTGCGTTTCAGCCAGAACATCGACTCCGACCTTGTGGTGCTCATCATCAACAAATACAAGAAGATGGTGAAGGACAACCCCGACTATAAGGAGACGATTCCGTTCCTGGTAATCAACCGCAACAGCGAGGTTGTCAAGTACGGCGGAAGTTTCCGATAGACCGTCGGCAAACGACACTCAGCAGCCGGTTCCGAACGCTCGGGGCTGGCTGTTTTTTTAGTATAGTTTCTTTATTTTAAGTAATGAAAAGAATTATCTATATATTGGCAGTAATCGTACTTACAATCAACACCCTGAATGCACAAACAGACTTGAAGGTCTTTCAAGAAGATGTGCAGCAGTGTTTTGCAGTCAAAGACAAACTATTTACAAAAAGAGCAAAGCGATTTATGTTATCGGCTATACACAATCAAAAATCAGATAGCATAAAAGTTATTAATGTACCCGTAATATATTCATCCAAGAAAGCCGTTAAAAGCCTACGTAAAGGAAATATAAATAAAAATGATTTTTTTGGCTATTTAGATGCTTCCAGTATGTCATTTGATGAAAGCATAATTATAAACGACACGGTTGTGGCTTATATTATTCCAAGTGCTAATCCTTCAAAAGAGTTAGAATGTTTGACTATCTTAGATGATTATCGTAAATCGGAGGCCCAAGAAATAATCAACATTAATCCCGAAGTTATTTTTACCATTTACAATATACCAAGATGTTGTTGGTATATTAAAGATGCGGAGTTGTATGTTTTAGCATATCAAAACGATGTATTTAAATCATTTAGAGCAACAGATTATTTGAGAGACTATCTTACAGAGGAACAGATAAGCTATATTTATCACAAAAAAGTAGTAGTTATAAGCGGAGAATAGCTATTAAAGTAAAAAAAGAGTTATTATGAGCGCACAATAGCGCATAGCATATAACTACACTTGGAACACTACAACCCAAAACCTGACCTCGCGCTCGATGGGTGGATATACTGAGAATTTCACCTACGATGCCGCCGATCGCCTCACCAACTGGACTGTCAACAGCGCCGCCTACTCTGCCAATTACTCTGGCAATGGCAATCCCGATAACTATCGGGAGCGCAAAAGCGATTTTGGCCTGTATGCCTACAGCGGCAGTAAGCCGCACGCTGTGAGCGGCATTAGCAGTCTGATTGCCGGAACAGGCGAGGAGCGCACCTGCGAGGCCGTTACGCTGACACTTATTTAAAATCTACTCCATCGGGAAAAAATAAAAACCGCAAAACGTTCGCAATTCAACTATAAATTATATTTTCGTAGGATTGTGAAACAATGGTGTGCTATCACACGCGCTAAACGTCAAATAAACATTTATTTAGATGGAACAAGAGATTTTAAACGAACAGGAATTACCTGAAGAAGGTGCTCTTAACAATGGTGCGGCCGAGCCTGAAGCCAATGGCGCGGCTGCCGCAGAGGAAACCAACAATGCGACTGCTGAGGTTGAAAACGCAGTTGAAAATGAAAACGCCGCTGAGGCCGACGAGGAATCGGCCGAAGAAGCTGACGGCGTGGCCGCCGATATGGCTGACTTCGACGGAGAGAAACAGGTGGAGAGCGAGGATTACTCAAAATGCGAGCGTCCCGAGCTGCTGACCAAGCTCAACCAGCTCATCAACAACCATCCGGTTGAAACAATCATGGTTGCGGTTGAGGAGATTAAATCGGCTTTCTACAAGAAGTATCACGCCGACTGCCAGGCCGCCCGCGAGAAGTTTGTGGAGCAGGGCGGAGCGCCGGAGAGTTTCAAATTCGCCGACGAGCATCAGGAGTCAACCTTCAAGGAGCTCTACTCGCAGTTTCGCGAGAAGAAAAACGCTTATAATCAGAAGCTTGACAATGAGCGTGCGGAGAATCTGAAAAAGAAACTCGAGATTATTGAGGAGATTAAGAAACTGGTTAACACCGAGGAGTCAATCAACAAGACTTTCCAGGATTTCCGCGACTTGCAGCAGCGTTGGAAAGACGTTGGGCAGGTGGCGCAGTCGGAGCTGAAGCACTTGTGGGACTCTTACAACCTGGCTGTTGAGCAGTTCTACGATTACATAAAGATTAACAAGGAGTTGCGCGACCTTGACCTGAAGGAGAACCTGAAGGCGAAAATTGCGCTGTGCGAGAAGGCCGAGGCGCTGATTCTTGAAGATTCGGTGGTGAAGGCGTTCCGCGCTCTGCAGGAGCTTCACGACAAGTGGCGTGAGCTGGGCCCCGTTCCAAACGACCAGAGAGAGGATGTTTGGGAGCGATTCAAAGCCGCCACAACCATTATCAACAAAAAGCACCAGGAGTTTTTTGAGAAGCAGAAAGACCTGCAGGTGCAGAATCTGGCGCAGAAAACGGCTCTGTGCGAGCGCGTTGAGGAGATTATCAACTCGGCCATCGACAAACCGAAGGACTGGGAGGAGAAATCGAACGACATTGTGAAGATTCAGGAGATTTGGCGCACCATCGGCTATGCCCCAAAGAAGGAGAACAGCAAGATTTACCAGCGCTTCAAGAACGACTGCGACCTGTTCTTTGCCAAGAAACGCGAGTTCTACAAAGACATCAAAGCCAGCCAGAAAAGCAATATGCAGCAGAAAATTGAGCTTTGCGAGAAGGCCGAGCAGCTGCAGGACAGCACTGACTGGAAAAAGACAACCGACATACTCATCAGCTTGCAGAAGCAGTGGAAAGAGGTGGGCCAGATACCGCGCAAGCAGTCGGAACCGCTGTGGAAGCGCTTCCGCGAGGCCTGCGACCATTTCTTCACGGCCAAGGCGGCGCACTTCTCGTCGATTGACGAGGGCGAGGCTGCAAACCTCAACCTGAAGCTGGAGATTATTGAGCGCGTGAAGAATTTTGTGAAGAGCGACGACAACACCGACAACCTGAACCGCTTGATGGAGATTCAGAAGGAATGGGCCAACGTGGGCCACGTGCCTTTGAACAAGAAAGACGAGGTGCAGAAGGCTTTCCGCGACGCCATCAACGCGCAGTTTGAATCGCTGAAACTTGAGGCAAGCGAGCGCGAGCGCACCAACTTCAAGGCAAAGGTGGAAAACTGGGCCAACTCACAGGCCAAAGGCAAAATATATTCGGAGCGCAACAAGATTGTGCAGAAAATGCGCGAGCTTGAGAACGAAATCACTCTGTATGAGAACAATATGGGTTTCTTCTCGAAATCGGCCAATTCGGAGGCGCTCATCAGAGACATCAACCGCAAGATTGACAAAGCCAAAAACTATTTGCAGGAGCTTCAGGAGAAGCTGCGCATTCTGAGCGAGACCGAGTAGCAAAAAAAATTGTTAAACAACTGGTTGCGGTCTTTTAAATGGCAGATTTGCCAATTTTAAGGATAGCGGCCGCAAAAAAAGACAAGACTATGAATCTGAAAGGAACAAAAACCGAGGCCAACTTGCAGGCCGCCTTTGCCGGCGAATCGCAAGCCCGCAACAAATACACTTACTACGCGTCGAAGGCCAAGAAAGACGGCTACGTGCAGATTGCCAACATTTTTGAGGAGACGGCTGCCAACGAGAAGGAGCACGCCAAAATCTGGTTCAAACTGCTGCACGACGGCGCCATTCCGAGCACCATCGAGAACCTGAAAGACGCTGCCGACGGCGAGAACTACGAGTGGACCGATATGTACGCCAAGTTTGCCGCCGACGCCCGCGCCGAGGGTTTCGACAAGATTGCCACACTGTTTGAGGAGGTGGGCAAGATTGAGCGCGAGCACGAGGAGCGCTACCGCAAGCTGCTTGCCAACATTGAGGGCGGTCTGGTCTTCTCGAAAGACAACGACACCATTTGGCAGTGCTCGAACTGCGGCCACATTGTGGTTGGCAAAAAAGCCCCCGAGGTTTGCCCCGTCTGCGACCATCCGCAGTCGTATTTCCAGGTGAAGGCGGAAAATTATTAATTTAAGGTGTTAGGTGTTAGGTGACGGGTGTTTGTGTTTTCAAAAACCAACACCCAACACCTGAAACCCAATACCAAATATTCAATAAATCTTTAAAATTCTTTCGGTTATGAAGAAGAAATTTGTTTGTCCGATTTGCGGATTTGTGTATGAAGGCGAAGAGGCACCTGAGCGTTGCCCACAGTGTAAACAGCTTGTTGCCGGCAAATGGAAAGAGCTTGCCGCCGACGCTGATTTGAATTTTGTTACCGAGCACGTTCTTGGCGTTGCAAAAGACACCGACGACCAAATGAAGAAAGACCTGAACGCGCACTTTATGGGTGAGGCCACCGAGGTTGGTATGTATCTGGCAATGAGCCGCCAAGCCGACCGCGAGGGTTATCCTGAGATTGCTGAGGCTTTCAAGCGCTACGCTTTTGAAGAGGCCGAGCACTGCGCCAAATTTGCCGAGCTGCTGGGCGAGGTTGTCTGGGACACCAAGACCAACCTTGAGAAACGTATGCACGCCGAGGCCGGCGCCTGCGAGGACAAGATGCGCATTGCCAAACGCGCCAAAGAGCTCAACCTCGACGCCATCCACGACACCGTTCACGAGATGGCCAAAGACGAGGCCCGTCACGGACAAGGCTTTGCCGGTTTGTTCAAACGCTACTTTGGCAAGTAAATCGCCCAACCGCGATAAAATGAAAGCGCAGCTGCCCATTTGAGGCGGTTGCGCTTTTTTTGTGTGCGTATGTGTTCAGTGTCAACAAAAAATCCCCGACAGAGCAGCTCTGACGGGGATTCTTCCTTCACACATTCAATCTTTCAATCCTTCTCTCATTCAATCCTTCTCTCCTTCAATCAATAGCGGTAGTGCTCCGGTTTGTAAGGACCTTCAACCTTCACACCGATGTAGTCGGCTTGGGCCTGGCTCAGGATGGTGAGCTTAGCGCCGACGTGCTCAAGGTGCAGGCGTGCAACCTCCTCGTCGAGGTATTTGGGAAGGCGGTAAACGCCAACCTCGTATTTCTTCTGCCACAAGTCGAGCTGGGCCAGCGTTTGGTTGGTGAACGAGTTGCTCATCACAAACGATGGGTGGCCGGTGGCGCAGCCAAGGTTCACAAGGCGGCCTTCGGCAAGTACAATAATGCTGTGTCCGTCAGGGAAATAGTATTGGTCAACCTGCGGTTTGATGTTCACCTTTTTGATTCCCGGAACGGCCTCAAGGTCGGCCATCATAATCTCGTTGTCGAAGTGGCCGATGTTGCAGACAATGGCTTTGTCCTTCATCTTCTTCATATGGTCGGCGGTGATGATGTCGCGGTTGCCGGTGCAGGTGACGTAGATGTCGCCTTGTGGCAGAGCGTCTTCAACGGTAGTTACCTCAAAGCCTTCCATAGCGGCCTGCAGAGCGCAAATGGGGTCAATCTCGGTAACCAGAACGCGGGCGCCGAATCCGCGCATACTCATTGCGCAGCCCTTGCCCACATCGCCATAACCGCAAACCACAGCCACTTTGCCGGCAATCATAATGTCGGTGGCGCGCTTGATGCCGTCGGCAAGGCTCTCGCGGCAGCCGTAGAGGTTGTCGAACTTCGATTTTGTTACCGAGTCGTTGACGTTGATGGCCGGGAAACGCAGCGTTTTGGCCTCGGCCATCTGATACAGACGGTGAACGCCGGTGGTTGTCTCCTCCGACACACCGCGCACTTTGGCGGCCAGCTTGTGCCATTTCTGCTTGTCGTCGGCCAAGCCGTCTTTCAGGCGGGCAAAGAGTTGGATGGCATCCTCGCCTTTGGGCATAACATCAAGAATTGCAGGATTTTCCTCAGCCTCAATGCCTTTGTGAAGCATCAGAGTGGCGTCGCCGCCGTCGTCAACAATCAGGTCGGGACCTTCGCCGTTGCCAAAGTTCAGCGCCTGCTCGGTGCACCACCAGTAGTCGGCCAGGTTCTCACCCTTCCAGGCGAAAACCGGCACACCGCGCTCAGCCACGGCTGCTGCGGCGTGGTCCTGAGTCGAGAAGATGTTGCAGCTTGCCCAGCGCACCTTCGCGCCAAGCGCTGTCAAAGTCTCAATGAGCACTGCCGTTTGAATGGTCATATGCAGACTGCCCGAAATTTTGGCACCCTTAAGTGGCTGGCTTGCAGCGTATTTCTTGCGCAGCGCCATCAGTCCGGGCATTTCGGCCTCAGCCAGTTCAATCTCTTTGCGCCCCCAGTCGGCAAGCGCCATATCCTTCACCTTGTAAGGAAGATTCTGATTATATTTTTCCATCTGTAATAAATTATAATTATTTGTTAATAAATGATTTGACAGTTTTATTCTCGACAATTTCGATGCTCTCAAGCAGCGTTTTGTCAATGTCTTGGATGATGGGGTAGAAGCCGTCGTTGTCGATAACGTTGCGGGCAATGAGCGCCATCACCTGTGTCTCTATCAGCTTGCGCGACAGGCGGATACCTCTTGCATCGCGCTTGACGCCCTGCTTTTCGGCGTAAGCCACAAACTGGTCGAAGATGTTCTGGCCGCGCAGATATTTCGCAAACTCGTCGGCCGTTTTGAGTTTCTGGAGGGCGACGCGGTTGCGGTCGGTGTATTCGAGGCAGAACTGGTATTCGCAGCCCTTGCGCGAGATTTTGTTGTAGTAATCTGATGTTCCGGCAGTGTCGGCGGGGACGAAAATGTCGGGCATAATGCCGCCGCCGCCGTAAACTACGCGGCCTTCGGTGGTGTAGTATTCGGTTGAGTCGGTGATGCGGATGCTGTCGCGCTCCATAAACTCACCGCGCTCGTAGCGTGTCTCAAGGTCGAGGTAATAGTCGTCATCGCTTTGCGAATAAGGCTTCTGTATGCAGCGGCCCGACGGGGTGTAGTATCGTGCGATGGTGAGCCGCACCGACGAGTTGTCGGGGAACATAATCGGTTCCTGCACAAGTCCTTTGCCAAACGAGCGGCGGCCCACAATGATTCCGCGGTCGTTGTCCTGGATGGCTCCGGCGGTAATCTCGCTGGCTGAGGCCGAGAACTCGTCAATCAGCACCACAAGGTTGATTCCGGCGCACGACTGGCGGTGCGATGCATAGAAATCGTCGCGTCCGCGATGAGCGCCTTCGGTATAGACAATGAGCTTGCCGTTGGGCAGGAACTCATCGACAATGTTGATGGCCGCGTCCATATATCCGCCACCGTTGCCGCGAAGGTCGAAAATCAGGTTCTGCATCCCTTGGTTCTTGAGTTTGGCGATGGCCTCCTGAAACTCCTTGTACGATGTGCGCGAGAACTTCGAGAGCTTGATGTACCCCGTTTTATGGTTAATCATATACGATACGTCGATGCTGTAGAGCGGAATCTGTCCGCGGGTAATCTCGAACGGCACCAGACCATTCTCGCCGCGACGGGCGATGCCCACCTTCACTTTGGTTCCGCGCTGTCCGCGCAGCAGTTTCATCACATTGTTGTTTGAAATCCCGACTCCGGCAATCAGCGAGTCGTCGACAGTCACAATGCGGTCGCCGGCGCGGATGCCCACCTTTTCCGACGGTCCTCCGGCAATAACGTTCACCACATAAACCGTATCCTTTTGAATGTTGAACTGAACGCCGATGCCGTCGAAATTGCCTTCGAGCGGCTCGTTCATCTCGGCAAACTCTTCGGCCGAGATGTAGGTTGAGTGCGGGTCCAGCTCTTTCAGAATGCTCACCGCGGTCTTCTCCTCAAGGTCGGCCATATTGATGGTATCAACATAACTGCGCTGTATGTTGCTCATTATCATATCGATTTTGCTTGAGCGGCGCGAGCTGATTTTCATCAGTCCGGTGCGGCGCAGCATATTGGCCTCAACCAGCATTCCGAACGCAAAAGCGACGGCGAGCAGCAGCGGAAGCCATATTCTTACCAGTTTTTTCATTTTCAAGGTTTATTATTCTATTTCGATTTGCACAATCTCGATGCCGGCGCGTTTTAGCAGCTCAATGCCGTCCTGGATGCGGTAGTTGTCGGCGAAGACCACACGCTTTATGCCCGACTGGATGATGAGCTTGGCGCACTCCATACAGGGCGAGGCCGTGACGTAGAGTGTTGAGCCCAGACTGCTGTTGCTCGATTTTGCCACCTTGGTGATGGCGTTGGCCTCGGCGTGCAGCACATACGGCTTGGTGGTGTTCTCGTCAATCTCGCAGCAGTTCTCAAACCCCGAAGGCGTGCCGTTGTAGCCGTCGGAGATAATCATCTGGTCTTTGACCAGCAGGGCGCCCACCTTGCGGCGCACGCAGTAGGAGTTTTCGGCCCAAATGCGCGCCATCTGCAGGTAGCGCAAGTCGAACTGGTGTTGTTTTTCGGCGTTCATTGCGATTGTATTTATGGTGAAGAGTAGCGATTGTTAATATACTGAACCACTAGCTCCTTTTTCTAAAATCCTAACTCTTAACTCCTAAATCCTAACTTCTACCTTATCACTTCTTCTGCTCCTTTGCCCAGCTGTCTTTCAGGCCGACGGTGCGGTTGAATACAAGATGGTCGGCTGTTGAGTCGGGGTCCACATTGAAGTAACCGATACGTTGGAATTGGAAGTGGTCCAATGGTTTGGCATCGGCCACGAACTTCTCAATGAAGCAGTTTTTGAGCACGTGCAGCGAGTCGGGGTTGATAATCTCCTTCATTGCCTCCAGAGCCTCGCAGTTGCGTGCCTCGCGAATGGCGGCCATCTCGTCGCGCGGGTTCTCCACCTTCCAAAGTCGGTCGTAGAGCCGCACCTCGGCAGGCAGGCAGTGACCGACGCTCAGCCAGTGCAGAGTGCCCTTCACCTTGCGGTCGCTGCCAGGCAGGCCGCTGCGGGTGTCGGGGTCGTACTCGCAGTACACTTCCGTGACATTGCCGTCGGCATCCTTCTTGCAGCCAGTGCATTTCACAATGTAGGCGCTCTTCAGGCGGACTTCCTGACCGGGCGTCATACGGAAATATTTCTTTGGTGCGTCCTCCATAAAGTCGTCGCGCTCAATCCATAACTCGCGACTGAACTCAATCTTGTGCGTTCCATCTTCGGGGCGCTCGGGGTTGTTCACGGCATCAAGCTCCTCCACCTGTCCTTCGGGATAGTTGGTGATAATGCACTTCACGGGGTTCAGCACGGCCGAGACGCGTGTTGCGCGGGCGTTCAGGTCCTCGCGAATCGAGCTTTCGAGCAGCGCGAAATCGTTCAGCGCGTCGTAGGTTGTGTAGCCGATTTTGTCCACAAAGTTGCGGATTGACTCGGGCGTATATCCGCGGCGACGGAAACCGCACAGGGTCGGCATTCGCGGGTCGTCCCAGCCGTTGACAAGGCCTTCTTTGACCAGAATGAGCAGGTTGCGTTTGCTCATCAGCGTGTAGTTCAGGTTCAGTTTGTTGAACTCGTACTGACGCGGGCGGTTGTCGTCCAAATCCTTGCCTTCCTTCAGTTCATCGATAAAATAGTCATACACAGGACGGTGCACCACAAACTCCAGAGTGCAGCACGAGTGTGTAACTCCCTCAAAATAATCGCTTTGGCCGTGTGCGAAATCGTACATCGGATAGGCCTGCCATTTGGTGCCAGTGCGGTGGTGCGGGTGCTTCACAACGCGGTAGATAATCGGGTCGCGGAAGTGCATATTGGGGTTGGCCATATCGATTTTGGCGCGCAGAACCATTCGGCCCTCCTCAATCTCGCCGCGGTTCATCTTCTCGAACAACTCGAGCGACTCGCTTGCAGGGCGGTCGCGGTAGGGGCTGTTCTGCCCAGGCTCGGTGGGCGTTCCCTTCTGCGCGGCAATCGCCTCCGACGACTGCTCATCCACATACGCCTTGCCCTCCTTTATCAGCCTTACGGCGAAATCCCAGAGTTGCTGAAAATAGTCCGAAGCGTAGTACTCGTGGCCCCAGTTGAAGCCTAACCATTTGATATCCTCTTTGATAGCATCGACATACTCAACGTCCTCCTTCACAGGGTTGGTGTCGTCGAAGCGCAGGTTGCAGACGCCGCCAAACTGCTCGGCCATACCGAAGTCAAGACAAATGGCCTTTGCGTGGCCAATGTGCAGATAACCATTGGGCTCGGGCGGGAACCGTGTCTGCACGCGTCCGCCGTTTTTACCCTCGGCAAGGTCTTTTTCAACTTGCTCAATAATGAAGTTCGATTTGCGCTCAACTTCCTTTGTCTCTTTTTCTTCGATAGCCATATTTTGTTGTTTAAACGTTCTTGTTTCTAACCGATTTTGTCCGATTTGAGCAGACGCGATGAATCGCGTCCCTACGTCATAATTCAAAAATCCTAATTTCTAAATCCTATCTACTAAATAAATCACTCTGCCAGCTCCCATTCGAATCCGTCTTTTGTGTCTTTCACGTTGAAACCGATGGCGGCCATCTCGTTGCGAATGCGGTCGCTTGTGGCCCAGTCCTTGTTCTGCTTGGCCTGTTGGCGGATTGACAGCAGAAGGTCGACGGCTTTACGGTATGACTCGCTACTGCCGCTGCCCTGCTCCTCAACCTGAAGACCGAGAATGTCGCAAACAAACGTGCGGAACACGCTTTGCAACTCGTCAAGGTCGGCCTGGCTGATGGTGCCCTTGCCGTCGGCAACGGTGTTCACGGCTTTTGCGGCATCGAACAGGTGCGAGATAACGATTGGCGTATTCAAATCGTCGCACATTGCCTCCTCGCAGCGCTCGCGCAAGCCAGCCACATCAACGGTGGTCTTGTCCGACGCACGCAGTTTCATCAGTCGGTTGTAGGTCTCCACAATCTTTGCCAAACCTTTCTCCGACGCTTGCAGAGCCTCGTTCGAGAAATCGACCGTTGAGCGGTAGTGCGCCTGAAGAATAAAGAAGCGGATGGTCATTGGCGAATAAGCCTTGTCGAGCATCTCGTTGCCGTCTTTGTCTTTGTGGCTGCCGCTGAAGAACTCGCCGAGTGTGATGAAGTTGCCAAGCGACTTGCCCATCTTCTGTCCGTTGATGGTAATCATATTGTTGTGCATCCAGTAGTGGACCGAATCGTGGCCCAGAGCGGCCGCCGACTGTGCAATCTCACTTTCGTGATGCGGGAAAATCAGGTCCATACCGCCGCCGTGAATATCAAATTCTTCGCCCAGATACTTGCAGCCCATTGCCGAGCACTCGATATGCCAGCCGGGGAAACCATCGCTCCAAGGCGAAGGCCAGCGCATAATATGCTCAGGTTGAGCGCGTTTCCAAAGCGCGAAATCGCACGTACGGCGCTTCTCATCCTGACCGTCAAGGGCGCGGGTGGTCTCGAGCATCTCCTCGACATTGCGGCCCGAAAGTTTGCCGTATTTGAATTTCTTGCTATATGCCTCAATATCAAAGTATATTGAGCCGTTGCTCTCGTAGGCGAATCCGTTTTCGAGAATCTTCTTCACAAACTCAATCTGCTCGATAATGTGCCCCGACGCGCGCGGCTCGATGGTTGGCGGCAGAACGTTGAGTTTGTTCATCGCCTCGTGGTAGCGCAGAGTGTAATATTGCGCAACCTCCATCGGCTCAAGTTGCTCCAGACGGGCTTTCTTTGCAATTTTGTCCTCGCCCTCGTCGGCATCGTGCTCAAGGTGGCCCACATCGGTAATGTTGCGCACGTAGCGCACCTTGTAGCCCAGGTGCAGCAGATAGCGATAGAGAATATCGAACGTTATGGCAGGCCGAGCGTGCCCCAAGTGGGCATCGCCATAAACCGTTGGCCCGCAGACGTACATTCCAACCCTGCCCTCGTGTATCGGCTTGAACGGTTGCTTGGTACGCGCTAAAGTGTTGTATATGAATAACTGTTCCATTTTGTGTAATGATTAATGTGTAATGATTAAAGAGTAAGGAATTTTATCTTTTTTATCCATACGCCTACTCTTAATACTTTACTCTTTACTCCTTCAACTTTACTCTAACAAATCACCGACCCATTCTTGAAATCCTTCTCGCACGGAATCATCGACAGGGCGCCGTCGAAGTTTTCGGCCATCAGAATCATTCCGTGGCTCTCGATGCCCATCAGTTTGCGCGGGGCAAGGTTGGCCAGAATGGTGACGCGTTTGCCGATAAGTTCTTCGGCGGTGAAGTGCTTTGCCACGCCCGACACCACGGTGCGCTTGTCGATTCCTGTATCAACCAGCAGTTTCATAAGTTTGTCGGATTTTGGCACGCGCTCCGCCTCAAGGATTGTGGCTGTGCGGATGTCCATTTTGCTGAAATCGTCGTAGGTGATGAGCGGCTTCATTGGGGCGGCGGGGGCATTGGCCAGTTCGGCTGCCTCGTTGGCCTTTTTGATGTCCTCCAAGCGCTTGATTTGAGCGTCAATCGGCTCGTCTTCAATCTTCTCGAACAGCAGGAACGGCTCTCCGATTTGGTGTCCGTCCTCAATCAGATTTGGCGCGCCCAGATGCTCCCAGTTCAGTTGCGGAATGTTGAGCAACTTGCGCATTTTCTCGGCGCTGAACGGCATAAACGGATCGCACGCAACCGACAGATTTGCAACAATCTGCAGACAGATGTTCATTATGGTGCGCACGCGGTCGGGGTCGGTTTTCACAACCTTCCACGGCTCGGTCTCGGCCAGATATTTGTTACCCAGACGGGCAATGTCCATTACCAGTTTCAGCGCTTCGCGGAAGCGGAACTGCTCAATGGCCTCCTCAATGCGGGCCTTGCTTGTGGCCAGTTCGGCGAGCGTATCGCGGTCGTAGTCGGTGAGTTCGGCAGCAACGGGCGCCTTCCCGCCGTAGTATTTCTGCGTAAGCACAATGGTGCGGTTCACAAAGTTGCCCAGAATGGCCACCAACTCGTTGTTGTTGCGGGCTTGGAAGTCCTTCCAGGTGAAATCGTTATCCTTTGTCTCAGGTGCGTTGGCGGTGAGCACGTAGCGCAGAACGTCCTGTTTTCCAGGGAAATCCACCAAGTACTCGTTCAGCCAAACGGCCCAGTTCTTCGAAGTCGAAATCTTGTCGCCCTCAAGGTTCAGGAACTCGTTGGCGGGCACGTTGTCGGGCAGAATGTAGCCGCCGTGCGCCTTCAGCATTGATGGGAAGATGATGCAGTGGAACACAATGTTGTCCTTGCCGATGAAGTGGATGAGCCGCGTGTCGTTGTCCTTCCACCACTTTTCCCAGTTGCCCCAGCGTTCGGGTTGGCTGTCGCAGAGTTCCTTTGTGTTTGATATATAGCCAATTGGCGCGTCGAACCAGACGTAGAGCACCTTGCCCTTCACGCCCTCGATTGGCACGGGGATGCCCCATTCAAGGTCGCGCGTCATTGCCCGCGACTGCAAATCCATATCCAGCCACGACTTGCACTGTCCGTACACGTTGGTTTTCCACTCCTTGTGGCCCTCGATAATCCATTTTTTGAGCCACTCCTGATAGTTGCCCAGCGGCAGATACCAGTTTTTGGTCGGGCGCTTCACAAGGCCGTGACCAGGGTGGTTCTTGTTGGTTGGGTTGATGAGTTCGTCGGGCGAAAGAGTTGCGCCGCACTTCTCGCATTGGTCGCCGTAAGCGCCCGTGAAATGGCAGCGCGGGCACTCGCCCACAATGTTGCGGTCGGTCAGGAACTCGCCCGTCTGCTCGTCGCAGAACTGCTCCTCGGTCTTCTCCTCAAGCAGGCCGTCGTCGTAGAGTTTGCGGAAGAAATCGGCGGCAAACTTATGGTGGATGGCCGATGTGGTGCGGCTGTAAACGTCGAACGAGATGCCGAACTCCTCAAACGATTTTTTAATCAGATTGTGGTAGCGGTCCACCACCTCCTGCACCGTGATGCCCTCTTTCTGTGCGCGGATGGTAACGGGCACGCCGTGCTCGTCGCTTCCGCCGATGAACATTACCTCACGTCCGCGTGCGCGAAGATAGCGTGCGTAGATGTCGGCCGGCACATAAACCCCGGCCAAATGCCCGATGTGCACCGGCCCGTTGGCGTAAGGCAGAGCCGATGTGATTGTGTATCTTTTATATTCAGTCATAACCTTGAAATTTTGGTGCGAAAATAATGGTTTTTGGTGAAAGGTGAAGATGCGAATAGGTGCTAACGTCTAAATAATTACCTTTGCGCCCGTAACCAAAAAATCATAAAGCAATGGGTAAGAAAGAAAAGCCAAAGTTTCTCGATTACCTAAACGCCGTTAAAAAGGCCGACAGGGAACGGGAAATCGCGCAGCACGGCAAGCTGATATCGACGCGGCCGCTGCGGATTGTGAAGTCGAAGAAAGTTTACGACCGTAAACGCGACAAAAGAGATTGCTCGAAATACAACGATGGCAGTCTCTTTTTTTTTGTGGCCTTCTGACCGGCATCAAACCAAAGACGAAAAACTGTTTTACCTTTGTTTGGCGCGCCGGCAAAATGCGTCGGCTCACAATTATTTGAAAATGTTTGCGTTATAATCAGCAGATGATAAAACGTTTGGCAATAATATCACTTCTCTTATTCACACTCTGCCAATGGGCCGCTGCACAGCCTTTTGATGAGTTCCGCGCGCCTGTGGTGGGCACTCTGCGGGCCTATGTCGAAGGCGATGAAACGTCGCTTCCGGTCATCGAGCTTAACAGCGACGACCGCATTGTGGTTGAGTTCGACTGCCTGACGAGCCACATTCTCGACCTTGAATACAGCGTCACGCACTGCGACCGCAACGGCCAGCCATCCGATTTGCAGCCGTCGGAATACCTGAGCGGCTTTGCGGTGAATGCGGTTACCAATTACTCGCCATCGTCGGGAACGACAACCGACTACGTCAATTACCGTATCTGCCTGCCTAACAGCGATGTGCAGATGCTGCTCTCGGGCCGTTACAATGTGGCGGTTTTTATGGCCGGTCATCCCGACAGCATTGTGGCACAAGCGTCAATACTTGTATATGAGCAACTTACAAGCATTGAAGCCGAAGTGGCCAAACCCATAGGCAGCGTTAGCGAGCGCCACACGCAAGACGTCAGGTTGAGCGTCGATTACAGCGGACTGATGGTGAATGATGTTTTCAACGAATTGAATGTTAGTGTTTTGCAGAATGGTTGCCCGTACACATCGCGAACCGATTTGAAACCAAAGCAGATTGTTGGCAACCGTCTGGTCTATTCCTACGCCGGCAACCTGCTGATGGCTGGCGGCAATGAGTTCCGCCGTCTCGACCTGCGCTATCTGCGGCAAGCGCCAATCAATTATAACAGAGTTGATTACGTGGCGCCATATTTTCACATCACACCGCCCGCCGATGAGAGCCGTGCTTTCAAACCCTATTTTTCCGAAACCGACCAGAACGGACATTATATTATTTATGCTCAATCGGTTAACAATGCCGATGACCACTATCGCACGGCCGATTACGTTTACGTGCACCCCACGCTCGAAACCGAGCCCGTGCTCGACGGCGATGTGTTTGTGTGCGGCGCCTTCTGCAACTGGCAGCTCAGCAGCGACAACCAGATGCGCTACAACTTCGCCGCCAAGCGCTATGAAGGCGACCTGCGGCTCAAGCAGGGCGTTTACGACTACATCTACGTCTGCCGCACCTACCACGACGGCAAAGTGGATATGGAACGCTTTGAAGGCTCACATTCGGCCACAGCCAATAATTATCTGTTTTTGGTTTTCTTCCGCCCGTCAACTGCTGATTACGAGCAACTTGTGGGCGCGGCGTGGATAGGGATGTGAGCCTGACAATACGCTGTCAGTATTTGTAATCGTACCGCCCGGCTTCAATCTCAACCACAGGTCGGCGGCCTGTGACAATATCGTCAACAGCCTTTTTATCAATAAAATACAGCGTCCCTTTCATTGTGCAGCAAAAGAGTGTCCCGTCGGGCATTACGATGGGTGTCGAGAAGAAGCTGCCTTCGCATTTGATGCTGCCCAGAAGCCGCCCGCGAGTGGTGAGCAGATAGATGCTCTTGTCGATTCCGGCAATGGCGAAAACCGTGTCGTTGACCATTGCCGGCGATGAAACCACCTTTTTGCCAGTCGGCTGACGCTCAATGAGTTGGCCGCGGCTGTCGAAGCAATAGATGTAACTGTCGAACGCACCGAAGACGATGTTGCTGTCGGGTGTTTGCAGGATTGAGCTGTGGATGCGCCCGCCAACCTTGCGCTGCCAAAGCTCTCGGCCGAGCGTATCAACAGAGTAGAGCCGCTTGCCGTAGGTGCCGATAACCACTTGATGGTCAAATGTTTTGGCGGGTTTCGAGTGCATAATCCAACCTTTGGTTTTAAGCTGCGCCTTCAGGTTGGCGTCGGCACCGATGATGCAGAGCCGCTTGCCGTTGCCGCCGATGGCCACACTGCTGTCGCTCAGAGCCAGCGGCGAGCCGTGGATGATTTTTCCGCGAACGCGGGCGTAATAGAGCGAGTCGGTCAGGCGGTTGTAGAACGCCACGCGGCCGCGGCTGGTGCCGAAAGCAATCACGCTGCCCAGCTCGACAGGCTCGGTGAATATTTTGCCGCCGGGCTTAATCCGGCTCACAAAATTGCCGTCCTTGTCAAGAAAATAGAAATATCGGTCGTAGCAGCCAATGGCAATCTGGCCGTCGGTGAGCTGGCGCGGCGTGGCGTGAAACCAGCCCTTGGCGGTAAACGAATTTTTCAATTGCCCCTTGCTATCAAACAGATAGATGGTTTTGTTGTGCGACGCTATCACAAGATTTCCTTCGGCGGTGACAATCGGCGTTGAATAGAATTTGCCATCGATTTTCACAACCGTGGCATCGTCGCCGGCCATCGCGGTCAAGCCGAAAAGGGCTAAAATGGTTGTCAGTATGGTGCGCATTTGCTCGTTGTATTAAAGTTTTGCGGGTTTAAAATGCTTTCAGTTATTCAAATTTCAATCCTTCAATTATTCATCCCGATAGCTATCGGGGCTTCAATCAATTCCTACATCGGGTCAACATTCGCCATTATCATAACATTCTTGTATTTAGGCAGTTGCAAGAAGAAATCGATAGCTTGCTGCAACCCGAGTTTCGACTGCATTGTATCGGCTTTGCTCAGCTTGATGGTGATGTTCATCAGGTAGAGATTCTGAATGCGGTTGATGGCGGGCGTTGTGGGGCCGAGTGGCGTGATGCCGCCCACTTTGCTCACAAGGCCGAACAGCTCGCGCGCGCCGTCTTCAACGGTTTGGCGGTCGCGGTGCTTGAGCGTGATGTAGATGAACCGGCACACGGGCGGATAGAAAAACTGCGTGCGCTCGGCCATCTGCGTGTCGTACATCGCCTGATAGTCGTTGGCCACCACCTGGCGGATGATGCTGTTTTCGGGGTTCGATGTCTGGATAATCACCTTGCCAGTCTTGTCTTTGCGCCCCGCACGGCCGCTCACCTGCGCCATCAGCTGGAAGCTGCGCTCGTAGGCGCGGAAATCGGGGAAGCTGAGCATATTGTCGGCGTTCAGAATGCCCACAATGCTCACGTGGCCGAAGTCGAGACCTTTCGACACCATCTGCGTGCCAATGAGTATGTTGATGCGGCGTTCCTGAAAGTCGCGGATGATGTTTTCGCCGCCGTGTTTGGTGCGTGTTGTGTCGGTGTCGAGCCGGGCGATGTTGGCCTGCGGGAAAATCTGTTTCAGCTCATCTTCAATGCGTTCGGTGCCGAAACCTGCCAGCCGTATTGTGCTCTGGTGGCAGTGGTCGCACGTAGTGACGGCCGCCACCGAGTAGCCGCAATAGTGGCACACCAGCCGTTCGATGCCCTTGTGGTAGGTCAGGCTCACGTCGCAGTGCTTGCATTTGGGCACGTAGCCGCACTCGGTGCACTCAAGAAACGGACTGTAGCCGCGGCGGTTCTGGAACAGAATCACCTGCTCGTCTTTCGACAGCGCGTTGTCGATTGAGCTTAACAATGTCTGGCTGAAACACTGCTTCATCAGCTTTTTGCGGCGTTCGAGCTTGGTGTCCACAATCTCAATCTCGGGCAGCACCGCCGCGCCGTGACGGTGTGTCAGCTCAACCAGCCCGTAGCGGCCCTGCTTGGCGTTGAAATAGCTCTCGAGCGACGGCGTGGCCGAGCCCAGCAGCACCTTTGCCTTGTGTTGCATTGCCAGCACCACGGCAAGGTCGCGGGCGTTGTAGCGCGGCGCCGGGTCGAACTGCTTGTAGCTGTTCTCGTGCTCTTCGTCGACAATCACAAGGCCGAGATTGTCCATCGGCAGAAAAATTGATGAGCGGACGCCCAGCACAATCGGATAGGGCCGCTCGCCCGACAATTGGTTCCGCCAAAGCGCCACACGCTCTGTTGATGAGTATTTTGAGTGATAGACGCCCACCTTGTTGCCGAAGTTGCGCTTGAGCCGCTGCACAATCTGCGTGGTGAGCGCAATCTCGGGCAGCAGATAGAGCACCCGTTTGCCGGCGCGCAGTGTCTCGTCAATCAGATGGATGTATATTTCGGTTTTACCGCTGCCCGTAATGCCGTGAAGCAGAACGGTTTGCAGAGTCTCAAACTGCTTGTGAATCTCGTCGAGCGCCTGCTGCTGATATTGGTTCAGCTCGCTGATGCTTTGAATGCCGCAACTGGTGTCGGGCAGAAGTGTGTCTTCGGTATCTTCAATAATCAAACCTTTGTCAATCAGCGATTTCATCACCGTTGGCGTGGTCGGCACTTTTTCGAGCGCTATTTTCATCTGCACCGTTTTTCCGCGGAAAGCGTCGGCGCCCAGAAAATCGGCAATCCAGCGCAGCGCCTGCCCCTGCTTGACGGTGAGCAGAGCAATTGAGCGATTGAGCATATCGGCGTCGGCAATGCGGTCCGACAGGCGCACAACCTTTGTCCGGCGCGGCTTGGCCGACTCGCGCACTTCCTCGGTTATCAGTGCGAAACCCTTGTCAACCAGCCGTTTGACTACGGCTATAATGTTTTTCAGCTTGGTGATTTTTGCCAGTTGCTCAATGGTGGCCTCCTCATCGCGCGTGAGCACCGCAAACACCGCGCTCTCATCGCTGCCAAGCTGGTCGGCCGACGGCTCTTTCTCTCTCACCGGCAGCACTTTCGACTGGCTGTCGGGGCGCAGACCAACCGGCACGGCGGCCTTATACACATCGCCGATGGGGCACATATAATATGCGGCGGTCCACTGCCAGAGCTCAAGCTGCTTGGGCGTGATGGTGGGACGGTCGTCGGAAATGTCGAGTATCGATTTGATTTTGAAGCCCTCAGGCGGTGTTTCGGTCAGGTTGGCGATGATGCCGGTGTAGAGTTTCTTTTCGCCGAAAGGCACAATAACGCTCTGCCCCACGCGGGCGCGCTCCACCATCGAGATTGGCACCTCATAGGTGAACGTTCCGGCCACGGGCACGGGAATGATTATCTGTGCGAATATTGCGCGGTTTGGCATTTTTTTTACTTGTGGCGCAAATTTATAAAGATAGGGAGTTGGAATGCTACGTTTTATCCACAAAAAAAGCCCCGACGTTTGCCGGAGCTTTTTTTGATATGCTGAAACAGCGTAACTATCTGCGTTGCAGCTCTTTAAGATTTTTGACGGTGAGATTGCCGCTGTAGATGCTGTACATCTCGTTGAACACCGTCTGCAACTCGTTGTAAAGCTCGTTCCGGTTGTTCTCGCGCAGAGTCTCGGTCACCCACTGGGCGTTCACCATACACATCTGGCGCTTGTTCTCGTTCGACGCATAGAACCGCCCCCGCCCTGCGTAATAGAGCAGGTCGTTGTAGGCATTGTTGAATATGCCGGTGGCAATCTCCGACGCTTTCGGATGGTTGCAGGTGAAGAGAGCGTCGAGGAAGCGCGAGTCGTAATAGGTGACTGCTATTTTCTCAACAGGCAGCACTTCAAGGCAGCGGTCGAGCACCTCGATGGCCTTGTCGTCCTTGCCCTCCTGCTTGAGCGCGATGGCCAGACGGCCGAAGTTGTTGCGCAGCTTCACAATTTGTATGGTGCGGCGGATGTTCTCATCGAGATAAACCTTCGGGTCGCCCATATTGCCCCAGCGGAACTTGTTCATCATATTGTCGTAGAGCTGGTCGGTGTCGATGCGGCCAACCGACTGCATATCGTACTTGGTCTTGATTGGAACCAAGCGATATGCAAAGCCCTCGCACTGGAAGTAGTCGCGGATGTTGGTGTCGTTGCCCGGGCCCACGGTCACAAAGTAAATCGGGCGCTCCCAGTTGGCGTTGGCCACAAGGTCCAGAATCATCAGGTCGTTCTTCAAGATGTAGCGCGATGCCAGGCTCCACGTCATCTCATCGACAATCAGCGCTGAATCTTTGGCTTTCACAGCGCCAGTGGCAAGCACTTTCTCCTTATCGACGGTCAGTTTCAGCTTTTTGGTCGGGAAGTAGTCGATGGCCTCGTTGTAGTTGGTTGTCAGGCGTGTCTGCGGGTTGTCGCTCGCAATGAAATTGATGACATCCTTCAGCTCAACCGATTCCTTGATTTTGTCGTACACAGGCAGCTGGTCGCGGGTGCCGGTCTCGTACTGGTTGTGATTCATACTGAACGGCACTGGTTCGCTCTCGTAGTATTTCGATTTCATCTGATCGATGTACCAGTCGGTGATGAGGTAGGGCAGGCAGATGACACGCACATCGGTGCGGACGCCCTCAACCTCCTGAATGTACCACAAGGGGAAGGTGTCGTTGTCGCCGTTGGTGAAGATGATGGCGTTCGGCTCGCACGACTGCAGGTAGTTCCAAGCCACATCGTGGCAGATGTAGCGGTTGCTGCGGTCGTGGTCGTCCCAGTTCTGGGCGCACATAATGCCCGGAACAAACAGGCAGATGCCAGTTGCCACTGCTGCCGACGGCACCTCTTTAGTCACCTTGTTCAGCCACTCGTAAACGGCCATCACGCCAAGGCCAATCCATATCGCGAAAGCGTAGAACGAGCCTGCATAGGCATAGTCACGCTCTCGCGGCTGGCGCGGATACTGGTTCAGATAGACCACAATGGCCAGGCCGGTAAGGATGAACAGCGCCATCACAACCCAGAAGTTCTTCTTGTCGCGCTTGAGCTGATAGAAAAGACCAATCAGGCCCAGAATCAGAGGCAGGAAGTAGTATTTGTTGGTGCCGCGGTTGTTGGCGTACTCGGTTGGCAGATTGTCCTGCGGGCCGAGTCGCATCTCGTCGAGGAACTTGATGCCGCTAATCCAGTTGCCGCTCATATTGTCGCCGTCGCCCTGAATGTCGTTCTGGCGGCCCACAAAGTTCCACATAAAGTAGCGGAAGTACATAAATCCGCACTGGTAGCGCAGGAAGTAGCGCAGGTTCTCGCCGAAGGTCGGCTTAACCATTGTCTCCATCTCGCCCTGGTTGTTGCGCACTTTCACCTTGCGGCCTTTGATGCCGCCCCAGTATTTGTAGTCTTCAACGTGTTCGGCCTTGCTGCTCCACATACGCGGGAAGATGGTGCACATTGCCTTGTTGTAGTTGTACTCGATTTTCTCGTTGCCCTCAACATACTTGCCGTTCTTTTGAATCCAGGTTTTGCCAGTGTGCTTGTAAGGGTCGTCGAGGTTGACGGGCGCATTGTAGTACTGACCGTAGATGAGCGGGCAACTGCCGTACTGGTCGCGGTTGAGGTAGCTCAGCAGCGAGTAGGCGTCTTCGGGGTCGTTCTGGTCGATTGGCGGGGTGGCCAGCGAGCGCACGACAATGGTTGCGTACGAGCCGTAGCCGATGAGCAGCACCGCAACAGCCAGCAGAATGGTGTTCCAAACGGGCTTGTTCTGTTTCTGGGTGTAGATGATTCCCCAGGTGAACAATCCGGCCAGCAGGGCAATCATAAAGAGCAGGCCGGTGTTGTAGCCCAGGCCGAAGCCGTTGACAAAGATGCGGTCGAAGAAGAAGCCGAGCTTGACCACGCCCGGAATGATGCCCCACATCACGCCGCCCAGAATGACGCACGATGTAAGCAGCGCCATAATCACACCTTTCGGGGTAACCGACGCGCTCTTCTTGAAATAGTAAACCAGCGCAATGGCCGGAATGGTCAGCAGGTTCAGAAGGTGCACGCCGATGGATAGGCCGATGGTGTAGGCAATGAGCAGCAGCCAGCGGTTGCTGTATTTCTCGTCGGCCACATCGCTCCATTTCAGAATGGCCCAGAACACAAAGGCCGTCAGCAGCGACGACGACGCGTAAACTTCGCCCTCAACAGCCGAGAACCAGAACGTGTCAGAGAATGTGTAGGCCAGCGAGCCGATGAAGGCGCTGCCCAGAATTGCAATCTGCCAGCCAAGCGACAGTTCGTCAGCGTTTTTGCGAGTCAGGCGGCGGCCCAGATGAGTGATGGTCCAGAACAGGAACAGGATGGTTCCGCCCGAAGCCAAAGCCGACATAATGTTGGCCCACATTGCCACTTTCGTGACATCGCCACCAGCGAACAGGCTGAAGAATTTGGTCATCAGCATAAAGAACGGTGCGCCAGGGGGGTGCCCCACTTCGAGTTTGTAGCCTGTGGCTATGAATTCGCCGCAATCCCAGAAACTGGCTGTCGGCTCAATGGTTGCAATGTACACCGCCGAAGCAATGGCGAATGTTATCCAACCGATGATGAGATTCAGTTTTTGAAACTTCATTTCTATTTAGTTATAAGTTAATTAAGTTCTAAATTTTAACTTTTTTAAGTTCTAAGTTTTATGTAGGGACGTCGTATTATGGCGTCCGTTTCAAATTAATCACTGGCGTCCGTTTTATCGATTCACCGATTCACCATTTTTCTTTTATTTTCAACAATTTAACAAAATCACCAATTCTGACTAACCCCATCGCCACCGACAAGCATCCGGCTGCAACCAGCATCAGAGCGGCGTTGGTGAGCCAGCTCATCGGCAGACGGATTGTGGCAAAACCAACCACGGCCACGCATAAAACGTAAGCCGCAAGTTTGAATTGTGTGCGTCCGCAGAATTTGAGCCCAAAAATAGAAAAAGCAATGGCAATTTGGGCAAAAGCTGTCAAACTTTGTGTTGCAAGACTCACAATGGCCGCCCCAAGCGCCCCGTAGCGCGGTATCAGCACAAAATTCATTGCAATGTTGAACACCATTCCGCAGAATGCCACAATGTTGAGTTGGCGCAGGCTGCCGTTGGCGGTGAGCAGTGTTCCGTAGATGTAAACCATTGATATTGCCACAAATCCGCTGATGAGAAGCGCAAAAATCGGTGCCGACTCGGCAACGTGGCTGCTGTAGAGCAGGTCCATAATCGGGCGGCGATAGAAGACGCACGCGGCGGCCCCGGCCACCACAGGCACGGCCATTGCCACGGTTGAGAGCCGAAGCAGACCGGCCACATTCTCGCGCTGCTTAATCATCCGCGAGAACATCGGCAGCAGCAGGTTGGCGAACAGCAGAGCGAACATACAGCAGGCGTCCGATATGCGGTAGGCCTGTGCGTAGATGCCGGCCTGCACCTTGCCGTCGGGCAGAAGGCGCTCGAGCATCACCGAGTCGATGCGGTTGTAGAGCGACATCAGCAGAGTGAGCAGCGCAAACGGAAAACTCTTGCGCAGCACTTCGAGCGAGAACTGCAGGTTGAACGTCGGGCGGAACGTGGGCGCGTGGATGAAAACCAGCACAAAAGCCACAACCGCCGTGAAAAGATAGGCTCCCGTCTGCGCATAGACGAACCACTCGATGCGGAACGGCTGATTAGTAACATTCCCCCACAGCAACAGGCTGCAAATGAGAATCATAACCACGCGGTCGAGCACCGAGACGATGCTGTCGGTTTTGAAGAGTTGCAATCCCGCCAGATTGGAACGCAAATAGAGAATCAGCGCCAGCAGGAACTGATTGAACGTCAGGAACATCAGCATTGCCATTTGGTGGCGGCTGTAGTTGCAGAGCCACGCCACGGCCATACTCACCACAAAATAGAAAACGCCCAGAATGAGCCTGATTGTGAAGATGTTGGAAAAATTTAGCGTCAGTCCGCTCTCGTTCTGCGAGATGTTCCGATTGTTGTAGTTGGTGATGCCCAGGTCGAGCAAGATATTGAGAATGAGCGAGAAATTGAACAGCGCAAAGTAGAATCCGTACTGCTCGGCACCCACCACGTTCTGCACGGTGCGGTCGATTCCGAAAACCCAGAACGGCTTGACCAGCAGGTTAAGGAATACAACAAGAATTAGGTTCAGTATGAATTTGCGTTTCAAGATTTTTCGCAATAAAAACGGTACAAAAGTATGAAAGCATCGGATATTAGAAAGTTAAAAATCAGATTACTGGTGAAAAGGGTATCATTAAGGTATCATTAAGGGAAGATTAAGGGAACATATAGCAAACATACAGGGAACATATAGGGAATTGGCATAAAGGGAGGAGAGAATGGTGGAAAGATGATGATTTTGGGGATTTTAGCAAGAAAAGTGTTGCAAACTCATATATAATAGTATATCTTTGTGGAACTTTGAAAAAATGGGTGTAGCGTCCCATTTCAACTAGTTAACTACTTCATACATAATAAGATGAAAAAACTATTTACCAAGTTTTTTGC
>CADASL010000011.1:0-102690 GCA_902790595.1 uncultured Bacteroidales bacterium
GCAAAAAACTTGGTAAATAGTTTTTTCATCTTATTATGTATGAAGTAGTTAACTAGTTGAAATGGGACGCTACACCCATTTTTTCAAAGTTCCACAAAGGTAAGCATTAAATATAGGTGTGCAACGAATTTCTGAATAAAAATACCGCCTTTCACAAAAATAACGTCCTTACTTTTTTTCGGCAAAATTCATACTCTCCTCTCGCGCCCGCCAAACTGCAATTTTCGCCTTAATCTTCCCTTAATCTTCCCTTAATCTTCCCTTAATCTTCCCTTAATCTTCCCTTAATCTTCCCTTAATCTTCCCTTAATGATAAAGCGCTTTGGGGTTCAACGCTTACGCGAAAAAAAACTCGAAAAAAACATCGGCGTAATTGATTATTTTCTAATTTGCTTTGCTTTTTATTGCTCAAACTATGCTTATTGACAAAGAATACAACTGGCGCGGCAAAACAATACTGATTGCCGAGGACGAGGATATTAACTATATGTTCGTTGAGCGCGTTCTGCTGGCGACAAATGTCACTTTGGTGCGCGCCAACAACGGCCAGCACGCCATCGACATTGTGAACAGCAACCCCAACATCAACCTGGTGCTGATGGACATACGTATGCCCGACGTCAACGGCATCGAGGCCGCCGAGGCCATCAAGAAAATCAGGCCGGAACTACCCGTGGTTGCGCAAACCTGCTACGAAAAAGATTTGATTTTAGACGATTACCCCAAAGCCCATTTCGACGGATTCATCTGCAAACCCGTCAATATCAATAAATTGTTCGAGATAATCGATCACTTGGTTTAATGCGGAGCTACGAAAGGTCCCTTCAACTTGCCTCCTCCAACCTGCAGTGCGCAGTTTTCTAAAACGCTGCCAACAGCAAGTTAATGTCGTGCGATTGCATCCCCAACCGGCTGCCTATCAGCTCGTTAGTCAGAATTCCGTTGTAAACATACGCTCCTGCCCTCACTCCGGCATTGTCTTTGATGAGCTGATTTATGCCACCGGCCTCACCAAGCTCAATCAGCACCTGGCCGAGTATGTTGCTCAGTACGTAAGTCGCTGTGCGCGAAACTCTTGACGGAATATTTGGCACGCAATAGTGAATCACACCGTGCTTCTCATAAACCGGCTCGGCAAACGATGTGGGCTCCGACGTCTCAAAGCATCCGCCCTGCGTCATACACAAATCCACAATCACCGAGTGGCTCTTCATCTGGCTCACAGCGTCCTCACTCACAATGAAATCGCGGCGGCAGTTGTTCTCGTAGAGCGCCCCCACAACCACATCGGCCGAACGGATGGCTTTGAGCAGCACCATCGGCTGCAAAACCGACGTAAATATGTGCATTCCAAGTCGTTGCTGAAGGTCGCGCAAGCGATTGATTGACTTGTCGAAAACCTTGACCGAAGCGCCAAGCCCGAGCGCCGTTCGCGCCGCACACTCGGCGGCTGTTCCCGCGCCCAGAACAACCACATCAGTCGGACTGATGCCGCTGATGCCGCCCAGCATCTCGCCCTTGCCTCCGTGAGCATCGCTCAAATATTCTGCGGCAATAAGCATCGATGTTGTGCCCGATATCTCACTGAAACTCTGCACTATGGGATAAACCTCGCAAGTGGCGTCCTTGAAAAATTCAAACCCGATGGCTGTGATTTTCAGCTCCTGAAGTTTCTCTATGTACTGCTTGGTTTGCGAGTAGATGTCGTAACTGCTGAAAAGCACCTGGTGGCCTTTCATCATCGCCAGCTCCTCTTCGTTGGGTGGTAACACCTTCATAATCACGTCGCAAGAGTAGATATTGCTTCGGCAAGGCTCAATAACGGCACCCTGCTCTGCATATTTCTGGTCGGCAAAATGAGCCTTCTCGCCCGCACCCGATTCAACATAAACATCGTGCCCAAGCCCCACCAAAAACCCAACGGCGTGAGGCGCCATAGCAACTCGGTTCTCGTTTTGCGCCGACTCTTTTGCAACAGCTATGCGCATTTTTTTGCGCTTGCGCGAAATCTCAAGCGTCTCTTCGCACGGCAGCAGATTCGTCTTGCCGAATCCAAAATCAGAAATACTCATACTTACCAAACATTTAAGGCACAACACTTTACAATGCCGCGCCAATTAAATTTACGACAATCGAAAATTAGCAGAAAACGCACACTACCGCAATGCCGCAACGAATTGTTATCAACACGTTATGCTTATGCCTGCTGCCGCGAAAAATGATTTTTCATCAATTGCGGCACGCAAATTGCCAAAATCCAACCATCGGAAAAATGACAAAAATCTTATTAAAATCGACAAAATGCGGTGTTCAATGTAAACAATGTCAGCAACAAATTTGTAATTTTGCAACCGACTCAGAAAATGATAATTTATGGAAGAATACGAGATTAAATGCTTGATTGAAAGGGTTAAAGAAGCCAAATGCAAACAACTTGACCTATCTAACAAAGACATTGACGAGCTCCCGGAAGAGATTGGCGAGCTTACCGAAATCGAAAGCCTTGACTTGAGCTTCAACCACATCAAGAAACTGCCCGAGTCGATTACCAATATGACCAACCTGAAGGAACTTTTCCTGATGCGTAACGGCATTACCGAGTTGCCCGAAAACATTGGCAAACTGCACAATCTCAATTCGTTGGATGTCAGCTACAATCCCATTCAGAAACTGCCTTCGCAAATGGGCCAGCTGAGCAACTTGCAAACTTTCGATGCAAGTTTCTGCTTGTTGCACACAATTCCGACCGAGATGGTTAAATTGCAGAAAATCACCCGCATACACTTTGACGAAAACCCGATTGACTGTCCGCCGCTGAAGGTTATCCGCCGTGGTTGGAACGCCATCAAATATTTCCTTACCGAACGCGGAAAGGAGAATTTCTCAACAACTCTGCTTCAAAGCTGACAATAAGCGCTTCCGCGATTACTGCCCGGCAGAGAATCATAAATGACTGATTATTAGATTCCAGCAAGCTCAATAATGCGCTGGTCTGCATCGTCAACTGTGATTTTGACGATTGTAAAATGCTCCGGCATAAGCTCTTCCACCTTCTCGGGCCACTCAACAAAGCAGTAGTCGCTGCCGAAGAAGTAGTCCTCGTAGCCAAGATTGAAGGCCTCTTCAAGATTCTTGATGCGGTAAAAATCGAAATGGAAAATGCGTCCGGCGGCGGAGTTGTACTCGTTGATGATTGCAAATGAAGGACTTGAAACTGTATCAGTTGTGCCAAGTTGCTCGCACACGGCCTTGATGAAAGTGGTTTTGCCGGCCCCCATCGGTCCGTAGAACGCGAAATGACGCTTGTCACCTACGGCTGCCAGAAACTCTTTGGCCGCTGATTCGATGTCGCTCAAGTTGTTTATTTTGATAATCATTGGTTTAGATGTTGATTTTTTTACAATTATTCCGCCTTCAATCTTCGATTATTGAATTGGCTCAACGGTCACCACGCGCTCAAAATCGCGTCCAAGAATCATATTCTCAATGATTTTCGGATAAAATTTATATTCGAGAGCGTGAACTTTCTGAGCCACTTTTTCGGCGTTGTCGAGAGGCTCAACTTTGATTTTTGCCTGGAACACGGTTGTACCCTCGTCGTAGTTGGCGTCAATCTTATGGATGGTAATACCCGACTCCTTCTCGCGCGCCTCAACCACAGCCTGATGCACCTTGTCGCCGTACATTCCCTTGCCACCGAACTTCGGCAACAACGACGGATGAATGTTCAGAATATGGCCATCGTACTTGTTTACAATGCTTTCGGGCAACAAGACAAGGAATCCGGCTAAAATCACCCAATCGATTTTAAGCTCACCAAGAAGGCCCAGCAACTTGTCGGTGCCAACCATATCGGCACGGCTCATCACATACGACGGAACACGCAGATATTTAGCACGTTCCAGCACGTAGGCATCGGCTTTGTTCGAGATTATTGCGGCAACCTCAACCGCATCGGAATGTGAGAAGTATTTCACTATGTTTTCGGCGTTCGAGCCTGAACCCGAAGCCAGAATTGCAAGACGTATCATAAATTTAAAGTATTATCGTTCTGTTGGTTTACGTAACCCTCGTCGATGAGCGTGGGCGCGGCGGCGGCTGTGGTTGCCAGCTGGTCGCAGCGCTCGTTGAGCGGAATGCCGTCGTGGCCCTTAACCCACCGGAAAACCACATTGTGCTGCTTGTAAACGCGCCAGAAGCGCATCCAGAGGTCGGGGTTTTTCTTGCCTTTGAAGCCTTTCTGTATCCAGCCTTCGAGCCAGTGCTTCTCAACGGCGTCAACCACATAGCGCGAGTCGGAATAAATCATCACATCGCAGCCATCGGTTTTCAGCGCCTCCAGCCCCTTGATGACGGCCAGCAGTTCCATCCGGTTGTTCGTCGTCAGGCGGAAACCCTCCGAAAGCTCCTTGCGGTGCGGCCCGCAGGTGAGCACAACGCCGTAGCCTCCCGGTCCGGGATTGCCTGAAGCGGCGCCATCGGTGTAGATTATAATCTGCTGCATCGGTCTGTTTTTTAGCGGCGCAAAGATAAACGGAAAACGGAAACTGATACGCACAAAAAAAGCGACACATCACGCATCGCCTTTTTGAATTATTAATCGATTGACAGATTACTCTGCAATTGTGCTGTCAGCGCAAGCTGGTGCTTCCGCAGCAGCCGGTGCGGGCGCCTCTGTGCACGCTTCAACATTTTCGGCGCAAGCCTTTTTGCCATACGGCAAGCCGAAACGCTCCAGCTTGTTGGTGAAATAGAGCCCGGCAAAAATCGCGGCAAGCAGAATGATTATCCAAAAGATTCGCTTCCAAACAACGCCTTTTTCGGCAAACGGGTCTTTCAGTCTAACCTTCGGATATTTGGCAATTTTGGTCAGCGTGGCGCCAAAGATGATGTTCACCAGAATGTCAGCGTTCACCGCCCAGCCGTTGGCGTTGAGCACCTGCGCCAAATTACGCTTGCGAAGCTTGAGCCAGGCCATAATCATCGACGGACCCGAAATAATGACTATAATTCCCAGGAAAATAGCAAGATACTGATACCAATGGAGGCCTTTGAGCTCGTCGGCCACATTCACAAGCGCGGTTCCAATCATACCTAAAGCCATACCGATGGCGGCAAAAATACCGGCGAATTTTGCGATGTCGAACGGTGGCGTGACGGCCGGCTTCTCGCCATCGGCGGCAGTTTTGGCGGCCAATTTGGCGGTGGTTTCCTCCATCATTTTCGCATCTTTCTCGGCTGCACGCTTGTTTATCATATTCTCAACCCAAACCGACATACGGCGGTAAGGCGACCAGAACGCCTGGCGGATGCTTATCGGGTTTTCGATGATTTTCACCACGGTGGCGTCCCAATCCAATCCGCTGCGGTCGTAGAAAACAGCGTTTTTGCCCACCGTCAGGTTGTTCACCTCTCCGTTGGTCATCACGGCCACAATCTTCATTGTTGTGCCTTTGGTTTTCGAAACGCAATCGCAGTAAATCAAGAACATACCGCTGAAACTTGCCATCGCGTTGTGTTTGTCCATATCGCTGACTTTGATGCAAAGGTCGCAGCTGCGCTGGTCGATATAGAGCGTTCCGGCCTGGAAAATAGCCTTCACACCAGTGTCTTTAGAGTAGAAATCGGTGAGGGTGACAAAGTTTTTGAGCAGCGTGTAGAAATCGCGGCACAGGTGCAGCAGTTTGTCAACCTCGCTGATGCTGTTGGCCTCGCTCTCAAGCGCCTTATCTTGTTCAACAATCGCCAGAAGGTCTGACTTGCGATTGTCTTTCAGTATTTTATCAATCAACTCAACACCCAAAGACTCAACATCGGCGCCTTTTTTGCTATCGAGCCAGGCCACAAACGGTGCCAGCTTTTGCCCAACGCTCTGCCAATCGGCCTCGCTGATGGCGTCTTTCTTTGCGAAATCGGCATCGAAAACTATGCTTTTGAGTGTGCCGAAAGCTGCCTGCCAAGCAGGATTGATGGCCTCAATTTTGAGTGTGAGCCGGCCTTTGGTGTCGATTTTCGAAAGCGGATACTCGGCAATCTCATCGCCGCACTCGGTCAGGTTCTTGTCGCTGATGGCCTCAAACTGGCTCTGCGCAACGTTTAGCGGCGCCTCTGCTCCCGAATCGAACGCCGACAGTTTGCATCGCAGAAAATAGTCGTCCACCTTCGGTTTGATGCTCTGCCAGGCGGCAAGCGCGGCCGCTGTGCCGTCGCCGTAAGGCAAAACGGCGGCTTTCTGCCAGACATCGTAGTCGGCGCAAGCGGTGTAGAAAGCCTCAATCTGCTCAGCCGTGACACCTGCATCACCGCTGCGGTCGGCTGTCGAACCGACGGTCTTGATGCAAGCCTCAATCACCGATTTCAAATCTGCATCGTCGGTCGAGTTGGCGGTTATCACACCGTCGCCATTGAATTTTGTTTTTGCAAAAATGGCCATACTGTCGGCGGTGTCGGCAATGGTGAGCGTATCGCCATCTTTGCCCAAATTGTTGAGAATCCGTTTGGCCGACGCCAGAACACGCTTGCCGTTGTCGGTAGTTTCATCAATATCCGACAATCGGATTTCGCCCTTCTGCGCGAACAGCAAATCGTTGGTTTTCAGTACCGATGTCAACCATTCAGCTGTTTCCACAACTTCCGGAACACGAATTTTACCATCGTTGTCATAGTCCATCATTGCCAACGTACGCTCGTCGAGCTCAAGTCCTTTGACGGGGCAACTCAGAACGGTCCAAAGCTTCTGGTCGAGTTCGCCCAAATGAGCAATATCCTCGCCTTTGACAATATTAACACGCGTCACTCCGCCCACTCCGGCAAAGCTCCACTTGTAACCTTTGTTTTTTTCCATATTCCAAATTTTAATGTGCCAATTTACTAATAAATAAGTATGGTGGCGATAATAATTTTTTCAGTTTTTTAGTCGCCGGCGATGCGCTCTATTCACATATCTTTCTTTTCTATAGTCAGATAAGTATACTTGAAATCAGTTTTCTCATCGTTGTCGATGTCGGTTCGCTCAACCTCACGCCATTTTGAGAAATCAATTTCGGGGAAAAAAGTGTCGGCCTCAAACTTTTTGTGAATGAGTGTCAAATAAAGTTTTGTGGCCAGCGGAAACATCTGCTTGTAGATGCTTGCGCCGCCAATCACAAACGACTCTTCGCCATCGGGCAGCAAGGCCACCGCGTCATCGATTGAGCGGGCCAGCACAGCACCTTCAAATTCAGCACCGGTGCGGCTGGTAATCACAATGTTGCGGCGCTCAGGCAGCGGACGGCGCGGCAAGGAAAGCCACGTGTTGCTACCCATTATAATATTGTGTCCGGTGGTGATGGCCTTGAACCGCTTCAAATCGGCAGGAATGTAAGCCAAAAGATTGTTTTTCAGCCCGATGCCGCCGTTCTCATCAATGGCGACAATCATCGAAATCTGCTTGTCAGTCATACATATTATATTATGGGTGCAAGGTAGAAATTTTGAGGGATTGATGAATCTGTTTTTTCTTGTCGTGACGGATAATGGCGCACGAAATGCTTTCTGGCTCGCAAAAATCATTTTCATTTCACAACGAACATTTGTATTTTTGCAAGAAATAGCAACAGTATGACAACAGCACAACTTAGCACTGAAATCTGGCATAGTATGAGCATTATTGCTGATGACGAAGGACTTATGCGCCGTGCCGCAAAGTATTTGCGCAATCTGGCTGCCGAAAAAGCGGCTGACCCGACAGAAATGAGCCGCGAAGATTTTTTTGCGCGTGTTGACAAAGCCGAAAAACAAATTGCCAATGGACAATGCCGTAGTTTCAGCAATGCCAAAGAAATGAACGAATGGTTAGCCGCACTTTGATATGTACTCAATCTCATATTCTGCCGAAGCCGAAGCCGACCTTGCAAAACTGAAAAGGAATGAACCCAAAAGTTTTGAAAAGGCCGTTAAGTTGCTCAATGAGATTGTTATACATCCCAAAACAGGCACTGGTCACCCCGAGCCGCTTAAAGGCAAACCCGAAAACCGCTGGAGTCGGCAAATAACCAAAAAACACCGCATTGTTTATCGGATTTTTGAAACAGAAATCCACATTGATGTCCTCACCGCCTACGGCCATTACGGCGACAAATAGCCCCCATCAGAAATCAACAACCAACGATTTGGTGTTTTTTGACGATTTAAACAACAGGGTGTTTGATTATTCAAAAAAATACCGATATTTGCGGTTCGAAATTCGAAAGGAAATATTAACAGATTTATAAAAAAATAGATATGTATCTAACAGCAGAAAAAAAACAAGAGTTTTTCTCAACTTACGGAAAATCAGCAAAAGACACCGGTTCGACTGAAGGCCAGATTGCAATGTTCAGCTACAAAATCAACCACTTGACTGAACATATGAAGAACAACAAGAAAGACGTTGGCACACAACGCTCACTGCTTCAGATGGTTGGTAAACGTCGCAATTTGCTGGCATACCTTAAAAAACAGGATATTGAAAAATATCGTGAACTAATTAAGGCTCTGAACTTGAGGAAGTAACAAAAAGAGGCACTTCGGTTGCCTTTTTTTGTTTATAATCGTTTCTGCAGCGGTTCCGCCGCACTGAAATCCGATTTTTCAAATCACAGTTATAAATTGTTTGTCGGCCCAAAGATGAATCCGGCAGACCAAAATGGATGAATTATGAACATAGTAAAAAAAGAAATCACATTGCCAGATGGTAGGGTGATTGAAATTGAAACCGGAAAATTGGCCAAACAGGCCGACGGAGCCGTTATGGTAAAATGCGGCAGCACAATGCTGCTTGCAACAGTTTGCTCGGCGCAAGATGCAGTACCCGGCACCGACTTTATGCCGCTGACCGTTGAGTACAAAGAGAAATTCGCATCGAACGGCCGTTTCCCCGGCGGATTCACACGCCGCGAGGGCAAAGCATCGGATTACGAGATTCTGATTGCCCGACTGATTGACCGCGCTCTGCGCCCACTCTTCCCATCGAACTATCACGCTGAAACATTTGTAAACGTAACACTTTACTCATCGGACGGCATTGATATGCCCGACAATTTCGCCGGTCTTGCCGCTTCGGCCGCACTGGCAGTGTCTGACATTCCGTTCGAAGGCCCGATTTCAGAGGTCCGCGTGGCTCGCGTGAATGGCGAGTTCATAATCGACCCGACATTCGAGCAAGCAGAAAACGCTGATATCGAGTTGGTTGTAGCTGCAACGCTCGACAATATAATGATGGTTGAAGGCGAAATGAACGAGGTTAGCGAGCACGATATGCTAGAGGCCATCAAAGCCGCTCACGAGGCCATCAAACCGCAATGCCAGGCTCAGCTTGAACTGATGGAGGCTGCTGGCAAGACCGTTAAACGCGAATATTGCCACGAGGAGAACGACGAGGAGCTTCGTCAGCAGGTTCACGATGCCTGCTACGCAAAAGCATACGCTCAGGCAACCGCCGCCGACACCGACAAACATCACCGCGAGGCGATGTTCACCGCCATCTGCGACGAGTTCAAGGCACAATTCACCGATGAGGAACTTGAAACAAAAGGTCCGCTCATCGACCGCTACTATCACGATGTTGAGAAAGAGGCAATGCGCCGCGCCGTTCTTGATGAAGGCAAACGTCTCGACGGCCGCAAGACCAACGAAATCCGTCCAATCTGGTCGGAGGTTGGTTACCTGCCAGGCCCCCACGGCTCATCAATCTTCACCCGCGGTGAGACTCAATCGCTCTGCACCGTTACTCTGGGAACAAAACTTGACGAGAAGATTATCGACGAGGCTCTTATCCAAGGCCGCGACAGATTCCTTCTCCACTATAATTTCCCGCCGTTCTCGACTGGCGAGGCCAAGGCACAGCGTGGTGTTGGCCGCCGCGAGATTGGTCACGGAAACCTTGCCTGCCGTGCACTGAAGAAAATGATTCCGACAGACTACCCGTATGTGGTTCGTGTTGTTTCTGACATTCTTGAGTCGAACGGCTCATCATCGATGGCAACAGTTTGCGCTGGTACTCTGGCTCTTATGGACGCTGGCGTGAAGATTAAGAAACCTGTTTCGGGTATTGCAATGGGCTTGATTTCGGAGAACAAGGGTACCAACTACGCTGTTCTGTCCGACATCCTTGGCGATGAGGACCACCTTGGCGATATGGACTTCAAGACCACCGGCACACGCGACGGTCTGACCGCTTGCCAGATGGATATCAAGGTTGACGGTCTGTCGTACGAGATTCTTGAAAACGCACTTGCACAGGCTCACGAAGGCCGTATGTATATCCTGGACAAGATTCAGGAGACAATTGCCGAGCCACGCGCCGACCTGAAACCGCACGCACCGCGCATCGTTACAATGTCGATTCCGAAAGATTGCATTGGAGCAGTTATCGGCCCTGGTGGAAAGATTATTCAGGAAATCCAATCTTCGACCGGTACTATCATCACAATCGATGAGGTTGACAACGAGGGTAAGGTTGAGGTTGTTGCAGCCAACAAAGATTCTATCGATGCCGCAATCGCACGCATCAAGGGAATTGTTGCCGTGCCTGAGGTTGGCGAGATTTACAAAGGCAAAATCAAGTCGGTGGTAACCTTCGGCGTCTTTGTCGAGATTCTGCCGGGCAAAGAAGGTCTGCTGCACATCTCGGAGATTGAATGGCGCCGCTTTGAGAAGATTGAAGACGCCGGTCTGAAGGAAGGCGACGAGATTGAAGTCAAGTTGCTTGAGATTGACAAGGCTGGCAAGCTTCGTCTGTCGCACAAGGCACTGCTTCCGAAACCCGAGGGCTATACAGAGCGCGAACGCCCCGAGCGCGGTGAGCGTCCTGACCGCGGCGAGCGCCGTGAAGGCGGCGATCGTCATCGTGACAACCGTCACGGCGGACATTTCCATCGTGGAAACCGCAACGAAGGCGGCGAGGCTCCAACTCAAGAATAAGGTTTTAGAATTACATAGTTCTGAGTATTAAACGGGTTCTGAAAAGAGCCCGTTTTTTTGTTGTCCGATACTTCCGGGCATAAAAAAAGCCACTCTTTTGAAGTGGCTTTCTGTTTGATTATTATCTGTTTATTCTTTCTCGTCGGCTGTTGCCTCATCTTCCTGCTCGTCGAGAACATCGAGCATATTGCAGCGCTGCAGCTGGTTGTACCAAGTGAGCACTTTCTTTATGTGCGACACATAAACGCGCTCGCGGTCGTAATTCGGCAGCACTTCGGCAAAATAAGCCTTCAAAGTCTCGTTATCGGCCTTTTTCGGGTCAACGGCGGCCTTCGCATTCTCTTTGTTGCTAATGTTCTTCAACACTTCAATAAGCGACACTTCCTCACCATCTTCTTTAAAAATGGCGATGTCGCGCAGCGAGCTTACCTTTGATGTGGTGAAGGCCGGCAGACGTTTTTTTGTCTCAATGTCTTCAACAATGATTCCGTTTTTTGTACTCGAAATCAGTTTGAAAAGTCCCGAATATCCAGAGATTGATAAGATTTCGTTCATTGTTTTTTCTTTTAGAATTATGGTGCAAATATATGTGAGTTCTACGAAAACAAAGGTATTATGAGGGAAAAAGTTGCGTAATGTTTAACGTTCGTAAATGATGAGGAACCGACAATGAGAGGCGAAAACATCCGAAACACTCACCCCTATAAACAAAAAAAAGGATTTCGTCTATCGAATCCTCATCCTCTGTAGAGTGCGAACCCCAATGGTTCGCCTCTGTTTTTCTGTGTTTTACTGTTGATTACTGCTTGTTGTAATCGAATTTGTAGTCGTCGCCCTCAACGTCAACCAGCACTGTGTAAAGACCTGAAGCAACTTTTCCGAACTCAAAGTTCTTGTTGACTTGTCTTTTCTCGACAGTTGAATAAAGCTCCTCGCCTTTCGAATCCAAAATCTTGACAACAACCTCTTTGCCTTGCTCGTTGAGCAGCTCGATGATTGCGCGTGTGCCGACAACTTTGAAAATCGGGTCGATGGTAACGTGTCCGCCGTAAATCAGCTCGCCGTCTTTGATTGTGAAAGCGCGCTCCAGAGTGTTGTTGCGTTTTTTGGCGATGATTTTGTAAGTGCCGTCCTCAAGGTTCATAAAATCGAACACGCGAGTGCTCTTGCCTTTGCTGCTGATTTTCTCGTTGTAAAGCACATCACCATTTGCTGTTTCGATGCTGAGGTTGCAACGGCTGTCGTCGCTCGATTTGTAGATGATTGCGGCGCGGGTGCAAGTCACATAGCGGAAACCAAGAGTGTCTTCAAATTTAACAACTGCAGGAATCTCGCTTTCGTTGTTTTTGCTTTTTGCCGACATAAACAAGGGCAACATAATCAGCGCTGCGGTAAGCAAGCTAACCAAAACTGCGAAGTAGTCTGATCTCATCAAACGGTCTTCATTAATGTTTAAAAGTTTCATCTTTTCGTCTTTTAAATGTTCTTTTATTCTCTTTTCACACCGCAAAAGTATGTTGTACTTTTTATCGATTGTACCGACAAAATTTAATGCAACGTTTGCATAAAATCGAAGTTTAATTTTGTTGGTTTTGTAATTTATTGATTAATTACAATTTACATCAATGCAAACGATATGCATAAAATTTTGAAACTTGGGGTAAAAAAGCGTCAAATTAAGATATAGCAAAGGTTTCAGCCGATAATCTAAAACGTTTGCATTGTGACGCAATTCTGTGCAAAACGCGTGTTTTTGGCGTTATTTAATGCAAAAAAGCGGGCAGAGTTGCATAAAAACAACGCTGCCCGCGCAAATTTGCATTGAATTGCACCAATATTTACTGATTGATATCGCGGTCGCGGAAGCCGAGGAAATAGAGGATTGAATCAAGACCGCCGGCCGAAATTGAGTGCATTGCTGACTCTTTCACTTTTGGCTTGGCGTGGAAAGCAATGCCCAAGCCGGCCAATTGCAGCATCGGAAGGTCGTTGGCGCCATCGCCCACGGCAATTACCTGCTCAAGATGGATATCCTCTTTGAAGGCCAACAGTTTCAAAATCTCGGCCTTGCGAGCACCATCGACAATATCGCCCACATTGTTGCCAGTGAGCTTGCCATTGACAATCTCAAGCTCGTTGGCAAACACATAGTCAATATCGAGTTTGTTTTTCAAGTAGTTACCAAAATATGTGAAGCCGCCCGACAGAATAGCCGTGCGGTAGCCATAACGTTTCAAGGTTTTGAACAATCGCTCGGCGCCCTCGGTAATAGGCAGATTTTCAGCAATTTCTTTCATCACGCTCTCGTCCAGACCTTTGAGCAGCGAGATGCGTTTCAGGAAACTCTGGCGGAAATCAATCTCACCCCGCATTGCCGATGCCGTGATGGCGCTCACCTGCTCTCCCACTCCAGCGCGGCGCGCAAGCTCGTCAATCACCTCGGTCTGGATTAGCGTTGAGTCCATATCGAAGCAAATCAGGCGGCGGTTGCGGCGGAACACGTTATCCTCCTGGAAAGCGATGTCGAGACTACTTTCGGCCGAAATGCGCATAAAATCGGACTTCATCTTTTTCAAATCGACGGGGTTGCCGCGCACCGAAATCTCGACCACGGCTTTCGACTGCGGCTCAATGTCCTCAATCGGCGGGCGGCCCGACAGACGGCTGATGGCATCGATATTGAGGCCCTGTTCGGCAATGACCGACGTGACCTTGGCCAAATGCGCGGCCTTGAGCCTGTGCGAGATGATGGTGACAATGTAGCGCGCCTTGCCTTGCTGCGCCACCCACTCGGTGTATTGTTTGGCCGGAATAACCGTGAACTTCACATCGACACCCAACTCGTAGGCTGTGAACAAAATATCTTTCAGAACCGGCGACGACCCTGCCTCGTCGGGCACCTCGAACATAATTCCAAGATTCAAACCATCGTGGATGACCGACTGGCCAATGTCGAGAATGTTGACATCGTACTGCATCAAAATGTTTGTCAATGAGGCGGTTTGCCCGGGTTTGTCGGGTCCCGACACGTTCATCAAGATTATTTCTTTCGATTTTTTCATATTGATAATCAAAATATTAGCGAACGGTAACGTGTATGCATTTTGTTTGCGTTTCAAGAATCACATAGCACCGGCCTTCGTCCTGCATCTCAATGAGAGTGCGCAACAGCAGGTTACGCAAACGGTAAGAATAAACCGGCTCGCTCTCGCCCTTCGGATAGAAACAGGTTTGGGCAATGTCGAACGAGAGGCCGAAATAGTGCGATGTTTTGTTTTGCGTGGCGTTGATGTTGTTTTTGCGCAAGCCGTGCTGGTCGGCCTCAGTGCGCAACGCCGATGATAGTTGGAATCTATATTCTTGAACGTCAATATCTTTCAAAGCTTTAAAAAAACGGCGGCCAACTTCATCGAGAAAATCGACGGCCTCCTTTTTTAAATATGGCATCGAGTAAGTGTAGTGCGGCACCTCGTAATATTTGCTGTCGTGCACCTCGCGCAGGCCGTAACGCACAATGTTGCCGTACTTGTCGTCGAGCATTTCCTTATGGTTTTTAAACGGACGCTCAAGCCCCTTGGCGCGCGAAACCTCAAGATGGTACTCATTATTATATCGGCGCAAAGCCCTCACCTCTTTCGCCGACAACTCGGCAACAGCCACCTCGTCAATCGATTTGCGATGATGAAAGGCATCGGGCAACTTCTTGATTGCCAGCACAATCAAAAGCGGAACAAGCACGATGGGCAGCACCCGCCGCCAGGCTATGCGTCTTTTTTTCGTCGATTTCGGTTTTGCTGACATACTATTTTTATTTAGGCGCAAAGATAAAAGGCGCACCATATAATTAACAATGTTCCGACCGATTTAACTCACAATTTATTTTCGTTTGCCGATTATCGGATTAATGGGAATAAACGTCTCGTATTTTGTTGATTAATATCGATTTGTAAAAGAATGGACGGTTTGAGCGATTTTTTTGCTAATGAGCTTCGCGGTAACGGATGGTGCGATACGAGAGCATTACCTTACCTATGTAGTATGTCATAAAGAATTGAATGACAACCGCCAACGCTCCGAAACCGAAAATCATCGCCAGCAAGCCTCGGCGGGTAATCAGCAAACCCGTCAGCTGATACACATATGCAATGATGTTGGGCGAATCCTGCCAGATGAGCCATCCGAAAATCAACTCGAAAACGAACAGAACCACCGTCACAAATCCGCTTATTATCAGCAGATTCTGCTTTAAACGCGATTTGCTCAAAACCGCGCCCTCATAACGCAGCGAGTAATAATTGCCTGCCATTATGCCCAATACCAAACTCGACACCGGCACGCCCATCATCACGCCTAACATTATGAACGACAACAACATATAAACGATAATTAGTACTCGTTTGCGCGCCAGATAGAACGGCTTGTCGATTATGAGCGCGTAATCGAAAACGATACCGATGAAAACGCCGGCAACTCCGGCGCACAAAGCCAGCCGCCACGATACGAAAAACGAGGCGATGGCATACGACGTCAGCGCAAGCACAAGCGGAATGGGCAGTTTGTAGCAAACGAAACTGAAAACACTACCGTTGTAGCAGACCAAATCGAGCAGCAACCCGACACCCAAACAGGCTATCGCGTAGGCGTAGGGATAGTCGGACTCGCCGATGAAAAAAGCGTAGTACCAGCCCGACACCGCGCCCACAACAGGCATCATCAGCGCAATGAGCGCAATTTGCACCTTCAAACGTGTGGTAATTTTCGATTTTTTCGATTTCATAATGCAAAAGTAGAAAAAGTTGGCGCAAAAAACTCCGCAAACGCTGCGACACCACATCAAAAGCAAAAAGGTATATTTGCAAAACAAAAAGACTAATAATATGACAACAGGAATGTTTTTTGCCCTGATTTTGGTCGGTATTGTAACTGGCGTTGTATCAGGCATTTTGGGTATTGGCGGCGGAATAATTATGGTTCCGGCAATGGTTTATCTGCTGGGATTCACCCAACAGCAATCGGTGGCCACAAGCCTCGCCGTTATGCTCCCGCCGGTCAGCATTTTCGCTGTAATCAACTACTACAAAGCAGGTTTTGTTGATGTGAAAGCCGCACTTATAATAATGTTCGCCTTTATGCTCGGCAGCTACATTTCGTCGAAAATCGCCATCGGCTTGCCCGAACACATTGTGAAAAAATGCTTTGCAGTGCTGCTTTTTGCTGTGGGAATTAAGATGATGTTTTTTGATAAGTAACTGACTGCCAACAAATCAGGCAGCAAAACCAAAACATCTGAAACACAAAAAAAAGCGAGATGCCCAATAGCATACTCGCTAACAACTAATACCACGTAATAACCACTAAACTCTTTTGCTCCAGAGAACCGTTGTTTTGTTCCCTTTTGCGATGCAAATATACACTCATTGTACACAAGTGACTAAAAATCAATTTGATGACAACGTTTGCATAATGTCTATTTAACAATAATATGGATTAATAAAAGGCTGATTGTCAATCATTAATTTTATTGCAAACGTTGCGCACAAATTCCTGCAAAAAAGTTGTTTATTTGCGCAAACAATATCAAAACTATTATGGCATACGACATTCACGAGCTAAAAATGAAGGTCCGCGACTACGAATGCGATATGGAAGGCATCGTTAACAACGCGAACTACCAGCACTATTTTGAACACGCGCGCCACGAAATGTGCATCGAGCGAGGAATCAGCTTCGCCGAACTCGTCGAGAAGAACATCTACGTGGTTGTGGCCCGAGTTGACATACGCTACAAACGCCCGCTGCGCAGCCGCGATGAGTTTGTTGTGACCACAACCGCCGAGCGCGACGGCTTTAAAATGCTGTTCCACCAGAAGATACTGCTCCTGCCCGAGCGCCAGGTCTGCGCCGATGCCACCATCACAACCGTGGTAACCGTTGACGGCAAACTCTCGCGCGCACCCGAACTCGACAAGTATTTCGACTGATGGCCGCGCCGTTTGTCAACATCCACACTCACTCCGCAACCGGCACAGGCATCGAACTCGTCAACATCGACAACCTTGATTCGGCGCCCAGTGCAACGTTTGCATCGGCTGGTTTGCACCCGTGGAATGTGGACAAATGCGACCATCAACAAGCGCTTGCAGCGATCGAAACCTTGTGCCAAAACGGCAACGCGGCAGCCATTGGCGAGGCCGGCCTCGACCGCGCCATCAGCACCAGTATCAGTCTGCAAATGAGCGTTCTAGAGCAGCAACTCGACATTGCAACCCGCCACCACCTGCCAATGATAATCCATTGTGTAAGAGCCTATTCCGATTTCTTGCAAATATTGCGGCACGAATCGTCGGTGAAAATGATTTTTCACGGATTCAACAGCAACCAAACATCCGCCAACCAGCTTTTACAACACGGCGCAATGCTGTCATTCGGGCATAATCTGCTATCAAACAATAAATTGCAAACAACATTCAAATCAATTCCAAACGATTGCATATTTCTTGAAACTGACACAAAAGACATCAGCATCAATGAGATTTATAACTTTGCAGCGGAGTTGAAAAGCACAAGTATTGACGAACTCAAACAAATAATTTTCAATAATTTAACACGCATTTTCGGCAACAGATGGGAAACAATTGGTTAGAACGGACCGAACTATTATTAGGCAGCGAAAAACTTGAGCGGCTGCGACACAAACACGTGCTTGTGGTTGGCTTGGGCGGTGTGGGCGCCTATGCGGCCGAAATGATTGCCCGCGCTGGAGTTGGCCGTATGACCATTGTCGATGGCGACAAGGTGAACCCGAGCAACCTGAACCGCCAGCTGCTGGCCACCTGCAGCCAACTGGGCAAGCCAAAAGCCGAAGTGATGGCCGCACGCCTGCGCGACATCAACCCCGACATCGACCTGACGGTGATAAACGATTTTGTGAAAGACGAGCGAATGGAACAACTGCTTGATAACGAATACGATTACGTGGTTGACGCCATCGACACCATATCGCCGAAAGTGTTTCTGATTCTGCATTGTCTGAACCGTAAACTGAAGATTGTGAGCAGTATGGGCGCCGGCGGCAAAACCGACCCATCAAAAATATCCATTGCCGACATCAGCAAAACCTACAACTGCAAACTGGCGAAAGCCATACGCAAACGCTTGCACCGCAAAGGTGTGGACCGCGGCGTGCCGGTGGTTTTCTCTTCTGAACTGACTGACAAAACCGCCGTGCTTGAGGTTGACGACGAGGCAAACAAAAAATCGACTGTCGGCACCATTTCATATATGCCGGCAATGTTCGGCATTTATTGCGCGTCAAAGGTTTTGCGCGATTTGGCGGAGATTGGGCAATAATCTCAAGTAATCAGACACAAAAAAGGCAGCCCGCTATGGAACTGCCTCTTTTGTTTAGGTTCGATAACTCGGAAACCGCTTAAACATACATCACCTTAGAAAGCGTGTATTTAATTATCAGATTTCCATTAACATATAACACGGAGTACGTCGGGAAAACAAAACCCTTGGTGCCTTCGGGGGCGGGACCGTGAACATCTTCGTCGTAATAATTGTCGCTGTTGGCGGTAAAGATATCGTTGTTTTCATTGAATTGCGAATAAACACCTTCGGTCTTAACCTTTTGAATGTATGCCGCAGCATCTTCTTTCGAAACATTTTCGATAACGACTTCTATCTCAACAACATCGTCGACATCGCAAGGATAGAGCCATACATAACCATCAGATGTTTTGCCTCCTTCAAACTCACGGTCAACACGCATATACTTGATATTGCCGCTGCCGGTGTACGGAATCACATATTTAGCCTGTTCCATAGCCGCCGGGTAGCGGTCGCTGAGCCATTGGCAGTCGAACTTGGTGTATTTCTGAATCATATCGGCCGGTACCACAATCGGGCCTGCCTTTTGCAACATCTTGGCAATTGTCTTATAGGTAGTTTCAAAATCACCGGCCTCGGCTATCTTGTTGTAACCGTCAAACGACAAAAACGGCATCGTAAACTCTAATTTTGCGGCGTCAATTGAATAAAGGCCAGTTGCAGGATATTCAGCCACTACAACCGTTCCAATTGTATCTTCGTAATGTGATGTAAACGCGTTACCATCATTATCGTTATAATAATCCATTGAGAAACTGTAGGTTGACGATTTTCCATCCCAAGCCTTGAAGCCTGCCGGATAGAACGGTTCGCAGAACATTGCCAGTGTGCTAAGGAATTGCGATGTATCGGGAACGATGAACACACTGCCATCGGTGCCTTTGGCAACAAGCTCTCCTTCTGAATTAACATAGATGCCCGGCTCTGCACTCTCATATTTTGCGTCCGTATTGAAGAAATCATCAATATTGCCTTGATTCTCGTCACCAGAGTTATTTTCAAGTTCCGAGCACTCATTATAGTCTTTTGCCGACGATTTTTCGTAGCTGACATCAAGTCCTGCCTGTTGCAATCTGCCGACATACAACTTAACTTCTGCTTCCGTGTCCCACATATAAGAAACTTGCGGCAAAGTGCCCAAAACAGTAGTGGTAACCTTCCAACAGTAATTGCCGTTGGTGCCGGCTACCGGATTATCCTCATTACCGGAATTGTCGTCATCACAAGCGACAAACATCACTACGCTTGCCGCACAAATCATTGATAATAAATACTTTTTCATAAACGTGCCATTTTAGTTAAACATTTGGTAAATTCTCTCATTATTAATTCAATACACAAACATAGCGTATTTTTTTGTAAATGTTGTAAAATTTTATTCCACCACCTTCAACTCCGTGCGGCGGTTCGTTTCGCGGCCTTCGGTGGTTGAATTATCGCCAATTGGGACCTGCTTGCCGTAGCCTTTATATGACAACTGCGACTGGCCAACGCCTTGCGAAATCAGATAATCGTAAACCGATTTGGCGCGTTTCTCGGAAAGTTGCTGATTATAAGCATCGTTGCCCACGTTGTCGGTATGGCCGCCAATCTCGAACTTCACGCCCGCGCTGTTTTTGATGAAAACCGCCATCTGGTTCAACTCCACAAACGACTGTGGCATAAGTTCATACGAGTCAAATTTGAAGAAGATGTTGCGCAAGATGGTGTTCGCTCCAATCTGCGGTTTCTCAAGTTTGATATTGACCACGTAAGGCTTTGTGGCTGAATGAGTTTCGGTCAGATTGAAGTGCTGCGAGTTAAACAGATAACCTGGACTGGTGGCCAACATCGCATATTGGCGGCCAACTGGCAGACTGACAAGAAAATCGCCCGATTCGGCACTCGAACCTACAGACATCACTGTGTCACCTTTGGGCAGATTGAGCAATTGCACACGAGCGTTCAACGGAAGGTTTGTCTGCGCATCTGTCACTAAACCACTGACATACGACACTGGTGTCGGCCGCACGGCTTCGGGCAGTTCAAAGGTGTAGATGTTTTTGGTGTCGCTATTGATGTTCGATGAGAAATAGGCCGTAACGCCCTTATTATCAACTACAAGGCCAATCTCATCGCGGTGCGAGTTTATGGGATAGCCAAGGTTGACGGGCTCTGTCCAATGGCCCGCACTGTCGAGCCGCGACATAAAAATATCTTTCTTGCCCAATCCTGGATGACCGTCGGAACTGAAGTAAAGTGTCTGATTGTCAGGATGAATGAACGGGCAAATATCGTCGCCTGGCGTGTTGATGGGCGCGCCCAAATTCTTCGGCTTACCCCAACGGCCGTTGGCGTCGAGTTCCGAAACCCAAATGTCCATCTTGCCCAAACCGCCCGCGCGGTCCGACGCAAAGTAGAGATAGCGACCATCGGGCGAAAGGCACGGCTGTTTGTCGGCTGACTTGCCATTCACCACATTTCCTGCATTATAGGGCCTGCCCCACTGACCGTAAACATTTTTCCTGGCAAAATAGATGTCGCATTTGCCAAAGCCGTCGCGGCGGTTGCAACCCGTGAAAACCAATGTGTTACCATCGGCCGAAATCTGTTGCGCGCCTTCGTTGCCAACGGTGTTGATTGGCGCCCCAATGGGCACGGCTGGCTGCCACTGACCGTCGATGAAACGCGTCACGTAGAAATCTTCCTGCATCAGAATCGAGCCATCGGGGAAAAAGCGAGTGCTGTCGGGCAACAACATTGTGAAAACCAACGTCTTACCATCGAGCGAAAGCGATGGCCAATACTGCTCGTATGGCTGCTCCAAGTCGGCGCCGAGCGATTTCGGCTCAAACGGCACTGGATTATTCACTAAATCGATGGCAATCTGGCATTTAGCCATATATTGTTCGGCCAATTCCTTCGATTTGGCGTTTGCTTTCGAATTAGTCAAAAACACTGAATAATAATGCTTTGACTCGGTGTACTGGCCATTTTCATAAAGCGCGTTGGCAAGATTGTAGTCGAGATAGGTGTCGAAGGTGGAATCGATGGCGCGGGCGGCAAGCAGAGCCTCAACAATGCACTCGCAGAAATCGCCGTAACTGCACATTTCGGCCTTCAGCAGGTAGGCTTCAAGGAAACGCGGGTCGGCATCGATGGCTTTGTTAATCTCGATTTCGGCATTGGCTAAATCGCGCTGATTCATAAACGATTTCGCGCGGAAATAGTACGATTTTGCCTTGCTCGACTTGGTGGTTGTCAGCGCTTCGTGCTGGGCGCTGGCCGCCACAACCGAAAAAAGCAGCGCAAAGGTTGCGAATATTTTAAGTAACTTATTCATAATCAGTTTTCAGAACGCAGATGACGCAGATTTAACAGATTAACACAGATTTTTCAATTAATACTTTTTAAACTCAATTCCACGTAGATATTACAAAACACAATAAATATTGATTATCAAATATAATCGCGACGGATAATCAGCCCTTTTTCTTCAAGAACGGCGGTTACTTTCTGAATCAAATCAACCTTTTCTTTCAAAGGCAGGAACGCCGACTTGAATCCGTTAATTATCAGGTATTTAAGTTCGCTCGGCGTGAATCCGAACTTCTCAATCACAAGCATATACTCGTCGGTGAGAGTTGTGTTGGAAATCAAGCGGTTATCAGTGTTGATGGTGACGCGGATTCCCAAATCGAAATAGAACTTAACTGGGTGTTTTTCAATGCTATCGACGGCCTTGGTCTGCAAGTTCGACGTGACGCACATCTCGAGCGGAATGCGGTGGTCGTTCACATAGTTGAGCAGGTCGCCGTCCTCGCGCAGGCGCGTGCCGTGGCCAATGCGGTTGGCGCTCACCATATGCAGCGCCTGGTGGATTGACTCGGGCCCGTAAGCCTCGCCCGCGTGCACCGTGGTGTTGATATTGTTATTGATAATCAAGTCGAAAGCCTCTTTGTGGTCCTTGGCGGGGAAACCGTCTTCGGCGCCTGCCAAATCGTAGCCCACCACCCCACGGTTCTTGTAGGCCACGGCCAACTCGGCCAACAGCAGCGACGTTTCGGGCGTTGAGTGGCGCAGTCCGCAGACAATGATTCCAACCTTTATGTTGAAATCGCGCTCAGCACGGGCCTTGCCTTCAAGCACGGCGTCAATCACCTCGGTCAGTTTCAAACCTTTGTTAACGTGCAAGATAGGCGAAAAGCGAATCTCAAGATACCAAACATTTTCGGCGGCGCAGTCCTCGGCCAACTCGTATGTGGCGCGCACAAGCGAGTCGTAAGTCTGTAGCACAGAGCAAGTTATATCGAACGCTTTCAGATAGACTTCCAAACTCGGGCAATCCATACCCACCTTGAGCATCGACTCGAGTTTCTTCGGGTCGTCGGTAGGCAGTTTAACGTTTTGTTCTTTAGCAAGTTCCAAAATCGTCGACAGGCGCATCGAGCCATCCAAGTGGCAGTGCAGTTCGGCCTTCGGCAGGCTCTTTACAAATTCGCGGGTAAGTTCCATATTGCTTTATTTTTGATTTTCGATTTTTGAACGCAGATGACACTGATTTAACAGATTTGAACTGATTTTTTGTTTCTAACCGATTATATCAGATTCAATCAGAACAATTTATCGGTATAAATCGGATTGAATCGGTTAGTTTTTTACATAATATATCTTTATTCTTCTGTCGTCATTTTTTTACTTTTTATTTCCCTAACTCCTAATTAAAACTACGCTAATATAGCAAAAATTGCGGGACGTTTGTGCAAATCGGGCTTATGTTTTGGCCATTCGGCGATGCGAAGGGTGAGCACGAACTCGGTTTCGAGCGTCAAATCGGCGGCGATGCACAGGCGCGTCTCGGGGTGCAGATTCTGCATAAAGTCCTCAAAAAGAGCCATATTGCGATAGGGCGCCTCAATGAAAAGTTGCGTCTGGTGCTCGGTTTGCGAGCGCTTCTCGTAGTTGCGGATGGCGCGGATGCGTTCGGGCTGTTTGACAGGCAGATAGCCGTTGAAAGCGAAATTCTGACCGTTGAGTCCCGAAGCCATCATTGCAAGAATTATCGACGACGGCCCCGACATTGGCACCACGCGGATGCATTTTCGGTGAGCCATTGCCACCACTGCATTTCCTGGGTCGGCTACGGCTGGCGCGCCCGCTTCCGACATCAGCCCCACGTGCTCGCCGCGCTCACAGGCGTCGAGATACTGCCCAATGGTTGTCAGGTCGGTATGCTCGTTAAGTTCCACAAAATCAGAGTCGTCTATCGGAAAACTGGGGTCAACGGCGCGCAAAAAACGGCGGGCTGTCCGTGTGTTCTCGACCACAAAATGACGCAACTGCGCCGCCACGCCCAACACCTTGGCAGGTATGACATCGGCTGGCTGCTGCTCGCCTAACGTTGTGGGTATCAGGTAAAGATTGCCTTTCATTGTTGACTAATATGCGCTTTATTTCAATTTCAGTTTTTCTCCCAATGCCGTAAAAACTTCCATCATCTTATTTGATGTAGAAACAAAGAACTCACAAATTTTCACATTATCCTCTGTATTTAGATAACTTACTGACGGCATATCTAATCTCACACGACAAGTCACTTTATCATCCATACGCTGCCACTCAATACCATTGAATTGAGTATCAATCGTTTCGCGATGAGTGATTAATTTATCAAATATCTCTTTGTTTTTATCTTTTTCTCCTGTGTTTATATATAACTCAACACGACAATTATCCTTGTTAATAATCACACAAATATTACCCCCCCTAATTGACGGTACAGATTTTCCCAACCAATTGTCAGTAACAGCCGTTGATGCACTAAACATTCCATTGTGCTTCTTGTTATATTCAATAAATTCTCCCCAAAATTTTTGTCTATTATTATAACGAACCATTGTAGACTCTGAATCTACAGACTCTTCTTGTTCTTTGTTTGCTATTTTAATTTGTAATTCCTCCGTATCTTCAATTGGTATTATTTGGTCAAATTCCATCATAATTTGGTCTCCATACTTATATGGGGTAACCTTCACGCATTTGATAAGAAGTTTGAAATTCTGCAACCATAGGACCGATGATGTGACTTCCTTATGAAAATTGGCTGCAACAAGAATAATTCGTTGACTATTACCTTTATTAATTTCAATATCATCTATTTCTTTTCCATCAAAGAAGTCAGACAAAGCTTCCGTTGCCTTGCTTTGGGGTCCCAAGTATTTTTGGAAAATTTCTATAACTTGTTGCTTACTTAATGTAGAACAATATGATGCATATTTGATAGCTTGCCAAGTAACATCTTTCCCCGAATCATCCAACTTGTTTTCAATAATAACAAGGTTCCCTTTCTTATCAAGTGCAAGTAAGTCTAAACGTTCGCGAGTATCTGCAAAGCCGTCAAATTCCTTTTGAATAATAAGCAACTCTTCACCAAGCGAAGATGGCTCTTTTGCAATCCATTCTTGCAAATCTTGGCGTTCCTTCAAATTTAAGGACTTAAACGTGCATTTCTCCGCTTTTATTAAGCTTTTATTCTCACTATCAAGTATATACATAACAATATATTTATAAAAGAATCAAATGGCTCAAATTTACATTTTTTTAACGCATTCTATTTCTTGTCCCCCCAAAAAACATTCTGCTGAAACTGAAAAGTTTTCGGCGAAGAAACAATGTTTGCAATACAGAAACTACAATAGCACAATTATTTCAGCGGAAAAAGCCACTTTAATCACACCATTCGGCATCGGCAGATTCATCACAAAAACACCGAACAAATTACCACGAAAACGACGAATGAATTACCACGAAAACACCGAACAAATTACCACAAAAACACCGAATAAATTACCACGAAAACACCGAACGGAAATGGGATATTAAATTATTATTCATATATTTGCAGCCGAATTATAAATGCAATATTATGGAATACTTAGAGCGTATGGCCGACAGCCAAATACAGGAACGACTGAACGCCTTTGGTGCGGTGTTGATTGAAGGTCCGAAATGGTGCGGGAAAACCACATCGGCCGAACACATCGCGGCAAGCGTCATCAAATTGCAGGACACCGAAATGAGAGCGCAGTACATTGCCACTGCCGCAACCAACCCCGCACTTCTGCTACGGGGCGCCACGCCACGCCTGATTGACGAATGGCAGGACATTCCCGCATTGTGGGACGCCGTGCGCTCTACGGTTGACAGTCGCGGGCTGGAAGGCCAATTCATATTGACAGGGTCGAATACCGTGGACAAATCGCAGACGCTGCACTCTGGAAATGGACGCATATCGCAGATGGAAATGCTGCCGATGAGCCTGTGGGAATCGAAAGAATCGAATGGCGAAATCAGCCTGAAAGACCTTTTCGACAATCCGCAAATGAACATCGAAGCGGTTTCCGACGTTGATATTGACCAACTCATCTTCATAACCTGCCGTGGCGGCTGGCCCGCGTCACTGCGGCTGCGCGACGACAAATCGAAACTTATGGTGGCGAAAAACTATTTCCGCACCGCCTGCAAAGAAGATGTGAGCAGGGTTGACGGTGTCTCGCGCGACGAGAAACTGGCTCGGATGATTCTGCGCTCGTATGCCCGCAACATCTCAACCCTGGCAAAGAAAACGACCTTGCTGGCCGACGTTTCGGCTTCTGAAGAGATTGACTGCTCAATGGACACCTTCACTTCGTATGTCAAGGCATTCGAGAAACTGTTTATCATTCAGGACATTGGCGCGTGGTGCCCCGCCGTACGCAGCAAAGATGCCATCCGCAATACGCCAAAGCGGTCTTTCTGCGACCCAAGCATCGCCGTGGCGGCCCTGCAAATGACGCCGAGTTCGTTCACCACGCAACTCAAAACGTTCGGGTTTATGTTCGAGCAGTTGTGCATTCGCGACCTGAAAGCCTACACTTCGGACATCGACACGCACGTTGGCTACTATCACGACCGCTACGGCCTTGAAGCCGATGTGGTTCTGCATCTTAACGACGGCCGTTACGCGCTCATTGAGTGCAAGTTGGGAAGTGGCGAGATTGAACTGGCCGCAAAGCATCTGCTGGAACTGAAACGACTGATTGTGGAACATAATAAAACCGAGAAACAGAACAAGATACGCGAGCCCGACTTGCTTCTGATTCTGACAGGCGGAATGTACGGCTACCGTCGAGTCGACGGCGTGTATGTGGTTCCGCTCGCCTGCCTGAAGAATTGATTTGCAACGATTTTCGCTCGTGCGGAAAAACTTTTTGCCGCCCGAGTCGCCGTTTGCAATATTGAAAGTACATTAGCGCACAATTTCTGACTGAAATGAAAGTAACTTTTTTAGGTACGGGGGCGTCGCACGGCATTCCGATTGTGGGATGCAAATGTGCAGTGTGTCAGTCGGTTAACCCGAAAGACAAGCGGCTGCGCAGTTCGGTTTACATTGAAACCGAAGGGCGCCATCTGCTCATCGACCCTGGGCCCGATTTGCGGCAAGCGGCTCTGCGCGAAGGCTTTACGCAGATTGACGCCGTGCTCATCACCCACGAGCACAAAGACCACACGGCTGGCATCGACGACATACGAACCTTCAATTACATAATGCGCCGCGCCATTCCGTTCTACGCTCAGCCGCGCGTCACGGAAACCATCCGCCGCGAGTACGCCTACGCCTTCAGCGAGCCGCACTATCCCGGCGCACCGCAGATTGAACTTCACCCGATTGGCAACGAACCGTTTGATGTTCAAGGTATTACGGTTACGCCGATAAACGTTCTGCACGGCACCCTGCCCACCACGGGCTTCCGCATCGGGCAGTTCGCCTACATCACCGACGCAAAAACCATCCCCGACAACGAGATGGCAAAACTGCAAGGTCTTGACACCTTGGTTATCAACGCTTTGCGCATTGAGCAGCACCCCGCACACTTGAGTCTTGGCGAAGCACTCGACATCATCGGCCAACTCAAACCGCGCCGCGCCTACTTGACGCACATCAGCCACAAAATCCCTGTGTATGACGAACTTATAAAGATTCTACCCGAGAATGTTCTGCCTGCTTACGATGGACTGAAGATAATCATTGAATAACTGAAGGATTGATTAACTGAAGGATTGATTAACTGAAGGATTGAATAACTTAAATACCAAATAATGAACGACATAACCCTTAACGCGCACAACAAGGAAGAGTTTCCGCCGATGCACACCACCGAACACATTGTGAACCGCGCAATGATTAACCTTTTCGGCTGCGGGCGGGCGTTTGAAGCGCATATTGAGCGCAAAAAAAGCAAGCTCGACTACCGGCTCGACCACTGCCCGACTGACAGCGAAGTGGCGGCACTCGAAACGGAAGTCAACCGTGTGATTGACAGCCATCTGGACGTCACAACCGAGTTCATTACGCAGGCCGAAGCCCAATCGCGCTTCGACCTGAGCCGCCTGCCCGACGATGCGTCGGAAACGGTGCGTGTGGTGAAAGTCAGCGACTACGACGAGTGCCTTTGCATCGGGCTTCACGTGGGCAACACTGCTGAAATCGGCCGTTTCAAAATCATCAGCCACGACTGGGACACTGACACAAAACGCTGGCGGCTGCGGTTCAAATTGGAGGAACGGGCATAAACGCCGGGTGATTGCGCAAACAATTGCCAATTATCAGGTTCGGCAGTTTTCACATTGTTTTTTTACCTACTTTCGCAACATTCCGCTTTTCGGAATCAAATATTGCAAATATCAATAACACAAATAATTATGAAGGGAATCGATTTTAAGAAGCTTATGCCATACATTGTGGCTCTTGGTGTGTTTTTTGCGCTGACAATGGCCTACTGCTGGCCCGCGCTCAACGGCAAAGTGCTGTCGCAGACTGATATGATAAGCGGCGCCTGTGCCGGCCACGAGGTGAGCGAATTCGCGAAAGCCACCGGCCACACATCGTATTGGACCAACTCGCTCTTTGGCGGAATGCCAACATATCAAATCGGGTTCTCAACACCTACATCGAGGACTATCAGCAAGTTACGCAAGGCTTACACCTTCTTCCTCGGCTCGGTTTGGGCGTGGTTCCTCACCTATCTTTTCGGCTTTTTCATTCTGATGCGCGCCTTCGATGTGAGCAAATGGCTGTCGATAATCGGTTCAATAGCGATAACTCTATCCACTTATTTTCTGATAATTATCGCGGCCGGGCACATCAACAAAGTGTACGCCATCGGTTATATGGCGTGTGTGATTGCCGGATTCGTCTATATTTTCAAAAAACGATACCTGTTAGGCGCCTGTCTGACAATGGTTTTCACTGCTTTCGGGATGATTCTGCACCCGCAAATGGCCTATTATTATATGATGATGCTGGCCGTTTTTGGTGTGGCCGAATTGTATATACATCTGAAAGACAATCGAATAAAAGATTTATTGATTGGTGTCGGTATTTTTGCCGTGTCGCTCGGCATCGGACTCGGAACGGGATACAGCAACGTTAAATCGAACGCCGATTACGTGAAGGAAACAATGCGCGGCGGCCACTCGGAGCTGCACGAAAGCGGCGAAAAGGCACAAACCGGCCTCGATTTCGACTACGCAACAAGCTGGAGCTACGGCATTGGCGAGACAATGACGCTGCTGGTTCCGAATTTCAACGGCGGCTCGTCGCACTACAATGTCGGCACAAAATCAGACCTTTACAACGAGATGGTGAAACAAGGCGTGCCAAAAAACAACGCAAAGCAGTTCTGCCAAAGCCTGCCGATGTACTGGGGCGACCAACCCTTCACCGAAGGCCCCGTCTATGTTGGAGCCATTGTCTGCTTCCTGTTCCTGCTGGGGCTGATAATCGTGAAAAGCCCTTACAAATGGGCGCTTCTGGCCGCCACGGTCTTCTCGATTCTGCTGGCCTGGGGGCGTCATTTCGAAGGACTTACATCGCTGTTTTTCAACTATTTCCCGATGTATAACAAGTTCCGCGCCGTGTCATCGATTTTGGTCATTGCCGAAGTGACGATGCCGATTCTCGGATTTATGGCCTTGCAGCAGATTTTCGATAAAAAGATTGACCGTAAGGAACTTACAAAGGCCTTGTGCATATCGGGCGGCGTAACCGGCGGCATCTGCCTGCTGCTGGCGCTGTTCGGCGGCTCAATGTTCAGCTTCACATCGGCCAACGACGCACAGATTTTCAAACAGTTACCCGATTGGATTAACAAGCTGATTGTGAGCGAGCGGGCCTCGATGCTGACATCGGACGCCTTCCGCTCGCTGCTGTTCGTTGCGGCGGCATTCACAACTCTGTGGCTGTTTGTGGCCGGCAAACTCAAGAACACGGCCACGCTCGTTGTTCTCGGCGCACTGATTCTCATCGACCTTTGGCCGGTGAACAAGCGCTATTTCGGCAACGACCATTTTGTTAACGACAAAGACCGTAAGAGCTACTTCAACCAATATGACTATGAGACTCAGATTCTGCGAGATACCGACCCTGATTTCCGCGTGCTGAACCTCACCACAAACACCTTCAACGACGCGCGCACATCGTACTACCTGAAATCAGTTGGCGGCTACCACGCAGCCAAACTGCGCCGCTATCAGGATTTGATTGAGGAGCACATCTCGCGCGGGCATATGAACGTGCTTAATATGCTGAACACCAAATATATAATTCAGCAAACCAACGATGGTGCGACTCCAATGCTGAACCCCGAGGCCTGGGGTAACTGCTGGTTTGCCGACTCGCTGATTGTGGCCTCAACACCGCGCGAGGAGTGCGACGCGCTGAACAACATCCAATCGCCCGCAACCATCGTAACCGATGCCAAATTCAGCAATCTGGTGCAGAACTTCAACGCCACGCCCGACCCGACAGCATCAATCCGCTTGACGAGCTATGCACCCGATGAACTTGAATATCAATCAGTTTCAAACGAGGCAAAAACAGCCGTTTTCTCGGAAATCTACTACCCTTACGGATGGAAAGCCTACATCGACGAGCAGCCTGCCGAGATTTTCCGCGCCAACTACGTGCTGCGCGCGCTCAACATTCCGGCCGGCGAGCACCAAATCAGGTTTGAGTTCCGCCCCGACTCCATCTACAAGGGCGACAAGATTAGTATGACGTTCCTGATTCTGATGCTTGCGTTTGTGGTTGGAAGCATTGGCTGGGGAGTTTACAAACGCACCAAAACATCCTGATGCGAAACTGCTATCTATAAAAACTTGTAAACCAAGGCGATAGCAACTAAAGATTCAAAGCATCGAATCATAAAAAACTAAAAGCAATGCCATCGAGTAAAAACTACCTTGAATTTATTCTCGAACAGCTTTCGGGGCTGAGCGACATTACTTTCCGCCAAATGATGGGCGAGTACATCATCTATTACCGCGACAAAATCATCGGCGGCATCTACGACAACCGGTTTCTTGTGAAGCCCGTTGAATCGGCGCGAGCCAAAATGCCCGACGCACCGCTGCAACTCCCCTACGAGGGCGCGAAAGAGATGCTTCTGGTTGACAACGTCGATAACCGCGACTTTCTGACGGAGTTGGTTTCGGCAATGTTCGACGAGCTGCCCGAAGTGAAGAAAAAGAAAAAATGACCTTCACATCCATCTATACCACGCCTGCCGCATTCGACAACCTGCTGATGACTTCGGACGGTAAAGTGCTGACTGGCTTGCACTTTACCAAATCGCGCAAAGCGGCCGAGCCTAACAAAGCGCTGCCGATTTTTAAGGATGTCAGCCGATGGTTAGACATCTATTTTTCGGGCCGTGAACCGGATTTCACACCTGATTTCAGGATTGACAACGCCACCCCGTTCCGCAAAAATGTTTTGGAGATTCTGAGCCATATTCCTTTCGGGAAAGTGCTGACATACGGCGAGATAGCAAAATCGATAGCCGAAAGGAACGGCCTTGCCAAGATGTCGGCGCAAGCGGTTGGCGGAGCTGTGGGCTGGAACCCGATTTGCATTATTATTCCGTGCCATCGCGTGGTTGGAGCCAACAACAAGCTAACCGGCTACGGCGGCGGCATCGAAAACAAAATTGCGCTGTTAAAATTGGAAGGCGCTTTAGAGCAATAGAGGCCTACTTTTCGCCCCGCTTCACCAACTCTTTTGTCGAGAGCAGGCCACACGCCGCCTGAATGTCCTCGCCACGCGATGCGCGGACGGTTGTCAGAACGCCGCGGGCGTTGAGAGCGTCTTTGAAAGTTTGAATGGTTGCCTCATCGCTGCCTTGGAATGGACTGTCGGGAATGGAATGGAACCGTATCAGGTTCACTCGGCAGTCGATGCCCTTAAGCAGCGCAGCCAGTGCCGAAACGTGGCGCGGCGTATCGTTCAGACCGGCAAACATTATGTACTCGAACGACACACGCCGCTGCAAACCAAAGTCGTGCCGACGGATGGCATCAATAACTTCCTGAATGGGATATTTTTTCTGAATGGGCATCATTTCGGCACGCTGTTCTGCAATCGGATTGTGCAGACTCACAGCCAGATGGCACTTGCTGTTGGCCAGGAACTCCTTCATTGCCGGAACAATGCCGACGGTGGAAACCGTAATGCGTTTCGGGCTCATTGCGTAGCCCCAGTCGGCGGTCAGAATCTCAAGAGCGCGCATAACCTCGTCGAGATTATCCATCGGCTCGCCCATACCCATAAACACAATGTTTGTGATGCGGCTAAACTCCTCAATGCTACGCAGTTGGTTGAGAATCTCGGTTGCCGAAAGGTTGGCCTGAAAACCCTGTTTGCCGGTCATACAGAAACGGCAGTTCATTTTGCAGCCCACCTGCGACGACACGCAAACCGTCACGCGGTCGTCATCGGGAATCATCGCCGTCTCAATAAAATTCGACTCGCCAATAGGGAACAGATACTTACGGGTGCCGTCGACGCTCTGCTGCATTTTTATTGGTGCGGTCAAGCCGAAAACGTACCGCTCCTGCAACTTCTGCCGAGCCACCTTCGACAGGTTCGAAAACTCGTCAATCGAGCCGACTTCTTTTTTATAGAGCCAGTCGGCAATTTGCTTGGCCGTGAATGATGGCAAGCCTAATTCGCTGACAATCAGCTTTAGTTCATCGAGAGTTTTTCCGAACAATGATTCCATCTATTTTGCATTTTTGTATTGCAAATATAGCAATAACGAACCTTCAAATTCGTTATGCCATTGTATAAACTAAAAATCTAAAACAATGAGAAAAATTTCATTCATTGCGGCATTAGGCATACTGACGCTTACCCAATGCCAACAAGGCCCGTCGCGGCAAGAACTTATGACCAGCAACGACAGTCTGCAACGTGTTGTGGTTCAAAAAGATTCGGCAATATACGCCATTATGGGAACATTCTCGAGTATTGAGGATAACTTGCAGGCAATCAAAGACAAAGAGAATATTATTGCCCTGACTGCCACCGGCACCGAAACCCGCCAGACCCGCGAGGAAAGAATCAACGAGGATATTCAACTGATTTACAATATGCTGCAGCAAAACCGCGAGCAAGTCAACAACCTTCAGGCAAAACTGAAAAAAGCCAACGTGAAGAACAGCGAGCTGCAGCAGATGATTGCCTCTCTCGAATCGCGCATTCAAGAGAAAGACGCTGAAATTCTTCATCTTACAGAGGAACTTCAGGCATCGAACCTGAAAATTGAAGGCTTGAGCGCGTTGGCCGGAAGCCTGCAACACCGGCTCGACTCGCTCCGCAACGAGGACGACCTGAAAAACGCCACCATCGAAGGCCAGGACGAAGCGCTGAACACAGCTTTCTACGTCATCGGCTCTGAAAAGGAACTGAAGGATATGGGCGTGCTCGACAAGAAAGGCAACTTTGCCGTTGGCAGCAAAAAAGCTCGTAAAGACTTCGACAACAGCGTTTTCACCCGCATCGACATCCGCGAGCAGACTTCGTTCAACCTGAACGGCGCAAAAAAAGCGAAAGTGGTGACCGCCCATCCGCTCGACTCGTACACCATCTACGGCCAGAAACCTGTTGACAGCCTTGTGGTTAACAACTACTACAAGTTCTGGAACAGCTCGAAATATCTGGTGATTGTGGTGAACTGATTTGCCGGATTATCAATCATAAAAGGCTGTAACCGAAGTGGTTGCAGCCTTTTTTCTAGCCAAACTTATCCAAACAAATCCGAATTTTATCCGCTAGCGGATAATGGGGTTGGGTTGTCGCTTCGCGAGAAATTTTAGAAAATCTGATTTGAAAATTTAATAAAATTATAAACAATTGATTTTGAATAATTTTATTTCCAAATTTTCATACAATTTCCGCCCCAAAGGGCGTAGCATAAAACACGTAGGGGCGAATGATTATTCGCCCTCTACCGTTTTTGTGTTCTAACCGATTGTATCCGATTTAACCAGAATAATATCTATCATTCCACCACCACCCTCATCACCACATTGCCTGTTTTCACGATGTAAACACCTGCGGCATTGACGCGCAATTCCGCACGGACGCGATGAATCGCGTCCCTACAAATCAATTTGCCCATTGCATCGTAAACGCGGATTTCATCTGTGGCGTTTTCAACCACAATGGTTTTGCCAATAGCGTAAATTGTTGGTTCTGTGACAGATTCATCGCCAATGGCGGTGACGGCTCCTGCGGCAAAATAGGCCGTGAGCATCTTATCTTCCTCAACCACAAACTCGTAGGGGTTGGCGGTTTCGCCGTTGCTCCACTGCACAAAATGGTAGTTTGGATAGGGCTTGGCAAGGCAACTCACGCGCTCGCCGTAACTGTAAACGCCGCTGCCCGACACCATTCCCATATCGGCATTGTTCTGCGACAGAATAATGTTGTATTGCATCGGCACAAAGACGGCCGTGTAGGTGGCATCGGCTATGACGCGGACGGTGCGCGGATTATCGGTGCGGCCATCGGACCACTGCTCAAAGAGGTAATGGGCGCTGGCTGTGGCCGAAAGTGTGGCGTTGCTGCCCACAACATAACTGCCTGTGCCCACAACTGTGCCCCGAAGCGAATCGTTGGCCGCAACTATAATATTGACTGTCTGCAACTTGCCAAACTCCGCCACAATGGTTGTATCGCCCTCAACGGTGAGCGTGCGCGGATTGGTTGTCACACCATCGCTCCAGCCTGTGAAATAGCAGTTGGCGGCTGGCGTGGCCTGCAACTGAACGCTGGCGCCGTAATCGTAACTGCCCGCTCCGCTCACTGCGCCGCATAGGCTATCGGAAGCGGCAAGCGCAACCGAGTGGCGGTCGATAGCAAATACCGCTTCGAATGCTGTATCGTGCTCAACCACAAACTCCTGCGTTGTCTGAACGGCGCCGTTTGTCCACTGCACAAAATGGTGGTGCGCCGCTGACTTGGCCTCAACTTTGGCCGCCGAGCCGTAACTATACAGCCCTGCGCCGCTCACTGCGCCCATTGCCGTATCGCACTTGGCCGCAACGCTGAAAGTATCGATGCCGAAGGCGGCCGTAAGCACCGTGTCGCCGCGAAGCAGCAACTCGCGCGGGTTCTGGCGGTTGCCATCGCTCCAGCCAACAAAATGATAATGCGGCACCGCAATAGCCGAAATGATTATCTTCTCGTTGAAGTGGTAAACACCCGACAACTCTGTCACCGTACCGTGTTCAGTATCAGCCGATTTCACCTCAACATTAACCTCATCTGGAACAAAAACGGCTGTGAATGCAGTGTCGCAAGTCAGTGTTATGGTTCGTGGATTATCGGTGTTTTCATCGCTCCAATGATGGAACACATAGCCTGTTTTGGGCGTTGCTGATATTTGGTTTGTTGACAGATAATCAAAACTGCCTGCGCCATTGGTGCTTCCCATATTTGTATCATTTGATTGAAGTTGTATTGAATACTGATTGGCAGCAAATTGAGCCTCAATAACGGTATCTTTAATTAATTGTATAGTGCGCGGATTTTTGGTTACGCCATCGCTCCATTGGCTGAAATGATAGCCGTAGTTGGCTGTGGCCGAGAAAGTTACCTTGTCGTAATAATGATATGTGCCTAACGATTCCGTAACAGTACCTTGCGAAGTATTACTACTTGATAATGTGAAACTTATTTCATCAGGCACAAAAACAGCCATAAACGTTGTGTCGCAAGTTAACGACACTGTGCGTGGATTGGAAGTGTTACCATCTTCCCATTTTGCAAAAACATATCCTGTGTTTGCCGTGGCCGATATTTCATTGCTTGACAAATAATTAAACGTACCGTCACCTGCAACCGAACCAAGTTCCGAATTGTTTGTTTGCAAGGTGATAGTATATTGGTTTACAGCAAATTCTGCCTCAATAACAGTATCTTTTCTCAATACAACTGTGCGTTGGTTTGTGGTTACACCATCGCTCCAACGGGCAAAATGGTAGCCATAGTTAGCCGTAGCCGAAATCTCTATCTCGTCGTTGTAATGGTATGTGCCAGAGGAATTTGAAACCGTGCCTTGCATCGTATTGGCCGACACAATTTCTACCTCAACCTCATCAACCACGAAGTATGCTACCAACGCAGTATCTTGTGTTACTGTCAAATAGCGAGGATTTGACTTGTTTCCATCGCTCCATTGGTAGAAAACGTAACCAGTCTCGGCGTTTGCCTGAATAACTGCATTTTCACTACAAGTGGGTTCTTTTTTTATTTCTATAGTACCCTTTGCCTCATCATCCGATTGCGCACTAAACACATACGAGAAATCTTCCGTATAATTACCAAATGTTCCCCAATATGCGGCTGACTTATAATTATTTAACGAACCACACGGTATGTGAATAGAAGTAACAGACTGCAAAGCATTGATATTGCTTAAATTTGGCACTGTTTGGCTCTTCATTATTAAGGTAATAGACGAAGCACAATCGCTAAAAATATTTTCTGCAATATCAGTAACTACATATTCTACATCCTCTGATACCACAGTTTCTGGTATTTCTACAGAAGAACTGTTTCCAATGTATTTGCAAACCTTAACTGTATATGGTTCTTCCGAACTTGTTATTTGGTAAATCAAACTGTCTTTAAGAATGCAATTCAATAGGACCTCGTGCCAAGGAGATGTAACTCCTTGTAATTGTTTATAATACCATCCTCTTTCCCATTTATTATAAACCGTGTCTTGGCAATAAATTATTGCTTCGGAATCATTAAACGATGGGTTAACTCCATTTATAAATGAGACCGAATTTGGTATATAAACGGTTTTTAAACTACTACAATCTGCAAACGCACACCCACCAATAGATTTAAGTGAATTTGGGAAAATAGCCATTTGTAAACTAGTGCAATAGTTAAACGCATAATCTTCAATATATTTAACTGATTTTCCAAATTTGACAGATTCCAAGGAACTACAATAGTAAAATGTTGCATATTTAATACTTAAAACCTTATCGGGAATTTCTATTGAAGTAAGATTACTGCAACTATTGAATGCTCCACCAAAAATGAATCTACAGCCGTTGTTTATTTCACACGAAGTTATAGTTGCATTTCTCGCCCTAACTAAACATAAATAACGGTTTTCTTCATTTCCTAAATAAAAAGCATTGTCGTATCTATTGTATTGCAAGTTTTCGCAATGAGAAAACACTGATTGGTTAATGGTTTGAACTGAATTAGGAATATTTATGATTCTCAAACTGCTACAACCATCAAATGCATTATCACCTATGGTTATAAGAGAATCAGGAAGAATTACTTCTGTCAAACCACTACATCCATAAAATGCTTCTTTACCAATGTTTTTCACTGTTTCAGGTATGGTTATCTCCGTCAAATCTTTGTTTTGGAACACTGCTTCGCCAATATCTGTAACTTTATACTCATTTCCATTAAATGTCACAACAGAAGGAATAGACACATCAAGTCCGTTGCCTAAATACTTGCGTACAGATACCGTATTGTCGCCAATAATCGAATATGCAAAATCACCCACAATAAATGACAATCCCCAATAAGTGGTACCTTGACAGTTATTCCACGTTCCGCTACAATAATAAGATGCGTAATCACCCCAACCTTGAGGTTTGCTTTGCGCCTCGCAAACAAATATAGTGTTATCGCAATTAAAAGCCTGTGTGCCTATCGTTATAACAGATATTGGAATAGTCACGGATGATAATCCACTGCAATTATTGAAAGCATAATGCCCGATATCTACAACAGAATTTGGAATGACTATCGCTGTTAATTTGTCACAACCATCAAATGCATTTTCTGCAATATGCTTACAATTGTTGTTTATTCCACACGAAGTAATGCCCTTCGATTTTGCCTTTATCAACCACAAATACTTGTTTTCATCATTTCCTAAATACAAAGCATTATCATACTCAATATACTGTAAGTTTTCACAACCACTGAACGGAGTTCCCCAGATGTATTGTACGGAATTAGGAATACTAATGGTTTGTAAATTATTGTGGGATAAAAATGCATCGTATTCGATACCAGTAATAGAATAGGTTACACCTTCATAATCTACTGTAGATGGAATTGTAAGCGCAGTTTTGTCTGTTGAACCTTTAATTGAAACTTCGTTATAGGTCCCATACAATTTGCAGTATGTAAAATCTCCTCTTTCAAAAGTTTGTGCCGCAGCATTTACTGTGGATAAGACTATAAATGAAATGGTTATGAGTGTGCGTTTCATAGATATTCGTGTTTAATTGATTTCTTGTACAAATTGTCACGGGTTACATTGTATTTTTTTGATAAATAAAAGAATCCATAAACAAACATTTTCTTTCCTTCGACAAGTTCTGTTTCAACCAAATTCGCGAAGTCGTCAAATGCCTCTGTATCAGAAATATATTTTCTACCATTAAGAAAAATATCATACAAAACCCACCATTCTGGTCTTGTAATTTGTGAATAAAAGAATTCAACATAAAATCGTTTGCCGTTATGTACTATTAAATATTTAATAATCTGGCAAATACAGTTAAACCAATTAGAATAAAAATACTTTTCGAAATACTTTAACTCTTCTTTAGGGCGGCGCAGTTTATCAAATTCCGAGCACATTGCAGATTCTCCTTGCAATTGTTTTTCAGTGAAATACTCCTTATAATCCTCAAATTCTAATTTGTCATTCATATACTTATCCCATAAGTCAGTCGCATCCATACCGTCAGTATCGTTATCTATAACAGATTGTTTGATGCAGGGATTATTGTACTGTATGGCTTCCAAACATTCTTTATGAATGCGTATAAGATTGAAAAAAGAAGATTCAAACTGCTGCGTTTCTGCTGTTTCGCTTTGTCTTTTGTATGTTAAAAAAACCAAAAAGCAAGCGATACCAGCAACTACAGTTCCAATAACGCCACCAACAAAATCTCCCAACTCATTATATGACAAACCATCACTTGCACTAACATTTATTAAATGATAATCAGAAAACACTTTTTGGCCACTAAACCAACTATTGTAAGGAATTACCAATGCAATAATTGCTATCAGTAGAAATACTAATGCCAACATCCAGTCTTTTATTTTTTCTTTTCCTTTCATACCTATCATATATGCATTTTCAATCATCATTTTTTTCGGTTGCCACGGTGTGACAGCCCTACAGCCAAACTTTATGCCCTATCGCCCATAATTGTTAATTGTTCACTGTTAATTATTAATTGTAACAACCATTATCTCCTCGCCATACACAGTACCCACGGCATTTGTCGCGTAAGCGCGCACGTAATATGTGGTGTTGCTCTGCAAGCCAGTTATGCTGCTACCAAAAGAGCCTGTTCCGCTGCCATCGGTGGTGTGCTGGTTGGCAAGTTTGGGGTTGGGCTGCGTGCCATAGCAAACGCCGCGAGCCGTAACTGCAAATCCGCCATCGGCTTCCACCGTGCCGCCAATGGTTATGCTGGTGGCTGAAACTGCTGTGGCAGCGGCAGTCGCAACTGTTGGCAGTCCGCTCTGTGTGGAGAACGTGCGCTGCTCGCCGTAGGCTGTGCCTGCGGGATTGGTGGCATAGGCGCGCACGTAGTAGGTGGTGGCGGGCTCAAGGCCAGTCAGACTGCTGACAAACGGGCCTAAGCCAATGTTGTCGGTGGTGTGGTTGTTGCTAATGGTGGGCTGCGCCGATATGCTCCAGCAAACGCCACGAGCCGTAACCGCAAAACCACCATCGGCCAGAACCTCGCCGCCGCAGGTGGCTGTGGTGGCCGCAATGCTGGTAACGCTGTCGGTGCGCAATGTAGGCAGACCATCGGCTGTGCGGAATTCAAACTGCTCGCCATAGGCCGTGCCAATGCTGTTGGTGGCGTAGGCGCGCACATAATAGACGGTGTTCACGCTCAAACCTGTCATCTGGCTGGTGTACTCGCCTGGGCCGCGGCCGTCGGTGGTGTGCGGGTCGGCAATGGTGGGCAGTTGCAGAGTGCTCCAGCACACACCACGGCGCACAACGGCAGAGCCGCCAATAGCCGTGATGTTTCCACCCGAAGCGGCTGTGTTGGCCGCAATGGCTTGCACGGCAGCGGTTTGCACGGTTGGCGGCACTGGTCCTTCAACCTGCACCACGCCCAAACTGAACATCTGCCGCCCGTATGGGAATTTTTCGAGCGTTACGCTGCGGCTGCCGTAGAGCGAGTCGGCCTCCACCCACAGATAGTAGTTGTAGTGCACATCTTCGGGTGTCACCTCAATGCTGAAACTGCCGTCGGCGGCTGTCTCCACCACCGTGGCAATGGTTTTGCCGTCGGTTTTGCTCACCCGCATCCCCGCCACTGGCTGGCTGTTCTGGTCGTTGATAATGGTTCCCGTGCAGACAGTGCTGTCGTAAACACCCTCATCTTCAAGACTTTTTATGCAGCCGCTCAAGGCGAAAATCTCGCACAGAACACACAGATAACACAGATATTTTTTCATTGCTTTATTCGTTTTATCGCTTTGCGATGTTTTGGGGTTTTCGCTTCGCGAGAAATTTCACAAAATCGTTTTAAAAATTTTAAAAAATTGATTTTCAATATTTTCTATAAATTTTCGTTCAAATTTTCTTAAAATTTCTGCCCGTCAGGGCATACCATAAAATATATTTACCATTCGTTCTGTCCCTTATGGCGGATTCCATCCGTCCTCACCAACAATTCCCGTCAGGGCAACCCCGCTAAAACCTCACTCTCATCGCCACTCCAGGCGCCACCTTCGCCTTCTCATCTTGCAGAATTACAGGGTTGAGCGAAATGCCGTCTTTGTATTTCGGTTGCATAGTGTAGGCGCGGAAAAGATTGAAAACGTACAGTCCAGCCGCCGCGCCCCAAATCACATAACTGGCGTCGCGCAGGCGGTTGTAGGTTGTATGGGCGTCGTTGTAATCTGCGTACGAAACGCCTTCCGACTTCATCACATCCAGTTTGTTTTGAGCCTCAACGTAGCAATACGCACCAGCACCAACCAACGCCACCTCACCAGCCAATGTCAGCAAACCTTCGCCAACGTGCCGCTTTCCAATCTGGCCTAAACCTGGAATAAACATCGATTTCAGCAATGCGTTGCCGTCTTTAAACTCCTGAGCCGTATAACAATCCCTGAACTCGGTGAAGTGCACATCGATGTTACCACTAACCGCCACCTGACATAATACATACACTAGAACATAGCCGTTTTTCTGCCGTTCGGTGTATTCGCACACTTTGTTTATCGGGATGTTGAATGTTGATGAAATGACATCGAAACTCTCGCCACGCTGCACTGCGCTGTTGATTTCCTGCGCATTAAACGGAACGCCAATCCGCTGGCAAGCCGTCATCAGGACTTTGGCAATGGCTTGGTTGCGCGCATCGCTTTCCGAATAGCAAAGCCCCGATTTCTCAACAACATACACGTATGTGTCATTCGCTCTTTTGGGCTTTTTAGTAATCCACTGTGGCTGAGTTTGCGCAAATGCTCCAACCGATAGCAACAACGTGCAAGCCATCAGCGCAAAATAGCGTTTTATGCGATATAAATCATTCATTTTCAAATTCTTTTTCAAAGATTCTGCGGAAGTCCTCACGATGCTGCTCCACGCCGAGACGGCTGTTTTTGGCCGCACTTTCAATAATCTGTTCTTTCATTTCGCGTTTCGATACCTGAATGGCGATAAACACGTTGAAGTTGCCAGCATTGTCTTTCGTGGTTCGTTCGCAGGTCTTTTTCGAGTCGCCCACCAGTCGGTCAACCACCATCTGCATATCCGATTCCAGAATCTGCGCCACTTCTTCGGCGTTGCCCACCGCTATCGAGCGAGTGTAGAGTTCCGACACAGAGCGCATTTTGCCCCCGAACCGCTGTGCCAGCATTGCTTTGGCCGATTCGTATGCCGCTGTTCTGGCACCTTGCAGATTGACAGCCATTCCGGTGCCAAGCGCTCGGAAGTTTTCGTTGTCATCGTATGAGTATTCGGTGCACGGCACAGTTATCTCCGCCCCAAACGGATTTGATTGATTTGTAGTAACTTGTTTTTGTGTTCCACACGATACCATTAATGCTGCCATTGCAACCACCGAAATAAACTGTTTCACTCTCATAATCTTATCTTTAATTTGTTAATTATTAAATATTTATCTCTATTTTTAACAGAGACGTAATGAATTTCGCCTCTACAATATTTCCTTCAATTTTTGACAATAAAAAAAGCATAGACTGAAACTTTATCTATGCCCTGAGGTCCTAGGAAAACCCACCCAACCAGATAAGTACAACCTATGCATCCTGCATAAGTGCACTACTTGTTCTGGTTGGATTTTTGCCATAAAATTTCCTAGGTTCCAGGGCAATCCAAATAAGTGACTAATGTCAATATGTCTTTAAATCAAAATTTTATCTACTTTTTCAAAACTTCTTTTTAACGTATTAATAAAATAAAATCAACTATCGACAAGACGCTTTGGCACAGCCGATAGTTGCGTAAATGTAAATAAAATTGTTTTTGAGTGTGCAGTGGGAAAAATACGATGTGTAGGTTACAATCTCGCCATAATATCGGCAATGAAACTGGAATCGAACACATCGAAAGCAAAACAACGCTTGCCCAAATCTTTGAGTGAAGCGCCAATATGGTAGAGCGTTTGGTTGTCGATAATCAGAAAGCGGTCGTGCATAGCGGTGGTGTGTTTCACTTCGAGCAACGGGTATTGCGCATTGAAACGTTGGACATCTTGCTCTGTAACAGTTGTTTGCGGATTGGTGTAAATGGTTACCTGCACGCCAGCGTTCTTTTTTGTGAAACGTTCAAGAACCGAAAGGTCGATATAATTATCAATCAAAACAATAGACTGTCGCGCTTGCGCAATGAAACTTTCAAATTTTGCGTAAGCGTCGAAAATCTGCCCTTGAAAGAATATGCCTTGCGTGTCGTCAATGGCATAGCGGTCCATACGGTCGAAAAGTTCGTCGATGCGTTTGTCGGATTCAATACGGTGCATTTCAAGCGAATCGAGCCGTTGGAATATCTGAGCGTTGGATAAAAGGAACTTACGCATTGATACAAAGGCTCTCATAATCTTGATGTTAACATCAACAGCGGTTTGGCTTTTCAATACAGATGAAAGCATAGCGACACCTTGTTCAGTGAAAGCATTAGGCATAACTGTTGAATGTTTCAGCGTGTTGAACCGGTCGCAATTTGCGACCAGTTCGTCTTTCTCCGCTTTATTTAGGGCAAACATAAAATCCGCAGGAAACCTTTCAATGTTTCGTTTCACTTGTTCGTTTAAGCGTTTCGTCTCCACTCCATACAACTCGGCAATGTCGCGGTCAATCATAACTTGTTGGTTACGAATCACCAATATCTTATTTTGTATGATTGCTATTTCGTTTGCCATTGGTTTAAACGCAGAGCAAGACAAATGTATAAAAAGTCGAATGGAAAAGGGGAATGCTTAATTCTCGAAAAAGTTTTGGTTTTCCCGCACAAATCGCCTCTAAAAAACTCTACGCCTTCGCCGTTGGTGCACAGAAACTTCTATTTGGAAGTAGCCTGCAAAAGTTCGTAATTGTAATATTTGCTTTGCAGATAAAGACCAGTTTCGGGGTCGGAAAGTTGGTCGTAGAGCGAAGAATTATAGAGAATGTCCAACGCTTCGGGCAGAGTTCGGTTCTGCTTCTCCATAATCAGCGTGGTGAGCCCGGCCAGCACATAATCAGTCAGATATTTCTGTTCATCGCTCATAATAATGTCAAATATTTAATGGCTCTTTCTGTACCAAAGTAATATTGGTTGTTAAGTTTGCGGTAGCGTAACTCGTCAACAAGTTGTTGCAGAGTGATTTTGCCCATTTCGTAGCGGTCGAGTTGCATTACCACGCCATCGTCGGCCACTGGTCCAATAACAATATCATAGTTGTGATGGAATCCTGTCTCCGACGCTCGGCGGTTTTCAAAAATAAATGCCGCCCACTCTTCCGACACCCCATCAAATATTTTTACATTCAACTCCTTGTCATTCAGGCTCGAATCATCGAAAATAAATTCGGTAACAATCGGCACGGCATCAATAAACAATCTGGCCTTTCGTTTGGCCATAGCCTCCGCCTGCTCCTTAATAGTTGTCAGATAAAAGCCTTTGCCGAAATCTTTGTTTATGTGTCCGACAGAAAGGTCGATGCGCTCTATTCGGACATTTGAGCCGTGATAGAGTTTAAGCATAGCGCAGCCATCCTCCGTGATTTTTGCAGACGGTGGTCAAATCTTCAATGGCTGTGGCCACAGACTGCTGATGTTCAGCCTCATAACAATCATCCAAGAACGCAATTCCAGCATACTGCTTAAGGTAGTTGTACGCCTGTTTAACCGGCATTGAATAATGCTCTGCAAACTTGCGGATGATGAAAATCATATATTCCGGTTTGAAATCCATAAATTGCTGTTTTTGACGGAACAATATATTTGTTTTTGCTAAAAATGCCAAAAGTGCCAGCCAAATTCTACCATTCAAACTCCACTTACCCCTCTACGCCTTCGCCGTTGGTGTGCCAAAACCGCCCATTGGGAAGCGGCCGGCGGGGCCATCAGCCAGGTTTATCTTGCCGAACGATGCCTCGTACTTCGAAATGTTGTCCTGTAGGGCAAAAAGCAGGCGTTTGGCGTGCTCGGGTGTAAGAATGATGCGTGATTTCACACCGGCCTTTGGAACGCCGGGCATAACGCGCGCAAAATCAAGCACAAACTCTGAAGTTGAGTGTGTGATGATTGCTAAATTCGAATAGATGCCCTGTGCCACATCGTCGGTCAGTTCAATGTTCAACTGTTTGTTTTGCTGTTGTTGTTCGCTCATAGTCGGATATTTTTTTCAAAAGTAACAAAAACAATTAACCTCCATCCGATTATCCAACAAAAAAGGCCACCCTGTCGGGCAGCCTTTTTCATTGAATATCTTGAAGATTATTCTCCGTCTTCAACATCAGAGCCAGTTTCCGAAGTCATTTCCATAATCTCCTGGTCAACAGTGTAGTCATCGTCGTCGATGCTGTCGCGTCTGTGAGTCAGAGCATCATACTCCTCTTTCGAACCCACAATCAGGTCAGAGAACAAGCGGGTGCCTGTACCTGCAGGAATCAGGTGACCAACAATAACGTTCTCCTTCAAGCCCTCCATTGGGTCTGATTTGGCGCAGATGGCAGCCTCGTTGAGCACTTTGGTTGTCTCCTGGAACGATGCGGCCGAAATGAAACTCTTGGTCTGCAATGCGGCGCGGGTGATACCCTGCAGCACCTGGTTCGAAGTTGCCGGAACGGTGTCGCGGGCCTCAACCAGACGCAAGTCTTTACGTTTCAAGATTGAGTTCTCGTCGCGCAGTTTGCGGCTTGTCACAATCTGACCGGGTTTCAGTGTCTCAGAGTCGCCGGCATCGGTAACAACTTTCTTGTCCCAAATCCAGTCGTTCTCCTCCATAAAGTCGTTCTTGTCAACCAACTGTTTCTCAAGGAATTTGGTGTCACCCGGGTCGATGATTTCAACCTTGCGCATCATTTGGCGGACAATCACCTCAAAGTGCTTGTCGTTGATTTTCACACCTTGCAGACGGTAAACCTCCTGAACCTCGTTCACAATGTACTCCTGAACTTTGGTCGGGCCCATAATCGAAAGGATGTCCTGCGGGGTGATGGCGCCGTCAGACAACGGAATGCCTGCGCGAACGTAATCGTTCTCCTGAACCAGAATCTGTTTCGACAGCGGAACAAGGTATTTAGCCTGCTCGCCCGAGCGCGATGTGATGATAATCTCGCGGTTACCACGCTTGATTTTGCCGTAGGTCACCTCGCCATCGATTTCGGCAACCACTGCCGGGTTCGACGGGTTACGTGCCTCGAACAACTCGGTAACACGCGGCAGACCACCGGTGATATCGCCCGCTTTACCAACGGCGCGCGGAATCTTAACGATAACCTGTCCTTGCTTAACGTCCTCGTTTTCAGCAATCACAATGTGAGCGCCTACCGGGATGTTGTACGATTTTATCTCTTCGCCAGCCGCGTTCTTGATTGAGATGGCCGGGTTCTTAGTCTTGTCGCGGGTTTCGATAACCACCTTCTCTGCAAAGCCTGTGGCCTCATCCGACTCCTCGCGGTAGGTAACGCCCTCCTCAAGGTTAACGAAATCTGCCTTACCACCAACTTCCGAAATGATGACTGCGTTGTAAGCGTCCCACTCGCAAATCAGTGTGCCCTTCTTAACTTCGGTTCCGTTCTTCACGAACAGTTTCGAACCGTAAGGTATTGCGTGATTTGAAATTACAAGACCTGTGTTGACATCAACCAACTTCATCTCAGCCAGACGGCCAACAACGATTTCAATGTCGCCGGCGTTCTCGTCTTTATAAGCGATTGAGCGAAGTTCCTCAAACTCAACGCGACCATCGTAACTTGCGGTCAGGCTTGAGTCGGAAGCAATGTTGCCTGCAGTACCACCCACGTGGAATGTACGCAGAGTCAACTGTGTACCAGGCTCACCGATTGACTGTGCGGCAATCACACCCACAGCCTCGCCAATCTGTACCATTCGGCTGTTCGAAAGGTTACGTCCGTAGCACTTAGCGCAGACGCCGTTCTTCGACTCGCAAGTGAGCACCGAACGCATCTCGACTTGCTCAATCGGCGAATCCTCAATAATTTGAGCGATTTCCTCAGTGAACTCCTCACCAGCCTTGATAATCAGTTCGCCGGTAATCGGGTGATAAATATCGTGTACCGATGTACGGCCCAAGATTCTGTCGTACAGCGATTCAACTACATCTTCGTTTTTCTTCAGAGCGGTTGCCACCAGACCACGCAGTGTGCCGCAGTCTTCCTCGGTGATAATCACATCGTTCGACACATCGACCAGACGACGGGTCAGATAACCTGCGTCGGCGGTCTTCAAAGCGGTATCGGCCAAACCTTTACGTGCACCGTGGGTTGAGATGAAGTACTCGAGCACCGACAGACCCTCTTTAAAGTTGGCCAAAATCGGGTTCTCGATAATCTGACCGCCTTCAGCACCTGACTTCTGCGGTTTCGCCATCAAACCACGCATACCGCACAACTGACGAATCTGCTCCTTCGAACCACGGGCTCCAGAATCAAGCATCATAAATACTGAATTGAAGCCTTGGTTGTCTGAACTCAACTGTTTCATCAGAATTTGAGTCAGTTTGGCATTGGTGTGTGTCCAAATATCGATAATCTGATTGTAACGCTCGTTGTTGGTGATGAAGCCCATATTGTAGTTGTTCATCACCTCGTCAACCTGCTTGTAACCCTCGCTAACCAATTCGGCTTTTTCTGCAGGAATGATTACGTCGCCAAGGTTGAACGACAGACCGCCTTCGAACGCCATACGGTATCCAAGGTTCTTGATGTCGTCAAGGAATTGAGCGGTAACGGCTGTTCCGCAAGTCTTGTAAACCTTACCGATGATGTCGCGAAGTGACTTCTTTGTCAGCACCTCGTTGATGAATCCAACCTCATCAGGAACAAATTGGTTGACAATCACACGGCCTACGGTTGTCTCAAGGATTGTGTCCTTAACCTCACCGTCAATCAGGTCTTTAGTCTTAACTTTGATAGTTGCGTGAAGGTCAACGCGTTTCTCGTTGTATGCAATGTTCACCTCCTCAGGCGAGTAGAACGTAATGCCCTCGCCCAGAGCGCCTTTGCGGGCTTTGGTGATGTAGTACAGACCGAGCACCATATCCTGCGAAGGAACGGTGATAGGCGCGCCGTTGGCCGGGTTCAGAATGTTGTGCGAACCAAGCATCAGCAACTGTGCCTCAAGAATGGCTGCGTTGCCCAGTGGCAAGTGAACGGCCATTTGGTCACCGTCGAAGTCGGCGTTGAATGCAGTACAAGCAAGCGGGTGCAACTGAATTGCCTTACCCTCAATGAGTTTCGGCTGGAAGGCCTGAATACCCAAGCGGTGAAGGGTCGGGGCACGGTTGAGCAGAACCGGGTGTCCTTTGATGACGTTCTCAAGAATGTCCCAAACAACAGGGTCCTTGCGGTCAACTATCTTTTTGGCTGATTTCACGGTCTTTACAATGCCGCGCTCAATCAGTTTGCGGATTACGAATGGTTTGTAGAGTTCGGCAGCCATATCCTTCGGCAGACCGCACTCGTGCATCTTCAATTCAGGACCTACAACGATAACCGAACGGGCCGAGTAGTCGACACGTTTACCAAGCAAGTTCTGACGGAAACGTCCTTGCTTACCTTTCAAACTGTCGCTCAACGATTTGAGAGCGCGGTTGTTCTCGGTTTTCACTGCGTTCGATTTGCGCGAGTTGTCGAACAACGAATCGACAGCCTCTTGAAGCATACGCTTCTCATTGCGCAGAATCACCTCCGGTGCCTTGATTTCGATAAGGCGTTTCAGACGGTTGTTGCGGATGATGACACGACGATACAAATCGTTCAAGTCAGATGTTGCGAAGCGGCCGCCATCGAGCGGAACCAACGGACGCAACTCCGGCGGAATCACGGGGATAACCTTCAGAATCATCCACTCCGGACGGTTCTTACCCTGCGATGCGCGGAACGATTCAACAACCTGCAGACGCTTCAGAGCCTCGCCCTTACGCTGCTGCGATGTCTCGGTATCGGCTTTGTGGCGCAAATCGTACGAAAGGTCGTCAAGATTCAGTTTGGCGAGCAGGTCGTAGATGGCCTCTGCGCCCATTTTTGCAATAAATTTGTTGGGGTCAGTATCCTCAAGGAACTGATTATCTTTTGGAACTTTCTCCATCCAGTCAAGGTACTCCTCCTCTGTCAGCAGGTCAAGGTCGTTGATGCCCTGCTCTGCCATTTGGCCGGCCTGAATGACGATATAGCGCTCGTAGTAAACCACCATATCGAGTTTCTTTGTCGGCAAACCAAGCAGATAGCCGATTTTGTTCGGCAGCGACTTGAAATACCATATATGTGCTACAGGCACAACCAGTTGGATGTGTCCCATACGCTCACGGCGTACCTTCTTCTCTGTAACTTCAACACCGCAACGGTCGCAGACGATGCCTTTGTAGCGGATGCGTTTGTACTTGCCGCAGTGGCACTCATAGTCTTTTACAGGACCGAAGATGCGTTCGCAGAACAGACCGTCACGCTCCGGCTTGTAAGTACGGTAGTTGATTGTTTCCGGCTTCAGCACCTCGCCGCTCGAACGCTCGAGAATCTCTTCCGGCGATGCCAGGCCTATTGTTATGTGCGAGAACTCGCTCTTTGTTTTAGTTTCCTTTCTAAATGCCATAGATGGAAATTTTAAGAAGATTATAAAGATGGTATGGCCTTTCAGCCATACCAGTCATATTTTACTCTAAATTAATGCTCAATCCCAAGCCGCGCAACTCGTGCAGCAATACGTTCAACGATTCAGGGATGCCCGGTGTCGGCATCGGCTCACCCTTGACAATCGACTCGTAAGCCTTTGCACGTCCCATCACGTCGTCCGACTTAACAGTCAGAATCTCCTGAAGAACATTGGCTGCGCCGAATGCCTCGAGTGCCCAAACCTCCATCTCACCAAAACGCTGACCACCGAATTGTGCTTTACCGCCCAACGGCTGCTGAGTGATGAGTGAGTATGGACCGATTGAACGTGCGTGCATCTTGTCGTCGACCATATGGCCCAGTTTCAGCATATAGATAACGCCCACTGTGGCCGGTTGGTGGAAGCGCTCGCCGGTTCCGCCGTCGTACAGATATGTGCGGCCGAATTCCGGAACGCCTGCCTTGTTGGTCAGTTCGGTAATCTCCTCAAGCGATGCGCCGTCGAAGATTGGTGTGGCGAACTTCAATCCGAGTTCGCGGCCTGCCCAACCGAGCACGGTCTCGTAAATCTGTCCAAGGTTCATACGTGAAGGCACGCCCAGCGGGTTCAGCACAATGTCAACCAGTGTGCCGTCTTCAAGGAATGGCATATCCTCGTCGCGGACAACCTTTGCCACAATACCCTTGTTACCGTGGCGTCCGGCCATCTTGTCACCCACGCGAATCTTACGTTTCTGTGCGATGTAAACCTTTGCAAGTTGAACAATTCCGTTCGGCAGTTCGTCGCCAACCGAGATGTTGAACACCTTGCGTTTGATGTCGCCTTCAATCTCGCGGTTCTTGATTGTATAGTTGTGCAGCAGTTCTGCGATTGTGTCGTTCTTCTCCTTGTCGGTAGTCCACTTGCAAGGATTAACGTTCAGATAATCAACCTCGAGCAAAAGTTTCTGCGAGAATTTTGTTCCTTTCGGGATGATGTCGGTGCCAATCATATCCTTAACACCTTGCGACACCTTGCCGTTCACAATCGAGAAGAGTTTGTCAACCAGACGGGCCTTGAGTTCGCCCAGACGCTGCTGACGCTCCTCCTCAATCTTCTGCAGAAGCGGTTTCTCTGCTGCTTTCAGTTTCTTGTCTTTAACCAGACGTGAGAACAATTTCTTGTCAATCACAACGCCTGTAAGCGACGGACCGGCCTTCAACGAAGCGTCTTTCACGTCACCGGCTTTGTCGCCGAATATGGCGCGAAGCAACTTCTCCTCCGGCGACGGGTCTGACTCGCCTTTCGGTGTGATTTTACCGATAAGGATGTCGCCCGGCAGCACGTGTGCGCCAATGCGGATAAGACCGTTGTCGTCCAAGTATTTGGTTGCGTCCTCGCTAACGTTCGGGATGTCGGCTGTGAGTTCCTCCATACCGCGTTTGGTGTCGCGCACCTCAAGCATATATTCGTCGATGTGAAGCGATGTGAACAAATCCTCACGTACAACACGCTCCGAAAGCACGATGGCGTCCTCGAAGTTGTAACCCTTCCAAGGCATAAAGGCCACCTTCAGGTTGCGTCCCAAAGCGAGTTCGCCGCCTTGTGTTGCGTAACCTTCGGTCATCACCATACCCTTCGTCACCTTGTCGCCTTTCGACACAATCGGACGCTGGTTGATGCACATACTCTGGTTGGTCTTCTGGAATTTGGTCAGCTTGTAGCGGACAACATCGTCATCGAAACTTACAAAACGCTGTGCGTCAGTACGGTTGTAACGAACGACAATCTCGTCGGCGTCAACATATTCAACCACACCGTCGCCTTCGGCACTAATCATATTGCGCGAGTCTTCGGCAACACGTTTCTCAATGCCTGTACCAACAATCGGCGATTCCGATTTCAAAAGCGGAACGGCCTGGCGCATCATATTCGAACCCATCAACGCACGGTTGGCATCGTCGTGCTCAAGGAACGGAATCAGTGATGCGGCTATTGACGAAATCTGGTTCGGCGCAACGTCCATCATCTGAACGTCGGCGCGGTCGGTCAACGGGAAGTCGGCCTCCAGACGTGTCTTAACTTTCGGATTCTTGAAGCAACCTTCGGCATCGAGCGGCGCATTGGCCTGCGCGATGATTTTTCCCTCCTCGTCCTCGGCTGTCAGGTAAACAACATCGTCGTTGTTCAGGTCAACCTTGCCGTTCTCAACCTTGCGGTACGGGGTTTCGATGAAGCCCAGATTGTTCACTTTCGCGAACACGCAAAGCGACGAGATAAGACCGATGTTCGGGCCTTCAGGTGTCTCAATCGGGCACAAACGGCCGTAGTGTGTGTAGTGAACGTCGCGCACCTCGAAGCCTGCACGCTCACGCGACAGACCGCCAGGGCCCAACGCCGACATACGGCGCTTGTGAGTAAGTTCGGCCAACGGGTTTGTCTGGTCCATAAACTGCGACAAGGCGTTGGTGCCGAAGAATGAGTTGATGACGCTCGACAATGTCTTTGAGTTGATAAGGTCAACTGGTGTGAACACCTCATTGTCGCGAACGTTCATTCGCTCTTTGATTGTTCTTGCCATACGAGCCAGGCCAACTCCGAACTGGTTCTGAAGTTGCTCGCCAACGGTACGCACACGGCGGTTGCTCAAGTGGTCGATATCGTCGACGTCGGCCTTGCTGTTGATAAGTTCAATCAGATATTTGATAATCTCAATAATGTCTTCTTTAGTCAAGACCCTCACGCTCATATCGATGTCAAGGTTCAGTTTCCGGTTGATGCGGAAACGGCCTACGTCTCCCAAGTCATAGCGCTTGTCAGAGAAGAACAGCTTGTCGATAACGTCGCGAGCGGTTGCCTCGTCAGGCGGCTCTGCGTTGCGCAACTGCCTATAGATGTAAAGCACCGCCTCTTTTTCAGAGTTGCAGGGGTCTTTCTGTAATGTATTGTAAATGATACCGAATTCGGCCAAGTTCACATTCTCCTTGTGCAGAAGGATGGTTTTTGCGCCCGAATCGACGATGGCATCAATATGCTCGTTTTCGAGAATTGTCTCACGGTCAACGATAACCTCGTTACGCTCGATAGAGACAACCTCGCCGGTATCCTCGTCAACAAAGTCCTCAACCCAGGTCTTCAGGACACGGGCTGCAAGACGGCGGCCGGTAACCTTCTTCAGGCCGGCCTTTGAAACTTTGACTTCATCTGCAAGATCGAATATCTCCAGAATGCTGCGGTCACTCTCGTAACCGATGGCACGCAACAATGTAGTTACCGGCAATTTCTTCTTGCGGTCGATGTAGGCGTACATCACATTGTTGATGTCGGTTGCAAACTCAATCCACGAACCCTTGAACGGGATGATACGTGCCGAATAGAGTTTTGTACCGTTAGCGTGAATGCTCTGACCAAAGAAAACGCCAGGCGAGCGGTGCAACTGCGACACAATGACACGCTCCGCACCATTGATAACAAATGTACCGCGCGGTGTCATATAAGGAATGGTGCCCAGATAAACGTCTTGCACCACTGTGTCGAAATCTTCGTGCTCGGGGTCGGTGCAATACAACTTCAGTTTGGCCTTGAGCGGAATGCTGTAGGTCAGGCCACGCTCGATGCACTCCTCAATGGTGTAACGCGGCGGGTCGATGTTGTAGTCCAGAAACTCCAGAACGAAATTGTTGCGGGTGTCAGAGATAGGGAAGTTCTCATTGAACACCTCATACAAGCCCTCATTTTTTCTCTGATCAGGCGTTGTGTTGATATTGAAAAAGTCGTTGAAAGATTTCAATTGGATGTCCAGAAAATCAGGATATTCCAATTGGTTTTTATTCGATGCGAAGTTTATTCTTTCTTGATAACCAGTTGAAGCCATTGTCTTAAAAAATAGGTGAACTTAAAAAAAACAACAAAAAGGCTTAGTGTTGGAGACCAACACTAAACCTTATCTTTATCCTAATATGGAATCCTATTTAAGCTCAACTTCAGCTCCAGCTTCTTCCAATTTAGCCTTTAATGATTCAGCTTCTTCTTTAGATACGCCTGTCTTAAGTTCTTTCGGAGCGCCGTCAACTACTTCCTTAGCCTCTTTCAAGCCAAGACCAGTGAGTTCCTTAACAAGTTTCACAACTTGCAATTTCTGAGCGCCAGCCGACTTAAGGATTACGTCGAACTCAGTTTTTTCTGCAGCGGCAGCCTCACCAGCTCCAGCAGCTGGAGCGGCAACAGCAACAGCGGCAGCAGCCGGTTCAATACCATATTCGTCTTTGAGTATTGCAGCCAACTCATTTACCTCTTTTACAGTCAAGTTAACCAACTCTTCTGCAAACTTTTTCAAATCTGCCATTTTAAATCTATTTTTAAAAAATGTTTACAAATAATGTTTATTTCTCTGATAATGTTTTTAAGATACCTGTCAAGTTCTGACCACTCGATTGCAGAGCAGAAACAACGTTCTTGGCAGGCGATTGCAACAGTGCGATAACATCGGCAATAAGTTCGTTCTTCGACTTGATGTGAATCAAAGCCTCGAGCTGGTTGTCGCCAATGTAGAACGACTCTTCAACGTATGCGCCCTTAAGAATCGGTTTGTCACCTTTTGCACGGAACTCCTTGATCAGTTTACCCGGAACATTGCCTACTTCGGTAAACATAATAGAAGTTGTGCCCTTAAGTTCGCCAAACAGTTCCGAAAAGTCGGTGCCTGTTTTTTCCATAGCTTTTTTAAGCAGGGTATTCTTGACAACCACAAGCTCAATGTCCTTCTCGAAGCATTTTCTTCTCAACTGACTGGTTTGTTCTGCATTCAAATCAGAAATATCGGTCAGGTAGAAGTGGTTAGCCTCTTTCAGACGAGCGGCCAGATTGTCAATAATAACAGCCTTATCTTCGCGCCTCATAACTCTAATTTTTTACTCTACTGATTTAACATCAACTGGAATACCAGGGCTCATTGTGCTCGATAAGCTGATACTCTTAACGTAAGTACCCTTTGCTGTTGAAGGTTTAAGCTTGATGATGGTGCTGATGATTTCCTGAGCGTTCTCCGCGATTTGCTCCGGAGTGAAGGAAACCTTACCAATACCAGCGTGGATAATACCGAACTTGTCAACTTTAAAGTCGATTTTACCTTGCTTTACTTCTTTAACAGCAGAACCAATTTCCATGGTAACCGTACCACTTTTCGGGTTAGGCATCAAACCACGGGGACCAAGCACGCGACCAAGGGCGCCGACTTTTGCCATAATTGAAGGCATTGTAATGATGACGTCAACGTCAGTCCAACCGCCTTTAATCTTCTCAATGTATTCATCAAGACCTACATAGTCAGCACCAGCGGCTTTTGCCTCAGCCTCCTTGTCAGGAGTACAAAGTACCAAGACTCTGGTTTGTTTACCTGTTCCGTGAGGTAAAGAAACGACACCACGAACCATTTGATTTGCCTTGCGGGGATCGACACCCAAACGCATGTCGATGTCCACTGACGCATCAAACTTTGTGGTAGTAACCTCTTTTACCAAATGCGCAGCTTCAGACAAAGTGTAGAGCTTTGACGGCTCAATCTTGTCTGCCACTAATTTTCTGTTCTTTGTTAGCTTTGCCATTTTTACACGAGGTGTTTTAATTAATTATTAACCTGGGAACTCTCCAGTAACTGTGACTCCCATACTGCGTGCTGTACCAGCAACAAGACGCATAGCCGACTCAACCGTGAAAGCGTTCAGGTCGGGCATTTTGTCCTCGGCAATCTCTTTAACTTGTGCCCAAGTCAAAGAAGCAACCTTTTTGCGATTTGGCTCTGCAGAACCGCTCTTAACTTTAGCGGCCTCCAGAATCTGTACAGCAACGGGCGGACGTTTAACAATAAAGTCAAACGATTTGTCCGAATAAACAGTGATGACAACCGGAAGCACTTTACCAGCGCTGTTTTGAGTCCGGGCATTAAATTGCTTGCAAAAATCCATGATGTTCACGCCCTTAGAACCTAAGGCCGGGCCCACCGGAGGTGAAGGGTTGGCTGCCCCTCCCTTGATTTGCAGCTTAATCATTCCTGTAACTTCTTTTGCCATAACAAGTTTTTTACTCTTTTACTACCTGCATAAAACTCAGTTCAACCGGAGTTTTTCTGCCAAAAATTTTGACACTCACCTTGAGCTTCTTCTTCTCGTCATTAACCTCCTCAATGATTCCGCTGAATGTGTTGAACGGACCATCGATGACTTTAACAGCTTCGCCAACAACAAACGGGTTGGTGTTTTCCTCGTCGGTATCTCTGAGTTCATCCACCTTGCCCAATATCCTGTTGACTTCCGAAACTCTCAATGGTGTCGGATCACCATTTCCCTCAGTTAAAAAACCAAGGACTCCTGGCATATTCCTAAGAAAATGGGGAACCTCGCCGACCAAAGCCGCCTCGACTAGCACGTAACCGGGAAAGAAGTTTCTTTCCTTACTAATCTTCTTACCATTACGGATTTGATAAATCTTTTCTGTAGGAATCAAGACTTGGGAAACATATTCCTGCAGATTTTGGTGAGCGGCTTCGCTCTCGATTTGCTCCTTTACTTTCTTTTCCTGCCCACTTAAGGCTTTCAGAACATACCATTTCTTTTCCATCTCTCTACAATTGAATTATTTAACTGAATAAACCGTAAATGAATTCCATTATATGAGCAAATGAAAAATCCATTATGTAAATAATGAGGGCTATAATTAAGGAAGCAACCATTACAACAATAGCACTATTTTGAAGGTCGGACCAAGAAGGCCACGACACTTTGTGTATCAGTTCGTTGTAAACCTCTTTGAGATATACTTTGATCTTTTGCATTGTTACCACTTATTAAGGCACGGGAGGAGCGACTCGAACGCCCGACACCTAGTTTTGGAGACTAGTGCTCTACCAACTGAGCTACACCCGTAAATAAAGGATTCCAATCGCTTGGAATCCTTTTTTATCTCTTGTTATTAATCAAGAATCTTGGTAATCTGACCAGCACCTACTGTACGGCCACCCTCGCGGATTGCGAAACGAAGACCTTCGCTGCAAGCAACTGCTGTAATCAGTTCAACGGTGATTGTCAAGTTATCGCCCGGCATTACCATCTCAGTTCCTTCCGGCAACTTAATCTCACCGGTAACATCCAGAGTACGGATGTAGAATTGAGGACGATATTTGTCGTGGAACGGAGTGTGACGACCGCCTTCCTCTTTCTTCAGGATATAAACCTCAGCCTGGAACTTCTTGTGAGGAGTTACCGAACCCGGTTTTGCGATAACCATACCACGTTTAACCTCGTCTTTGTCGATACCACGGAGCAACAGACCAACGTTGTCACCTGCCTGACCTTCGTCAAGAAGTTTGCGGAACATCTCAACACCAGTTACAGTTGATTTCTTGTCCTCGCCCAGACCAAGGATCTGAACTTCATCACCTACGTGGATAACACCAGTCTCGATACGGCCAGTGGCAACAGTACCACGACCAGTGATTGAGAACACGTCCTCAACCGGCATCAGGAACGGTTTATCAACGTCGCGAACAGGCAGCGGAATGTACTCATCAACAGCGTTCATAAGTTCCATTACCTTCTCAACCCATTTCGGCTCACCGTTCAATGCGCCAAGAGCAGAACCCTTGATGATTGGGGTGTTGTCGCCATCGTAACCGTAGAATGAGAGAAGTTCGCGAACTTCCATCTCTACCAGCTCGAGCAACTCTGGGTCGTCAACCATATCGACTTTGTTAAGGAACACAACGATTTTCGGAACGTTTACTTGGCGTGCCAAAAGGATGTGCTCGCGAGTCTGAGGCATCGGGCCGTCAGTAGCGGCAACCACCAGGATTGCACCGTCCATCTGGGCAGCACCAGTAACCATGTTCTTTACATAGTCGGCGTGACCCGGGCAGTCAACGTGCGCATAGTGGCGTTTTTCTGTTTGATACTCTACGTGAGCGGTGTTGATGGTGATACCACGCTCTTTTTCCTCTGGTGCGTTGTCGATAGAGTCGAATGAACGCAACTCAGAAAGACCCTTCTCTGCCAATACTTTGGTGATGGCAGCTGTCAAAGTGGTTTTGCCATGGTCAACGTGACCGATGGTACCAATATTAACGTGAGGTTTGGTTCTTTGAAATTGTTCTTTAGCCATAATAACCTATTATTTACAATTAGACAATAAATCCCAGTCTTGGAGCCGACAATGGGAATTGAACCCATGGCCTCTTCCTTACCAAGGAAGTGCTCTACCCCTGAGCTACGTCGGCCTGCTTGAGCGGGAGACGGGATTCAAACCCGCGGCCCTCAGCTTGGAAGGCTGATGCTCTATCGACTGAGCTACTCCCGCTTAAACACGAAAAGTGGGAAGAGCAGGATTCGAACCTACGAAGCGATGACGCAGCAGATTTACAGTCTGCCCCAGTTGGCCACTTTGGTATCTTCCCAAAACAATCAATAAGACAAATGAGCCGATGGAGGGATTCGAACCCACGACCAGCTGATTACAAATCAGCTGCTCTGGCCAACTGAGCTACATCGGCAAACATTTACAGAACGTCTTTTCCTCTCTCGGAAAATGGTGTGCAAATGTAGACATATTTTGATAAATAAAAACCCTTCGCGATATTTTTTTTGAAATTATAATCCGCGCAGCCTTTCTTTGGCCTTCTGCAACTGCTTGCGAAGTGCGTCAACTGAAAGATCCACAGCTTCTTCAAACGATTTGGCCTGGCGGCTGCAGAACACGTCGTCACCTGGTATTTGCACCCTGATTTCGGCTATTTTGTTCTCCGAAATGTCCGATTTTTCGAGTTTCAAGGTAACATCGGCGGCAATAATTCCGTCATGGAAGGTGTCAAGCTTGCTTACTTTCGCGTTCACAAAGCCCAAAAGTTTCTCGCCGGCATCGAAGTGCAGCGAATGAATGTTTATCTTCATAATATCCTCCTTTAAAAAATTAGGTGTTTCATTTAAAATCTTTGAGTCAAATATATCGATTGACTGATAATAAAAAAAGATTTTTCATCGTTTTTGAGCCTCTTTGTGCATTGTGGCTGATTCACACATTATTACGGAAACGATATTGTTTCGGGCGGAAAACGGGCGAATGGCTGCGCAAAAAAGGGATTACGCTATCAATCAAATGCTAACGCACTATGCGCGAGGATGGGCCTGATTGTAAATATTCCTCAGTTTTTCGAAGGTTGTGTGGGTGTAGATTTGCGTGGCGGCCAGATTTGCGTGGCCGAGCAGCTCTTTTATGGCGTCAATTTCGGCGCCATTGTTAAGCATATGCGTGGCGAATGTGTGCCGAAGCACGTGTGGACTTTTTTTATCCAAAGTGGTTACAGCGCCGAGGTACTTGTTGACCACGCGATAGACGAGCTTGTCGTAAACCGGTTCGCCTTTGTCGGTAACAAACAGCATATCGTTGTCGATGGCGATCTTGTCACGCTCTTCGATATATGATTTGAGGCAAGCCTTGAGCTCAATGCCGAAAGGTATAATCCGCTCCTTGTTGCGCTTGCCCAGCACCTTCAGCTGCGAGCTGTAAAAATCAATGTCGTATGTCTTCAATCCGCACAGTTCGGCCAGACGCATACCTGTGCAGTAGAATGTGAGCATAATGGCGTGGTCGCGGTGGCCCTCAAAATCATCAGGGAACTGAAAAAAATCGAACAACTCCTGCATTGCCTTTTTATCGACAAAGTACGGCAGGTTTTTCTCGGTTTTTGGTTTGATAATCCTACGCGTTGGCAGCTCATCAATCAAACCCTCACGCATTAGATATTTATAATAGGTCTGAAGGGTGGTTATTTTGCGATTGACGGAACGCGATTTGTCGCCGTTCTCCATCAAAAAAACAATCCACTCACGAATGACCGTATGGTCAGCCGTGAGTGGATTGAAGTTTTCGTTGGCACTTTGTGCGAAATCGAAAAACTGCCGCAAGTCGCTTTCGTAGGCACGAAGTGTATGTGTTGAATAACGTTTTTCGTTTGCTAAATAGTTGGAAAATCCGTTGTCAAACATAGCAACACTTTGCCGGAAATCCCCCGATGAATGGGGTGAAAGCCAGATTAAATCTCCTGGCTTGCGTCCTGTAACTGCTGGATGTAGGCAGCCTTGATGATTTCCTTACGACGCTCAACAGAAGGTTTTGTAAAAACTTGGCGTGCTCTTAACTCTTTAACCACACCTGTTTTCTCAAATTTTCTTTTGAATTTCTTCAAGGCTCTGTCAATGCTTTCGCCCTCTTTTACTGGTATTACAATCATAATAAAGTGTTATTGTTTAACATTTCTAAAACAAGGCGCAAATTTAGAAAATGATATGCAATTACAAAATTTGTCCCCAATTTATTTTTCAAACTTTTTTTTGACAAGACGCAGCTCGCATTTTTTCGCCGGCACACCTATAATATATATATGTCAATTCGCTTCGAGATACGGCGATATTTTCTGATAAGTGAGCGTATCGACGAGTTTGTGCTTCAGCAATTCGTCGACAGATTTGAATCGGCCCATCAGCCGCCGGTAGTTCATTATTGAGTTCAACTGAGCTACGGGCATATACGGATGCCGTTTCAGTTCCTTGTACTCGAAATTGTTCAGGTCAATCTTCCGGATTTTTGAGGAATCGATGGTGAACTGGATATAAAGGTCGGCGTAGGTTTCGGCTGAGAGATTGCGGATTTCACGCAGCTGCTCAACCGTGTGAAATCCGCCCAACATCTCACGATAGGTGATTATGCGCTTGGCCAAGACCGGTCCGATGCCGCGAAGAGCGTCGAGTTGCGCGGAGTCGGCGGTGTTCAGCTCAACAACTGGTAACTCGGCCGGCTGATAACGCGACTTTTTTGTTTCGGGTTTGGCCGATTTCGATGCCGTAGCCCGCTTGGTTTTGGATGCAGGCTTGGCGGCGGTCGTAATCTTGATATACGGCAAAAGCGCCGCATAAACGGAATCGGTTATGCCGTAAATCTTCGAAAAATCAGCCGGAGTTTTGAACGTTCCGCCCGATTTCCGGTATTTCACAATGTTGGCCGATATGCGCTCGGAAAGGCCGAGACAGAGAAAATCGTCGTAAGTGGCTGTGTTTGGGTCGAATGTGAATATGGAATCGGGAGCAACGGCAACTTTTTTGGGTTGCTGCGCATATGATTCGGCGGGCATCGGCTCGTAACTTGCCATAATGGAATCGAACTTGGCAAAATCGGGCTGATGGCGGTTGGATTTGTAAAAAGCGACAAATCGCGGAAGCAAAGCCACTATGATTATCAAGCACAAAAGAACAATTGTGCCGCTTTGCTGCATCTTGTTCATTGTGAAATACTCGATAAAAAAACGCTTGATTTTCATCGCTTTGCGGATTAGAATGGATAACCGATACCAAACTGCCAAGTTATGCTTTTGAATTTGAACCTGTTATGGAACAGCACCCAACTGTCGGGGCCTTCAATTGAAGGATTTTTCACTTTTATTCCGGCATCGAGGCGGATGACGGCAAAGTTCAAATCGAGACGGAAACCAGTACCGGTACCAATCGCCAACTGCTTGTAAAAGTTATTAATATCAAATTCCGCACCCGGTCGGTCATCGTCTTTTTTAAGCGCCCAAATGTTGCCGGCATCGACAAACAAGGCTCCCTTGAAATTTTTGATAATTGTGTATCGGTATTCAAGATTGAACTCGAGCTTGACATCGGCAGTCTGGTTTGGGTACGACGACGCTGTATCGCGATAGGTGCCGGGGCCCAAATCGCGGACGTTCCAAGCCCTGATGCCATCGGCGCCGCCCGAATAATACTGGCGCACAAAAGGCACGGCTGTAGCGTTCCCGTAAGGGATTGCAATGCCCGCAAACACGCGCCCCACCAACTGGTCGCGCTCGGAGAAATAATGATAGCGGCGGAAATCGACATCGGTGCGCAAAAACTGAGCATACTGCAAATTGGCAATCTCGTAGTAGCCGCCGGCCACGGTGTCGGCCGTTGATGTGTTTTTGTGCAGAAGATGAAGCAGATTGCCGGCCAAATCGAGATTCCAACGGAAATATGAGAAGTCAGTATTCTTCGAGGCATCGCGGTCTTGATAAAGAATGCTATAACGACTGCCGATGATAAAATAGTCTTTGTAACTGTTTTCGATGTACTTGCCGCGGATTCGGTTGTCGAACGCCTCGGTGCGCTCAGGGATGCGGACGGTGTTCAAATCGACAGGGCTGACAAGGAACCGTAAATGGTCGCCGCGCTTCCACGAATAGGTGACGAGCAGCGATGTGATTTTGCGGGTGTAATCAGGCCGGCGCTGATAGTTGTAGGCCACGGTGAACATTGTTCGCGGCTCGCTGCGCTTGTACCAGTTCGATGTGCGGAACGGCAGCACAAATGACGGGGTTTCGAGCGAAGACTCGGCACCAAACTCAATGATATTGAACGCCTCGGTTGTCTCGGTCTCGGTCTGGCGCTGCAACGAACCCGACAGCTTGATGTTGAAAATTTCGGCTCCGTGAAACAGATTCTTGTGCTGATAGTTGAAGTTGCCGCCAACGCCCAGATTGCCTTGCGTGTTGGTGGCCTCAAGGTTGACGGAATAGTTCTGATAGGTGGACGGTGTGAGCAGCACGTGGCAGTCGAGAAGCGTGTCGTTGCCAGGCACTTGCGTGAAATTCACGGTGTTTTGGCGGAAAATCCGCAACGAGTTGATGTGGCGGCTCGTCTGCTCAACCTTTCTGACATCGTAGAGTTGCCCCGGCTCCAAAAGATTGGCTTTCAGAATTGTACGCGGTGTGATTTTCCGCTTGCCGGCGAAAAGAAACACGTACGGGTCGCGGTACAAGGTGTCGAGGTTTGCATAGTAAGCTGTTTTGTTGCGCAAAGCCTCCTGCGGATTATAGTCAGGGAAAAACGCCACACTGTTGATACGGAACTGACGGGCGTTCGATTTCTCGAGATAACCATCGGGATTCTGCACCACAGGACGCTCGACAAGCACCTCAACGTCAGCCAAATAGTTGCTGGTATCGACACTGTACCGGACCAAATCGGGACTGAACTGATAATACCCCTTGCTGCGCACCAAATTGACAATTCGGTCGCGCTCGGCCTGCAAGACATTGAGTGTGAAAGGGTTGCCCTTATGCAGTAAAATGCTGGCCGAATCGGCCTTGATGATTGGCTCAAGAACCGTGTCGCGGATGGTGTAAAAAACTGTGTTTATGTGTGTTTGCCGCCCCAGCTCGACATTGTAGGTAACCTTCGCCTTTTTCTTTTTCCGGGCAATGCTATACGATGCCGACGCGTTGTAATAGGCATTGTTTCTGAGAATTATGTCGAACTGCTTGAGCGTGCGGTCGGCCAGCGACGTGTCCAAAATCACAGGCTCCTCTCCCACAACCCTGGCGAGCCAGTTTTTCCAACGGCGTTCGTGACCGATGTGGGCAAAATTGTAGGTCGTCAGGAAGAACGGATAATACCCGAACACGTTGCGGTTGGCTTTTTGGCGGTAATACGACGTCAACTCCTCCTTGTCGAAGCCGCTTTCGCTGATTTTGGTCTTGTTCCGGCGCAAAAGATACTCATCCTCGGGAACCATACGGGTGATGTTGCAACTCGACATTACGAATGCGCATAATGCTGCAAATAAAACACTTATATGGATTTTTCGCCCCAAATTCATTCGACAATGGAATTGCACAAATATAATACGTTGGTTTGATTACTTTTGCGAAAAACATTGATTATGCTTACCAACAACAAGATAAAACTGATAAAATCGCTCGACAAGAAGCGTGAACGCATTGAATCGGGCTGCTTTGTGGTTGAAGGCGAAAAAATGGTTCGCGAACTTCTGATGAGCCGTTTCGAAACCATCGAAGTATTTGCAGTTCAACAATATATCGACGAATTGCCGGCAAATTTAAAACGTAAGGCCGAAATCTCCGCCATTAGCGAGCACGACCTTGAGCGCATCAGTTTTTTGAAGACGCCAAACAAAGCCGTTGCTTTGGCCAAACTTCCCGAAAAACGCACCCCGGCCGACTTGCGCGGCCTGAGCATTGCGCTCGACAACGTGCAAGACCCTGGCAATCTGGGAACTATTGTACGCACGGCGGCGTGGTTCGGAATCGCGAACGTGTTCTGCTCGCCCGACACCGTCGATGTTTACAACCCGAAAGTCATTCAATCGACAATGGGCGCCATTTTCAAGGTCAACGTCACATACTGCGACCTTGCCGAATTGGCCGCCACCGCCCGCAATGCTGGCATTCCAATGTTTGGCACAAGGCTCGACGGCGAGAATCTTTACGCCGCAAAACTGCCGAAAGACGCCATTGTGGTTATGGGAAATGAGTCGAAAGGTTTGTCGGCCGAGATTAGCGCACTGATGGACAGCAACTTAAAGATCCCATCGTACGCGCCGCCAACATCTGATATGGAATCGCTCAACGTGGCTGTGGCAACGGCCATTGTGTGCGCCGAATTTCGCCGGCAAAACGGCTGAAAGGCGCTGCTAGAATTTATCAATCAACAAAATAGGAATTATTCGGCTTTGCCAGGGTTGAGTCGGACTTTGACCACAACCTTTTTCACAACCGACGGATTGCCGTTTTTCAGGCACGGCAGATGCAAATCGTTGGGGTAAAAAATAACGAACTCGCCAGCATTCAGGATAATAGGCTCATAATCACCCTCATAGAAGGCAATGTCGCGCTCGTTAGAGTATGGGATTGTCTCTTTCTGGCCATTTTTCGGCGCAAAGCCAATAATTTCGGTTCCTTTCAGAATATACTGAATATCAATGTATTCCACGTGACCTTCAAGTTGACCTTCGCTTTTGGTGACGTACTCACTGATTGACGCGTACATATCGTTGCCGTCAATCGGGTATTTACCCTCGTCGTAATCAATCAAATCGGCCGATTGCAAGTACTCGAAAGCCTTTGCGAACAACGGATGCAGCGAATCGTACTTTGCGTGATTGGTGAGACTATCCTTAATCATACTCTCTGTTTTTAGCGGCACAAATATAAGGTTGAGTTCGATATCTTCTTCGATATTTCGCGCCAATTTTCTTGAGGTTTTTCGGTGACCCCGATATAGTGTTGATTGTCAATCAGCAGCAAAAAGTGAATTAAAATCGACACTGTCACTTACGTAAAAACTCAGCCGCCTTTTCGGCGCAACGCTGTCCGTCGAGTGCCGAAGAGACAATGCCGCCCGCATAGCCCGCGCCTTCACCACACGGGAAAAGTCCTTGAATCTGAACGTGTTGCAGAGTTTCAGGGTCGCGTGGAATGCGCAAGGGCGAACTGGTGCGGCTCTCGACGCCAATCAGCACGGCATCGTTGGTGTAGAAGCCGCGCATTCGGCGGTCGAACTGGCGAAGACAGTCCTGCAGGCGCTGGCGGATAAAATCGGGCAACCACTGGTGCATCGGCGACGAGATTATGCCTGGTGTGAACGACGTGCGCGGAAGCGAACCCGACACACGCCCTTCGACAAAATCGGCCAACCGCTGCGCTGGCGCAATCTGGCCCGCACCGCCATTGTTGAAGGCAAGCCGCTCATATTGCATTTGAAACTCGAGCCCTGCCATCACGGGGTCAGCGCAAGGCGGAATATCATCGGTGCGCAACTCAACCACAATGGCCGAATTGGCCCACTGGCTGCCACGCGCCGACGGCGACATTCCGTTGACAACCATCTCATTATCAGCCGTTGATGCGGGAACAATAATCCCGCCTGGGCACATACAAAACGAGTAAACCCCGCGCCCACCCGACTGCTGCACAAGGCTGTAGGCCGCGGCAGGAAGATACGGTCCGCGCTGGCGGCACGAGTACTGAATACTGTCAATCAAACTCTGCGGGTGCTCAACGCGAACGCCCATCGCAAAAGCCTTCGGTTCGAGCGCAACGCCTTGACGGTGAAGCGAATAATAGACTTCGCGCGCTGAATGGCCTGTGGCCAGAATAACGGCATCGGAACGTATTTCGTCGCCTGAAGTGGTGCGGATTCCGCGAACGCGGTCGCCATCGAGAATCAGACTGTCGAACGACACGCCAAAAAGCACCTGGCCGCCGTGCTCGATTATGGTTTTGCGGATATTTTCGATAATGCCTGGCAGTTTGTCGGTGCCAATGTGCGGGTGTGCATCGACCATAATGTCGGGATTGCCGCCGTTGGCGTAGAGAATGCGCAGAACTTCGGAAATGTCGCCGCGTTTTTTCGAACGGGTGAAAAGTTTTCCGTCGGAATAGGTGCCAGCACCACCTTCGCCGAAACCGTAGTTTGAGTCGGGATTGACGCCCTGGTTGCGGTGAATGGCGGCAATGTCGAGACGGCGCGAGTGCACGTCTTTTCCGCGCTCAACAATCACCGGCTTCAGCCCCGACTGCAAAAATTTGAGCGCGGCAAACAGCCCAGCAGGCCCCGCCCCCACTATCACAACTGGCTGACAGTGCTCAACATTCGGATAATCAGGCATTTGCCACTCATCGGGCTTCGGCAGTTCATCGATATAGACATCGAGCCGCAGATTGATTAGCACACGGCCGTGACGCGCGTCGATTGACCGTCCGCGCAAGCGACAGAACGAGATTTGCTCGGTGGAAAGGCCCAACTTTGCGGCAGCGGCGGGCAGATAGAATTTCTCTGACGACGCCTTTTCGGGCGACAAGGCCAAAGTGATTTCCTTAATCATTCGAAGCAGAGCACTAAAGTGACCATTTTTGAGCCCAAACGGCGGTAAGCGCGGGTGTATTCGGAGCCGTCCTGCTTGACCATATCGAGCAGTCCGTAACTGAATTTCAGTTCGGTAGAATATTTGAAATACTTCAGATAGTTGTCGAGTCCGATACCTATTTCGGCATAGACATCCAACTTGTTGAGCCGGATTTTTGGCCGTTCTTCTGGCTTGACCTTTTTACGCGCAGCCAAATCGATGGCGGGGTTCAAACCGAAATAAATGTAAGGCCGATAGTTGCTCTCGCGCGTCGAGCGGTACTTGATAAGCGTCGGGAACTGCAACAATGTGGTCTCGATTTTCATATTGTGCGAACGCAGCAGATAGCCAAGTTCAACTTGGTCATCATCAAGCAAATAGGTTAGCGTGCGCTGACTGAAAGCAAGGCCAGGCAGTGTGCGCAAATCCCAATTGTCGGCCAACTTCAGGTTGAAGACCATACTGGCGCCGAACAACGCGCCGCCACTATATTCAATGGAATAAACAGTATCGAGCCGGTTAAACTCGTCGGAATGGCTGATGCTGAACGACATCTGCCCCAACGAGAATGCAAACCCGAAATGGTAAGGCTCGGCATCGTAGAACGGCTTGCACCACGGACGCTTTTTCTGCGCCGAAGCACCTCCCGCCACCGCAAAGACTAAAAGAAATATGATTAGCAGCTTTTTTGCCATACCGTTTAGAGAACGCAAAAGTATCAAAATTATTTGATTGAGGGTATTAGGTTTTCGGAATGTGAATTACAGAATTTCATAATGAACTCACAATTCATCACAGCCTATAAACACCAATAAAAAACCGCCCCAGAATCTGAGACGGTTTTTGCATATCTGTCTAACAATCAAATCCTAACCAAGAAAGGCAATCAGAATGCCTGCGGCCACAGCCGAACCAATCACGCCCGACACGTTGCTCGACATACAGTAGTTGAGCACGTGGTTGCGCGGGTCGTATTTCAGAGCAATGTCGTTGGCCACACGCGATGCCATTGGCACGGCGCTCAAGCCAGTTGCGCCAATCAGCGGGTTGATTTTCTTCTTCGAGAACAGGTTGAAAATCTTCACCAGCAGAATGCCTCCAAAGATTGACAGGCCGAAGGCGAAGAATCCGCCAACCACAATGCCGATGGTCTGAAGGTTCAGGAAGGCGTCAACAGTCATTGTGGCACCGACTGACAAGCCCAAGAAGATTGTGGCAGAGTTCATTATGGCATTTGAAGCAGCGTCGAAAATGCGCGATGTGTTGGCTCCAACTTCCTTAATCAGGTTACCGAACATCAGCATACCAACAAGTGGAACGGCTGTCGGAACCAGGATGGCCACAACGGTTGTGGTGGCAATCGGGAAGATGATTTTCAGAGCACGCATATTCTTGAACTCTTTGGCGTTCGGATAGAGTTTATCCTGCTCTTTCATATTGATTTTCAACTCTTTCTCAGAGCAAGTCAGTTTCACAACCAGCGGAATAATCACAGGCACAAGCGCCATATAAGAGTAGGCTGCAATGGCAATGGGGCCGAGCAAGTGCGGCGCAAGTTTGATGGTGGTGAAGATTGCCGTCGGACCGTCGGCACCACCGATAATGGCCAGTGAACCAGCCTCTTGCATTGTAAATCCGCAGTAGCTTGCGATAATCAGCACAGCAAAGATTCCGAACTGTGCGCCTGCACCGAAAATGGCAAGTTTAAGGTTACGCAGCATCGGACCGAAGTCGGTGAGAGCACCCACGCCCATAAAGATGATTGGCGGCAGTAATCCGCTCTTAATCAGGGCGTAGTAAATGAAGTTCATAATGCCAAGGTCGTGCGCGATTTCGGGCAGCGACATCTCATAGACATTTTTCGCCATCTCAACGCCGTCTTTGGTGTAGTGCACAAGGCCTTCGCCGTCGGCGCCAAGCACGCCCATACCGCCGCCAGGGAAGTTGGCAATCAGCACGCCAAAGGCGATGGGGATGAGCAGCAGCGGCTCGTATTGTTTCTTGATGCCCAGATAGAGCAGCAGAAACGCGAGCGCGTACATTATCAGAAACTGCGGTTCAGCAATGATGTTGCTGATAGCAGTCATATTGTATATTCTTTCAAATATCTCGCTCATAACCAATCACTTAATTTTCATCAGAACATCGTCTTCGGCCACGCTTGCGCCGCTGGTCAGGCAGATTTCAACAACGGTGCCGTCGCATTCGGCTGCAATGGCGTTGAAGGTCTTCATTGCCTCAACGTAGCAGACGGTCTGGCCTTTCTTCACGGTGTCGCCAACCTTCACAGCGGTGTCGCCCGACGATTTCACAAGGTAGAATTTGCCTTCGAGCGGCGATGTGAGATCTTTTGCTCCAGCGGTGTCGCCGGCGGCTGCAGGTGCGGCTGCGGCGTGTTGTGCAGGTGCTGCCGAGCCGTTGTTCTCCCCAATCACAACTTTATATTTCTCGCCATTTACATCGACTGTAACTGTCTGTGGCAGAGTGATTCCTCCCTTGCCAGCACATTTTTCGGCTTTGCGTTTTGCAAGGTCGGCCTCGAAATCGGCTTTGGCCTTGCCGCTCTTGTAAGCGCGATACTGCTGCGGGTGCATAGCCAACTCGAAGAGTTCCTCCTCGTCCTCGCCAAGTTCCCAACCGTTCTCCTGCATCTCCTTGCGGAAGGTGTCGAGTTCGTCGGGATATTGGTCTTGCGGATTGCCAGTGAAGAATTCGCGGCCTTGCTCTTTGGCTTTGGCTTCGAGTTCAGGTGCGATTGGGCCAGGCAGTTTACCAGCCTTGCCGAGCAGCATATTCCAGATGTCGTCGGCAATGAGCGACCAGCGTTCCTTGCCCTTCTCCATCTGAATAACATTCATCAGCGCCATATTCTTTACATACTGGCTGAAAGGCGTAACCAGGCAGGGGTAGCCCATCATCGGCCAAACGTATTTAACCTCGTCGAACAACTTCACAAGCAGTTGGTCCTGAGAGAGTTTCGGCTGATTATTTTTCTCTTTCCATTTGTTCAGGCTTTCCAGATTTGTCTCCAAATCGGTCATCAGCGAGCCCATCATTCCGCCCGGCAGACCCGGTGCAATCAGCAGCGAGTTCATCTGGCGGTTGCGAGCCGGAATGTAGTAGCCAAGGAAGTCGTCCATCATCTCCTGAATCATTGTGCGAACCTCCATATAGGCGTCCATATTGATTTCAGGAACGTCGAAACCAGCGTCCTTCAGCATTGGCTGGACGGCCAGAATATCGGCGTGACCTGTGCCCCACGAGAGCGGCTCCATACCAACGTCAACATAGTCGCAACCAGCCTTGCAGACCTCCAGAATGGTTGCCATTGAGAAGCCCGGCCCTGCGTGTCCGTGGTATTGGATGGTGATTTTCGGATATTTAGCCTTTATGTTTTTCACAATCTCGCCAAGCGATACGGGGCGTGCGATTCCGGCCATATCCTTCAAGCAGATTTCGTCGGCGCCGGCCTCGATGAGTTCGAAAGCGAGTTTTGTGTAATATTCAATTGTGTGAAGCGGTGAGAAAGTGACGCAAAGGCAGCACTGCGAAATCATTCCGCCGTCGTGCGCGTAGCCGATTGACGGGATAATGTTGCGGGTGTCGTTCAGGCCGCAGAAGGTGCGGGCGATGTCGGTGCCTTGTTTTTTCTTCACCTTGTAGAACATACGGCGAACGTCAACCGGAACCGGGTTCATACGGATGCCGTTCAGCGCACGGTCGAGCATATGTGTCTGAATGCCAGCCTCGTGGAATGGTTTTGTCCACTGGCGTACGGCCTTGTTGGGATTCTCGCCGTAAAGCAGGTTCACTTGTTCAAAGCCACCGCCGTTGGTCTCAACGCGGTCGAAACAACCCATTTTGATGATTGCGGGCGCAACTTTTACCAATTGGTCAACCCGCGGCACGTATTTTCCGGCCGACTGCCACATATCGCGGAAGACCAGACTGAATTTTACCTTTTTACTCATATTTTAAATTTTTTCGATTGATTCAACTTTGCCTTTGCCTGCAGTGATGGTGTTCACGGCCGACTCAATGGCTGCTTTGATGTTCGGGGCGACAGCGGCCACTGCGGTTGCGGCCTGCGCCTTCGGTTCCTCTTCGGGGAAGAATCGGTTAACCACGCTGATGAGCAGGTTTCCCATACCTATTATTAATAGAAGCGCGCAGAACACCGTTCCGAGCCCCACTACCAATAATGTCCATACTGAAATTTCCATTTATCGCTATTTTTTAACTCAATAATCAAAAACCCGCGTTGCCTTTATTAACATAAACTCTTAAAAACCAATTCTTTGGTCAATTTAGTATATTTTAAAAACAACCGTGCAAAAATAGTTTTTTTAGCGCACCGTTATTCAAAAAATATGCCACAAGTGCGATTTTATCGCAGTTTGATTTTTGTCGGCACATAAAAAACTGGAAATAAACATATTGCATAAACATAACGATGGCATTTGCAACAATTTTATCGACAACTTTTCTGTTTTGCAGGGCACAAATCCGATTCAAGGCAATATTGGCTCACAAATGTTCGTTTGGCTTTTGCAGCTTCGATGAAAAAAAGCATTTCAACGCACCTTTATCAATATAACACCGTTGTTGCCGTAAAAAAATCGGGTGATGCAAGCGAGTAAGAAAATAATTTTTACTTTTGGCCTCTTGTTAAAAAGAGTGTTTTGACTTTTCTATGAAACATCATATAGTATTATTGGTTTCGTTGCTGATGTTGGTGTCAGAATTTGCCGACGCCCAGGCTACTCGTTGGAAACGAATGCGTTATGAGGCGGTTGGTGGTATTGGATTGTCAACATTTGTGGGTGAGCTTGGCGGTAGAGACTCCGGTCACGGACACTTCCTTGCCGACTACGATTTCACCTCGCAACGCGTTATGGCACAAGTCGGAATGCGCTACAAGATACTCAATCCGCTGGCCGTGAAAGGCACGGTATCGTATGCGTGGCTTTCAGGTAGCGATGCCAAAACCGACGAAGCCTACCGTCGCGACCGCAACCTCAGCTTCCGTACCAACTTGTGGGAGTTAGGCGTTCAACTCGAATACTCGATAATTCCGGAACCCATCAACTACAGGTCGCGCCGACGCCGCAAATTCACATTCCGCAGTCTGCTCGACATAAACACCTACGTTTTCGCCGGTGTTTCGGCATTCTATTACAACCCGAAGGCTAAAGATGACGGTCCGGAAGGTACTGGCAAGTGGGTTGCCTTGCGGAAATTAGGCACCGAAGGCCAGGGCTTGATGGAAGGCCGAAGAAAATACAGACGAATTGCAATGGGATTCCCGTTCGGTATCGGTTTCAAATACCCGCTGTCGCGCGAATTGGGCATCGGACTTGAATTTGGTCCGCGCTACACCACAACCGACTACATCGATGATGTGAGCCGCTCGTACGTTGACAATGAATGGCTTGCACGCAAAAATCTGCAAGCAGCCCGTATGGCCGACCGAAGCATAAAAACCGACGATGAAAAAGACCCATTACCAAATGTAAGATATGCTCCAGGTGAGCAACGTGGCGAATCAAAATTCAATGATTTCTATATGTTTACTGTAGTATCTGTTTCGTATAAGCTGAAAACTGGCCGAAGCGGATTACCAAAATTCTAACACAATACCAATTATGAAAACAAATACATTCCAAAGATTAGCGATAATATTATTATTGGTGTTGTGTTTCAACGGAGCATCAGCACAGAAATGGAGCAAACGCAATTATGAGTTGCACGCAGGTGTGGGTGTAACAAACTTTATGGGTGATGTCTGCTCTCCTAGAGACCCTGAAAAAATGTTGTGGATTCTGCCATTCAGAACAACAGGACTGTTAGCCGACGGAATGTTGAAATACAATGTTAAAGGACGGCATTTTGTCAGCACAAGTTTGAACATTGGCTATATGGCCGCCCGTGAGACCATCGAGAAACAGACAAATTATTGGTATCGCCACGGTATCGCTTTCCGGTCAGGTTTTGCCGAGTTGGGTTTCCGCTACGAGTTTGAATTCATCAAAGAGCGTGTTCACAAAACAGTTTACCGCAAATTGGGCGAAACAAAACTTAAGAACTTCACTATGCCGTCGTACCTGTTCGCAGGTGTGGGTGCATATTACAGTTACGGTCTGTTCTACTGGAACGACACTCCGGGTCGCAACAGATACTCTAAATCTTATCACAGCTTTGCGCCTGTTGTTATGTTAGGTGTGGGTTCGAAAGTCAGAATCGCACGCAATATGTATGTGGGTGCTGAGTTTGGTTTACGCGAGGTTATCGGCGATAATGTCGATGGTGTTGACGGCGGAAAAGACAGACAATCTCAAACACCATCCGAATTAATTAACGGCAATTACAAATTCGGCAAATGGATTGACCAATACCAGTTTGTGTCAGTGAACATTGCCTTCAAGTTCCGCGAGAAACGCAACCACTTGCCTAACTTCAAAACAATCAGGAACTAAATGCACGTTTGCTTCCGAATTCTTTGTTTGACTGCGCTTTCGCTTTCAATGGCGTGCGGCTTGCAGGCGCAAGAGTTCCCATACGGCGAGGTTGGCTTGCAGTTGGGCGGAGGCTACTATTTGGGCGACATTAACAAAGTTCCGTTCAAAAGCACAAGACCGGCCGCGGCTGTGATGTACCGTCACAATCTCAACAACAGATACTCGGCCAAAGCAATGCTTTCATACGGCAAAATCACCGCTTCCGACTCTAAATACAAAAGCGATTATCAGCACGACCGCGACTACTCATTCAACCGCAGTCTGGTTCATTTCAACATAATGGGAGAGTTCAACTTTCTACCGTTTGTTTTAGGAAAAAAAGATGTGCCATACGCCACCTATCTGCAAGGCGGCCTCGGCTTTGGCTTTTTACCCGGCGACAACAAAACCGACAAGTATCTTGTTGACATTCCGTTCGGATTCGGTGTAAAATTCAACACCCCGTACCGGAAACTATTGTACGGCGCTGAGTTTCTGATGATTAAAACCTTCAGCGACAACATCGATTTTGTGTCGCCCCGGCCATCGGATGTGAACAATATGAAACAAAGATATGTCGCGAGCAATAAAGACTGGCTGTCATATTTCTCAATTTATTTGGCATATAAAATAGAATATCCTAAGAAATGTCCGACGTTTGACTAAATTTGCGCGGAAATAAAGCAAGGGGATGTCTCTTAAAGAAAGTATCATAAAGGAAAGATTACCAAGGCATATCGCCATAATAATGGACGGTAACGGCCGGTGGGCGAAAAAGCAGGGCAACGTGCGCATTTTCGGGCACAAGAATGCCTTGAACGCCGTGCGCGCCGTGTGCGAGGGCTGCGCCGAGCTTGGTGTGGAGTATCTGACTCTCTACGCCTTCTCGACTGAGAACTGGAACCGCCCAAAGATGGAAGTGTCGGCCTTGATGGATTTGCTGGTTTCGGCAATAAATACGGAAACCGATACACTAATCAAGAATAATATCCGTTTAAATGCAATAGGACGGCTCACCGACCTGCCCGAAAAGGTTTGTGCAAACCTGCGCGAGGCCATCGAACGGACAAAAGCAAACACCGGCCTGACACTCACGCTGGCGTTGAGCTACAGCTCGAAGGTGGAGATAATTGAAGCGGTTAGGCGGATTGCCAGCAATGTGGCCGACGGCAAAATTGCGGCCGACAGCATCGACGGCGACACGGTGAGCCAGAACCTGTACACTTGCGGCATCCCAGACCCCGACTTGCTCATCAGAACAAGCGGCGAGTACCGGATTAGCAATTTTATGCTGTGGCAGCTGGCCTACGCTGAGCTTTATTTCACGCCAACGTTGTGGCCGGACTTCGACAAGGAGGAACTCTACAAAGCCATTGTCGATTATCAGCAACGCGAGCGCCGGTTTGGTATGACAAGCGAACAGTTAGGGCAGAGCATTTGAAAATTACAACAGATGATGAACAAAGTAATAGTTGCGGTTTTACTGGTGTTGAACACTGTTATGGCAGTGGCGCAATCGGGAGGCGGCGACAACATTAAGATAGATTATTCGAAACCAAAGAAATACACGATTGCCGACATAACAGTCACCGGCGTCAAATATTTGAACACAACAACACTTGTCAACCTGTCGGGATTGCAGGTGGGGCAGGAAATAGAAGTGCCTGGCGACGCCATCTCAAAATCGCTCGAAAAACTTTGGAAGCACGGCCTTTTCGGCGACGTGCAGATTTACGTGACAAAAATCACCGATGACAAAATCTACCTCAACTTCGAGCTGAAAGAGCGCCCGCGACTTTCGAGAGTTGAGTTTTCTGGAATCTCGAAATCGCAGGCCGAAGACCTGAAAGACGAAGTTAAACTGGTGCGCGGAATCCAGATTACCGACGATATGGTGAGCTCGGCAGTCAAACGCATCCGCGAGTTTTACGTGAAAAAGGGCTTCCACGATGTGAAAGTCAACGTAAAACAGGAGGAGGACACAATGATGGCCAATACCGTCATTCTGCACTTCAACGTCAAGAAAAACAGCAAGGTTAAAATCAAGCACATCGAAATTGAAGGCAACGAGGTTTTCAGCGACGGCAAGATTCGCAGGGCAATGAAGGGCACCAAGCAAAAAACCTGGTACAACATTTTCAAGCCATCGAAATACATTGAAACCAAGTACGAGGAGGACAAAAAGAAGATAATTGAAAAGTACAACGAGCGCGGCTACCGCGATGCCAAGATTGTTTCGGACACGGTTTACCGCAACGAGGACAATATGTTCAATATCGAAATCCGCGTGTCGGAAGGCGGCCAATACTTTTACCGCAACATTGAATGGATTGGTAACACAAAGTACCCGGCCGAAGTACTTAACGCACAACTAAATATAAAGAAGGGCGATGTTTTCGACCAGGCTCAGCTCGACAAGAGGCTTATGGCCGCCGACGATGCCGTGGCCTCGCTTTACGTCGACCGAGGCTACCTTTTCTTCCAGGCGATTCCGGTTGAAGTTCAGGTAGATAACGATTCAATCGACTTACAGATAAGGATTTACGAAGGCAAGCAAGCCCGCATCAACCGTGTGACAATCCACGGCAACGACCGCACAAACGAGCACGTTATCCGCCGCGAGATTTGGACGCACCCGGGCGACCTTTACAGCAAGTCGGACATTATGCGAACCATCCGCGAACTGGCGTCGCTGAGCTATTTCGATGCCGAAAAGTTCGATGTGAAACCAACACCGAACCAAGCCGACGGAACGGTTGACCTTGACTACATTGTGGTGGAGCGTCCGGCCGACCAGATTGAGCTCTCAGGCGGCTGGGGCGGCGGTATGGTCATCGGAACGCTGGGCCTTTCGTTCACAAACTTCTCTGCAAAAAACATCTTCAACCTCGACTCATACAGTCCGCTGCCATCGGGCGACGGCCAGCGACTCTCAATACACGCGCAGACCAGCGGCAAGCACTACCGCTCGCTGAGTTTGTCGTTCACCGAGCCGTGGCTTGGCGGCCGCAAACCAAACTCGTTCACGGTGTCGTTCTACCACACGGTGCGGTCGAGCAGCAACGTTTACAAGTCGAACATTTCGCAGTTTATGAAGATTACCGGCGCGTCAGTGGGTTTGGGACGCCGTTTGGAGTGGCCCGACAACTACTTCACTATCTACAACGAAATCAGTTATCAGCGGTACAACATCCAGAACTACGCCATCCTGAACGAGTTCTCGACAGGCATATCAAACAACCTGAGTATCACAACGGTAATTGGCCGCAACTCACTCGACCAGCCGCTCTATCCGCGCCGCGGCGCCAACATATCGCTCTCGCTGCAGCTGACTCCGCCCTACTCGCTCCTGCGCGAATGGGAATTCTGGAAACTGGACAAAAACGAGAGGAAATCGCTTGACGACAACCCAACAGCCGTCCGCGAGGAGGAAGCCCGCCGCAAATACCGGCTCATTGAGTTCCACAAATGGAAATTCAAAGCCGACTGGTTCAACGCCATCTACCAGAATCTAGTGTTGCGCACCAACTTTGAATTCGGCTTGTTAGGCTACTACAGCCGCCGATGGGGATACTCTCCGTTCGAGTCGTTCCAGGTGGGCGGCGACGGTATGCAAGGCGGCAACTACTACTACGGCTACGATGTTATTCCGCTGCGCGGCTACGACAACGGCCGGAACGGCAACGGCTCGTTGACAGCCTATCCGCAAGGCAACATCTATCAGAAAATATCGGTAGAGCTGCGCTACCCGTTGGTGATGAAGGAATCGTCAACCATTTGGGCGTCAGCGTTTTTTGATGCCGGCAACTCGTGGTACGAACTGCAGGAGTACAACCCGTACAGCCTATACCGCTCGGCGGGTGTGGGCGTGAGGTTCTACTTGCCGATGCTTGGTCTGCTCGGACTTGACTGGGGTTACGGATTCGACAACAACCCGCGCAACCCAGGCTCCAACGGCAGCCAGTTCGCGTTCACCATCGGCCAGGCGTTCTAATTGTAAAACAGACAATCAATATTGTGTAACATACTTAATACCACACGATTATGAAAAAAGCACTTTTTGCCGGAATGTTTGCACTGCTTGCAACATCGGCTTTTGCACAAAAATTTGCGTACGTCGATACCGACTACATTCTGAAGAGCATACCGGCCTACGAGTCGGCGCAGGAGCAGCTTGAGATTATGTCGAAAGACTGGCAGGCTGAAATTGAGACCAAGTATGCCGAAATTGAGAAAATGTATAAAGAGTATCAGGCCGAGAAGGTTCTGCTTACCGACGAAATGAAACAGAAACGCGAGGAGGAGATTGTGCAGAAAGAGCGTCAGACAAAGGAATTGCAGAAAAAATACTTCGGCACCGACGGCGATTTATTTAAAAAACGCCAGGAGCTGATTAAGCCAATTCAGGACGATATTTTCAACGCAATCAAAGAGATAGCCACATCGGGCAACTATGCGTTCATATTCGATGCCGCCGGCGGAGCCTCGTTCCTCTACTCCGACCCCAAGTACGACAAGAGCGACGATGTGCTGCAGAAACTGGGCTACAAGAATTAGGCGCGTTTTTTCGCAAAACTTGCATCGGCAAAACCAATTTTAATATATTTGCATTCAAACAATAACAAATAAAACTTTTAATGATGAAAAGATTCTTAACACTTGTTGCCGTTTTGACCCTTACAGCAATGGCGACAGTTTCAAATGCACAAAATTTCAAGTTTGGTCATATAGATTCGGGACAGTTGCTTCAGCAGATGCCCGAGCGCGAGCAGGCACGTGCCCAACTCGAAAAATATGCCAAACAACTCGAAGACCAGATGGCCGCTATGCAGAGCGAGTTAGAGAACAAATACCAACAGTATCTTGAGCAACGCGACTCACTGCCGCAGGTTCTGCTTGAAGCTAAAGAAAGTGAGCTGACCAACATCCAGCAACGCTTGCAGGCTTTCCAGCAGACAGCACAGAAAGATTTGAGCAACAAAGAGGGCGAATTGCTTCAGCCAATCATCGACAAGGCCAAGAAGGCTATCGACGAAGTGGCCGCCGAGAACAATTTCACCTACGTTTTCGATATGAGTATGGGCGCCATTCTTTACCACTCAGAGCAGAGTGTTGATATGCTGCCATTGGTTCTCAAAAAATTAGGGATAAAGTAAATTCTTTAAAATGAATTGATATGACAATATCCAGCGGCCAACCGTTGGATATTGTTGTTTTAAGCAAACACAATGAGTAACAATCCGATAGGCATATTCGACTCGGGGCTTGGCGGACTGACAGTGTGGCGCGAGGTGCGCCGGCAGCTGCCAAACGAGGACATTGTGTACTTTGCCGACAGCCGCAACTGCCCCTACGGACCCAAGTCGCCAGATGAGATTGTGCGGCTGGCCCGCACCATTGCCGACGGACTGCTCGACGCCGGCTGCAAGCTGATTATAGTGGCCTGCAACACCGCCACCGCCGCGGCCATCGACGAGCTGCGCGCCGCATACTCTGTGCCGTTTGTGGGAATGGAACCGGCTATCAAGCAAGCCGCATTGCACACCCGCTCGGGCAAGGTTGGCGTTCTGGCCACCAAAGGCACCTTCAACGGCCGCCTCTACAAAGCCACAAGCCAGAAATATGCCCGCAACATCGACGTGATGGTGCAGATTGGCGACGGCCTTGTTGAACTGGTTGAGGCCAACGAGTACAACGGCCCGAAAGCGCTTCCGCTGCTCCAGAAATACATCGGTCCGATGCTTGAGCACGGCGTTGACCAGATTGTTCTGGGCTGCACCCACTACCCTTTTTTCAAGCCGCAGATTGAGGCTTTGGCCGGCCCGCAAGTCACTGTCATCGACCCGGCTCCGGCAGTAGCCCGGCACGCCGCCGACCTGCTTGCCGAACACAGCCTGCTCAACACCGACAGCCGCTGCGTCACCGATGTTTTCGCGTCGTCGGGCAGCACCAGCACAATGGCGGCACTGCTCACATCGATAACCGGACGAAAATACAAGCGCGGAATGTTGCAAATGGGCGGCAATCAATACGATTGTCTGCGATAGAAAATGCGAATTATATTTTTATATTTGCGGTTCATACTGCAAAACAATATGAAATATTGGTTATGTCATTGAATAAGTTACTTTTAAGCATTACAGCGGTTCTGATGCTTACGGTTACGGCCTCAGCGCAGAACGATGATATCATCTTAATAAAAAAATACGCCGAAAACGCCTTTAAGAAAGGCGATTACGAGTATGCACTCCAAAACTATCTGGAGCTTTACAAGTACGACAAGGATAACCTCGACCTCAACTACCGCATTGGCGTCTGCTACACTGAGACCAATGTCGACAAAGAAAAATCGGTTCCGTTTCTGGAATATGTGGTGAGTTTCAACAACTACCCCATCCGCACAAAATTCTTCCTTGGCAAGGCCTATATGTACAACTACCGGTTCACCGAGGCCATCGATGCGTTTTACGATTACAAGATGGTTGGCGTTGACGAGAACGATTTGTTTGAGTCGGACCGGATGATTAAGATGTGCGATTACACCAAGGAGCTTATGAACAACCCTATAAACGTGACTTTCACACGCCTCGACACAACCATCAACTCAGAATTCGACGATATGTGCCCGGTGGTGACTCCCGACAACAATCTGCTCTATTTTTCGAGCAACCGCCACTACATAAAGGAGTATGAGGCATACATCTACAGCGGCCAATACAGCGAACGTAAGAAAGGCTTTTGGCAGCCGGCCGTGCAAATTCCGATAAGCAGCTACGATGACGAGAATGTGGTGGGGTGCAGCCCCGACGGCAACAAAATGTTGGTTTACGCCAATGGCGATTATGCCACACACGACATTAAGATGTATATGCGCAAAGGTGCGAAATTCACCAAAGCTCCAGCAACAGACTTGCCTGCCGATATGAACACCGACGATATTGAAATGGGCGCCTGCCTCACCGCTGATGGCAATACAATTTATTTCGCCAGCAACCGTCCTGGCGGACGCGGTGGCTTGGATTTGTATGTGTCGCACCGTGGCCCTGACGGGAAATGGGGGCCGTCGGAGAATATGGGCACAACCATCAATACCGAATACGATGAGAATTATCCCGCTTTAAGCCCTGATGGTAAGACGCTGTATTTTGCATCGAAAGGACACGACAGTATGGGCGGTTATGATATTTTCAGGGCATCGTTCAATGAAGATGCCGGCTCTTGGTTTATGCCAATGAATATGGGGTTCCCATTGAACACTCCGCTCGACGACACAAAATTATCATTTACGGCCGACGGCTCGGCATACATTGCAGCCAAACGCAAAGAAGGCGTCGGCAATCTCGACATTTACCAGGTTAATTTCATCAGCGATGATGCTGCCCAACCATCATTCTACCAGGGAGTTGTTTTTGTGGGCGAGAATGAGGATACCGCCCTGCCGCATAATGAGCGAATGCCTAAGGCTTATGCCTGGGTGTATGACGAATATGGCAACATTATCAGGCAGATAAATGTCGACGAAGGTGAGTTCTTTGCTCAATTATTTGCCGGCGATTACACGGTTGAAGTCAAATTCGAAGGACAGCAATCGGGATACAAAGAAAAACTTCATATCGCGGGAAGCGACGAATATATAGCTAGAGAAATCTATCTGAAACCTATCAAATAACAGACAATGAAAAAGTTAATACCAATAGTGCTGGCAATATCGGTTATTGCGCCGTTTGCAACCAAGGCACAAGACGTGAGAGAGGCTAACTTCCAATTCAAGCAAGACAACTACCCGACAGCGCTCAAGTTGTATCTGCCTGCATATAAAAAAGATACTGGCAATGTTGATATTGCTTACGCGATAGGAATCTGCAAAATCCGCACCAACGCCGCTCCGGCCGAGGCTCTGCCGTATCTGCTTAAAGCTGAGCCGAAATATGGCCAGACTGAGGATTTTCAAATGGCGCTGATACGCGCATATCTCTACAACCAGCAGTTCGACAAGGCCCGCGAGCTTTGCTCGAAAGCTGAGGCGAAATTCAAATCGTCGATTGAGATTGACGCGCTCAAAGCATACATCGGCAATGCCGAAAAAATGATAAAAAAGCCGCTCGATGTCACTTTCGTGAATCTGGGCAAGGGCATCAACAGCGAGATGGACGAGATAACCCCGATGCTCACCATCGACAACGAGCTGCTGCTCTACTCATCGAACCGCAAGTATGACACTGAAGTTAAGGAGTTTACGTGGGACGTACTCCACTCGGCCAGCGATGCGGGCGATTTCAAGAAGAACCGCGCGGCCACAGGAGTCAACACCGTTGAGAACGAGATAATGGCCGGCTTGTCGGTTGGCAGCGGCGAGATTTATTTCCAACAGGAAGCCTACGGCATTGAACGTGACATAATTATGTCGGGCATCGAAAACGGGACTCTGAAAGGCAAGAACATTCTGCCGCCAACCATCAACACTCGCAACCTTGAGCAGGGCGCCACATCGACGGCGAGCGGCGACACAATGATATTCTCGAGTGCGGGACTGGGCGGCCAGGGCGGCCTCGACCTGTTCTACTCCGTTCGTCTGCCCAACGGCGACTGGTGCGCCCCGACTAATCTTGGCAGCCTGAACACCAAATACGACGAGTCGTACCCGATGCTCTCTGCCGACTGCAAGAAACTCTATTTCTGCAGCAACGGCCTCAACTCGATGGGCGGTTACGATATTTTTGTCTGCGACATCGACTTGAAGACGTTCAAAACCGGTGAACCCAAAAACATCGGCTACCCGCTCAACGATATGTACGACAACCTGACTATCAGCTACACGCTCGACGGCACCTACGCCTATGTTTCGGCCATCCGTCCCGACTCGTACGGCTACGCCGACATCTATCGCGTGGTTTTCAACGAGAAAGACCCGATGGTTAAAATGTACATTGTCAAGTTGGTAACTCAGCAAGGCGACCAGAGCGTTGATTTTGGTGAAACCGACACCAATTTGAAGATTTCGGTGCTTAAAAACAAAACGCTCTTTGGCACTTACAACTACAACCCCGCCGCAAGCAACGTGGTGGTGGCCCTGCTGCCAGGAAACTACACGCTTGAGATTGAGGGCGCCACGATTGAGCCGTTCACAATGAAAATCAACGTTCCGAACGCTCCTGGCAAGAAGATAGAGAACACAAAAGCTGTTCTTAAAATCAAGAAATAGAGCACGTTAATGAGTTACAAGTGGCTGTATTTCGATTTGGACGGCACGCTTTGGGATTTTGCCGCCAATTCCGAATACACACTGCGGTTCATTATGCGCCAAATGCTGCCCGAGCTTGTGCCTCACGAGCAGGAATTCCTTGATTTATACCACCATTACAACGATATTCTCTGGGTAGAATACGGTCTGGGAAAAATCTCCAAAGAGCTTCTGCGCTGGAAGCGTTTTCACGATGCGCTTGTTCCTTTCGGCATCACCGACAAAGCTGTAGCTGAGACATTTGGTGAACGTTACATTGAAATGTCACCGCACCAGACGCGCGTTGTGCCGCACACATTCGAAGTGCTCGACTACTTGAAAGCGAAAGGTTACCATCTTTATCTGCTGACCAACGGATTTATTGAAATTCAACATATTAAGACAACCGAATCGGGGCTGGCGCCTTATTTTGAGAAGGTTTTCACGTCGGACGAGATGGGCTACAAAAAGCCGCACAAGCTGGCGTTCGACTATGCGGTGAAATATGTGAACGCCCGTAAACGCGAGTGCCTGATGATTGGCGACGAATGGCCAACCGATATTGTTGGCGCCCGCCAGGCCGGCATCGACCAGGTTTACGTCAATCTGCGCAACAAACCTGCCGAAGGACCGGTGACTTATGAGATTCACAATTTGCTGGAATTGAAGGAGATATTGTAGAATTCAGTTGTTGAAAATCCCAAAAAGTATAGTGCGAAAGATTTCGCCCCTACGCGTTTTATACCACGCCCCGTAGGCGAAAATTGTCCCGTTAAGGACAACAGATTGGTAGAAATATGTCCCAAGAAGAATGGCGTGCCGTAGGTACGCCACATAAAAAATGTTGTTGCGTACCTACGGCACGCTCAATCAATAATGAAAGCCGGTTTCTACCAATCTTTCGCGCCTACGGCGCATTTCATTGGCTATTTTTCAAGATTTCTCGCGAATCGATACCCTAAACCCATTATCCGCCTACTGAAACCGATTCGAATATTTTTGTTTTCATTTGGTTAGAGACAAAATTTTACCCGAATCATTAAAAAAAACGGGTAGTCCGTTCAAAAAAGCGATAAAAATCGCTAATCCCCATATAAAAATTAGGGGTACATTCAAAATTTTATAAGAAAATCACGTACAGAATACCATTTTTGCCATATCTTTGTGCCGAAATCTTAAAAAAGCAGACAACAATGTCAACAATCCGTTTCAAGGCTTTGGAGCAACTGATGAACCGTCAAGCGGTGAAGGTTGAGATGCCCGACAAAAAAACGTCGGAGTATTATGCCGAAAATGTTTTCGACAAGAGCAAAATGAAAGAGTTCCTGTCGCGTGAGGCTTACGAGTGCGTCATCGACTCAATCGATAACGGCACGCGCATTCCGCGCCGCATTGCCGACCAGGTGGCGTCGGGGATGAAGGCGTGGGCGCTGGGCAAGGGCGCAACGCACTACACGCACTGGTTCCACCCGCTCACCGGCTCAACGGCCGAGAAGCACGACGCTTTCTTTGAACCGAATTTCGACAGCGCAACCGGCATTGAGGCTTTCGATGGCGGCAAACTGGCACAGCAAGAGCCTGACGCTTCGAGTTTCCCGAGCGGCGGATTGCGCAACACTTTCGAGGCGCGCGGCTATACGGCCTGGGACCCTTCGTCGCCAGCCTTCATATTGGAGAAAACACTTTGTATTCCAACCATTTTCATATCGTACACGGGCGAGGCGCTCGATTTCAAAACACCGCTTCTGAAGGCCACTTCGGCTTTGAACGATGCGGCTGTCGGCGTTTGTCAGTATTTCGATAAAGACGTCACGAAAGTGGTGACCACGCTGGGTTGGGAGCAAGAGTATTTCCTTGTCGATTCGGCGCTGTTCCTGGCCCGTCCCGACTTGCAGCTCACCGGCCGCACCCTTATGGGGCACGCTTCGGCCAAAGACCAACAGTTGGACGACCACTATTTTGGCACCATTCCAAGCCGCGTGAGCGCCTTTATGCGCGATTTTGAGGTTGAGGCCTATCGGTTGGGAATTCCTGTCAAGACACGTCATAACGAGGTGGCACCCAATCAGTTTGAGTGCGCACCGGTGTTCGAGGAAGCCAATCTGGCAGTCGACCACAATATGCTGCTGATGGACCTTATGAAGAAAGTTGCACGCCGCCACAACTTCAATGTGCTTTTCCACGAAAAGCCGTTTAAGGGAATCAGCGGGTCGGGCAAGCACAACAACTTCTCGATGGCCACCAACACAGGCGTCAATCTGCTGTCGCCGGGCAAAAATCCGAAGAGCAATATGCAGTTTTTGGTTTTTCTGGCCTGCACAATCAGCGCAGTCTATGAGTACGGCGACCTTTTGCGCGCCAGCATAGCCACTGCCGGCAACGAGCACCGTTTGGGCGCAACCGAGGCGCCGCCGTCGATTATGTCGGTGTTCCTTGGAAGCTATCTGTCTGGCATTCTTGACGATATAGAGCAACGCGTGAGCGACAAGAAGATGACGCCCGACGAGAAAACCGACATAAAATTGGGCATTGGGCGGATTCCGGAGATTCTGCTCGACAACACCGACCGCAACCGCACGTCGCCGTTTGCCTTCACGGGCAACCGCTTCGAGTTCCGCTCGGCCGGAGCCAGCGCCAACTGCGCCGCACCAATGACGTTCCTTTGCCTTGGCGTGGCCGACCAGCTGCGCAAGTTCAAGCAGAAGGTTGATGCAAAAATCGATGCTGGCGTGAAGAAGGACGAAGCAATCTTCCAAGAGCTGAAAGAGTTGATAGTTTACTCAAAACCAGTGCGTTTCGACGGCAACGGCTACAGCCGCGAGTGGGAAAAAGAGGCCGAGCGCCGCGGACTGTCGAACCCCAAGGGCGCCATTGCCGCACTGGAGGCTTTCCGCGACCCGAAGAATATCGACCTTTGCACAAGTGCTAAAGTGTTCACTGAGCGTGAGATAGAAGCGCGCCACGAGATTCGCGTCGAGAACTACACCAAGAAGATTCAGATTGAGTCGCGCGTGTTGGGCGATTTGGCCACAAACCACATTATACCAACCGTTTACAAGTATCAGAACCAACTGATTGAGAATGTGCGCGGCTTGAAAGAAGTGCTTAGCGAGGCCGATTTCAACGAGGTTGCCGAGTTGCAGTTGGAGACTATCAAAGACATTTCGAAACGCATAACAGCCATAAAATCAATGGTTACTGAAATGACCGAGGCCCGCAAGCACGCCAACGCCATTACCGACATTTTTGAGAAGGCACGGGCCTATTCCGACAATGTGAAGCCTTATCTGGACAGCATTCGCGAGCATATCGACCATTTGGAAATGATTTCGGACAACGAGATTTGGCCGTTGCCGAAATACCGTGAGCTGCTGTTCTCGCATTAATTGAAGAATTGAATGTGTGAATGATTGAATAATTGACTAAATTGGAGCCGTGAAAGAGTTGGAAAAATATCCAGTTAATCTTGACGGGCTCCAAGTCCTGGCAAAACCCGACGCACGCAAGTACGCCGAGTGTTGCGCGTTGGCCTATCGCCCGTATCCGCTCACCGACTGGATGCTGGACAAATATGTGCCGACGCTGCAGTTTGCCGATGTCTGGCACACCAATTTTCTTTGCACAATCAACAACTCGATTTCAATTGCCGACTCGCCCGAATGTAACGCCGTGGCGGTGTGGCTGCCTCCCAAGAGCTCCGGCCTCGACACATTCAAGTACATTTGCTGCGGAGGTTGGCAGTTTGTAAGCCGCTGGCCGAGGATGCTAACCTACGAGAATTTTGCGAAAAAAATGAAGGAACGCCTGGCGGGCGACAATTGCTGGTATCTGAACAACCTGGCAACCAGACCTTTGTGGCAGGGACGCGGGCTCGCCTCTCGCCTCGTGAGTCCGTTTCTCGATTTGTGCGACGCAACCGACACTCCGGCTTTCCTCGAAACTCACATCGAAAAGAATATTGTGATGTACGAACACTTCGGATTCCGTATTGTAGGAACGGGCATTATACCCGGAACCAACATCAGGCATTACGCAATGATGTATGGGCACAAAAAGATGTGAAAAACAGACTCATTTATAACGCATAGAAACGGCCGGGAACCTTCGCTCCCGGCCGTTTTCTATTGAAGGCAGACGGTTCACCGCCTCTCACCAATTACTCTTATTTATCCTTCATCAGCACCTCAACCATCTTACGAAGCTCATCAACCTGCTTTTGCAAATCGTCTTTCTCGGCTTTCAGTTCTTTAATGGCCTCGATGAGGACGGGTGCGATGCCAACATAATCCACCGATTTGAAACCTTGGGAATCGGTGTTGACAAGCTCCGGCAAAACCTCCTCAAGTTCTTGGGCAATTACGCCAATCTGTAGATTGTCGCCATATCCATAAACCAAACTATCCGGATTTTCACCTTTAGCAGCAGCCATTTCCTCACGATTTTTCCAGTAATAAGTTACACCGCGCAACCGCAGCACCTTGTCCAAAGCTCCGTTGATGGTGGTTATCTCTTTTTTCAAGCGCACATCGGAATCTTTGGTAAGACTTCCTGTATATCCAAGGTTTCCATTTACTTTCAAAAGACTATTATCAAACTCTCCATATATCAACGGGGTTGTAGTTCTGCTGTTAGCGATATAAAGTTTGTTGTCGCCTGTTGCGTTCATACCAGCCTCATTTCCGATAAATATATTGCCAGAGCCTACAGTGAAGTTTTCACCAGCACCTGCGCCTATAAATATGTTGTTAGAGCCCTGTTCAAAAGACCAACCTGCATAATAACCGAAAAATGAATTTCTTCGACCGGTTGTTGTTCCTGATGCACCATCTTTTGCTGTACCTGTATAATCACCTACAAAAACATTGCCTCCTCTGCCGCTGCCAGCGGTCGACTTATCGTCGTAGTTTAATCCGGATTGGTATCCAATAAATATGTTGCTCTTAGATTGCGTGTTACTATAACCTGCACGATAACCGATAAAAATGTCATTCGTTGCGGAGGTATTGTTGTCGCCTGACTCGGAATAACCATAGCCCGCATAATAGCCGATAAACACATTATTAGAACCAGTTTTATTGTATGAACCTGCTCTAGAACCCACAAACGTGTTGTTATCGCCACTTTCATGCCATTTGCCCGAGGTTTGTCCTAAGAATGTATTATCATCTCCACTTTTATGAGCATAACCCGCATAATAACCAAAGTACGAATTATGATGCCCCGATGATGTTGCTGTGCTACTTTGGTTTCCTTCTGCCGGCCCACAACCTGCCATATCGCCCACAAACACATTACCTCCTTTGCGGTAATCGGTATTAGTCTTGTCATCGAAACTAAAACCCGCTGTATATCCGATAAAAACATTATGCATTGATTGTGTGGTTTTATAACCTGCTTGATTTCCCAAAAACGTATTGTTAGTTCCGTATTTTTGGTTATATCCTGCTAAATATCCTATATATACATTATTTACACCCAAATCTCTTTCTTTACCACTGATAGTTGTTTTTCCGCCAATATTGCTGTGACCTGCATCATTACCAATAAACACATTGTTAAAGCCTTCTGTATTAGCCCAACCTGCTTGGTAACCCATAAACACGTTATTCTGGCCAGTGTTATTGACTATGCCGGCGTTGTTTCCTACGAATGTGTTATTCTTACCAGAAGTTACTTTCTTTCCAGCATCATATCCAGCAAAGAAGTTTTGTGCTGTAACATTCATATAACCAGAGTTGCCATTTGCACCTTTCTCCGTTACAGCAAAACCACTCTTGTCTCTTGAGCCAGCCTTGCCTTCAACTCCGAAGCCGCTTTTGTTGCTGCCACCGTCAACATAAACGCGGGTACTGTCGCGGGTAACCTCAAGCACATCGGAATCGGCGCCCTTGGTTGCATCGCGGCCGGTTACCACAAAACCACTTCGACGGGCTTTCGATTCATCTGTATCGAATTTCACCTGAGTGCCGTCGGTGGCCACCCTCAAATAATCGGTCGGGGCGTCCTTAGTTGCGTCGCGGCCCGTTACCACGAATCCGCTACGGCGGGCCTTGCTGCTGGCGGTATCATCGATAAAGACTTTTGTGCCCTCTCCATCGACTGCTAAAATACTATTTGTGGCGCCGCCCTTGGTGGCATCGCGGCCAGTTACCACGAATCCGCTCCGACGGGCTTTACTATCTCCTTCGTCGACAAACACTTGCGTGCCTTCGCTGTTGATTGCAAAATAATCGTTGCTCTCGCCGCCTTTCGTCGCATCACGACCGGTTACTACGAATCCGCTACGGCGGGCCTTGCTGCTGGCGGTATCATCGATAAAGACTTTTGTGCCCTCTCCATCGACTGCTAAAATACTATTTGTGGCGCCGCCCGAATCCGCTCCGACGGGCCTTGCCATCTCCTTCGTCAACAAACACTTGCGTGCCTTCGCCGTTGATTGTGAAATAATCGTTGCTCTCTCCGCCTTTCGTCGCATCGCGGCCGGTTACAACGAATCCGCTCCGACGGGCCTTGCTGCTGGCGGTATCATCCACAAACACTCTCGTTCCCTCTTGGTTCACAGCAAAATAATCGTTGCTGTCGCCATTCTTTGTGGCATCGCGGCCGGTAACCACAAATCCGCTGCGGCGGGCTTTTGCCGATTCATCGACATAAACGCGCACGCCCTCGGGATAAACGGCAAACACCAGGTTGCCATTACGGTCTTTCACCGCAAACAGCGGCTCGTCAATGCTGTCGTTGGCAGCGGAACCTGGCTTCACGTCGAGTTTCTTAACCGAAATTTCATCGGTAGCAACCCAGGTTGTGCCGTTGTGAACCAACGTCTGCCCTTTGCTTCCCGACACCTGCATACCGTCGCGGCCGGGTTCGCCCTTATCACCTTTCTCTCCCTTTAAATTATATGTGTACTTCTGTCCGTTGGTCATTGTAAACGTCAGAGCACCCGTTGAGTCCTGAGCGACATTGGCAATTCCGTTGCCGGCGGCGCCTGCCGGTGCCTCAAACTCAACCCAGTTGCCGGCATCGTTTCGCGGTGCGGTGGCGCCGGTAATGTTGTCGTTCTTTGCAATCCACATTGTGTTGAAAGTTGAGTCTCTCCTACCCGGAGCAAACACATAATCGCCGGTACTGTATGTCGAGTCCAACGCCCACGCGCCTCTGTTGGTAAGCCCCACTCCGGCATCGCCCTTGTCGCCTTTATCTCCCTTCGGGCCTTGCGGGCCGACACCACCTTGCTCACCCTTCTCGCCTTGCAAACCCTGCGGGCCCTGAATACCTTGCTCGCCTTTGTCACCCTTGTCGCCTTTCGGGCCTTGCGGACCTGGTTGGCCGCCGTTGGCTGCATAATACGCGTACGGAACCGACTGCAGTTTGGTTCTTCCCATATCGGTATAGTTTGTGCCGCCCTTCGTGTCCAACTCAACACGCATCCACACGTTGCCGGAGCTCCAGTCAACACTGGCCATCGACATATTATTGAGCGGAGTTCCTTCACCTACGGTTACCGACAGCACTCCGTATCCGTTAGTTGTTGTGGTATGCGTCTCGCAGTACATCAACTGCGCGCCGGTTTCATCGGTAAGCGTAACGCGAAGACCGACATTGGCGTCTGCCACCAGCGCACCTTCAGAATCTCTCACCACAGCCTGATAGCTGAAGCCGCCCGACTGGGCAATAGCTGTTGCAGCAGTCAAAAACATTGCCGCCAGAATCATTGTTTGCTTAAAAAACTTTCTCATTTTACAACGGTTTTTGGTTATAATTCACAGATAATCAATTCGGTTTCGGTTAAAATTCTTTCAAAGGTAAGAAATATTTCCATTGGTTAGACCATCCGCCAGCCAAATACTAACAAACTCATTATCAACCAATATCTATTTTTCTTAGGCGCCGAGCGAAAAATTGCCCGCTTTTTGCTAATGAATTGCCGACTTTATCAAAAAACTGCAATTATGAAACATATCATCAACAACTACGAAGAACTGAAGGCCCTTGAGGGCAAAGAGATTGGCACCTCGGACTGGCAGCAGATTACGCAAGAAATGATTAACCAGTTTGCCGATGTGACGCTCGACCACCAATGGATTCACACCGATGTTGAGCGCGCCAAAGTGGAGTCGCCGTTCCATAGCACCATCGCCCACGGCTACCTCACAACCGCGCTGATGCCCTACCACTGGGAGCAGGTTATCGATGTCCGGAATCTGAAGATGCAGATAAACTACGGCATTGAGAAACTGAAGTTCGGCCAGCCGGTTCTCTCGGGCAGTTTCGTCCGTATGCACGCCGATATGCTCTCGGTAACCAACCTGCGCGGCGTTGTCAAGGCTTGCATCGCCATAAAAATGGAGATAAAAGACTGCCCAAAACTGGCGTTTGAAGGAACAATTGTGTTCGTTTACCACTTCAACAAATAAAATTGCAAGGCGAGTGTTGCACATAATGAAAAAATGTAAATATTTGGTGCCGATAGCGACTGTTCGTTATCGGCATAATTTTTAACAGAAAAACAACAATATATGGGCAGCACAAACAAACCACGCGTTATTAAAGACTTTGACAAAATCAGCGACGAGATGCGCGACCAAGTCAAGGCAATGTATCCCGACGGGTTCAACGCGTATCTTATTTCGTTCACAAACAAAGACGGCCAGCTCTGCTGCGGTCTTCCGTTCGAGACCGAAGACCGTATGTATCTGCTTCGCATTAACAACGAAGACACCGGAAATATTGACGACGACGACTTTTTCGGCGATGACAGCAAGGGCGATGATTTGGACGACAATGTTGATTTCAGCAGCATTTCCGATGACTCAGAACCTGAAGACGACAGCGCATCGTCGCTCAACGACTCGTTCTGACGCGCCCGAACCAACAATCGATACTCAAAGGCGCGGCACACACCGGCGCCTTTTTCTTTTTACCAATAATTAATTGAGTATGGAAAACAAAGATTTTATAGTCAAAACACTGGGCAAAGGCAACGTGGAGTCGCCTTTGGTTCAAACGCTGGCGAAGACGGCCTACGACTTCACCACCGACAACGACCGTATTCTGTACGACAACTCGCTTGAGAATTTCAAGAAATGCGGCAGCAGCAAAAAGGAACCACTGTCGCTCGAAAAGGCCGGCCCGCGCAAAAATCTCTTTTTTGAGCCGGCAAAAACCAAAGTGGGCATTGTAACCTGCGGCGGCCTCTGCCCCGGACTCAACAACGTGATTCGCAGCCTTGTAAACCACCTCTACTACCGCTACGACGTGAAGCGCATCATCGGTTTCAAGTATGGCTATGAGGGCCTTGTGCCGAAATACAACCACGAGGTTGTGGAGCTCACCCCGCAGCTTGTCGATTACATCCACCAGTCGGGCGGCACCATTCTGGGCTCGTCGCGCGGCAACCAGGATGTAGTGCAGATTGTTGACACTCTCGACATTATGAACATCAACATTCTGTTCTGCATTGGCGGCGACGGCACCTTGCGCGGCGCTCACGCCATTCACGAGGAGATTGAGCGGCGCGGACTGAAAATCTCGGTGGCCGGAATTCCAAAGACCATCGACAACGACATCAGTTTCATTGAGCGCTCGTTCGGTTTTGAGACGGCTTTCTCGGTGGCCAACGACATCATCAACTCGGCTCACAACGAGGCCAAAGGCGCCTTCAACGGCATCGCACTTCTCAAACTGATGGGCCGCGACTCGGGCTTTATTGCCGCCAACGCCGCTCTATCAACGCAAGAGGTGAATTTTGTGCTGGTGCCCGAGATGAATTTTGAGCTCTACGGCCCGTACGGATTCCTGAAATGTCTGCGCAAGCGCCTCGAAACCAAGCACCACGCGCTGGTTGTGGTTGCCGAGGGCGCCGGACAGAACTTCTTCGACGTTAAAGAGCAGCAGAAAGACGCTTCGGGCAACATCAAGAAACAGGACATTGGCGTTTTCCTCCGCGACAAGATAATTGAGGAGTTCACGGCCAAGAAATTCCCGTACGCCCTGCGCTACATCGACCCGAGCTACATCATCCGCAGCGCGCCGGCCAACGCCAACGACAGCAAATTCTGCAACATTCTGGCGCAAAACGCCGTGCACGCCGCAATGGCCGGCAAGACCGACTTTGTGGTGGGCTACTGGAAGCACCAGTTCACCATTGTGCCCATTCCGATTGCCGTTGCCGAGCGCAAGAAAATCAATCTCAACAGCGATTTCTGGTGGAACGTTTTGGAAGCCACCGGCCAGCCGCAGTCGATGGTGAATCCGTAAACCGGCGTCAAAACGACACTATAAAAGAATCCGCCGTACCAAATATAATTGGTGCGGCGGATTTTTTATTGCAGACGTGCGGGCACAAAAAAAGCAAACCGGAAAGGTCTGCTTTTATTGTATTGTCGAGTTTCGTATTATGCCTTGTGCAACTTCTCGTCAGAAACTGTGAGTTTCTTTCTGCCTTTTGCCCGACGGGCAGCCAATACGCGACGGCCGTTTTTGGTGGCCATTCTCTCACGGAATCCGTGTTTATTCCTACGCTTTCTCTGAGACGGTTGGAATGTTCTTTTCATTGCCATAATATATACCCTTTCTTATGTTTTATTGTCATTTTTATAGGACTGCAAAAGTATGTATTTTTTTGAATGGAGCAAACCTCAGACGAAAAATCATTTCAATTTTCGACAGTTTTGTTCCGGCTGTCTTTCTCGCAAACCAAAGCATCTCTGTAACAATCACTTAGCAATTCGCCTTGAACCATACAAATATTCAGTTGCATAGTTGTGAACTGACTGACGACCGTCACAAGGGGCAAATTGTAGAAGTGCTGCCGCTCCCAATCGCGGTTGTAGATGCGGTTGTTGAGTTTCAGAACGTTGGTGTTGAGGTTGGCGCGGACAAAATCGGCGAGCCATTTGTCGTCGGGTTTAACCTGCTCCAGCATAGCGCCGCGATAAACATCGAGAGCCTCGTGCAAACCCTTGGCCTTCATACGTTTGCGGCCAAGCATAAACCGCCGCACCGAGTTAATCTCAACATTCGACTGAATTGGCACCAGATTGACAAACAACGCTGAATCCTGCAGCACCTTCTTCCCCTCAACATAGGCCACAAGGCTGATTTTCAGGTCGTCGATGTATCGAATCATATTATCGCTCTCGGTATTGATAATATCGGCTTTTTGCTTGATTACCAGCAGAATGGAATCGTTGGCGCAGAGACTGTCAATCTGGGCGGAAATGTGCTGGTTGCGCTTTTGCAGCGACACAAGCTGAAGCAGCGCCTCACGGTCCGAGACGGTGAACGAGCGCAGTATCGGACGGTGAACCAAGCTGGTGAGCATCCCGATAACGATGAACACACTAAAAAGAACTATCGGGAACCACGAGTCGATGCTGGTCTCGTAGAACCTCCGGCGCATAAAAATCATCAGCAGCATTGCCAGCAGCAGGAACGAGCCGCCGACATAAATCAACACCTTGTTGCCGCCCCAGCTCACCATAAAGAACGTCACTCCCATCAGGAAAATGAAGAATCCGAGAATGCTCAAAACAATTATCAGCCCGATGCGGTTCTCCTGATGCTCCTTGAAAATCACAATGAAAAGCGGAATGAGATAGCCCAGATTGAAGGTGAAAAAACCGACAAGGAACAGCACTTTCCCGGCCACAAAATCCTGATTCATAAATATCGCGCCAAGCAGCAACAGGAGCGATGACAAGTATCCCCAAACTAAAGTGTTGTGTTTCATAAATTTGAATATCGTTTAAACGTTTCAAAAGTAGTGCAAAAATGCGTATGTGAAAATAAAAATACAAACTGATTGCGTTTTAACCGCCAAACAATATATATTTGAGGTTGCGTTGGCGCGATGAGCGCCGCGGGAATTTTAAATTATTTGAAATATGAATTCAGTACTTGTATTCGCACTTATTGTAATATTCGGCATTGTGCCGTTCGGCGTTGTGATTCTGCGCCTGCTTTACAAAAAGACCATTGTTTTCAAGATTGCGATGGTGACTTTTCTGTCGGCAATGTTCTGCGCCATTGTGGCGTATGCAGTCTGCCACTACGGGCTTAAATCGGTTTTCTGGGCCATTCCGCTCTGCTTAGCCGTGCTGCTGTCGGGCAACTTCTTCATTAAAAAGTACATTCAGTGGCCTATTGTCAGGCTGCGCGAGAAGATTGACGAGATGGGCCTGGGCATTTTCGCGGCAAGCAAGAAAGACTCGAAACACAAGCAGGACGAGATTGGCGACATCTACCGCTCTTTCAAGAAACTTGCTATGAATCTGCACAATACAGCATTGTTTGCCGACGCCATCGCCAACAATAATTTCGATTTCGAGTACACAATGGCGAGCGATAACGACGAGCTTGGCATTGCCCTGACCAATATGCGCAACGAGCTGAAAAAAGCCAAGGCTGCCGAAGCACAGCAAGCCGAGGAACAGGAAAAAGAGGCGTGGACGGCTAACGGCATCGCCATATTCAACGACCTTCTTCGCCAAGAGACATCGAACCTTGAGGCTTTGAGCCGCACGTTCATCAGCAAACTGACCGATTATATAGGTGTTGTGCAGGGCGGCGTGTTCATCCTCAACAACGACGACCCCGAGCACCTGAAATACGAGCTGAAGGGCGCCGTAGCCTACAAACGCATCAAGAACAGCGAGAAGGAGTTTGAAATGGGCATTGGGCTTGTCGGGCAGTGCGCCTACGAGAAGGCCCCCATCTATCTGAACGAAATTCCCGACAACTATATGGAGATAACATCGGGCTTGGGCGAGGCCAATCCGAAGTTCGTCCTGCTGATGCCGGCCATTATGAACGACACGGTTTACGCCGTTATTGAGCTGGCGTCGTTCTCGAAAATCGAAGAATACAAAATCAACTTTCTTTCGAAAATTAGCGACGCTTTCTCATCGACAATCTCGATGGTGAAAATCAACTCGAGCACCGCGAAACTGCTTGAGGAATCGAAAGACAAGGCCGATATGCTTGCCGAGCAGTCGGAGGTTCTGAAGCAGAGCTTCGAGGAGCTGCGCGCCACACAAGAGGACCTTGCCCGCAAAGAGGCAATGATACGCGAACTGGAAGAACGCTACCACATCAACCAAGAATAACGGCGAACGTAGCGCATTGATTATCATACAAAAAACAAACCCGTTGCAGCCAGATTAGGTGCAACGGGTTTTTATTTTACCACCTTGGCGGCAAATCAGCGCTTGCGCGACAGAGCGTCGTCAATCAGTTTGATGTACAAATCTTTAAGCGGCAGGCCGTAAACAACTGTCTGCTTCGGTATTATTGATTCGCGGCTCATTCCGGGCACAGTGTTAATCTCCATAAAGTAGAACTTGCCCTCTTTTTGCAGATAGTCGATGCGGACAACGCCCGTGCAGCCGAGCAGGTCGTAGATTTTCGAGGTGAGCGACTGGCACTCCTTCATATCGGCCTCCGACAGGCGCGCCGGCGTAATCTCCTCCGACATTCCCGGTGTGTACTTGGCCTCGACATCGAAGAACTCGTTTTTGCTGACAATCTCGGTGGGCGGGAACACAATCGACTCAGTGTCAGTCTTGAACACACCGCAAGTAAACTCGCCGCCCTTGATGAACGGCTCGATGATTATCTCAGTGTCTTCGGCGAAAGCCTTCTCAATGGCCGGCTGCAAATCGGCCGGCTGCTTAACTTTTGTGACTCCGAAGCTTGAGCCGCCGTTGTTGGGTTTCACAAACATCGGATAACCACAGCGTTTGCTAATCTCGTCGAGCGAGTAAGGTTTGTTCTTGCGCAGCAGAACGGCGTCGGCTGTCAGAATTCCGTATTCCTTCAGGAAAACCTTGCAGGCGAACTTATTGAAAGTCAGCGCGGAAACAAAAGCGCTGCACGTTGTGTAAGGGATGTTGAGCATATCGAAATACGACTGCAACATTCCGTCCTCGCCCGGAGTGCCGTGAATGGCCATAAAAACGGCATCGAAAACAATCTTCTGCCCGTTCAGGTTGAAAGTGAAATCGTTACGGTCAATCGGATAGAGATTCTCGCCGATTTTTGCGTTCCAGCTCTCGCGAGTGATGTAAACCGTGTAAATGTTGTAAACGGAGTCGATAACCGAGGCAATCTGCTCGGCGCTGCGCAGCGATATGACGCTCTCTTTTGAGTATCCGCCGCAAACTATTGCTATGTTTTTCATCAGATATTGATATTTATCAAGTTGATTATGTGCGGTTTAATCAATACACCATCGGCATTGAACCGCAAGCGAAAGGTATGCTTATCGCAGAATTATTCAAGCTTTTTTTGGCAAAAAATCGGGACCGGCTCTCCCCCGCCTTTTGCCGGCGAATTTGAACTACAAGTTGTGTTTTGCGGCAAAAAAAACAATTATCTGTCATAATTCTACCGTGCCAACAAAAGTCTTTCGGGTTTACAATCGCATACAATAATTGTTACCTTTACAATTGCAACTAATAACACAAACGCAATGAAACGAATAGCCTTAATGTCGCTCTGTCTGGCGGTTTGCGGACTTTTACAGGCGCAAGAGCCAGTTGTGATTCAAATGAGCAAAGCCGAATTCCTGCAAAAGGTGATGAACTACGAGCAGAACCCCAACAAGTGGGTTTTCCTTGGCGATAAGCCGTGCATCATCGACTTCTACGCCGACTGGTGCCGCCCGTGCAAGATTGCGTCGCCGATTATTGAGGATTTGGCCAAGGAATACAAGGGCAAAATCGATTTCTACAAAGTGAACACCGACCACGAGCAGTCGCTGGCAGCCGCGTTTGGCATTAAAAGCATTCCGGCGTTTTTGTACTGCCCGCTCAACGACAACCCTCAAATGTCGGCAGGCATAGCGCAATCGCCCGAAGAGACCAAGGCTGTCTTCAAAAAAATCATTGAGGAGTTTCTGCTCCGCAAATAAGGCTACGGAACGACAACCGACCGCTGCGCGCCGCCAATTCTGAACCTGGCCCGCACAACCGACGAGGCCTGAAAACACCCCAACGCCGACGGGCGGATGTTGCTTTTGGGATTGGTCAGCGGAGGCTGAATGTTGCTGTATTTTGATGAGAATTGGTTCGAAAGCCCCGAAAAATACTCATACACAGTCGGCGACAGCGAGTAAACGCTTACCTCGACCACATCGCCAGACTCAAACGGATACGGAACGGTCATCTGATAGTTTTCCGACAGGTGCGAATCCTCGTAAAGCCATAGCGACAAACCGTCGTTCAACAGCTTGCCATTTTTCTCAACTTCAATACGATAGAGCTGCACCGAATCGGAATTCCGCCGCGAATAGACCGACAGATAATATCCGATGGTATCGAAAATTGTGTAGCTGTTGCGATATTCAATAACAATGGAATCGACAAACGCACTTGGCGGCATACGCTCAACCGAGCTGTAATTGTTGCCATCCGCCTCAACAGTAAGCAGATAACTATCGCCAATCACGCCCCGCATATTGGCTGTCTGATACAATCCGGGGCCGGCGTTGTCAAGCGTGTAAGAATTTCCTCGGTTGTCGCGGACAATCACCAAAGCATCGTCAACAAACTCACAATCAGCACTATCGGTGGCACTAACCGAGCGCGAAACAACAACCGTTGCAACCGAGTCGAGATTGGTAATTCGTCCCTCAATAACAATTATCGGCTCGCTATGGCCAAACTCGGCAAAGTCCGACGGTTCGTAACAGCCTGTGGTAAAAGCTGTTACAAACGCCACTATCGGCAATAGTATGTTTTTGCGAAACCTGCTCATTTCGGGTGCAAATATAGAGTTTAGAAGGCATTAGGCAAAAGGCACTAGGCATTAGTTTGGTGTTGGGGGTTAGGTGTTGGGGGTTAGTGTTAGTGTCAGCGTTTTCTGTTTATGTTATTTTTGCGAAAAAATTGCTTTCGATGGGAATTGCTTTGCCAAACGATTTTGAAGCGCGGATGCGCGGGCAGATTGGTGCCGATTACGACCGTTTTACAGCGGCACTCGAACAGCCATTGCCGACAAGCATACGACTCAACCCGCACAAAGACAGCACGTTGGCCGACACCAGTGATGTCGTGGCTTGGGAACCGCAAGGGCGTTATCTTGCCGAGCGGCCGGTCTTCACTCTCGACCCGCTGCTGCACGCCGGCGCCTACTACGTGCAGGAAGCAAGTTCGATGTTTGTCGGACACGTGTTGCGGCAAATTGCAGGCAATGAGCCAGATATGCGCATTCTCGACCTTTGCGCCGCGCCAGGTGGCAAAAGCACGCACTACGCGTCGCTCATTGGCAACGGCGGACTGCTTGTTTGTAACGAAGTGATTTCGAGCCGCGTTCCCGTGCTGAGCGAGAATCTGACCAAATGGGGCTGCCCCAACGCCATTGTCACCAGCAACGACCCGTCGGACTTCAGCCGCCTGACCGGATTCTTCGATGTTGTGGCGGTTGACGCACCGTGCTCGGGGGAAGGAATGTTCCGCCGCGACCAGGTTGCCATCGACGAGTGGAACACCGCCAACACCCGCATCTGCGCCCAGCGCCAACAACGCATTGTGGCCGATGTGTGGGACGCACTCAAACCCGGCGGCTACCTGATTTACAGCACTTGCACCTTCTGCCCCGACGAGGACGAAAACAATATGGCGTGGATAAAATCGACGTTTGCCGCCGAGCCTGTCGAAATCAGCATTGCGCCCGAATGGGGCGTCTCGCCGATTGAGAAAGACGGCTGCACCGGCTACCGCTTCATTCAGCACCTGACGCGCGGCGAAGGATTTTTCTGCTGCGTCTTCCGCAAAACCGACGGCAGCACGGCAACGCCTAAAAAACTGAAAACCAAACTCACACCCGTCCCCAAAAAGTTGGTTCAGCGCCTGAACGAGATGACCGACGGCACCGCTTTCGACTATTACCTGCGGAACGACACCGCCATTGCCGTGCCGCAAGCCATTGCCACCGACGTGCTGACTGTGGCCGACAATCTGAATGTCAGGAAGATGGGAACGGCCGTGGCGCATATCTTTGGCGACAAATTGGCTCCAGAACACGAGTTAGCCCTGTCGTGGGCACTAAACCGGCAAACATTCAACGCCGTGGAACTTTCCCTACCCGACGCCCTGCGCTATCTGCACCGCGACAATATATTTATCGACGGCGCCCCCACAGGCTTCAACCTTGTAACATTCAATAATTTGCCATTGGGATGGATTAAAAACATCGGCAACCGCTGGAACAACCTTTATCCGCAAAACTGGAAGATTAGAATGAATGTGGAGTGAGGTTCAATAAGCAATACGGAATATACTGATTAACAATTCGTTAGGATTTCGGCTTTTTATAGGCATCCAACACTTTTTTTGCATCCTCTTTCATCTGTTCTGCGAGCCACTTTGGCTTCAAAACGACAATGTCTGCGCCCATTGCGCGAAGTTCCTGAATAAAATCGGCAGTAGGAACAATGGTAAATTCAAATTGGCCTTCGGCAGTTTCACGCTGCGAATGGTGCAATGGCAATGAGCGTAAATAGTTGATACGAAACTCGTTTGCCCGAATAATCACCTGCTCAACGGGCTTGTCTTCTGGCATTGCGCCAACGTAACGGCTGAAATAATCGTAAGCATCAAAACCTTCGGGTAGCGAAAAAAATTGGTCGGTTATTTGGGCAGATTGCATTCGGTCTAGCGCATACAATCGCAAGTTGCCGTTATCGGTGCGCTTCGAAAGCAAGTACCAGCGCTGTTGATAATAGCGCAGACAAAATGGCTGAACATCAAATGTATAGGCTTGCCGCATTGTGAAGTTTTGATAGGTGATTTGCAGAATACGATTGTCTGTCAAAGCCTCGACAATCACTTGCAGGAATTGATTGGAAGCGGCAGGAACGTCTTCAAGCACTATGCGCGAACGGATTTTGGATGTATTGTGCAGCAAATTGCTGACGGAAAACAACTGCAACATATAACGGCGAGCTGAATTTTGCCCAGCGCCGTCAAAATCAATAAAATATCTATTGCCGTCCTTCTTGCTGCAAGCAATTTCGATATCGAAAAGTTCCGCTATCGCGTCGCGCATACGAATGAAAGTGCGACGCGGAATCTCATCATCGTGGGTTTCATTTAAATGCGACGACGCCCATTCGCGGTCAATCTGCTCCTTTGTGAGCGAGCCGCGCTTGTTTAGCAAATCAATCAGCCAAATGTATCGGTGGAATGTGTTTACAGGTGTCATTGCTAAAGCATTTAAGGTTCAAACTTTTCTTCTGCATAATTCCAAAAAACGATGCCCGCAATATGCTTTGCAATATAGTCTTGCAGAGGCTCGTCTGTCGGCGGAGCATCATCAATCCATTTCACCTTCAACGCACCAAAATTGTTTTTAATCGCAAGTAATTCCAATGTATACAGGTAACGGCGTAACACTCTTGTTTGCAGCCATTCTTCACGCGACAAACCTTCATTCGGCACAAATTGATCGTCGGTCAATTTGAAATAAACACCACTCTTTTTCTTTGGCTCAGAGTAGCCTTCAAGTAGCCGTTCTGTTAAATCGTGTGCCGAACCTGCCAGAAGACCTTTATATATATCGTTGAATGTAAACGACCTCACCTCAGCCTCTTTCTCATCGGCAAATATCACTGTCATTTTATCTCGCATCCCAATAACGCTTTGAAAGATAATCAAACAAACCTTCGTATTCCTTATCGTCCTTTAACGGTGAAAGAAAATCTTGTGGATCGATGATTTTGAATTTTGACTTATTCTTCAATGTCGGTATATATTTTTCTGTGATGGCATTTCTCAATTCCGTGTGCTCATTGGGGATAATTACAATATGTACATAATCATCAGCCTTAATGTCGACTTTGTCTTGATTAGCAATAATTTGCTCAACTAAAATCGTCTGACGCATCAGTTCATAATAAGGGTCGGCCTTATATAAATCGTTCCAACCAACGAGATTTGAATTTTGCAATATGCGTTGGGGATAACGTTCAAGGCTCTCTTTTTTTGCTTCAATACCCGAATATGTTTCTGTATACTTCCATTCGATTGGTATAAGAACTATTCTGTTGTCTTTCAATAAAGCATAAACAAAGGCATCGACAGATGTACATTTCGCTCCGCGAGTCTCATTTTTCTCTCCCAAAAGTGTTTTGTTTTTATATACGAACTCGAATGTTATATATCCGTCTTCATCTATGGGTGATGGAAGAATTTGGCTCACTTCCAAGCCGGTTGCAAATTCAATAATTTGCTTAACGGCATCGTGATTTGTTCGCAGTGCAAACAGATGGTTCAAGCAATGAATTTGTGAAGAGACCAAATGACCTGTAGGTTTTTGCTCATTTTTATTTTCTCCCCACCAAGTTATTTGGTAATTTTCAAAGTATTGCAGAGCTTTTTTATCAATAGGCTTATAAAGATTGAATAAGCAATCTTCTTTTTCCAGAACAAATTCGTGTTTTCCCCTGAATTCGCCCATATTGTGAGCTTTTTTCGACAAATATTTGTCATAGTAAGCTATTTGCCTTGCTTTCTCCTTGTTGTACATCGTTTTTTTCATACCATAATTATTTTTAATTTGTATCACATCAAATATAACAAAAAATCAAATATTTAAAATCTGTATTGCTCGCTCCGCTTGCTGTTCCAAAAGCCCATAGTCGGGATTGACTTGCACAAAATGCGGTTGCAGTTGGGTCGGCATTGGCATATCGTCGAGAATAACATATTTGATTGGCGAAATGCATCCTTTGTTTTGCAACCAATGCGTAATCTCCATACTGCGGGGCGTTGGCATATCATCGCCACAAGCACTGTTCTCCAGCCAGTCCAGGCCTTTTTCCATAATAATGTCATCGACTGCGTGCAATGAAGTCATATCAATAATCTCGCCGTGCAAACCACGAGCCTTCCACATCTCCTTCAACCGTCTCAGTCCCAAATAACGCCACGACGAAGAAACAACAATCTGTGCACCTGTGGCATCAACTATGCGGTTCAGGCGTTCAATGGCCGAAGGATCGAACAGCTCGCCATATTTATCCGAAGTGGGGTTACCCGATTTCGACAGTCGGGTATGATACTCGCTATTGTTAAGTACGCCATCAAAATCAAGGAAAATGATTTTTGTGCCAATCTCCGCGGAAATCTTATTTAAGTTGTTGTTTTGCATAACATTATCAAAATATACATATAACATTAAATTGTATTCTGTTACAAAAATAGTATGACATTGTGCCATTCTGCGGCACAAGAAAACTTTTTTAAATTATGCGCCGCAGGGTGGCATATAGCACCATTTTATTTGCTCAAAACAAAAAAATATCATATGAACTCAATATCTGACTGTAAGGGAGTGTATTACAGTGCCGACGGCAAAATATTATTAAAATGTAAAAACGACGAACTGAGCGAGTACACCGTGAAAGAAGGCACGGAGGAAATTTGCAGATTCGCTTTTGCCGAGTGCAAGTCGCTGACAAGGGTTGTTATTCCCGAAACTGTTTTGAAGATTGGCGACAGAGCTTTTTGCTACTGCAATAATCTGGAATCAGTTTCCTTACCGCAATCGCTTGAAAGTGTTGAATTCCTTGCTTTCGATAATTGCGAAGAACTGGAGTACACGAGTTATGGCTACGCATTGTATTTGGGCAACAAAGAAAACCCCTATTTGATGCTTGCAAGTGCAATTGAAGAGAAAACCTATTCGTGTGTCATACACGACCATTGCAAAATTATTGGGGGTGGAGCGTTTGGCATTTGCAGCAAATACCTGGAAATGGTAATAATACCCGATTCGGTAAAGGCCATTGGCGTAGCTGCGTTTGCGGGTTGTACTTCGCTAACCTCGATAGACATACCAGACTCGGTTGTTGATATTGGTAGTGAAGCTTTTTTGTGCTGTTATAATTTAAGATCGGTAACTATCGGCAAATCAGTTGTTAACATCGGTTCCGATGCGTTTGCCGCCACAGGACTAGCATCAGTCAACATACCCAAATTGGTAAAAAGCTTTGGTCGGGAAGCAATCTAATGCAACAATAACAGATAATCAGTTGCGTATAAAATAAACCGTGAAACTCTGTGTATTCTGTGTCATCAGTGCGAAAACTCCAAGTCATCGATAAAACAAAAAAAAGCCAGCCCTCACGGGTTGGCTTCTTTCGTTTATGCTGCTAAAACGTTAAGCAATAGCGATTTGGCGCATTGGTTTTGGTTTGGCTTCTTCGCGTTTCGGAATTTCAACGT
>CADASL010000011.1:102717-205254 GCA_902790595.1 uncultured Bacteroidales bacterium
TCAACGTTCAGGATGCCGTTGTCGTACTTAGCCGAAATCTTGTCGCCATTGGCGGCCTCAGGCAGCGTGAACGAGCGGCTGAACGATTGATAACTATACTCGTGGCGTGTGAAGCGCTCACCTTCTTTGGTCTCATTCTCAACCTTTTTCTCCGACGAGATGGTCAGAACATTGTGGTCGAGAGCAATCTTGAAGTCCTTTTTGTCGAACCCAGGAACGGCCATTTCAACATTGAACGCGTCGGCGTTCTCTTTAATGTTCACTGAAGGCACCGTGGTGTTGGTTTCAGAGTAATTGCGGTTCGACCAGTCAAACAGGTCAGTGTCAAACAGTTGGTCGAACAACGACGGATAATTGTTAAATCTTGCGAGTGTCATAGTTCAAATCCTCCATTTATTTGTTAGACATTAATTTTCAATCTTTTAAGCAATAGCGATTTGACGCTGACGCGTTGGTTTCGGTTTGGCTTCTTCGCGTTTCGGAATCTCAACGTTCAGGATGCCGTTCTCGTATTTGGCCGAAATCTTGTCGCCGTTGGCAGCCTCAGGCAGCGTGAACGAGCGGCTGAACGACTGATAGCTGAACTCGCGACGGGTGAAATGCTCGCCGTTTTTGTGCTCATTCTCAACCTTTTTCTCCGACGAGATGGTCAGAACGTTGTGGTCGAGCTTGACGTTGAAGTCCTTTTTGTCGAACCCCGGAACAGCCATTTCAACGTTGAACGCGTCGGCGTTCTCTTTAATATTCACTGAAGGCACTGTGGTGTTGGTTTCAGAGTAGTTGCGGTTTGCCCAATCAAACAAATCGGTGTCGAAGAATGGGTCGAATACCGACGGTTGGTAATTGTTAAATCTTGCGAGTTTCATAATCAAATCCTCCATATTTTAGTTTTACATTGTTTCTAAATCGAAAACGCCCATACATTTTCAACTTTTGTGCCAATGCCCGAAAGTGGAATTGTTGTCCACTTTTCGGACAAAATTTAATGTCAATTTGACAGATAGAATTTGAAGTGGATTATATTTTTATTGATAATAAATTAGATACAAACTGAATTATAGTGTCAATTTGTCACTAGTAATAATATAAAGGCTATCGTTCGACAAAAAAAACATTTCTGCGAATTGAACAATTGTCTGAAAGACAACATTTTCATAACCGCGGGTAAGCGAAGCGCAACCCGTGGAAAAGCCACACAGAAAAATCCAGTCTGAAAGACTGAACCTTTATATAGTTCACTCTTCCAGAGTGTTGTATGAGTTATTAACGACCGGCGGCTGCGCTACGCTTGCGGCCGGTTATGCAAATTCAGTCCTTCGGACTGCTTTTTAGGCAAAAAAAAACGCCGCAATCAAGCTTCTAACTCAATTGCGGCGTCAAGAAAAAGGTTGGCAAACTGCCTTATACCTTATTATTTATTGAATTTTGTTTTAATCAGGTATTCAGCAATCTGCACGGCGTTCAGAGCGGCGCCCTTGCGGATTTGGTCGCCAACGCACCAGAAGGTGATGCCGTTGGGATTGGCAATGTCGGCGCGGATACGGCCTACCGACACATTGTCCTGACCTGCAACGAACAATGGCATTGGGTACTCTTTGTTGGCTGGGTTGTCGACAACCGTCACACCAGCGGCTTTCGCGCAAGCGGCACGGAAATCGGCGGGCGAAACAGGCTTCTCGGTCTCGCACCAGATGGCTTCAGAGTGAGCACGCATAACGGGCACGCGAACGCAGGTGGCGCTCACGGCAATGTCGGAATGCATAATCTTCTTGGTCTCGTTATACATTTTCATTTCTTCCTTGGTGTAATCGTTGTCGGTGAAGACGTCGATGTGCGGAATGACGTTGTAAAGCAACTGCGATGAGAATTTGTTGACTGTCAGTTCTTTGCCTGCAGCATAATCCTTGATCTGCTGGTCGAGTTCGGCCATACCCATCGCGCCAGCGCCACTTGCGCTCTGATAACTTGCCACGTGCACGCGCTTGATGTGCGACAACTGCTCTAAAGCCTTCAGAACCACCACCATAATGATGGTTGTGCAGTTCGGGTTGGCAATCACGTTGCGCGGTGCGTTCAGCGCATCTTCGGGGTTCACTTCAGGCACAACCAAAGGCACGTCGGTGTCCATACGGAACGCGCTCGAGTTGTCAATCATAATGCAACCATACTTTGTGATGGTCTTCTCGTATTCCTTCGAAGTGCTGGCGCCCGCCGATGTCAAAGCAATGTCGATGTCTTTGAAATCATCGTTGTGTTTCAACTCTTTAACTACAATTTTCTTACCCTTGAATTCGTAAGAAGTTCCAGCGCTGCGGGCCGACCCGAACAGCACTAACTCGTCAATCGGAAGATTTCTCTCGTTCAAAATCTTCAAAAATTCCTGGCCAACGGCACCGCTGGCACCTACAACGGCTATCTTCATAGTCAAACTTATTAATTATTTTCTATCTTTAACTCGATTCGAAATTTAAAACCGATGTTTTAAAATATATTGATTATCAAAAAGATATATTCAAACGCATCGCTTTTTTGAAATCGTACAAAGATGAATAAAAAATTTTCTCTCTGTTTAATTTGTCTGTCAATATTTTTTGGCTGGCAAAATACATTGCTCGCAACCGGAATCACGCTGGATTACAATCAGTTATCTGTCGATACCATTTTTACCGATGCCGTTGGCACCGATGCATTGGCCAATTGGAACAATGTAACCGATTGGATTACAGATGATTCGTACATCAAACATAATCTTGAAGGCGTTGGCGGAACCAGTTTTGTGACGGCACAAGTCGGTGACAGCCTATTTTACAATGGCACAACCATTTGGCAGTTTACAATGAAATCGACGTTCGAGCCCACGACATCGAACCGATTCCATTATTGGCTGATGGCGTCGGATAGCAATCTAAATAACAAAAAGATAAAGGGTTACGCTGTGGGTGTTTGCCTTTCGGGAAGCGCGAAGAATCTGGCGATGTACCGCATCGACGCCAACGGAACCAAAACTCTGCTCTGCCAGACGCGCTACGTTTGGACGGCGCAGTCGGAAGTCGGCGTGATTGTAACTCGCTCGTCCAAAGGTAGTTGGACGCTGAACTATGTTGTCAATCCAACCACATCGCACGACACTGTTTGGGGCGACGATTTCATCGACGACACCTATAATAATCTACCTTGCCACGGTTATTGTTTCGTTTTCACGAAAACGCGCGCGGGAATGTTCTGGTTCGGCAACACCACCATCACACGCCAGATTGCGCCACCTGCTTTAGTTTCAGCGGTTTGCACTGATAATCGCACCATCGGCGTTGAGTTTTCGTGTGCCATCGATGCCGCTTCGGCTACCGACCGTAGCAACTATTCAATTGAAGGCGTGACAATCGACGAAATAGTATTCAACCAAACTGAACCACAACGAGTTACATTAAAAACAAGCACCATCGGCGATGGCATTCACCAACTGATGGTTTCGGGCGTGAAAAATGCGAAAGGCGCGGCAATGGAACCGCAAAGCACGACGTTCAAATACACTGCGCCAGCCGAACCTTACGATTTGGTATTCAATGAGTTGATGTTCAATCCAACCGACTGGATGCTACCCAATGCCGACTATTTGGAAATCTATAACCGCAGCAATCGCAACATCGAACTGAAAGGTTGGACGCTTAACATCAGCGATGCTGTTCGCAAACTTCCTGATTCGGTGATAAATAGCGGCGAATATCTGATTATAACAACAGCCGCTGCCGCCGACACTTTCGCAACGTATGGCAAGACGGTGGGCGCCATCACATCGTCGCACCTGACCAACACGGGGCGCACTTTGCAACTTGTTTCGCCCGAAGGCCGCATTATCGACAGCCTAACTTATACATCCGCTTCGATTTTCGATGCCGAAAAAGCCAATGGCGGCTGGTCGTTCGAGCGCATCGACTATGATAATATGTGTAGCGGCTGGCGCAACTGGGCCTACTCGACCGACAAACGCGGCGGCACGCCAGGACAGCGTAACTCTGTGTATGCCAAAAATATAGACAAGACACCTGTCAGAATCGAGAACCTTGTTCCGCTGACCGACAATCAGTTGCGGCTCGAATTTTCGGAAACACCCACAACGAAATCGTTAACAAACGCTGCCAATTACTTGTTGGACAGCAAGTACAAAATTGGCTCTACAACATTCGAAAACAGCAAGTTAACGCTTGTTTACAATGCGCCATACAGCGCCGATGCGCCGCACGAAATCCGCATTGCCAATCTCGCCGACGAATGCGGTAACATAATGAAAGACACTACGATACAATTCGTTTACCATCCTGCCGCACTATACGATTTGGTGATTAGCGAGATTATGGCCACACCCGAACCATCAGCGGGACTGCCTGAAAATGAATGGATTGAACTCTACAACCGCAGCCCGTTCAACATTTATCTGGTTGACTACAATATTATCATTGGCAACAAATATTACAATATCGACGATGGAATGATTGGCGCGAAAAGTTACGCCATTCTAACCAAAGTGAGCGGCAATAACGATATACAGAAATACGGCAACGTGGTGAATGTGAGCAAGATGCCCGCCTTGCCGCAATCGGGCAGCATCACCATTTGCAAGGATGGTGCCGACCCCATTTGCCAAACCAATTACAAGCAGAGTTGGTTTGCCGACGACCTGAAGGCTGCGGGCGGCTACTCGCTTGAGCGAATCGATGTTGACAATGCCGACGAATCGGCGGCCAACTGGGCTCAAACTGAAAACTCGGCAGGCGGTACACCTTGCGCACAAAACTCTATAAATCAAACGATTGTCGATAACATTAAACCGCGACTTTTGCGTGCCGTGCCTGTTGACGAAAACACTCTGCAACTCTATTTCAGTGAGCCAGTTACAATCGATGGTCATCACGAAATGCTTAATATTGAGCCTGTTGGCTACCATTTCACTTACGCATACACTTCGGCCAAAGACTTGACTATGGTCATTACCATTCTTAATGATTTTCTATCTGAAAATGAGACGTATACGCTGACCGTTGATTCCACTTTGACCGACATTGCAGGAAACCGAATGGCCGCGAACACCGTTCGATTTGCCTTGCCGCGGAAAGCGGAAACTGGTGATTTGATAATCAGCGAGATATTGTTCAATCCATACCCCAACGGTGCTGATTTTGTGGAACTTTACAACCGCTCTGACCACGCCATAAACATTGCGGGCCTGGTGCTGGCCACCCGTGCCGACGGCAATCTGAAAACTCCGAAAACAATCGACGGTTTTGGTTCTATTTTGCTGCCAAACAGTTATATAGCCATTTCGACCGACATTGCCAACATTGCCGCAACCTACCGCCACGGCGAGTTATACCAAGTGGTTGCTCTACCGTCGATGCCCGATGGCGAAGGCAATATTGTGCTTGCCGACACTGCTGGCAACATTTTCGACGAAGTGAACTACTCGAGCAAAATGCACTTCGGACTGCTGAAAGATTTGAACGGCGTCAGCCTGGAACGCATTGACAATGAGCAACCTGCCGACAATCCTAGCAACTGGCATTCGGCTTCGGAACAGGTTGGCTGGGCCACGCCTGGCTTGCCAAACTCGGCCGCGCGTTCCATTTCCACCGACAGCGAATCGCTCATAAGCCTTAACAGCGAAGTCTTCTCGCCCGACAACGACGGCTTTGAAGACCAACTCGAAATCGGCTACAACGTCGATGAAGCGGGATATGTTGCCAACGTTACCATTTTTAACGCTAAAGGTTTGAAAATGCGCACATTAGTCAACAACCAACTGCTTGGCACAAGCGGTTTCTGGGCGTGGGACGGCCTTGACGACAACAATCGCCGCGTTCCAACGGGTATCTACGTGATTTACTGCGAGTTGTTCGACCTTGACGGCAAGGTAAAGAAAGAGAAAAAAGTTTGCGTCGTGGCCACAAAAATGTGATTTATAACGAGTTGAACAAGTTTATTCCGATAACTATCGGGGGCTTCGCTGTTGAACAAGTTTAAATCGGAATTGCGCATATATTTGTAAACAAAAGGGCAATGAACTCAAGCATAGTCAAAAATACTTCAAAACTACTGACAGCCAATATTATAGCGCAGGCTATCGGGCTTTTGGTCTATCCTGTTCTGACGCGCCTTTACACGCCCGATGATTTTGGCACATTCAACATTTTTCTGACTATCGGCGGCATTGCCACGCTGTTCGCCACTGCCGAATATCAAAACTCGATTATGCTGCCTAAAAGCGAGAAAAGCGGTGTGGCGTGCTTTCACGTTGGGTTTGTCATAACGCTGATTGTCAGCCTGGTATTTGTGCTGTCGATTCCGTTTGCAAGTCAAATTTCCGCCTTGCTTAACGCACCAGAGTTGGCTGCAAGTTATTGGATGCTACCAATTTACATTTTTGCCATTTCACTCTGGACGCTGCTCAACTACTGGCACACGCGCAACGGGCGGTTTACTTCGGTAAGTGCCTATCAGATAACACAATGTACCACAGGCGCGGGATTGAAATGGGGGCTTGCAAGTTTTCTGCGCAACGGTCTGATTGTGGGTTCTGTTTTGGCACCAATTATCGCACTTGCCACCAACATTGCCGCCTCTTTCCGCACCGCTATTCGTCCGCTGCTCACTTTCGACCGCGCCGAGTGCCGCCTGATGGCCCGCGAGTATGCCAATTTTCCGAAATACTCGCTGCCGCGGTCCATAGTGAATTATGTCAGCAGCAACTTGCCGATTCTGCTTCTCACACCATTTTTCAGCCTGACTGAAATCGGTTTTTACGGGATGGCTCTGACATTGGCGTTTACACCTATCAATCTGATTATAAGGTCGGTATTTCAGGTATTTTTTCAAGACACAACGCAGCGTGTGCAGCGCGGCGAGAGCATTCGCAGATTCTTCCGAAAACTGACAGTGAGAACCACGTTGATTGTCGCACCCGCGTTTGCGATTTTGTATTTCGTTCTGCCACAACTAACTGCGTGGCTTTTAGGCGATGGTTGGCAGACAACAGGCACTTACATTCGGGCAATGCTTCCGTGGATTTTTATGACGACATTGGTCGGGCCAATTTGCTATCTGTCAGATATTTTCAAAAAGCAGAAAATTGGTTTTCTGTTTGAGTTGCTGACCTTCGTACTGCGAATCGTCGGGCTCGCGGTTGGCATTTGGCGTGGCAATTTCCTGATTGCCGTAATTGGTTACAGCACAGGCGGTTTTGTTGCAATTTTTGCTGGCCGCAAAAAATTAACGAATAAAGGTTCAACTATTTTTAAGTGCTTGACAATAAATGTCGTACAACCGCTTTCCGACATTTTCGTAAGTGAACCTTTGCGCCGTCTGGCGGATTTTGTCGGAATTGAAATGCTTGTGATTATCAATCATCCACGACATTTTTGCGCAAAGGTCGGACTCGTCTTCCATTGCCACCAAAACGCCATTTGTGTCTGACAAACAATCGGGTATGATGCCAACCGACGTGCTGATGACAGGCGTGCCAGTAGCCCAACTCTCGCAGAAAGTTATACCAGCCGTTTCGTACCGAGAGAACATCACAAGTGCATCACTTTCAACAAAATAACGGCAAACTTCGGCTGGCGTCTGCTCACCGACAAAGCGTACAACATTGTTGGGTAGTTCCAATTCTTTGGCATATCGGACAACTTCTTGCCAATCAATTCCCGTACCGACAAGAACTAATTCAAAATCAGAACGTTGTCGCAACAATTCTTTCACGGCGCGCAAAATTCCTTTGACGTTTTTCGGCCTCTCATCAAAGCACGACACGTGGAGAAACCGGAACTTACGTTCTGAATCGATATTTTTCCGTGCCGCAAAGAAAAAATCATCTACAACATTGTCAATCAGTTGGAAGTTATTTTTTCCAAGCCCGAAACCGCGCATAGCCTCGCGCAATTTTCCGCTGACAGCCAAAACATAGGAAGCGTTAGCAACACTTCTCTTAGTCAGCATTTTGCGTGCAAAGCCTTTATAATTAAAGTTTTGCGGCAAATATCTCGACCAATGCTCTACTATTATATATGGTATGCCGAATTTACGCTTGAGCTTGTGCGCCAAAACACCGCTACGTGTCAGCACATTGGCCTGCACCACATCGGGCAAACCGAATTTCTGCCGCACAACCGCAAACCCGCGCCAAAATGCCCTAACGTAGCCGATGGCCTTTGTCAGTGGTCGCAAAACGGGCTTATTTGTGAACGGGTAATAAACGTAAATTTCTCGTACACTATCAGTTACCTGCTCTACAACATCGAATTGCCTGACGTTTTCATCGGCAAACAAATAAAGCACGCAAACATCAGCAAAACGCGAAACCGCCTCAGCGTGCTTGCGCACAAAAAGTCCCGACATTGCATCGTAACGATGTGGATACCAAGCCGATAAAAACAAAACCTTCATCTTCGAATTTTCACAAAGCAAACCTATCATTTTTATCGATTGAACCTCCGCATACGATAACTTTTCTTGAATCGGACGAAATCCGTCGGCATTTGCTATTTTTGGCAAAAAAAAACGATGATGCTTCGTCAATTCAGGCAGTTTGTGAACCAGAACCGGCTTTTCAACCACAGCCACAGTCTTTTAGCGGCCGTGAGCGGTGGCGCCGACTCGGTTGTGATGCTTCATCTGCTGGCGCAGTGCCGGCTGAAGGTGGCGGTGGCGCACTGCAATTTTCAGTTGCGCGGTGCCGATGCCGATGGCGACGAGAAGTTTGTGCGCCAACTGGCCGCGAAATACCAAATGCCGTTCTTCAGCATCCGCTTTAACACTTTGGCTTACGCCGATGAGCACCGGCTGTCGGTGGAGATGGCCGCACGCGAACTGCGTTACAACTGGTTCGCCCAACTGGCCGCCGAGCATCATTTCGACCGCATTCTGACGGCCCATCATCTGAACGACAACATCGAAACGCTGCTGCTCAACCTTGCGCGCGGCACGGGAATCAACGGACTGGTGGGAATTTCTGCTGTCAACGGAAACATTGCGCGGCCGCTGCTTTTCGCAACCCGCAACCAGATTGAGGAATACGCGCGGCTCAACAACCTTGCGTTCCGCACCGACTGCACAAATCTCACCGACGACTATCAGCGCAACATTGTCCGCCACCGCATTGTGCCGGTCCTGAAAGAGTTGAATCCGTCGTTTGAAGAGCGTATGCTGAGGAATTTCAAGCATATACATCAGGCAGCCGACATCTACAACTGGTATATCGACAAGGCGAAAGCCGAAGTGCTGAAAAACACCGGCAACGGTTGCATAATTGATGCGGAAAAACTTATGCAACAGCCATTTGCAGAGCCTGTTCTTTATGAATGTTTGAAACCGTTCGGGTTCAACGGAGCGCAAGTGGAGGACGCGATGAAAAATATCGGGCAGAAATCGGGCTGCACATTCAGTTCTGGCAGTCACCGTCTGCTGGTCGACCGCTCGCAGATTATTATCGAGCCAATCGAACATACTGAATTTGAGTCAATTGTAATTGAATCACCGCAAAACATCGACAGTCTTAGAATAAAAATGAAGGTGGTGCCAGCCGCCGATTTTGTGCTCGACAAACGGCGTTGCGTTGCCTGTCTCGACCTTGACAAACTCAGTTTTCCGCTGACAATCAGGCGTTGGCAGCACGGCGACTTTTTCTACCCCATAGGAATGTCAAAAGCACAAAAACTGAGCGACTTTTTCGTGAACAACAAGGTGAATGTGTTTGAAAAAGAGCGCGCTATGGTGCTCACATCTGGCGAACAGATTGCGTGGATTATCGGCTACCGCCCCGACAACCGATTCAAAATCAGCAACAAAACGCAACGTGTGCTTGTGGTGGAAGTTGATTGAGAACGGATGTGAGCCGGCTACGCACAAGTGCATCAGCGCCGGACACCGCAAAATTTCTACGACCTTCCCGCAGACTCCTCCTGCTGCTCCCTCTCCCACTCGCCAGCCATTTTTATGTCGTACGACTTCAGCTGCAGTGTTTCTTTGCCTCTGAAACTATTGATTTCCAAAGAGAAACACATATCGAACTTCTGCCCGTTGTGTATGGCATCAAAATGCTCCGACTGCTTGAAGGCTATGGCCGAAAAAGGACGCCCGACAGTGCCGTCGTTAACAATAAGCTTCAGGTGCTCGCGCGTCTGCCCCACCACCTGCGACGCGCCGGTGTCGAACAGATTGCGGCAGGCGAACACAGGCGCCATATTGCCGGGTCCGAACGGCTCAAACATCTCAAGGCACTTGAAAAATTTCGGCGTAACATCAGACAGCAGCAACTCCTCGTCAACATCGATGCGGGGCACCATAATGTCGCTCGTCATCATACTGTCGACAACGCTTTCAAACTTGCTGATGAAAGCCTCCAGATTCTCCTCTTTGAGCGTAAGTCCGGCCGCATAGGTGTGACCGCCAAAACTCTCAAGCAGGTCCTGACATTTCTCGATGGCCTCGTAAAGGTTGAAGCCCGGAATCGAACGTGCCGAGCCGGTTATTAAACCATTTGATTTTGTGCATATTACGGTTGGCCGATAGTAGAAATCGATGAGCCGTGAAGCCACAATTCCTATCACACCTTTGTGCCACTCCGGGTTGTAAAGAACCGTCGATTTTCGGCGTTTCAGCTCCTCGCTGCCGTCAATCACGGCCAACGCCTCGTTGGTGATGTTCTGGTCGTGAGTTTTGCGGTCGGTGTTGTCGGTCTCAATCTTGCAGGCCATCTCCTCGGCTTTCGCCATATTGCGTTCAACCAGCAAATCAACCGAATAACGGCCCAAATCCATACGTCCGGCAGCGTTGATGCGCGGTCCTATTTTGAACACAATGTCGCCAATCTTGACCGGGTGGAACTCGGGGTCGCCCGTAGTTTTCGACTCCTCAATCGAGACATCGATAGGCATACCGTCCTTGCCGCGCAAAGGTGGCGGAGTAATGCCCGACTTCAGCATCACGGCACGCAAACCCACACGCGGATTGGTGTTGAGCTGGCGCAGACCAAAGTAGGCCAGAATGCGGTTCTCATCGACAATGGGCACAATGTCGCTGGCAATGCTCACAACCACAAGGTCGAGGAACGGCTTAATCTGATAGAACGGGATTTTGTGCTTGGTGGCGTAGGCCTGTATGAGCTTGAACCCCACTCCGCAACCCGACAATTCGTTGAACGGATAGTTGCAATCGGCGCGCTTGGGGTCGAGCACGGCGGCCGCCTGTGGAAGCTCGTCGCCAGGCTCGTGGTGGTCGCAGATAATCAGCTCAATGCCACGCTCGGCGGCATATTCCACCTTTTTCACAGCCTTTATGCCGCAGTCGAGAGCGATAATCAGGGTGCAACCCGTCTCCACCGCATAGTCAATGCCCTTGTACGAAATGCCGTATCCCTCAGTGTAACGGTCAGGCACATAGTAAAATACATTGCGGCACTTGCTTTTCAGGAACACATACATCATTGCGACCGCGGTGGTGCCGTCAACATCGTAATCGCCGTAAATGAGCACGTTCTCGCGCTCCACAATGGCACGCTCAAGCCGCGCCACTGCTTTGTCCATATCCGTCATCAGGAATGGGTCGTACAGCTGCTGCAAATCGGGCCTAAAAAACTTTCGTGCTGATTCACTGTCTTTTATGCCTCGCTGCAAAAGCAATCCGGCCAACGGTTTGCTAATGCCCACCGTTGTTGCCAATTCTTCAATCTTCTCCGCTTCGACCTGTTCCTTTAATATCCATTTTTTTTGCATTTATATAGTTTTGTATTTTGTCAGTTTTGGGGCGATTGCCGAAAGCGAATGTAAGAAATCTTGTCATAAAACAACAATTTTAGGTCATTTTTTCGCCTGATTGTACAAAAATAGGCCAATCAAACCGAAAATCACATTCGGAATCCAAACAGCAACCACCGGCGGCACGTGAGCGTTGGTGGCCAGAACATTCGACACCTCCATAAACATTATGTAGGTGAATGCCAGCAAGATACCCACTCCGATATTTATGCCGATGCCGCCGCGTTTCTTTCGCGACGAGAGCGTGACGCCAATCAGCGTCAGAATGAAAGTTGAAAACGAATAGGCGAACCGCTTGTGCTTCTCAATCTTCCAAACAACCACATTTTCAGAACCTTTCTGCGTCTCCTGCTCAATAAACTCATTGAGCTCGCGGTAGTTCATCGCCTCAACCACATTGTTGCGCCGCGCGAAATCGCTTGGCTGCATATTGAGCGTGGTGTCGAGCTTGCGGTGGAACTTGACGCGCTCCTCGCCGTCGGCAAAAGTGCGGATGTAGCAGTTGCTTGCCTGCCATTTGTTGAGCGTGGTGTCCCATTGAACGTACTCCGACACCAACTTCGACTTCAGCTTGCCGCCTTCAATCTGCTCCAACGTAAACCGGTAGCCAATGTTGTAAGTGGTGTTGTAGCTTTGCATATAGATGAACTGTCCGGGCAGAATCTGGCGGTGAATATCGTGCTCGTGGTTCACATATTTGTTGCGGAAATATTTCTCCTCGAAAGCGAGCCGCTGCTCATTGGCTGGCGGTATAATCCAGTTAATCAGCAAATAAGACAAAATGGCCAGTATCAGCGACGACACAAAATACGGGAACAGAAACCGCCGGTAACTGACACCGCTGCTCAGGATGGCGATAATTTCAGAGTTTCCGGCCATCTTTGATGTAAAAAAGATGACGGCAATGAAAATGAACATCGCCGAGAAAAGATTGGCGAAATAGGGTATGAAATTGAGATAATAATCGAAGATGATGGCTTTTGCAGGCGCCTGTTTCACAATGAAATCGTCGATTTTTTCAGAGATGTCGAAGATGACCACAATGAGCAGAATCAGAATGAGCGCAAAAGCGAACGTCCCCAGAAACCTGCGGATGATGAAACGGTCCAACTTCTTCATATAGTTGCTCATAGCCTACAATCGATTTGTAACTTTTTGAACCATAACGTTTTTCCATTCCGCGAAATTGCATTCGACAATATGTTTTCGCGCCTCGCCAACAAGCCAAAGGTAGAACGCCAGATTGTGCATACTGGCAATTGACATTCCCAACATCTCCTGAGCCACAAACAGATGGTGCAGATAGGCAAGCGTGTAGCTTGAATCGACAAACGACGTGCCGTTGGGGTCGATGGGTGAGAACTCGTTTTCCCACTTCTTGTTTTTGATGTTGATGATGCCCTCGCTGGTGAAAAGCATCCCGTTGCGGCCGTTGCGGGTTGGCATCACGCAGTCGAACATATCAACGCCGCGGCTGATGCCCTCAAGAATATTTGCCGGCGTGCCCACGCCCATCAGGTAACGGGGCTTGTCGGCGGGCAGAATGGCGTTCACAACCTCAATCATCTGGTACATCACCTCAGTTGGCTCGCCCACGGCCAGTCCGCCAATGGCGTTGCCATCCATTCCTAGTTCGGCAATCTCGGTAGCCGCACGCTGGCGCAACTCGGTGAACGACGCGCCCTGCACAATCGGGAAATAGGCCTGGCTGTGACCATAGAGCGGCTCGGTGCTGCGGAACGCCTCAACGCCCCGGCGCAGCCAGCGCATTGTCAGATCGAGCGACTTTCGGGCGTAGTTGTAATCGCAGTCGCCCGGCGGGCATTCATCGAGCGCCATCATAATATCGGAACCGATAATACGCTGTATGTCAATTACATTCTCGGGCGTGAACAAATGCTTCGAGCCATCGATATGCGAACTGAACCGAGCGCCTTCCTCGGTGAGTTTGCGGTTGGCCGAAAGGCTGAAAACCTGATAGCCGCCGCTGTCGGTGAGTATGGGGCGCTGCCAGTTCATAAAGCGGTGCAGGCCGCCGGCCTCGCGCAGCAAAGCCGTTCCGGGACGCAGATAAAGGTGATAGGTGTTGCCCAGGATTATCTGCGCGCGGATGTCGTCGGCCACGTCGCGCTGATGGATTCCTTTGACCGAGCCCACCGTGCCAACAGGCATAAAAATCGGTGTCTGAATGGTGCCGTGGTCGGTCAGAATCTGCCCCGCGCGGGCGGCTGATTTGCTGTCGGTGGCTGTTAAACTGAACTGCATTGCTTTTATCTGATAGCGGGCAAAGATAAACGAAATCGCGAAAAATGACGAATAGCTATTCACGTTGGCCGGACATAAAAAAAGCACCTGCCTTGCAAGTGCCTTTTGAGCGGGTAACGAGACTCGAACTCGCGACCCTCAGCTTGGGAAGCTGATGCTCTACCAACTGAGCTATGCCCGCGTTTGTGTCGGCAAAAATAGTTTTTTTCGGAAAACAAAAAACAAAACCGACCCGTTTGAGCCGGTTTTGCCTTTATTGCTCTATTTCAGCAGATTAGCCTTGATGTAGTTCTCAACATTGTTGAAGATGCGGTTCTGCACGTCGGTGACGTCGCCAGGAACGAACTTGCTGCCAACAATGTGCTCGTAGAGTTCGATGTAGCGGTTCGAAATCTGACTGATGATTTCAGGCGTCATTTCGGGAACCTGCTCGCCTACGCGGCCTTGGAAACCATTGGCCATAAGCCACTCACGCACAAACTCTTTCGAGAGTTGTTTCTGAGCCTCGCCTTTGGCAAAACGCTCTTCGTAACCGTCGGCATAGAAGTAACGCGACGAGTCGGGGGTGTGAATCTCGTCAATCAGGTAGATTTTGCCGTCCTTTTTGCCGAACTCGTACTTGGTGTCGACCAGAATCAAGCCCATTTTCTTGGCCATTTCGGTGCCGCGTTGGAACAGAGCCAGCGTGTACTTCTCGAGTTGGGCGTAGTCTTCAGCCGAAACCAAACCGTTTTTAATGATGTCTTCGCGCGAGATGTTCTCGTCGTGAGTGCCAATGTCGGCCTTGGTTGTCGGGGTGATAATCGGGTGTTCGAAACGCTGATGCTCGCGCAGGCCTTCGGGCAGCGCAACACCGCAAATCTCGCGTCCGCCGTCGCGGTACAGGCGCCACGAACTGCCAGTCAGGTAGCCGCGGACAACCATTTCAACGGCAAACGGCTCGCATTTGTGACCGATGGTCACGTTCGGGTCGGGGCTGGCGATTTTCCAGTTTGGCACGATGTCGGCCGTGGCGTCAAGAAAATACGACGCTATCTGGTTCAAAACCTGGCCTTTAAACGGAATTCCCTTTGGCAGGATAACGTCGAATGCCGAAATGCGGTCGCTCACAACCATTGCCAGATACTGGTCATTGATGTTGTACACGTCGCGCACCTTGCCGTTGTACACGCCTTTCTGGCCGCTGAATTTGAAGTTTGTTTTTGATACTGTGTTCATATTTTAAATGTTTAGAAGTTTAGAGTTTAAAGTTTAGAAGTTTAGAGTTTAAAGTTTAGAGTTTAAAGTTTAGAAGTTTAGAGTTTAAAGTTTAGAAGTTTAGAGTTTTTATGTTTAAACGTTCTGATATTTTTTTGTTTTTCTAACCGATTGTATCCGATTATATCAGAATAAGTTATCGGTTTAAATCGGCTTGAATCGGTTAGCACTTTATTCAGTCATTCAATTATTCAATCCTTCAATCCTTTATCAAAGGCTTTAACAATCTCTTTCACAAGGCGATGGCGCACAATGTCGCTCTCGTCGAGTTCGACAATGCTGATGCCGTCAATCTTTTTCAGCAGACGGATGGCCTGCACCAAACCGCTGTCCTGCGTGCGCGGAAGGTCGATTTGCGTAACGTCGCCAGTGATGATGAATTTCGAATTCATACCCATACGCGTCAGAAACATTTTCATCTGCGGCAGCGTGGTGTTCTGCGCTTCGTCGAGAATGACAAAGGCGTTGTCGAGTGTGCGACCGCGCATAAAGGCCAGCGGCGCAATCTGAATCACGCCTTCTTCAAGATGCGATTCGAGTTTCTTGGCGGGAATCATATCGTTGAGCGCATCGTAGAGCGGTTGCAGATATGGGTCGATTTTCTCTTTCAGGTCGCCAGGCAGGAACCCCAGGCGCTCGCCCGCTTCAACTGCGGGGCGGCTCAAAACAATGCGGCGCACTTCGCGGTTGCGTAATGCTCTAACAGCCAATGCAATGGCAGTGTAGGTCTTGCCAGAGCCCGCGGGCCCAAGTGCAAAAAGCATATCGCTCTGCGCCACAGCGTCCACCATTCGCTGCTGGTTGGCGCTGCGCGCGCGGATGGCACGGCCGTTGTTGCCGAACACAATCAGGTCGTCGGGCACATCGCTCTGGTGCTGCTGCTGATTGTTCAGAATCTGCACCAAATCGTCGTCCGAGAGTCGGTTGAAGGTGTCCAGAAAATGCACCACCTGGCGGAATTTGTCTTCGAAATCGGCAATCTGCTGCTCGTCGCCCAAAACCTTCACATCGTGGCCGCGCGCCACAATCTGAATCTTCGGAAAAGCGCGTTTCAGAATGTCGAGCCGCGAGCACTGAACCCCGTACAAGTCAAGCGGGTCAACGGTTTCAAGGTGTAGAATCTTTTCTGCCATTATGCGTCTGTTGATTGGGCAAATGTAATTCAAAATATGAGTAAAGTGTAATGTTTAAATTGTAAAGTGTAGAGAGCCGAGAAAAGAGCGGATTGTCGGAGTCTTTTTTTTCGTTTGCGTTTTCGGTTTACGTTTTTCGTCATTGTTGACTACATTTGCGCTGTTATGGCAATAATAACTCTCACAACCGACTGGCACAACGACGACTTCTACGTCGGGGCAATGAAGGGCAGGATTCTGTCGCAGTGCCCTGGGGCCACCATTGTCGACATCACGCACAAGATTGAGAGTTACAAATCGGCGCACGCGGCGTTCATTCTGCGCGGCACGTTCCCGCATTTTCCGCCAGGCACCATCCATCTGATTTGCACCAACAGCGAAGTGAACGAGAAGCATAACCCAATGTGTATCAGTTACAAAGGACAATATTTCATTGGCTGCGACACAAGCGCGATGAAGGTGATGTTTGCCAGACAGCCCGAAAAAGTGGTGGTGCTGTCGCCCGAAAAGTTCGCCAACTCAACGTTTCCTGAACTGACCATTCTGGCGCCCGCGGCCTGTATGCTTGCCAACGGTGCCACACTCGACGACATCGGCATCGACGCCACCGACGAATTCTCGATTCTGGAACTCGGGCCGTCGTGCACCGACGACAGCATCTCGGGCAGCGTCATCTACATCGATTCCTACAAAAACGCCATCACCAACATCACGCGGAAGACGTTCGAGAGCGTGCGTGGCGGCCGCCGTTTCGAGATTGTGGTGAAGAACGACACCTACAAAATCACCGAAATCAGCCGCACCTACGGCGACGTTCGCACTGGCGACCTGCTGGCGCTGTTCAACTCGCTTGGGCTGCTCGAAATCGCCATCCGCGACGCCTATCTGGCCGACCTGGCAAAAATTGAATGTAACACATCAGTTTTGATAAAATTTTTATAAATGTCACGAAAAGAACAACTTGAAGCCTTTGGACAACTGCTCGACATTATGGACGAGTTGCGCGAAAAATGCCCGTGGGACCGCAAACAAACCTTCGAATCGCTGCGGGTGCAGACCATCGAAGAGTCGTATGAACTGACCGAAGCCATTCTGGCCAACGATATGGACGAAGTGAAAAAAGAGTTGGGTGACCTTCTGCTGCACATCGTTTTTTATGCAAAAATGGGTTCGGAACAGGGCAAGTTTGATATTGCCGATGTGATTAACTCGCTGTGTCAAAAGTTGATATATCGCCATCCGCACGTGTTTGGCGACGAGAAAGCCAACTCGGCCGAAGCCGTTCTGCAAAACTGGGAACAACTGAAACTCAAAGAGAAAGGCCGCAAGCCGAACGTGCTGTCGGGTGTGCCAAAATCGCTGCCCGCGCTGGTTAAGGCCTATCGCATTCAGGACAAAACCCACAGCGTTGGCTTCGACTGGCCAGAGCGTGAGCAGGTCTGGGCAAAGGTTGAAGAAGAACTGCAAGAGTTCAAAACCGAGTTGCAGACCGACCCGTCGTCGAAAGCCACCGAATCAGAGTTCGGCGACCTGCTTTTCAGCCTTGTCAACGCCGCGCGGCTTTACAAAATCAATCCTGAAAACGCGCTCGACAGCACCAATCTGAAGTTCATCAGCCGCTTCAACTATCTTGAAGAACAAATCAAGAAAAATGGTAAAACGCTGAAAGACACCACTCTTGAAGAGATGGACAGGCTTTGGAACGAAGCAAAAAAGGTTGTTGGGTAGGTATTATTACTTAAGTATTGGCTCGCAACCGAATTATAATTCGCAGCAACCAAATTTTAATCGGCGGCAACCATATTTACATTTGCAAAAATGGGGTGAGTTATCGGTTATATTTTTGAATCGTTAAAGAAACAAGACAACGTTCAAATTAATGCCAATACCAATCCCCCAAAGGAAACCAGCAACCCCCGAAACACCGGGGGTTGTCTTTTTTTATGGCCGCCCATTTGCGTAAATCGCGCCATTTGGCTGGCGGCAAACACAAAAAGAGTATCTTCGTGCGCCGAAACTAACGGCAAGTAACGGTTTAAAATTTGTAAATATATGGCAGACAGCAAGAAAACGATGGTAGTACCCGACCAGTCGAACCCTGAATCGAAAAAAGTGCAGGTCGAGAGTATGTTCGACAGCATTGCACCCAAATACGACCTGCTGAACCACACGCTGTCGCTGAATATTGATAAGATTTGGCGCCGGAAGGTGGCGCGCGCGGTGGCGAAAACCCGCCCCGGCACCGTTCTCGACGTGGCCACCGGCACCTGCGACCTGGCCATTGCCGTGGCCCGCAAAGCCCGTCCGCAGTCAATCGTCGGTATCGACCTTTCGGAAGAGATGCTCAACGTCGGGCGACAGAAAGTGCAGAAAATCAATCTGTCGGACACTATCACGGTGCAGAAAGGCGATGCCGAAAACCTGCCTTTCGGCGACAACACTTTCGATGCAATCACCGTGGCCTTCGGCGTTCGCAACTTCGAGAATCTTGAAAAAGGGCTGACCGAAATGCTGCGCGTGCTGAAACCCGGCGGCTCGTGCGTCATTCTTGAGTTCACAATGCCGGTGGCGTTCCCGGTCAAACAGCTGTATAACTTCTATTTCCGCCACATTCTGCCGCTGATTGGCCGGTTGGTGTCGAGCCACAAATCGGCTTATACCTATCTGCCCGAATCGGTAAAAGCATTCCCGCAACGCGCTGATTTTGTGCGGATAATGGAACAATGCGGCTATGCCGGCGCACGTTTCCGCAGCCTGTCGCTCGGAATTGCAGCCATATATATAGGTACAAAATAGTTGGCGCGCACCAATTTGGATTTTCCAAATTTTTCCTACTTTTGCGCCCGATTTCAGAAGATAGCAATGCAAATTAAATCGCACAACGGAATCAACGCATTTGCCTGCAACGCAGCCGCAAACCGCTCGTTGTTGCTATCGCTACGATTGCGCCGTCGCTAACGGCCGTACTTCTCTCACGCGCTTCTACGCGAAGTGCATTTTCAGTTAATAGTTAGGATTTAGGAATTAGCCCCGATAGTTATCGGGATTAGGATTTTAAACGATTCTATTTGCTTGATTTATATTTAAATAAATAATTCAAGGCAAAAGGCGAATAAAGTTAAGAAAACTAAACAAGCGAAGCCCCCGATAGCTATCGGGATAAACTTCTCAACTCTAAACTTTTAAACAATTCACCGATTAGCCGATTAAACAAAAAAGTTATGTCAGATAAAATTTTCATTTTCGACACCACGCTGCGCGATGGCGAGCAAGTTCCTGGGTGTCAACTTAATACAGTTGAAAAAATTGAAGTGGCCAAAATGCTTGAGCGTCTTGGCGTTGATGTGATTGAAGCGGGATTCCCGGTTTCAAGTCCTGGTGATTTCAACTCGGTGGTTGAGATTTCGAAGGCCGTGACCTATCCAACCATTTGCGCCCTGACGCGTGCCGTTGAGAAAGACATTGAAGTGGCCGCCGAAGCGCTTAAGTTCGCCAAACACAAGCGGATACACACGGGTATCGGCACTTCGGACTCACATATTAAATATAAGTTCAACTCAACGCGCGAGGCGATTATCGAGCGTGCCGTGAAGGCCGTCAAATATGCCCGCCGCTTTGTTGACGATGTCGAGTTCTATGCCGAAGATGCCGGACGCACTGATAATGAGTATCTTGCACGGGTGGTTGAAGCCGTCGTCAAGGCGGGTGCCACGGTGGTCAACATTCCCGACACCACGGGCTATTGCCTGCCTGAGGAATACGGCGCAAAAATCAAGTACCTGATTGACCACGTTGATATGGGCAACGCCATACTTTCAACCCACTGCCACAACGATTTAGGTATGGCAACCGCCAACACAATGGCCGGACTGGTGAATGGCGCGCGGCAGTGCGAAGTGACAATCAACGGCATTGGCGAGCGCGCCGGAAACACCGCGATGGAAGAGATTGCAATGATTCTGAAGTGCCACTCGGGGCTCGGCCTTCACACCGACCTGAACACTACGTCAATCTACCCGGCGAGCCGTATGGTTTCGAGCCTGATGAATATGCCCGTGCAGGCCAACAAAGCCGTGGTGGGACGCAACGCGTTCGCGCATTCGTCTGGTATTCATCAAGATGGCGTTCTGAAAAATATCAGCACCTACGAGATTATGAACCCGCACGATGTGGGCTTGGACGACAACTCGATTGTGCTTACAGCCCGCAGCGGACACGCCGCCTTGAAGCACCGTCTGTCGGTTCTAGGTGTTGAGGTTGATGGCGAACGGCTCGACAAAATCTACGAGCAGTTCCTGAAACTTGCTGACCGCAAAAAGGAAATCCACGACGACGACCTGCTGATGCTTGCCGGCGCCGACATTACGATGAACAACCACGTTAAACTTGATTTTCTGCAAGTTACGGCTGGCGTTGGCGTAAAACCCGTGGCAAGTATCGGGCTGAACATTGCAGGCGAAAAGTTCGAGGCGGCGGCAAGCGGCAACGGCCCTGTGGATGCGGCAATCAAGGCTTTGAAGCAGATTATCCGCCGGCAAATGACGCTCAAAGAGTTCACCATTCAGTCAATCAACAAAGGCAGCGACGATGTGGGCAAGGTGCATATGCAGGTTGAGCACGACGGCCGCCTTTACTACGGCTTCGGCGCCAACACCGACATTGTTGCGGCTTCGGTTGAGGCGTATATCGACTGCATAAACAAGATGAAGTGATGTGAGAGTTGTAATGGTTTGAAAGAAGAAATACGATTGCCAGCACAATCATATTTCTTCTTTCTCCATACCTCCTTTTTCATTTTCCCTCTCCCCTATCTTCCTCCTCAACCTGTAAAGCAACTGTAAACCCACTGTAAAAAACTTTACACTTTTTTACACTTTACAAATTATTAAAATTACTGTAAATCAACAAAATAAAACTTTGGCACACACCGTGTAATAGTTGTGGCACAAGAGTTTTGTAAAACATTTTAAAACAAAAATATTAACTACTAAAACTTACAACTATGATTACAACAACTATCAGAATCGAATCGTGGCGCCGTAGCGGACGCAACAATATGCTACAGAACCGTCACAATCGCTTGGCGGGAGCGTCAGTTAGAATAGCAAAAACCGCAAAACACTAACTTAAAACTTTGAAAACATAAAACTTATAACAATAAAAACATAAAACTATGATTACTACAACTATCAGAATTGAATCGTGGCGCCGCAGCGGACGCCGCTCAATGCAACAAAACCGTCGTACAAACATCGCGAAAGCGCCGATAATGGGAATGAGAACGGTGAAATGTTGAATTTAATGGTGAATCGGTGTCCCGATAGCTATCGGGATGGTGAATCGGGGGGTGGAAAGCAAAATGACTACGGACTTCAGACAACAGTCAATTAACAATTACGTGGCTTGCGGTCTGCTTCCAACCCCCAACACCTAACACCTAACACCAATATCTTATAACTTCGAAAATTAATAACTTGTTCAGACGTGCCACGGCGCGTCTCTACCAAAAACAAACTAATATGATTTCATTATTTCGAAAAGGCAAGACGACTCGCGCGTCGTTCATAATCAACACTTTGGGAATGGGTGTGGCCATTGCCGCAATCTACATTCTGATGGTTATTGTGAACCATATGTTCACCATCAACAAAGGGCTGCCCGACCACAAAAACATTCTGATGATGAGCGTGCCAACTTGGGGCGGCGAGGGACGAATGACTTCGATAAACAGGCCGCTCGCCGAACGGATTATCGCTGATGTGCCTGAAATTGAGATTGGTGGCGAGGTGGGACCGTGGGGTCAGAGTTGGCGCAGTTACAGTCTGCAAGCCGAAGGCGAGCACGGCAGTGGTGAGAATGGTTTTCCGCGCCACGTGAATGTTGAAATCTCGCTGATTTCGGAACCGGCTGTAAAAATCCTTGGCGTTGAGTTTTTGCAAGGCACGTGGGCCGATATGAAGGACGATATATCGCACCTGGCCGTGTCGGAATCGGCGGCTAAAAAATTCGGCTTGCAGGTGGGCGACATCTTTCAGGAAAACGACAACAGCGGCAAGATTCTGCGCGAGGTTGTGGCCATATATAAGGATTTTCCTAAAAATACCGATTTTGAACGGTATGCAATGCTTTGCGACATTGGAAACACCTGCATCGACGACTGGGGTGAGGGCAGTTTCGCCTATTGTGTGAAGCCCGCCGCCGGACTGACAGCCGAAGATGTGGCTCGCGCCGCCAACGCCCGCATCGAACGTGCAATCTATGAACCCGGATTCTTCCCTAATTGGGTGAATTTTAAGGCTTCCAACGAAGAAGAGATGGAATTTATAAAGAAACAGTTGGATTTCGAATTTGTGCCGATTGCCGATATGTTTTTCTCACAGACCTGGTCAAACTTTATGCAGCGCGGCAGCAAGGTTGCGGCCTACGCGTGGATTATCATCGCTCTGCTCATATTGTTTGTGGCCGTCATCAATTACGTGAATATGTTCTTTGCGCTTGTGCCGGTCAAAATCCGCAGCATCAATACTCGTAAAATATTAGGCAGCAGCCGTTTAAGCCTCACGGCGAGTGTGGTTTCGGAGGCCGTTGTAATGACCTTGTTTTCGATAGCCGTTGCCTTTGTCCTGGTATTGTTTTATCAGTCAACAACTTATGCCGGACTGATTGGCATTGATTCAGCGATAGCAAGGAACGTAGGTATTGCCGTGCTCACAGCCATTGGCGCCATTGTGGTGGCAGTGGGTTCGAGTCTTTACCCGGCGCTCTACATCACATCGTTCGAGCCGGCGTTTGCGCTCAAGGCGAATTTCGGCGCAAGCCAAACCGGCCGCACTCTGCGCTATACGCTTGTGGGTGTGCAGTTTGTGGTTGCCATTGCATTCGTCATCATATCGATTTTCATCGGAATGCAGGGACGTTTTATGCTACACCACGATATGGGCTTCGACCGCGAAAACATTGTTGTGGCGAAAACATCAAACAAAATAGCATCTTCGCCCGAGGCATTTGAGGCGGCTTTGCGGCAGAATCCGCAGGTGAAGGACGTGGCTTGGGGCGACGGCAATCTGGTGGCGACGGGTCGAATGTCGTGGGGTCGAACGATTAACGGCGAGCAATGCTCGTGGGAAGTTTATCCGTGCTCGTGGAATATGCTTGATTTTCTGGGAATTGAGATTGTCGAGGGCCGCAATTTTTCCAAATCGGACATTCAAAATCCGAACGGGGCGTTCATCTACAACGAGACAGCGCGCAACCAATTCGGCCTGACACTAGACACCAAAATAGCAGGCCACAACAATTACACCGACATTGTCGGTTTCTGCAAGGACTTCAATTTCAAGCCAATGAGTTTGGGCATTGTGCCATTTTGCTTCTACCTTTGGAACAACGAGACGGGCTGGCGTCCGTGCACAACGCTGTTTGTCAGGACAAACAAGGGCGCCGACATCAGCGAGGTGTTCGACTTAATCCAAAACAAAATCACGGACTACGACGCATCGCTCACTGCCGAGGACATCAACGTTCATTTGTTCGACACCGAACTTGAGAATCTCTATCGGGACATCAAGAATATGTCGAAACTGACGTGGCTGCTGTCGTACCTGACAATCATTATTTCTATGCTGGGCGTGTTCGGACTGGTGCTGTTCGAGACTGAATACCGCCGCAAGGAGATTGGTATCCGACGCGTGAACGGCGCCACAATTGCAGATATTCTGCGTATGTTCAACAATCGCTACATCATTATTGTGCTGGTTTGCTTCGGCGTTGCCGCGCCAATTAGTTGGGTATCAGCAGTTTATTATTTACAGCAGTTTGCCTACCGCACGCCTATGCACTTGTGGGTGTTCTTGGTGGCCCTGCTGGCGGTGCTGGCTTTGACGGTGGTCATTGTAACTTTGCGCTCGTTGAGGGCGGCTACTTGCAACCCGGTTGAATCGTTGAGGAATGAGTAATTAGAATTAAAAATGAAGAGTTTAGAAGGTTGAGAAAATAAACCTTCTCAACAGCAAAGCGCTCAACCCTCTAAACCTTTAAAAACTTAAAACTTTACAAAAATGAATCTGCCAATGATATTCAGGCAAAAGAAAACGACTCGCGCGTCGTTCATAATCAACACTTTGGGAATGGGTGTGGCCATTGCGGCGTTTTACATTCTGGCGGTGCAGGTGCATTTTATGTTCACCTACAACAAAAATCTGCCCGACCACGAGAACATTTATGCAATGCACGTTCCGCGGTTCAACGGCGAGGGGCGTATGACATCGATTAGCCGACCACTGGCCGAGCGTCTCATCAGCGAGTTGCCCGAGATTGCCGCTGGCGGTGAGTTCGGACCGTGGGGTCTGAGTTGGCGCAGTTACAGTCTGCAAGCCGAAGGCGAACACGGAAGCGCCGAGAATGGTTTCCCGCGCAATTTGAACACCCAATTTACTTATGTGACGAAACCGACCATCGAAATACTTGGTTATGAGTTCATTCAAGGCTCGTGGGCGGCTATGGAAGGCGACGACAGCCATCTGGCCATTTCGGAATCGCTGGCAAAGAAATTCGACTTGCAAGTGGGCGACATCATTCAAGAGAACGCCGACGATGGCAAGAAAATGTGCGAGGTGGTGGCCATCTTCAAAGACGCGCCAAAAAACACCGACCTTGAACAGTTCGACGTTTTGTGCGACATTGGCAATGTGTGCATCGACAATTGGAGCGAAGGCAGTTTCACCTATTTTGTGAAACCCACTGCCGGACTTACACCCGACGACCTTGACCGCGCCGCCGACGCCCGTCTGCGCCGCGCCTGGACCGAGGGCGGTTTCTTCCCCGAAGGGTACGGCACTGCTGAAAACGACGAGGAACTTGAAGAGGCTATGGGACAGATAAATGTCAAATTCATTCCCATTGCCGACCTATATTTTTCCGAAATAGGGTCGAACTATATGCGCCAAGGTAACAAGGGTATGGCCTACGGTTGGATTGCCATCGCTTTGCTCATCTTGTTTGTGGCCATCATCAACTATGTGAATATGTTTTTTGCGCTGGTGCCTGTGAAAATCCGCGGCATCAACACCCGCAAGATACTGGGCAGCAGCCGCGCGAGCCTGACAATGAGCGTGGTTTTGGAGGCTGTGACAATGACGGCGGTGTCGGTTGGCGTAGCGGCCGCTCTGATTCTGCTGTTGCAGACGACAACCTACGCTGGTCTTATGGCTAGCAGTGTGTCAATTGTTCGGAACGCAGGTGTGGCCCTGCTTTGCGCCGTGGGTGCCATTGTGGTGGCCGTGGGTTCGAGCCTTTACCCCGCGCTCTACATCACATCGTTTGAGCCTGCGTTTGCGCTCAAGGCGAATTTCGGCGCAAGCCAAACAGGCAGAACTCTGCGCTATGCGCTTGTTATGGTGCAGTTTACGGTGGCCATCGCCTTCATTATTATGACGGTTTTTGTTGATATTCAGAACGGTTTTCTGCTGAATCACGATATGGGCTTCGACCGCGAGAACATTGTGGTGGCGCACGTGTCGAACAAGGTGGGCAACGAGACTGCCACTGTTGAGTCGGCGCTGAAACAGAACCCGCAGGTGAAAGACGTGGCGTGGGGTGACGGCAGGTTAGTGTATTGGGGACGAATGTCGTGGGGACGGCAGATTGACGGCAATCAATGTATGTGGGAAGTGTTTCCCTGCTCGTGGAATATGCTTGATTTTCTGGGGATTGAGATTGTGGAAGGCCGCAACTTCACGCAGTCCGACACGCAAACCGAGACCGGTGTAATGATTTTCAACGAGACGGCCCGCAATCAGTATAGCTTCACGCCCGGGAAAATGGTGGGCGGACACACCGATAAAGACGCCGAGATTGTCGGCATCTGCAAAGATTTCAACGCCTGGCCAATGAGCCAAGCCGTCCGCCCGTACTGCTTCTACGTTTGGGGCGACAACGGCTATCGTCCTTGCACCGAACTGTTTGTACGCACGACCGCGAGCGCCGATATCCGCGAGGTTTTCAAACACATTGAGCAGACCGTTATGAGTTTCGACGAGAAACTCACCACAGAGGACATCAACGTGCATTTGTTCGACAACGACTTGCAACAACTGTACAACGACGTCAAACGATTTGCAAAAGTGACTCGTATGCTGTCGATTATCACCATCATCATTGCGCTGCTGGGCGTGTTCGGGCTGGTGCTGTTCGAGACCGAATACCGCCGCAAGGAGATTGGCATCCGCCGCGTGAACGGCGCCACCATTGCCGACGTTCTGCGAATGTTCAACCGCCGCTACGTGCTGATTGTGCTGGCTTGCTTCGGCATTGCCGCCCCCGTCAGTTATGTGGTCATAAGCGCCTATCTGCAGCAGTTCGCCTACCGCACGGCCATTCACTGGTGGGTGTTTGTGCTGTCGCTCGTGGCTGTAATGGCCATCACAGTGACCATTGTGACACTGCGCTCGCTGCGCGCCGCCACAAGCGACCCTGTGGAATCGTTGAGGACGGAGTAATGGTGAATCGGTCAAGCGGTGAATCGGTGAATCGAATAGTTTGAAATCGATTAAACGATTCACCGATTAAACAGTTAAACAATAAAAAAACTTACAACAATGAAAAGCTTCTTGAATTTCTTGAAAAAGAACAAATTGTACGGGTTTGTAAACCTTGTCGGACTGACAGTTTCGATGGCGTTTGTGCTGCTGCTGGCGGCGTATGTCCAACGGCAGTTGACAACCGATTCGTTTCAGAAGAATGCCGACCGCACCTATCTGATTGCCTGTGAGGGGCATCTGAATACGGGTTATTGGCTCGACAAGCACCTGAAGAACAATTTCCCCGAAATTGAGAAAGGCTGCTGCGTGGCCAGTTTATCTTCGGCCTGCGAGTTTAAAATTGACGGAGCCACCGTCTATGGCAGCGTAACGTGCGCCGACAGCAACTTCTTCGATATTTTCAGTTACGAACTGACGGCTGGCGACAAAGCCGACTGGCACGTGTCGGGCGACCAATGTATGATAAGCCAAAAGTTTGCCAACACCTATTTTGCTGACAAGGATCCAATTGGGCGAACAATCTCTATACAATTTGAAGACGGGGTTCCACTCACCATTTGCGGTGTTTACAGCGATTTTGGCAATTCAATCATAAAAACACCCGATGTGCTTGTGCGTGGCGATTGGATGCCAAAATTCAATCCCGCTCACAATGAGCGAATGGACAACGCCGCGGCAGGCCTTTGCTTTGTGATGACCTATCCTGGCGCCGACCTTCAGGCGCGGCAGGCCGATATGCTCGACTGGATGAAACAGAACTGGTGGGTGTATAGAATTGGCGCGTTCAAAGATGTGAGGATGATTCCTTTGCGCGATGTCTATTTTCTGAAAGAGGGTAACAACGAATGGACTGGTGCTCTGCACCTTGGCAACCGCAGTTTTGTTACCCTTCTGCTCGCAATGTGCCTTTTGCTGCTGGCCTTTGCTGTGCTCAACTATGTGAATATGAGCACGGCTCTGATGGGCTTCCGCGCCAAAGAGATGGCTACGCGGCGGCTGGTGGGTGCCGCCAAGAGCGGAATCTTCCTGAAAATCATTGTCGAAAGCACCATCGTCTGCTTCATATCGATGCTGCTGGCCATTGTGCTGGGCGAACTTTTTGCCCCTGCCGCGTCGCAACTGCTGAATTATCAGGTTTCAGTCTTTGGCGCCGTCTCACCCGTGAACATACTGCTAGTGCTGGCATTCATTGCTGTGCTTGGATTCGTGGCCGGACTGGTTCCCGCCCTGCTCATTCAAAAGACGCAACCAATTGAGATTGTGCGTGGCACGCTTCGGCGCAAGACCAAAACCGTTTACAGCCGCATTATCATTGTGGTTCAGAACGTTGTGTCTGTAGTGATGCTTGTGGCGGCGCTCACAATGTGGCTTCAGATTCGCCATATGATTAACGCCGATTTGGGCTATAACACAAAAGATATTCTTGTTGTCGAGAACGGTTTCGGCACGTCGGGCGAACTTCGTCCCGCCATCGACAAACTGAACGCGACGTCGTGTGTTGAGATGGTCGGTCAGGGCAATGGCATCCCGCTTGAGCACACCAACAATGTAACTGTGACTATTGACAACGGTGACTTCGTTTCTTTCCAAGAGATTGATGGTGACGACAACTACTTCGAGATTCTTGGACTGAGAATGAAGCAGGACAACCACAGCGCCAACAAAGAAGCTGTATGGCTCAACGAATTCGCCTTCAAGCAGATAGGTATCGACGAAACGACTACCGAATTTACTTTTTACGACCAAAAGGCGCAGATTGCAGGAATCTATTACGATTTCAAGATTCGTCCGCTTGAGGCTGCACAAAGCGCAGCGCTGATATCGAACTGGGGCGAGAGTTCTGACGACAACTATCCCTGGACGCTGATAATCAAGACAACAGGCGACCACGCCACAGCCCGCCAGCAGGTTGAGGCTGCATTCAAAGAAGTCTTCCCCGATAAACTCTTCGAAGCCAAGTATATGGAGGAAATAATCGAAGATGGCTTCCGCGACGAACGTCGTGTGCTCAGCGTGGTGTTCATCTTTACACTGCTGTCAATTCTGGTGTCGGCTTTGGGCCTGTTTGCAATGAGTTCGTACTATATGCAGCAGGAGATTCGCAGCGTGTCGGTCAAGAAAGTGTTCGGCGCCGAATATTCAGGCGTGCTGCGCGAACTGGTGCTGTCGTTTATGAAGATGGTTGGCGTGGCCTTTGTGCTGGGCATTCCGCTTGGCTGGTACGTTATGAGCCGCTGGCTTGCCGGCTTCGGCCACCGTATCGACCTGTACTGGTGGATTTTCGCCCTTGCGGGCCTTGCCGTGGCGCTGATTGCCGCCGCGTCGGTGCTCTACCAAAGCGTGAAAACCGCAAGCACCAATCCTGCAGAGGCGCTGAAGAAAGAGTAAATGAAAGGGTTTAGAAGGTTGAGATAGTTTAGAAAGTTGAGAAGGTTTAGAATCTCAACTTTCTCAACCTTCTAAACAGCGAAGCGCTAAACCTTCTAAACCTTAAAAACAATATATTTGTGAGCAGAAATTAGCGCGCGATTTTGCGCGCAACTATCACTAATACCGATATTTATGGCTTCCAAAACAGGAAAAATCCTTGTTGTTGATGACAACGCGAGCATTCGGCAGACACTGAAACTGCTTCTGCCACTGCATTTTGCACAGGTTGAGACACTTCCGTCGCCTTCGACGCTCATTGCCACCATAGGCACTTTCAAGCCCGACGTGGTGCTGCTCGATATGAATTTCAAAACCGAGGTGAACACAGGAAACGAAGGCCTGTACTGGACTCGCGAACTGAAAGAGATTGCGCCGCAAATTGAGATTGTGCTTTTCACGGCCTACGCCGACATTGAACTGGCGGTTGAGGGAATGAAGCGCGGCGCGTTCGATTTCATTGTGAAGCCGTGGGACAACGCCAAACTGGTTTCGGTGCTGACGGCGGCCTGCAACAAGGCGGCGCAGAACGCGGGCGGCGGTTCGTCGCGCCAAGCGAAAAAAACACCCGCCGAAGCCCGTGCGGCAAAGGCTGGCGGCGATATGTTCTGGGGGACAAGTCCTGCAATGGAACAAATCCGACGCACCGTTGAGAAGATTGCGCCGACCGACGCCACCGTGCTCATTACGGGCGAGAACGGCACGGGTAAAGACGTGATGGCTAGGCAGATACACGCTTTGAGCGCTCGCGCCGACAAACCAATGGTGGCAGTTGACGCAGGGGCCATTCCCGAGACGCTGTTCGAGAGCGAACTGTTCGGCCACGTGAAAGGCGCCTTCACCGACGCCCACACCGACCACGAAGGCCGTTTTGAGCAGGCCAACGGCGGCACGCTCTTCCTTGACGAGGTGGGCAATCTGCCGCTTCACCTTCAGGCTAAACTGCTGAGAGCCATACAGTCGCGCAGCATTGTGCGGGTGGGCGGAACGCAGCCCGTGGCCGTCGATATTCGCCTAATCTGCGCCACCAATATGAACCTTGAGCAGTTGGTGGCCGAGGGGCATTTCCGCGAGGACCTTTACTACCGCATAAACACCGTGCACATTGAGTTGCCGCCGTTGCGAAACCGCGCGTCCGACATTATTCCGCTGGCCGAACGCTTTCTGGCCGACAACGCCGTCAAGTACCACCGACCGCTCACTGGTATCGACGAGAGCGCGCGGCAAATGCTCACCAACCACCGCTGGAACGGCAACATTCGCGAGTTGCAGAACTGCATTGAGAAGGCGGTGATTATGTCGGAGGGTACAACGCTGACTGGCAGCGATTTGCAACTGAACGTATCGCAACGCACCGAGGAAATCCACCTGACGGGCCGCTATGACGAGGAAGACGAGGAACAGCTTGTCCGTCAGGCTGTTAGCCAATGCCGCGGCAATGTTTCGGCGGCAGCCAAAATGCTCAATGTCAGCCGCCCGACTCTCTACGCCAAAATGAAGAAATACGGATTATGAGTTGGACACTGATTCTGCTGATAACACTGACTGCCACGGTTTTAGCCATCATTGCGACAGCCATCATAGTGCACCGTCACCTTGTGAACAAGGTCACCTATATGATGGACTCGCTCGAAGACGGCGAACTGAACTTCCGCTTTGTCGAGAACAGCCGCTTCAACCGCGCGCTGAACCGCATCCGCTACATCTACGAGCAGCAGCGGCAGCAGTACGAGCAGGATTCGTGGACGAAACTCATCCGCGTGCTCACCCACGAGATTATGAACACCGTGGCGCCCATTGCATCGCTGAGCGACGCGCTGTCGAAATCGGTTGACGAGAACGGCAATTCCGAAATGGACATAAAAGCAGGATTATCAATTATTTCCGACTCGTCGAACAACCTGATAAAATTTGTGCAAACCTACCGCCAGTTGAGCGGCGTGGCACGGCCAGTGCGAAAATCGCTCAGCCTAAAAGAACTGATTGATAAGATTATAACGCTTGAAAGCGAACAAATTGCGAGCCACAACGCGCGTTGCACCTACTCAACCGAAAACATCGACCTGCTCATTTACGCCGACGAAGGCCAACTGTCGCAAATCATTATCAATCTGATAAAAAACGCGCTTCAGGCAAATGCTTCGCAGATTACCATCACATCGGGCAACGGCAACGGCGACGACATTTGGCTGCGCGTGGCGAACAACGGCGACCCCATTCCGCTGAGCAATCAAGAGCAGATTTTCATTCCGTTCTTCACCACCAAAGCCGAAGGCAGCGGCATCGGCCTGAGCATCTCGCGCCAGATTCTGCGCCAGCACAACGCCACCATCGCCCTTCTGCGAAGCGACGAGAACGAAACGGCGTTTGAAATGGTGTTTAAATAGGAATGCGATTTATCGAGTCCGTAGTATTTTGTTGGAAATACTGAAATTGTCCAAATCCCGGCTCAGCCTTTATTCGCATACAATTCCAAAATCTTCAAAATCGTTTCCGACGACTTTTCCATACTCTCGATTGGCACAAACTCAAAGCGGCTGTGGAAGTTGTGACCGCCAGCGAACAGGTTCGGCGTGGGCATACACACAATTGTTATGAAACAAATGCAGCTTGCGCCGATTTGCATTCCGAATACATTGTTTTGAACGCAGATTTTGCGGGTTTTAGCAATTGTATTATAAAAGCTTGACTTGTTTTTCTAAGGAAACCTTTCGCATAGTAAAAAATTTCTGCAAATTAAAAAACAACCGATTGCATTAAAAGTTGCACAAACCGAAATTTGTCTTACTTTCGCAATCTGTAAATGAACACGTATGCAACAATAAACACCGACGCAAACAAAACTTGTTAAACACTAAACTTCTAAACTTTTAACACTAAACACTAAACTTTAAACAATTATGACCACCAATCAGAAAATGAGCAATTTCCGCTGGGCGATATGCGGCCTGCTCTTTTTGGCTACCACGGTCAACTACCTTGACCGTCAGGTGCTTTCACTCACTTGGAAGGATTTTATCGCACTCGACTTCCACTGGAACGATAACGATTATGGTAACATAACCGCCACATTCTCAATTTTCTACGCATTTATATCGCTGTTCGCGGGCAAGTTCATCGACTGGATGGGCACCAAAAAGGGCTACATCTGGGCGATTGTGATTTGGTCGTTTGGCGCCTGCCTGCACGCGGCTTGCGGCTGGGCCACAATGCGGCTCACGGGCATTGCCGACATTGAAGCGCTGCGTGCTGTGACCAAAGGCTCGGAACTCGCTTTAACAATCTCAACCATAAGCGTTTGGCTATTCCTTGCCTGCCGCATAATTCTTGCCACTGGCGAGTCGGGCAACTTCCCTGCTGCCATCAAGGTGACGGCTGAATATTTTCCGAAGAAGGACCGCGCCTATGCAACATCAATCTTCAACGCGGGCGCATCGGTTGGCGCGCTTGCCGCACCGCTCACCATCCCCATTCTGGCCAAGAATATGGGCTGGGAAATGGCGTTCATCATCATTGGTGCCATCGGCTTTATCTGGGCTGGCGCGTGGCTGTTCCTTTACTCGGCACCCGCTCAAAGCCGATTTGTGAACAGTGCCGAACTTGCTTATATTGAATCAGATAAAGAAGAATCGGCCGAAAAATCCGAAACAAAAGCAGCGACCGAAGAAGCCAAATTCTCGATTCTCGATTGCTTCAAATACCGTCAGACGTGGGCGTTCATCGTTGGCAAACTAATGACCGACGGCGTTTGGTGGTTCTTCCTGTTCTGGGCACCCGCCTACTTCTCTGAACTGGGCCATCCGTCGTCATCAGGAATGGGGCAACTGCTCATCTTTATACTCTATCTGATTGTAACTGTGGTATCTATCTTTGGCGGATACCTGCCAAAACTGTTTGTAGAGAGAATGGGAATGCACCCCTACACGGGCCGTATGCGGGCAATGCTGATTTTCGCCTTCTTGCCTGTATTCGCAATGTTTGCGCAGCCGCTGGCTGGAACGTCGGTTTGGTGGCCGTGCATCATCATCGGTCTGGCTGGCGCGGGGCATCAGGCCTGGTCGGCAAATCTTTATTCAACCATCGGCGATATGTTCCCGAAATCGGCCATTGCCACCATCACTGGCATCGGAACAATGTTCGGCGGATTGTGCTCATTTGCAATCAATAAGGGCTCGGGAATGTTGTTCACCCACGCCGAAAAACTTGGCGACGCGTTCACCTTCTTTGGCGCCACAGGCAAGCCCGCGGGTTATATGATTGTGTTCTGCTACTGCGCCGTAGCCTACCTGCTTGCGTGGACGATTATGAAGGTGCTCGTGCCGAAGTATAAACCGATTGTTAAATAATATGGTATTGGGTGTTGTAAATATCGAATGTAGAAATAAGCGCTGTAGGCGCGTAAGATTGGTAGAAAAAACGTCTTCAAACAACGCAGCGTGCCGTAGGTATGCAACAAAGGCATCAATGTGGCGTACCTACGGCACGCAAGCCTTTGGGAAACACCATTCTACCAATCTAAAGTCCCTACGGGACAATAAATTATTAAATTTCAATTTGATACAGTTTCAATAAATATGAAATCATTTATAAACGAAAACTTCCTGCTGAAGACGAAAACCGCACAGGAACTCTACCACGAATTCGCAGAAAATCAGCCGATTATCGACTACCACTCGCACCTGATTCCGCAGCAGATTGCCGAGAACCGCAAGTTCGACAACATTGCGCAAATCTGGCTCTCGGGCGACCATTACAAGTGGCGTGCAATGCGGGCCAACGGCATCAATGAGCGGTTTGTGACGGGCAACGCCACCGACCGCGAGAAGTTCGACGCGTGGGCGCAGACGGTGCCCTACACCCTGCGTAACCCGCTCTACCACTGGACTCACCTTGAGTTGAAACTCTATTTCGGCATTGACACGCTGCTGAATCCCGAATCGGCCGACGAGATTTGGAACCGCACGTCGGAAATGCTTAAGTCGGACGAGTTCAGCGTTTGGGGAATGTTGCGAAAAATGAAAGTTGAAACGGCCTGCACCACCGACGACCCTGTGGATAATCTGCAATATCACAAGCAGATAGCCGCTTCGGGCTGTCCTGCCAAGATTCTGCCCACGTGGCGTCCCGACAAGGCATCGGACGTGACCAACGCCAAAGCCTGGAACGCCTACATCGACCGTCTGGCCGAAGTTTCGGGCGTTGAGATTAACAGTTTCAAGGCATTGTTCGACGCTCTCGACCGCCGAATCGACTATTTCCACGCCTCTGGTTGCCGCTTGGCCGACTTCGGACTCGATTTTCTTTACGCCGAAGATTACACCGACGCTGAGATTGAAGCCATTTTTGCCAAAGTGCGCGGCGGCAAAGACTTGACCGCCAACGAGATACTAAAATTCCGCTCGGCGGCGCTCTATCGGTTTGCACTGCAGGTGCACGCCAAAGGCTGGGCGCAGCAGTTCCACGCAGGGCCCGTGCGCAACAACAACACGCGCCTGCTCACCGCCCTCGGCCCCGACACGGGTTTCGATTCAATCGGCGACTTCTCGCAAGCATTGAGTATGAGCAAGTTCCTGAATCGTCTCGACTCGACAAACCAACTGGCAAAGACCATTCTTTATAATATCAATCCTGCTGATAATGAAGTGTTTGCCACAATGATTGGCAACTTCCAAGACGGCACGGTTCCTGGCAAAATGCAATGGGGCTCGGCCTGGTGGTTCCTCGACCAAAAAGACGGCATCGAAAAACAACTTAACTGCCTGAGTTGCCACGGTTTACTGAGCCGATTTGTGGGTATGCTCACCGACTCGCGCAGTTTCCTTTCGTACCCGCGCCACGACTATTTCCGCCGCATTCTGTGCAACCTGCTCGGCAACGACGTTGAGAACGGCGAACTGCCAAACGATATTGATTTACTGGGAAATATGGTGGCTGACATCTGCTATCGGAATGCGAAAAACTATTTTAAATTTTAATTTTGGCGAGTCGGGCGACTGGTGAACCGCTTAATCGAAGTAACGATTCACCGATTGACCGATTAACCGCATAAACAATAAAAAAAATGAAAAAGACAGTAACATTTGGTGAGATTATGCTTCGTCTGGCAGCACCTGGCTACGAGCGTTTTTTGCAGACAAGCAGTTTTAACGCCACATTCGGCGGCGGCGAAGCCAACGTAGCCGTTTCGCTCGCAAACTACGGAATACCTGTGAGTTTCGTCACTCGGTTGCCGCAAAACGACATTGCCGCAGCCTGCCTGCGCGAACTTCGCGGCCTGGGCGTTGACGTGAACAACGTGATTTTCGGCGGCGACCGCATTGGTATCTATTACCTTGAAACTGGCGCAGTTAGCCGTGCATCGAAGGTGATTTACGACCGCGCTCATTCGGCTGTGTCCGAAATCAAAACGGGAATGATTGACTGGAAAAAGGTGTTCGACGGCGCTGGCTGGTTCCACTGGACGGGCATCACGCCTGCCATTTCGCAAGGCGCTGCCGACGTGTGTCTGGAAGCCCTGAAGGCGGCCAAAGAGTTGGGCCTGACCATCTCGTGCGACCTCAACTACCGCAAGAATCTCTGGAAGTACGGCAAGCGCGCCGACGAAGTAATGCCTTCATTAGTAGAGTATTGCGACGTGATTCTGGGCAACGAAGAAGACGCCGAGAAGGCACTTCTGATTAAGCCCGAAGGCGTGAACATTGAAGGCGGCAAGGTGGTTGCCGAAGCCTATCTGTCGGTATCTCAGCAAATTATGAAGCGCTTTCCGAACGCAAAGAAGGTTATCACAACCTTGCGCAGCAGCATCAACGCCAACCACAACAACTGGGCGGGCGTTCTGTACGACGGCAAAACACTGTTCAAATCGCCTGAGTATCAGATAACTGACATTGTTGACCGCGTTGGTGGCGGCGATTCGTTTATGGGCGGCCTCATCTACGGCCTGCAAACCTACACGGGCGACGACCAAAAGGCGCTGAACTTTGCCGTGGCCGCAAGTTGCTTAAAACACACTATTTACGGCGATTACAACCGCGTGAGCGTTGCCGAAGTTGAGAAACTTATGAGCGGGGACGCAAGTGGGCGAGTAAGTAGATAATTATTGTTGGTCCATATTTGTGAATTTTATGCAGATATGGACCAATAATTATATTATAGGTGGTCTAATTCTGTAAAATTTATGCAGAAATAGACAATATATAATGAGATATTAGGTCTAAATCTGCATTTCCTATGCAGAAAAAGACAATAAACAATAGAATAAGTGGTCTAAATCTGCAAATAATATGCAGAAATAGACACATAATATTTTGAATCTCGATAAAAACGTTACCTTTGTCGTAAAAAATAAACTACTGTGAACGAGAACATTATAGGCAGGGGATACGAGATTAAGCGGCTAGAGAAGTTTTACAACTCACCAAAAAGCGAGTTTATAACCATCTACGGCAGAAGGCGTGTCGGGAAAACGTACCTTATAAATCAGTTTTTCAAAGACAGGTTCGCTTTCGACGCATCGGGCATTATCGACGGCTCAAAAGAAGCGCAGTTCTATAGTTTCTACGACTCGCTGACAAAGTACGGCTACGAAGGCGAGCAACCGAAAAACTGGTTCGAAATGTTTTCGGCGCTGTCGAAACTGCTTGAAAAACAGACTAAAAACGAGCGTAAAGTTGTTTTTATCGACGAGATTCCCTGCTTCGACACACCGAAGTCTGATTTTGTGAAATCGTTGGGTTATTTCTGGAACTCGTTTGCGGCCAAACGCAACGACATTCTGCTAATAGTCTGCGGTTCAGCCACTTCGTGGATTGTCAGCAAAATAATCGACAGCCGCGGCGGCCTACACAATCGCACCACGGGCGACATTTATCTGCAACAATTCACGCTGGCCGAGACCGAAGAGTATCTGAAACACAACAACTTCGGCTGGCCGCGGCAACTCATTGCCGAAACCTATATGGTTCTGGGCGGCATACCTTACTACCTAAGCCTTCTGGACAACAAGGAAACGCTGGCGGCAAATATCGACAGACTCTATTTTTCGGAAACGGGCGAGTTACGGCGTGAGTATCAGCGACTTTACAAATCGCTCTTCAGCAATGCCGACCCGTATATGAAAATCATCGAGACGCTTGGCAAAACCAAAAGCGGACTGACGCGCACCGAGATTTCTGACGCGACCAAACTGCCCCAAAACGGGCGACTCACCAAAATGCTCGACGACCTGCAGCACAGCGGTATGATTCGCTGTTTCTGCGGAAAATCGCGCGGCAAGGTGAAGAAACGCGACGCCTATTACCAACTTATGGACCTGTTCTCGATTTTCCATCTCACCTTCGGCGGAAAACCCACAACCCCAACGTTTTGGCAAGACCGAGCAATGACACCGACGCTGAACACGTGGTGCGGACTGTCGTTTGAAAGGATTTGTTTTGTTCATATTGAGCAGATACGCAAGGCTTTGGGACTCAGTAGAATAGCACTGGAATATTATTCGTGGCGCAGCCGTGGCGCAGAGCCGAAAGTGCAAATTGATTTGATAATTGAGCGGGCGGATAAAATCATCAATATCTGCGAGATAAAGTACGCCACAGGCGAATATGCGATTAGCAGACAGGACGACCTTGATATGCGAAACCGCATTGAAGCGTTCCGTGCGGAAAGCGGCACCCGTTGCGGGCTAATTCCCACTTGGATAACAACTTGCGGACTTAAAGAAGGTATGTACTCGTCGGAAATTCAATACCGAGTGACACTTGACGACTTATTCTAGAATAACAAACAGTAATTCAAATATTTAACAATTTAAAAAACATTTAAAATGAGCAGATTCAAACGTTTAGACGTTCTAAACACAATGCTTTCGACTGGCATTGTGCCATTGTACTACAATGCTGACGTTGAGAAAGTTAAACAGGTTGTGCTGGCTTGCTACAAAGGCGGCGCGCGTGTTTTTGAGTTTACAAACCGCGGCGATTTTGCCCACGAAGTGTTTGCCGAAGTGAACAAATGGTGCGCCACGGCCTGCCCCGAAATGGCTATGGGCGTGGGCTCGGTGGTTGACCCCGCAACGGCTGCACTCTACATTCAGTTGGGCGCGAACTTCATTGTGTCGCCGTCGCTCAACCCCGATATGGCCAAGGTTTGCAACCGTCGCAAGATTGCGTGGCTGCCTGGCTGCGGAACGCTGTCGGAAATCAATCTGGCCGAAGAGTTGGGTTGCGAGATTGTGAAGATTTTCCCTGGCAAGGAAGTTGGCGGACCATCGTTTGTGAAAGCCGTGAAAGCCCCCTGCCCCTGGACCAACATTATGCCGTCGGGCGGTGTGGCACCCGAGCGCGAGAGCCTCGAAGCCTGGTTCAAAGCGGGCGTGGCCTGCGTCGGACTTGGCTCGCAACTGACACCGAAAGACGTGATTGAGAAAGGCGACTGGGCCTTCATCGAAAGCAAGGTGAAAGAGTCGCTGGCAATTGTGAAGGAATTGAGGAAATAGTTGATACTTCACGAAATAGAAAAAGCCGCCTTCGGGTGGCTTTTTTTATGCAGCCGATTGAACTCTTAATAGAGTTGCCAATCAAAAAATGGTAATGAAAACGCAAAGTAGGGAATGCTTATGTTTCAATAACCTACGACGATTTTAGAAAAAAGATGAGTAGGAAAGTTCGGTGAGTGAAATTCACACGAATCAATCAATGCAATTCAAAATCCCCATAATCTTCGTCTGCTTGTTCTCTTTGATTGGCACTTCGATGAAGCCTGTTGTGACGAAGTATTTGAAGGTTGTAACGGGGTAACGCTTCAGTTTCTCGTACTGCTCGGCGCTGATGGGATAGATGAGCATTGCCGACGATGACTCGACGGTTGAGCGGATGGTGTCGCCCGCCGCGTGGCGCGGATAGATGACAATCTCTTCGTTGGTGGTCAGGCGCAACGAGATTTCGCGCGACTCGTCGATTGAGAAGTTGTTGTATTTGTAGTAGCGCATTTTCAGGAAACGGTATTTGCTGCCGATGCTCTGCGCCTTGAAGTAGAGCGGATTGTTATTCAGTTTGGCCACCGTCACGGGTTGCGTCACCTTAACCTGCGTTTCGGTGATGGCGTCGATGGCATTCTTCTCAAACTGGCAACTTTGGGCGCTAACAGCCTGTGCGCCAACGAGTAGAACCGCCGCGGCAATAGCAAAACGAAATTTATGCGCAACTTGCATTTAATAAAAATTAACCGACCGTCTCAATGGATAATCTGACACAAAAATATTCTTTTTAGATTTGCTCGCAAGAAATTTAATTCACAACATTATGGCACTTACAGCAGAATTTTACACAGAAAAGGGCGTTATGAAGGCTGAATTGTACGCTGACGACGTTCCGAACACGGTTAATAACTTTGTGAAACTTGCAAAAGAAGGTTTCTACGACGGGCTGCGTTTCCACCGCGTGATTCCGAATTTTGTGATTCAGGGCGGATGCCCCTATTCGCGCAATTTGGGCGACCCGCGTGTTGGCACCGGCGGTCCGGGCTACAGCATTAAATGCGAGACCAACGGCGGCCGCCAATACCACGACCGCGGCGTGCTCTCGATGGCTCACGCAGGCAAGGACACGGGCGGCTCGCAGTTCTTCATTTGCCACAACCGTCAGAACACGCAGCACCTTGACGGCGTTCACACCTGCTTCGGCAAGGTTTTCGATGGGCTCGATGTTCTCGACGCAATCCGTCAGGGCGACTTGATTGAGAAGATTGTGATTGTGGAAGGATAATTATTTCGAAATCAGGATTGTAGAGACGTAACGCGCTACGTCTCTACATTTATTAAATCTTTTCGATTCACCAATTGACCGATTAGCCGATTCACCAATTAATTATTACCTTTGCGGCTCAATTCTGAAACGTATTATTTCTGAAACGTATTATTATGGAAGAAAATCAAAACCAATACAAGTTCGACGCTGTCGATTTGATTCTTTACTTTTGGAAACGCCGTTGGGCGATAATCATTGTCGGCTTTGCCACGGCTGTTATTTCTTCGATTGTATCGCTCTGTATGACAGAGAAATACAAGTCGGAAGTAATTCTTTTCCCAACAGCAGCCGGTTCGCTGTCGCAGGATTTGCTCTCGACGTCGTCGGTTGGTATGGTTAAGAGCGTGCTGCGCTTGGGCGAGGACGAGGAACTCGACCAACTGATGCAGGTGCTGCAATCGGACGAGATTCGCCGCCGCATTGTCGAGAAATTCGACCTTATGAACCATTACGAAATCAAGCCCGACTCGAAATATCCCTACACTCAACTCTATCAAAAGTACAGCAAAAACATTGTCATAAAGCCGACTAAATTCCTGTCGGTCAGCATTTCGGTGATGGATACCGACCCGAAACTCGCCGCTGATATTGCCAACGAGATTTCGAATCTGGTGGACACCGTGCGCAACAATATGCTTCACACAAAGGCCATTTTGGCAATGCAACTTGTTGAAAAAGAATATAATGAGTTGCGCGAAGACATTGAAGAGCAGGAAGAGACGCTGAACGAGATGCGCAAAAAGGGCATTGTCGATTACGAGAAGCAGGCCGAGGCTCTGTCAAGTGCTCTTGGAACGGCTCTTGGCAACGGCAACAAGAGTGCCGCCAACGAGATTCAGAAACGTCTCGACGAACTGGGAAAAGAGGGCGGCGCTTTTGCCGGAATCAGCAGTCAGTTGAAACTCGACCGCGAGCGCTTGGCCGGTCTGAAGACCAAACTTACTGAGGCACAGTTGGATGCACGTCAGAATCTGCCGCACAAATACGTTGTCAACCCGGCTACCGTTTCAGAAAAGAAAGCATATCCGGTGCGCTGGATGATTGTGGTTTCGTCAACCATTACCACCGTTATCGCACTGATGCTCTTTATGATAATCCGCGATGCTGTTGTCCGCCGTATCGACTATCTTAAAAAGGACTGAACCTTGCAGATTCCGACAAAAAACGGCTGGTGGGTTTACGCTTGCACGGCGTTGTTTCTGGCGCTGAACCTGGTCTGTATCTACAACGGTTTTTACCTGTTGGGCGCGCTGCCGATAGCAATAATTCTTGTGGGCGCGGCTTTTCTGGCGCTCGATAAACTGCTGTTGTTCATTGCATTTATGGCACCGCTGTCGGTTCCGCTGAGCGAGGCGGTCGAAGGGTTGCCAATTGATATGTTCCTGCCAACCGAACCGCTGCTCGCCGGCATATTGCTGCTATTTATCTTTAAGATTATCAGCGAAAAGCGCTTCGACAAACGCATTCTGACTCACCCTGTCAGCATTACCATTTATATTTACTTGGCGTGGATGCTAATTACTTGTGTCACAAGCGTTGAGCCGCTGGTATCGTTCAAATTTCTGCTTTCGCGATTGTGGTTCATTGTCCCGCTCTACTTTGTAATGACGCAGGTGTTCCGCAAAGACGAGAACAATGCAAAGACATTTGTGATTCTTTATGCCGTAGCACTCTGTATTGTAGTTATTTACGCACTTGTGCGCCACGCCAAATACGGCATTTTCGATGAGAAGATTGCCCACTGGTCGGCCAATCCGTTCTACAAAGACCACACGTCGTATGGTGCGTTGCTGGCATTCTACATTCCGCCCGTTATCGCATTGGCGTTCAGCAATTTGATTGACCCGCGCAAGCGAATGACCTTTATGGCGATGGCCCTTCTGCTGATTGTCGGCATAATATTCTCATACACCCGCGCGGCTTGGCTGAGTCTTGTCGGCGGCTTCGGCATTTGGTGCTGCCACAAGTTGAAAATCAAGTTCACCACCATTGTGGCCATAATCGGCGTTGTCGCGATAGGCTTTTTCACTTTCGGCGATATGCTGATGCGCGACCTGAAAACCAACGACCAAGACTCGTCGACCGACTTTGTCGAGCACTTGCAGTCGATGGCCAACGTATCGACCGACGCGTCGAACCTTGAACGCATCAACCGCTGGAACTGCGCCGGACGAATGTTTCTCGAGAAACCGATAGTCGGCTGGGGACCTGGCACTTATATGTTCTACTACGCACCGTTCCAAATCTCGTACGAGAAGACAATCATCAGCACCAACGAAGGCGATATGGGCAATGCCCACAGCGAATATCTTGGTCCGTTGGCCGAAGAAGGATTCCTTGGTCCGCTCACGCTTCTTGCCGTGATGATTGCCACCATCATTACCGGATTTCGCGCCATCCGCCGCACCCGCGCCAACCACCCGATGCTCTACACTATTGGCTTGGCCGCCATCATCGGATTGTTCACATATTATTTTCACGGCGTGCTCAACGATTTTCTCGATACCGACAAGGCTTCGGTTCCGTTCTGGGGCTTCACCGCGCTGCTTGTGGCGATAGATGTTTATTACTCGGATGATAAAAGTAAAACCGAAACGGCTGATGCTAAATAAGTTGGCAATTCTTTAAATCTATAAAAACACAGAAACCACGGAAGCAAAAACTTCGCGTGGTTTCTTTTTGTATCCCGTGATTGCAGAGTTGGCGTTGGTTAATTCTTCAGACTCTCACGTAATTGGTTCATCCTTTCATCGTTGATGTTCAGCGGACGGCCTTTAAGTTGCAGGTCTTCACGTACGCGAAGGCCATCGGGGGTGATGGTCTCGTAGTGTGGAATGCCGCTGAATTGAAACAATTCCTGCAAGCGCACAAATTCATTGTGTGACACGCAGACGGCTTCCTCACCGTCGAGCCATTCTTTCACGTAGTTTTTATAGTCATCGCTACCGCCAGGCACCGATTCTTCGGCAACAAAAATGAGTTTCACATCAGTGCGTTTGGCGATTTCGGCACGTTGCTGCTTGCTGGCTTGAATTGCACCACGGCACGGTCCGCACCCCATTCCCCAAAAATCGAAAAGCAGGAACCGACCCGGATAGCGAGTGTTGAATGAGCGGATGAAATTTGCCGCAGAGTTAGATGCTGGCAGCGCCGATGCGGGTTCGGTTTTGGCAAACTGGCTGGCAATGTAGAGTTCTGCCTTATCGCGGACAGTTTGATTGGTGAAATATGGAAGATTCATTTCCATTGTCTCGCGATTCATTCCACTTGAGTTATACAAATACCTTAAAACACAAATCTGCGCCATCAAGTTGTTATGGTCGCTGCCCATCAGTTTGCGATACGCGGCATAAATAGTGTCCAATTCATCTTTGTGAGTTGTCCCCTCTGACCAATTTGACCAAAACCTAAATCGCACATTATCAATCGGTTTTGAAAACTCAATGTAGTTCTGCGCACTTGAATAACGATCCGATACCATCATCAGCGGATTATCAAAATCGACACTTTGCAACAACTTGAAATTCTTGAAATTGCGTAATGAATTATATTCTGCAGTGTCGGTGATGTTGTTGACAAAATCTTCATAGTTGCTGATAACGACCATACCGTCTGACGGTTTCATCAGTGCATCATCGCGTATTAATGCGTAACTCATAAAATCACTGACAATTTCTGCTTGAATTTCGGCCAAAGCCAATTGCATTTCCATTGGTGTGAAGTGGTTGCGGCGGCCAATAATTGCCAGGCGGAACACCAAATCGTTCCAGCATTTTTCAGCCAGTTTTATCTCTTCTTCAAAATTGCCGTTGAACATATATAATTGAGTGCCCCAGTAGGCTGGTATCAAATCCGCTTTCAGCCAGCGTTCGACTTGTTTGCTGCTACCGTTGTTGTAAAAGCACTCGTATTTGCCGTACTGGTTTTTGCGTACGGTGATGTCGATTGTCTCGCCCGGGCAGGCATAGAAATCAATTTGGTCAAAATCGGCATTTTTATTGTTGGGTGCCCAAAGCGACTGCCTGACAGGATGGTTAACTCGGAACCGGTTCTCAAACGAGCCGTCGGCTGCAATTTCAAATCCAGTTACCACGCTTTTGTTTTTCTCTAGAACATCATAGAAATAACATTGCAACGATGTAAGTCCGAAATCTTCGGCATTGTAGCCTTCTATTCGCCCGCGGATGGTTATGGTGTCGTTTGTGAACCAGTTGTCGGGCACGGTGTATGGGTTGGCTGCTGCAAGTTGCTCGAATGTCGGCGTGTTCTGCTCAAGTTTTTTGTCGTGAATGCCTAACAGTTTGAATTCACGTCTATTATCGCCTTCAATGAAATCGAACAATTGCACTTCTCGCGAAAGCGGTTCAAAGTTCATTTTGAACTCAAGTGCATTAGAATCTGATTTTTGTATCACTTCGTCTAGTTTGATTCCTTCTGCCGAACGCAGCGGATAACGCTTGCCAACTTCATCTTTCAAGTAACTTTTAGATGAATAGAGAAATCCTGCGCCAGCTGGGAAATCCATTCTGAACCAGATGGTTGTGGCTGTGTCGGTTGTTACAACACGCGTGGCTTTCAGGTTACCTGGTTCAAGATTCAGACAACCCATCGATTCGGGCGATTCAATAACGTCGTTGCGGCTGCAACTTGCAAGTGAGAAAATGCTGATGGCGGCAGAAAACGCCAATGCGACAGTGATAATGGTTTTGTTCATTGTGGTTTGTGTTTTGTATTACGTTGATTTTAAGAATGTAATGCCAAATATAATGATTTTGGCATTATTTCAATAGTTAGTCATTCAGCAATTTTAAGTGCTTTGCCCTAACCTTGAAACCACTTGATTGTATGTTTGTCAATATGTCGGCGACTATCGCTTTCAGTTCAGGTTTGAGTTCGGGATAATTGGCAAGCCGACTGGCAATCAGCGACATACAGTTAGCTTTCACGCCGATGGGCTCGTCGGGTGTTTCGAGCATTCGAAAGCAAAAATCGACAATTGGGCCATCAAATTTCTGCGGTACATCGGTGAGCATCAGAATTTTGCAGGCGATACGACGCATTCCGCTGAATGTAAATCGCGGAAGGGCGGCAACAAGGGCAGGGATATGCGGCAACAGAATATTATGGTGCGCCGCAGCCACTTTCTCGAGCGCCCACAAAGCCCGTGCAGCCGTCTGGCCGTCAGCGTTTAAGGCAATATCGACCAAGTCGGCAATGCGTTCGGCGTTGGTGCCTGCCCAGTTGGCAATAAAATCGGTGTTGGCGCGCGACGCTTCGGCTTCCAACTGCGCTAAAAGTTGCTGATTCATTGGGCGGGAATCCAACTTTTGAGCCTGTTGATTTCATCGGGCCAAAGAGTCTCGTCGGGTGTTTCCAGAACGAGCGGAATGCCGTCGAAACGTGAGTCGGCCATAATCATCTTGAATGCATTCTCACCAAGGAATCCCGTGCCAATCGACTGGTGGCGGTCAACGTGGCTGGCGTGGCCTTTCATTGTGTCATTTAGGTGCATTCCGCGAAGATATTGGAAGCCAATCACTTCGTCGAAACGGCGCCACGTGCGTTCGAAACCTTCAGGGGTTTTAATGTCGTAGCCGGCGGCATAGGCGTGACAGGTATCAATGCAGACGCCAACGCGCGATTTGTCATCTACCTTGCTGATAATCTGCGCAATCTGCTCAAATGTAAAGCCGAGATTGGTGCCTTGCCCTGCCGTGTTCTCAATAACGGCTGTCACGCCCGATGTTTTTTCAAGCGCAATGTTTATCGATTCCGAGATAAGTGCAAGACACTCATCTTCAGATATTTGTTTCAAGTGACTGCCTGGATGGAAGTTGAGGCGGTCGAACCCGAGCTGCGCGCATCGGTTAATCTCATCGATAAACGAATCTCGCGACTTCTGCAGACCTTCGGCATCGGGGTTGCCAAGATTGATGAGGTAGCTGTCGTGAGGCAGAATCTGCTTTGCAGTGTATCCGTATTTGGCGCAGTTGGCTTTGAAAGCGTCGATGCTCGACTGCTCAAGCGGTTTGGCGAACCACTGCCGCTGATTCTTTGTGAATAAGGCGAAAGCCGTCGCACCTATCGCGCTGGCGTTCAGCGGTGCATTCTCGACACCGCCCTGCGTGCTCACGTGAGCCCCAATGTACTTTGTCATAATCTTCGATTTTGATGGCAAGATATAAATTACCCAAACGCGAGCAAACGGAAATGTTTTCTCAAAGTTTTACTGACGATAAAAATCTTATCTTTATGAAATATCAAACCATACGAATATGAAAAGCAAACTTGTTTCTACATTATTGATTTTAAGTGTGATTATAACAAACCACACCGTAATAGCGCAAAATCAGGATTCATTAATAATTCAAAAAGCCGACGAATTGATGAATTTGCTGACCACAAAAATAAATAAGGGGGATTCTGATGTTGCCTGGTTTAAAGATTGTCATTCCGATATTTTCTCGGTTTTAAAAAACCTTGAATTGCCGCCAAAGCACAAATTAAACATTGATTTACCAAATACGGAAGGTTTGGGCGACGTCTCACATATATGGGTTGCCGATGATAATGGGAAAAGAGATGACAACTATTTAAAATATGTAAAACTCAAGAGCATAACAGAAGAAAACTGTTGGGAATGGTTCTTGATATACTATATGAAAAATATGCTGCCTGGGTTTTGGCACGGCGGATATAAAATTAATGATTTGCTTTATTCTGAGAAACAATGGGACATTACGCTTGATAACTTGAAATTATCTGTTATTCCTGATAGCATATATGAAAATTTAGAAGAAATAGAATTGGGCAAAATTTCCGAAACAGAATACAATCAAATTAAAAAGACAAGAATAACGCCTGCGCGAGTGATACTAAATGATGCGAGAAATAAAGCCGAAGTGTTTTTCTATGATTGGAATGATTGGAAAGGGTTGATATACAATCAATACGATTTGAAGATTAATGATGATAATACAGTTGAAGTATCCAATATCACAAGAGAAACAATTGTTGAATATGATTGCGGAATACTATATTAATACGTTGCATTAAGAAATATCACTATTGAGTTTATCTTTCATTATAAACTGTGTCGTCAGTGTTGTCTGTGCGAAAAAATACCACATCATTCTGTTGTTATTTTCCGCTATCTTCGCACCGTTATGAGCAAATCGATAGCAATAATGCGGCACGCACTGACCGAAAACGGCTGGCAGAAGCCCGACGCCGACCGCTGCATCCTGCCCGACGGCGAAGCGCAGACCGCCAATGTGGCGCTGAAGATGGCCGCCGCCGGCATTGCGCCCGATGCTGTCTGGGCGAGTCCGGCGCAACGTGCTATGCAGACGGCCGAGATTGTCGCGCGGCAATTGTGCCCCAATGTTGAAATTGAGATTGTCAGGCCGCTCTATGGCGATGACGAATATCAGGTGACCGACCTTATCGAGATTTGCCCAGACACAATCAACAGCTTGCTGATTGTCGGGCACAACCCGCTGGTTTCGAGGCTTGTAAGCCGATTGTCGGGCAGCGACGGGTTCGGCTGGTTCGCCACTTCGGAAGTGGTCTGGCTTGAGTTCGACACCGAATCGTGGGCCAATATCGCGAAAGCGCCCATCACGGGCAGAATAAAAATATCACCATTAAGAAATTGACAAACAATTAGATACAAGAAAGATTAAAATATTTTCGTCGCTGAGGTGCAACTTTTTCGCAAATCGGCATCAATAGGTAAAACGCGTTTTGAAAATGGACTTTACAACTGACTTTTGGACCAAGGCCTACAACCGCAACATCAGCAAGCTGACGGGCGCGTGCTATCGCTACGTGGCCGACCGCCAGCTGGCCGAGGACCTTGCCCACGACGCCTTTATGGCTGCGATGGAAAAATCGGACTCGTTCCGCGGCACCGGACAGTTCGACGCCTGGCTGCGACGCATTGCGGTGAACACCGCCCTGCAGCACTTGCGAACTCAGGCCGCACAGCAACTTTACGAAAACATTTTAATCGACGATGGAATGGACCGCAACGACAACTTGAACATAATTGCGCAGGCCGACTTCTCACAAGAGGAACTGCTTGCCGCCGTCAACCAGCTGCCTGAGCACCACAGGCTGGTGTTCAATATGTATGTGATTGACGGATATACGCACGCGCAGATTGCTGAAGAGCTGAATATCAGTGAGAACACATCGAAATCGCATCTGATGCGGGCTCGGAAACGCCTTCAGGAAATTCTGACCGAGAAGGCGCAGTCGAAGCGCCGCCGCCGCGCCTGGCTGCTGTTCTTCATTCCGCACCGCGAGGGCTTTGTCGATAAGCTTTATCAGCACAGTTTCAGCAACTTCGGACTGGCACCGGCCGCGCCGGCCGCATCACACGCCATCAATTTTGGCGCCGCTGCGGGGCACGTCACTGTGAGCTCAACGGCCGCTGTCACAACCGGCATTGCCACTGCCACGGTGGCAGCAGGCGTGGGTGTGGGTGCGGTTGTGATGAACACCGATAGCGAACCCGTTCAGGAACCCGAACCGATTATAATTGCGGCCGATAGTACTGTTATTCAGACTGATACAATCGTTGACGAGTTTCCGGCTGACACGCTCAATCTGGCCGACACGCTGGCAAATCTGCCGCCCGAACCTGTGCCAAAGGCCGTCAAGACGAAACCGAAGGATGAGAAGAAAACCGTGGTTGTCAAAAAGAAAATCATCCGTCACCGCAAGGTTGTGGTGACCGACACCGTGAGCACATCAACCACCAATCAGTAATATATGAAATCGCTGCTAACCATTCTTTTAGCTATTGCAGGCTGCCTGTTGTCGGGCGGTCTTTTCGCGCAAGATACAGTTTACATTTACGAGGAAGTAATTGTGTACGACACTGTGTATGAGTACATTGAGAAGCGCGTCAACCCGTTTGAAGACACCAAGGCAATGCGAATTATTCAGGTTGACACGCTCACCAACACATCGAACCTGCTGATTATCGGCAACGGCAAAACCACAACCATTCCTATCGACAATGTGGTTATCGGTGAAGATGTTAAGAAAAACGACAGCACAAACAATGTGGGCTTTTGGAATCTTATGGCTTTTGCCGTTAAAAATATGCTCATCGACAAAAGCACGCTCGATATGTTTTTGGGTGCCGGCGCGTGGACAAGCATTTGCAGCCCGATAGTGGTTGAAGACCATTTGGCGTGGAATCCGGGCGGAAACGCCACTGTCAACTTCGGTGTGAATTACGAGACACAATTCATCAGCCGGTTCACCTTGGGTACGGGTGCCGCCATTCATTTTCTGTTTGAAAACGAAGGACTTAAAGGCAAATTCAATTGTAACTATCCCGACTGCGGCTTTTGCTCTGGCGACACAAAATACACTATAAGCATCGCCACCTTTAACATCGAAAAAGGCGAAAAAGGGCACGGCGAAGGCCTTGATATGCATTGGAATGAGGACGAGAGCACCGGGCAATACGAGGATTCGGTTGGTTTGGTGGAATCGACAACCAACTACGTGATGTTTGCTGTGCCGGCGCGCTTAGGCTTCAGAATAGGCAGATTCAACCCTTATATCGGCGCTGAATACAACATCCGGATGGCGATGAACAACGATTTGAAAGACCTACACTCGCTAGGCATCATCACGGGTATGCGCATCGATTTGAGCAAGCATTTTGCCGTGTCGAACAACTTCTACATCCCAATTACCAAGGATATGACGCACCGCGGCACGCTCTACAGCCGCGCCGACGGCAGCCGCATCCGCAGCGACAATTACACTTGGCGCACCTTCCGAATAGAATTGGCAGGACATTTCAAGTTTTAGCCGATAATCTCAAGACATAACAAAAAAGCACCGGATTTTTCGGTGCTTTTTTGTTGTATTGTTTAAAGTTTAACAGGTTGAAACGAAACCTTACTCTTAATTCACTCCTTCATCCCGATAGCTATCGGGACTTCTCTCCTTCAATCCTTCTCTCCTTCAATCACCAAATGTCAACGCGCTCGTTTTCAGGCACAAACATCTTGTCGCCTTCCTTCACGTCGAAGGCTTCGTACCACGCATTGATGTGCGGCAGAGTGCCGTTCACGCGCCAGCGCCCGAGTGAGTGCGGGTCGCTCTTGGTGCGCACGCGGATTTCTTCGTCGCGGATGTTGTTGGCCCAGACATTGGCATAGGCCAGGAAGAATCGCTGCTGCGGGGTGAATCCGTCTTTGACAGGCAGCGGCGCGTCTTTTGTAGCGTTCAAAAATGCCTGATAGGCAACCTGCAGACCGCCGTGGTCGGCCAGATTCTCGCCCAAAGTTAGCTCGCCGTTGGCTTTCAGGCCGTCGAGCACTTCAATGTTGTTGAAGAACTCAACCAAAGGTGTTACGTGCGCTTCAAACTTCTCGGCATCGCCTTTGACCCACCATTCGTGCATATTACCGTCTTTATCGAATTTGCGGCCGTCGTCGTCAAAACCGTGAGTCATTTCGTGGCCGATAACCACGCCGATGGCGCCGTAGTTGAAGGCATCGTCGGCCTGCATATCGAAGAACGGATATTGCAGAATGCCAGCCGGGAAGGTAATCTCGTTGGTCGACGGGTTGTAGTAGGCGTTCACGGTTTGCGGTGTCATACCCCACTCATCGCGGTCAACCGGCTGTTTGTAGTGCTTTTTTATCCAATACTGATTCTCGCAGATATTGATGGTCATAATGTTCTCCCACAGCGATTTATCCGCATTAATATCGAGGTGCGAGTAGTCGCGCCACTTGTCGGGATAGCCGATTTTCACGTAATACGTGCCAAGTTTTTCGACAGCTGTTGCCTTGGTTGAGTCGCTCATCCACGTTTGAGCCATAATGCGCTCACGCAGAGCGTCTTTCAGGTTGTTCACCAGTTTCAGCATACGCTCCTTGTGCGATGCCGGGAAATATTTCTCAACATAGAGCTGCCCCACAGCCTCGCCCAAAGAACTGCTGCACAGGCGAACGGCGCGCTTCCAGCGCGGCGATTCCTCAAGTACTCCGCTCATCACCTTCTCGTAAAAGTTGAACGATTCAATGCGGAATTCGTCAGACAGATAGTTGTCGGCCGCGTCAATGTACCGCCATTCAAGATATGCTTTCTGCGCTTCAAGACTCTCCTCGGCAACCAGTTTGTTCAGCTCGGCAATATAGTCGGGCTGGCACAAATTGACATATTCCATATCGTTGATACCCATTTCGTTACACCAAGCATCGAATTTCAGATTAGGATATTTTTTGCACAAATCGGCATAATCGGTGCGATTGTAGTTGGCCTCGGTGTCGCGCAGCTCGGTGCTGCTTTTCGAGGCCTTCGCCATACGGGTTTCGATGCGCAGAACATCTTCCATCATACGGTTTGCCGTGGCAGGGTCGTACCCAACCATCTCAAACACCTTTGCCACGTGCTCGCGGAATTTGTTGCGAATATTGACCGTATTCTCATCAGTATCAATATAATACTCGCGCTCATCGAGCGACAGGCTGCCTTGCCAAACGTAGGTAATGTAGTTGCGGCTGTCCTTGGGGTCGATTTCGAGGAAAAAGCCGAGGTATCCGTTGACACCCTTATTGTCCAGCTTCACCATCATCGGAATCACCTCGTCGAGGCTGCTGATGGCGCGAATTTTCTGCAAATCGGCCTCCAGAGGCTTATAGCCTTCAGCGTTAAGCCTGGCGGTGTCCATAACCTGATTGTAGAGTGTGGCAATCTTGTAAGCCACAGTTCCCGGCTTCTGCGGACTTTTAGTCAGATTGGTCAGCAATTCGTTAAGCTGCTGACGTGTGTCGTCGGCAACCTTGTCGAAAGAGCCGAACCGCGAAAATTCGTCGGGAAGCGGGTTGTTTTTCATCCATCCGCCGCAGGCGAACTGATAAAAATCGTCGGCGGGGCGCACTGTTGTGTCGAGATTTTCTGTGCGGATGCCTGAATTCTGGCTTTGGCCGCACGACATTACTGTAGCTACTATTGGCATTAGTAAAAGCGTTTTAAAATATCTATTCATAGCGCAAAAAAATGGTTTTTAGTCTACTTTTTAGTTGCAGGCTACAAACATACACAATTATAAATAGCTGAGGCTTTTTTTTGCGAAAAAGTTGGGCATCGGGGAACCGAAAAATAAAAAGTAAAAAATACTTTTTCAACTCGTTTTCGTTAGCGATATTTGTGTAATTTTGAATAAACGCATAATTGGAAAACGATATGAAACAACTCAATAGAAACACAGTTGCGGCCAAAACCTACACCGAGAAGGTGATTCAGTTTGGCGAAGGAAATTTTTTGCGCGCTTTCGCGGATTGGATAATCTGGCGAACTAATCAGGAGACCGATTTCAACGCGTCGGTTGTGGTGGTGCAGCCGCGGGCGGGCGGCAAAGTGGCGATGCTCAACGCTCAAGACGGACTTTATCACCTTAACCTTCAAGGACTTGACAGCGGCAAAACGGTCGATAGCATTGATTTGATTGACGTTGTTAGCCGCGGCATTGACCCGTACAAAGATTTCGACGCCTACCTGCGCCTGGCCGAGCAGCCCGAGATGCGGTTCATAGTCTCGAACACCACCGAAGCGGGCATTGCCTTCGACCCCGCGTGCAAGTTCACCGACAAGCCTGCGCTCTCGTTCCCTAGCAAACTGGTGCAGTTGCTCTACCACCGCTTCGAGCATTTCAAAGGCGATGTCTCGAAGGGCTTCATTATTCTGCCGTGCGAACTTATTTTTCATAACGGCAAACACCTGAAAGAGTGTATTTTGCAATATATCGACCATTGGAATCTTGGCAACGGGTTCAAAACGTGGTTCGAGACGGCGTGCGCGGTTTACAGTACGCTTGTCGACCGCATTGTGCCTGGCTATCCGAAAGACAACGCCGACGCGATTAAGGAACGTATCGGTTTTGATGACAATCAGTTGGTTGTGGGCGAAGTTTTCCACCTGTGGGTGATTGAAGCGCCTGAATCGCTTTCGCGAGAGTTCCCTGCCGACAAAGCGGGGCTGAACGTGCGTTTTGTGCCGTCGGAAGCGCCGTACCACGAGCGCAAGGTGACGCTCTTGAACGGTCCGCACACGGTTTTGTCGCCTGTCGGTTACCTTTCGGGGCTCAACACCGTGCGCGAGTGCTGCACCGACGAACTGATTGGCCAATTTGTTGACCGCGTGATGTTTAGCGAACTTATGCCCACTCTGAACCTGCCCGAAGACGAGTTGCGGCAGTTTGCGCTGGCCGTGAAGGACCGCTTCAACAATCCGTTTGTAAAACATTATGTTACAAGCATTATGCTCAACTCGTTCCCGAAATTCAAGACGCGCGACCTGCCTGGCCTGAAAACCTATCTTGAGCGCAAAGGCGAGTTGCCGAAATGCATTGTGCTTGGTCTGGCGGCCATTTGCACCTATTATAAAGGTGGCCGCCGCGGTAACGATGAAATCGTGCCCAACGACGCACCCGAAATTCTCGATTTGCTCAAAACACTTTGGGCAACAGGTAGTTGCGCCGAAGTTGCGAAGGGCGTTCTGGCCGCAAAAGATTTGATTTGGGGCGAAGATTTGAACTCGATTCCTGGGCTTACCAACTTGTTAACCAACTATTTGGAACAGATTCAAAAGTCGGGGATGCGCGAAACGGTTAAATCGGTTTTGTAATTATGGCACAATATATTCGAATCAATCAGGCTGATAATGTGGCGGTTACGCTTGCGCCGCTTAAGGCTGGCACGCCAATCGACATTGACGGCGTTGTCTTGCGCGACGATATTCCCGCAGGCCACAAATTCGCGCTCTGCAATCTCGCTCAAGGCGAAAACGTTGTGAAATACGGCTTTCCAATCGGGCACGTGACACGCTCGGTCGATGCTGGGTGCCATATCGACCATAACATTTTGAAAACCAATCTCGAAGGCGTATCGGAATATACTTACACGCCGAATCTTACTGAAATCGAATCTGCCGCTGTAAAGCGCTCATTTAAAGGCTTTAAGCGTGCAAACGGCGATGTCGGCATACGGAACCAAATCTGGATAATCCCGACGGTGGGCTGCGTGAACGGAATTGCGCAGAAACTTGCCGAGCGTTTCAGCGCCGAAGTGGCTGGGCGGATGGGCAGCGTTGACGCAATTGTCGCATTTCCACATAATTACGGCTGTTCGCAACTCGGCGGCGACCACGAGAACACGCGCAAAATCCTGCGCAATATGGTGCTGCACCCCAACGCTGGCGGCGTGCTGGTGGTTGGGCTCGGCTGCGAGAACAACCAAATGTCGGCTTTCCGCCCGATGCTCGGCAATATCGACGAAAGTCGCATAAAAATGTTTGAAGCACAGAAAGTTAGTGGCGATGAAGTGGAATACGGACTCGGGCTTTTGCGCGAGATTTTCGCCGTCTGCTCTAAGGATGTGCGCGAAGATGTGCCAATGTCGGAACTGCGTGTGGGCTTGAAATGCGGCGGTTCCGACGGGCTGTCGGGCATTACGGCCAACCCGCTTTTGGGCCTGTTCAGCGACTGGCTGGTGGCACAAGGCGGAACAACCGTCCTGACCGAAGTGCCCGAGATGTTCGGCGCCGAAACAATCCTGATGAACCGCTGCGAGAGCCGCGTCGTTTTCGACAAAACGGTTGCTCTCATTAACGATTTTAAAAGTTACTTTATCGCTAATAATCAGCCTGTTTACGAGAATCCATCGCCTGGGAACAAGGCTGGCGGCATATCGACGCTTGAAGAAAAATCGCTCGGCTGCACGCAGAAATGCGGCAAGAGCACCGTCCGCGACGTGCTGGCCTACGGCGACCGCCTTGAGCGCCACGGTCTGAACCTTTTGAGCGCCCCTGGCAACGACCTTGTAGCAAGCACCGCGCTGGCCGCAAGTGGCTGTCAATTAGTGCTTTTTACCACTGGCCGTGGCACACCGTTCGGCACTTTTGCGCCAACGCTGAAAATCTCGACCAACACGCCGCTTTTCGCCAACAAGCCCAACTGGATTGACTTCAACGCGGGCGTAATTGCTGAAAATGATTCAATTGAGAGCGTGTTGCAGAGTTTTATCGAATTTGTGACGAGCGTGCTCGAAGGCGCACCGACAAATAATGAACGGAACGGATATCGCGAGTTTGCAATTTTTAAAACTGGGGTGACTTTATAATGGTATGTCCTGACGGACTGAAATTTTATGAATCGCACAGATGACACAGACCCGATGGGAACACAGATTTTCGCAGATATGAATTAAAAAAAATAACTCTAAATAGATAAAAACCCGCCGTCAGGCGGTCAACAACAAACACATAAAAAACGCATAAATGACTATAATAGACACACATAGCCACCTATGGCTGAAACAGGACACCGTGGTTGACGGGCAGCGGATTTACACCACAAACCGCGGCCGCTCGATGTTTTTCGATGGCGAGCGCCAAATGCTGCCGCCGTTTATGGCCGACGGACGCAACACCGCTGAAGTTTTCATTGCCAATATGGACTATGCGCAGGTGGGCGCAGCCGTTGTGGTTCAGGAAGTTATCGACGGTTACCAAAACGATTACCTTGCTGAAGTGGCGCAAAAATACCCCGAACGCTTCTTCGTCTGCGGAATGCCGCGGCTTGGTTTGGAATCGGTCGAAGCCGAAAAACTGATTACCGCTGACGATATTTTGTGCGATGTCAAAACCTTGTATTCGCGTGGTTTTAAAGGAATTGCTATTCCTGGGCACCGCGTCCGCCGTCCGCTGGCCGACCTTCTGCCTGCGATGAAATTTTTGGAAGCGAACCAAATGATTTTCTCGATGTGCCTTGCCGACGACGAAAGGCAGATTGCAGAATTTCAGCAACTTATAGCAGAATGTCCGAACTTGAAAATAGCAATTGGGCACTTCGGGCTGGCGACCACCAAAAATTGGAAAAATCAGATTCTTCTGGCGCGGAACGCTAATGTTTTTATCGAGTCGGGCGGCATTACCTGGCTGTATAACAGCGAGTTCTATCCGTTCCCGTCGGCGGTGAAGGCCATTCGCGAAGCGGCCGACCTGGTTGGTATCGGCAAACTGATGTGGGGCAGCGACTATCCGCGCACCATTTGCGCCATAACCTATCGAATGTCGTACGATTTTGTGCTGAAAACCAACGAGTTGACCGATTCGGAAAAATCGGCCTTCCTTGGCGGAAATGCTGTTAAGTTCTACGGATTCAAGAATTTACCGCAGTTACCTTACATTAAGAATATGTCGGAATAAGAAATACCTAAAATTTTAATCGTATAAATATGAAAGCAATTGAAATTCAAGCACCTGGCAACGTTGCAGTTGTCGATGTTGAAAAACTGACCGCAAAAAGCGGCGAAGTGCTGCTGAAACTTGACTACGTGGGCTTTTGCGGCTCTGATTTGAACACCTATCGCGGCGGAAACGCAATGGTGACGTTCCCGCGAATCCCTGGGCACGAAATTGGCGCCACCATTGTTGAACTTGGCAGCGATGTGCCGTCGCAACTCAAAGTGGGACAGACGGTTACCGTCAATCCTTACACCAACTGCGGACATTGTGCGTCGTGCCGCCGCGGTCGTGTGAATGCCTGCGAAAACAACGAAACGCTTGGCGTTCAGCGCAATGGCGCGATGCAGGAATTTATCAGCCTTCCGTGGCAGAAAATCATTCCGTGTGGCTCGGTTTCGGTGCGCGATGCGGCCCTGATTGAGCCGATGAGCGTTGGTTTTCACGCTGTCGACCGTGGCCGAGTGACTGATACTGACACAGTTATGGTAATCGGCTGCGGAATGGTCGGTCTAGGCGCAGTGGTGCGTGCCGTGATGCGCGGCGCAACCGTCATTGCCGCCGACCTTGACGACGAGAAACTTGCCATTGCCCGTCAACTTGGCGCCACCTACACCTACAACACCGCCACCGAGTGGAATCTGCCCACGCCCGACGTTGTGATTGAAGCCGTCGGCGCCGCGCCCACCTATCAGTTGGCGGTCAACCGCGTGGCTTTCACGGGGCGCATTGTCTGCATTGGCTATGCCAAAGCCGATATTTCACTGACTACTAGCCTGTTTGTAAAAAAAGAACTCGACATTATGGGCTCGCGTAACGCTAATCCGTCTGATTTTGAGGCAGTTATCAAATATCTAACAAACTCGGGCGCACCCGTCGAGAAGTTTATCAGCCGAATAATTGAGCCGCAGCAATCCGCCGAAGCGCTGAAAACCTGGGCCGAAGCACCAGGCAAGGTCTTTAGAATACTTGTGAAATGGTAGATAATCAGTAATATACAACTTAAAACTTCTAAAACTTAAAACTTATAACCACTAATAAATGGAACAGAGAAATCTTGGAAAAACGGGCCTGAAGTTGTCGGCTTTAGGCTTTGGCGCGTCGAGTTTGGGCGGCGTTTTCCACTCGCTGAACGAAGCCGACGGCATTCGCGCGGTGCACACTGCGGTTGAGAACGGAATCAACTTTATCGATGTGTCGCCCTACTATGGCCACCTGAAGGCGGAAATGGTTCTGGGAAAGGCACTTAAAGAGATTCCGCGCGACAATTTCATTCTTTCGACAAAGGTCGGCCGCTACGGAAAAGACGGCGTGAACACGTGGGATTATTCCGCCAAACGCGCCCACGACAGTGTTTTTGAGAGTATGGAACGGCTCGGCGTCGATTATATCGACCTGATTAACGTCCACGATATTGAGTTTCAAACTGCTCTGCCTGGCGGTCTGCAAAAGATTGTCGATGAGACACTTCCTGCTCTTGTCGAACTTCGAGAGAAGGGCGTTGTGGGGCACGTTGGCATTACCGATTTGCAACTCGAGAACCTGAAATGGGTTGTCGAGCACTCGCCCGAAGGCACGGTTGAGAGCGTTCTGAACTTCTGCCACTATTGCCTTTGCGATGACAAACTTGTTGATTTTCTTGACTTTTTCGAAAGCCGTGGCATAGGTGTCATCAATGCGAGTCCGCTGTCGATGGGCCTTTTGACAATGCGCGGCGCACCCGACTGGCACCCTGCACCAAAAGCCCTACGAGATGCTTGTGCTGAAGCGGCAAAATACTGCGATTCAATCGATTATCCTATCGAAAAACTCGCAATGCAGTATAGCCTTGGCAACAATCGGATAGCTTCGAACCTATTCTCGACAACCAATCCGCAGAACGTTCTGAAAAACATCGATTTTGTCAGTGAACAGGCTGATGCTGAAGTTGTTGCAAAGGTTCGAGAAATCATCGGCGACCAATTCCGCGTAAGCTGGAAAAACTCTTAAAACCGCATAATAACCACTAAAACCACACATAAAATGAAGACAATAGAGAAAAAGTATTTGATGCCGTTCAGCCTTGTGACGCTTCTGTTTCTGCTTTGGGGAATGGCTAACAATATGACAGACACGCTGTTAAGTGCATTCAAGCGCATAATGTCGATGACCGACACGCAGACGTCGCTCATTCAGTTTGCGTTCTACGGCTCGTATTTCTGTTTTGCGCTTCCTGCGGCGCTGTTCATTCGCAAATACAGTTACAAAAGCGGTGTCATTCTGGGCCTTGTGCTCTACGCCGCTGGCGCCATTCTGTTTTTCCCCGCGTCGAAAGCCGCTTCCTACGCTTTCTACCTGATAGCCATATACATACTGGCTGGTGGATGCTCAATTTTGGAAACCACGGCCAATCCGTACATTCTGTCGATGGGCTCGCCCGAAACAGCCACCCGCCGATTGAATATCGCTCAAGCTTTCAATCCGTTAGGCTCGATAACTGGCATTCTGATGAGTCAGTTTTTCATCCTTTCGCAACTGTCGAGCGCCACAGCATCCGACCGCGCCGCAATGTCCGCCGCCGACCTTTCCGCAATGCAGTCGCACGAGCTGAACGCCATCACAGGCACCTATATGACGCTCGGTTTTGTGCTTCTGGTGATTATGGTTGTGATGCTTTTGGTTCGTATGCCCGAAGGCAGCGACAACAGCCACGACAGCGTGCTCGATTCGTTTAAACGATTGATTAAGAATAAGAAATACGTGTTCGGCGTTGTTGCGCAATTCTTCTATGTCGGCGCGCAAATCTGCGTTTGGTCGTTCACCATCCGCATTGTGATGCAGGAACTCGGCCTGCTCGAAGCCGATGCCGCAACCATCTATCTGTTTAGTATTATTGGATTTAGCGCGGCGCGATTCATCTTCACTTGGCTGATGAAATGGATTCAGCCGTCGAGACTTCTGCTTTGGGCTTCGGCCGCCGATATTGTTCTGTGTCTGATAGTTGCGTTGTGCAGCGGCACAGGCGCGGTCTGCATTGCGGCGCTCATCGGCGTTAGTTTCTTTATGTCGCTGATGTTCCCAACCATCTACGGAATCGCGCTCGAAAACGTCGGCCAAGATGCCAAAATTGGTGCTTCAGGCTTGATAATGGCCATTTTAGGCGGTGCGCTTCTTCCCCCGCTTCAGGGTGCAATTTCCGACGCAACAAACATCAACATCTCGTATCTGGTGCCGATGGTGTGCTTTGTGGTGGTGCTGATGTTCTCGATTTCGGTGGTGAAGGGCAATAAGTGTCGCAGCTAATTTATTTTTAGATAGTTAATTAAGAATCCGCTCTGGAATGCGGTTGGCATTTCGGAGCGGATTTTTATTTCGATAATAAACATCAAAAAATCAAGTCACCGCTTCAGCACCCTGAACGTGAACGTTTGGCAACCCATCAGCCCTGCGCCGTCGATAGCCTCAACAATGCCGACAAACTCGGTGTTTAGGTCGGAAGCGGCGAAGGGGATTTCGGCCACGCCGTTCTCGTCGGTCACAACGGCGGGACGCCATTGCAGCAGGTTGCGCGGGTCGGGCGCCGACGAAGCCAGGTCGAATTTGTCGGGCTCGTAGAACTCGCGTTTAGTGTAGTAGCCTTGCGCCCTCGACAACCCGTACATTTTCATCAATTGCTCATCAGTATATGTCCGTTTAGGGTAAACAATTTGCATCATGTTGTAGAATACACCACATTCACGCCCAACGCCATCAATATATGTATGTACCTTCAACACCGTATATTCCTTACCAGGAATGGGTTTTCCTATTTTCCCTGTACAATAGTTGCTTTCAGGATGTGCTGTAAAATCTGGATAATAATCATTAAGAATAAACAAAGTATCGGTAAAATCATTCTGATTAACATGGAAACAAACCCATTCAGGCCCCATACCCTCCACATTCGCCAAACTATCCAAAAATCCCGTCACTTTGTCGCGTTGGACCTTGCTCCGCTTTGCCTTGACAACCACGTCATCCAAAAGAATCACCTTGTCGTCGCTGAAAAGAAACTGCTCGCCGTTATCTGTCTCAAGAATGTGATTTTGAGATAGATAGCGCGGGCGATTGAGCCGATATGCGTTGATTGTGTCGAATGGGTTGATAATTGGAGTTTTTGCTTTGTATTTATCTGTTAACAAGTGTTTTAGATAGATACGTCCTGGCATTCTCCGCATTAGTTGCGGGTCAATCTCAAATCCGCCCAACGTATCGGTCAATATAGTACAAGAATCGCCATTGGACGAAAATAGACTGATAACCTGCATTTTAGAACCAGGCTCGCGCCGAGTTGTCAGCATTCCGCTAACGCCATCGGTGAGCAGCGGTTGGGTGGCCAACAGCACGCTGTCCCAGACATATCGGCGCCAGCCTTGCGTCAGAAGCAGAAGGTCGAGAGCCGCGAGACGGTCAGCGTTTTGAGTATCAAAATAATAGGTCGGATTAAAAACGTTGCCGCGAATCTGCTCCGAAAGATAGCAGTGCGACAGAATGTTCTCGTGGCCAGGCTGATAGACATATGCTTTGTCGAAAATGCTCACCGCCAGTTCGGCGCGGATTGGGCGGCCAGCCGAATCGGTAACTTGCAGACGCACAGTGCCTATGTCGCGACAGAAGTAGCGCTCGCTGTTGGTGGTTGCCGTAATGTTCAGGCGCGCGTCGGGGTTTACGTACACCAGGCGCTCGGCCACGGGGCGGTCACCGTCGAATAGTGTTATTTCCGCGATTCCCTGCATCGTGAACACATTCCGCGGAAGCCTGATAATCTGCCGCCCGCAGACCGTTCCTTCGGCATCGCCGCAAGGCATTCCGTTCTGTTTTGCAACAATTTTGAACGGGTGCAATGCTGAGTCGGGTGCCGAAATCAGCAGCATCAATCCAGTTTGATTGTTGCGCACAACTCTGAGCGTCAGTCCGTTGCGCTCGATTTTAGGAAAATCAAACTCTCGTCCGTCGGACAGAACAATCTTGTATTTTCTGCCCAATTGCGGCGTAACAGAAAACTGTCCCATTCCATCGTGCAGACATTGAATTTCAGCAATTTCGCGGTCATCTTCCAGCACTTTTCCCGTAACTTCCTCGGGAAAGCCGTTGCCATAAGTCGCTTTGAAAGCCACCACCGAGTTGACGCCATAAATCAGGCTGCCGCCTTCGGGGAACAAATCGAAACGGTGCGTGTCGGTGCGCCGTTGAACGGAATCGTCGCGAACGGCTTTGGCTGTAATTGCGTCCATCTGCGCCACTCGCTCCACAACACGAATCCTCCGCGGACGAAGAGCCTGCGCCGTGTCGGCAGTGAACGACGAGCGGGTGTAGCCTTCCAAGAAATACTCGCCCTGCGGCCAATCGGTGCCAACATAAATATGACCGTCGCCGCATCCGCCCAAGAGCGGGTACTTCTCGCTCCAGACAACGCTGTCGGCCGCCGAACGCACCTGAAGGTAGAGCGTTTGGCTTCGGTCGGACAAGGCAAATGTCTGACGGTCCATCAGATAGGCCTTGAACCACAAATCCTCGCCAGTTTCGGCAATCTCCTTGCTCGGCAGAATGTAGACGAAGTCTTGCGTTTGCGCTGCGGCGGTCGCAAATTGAAGTGCTGCAAAAAAGGTCAAAATTGGTAAGCGAAGCGCAACCCGTGGAAAATCCAAACTATGGAAACCAGTCTGAAAGACTGAACCTTTGTAAGGTTCAATCTTCCAGATTGTTGCCTCGGTTGCGTTGTAACCGGCGGCTGCGCTGCGCTTGCGGCCGGTTATGCAAATCACGTCTTTCAGACGTTCATATATATTGAGTTTGTTAGTCATTTTCAAAATCCTAACTCCTAAATCCTAACTAATCACTCCTTCTTCAACTCCACCGCAGGGTTGGCCTTTGCAGCCTTGAGCGTTTGCGAGAGAACGGCAAGGAACGATATTGCAAGGGCTATGACGGCCGCCACGGCGAAAACCCAGCCGTAGCCGTCGATACGGTAGTAGAACTGCATTAAATACCTTTGAGCGAGCACGATAGCAATTGGTATGCCAATCAGAATGGCTATGCCGACAAGCACCATATACTCACGCACAGCGCGGCGCGCCTCGGTTGCCACGGTGCCGCCGAAAACCTTGCGCACGGCAATGTTGCGAGTCTGCAGGCCGACGTAGTAGGCGCTCATCGCCACCAGGCCCAAAAGCGATATGAGCGTGGCAAGCAGCATAAACAACTCTATCAGACTTATGAAATTGCGGGTTGCAATCATATCGCGCTCAATCAGTTCGGGAACGTAACCGAACATATCGGCAATGCTGTAGTCGCCAGTCTGCTGAAGGCTCACCTCTTCGGCAACTTTCTGCAAGTCAGCGCGCACCTCGGCATCGAACCGATTCAGTTTCAGTATGACTGACGGCTGATTGCTGTATCTGCCAGCCACCAGTATCAGCCCAACCTGATTACCAGCCACTTTCGACGGGTCGGCCACGGCATAGTCGTTAATGATTCCCGCAACCTGGACATCGTTGCTCCAGTATTTGGGCAGGTTTCGCGGCATTGTCGGATTATCGTAGTCGAGTTCGAAAACACGCGCCGCCGACTCGGTGAGCCACACACCGATTCCGCCAGGCACCTGAAAATCGCGCACAATGCCGAAATGGAACATATCGAAGGCTTCTTTTTCGCACACAAACGACCCAACATCAATTCTTTGGCCGTCGTCGGTGATTGCGGTGGTCTGCATATACCTGCGCCCTGGATAACTTGTCGAGTATGCAATCTTGTCGACGTATGGCTTGGCGGCAAGTTGGTCGTAGCCAACTGTTTGGCACGAAATGAAGTATAGACCGTCGACATCGGCGCCAAGCGGCATATTCTGCAAATGGTTGTACTGCAACTCCATTATCACGGCAAGTGATATGAGCGCAACGGTGATAATGTTCTGAATGACAATAAAAACGCGTGAGAAGACGTTTTTCGTCTGGCGGCGCTGCTCGCCCTTTATGACGGCTACAGAATTGTAACTCAACGTGATAGCGGCAGGAATGGCGCCCGACACAAGTCCGACAATCAGCGCAAGCGCAATGTAGAGCGCAATGTAGGCTGGCGAGAAGGCAATGTCGAGCCCGATTTCGCCCGCCGCATATCGGTTGAAGACTGGCACAAACGCCTTGGCAAGCACTGCGGCCAGCACAACGCACGCGCTGGTAAACAGCACTGCCTCAACAATATATCGGCGGAAGACCGCACCGCGCTGCTCGCCCAAAGCCAGGCGTATGGCCATCTCCTTGGCCCGTTTGCCTGCGAGCGCCACGCTCAGATTTATGTAGTTGAAAAGCGCCGACACCAGCAGAAGGATTCCGACGGCTATCAGCGCGTAAACCATTGTCAGATTGCCCCACTTGATAGCGTTGCAGCGGTTTCGCGGCGAAAAATAGATTTCTTTGAAAGGCATCGTCAGCCGAAAATCGGAATACCGCCAACTCTGCTGGCTCCAAGCCAATTCGCGCCGCACAACGGTGTCAATCAGCGTTCGGACAGCCTCGTGGTCGGCGCCTTCGCGAAAGCGGATTAGGGCAAGGTCGAGCCAGTAAGCCTGGCCGTCAGAGTTGTTGACATCGGGTCCCGCAAGGGCTCTGTAAATGTCGTTTCGACGCAGAATTGAACGCTTGCCGAAGCGGATAATGCCGCCAATGGTGCAGGTGTCCTGTGTGACAATAATGGTTCTTCCAACAGGGTCGATATTGGGCGATATTTTTCTTGCAAACGCCTCATCGAGAAGCACTTGGTTGCGGTCGTTAAGAACGTCTTTCGTACCTGAAACGAACTCGACGGGGAAAAAGTCGAAAATAACGGGGTCAACCTCGCATAAATCTTGATAGCCGATAATCTTTTCCCCGTCATATTCAACTTCCGCTCCGCGGCAACCGATTCTGCCAGCCGCCTCAACATCGGGCACCCGGTCGAGCACAATGGCCACCTCGCCATTAAATGGGTTCAAGTCTTCGCGGCCAACGTTGAGCGAGTAGAGCCGTTGGTAGTCGTTGGCCTCGCGCGTGACGGCAAACTGCTGCCAGGTGTAGCACGATATCACAATCACAAACGCCAAACTCACAATAAGCCCCAAAGCCTCGATTGCCGTGTACGACTTGTTGCGCGATAGGAATTTCAGGTAACTTTTCATTTCGGTAAAAGTTTAGAAGGTTTTGACTTCAGACAACAGACCAATGCCCGTTATAATCCATTAACTGTAAGCCAACCTCATTTTTCATTTTTAATTGTTCATTGTTAATTCTTTCATTGTCTTTAGTCTGACGTCTGTTGACCGTTGTCTCTATTCGCTCCTCAGCGATTCCACTGGATTGCACGTGGCTGCACGCAGCGAACGCAGAGTCACAATAAACACGGTGAGTATGAGCACGATAATCAGAGCCAAGGCAAATACCCACCAATGGATTGGCGTTCGATAGGCGAAGTCTTGCAAGTAAGAATGCATCATCAGATAGCTGACAGGTGCGGCAAGAGCGAAGCAGGTCAGCACAATGGCGGCGTAGCGGCGGTTGAACATCTTCAAAATGTCGAGTATCGACGCACCATTCACGCGGCGGACTCCAATCTCTTTGCGGCGGTATTCAGTCTCGAACAATACCAGTCCGAACACACCCAAAAGCGAGATGATAATTGTCATTACCGCAAGCATTCCAATCAGTCGCGCACGGTCCTCAACATTTTGATAGAATTGTTGCAACTCTCTGTCGAACAAGTGAATATCCATTTGCTCGGCGGTTAAATCGGGTGCGAAACCATTCACGGTTTTTTCAATGAACGACATAACATCTTTGTAGTTGGCGCCCTCAATTGTGCGCACGTACAAAAGCGACATTGGCAGCCGTGGTGACCACCACATATAGAAACACATTGGCGAAATGCCCGAATTCAACGGCTTGAAATTGAAGTCTTTAAAGAATCCGACAATCTCTTGCGGGTAGCCCTCGTAGCCGTCGAATTTGCTGGTGAGGGTGAATTGGGCGCGTTGGCGGGCAGTCTCGTTAAAGATGAACACACCGCCTGGCACCTCTTTGTCAGCCTCGCTGAAAGTGCGGCCTTCGGTTATTTCAATACCCAGAAATTCAGGTAGATGCGGTGAGCATACAACCACATCAAATGGCACACTCTCGCCATTGACAACACGTTGCAAAGCGTCTGTGTAGTCCCTAACTATCGGGTCGGCGCTCCAGGTCACGTCTTTAATCAGCGGATTTTGCCGCAAAGCCGCCTCGATGCTCTCGTTCGAGTTGGCCGAAGCCGCGTTGGTGTGGGCCACAATGATGTTCTCGCGGTCGAAGCCCATATCGTGGTTAAGCAAATAAAGATTTTGCTGACGAATGACCACCGAACTGATAATGAGAATGATGGCTGTGGCAAACTGCACCATTACAAGTACATAGCGCAGCGAGCGACCAGTTGCGCTTGCTCCGAAATTCGCCTTGAGCGCAAACGCCGGCTCAAACGATGTCAGATACAGCGCAGGGTAGATGCTTGTTATAATCGCCACCAAAATAGCTATTAATGAACAAGTTATCAGGATATCGGCATTTACGGCCATAGAAGTGGTGCATGCCAGCAGGCCGTTGAAACTCGACTGTTGGAATGCTGCAATAATTACCACAGCCACGCCGATGGCGACAATCGTCATTGTAACGGCCTCTGCCACAATGCTTAATGTGAGCGATGTGCGGCTGCTGCCAAGAATCTTGCGCGTGTTGACGCTGCGGATTTTTACCGGCACCAGTGCAAAAAACATATTCACATAGTTGATGATGGCCACCAGCAGAATGAGCACGGCCAGTGCCAGAAAGGTGTAAGCCTGTTTTTTAGAGCCATAGGCGGGCAGCGACGACAGTGTCTCGTCGAAATAAGTGTCGGCTATCGGCACCAAATGGAACCCAAACTCCTCAACTACCGATTGCACTTCTTCCTCGTCGTTCGGGTTGATGCCATAATAGGCAGGGAACATTCCGCCTTCAATGCATCCGCGGCGCATGCGCTCCCTGACAGCCTGCTCGGCTTCGGCAACCGTAACGCCAGTCGACAGCTTCATATAATATGTGCACTGCCAGTAGTTCCAGTTGTCGATGTGCGCGTCGCCCTTGTCGTAAATCATTTTGATTAAATCGAAATTGCTGTTGCGAGGCATATCCTTGTAGATGGCCGCAATTTGGCACACTTCTTTGTTGTCGCGTTCGTTGAGCATAAGCGCGTCGCCCACTTGCAGCCCCAGCCGCTGTGCTTCCGACTCTGAAATGGCGTAATGGTTGGGCTTCCCGGCAATATCGTTGTATGAACCCACAACAAACTCAAAACCGAAAATCTGCGCTGATTCTTTGGTCAGATAACTTGTGCCGATGACCACGCTGCGCTCGAATCCTGCGTCGGCGCTGCCGTGTGAGCCCTCGGGCAGAAGAATGTAATTGGTCGGTGTGATGTAGAGATTTGCGGCTCCACCCGCTGCAATCTCGGGCACTTCGCGGATTATCTGCTCGGCAAGCGGCCTAGGCATTTGTAAACCGTACTTTTTGCCGTCTTGCGCGCTGCCAACCATAGTTGCAACGTAGATATTTTTGTAGTCTTTCAAACCTCGGTTATAGCCCAAGTCGTGGCGCACCTGAACGGCCAGAATGTACAGCGCCGCAATGGCCACACCCATTCCCAACGTATTGATTATGAACGATGCGCGGGTAGTGTTTTTTTGTTTGAATATTGATAACAGGTTCATTGTTTTATTTTTGAGAAGTTGTTTTTACATGTTTTTTATTCCTTCTTAAGAGCCTCGGCGGGGTTGGTGCGGGCGGCATCGACAACCTGCCAAATCACTGATATAAACGCAATTGACATCGATATAAGAATGGCAACAACAAACAGCCAGCCGTAGTTTTCAATCCGATAGGCAAAACGCTCCAGATAGAGCCGTGCGGCCCAAACGGCCAGCGGAATGCCAATGACGCAGGCTATTCCAGCCAGGGTCATATAACTGCGCACGTTGCGCCAGGTTTCGCGTGTGACATCGGAACCGAAAACCTTGCGAATGGCAATCTGCTTGGTGTTCTCGTCGGCAAAGTAGGTGCTCATAGCCAGCAGGCCAAGCAACGCTATCAGGATTGACAGTGCCGCAAAAAGTTCGAGCAGGCGCATTGTTTTACGAAATGGCGCCAGTTGCTGACGGTAAACATCGCGGATGAATCCTGCATAAATAGGTTCTTGGTAGATGCCGAACTGCTCCATCCGATAGTCTCTGTAGGCCTTGAAAATCTGCTGTTCGTACTCCTCGCTTTCGCCAATGGTCTCGATGAGCAGATTGTGCGAGAAATACGTCTCCTCGGGCTTGGCTATAATGACGCAGACATTCTGAATACCTTCATCACCTGCTGCTGCCGAGTTACTTGGAAAATCGGCCACAACGCCGCCAATGTACTCGGCCTGGACGCCTCTGACATTGAACTTGCGTGCGAAAACCGTTGAAGTGTCGGAAAGGTTAGCCGCCCTGTAAGCCGTCTGGCCAAGCCAGACAGAGTGCATTTTCGGGTGCTGAAAATCCTCAAGAATCTCAAGCCCCAACAAATCGAAATAGTTGGTGTCGGCCACAATAAAAGACAGATTGAGTTCGGTGCCATCGTCAAGCTTAAATCCCTGCGAACCATTGAGCGTTCCTGGCAAATCACTCCCTAAACCCACTTTAGTCACAAACGGCAGCTGCTCAACCTTGTCCTTGAGAAGTTTCGCTTGGTCATAGAATACCGCCATAGTATACAAATAAAATCTATTCTTCGTCTGCGAGTGAGTGGGGCGCTCCAGCATATGTTTCATCTGAGCTTCCATCACCAACCCCATCGCGATAAGCATCACTGCCAATACGTTCTGAATAATGATGAACACGCGGCTGAACACCATCCGGTTCTTGCGGCGCAGCGTGCCTTTGATGACATCAATAGGCTGGTAGCGCGATGTTGCCAAAGCCGGAACAAGACCGTTGGCCGCACCCAACACCAGCACCGTCAAAATATAGGCAACAATGTAGCCGGGCGTCAGCAGCACCTGCAACTTGACATTTAAATCAATGGACAAGGCGACACTACCCAATAATCCGTTCATAAATGGAACCAATAGCGTGGCCAGCACTAGCGCACCTGCAAAGCAGACGGCGGTGAACGCCACCGATTCGGTAATAATCTTCCTGAGAATGCCACCTTGACTCTCGCCCAACAATCGGCGTGTGGCCATCTCCTTGGCACGTTTTCCGCATAAAGCGAAACTTAAATTGATGTAGTTGAAGACGGCCGACAGCAGAAGCAGAAACACCACTAGAGTGAGCAGATAAACCTGTTGCTTGTTTCCTACGCGAGAGAAATCGTTGCCGTCCATCCAGAAAATTTCATCGAACCGCCACGTGCGCCAGCTCATTGTCTGGTCGCCATAGGTTGGTCCGTAATCCTTTCGGATGAGGTCCATAATTTTGGCGTCAGCCTCCTCACGCGGAATGTCGGCTCTGATTCTGTATAGTGTTGAACAGTTGCCTATGCTGTTGAAATTTTTCTCTTCCTCAATTTTACCGAAGATTGAAATGATGCTCGCTTCCATAAGGAAAGTTCCTTTAAGGTCTTGCAGCACACCGACAATCGTATAGTCTTTATTACCTAAACGAAAATTTTTGCCCAAAAGCGATGCCATATTGTCGCTATGCTCAACGCTAAGAAGTTCGCGGGCAAATGACTCACTGATGACAACCGTGTTCTGCCCACAAAAATCACTTGCCGAACCTTCTACCCAACGCAGGTATGGGAACAAGTCGAACAACTCCGGGTCAACGGTAAGAGTGGCAGGATTCCTTCCCTGTATTTTTTCTCCGCTGAACTCAATTTCGTTTACAGATAGCCTCCACGACACCCGACAAACTTTCTCCACCTCGGGAATGTTCATTTCGAGTTCTTCTTTGTCCCAAAGGCCCAAGCCTGTGATTCTATCAGTGCCGAGCGAGTAAATGCGCTTCCAGTCAGGATTTTCGTGTGCCACCTGGTACTGCTGTACCACGTAGCTTCCAATCAGAATCACAAACGCCAGACTCACAATCAGTCCCAACGCCTCAATGGCTGTGTATAACTTGTTGCGTGATAGGAATTTCAGGTAACTTTTCATTGTGTTAAGTTTTAAGTTCTCGAAGTTTTAAGTTATTGGTGTTGGGTGTTAGGTGTTGGGTGTTGGAAGCAGACTGCAAGCCACGTCATTGTTAATTATTAATTTTTAAGTGTTAATTGTCTGTAGTCTGTTGTCCGTAGTCTGAAGTCATTTTGCTTTCTCAACACCCTTTCCCCTTTCATCTACAATTCATTCTTCACGTCCGACACAATCTGACCGTCGAACAGGTTGATTGTGCGTTGCGCAACGGCGGCGTCTTTGGGCGAGTGAGTCACCATAATAACGGTGGTTCCGTCAGCGTTGAGTTCGCTCAAAAGCGTCATCACCTCGCGGCCGTTCTTCGAGTCAAGGTTACCAGTGGGCTCGTCGGCAAGAATGAGTTTGGGGTTGGCAACCACGGCGCGCGCAATGGCCACACGCTGCTGCTGACCACCCGACAACTGCTGCGGATAGTGCTTGGCGCGGTGGCTGATAGCCATTCGTTTCATAATCTCGGTGACGCGTTGCTTGCGCTCGGCGGCGCTGATATTCAGATATTTGAGCGGCAATTCGATATTGTCGTACACGTTCAGTTCGTCAATCAGGTTGAAACTTTGGAACACAAACCCGATATTGCCCTTGCGGAAGTTGGTGCGCTCCTTCTCCTTCAGCCCAGCCACCTCGGTGCCAAGCAGTTGGTACGAGCCGCCCGTGGGCGAGTCCAGCAGGCCCAGAACGTTCATCAGTGTTGACTTGCCGCAACCCGACGGCCCCATAATGGCGACAAACTCGCCTTCTTTGATTTCAAACGATACGCCGTTCAATGCAACGGTCTCAATTTCCTCTGTACGGAACACTTTCGATAAATTTGATACTTTAATCATTGTTTTAAGTTTTAAGTTATTTATTTAAAGTTTAGTCGCTTCGCTTGTTTAAAGTTTAGTCGCTTCGCTGTTAAGAAAGGTTTTGGGTATAGAAGTTTGTTTCTCAACATCTTAACTTCTTACCTTCTCCCCTTTTTTCAGAACACCAGCACCTCGCAGTCGCCGTAACTCTCGTACGACGAAGTGATCACCTTCTCGCCTGGCTCCAGGCCGTCGAGCACCTCGTAGTATTTCGGGTTCTGGCGGCCAATGCGGATTTCGCGCTTGACGGCTTTGTCGCCGCTGGGCGATACCACGAAAATCCATTTGCCACCCGTTGACTGATAGAACGAGCCGCGCGGGATAATCACCGCCTCCTCGCTCTGGCCGAGTTGCAGGTTCAGATAGTAGGTCTGGCCGCTGCGGATATTGGCTGGCTGAGTGCCGTCGATACGGAAATCGGCCTGGAACTTGCCGCTGCGCACCTCGGGGTACACCTTGCGAACTGTGGCGTTGAACACCTCGCCTTGGCGGTCGAATGTGGCCGAAAGTCCGAGTGTCACGCGGTCGATATAGTGCTCATCAATCTGTGCCTCAATCTTATAGGTGCCAACCGAGTTTATCTGCCCGATTTTCACACCAGCCTGAATCGACTGTCCCAGAACAGCGTCGAGCAGGCCCAGTTCGCCGTCAATGGGCGCCTTAATCACCAGGTTCTCCTTGCGGCGGCGAATGATTTGCATATTCTTCTGCATATTCTCCAAACTCTCCTGAAGCCTCTCAACCTCAATGCTGCGGAAGGCGCTGTCCTGTTTCAGGCGCTCGCGTACCAGTTCGTACTTCTCAACCGACAGGAAATAGTCCTCTTCGGCCTTTGTAAACTCCTCACGTGCAATCAGTTTTTCATCAAACAGAGCCTTCTGCTGCTCGTAGTGGCGCTTGTTGCGTTTCACCTCAATGCCGAGTTCGATTTCGCTCTGCCTGTTTGAGAGTTTCTGCTGCTCCATCGAGATTACCGTGTTGCGCAGCATATTCTCCTTTTCGGCGAGTTCGGCTTCCGAGTTAAGAATCTGCATATCAAGGTTTTCGTTCGACAAGACCAGAATGGGGTCGCCAGCCTTAAGCCTTGTACCTTCCTCTGCCACAATGCGTTCAACCACGCCGCCCTCGAGCGGGCTCAACTGAATGGTTGTCTGCGGCACCACCTGTCCGCTGATTCGCACGTAATCGTTAAACTCGTTGCGCGTTACATTGCTGATTGTCAGCGTTTCGGCATCCACCTTCAGCGACCGCGAGTCGCTCTGCAGAAGCAGATAAACCACAGCGGCCACCACTGCTCCGCCCAACCAAAACGGCACCGCTTTCTTTGTAAAAGCCGCCGCAAATCCTTTCTTTTGTTCGATAACGTAGTCCATAATTATTTGTTTTTTAATTGTTTTCGCTTTGAGAACACTGATTTATATTTTTTTATCTAACCGATTTTAGCAGATTCAATCAAAAGAAAACATCGGTTACAATCGGATTGAATCGGTTAGATTTTTTCTATTCTCTTTCTGTCATCATTTAAAATTTTACACTTTACAAAACTCTTGTGCCAAACTTAATACACGGTGCGTGCCAAATTGTTATTTTGCTGATATTCAAACAAATTGCAATTTGACAAAGTGTAAAAAAGTGTAAAGTTTTTTACAGTGGGTTTACAGTTGCTTTACAGATTTGTGTCGAGTGTAAACAAAAAAGACCGCCCCTTTTGGGAACGGTCTGCTACGGGTGTGCCAGTGCAATCAGTCACCACTGCATCTCCCACATCGCCTTTTCAACCTGCTTGCCTTGCGACGCGTTCATCTTGCCAATCAGGCTGTTTTGCTAACGAAATGAATCAGTTACAACGATAGAACCAATTGCGTTTTATAGTTTGGACAGCAAATCTTCATAAGATTTCCAAGACATACGGCGGCCTTCGCCTTTGGGATAATTGACGTCTTCTTGCGCCCAAATCCATTTATAGGCCTTGATTAATTCTTCAGGCTTCTCACCCGTTTTAAATGACAATGCAAGAATCTCTGATATGAAGTCATCGGGTTCTTCACCATTAAATGTCCTTTCCAGCAAAGCAATTAGTTTTTTCCCTTCTTCCGCGCTTTCAGCGCATTTTGCTGTGATATCATCAAGTATTTGTTTGTGAGATATTTGCCAGAGCGAATCGTTGTCGGGGTTATATATGAAAACCAGAATGTCTTCTTTCTTTGGCCGACCATACGCGCTTTTGCCACCAGGCTTTGTTATAACTATTTTTCGGCCATCGCTGCATTGTTCAACATCGTAGCCGCGATATTCAATGCTGGCAACTTTTGCCGAAAACTCATCTCGGGGCGCGTTTTTAATGCTTAATCTCTTTAAATCGATTGAATGGGTATAGACATTTTTTGCCATAGTGGTATTCTCTAAATGATTATACAATGCGTGCCGCCGTTATACAGCCTGTCTCAGTTTTGTATGTTCGTAATTGTGCACAAGTATTTCCTGAAGTTTCCCGCGTTTGCTTGGGTTGGCGTTAACGCTGCGCGAAGCCCATACTCGCTCAATTTTGTATGCCAGATACAAATCCTCGAAGAATCGGTCTTTAAGCGGTGTGTTGAAGCAGTCGGAATTGCTCAGCATAAAGTTGAAGCCAGCATTTTCAACAGTGTCGCAGAAGTTTTTCAGCCGCTTTTGCGCAAGGTCGTTGAAGGCTTCTTTGGCGTAGTCGTTGAAACTGCTTGTGTTGCTCAACGGGCGATACGGCGGGTCGAAATAGAAAAGTGTGTTTCCGCTTGCATAGTCCAATGTTTGCTGATAGTCACCAGTCAAAATTTCAACATTTTGCAAAAGTTCGCTGTCGGCGAAAATGGTTACAGGGTCGCAGATTGTGGGCGTCTCATATCTGCCAAACGGAACATTGAAAAGCCCCGCCTTGTTCACCCGATACAAACCATTGAAACACGTGCGGTTAAGGAAGAAAAACAGCGTTGTGTTGCGAATCGGGTCAAGCGCCTTGGTGTTGAATTCGTCGCGCATCAGCATAAAAAACTCGCGCCGCGCATCTTCCGATTGCAGTGCGTAATACTCTTTCTGTATCTGTTTCAGTGATTCAACAAGAGCCGACGGCTGTTCCTTAACCACTGTGTAGCAAGCGGTTAAATCCGCATTAATGTCATTGATAATGGCTGACTTGATATTGGAATGCGTCTGCAACATATGGAAGAGCATAGCCCCACCGCCCACAAAAGGCTCAATGTAAGTGACGTTTTCCCATTGGTCAAAGTCAGCGGGAAGCAGTGCTTCCAGTTGGTCAATGAGTTGACCCTTGCCGCCAACCCACTTGACGAATGGTTTCGCTTTCATTTGTCTTTTCTTTTGCAAACAAAGATAGCTTATATTGAAATATTCCGCAACAGTCCACAAAAAAACGGCAAGCAGTGAAGGTTAACTGTTTGCCGTTTTTATATCTGATCATCAATATTCTACCATCCAAATCACCACTGCATCTCCCACATCGCCTTTTCAACCTGTTTGCCTTGCGACGCGTTCATCTTGCCAAAGTTAAAGCCTACGCCGAGAAGGAAATAGCGCCCCATAACGGTTCGGTAAACGTCTTCGACATAGTCGGCAGTGGCGGTTCGGTGAAGCGATTTCTGACGGTTGAGAATGTCGGACACTTTAAGGCTCGTGGTAAATCGGCCGAAAGTTTTGGCCACACCCGCGTTCCAGAGCAGTTCCGAGTCGCCGTAACCCTGCGAGTAGCCGCGATACCACATATAACTCACGTCGCTGCTGAACTCCCAGTCGCTGTTGGTGGTGGCCAGAAATTCCAGGCGGCTGCCAAAATCCCAGGTGTTCACGTCGTTGGTGCCGCTGACCGAATAGTATGAGCGGCTGTTGCTTGCAAAGCCCGAAACGGTGACAGAGAGCCAACTCTGCCTGTACATCAGGCTCGGAAACAAGCCCAGCGACAGAGTGTTGGTGCGGCTCTCGGCGAATCCGCTCTTGCCCGAATAGAACCGTTCGTCGGCATCGTCTTTCCAAAACCACGACATCAGGTTTGAATAGTTGAAATTATCCTTGTCGATTGCCTGCAGCGCGCCCGTGGCCTGATAGCCGACTGCGTGATTGTAACTGACATCCGCATCGAAGACGGCTACAGTTTCGACGTGTTCGGCGCCGTGAGCACCAACGCCCTGATTGTGTTCACCACCGCCTACGAAGAGTATGCGCTCAAGGCTTTCGACTACGACTGCATCGACTATGTTATGAAACCGTACGACAAGTCCGATATTTTAAGCGCCCTTGAAAAATACGAGCGACGCATTCTGCACACAAGCGTTGACGACGCTCGGCGGGCATCGGACTATCTGCGCGGCCGCCAGCGGCAATACCGCCAGCGGCTCGAACTGCACCGCGCCGACTCTACCCGCATTGTCGATACGCAGGAAATCTGCTACATTGAGTATGAATTGGGCAATGTCAGAGTGTTCTGCAAAGACGGTTTTTCAGGCAGCGTTGACAAGTCATTGTCAAGGCTTTACGAAGAGTTGAACCCCGAATTGTTTTTCAAAGTGTCGAGAACCCACATCATCAGCATCGGCCAGGTGGACCGCATCTGCCCGACACTGAAGCGCAACAAACTCATTCAACTCAAAGCCCCTTACCAGAATGTCAGGATTGAAGTGGTTATGGAATCGGTTAAAGCACTGAAAGAAAGACTGCTGTAAATGGTTTGGTTATTGGTGTTGGGGGTTGGGTGTTGGTAAGGGTTTAGAGTTAAGTCGCTTCGCTGTTTAGAGTTTAGAAGGTTTAGTCATAGGTGTTAGAAGCAGACTGCAAACCACGTCATTGTTAATTGTCTGTAGTCCGTAGTCATTTTGCTTTCACAACTTCTTAACCACTAAACACTCAACTCTAAACCCTCCCCTTTTCACAACTGATTCACATACTCCACTCCGCTGTAATACTTTAATACACTTTGCTTTATCAGATAGGTGAAAAGCGATTTCATATCATCGGATTTGGTTTTCAGATAGTTGTTGACGGCCGTCTGATACTCAAGTCCCGAAATCAGTCCCTGCTCCATCCGTTTTTGGTTGAGTTGGTAGGCTTCCTGCTGAATTTCAGTCTTTTTGCAAGCCTGCTGATAGGCGGCCAGCGCGGTGCGGCAATCGTTGAAAGCCTTGCGCACAGCCGATTCCGTCTCGCGGTTTTTTTGGTCGAGTTCGGCGTTGGCGCGGGCGTATGAGTTGCGCTTGCGCGATATTTCAGAGTAGCGGTTCAGGCGGCCGAAGATTGGTATCGAGAGCGAAAGACCTATGTTCTCGCCCACGTTGTCGCGAATCTGCTTATTGAACGACTGCGCATCGGAACCATTGCGCTTGCTATAGCCCGTGCTCAAACTTGCGTTTGCACTCAAATGTGGCAACAGTTGCCAGCGGGCTGTCGAGAGTTCGCGGCGGGCGTTTTCGGCGCGCCAGTTGGCAATTTTCACACTGGGGTTGTTGCCCAGTGCATAGTTGACAATCTCATCCTCGGTTTGATTGTCGGCGGTGGCCAAAGGCATTGTCGTGTCCACCGCAAACTGCTCATCCATAGGGAAGAACATCAAATCGGAAAGCGTCATAATCTGCTCGTCGCGCATCTGGCGAGTGCTGACAAGGTCGTACTCGCGGTCGGCAAGGTCGGCCTCAAGTTGAATGACATCGGCGCGGCTCTTCTGCCCAATCTCCTCCTGACGGCGCATCTTATCGAGCGCTGTGCGGGCTGTAGCAATCTGCTCATCAAACAGTTGGCACAGACGGCAGTAGTAAACCACGTTGTAGTAGGCCTCCATCACGGCAAGGCAAATGTCGGCTTCGGCCTGCTCCTGCTCCGTCCGCGAAATGGCCAGCGCCGTCTTCGACACGCGCATATTGTTAACCGCCTGGAACCCGTTGAAAAGGGTGATTCCCGCCGAAATGCTGTAGTCGTTGCTGAACGTTGTAATGTCGATTTTGGTGTTTGTCAGCCAGTCGGTATTGTGGCCAAAGCTGTAACTTGCGCCTGCCCCCGCATTAACACTTGGCGTGAAAGCCGCCAGAATGGCGTCGCGGCGCGCAATCCGCGCATCGTCAACGATGGTCTCGCTAATGCGGATTTTTGTTGAGTTCGATATGGCGTATTCCATACAATCTTTCAGAGTCATTGTGCGGACGCTGTCCGAAGCGTTTGCCCCGAATGTGCTTGGCGCGATTGCCATCATAATACCTATTATCAATTGTTTTTGCATAATTGTTTTACGTTTTTAAAATTTCTGCAAAAACAATGGCATAAGGTGTGCCAAAAGTATCATATTACTGATAATCAGCAATATCGCTATTTTATAAAGTGTAAAAAAGTGTAAAGTTTTTTACAGTGGGTTTACAGTTGCTTTACAGGGTTTGACAGAATTTTGTAAAGCCGGAACGCCGCTCACTTTTTTACCCGTGCCCCGAAATCGTACGTTGCGCCAACCGAGAACATCGGCGGGGTTCTGAAGTTGTTGTCGCGGATTTTCATACCGTTGGTGTACGACAGCGACAGGCTCAGATGGTTGAACCGTATGCCGGCCGACGGCGACACATAGAACCCGCAGGCGTTGTAGGAGCGCTCAATGGGCGTGCCGTCGGAATCGGACCGCGTCATTGCGGGCGTGTGCCGGAGTCCGCCACCCATCCGGAAGGCCACAAACGGCGACACCTTGCGGTTGAACGCCTCAACGCGGCTATCAAGAAAGAGCGGCACAGCCCAGCAATATTTTGTTGTGCCGGTGTAGGTGTAGATATACGAACAGCCGACTCCCACGTACCAGAACGGCTTGATGTTCGCTCCCATCGACAGCGAAAACTGCGTGCCGTTGCCAACAATGTCGCCATAAACATTATCGCCGTTGTTTGTTTTGTCGTTATCAATGCCTTTTTGGAAATCTTCGGCATCGATTGGGAAATTCAACTCCCAACCCATAAAAATGCGGAAACCCGAGCGCATATACCGCTTGCTCACGCGCTCCTCATAATTCTGCCGCTTTTCGGCATCGCGGGCATTCTGATTCTCGATGCTAACCTGCTCGCGAATCGCCTTTTTTTCGGTGCGGCGCTCCTCACGCCTCTCCTCGGCCGACGTTTTCGGGCGCGGCTCCTTCACCATAACGGAGTTAATCTTCTTCTCCTCCACAATAACCTCAAGCGTCCTGTCGATGACGCCCGGCTTGCTGACCCGCACAAAATGCCGGCCAACCAGAACCTCGTAAATGCCTTTGTTCCGCCCAATCAGCGACCACAACAAGCCGTTGGTTTTTCCAACAGGATTGTCATCGATGTAAATGTCAGCATATTTGATGTTCGACCTCACGCGGACCTTTCCCGACGGAATTTTCTGCAGCTCGCCCTCAAACTGCAGGTCGCAGTCTTGAGTGATTTTAAATGTTTGTTTTTCTTCAAGATAGAACTTTCCTTTCAACGTCATTGTGTGCTCGCCCGCCTCTAATTGGATTTTTGCGGGTGTTTGGCCAACCAAATTGCTGTCGATATAGATTTCAGTGCCTTCCGGCAGATAATTAATTGTGGCATAGCCCTTTGCGCGATTGAGTTTCACATTCAAACTCGACCGCTCAACCATATTCACAACAACCACGCCCGAATCGGTAATATAGTTCTCACACTCAACCCGATAGGTGTGGCGCCCCGTCTGCAGGAACGGCGATTTTATTTCCGAATCAAGTTTCTCATCATCGATGAAGATGGCCGACTCTTCCGGCTCCGCGCTTATAATCAGATAGTTACCCTCGGTTTCAATCTTTTTGTACGACAGGCGCATCTCGTAAGTGCACAACTTCTCAATCTTGACCGGATAGGCGTACTGGCGCAGAACACCCAATGTTTTATGCTTGACCGTCAAGTATTTGGCACCGCGAGGAACATACACCCAATATTCGCCCTCATCAATTTTTGGCACGGTTGTTACAATGCCCAGTCCGTCGCCCTCGAAAATGAATCCGTCGCTCTGCACCGCCACCTTGATAAGGGCGCAAGGCTCGCCGTTCTGGTCAATTTTCTTCTGCGTGCGCGCCGTCAGGTCGTTGTCAAGTTTTTTGAACGACAGCACTGATATACTATTGTCATCGCTTTGCGCGAAAACAACTGTGGCACAAAGTATTGCGGCGATAAGGCTGGCTATTCTTCTCATAGTTTAGAATGTGAACGAACTTAAATCAATCAAACCGAACTCGGGGTCTTTCTCCGGCTGCCACGCGCGGACGTGAATCACCGGACTTTCGCGGTCGTTCAAGTCAACCATCAGGAAAAGGTAGCCCGTATCGCCATAGTTCGACGAAAAATAATCCTGCTTAATCTGAATTCCATAGATTTCGCCGTTGCCGGCCTTGCGGATCTCACTGTCGGCAAACCGCAGATTGATGAACTCATTGCTTCTGAAACAGATGTCCAAATTATTGATATACTGCTCTTTGGTTTGTTTTGTATATCGAACAATCTGCTTGTCGGGCTCAATCGCCATTGCGTCCTGAACAGGCTGTTTCTTAAGCACGTGACCAACAATTATCAGCGCGTCGTCGGCAAAAATGCTGCTGATGTAGTCGAGGCGCTTGAGCGCGTAGGCCGTCTTGTAATTTTCAAGGAAGCGGATGAGCGTCAGGCGCGAAGGCTCGCTCCACTGCGACTTCCCGGTGATGCCCTCCAAGGCTGTCTGCGCAAGGCCGAATGAAAGCGAGTGAATTTTGCCGTCGGTGCCGAACTCGAAAACAATGTCCTCGACAAACGAGTTTTTGTTGTTGGGGAAGTTGAAAACCAGCGGCATACTGCGGCAAATGACGCCTTCGTCGGTTTTCGCAAAGCGATAGTCGGGCGTGCCGCAGATTCGGGCGCGGCCGTAATTGACAAGTTTTGTGAACATATCCCAGCCGTCCTCGTCAAAATATTTGCGCACAGAGTCGTAGGTTCGGCTGATGACACTGCGCTCAATTTCGGCCATAATACGCTTATAATCAACGTCGTTCTGAACATACTCAAAGAACGATTCGGTTTTGGCGGCAGTTTCTTCCTGCGCCTTCTGAATTTCCATTTGCGCCTGCTTCGGCTTGGCCGACACGCTGCTCAGCTGCAGATTGCTGCTTTTATATGGCACTGGTTCAATGGTTTCCATCACATCTTTCAGCTCGGAGTCGATGGTCGCCTCGCCCGTGAAAATGTACTCGCCCTTCAGGTCCATTTTGGTCTCATCGAAAATGGCCGGCAGTTCGGCCACGCCGCGTCCGTCCTTAGCCGAAACAATGTTCGACCAGTCTTGACCGTCCCAATAGGTGAAGTCGAAATTGCTAACAGGCTCATTTTTATAGGTGAAGAAAAGCTCCACCTGACGGAAGCTGCCGTCAATCTTCGTGTCACCTTTCGTCACTCTTATGTTATTGAAAATGTTGTTAATCTGCTCCGGAATCCACGATGCCAACAAGTGTTGCTCGCCGCTCTCCTCGTCGGTCATTTTTATTGTGGCGCCGTCGGGATGGCTACGGAGCAAGGTTTGCGCCCAATAGTAGTAGCGCAGCGCGTCGGCAATCTGCAGCTTCCGCTCCGCCCTCTGGGCCGACTCAACAAATCCGATAATCTTATTCCTGCGCGCAACAAAAATCTTCCTAATCTCGGTGCGTTTGATGTAGCGGAAGACGGTAACCTTCGGCTCCTTGCCCGCCACCAAGCGCTCGGTGTTGCTCAAAGTGGCCTTCGAGTAGGTTTTGACGATGCTGTTGAAAGTCTCGCCAAAGCCGTCGGGGTTCTCGTCGCGAATCAGCGTGAAATCGCTTTCAACCGATGTCGAAATCTGCCCGATAAGGTCGGCAAGCGCGTCGCGGTCGGCCACATTGAGGGTTTTGCCCTGTGCCTCGCCCCACAAATACACGTTGCCCTGATTCTTTATTTGCGCGATGCGTTCCTGCACCTGCTTTTCCTCCGTCCTCTTCGACTGCGCCATTGCGGGTAAAGCACAATAAATGAGGACTATAAATGATAGTACGATTCTCATTTTTACAGACGTTTAATTAAGCTACTCCGATTTTGCGTCGGTTTCATTTTGTTAGTTTTCAATTATTTACACTTCACAACACACCATAATTATAGCGTGAGACGGTAAATCAGCATAGTTTTTTAGTTGCGTTTGAATATACAAATGTATAAAAGTTACTGATTTTTGAATAACCAAATATTCTGTAGTTTTGCCAGCATAAACAAAAAGCTATGTACAGCGATTTTCAAGACCAATTACGAAGCCGGCTTGCGGCCATCAACGATGCGGGGCTTTACAACGAGCGCGGTACGCTGATGTCGGGCGCGGCAGTTATCGACACTCCGCAAGGACAGGTCTTGAATTTTAAAAGTCAGGTTTACATTGATAATCAAGTCGATGCGGCTAAAACAGAAACTATTGCAGCCAAATACGGCGACAATCTGGCATCGGTGCTCGAAGGTAAAATCGCCCGTTTGCTTGGCGCGGAATCGTGTTTGCTATTCAACTCACTCACAGATGCTTACGTGGCCATATCGGCACAACTGCTGAACCGCAGCGACGCCATCATCTACGACACGCCAAGTCTCTACTCCTTCACAACCGCTGTGAGCCGGGCATCGAAATACAAATTCCACAACACCGACCTTGCCGACCTCGAAAAGCAGCTGAAACTGTCGCAGGCACAGCAAAACAGGCTGATTGTGGTTGACAGCGTCAACATTGCATCGGGCAATATTGCTCCTCTGAATCAGATATTTGCGTTAGCCGACAGGTATCGCGCGATGGTGGCTGTTGACGAGACCAACGCGGCCGGACTTTTTGTGGATGGTGGCGGCGCAAGCGAACTTCTCGACGTCAAAGGCCGGGCCGAACTGACCATTGGCTCATTGGCAAAGGCTTTTGGCTGTCAATCAGGCGCATACATTGCCGGCCGCCGCGAGATTATCGACTATCTGCGCCAACCGACAGGCCTGCCCGACTTTGCCGCACCAATGGCAAAAACCGATATGGCCGCAGCCATTTCCGCCATCGACAATCTACCGCAAAACACTGCACAAAGACAATATTTATTGCAGATTACCAACTACTTAATCCGCAAACTCTACGGCGAAGGCTTCGAGATTCCGCCAACGCAGTCGGCCATTTTGGCGGTGATGGTTGGCGACAACCAAAAAGCCGAACTTTTTGCGCGGCACCTGCACCGCAACAACCTACTTGTAACGTGCCTTGCAAGCCCGCTCATCGACAACCAGAACGCCCGCATTGTCCTGCAATTGTCGGCCAACCACACGCAAGAGCAGATTGAACAGACCGCCAAAATATTCGGAAAGGTAGCGCGAGAGATTGGCGTCTTACAGTAATTCACTGATAATCAATCAACCTTTGCTAATTTCTTTTTTTTGCCAATAAATTTCAAAGTGCTTGCACTTACAAAAACTTGCATTACTTTTGCACCCGCATCAAAGCATTGGCGTATGGTGTAATGGTAGCACACCAGATTTTGGTTCTGTCAGTCAAGGTTCGAGTCCCTGTACGCCAACAACCTTCAGATTTTTCTGAAGGTTTTTTTATTTTTGTCCCTATGCAAAATTTTGGCAAGATATTGATTCTCCTTTTTTTCGCTTTGGTGGTCGCTTGCGCGAAAATGCCCGACAGCATTGTGCAATATGAACAGACGCGGCATCAAATCAAGATTGTGAAGATGTTGAGCATCAGTAATTTGGAGTCATTCACCGCCGCCGACAGCCTTGCAATCTGCCAAACCGAACTGCAAAAACGCAAAGCGGAACTGATTGGCATTCAGCAACATTTCATCGACTCGGTTAGTGTTGCCATTGCCGATGCCCAGCGCCGAGCCGATGGCGAAAGCGATGCCGCGATGAAGAAAGCACTTGCAATGGGAATCAGGTCGATGGAGAATAAAAGAGCTACCGCTCAACAAATTATCGACGCCTACAACAATTCGCCCGAAACCACAAGCCTAAACGCAATTATTTGTCTGGCAGACAAATACCGGCAGATGGGCGACTCAATAATCGCTTTTGTGCAACATTGCTCCTTCATTGGCCGACAAGGCTCGCTACCTAAAGAGAACTTCTCACGCAAATATTTGTTGTCGGCTGACAATCAAACAATTATTGGCGAAATTACTGAACCTTAGTGAAACGGCCGGCAAACAAAATAATGTTGGTTTGCGTGTCGCGAATGAAATAGACAAAAGGCCTGTCAATTGTAAGGTGCTTTAGTTCAGGGAAATAAGCCGATTTCACCATCATAGTTGCGGCAGTGGCGGCGGCGGCTTCCGTTCCCGCCTCATCAACCTCAATCACAGCCTTTTGCACCACTTTCGACAGCTGCAAATCCTGTTTGCCAGACATCCCCGAAAAATCGGCAGCGCCACCAAAGGCCTCAACAATTCCCAACTGCCTCAAAATCTGGCTGAACTCGACATTCGATGCCGCATTAAACTTCGGCATCGACAATGCCACACGCTCATCGCTCAAACTGTCGGCCACGCCCTTAACAAAATCGGCAGTGAGCCGCACCTCAACATCGAGGAAACGCCCCTCGACAGGCACAACAATTAGCATTGCGTACCGCGTGTCGGCATAAGCCAGCTCAACCGCTTCATAATCAGTTCCTTTGCAATATCCGAAATTTTCAGTCTGCGACATAAACGTAGTCGATGCCGTGCGGCCGTCAATTTGATGGAAATCAGCGACTTCACTATTTTTCGGTTTGAACTTTCGCAGCCAATCGCACTTGAAACTGATTGCATTCACAAGCACCATCCGCGTGTTGGCATTGACCATATCATTGGTGAGCAGGTTTGTGATTTTCCCACCTGTCTGCCCCGAAACCCAGCGGTTGACCGTGGCGCACGACTGACGGCAAGCCCGCCGCGATGAGAAATTCAGATGGTCACAAGTGGCTAGGTAACAGTCTTTTATCGCATCAGCGTAGGATGGTAAAATTTTGTAGCCGCGCTTCACCCAAACCGAATTGGCTAACGTCAGCACATCCGCGCCGTTGCCTTTATAGCTGGCAATCAGACGTTTTGTGTTCGGGCCAATCTGCGCCGCACTCTCGTTGGGGTTCAAAACGGCCACCATTTCGACTGCGGTGTTTCCTCGCGCGCCTTCCTCAACCATACGTATCGCCAGATTAAGGCTCAGCGGCGAAAAAACGAAATTGGCATCGCCACCATCGGCCAATTTGGCGTATGCGGCCGCGGCAAATCCGTTCACATCGCGCGACAGCGGGGTAAAACCCTGACCTTGCACCGATGCGAACGCTGCCACTGCCAAACTCACTGCCGCTAACCGCCTCATAACGAGAACGTTTTTTCCATTTCAGCCTCAACATCGGCAATCTCCGCCGGAATGCGCCGCTCTCCCAATCGGCGAGCACCATCGGCGGTTATAAGCAAATCGTCCTCAATGCGGATTCCTCCGAAATCGAGATACCGCTCCACCTCGTCGAAATTGATGAATTGCTCGTTGGTGCGCTCGCGACGCCACTGCGCCACAAGCTCCGGGATAAAGTAAATTCCCGGCTCGTCAGTAACCACAAAACCCGGCTCCAGCTTGCGCCCCATCCGCAACGACGAAGTGCCGAACTGCTCAATAGGCTGAGTCTCAGCGTTGTATCCAACGTAAATCTGCCCCAGATTCTCCATATCGTGAACATCGAGGCCCATCATATGGCCGATGCCGTGAGGCATAAACAGCGCGTGGGCACCGGCAGCCACGGCCTCGTCAACATCGCCGCGCATCAGCCCCAAAGACTTGAGCCCGGCGGCCAGCACCTTGCAGCACTCCAAATGCACGGTCTGATAGGTGACGCCTGGGCGCGATAGCTCAAGCGCTTTATGATTGGCGTCGAGCACAATCTGATACACATCTTTCTGACGCTGAGTGAATTTGCCGCTGACAGGGAACGTGCGCGTGAAGTCCGACGCATAGCCCATCGGCGTTTCGGCTCCGGCATCAACAAGCATCATCCGGCCAGGAGTTATGGGCAGATGGTGACTGTGATTGTGAAGCGTCTGGCCGTTTTGCGACAGAATTGTGGCAAACGACGTGGTGCCGCCATATTTTAATGGTATGCTATCGACAATGCAGTGAATCTGGCGCTCGGTGGCGGAAGTCTTCACAAGGCGCATTGCGGCGGTGTGCATCTCATAGCCAATGGCGCACGCACGCTCAATCTCGGCAATCTCCTCGTCCGATTTCACGGCCCGCAGGTCGATGACGGCCTTTATCAGCTCAAGCGAGCACTCCTGGCGCAAATCGGCCAGGCCAATCCCCAGCAGCGACGCGAGCGCAAGCGTTACATCGGCCTTGTAAGGCGGCAGAAAATGGACTTTGCGGCCCTGTTTTTTCGCTGCCGCGATGGCATCGTGGAAAGCGCTCATTGATGCCGATTTGGCGACTCCGCACATCGAGGCGAAATCAGCAATGGTGGGCAGAGGACCGGTCCAAACCACATCGTCAATGTCGGCATCGTCGCCATAGAGCCACTCATCACCCGACTCAAAATCGATGACACCCACCAGATTCGGCTTGATGATTCCGAAGAAATAGAGGAACGTGCTGTCCTGCCGGAACGGATAGGTGTTGTCGGCGTAATTGATTGACGATTCGGAGTTACCGTAAAACACACCGATTCCATTGCCCATTGCCGCTTTCAGTCTTGCGCGGCGGGCGATATAGGTTTCTTTTGAAAACATTTCCATAATTGTATCTGAATTTTGTTTGGCACGAATGTAGCAAAAAAACGTGGCGCGGGAATTTTTATTGGACATCAGGCTACTTTGTTTTTGCCGTCCGTAGTCTGTTGTCTGTCGTCTTATATCAACAACCATAGTCCGAAAAATGTTACTTTTGCGCCCGTTTTAAAAAGAAGAAGAAATGGAACCAATTGAAATTGTCGGCTACGCAGCCGCAGTGCTCACAACCATATCGTTTGTGCCGCAAGCCGCAAAAATCATCAAGACAAAAGACACCAAAAGCATCTCGCTCGGAATGTATGCGCTGTTCTCAATCGGTGTGCTGGGCTGGCTTGTCTACGGCCTTGTAACGCACACATTGCCAGTAGTTTTTGCCAACGGCATCACATTATGCTTCGCCAGCGTGATTCTGGCATACAAAATCAAATACAAGTGACGGTTGCCGCCGTTACTATTATTATAGGTATAACGGTGGCGAAAAATATTTCAGTCAGAACCCGGTCGCATTGCGAAAAAAAACGCTGCCAGCGGCGGTAAAAATGACAAATTCCGCTTCGGTGGCAAAATTTTCGGCCCCGACCGGAAATCGCACGCCGCAAAATCCGGCTGAATTTCAATCATTAGCCGCCGGTTTGCAAATCGCGCAAAGCGAAACTAAATATTTTTCCCGCAAAACTTTTTTATTTGCAAAAATTACTACTTTTACAAATACGGCATTCGCAAAAAAGATGGTGCTGTAAAGGATTAGAATGAATATTGTATGGTCACAAACGAAGATGCAGCGAGGTTAATTTCAGCCATCAAGATGTCGTCAACTTACGATTTCAGTGACTATTCTGACAAATCGTTTTGCCGAAGGATTGAGAAAATATTGTTAGACAACAATATGGACCTCAACCAATTGATTCTGAAAATCGGCAAAGACAAGAATTTCCTGGAACAGATGGTGAAGGACATTACCGTGAACACCACGGAACTTTTCCGCAACCCCGAAATGTGGCAAACGCTTCGCTATCACATACTTCCGAAGTTCAAGAAGAACCGCTCGATATTCATTTGGCACGCAGGATGCTCCAGCGGCCAGGAGATTTACTCGATGCTCATACTACTCAACGAGCTGGGCTTGTTCGACCAGGCCAAAGTGTTCGCCACCGACATCAACACCGATATGCTTGAGGCCGCAAAGACAGGCACTTACAAATACCGGTTCAATCTTGGCTACCTCGACAATTTCGACAAGGTGCTGAAAGAGAACCCGTTCAACTTTGAGGATAAAGTCGATGTGCCATACGAGAAGTATTTCGACATCGACAAGGTGAAAGACACCATTCAGATGAAGCCGTTCCTGCGCGAGAAAGCTGTTTTCCGCAAACACGACCTTGTGAAGGACGGCAATGTTTTCTACTCGAAATTCGACCTGATTTTCTGCCGGAACGTGATTATCTACTTCAACAACAAGTTGCAGAGTCGCGTTATCGATATGTTCAACAGCAGCTTGAACCGCGACGGATACCTGATTCTCGGGTCGCACGAGAGCATTTTGGGCGCATCGGCCAACAACTTCGAGCGCTCGAAAGGATTTTACAAGAAAAAACAGATGTAGTTATGGTTGATAATATAGGCATAGTAGACACCCGGAATATTATCAGTGCTGTAACTGAATCATACGGCATTGATATGTCGGATTATACGTTCACCATTCTTAAAAGGCGCCTGGTGAACGCCATCAACACGCTTGGCAGCCACTCTGCCGACGATTTCACCGACAAAATACGCCGGAAAGCCATCTCAGCTGACGACTTCCTGTACGTGATGGCGCTTGAAGTTACCGAATTCTTCCGCGACCCGTCGCTCTGGCGCGAGCTTCGCGACCGCTACATACCAGAAATCTGCCGCACCGCCGACAGCCGCATCTGGATGCCTAGCGCGACATCGGGCGACGAGCTGTTCTCGTTAGCCATTATCATTGCCGAAGCCGGATTGCAAGGCAAGCTGAAAATCGATGTCAACTGCCCGTCGGACAAGCACGTGGAGCTTATCAGGCACGGCGGCAGCTACGACCAGAAGAAGATTGAGGTGAGCGAAGCAAACTACACCCGCTACGCCGGCAAGACGCAGTTCGCCTCGTACTACACGCTCAACGACAACCGCGCCTCAATGAAACCTGCGCTGCTCAGCGACGTAACACTCGAAAAGCAAGCCGACATTCTGAACGCGAATCCGGGTAAAAGGTACAAGATGATTGTTTATCGCAACAAACTGCTTCAATTCAATATTCCATTGTACGAGAAGGTGATACGTAAGCTGGTTGAGAACCTCGAGATTGGCGGATACCTAATTATCGGCAATATGGAGACTCTTGAGTATTCGGAAACGAGCAAGAAGCTGCAAGTTGTGAACGCGAACGAGAAAATTTATAAAAAAAGGGTTGACTGATGAACGATTACAAAGCCATAATGATTGGAGGTTCGGCCGGTAGTTTTCAGGTAGTTAGCCGAATTATTGCGGCACTGCCAGCCAACTATCCGCTGCCGATTCTGATGTGCCTGCACCGACTGAAACACATCCGTTCGGGATTCGTCGAGGCACTGTCGATTAAATCGAATCTGCCGATAATTGAGCCGCACGACAAAGAGCCGCTCAAACCGGGCCGCATCTATCTTGCGCCCGCCAACTATCATATGTACATCGAGCTGGGCAACCGGTTCTCCCTCTCAACCGAGGACGTTGTGAACCACTCGCGCCCGTCAATCGATTTGTCGTTCTTCTCGGCATCGTACAATTTCAAGAAAAAACTGGTGGGCATAATTTTGAGCGGCGCAAACAAAGACGGCGCGCTCGGACTGAAGAGCGTGACCGACAACGGCGGCCTCACCATTGTGCAGGACCCCAAAGAGTGCCAGGTGCCGACAATGACAACAGCCTCGATGAACGCAACAAAAGTTGATTACGTGTTCAGCACGAAACAGATTATAGATTTTTTACTTAAATTAGCATAGTCTATGGATGAGCTACTGAAATACCGAAAAAAGATAACGTGGTGGACGATACTGCTTGTCGCCACCTGCGTTGCCGCCGTGATAACACTGCTGGCCGCCGCTCCGGGCTTTGGCAAAAACCAATTATCACTTATATTATTGGTGATTATTCTGGTTCAGATTCTGGTTGCCTTAAAAATCGGATTGATGGGCTCAAAAATCACATCGATATACATTAAATCTGAGGAGGAACGCGCCGCGGCTGCCCAAATCAACGACGAGCAGTACGAGAAAGAGGTTGACCAGAAGATGAAGGAAACCACCGACACCGGTTTCGACCTGAACGACCTGCTCGCAAAAACCGGCAAGCAAAGCGATTGGAAAAGTTTTGGCGACTCGCTGCTTTACGCGCTCTCAAAACAGCTGGATATGGCCGTGGGCATTGTGTTCAAGTGCACTGATGACGAGTTCTCGCCGGCCGCCACTTTCGCATACTACAGCAACGAGGCACCTCACTCGTTCAAGATGGGCGAAGGTTTGTCGGGCCAAGTGGCAAAAGATAAGAAACCTATGTTTTTGAACGAGTTACCGAGCAAAAGCTTAGTGATTGTGTCGGGTCTCGGACAGATTGAAGTAAACAATTTGGCAATAATTCCAATTTTAAAGGACGATAATGCTGTTGGATTGATAGAAATCGCTACCTTTAAGCCCTTTGAAAATGGGTTTGTGAACAAAATAGACGAAATTTCAAATGCAATCGGTGGCGTTACACCGCAATAAAGATAGGCTACGATGGAAGCGTTTATTGACAAAATAAAAAAGATATTTGTATACAAGGTGAACAATCGTATCAACTTCACCCCCACACTTGTCGGGCTTGGCGTTGTGATACTGGTTCTGTCGTGGATATTTGGCTTTATGAGCAGCGGCGGCACTGCCTCGCTGTCGAGCCTTGCAGAAATGCACAAGACATCACCGTCGTATTTCCTCATCGACCTTTTGCCGATACTGTTGGGCGTGCTTGGCTACGCGTTCACCAAATCGCAGCAAGAGACGATCGAATCGCTTGAAAATCAGATTTCAGAAAAAGACCACGTCATTAATATGAACGCCCGCTTTGCCAAGAAAATTGGTGAAGGCGACCTCTCGGCCAATGACGCTGAAATCAACGACAACGACATTCTGGGGCACTCGCTGAAGAAAATGCGCGAGAACCTTGCTCTCACCAACGAGAAAGAGAAAGAGCAAAACTGGATTGCCAAAGGAAAAGACATTATTTCGGACATTCTGCGTTTGCAGAACGACCTTGGCAACCTCTCGTATCTTACTTTGGTTGAGCTTATTAAATACATTGATGTTATTCAGGGCGCGTTCTACATCTACAACGAGGATGAACAAACTCTCGAAAACACAGCCACTTACGCCTACAACCGCCGCAAATATCTCGACACCAAGTTCCAGATTGGCGAAGGCCTTGTGGGACAGTGCGCCTACGAGATGGATGTCATCTACCGTCGCGAGATTCCTGATGATTTTGTAACCATCACAAGCGGCATTCTGGGCGACCAAAAACCGAACTCACTGTTGCTGGTTCCACTCATCACCGACGAGAAACTGCAAGGTGTTCTTGAGTTTGCGTCGATCAAAGACGACATTAGCGAGCTGAAAATAAGATTCCTGAAAGAGTTGAGCGACATCATCGCGCGAACCATCTTCAACCTTAAGGTTAACACCCGTACCGAGAAACTGTTGAAAGACGCGCAGGAAATGACCAACGAGCTTCAAGAGAACGAGGAGCAGCTGCGTCAGAATGCTGAGGAGATGCGCGCCACACACGAGGAGTTGGAGAAAACAAACTCGAATCTGCAAACCCAAATCCGCGAAGTTGAGAACGCGCAGAAACGTCAGCACGCCTTGCTTGAGAACGCGTCGGAAATCATCTCGATTTACGATGAGGAGATGAAGTTGAAGTACATAAGTCCTTCGGTATTAAACATCTACGGTTACACAACCGAAGAGATGATGGAAGGCAAAGACCTCGACCGCCTGACAGCCAAAGGCGTAAAGGAATACACCGAGACTTTTGGCAAACTGGTTGAGCAAGCCAACTCGTCGGCCACCATACAATATACTTATATGCGTAAGGACGGCCAGAAAATCTACATCGAATCAACCGGCCGAAACCTTCTTGACGACCCAGCCATCAACGGCATCATCATCAACTCACGCGATATTACAGAACGCAAGCGTGCAGAGAAAGAGGAGCGTATGAAGAGTAAGATGCAGTCGTTGTCGGAGAATTCGCTCGACCTCATCCTGCGTGTCGGCACCAACGGACAGTTCTTCTACGCCAACCCAATGGTGAAGACGTTCACTCAAATCGAAATATCCGACATCATAAACAAAAACCTTGATGACGTGGCGTTTGACCCGGCCATCAAAGATTTCTTCAAAGATGCGATAAAGACCGTCAAGAGCACTAACAGCAAGCACGAGGCCGAGGTTACGTTCCCGACTCACTTTGGCGACCGTATTATGCAGGTGAACGCCATCCCTGAGTTTAGCGACGACAACAAGGAGTTGGAAACAATCCTGTTCGTTTCGCACGATATTACCGAGCAGAAACTGGTTGAAATAGAGATTCAAGAGAAAAACAAAGCTGTTGCCGAAAGTATTAACTACGCAAGGCGCATTCAGACAGCCATTCTGCCAAACACCAAGTTTATTCAGGAGTTCCTACCGAAATCGTTCATATTCTACCGTCCGAAAGACGTGGTCAGTGGCGACTTCCCGTGGTTCTTCAAGAAAGGCGACGATTTGTTCATTGCCGCTGTCGATTGTACAGGTCACGGCGTTCCGGGAGCGCTGCTCTCGTTCATCGGCTACTTCACCCTGAACAACGTGGTTGACCACTACGACAACATTGATGCAGGTGTTATTCTCGACAAACTCCACGAAGGAGTGCGCACCACTTTGAAGCAAGACAGAATCGACACCGAAGCCCGCGACGGTATGGACGTTGCACTCTGCAAAATAAACTTGAAGAAAAATATTTTGGAATTCGCCGGTGCTCACAGACCACTTTATTTATTGAGAGGCAATGAGTTAACTCAATATAAAGGTAGTCATAAGGCCATTGGAGGCATTCCATTAGGTAAAAAACCTGAAGCGGATTTTGAAAATCATTTAATAAATTTGGAGCCCAAAGATCGTGTGTTCTTTTTCTCAGACGGTCTGCCCGACCAAGTCAGTGGTGAAACCGGAAGGAAATATCAGGCAAGCCGCATACGTGAATTGCTGGTAGAACATTACGATGTTGAGATATATGACTATGAAAAAATCATTTACGACGATTTCATGGCCTACAAAGGTGACTATAAACAAGTCGATGATATATTGTTAATAGGAATTGAATTTTAAATGTATTAAAACGAGACAGCTATGGATGGGAACAAAGATTTTCTAGAATTTGTCTATAGTTTTAACGAATCGATGGAAAGCAAAAACGTTAAACTTGTTTACAAGGGCGAAATTACGCACCAGGTAACCAAGGCTTTCACATCAATTACGGAGACCAATATGATGGTTGAGGAAGAACCTAACTCCGTGCAGAAGAAGGTGTTCCACGTAATTGTGGAGTTCCTGCAGAACATCAGCAAGCACGCCGACTATATGGGCGATGAAAGCCACGAGGAAGGCAGTGGAGTGTTCCTGCTCTGCAAAGACGATGAGAATTATGTCATCACCACCGGCAACATTCTGATGAAACAGAAAGAGGCTGCCATTGGCGAGGTGCTCGACAAAATAAACTCACTCGACAAGGAAGGCTTGAAAGCACTCTACAAGCAGCAGATAAAAGAGGGCCGTCTGTCGGACAAAGGCGGTGCGGGCCTTGGCTTTATCGACATTGCCAAGAAGACTGGAAATCCATTGGATTACAAATTTGTTCCCTTGAACGATGAATTTTCATTCTTCATTATATCATCAACTATTTCGAGAACTCAAAATTTTGATTAACAAATAATTACTTTTAACTATGGAAGTTATAAAAATTGTTGGAACGGATGATACTCCCAGTGTAACCTTAGATGTAGCGAACGAAATATTCGAGATTTCAGGAAGATCGCTTCCTGAGGATGTCGCAGTATTCTATGAGCCGATTTTGGACTGGATTGACCGCTACTCGGAAGAAGCAACGGGTAAAACGATATTCAACTTCAAATTGGTGTACTTCAACACTGCATCGTCGAAAATGATTCTTGACATTCTTCTGAAACTTGAGGAGATGCACGAAGCAGGCAAAGATGTGCTTGTAAGATGGCACTACCCCGAGGATGACGAGGATATGGAAGAGGCTGGCGAGGAATATTCAGACATTGTTGACGTTCCGTTCGAGCAAATCAGCTATTCGCTTGATTAACAAATAAAAAAGAAGGTCAATACAAACACCTTTGAGTAGATGAGTGAAGAGATTCTGAAGGCCCTGATGCAACTCTTTGCAATTATTGCAAAGCAGGATGGCGGCGTAAAAGACAGTGAAATCGACTTTGTCGAGAATTTTCTTACCTCTCAACTAAGCTCCGACTTTGTTGAGGAGTATCTTGCCCTGTTCTACAAGCACGTCGGCATCAAGGACCGCAACTCATTGAACGAGAATTCGGAAGAAGAGGTTAAACTCACCTCGGTTAAGGACTCGGTTAAGATTCTTGGCATCTGCAAGAAAATCAACAAGACACTGACGCAACAACAGAAAGTTGTTGTATTGGTGCGTTTGTTCGAGTTGGTGGCAGCCGACCGACAGTTCACCGACCAGCGTATGGCCATCATCAACACAGCCGCCGAGGTGTTCAACATCTCACCCGAAGAGTTCAAGAGCACCGAGGACTTTGTTGTTAAGGAGACCGTCAAAGAACTTGACATTCCGAACATCCTCATTATTAATGACACTGAGGTTGAACTTGAACAAGCCAAGCACATCCAAATTGAGGAACTTGACAAAGAACTCGTCATTCTCCAGATAAAGAGTGTTGACCTTTACTTTACGAAGTACCTGGGCTCGCACGAGCTGGTACTCAACGGCCTGCCCATCAAGAGCAACAAGATTTATTTGTTTGCAAATGGTAGCGCCATCCGTTTCCCGAAAGGCAAACCGGTTTATTACAGCGATGTGGTTTCGAAATATCTGTCGGACATCACATCGGCAAAAGTCACATACAACGTCAACGACCTCGAATACCGTTTCAAGAACGGAGCCATCGGCTTACGCAACATCAACCTCTCGGAAGAACAAGGCAGGCTTGTGGGCATTATGGGAGCCAGCGGCGCCGGCAAAACTACGCTGCTCAACGTGCTCACCGGCAACGAGTGCCCGTCGAATGGCGAGGTGCTGATTAACGGCATCAACCTCCACACCGAAAAGGAGAAGATGGAAGGCGTCATCGGCTACATTCCGCAGGATGACCTTCTGATTGAGGAACTGACTGTATATGAAAACCTTTATTTCAACGCCAAGCTGTGTTTCAAAAACATGACGGAAGAAGAAATAAAGGAACGTTGCGAGCGAACTCTCGCCAATCTGGGGTTGCTCGACCGTAAGGACTTGAAAGTGGGCTCTCCGCTTCACAAGACCATCAGTGGCGGCCAGCGCAAACGACTTAACATTGCGTTGGAACTTATCCGCGAACCGCCAATCCTGTTTGTCGATGAGCCGACATCGGGTTTGTCGTCGCGTGACTCAGAAAACGTAATGGACTTGCTCCGCGAGCTTGCAATGAAGGGCAAACTCGTGTTTGTGGTTATCCACCAGCCATCATCAGAAATCTACAAGATGTTTGATAAGATGGTGATTCTGGACACCGGTGGATACCTTATATATTATGGTAACCCAGTTGATGCCGTCACTTATTTCAAAAAGATTGACGGCCAGCTTAATGCCGATGTTGGTGAGTGTCCGTCGTGCGGTAACGTTAACCCGGAGCTTATCTTCAACATCATCGATGCCCAAGTGGTGGACGAGTTTGGTAAATACACCAACAAGCGTAAGGTTACGCCGCCCGAATGGGAGAAGAAACGCGAGCAAAGCATTATCAGTCAGATAGAACCGAAATTCCTTGACAAATACGCTGAGGAGCAGACCCGCATTGCCAAAGGCGATGAAGAGGCACAGGAAAAAGCGAAAGCACTGGAGCGCCTCGACCAGAAATTCCACGAGAAATACAAGGAGTGCGTTGAGAAAATCAAGCTGAAAGACATTAACGAGACGCCGCCGAAATCGTTGGACATCCCCGGATGGTTCCAACAGGCACGCATTTATTTCAAACGCGATTTCCTTGCAAAAATCAGCAACACGCAGTATTTGGTTTTGAACATTCTTGAGGCTCCCGCCTTGGGCTTAATACTTTCGTTCTTAATTAGATACATTGCCGACCCGAACTCGGACGTATATATTTTCCGCGAGAACGCCAACATACCAATCTACATCTTTATGAGCCTGATTGTGGCAATGTTCCTTGGTTTGATGGTGAGTGGCGAGGAAATTTTCAAAGACCAGAAGATTCTGAACCGCGAGAAATTCTTGAATTTGAGCCGCTCAACATACTTGGTATCGAAAATCGCAATTCTGTTTATCATATCGGCAATACAATCGATATTGTTTGTTCTGGTTGCCAATACAATACTGAGCGTCAGAGGGTTATGGTTTGAATACTGGTGGGCGATGTTCACCATTGCCACATTCTCGAACCTTGTGGGTCTGATTCTGTCATCGTCGTTCAACTCGGCGGTTACCATTTACATTATGATTCCGCTTGTGATGATTCCTCAGATGGCCCTGGGCGGCGCAATGTTCAGTTTCGACAAGTTGAACCGCGCCATCGGCAGCATCGAGGGCGTTCCGCCTGTGTGCGAGTTCATTGCAACCCGCTGGGTTTATGAAGGATTGATGGTCCGCCAGTTCAAAGACAACGAGTTTGAGAAGAAATTCTACGAAATCGACCAAAAAATCAGCGAAGGCGACTTCAAATCGACTCACTATCTGCCTGAGCTATCGGAAAGGGTTGACTATTGCTCATCGACCAGGCTGCAAGAGCTTGAGACTCAGGAGGAAATTGAAGATTACAAATGGAAGTTGGCCCTGCTTAAGAACGAGCTTTCGAAAGAGATGAAACGCGTTCCCGATATTGAGTTTGAATACATTGATTATCTGACAGTTGAAAAATTCACTCCGGAAATCGGCCTGAACACCAAGGAGTATATTCAAAAACTCAATTCGCACTACGTTGACCAGTTCAGCGATGCCAACAATCGGAAAAACACCATTATCAATTATTGGGAAGACCGGAACAAGGGTTCGTATAATCGTCTGCGCCAAGCCTACCAAAACGAGGCCGTTGACGATATTGTGAAAAACATCTACGAGAAAACTAACGTAAAATCGTACCGCGACCACCTTATCCAGATGAAAGACCCTATTTATGAAATGCCGTGGGTGAATAATATTTTCGACTACCGCGCGCAGTTCTATTCGCCAAAGAAATACTTCCTCGGCCACGAGTTCGACACCTTCTGGTTCAATATGTGGGTTGTGTGGCTGATGACAGCATTCTGCTACGTTGCTTTGTACTATGACCTGCTGAAACGGGCAATGGATTTCTTCCCTGAAGTGACTAACAATCTGACAAAAAAAGTTACGTCGCTGTTAGAGAATCTGAAAAAAAGCAAAGACAATAAGAAAGGGAAAAAAGAATAAACAATTTTTGATATAACTGAATAGCAAAAAAGATTACTTTTATCGCGTTAAAAATGAATTTCATGAATAAGAGAATTTCAACAGTATTAGCAATACTTATTGCGGGCGGCTCACTTCTGATGGTGAACTGCAATGGTGATGGAAGCAAGTCGAAGAAAGATGACTTTGCAATTCCTGATTCGATTTTCAAAGACAAACCGCTGATGATTTCGAAGGAAGCCATGAACGACATTATTGACAACATATCGTCACCAGTTGAGATGGCAGCCCTGATAAAATCGACCGGTGTGCCGTTCAACCAGAAGTTCCTGGCATCGACGAAAAATGTCGATAACCTCAGCACCGACTTCAAGCAAGCCTTGAACCTTGGTGTGTATGGTTGCGACCTTGGCTATTTGAATATGTATGAGAAGACCGGCTCAATTATCAGCAATATGCAGGCTATCAAGAAATTGGCCGACCAATTGCGCATCGGACACTTCTTTGATTTCAACACAATCAAGCGTTTGGCCACAAACAACGAGAACATTGACTCACTGATGTATATTTCGGTATCGAGTTTCAACAATATGGATGAGTACCTGCGCGAGAACAACCGCAGCGACATCAGCTCTCTGCTTGTAACCGGAATGTGGATTGAGGGTATGTATCTGGCCTGCCAAGTGGTTAAGGAAGTTCCTCACAAAGACCTTGTTGAGCGCATCGGTGACTCGAAAATCGTGTTATCCGACCTTCTTCTGATTCTGAAAAACTACCAGTCGAACTCATCGTTCGCCAATTTGGTCAAGGAGATTGAAAAGATTAAGAAGGAATATGAGAATGTTACCATCCACGTAATTCCGGGCGAACCTGAGATGGTTGAGATTGACGGTATGCTTACCTTCAAATCGAACGACCAGCAGATTATCGACATCTCTGACGAAACCTTGGCTAAAATCATTGCCGCAATTGAAAACACACGTACAATGATAATCAACTTGTAATATGAAAAACGTGATTAAAATATTATCAGTTCTGCTGCTGTCGCTGACAATCAATCACTCATTTGCACAAAGTGACGATTTGGTGAACGTTTGCGCGCTGGGAATTGGTAATGCAACATATTTGAAAGACTTCAAAGTGAAATTGCCGGCAAACTCGCCCGCACAGAAATTCAGCGTGATTCTCAACAAAGGAACAATGTACAAATTTGTTGTCTGCAACGCCGAAGGTTATGAGGGCAAGGCCGTGATTCAAATTTCGGAAGGCAGCAACGCTCTGGTTTCTAACTTGAAACCCGATGGCACATTTGCCGAGGCTGTTGGTTTTAGCTGCTCGAAAACAGGTATGTACAACATAATGTGCTCGTTCAAAAACGCCAAAGAAGGCGCGGCGGTAATAATTATGTCGTACGTAACGAAATAACACATAAGATTGTGTGAAAGTCAAAAGGATGTGTAAAAAGCATCCTTTTTTTGTTTTATACCAGACAAAAAACTGAAGAATGGACGAATTCTGCAAGCTAAACCAAGGCTTCGACACCGACGCCATCAGAAATGCGATGGAATATGCGGCTGAATGCCATAACGGAACCAACCATAAATATGACACCCACCCCTACACCATCCACCTGAAAATGGTGTACGACTTTGGCTGCAAATTCGCCCACTTGCTCAATGCAGACGAGGTTGACTCCGCTCTTGCAGCCTGCTGGACTCACGACACAATTGAAGACACCCGCCAAACGTACAACGATGTGAAGAAACGTTGCGGCGAAACAGTTGCCGAAGCTGTTTATGCCGTAACCAACGAGAAAGGCCGCACCCGCGCCGAACGCGCCAACGAGAAGTATTACAACGGAATACGCGAAAATGAAATTGCAACATTTGTGAAACTTTGCGACCGCCTGGCCAACGCCACATACTCACTCAACAACAACCAAAGAATGCTCGACACCTACCGCAACGAGATGCCGCACTTCTGCCAAACCATTTACAACGAACGGTTTAAGCCAATGTTCGACGCATTGCAAAAAATCTAAGTCCAACACCGGACTGTTTACCAATGCTTTAGAGCTATTTTTTTGCAGCCAATGAATGTAAAAAAATAGTATCTTCAAAGGTTTGTTGTACCACTATACTTACTACACATTATGCTGATAAATAGACGGAAAATATTGGCTTCAATAGGATTATTGATTGCTAACTCAGTGTGGCCTTTATTGAGTTTTGGCCAAAGTACTTACACGCTTGTAACATCGGAAAGCGACCTTGTTGAAGGCGACACGTATATAATTGTTGGCGAAAAAAACGGCGTGTATAAAGCTATGGGTAATCAAAAAAGCAATAATAGGAATGCCGTAACAGTAAACTTTTCAAATAACACTATAACTGCGACTTGCGCAACTGTAACGACAGATGAAAGCAATGCATTTGAGTTTATTTTGGGTGGGAATACAGGCAACTGGACTTTTTGTGATAAAATCAGCAACTCTTACTTATATGCCGCTGGTAGCTCAAGCAACAATCATTTAAAATCGACGAACACCATCAATCCTAATGCACAGTGGACAATAAAAATAAACTTAACCGGCATCGACACAATAACGGCAATAGGCAGCAACACAAATAACAGACTGAGATACAATAGCTCGTCATCGTTGTTCTCTTGCTATTCCCAAACTTCAACGACCGGTTCCTTAGTTTATCTTTTCAGGAAAAATACTACACCTGTAGAAGACGAAACCCCGCCAACATTTTCATCCAATTACCCCAAAACAGAAAATGTAACAATATCAAGTTTCGACCTGAAAGTGAAAGCCAACGAACCTTGCACGGTTTACTATCGGGTTGTGGCAGAAGGGGAACCGGCACCTGCGGTGAACGATTTGCTGACATCGGACAGCACAATTACGGTTGCGACTGGCAACACCGAATGCTCGGCAACAGTAACAGGACTGGAATCGGAAACAACCTACAATGTTTATCTGATTGCAAAAGACACGGCTGACAATGTGCAAGAAGACTCGACAATCATCAGCGTAACAACAGTTTCTGCAATACAAAAATCCATCGCTTTGCGCGACATCGAAGCAAAATACTATTGGGGAGAAATGGCCAACATAAAATGGACCGCCACAAATTTTGATGCATCAACTGACCTCGACAGCATTCTCATTTTCAAAGATAATAATAAGATCCTCAGCTACCCAATCGACATTACAAGTGGTGAGGCCGACATTTTGATTGGCAACGGTATTACCCCTAACAAAGACACATACGCGACCACTTACAGTCTGAAAGTTGTGAGCGGCAATGTGGAAAGTGAGAGATCGGAAAACTTCACTATCGTCCCCGTTGTCACCATAAATCAACTTCTAACCGACACAACAACAAGAGGTGTGTTAAATTTTAAAGATAAGAATGTCAAAATAAAGGGACTTGTAACTGGTTCAAAAAAGCAGCAAAATCCTGCATATAAAAGTTTTACTCTACAAGATGGCGACAGCGCTTTCTGCTCGATATTCGTTTATTATTGTGTCGATACAATTGTTGCCACAGGCGATAGCGTATTTGCGGAAGGCAAATTCAATATTAGCAGCAACGAACAGTACAGAATCGGTTCAAGCACAACATATACAAGCACGGCCACAAGAATTAATTCGAACAATAATCTTCCCGCCCCACGAGCCACCGAAATTTCAGTTACTCAAATTAAAGCTCTGATGAGCAGTCTGATAAAGATTATTGGAGTGAATTGCGATAACGCCAAATCGTGTTTTTATATCGGAGAAGACACCATTTATTACAAAGAAACATTGTACACGGGAGTATTAAATCCGCTGGACAATCGAAAATATGACGTTTCGGGTGTGTTGGGCAGAGGAACAGGCAAACGCTACGAAATCTGGCCCCGCTCGGAAGCTGATATTCACTTATATAGCAACGATACGACTCTTGCGAATTTGGTTATCGGCGGACACAATGTGTTGAATAGCGATACGTTAATTATCAATAATTTAACAATTACCGGCATTGCTGCAACAACCAACAATGCAATGGCTTCGTTGTCGATAAGAGTAAACAACAATTTTGTTTCCCCCGCCGATTGGACGAACGTGACACTTGCTCCTCTCGACTCTGTTTTTGTGACAGTTACGGCTGAAGATGGGACGGCAAAAACTTATAAGAGAATTATCGATTGCAAAACACTGTTCTTCTCTCCGCTCGCCTCCAACGCGTTCGGAACGGGCGACACCATCAGCTTGTCGTGGACGAGTTACAACATTTCGCAAATCAGTTTGACGCTTGATATTCAGAACAATACAATCCGGCTGACCGATTCGGCAATAAGCGCAGATTTAGGCGGTTGGCAGTACACAATTCCCGACGCGATGTTCGGCAACGGATTGGTTAAGGCCGTGCGAAATGGCGTGGTTTTGGACAGCATCGCCGTGACAATCAGCGACACAAAAGCGCCGGTGGTTGTTCGGCAGAGTCCGGCAAACGAAAGTGACAGTCTCGCCAACTCACTGTATATCAGTATGACTTTCGATGAGCGGATTACGGTTGCCGAAGGCGCAAAACTTAATATCGGTGAGCTGGAGTTCCCGATTACTGCTGTAAGCGACAGCGCGGCTAAAGCGTTTGTCAGCGGACTGGATTTCGGAACTGAATATTCTGTGGAATTGCCTGCTGGCGCAATCCGTGACCTGGCTGGAAACTCTGCAACTCTGCCAACCTGGACGTTCACAACGCGCACCGCTCCGCAACCAGACCTCTATTTCAGCGAGTACGCAAAGGGTTCTTCAAACAACAAATACTACGAAATCTACAACCCGTGCGATACTGCGGTTAACCTGAGTAGGTATTTTGTGGTGATGGACAAAATTGTTGGTTCTCCACGTTTGACCACCCTACAACTATCAGGAATGTTGTTACCTAACGAAATTCTAGTTGTGGCAAACGGTAGCGCATCGGCAGAAATCAAAAAGAAAACCGACGTATCGAACTCATCAACAACCAGTTTCACTGGCGATGACCTGCTGGGCTTGTTCCGCAAAGACGGAAACGACACTATTTTGATTGATGTTCTAGGGCCGTTCGGAAATTGCGAAACATCGGCCATTTGGAGTGTACCTGGGGATGACGGAGCATCTGGCAAAACAATAGTGCGAAAGCTAATCATCTGCGGTACAACCGATTGGAACGAATCTGCCGGCACAGACACTCTCGACAGCCAGTGGAAAGTGCTTCCTCAGAACGACTTGAGCAGCCTCGGGCGCCACGGCATCGGACACGGTACTGAAATTCTGAGAATGAGCATCGGCGGTAAAGCTACCACTATAAACAGCGCGGATACGACCGTCTCGGTTGAAGTGCCTCAAATGTTCGTAAACGGCTCACTTGCGGCTGACACAATTGATTTCTCGCAACCTGTAACTGCAACGATTATTGCTGGTGACGGTATCAATCAGAAAGAGTGGACAATAACCGTGACTATGGCTCCAAGACCGAGTTCCGACGCCAACATTCTGACATTCAATTTTGTGGAGACGACACCTATCAGCGTCAGCATCGACACTACAAACGCAACAATTGACGCTGTGGTGGCTTACAATCTTGACAGTCTGAAACTTACGCCAGTTATCACAATTTCCGAAAAAGCCAAAGTTCCAACGACGCTGTTCAAGTCGAGCCGCGGCATATTCACGGCTAAAACCCGTTGGGACTTCGACGAGCCGCAGACCATCGCGGTGACGGCCGAGGATTTGACGGTAAAAAACTGGACGGTAAGCGTCGCGAGAGAGCCCGAGCCGCACCTTACCTTCTCCCCGCTCGCAACCAACGCGCTCGGAACGGGCGACACTATCAGCTTGTCGTGGACCAGTTACAACATTTCGCAAATTAGTTTAACGCTTGATATTCAAAATAATACGATTCAACTAACTGACTCTGCAATAAGCGCTGACTTGGGCGAATGGGATTTTGTTGTTCCCGACGCGATGTTCGGCAACGGATTGGTGAAGGCCGTGCGAAACGGCGTGGTTTTGGACTGCATCGCCGTGACTATCAGCGACACAAAGGCGCCTGTGGTTGTTCGGCAGAGTCCGGCAAACGGAAGTGACAGTCTCGCCAACTCGCTGTATATCAGTATGGCGTTTGATGAACGGATTACGGTTGCCGAAGGCGCAAAACTTAATATCGGCGAGCTGGAGTTCCCGATTATAGCTGTAGGCGACAGTGCGGCTAAAGCGTTTGTCAGCGGACTGGATTACAACACTTTACACAATATCAGTATTTCGGAAGGTTCGATTTGTGACCTGGCCGGAAACTCAACAACCCTGCCAACTTGGACGTTCACAACGCGCACCGCTCCGCAGCCTGACCTCTATTTCAGTGAGTACGCAAAGGGTTCGTCCAACAACAAATACTACGAAATTTACAATCCGTGCGACACTGCGGTCGATTTGAGCCGGTATTTTGTGACGTTGGACAATATAGTTGGTTCTACTCGTTTA
>CADASL010000012.1 GCA_902790595.1 uncultured Bacteroidales bacterium
CCCGACCCGCACAGGCTACACCTTCAAGGGCTGGGCAACCACGGCAACCGCAACGGCTGACGATGTTGTGACAATTGCAAGCAAAATGCCGGCTGGCGGTGCAACATACTACGCCGTTTGGGCTATCAACCACTACACAATTGCGGTTACGGCTGCAAACGGAACAGTTAGCGGCACAGGCGATTATGAGTACGGCCAGACCGTAGAGCTCACCGCCACAGCCGACGCCCATTATCACTTTGTGAATTGGAACGGCAAAAATGAGCTGACCAACCCGACTATCAGCTTCACAGCCACTAAGGACAGCACGCTCACGGCCAACTTTGCCATCGACCAGTTCACCGTGAACTTTAACGCAGCTGTTGACGGCGCAGTAACCGCAAAAGCCAACGGCAAAACCATTGCCAGCGGCAGCAAAGTTGACTACGGCACCGAGGTAATACTCACCGCCGCAGCATCTAAAAGCGGTTACTACTTCTTCCGCTGGAGCGATGACCAGACCACCAACCCGCGCACCCTCACAATTGTGAAAGACTCCACCATTGGCGCGGTGTATAAGAAAGAGTTCATTGCTGCCGACGGCTTAAAATACACACTCACAAGCAAAACTGAGGTTAGCGTTAGCCAAGGTTCAACCGCACCAGTAGGCGAGCTCGACATTCCGGCAACGGTGACTGATGCCGATGGCGTCTCATTCAGCGTAACAAGTACGGCAGAAAACGCATTCAAAGAGTGCGGTGAACTGACATCGGTAAACATTCCTAACAGCGTAACAAGCATTGGTAGCGGTGCGTTCTATGGTTGCAGCAGTCTGGCATCAATAGGCCTTGAATATGGCTTGACAAGCATTGGCGAAAGTGCGTTTGCAGGTTGCAGCAGTCTGGAATCGGCAACCATTCCTGAAAGTGTAACAAGCATTGGCGAAAATGCGTTCAGCGGTTGCAGCAGCTTGGAATCGGCAAACATTCCTTCTGCAGTAACTTCGATTAAAGGCGCGTTCTATAATTGCAGCAACCTGACATCGGTAATAATTCCCGAAGGCATAACAAGCATTAGTGAAAATGCGTTCTATGGTTGCAGCAGCCTGACATCGACATCGGTATATATTCCCCTAAGTGTCACAAGCATTGACGATTATGCGTTCTATAATTGCAGCAGTCTGGAATCAATTGACCTTCCCAATGGCTTGACAAGCATTGGAAGTCATGCATTCGAAAATTGCACCGGTCTGACATCGGTAACCATTCCCGAAAGCGTAATAAGCATTGGCAGTTATGCGTTCGCTTTTTGCTACAAACTGGCATCGGCAACCATTCCCAACAATGTGCAAACCATTGGCTACGAAGCGTTCTACCAGTGCCGAGCTCTGACATCGGTAAGCATTCCTGAAAGCGTAACAAAAATTGACGGTTCCGCATTCGCAAATTGCATTAATCTGGCATCGGTAACTTTGCCAATCACTTGCACCACTGTCGGTTCTGACGCTTTCAGCAGTTGCTCGAAACTGACAATCTACTGCCAGGCCGCAACCGCGCCCGAGAATGTGCCGAGCAGCCAGGCGAAACTCAACTGCAAGGCCCTCAAGATTCAATCGGCAGATGAGACTCTGGGCACAGCAGCATTTGCAACCGTGGGCGGAATAGCCGCCGATGGCTCAACGTGGTTTGCCGCCGGCGATGCAATTGAGTTGCAGGCCACGCCGAAGAGCGAAATGTATGAGCTCGACAAATACACGGTTGACGGCGCCGAGGTGACATCGCCCTACACGGTGACCGCGGACGCCACCATCACGGCAGTGTTCAAGAAGAAGAGCTTCACGGTGACGGCAACAGTAAACAGCGCCGCGATGGGAACAGTGACGGGCGGAGGCTCAGTTGAGTACGGCAGCGACGTGACGCTCACCGCCACGGCTATCGACCCGTATGAGTTTAAGGAATGGAACGACGGCAACACCCAAAACCCGCGCACGTTCATCGACGTTACCGAAGCGATGGAAATTCAGGCCATCTTCAAAGGCAAAGATTTCACCCTCAGCTGGAACTCCAACGAAGGCAGCGCTTTGAGCGGCTCGTACACAAGCGGTTTGGTTGAGTATGGCACGGAAATCACAGCACCCGACGACCCGACACGCGCAGGCTACACCTTCAAGGGTTGGGCAACATCGGCTACAGCCACCGAAGCAGAAACCGTGGCCGCAACAATGCCTTCTGAAAACACCACATACTATGCCGTATGGCAGCGGCTTACATCGCTCTACGTGGCTCCAACGGCTGGCTCACCGGCAATTGGAACAGCCGAAAAACCGTTTGGCTCGCTTGCGGCAGCATTAGCTGTTATGAACAGCAATACAACAGATTACACCGTCTATATCAATGGCCAACTCACCGGCAACCAAGGTTTGGGCGACACGCTCAACACCCGCGCCAAGAGCATCACACTCTGCGGCTTGACGGGCACCACTTCCGACAGCCTCTATGGCAACAACTCGGGTAGGGTGCTCACCATCAGTACAACAGTTCCGGTAACGGTTAGGAACCTGACAATCTCTGGCGGAAACGCTGCGGGTGACAATGGCGGCGGCATCTACATTGCCACTGGGGCAACCCTCACGCTTGCCGACGGTGCGCGTGTGAGAGGAAACAAAGCCTCACGCAACGGAACTGACGCTGAAACCAGTTGCGGCGGTGGTGTCTATAATGCCGGAACGCTGTTTATGTACGGTTCGGCAGTGATTGGCGACAGCACCAAACGCGTAGCGGCTCCAAGCTCTACCGATTGCTCGAACTCGGCAGGCCGAGGCTCAGGTTTGTACAACCAAAATGGTGCCACGGCATATTTGGGTTACAGCTCTAAAACCCAGACGGCTGAACTCACTGGCGGTATCTTCTATAACTACAACGCCGGTGGAGAAAACATTGAGGGCTCGGGAGTGTTCAATCGCGGTACAGTTAAGATGAACAGCGGTAGCATCGCCTACAATGGTTCATTTAGTTATGGTGCGGGTGTTCTCACCGAGGGCGCTGGCATTTTCGAACTGTCGGGCGGAAAAATCAGCAATAACGTGTCCACTTTTAACGGTGCCCAGGGCGGCGGCGTATGGGTGACGACCGGTTCGCAATTTATTATGACCGGCGGCGAAATCAGCGGTAACTCTGCCACACACGGTGCTGCCGTGCACGTTTCTAATAATGGTATTTTCACTATTACAGGCGGAACTGTCCGCGGCAACAAGTCGCCATCGTCAAAGAGCGTCTGCTTCGAGCAGGGCAAATTCAATATTGGCGGCAGTGCGGTTATTGAAGATACAGTTAGGGTGATTTCCGGCAACATAATCACCATCTGCAAGAAGTTTGACAATTCGGTTAATGCCATAACCCTTGCACCTGACACTTATGCAACCAACCGCACCATTCTTGCGCTTGCCGATACTGTAACATCGACCACTCTTGCTGCTGAGGTTGGCAAGTTCAAGATTGCGCAGCGAAACGCCACCACGTGGTACATCAACGCCGAGGGCAAGCTGTGGGACGGCTTTGTGCAGGTTGACGGAGCCAACTTCGACGGCAGCACGACCATCAGCAACTCAGGCGTCTTCATCAAGGACCGCAAAATCACCATCCCCGACCTCATTGTCAGCGACCACGAGGTAACTCAGCGCGAGTATGAACAATACTTGACTTATTACGGAGTAGTTAACAATGATGAAAACCATCCGACATCAGGCAATGGACTCGGCGATGATTATCCAGCCTATTATTTGACCTGGTATGAAGCAATTATGTACTGTAACCTTAGGAGTCTGGCTGATAACCTTACCCCTGTCTATTACCTTACAGACAACTCTGGTGAAGAAATGGGCGGTACTGGTAATGGTAGGAATCCTTCTTCGTGGCTCGACGAAGACGTAAGCGGAACTAATATAGCCGTTTACAACGGGAAATATTATTACAATAGCACAGTGTTGTCAGAAAGACTTGATTATCAGGGTTCTACTGACGAAAACGGAGGAATCCGCTTTGACCAAAATGCCAACGGCTGGCGTCTTCCAACCGAAATTGAATGGGAATACCTTGCGCGTGGCGGAAACCTTACCGCTAACAACCAGCAAAAGTTCAGCGGAACAAGCAGCGTTGATGAAGTTACAAATTACGCCTGGTACGGTGCAAACAGCGGCGCAAAATCGCACGAAGTAAGAACCAAACTGCCTAACGCCCTTAATCTGTATGACTTGAGCGGCAATGTATTTGAATGGTGCTGGGACTGGCTTGGAAGCATAAACGCAGAGACGGATTTGACTGGTGCTTCGTCATCGACAGGCAGTCAACGAATTACCCGTAGTGGTGGCTGGGAACATAATGACACTACTTACATTACCGTCTATCATCGTCACAACAGTCCAGCGAGAGACCGCTATGAAAATCTCGGCCTCCGCGTAGTGCGCAACAATGTGCGCTACGCCAAAGTGGGAGATTATTCCTGCCCTGATGTCGCCTCGACCTGTGCCGCCATCCGTGCCGCCAACGCCACCACCGATGTGGTTCTCTACCGTGGCGTTACAAAAACCGATTTGGGCAAGGGCAACGCTGAGGGCACAATCCTCAATGCCATAAAGAACAATGAAACCCCCAATGGACGGTTCAACCTTGTGGTGGCACAAAACGCCAACATTGAGCTTGTGGGTGATGATTGCAAAGATATGTTCAGCGGTTGCTTTAGAATTCTTTCGGCCGATTTGCGAGGATTGAACACAAGCAAAGTGACTAAAATGTCCGCTATGTTCGCATATTGCGATTTACTCACCACGCTCGATTTGAGCAGCTTCAAAACTGATAGCGTAACCAATATGCACAAAATGTTCATTGATTGCAATGCTCTCGCCTCGCTCGATTTGAGCAACTTCAAAACCGATAGCGTAACCGATATGAGTGCTATGTTTGGTAATTGTACGGCACTCACCACGCTCGATTTGAGTGGCTTTAACACAGAGGTGGTTGCCGATATGGACAGTATGTTCATTGGTTGCTCCGACCTCGAAACCATCTATGCCGCAGTTGGAGCCAACTGGAACAAGGCAGGACTGTCATCGGATTATATGTTCTCTGGTTGCTCGAAGCTGGTAGGCGGCAAAGGCACCACATTCAGCAGCGAGCATAAGGATGCCACCCGTGCCAAGGTTGATGGCGGTACGGGCAACCCGGGCTACTTCACCGAGCCGTACGCAATGGTTGGCGGTCGCGCTTACTATGATGCCGCAACAACAATTGCCGCCATCCGCGACGCCGCCGCCGACAGCATCTGCGTGGTGCTCTCGGGCCAGGTAACAGCCACCGATTTGGGCAAGGCTGCAACCGAGAACACAATTATTTATGCAATTGCGAACACCTCGGCCAGCAAAGTCAGCCTTGTGGTGCCCGAGGGGGCGAATATTGTGCTTAACGCAGATTGCTCGAGAATGTTCGACGAATGTTCAAAACTTGTGTCGGCCGATTTGCGAGGCTTCAACACCGAGAATGTCACCAATATGAGCTATATGTTCTATGAATGCAGGGCGCTCACCACGCTCGATGTGAGCGGCTTCACCACAGCGGGTGTTACAAATATGAATAGAATGTTCTATGGTTGCGAGGCACTCACCTTGCTTGATGTGAGTGGCTTCAACACTGCGAGTGTTACCAATATGGAATGTATGTTCTGTCAATGTAAGGCACTTACTATGCTCGATGTGAGCGGGTTCAACACTGCGAGTGTTACCAATATGAGCTATATGTTCGATATTTGCGAATCACTCACTATGCTCGATGTGAGCAACTTCAACACCGCGAGTGTTACAGATATGAGCGGTATGTTCCGTGTTTGTGAGGCACTCACCACCATTTATGCCGCTGATGGAGCCGATTGGAATAAGAGTGGGTTAACATCGGGTTATATGTTCTACGATTGCAAAAAGTTGAAAGGCGGCAACAATACCGGATTCAACAGCAGCATCGTTGATGTCTCCCGTGCCCACATTGATGGCGGTCAGGACAATCCTGGCTACTTCACCACCAAGTACGCAGTGGTAGGCGGCGTAATATGCTCAGATTTGACTGCAACAATAGACTCCATCGGCAGTGCCAACGATACCACCGAGATTGTTCTCACAGGCGCAGTCTCAGCCGAGGATTTGGGCAAAGCCTCCGAAAATGGCACAATCATCAACGCCATTGCAACCAACGAAGATGCGCGCTTCCACCTTGTGGTGCCCGAGGGTGCAAACATTGTGCTTGATGCTGATTGCTCGGAAATGTTCGATGTATGCACGAATCTTTTATCGGCCGATTTGCGGGGCTTCAACACCGGGAATGTTACCGATATGAACAGTATGTTCTCTGGTTGTAGTGCACTCACCACTCTCGATTTGAGCGGCTTCAACACCGGGAATGTTACCTATATGAACGATATGTTCTACAGTTGCTCGGCACTCACCACTCTCGATGTGAGCGGCTTCAACACCGGGAATGTTACCGATATGAACTATATGTTCAGTGGATGCTCAGCGCTCACCTCGCTCGATTTGAGCAGTTTCAACACGGCGAGTGTCAGCAATATGGGCGGTATGTTCTATTGTTGTGAAAATCTTGAAACGCTCGATTTGAGCAGTTTCAACACCGAAAAAGTTACCGATATGAGCTCTATGTTCACTAACAGCCCAAAGCTCACCACCATCTACGCGGCAAGCGGAGCCGATTGGTCGGGTGTTGGCAGCTCCGATTATATGTTCTTGAACTGCAAACTTGTAGGCGGCAATGGCACCACATACAGCGGCAGCTATATTGATGCCACCTACGCCAAGATTGACGGCTTGAACGGGCAGCCGGGCTACTTCACCGCTAAGTACGCCACCGTTGGCGGAGTCATCTGCAAAGACTTGGCTTCAACCAGAACGGCCATCGGCAACGCCACGGCCAACGCCACCATCGAGGTGGTGCTTTCAGGCGCGGTTTCGGCTGAAGATTTGGGCAAGGCAGGAACTTATGGAACAATCATCAATGCCATCAAGAACAGCCCGGCATACATAAAGCTTGTGGTGCCCGAGGGGGCGAATATTGTGCTTGGTGAAGATGGTTGCAAACAGATGTTCACAAATTGCCCGAAGCTTGTTTCGGCCGATTTGCGAGGGCTCAATACAATTAATGTCACAAGTATGTGGTATATGTTCTTTGGGTGCACTGCTCTCACCACGGTTGATTTGAGCAACTTCAACACTGAGAATGTTACCAATATGGGTAGTATGTTCAATTGTTGCTCATCATTAACCTCGCTCGATTTGAGCAGCTTCAATACTGGGAATGTTACCGATATGAGCAATATGTTCTCTGGTTGCAATGAACTCACCATAATATACGCTGCCCCGGGAGCCAACTGGGGTGCAAGCGACAAATTGACGAGTTCGTCTTATATGTTCTCCTGCAGGAACCTGAAAGGTGGCAACGGCACTGCATACAGCGGTTATTCTAGAGATGCCTCCTACGCCCGCATCGATGGCTTGGATGGAGAACCGGGATTCTTCACGGCGAAACTGCTCAGCTACTATGTGAATCCGGCAACGGGAAGCACCGGCAACACGGGCCTTTCGGCAGAAAGTCCGCTGCCAAGCCTTGCCGCAGCATTTGCCAAGATGAACGACCGCACAATGAACTACAACATCTTTGTGAGCGGCAAGCTCACCGGTGCGCAAGGTCTGGGCGACACGCTCAACACCCGCGCCAAGAGCATCACGCTCATTGGCTTGAACGGCTGGAGCGATGGTGCTCCGCAGGATGAGCTCGACGGCGGGTTCACCACGCAAACAGAGAACGGCCGTCCGCTCACCATCAGCACCACAGTGCCGGTAACCGTCAGGTATCTGGCCCTCGTTGGCGGATACAACAGCACCAACGGCGGCGGATTGTACGCCGCGGAAAACAGCCGAGTCACGTTAGACAGCAGCTATGTTGCCGGAAACAAGACGGCGGTTAAGGGAGCTGGCATCTATCTTGCCGAAGGCTCAGTAGTAACAATGAGCAGTACGGTAATCGATGGCAATATGATAACCGAAAAAGCAAGTAATACCGCCGGCGAAGATGCCAAAACCTGTGGAGGAGGTGTCTATATCGGCCGCAGTGCAACATTTGATATGAAATCAGGCTCAATAATCGGGAATATCACAACCGATGGCAGTGGCGGTGTGTTTGTGCGTGGCACATTCAATATGTATGGTGGAACCATTTCGACAAATAAGCGAACCAATGATGTTACTCATCAGACTACTAGCAGTACTTATATTTGCGATGTTGAGATTGACCCGCCTGGCACATTCAACATGTATGGCGGAACAATCACACAGGACGAGAACAGTACGCTTACAGTTTGGAACGGTGCGGTATGCTTGTTTGCTGCCAGCTATGACAGCGGCACGGCCGCATTCAATATGCACGGCGGCTCCATAACGAAAATGAAGCAAACCCAAAACAAAAACAGTTCTGTGTATTTGCAGGGATCAACAAACGCACCTTGTGTGTTCAATATGTATGGCGGTGAAATCACAGACAACCAGGCGAAAACTGGCGGAGCTCTTTATATTGACGGTAACAGTACCGCAACATTGAAGGGCGGCCTCATCAGCGGAAACACAGCCACCACCAGCGGCAATGGTGTGTATGTGAATTCTGCCACCGCGAAGCTTATTTTGAGCGACAGCATAAAATTCGGTGCCAACGACGACATATACCTTAATTTCACAACCTCCAAAAGCAAAGTTCACCTGCTGAACACGCTCACAGCCGAAGCGCCTGTTGCCACAATCAGTGTGGCGAGCAGCAAATACAGCACATCAACCCAGGTGCTCGACCTTGCCGATGGCGCAACAACAACCATTGGGGCAGAGTGCTGGAAGTTTGCTATGGCCAACACAAGCTGGTGTGTAAAATCTAACGGTTACTTGGGTGATGTCTATGCCCGTGTAGGCGGCATCACCTGCGCCGACCTGGCTTCAACCGTTACGGCTATCGGAGCCGCCACCGACACAGTTGATGTTGTGCTTACCAGCAAGGTTACTGCAAGTGATTTGGGCAAGGCTGCAACTGATGGCACCATCATCAATGCCATAAAGACCAACGAACACGAGGATGCCAGGTTCAACCTTGTGGTGCCTGAGGGGGCGAATATTGCGCTTGGCAGCGATTGCTCAAATATGTTCTACGAATGTTCAAAACTGGTATCGGCTGATTTGCGAGGCTTCAACACCGGGAATGTTACCGATATGAGCAATATGTTCAGTTCGTGTCAGTCACTCAAAACGGTTGATGTGAGTGGGTTCAACACCCAGAATGTTACCAATATGCGCCAGATGTTTAATAATTGCTCGGTACTCACCACGCTCGATGTGAGCAATTTCAACACGGCGAATGTCAGCATTATGGGCGGTATGTTTGGTCGTACGGCACTCATCACGCTCGATTTGAGTAATTTCAACATCGATAATGTTACCGAGATGAACACTATGTTCGCTAATTGCTCGGAACTCACAACCATCAACGTTGCTCCGGGAGCCGATTGGTCGGGAACGCAGAATACAACTCATATGTTCGCTTACTGCACGAAACTTGTAGGCGGCAATGGCACCACATTCAGCAGCGACTATGGCAACTACGCCCTTGTTGACGGCCTGAACGGCCAGCCCGGCTACTTCACTTGCAAACTGCAGAGCTACTATGTGAATCCCGCCACGGGCAACGACAGCAACACTGGCCTTTCGGCAGAGAGCGCGCTGCAAAGCCTTGCCTCAGCTTTGGGCAAGATGAACGACCGCACAACGTACTACAACATCTTTGTGAGCGGCAAGCTCACCGGTGCGCAAGGCCTGGGCGACACGCTCAACACCCGCGCCAAGAGCATCACGCTCACCGGCCTGAACGGCTGGAGCGAAGGTGTTCCGCAGGATACGCTTGACGGCGGGTTCACTACAAATACTGAGAACGGCCGTCCGCTCACCATCAGCACCACAGTGCCGGTAACCGTCAGGTATCTGGCCCTCGTTGGCGGATACAACAGCACCAACGGCGGCGGATTATATGCCGCGGAAAACAGCCGAGTCACGTTAGACAGCAGCTATGTTGCCGGAAACAAAACGAAGGTTCAGGGCGCGGGCATCTATCTTGCCGAAGGCTCGGTAGTAACAATGAGCAGTACGGTAATCAGTGAGAATGAGATATTTAGCAGAGTGAATGGCACCGAAACCACGAAAACCTGTGGCGGCGGTGTCTATATTGGCCGCAACGCCACTTTCAATATGAAATCCGGCTCAATAGTCCGGAATATCACAACCGATGGCGGTGGCGGTGTGTTTGCTCGCGGTACGTTCAATATGCTTGACGGAACAATTTCGACCAACTATTTCAAATATAGTGGTACTTATGTCACCAATATTGATGTTTTCCCGCCGGGAACAGTCAATATGTATGGCGGAACAATCACGATTGATGATGACAATACATACGGAATAAAAGATGGCGTGGTAATAGTTTATGCGGGCACACGTGACGAGGGTGTGGCGACATTCAATATGCACGGTGGCTCTATAACGAACACGAACAGTACATCAAATGACGTTAGCACTAGTGTGAATAAGTCTGTAGTGCTTGTTTTGAATGATGATAGTAGAACAAATGGTTGCAGTTGTGATTTCAATATGACGGGCGGAGAGATAACCGGCAACCAGAGAAGAGCGGTTTATGTGGGAGCAAAAATTTCAGGAACAGCTACCGCGACATTGACTGGTGGCACCATTAGCGGAAACGTAGATATTAAAAATGGCGAAGGCAACGGTGTGTATGCGGATGCCTATTCGAAGCTTATTTTGAGCGACAGCATAAAATTCGGAGCCAACGATAACATATATCTTTACAACAGCAAAGTTCTCCTGCTGAACACGCTCACAGCCGAAGCGCCGGTTGCCACAATCAGTGTGGCGAGCAGCGATTACAGCACATCAACCCAGGTGCTTGACCTTGCCGATGGCGCAACAACAAGCATTGGGGCTGAGTGCGGGAAGTTTGCTATGGCCAACACAAGCTGGTGCGTAAATTCCAGTGGCTACTTGGCTGAGGCCGTCGGTGTAACCTTCAACCTCAACGGCGGCACCGGAACAATCGCATCGCAGATTGTCGTCAAAGGCGAAACTGCCAAACCGGCTACTGCTCCAACGCGCAGCGGCTATGCCTTTGCAGGATGGTTCACCAGTGCGGCCTGCACCGAGGCATTCAGCTTTGCCGGGGCAATAACCAAAGACACAACACTTTATGCGAAGTGGAAACAAGGCGTTGCCGAAACAGTCGACGGCAAGGAGTACGCAAAATTCTCAATTACAACACCGGAAGAATACATTGCTCTGTTTAATGAGATAGACACCAACTACCATACCGGAGATATTTATGTGAGCATCGAGAACGACTTAACACTCGAAAATGTCGGCTACAACCTGAAAGACGGCTTCAAGGGACTCATCGACGGCCACGGGCACACGATTACACTTAAATCGGTTAAGTCAAGTATGTATTTCAGCTTGTTTGGCTTTACCAACAAGGGTATTATACAGAATGTCAAGGCACAGCTCGATGCATCGTTCGGTGATATGATAGTTACGCGCGAATCGGGAGCAATCTGTCAGTGGTTCCTAGGTATGTTGACTACGAACGGGAAAGGTGGCATTCTCCGCAACTGTTGGAATGATATGTCGGCCGATGCCGAGGTGATGAATGCATCAGGAGGTATCTGTAATAAAAACGAGGGTCTGATTGAAAACTGCATCAATACGGGTAACTTATATTGTGTAATCAACCTTAACTGGGGAGGCCGGTTCGGGCGTGTTGGTGGAATAGCAGGTGATAACGATGGCGGAGCAATCATCAGAAACACCGTGAACTGGGGCACAGTTAAATTGAAAACAACAACGAATTGGGGCGATAATATTCTTGGTTTGCCAGGAGCGATATGCGGCGGCTCGTATGAGGGCAGCCTGATAGAGAACACCTATTGGCGCGAGAGTTGTATTTGGGCCAACATAGATGAGTATGAAGACCCTGCACCAACCAATTATATGATTTACAACTCCAGCTACCAACGGGGAGGCACTGTAACCGGCTGCGGCTATTTCACTGAGGATGGCACAATCACAGCCGGAACCACCGAGATGTGCGGCAGCGAGCAGACATTGGGCTACGGCAACTCATTGCTCAATGCGCTGAACAGCTACGTTGAAGGCCAAAACAACCCCGCCCTCAAGCAGTGGAAAGTGGTGGATGGAAAGGTTGTGCTGGATTTAGAAGAAAACTGAGAAACGGAGTAATTGAGAAAAGGCACCACCTGGGCAGCGGGTGGTGTTTTTTTTGAGGATGGTGGGTAAAGGGTGCCACCCGTGCCAAGATTGCCGGCCTGAACGGGCCGCCGGGTTACTTCACCGAGAAGCAATAAGAGGCATAGAACAACGGAAAAGCGAAACGGCAATCTCCGGCAGCGGAGGGGGCCGTTTTTGTTTGAGAGAGATGGGGCCAAAGGATGCACGGCGGGGCGCTAGAGCGCAAGGCGGGGCGGTTTTTGGATTGCAATGACGCAATTCAAAGGGACAATCCCTACCTAATCACAATATCGTCAATTATGTCGCCGCCGTTCTCGTCGTTGAGGCGCTTGATGAGCATCGGCTTGGCCAAAAGGAGCTCGTTGCGCACCACCGATGAGTCGATGTGCACAAACAACGTGCGGTTTTTGATGTAGATTTCGCGCGTCAGCGAGGCCATATAATCGCCCACCATCGGTTTCCAGGCGGCAATCAGGCGTTTCTCGTTGAGTTGTCCGCGCAGTTTGGTGGATTCAATCCAAAGCTGGATGGTCTCGCCGAGCGAGGAGGTGTTCTGGCGTTTCATTTCACAATAGTGTTAAAACGTTGTTTTTCAGGTTGAAGTGACGGTGCTCGCCGCCCACTTTCTCCAGAATTGTTTTTATGCGGTCGGCGTTGGTGTCGGTGATGAAAATCTGCCCGAAGTTGTTCTGCGCCACAAGGTTGACAATCTGCTCCACGCGCGACTGGTCGAGCTTGTCGAAGATGTCGTCGAGCAGCAGAATGGGCTTTTGCCCGCACAGATTGCCAATATATTCAAACTGAGCCAGTTTCATTGCCACAAGGTAGGTTTTCTGCTGCCCCTGCGAGCCAATGCGCTTGATGGGTATGTCGCCCATTCCCAGCTCAAGGTCGTCTTTGTGGACTCCGAAGTTGGTGTAGCGCGTGGCTAGGTCGATGGAGCGGTTGTCGCGCAGCTGCTGGTCGAGAGGCTTCTCGTCGAGCGTGGTGCGGTAAATCAGCGAGACGCGCTCCTTGCCCTGCGATATGGTCTCGAAATAGCGTTGGAACACCGGTTCAATGTTTCCGACAAAATCTTTGCGCCGCTGGTAGATGAACTGCCCCGACTCGGCCAGCTGGTCGTCGTAAATCTGGAGCATATCCTCGTCAATCTGCCACGTTTGCGGAGTCTCTTTAAGCAGATGGTTGCGCTGGGCGAGAATCTTGGTATATTTTTGGTATTCAAGCAGATATTCCCTGTCGAACTGCGATATTATGCCGTCGATGAACTTGCGCCGCTCCTCGCTGCCGCCGATGATGAGGTTGATGTCGTAGGGCGACACCATCACCAGCGGAATCAGCCCGATGTGGTCGGCAAAGCGCTCGTACTCCTTCTTGTTGCGCTTGAACCTCTTGCGCTTGCCCGGCTCGAATCCGCAGTAGATTGTTTCGGCCTGACCGTCAATATCATAGTTGCCCTCCACAATGAAGAACTGCTCGCCGTGGCGGATGTTCTGAGCGTCGAGCCCGGTGAAGAAGCTCTTGCAGAACGACAGGTAGTAGATGGCGTCGAGAATGTTGGTCTTGCCCTCGCCGTTGTCGCCGGTGATGCAGTTGATGCGCGCCGAGAAATCGGCGTCGAGCGACTGGTAGTTCTTGAAATTAGTCAGTGTCAGGTGTTGCAAACTCATACGGGCAAAGAAAGCGAAAATGACAAAACGAGTGGCGGCAGTTCCTTGCCGTGGCGGCTTTTATTTTTCAACAATCACAAACACGTCCTCGTTGGGTTTCTTCATCAGATATTGCTCGCGGGCGAATTTCTCAAGGTTGTCGTCGTCGGTTTCGAGCTCTTTGGTGCGCTCAATGTCGGTGGCAATTTTCTTGGCGTAATACTCCTTCTGCGCCTTCATCTGGCGGAGGTTGCGGTAGTCCGACAGGCGGTTGAGCAGGTTGTTCTGGTCGAAGAAGAGAATCCAGAGCAGAAAGATGAGGCCGGCAATCACATACTTGTTGTTCAAGCGTGTGAGCAGCCATTTCATTTTCGGATTCAGATTCATAACCATTGTCAGTTTGATGGCAAAGGTAAGCTATTCCGTTCAAATTACGGCCGCTTTTCGCGAAAGCGGAGGGCAAAAAAAACATAAAAAAACGGCTGATGAGGCCGCCCCGTGCCGCGTGTTTTTCAGTTAAATGTTTGACGGAGCGTAAAATGTTTATGTTCTTTTATTACTTTCGCCACATAAAAGTGCTTTTTTTGCAAAACCTGACATTTATGAACAAGCGATTTTTTCCGGCTATCTTGCTCAGTCTGATAGCTATTACATCTCAAGCGCAGGACAAAAACTTCAAAACTTGGTTCCAGCAGGCGCAGGAGCAGATGTTGTATGAAAACTACCAGGAGGCTCTCAAAAAGTATATGCAAATTGAGAACCGGGGCCAGCTCAACGCCAATGTGGCCTTCAATATGGGCATCTGCTATATGAACCTCGACAATCAGGTGGAGAACGCCATTCCGTATCTGGAGAAGGCCGTGGTGAGCACCAATCCGCAGTACAAAGACGGCAACTACAAAGAGACATCGGCGCCCGAGGAGGCCTGGTTCTACCTGGGCAAGGCCTACCGCCTGACGGGGCAGTACACACGGGCCATCGACGCCTACCGCCAGTTCCGCTCCACGCTGAACGCTTCGGATGTTTATTATCAGGACTTTCTGGCGCTGCAGATTGAGTCGTGCAGCAATGCCGAGAATATGATGAGCAACCCGCTGACGGTTGAGTTCAGCCGGCCCGATTTCGCGCTCGACGCCGAGTGCTACTTCCCGGCCGTGTCGGGCGACGAGAAGTCGGCTGTGTTCACATCGTACCAGAAGGTGCGCGACCCGCACTCGGGCACCGAGGATTTTTTTGAACTGATTTTCTACACCGTGAAAGACGACAACGGCAACTGGTCGAAGCCGAAGGACATCACCTACGAGATTGCCTCCGACGGCAACTTCTCAACGGCCTCGCTCTCGTATCACGGCGATATGATGATTCTCTACCGCGACGACTTTGGCAACGGCAACATCTACTACTCGAAGCTGGATAACGGCAAGTGGGAGGAAATCAAGAAGTTCCCGAAAAACATCGACTCGAAATACAACGAGACTCACGGCAGTTTCTCGCGCGACGGCAAAACGCTCTTCTTTGTGAGCGACCGTCCGGGCGGACAGGGCGGCAAGGACATCTACCGCTCGCTGATGGACAACAGCGGCAACTGGGGAGTGCCGGTGGCGCTGTCGTACATCATCAACACTCCGTTCGACGAGGATGCGGCTTTCCTGGCCGGCGACAGCGAGACGCTCTTTTTTGTGTCGGAGGCGCACTCAACAATGGGCGGTTTCGACGTATTCAAGAGCGTTTGCGACAACAACGGCAACTGGAGCACGCCGCAGAACCTTGGCTATCCCATCAGCACACCGTTCGACGATATGTTTTACAATCCGGTGGGCGAGGACGGCTCCGTTGGTTATATGGACCGCGTTCCCGAGGGTGGTGGTACAAAGGAGATGCGCCGCGTAGCGCCTCCGTATAAACCGACATACACTCCGGCACCTGTCATTGCAGAAACTCCGGCGGAGACCGAAACCGAGACCGACACTTACACCCCTGCACCGGTTGAGGAGACTTACACCCCGACCTACCCGAGCGAGTACAAGCTCACCGGCCGTCTGGCTTTGCAGGACAACAAGGAGCTCAACAGCTCGTTCTATCTGCACGTGGCCGATGCCAGCGGTCAGGTTATCGCCTCGCTGAGCCCCAACGCCGCCACCGGGCAGTTTGCCACCGTCATCAAGCCGGGCAGCTACAAGATTACCGCTTACGGCGATGGCTACGAACCGGCCGACGCCTACATCTACGTGTCGGAATATGAGCTGAACCCCGAGGTGAACACCGCAATCAATATGGTGCCGAAGGCAGTGAGCACCGGCGAGTACTACTCCATCAAGAGCATTCTGTTCGACGATAACAGCGCCCGCCTCAACCGCGAGGCCGAGATTGAGATTGAGCGCATTGCCGCGCTGATGCAGGCCAATCCCGACCTGAAGCTTGAGGTTACCGGCAACACCGACGACCTTGGAACCGACGACTACAACCAGCGCCTGTCGGTTATGCGTGCCCGCGAAGTGGTCAACTATCTGACAAAGAAGGGAATATCTGAGAGCCGGCTGGTTGCCAAAGGTTTGGGCAAGACCAACTTCATAGCCATCAACCAGAACCCCGACGGCAGCGACAACCCTGAGGGCCGCGCTCTGAACCGCCGCGTTGATATGAACGTGCTGAACCCCACCAACGCCAACATCACCGTCGAGGGCATCTACGTTCCCGACGAGCTGAAATACAAAAAACAGCTCACTTACACCATCTGGATAACCGAGTCGCAGAAACCGCTTGCGCCGGCCAAGTTCAAATCCATCAACAACGTATGGATTTTCGAAGCCGACGGGCAGTATATGTACACCGTGGGTCTGTTCACGCACCAGGGCCAGGCTGTGCAGATGATGGGCGAGGTTGTTGATGCCGGTTTCCCCGACGCGCGAATCATCAGCAGTCTTGAGTATAACCAGCTGATACAGAAGGGCAGCAACTTCTACAAATCGAAGATGGCCGACCCCGACGTGAACACCTACACCATTCAGCTGATGGCCACCAAGCAGCCCGTCGCCAAATCGCGCTTCCGCGGATTGTTCGACGTTGAGGAGCACCTGGGCGCCGACGGCTACTACCGCTACACGTGGGGCGAGTACATTGGCAAAACATCGGCCAAGCAGGCGCTCGACGATGTGCTGAACAAGGGCTTTGTTGACGCCTTTGTGGTGAACGCCGACAAGTTCAAGTAGGCCGATGCTCGAGGGCAGCAACATATTGCTTCGGGCCGTCGAGCCTGACGACCTCGACTTTCTGTACCGGTGCGAGAACGACACCAGCGTCTGGCGCTACGGCACCACCACCGCACCCTACTCGCGTTTCACGCTCAAGCAGTATATTGAGGACGCTCAAGCCGACATTTACACCGCCAGGCAGCTAAGGCTGATTGTCTGCCGGAAAGATGCTGGCAATGAGCCTGTTGGCGCAATCGATTTGTTCGATTTCGACCCATATCACCTTCGGGCGTCGGTGGGCATTGTGGTTGTGGGCAACGAGAACCGCGACCACGGATTCGCCAGCGAAAGTCTGCAACTGATTATCGGCTACGCGTTTGATTTTCTGCACCTTCACCAGCTCTACTGCTCTGTTGCCGCCGACAATGCGGCCAGCCTGCATATTTTTGAGAAGGCCGGGTTCCGTCGTTGCGGATTACGCGCCGAGTGGCTGCGTGCCGCCAGCGGCTACATCGATGAGATTGAAATGCAGCTCATCAACAGCTGACAGCGGTTATCTACGTTTCCGCCTTATAAATCGGCAATCGGCTTGCGGAAACCGCCAAAAATCAAGCGGTTATTACGTTGCAATAACTATTTTTAGCCCGTTGTTGCTGCCGGTTTTGTTCCGGACTTCGCGAAAGCGGCAAAACAGCATTGAATTGTTAACCAGAAGTCCATCAGTGTTTTATGCGTAAGATTTTATTTACAGTTGTACTTGCGGCCGCAATGGCGGGTTGCTGCAACAATGGCCAGACGTCGGGCTCGGTGTCGTTCGACGATGTGATTAAGACGCGCCGCAGCGTGCGCAGTTACGATGCCACCAAAACCATCAGCGAGGCCGAAGTGCGCGAGTTGCTCACAAGCGCTCAGGAGGCGCCGTCGTGGGCAAACCAGCAGCCCACCAAATACTACGTGGCACAGAGCGCCGCAATGGTCGATTCGGTGAAGAACTACATTGGTGGCAACCGCCGCAACGTTGAGGGCGCGCCGGTGCTCATTATCTCGACCTTCGAGCGCGGCAAATCGGGTTTCTTCCGCGACAATCCGGCCAACGAGTTGGGCGACCAGTGGGGCGCCTACGACAACGGCCTGGCCAATGCCTACCTTGTTTTGAAGGCCCGCGCAATGGGTTTCGATACGTTGATTATGGGAATGCGCGACAGCGATGCTCTGCGCCGTCTGTTCGGAATACCTGAAAACGAGACAATTACGGCCGTCATTTCGTTGGGTTACCGCAGTGGCGAGCCGCGCCAGCCGCAGCACAAGAATCTCGACGATATTGTCAAATTCTTCTAATAACCGATTCTGCTGAAAATGAACAATTTCGAAGGTAAAGTGGCCGTTGTGACGGGTGGTGCGCAGGGCATTGGCCGTTGCATAGCCGATGAATTCCAGCGCAACGGCGCCAGCGTCTGCATAATTGACTGCCAGAAGGGTGACCATTTTATTGGCGACCTGTCGGACAAGCCCACGCTCGAGCATTTCGCGCAAAGCGTTGTGGGGCAATACGGGCGCGTCGATTATCTGATAAACAACGCCGCCCCGCTGATGAAGGGCATCGACGAGTGCACGTTTGAGGAGTTTCAGTATGCGCTGAACGTTGGCGTAACCGCGCCGTTCTACCTGACCAAACTGTTTGCGCCGCATTTTGCGGAGGGTGCGGCCGTGGTCAATATCTCGTCGTCGCGCGACCGTATGAGCCAGCCGCAGACCGAGAGTTACACGGCGGCCAAAGGCGGTATTGCCGCGCTCACCCACGCCCTTGCCGTCAGCCTTGCGGGGCGGGTGCGCGTCAATTCCATTTCGCCCGGCTGGATTGACACAAAACAGATGAACTACACCGGTCCCGACGCCACACAGCAACTTGTGGGGCGCGTGGGCAATCCGGCGGACATTGCCAATATGGTGCTGTTCCTTTGCTCGGACAAGGCCGGCTTCATTTCGGGCGAAAACATCTGCATCGATGGCGGAATGACGCATCAGATGATTTACCACGGCGATTTCGGGTGGAGTTTTGGGGGTTGAGAAAAGCGTGAAAATTGAATTAAAGGCCGTTTCAAAGTTTTGAGGCGGCTTTTGTTTTGTTTCCTTTTGCCCTTTCAGGGCGCTGGGTTGTGTGTGCGATGCTCCAAGGCTTCCCAAGGTGCCGCTGCGCTTGCCTTGGGCTATGCGGTTTTGCGCTTTCAGCGCGGAAAATTCCGCCATTCGATTCACCAGTTCACCGATTAAACGATTCTCCGATTCACCAAAAAAATCCTATCTTCGCTCTGCTAAAAAACAAACAAAATGGCTGACAAAACGCTTTTCCTGCTCGATGCCTACGCGCTGGCATACAGGGCCTATTACGCTTTCATCAAGAGTCCGCGAATCAACTCGAAGGGTGTGAACACATCGGCGGTGTTCGGGTTTACCAACACGCTGCTTGAGGTGCTGCAAAAAGAGAACCCGAGCCACATTGGCGTGGTTTTCGACCCGCACGGGCCCACGTTCAGGCACGAGATGTACGCCGAGTATAAGGCCAACCGCGAGGCGATGCCCGAGGATATGCGCCAGGCCATTCCGCTCATCAAAGAGGTGATTGCGGCGCTGAATATTCCTGTGGTTCAGGTTGATGGTTTTGAGGCCGACGACATTATCGGCACGCTGGCTCACAAGGCTGTGGCCGAAGGGTTTACGGTTTATATGATGACGCCCGACAAGGATTACGCGCAACTTGTCCGCGATGGCGTATTTGTTTACAAACCAGGCCGTTCGGGTGGTGACATTGAGATTTGGGATGCCGCCAAGGTGAAGGAGAAATTTGCCGTCACACCCGACCATATCATTGATTTGCTTGGACTTATGGGCGACACTTCGGATAACATTCCTGGCTGCCCAGGCGTAGGCCCGAAGGGTGCCGAAAAACTGATTACCGACTTCGGCTCGATTGAGGGCATCTACGAGCACATTGACGAACTGAAGGGCAAGCAGCGCGAAAATATGGTGAACTTCCGCAGCCAGATTGAACTCTCGAAGGTTCTGGCCACCATCAACACGCAGGCGCCTGTTGAGTTTGATGCCGAAGAATTTAAGCGCGAAGAGCCAGATAAAGACAAATTAACAACCCTATTCGCAGATTTGGAATTCCGCAATATGCTCACACGAGCGCTCAGTCAGGCATCGCCAACGACTTCACAATCAGCAAAATCGGCGGTCAATCCGCTGCAAGGCACATTGTTCGGCACCGACAGCACGGGGCAAGGCTCGCTTTTCGACATTGACAACCCGCCTATTGCACCCACGCTCGACACAATCAAAGATGTGAACCCCGACTACCGCATTGCGCAGACAGCCGATGAGCAAACCGAACTTGTACGTCATCTGCTTGAGTGCCAAGAAGTTTGCTTCGACACCGAAACCACATCGCTCGACGTTCACAGCGCCGAACTGGTGGCAATGTCGTTCAGCACAAAGGAAAAGAGCGGCTGGCTGGTGCCCGTGCCTGAGAATCAGACTGACGCTCAAGCAGTTGTCGATAGATTCAAACCTTTCTTCAGCAATGAGAACATCGCCAAAATCGGGCAGAATCTGAAATACGACATTCTGGTGCTGAAAAACTACGGCGTTGAGGTGCGCGGCCGCCTGTTCGACACAATGGTGGCGCACTATCTCATCCAGCCCGAACAACGCCACAACCTTGATTTGCTGGCCGAATCGTATCTGAAATACAGCACAATAAAAACCGAAGAACTGATTGGCCGTCGCGGAAGCGCGCAAACCACAATGCGCAACGTTGAAATCGGCCTGCTGCGCGATTACGCCTGCGAGGACGCCGACATCGCATTCCGCCTGAAACCGTTGCTGGAGGCCGAATTGCGCAAGTCGGATATGATTGATTTGTTCTTCAATATTGAAACGCCGCTCATCAGCGTGCTAGCCGATATGGAGTGGACGGGCGTGAAAATCGACACCGCCGCGCTGAACGCCTACGCCGTGGAGTTGCGCGCCGCCATTGCCGATGTGGAGCAGAAAATCTACACCGAGGCGGGGATGGCGTTCAACATCTCGTCGCCGAAACAGTTGGGCGAGATTCTGTTTGAACGGCTGAAAATCGGCGGGGCCGCCAAAACCAAGACCAAACAGTATTCGACGGCCGAGGACGTGCTCGAGAAAATCGCTGACAAGCACCCTATTGTGCCGATGATTCTGGAGTACCGCTCGCTCAAAAAACTGCTTTCAACCTATGTTGAGGCGCTTCCGCAGATGGTTCATAGCAAAACTGGCCGAATACATACATCTTATAATCAGACCATTACAGCCACTGGCCGCCTGAGTTCGACCAATCCCAACCTGCAGAACATTCCCGTGCGCGAGGAGCAGGGGCGCAAAGTGCGGATGGCGTTTGTGCCCACCCACGCCGACGGCTGCATTATGGCTGCCGACTACTCGCAGATTGAGTTGCGGCTGATGGCTCACTTGAGCCAGGATGCGGCAATGATTGAGGCTTTCCGTGCCAATCAGGACATTCACGCCGCCACCGCGGCACGGCTTTTCCACGAGCCAGTGGAGAGCGTCACGCGCGAGCAGCGGCGCAAGGCCAAGAGCGCCAACTTCGGCATCATCTACGGCATCTCGTCGTTCGGGCTGGCGCAGAACACAGGCATCAAAGTGACTGAAGCAAAAGAGATTATCGACAACTATTTTGCCAGTTTTCCAGGCGTGAAAGAGTATATGGACAAGAGCATCGCCACAGCGCGAAACGTGGGCTACACCGAGACACTCTGCCACCGCCGCCGCTATCTGCCCGACCTGCAGTCGGCCAACAGCCTTGTGCGCAGCGCCGCCGAGCGAAACGCCATCAACGCGCCCATCCAGGGCACTGCCGCCGACATCATCAAGATTGCGATGATAAACATCCACCGCAAAATGGCCGAGCAGGGCCTGAAATCGGCAATGGTGATGCAGGTTCACGACGAACTTGTGTTTGATGTTGCATCTGGTGAGACCGAGGCTTTGAGCCAACTGGTGAAAACCGAGATGGAGTCGGCCATAAGTTTGAGCATTCCGCTCACCGCCGAGGTGGGCATTGGAAAGAACTGGCTGGAGGCGCATTGATTGAAGGCGGGAAGGAGTGAAGGATTGAAGGCGTGAAGGAGTGGATAACGGACAACGGACGACAGACTTCGGACAACAGACAGGATTTGTTGAACTGGTGAATCGGTGAATTGTTTAAGGTTTAACACATTACCAATTTCCAACACCTAGTGCCTAATGCCTAAATTCCAACCCCCAACACCTAATACCCAACACCAACAGACAACGGACAACAGACCTTTGTACTAGTGCCTAAATCCTAATGCCTATCACCCTTTATCGAAATATTCCCTCACAATCACCGCCTTGGCGTGGCCGATAATTTTTTCGAGCGTTTCGAGTGACGCGGCGCGCATTGCCTCAACGGTTTTCAGCTCGTTGAAGAGCGCTTCTTTGGTTTTGTCGCCGATGCCTCGGATGCCGTCGAGTTCTGACACAAGGAATGCTTTTGAGCGTTTGTTGCGGTGGAAGGTGATGGCCGCGCGGTGAACCTCCTCCTGCATTCCTGCAAAGAATCGGAAAATGTCGTCGGTACGGCGTATCTCAATGTGTTTCGGCGGAAATCCGATTAGAAGTTCGTTGGTTGAGTGCTTGTCGTTTTTGGCAAGCCCCAGTATGGGAATATTCAAACCGAGAGCGTCTTCCGTAGCCTGACGGATTGACTCCATTTGCCCCACACCGCCGTCGGCGACAATCAGGTCGGGCAGGGGTTGCGCCTCGGCCATAAGACGGGAGTAGCGGCGGTTTACCACTTCAAACATTGAGGCGTAATCGTCGGGACCCTCAACAGTTTTTATGTTGAATAGCCGGTAGTCTTTTTTCGACGGCTTTCCGTCTTTATAAACAACGCAGGCGGCAACCGGAAACGCGCCCTGAATGTTTGAGTTGTCGAAAATCTCTATGTAGCGCGGAATGTTGGGCAGATGCAGTTTTTTCTGAACCGACACCAGCAGGTCGATAGGATTGTTACGGTTGTGCAGGGCGCTGCGCTTGAGTTTCTCAACGGCGTACATATGCGCGTTTTTCTCGCACAGTTCAAGCAGTTTTTTCTTGTCGCCGCGCTGCGGAACAACAAAGCTTATGTTGTCGAGGCTGAAGTCGATTTCGAACGGCACAATAATCTCTGCCGAGGTGCTCAGCCGCCGTTGCCGCGCCTCCTCAATGACCGATAGCAGCAGCGAGTCGAGTTCCTCCTCAATCCGTTTCCTCATTTCGAAGGTGTGCACCTGCACAATGGCGCCGTTCACCACCTTCATAAAACTGATGTAGGCGCAGTCGTCGTCGTCATATATTGCAAAGACATCGACATTGTGTATTGTTGGACTGACAACCGTCGATTTGCTCTGGAACTCCGACAGCTTATCGATTTTGTTCTTAACCTTCTGCGCCTCTTCAAACTTGTACTCCTTGCTTAGAGCGTTCATTTTCGACTTCAGCAGTTCGATGACGGCGTTTGAGTTGCCCTTCAGAATCTCTTTTATGTTGCTGATGGCCTCGGCGTAATTCTCCTCCGACTGCAGCCCCTCGCAAGGTCCCAGGCAGTTGCCGATGTGGTGTTCAAGGCAGATTTTGTAGCGGCCTTTGGCAATGGCGTCGCGGCTTAAATTGAGCGCGCAGGTGCGGATGGGATAGAGCCGCCTTATGAGTTCCAGCAGCGTTTTCAGCGCAAAGCCCGACGTGTACGGCCCGAAGTACGACGAGCCGTCGCGGATGAAGTTGCGCGTTGAGAAAATGCGCGGAAATGGCTCGTTCTTGACGCAAATCCACGGATAGGTCTTGTCGTCTTTCAGCAGCGAGTTGTAGCGCGGCTGATATTTCTTAATCAGGTTGTTTTCAAGCAGAAGCGCGTCCTGCTCAGTATCGACCACAATGTGCTTGATGTCGGCAATGTTGCGCACCAGAATCCGCACCTTGGCGCGGTCCTGATACTTGTTGAAGTACGACGACACGCGCCGCTTCAGCCGCTTGGCCTTGCCAACGTAGATGATGGTTCCGTTCTTGTCCAGATACTGATAGACGCCGGGGCTCTCGGGCAGCACGGCAACCAGTTCTTTCAGGCGGGCGATATGTTCGTCGGGGGATTGCAAGGTGTTTTTGAATTTTGATTTTCGATTTTGAACGCAGATGACACAGATTTAATAGATTAACGCAGATTTTTTCTAATCAAGAACTAAACAACGAAGCGCTAAACTTCTAAACCTTAAACTTTTAAACCCATTAAACTAAACCTTCTCAACTCTTACCACTAAACTCTCACCTTTTCGATTCACCGATTCACCAGTTAGCCGATTAAACCCTTTAATGACACTCGTGATGCTGGCAGCCAATGCCCGAATCGGACAGGGTGTTGTTCAGATAGGCTTCGGCAACTTCCCTCACATTGCCCGAGCAGCCGCGAATCACCATAATGTTCTGCGCGTTGAGCACGTTGAGCGCGCCGTCGCCCATATTGCCGGCGAGCATCACGTTCACTCCCATCTGCCGCAGCACAAAGGCAATGTTGCTCTTGCAGCCGCAGCCTTCGGGCGACGGGACAGTCTCGGTGCCAGTAATTTGCTTGTTTTCAGCTATATAGACGGTGTATTCCTTGCAGTGTCCGAAATGGTCGTCAACGCGGCCATCGCGAGTGGGGATTGCTATTTTCATATCAGTGTGTTTTGTTTCGGGCAAAGATAGAGTTTTTTGGGTTGGGAGAGTCGGCAGAAATGAATCGGAGGAACCGGCACAAAAACAAACAGGGCCGCAAAATCTGAAATCTTGCGGCCCTGCTGAGCTATAATCGCGAACCGGCAGTGCGCCGGGTCGGATTTTCAATTAGAACACCATCACGCGTTTGGCGGTGCTGCCAACCTTGACAAGGTAAACGCCCTTGTTGGCAATCAGAATCTCGGTGCGCTGACCGGCAGGTTGCTCGGTGGCAATCAGGCGGCCGTTGGCATCGTAAACGCTGATGTTGCTGTCGGCGTTCTCAACAACAATTGTGTTGCTGTAGGCGAAGATGTTGACAGCTGCCGCGGCCTCATCGTCGATGGCGGTAACGGACTCGAACACAGCCGTAAACGCCAAATCACCGGTAACAACAACTGTGCGCGGGTTGTCGGTGTTGCCATCGCTCCAGCCAACAAACTTGTAACCCTCGGCGGCAGTTGCGGTGATGGTTGCGGTGGCACCCTTGGTGTAGGTTGCCGAACCGGTTACCGAGCCGTAGCGGCTGTTGTTGGCAATGGCAATCAGGTTGAATTCAACAACTTGCGGTTTGCCATTGTAGTTCCAAACCACCTTGCAGCCCTCTGGGTTCCACGATTCGCTCCAGCCCTCAGGCATCGACTCAGCCTCGCAATAGATGGTCAGATTCTTGCATCCGGCGAAAGCCGAGTCACCAATAGAGGCAACCGAAAGCGGAATGTAAACGGCGGTCAGGCTGTCGCAGCCGATGAACGCGCGCGAACCGATGCTAACCGAACCGTCGGCCAGGGTTGAAACGCCTTCGTTCTTGACATTGATGAATGTGCCAATCTGAACCGTAACAAGCGAGTTGCAGTAAGCAAACGCGCCGTTGCCGATGGTTGTCACCGATACCGGGATGCTGATTGTTGTCAGGCTTGAGCAGCCGTCGAACGCGTTGTTGCCAATCTCGGTTGTAGCACTCGGGATGTCGATGCTGTTGAGGCTTGAGCAGCCCGAGAATGTCTCGGCGCCGATAACCGTTACCGAAACAGGTATTGAAACAGAGACAAGGCTGGTGCAGTTTGTGAAGGCACCGTCGCCAAGCTCGTTCACCGATTCAGGAATCTCGACAGCATCGAGCTTGCTGCAGTTTGCAAACGCCGACTGGCCGATAACCGTTACCGAAACAGGTATCTGAATGGCAGTCAGGCTTGAGCAGCCGTTGAAGGCGCTGCCGCCGATTTCTTTCACCGATTCAGGAATCTCAACCGACTCAAGGCTGGTGCAGTTTGCAAAAGTCTCATTGCCAATTGATTCCACGCTCTTCGGAAGTTCAACCGACTCAAGGTTCGAGCAGCCGTTGAAGGCGCCGTCGCCAATCTCGGTCACCGATTCAGGAATCTCAACCGAAGTAACGGTCTCGTTGCCAGCAAAGGCGTTGTGACCGATGGTTGAAACCTCGTCGGGTATTACAACAGCGGCGTCGGTGCCGGTGTAAACAGTCAGGCTCGACTCAGTGTCGTAGATATAGTCGCCGTCGAATGTTCCGTTCACTGTCAGAGCGCCCCACGGGCTGCCGGTGGCATTGCCTTCGTAAACAATGTTCTTGACATTGAGGAATGCATTGTAGCCGATGCTGTCAACCGTGTTCGGGATGACAATCGACACTGTACCGGTGCAGTTTGCAAACGCCTCGATACCAATGGTTTCAATCGATTCAGGAATGTTGATTGAATCGAGTTGAGTGCAGCCGGCGAAAGCTTTGTTGCCGATGCCGGTTACTTGGTAAGCCACGCCTTCGATTTTGATTTCGGCGGGTGCGTCAAGAACTGTAAGGCTGTCGGCAAGGCCAATCAGCTCGGCAGTGTGTGCGGAGGTGTCGGTCAGGAAGAATACCAGGCCGTCAACAGTCCGCTCCGGGTTGAATCTCTTGCGGAACAGAGCCGTGAGTTTAACGTCGGCGGTTACAACGATGGTGCGGAGGGCACTGGTGTTGCCGTCGCTCCAGCCGGTGAACTCATAACCATCGTTCTCTAAAGCAACAATGGTTGCGGTGTCGCCGAGTTTGTAAGTGCCCGAACCAAGAACAGAACCCAATGTAGAATCGGCAGCTACCGAAACGGTGAATGTCTCAGCCACAACAGTCTTCTTTTGGAAGTTTGCGGTGAGTTTGACATCCTTGGTTACAACAAAGCTGTACGGGTTGCTTGTGCTTCCGTCGCTCCAGCCGGTGAACTCGCAGTCATCGTTAGCTATGGCAGTGATGGTTGCGGTGTCGCCGCGGCTGTAAATTCCGTCGCCAAGTATAGAGCCCAATGTAGAATCGGCAGCTACCGAAACGGTGAATGTCTCAACCACAACAGTCTTCTTTTGGAAGTTTGCGGTGAGTTTGACATCCTTGGTTACAACAAAGCTGTATGGGTTGCTTGTGTTTCCGTCGCTCCAGCCGATGAACTCATAACCATCATTCTCTAAAGCAACAATGGTTGCGGTGTCGCCAAGTTTGTAAGTGCCGGCACCACGTACTGAGCCGAATGTAGAATCGGCAGCGACCGAAACGGTGAATGTCTCAACCACAACGGCCTTCTTCTGGAAGTTTGCGGTGAGTTTGACATCCTTGGTTACAACAAAGCTGTACGGGTTGCTAGTGCTTCCGTCGCTCCAGCCGAGGAACTCGCAGCCATCGAATGCGTTAGCCGTAGCGGTTACGGTGTCGCCAAAGTTGTAAGTGCCTGTGCCTGAAACATTACCATACGATTCGTTGTTGGCGATAACAAGAACCGACTTCTTGGTGTTTTCGATAACCTCGTAGTCGCTTGTAACAATGTTGCCATTGACACTCAAGGTCATATTCTTGAAGTAGAAATCGCCGACATTATTGGTGTTTCCGGCGTTTCCGGCCAAATCGAGCTCAATGCCGATGTATTTGGCACCCTTCTCGCCAATTTTGCCCTCAATGGTGATGTTCTGCCATTTACCTTTCTCAATATCATATTCGAAAGACCTAACCATATAGCCGTATTCATCAACAATCTCGGTGTTGTCGTCGGTCCATTGGTAGTCCTCGTGAATTTCGGGGTTCAGCGACCAGGTGATTTTGCCCGTCACGAAAGTGATGGTTGCAGTGTCGGCCGCGCCTTCGAATTTAACATCGAACGAGAGTTTGACATTGTTGCCTTCAACCTGACCGTCGAATTGGTGGAAGATGTTGCAGAACTGCACATCCCAGCGGTCGCCTTCGGCTTGTTCCTCACTGATGCTGATTTTTGCGGCATAGCCCGAAGCGCCCATCTGAACAGAATCGGCGGTGCTGCCGCTTGTCCACCAGGTGTTGAACGGATAGTCGGCCGATGTGTAGTTGACCTCCTCACGCTCAATCTCAGCAACAAACGATGCATCATCGTTAACCACAAATGTGCGCGGGTTGTCGGTGTTGCCGTCGCTCCACTGCTTGAATATGCAGCCGTCGTAAGGTGTTACGGCCAGTGTTGCGGTGTCGCCCTTGGTGTAGTATCCGGCGCCGGTAACTGTACCATTCTTGGCTGTTGCGTTAACAAACAGCTCGCCGGTGCAGAAGTCTTGCTTAACAACCTCGCCGTTGATTCTAACCTTCATATTCTTGAAGTTGAACGTTCCGCGTTTGTCAGCCTCTTCGTCGAACTTATTGAAGTATATTCCAACTCCAATGTAATCGGCACCTTTTTCGCCAATTGTGCCGCCCCACGATATGTGAGTCCAGCTTTTATTGGCTATCTCATAAGTAGCATACTGGATTCCGTTGAAGTTTCCATTGTCATTAACAAGCTCGGTATTTTCATCATCGGAATAGCGGTCACCATATCCAGACTTGCCGGTCACCATCATTATTTGAGCCTTATCGGCGCCGCTAAGACTGTTCCAGTTGACATCAAAATCGAGTTGGAATTTGCTGCCTGCCTCTTGTCCGTCGAGGCCTGACAGAATATTGCAGAACTGTGATTCCCAAAGGTTTCCGTTTTCTGAAACGGTGATTGACGCTATATTGTCAGCTGTAATTGCCTTTTTAACCAAACTTCCGTTAACATACCAAGCGTTGATGCTGTCGCTTTCGGCATAGTAAGGAATGTTGACGGCGTTTGTCGCGAACTCGGCAGTGAAAGACATATCGTCGTTAACCACAAATGTGCGCGGGTTGTCGGAGTTGCCGTCGCTCCATTGCTTGAAGTAGTAGTATTCGTCGGCGATGGCGGTGATGGTTGCGGTGTCGCCCTTGGTGTAGAATCCGGCGCCGGTAACTGTGCCGTTTTCGCCAGCGGTGGCATTCACTAACAGCTCACCGGTGCAGAAGTCTTGCTTAACAACCTCGCCGTTGATTCTAACTTTCATATTCTTGAAGTTGAATGCTCCGCGGTTGTCGCCGTCGGCCTCCTTCATACCGAGGTTTATCTCAATGCCAACGTATTCGGCGCCAGTTTCGGTGATGATGCCGCCCCACGATACGTGAGTCCATTTGCCATCGGCAAGGTCGTAGCCCGCATAGCGGATGCCGTCAACCGTTCCTTCGGCGTTGACAAGCTCGGCAATGGAGTCGCTCCACTGATAGTCTTCGTGAATGCCGCCTTCAACCTTGCCCGCAAGCAGGTAGATTGTAGCCTTGTCGCTATCAAGACCGTTCCAGTTGACATCAAAGTCGAGCTGGAAGTTGTTGCCGGCCTCTTGACCGTCAAGACCTGTCAGAATGTTGCAGAACTGTGCCAACCATTGGTCACAATATTCTGAAACAAATAGCGATGCGATATTGTCTTTTTCATACGCTCTATCCACTGTGGTTCCAGAGACAAACCAAGTGTTGGTTTCCCCAAAGAAAGAAAGTGGGTTGCTATCATCAACAACAAACTCAGCCACAAAAGTCATATTGCCATTGACGGTGATGGTGCGCGGGTTTCTGGTGTTGCCGTCGCTCCACTGTTTGAAGAGGTATCCTTCGTTTGGTGTTGCGGTGAGTTTAACCTCGTCGCCCTTGCCGTAGTATCCGCCGCCGGTTACTGTACCGTTTTCGCCTGAGGCGCTAACAAGCAGGTTGGCGTTTCCGTTGTAGAAGTCGCGAGCGACAATCTGGTTGTTCATCTTCACAATAACATTCTTGAACCGGTAGGTGCCAAGGTAGAGGCCTTCGTTATCGTCGAGCAGGTTAATCTGCAGGCCAATATAATCGTTGCCTTTCTCGCCAATGGTTCCGCCCCACGAAATGTGCTGCCATTCGCCGTAAGGCAGGCGGTATTCCTTGTTATGGCCGGCCCAGAACCCGCCATCGAAAATCAGCTCGGTGTTCTTCTCAACATTAGTGGTGTCGTCGTATGCGTTCCACTGATAGTTAGTGTACACGCCAAAGTCCGCATTACTCTTACCAGAGAGAATATGTATTGCGGAGGTGTCGGTGTTGTTGCCTTCCCACATAACATCGAATTCGAGCTGGAAGCTGTTGCCCTCAGTCTGGCCTTCGGCTTCGTGGAAGATGACGCAGAATTGAGCATCCCACGGATTGCCGGCTTCCTCAACCATAGCAACGGCCTCGTTGTTCTGGTTTGTATATAAACCGTACAGATTGTTTCCGTGCGTGAACCATTTGCCAAAACCATATTCGGCATATTCATACAGTCTTTCGGTGACACCAAATTCAGCCGCGAACGCAGTATCTGACTCGACAATAATGGTGCGGGTGGCGTTGGTGTTGCCGTCGCTCCATTGTTTGAAGGTGTAGCCCTCGTTGGCTGTTGCGGTGAGTGTTACTGTGTCGCCAATGTTGTAGAAGCCATAGCCCGAGACAAAGCCAATTGATGCGTGGCTTGGCAGATTAAATTCACCGGATTTGTTCACTTTGGCTGTCACCAGCACATCGCTGAGTTTGCCAAACATCACTTTATCGATGTTGCAGTCCTCCTTCTCAAAGTTCACGCGCAGCTTGTAGGTTCCCTCAGGCAGAGCAAATTGTGTCTCGCCCGAAACAAAATCGTACCTGTACCAGCTGCCTGTCTTGGGAGCTTCAATTGTTCCGGTTACCGGTGCCTCATCTTTGTAGATGGCGACTTTGGCGCTATCGTATATATATGTTGAAACACGTGCGGCCCAGCGCATTTTCTGCTCCTCGGCAACCGTCACGGTGTAGTCGGCCCATTCGCCCTCGGTTGTCCAGCTGAGAGCATACTCGTTGTCACCGATTTTGTCGATTCCGGCATCGGTGTCGCGGTAGCCGTCGTAGCTGGTGCCAAGATAAATCTCATAGTGGGTGCTGTCGCCATTGTCGAAGTTCTCGGCCTCCAGGTTACCCGGCAGTATTGTGGCTTTGCCAGCGTACGGGCCGGGAATGTCAATGATTTGCGCAACCAACCATAAATCTTCGGCAGCCACGAATGTGTGCGGGTTGTCGGTGCTGCCGTCGCTCCACTGCTTGAACTCGTAACCGTCATTAGGCGTTGCGGCAATTGTCACGGTGTCGCCAGCGTTATATATGCCAGAGCCCGACAGGGTGCCGCAGTTCTTCTTGCTGGCCGACAGGCTGACAATAACCTTGTCGTCCTCCACATAGTTGTACTTAACCATATTGTTGTTGATGGTCATAGTCATATTCTTGAAGTTGAACGTTCCGCGATTGTCGCCGTTCTCCTCAGTCATACCAAGATTCATCTCAATGCCGATGTATTTGGCACCAGTTTCAGTGATGATGCCGCCCCACGATACGTGAGTCCATTCGCCATTGGCAATGTCGTAACCCGCATAACGGATGCCGTCAATCGTTCCTTCGGCATTGACAAGCTCGGCAATGGAGTCGCTCCACTGATAGTCTTCGTGAAGACCGCCAGTAACCTTGCCTGCAAGCAGATAGATTTTTGCCGAGTCGCTTTCAAGACCGTTCCAGTTGACCTCGAAGTCGAGTTGGAAGTTGTTGCCGACCTCTTGTCCGTCAAGGCCAGTCAGAATGTTGCAGAATTGAGCTGACCATTCGTCGCTAAATTCAGGAACGAAGATTGAAACGATATTGTCTTTCACATATGCTTTGTCAATATTCCAACCATCATAAGACCAAGTGTTAACCTTGCTAAGGTATGGAATTTGTATGCTTCCGTCGGAAACAAACTTTGCCGTAAAGGTCGTATCATTGTTAACAATCACCTGGCGCGGATTGTCGGTGTTGCCGTCGCTCCATTGCTTGAAGATGTAGAAATCGTTGGCAGAAGCATAAAGCACAGCCGTGTCGCCATTGTTGTAGAACCCTGCGCCAGTAACAGTTCCGTTTTCAGCAATGGCATTTACAAATACACCGCCTTGGCAGAACCATCTGTCAGCAGTGTTGCCGGCCACTTTCAGCACAATGTTTTTAAACGAGTAGGTTCCCGCATGGGTTCCCAAATCGAACTCCAAGCGAACCGAGTCGGCACCCTCAGCACCCAAATAATAGTTGTAGCTGACGCGTGTCCACTCTTTTTCAACGGTGAATTCGCGGCCCCAGCTGAGGCTATATCCGTCTTCATCAACAATCTGGGTGTTGTTGGCTTGGTCGTACTCTGCATTGTATGGAATGGTTTTTCCGGCAACAATGGTGAACTGTCCTTCGTCAAATTTACCCGAGTACTTCACATCGAACGACAGTTCGAAAGCATCGCCCTCGTTGCCCAGATTTGTGAGCGATGGGGTTACAAACTGAGCGTCCCAGCGGTTTCCGGAGTTTGAGAACGACAAATCGACTTGCGTGGTTTTGCCGTCATCGTTTTTGGTCAGTTCGGCAAAGCTGCCAATGCTGCCCCAGCCGGAGTTGTCGGCCAATTCAAACGGCTCTTCAAACTCGGCAACCAAAGTTGTTTCACCATCGACTATAACGGTACGCGGGTTGTCGGTGTTGCCGTCGCTCCACTGCATAAAACCGAATTCGCCAACCGGAGTGGCGGTAAGTTTCAGGGTGTCGCCGGGGTAGTATGTCTTATCCGGGTCGAAGCCGGCGACAGTGCCCAAGAAGGTGTTTTTCGAGCGGACGCTTACGTCAACAGGCTCCGACTCGTAGAATTCAGCTGACAGTTCAATGTTGTTAGCAACAATAATGGTGCGCGGATTTTCATACTCCCAATCGCTCCAACGGTCGAAATAGTAGCCTGGGTTAGCTGTGGCCGTCAGGGTTAAGGTGTCGCCGTAGTGATATGTTGAGTCCGGGTTGTAACCTGTAACGGTGCCATATTCAGACGAATATATTGTTATGCTCAGTGGCGCTTTTTTCCACACAACATTTCCATCGCCGTTCCAATTCCACGGCCAGCTGTCGGGTTTCGATGCAAAGTCGCAAACAATTGTTACGTTCCAGCTCCAAGAGAACAAATCATACCCCATAGTCTCGATTGACGAAGGAATCTGAACATTTCTCAAATTGCCGCAATTGCAGAAGGCATTGTTACCTATGGTTTTAACCGTTTCAGGAATAACAACAGATGTTAGCTGGCTTTTTTCGGCGAAAGCTCGTTCGCTGATTTCCACAACCCCATTGGGAATTGTAACCTCGCTATCAGAGCCCAAATACAAGTTCAGGACAGTTTTGGTGCTATCAGAATAAACGAAGTCGCCATCAATAGTAGGATTGACAAAGCGTGCGCCCCACGGACTGCCGTCGGCCGTGCCGTTGTAGAAAATGTATTGCACACCATCGCCAAACGCCGAGTAATCTATCGTTTCAACTCCGTCGGGTATGGTGATTTCTTTCAAATTACGGCAGTTTGCGAAACAATATGAGCCAATCGATTTCAAGTCATCGTTCAGCGAAACCGATTCCAATTTTGAACAATCATTAAAAGCAGTATTGGCAATGCTTTCCAATGCGCTGTCCATCACCACCGATTTAATGTATTGGTTCTCCTTGAAAGCCTCGGTTCCGATTTCAGTAACGCCAGCCGGAATGGTTACCACGCTGTCGGTGCCAATATATTTTACAAGCACTGTTTTTGTGCTGTCGGTGAAAACAAATCTGTTCTCGATTGCCGGATTTACAAATGTTGCGCCCCACGGACTGCCGTCGGCTATGCCGTTGTAATACAAGTATTGCACACCGTCGCTAAACGCCGAGTAATCTATCGTTTCAACGCCGTCGGGGATGGTGATTTCTTTCAAATTACGGCAGTTTGCGAAACAATATGAGCCAATCGATTTCAAGCCATCGTTCAGCGAAACCGATTGCAGATTCCGACAATCGCAAAAAGCATTATTGGCGATGCTTACCAATGCGCTGTCCATCACCACCGTTTTTATGTAATCGTTGTCCCTGAAAGCCTCGGTTCCGATTTCAGTAACGCCAGCAGGAATGGTTACCACGCTGTCGGTGCCAAAGTATTTGGCAATTTCGGTTTTGGTGCTGTCGGAATACAGAAAATCGCCGTCGGCAAAGGCATTGAAGGTTTTAGCTCCCCACGGGCTGCCGCTGGCCGTGCCGTGGTATTGAATATCAAGCACGTTTTCAAAAGCATAGTTGCCAATGGTTGAAACACCGTCAGGAATTGTTGTGGTGCTCAGACTGCGGCAATAGGCAAACGCGTTTTCACCAATGCTTTCGAGTGAGTCGGACAAAACAACTGTTTTTAAATTACTGCACCACTCAAACGCTCTTTCACCAATGGTTTTCACCGAGTTGGTCATTGTTACCGATGTGATGCTTTTGTTTTCGAAAGCGTATTTACCAATCTCAACAACACCGTCGGGAATGGTTATTTCAGAATCTTCGCCAGTGTATTTGGCAAGTATGGTTTTTTCTTCGCCCGAGAAAATGAAATCGCCGTCGAAAACAGGGTTGACAAACTGCGCTCCCCACGGGCTGCCCGTAGCCGAACCTTTGTAATAGAGGTTTTTAACGTGTTCGAAAGCGTAATTGCCAATATACTTAACGCCTGCCGGTACGGCAAGAGAGTCTATTTCGTCCCAAATGTCGCTGAAAGCGCGGTAGACAATTGATTTTGTGCTGTCGTTGATTCGGTGCGAATCAGCAATTTCGGCTTTAATCAGAAGCAGATATGGGTTCGCTGTGTTGCCCAAATAACGGCAATTACCATATTTGTTATACTTCAAGCTGTCGCAGACATAGAAAACGTCGGTTCCAAAATTCTCAACCGCACCTTCGAACACAACGGTTTTCAAGCGCCGGCAGTTGTCGAAGGCGTTGTCGGCAATTGTCTTGACCGATGCCGGAATGACTATTGAATCGATGGCGCACTCGTTGAACGCTTTGTTGCCAATGGTTTCAAGTGTGCTTGGAAGCGATACCGAAACTAGGTTATGGCACTCGCGGAACGCATCCTGACCAATGATTTTTACTCCTTCAGGAATCACAACCGCCTTAAAATCACAACCAGAGAAGGCACTGCCTGAAATTTCGGTTGCACCAGTGGCAATAATTAGTGTCAGGTTGTTGCAACCATAAAAGGCATTTTCGCCAATCCAGGGTCGCGAAGCAGGAAGTACGATTGAAGCCAGACCGGAGCAACCATTGAAGGCATCATTGCCGATGCTAATAACTCCATTAGGAATGACAATCGAATCCAACCCCGTGCAACCACGGAACGCCGACCCGCCAATAGTTCTCAGCGAGTTAGAGAACGTCACCGATGCCAGGTTTTGGCAATCCAGGAAGGCTTCATCATAGATGCCCACCACTGTGTAAACAATCCCGTCGAACACAACCGTGTCGGGGATGACAACTGAAGTGAGTCCAGCGTAACTCTGGTTCTCATCTTCATCATCAGGACCAGCAACGTAAGCCAGGTATTCTCCGCTGGCTTCGTAGTCCTCTCTAGCGTAATACAAGCCATTACGCTCATACGTACGCATTGCGCCAAATACTTGCGTAACAAGCACAAGGCACATCAGAAAAGTGAAGACTTTCTTCATAAAAAAACAATTAAGTGTTAGTAATAAGCCTCTTATGCGTGCGCACAATTAGCCTTAGTCATAAAATTGTTTGTGATAGAAGAATAAAAAATAATTATCGGCTGCGTTTAAATTGCTTGGGCATAACAATTTACACAATAAGGTATTGGCTACCCTTTTTCTCACAAAGTGGATGCTAATAAAAATAAAAATTCAATATGACGATCACTATGCGTAAATATTTTTCAATCGGAATTGTATTTTTTTACAAAAAGAGGGGCGCTGCTGAGGCTGTTGAGGCGTGGTTGGGTGCAAAAAAAAGCAACCGGAAAGCTCCGATTGCTTTTGTGAAAGTGGAATCCGGCAGTGCGCCGGTTCCTGATTTTCTGCCACCAATTATTTCTTTTTTCCGCTGAATTTCATCGGTGAGCTGCCGCAATTCATTGAAACTGACATTGTTCCGTCTACGATTGTTCCCGTGAGTTTGGTGATTGTGTACTTCGGGAACTCGCCACCCATAGCCAATGGAACAATTCCGTCGCCGGCAAGTGTGATTTCGCTACCCGCAATTACATAACTCACATTCGGAATGCTCATATCCAACTTCATAGGCATTTTCGGTGAGAACGAAACCTGGTTGAAAGTGAGGACAAAACCTGCCGTGTCGGTAATGGCGTAGTCAACCAAAACGTCTTCCTGCGTGTAATCAGTGCCGTCGGTCAGGTTGACAATCAGGGTGCCCACAAACGAATCGTTTGTAACTGTTTCGTTCTCAGGCGTCTCGTTTTTGTCGTCGTTCTTGTCGCAAGCAGCAAACAACATTCCTGCTGCAAGCAACGCTGTCATAAATTTTAAATGCTTCATAAAAACTGAAATTTAATTAAAAAAATTAAGAATTGTTTGATTGTATTGATAATGAAATATTTATGCCGAAAACACGCGGTGTTCCGCCGGAGTAGAACATTCTTGAAATCGATTTAAAATAGAATGTTTGATAGTCGCGGTTGGTGATGTTGCGCGCAAACAGCCCAACCGAAAAATTGTTTTTCTGCAATGCCACATTGGCCGAAAAAAGTGTGTAGGCCGACTGCCAGAGGCTGTTGTCCTCGTTCCAGTAAATTTTTCCAATTGTCTGGCTTTGAGCCGATAGCGATATTCTGTCAGCCAGTTTCGCGTTCAGTTCCCAAGTGTGTTTTGCTGATGCCGACAGCGTCCAGGTTGGAGCGTAGGGGATGTGGCGGTTGCGGTAGTTTGTGGTGTCGTTGTATTGGTAGTCGCGGAAGCGGGCGTCGGTGAGGCCGGCGTCGAGGGCGAACTGCCAGTTGCCGGGCTCGTAGCGGCTGCTGTGCTCGAAACCAAGGCTCCGCGAGCGTCCGGCGTTCGACATCATCCGGCCAATGCCGCTGCCTTCGGGCATCACCGTAATCTGCTGATTCACACCCTCAATCCAGAACAGAGTGGTGGAGGTTGAGAAATCGGCGGCCCGGTGGCGGAATCCTATTTCGAAATTGTAGTTCGTTTCGGGCGCATATTTGGTGTCGTGCGCCGATTCGTCCCGGTTCGATTTCGGCGTCATTCCAATGTCGCGAATCATCTGATTCATCAGCACCGACTGCATAATGTCGGAGAAAATCTGCGTGTTGAAACCGCCGGCTTTGTGGCCGTTGGCGAAAGTGGCATAAACGCTGCTGTTTCCAAAAGAATACTGCGCTGAAAGTTTGGGCAGCGCCACAAACGAAGTCGTGGTCTCGCGACCTTTGAAATCCGAGTGCAGTGTCCTGAAGTTGTTCATTACTAAATCGAAACGGTAGCGAATGTTGCAGTTTTCGTCATAGTCCATTTGGGCGTGTTCAAAATCGAGCCGGAGCCCTGCGGTGAAGCGCCATTGGCCCGTGTTCCAGTTCGATTCGTGGAAAATGGCCGCGCCAACCGTCGGAATTGTGAAATGGCAGTCGATGGGGAAGGCCGAGTCGGCAATCTCAATCCGGTTGTCGGGGAAAACAGTGCTGATGCCCTTGTTGGCGTTTTTCAGAATGAGGTTTTCAATGCCGTCGCGTTTGAACATCACGGGCGACTCCATCTTGAGCCGTTTGCCGAACACAAACGCGCCCGTGCTCCACTGCCAGCGTTTGGCTTTGTCGTGCTGGCGGAACAGAACTTCCTGTGTCACAGCGTGTTCCTGCTGTTTTTGTGTGAGTGTGAAATACGATTCGGCGGTGAAATCGTTGTCGAGCTGCATACGGTCGTTCAAAAACTGGTAGCTGCTAACCGACACAATATCAACCTCATCGCCCGAATACCGCGCCACAAGGCCATCAACCAAATTGAGCCGCTCGTAGTGGCAGCTGTCGTTGTATCTGATTGGCAATAAGATGTTTTGCTTCTCGTCGAACTGCCGGTATGCGTAGCCGCCCTCGTCAACCAAGTTGAACGAGAGGCTGTTTTCGATGTCCCAGCGGCTCGTTTGCGGAATCCAGTGGATTTTGGCCCGCGCCGACACCGAGTTGCCCGCATCGCATTTCTCGCCGTTGTAGGTGTTGGTGAAATAGCCGTTATTGTGCTGATATTGAGCCGATACTGCGTAACCTAGGCGTTTGCTTTCGGTCCGGCCGAAATGAGCGAAACGCACCTTTGCCGATGTCTCGGAATCGCCTCCGCAACCCACCTTTGTGCCTTGCCACGCAAGCGGCGACAGGGTGCCGATGCTGATTATTCCGCCGTTCGAGTTGCGCCCGTAGAGCGTGCCTTGCGGTCCGCGCAGCACATCAATCCGGCGGATGTCGATAAAATCAAAATCGTAGGCGTTTTTGTTCATAATGGGCACATTGTCGATGATGAGCCCCATTGCCGGCTGGTCGATGCGCGAGCCGAATCCGCGGATGTAAATCGACGAGGTGATGCGCGAGCCGTATTTCGGTTGGTAGAAATTCGGCACAGCCACCGACACGTCTTTCACCGAGCAGATGCCGCCCTCGTCAATCTGCTTCACGCCGAAAGTTGACGACGCCACCGCCAGCCGCTCCAGTTTGTCGGTCAGTTTCACGTTGGCCGAAACGGTCACCTCATCGAGGTTGACAACGGTGTCGGAGGCAAAGCCCGACGCAAGAACAGATAATATGACAGCCATTAAATTCACGCCGCAAAACTACCGTCGCTTCCGGACCCGGCAACACATATTTTTATTAGTTTTTTTTGATGGCGCCAAATTACTATTTTTGCGCCGTGTTAGAGACGATGAAATACCGGATTGCTATAATCGATGCCAACTCGCTGTGCAGTATGGCGTTGCAGTCGATTCTCTCCGACATTATCCCGCAGGTCGAGGTACAGGTTTATTCGTCGCCGCAGCAGCTCACCGACAATCACGACGGCATTGCCCACTATTTTGCCAGCGCCAATGTGGTTTTCAACTCGATGGACTTTTTCGCGCCGCTTAAGCGCCAGACCATTGTGTTGTGCGAGGGCGACGGCCAGATGATGCAGAGCTACGGCTTCCGGACGCTCAATGTGTCGCAGCCCGAGAGCGCTCTGCTCAAAGAACTTTTGGCGCTGCACCAATTCGGCCATCCTCACGGCCACAATTTAGGTCAGAGGTCTCAAATGCAGGAGTTGCACCAGCTGTCGGCCCGCGAGCAGGAGGTTCTGAAATATGTCGTTTTGGGTTATCTTAACAAAGAAATAGCTGAAAAACTGCACGTTACAATGGCAACCGTGGCTTTCCACCGCAACAACATCTCCGAAAAACTCGGTTCGCGCTCGCTCGGCCATCTGACAATCTACGCCGTTATGCACGGGATTGTGAAGATTGACGAGCTGTAAGCCGAAACATTTGCTGTATAAATACAAAAATCGCCCGCGCAATTTACGTGGGCGATTTTTTATGTTGAAGCCCCGGCGGGCTTGTTATTTCGCAATCAGCAGTGAGTAGTCTTTCTTGCCTTTCTGCGCAAGCAGATATTTGCCGTTGAGCAGGAACGAGTCGTTCACAACCAGATTGGGGTCGGTAACTTTCTCTTTGTCAATTGACACGCCACCGCCCTGAATGTTGCGCCGCAGGTCGCCCTTCGACGGGAAAACAGGTGCTTTGTCGGTCAGCAGGTCGAGAACGCCAATGCCGCCGGCAAGCTCAGCCTTGCTGATTTCGTATGTCGGCACACCGGTAAACACCTCAAGGAAGGTGCGCTCGTCGAGTTTCAGCAGGTTGTCTTTGGTCGATTTTCCGAACAGAATGCCCGAAGCCTCAACGGCCATATTGTAGTCGGCCTCCGAGTGAACCATAATGGTAACTTCCTTAGCCAGACGCTTTTGCAGCGGACGAAGGCCCGGGTCTTTGGCTTGCTCGGCAACCAGCTCGTCAACTTCCTCTTTGGTGAGGGTGGTGAAAATCTTGATGTATTTCTCGGCGTCGGCATCCGATGTGTTAATCCAGAACTGGTAGAACTGATACGGCGATGTGCGGGCAGGGTCGAGCCATACGTTGCCGCTCTCGGTCTTGCCGAATTTGCCGCCGTCGGCCTTGGTCACAAGCGGGCAGGTGAGCGCGAAGCACTCGTTGCCGTTGGTGCGGCGGATGAGCTCCGAGCCGGTGGTGATGTTGCCCCATTGGTCGGCGCCGCCAAGCTGCAGCTTGCAGTTTTTGTGCTCGTTCAGATAGAGGAAATCGTAGCCCTGAAGCAGCTGGTAGGTGAACTCGGTGAACGACAGACCGTCGCGGGCCTCGCCGTTCAGGCGCTTCTGCACCGAGTCTTTGGCCATCATATAGTTGACGGTGATGTGCTTGCCCACCTCGCGGGCAAAGTCGAGGAAGGTGAAATCCTTCATCCAGTCGTAGTTGTTCACCAGCTCGGCGCGGTTGGGCGCATCGCTGTCAAAATCGAGGAATTTCGACAGTTGCTTTTTGATGCAGGCCACGTTGTGGCGCAGAGTCTCCTCATCGAGCAGGTTGCGCTCCTGGCTCTTGCCCGATGGGTCGCCAATCATACCGGTTGCGCCGCCAATCAGGGCCAGCGGCTTGTGACCGCAGCGTTGGAAGTGGCGCAGCATCATCACGCCGCAAAGGTGGCCAATGTGCAGAGAGTCGGCCGTCGGGTCGATTCCTAAATATGCTGTAACTTGTTCTTTTGCAAGTAGTTCTTCGGTTCCGGGCATCATCTGGTGAATCATCCCTCTCCAAGTCAATTCTTCTATGAAATTCATCGAATGAAACGTTTTATATTATTAAATACTAATTATCTACAAGTTTTTGGCGTCGTCGGGCAGAATGTCGCCAATTCCCGACGGAACAGTCGGAATGTGGTCGCCAAGGTTGAAATTGAGCTGCTCGAACACAAACGGCGCAATGGGCGCAATCTTGTCGAACAGAACGCTTTCCTCCTTCATCTCGTCGCTGAAAATGGACGATGCCGGGCCAAACGAGTTCAACGCCGATACAATCGCACTGATTATGAACGCGCTGCGCAAAACGCTGAAAACCACGCCTAAAACCTTGTCGGCCCACCCGAGCGCAATGGCTTTCACAAGCGTGCTGACCGATTTGCCGAGCAGATGAACGCCAACCACAACAATCAGAAAAGTGATGACAAACGACGCTACCGTGACATACTGCTCGTTGAGGTTGAAGTGCGCCTGCAGAAATCCGCCTGTGATATACGAGAACTTCATTGTGAGCCACGCGCCAAGCAGAATGGCCACAAGTGAGGTGAGCATTGTTATCAGACCTTTGAAAAATCCCGTAACGGCGGCAATGCCGAGCAGAACCAGAACCACTATGTCGAAAATGTTGGCAGGCATTTTATATTAGCATTTGGTTATCAGACTTTTATCTCGATGTTCTTCTGCTATATTTCTCATCGGGGCTGAAAAGCCACACATCGTCTTTGAAACTCTCTGAGAAGTTGCCGTTCTGTCCGCAGAGCAAAAATCCGTAGCGGCCCACAGCAAAGCAGGTTGCCGAGTGGCGGCTAGGCCCTTCAAAATCGCCAATCATCTGCCAGCGCCCTTTGCCGCCGTCGGGTGTGTAGCGCCACGTGTCGCGCAGTATCTCGCCGGTGAACTTCAGGCCGCAGGTCACGTAGCCATCGTTGCCGATGCTGAACGCCGATGCGTTGTAGCGGTACAGAAGGTCGATGTTGTAGTCCTCGACAATGTTGTTGCTGATGATTGAGAATTCGTCGGTCGATGCGTCGTAGCACTCAAAAGCGGCCACGCGGTAGTCGTTTGAGCGTCCGCCGATGATGTAGGCCTTGTTGTCGATGACAAAGCAGCAGGCGCCGTGACGAGCCTTGCTGATGCCGTTGGTGTTGAGTTTTGTCCAGCGTGAGCCGGCGGCCTTTGAGGGGTCGAACCTGTAGTAGCTCGACGATGTGCCGCTCAGTTTTCTCAGTCCGGTGCCAACATAGCCGTTGTCGCCGATGGCGAAGCTCACGGCATCGTAGAAACCGCCGTCGGGGAACGTGTCAGCCTCCATTTTTGTCCATTGTGAGCCGGCCGATTTCGTCGGGTCGAACTCAAACATATCGCTGTAATACTCACCATCGACGCCGATTCCGCCGCAGTAGTAGCCTTTGCCGTTGATGGCGAAGGTGGCTCCGGCGCGGCGCGGAGGTCCGGGCAGAGTATCGCACTCGTGCCACGAGTAGTCTTCAGAGTCGAACTCCCACGTTGTGTTGAAATAGGTTTGGACGTAGAAGAATCCGTAGCCGCCCACCACGTAGGCATTGTTGCCGATGACAAAAGCCGAGGCGTTGGCGCGCCCCTTGGCGTTCAAAGTGGAGATGGAGCGCCAGTTGCCATAGTAATCGTTATTGTTGCAACCGCACAGCAGTGCCGCGAGAGTGGCAAGCAGTGTCAGTGTCAGTAGTGGTTTCCTCATTCAGTTGGTTTTTAACGTAAAAAGGGAAACCCACGATTTCCCTTTTTTAAGCCTTAATATGTGGTTTAACGGTCTTGGCGTTTTTCGTAGTCCTCGTCGGGATGGAATTCCCAGATGTCGTCGTAGAACTGGTTCTGGCCTGTGCCAACCATACCTGTGCCAACGTAGCCCACACCCTTCGATGTTGAGAATCCAACGCAGGCGTAGCGTGCGGCGCCCTCGAACGAGCAAACCTCAGTCCAGACGCCCATATTGTCGCGTCCGCCATAGGGGATGTACTCCCAAACATCTGATTTGTAGCTGCCGTACAGGCCGCAGCACAAATATCCGCGGCCGTTGATTGTGAAGGCGGCTGCCTGCTGGCGATAAACCTTATTGTAATCTCTGCTGCGATAGTCCTCGGCAAAATCCTGGGTGATTTTGTACCAGCGGTACTCGCCTTTTTCAACACTCGGGTCGAAGCGCTCAAGGTCTTTTACAGGACTACCGTTGCTGTAGCCGCCAACAATGTATGCGCGGTTGTCAATCACAAACACACTGCCGCAATAGCGTTTTGCGGGGTTGATATGCTCCACAATCTTCCATCTTTCGCCTGCGGCGGCATTGGGGTCATATCTATAATAGGTGTTTGCATAGCCGAGGTTTTTGGTTTGGCCTGCGCCGATGTAGCCCACGCCGTTAATCGAAAAGCCCACCATACCGTAGATTGCGTCGCCCGGAACCGAGTCGGTGATAGTCCAGGCGCCTGGCAGGTCACCGGTTGTTCCCTCCGGGTCGAATTCATAAAAATCTCTGAAACATTCGGCATTTTTGCCGTAACCTGTGCCGTAGTAGCCTTTGGTTTTGCCGTCGGCGCCGTCAGCAGCAAAGCCCACGCCGTAGTAGCGTCCCTTTTCGGCCGGAACCGATGCATATTGTTTCCACGAGTTGGTCTCGGGGTCGAACTGCCAGGTGTCGAGGAAGTAAGCCTCGCTCTTGATGTAGCCGCGTCCGCCAACAAAGTAGGCCTTGTCGTCGATTACAAAGCAGCTGGCGCCGCCACGGCCGTTCGAAGGCATTTCCGACGGACCTCTCCAGTTTCCGACTAAATCATTTTGGTATTCGCAGTTGTAGAATGTGAAAGCTACGCATAAAGCGAGCATTACTGAACTGATTGTTCTTCTCATTTATGTGTTGTTTTAAATTTCAAAAAATGCGGGTTCGAAAACCCTAATAAAAAGCGTGCGAATATAGCAATTTATTGTTTTTGGGAAATTTTTTTCGCAGTGGCCTGATGTCTCGTTATTTCATCACGTCAAACCCTTCGCCATAAACGCTCATCACGGCTTCCTGCGAGATGAACGCCTGCGGGTCAATCTGCTTGACAATGTGGTGAACAGCCTGAACCTGGGTCTTTTTCACTATCGAAAGGATGACTTTCACTTCCTGCTTCGAGTACCAGCCCTGGCCTTCGAGAATGGTCACGCCGCGGTCGAGTTGCGAAGTGATGGCGTCAGCAATCTCGGCGTAGTGCTTCGAGAAAATCATCATCTGGACCGATTGCTTGCGTCCAACAAGCACAATGTCAATGCAATAGGTGAGCGTGAACATAGTCACAAAGCCGTAAACCATCTTCTCAACGCTGTTGAAAATGAAGTATGACGACGCCACCACTAACGCATCGCAGACCATTATGGCGCGGCCGGGCATAATGTCGCGGTACTTATTGATAATCATTGCAATAATGTCGGTGCCGCCCGTGCTGCCGCCCTGCAAAAAGACAAGGCCGATGCCCAAACCGCCAATGGCGCCGCCAATCACGGTGGCCATAAACGATTCGCTGACAATGGGTTCGGTTATCACACCGCGCAGAATGCGGACAAAGAGCGTAATCATTGCAATGCTGTAGATGGTTTTGACACCGAACGATGCGCCTAAAATCTTGATAGCCAACACCAAAAGAACAGCGTTGATGCCCACATATGAATATTCAACGGGGAATCCCGTGGCGTAAAATATGGCCGATGCCATACCGGCCACGCCGCCGCTCACCACCTGCGCCGGCAAGATGAACGACGCCCAACCCAACGAGTAGATGAACAGCCCCACCGTCATTATGGCGTATGAGCGGATGGTTTCTGAAACTGACGCTTGCATTTTCATATCACAAAACGATTTTCAATAGAACACAAATCTATAGCAGAATTGCCGAAAGTGGAACGTTTTTTTGAAGGCTGTAGAGAATGATTTTTCGCACAGATGTTCCCCTTCATCTTCACTTATCTCACCGACGGGGTAATGAAAACCCGCCACGAACCAGCGGTAGAGCCACGCTCAATGTAATGTTTGTCAAGCAGTTGGCCTAACAGTTTTTTTACAGCCGACATATTTATTCCTATGTGGCGTTGCATATCCGCCAGTGTCAGCACAGGCTCTGTCATCATCAGTAGCAGCAGTTTGCCGTAGTTTGGCGTACGGAATTCGATACGTTCACCGTCGTACCACCACAGATTCTCGTTGTGCTCGGTCAGAAAGCACACATCAGCATAGATTTCGCGCGCCATCATACTCTTGAAATAATGCACAAATGGTCTGATATTCTGCAGTTTGGCATTGGCGCCAGTATACGGCTCGGGACCTACAATCAGGTCGGCGGCGTGCAGAGCCTCAAGGTACTCGTTTTTCAGCCTGCTTCGGACAACAATCATCGGATAGTTGTGTTTGGTCAGGATATAGTTGACCATTAGTCGCGCAATGCGCCCATTGCCATCCTCGAACGGGTGAATGCGAATGTAGCGGTAGTGGAACAGCGCCGCCAGCTCAACAGGCGACAGCCTTCCGTCGGCTTCTGCCTTGTTGTACCAATCGACAAGGTCGGCCATCAGGGCGGGGGTCTCCTCGGGCGAAGCATACTCAAAACGGTCGCCGTAGCGCGTTATGACGCTGTTCGGACGGGTTTTGTACTGTCCCGCGTGAATGGTGTAGCTCGTCTGCATTCCGCCAGGCAGCGTGCGATAAACGGTGTAATCCTCGCGCAGCAAGGTCCGGTGCAGAGTGCGGATAAAATTTTGTGTCAGCGGGGTTTCCTTCACCATAGCCTCTTCTTTCATCATATTAAGAGCGACATTGCTCGCCGCCATATCCTGCACATCCTTTGTATTTGCCTCGCCAATAACCTTGCCAAAAAGCAAAAGAATCTCGGTTTGCCCGTACGTCAGCGTGTTGCCCTCAATATGGTTTGAATTGAAGTTGAAATCGACAGTAAACTTGCGGCTCAGACGGGCTTTGTCGGCCTCTGCCAGCGGTTGCAGTTTCTGCCATTCATTAATGGCTTTTTGTAATGTTAAGTAGCGCATAGCAAAAAATGTTTGTCAAAAGGTGGCTATTGGGCCACTTTATCGTCTGCAAAAATATCTATTTTTCGAAAGCTCAAATCATTTTTCAATAGTTTTTCGCTAGAAAAATGGATAAATGATGAAAAATGTTGCCAAAAAGGTGGCTATATGGGTACTTTTTTGCGAAAATTGTAGTAGGTTTTTGGGGGAACCATAACATCATCGTTTATTCTTTGTTGAAGAGCAATAACACCATAATCATAATAGTTATTCCCTTTTCTCAATAAAGAATACGCCCACCTAAAGAAACGGGAAATTGCGTTCGGCATTTATCCGTGTTGCCTTTATCTGCCTACTTTTTGCTTTATTCAGCATTATTTCACCAAACAAAAAAAGCCATCCCGCATCGGAATGGCTTTTCAATATTCAAATCGTTGTCTTACAAAACTACATTCACAATCTTGCCAGGAACAACAATCACCTTCTTCGGTGTTTTGCCGTCGAGCCATTTGGCGGCCGATTCGTGCGACAGGGCCGTCTCTTGAACCTGCTGAACGGGCGTGCCCACGGGCAGTTCAATCATAAAGCGGGTCTTGCCGTTGAACGATACGGGGTAGGTCACCACGTCTTCGGTCAGTTTCGACTCGTCCAATGCGGGCCACGGCTCGTATGCAAGCGACTCGGTGCCGCCGTACATCTGCCACAACTCTTCGGCAAGGTGCGGGGCGAACGGCGCCAGAATCTTGGCGAAATCGCGGGCCACGCCAACCGAGACCTTCTTGGCCTTGTAGCAGGCGTTGGTGAATATCATCATTTGTGAGATTGCGGTGTTAAAGCGCAGATTCTCAATATCATCGGCAACTTTCTTGATTGTCTTGTGCAACTCTTTCACAACTGCGCTGTCGTCGGTCAGGCCATCAACCACGTTCTCTTTCTCGCTGAAGAAGCGGAACACGCGCGCCAGGAAGTTGAACACGCCCTTCACACCGCTTTCGGCCCACGGCTTCACGGCGTCGAGCGGGCCCATAAACATCTCGTAAAGGCGCAGACTGTCAGCACCATAGTGGGCAATCACATCGTCGGGGTTGACAACGTTTTTGAGCGATTTCGACATCTTGGCGACAATCTGACGCAACTCAACGTCCGTCTCTTTGTGGAAGAATTTGCCGTCGCGCTCTTCAACCATATCCGAAGTGACCTTGGCGCCCGCCATCGTCTCATAGGCGAAAGCCAGAATCATTCCTTGGTTGAACAGTTTCTGATAGGGCTCGTCGGTGTGGACAATGCCCAAATCGAACAGAACCTTGTGCCAGAAACGGCTGTAGAGCAGGTGCAGCACGGCGTGCTCGGCGCCGCCCACATACAAATCGACGGGCAGCCAGTAGTTTTCGGCTTCAACCGAGAATGGCGCGGTGTCGTTCTTGGGGTCGGTGTAGCGCAGATAGTACCAGCACGAGCCCGCCCATTGCGGCATTGTGTTGGTCTCGTAGCGGCCGCGGCGTCCGTTTTTGTCAACCACTGTGAGCCAGTCGGTTGCGTTGGCCAGCGGCGACTCTCCCGTGTCGCTCGGCTCGTACTTGGTGAGTTCGGGCAGCGTGTGCGGCAGGTCCTTCTCGTCAACGGTGGTCACTTCACCGTCTTCCCAGTGGATAATGGGGAACGGCTCGCCCCAGTAGCGTTGGCGGCTGAACAACCAGTCGCGGATTTTATAGTTGACGGTGGCTTTGCCCAAATTGCGCTCGGCCAGCCAGGCAATCATCTTGTCAATGGCGTCCTTCTTGTTCAGGCCGTCAAGGAAGCCCGAGTTGACGTGCACGCCATCTTCGGTCCAGGCTTGCTCCTGCACATCGACTTCCGATTTCAGAACTTCGATAATCGGCAGATTGAATTTTTTGGCGAATTCCCAGTCGCGTGTGTCGTGGGCGGGGACGGCCATAATGGCGCCCGTGCCGTAGCCCATCAGCACGTAGTCGGCCACCCAGATTGGAATGAGCGTGCCGTTGACGGGATTTTTGGCGTAGCGGCCCGTGAAGACGCCCGTTTTCTCTTTGGCCAGTTCGGTGCGGTCCAAATCGGATTTCATCGAAGCCTGACGTCGATATTCTTCAACGGCAGCGCGTTGCTCGTCGGTTGTAATTTGCTCAATCATAGGGTGCTCGGGGGCGATAACCATATAGGTTGCACCGAACAGGGTGTCGCAGCGGGTGGTGTAGACGGTGAGTTTGGCGTCGAGTCCGTCGAGCGCGAAATCGACTTCGGCGCCCGTCGAGCGGCCAATCCAGTTGCGCTGCATATCCTTAACGCCAGCGGGCCAGTCGAGAGTGTCGAGACCTTTCAGCAGGCGCTCGGCATACAAAGGAATACGCAACATCCACTGTTTCAGATTCTTGCGGTTTACTTGGCAGCCGCATTTCTCGTGCGAGCCGTCGTTCAGCACTTCTTCGTTGGCGCAGACGGTCTTGCAGTTGGGGCACCACCAAACCTGTGCGTTGTCGTAGTATGCAAGGCGCTGTGAGTCAATGTATTTCTTCACTTCGGCATCGCCTTGGGCCTTAATGTCGGCGGGAATGGGCAGTTCCGAAATGGGGCGGCCCTTCTGCTGTTCCTTATCGAACCAGGTGTTGTAGAGTTTAATGAAAATCCACTGTGTCCACTTGTAATACTTTGGGTCAGTGGTATTTATCTCGCGGTCCCAGTCGTAACTCAAGCCCAGCGACTTGATTTGGCGACGGAACGTGTCGCAGTTCTTTTTGGTTGTAATGGCGGGGTGAGTGCCCGTTTGAATGGCGTACTGCTCAGCAGGCAGACCAAAGGCGTCCCAGCCCATCGGGTGAAGCACGTTGAAGCCGCGCATACGCTTGTATCGGCTCACAATGTCGGTGGCCGTGTAGCCTTCGGGGTGGCCAACGTGCAGCCCCGCCCCCGACGGATAGGGGAACATATCGAGAGCGTAGAATTTCGGTTTCGATTTGTCCAAAACAGTTTTGAAAGTCTTATTTTTTTCCCAATAAGCCTGCCATTTCTGTTCGATTTCGGTAAAATTGTATTCCATAAATCATTGAATTAGAAGAACGAACGCGCGTTCTGTATTTTAAATTTTGAATGGCAAAACTAACTAATGGCGGCGAAAAACAAAAAAGGTTTTTTGGGGTGGAATTGTTTAATGCCGCAATAGCCAAAATAATATGTGAAATGTAGTCAGTTTAAACTCTTAAATGCTCGATTACGCTGTCGATGGTGGGGCATTGAATGATGGGAATGTCACCGGCGGTATGCTGACGTGGCACGAACCGACCGAGCGTCACGACTGACAGCATTTTTTCCACAAACGGCTCAATATTTATCATATCAACGTGCAAATGGCTGTGTGTCAGATTATAAAGTTCGTCAGCAGCAGAGCGTGAAATTTGTTGTACACCACTCATATCGAGAAGATAATAATCTTCGGCATTAAGGGAAACGGCCAGACGCTCAATCATTTGCCGCGTATGAAGTTCCGCACCGTATTGTTCTTTTACTTTAATTATGTGTTTCATTATGATGTGTATTTATAGATATCAAAATCAGTTGGCACTTCCGACGGAAATGTTACCATAATCATAGTACCCTTAAAATCAATCTCTTTCGGAAGCGATAATATGATGTTTTTGCCAGGATTGTGCATCATAAGAGCGTTGCCCGACAAAACCGAGAACTCGCCTTTCAACCCGTTGACCACTATTTTTATGTTCGATGATATTCCATAGCCCCGATTCTCTGTATCAGGCAAATTTTTAACCGAATATCCATTTTGTGCAAGATTCAGTGCATTGGCGTCGCTATCGCCCAATTTGTCAAGATGTTTCTGCATAGCAACGTAACTGCCATAGACGGTAATTCCGCAATCAGCCACGATTATTTCAACATATCGTGTTGATTCGTTATAATTTAAATATGCATACCCCTTATCGGTTTGTGCGTGCTGTTGGATATTGCAAATCAATTCATCGAACAAATATGTAAGCGGTGGATTTAGTGATTTAAGCTTGTCAGGGCAGTTGGTTTTCAGAATGTTTTTAAGATTGCTGATAACGTCGGCCGTAGCTTTATCATCGAGTGAGAATTGGAATATTTCGGGCACGGGGTTTCCCAGGTACAATGATGTGATTGCTTGTGCAAAAGAAGATGGCTCTCTCGCAATATTTTCATTGTCGGTCACTGTTGCAAGAAAATCAAAAATAGTATCACTCAATGACATATTCGCCAACATAGTTTTATTCTCAAATCAGCGTATAAAGGTAATACTTTTCAAGATACAATATCGACATCGCAATACCACCCCCTTACGCATTTTCCCGATAATGAGCCAATCGCGTGCGCCACATCAAAAAATTTAGAATAAATTCGCGGCCGTAAAAAATTGAAATTGAAAATACGAAATACTATGCAGAAAAGGACAAAAATTGTTGACGTCCTGAAATCGGGAAAGGTTGACACTGAAGTGGTTGTGATGGGTTGGGTGCGCACAAAGCGCGACAGCAAAACCGTGGTTTTCATCGCCTTGAACGATGGCTCGACAATCAACAACGTGCAGATTGTTGCCGATGTGGTGAACTTCGACGAGGAACTTTTGAAACAGATAACCACCGGCGCTTGCTTGAGCGTTACCGGAAAACTCGTTCAAAGCGTTGGCGCAGGACAAAGTGTTGAGATTCAAGCAAAAGAGATTAAACTCTTTGGCGCTTGCCCACAGGATTACCCGATGCAGAAAAAAGGTCAGACAATGGAATATATGCGCCAGTACGCCCACTTGCGTCTGCGTACAAACACTTTCGGCGCCGTGTTCCGCATCCGTCACAATATGGCCATCGCCATTCATAAGTTCTTCCACGACAAGGGTTTCGTCTATTTCCACTCGCCGCTCATCACCGCCAGCGACTGCGAAGGTGCCGGCCAGATGTTCCAGGTGACGACCAAAAACCTTTACGACTTGCAGAAAGACGAGAACGGCAAGATAATCTACACCGATGACTTCTTCGGCAAGCAGACCAGCCTGACCGTTTCGGGACAACTTGAGGGCGAACTTGCGGCCACCGCGCTTGGCGCCATCTACACCTTCGGCCCCACATTCCGCGCCGAAAACTCGAACACCCCGCGCCACTTGGCCGAGTTTTGGATGATTGAACCCGAAATGGCCTTCTATGACATCGACGACCTGATGGCGCTTGAGGAGGAATTCATTAAATACTGCGTGAAATGGGCGCTCGACAACTGCCAGGACGACCTTGCATTCCTTAACAAGATGATTGACAAGAGCCTGCTCGAACGGCTCAACTCGGTAATCAACACCGAATTCATTCATCTGCCTTATACCGAAGGAATTAAGATTCTTGAAGACGCCATTGCCAAAGGTCACAAATTCGAGTTCCCAGTGTTCTGGGGCTGCGACCTTGCCAGCGAGCACGAGCGCTACCTGGTTGAAGAGCACTTCAAGAAACCTGTGATTATGATTGACTATCCGAAAGAGATTAAATCGTTCTATATGAAGCAGAACGCCGACGGCAAAACCGTTCAGGGCACCGACGTGCTGTTCCCGCAGATTGGCGAAATCATCGGCGGCAGCGTGCGCGAGGAAGACTACGGCAAACTGCTGGCCCGTATGAACGAGCTCGGAATGAAGACCGAAGGCTACGAGTGGTATCTCGACACCCGCAAATACGGCTCTTGCCCGCACGCCGGCTTCGGCTTGGGCTTTGAGCGCCTGATGCTCTTCGTAACAGGAATGGCTAACATCCGCGATGTGATTCCGTTCCCGCGCACACCGAAGAATGCGGAGTTCTAAAACGGTAAGAGGTAAGTGTTTAGAGTTTAGAATTAATGGTTTATAAATGAAAGGCTGCGACTATTTCGCGGCCTTTTTTGATGACAATGCCTTGCTGTGTTTTTTGTTTTCTGCTTGAGTTTGCGTCACTCATCCCCATAATTTTAGTATCTTGCACCCGCTTTTTAGGGAAAGGCTATGCTGAAACAGAGTTTACAACAGAAACTGCTTCAAAAACTGTCGCCGCAGCAGATACAGGTCATCCGGCTGCTGGAGGTGCCCGTTATGCAACTCGACCAACGCATCAAGAGCGAGATTGAGGAGAATCCGGCGCTTGAGGAGGCTGAGTTCGACGGCCGCACTGAAGGCGAGGAGCCGCTGCCCGAGGAGCCGAAGGACCAAGACGAGCTGTCGATGGAGGGCTACCTGAACGACGATGACTACATTCCGTCGTACAAGCTGCGCGCCAACAACTACTCGCCCGATGACGAGGTGCGTGAGACGCCGCTCTCGCAGGGCCCAACCTTCCACGAGAGCCTGATGAATCAGCTGGGACTTCACAAGATGAGCGAGCGTCAGCACAAGCTTGCCGAATATATAATAGGTAACATCGACGACGACGGCTACCTGCGCCGCGAGCTTGAGTCGATTGCCGACGACCTGGCTTTCTCGCAGAACATCGAAGTATCGGAATCTGAATTGCGCGAGGTGCTGAACATCATTCAGAATTTCGACCCTGCAGGGGTGGGAGCGCTCACTCTGCAAGAGTGTCTGCTGCTGCAACTCAAGCGCCGCAATCAGCAGTCGGAAACAGTGCAGCTGGCCACCAAAATAATCGAGAAGTGCTTCACCGAATTCTCGAAAAAGCACTACGACAAGATTCTGGCCCGCACCGGCGCCACCGAGCAGCAGCTGAAAGAGGCTCTCGACGAGATTCTGCGGCTCAATCCCAAACCAGGCGGAGGATACTCGAATCCGCAGGAGCGCACGCTTCAGCCCATCACGCCCGATTTTGTGCTCGAGAACCACGACGGCATTCTCGAAGTGTCGCTCAACGAGTTCAACACGCCAAATCTGCGCATCAGCCCAACCTACACCAATATGCTTGAACAGCTGGCCGTGAAGAACAAACGCACCACTCAAGACCGCGACACCATCAACTTTGTAAAGCAGAAAATTGATTCGGCCCGGTGGTTCATCGATGCCATACAGCAGCGCAAAATAACCCTGCTCTCGACAATGCAGGCCATTGTCAACTATCAGCGCGACTACTTTTTGGACGGCGACGACAAGAAACTGCGCCCGATGATTTTGAACGACATTGCCGACATCACCGGCCTTGACGTGAGCACCATCTCGCGCGTGGCCAACAGCAAGTTCATACAGACCGATTTCGGTATTTTCCCGCTCAAATGGTTCTTCTCTGACTCAATCAAGACCGACAGCGGCGAGGAAGTGTCGTCGCGTGAGGTGAAGAGCATTCTGAAGGACGCCGTTGAGGGCGAGGACAAGCGCAATCCGCTCAACGACGACGCTCTGGCCGCCATCCTTAAAGAAAAAGGCTATCAGGTGGCCCGCCGCACCGTGGCCAAATACCGCGAAAAAATGGGCATTCCCGTGGCCCGGATGCGGAAAGAGTTGTAGCGGGGGACAACGGACTTCGGACAACAGACTGAGCTGGAAAAATCGCAGTGTTGTTGGTAATAATGACACTTAAATCATAAATTTGTGCAAAACTGGCAATTCCATAAATGTCAGTCGAACAAATAAACATCGAATTATGGAAGAGAAAGACATCAGATGGGTACAGCGGTTCAGCAATTACCGCAAGGCGTTGGTCAAGTTCAATCAAGCCGTTGAAATCGTTTCAAATCAAATGGATTGGGACGAAGATGTGGATGATTTGCTTGAAGAAGGTTTGATTCAAAGGTTTGAGTATACGCACGAATTGGCTTGGAAGGTGATGAAGGATTATGCTGAATACCAGGGTTACACGAATATTCAAGGCTCAAGGGATGCTTTCCGAAAAGGACTTGAAATGGGTATAATTGATGATGAGCGTTGGATGGAATCTATCAAGGATAGAAATTTGACTTCTCACAATTATGACGATGAAACAGCACAAAATGTTTTAACCGCAATAATAGAAGTATATGCTCCGATGCTTAACGCATTTGAGCAGAAGATGCTTTCGCTTTCTGGTTTGGAACCCACATTGTTCTGATTATGCCCTACGGACTGAAAGACACGGAATTAGAGAAGTTGCGCAAGGTGTTTGTCGCCAACGATCGGGTTGAGTGCGTGGTGCTGTACGGCTCGCGCGCCAAGGGCAATTACAAACCTTTTTCTGATGTTGACATCACCCTTAAAGGCCCGGAACTAACCCACACCGACCTAAACAGCATAAGTCTTGCCATCGACGACCTACTGTTGCCCTATCAGTTCGATATTTCCATTTTCAAATCGTTAAAGAATCCTGATTTGATAGAGCATATTAATAGGGTTGGGGTTGTGATATATAGTAGAATAATGTTTAACGGGTGAAGCATCAATTCACCAACTCACCCTTTCCCTTTCACCTGATTATCAGCATCAAGTTATTGTCAGGCGATTTCAGCACAGTGCCGGGCGGGACAAAGATTTTGTCGCCGGGTTTCACGTTTGAGAAGATGGTGCGTTTGCCCACGCCCTTGTAGCTGCTGATTTTCATAATCTTGCGGCCTTGCTTGTAGTAAAGGTAGAAGCGGCTGTTCTGCGGATTGTTTATCACGTCGAGCATCTGCTGGTTATCAGCAAAATAGCTGTAGAGCGTGTGGCCGTCTTCAATCAGCAGGTAGAAGTCCTGCTCGGTGGCCGGAACGGTGAATTCTACCTTGCTGTCGATGCTGAGCGGGTCCGATTCCATCACGTTCACGTAGTAGCGCTCGATAAACGACTTGCGGATGCGGCCGTTGTCGATGCCCGAGATGATGTTCCGGAACATCTGGTCCATAGTTGCTTCGGGCAGCTCGGGCAGGTTGCGGCAGACAAGGTTCAGGTTTATCAGCGCGAAAAGGTTCTCTCGGTAGTTGGTCGAGTCGAGCTCGATGGCGTTGTATTTGGCAAACAGCTCTTCGTACATCAGGCTGCGCACCATCACCTTCTCGGCGTAGGCAAAGGCTTCTTCGCCAAAGCCGTTGTAGTTTTTCAGACCGTCGAGTTTGTGGTCGGCGTCGTAGCCCTTCACGTTTGGCAGAAACTCAAACGGGAAGCGCACCTGCATACGGTTGCTCAGAAAATAGTGCTCGCCGCTGCGGTTGAAGGCGAAAAACGGTTTCCACGTGTCGCGGTCGGTACGGTAGAGCATCCGGGCGGTTTTGTAGTAGAGTTGCGGCAGGCCGATGCTCTGCCCCTTGTCGCCCTTGATGTAGGGATTGAAGGCCGACTCGGTGAACTGCTGTGCCAGCACAATGCTCAGCGCCGGCGCGTTGATGCCGTATTTCTTGTAGGCGCGCCAGGCTTCCTGCTCGTAGAGCGACACCAGGTCGGAAGGCACGTAGCCCACGCCCGTCTTGTATTTTGCGTTGTAGAGCGCGTAGTAGCGGGTGGTGCCGTTGCGGAAGCTGATGAGTTCGGCCGGAATGTGGAAGTTGGCCGGAATGCTGTCTTGGACCCACCGGGCGGTGCGGGTTTCGTATTGTTTCCGGAAAGTAGCCTTGTTCTTCTCGGTCATCCGCCAGTAGTTCACCAGCCGTTTCATCTCGGCGTCGGCCGACGACTGTGCCGGTGTGGCAAGGCTGGCAAGCAGGATTCCGAAAAGCAGCAATACTCTCATTAGGCACAAATTGTCCGCAAATATACGATGTTTGTTGAAAATGAGGAAATAAGGCGCGTCTGCCTATCGTTTCACCACCTTGTCGGGGTTGCGGTTTACAAAGTCGGACCACGACTTGCAGCTTTTGGGTCCGCTTGTCGGAATCTTTTGGTAGAAGTGGCAAACGGCAGCGGCCAGACCGTCGGTGGCGTCGAGGTTTTTCGGAAGGTCGGTGAATCCCAACATCTTTTGCAGGATGCCAGCCACCTGTTCCTTCGATGCGTCGCCAGTGCCGGTGATTGAAAGTTTGATTTTGCGCGGGGCGTATTCGGTAATTGGTATCTGCCGTGCAATAACTGCGGCAATGGCCACACCCTGCGCCCGTCCCAGTTTCAGCATCGACTGCACGTTCTGCCCGAAGAACGGTGCCTCAATGGCGCACTCATCGGGCAGAAACTCCTCAACCAGCCACGTGACGCGCTTGTGAATGGCGGCGAGTTTCTCATAAGGGTCGGTGATTTTGTTGAGCATAATCACGCCCATCGTCTCCAGCTTCGGCTTGTTGCCGTCGGCCGAAATCACGCCGTAGCCCATAATGTTCGTTCCCGGGTCGATGCCTAAAATCTTGCGTTCCATCTTATTTCAAACTGCCTACAATTATAAGAGATTTAAACGAAGATTGAAGGAAAGAAAAAGTTGCAGGCAGGAAAAAGAACAAACAAATCTGTTTCTGTGGTGTTCAAAAATTTAACTAAATTTGGCTCTATTAGAAAACTAAAACAACTGTTTTAAGTTCGCGCAAGAATTAGGAATAATCTGAATGACCGCTGATGATTCGGTTATAAACGCTTGACTATGAAAAAGTTTACTCTTTTAATCGGATTTTTGCTCGTATGGCAAACGTGGGCAGAAGCTGATGTTATCATTATTGATGATGGTTATGATTTTGAAACAGGAGGTTTATACTATCAAGTTACTGATTTCAAGGAACATTATATCACGGTTTCAGGTTATTCAACTAATGAAACTCGGATTGTGATTCCTGACAAAGTGGTTTATGGCAATGTGGAATATATTGTTACAACCATTGGCGACCAAAGCTTCCGCGATAATAACGAATTAATTTCTGTGGAAATTCCCAATACCATAACTTGCATCGAGAGTAACGCTTTCCGCCATTGCATCAAATTGGAGACTGTAACCATTCCGAATTCTGTCAAAAAGATAGGCTTGGGACCTTTTTCTGAATGCAGAAGTTTGACCGCAATCAATATAGAACCCGGCAATTTTGATTATATTTCTGTTGACGGCGTTGTATATAATACCGCAATGACCAAAATTGTTCAATATCCTGCAAATAAGAGCGATACAACATTTGTCATCCCAAATACTGTCGAAATTATTGAATATGGGGCATTCAGTAATTGCAAGAATTTAGTGTCCATTTCCATTCCAAATTCAGTCAGAAGCATTGAGTGGTGGTCGTTTCCGGGCTGTGGCTCTTTGCGGTATGTCGAGGTTCCGAGCTCAGTAACCCATATAGGACAAGGTGCGTTTAGCTATTGCCGCAAAATGGAGGCTATTTTTATTCCTAAATCAGTTACAACTATTGAAGACCGCGCATTTTTTACTTGTCCGAAATTGAAAATCTATTGCGAAGCCGAATCACAACCCGAAGATTGGGTTGACAATTATGATTCCGAAACAGTTATTTGGGGAAGCAAAAGGTCGAAATTTCAGAAAAAGATAAACAACAAATAATCGTGGCTGAAAATCTTTCTATTATAAGCAAAAAAGCCCGACCAACCGGCCGGGCTTCGTTTTATCTTGCTCAGAAAATTATTTCGTCAGCATACTGCAGCCCATAAACTTCTGGATGCACTCCGGCAGTTTGATGCCTTCGGGTGTCTGGTTGTTTTCAAGCAGGGCGGCCACAATGCGCGGCAAAGCCAGCGAGCTGCCGTTCAGCGTGTGAGCCAGCTGAGTTTTCTTGGTCTCCTCATCGCGGAAGCGCAGTTTCAAGCGGTTGGCCTGGAAGGTCTCAAAGTTCGATACCGAACTAACTTCGAGCCAGCGTTTCTGTGCGGCCGAGAACACCTCAAAGTCGTAAGTCATTGCCGAAGTGAAGCTCATATCGCCACCGCAGAGGCGCAGAATACGATAGGGCAGGCCCAGCTTTTGCACAAGCGACTCAACGTGAGCCACCATCTTGTCCAGAGTCTCGTATGAGCGCGACGGGTGCTCAATGCAGACAATCTCAACCTTGTCGAACTGGTGCAGACGGTTCAAGCCGCGCACGTCTTTGCCGTACGAGCCGGCCTCGCGGCGGAAGCAGGCACTGTAGGCGGTGTTCTTAATCGGCAGGTCTTTCGACGATACAATCACATCGCGGTAAAGGTTCGTTACGGGCACCTCAGCCGTCGGAATCAGGTAGAGGTTGTCGAGGTTGACGTGATACATCTGGCCCTCCTTGTCGGGAAGCTGGCCAGTGCCGTAGCCCGAAGCCTCGTTCACCATCAAAGGCGGTTCAATTTCGAGGAATCCGGCCTTTTCGTTCTCCTCAAGGAAGAAACTGATGAGTGCGCGCTGCAATTTTGCGCCTTTGCCTTTATATACGGGGAATCCGGCGCCGGTAATCTTCACGCCGAGTTCGAAATCAATCAAATCATAGTCTTTTGCCAGTTCCCAGTGCGGTTTGGCGTCTTCCGGAAGGTGAGGAATCTTGTCGTCGACAAGTTTCACAATCTCGTTGTCCTCGGCTCCCTTGCCGGGTTTCACCAGTTTGTACGGCATATTCGGTAGACGAACCAGAATGTCGTTCAGCTCAGCGTTAATGGCATCGAGTTTGGCGCCCAGAGCCTTCTGAGTCTCGCCAAGTTCGGTGCTTTTCTTCTTCATTTCGTTGGCCTCGGCAGCTTTTCCTTCTTTAAAAAGCTGGCCAATCTGCTTCGATATGGCGTTGATTTGAGCCAGAACATCGTCCTGTTCCTTTTGTGTGGCCCTACGCTCGTCGTCTTTTGCAAGAATCTGCTTCACGTATGGTTCAGCGTCGAAATTCTTGATTTTCAACCCCGCAATTACAGCCTCGGGGTTTTCCTGAATAAACTTAAGAGTTAGCATAACGTTGTATTGTTATAAAACAAAAAAGAGGATGCCATCGCGTTGACGGTCAGCCTCTTTCTTATCTTTGTTGATAAAAATCTATGCCTCGGCCGGAATAACCGATACGTACGATTTGTTGTCGCGTTTCTTTACGAAAGAAACTGTGCCATCTACAAGGGCGAACAAGGTGTGGTCTTTGCCCAAACCTACGTTGTTACCCGGATGGTGCTGAGTTCCTCTCTGGCGGACGATGATGTTGCCCGCAACAGCGGCCTGGCCGCCGAAAATCTTAACGCCCAATCTCTTACTTGCTGATTCACGGCCGTTCTTTGAACTGCCGACGCCTTTCTTATGTGCCATAGTGTATTAAGCTTTAATGTTTTCAATCTGAATTTGAGTGAACTGCTGACGGTGGCCGTTCATTTTCTGATAGCCTTTGCGGCGTTTCTTCTTGAACACCATCACTTTGTCACCCTTAACTTGAGTCAGCACCTTGGCCGACACTTTTGCGCCGTCAACAACCGGCGTTCCTACTTTGATGTCGCCATCGTTATCAACCAACAAAACTTTGTCGAAATCGACAACTGCGCCATCCTCTGCTTCCAAACGGTGAACAAAAATCTTCGAGTCTTTCTCTACTTTGAATTGCTGACCGTTAATTTCTACTATTGCGTACATACTATTTATAGTGTTATATTTTCATAACTTTTGGACGGCAAAAGTAGAAAGTATTTTTCAACTTGCAAACATTTGAAACGATTAATCTGATTTTCTCAACATATTTTTTTTGACGCTATTTTTGGTTTGCTATTGCAACTGATATTCAATAAGATGCACGGTTGATAAAATTCTTTTCCAGATTTATTGCCATATAGAGGGTTGGCGGAATTATATATTTTTATATTTGCTCAACAGATTAATGTCTGCTCAATAAATTAATGAATCGGCAATGTCGAAGGTGAAACTCAAAGTTTTGGGGCTCTCGTGCAGCCAAACCCAGTCGGGTGCCTACGCGCTGATACTGTCGGAGGAGAACGGCAACCGCCGCATTCCGATTGTCATCGGCGGGTTTGAGGCGCAGGCCATCGCCATTGGTTTGGAACGGCTGCATCCGCCGCGCCCGCTCACTCACGACCTCTTTGTCAATTTTGCCAAATCGTTCGATATTACCATCACCGAGGTTAACATTTACCACCTTGAGGAGGGCATTTTCTATTCCGAGCTTGTGTGTATGAACAACGGCTCGTACATTAAAATCGACGCCCGCACGTCGGACGCCGTGGCGCTGGCCATCCGCTGCAACTGCCCAATCTACACCACCGAGCAGATTATTGAGAAGGCCGGCATCGTGTTCAACGTGACCGAAGAACAGGCTGAGCCTGCCCAAAAGGAGCCGCAGCCGGCCGAGACAGGTGCTGACAAGTATGAAAAGCTTGACATCAAGGAATTGAAAAAACTGCTCGACAAGTCAATCTCGAACGAGGACTATGAGGAGGCCTCGCACATCCGCGACGAGATTCAGCGGCGTGAAGGAAAGTAATACCAATAATAAATAGGAATACGGATTCATCTAAATAAAAAAGCGCCCCACTAAGGGCGCTTTTCTATTAATTGACTGATTATGGTGTCTTTTGTCCGCAGTCTGATGTCTGTAGTCTCTAAAACCTCACCGTCACACTGCCCATTGCCGTGAAACCGGCCATTGGAATGAAGCCGATTTGGTAGTAGCGGTTGTCGTTGGGGTGGCCGCCGCTCTCGTACACAGCCGAGTAAACCCAGCCGCTTGCGGCATAGTGGTGGTTGAACAAGTTGCTGAAATTCAGGCCGAAAACAGCCTCTTTCAGCACACGTTTCGGCTTCAGAGTGTAACTCAGATTCAGGTTCGATGTGGTGTAGGCAGGCAGCGAGCGGTCTTTGTTCTCGGTGTTGTCGAGGTACTGACGGCTCACATAGTTGGTGTGCCAAGTGGCCTGCCAGCCCTTGAGGTGGAAGTTCACAAAGCCGTTTACAATGGCCGATGGCGAGAAAGCCAGCGTTGAGTTGTCGTAGTGAAAAGAACGGAAACCATCCAAATTACCGTCAATGTGATAGTTCTCAATAGCATATTGCACCATCGCTTCATCTAAAACGCCATTTTCATCCAAATAGTTGTCATAGACGTCATCCCAGTCTTCAGCCATCTCGTCAAAGTCTTTTATCTTATTGATACTCAGCGCAGCGTTACCCTCAATGGTGAGCCACTCGGTGATGTCAACGGCAGCCTGAAGTTCGGCGCCCGCGCGGTACGAGTCCTTGATGTTGGTTGTCAGTTTCTCGCCGATGTCGCTCTGCGCACCCGTCTGCACAAATTGGTCGGTGTAGTCCATAAAATAGAAGTTGGCGCCCGCGCGGACAGCCTCGCCAGCAAACTGATAACCAAGTTCATAGTCGAACATTTGCTCGGCTTTGGGGGCGGGATACGAGCCATTGTCGGTGAAGTTGTTGCGCTCGGGCTCGCGATGGCTCAGCGCCACCGAACCATAGACGCGGTGGGCGTCGGTGCGCCACGAGAATCCAGCCTTCGGGTTCAAGAAATTGTATTTCTCGTCGATGTTGAGCGGTTGGTTGTAGAGGCCGCTCTTGTCGTCGTAAAATTTGTCGTTGATGCCGTCGGTGGCGTAGCCCACGTGGCGGAACTGAACGTCGGCAAACACGTCGAAGCCTTCGGTCAGGTGCAGGGCCGCTTTCGCGAAAGCGCTACCGTCGAACTTGTTGGCGTCAGAGTCGTAATACTTATAGTCGCCGTCGGCCAAATACTTGTCGGCCACGGTTTTATCTTTGATGTAGTTGAGGTAGCCGAAGTGGTTGCCATTGAAATTCTGCACCGACGCGCCGCCGATAATATCCAGCAAATCATTGGTATAGTTGATGTTCCAAACCACGCCGTAGGTGTTCTGCGAGAGGCCCTTCTTGCGCACAAAATCGGTCTTTTTGATGCTGTTGCCCTCGGCGTCTTTCGCGCTCAAACCGTATTTTTTGAGTTTGTTGTTGGGGCGGAACTCCTCGTAGTAGCCGTAGCCGTAAGTGTAATGTAATGAGGCTGTTGTGGCCAGATTGTCGTTTATCTGCCAAGCCGCCGACAGAATGTTATGGTCTTGCCAGAAGTTGTCGGTGGTGCGGTCCCAAAACGAGCCGTCGGCCATTTGGTATCTCTCTGTAACATATTTTCCGTCAGCGTTTTTGGCAAAATTGCCGTCGTTATCGTAAGTCAACGCTTCATAGAGTGAGTTGAACTTGCCCAGGCCAGCGTCCCACATATCCTCGTAGGTCTTGATGCCCGTCTGCTCGCCATAGATGCCGTCCATAATGCTCAAATCGTCGTTGCCCGCCGTCACGCCGTTCCAAGCCTGACCAGTACGCTCAAAGTTGCCGATGTTTTTATATCTAACTTGCAGATTATCAGTTTGCCAAGTGATGCCGCCATAGTACGAGCCGCTGTTGGCGCTTGTGCCGTGGATGTAGCCGTCGGTGCGCGTTTGATGGTAGGCACCGTCGATTATCAAACTATTGAACAACAGGCCAGTAGAAGCCTTCCCGCCAAAGTTGACTGTGTTGAACGAGCCGTATGAAACCGACAGTTCAACGCCTGCCGTCTGCATTGGCAGCGCCGACGACAGAGCCACCGTTCCGCCGAAAGCGCCGTCGCCGTTGGTCGATGAGCCCACTCCGCGCTGAATCTGCACGCTGCCCAAGAGCGAGCCGTAAGAGTTCATATTGGCCCAGAACACGCATTGGTCCTCGGGCGAGTTGAGCGGCACACCGTCGAGGGTGACGTTGATGCGCGAGTCGCCCGCACCGCGGATGCGCATATAGGTGGTGCCTGTGCCAAGGCCGTTCTCGCTCCAGGCAAGCACGCCAGGCGTCTGCGAGAACAGGAACGGCAACTCGCGGCCCGTCTTCGAAAACTCGTTGAGTTCCGTTTTTTTGATGTTCGACACTGCAAACGGCGCGTTCTGCTGAGCCCGCACGCCGTTAATCACAACCTCTTGCAACTGCTCGGCCTTAATCACTGTGTCGGGTTGCGCGGCCTCCTGTGCCACGGCGCCAACAGCCGTCATCGAAGCAATTGTAATGAATAGAAATTCCCTTTTCATCTTTTTAAATTTTTAAAAATTAGTTAGTAAAAAAGATTGAAATGGGGGTAATGAAAGAATTATACTGGTTTGGCTTCTGATTGGAAATCAAAGCCTTATCCCTACGACGGCATTACCCGTATCAGGTTCAAAGGGTATAATCTCAGCCGCAAGCGGCACCCCATTCTTTTCGGGGCGCAAAGGTAAAGCGATTTTTGAAAGATTGATTATTTTCGCGAGTCGGAATTCGTTTTTTTTGCATAGGCATCCAACAATAAAAACTGATACTCTGCAAATAAGTCCACATTAGTGCGAACGCGCATTTTTTAAGAGATTCTTAATTAAAATATTATGAAACTAAACAAACTATTCATCGCATCTGGTTTTGTTGCATTAGCATTATTCGGATGCAACAATAACGGAAAAGAAAACAAGGCTTTAAGTGCTGACACATTTGCTTGTGTCGATACATGCAACGATAACGAAGACAATAACAATGTTTTAAGTGCTGACTCATTTGCTTGTGGCGATACATGCAACGATAACGAAGACAATAACAATGTTTTATGTGCCGATACTTGTAATCTTAACGAAAAGAAATACAACGGTTTATTAAACACCGAGGTGTTTGTTTATAGCGATTCTTGTAAATATGCCGATTTTGCTGTACAGGCCGAATTGCCTTTGGATAATGACGCTGTTTCTGTTGCCATTCGTGAAAGTGTGGTTTCGATATTGAAAAAGTGGTTATCTTACTGTAGGCCTAAACCCGTGTACGAGGACGATACAAATAATGTGCATGAAGTGTTAAATTTCTATTGTGGAGAATTTTTTAAATGTTTTGTCGAAGATTCACAAGGTATGTATGAACCAGAAGATTCAACCCCAATTACGCAATGGAAATACTCCATGAATGTTACAAAAGACCAAGAAACCGATGACTATATTGTTTTTTTGTTTGTTGGATATGCATATGAGGGAGGTATTCATGGTAATGTTTTTGGCGATGGTCCGATAGTATTCAGCAAAAAAAACGGAACTTTCATATCCACAGTTCTTGATGACAAAAGTTTCATATCCTCAGCAATTGATGCAAATAATTTAGCTGCCATTCAACCTCTGTTGAAAGAAGGGTTTAATTCTTATTATTCGGGAAAAACAGGATTTCCTATAGTTAGTCTGGGTGAATTTCTATATGACACTGTGTATAGGTTGCCAGACTATGTATTCCCCATTTCTGATTCTGTTTTATTCGTATATCGTCGTCATGAACATGTTGCTTATGGAAGTGGATGTCCCACTTTCAAATTTCCTATCAGCAAAGTCAAACCATTTATGACTCAGCAAGCCATAAAGGTCTTCGGAATCGATGATCATTTCCGAAAAAGATAAAAATGAAACCCGTAGGCGGAATTAATTTTTTTAAAAAAAAGCAAAAAATATTGCACATATTGCTGATTTTTAACAATTTAAAAGCGTTAAAAATAAATTATACAATCTTCATATTGTGCAACTTGTATACAAAGTTCGTAAAAATTCTTGAAATATGCCATAAGTTTTAGATTGTTATGCCGCTGTGGGTGGTGTCTGTCCGCAAAGTTGTCATAGGCCAAAGTTAGAAAAAGTTTCCACTCAATTGCGCAGACGCTGCTGAAGGCGAAAAAGTTGCGCGGGACGATTTCCTCAAGTGGTTATGGAATTAGTGTCCGCAAAAAAACACTTACTTTGCGCTATGGACAAACTCAATTTACCCGATTATTCGTCGCTTTTGCGCGTCAGTGTGGCCAAAAAGCAGATTCTCGACCCCGTGCGTCGCAAGTATGTGGCGCTCACGCCCGAGGAGTGGGTGCGGCAGAATCTGGTGCAGCATCTGCTGGCGCTGGGCTACCCTTTGGGACTGATTGCCGTGGAGCAGCCCATCACCCTCAACGGGCTGCAAAAACGCTGTGACATAGTTGTTTACAACCGTCAGGCTGCGCCGTGTTTGATTGTTGAGTGCAAAGCTCCCCAAGTGGCGGTCACACAAAAGGTTTTCGACCAAATTGCCGTCTATAACATCAAGCTTAATGTTGAGTATCTGATAGTTAGCAACGGACTCCAACATTTCTGCTGCAAGGTTGGCCAAGCGTCGCACAATGTTGAGTTTCTAACCGATTTCCCGTCGCCTGAATTGGTAATCGGTTGATTATCGGCCATATCGCGCCGGCGCAAATACAAGTGCCGCATCATTTTTAAAAATAAATTGGCGAGAGTGCGTTTTGGGGCGCACCTATTATATATTTGTATCGGAAAAAAAATCTGCCGATGGCTGCCTATATAATATTGGTGTTGGTTCTGCTTTTGTTCGCATTCTTTTTTGCGGCGATGGAGGTGGCTTTTGTGTCGGCCAACAAGCTGCGCATCGAGCTCGACAAAAAGCAGGACCGCGTTTTCTCGCAGATAATTGATGTGTTCATCGAGAAACCGGCGCAGTACTACGCCACAATGGCCATCGGTAATCTGACAGTGGTGGTGACACTGGCAATGGTGCTCACCGGCGACGGTCCTTGGCGGCAGCTGCCTGTCAGCGTGGCGGCGATATTGGCTGTTCAGGCGTGCGCCGCATTCCTGCTTTACCTTCTGGCGGGCGAGATTCTGCCCAAGCTGCTGGCTTTTCAAGAGTCGGGCAGTTTGCTGAAAATCATATCGTTACCGGCAGCGGTGTTCTACTATATGTTCTATTTGGTTTCGAAGATTGTCTATCATACATCACGCTTTTTCGCTAACCGGTTCACCAAAACAAAAGTTAAGGAGAACGATGCCGTCTATTGGGGAGCTGTCGATTGGGATTCGCTTGCAGATGAGCAGATTAGCGAGTCTGATGACGATGACGAGTCGAACGATATGAAGCTCTTCCGCAACGCGCTCGATTTCTCAGCCGTCAAGTTGCGCGAGTGTATGGTTCCGCGTCCCGAGATTGTGGGCATCAGCATCGACGACAGCATCGACGAGCTCAAAAAACTGTTTGTGAGCAGCGGCCTCTCAAAAATAATGGTTTACAAAGGCTCTATCGACAATGTGGTGGGCTTTGCTCCGTCAATATCAATGTTTCAGCACCCGACAAACATAGCGTCCATCACGCATAACCTGCCAATTGTGCCTGAGACTATGCCGGCCAACAAACTGCTCACGCTCTTCATTCAGAACCACCGCAGCATCGCCCTTGTGGTTGACGAGTTTGGCGGCACTTCGGGGATAGTCACTATGGAGGATATTCTGGAGGAGATTGTTGGCGATATTCAGGACGAGCACGACAAAAAACGCTACCGTGAGCACAAATTCGGCAAGAACCACTATCAGTTCTCGGCCCGCCTCGAAATCGACTACGTCAACGAGAAATATGACCTCGACCTGCCCGTATCGGACGAGTATGAGACGCTTGCAGGGCTCATTCTGTCGCACTACGGGGCCATCCCCAAGGTGCAGGATGTGGTGTCGTTCGGAAAGTTCAGGTTCACCATTCTTCGCGCCAGCGCCACAAAAATCGAGCTTGTCGACGTCATTGTAAACTAACCGGCGATTTTGGCGTCGCTTTGCGCGAAAATCGGGACAATTGGGTTGTAAATGTTGCCATTGCAACTGCCACATTGCCGTCACAACAGCCTGATTGTCATCGAATTGATTTTATAATACATTGATAATCAATTAATGATAAGTCGTTTTGAAAAAAAACCTTTTTCCTATGCCGTTTCTAAAAATTGCTATCTTCGTAGCCTAAATTTTTGAAATAAACCTTAAAAAATAAAAAATGGCAACTTTACAGAAAATACGTGATCACGCCGGAACACTGGTAACGATCATCGTCGCTTTAGCCTTGCTGGCATTCATCGTTGGTGACCTTTTCAAAGCCGACGGAACATTTGGAAGCTCAAGAAACAACGTCGGCTCGATAGCCGGAACTGACATTCCAATCCAGTACTACCAAGCCAAGGTTGACGAAAACACAGAAATCTACAAACAAAACACTCAGCAAAACTCTTTGGAGTCAGCTGTTTACGACCAAATCCAAGACCAAACTTGGGAGCAGCTCATCCGTCAGTATGTTATTGAGGAAGAGTATGCAAAGGCCGGCATCAACGTTACGGCCGACGAGTTGTTCGATATGGTTCAAGGCAACTTTGTTGACCCGCAGGTGATGCAGATTCCAATCTTCCGTGACGCCGAGACTGGCCAGTTCGACCGCAACTTGGTCATCCAGTTCCTGAAAAACAAGGATTTGGATCCGTCGGGTCAGGCAGCCGCATCGTGGACTGCATTCGAAAAGAGCCTTGTGCAGAACAAGAAAGACCAGAAATTCCTTTCGCTGGTTGGTATGGGAATGTACGCCACCAGTCTTCAGGCAGAAAAAGAGTCGAACGACAAAAACACCAAATACGATTTCGACTATGTTCAGTTGCGCTACAGCTCTGTTGCTGACTCGCTTGTGAAGGTTACAGAGAGCGACTTGAAGAGCTATTACGGCAACCACAAGAAAGATTTTGAGCAGGAAGAGTCGCGCGACATCTACTATGTTGTGTTCCCGATTGTGGCTTCGGAAGATGACCGCCAGAACACCGTCAAGAGTGTTGAGGATTTGAAAAACGAGTTTGCAAGCAAGGACGAAGACGCTATTGAGCAATTCGTTAACCTTGAGTCGGAAATCGCCTTCAACGGCAAATATCTTGCAAAAGAGGACCTTTCGGAGCCAGTTGCCGAGTTGTTCGACGCCGCTGACAACACCGTTGTTGGACCGTATGAGGAGGGCAACTATGTGAAGATTGCCCGCAAGCTTGCCAGCGCAAAAGTTGCCGACTCTGTTGAGGCTCGCCATATTCTCATCCGCCCGTCGGCCGCTTTGAGCGAAGATGACGCAAAAGCAAAAGCCGACAGCATTTTGAACGCCATCAAGAAAGGCGCTTCGTTTGCCGAAATGGCTGAGAAATTCTCGGCTGACGGCTCTGCACAAGACGGCGGCAACCTGGGTTGGTTCACTGAGGGCCAGATGGTTAAAGAGTTCAACGACGCTTGCTTCTTCGGTAAGAAGGGCGATCTGGTTGTTGTGAAAACACAATTCGGCTATCACGTTGTTGAGATTCAAGACCAGACCAAACCGTTGCAGAAGGTTAAATTGGCAGTTATCGCCCGCGAGATTTCGGCAAGCAACAAAACCGTTGACGCCATCTACGCCAACGCAAGCCGCTTCGGCAGCACAAACAGCAGCTTGTCAGCTTTCCGTGGCAACGCCGACAAAGAAGGTTTGACTCTGCGTACCGCAAACATCAAACGTAACGACCGCCGTTTGTCAAACTTCGACAACCCGCGCCAAGTTATCCGTTGGGCCTACAAGGCTGACAAGGGCGATATGTCGGAAATTTTTGAGCTCGATGGCCAGTTTGTGATTGCAATGGTTGCCGATGTTCACAAAAAAGGTGTGGCATCGTTTGACGAGGTTCGCAACGACATCGCACGCCGCGTGCTGATTGAGAAGAAAGCTGAATATCTGGTATCGAAACTCAACGACGCCAGCGCAGGTGCTTCAACTCTTCAGGCTGTTGCCGACAAACTTGGCGAGCAGCTTAAAGAAGCCAAGAGCGTTTCTTACTCTTCGTATTCGGTTCCGACAGTTGGTGTTGAGCCGAGTCTGCAAGCCGCAATGGTTACTTTGGACGAGCAGAAAATCAGCAGCCCGATTAAAGGTAACAACGCTGTTTACTTGATTCAGGTTAAGCAGGTTGAGAAAGCCGAGAACGTTGATTTGGCCCGCGAGCGCGAGTTGCTGCAGCGCACCAATATGTCGAAGGCTGGTTATCAGGTTCTGTCAGCAATTGAGGCTGCCGCCGACATTGAGGACAACCGTTCGAACTTCTATTAGCAGATATTAAAATCACCATAAAAGGTTGGGCATTGTCCAACCTTTTTTGTTTCTTTAAAACTCATTACGAAGAGTCTCATTTAGGGGCAATCGGGATATTCTGACAACAATTAAAACAGTATTAATATGAGCAAAAAAGTAGCGTTAATCACGGGTATAACAGGGCAGGACGGCTCGTTTCTGGCAGAGTTCCTTTTGGAGAAAGATTATGAGGTTCACGGCATTATGCGCCGTTCATCGTCGTTCAACACCGGACGCATCGAGCACCTTTATCTCGATGAGTGGGTGCGTGATATGAAGCAGAAACGCCTTATCAATCTGCATTATGGCGATATGACAGACTCGAGCTCGCTCATCCGCATCATCCAACTTGTGCAACCCGATGAAATCTACAACCTGGCCGCACAGAGCCACGTGAAGGTGTCGTTCGACGTGCCTGAATACACCGCTGAGGCCGATGCTGTCGGCACGTTGCGCCTGCTTGAGGCTGTGCGCATTCTCGGTCTTGAGAAGAAATGCAAAATCTATCAGGCTTCAACGTCGGAACTGTTCGGCTTGGTGCAGGAAGTGCCGCAGAAAGAGACAACGCCGTTCTATCCGCGCAGCCCGTACGGTGTTGCAAAGCAGTACGGATTCTGGATTACGAAGAACTACCGCGAGTCGTACGGAATGTACGCCTGCAACGGCATTCTGTTCAACCACGAGAGCGAGCGCCGCGGCGAGACTTTTGTCACCCGCAAGATTACACTGGCCGCCGCACGCATTGTGCAGGGCTATCAGGACAAACTCTATCTGGGCAACCTGAACTCACTGCGCGACTGGGGCTACGCCAAGGATTACGTTGAGTGTATGTGGCTGATTCTGCAGCAGGAAAAGCCCGACGATTTTGTGATTGCCACGGGCGAGTATCACACTGTCCGCGATTTCTGCACGCTGGCTTTCAAGACTTTGGGCGTCAATCTGCGCTGGGAAGGCGAGGGTGTGAACGAGAAGGGCATTGACACCGCCACGGGCAAGATTCTGGTTGAGGTGGACCCGAAATATTTCCGTCCCGCCGAGGTTGACCAACTGCTTGGCGACCCCACCAAAGCCAAAACAAAACTCGGCTGGAACCCGCGCAAGACAAGTTTCGAGGACCTGGTGAAGATTATGGTTGAGCACGATATGAAGTTTGTGAAGAAGATACATTTGAAGGCGAATATGGAATAGGTTAGAGGTAAGGGTTTAGAAGGTTTAGCGCTTCGCTGTTTAGAAAGTTTAGTTCTAAACTTTCTAAACCTTCTCAACACTATCTTTACTCATTAAACTTTACACTTTACTCACAAAGAACAATGGAAAAGACAAGCAAAATATACGTAGCAGGCCACCGCGGAATGGTGGGTTCGGCCATTGTGCGCGAGTTGCAGCGGCAGGGCTACACCAATATAATCACCCGCACTCATAAGGAACTCGACCTTTGCCGACAGGCGGATGTTGAGGCGTTTTTTGCGGCCGAGAAACCCGAATATGTTTTTCTGGCGGCGGCGAAAGTGGGCGGCATTGTGGCCAACCAAAGTGCGCTAGCCGACTTTATGTATCAGAATATGATACTGGAAATGAACGTAATACACGCTGCCTGGCAGAACGGCTGCAAGAAACTTGAGTTCCTTGGTTCGTCGTGCATTTATCCGCGAATGGCGCCGCAGCCGATGAAGGAATCGTGCCTGCTGACGTCGGAATTGGAAAAAACCAACGAGGCATACGCTTTGGCGAAGATTTCAGGCCTGAAATACTGCGAGTTCCTGAACCGCCAATACGGCACCGACTATATCAGCGTGATGCCGACCAACCTTTACGGACCCAACGACAACTACCACCCCGAGCACAGCCACGTGCTGCCTGCTTTGATTCGGCGCTTCCACGAGGCAAAAGTGTCGGGTGCTGAATCGGTAACTTGTTGGGGCGACGGCAGTCCGTTGCGCGAGTTCCTTTATGTTGACGACCTTGCCAACTTGTGCGTCTTTCTGATGAACAATTACAGTGGCAACGAGACTGTCAATGCTGGAACGGGTAAGGAGTTGACAATAAAACAGTTGACCGAACTTGTAGCGAAAGTTGTGGGCTACAAAGGCGAGATAAAATGGGACACCACACGCCCAAACGGCACGCCGCGTAAGTTGCTCGATGTGTCGAAAGCCGAGCGTTTGGGCTGGCGTTACAAAACTGAACTTGAGGATGGCATTCGTTTGTCGTACAACGATTTCTTGACAAACCCAATGCGTGCCGAAAGATAAATAAGTAAAATCTTGATATTATGAATATTGCAATTGTTGGAACAGGATATGTCGGACTTGTGTCTGGCGTTTGCTTTGCCGAAATGGGCATTGATGTAACCTGCGTCGATATTGATAGCGCAAAAATTGAGCGTTTGAAACAAGGCGAGATACCAATCTACGAGCCTGGGCTCGACGAGATGCTGTTACGCAATGTGGCCGCTGGTCGTCTGCACTTCACAACCGACCTTCGCACCTGTCTCGACAATGTCGAGGTGGTCTTTTCGGCCGTCGGCACACCGCCAGATGAGGACGGAAGCGCTGATTTGCAATATGTTTTGGCTGTGGCACGCACCTTCGGACAGAGTATCAGCAAATACACTATTCTGGTAACAAAATCGACAGTGCCTGTGGGTACGGCACAGAAGGTGAAAGCTGCCATTCAGCAGGAACTGGACAAGCGCGGTGTGCAAGTCGAATTCGATGTGGCTTCCAACCCCGAATTTTTGAAAGAGGGCGCGGCTATCAAGGACTTTATGGGTCCCGACCGTGTGGTTGTGGGCACCGACAGCCCGCGTGCGCAGAAGATTATGGCGCGTCTCTACAAGCCGTTTATGCTCAACAGCGAGCGAATGATTTTCACCGACATTCCGTCGGCCGAAATGATAAAATACGCGGCCAACTCGATGCTGGCCACCCGCATATCGTTTATGAACGACATTGCCAACCTGTGCGAACTTGTTGGCGCCGACGTGAATATGGTGCGCAAAGGCATTGGCAGCGACACCCGTATTGGCCGCAAATTCCTTTATCCTGGCTGCGGCTACGGTGGCAGTTGCTTCCCCAAAGATGTGAAGGCGCTCATTAAAACAGCCGAGCAAAGCGGGTATCAGATGCGTGTGCTCAAGGCTGTTGAGGAGGTGAACGAACGGCAGAAAGCCATTTTGTTTGACAAACTCAACAAGCGTTTCGACGGAAATCTTAAAGGTAAAACCGTGGCTTTATGGGGATTAGCCTTCAAACCCGAAACCGACGATATGCGCGAGGCGCCCGCTCTGGTGCTTATCGAAAAACTTCTGGCCGCAGGCTGCACCGTCAAGGTTTTTGACCCCGTGGCAATGGACGAGTGCCGCCGCCGTGTGGGCGACAAAGTGCGCTACGGCAAGGATATGTACGACGCCACCGTCGATGCCGACGCGCTCATTCTGGTAACAGAGTGGAAGACATTCCGTATGCCGAGTTGGGATGTGCTGGCACGCTCGATGCGGAACAAACTTGTGATTGACGGCCGCAATATTTACGATGCTGCGGAACTTGCCGAGTCGGGATTTGAATATTGCAAGATAGGCTGATGAACGTACTCGTAACAGGTGCCGCTGGATTTATCGGGTTTCACCTTGCCCGCCGCTTGCTCGAGGCTGGGCACACGGTTACGGGTATAGACAATCTGAACAGTTATTACACTGTCAATCTGAAAAATGCGCGGTTGACCGAGTTAGGTGTCGATGTCAGCAAAATCGATGGCGGGCAACCTGTGAGAAGCACTGTATATCAGCAATTTGAATTTATTAAACTGAACATTGAGGACCGCGAGCGGCTGCCGCAAGTTTTTGAGCGCGGGCGGTTCGATGTGGTTGTCAATCTGGCCGCGCAGGCTGGAATGCGATTCTCAATCGACGAGCCTTTCTCGTTCATTGACAGCAATATAGTTGGTTTTACCAACGTTCTTGAATGTTGCCGCCACAGCCAAATCAAGCATTTGATTTACGCGTCGTCGAGCAGCGTTTACGGCAGCAACACCAAGGTGCCCTTTGCCGAAACCGACCGCACCGACAACCCCGTCAACCTGTACGCCGCCACCAAGCGCGCCAACGAGTTGATGGCGAGTTGCTACTCGTCGCTCTACGGCATACCCGCCACGGGGCTGCGTTTTTTCACGGTCTATGGTCCGTGGGGCCGCGCCGATATGGCCCCAATGCTCTTTGCACGCGCAATCAGCAGCGGTGAGCCAATCCGCGTTTTCAATGGTGGCGACCTTTTGCGCGACTTCACTTATATCGATGACATTATCGACAGCCTGATGATGGTGCTCACCAAACTGCCTGAGCCACAAGCCGATGGCCGCCGACACAAGGTTTACAACGTTGGCTGCTCGTCGCCCGTGCGGCTGTCCGATTTCATTGCGTTGCTCGAGGACGCGCTTGGGCGCAAGGCCGAAAAGCAGATGCTGCCGATGCAGCCTGGTGACCTTTATCAAACTTTCGCCGATTCGTCGGCCTTTGAGCGCGACTTTGGATTCCGCCCGAAAACGTCTGTGGCAGAAGGTGTTAAGCGCTTTGCCGAGTGGTTCAAGTGGTACAACAGCCAAACGGTTTAACTTCGGAACTATGGCACTGACGGTTTACTTTTTCGGGTCGCTGCCGAATGGCGTTGAGCCCTACTACGGCGGCGGCGAGGTGGGCAACAAACGCACCGTCGATATGCTGCGCCAATTTGGTTTTAAAGTGCGGATTGTCAGAAAGTTGCGATGCAAACTCACGGCTTCGCAATTTGTAAAATTGATAACCTATCCGTTCCGCGCTGCAATCGGGGTTGGCGCGTTTCTTGGCTTGCTTTTGTTCGGCTCGCGCAAAGCGATAGTGCACATTTCGGGTTTTTACGGCCCGACAATCTTTTTTGAATACATTTTGGCAGAGGCTGCCAACTTGCTGGGTTACAAGATTATATACGAAATGCGCGGTGGTGGTGCCGAAGCGTATCACAAAAGTGGCTCGGCCGTTTATCGGTTATGCTTTGCGCGAATTGTCCGCAAGGCGAGGGTGATTTTCTCGCAAGGCGTTGAGAATGAGCCGCTTTTGAAGTCGATTTCCGACACGCCAATCTTCTACTATCCGAATTACGTTGAGGCAAGTTATCTGCCGTCAGCATTGCCGCAAAAGCCTGAAAATGTGGTTAATCTGATATATTTCGGTCGCATTGAGCCGCAGAAGAACGTGAAACTGATTGTCGAGACCGCCGCCATTTTGCAGAAGAAAACGGATATCTCGCTGACAATCATTGGAAAAGGGCAGCACGACTACGTTGGCGAGGTGATTCGCCAAATGGAACAGACGCTCAAGTCTGGCACCTACACGTTCATTTCGGGCTACGCCCGCATTGGCATTCGTAACATTCTGCTCGACAAGCATTTCCTGATTTATCCGTCAACGCTTGCGCGCGAGGGGCAATCAAATTCCATTACCGAATCAATGAGTTGCGGTGTGGTGCCCGTTTCGAGTCCGCAGGGATTCAGCCGCACAGTTATCGGCAACGACCGTCTGATTGTCAGCGAATTATCGGCGCAAGCCTACGCCGACCGCGTGCTCGAAATCCTTTCCGACGGTAGTTTCAGCGAGTTGAGCAAATTTGTTTACGAGCGCATAAAATCGAACTACACGCAAGCCGTTATCGAGCCGAAGTTGCGCGAGCAGTATGAGCGGCTTTGGGGTGGGTGAGAAACCTGCATTTTTTTGCACACCGACCACATATTATTGTTTCTTTTGCACCGATTTTAAAACAGAACGAAATGCACATTATTAGTAAAAAAGCCGACCTTGCCGACTACTTGAAACAATGCCGCGCGAACGGCAAAACCATTGGTTTTGTGCCCACAATGGGCGCTCTGCACGAAGGACACCTGTCGCTTGTGCAGCGGTCGCTGAGCGAGTGCGACGTGACGGTTGTGAGCGTTTTTGTCAACCCCACGCAGTTCAACGACAAGAACGACCTTCAGAATTATCCGCGCTGCGTTGACAAAGATTGCGCCCTGCTCGAGAGTGTTGGTTGCAATGCCGTTTTCACGCCGTCGGTTGAAGAGATGTACCCCGAGCCCGATACCCGCGTGTTCAGTTTCGACGGTCTCGACAAGGTTATGGAAGGCGAGCACCGCCCTGGCCATTTCAACGGTGTGGCGCAGGTTGTCAGCAAGCTGTTCGATATTGTGCAACCTGATAAGGCTTTCTTCGGAATGAAAGATTTTCAGCAAGTTGCGATAATCAAAAATATGGTTAAGCAGTTGAATTTAAAGGTTCAGATTGTGCCGTGCCCGATTATCCGCGAAGACGATGGTTTGGCCAAAAGTTCGCGTAATATGCTGCTCACGCCCGAGCACCGCGCCGCTGCGCCGGCCATTCATAAGGCTTTGTTCGAGGCCACCACAATGAAAGAAGATATGAAGCCCGACCAACTCTGCGAGTGGATTACCAAAACCATTGATGCTACCGGCCTGCTTCAAACCGAATATGTGCAGATTGTTGATTTCGACACACTTATGCCTATCAGCAAGTTCGATGGTCACCACGCCATTGCTTGCATAGCCGTTTGGGCCGGCAAGGTGCGCCTGATTGACAATATTGAGTTTTAAGCAAAGAGTTTTAGTGAACAACAAATAAAGCGGAACGAGCAATGTTCCGCTTTTTTTGTATACGGCTCATTTTCAACCATCAATCGGCTATCACTTCTACCTTCTCGTTTGGCCATACGTACCACAGGTAGCCGCTCACTTTTTTGCCGGTCAGTTTCCGCAGGGCATCGATGTAAACGCTAACTTGCTGATTATATTCGGGGTTATGATGACTTGTGAATTTGTAATCGATGACCACCATTTCGGTGTCCGATTCCAGAATACGGTCGGGGCGGCGGATTTCGCCATCGGCCAGCATTATCGATTGTTCGGTCAGCACAGTCCAGCGCTTGCTGAACCAGTCGGGCTGTTTGGTGATGAACCGGGACACCGCGCGTTCGTATGTCGCGGCCTTGTCGGTTTCTATAAAGCCTTCATTAACAACTTTCTGCACGGCATCGGTCACATCATCGGCATAATTGATGTACTCAAAAATGTGGTGGTAGAGTTTGCCGACGTTGATGTTCTGAATGCGGTCGAAATCAACGCCTGCGAAAAACTCGGCAGAATGGCAGCGGATGTCGACGCGGGCGCGATTGGACGGGCATTGGCGCACAACTTCCTCGGTAACGCTATCGGCCTCAGTTTCAGATTGGTAAGGCTGCTCAATGCCGATTGTTATACGGTCGTCGGTGCAGACAATTCCAGCCTTGGCGGCAGCGGCATCGGTGGGCGCGAAATCACGCAGTTTTAGCCATATCTTTTTATCCTGAAAATCAGTCGAGTTACTGTCTTTTTCATCTTTGTATGTCACGCAGATTCGCATATCGCGTGAGGCTCGCGTCAACGCCACATACAAAACGTTGAGATTGTCTATATGTCTCATAAACTGCTCTTTATAGTAGCTTTCAGCAAAGACCGATTGGGCTAAAGATTCTTTGTAGCCAACGGGTATCGGCGAGAATTCTTTGTAAGGTTCCGCTTTGGTCTCGCACCAGATGATGTCGCTGTTGCGCGGCGGCTCGGTTGGTGACGGGTAAGGCAATAGCACCGCCTTGAATTCCAAACCTTTAGCCTTGTGAATGGTCATTATCTGAATGGCATTCTGACGGTCGTTCATTGTGATGGTCTGCTGAAATCCTTTATCGTTCCACCAATCGATAAATTGCTGAAGATTAGAGCCGTTGCGCTCGCTGAATGTCTGCACGCGGTCCTCAAACTCATTGATGAACGGCCGGTCGGTGGCGCTAATTTGGTGCGGAAGACCGAAAAACACCTGCGTCAGCCGGCTCGAGAGTTGAATCAGGTCGAATTGGCGGAAACTGTCTTTTAGTGCCGCAAACTCAGTCGGCATCTGCGCCCAGACGCCTGTAGCCTCTTTGTCGAATACGGTTTGCTGAATCCGCTCAGCGGCCGCCTTGAGTCCGCTGTTGATGGCGTGGAAGAGCCATACCAGTTGCCCTTGAACGTAGGGCACATCGGGTGTGAGCAGGAACTGCATTGCCGACACCAGCAACCTGATGGCCTGATTGTTACCCAGCAGAACCGACTCGCTCGACACGAACCGGTAGCGACCGGCAAAGTCGGGGTTGTCGCCTTGAGCTTTGGCCAGGCAGTTGGCCACGGCTGCGCCATTTTTCTTGCTGCGCACCAGAATGGCGATGTCGCCAGGTTGGTAGCCCAGTTCAGCCAGGCGGTCGATTTGCTTCACAACCCATTCGCCAACCGCCTCATCGGTGTCAATATCCTTAACGTCAACATAATCAACCGACACAAAGCCCTCTGTGTCAGCGTTTTTTGTGGGCACTTTCTGCACGGCGTCGCTGTAGGTGCGGTTGAAAATGTCGAGGCAATCGGGCTCGTAATTGCCGTTATTCACCTGTTTTTCAACGTATTCGCCCATCATATCGCTGATAGCTTTGACGCACCAGTTGTTGAACATCACTACATTCTTGCAGCTGCGCCAGTTGTATTCAAGGTTTTCAATGTCGCCCGAGGCGATGTGGAATTTTCCTTGAACCTTATTGTCAAGCAGATTCCAGTCGCCGCCACGCCAGCGGTAGATGGCCTGCTTCACATCGCCCACAATCAGCGACTTATGACCTTCGGCCACCTTGTTCCAGATGAGCGGAAGAAAGTTTTCCCAGTTCAGTGTCGATGTGTCCTGAAACTCATCTATCATAAAGTGGTTCAGCGTGTAACCGAATTTTTCATAGATGAACGGCGCATCGTTGTCTTTAATCATCTCGTGAAGAAAGGGCATTGACGAGCGCAACAGAAACAGATTCTGCTCATTGCAGATTTCCTTCTGAATCTGAAGTACGCGGAAGGCAAGCACAAGTTTGTTGATGTTGGCAAGCGCCAAATCGGCCGACAAGGCGGAACCAAACTCTTTGCTGTCAGCCATTTCGGTTAGCTGTTGCAGCATATCGGGCAATCCGGCCCCGACATAGCGGCTTTGCAAAGCCTTGTCTTTTATCATTTTATTGATGTCGTCGCGCTGAGCGATTACACGGGAGCCATATTTGGTATCCATCACGTTTTTTGCCGATTTGCAGACCACAAAATATTTCCAAACCGTGCCTTGGTCTTTGTAACTGAAATCGTCGGAAGTCAGGCCGGCGCTTTCCATTGCTGCCACAGCCTTTGTGCCGATTTCGTTTATTTTTTTCAGGTAGCTGTCACGAATTTTGCTCAACTCATCTTTGAATTTATCAAATTCGGTCTTCAGCTCATCCATTGGTTTATCCTTATTCTCACGGCTGATTTTATCGTACGCATCAACCGCGAATTTCGATGTCTCGCTTTGGATTTCCCATCGGTTGCCCTTTTCCATTTTCTCGCCGATGGTCTGCATAATCCATTGGCCTTCATCGCTTTCGGAACCAAAATCGTCAATCATACGGCTCACGGCGTTGTCTGTCACCGATTTGTCATCGAGTTCGAGTGTGAAGCCGCTGTCGAGGTCAAGCTCGTAGGCGATTGACTTAATCACCTGCTGGAAAAAGCTGTCGATGGTGCTGATTTTGAAGTAGCTGTACTGGTTAAGCATCTGCTTAAGCAGCGTTTGCGCTCGATTGCGGAGTGCGTCGGCGGTCAAGCCGAAAGTCTTGCAAAGGTCGTCGGCATAGTCCGACTTGCGGCCGTTGGCAATGGCGCTAATGGCTTCCAGAATGCGCTCGCGCATCTCGGCGGTGGCCTTGTTTGTGAAGGTCACAGCCAGCACGTTACGAAACTTGATTTCGGGGTTGAAAACCAACTTCAGGTATTCGCCCGTGAGCTTGTGCGTTTTGCCCGAGCCCGCCGATGCTTTGCAAATGGTGAGTGTGCTCATATCAGCAAGTTAATATTCTGAAAATCATTTCGTTTAGCAGGTCGGCGTCGTCAACTGGCGGTGCGTCGATGCCTTTTGAGTAAGCGTCGTATTCACGCAAAATGCTGATTATCTGTGCACATTGCCGCAGTGAGTAGCTGCGCGCCGCCGTCTGATAGTCTTTCATAAAATATGGATTCACCTTCAGGGCCGCCGCCTGCTCTGCGGGGCTGCTGCCGCTCATACTGTGCAGAATCATAATCTTGGTGAAAAATCCGTAGAGTGCCGCAATATCAGGAATGATACTGTGCTTGGGCATAGCGCCCATATGCTTGGCAATCAGTGCCGAGCGGTACACATCGCGCGAGCCGAGGGCGTTTTGCAGCTCAAACACGTTGAAATCTTTGCTGATGCCCACATTGCGCTCCACATCGGCCGTTGTGATGGTGCCGTTTTCACCCACAGCCAGCTTAAGCTTGTCGAGCTCCATAACAATTGTCGAAAGCTTGTTGCCCAAGTGCGCCGCCATAATTTCGGCCGCATTTGGCTCAATGCTCACGCCGCGTCCTTTCAGATAATCGGTTATCCATCGGCCTACCTGATTGTCGTACAGCGTTTTCGACTCAAAAAGCACCTGCTCCTTGTCGATGAGTTTGGCCAGTTTGCGGCGGCTGTCGAGTTTTTTGCCTTTGTAGTTGATAACCAGCACGGTTGACTTGAGCGGGTTCTCCACATAGAGCGCAAATGGGTCGGCATTGCCTTCGGAGGCACCGTCGAGGCCCTTCACGTTCTGCGCCTCCTTCACAATCACAAGGTTGTATTCCGCCATCATCGGGAATCGCTTGGCGGCGTTCAGAATCTGCCCCAAATCAACATCGGCACCATACACAACCGTCTGATTGAAAGCTTTTTCGTCCTCTTTCAAAAGGTTCTTTTCAATGTAGTCGGTTATGGCGTCGATGAAGTACGGCTCCTCGCCCATAAGGAAGTAAACAGGCTTGAATTTCCGGTTTTTAATGTCGCCCATTATCTGCTCAAAGGTCTGCATAGGTGTCGATGTTTTTCTATGAATTCAACGTCTCAAATATATTATCGGCGCGTGATATTTAAAAACTTTTCAGGATTTTTGGCGGTCGAAAACAAAAATCGCGAAAGTGCAACCTCCGTGCATCGCACCTATTAAATAGGCTGAAGGTGACAAATTGGTGCAAAAGGTTGCGGAAAAACCTGTTTTACATTTATTTTTGTTAAAAAAACGTTGAAAACGTTGCTCATTATTGATTTTTATTATTTTTGGTGTTCGTTAAAAACATTGGTAAGAATTACCATAATTTTTTTAAATAATATAAACTTTAAATCTATTAATTGGACAATTATGAAAAAGGTAAACGTTTGTATTTTAGCGTCTTGCGCCTTGGCTTTAACCGCTTGCGGTGGTATGCAGAAAATGGCAGATATGGCCAAGCAAGTACAGTTTGATGTGACTCCGAGAGTGCTTGAAATGCACGGTGACAGTGTCGAAGTTGAGGTTAAATTCACCTTCCCTGCAAAGTATTTCATTGCTGATGCAACTTTGGAAGTAACTCCTGTTTTGAAATATGAGGGCGGTGAGAAGGCTTTCGCGTCGAAAACCGTTCAAGGTGAAAAAGTTCAGGCCAACAACGATGTTTGCTCGTTTGCAAACGGCGGAACTTTCACTGCTAAAGGCAAAATTTCTTTCGAAGAGGCAATGCGCGCTTCTGAGTTGGTTGTGAACGCAAAAGGCACAATGAAAGACAAATCGATTGAGATTCCTTTCGGAAAACAGGCCGACGGCGTTATGTCAACAGCCTTGCTTCTCAAGAAAGAGGCTATGACCATCGGCGCTGCCGACAAGTTCGTTCGCATCACCAACGATTCGAAAAACGCAACTCTCTTCTTCGTCATCAACAAGGCTGACATCCAAAGCAAAGAGTTGAAGAAGGACGAGATTGCCGAACTGAAGAAATTCATCAGCGAGGTAGCCGCCAACGAGCGTATGGAGGTTAAGGGCATTGAGATTTCGGCTTTCGCATCGCCTGACGGTGAGGAGTCGCTCAACGACAAACTGGCCGCCAACCGTATGAAGAATTCTGATTCTTTCTTCAAGAAAGAGCTGAAGAAATCGAAAGTTAACGCCGACGCTTCTGTTTTCAAAACAACTTCGTTGGCTGAGGACTGGGACGGCTTCAAAACTTTAATGCAAGAGTCTGACATCCAGGATAAAGAGCTTATCCTCCGCGTTCTTTCAATGTATTCTGACCCTGTTGTTCGCGAGAAGGAAATCAAGAACATCTCGGCCGCTTACGAGGAGATTGCCGACAAGATTCTTCCCCAACTGCGTCGTTCGACTTTGTCAGTCAACATCGCTGTTATCGGTCACTCTGACGAGGAAATCAAAGAGCTGGTTGCCGCAAACTCTGAGGACCTGACTGTTGAGGAACTGCTTTACGCCGCCACTCTGACTGAGGACAACGCCGAGAAACTTTCTATCTATCAGAAGGCTGCCGCCAAATTCCCTGAGGATTGGAGAACCAACAACAACGTAGGTCACATCAGCTACAAGATGGGTAACTACGCTGACGCAAAAGCCGCATTTGAGAAAGCTAAAGAGGCTGACGCTTCGAACGTGGTTGTTCTGAACAACCTTGGCGCTTGCGCTTACGCTGAAGGCGACGAGGCTGCCGCTAAAGAGTTCTATGCAGCTGCCGCTGGTGCCGGCGACGAGGTTAGCTACAACCAAGCCGTTATCGCTACCAAGAAGGGTGACTATGAGACAGCTTTGAACCTGTATCAGAGCAGCAAGCTCAACACATTCAACTGGGCTCTCTGCAAATACCTCAACTACTTCAACACCAAGAACGCCGATGTATTCGACGCTACTCTTGGCATCCTGAACAAGATTGAGGACCAGAGCGACGCAAAAATCGCTTATCTGAAGGCTATCCTCGGTGCCCGCAAGCAAGACCGCGACCTGCTCTTCAACAACCTGAAGGTTGCTGTTGAGAAAGACGCTTCGCTCGGCGCATACGCAGCAAAAGACATTGAGTTCGCTCAATACGCTCAGGAAGAGGAATTCAAAAACATCGCGAAATAAGATTGTTAAATAAGTTTTCATTGAAAAACCGGTCTCTCACAAGGGGGCCGGTTTTTTTGTTGGCGGATTCAAAAATTTTTATTCGGGATAAACGCGTAAGTTCAGAATAGAAGTGCAATTCTCTTTTGTTTCTGATATTCAGGCCAAATTAAATAGACGTCCTAGTGCTAAACTTAATTTTGATACCCCTGCTTTTGTCTTCTTTAACCATTTTTACTAAGATTGCACTTGCTTCTGGAAACTACGTTTTCTGCCGGAAAATGCCAAAAATGCGATTTTATATGTATTTTTGCTTAAAGGTAATATGCTTTTGAGCAAACCTCTAACCAAGACAGGCAACGGCAGCATAACCATCAGCGGCAGCGAGCTGGAAGCTGGAATGTATATCTACACACTGGCCATTGGCGGGGTTGAGGTTGACTCGAAGAGGATGATTTTGAACAACCAATAAAAATTATTAAAAAAATGAAAACCAGACTGTTATTATTGTTTTCCGCCTTCTTGGCAACAGGTGCGGTTAAAGCGCAGAGTGACACAACTTACCATCTGCAACATTTTTTGCCAGATTCCGCCAATTTTATAACGTGTTTAGATTGGGTTTACTGTATTGCTGGCGACACCGTAATCAATGGCAAGAAAATGAAAAAGGTGTACGATTCAGCTGTTAAACCTGACAATTATTACGCCGCAATACATGAAGATACTTTGAACGCAAAATATTATGTGATTTATAAAGATGAAACAGATGAAAAACTTTTTATGGATTTTTCTTCGAACGTGGGTGGAAATATAATGGTTTCAGACCAATACGAAACTCTAAAAGTACAGGTTGATTCTGTTAATTATGATGAAAAAGGCAGAAAGGTGGTTTTCTTAAGAAGTGAATGCGGTGATTTTGATTGTTGGGTTGAAGGGCTTGGAAGTACGCGGTTTATGCTATTCCGACCGACTTATTGTATTGTCGATATAACTGTTCCACCATTGAAAAAAATTACTATTGGTGATAGTATAGTATACGAACAATACACTAATGATGATTGCGAAACCTTTAGTTATAGTTCTGTCATAACTATCACAACAAAATTCAACACCTATCCTAACCCTGCAAAAAATTTCTTGATAATTGATGCGGAAGATTACGATTGCTATACCTACGAAATAATATCCGCTTCTGGTGCCATACAGCAAAGCGGAGAGTTGCTTCCGTCCATCGACATAAGCCGTCTGGCAAAGGGTATGAAAATTTTTGTTGTCAGAGATGACAATGGGAATGTCTTATATACAAGTAAGTTCATTAAAAATATGAATACAAAATGAAAACCAGACTGTTATTATTGTTTTCTGCATTCTTGGCAACAGGTGCGGTTAAAGCGCAAACCGAATTCGCTCCCATTGGAGCAACGTGGTACTATGGTATTATGGAAGCAATGTGGGGCGACACGGGATTCACAAAAACCACCGTAACCGACTCGGCGGTTATCGATGGCAAAAAAGTGAAAGTCCTGGTTTCGGAATACCACCAAAGCGACGGTGGCGTGTTCCCAAGAGATACGGTTTATGCTTACCAGACAGGCGACAGCGTGTTTTTCTATCTTGATGGCGCTTTCCATCTTGTTTATAATTTCGGTTTGAATGTGGGCGACACAATGGAGTTATACAATCCAGATAACAAATATTGTGGTGATGATTTGTTGTATGGGCACGTAGTAGTAGAATCAATCAAAACATTGAACATAAACGGAACGCAGCTGAAAGAGTTTAACTTCACCACTGCTGACCCTCAATACGAACATCATTCCAAGTTTTCCGACTATTATCAGTATATAGAAAAGATAGGCACAACATCCCATTTGTTTGGAGCGGATTGTATAGCTGACAATTTTGGTGCGGGAATTTTTGGTGACTTGCGTTGTTATGAGGATGAGGAATTTGGACACTATCAGTATAGCAGAGCGGCTTGCGACAGTTTATATGTATATGATTGGACAAATTATTATCATTGGTTTGACTCCATGCAGCGAGTTGATGTGATTGATAGAGAGAATTTGGATTTACGAGTGTTTTATTCGCAATCAGATAAAGCCATTGTAGTTGACTCACGCTGCAGTTGCATACAAAGTGTCATCAATGCGTTCGATGTTAACGGCATAATGGTGTACAGTGGTGTTTGTGAGCCGGAAACTCAAACTCGTGTCGCATTGAAAACGAAAGGTATTTATATAGTGTTGATTAGCAACAGCGTTGGAACTTATTACGAGAAAATAATTGCATATTAGCGATTTACAAGTGGTGAGGTTGGGAAAAATCAGACGTCACATTGGAAATGATTGACAATCAATTATTGAATATTCATAGGGGCGGGGATTCCTTCCGCCCCTTGTTTTTAATTTGGAATTTTTTTACGGCAAGTTTTGAATGAAGATATCCTTTTGATTTCATAGAGTATTTATCTACTTTTGTTTACAGATAAAGAACAGAGAATGAAGACGCAGACAGAATATATCGCTTTGCTTAAAGACAATTCCGAAAAGTTGAAAAATGATTTCGGTATAACCTTTATGCGATTGTTTGGCAGTGTGGCAAGAAACAAGCACGCTGAGGACAGTGATGTTGACCTGTTTGTGAAAATGCCGCCCGTTCTCTACAACGCGATAGCTGCCGCTCAATTCCTTGAGGAACTGCTCGATTGTAAGGTTGATTTGATTTGCGACCACGACAATCTGAATCCATTTTTCCGCAAACAAATTGAAACCTATGGAATCGATATTTTCAGAGCAGCGTGAGTTGTTGCTTAATATGCTCGCGAACATTAAAAATTCCATTACAACGCTTTATGAATGGAACAAGGACGTTGATGTTTTCAAAGATTTGCCAAAAACGGTTTCGGGAATGAAAACATTATCGGCTGATTGTATGCTGATTCAGGCAATTGGCGAGGAGTTTAAGAAAATCGACAAATACACTGAAAGCAAACTGTTGCCTCTGCGTCCTGAAATTCCTTGGAAACAGGTAAAAGGTATGCGCGATTTTATTGCCCACGGCTATTTCGACATTAATATTGATATGGTTGAGGACGTTATAAAGAACGATTTGAAACCGCTGGAGCAAGCCGTTGATTTCTTCATCGACTACCTGAAGAAACAATAAATCAGCAAGATTCAAACTCCGTTCAGCCGCTGCTCAAGCCATTTGTCGATGGGCTGGAGACGCTCGTTGCTGGCGGCGGCGAGGATGACGATGCCCACAAACGGCAGAGCAGGCACTTTGTAGCGCACAAGAGCGCCAAGAACAGGGGTTGTGAGGCCTATCAGCACAAAAAGAATTGTGATGAATGACAGACAGCACCACACATCGGGCTGGGCGAGGTTGCGTGGCTTGAGGTAGAACAAGCCGGCCGCCAGGACGCACAGAATGAGCAGATTCTCGACTCCGGCCAGCACCATCATTGCCGAGCCGTGCTCAAGAACCGAGGGGCGAAGCAGCGCGGTGGCAAAGGCCCGTGGCGCGTTGGCTATGATGCTCCGCAGGCCGTTGTCGAGCACGGGAATGTCGATGTAGCTGCCCACCTGCATTCCTTGCACCATCATTATGAAGTCGTGCTGCTTGTTGCAAATCACCTCGAACAAATCAATCTGAGTGACGAATTTCGACAGCCAGGCCGCGACAAAAATGCCGGCGTGCATTGTCAGAAATTTGACAAACGCGTGCTTGGGCTTGCGCCGAATCCAGACCATCGCCGCAAGGCTTGGCAGAGCCGCCATCAGCACGTAGAATTTCGACTGCATCAGCAGAAAAACGCACACCGCCGAGCCAATGACATTGCCCGCGCCGGGCTTGGCGAGCATATTGCGGAAATTATAGACAAACAGTCCGAAGGCGAAAGTCAGGATTGACTCTTTGAGCGCGCCCGATGTCCACAGCCAAACCGATGGGAAGCAGAAGACGGCAATCAGCAGCAAAACCCGCTTTTGCACCAGCTGTTTTGCAAAACTTTTGTAGATACCCCACAGCCCCACAAACGACAAAAACGCGAAAAACATATTGTGGATGTGGAAGTTACCCATCGACACAAGGCACATCAGCGCGTTGGCGCGGATGACAATGTGGTTGTCGTTGGGCAGGCCGTAGTCGAATTTTTTCAGCCAGAAGTTGCAGGTGTCGTAGTATTGCATCAGGTCGGGCGACGAGGCTCCGATGCCGGTCATAATTTTCAGATAATCAGTCGGATTCTGAAACAGAACGTTGTGGATAATCAGCCCGTCGTCGAAGTAATTGAAAATGTCGCACGCGCTGCGGGGCGAGTAGTAGTAGCTGTAGATGAAAAACAGGGCGAATCCGCCGGCAATTTTAGCCATAAACAAGGCCACAAGCCATTTCTTGTTGATTCCGGGCGACTCAAAAAAACGCGATTTCTGGATAGCCCAAATCAGCAGGAGCAGATATATGAAATAGAGAATCCAACTCATAATGAGTGGCAAATATAATGTCAAAGGCAAGCAAAACAGTGGAAGCCGACGGCTGCCGCACTATTTTTTCTTGAAAGTCTCGGTTTTGGTGTCGTAGTTCAGGAAATAGTCGCCGGCGGGCAGCGATGCCACGTTCACCTTGGAGCCTACGCCCTTGTCGATAATCGCGCCGGTGTTGCTGTAAATCTCATACATTGTCTCGGCCGAGAATTTTATTTCGGTGAACGGTTTCACATACGAGTACGTAACCTCAGCCTGCATTGAACGGTGCTTCAGCTCCTTGCCGTAGCGTGGTTTGCGGGTGTAGTCAATCTGCTTTACGCGGAAACGGTTGTAGCCCGAGTGCAGGTTCACATCGGTTGTGTAGGTGTGGGTGCCGGGTTTGCCGTCACCTTCAATGGTGGCCACCTTAATCCATTTGTTCCAGCGGAACTGTTCCACAATGAAAGGCAGCGAGCCGCTCTCGTTGTTGGTGGTGAAGGCCAGCTTGTTGTTTTTATCGATTTTGATGGTGGTGACGGTGAAAGTGCTTTGCGCGTTCAGCACCTCGGGGTTGATGACCTTTGGTGTGCAGCCGCTTTTGTGCTTGATTACGACGCTCACGTTGTCGCCTTTGGTCAGATTGTGTTTGGTCAGGTCGATTTCAAACGCGCTGGCGTTAATCTCGTCAGATGTGGCCACGCCGTTCACAGTTATACCCGTGATGCAGAACCCGTTACCATCGGCGGCAAAGGGGTTCATCACGTATAGGTTCTTGCCTTGATAAATGCCTGACAGCACGATTTCCTCAGCGAATCCGCCCGTCGCTATCAGCAACAAAAAGAGTGTGTGTATCAGTTTCTTCATCTTCAATTCTTACGTCTTCGTAGAAAATCCAAAACTAACCAAAATATTTATACTACAAACTAATGTTGATAGGGCAATTGACAAAAGGCCAAAAAAAATGGACTTGCGTATAATAAGCGCAAGTCCATTTGCAATTTTATTTTTTCACGCTCAGCGGAATTTTGCTCAAAATGTCGCGGTAGTAGGCCTCAACATCGCTCCATTTGTAGTACGGCGCGGTTTTGCTTTCGAGCGGCAGTTTCACCTCGTTCTCGTTCAGCATTATCTTTACCAGGATGTCTTTTTCCTTATCCGATTTGTAGAAAATCATCTGAACATTGCCGCCCATCGGGATGATTTTGTAGTCGCACCAAACCTTGTAGAGCTCCGAAAAATCAGTAACCTGGGCCGTTGTGCCCTCAAGCTGCATCAGGCTGGCGAGCGGAGCAAGGCCGGTGTCGTGGCCGAAACGCAGGTTGGCCGAAACGCCGTTCCCGGCAAGGGCTGCATCAGCATCGTCGAGGATTCTGGTGAGCAGGTTGCGCGCGCACCACGCACCGCGCGAGTCGGCGTAGGGGCAGTTGCTGAAGTTGGCGTACCAATAAACATTGGTGCACTGCCAGTTGTCGAACATCTCGTCGGGTGTGAAGAAATCGCTGAAATCGAAGTCAAGCTCGTCAACGTTCTGCATATTGCACTGCAGGTCGAACAGCTTGCGCATAAACTGGTGCGCGTTCACCTTGGTGCGGACATACGCGGTGTCGGCAAACACTTGTTTAATAAGCCTTTCGGGATGGATGAGCGCGTGGTCGATGGCGTCGTTGGCCTTGCGGAAACCGTCGGTGCGGTTGAGGTAGCGGGTAACCGAGTCGCGCTCCTCGTTGTTGATGTAGTGCATAATGCGCTTGCTCGATTCAGTGGTCACGTTCAGTGTTGGGCGCATAGCCATAACTTTCTGCATAAAGGCGTCCATACTGCAAAGCACGCGGTGCGATGTTGACGATTTTACAACAATGTTGGCGTTGTCGGCGAACACTTCGGGGAACGAGTTGACCATACGCTCGGCAATGCCCTGGTGCTGCTTGAAGCCAGTCCGCGTGAGGTCGCCGGCGCGGTTGACGCCGTCGTCGCAAAGGCGGTTGACGCGGTTGTAAAGGTCCTTTCCGGCATCGGTGAGGGCGTTGGCGTCATAAGCCGACTTCATCATCCGTTGGAACATTGTGTAGTCGAAGCCCGAGTAGTGGTAGCGCGAGCCGTGGCGTCCGTAGTGGCTGATGTAGAATGGCTTATAGCCTTTCGGCGCCGGAGTTTGTGGTTTGAAATCGGTCTGATAGACCATATTGTTGCCGCCTGTTTTCTGGAGGTTGGCGAGCATTTCCTCTTTGGTTGTCTGCGCCTGCGCGGTGGCAAAGCACAACACACCAATAGCGATTAGTGAATAGCGGTTCATAGTTGTTAGAATTATTATTACAAAACAAATTAACGATTGAAATTTGAGAATTGAAAGCGCACGGCCAAAATTATCGACAAGCGGCGGAAATGTCGGGAAGGATGGACCGATTCATTAATTTATTGGCCGAATGAAAGAGTGAAGGCAGGGCAATTAATATGTATTTATGATGCCGGCTAATCGCGTTCCGATTATTGCCGTTTTCACCTCACTCATAACCAGCATCTTGCAAAAAATCTCAAAACAAAATCGAAAAACCATATCGGAATTCAAAAAAAATTGCTATAACTTTAGCTTTGTTCTGAGAGACGTCCGGCCGTGTGGTTGACGTGGGCTGGCGAGTGGTGCGGAGGCGATTTCCAGGACACATTTTCGTTTGGTTCGAAACTTTTTTTGTTAAACACTAATACTAATACCACAACACAATGAAAGTGTATCAACCTAATGAGATTAAAAATCTCTCCTTAATTGGTGCGGCCGGCTCCGGGAAAACCACTCTGGCCGAAGCTATGATGTTTGAGGCCGGAGTGATATCACGCCGAGGCGACATCGAAAGTCAAAACACAGTGTCGGACTACAACGCCATCGAGCACGAGCAGGGGCGTTCGGTCTATTCAACAGTTCTGCACGTCGAGTTCAACAACAAGAAGTTGAACATCATCGACACCCCGGGATTGGACGATTTTGTGGGCGGAGTAATATCGTCGCTCGCCGTGACCGATGCCGCCATTATGGTCATCAACGCGGCCAAGGGCGTTGAAGTGGGCACGCAAACCATATCGCGCCACTGCAACCGCCTGAACACATCGATGCTGATTGCCGTGAACCAACTCGACCACGAAAAGGCCAATTTCGACAAGACTATTGAGGAGCTGCACGCTCTCTACGGCAACAAAGTGGCCATTGTGCAGTACCCAATCAACCCCGGCACGGGCTACAACGAGATGGTTGACGTGCTGAAAATGAAGATGTACCGCTGGAAACCAGAAGGCGGTGTGCCCGAGGTTCTGGAAATCCCAGCCGACCAAATGGAGAAGGCTAAAGACTTGAACGCCAAACTGATTGAGGCTGCCGCCGAGAACGACGACACGCTGATGGAGAAATTCTTCGACGAGGGCTCACTCGATGAGGACCAAATGCGCGCCGGTATCCGCGCCGGAATCATCAGCCGCGGAATGTTCCCCGTGTTCTGCGTTGCAGGCAAGAAAGATATGGGTATCCGCCGTATGATGGAGTTTGTGGGCAACGTGGCCCCGAATCCGACCGAAATGCCCGCACCTGTCAACTCGGAGGGCAACGAGGTTAAGTGCGACCCGAACGGCAAGACTTCGGTCTTCGTCTTCAAGACAACCGTTGAGGAGCACGTGGGCGAGGTTCTTTATTTCAAGGTAATGTCAGGAAAAATCACCGAGGGTATGGACCTTGTGAACACCAACAAGAACGCCAAAGAGCGTCTGTCGCAGTTCTTCTCGCCTGCCGGCAAAAACCGCGAGAAACTCACCGAAATGGTGGCCGGCGACATTGGCGCAATGGTGAAACTGAAAGAGACCAAGACATATCACACTCTGAACGATAAGGACCTTGACTGGACCTATCCGGCAACCCAAATGCCCGACCCGCGCTTCCGCACGGCCATCAAGCCGGTTGACGCTTCGGAAGAGGAGAAACTGGGCGATTTGCTGGTGCGCAAGTCGCAGGAAGACCCGAGCATTATTGTTGAGTACTCGAAAGAGCTGAAACAGACCATTGTTTACGGTCAGGGTGAGTTCCACATCAACTCGCTGAAATGGCAGCTCGAGAACCTGCACGGACTGAAAGTGCAGTTCATCGACCCGAAGATTCCGTACCGCGAGACCATCACCAAGCCCGCACAGGCCGACTACCGCCACAAGAAACAGTCGGGCGGCGCCGGACAGTTTGGCGAGGTGCATATGATTATCGAGCCGTACACCGAGGGAATGCCCGCACCATCGACCTACAAGATTGACGGCAAAGACTGGTCGGTCAGCCTTCGCGGAACCGAGGAGATTGCACTGCCGTGGGGCGGAAAGCTCATCTTCTGCAACTGTATTGTGGGCGGTGCCATCGAGGCAAGATTTATGCCGGCCATCCAAAAGGGTATTATGGAGAAGATGGAGGAAGGCCCGCTGACGGGCTCGTACGCACGCGACATCCGCGTCTGCATCTACGATGGCAAAATGCACCCGGTTGACTCGAACGAAATCTCGTTCAAACTGGCCGGACGCAACGCCTTCAGCCAGGCATTCAAGGCCGCCGGCCCGAAGATTATGGAGCCGATTTACGATGTTGAGGTGCTTGTTCCGTCGGACTATATGGGCGACGTGATGAGCGACCTGCAGGGACGCCGCGCAATGATTATGGGTATGAGTAGCGAGTCGGGCTACGAGAAGCTGCAGGCTCGCGTTCCGCTGGCCGAGCTGAACAAATACTCAACAGCGTTGAGCTCACTCACATCGGGCAGCGCAACCTACACAATGAAGTTCGCCGAGTACGCCCAAGTACCAAGCGACGTTCAGGAAAAACTGCTCAAAGCCTACGAGGCCGAACACAAAGAGGAAGAATAAGTTTTTCATTGTTAAGTTTTATGGGGAAAGCCGTTCCGTTTGGGGCGGCTTTTTTTATGCTGACGATGAATGCCTAAAAACCTTATTTAGTTCGCACCTTATTCGTTCCCTGCCAAAAGACTTATTCACACAATATTTGCACACCACATGTGAATGTAAATTTTATGCAATATCTCATATTTTGTATTATATTTATTGCTATAATTATCGATTATTATCAAGTATGATTATGATAAGTAGCAGACACATGTATTTTTATCATTAATTTACAATAAAATATGTTGAACTCAAACAATTTAAAAAATTATGAAAAGTAGATTTAAACATTTTATCGCGCTAACTGTATTGTTAGCAAACGGAATTGCTTCTTTTGGACAACAAACTACGGAAACTGACACCATCGGCAAAACCGGCACAGAATATTGGTGGGAATGGCTAGAAAATAGGATGAACCCAGACAACCCAGACAATCAAGGCAATAATGGCCAAGGGGGAACCAATAATGGCCAAGGGGGAACCTCCTCGCAAGGAACAACCTCGCAAAAGCCAAAAGAAATTGAAATTGACGAAAAAAATACCACAACCACATGTGAAGAAATTACTATATATTGGAAAAATAGACCAAATGTTGAATTTTATGGTCTTGATTTTTTCGAGGATGGAGAACACATAGGTCACTCTGAGTGTGAAGGGCTACATTGTGATTATTCATACTACGATTATAATCGTGGTTATAATCGTGGTGAGACGACTATGAATTGGCACAAGTTCAAAAACTTAAAGCCCGGCAAAAAATACCAAATAGATATATATGGTTATACAATTAATGGCAAGATAATTGTACTAGAACAATCACTGGGAAATTATTATTGGACAGAATCTATAACCATAAGCAGTTCCACTGGTAAAGACCCTTGGGGATATTGTGGCACTGTTAAAGTAGATGCACCTAGCGATTGCGTAGTTACGAAATGGGAGTACGATACAAAAGTTCTTGTGCCGCGTGATGGAGATAGTTTTAGCAGAAAATTTGAAGTACTTAGATATGGTGTGAGCACGAAAGTCAGTGCAACAATAATGTGCCCTTCAGGTAATGTCTATACCAGAGATATAACTATCGCTATTAAACCTCTTAAGCTTTATTGTGAAAGTAATGACTGGAAATGCAATTCCGTAATAAAAATGAATTTGGAAAATGCACCTGCTTCACTTAAAACAGTAAAGTGGACAAGCAGTGACAACTTGCAAATTTGTTACTCCGGTTTCAATAATACTATTAAATATGCATATTTTCAGATAAAGGGTACTGGCCGTGCGTGGATTAAAGCAAGTTTCACCTATAATGGTATCACATACACTAAACAATTTTCATATAACATACCAGGGTTGGCCTCACCAGTAATATACGCACCACCCACATCTTCTGGCACTTATACCCCTGGCCAACCGTATTTATTCTCTGTAAACAAAGTAAGTGGTGCGACATCGTACGATTGGCAATTCACGCATGCAGGTATATGTTCTTGGCCTAATGACGAGGAATATGGCAACGCCGCTAACATTATTATCAACAGCCAACCTTCATCTCAAGATAAAATTTGTAAATTTGAAATAAGGGTGGCCGCCAAGAATAGCTGTGGAACAGGGAACTATGCCACTTATAGTGGTTATGTACCTCGCAATTATTCTAGAATGGCTCATAATAACATCACAGATACCGTTGCTATAGATAATAATTCATTGCTACTTTCTGTTGATGAATTGAATATGGAATCTCAAGAATCTTCATTCATCGTATATCCAAATCCTGCAACAACAGAATTGAATATCACACAAACCGTTTCGTCTAACGCCTTGTCGCTTACTAAAGATGCAACAATCAAAACTGTGGATATATTCGATGTAAAAGGCAACAAATGTGCAAGTCATGTTTTCAATGATGCCCAGACTACTGCCACAATTGATATTACTGACTTGGCAAATGGAATATTCGTCCTTGTAATTAACAAGGATAGCGATGATGCTTGGACTGGCTCATTTGTGAAAAAATAACAACAAACTAATCACTAATTTAGAGTTCAACATTTGGGCCCCCGAAAGATTTTTTCGGGGGTTTCTTTTTATACTTAAAAATTACATAAAAAAGCGACTGCTAAATTTGCATTTATGCGGGCGGCGCCATCAAGGCAAGGTTTATGCCGGCTAGCAGCATTGACATAAGGAAGCGCAACTTACACAATGAAATTCGCCGAGTACGCACAAGTGCCGAGCGACGTTCAGGAGAAGCTGCTCAAAGCTTACGAGGCCGAACACAAAGAGGAAGAATAAGTTTTTCATTGTTAAGTTTTATGGGAAAAGCCGTTCCGTTTGGGGCGGCTTTTTTGTTGTATATACGAACAGGAGGCATAAAAAAAGATGATATATATTATACTGATTATCAAATGATTTGATGGTTGTAGGTATAATTACCTATGCCAACGTTAAAATAAAATGCATATACTTGTAAAAGATTTTGAAAGGCAATCTGGAGAAATCGCGATAGATATTAACCAAATAAAACGCAGAAAGAATCGGGAAAAAACATCTGTTGTATTCCAACCGTAACGCGCAGCCAAACTTCGTCAAAGTGCTTGGTTTGTGCGTGTGAATCAAGATTTAACAATTAGTAAAACCATAAAAAGAACAATTGAAATGAGAAGAATTTTCAGACATTCGATGATTTTGGCGGCGGCGCTGTTTCTGACAACCGCCATAGCCAAGGCGCAGCCCGACGGCTTCAGCTATCAGGCAGTGGTCAGGGACTCGAAAGGCGAGTTAGTGAGCAACACGAAAGTCGGCGTGCGCATAACGCTGACCGACGAGAGCGGCAAGACCGTGATGTACCGCGAGACACAGACCGCGCTCACCAACGGCTACGGCGTTCTGTCGGTGACGGTTGGCAAGGGCAAAGCCGACGGCGGCAAGACGCTCAACGATGTTGACTGGGCCGGCGGCAACGTGTGGATGCGCGTTGAGATGGACCCCGACGGCGGC
>CADASL010000013.1 GCA_902790595.1 uncultured Bacteroidales bacterium
TGTTACTGGCAACAGTTTCGTTGGCGGCATCTATGGTTCAGCCAATAGTGCTTCATACAGTGGCAACTATATTTTGAGCGGAAGCGCAGCTAACAGCTACGGCGGCACGTTTGCAACAGCCGAAGAGTTTGCAAGCGGCAAGATTGCTTACGCTCTCAACGGCAACACAAGCAACGGCACGCTCATTTGGTTCCAGACTATTGGCACCGACTCGCTGCCGGTATTCGACACCGCTCACGCAGTGGTTTACACATCACAGCCGTGCCCATCACTCTACGGCAACACGGTTATCGACAATCCTCACACGTTCGACACTTTCGGCAAGTGCACCGTCTGCGGCGCATATAAGCCCGCAACACTTGTTGCCGATGTGGCAATTGCCGACAGCCTTGGCTTGAGCGACGATTATGTTGGATTCTATGCCATTGAGAACGCGGCTAACCTCTACTGGTTTGCCGATTTGGTTAACAGCAACACCGACCGCGCTGCCAAAGCAGTTCTGCTGGCCGACATTGTGGTTAATGACAGTGTCTTGAGAGCCGACGGCTCACCGATTGCCGGTGCCGACACCGCTCTGCGTGTCTGGACACCGATTGGCACCAGCAGCTACGCTTATTATGGCACCTTCGATGGCAACGGATACACCATTAGCGGTTTGTATTTCAACAACACTGGCACTTCGTGTGTTGGTTTGTTCGGCTACGTCAGCAGCCCGACAATTAAGAATGTTGGTTTGGTTGACTCCTATGTCAGGGGTGGCCAATATGTAGGCGGTATTGCCGGATATGTTAGCAGTTCGGCTCATATAACCAACTGCTACAATGCGGCCACTGTTTATGCAAGCGGCAATAGCAGCAGTAATGCAGGAGGCATTTGCGGCTATTTGAGCAACTCGTCGGCAGTGATTGACGGTTGCCATAACACTGGATATGTCAGCGGCTACTATCAATATGTAGGTGGCATTTGCGGCTATCAGAATTATGGTACAATAACCAACAGTTACAACACCGGTAAGGTTTACTCAAGCGCTGGCAACAGCACAAGTAATAATGCGTATGTCGGTGGTATTTCTGGTTATATGAACACTGCATCTATAACCAACTGCTACAACACAGGTGATGTTGAGTCACGCGGCTATTGCGCTGGTGGTATTGTAGGTTATATGAGTAACAACTCCGGCAACACAGTAACCAACTGCTTCAATTTGGAAAGTGTTAAAGCCAACCAATTTGCTGGAGGCATCAGCGGCTATCAGTATAATGGTAAAACAAGCAATTGCTACAATGCTGGTGTTATTACTGCAAACAGCTATGCAAAAGGTATCAGCGGTAATTTGTTAAGTGGCAACATAACTAACTGCTATGTTCTGAGCAGCAGTGCGCCTGAGCTTAATAATGGAACATTGTTCTCAACTGCCGATGAGTTTGCAAGCGGCTTAATCGCCTTCCAGCTCAATGGCTCGATAAACGGCGCCGCCACTTGGCATCAGAATTTGAGCGGTACCATCGACTCTCTGCCTGTTCTCGACAACAGCCACGGTACGGTTTATATGGGTTGCGACTCGGTATTTGTGAATGATATGGCCGACGCTCCTCACACATTTGTCAATGGTGTATGCTCAGTCTGCGGCACCAAAGAGTTCCCGATGCTTGTCGATGGCTGGTACGAGATTGAGAATAAACACCAGCTCTACTGGTTCGTCGAGCAGGTTAACTCTGGCCAGACAACCATCAATGGTAAGCTGGTTGCCGACATTGTTCTGAACGACAGCGTCTTGAGAGCCAACGGCTCGCTCATTGGCGCCGACACCTCACTGACCGTCTGGACACCGATGGGAACCAGTTCTTATGCGTATGCCGGAACATTCGACGGACAAGGACACACCATCAGTGGTTTGTATTTCAACAATACTGGCACATCTTATGTTGGTTTGTTCGGCTATGTCAGCAACTCGACAATAAAGAATGTTGGTTTGGTTGACTCCTATATGAAGGGTTACCAATATGTAGGCGGCATAGTCGGATATGTTAACGGTGGAGCCCGGATAACCAACTGCTACAGCGAGGCCACGGTTTACGCCAACTTCAATGGTGAAAGCAATGCCGGTGGTATTTGCGGATATATGAACAACTCATCGGCAGTAATTGAAAACTGCTATAATGCCGGATATGTTGATGCCAGAGGCTACATTGTCGGTGGCATTTGCGGTTACCAGAAATACGGCAAAATAACCAATTGCTACAACACTGGTAAGATTTATGCATACTCTCAAAACAACAAGAGTTATTATTCTGAAGTTGGCGGTATTACCGGATTAATCAATAATACGGCTTCGATTGACAATTGCTACAACACAGGCATAGTTGAATCTCCGGCCACATACGCTGGCGGCATTGTTGGTTATATGAATAACAGTTCTACCAAAGTTACCAACTGCTATAACAGTGGAAATATTATTGCATACAATAATACCAACAGAGGTATTGTTGGCTATATGAATTACACTGGCACTTACACCAACAACTATGTTCTGAACGGCAGCGCAACAAACAGCAACGGCGGCACATTCGCCACAGCCGATGAGTTTGCAAGCGGCAAGATTGCCATCAAGCTCAACAACTCGGTTAACGGAGCCGCCACTTGGCGCCAGAACTTGAGCGGAACGGTTGACTCGCTGCCGGTTCTGGATACGACACACGCTTTGGTTTACCTTTCGCAGCCCTGCCGCGTTGTGTACGCCAATAGTGACACAACCCTTGAGCATCAGTACGACGACTTTGGTCAGTGCACCGTTTGCCACGAGTATCTGCCGGTATCAATTATTGCCAATGCGGCAATGGCTGATAGCCTTGGCTTGAGCGACGATTACGTTGGATTCTACGCTATTGAGAATGCTGCTCACCTCTACTGGTTTGCCAATTTGGTTAACAGCAACACCAACCGCGCTGCCAAAGCTGTTCTGCTGGCCGACATTGTTGTCAACGACAACGTACTGACTGTTGACGGCTCGCCGATTGCCGGTGCCGACACCGCTCTCCGCACGTGGACACCGATAGGCAACAGCAGCTACAATTATTATGGCACCTTCGACGGCAACGGACACACCATCAGCGGTTTGTATTTCAACAATACAGGAACATCGTATGTTGGTTTGTTCGGTTACGTCAGCAATCCGACAATAAAGAATGTTGGTTTGGTTGACTCTTATATCAAAGGTCTCCAATATGTAGGCGGTATTGCAGGATTTGTTAGCAATTCGGCTCATATAACCAACTGCTATAACAATGCCACGGTTTATGCTAGCGGCAATAGTAGCAGTTGTGCCGGTGGCATTTGTGGATATTTGAGCAACTCGTCAGCAGTGATTGACAGCTGCCACAACACAGGTTATGTCAGCGGCTATTATCAGTATGTGGGCGGCATTTGCGGCTATCAGAATTATGGTACAATAACCAACAGCTACAACGCTGGCAAGGTTTACTCAAACGCTGGCAACAGCACAAGTAATACAGCAAATGTAGGTGGTATTTCCGGTTATATGAACTACACTGCATCGATAACCAACTGCTACAACACAGGAGATGTTGAGGCATACGGTTATCGTGTAGGAGGTATTGTTGGTCAAATGAATAACTCTGGCAACCAAGTAACCAACTGCTACAACTTAGGTAATGTCAAAGCAAGGGGAAATGCTGGTGGTATTAGCGGATATTTGTATGTTGGCACAATAGCCAACAACTACAACAATGGTGAGGTTGAGGCAACTAACGGCAATGCCGGCGGCATTAGCGGAGGCCAGGATTATGGAACCATAACCAACAGCTATAACAGCGGCAGTGTCAAGACTACTAGCAGCTATGCCGGTGGAGTTACAGGTTATGTGAATTATTCAACAGCTCAGATTACCAACTGCTACAATGTTGGAACCGTTACGTCAAACGGCTATGCAAGCGGCATCGCGGGCAACAAGTTTGGCGTTACAGCTTACAACTACGCTTTGAGCGGAACTGCTCCCGAATGCTATGGTGGCTCGTTTGCCACTGCCGAGGAGTTTGCAAACGGTTTGGTTGCCTACGGCCTTAATGGTAAGACGAGCGAAAACGTGGTTTGGTTCCAGACCATTGGCACCGACTCGCTGCCTGTTTGGGACACCACCCACGCCGTGGTTTACGCCACCGCTCCTTGCGATGTAATCTGCAGCAACACTCCGGGCGGTGTGAAAGAGCACGCCACTTGCAACGCTCTGGGCCAGTGCCCCGATTGCGGCAAGTATCTTGCTACTCCGCTCTTTGTGGCGACAGCCGGCATTGCCGACTCGCTTGGTCTGAGCGGTGATTATGTCGGATTCTATGCTATTGAAAATGCCGCACAGCTCTATTGGTTTGCCAATGAGGTCAACGGTGGCGCAACCAATGCCAAGGCTGTTCTGCTGGACAACATTGTGGTTAACGATGACGTCCTGACAGCAGATGGCTCACTCAACGGCGACGGCAGCAGCAGCTTTGCCGTTTGGACACCGATTGGCAACAACAACCGCCAGTACGCCGGCACCTTCGACGGCAACGGCCACACCATCAGCGGTTTGTATTTCAACGATGAGTATGCTGACTATGTTGGTTTGTTCGGCTACGTGAGCTACCCGACCATTAAGAATGTCAGCATTGAGGATTCTTATATTGAAGGTAGGCAGTATGTGGCAGGCATTGCCGGTTACATCTACAGCAGCGCACAGATAAGCAACTGCCACAATGCGGCAACTGTTTATTCCGCTTACAACAGTGAGAATTATGTTGGCGGTATTGCCGGAAATATTGAAAGCTCATCGGCAGTGATTGACAGTTGCACGAACGCAGGATTCATCAGTGCCTACGGTAGCTATGTAGGCGGCATTTGCGGTCGTGTTGGCTATGGCACAGTAAAGAATAGCTACAATACGGGCAAGATTTACTCGAACTCGTACAACAGCACAAGCAGCAACGCCTATGTGGGCGGCATCGCAGGCTATATAAATAACTCGGCATCAATAAGAAACAGCTACAATACTGCCGATGTTGAAGCCAAGGGTTACTATGCGGGTGGCATTGTTGGTTATATGAGTAATTCAAGTAACCAAATAACCAACTGCTACAACTTGGGTAATGTGAAAGCATACGGATATGCCGGAGGCATCTGCGGCTATCAAAATTACGGCACAATAACTAAAAACTACAACATTGGTATTGTTACGGCAAACAGCAATGTTGGTGGTATTTGTGGTTACCGATACAGTGGAACTGTAAGTACAAACTATGTTTTGAAAGGCACCGCATCGAGCAGCAATGGTGGCACCTTTGTTTCGGCAGCCGAGTTGGCAAGCGGCAAGGTGGCTTACTGGCTTAACGGCTCGGTAAGCGGCGGCACCACTTGGTTCCAGACTCTCGGCGAAGACGCTCGTCCGCTCTTCGACGCCACTCACGCCAAGGTTTACACTTCGGCTCCGTGTCCTTATTCGAACGACACTACAGGCGTGCGCGAGCACAGTTTCAACGAGATTGGCCTCTGCTCAGTCTGCGGAAGCGGAACACAACCGTCGCTTGTCGATGGCTGGTATGAGATTGACAACGCCGGCAAGCTCTACTGGTTTGCACAGACAGTCAACGCTTATGCTGACAGCGCAAGCATCAAGGGACGTTTGACAGCCGACATTGTGGTGAACGACAGCGTTTTGAACACCAACGGTTCACTCAAAGGCTCGCCAGAGTTCGAGTGGACACCGATAGGCTCATCGTCGATAACCTATAAGGGAACATTCGACGGCCAGGGCCACACCATCAGCGGTCTGTATTTCAACAATACCAACACAACGTATGTCGGTTTGTTTGGCTATACCAATAACGCAACCATCAGTAATGTTGGTTTGGTTGACTCTTACATTAATGCCAATCAGCAGGTTGGCGGTATTGTCGGCCGTATGTCAGGCAATACTCAGATAGCAAACTGCTACAGCCGGGCAACAGTCAATTCGGGCAGCTACTCTGGCGGTCTTTGCGGTTATCTGGAGAGCGGCACCATAAGCAACAGCTACTTTGCCGGTACTCTTTTGTCTTCGGGCAGCTACATATATGGCATTTCCGGTTATAATGCCGGAACAATAGCCAAGTGCTATGTTCTGACCGGCAGTGCGTCGTTAGCCAACACTGGCGCATCGTTCCGCACGGCGACCGAGTTCGCAAACGGCAGTGTTGCCCACTTGCTCAACGATACGGTCGATGGCGGCTCACTGTGGCGCCAGACACTTTCGGTTGACGCATTCCCGGTTCTCGACACCGCTAGCGGCAAGGTTTACGCTTCGGCTCCGTGTCCGTTCTCTAACGATACGACAGGCGTTCAGCAACACCAGTTCGGCGCCGACGGCTTCTGCATCTATTGCCACGCCACTACAGCTCCGGCTCTTGTCGATGGCTGGTACGAGATTGAAAATGCTGGTCATCTGATGTGGTTCGCGCAACAGGTGAACACCTATGCCGACAGTGCAGCCATCAAAGGCAAGCTTATGGCCGACATTGTTCTGAACAGCAATGTCCTGACCGAGGACGGCACACTCAACGGCAATCCGGCTGTTGAGTGGACACCGATTGGCACATCGTCGATAACCTATAAGGGAACATTCGATGGCCAGGGTCACACCATCAGCGGTTTGTATCTGAACAACACTTCAAAATCGTATGTTGGCTTGTTCGGCTACACCATCAGCGCAACCATTCAGAATGTTGGTGTTGAGGATTCTTATATTAGGGGATACCAAAATATTGGTGGTATTGCCGGTTATGCAAACGGAACCAACATAACCAACTGCCACTTTGCAGGTTATGTTTATGGCTCTTATTATTACGTTGGCGGCATTAGCGGCGGTTATGGTGTAATTACCAACTGCTACAATGCAGGCAAGATAGTAGGAGGCAGCTATTATACTGGCGGTATCTGCGGAATGTATGGAACACAAACCAACTGCTACAATGCAGGCGCGGTAAATGGTTACTATTATACTGGCGGTATCTGCGGAATGTATGGAACTCAAATCAGGTGCTACAATATTGGAACGGTTACGGGTTCAAGCTATTACCGGGCCATTAACGGAAGCGGCGGTTCACAATCGTACTGCTATTATCTGAATACCAGCGCATCGACCGCTGGCGGTGGTTCATCGGCCACAGCCGAGGAGTTTGCCAACGGCCGTGTTGCTTATCTGCTCAACGCAAGCAAGAGCGACAGCACAGTAGTTTGGCGCCAGAACATTGGCACCGACCTGCTCCCGGTTTACGACACCACTCACGCCATTGTTTATCTGTCGGCTCCGTGCCCGGTTTACTCCAATGTGGCCGAGAAGGAGCACGGCACTTGCAACGCTCTGGGTCAATGCCCCGATTGCGGTCACTATCTCACCGCTCCGTTGTATGTCGCGACTTCAGCCATTGCCGACAGCCTTGGCCTTGACGAGAAATATGTGGGCTACTATGCAATCAGTAACGCCGCACAACTCTACGGCTTTGCCGATATGGTCAACAGTGGCTCTACCTCAATCAAAGGTGTTCTGCTGAACGACATCACTGTTAATAGCAATGTTCTGAACGGCACAGAGCTTAACGGCGACGGTAGCAACTTTGCCGCTTGGACGCCGATAGGCACCAGCAGCTATAATTATTACGGCACCTTCGACGGCAACGGACATACTGTTAGCGGATTGTATTTCAACGATGCAAACACTTCGTATGTTGGTTTGTTCGGTTACATCGGCGGCCCGACTATAAAGAATGTTGGTGTGGTTGACTCTTATCTGAAAGGTTACGAATATGTAGCTGGTATTGCCGGATACGTTAACAGCTCGGCTCAGATAACCAACTGTTACAACGAAGCTACGGTTTATGCAAGTTACCAGTATAGTTATGCCGGTGGCATTTGCGGGCGTTTGGGCAGTTCGTCGGCATTGATTGACAGCTGCTACAACATTGGATATGTCAGCGGCTACTATCAGTATGTAGGCGGCATTTGCGTTATATGGACAACACCGCATCAATAGCCGACAGCTACAACACAGGCGATGTTGAGGCATACGGCTACCGTGCAGGCGGTATTGCCGGTTATATGGGTAACAATTCAACCAAAATAACCAACTGCTTCAGTACTGGTAATATTACTGCAAGCAACTATGCAAGCGGCATTACAGCCTATTTGAAGGGAGTTACAATCAACAACTTCGCTTTGAGCGGCACCGCTGCCAATTGTGACGGTGGCCAGTTTGCTACAGCCGAAGAGTTTGCAAGCGGCAAGGTGACATTCGCTTTGAACAACAGCATTGCCGACAGCACTGTTGTATGGTTCCAGACATTGGACACCGATTCGCTGCCAGTTTTGGATAACACTCACGGCATTGTTTACGCTGCTGAACCTTGCCATTCGGCATTTGCAAACAGCGCTGTTGGCGGTAAGCCTCATACATTCGACGCCTTTGGCCAGTGCACCGTCTGCGGAGAGTATGAGCCTGCAACGTTTGTTGCCGACGCGGCCGTAGCCGACAGTCTTGGTCTTGACGATAGCTATGTGGGCTTCTATGCTATTGATCGTGCGGCTCAGCTCTATTGGTTTGCCGAGCAGGTGAACAGTGGTTCAACAGAAATCAACGGTGTTCTTCTGAACAACATCATTGTCAACGACAGCGTTCTGACCGAAGAAGGCGTACTCAAAGGCACTCCGGCCCGTACTTGGTCACCGATTGGTACTAATTCTTTCAGCTATGCCGGAACATTCGATGGCAATGGCTACACCATCAGCGGTTTGTATTTCAACGATGTCAAAGCTTCGTATGTTGGTTTGTTCGGTTACGTCAACAATCCAACCATTGCGAATGTGGGTGTTGTTGATTCATACTTCAAGGGCTGTCAATATATGGGCGGCATTGTCGGTCGTATCAATGGCAGCGCCAAAATAACTAATTGCTTCAATGCAGCCACCATTTATGCCAACGCTAGTGGCGACTGTGACGCTGGCGGCATCTGCGGTTATATGGGCAACTCAACTGTGATTGACGGCTGTTACAACATTGGATTTATCACCGTGTATTTGCAAATTGCCGGTGGCATTTGTGGTTATCAGAACAACGGCACTATAACCAACTGCTACAATACAGGCAAGGTTCATTCAAGCGCTGGCAACAGCACTGGTAATAATGCGTATGCCGGAGGTATTTCTGGATATATGACCAACTCGGCATCGATAGCTAACTGCTACAATACTGGCGATGTTGATGGCTATGGCAACTATGTAGGTGGTATCGCTGGTTATATGTATAACTCAAGTAACCAAGTAACCAACAGCTACAACTTGGGAAGTGTTAAGGCCAACCAATATGCTGGCGGTATAAGCGGCTATCACAGATATGGTACAACAAGCAATTGCTACAATGCCGGTGCCATTACTGCAAACAGCTATGCAAGAGGTATTAGCGGTTATTGGATTAGTGGCAGCAGAATCAACTGCTATGTTTTGAGTGGCAGTGCATCAGATAACGGTGGAGGCACGTTTGCCACGGCTGATGATTTTGCAAGCGGCTTAATCGCCTACCAGCTCAACGGATCGGAGAACAACGGCGCCGTTTGGCATCAGAATCTCAACTCTCCGGTTGACTCTCTGCCTGTTCTCGACAAAACTCACGCTCCAGTTTGGATGGGTTGCGACTCGGTATTCGTGAACGATATGGCCGACGCTCCTCACCACTTTGTCGATGGTGTTTGCTCTGTCTGCGGTGTGAAGGAGTTCCCGATGCTTGTCGATGGCTGGTACGAGATTGAGAACCAATATCAGCTATACTGGTTCGCTGAGCAGGTTAACTCAGGCAAGACAACCATCAATGGCAAGCTTGTTGCCGACATTGTTGTCAACGACAGCGTTCTTGACACCGATGGCAACCTTTACGGTGCCGACAGCCTCTACAAGGCCTGGACTCCGATTGGTACCACCAGCTACAAATTTGCTGGCTCATTTGATGGTCAGGGACACACTGTCAGCGGTTTGTATTTCAACAATACAAACAGTGGCAATTATCCTAATGGTGGCGACAGGATAGGATTGATTGGTTACGCTAACAGTGCTACAATAAAGAATGTTGGTGTGGTTGATTCATACTTGTATGGTAATTACCAAGTGTCAGGTATTTGCGCTTATTCAACAAGCAGCACAATAACTAACTGCTGGAATGCTTCAACCATTAAGAGCTCGTACAATGTCGCCTCAGGCATTATGGGTGAGGGAAGCTACAATACAATAACTGCTTGCTACAATGAGGGATTGATTTCTGGCGCTGGATTTTCTGGAGGTATTGTCGGATACCTCTCTTCCGGCTCGATAACCAACAGCTACAATACAGGAGAGATAGCAGGTAGAGGCAACTATGCGGCCGGTATTGTCGCGTATTTGAATGGCGGTACAGTAACCGGAAACTACACTGTAGGAACCGTTAATGGCGGCAACTATGTGGGCGGTGTTTACGGTGGTTTTGGCAGCGGCAGCGTAACCAAGAACTATGTTTTGAGTGGTAGTGTATCATCGAACAATGGAGGAACATTCGTAACAGCCGACGACTTCACCGGCGGTAAGGTTGCATACAGTTTGACTGGCGGCGATACTCTGGCTCCAGCTTGGCACCAGACTCTCTTCGCCGACGCAATGCCTGTTCTCGATACCACTCGCAACATTGTTGCCGGCTATGCCGAGACAGTGGGTGATGAGATAATCGTTCACGGTAACCTGGTTGTTGCCACCGATTATGTGATTGCCGATAGCAAGACACTTGTTGTTCCTGCCGGAGCATCTCTCACAGCAACCAATTCGGCTGTCATCACCAACAATGGTAAGTTGGCTGTCGATGGCACTCTTGTGGCTGCAAGCATCAATGGCGCTGGCGACTTTGTCTACCGCGACATCACCGATGCCGAGCTTACGCTTGTCTCAACAAGCGTAACCTACAAGGGTTCAGAGTTCACTGTTGCCGATGGTCTTGAGGTTGAATATCTCACCCGCACAGCCTTTGGCAAGACGCTGACCTTCGATGCTGAGAACGCCGATGTTGCTTACTCTGCAAACCGCAACGCTGGTACGGCAACTGTTGTCTGGACTGTTTCCGACACGGTTACCATCAGCCGCGAGTTCACCATTGAGCCGCGCAGCCTCACCATCACGGTCGATAGCACATACAACAAGGCTTACGATGGAACAACTGTGGCAACAGGCATCATCAGCAGCAACAAGGTTGAAGGCGACAACCTCGCAATCAGCTACACTGCCGCCTTCGCCAATGCCAATGCAGGTGCCGACAAGGCTGTCAGCTACAGCTTCAGCGTCAGTGGCGCCGATGCGGCCAACTATGTGCTTGCCTCAACAACCGGCACTGGCGTGGCCAGCATCAGCGCACGCACAGGCGTTGTTGTCACTGTCAACGGTAAGCGGAGAGTTGTTGTTTATAACGGAAATGAGCAGGTTGTTACCGGTTACAATGTGACCTTTAACAATGCCATCTACACTGCCGCCGACTTCACTTTCAGCGGCGTCGATACCGTGAAAGCGACTAACGCCGGCACTTATGATATGCAGCTTGCCGACTCGCTATTCAGCAACATCAATGCAAACTTTGCCGATGTTACGTTTGTGGTTAACGATGGCTCGCTCATCATTACCAAGGCGACAACTGCTCCCAACAAGCCGGCGGCTACAATGGAGACTCGGTATGTCAACACCCAGCTTGTTGAGTTGCCTGATGGATGGAGATGGAACGAGTACAGAGCTCTCGAGATTGGTACCAACAAAGACACTGCAATCTATGTGGGTGCCGATGCAGGCAACTACAACATTGAGCGTGCTGTGGTTACCATCACTCGTCTGGCTTGTCTGCACAACGAAGGCGACAGCATACTCTATGTTCTTGAACCGACTTGCTCGCACGCTGGCTACACCGGTAACCATTGCTGCAAGATTTGCGGTGAGATTTACGAGTACGGCGACAGCATCCCGGCTCTTGAGCACACACCCGACTCGATTGCCATCGAGAACTATGTGGCTCCGACCTACACCGCAGCAGGTTCTTACGACTCGGTTGTTTACTGCTCTGTTTGCCACGTTGAACTGAGCCGCAAGCACATCGAGGTGCCGATGCTCATTACAGTTGCCAATAAGATTGAGCTGAAGTCGATGCCGAAGGTTGAGTACGTTGCGGGCGAGATGCTCGATGTCAGCGGAGCTGTTGTTGTGGTAACGTTCAGCAACGGAACAACCAAGGAGATTGCCCTGTCGGCCGCAATGGTCAGCGGTTTCGATGCCAAGAAAGTTGGCGAGCAGAAACTCACCGTCACCTACACCGTCGATGGAGTAACGCTCACAACAACCTTCACCGTTAAGGTTGAGAAAAACACCGCCGTTGACGATGAGGCTGCTAACACCGCAAACATCTACGCATACGGAAACACAATTGTGGTTGAGAACGCCACCGATGAAATCCGCGTTTACAATGCGATGGGCGGCTTTGTGGCAGCATCGAACGAGGCAAACGCAAAAATCCGTGTCAACGGCGCAGGCATCTACATTGTCAAGACCGGCCAAGTTTCAAAACGTGTAATGGTTTATTAATTAGTAATAAAACGGGGGTGCCTTCGGGTGCTTCCGTTTTCAAAAAAAACGTCAGGCGAAACTGGCGTGATTCTTCTCATAAGAGGTCCGGGGTGATGAGCCCCGGATTTTTTTTGCCATCCTCCGCCCCGCCCCACGCGGCGCTTGTTTAAAATATTGTTTACAAATATGAACGCCTCTAAACCCAATCGCTTTCAAAAATTATATATTTGTGCGTTGGAGTGGCGGAGTGTTTTTCGTCATATCTTACTTATTATCAAGTTTAAACGAATTGTTGATGGCAACAAAAATTAAAAATGCACTCATATCGGTTTTTTACAAAGACCAGTTGGAACCGATTGTGAAGGAACTCGACAAACTGGGCGTTAATCTCATCTCGACTGGCGGAACCTACGATTTCATCAAAAAACTGGGCGTGAATGTGCAGACCGTTGAGTCGCTCACCACTTACCCGTCGATTCTGGGCGGACGCGTGAAGACGCTGCACCCGAAGATTTTTGGCGGCATTCTGGGCCGTCGCGACAATGCGCAGGACAACGAGCAGATGAAGCAGTACGAGATTGACAACATCGACCTGGTGATTGTCGACCTTTACCCGTTTGAGCAGACCGTGGCAAGCGGCGCACCCGAAGCCGACATCATTGAGAAGATTGACATTGGCGGCATATCGCTCATCCGCGCGGCTGCAAAGAATTTCAAAGACGTGGTTATCGTTAGTTCGCGCGAGCAATATGGCGAACTGCTCGAAATCCTGCAGAAACAGGGCGCCGAGACAACGCTTGAGCAGCGCCGCGAGTTCGCACGCAAGGCTTTCGACACATCGTCGCACTACGACTCGGCCATCTTCAACTACTTCAACAAAGACAACGAAGAGTCGGAAAAAATCAGTCTGACTGGTGGCAAGGTGCTTCGCTACGGCGAGAACCCACACCAAAAAGCCGTCTTCTATCCGTTCAAGAACACCAATCTCGAGCACACGCTGGCAGGCTCACCTTGCTTGCAGGGCAAAGAGATTTCATACAACAATATGCTCGACGCCGACGCCGCCTGGAAGGCCGCAAGCGACGCCTACAACGCTGTTGACAACATCAAGAACAAAGTTGGCGTGGCAGTTGTGAAGCACCTGAACCCCTGCGGTCTGGCAGTGGCCGACAGCCCGATGAAAGCCCTTGAGTTGGCTTGGGCGGGCGACCCTGTGAGCGCCTACGGCGGCATTGTCTGCTTCACCTGCGAGGTTGACAAGCAGATTGCCGAATGGTTCACTGGCAAGTTCATCGAGATAATCATCGCACCCGCGTACACCGACGAGGCGAAAGAGGTTCTGGCAAAGAAGAAGAACCTGCGCGTGCTGGTAACACCTGTCAAGCCGACAATCACTGGCGAGAAAATGTACCGCTCGGTGAACGGCGGCCTGCTGGTTCAGGACGAGGACGAGGGAATGGACAAAGAGTACCGCCCTGTTACCGACTGCAAGTTCACCGACAAGCAGATTGACCTTGCAAAATTCGGCACACAGGCCTGCAAATACCTGAAGAGCAACTCAATGGCGCTTGTGTCGCAAGCCGCCGACGGGTCGTACTGGCTCACTGGCGCGGGAATGGGCCAACCCAACCGCATCGACAGTCTGCAACGCCTGACAGTGCCGCGCTTCAACCTGAAACAAGGCTGCTCAATCGGCGAGAGCGTGCTCATCTCTGACGCGTTCTTCCCGTTCAGCGACAGCGTTGAGGCCTGCAACGAGTTCGGCATCAAGTACATTGTAACACCTGGCGGCAGCATCCACGACCCCGAGGTCATCGAGGCATGCAACAAATACGGCATCGCAATGGTGTTCACAGGAATCAGACATTTTAAACATTAGAAAATAGATAGAACAATGGGATTGTTTTCGTTTTTAACACAAGAACTTGCAATCGACCTTGGCACAGCCAATTCCATAATCATCCATAACGACAAGATTGTGGTTGACGAGCCGTCGATTGTGGCCGTTGACAACAACACACAAAAGGTGATTGCCATTGGCGAAAAGGCACGAATGATGCACGGCAAGACGCACGAGAACATCAAGACCATCCGCCCGCTGCGCGATGGTGTGATTGCCGACTTCGACGCTGCCGAGAAGATGATTCGCGGCCTTATCAGAATGGTGAACGAGAAGAAGACTCAACTTTTCTCACCTGCTCTGAAAATCGTCATCTGCGTGCCGTCGGGCTCAACCGAGGTTGAGTTGCGTGCCGTGCGCGACTCGTCGGAACACGCTGGTGGCCGCGAGGTGCTGATGATTTACGAGCCGATGGCCGCCGCGCTTGGTATGGGCGTTGATGTTGAGGCGCCCGAGGGCCATATGGTTGTCGATATTGGCGGTGGTACCACCGAGATTGCCGTCATTTCGCTGGGCGGCATTGTGTCGAACGAGTCAATCCGCATTGCTGGCGATGAGTTCACGGAAGACATCCGCGAGTATATGCGCCATCAGCACAATATTAAGATTGGTGAGCGCACGGCCGAGGACATCAAAATCAAGGTAGGCTCGGCGCTGCCCGATTTGGACGAGCCGCCCGCAGACTACCTGGTTCGCGGACCGCACCAAATGACGGCCCTGCCGATTGAGATTCCAATCTCGTATCAGGAAATCGCACACTGCCTTGACCGCTCTATCAGCAAGATTGAGACGGCCATTTTGGCAACACTCGAGCACACGCCGCCCGAGTTGTACGCCGACATCTACCGCAAGGGCATCTTCCTTGCTGGCGGTGGCGCACTGCTGCGTGGTTTGGACAAGCGTCTGACTGAAAAGACGAAGATTCCGTTCCACGTTGCCGAAGACCCGCTGCACTGCGTGGCACGCGGTACCGGTATCGCGCTGAAAAACTCGCACCGATTCAAATTCTTGATTAAATAATTAGCGGTTGTGCCTGTCGGTTTCTGATGGGCACAATCTTTTTGAAGGATTGAAGGATTGAATAACTGAATGATTGAATAGGGTATGATTTAGAAATTTGGTGCACGCCGTAGAGACGTGGCGCACCGCGTCTCTACAAACGATTCACCGATTCACCAATTAAACAGATAAATGAAAAACCTGATTCTGTTCATATTGCGAAACCATTACGTGCTGCTCTTCATACTGCTTGAGAGCGTGTCGTTTGTGTTGGTTGTGCGCTACAACAGTTACCAACACACGAGTTTCATCAACTCGTCGGCGGCGGTGGCGGGGCGAGTGAACACGGTCTTCTCATCGGTGAACAACTACTTGAGTCTGAACCAACGCAATCAGGAACTGAACAACGAACTGGCGCGGCTGCGCACAATGATGCCCGAAAGTTCGAAAATCGACACGCTGGCCGCGCAGACGGCTTTCGACTCGGTTTACACGCAGCAGTATGAGTATCTGCCGTGCCGCGTCATCAGCAACTCGGTGAAGAGCGCCAACAACTTTCTGACGCTCGACATTGGCAGCAAGCACGGCGTTGAGCCTGGAATGGCTGTGGTGTCGGCAATGGGCGCGGTGGGCGTTGTCAAGGCTGTGTCGCCCAATTTCTCGTCGGTCATCAGCCTGCTGAACCAAAACCTGAAAATCAGCGCAATGCTCGAAAAGAGCGGCTACTTCGGCTCGCTGGGCTGGGAAGGCGGCGACTACCGCATTGCCAACCTTGAGGACCTGCCTGGGCACATCACGGTGCGCAAGGGCGATGTGGTGATAACAAGCGGCTACTCAACCATTTTCCCGAAAGGGGTGATGATTGGCAATGTTGAATCGGTGACGGCGCACGGCGTGAACGGCTTTATGTCGGCAAGCGTGCGGCTGTCGGTCGATTTCAAACGGCTGTCGAACGTGCAGGTGGTGCGCAATCTGCTGAAAAAGGAACAGTTGGAACTACAGGAAATGTCGGAAAATGAATAACGTGCTGATACGAAATATTATCCGTTTTGTGGTGCTGGTGCTGCTTCAGGTGGGCGTGCTGAATCAGGTTCAACTGGGCGGTTTCATCAACCCCTATCTCTACATTCTGTTTGTGATTATGCTGCCGTTCGGCACGCCTGGCTGGCTGACGCTCGTGCTGTCGTTCGCGCTGGGTTTGAGCGTTGATATGTTCTGCAACTCGCCTGGCATTCACACGTCGGCAACGGTGTTTGCGGGTTTCCTGCGCCCCTATCTGCTCGACTCGCTGATGCCGCGCGAGACGGTTGAGCCGACCGACACACCCAACATCCGCATTTTTGGCGCGGGCTGGTTTGTGAAATACAGCCTGACGGTGGTGCTCGTCCATCACGTTTTCCTGTTTGTGGTTGAGGCGTTCAAATTCAGCAGTCTGCACCTGATTCTGTGGCGCGCTCTGTTGAGCATCGTCTTCACAATGCTGCTTATCATTTTGAGTCAATTTCTGTTCACACGTAGCAACAAATGAACCCGTTCCGTCAGCGATGTTTCGTGGTAGGTGGTTTGTTTGCTTTAATCATTCTCATCTACATAGGCCGATTGTTCTTCCTTCAGGTGGTTGACCAATCGTATAAGATGTCGGCTTCGAACAACGTGCTACGCTATGTGACGCAATATCCCGCCCGCGGCCTGATGTACGACCGCAACGGCGTGCTTCTGGTGCACAATCAGGCTGCCTACGACCTGATGGTGACGCCGAACCAACTGCACGAGTTCGACACGGCGCTGTTCTGCCAACTTCTGGGCATCGACAAAGAGCAGGTCGACAAGCGTCTGCGCAAAGCGAAACGCTACTCTTACTATAAATCGTCGGTTTTTCTTGAGCAGATTTCGGCCGAGCAGTACGGCGCTTTTCAAGAGAATCTGTACCAATTCAAGGGCTTCTACGCCCAAACGCGAAGCCTGCGCATCTATCCGCACAACATTGCCGCGCACACGTTCGGCTATGTGGGCGAGGTTGACGACAAGACGGCGCAGAACGACAGTTACTACAAGTCGGGCGACTACATCGGCATCAGCGGCGTGGAAAGAATGTATGAGGAACAACTGCGCGGCAAGAAGGGCGTCGAGATTTTTATGGTGGACGTGCACAACCGCATCAAGGGACAATACAAAAACGGCATCTACGACACTCTGGCTGTCAACGGCCACGACATAACACTCACGCTCGACGCCCGTCTGCAAGAGTACGGCGAGCGCCTGATGCAGAACAAGATTGGCTCGATTGTGGCCATTGAACCCGCCACGGGCGAGATTCTGGCCATTGTTTCGGCCCCCACCTACGACCCTGGGCTGCTTGTGGGACGCGAGCGCTCGGCCAACTACAAGCAACTGCGCGCCGACTCGCTGAACCCGCTCTTCTGCCGTCCGCTGCAGGCGCGATATGAGCCTGGTTCGACATTCAAAACCGTAAACGCGCTGATTGGACTTCAGGAAGGAACAATAAACGGTTTGTATACCTATTACGGTTGTCATTACGGATACCACGTCGGGCGTGTCCATATGGGCTGCCACGGGCACGAGAGTCCGCTCAACGTGGTTTCGGCCCTGCAGCACTCGTGCAACGCGTTTTTTGCGGCTGATTACCGCGCACTTCTCGACAATCCAAAGTTTCCGAACATCGACTCTGCTTTCAACGTTTGGCGCAAACACGCCACATCGTTCGGCTTCGGCTCGAAGTTGGGCGTTGACCTGCCATACGAGGTGGCTGGCTACGTGCCCACATTGAGTTTCTACGACCGCGTGTATGGCAAGGGACGTTTGAAATCGAGTTATATTGTTTCAAATGCAATCGGACAAGGCGAATTACTGCTCACGCCTGTGCAGATTGCCAATCTGGCATCGACCATCGCCAACTGCGGCCACTACTTCACGCCGCACATTGTGAAAGAGATTCGCGAAGGCGACAACAGCATTCTTGACCGCTTCCGCGAGCCGCACTACACCGACATCGACACAACCTACTTCCCGATTATAATCGAGGGAATGTACCGCGCTGTGAACTCGCCCACGGGCGGCACGGCTGGTGTGGCCGCCATCCGCGGAATCGACGTGTGCGGAAAGACTGGTACGGCTCAAAACCCGCACGGCAAAGACCACTCGATTTTTATGGCCTTCGCCCCGCGCGAGAATCCGCAGATTGCCATCGCAGTGTATGTTGAGAACGCTGGTTTCGGCGCTTCGTACGCGGCGCCCATCGCAAGCCTGATGATTGAACGCTATCTGACCGACACTGTGACGCGGCCGTGGCTCGAAAAACGAATGTTATCAATGGATTTAATCAATGGAACAACGAGGTAGCACCATATTGCAAAACATCGACTGGTTCACGGTGATACTCTATTTGGTGCTCATCACCCTGGGCTGGTTCAACATCTACTCGGCGTCGTACTCGGCCGACCACGCAAGTTTCAGTATGGCAACGCGTTACGGCCGCCAAATGATTTGGATTGGCGCGGCGGTGGTCATCGCCATTGTGGTGCTGGTCATCGACAGCAAGTTCTACTCAACGTTTGCCGAACTCATCTACGGCGCGCTGATGCTCATTCTGCTCTCGGTGCTGCTCTTCGGCTCGACGGTGAACGGCGCCAAATCGTGGATTGTGCTGGGCCCCATTCAGGTGCAGCCTGCCGAGTTCGCCAAAATAGCGGCATCGCTCACGCTGGCAAAATATATGTCGCGCTACCATTTCAGGCCCGAGAGTTTCAAGTCGATGATGATTGTTTTCGGCATCTGCTTTCTGCCGTCGGCGTTCATTCTGCTGCAGAACGACACGGGCTCGGCGCTGGTGTTCGCGGCGCTGCTGATTGCCTATTTCCGCGAGGGGATGAAGCCGATTCTGTTCATTCTGGGTCTGCTGATGGCGCTGCTGTTTGTGCTGTCGCTGCTGTTTGAGTTGCACATTATTCTGATTGTGATTGAGGCGCTGGCTTTTGTGGCGTTCTTTGTGCTTCGCGACAATCATAAAGAGTTGGGAATCAGTTTTCTGATACTGCTCGTAACCACCGCCGCCGCTTTCGGTCTGTGCCGATGGCTTGCGCCGCAGTGGCCTAAATATGTGCCGCTGCTCATTGGTTTCGGGCTGGCCATTCCGTACTATCTCTACTACACCTACCGCCACAAACTGGGCAAGATTGCGGCCGTCATCGGCATTGCCGTGGCTTCAATCGGCTTCACTTTCTCGGTGGGATATTTCTTCGACAACGTGCTGGCCGCTCACCAACGCGCCCGCATCAACCACTTGCTGGGCATCGAGGTTGACCTTCAGGGCGCGGGCTACAATGTGAACCAATCGATGATTGCCATCGGCTCGGGCGGCCTGACGGGCAAGGGCTATCTGCAAGGCACGCAGACCAAATTCAAGTTCGTGCCCGAGCAGAGCACCGACTTCATCTTCTGCACCATTGGCGAGGAATGGGGCTTTATGGGCACCACGCTGCTTCTTCTTCTGTTCCTGACGCTGCTTGTGCGGCTCTTGGTGCTGGCCGAGCGGCAGAAATCGAAGTTCAGCCGAATCTACGGCTATTGTGTGGCGTCGATATTCTTCTTCCACATTGCCGTCAACGTCGGGATGACCATCGGCATTGCGCCCGTCATCGGCATTCCGCTGCCGTTCTTCAGTTACGGCGGCTCGTCGCTCTGGGGCTTCACAATGCTGCTGTTCATCTTCCTGAAGTTGGATTGCAACAGGATGGAGTTGATTACGTGATGATTAGAACACAGATGACACAGATAGAACTGATTGGCACTGATTATATTTTGGCGCGCAAAAAAGGTGAAACGTTTATCTTTGCTACAATTTTTATTTAGATATGCACAAATCGCAGATTATGAATAAAATAGCAATGATTATATTGGCATTATTATTGTGCGGAGTGGCCGAGACTCAGACAAAGACAAATAAATCATCCCTCGCAAATAAAAGATATTTCAAAACTGGCTATCGAGGATTTATTGAAACGGGTGTGGCGGTTTCCGACAACTTTAAAACCAAAGAAAAATATTTATGTCTGTCAGACATTACCATTCAAGGTTACCAAATGTCTGACCATATGTTTGTGGGCTTGGGAATAGGAAGGCTTTTATGTGTATCTGAAAAAAATGAAGAATACTCTTCGTTTCCGATTCTTCCAAATATAAGATATGAGTTTCAAAATCGTGTAATTTCACCGTTTGTAGATATGCAGTGTGGCGGCACATTAGGCGATTTTAAGGGTTTGCATCTTGCATTTTCATTTGGGTTCAGGTCTTTCGGTAGTTATGGCGGTTTGCTTGGTCATTTTAGTTATTCATTAGGTTACTCATTACAAACTTACAAATCCGATTATAATGGCTTGACAAGCGGTCAAGACAATAAGATTCAAGCCTTAAACTCGTTTACGACATTTAAAATGGCTATCGATTGGGGGGCGAGGTTAAAAAGGTGAGGATAAAAAAATAAAAATATATAATGATCTTTGTAGATCCGTACAATTTGTGTCATCTGTGTTCAAAAAACAAAACAAATAAATCAAAAATATAATGGTACTACCCGAACAACAAAAAGACCTTGTGAGCCGCGTTGAGGCGCTGCGTAAGCATCTCGACATCGACAGCCGCCTTGTGGAACTCGACGAGGAGCAGCAGAAAAGTCAGGCGCCCGATTTCTGGGACGACCCCAAAAAGGCCGAGGCGCAACTGAAGAAAATCAACGGCATAAAGAGTTGGATTGCCTGCTACAACGACGCCAAATCGGCCACCGACGACCTTCAGGTGCTGATGGATTTTTACGCGCTTGGCGAGAGCACAGAGGAGGAAGTGGACGCGCAATATGCGGCGGCTTTGGAAAAAGTGGAGTCGGCCGAATCGCGCAATATGCTTCGCCGCGAGGAGGACAAGATGAGCGCCATTGTGAAACTGAACGCGGGCGCGGGCGGCACCGAAAGTCAGGACTGGACCGAAATGCTGATGCGAATGTATATCCGCTGGGGCGAGAAAAACGGCTACAAGGTGCGCGAGCAGAACTTCCTGCCTGGCGATGAGGCTGGCGTGAAAACCGTGACGCTGGAGTTCGAGGGAGACTACGCTTACGGCTACCTGAAGAGCGAGAACGGCGTGCACCGCCTGGTGCGCATATCGCCCTTCAACGCGCAGGGCAAGCGGCAGACATCGTTCTCATCGGTGTTTGTAACGCCGTCAATCGACGACGATATCGAGATAAACATCAACCCCGCCAACTTGTCGTGGGACACATTCCGTTCTAGCGGCGCCGGCGGTCAGAACGTGAACAAGGTGGAGTCGGGTGTGCGCCTGCACTACAAGTTCAAAAACCCTGTCACAGGCGAGGACGACGAGATTTCAATCGAGAACACCGAAACCCGCGACCAACCGAAGAACCGCGAGAACGCCCTGCGACTGCTCAAATCGCAACTCTACAATCTGGAGTTGGAGAAGCGCCGCATTGAGACCAATAAAGTTGAGGCTGGCAAGAAGAAAATCGAGTGGGGCTCGCAAATCCGCTCATACGTGCTGCACCCCTACAAACTGGTGAAAGACGTGCGCACAGGCTACGAGACATCAAACGTGCAGGCCGTCTTGGATGGCGAACTCAACGATTTCATCAAGGCTTATCTGATGGAGTTTGGGGATGAATAAAATTTTTGGCAATCAAATTTTTTTTACCTTTGCGCGATAAACAAACCAAAGTAATGGTCAGCATTAGAAAAACTATATTCCGTTTGTGTGTGATGATTGGTGTTTGCACCTTGATGTGCGCTGGCGCGAAAACCGCATCGGCGCAATGTGGGTTGGCACTGAAAGACGAGGTGATGAAGGACAAGGATATTGTTGGCAAGGCCACTTACCTGAAAGATTTCCGCGTGCGCCTGGAGGCCGTAACCGCCTCGAAAAAGCAGAAAGAGGAATTCTCGATTCTGCTCAACAAGGGCACCCACTACCGGTTCACCGTCAAGGCCGACTCGGCTTGCACCGACCAAATCATTCTGAAACTCTACGATTTCACCAAATTCTACGGCAGCAACTACGACGAGTCTGACGGAATGTCGTACACCAGTTTCGACTTCTTCTGCGCAAAAACGCAGGTTTACTACATCTCGCTCTCGTTTGCGCAGGGGCGCGAAGGGTGCGCCGCCGCCGTGGTTTCGTATATCGGAAATTATTGATTCCCGCACTGTCAGTATTTTTTCCCACCAAAAGCATAAAACTCTTTGTGCAACCGATTGCACACCTACCATTCTTTTTGGTACATTTGCCGCCGGATGAGCAACAGCTCTCCTTATGTGTAATTTTAAAAGTATGATTATGAGAAAATTCTTGTTTCTGACACTATCTGTCGCCGTGGTCTTCGCCGCCTGCAAAAACGACAAAAACGACCCGGAGCCAGACCCGATTAATCCGTCGGACACCACCGCCAAATCGGGCGTGAACAGCCTGCGCTACCTGAAAACTTACGTTGACCGTGCCGAGCACCCCGATTTCAAATTCAGCGGCGCCCTCGATGTCAACGAGTTCCACAACAACCGCAACGGCTTGCGCGACACCGTGACGGCCCACTTCGACGAGATTGTGGCCGGCAACGCTATGAAGTACGCCTCGGTTGTCGATGGTGGCGGAAATATGAATTTCAGCCGCGTCAAACAGTTTGTTACCGATGCAAAAAATGCCGGACTCACCATCTACGGCCACACCCTGGCCTGGCACTCGCAGCAGCAACCCAGCTACCTGATGGGGCTGATGGCCGACAAGGAGCTCGAAGTGCCTGAAAGCGAGAAGGTTGACATTGAGGACTGCAACATCACCTACAGCAAACTCACATCGTGGAATTACTGGAAAGCCGATTTTGTGCAAGAAGACAACAATGTCGATTACTCGATAAAAATCACCAAAGACGGCGTTCTCATCTCGAACAAAAAGAAAGCCAACAACAACTATATGGTTCAGTATCAGGTGGCAAACGATTTGTCAACAAAAAAAAGTGTTACCTATACTATGACCGTCAAAATGAAATCGTCGGGAACGGCAAACGTTCAGTACAGCATTGGCAGCTGGTATCCCGACAACTACAACGGCAGCTTTGAGGTTGGCACCGAGATGAAGGAGTACACCGTTCAGTTCAACCCGGTTGTCGATGGCGGATTCGTTCTGTTCCAGACTGGCGATTTTATTGGCGACATTACCATTGAAAGCCTGAAAATCACTCACAAAGGCAGCGACAAAACCATTCCGCTCACCGCCGAGCAGAAGCGCGACACCCTCAAATGGGCTATGGACCGCTGGATTGCCGGAATGATGGAGGCCACCGACGGCTACGTGAAAGCCTGGGACGTTGTGAACGAGGCTCTTGCGGGCGACGACAAAGACAAAGACGGAATCTACGACCTCCAAAGCTATGAGCTGAACAACAACGGCGACCCCACCAATGTGGCGTCAGGCGTGTTCTACTGGCAGTATTATATGGGCGACCTCGAATATATGCGCACCGCCGTGGCAAGCGCCCGCAAGCACTTCAAGGGCAACCCCGACGAGCTGAAACTCTTTGTGAACGACTACAACCTTGAGTCGGACTGGGACGACAACAAAAAGGTTAAGAGCCTTGTGAAATGGATTGAGAAATGGGAGGCCGACGGCGTTACCAAAATCGACGGCATCGGCACTCAGATGCACATCAGCTGCTTCGAGGACGAAGGCATCCAGGCCAATATCGAAAAGCATATTGTCAAGATGTTTGAGATTATGGCCGCAAGTGGGAAACTCTGCCGAATTTCGGAACTCGATATGGGCTATGTGCGCGGCAACTCAAGATGGAACGGAACAAAACTCAAAACCTCGCAAGTTACCAAAGCCGAACATCAGAAAATGGCTGATTTCTACAAGTTTATCATCAAGAAATACTTCGAGATTATTCCTGTGGCTCAGCAATACGGCATCTGCCAATGGTGCCTGACCGACGCTCCCGATGGCGGTGGCTGGCGTGGCGGCGAGCCCGTGGGCATCTGGACCGAAGGATTCAAAGCCCGCAAAGCCGTTTATGGCGGCTTTGCCGACGGCCTGGCCGGAGCAGAATAACGGCTGCCAAAGAACAACATCGCGTGCCGGTTTCCGCAATGTCGGAGGCCGGCACGGTTGTTTATACGGCCAAAACATTTGGCTGTACCCTTATTCCGGCCCCGATTCAGACTGTTTTCGCCTCAGCGGTAATGATAACCCCGCTTTCTTGTAAAACAAACACGATAATCTGCTGTTAACTCATATTATTTACCACTTAACAGCACGTTATCGGCTATTTTTATTCGATAGCGTGCTGCTAACTCATTTTTTTAGGCACTTAGCAGCAGATTATCGCACATTAGCGAACAAATCGTTCAATACAATTTCCGATTGGATATTGTTTCGATAAGCGTTGCGGGCCAGACCATAGGTGGTTATCATTGTTGTGTGGACGGCCTTCCGAGTCTTTGTAACCATCTGAAAAACAGACTTTCGACGGCGTAGGAAATCATCTTCGGCCTTGTCGATGACAAACTCATCGCTCGCGAATTTCATCTCGCAAAGATTGATGATGCCATCGTTGCGGTCAATCAGCAAATCAACCTGAGCGCCGCCGTGCTCGCTATTGGCTTCGGTGCGCCACGACTGCACGTAACTCACCACACCCGACACGCCAAGCGCCTGCTTTATCTGCGGCAGATGCCACAGGCACACGCGCTCAAACGCAAGCCCAGCCCACGTGTTGTGCAGCCCAGTGCTCAGACTGTTGGTCCAAAAATGCGCGTCGTGGCGCGAATTGTTGCGGAAATATTGGAAATAGAACAGCGTGAAATTGTCCATCAGTTGGAACAGGGCATCGCGCTCACGCTTCTGCATCGACTGATATTTTCTGATGAAACCGCACAACTGCAACTCTTCAAGCACGCGGTTGAACACAGGATTGTCCGTCAGGCCGGCACCTTGCAGCAACTCTTTGCGCGTCATTCCTATCTTTTTGGTTGACAGCGTGGTAACAACATCGATATAAGGCGCGGGATTTTTGAAAAGCGATGCGTAGAGAGCATCGAATTCGTCGGAGAGACGGCCGCTGTCGGCAAAGCAGAGCCTGTCGATGTTCTGTGCCAGGCTCTCGCCGCGGCGCAGCAGGCTCCAATAGTACGGTATGCCGCCAAAAATCATATAGGCTTCGGCCAATTCTTTCCGTGTGAGTTCAAGTCCTTGAAGATGAGCGTATTGTTCGCACTCGTACAGATTGAACGGCGGAAGGTGGATTTGGCGCGTGAGCCGCCCGTAAAGCCCGCCGTGGTTGCGCATTATCTTCTTCACAATCCACGATGTGGCGCTTCCGCAGACAATCAGAACAATGTCGTTGCGCATATTCGCCCAGCCGTTCCAGAAATGCTCCAACGCACTGACAAACTGCGATTTGGGTGTATCCATCCACGGCAGTTCGTCAATGAAAACAACCTTTTTTTCTGCCGACGATTTTTTCAGCAAATCGCTCAAATAGTGGAACGCGTCGAACCACGTTTTAGGCATCTTACAGCGCTTCAGCCCCGCTCGGCGCAACGATTCGCGGAATTCGGCCAGTTGCTCTTTCCGCCCGACATTGGCAATGCCCGTGTGGTAGAAAGCAAACTGATTTTCAAATGTTTCGCGTATCAAATAGGTCTTCCCGACACGCCGCCGCCCATACACGGCGCAGAATTGTGACTCGTCTTTTTCCAAAAGTTCGAGTAATTCTTTCCGCTCGTTCTCTCTGCCGACAATCATAACAGTCTGTTTTAAAGCCGTTTGCATTTTGTTTTTTGGCGTCACCAATAACTTTTGGCACCGCCAATTTCAAACGGATTGTTTTCATCAACAAAGTAAAACATAATTTTCGGATAATCTGCTGTTAACTCAAATTTTTTACCACTTAACAGCACGTTATCGGCTATTTTTGCTCGATAGTGTGCTGCTAACTCATTTTTTTAGGCACTTAGCAGCAGATTATCGCAACCAAATGAACTAAACCGCCAAATCGGCCAATTCAATGGTGGTGAGCATCGCGGCGGTTAATTGTTTCTCTTGCGCAAGGCGGTTGGCTTGGCGTTCAATCGTTTTTTCGAACAGGTTGCGGACAAATCGCGCATTACCGAAACGTTCGTCTTTGGTAGCGACAACATTATTTAGATACGCTGTCAGCGCTGTTTTAGCATCATCGGTAATGGTGTACTCGTTTTTCGTCAGATTAAATTCGAAAATCTGCGCCAATTCATCGGCCGAATAATCAGGGAACTCAATGTAGCGGTTAAAACGCGACTGCAAACCAGGGTTTGCATTGATAAATGTCTGCATTTCATTCGAATAACCAGCCAAAATCACAACCAGACGGTCACGGTCATCTTCCATACGTTTCAGCAAAGTTGATATAGCCTCAATGCCGAAATCGTTCTGTCCGCCACCGACCAATGAGTATGCCTCATCAATGAACAAAACGCCATCCAAAGCACTGTCAATTACCTTGTTCGTTTTTACAGCCGTTTGCCCAACGTATTCCGCAACCAGGCCCGAACGGTCGGTTTCAACCAAATGACCTTTCTTCAGCACTCCCAACTCTTTGTAAATGTTGGCAACAATGCGCGCTACGGTGGTTTTGCCAGTTCCAGGATTACCAGTAAACACGCAATGGTACGACACCGACGTTGCTTTCAGTCCCTTCTCTGCTCTTGATTGTTGGATTTTTATGAAGTTGGTAAGCGTTTCAACCTCGCTTTTTACCGATTGCAAGCCGATTAGCTTTTGCAACTCATCAGCAGCCTTATGTGAACGCGGCTTGCTTTTAGTTTTAGCGTTTTCTTTAGTTTTTTCGTTTTCGGCGTCGAACTTGCTATCTTTATTATTATCAGACAAATCCACACTATTGAGTTTTTCTGATACATAATCAATGCCTTTTTGCTCCTCATCGGTGATTTCATTGTCGATACCAGCTATAATAGTTGAGAAACGATGCAAACAAATCAAATAGCTGCTTTGCTTTTTCTTGTCAACTTCACCCAAAATGTATGAAATCATAAACCCACCTTCAACTTCTGCATTCTTTTCAATCGCAGACTTCAACATTTCATAAATATTTTGTATTGACTCGCTTACTTTTTCAATAGCAGTCCCAATTTTATCATACGTAATAAACATATCGTTGCCTAAAGCCATATACAACAATAATAATCCGAAACAGTCATTGTGTTTCAAATCAAGTTGTTTGCCAAGTTTAAGCACGCATTTTAAGAAATCTATTTCTATAAGAACATTTATTAGTTCATCATCATCTTTCAATGCCTCACCACTGAAAGTTATATGTTGCTTGGCCAGAACGGATTTGAATTCCGTATCATTTTTCATCCATTTGGCCATTTCACTAACTCTTTTTACTACAATACAATAATCTTCAAACAGTTGTTCTGATATGAATGTGATATTGTTTGTTTTCAAATTATTAGACTTCTTTTTCGCATAATTGATAATAATATCATCAATCTTCGACTCATCGGAAATTAAAACATCTCGTATAGCAACCCCTTTATATGGACCGACAATCCCTGCTTCTTCCAATTGGTCCATAATACGGCCAGCACGATTATATCCTATTGAAAACTTGCGTTGAATTAATGAAGTTGAGCCTTGTTGGTTAATTACTACTATACGTGCTGCGTCCTCAAAAAATGGGTCTAAAGCCTTTAGACTTTCCAAGTCGATATTGTTTATAGAGCTTGGCATTGTGGCTTCACATACGGATTTTAATATTTCAAACGATTTGCAAAATTGCTCCACAGCCAAGTTATTGCTAACAATATAATTAACACCTAATGACTTGATATTCAGATTTCCGTATCGCATCACAGGAATAGAATAGTTATTCGCATACCTTTTGTCAGGTTCACCATTTTTATTCACATACTTGTATGTTGTCCTGACTAATTCGGAATCTGATGGCACAGTTCCTTCTTCTTGGAATAATACAATAGAGTGATTTAATGATATGGCGGAAATGGGTAGTACATTGAACGAGTCGTCTTTTGTAATTATCACAAAACGTGGGTAGAAATAACAAACTCTTTTGTTTAAACCTGATATTTGTGGTACTTCATAAGGAATGTTTAATTCTTTGTAGCATCCTTGTATGAATTTGTATGAAGTTCTGTTGACACTAGTGTTGGCGAATGATTTAAGCTGAGTGTTTTCAACTTCTGAGATTATTAACCACGCCTTTTGCGAATTACGCATAGTTTTATAGGCATCGCAAAATGCCGCATATTTCTCTTTCTCATCATCAGTCAATTCACCAATGACATCGTATCTGAGTTTGGTGGCCTCTTCCTGTGCGTTGTTTAATTCTTCACCATATTGCTGCAATTGCTGAATCCATTGGGGCTTCGATTTTTTTGCCACTAAATTTCCATATTTTTCTACCAAGGGTTTTAGCCTGTTATCTATATCCTTTTGAATCAAATATCCGATATGGTCGTTTAGTATTTTTTTCTTCAAAGGGTCATTTTCATCATTTGCTTGGTGTTTCAAAGAATCAATTGCTCTAGCTTTTTCTATTGTATCTTGTTTATTATCCTTAGAATACAATTTAACAAGGACAATAATGCATATAATGATTATGACACATATCAAAGCGTAAGCCAGTCTTTCAGCAGTAGCATCTGATATTGTGGAATCCGCGACAACTTGTGCGCTATTTTGTTCCGCCGAGGCTTCTACTTGTTTTTGAGCCACTTCGGTATACTTGTCTGCATCATATTTGGTCGTGTTTATAGTATTGACAAACAATATTAATACATTGAAAATCAATACAGTCCAGACAAAGAATTTCAAGCAACCATTTTTGTCTTTGGGTTTAGTTTCTTCCGTATTTTCCAACGCTTTCTTACCCTTATGATTAAATATCAATATGATTGTCAATAATATACCTGCGGCAAATAGTATGGTAGCCAATGTGGTGTCAATGTCACTATATAATACAATAGCCGCAATAAACAACAGTACGATAAGCGTAATCATACAACCAGGGCTTTTCCCTCCGTTTGATGGCTGTCTTACACTGTTTCCTCCTCCTATTTTTTGTCGTTTGTAAATGCCGGTTCCGGGTATGCCTGTGTTTAAGTACGTTCCATTTTTACCAAAAGTCACTTTAGCGCCTCTTGGGCCAACACTTGTTGAAACACCGCTTTTGCTAAAATTTAAAGTGACGCCAGGGGCGATTTTTACTCTTCTTCTAAAATTCCAACCTGCCATAATTATTCCTTCTTATTTGTATTTTGCTTTAATTCATCCAAATAACTTGCAGTTATAACGCCCGAAGGCAGTGCAATAATGGCCACACCGACAATTGCCGAAAGCATACTAATCAGCCGGCCTATGCTTGTAGCCGGGTAAATATCGCCATACCCGACAGTAGTCAAAGTTGTTGTAGCCCAATACAATGCGTCGAAAAAATTTCGGAAGTTGGTGCCGTTGACTTCTGTTGCGCCTTCGGCATTAAACATAATCAAGGCCGTTACGATAATGTAGAACACGGCTATCATAAAAACCGACAACAGTGTCACACGTTCTTTTCGTAACACATTAAACAGTAATTCTATACGGTGCGAGTAACGGACGATTTTCAGGACACGGAAAATCTTTATCAGCCGCGTTATTCTTAACAGTTTGAACGTTGGCTTGCATACGCCAACCGACGGCAAAATCGAAAGCAAATCGATAATTGCAAACAATGTGAATGGGTAAATCAGAAACGATTTCCAACCTTTTTGAAATTTGTAATCGGCTGTAATCCACCGCAATAGATAATCGATGATAAAAATCGAGACGGATACTGTTTCAAAATAAAGGAAAGTTGTGTTCGTCTCGCGGAAAGCCAGGGGTAAAATACTGACAACAATGGTTACCAGCATTAGCAAGTCGTAAACTTTGCTTGCAAGGCTGCTTTCTTTGCTATGCTCAACAATTTCAAAGAGCCGCTGTCTCATTTTTTGCCTTTTATGAATGTGTCCAAATCGGAAATGTTTGCACCGTTTTTCAGACTTTTCTTCGTCACAATGTTTTCTATTTCAAGAAATTGGTCGTAACTCAGTCCAAACATCTGCTGTAAATCGTTTTTCATCAGTGCTTCATTAGAATCAATCGTATGGTCGGACTGCATTTTCTCCAATTGCAGCATAAGGATGTTCCTGACTTCCTGCTCTTTGTGGCATTTGTAAAAGTCTCCTTCGTCAATTCTAAAGAAACGGCGCAGAGTAGTGAAGTCGTGCATTTCGGCTTGCGTCAGAATATCATCTTCCAAGCAAAAGTTTGCATAATCGAGCAAAACGCATATCAATCTGTCTTTCAGGTCGGTAATGCGCGAAACATTTATTTCTGACAAAACCGCTTCCAAATCAGGCAAACGCAATTTGTCGTCAATAATAAGTTGAAGTATTTTGCGGATTTTCTCGGGGTAGTCGTTCTTTGCCATCAGCAAAGCAACGCTTTCTTGCAAGGTTTTCATCATTCTGTTTTTTAGGTCGCGCTCACCATTTCACCTAAAAAACATTGCGGTCTGACTTCGGCACCCGGCAAAAAAATGTGGACATTTCCTCATCCACATTCCAGGTGCTTGGCCAGACCTTACAAACCAGATAAGGAATGCCCACGCATAACACGAGAGCATTCACAACTATCTTCTGGTTTGTAAATTCCTTTGCGGCCAAGCTTTGGAATGTTTTCAGATTAGCGGTAAACGCTATTGATTAATAATATGTTAGTTCAAAAAATTACTTTCTGTTTCTTGTTTCGATTTAAGTTTCACATACTTTTATCTTGTTTCTACAAAGTTCAAATTTTTTGCAGAAAATCATCGGCTTGATATTGGATTTTGCAAAAGACGAATCATTTCAATCCAAACATTTGAGTGTCAGAATAATACTTGTTGCCGACTATCAGAAAATGGTTGACGATTGCGCGGCGCCACGGCAATCAGGTTGCGTTCAAGCTTTGCAGAGTTACCGAGCAATACGGCATTATTTCGCCTTTGCCGGCCATTTTCAAACAGTCGTTGCACAAACATACGAAAGTTTTTGAAAAGCTATTCCCGCCAGCATCAAGCCCCTATGCGTTCAGGCTCAAATCGCGGTTTTTCACCTTCGGCAGTAGGATTCTGAACGTGGTGCCAACACCAATCTCCGACGACTGCACGGCGATTTTGCCGCGGTGGTACTCGTTCACAATGCGCTGCACAAGCGACAAACCCAGTCCCCAGCCGCGCTCTTTGGTGGTGTAGCCGGGCGAGAAAATGGCCTTGAACTGGTTCTTGGCAAGGCCTTTGCCGGTGTCGGTTATAAGAATTTCGGCGAATTTCAGCGTCTCGTTCAGTTTGATGGTGATGCAGCCTTTGCCTTCCATCGCATCGATGGCGTTCTTTATCATATTCTCAATCACCCAGTTAAAGAGCGATGTGTTGAGCCGGACCATAACCGAGTGCGATGTGTTGTCCTTCACGTCGAGCGTGATGTTCGACGACACGCGGGTGCGCATATAACCCATCGCCGTGTTGATGGCTTCCGACAGGTTGCAAGGCTGAAGCGTGGGCAGCGAGCCGATTTTCGAGAATCGGTCGGCAATCATCTGCAGTCGGTCAATATCTTTCTGCATTTCAGTTACATACGAAGCGTTTGATTCATCCTGTTTCAAAATTTCAATCCACGCCATCAGCGACGAGATGGGCGTTCCCAACTGGTGCGCCGTCTCCTTCGACATTCCAATCCAAACCTTGTTCTGCTCGGCCCTGCGCGACGAACTGAAAGCCAAATAGGCCACCAGCAGGAAGATAGCGATTATCGACATCTGGATGAACGGGAAATGCGCCAACTGCTTGAGCACGGTGGAATCGTCGTAATAGATGAAATTCTTGTGATTATCAGGCAGATTGATGACAATTGGGTCGTGCTTTGCCCGCAACGCCTCAATGCGGCGGGCCGAATAGGCGCTATCACTCATAATAGCAAGTGAATCAGACAGATTCCTCGTCTGTACAACAATATTGTCATCGGCTGTCAGAATGACGGGGATTGAGGTGTTGTTGCGGATGATTTCGAGGCAGAAATTAATCTCAACCTCGTTTTCGCTAATCTGCATCTGGCGGATGGCCTCGGCCCAAATCTGCATTCGCTTGTGCTCCTCGGTGGCCATATTTCGCGCAAGCACATTAGTGTAATAGAGTGATATTCCGCCAATTAACGTTGCGCAGACAATGATAAACGATTTCCAAACTACTTTGTTTCTGTATGTATTCATAGCAGATATAACGTTTCGCGGGGCGGAATATTGTATTTATTCTTCGTCATCGTCCCACTCAATCACAAAGCCCGATGCGGGAGGCGGCGTGGTGCTTTTCTCCTCGGTTTTGATGGTGGTGTCCTTCTTGAACAGGCCGAACTCGCGATTCAGAATCTGTTTCACTTCCTTTTTCTGCTGCTGTAACTCGTTGCGCAACTGCTGTTTAAGTTCAACCTTGTCGAATTTCACCTTTGTTTTGTCGCCCGTGCGGGTGGCCACAAGGTAGAGCGATGTGTGGTTGCCGCCGTCGTCTTCAACAATGCCGTAAGGCGTGGTTTGCTGCAGGCGTTTGGCCTTGCCGCGCATAAAATCGCTCAAAATCAGCGTGATGTGATACTCGTAATCCCCCGTGAACTTTTGCGTTCCCGCAACGGCCACATCGCAGGCGTTGCAGGCCACGTCCATTTTGGGAATGGTGACGGTGCCGCCGCTGATGGTCATATCGTTGGTGAGCGTTGAGAAGCGCAGGTCGCGGAACTCGTCGATGCGGGTGAAATCGGCCACGCTGTTGAGCGCTTCGAGCCCGTGCAGACGGCCGTTGGCAATCTTCAGCCGCCCGTCGAAATCCATATTCCGCACGTCGGCCGAATCGCCTGCAAACGGCAGCAACAGCGTGAAATTCGAACTCAGCCGCCCTTCAATGTTCTCGTTGGTGACGGTGGTCTGCCCGAAATTGTCGAAAGTGCTGAACATCTGATTGATATCGATACTCGTGACCGAACCTTTGCAAGCCAACTCGCGGTGCTTGCCGCTGCGGTAGGCCACGCGAACATCGGCGCTGCCGTCCAACGCATTGAATTTCAGACCGTCAACATCGATGTTATCGCCCGCATAGCGCAACCGCCCCGAAATGTTGTCGGCACGGAACTTCTTGTAACTGAAGCCTTTGGTGCTTGCCATCAAATCAACCTTGTAGGTAATCTTCGACGGCTCGCCGTCCGATTTGGCAAACAACGGTTCAATCTGCTGATAATCAAACGCATTGGTGGAAAGCGAACCGCGAATGTCCATTGTGGGGTAAGGCTCAGCCACGGCTTTGAGCAGATTGCCGATGCTTCCGCTGAACGTTACGGGAATATTGCTCAGGCGGCCGCTTGTGCTGCTGATTGTCAGTGCGCTGCCGTTAAGCGTGGCCGCACCATCGACGCCTGTGAGAGTGATGTTCGAGCCGTTGGTGTAACTTGCCTGCTGCAGTTTGAGTTGGCACCGCGGATTGAGCCGCAGAAAGGCCTTCAGGTCGAACGCTTTGTTCACGTCGATTGGTCCGCTGCCCTTGAGCGTGCCTGTGGCCCGGCCTGCAAGCTTATCGGCTCGACCGCTAAAAATCAGATGGTTCCATTCGCCAAGCTGACCGTCGATATTCAACGATGTGTTGATATGCGGCTGCTTCAGATTGTCGATTCTCACGCTGCCCGACAAGCGGCTCTGTCCCGACGTAACATCGATTCCGCTGATGCTGACATACGATTTCGGGCTGTTGCTGTAACCGCCGTTGTTAAAGACGCCCTTCAGACTGACGCTGTTGAGTTTAAGGTCGAGTTTCGGGTACTCGATGGTAGCGTTGTCGAGCCCGAAATTGGCCACAATCTTCGGCGAGCTCATATTGCTGAACTTGCCTTTCACTGTGGCGTTGAATCCCACAAGTCCCGAACTGCGCACCACGGGTTTCTCCTGCGTGGCAAGCGTGAAATAGCGCAAGGCGTTTGCCACTTCAATCTTGTCGCCCCTCAAGGCAAGGTCCACATAAGTGTCTTTGGTGAGCAGCACCGTGCCCGAGACACCAATGTTGATGCCCTTCGACGACAGTTGGCCCTTACGGATGAGCAGCGTGTCGTTGGTTGCCGAAAGGTCCATTTTGATGCGAGTGGGCGCAAGCGGCACAATCTCAATGCCGTTGGCCTCGAACCATTGCAGCGCAATGTCGCCTTTGGTACTGATTTCGTAGCGGTTGTTGTCGAGCTTTCCTTCAATGTCAAAATCAGGCATATACCACTCAATTCCATTGCCTTTGTAAAGGTTGCTGATTTGAATCATACAGTCGCTGATGCCCAAATGCTCGAGCTTCACCTGCATTGGTATTCCATCTGATTTCTCGGTTTTTTGTTTGATAACGTGGAAGTTGTCGTTGCCACGGCCGTCAATCAGGATAAAGATGCGGCCGTCGGAAATCTTCATCGAATTCAATTCCAACTCGTTATCGAGCAGTTTGCGGATATTGAACGACAGCGACAACTTTCTGACCGACAGTAATGTATCGGCCTGCGTATGACGGAACCCTTTGCGCTTGAACCCCTGCTCCGGCGACATAACCGTCACATTATCAAGCACAATTGATGCGTAAGGGAACGTGTTGATGAGCGAGAAATGGATACCGTCAACATTCACAGGTGCATTCAACTCGTTGTTGATGGCCTCAATGCCGTACGCTATCAACCGGTCTTTCAGCAATATTGTGCCGGCAACAATGGCACCCGCCAAAAGCAGCACCAAAACCACAAACCAAATCAATATCCTGACTAAAATCTTACGCATATCGCTATTGGTGAATCGTTTAATCGTTCATTTTAGGCATTAGGTGTTAGGCACTAGGCATTAGTTATTGTTAATATCTGTGTTGTCTGTGTCATCTGTGCGAAATCAATCTAGTTATTTCTGCTATTCCTGAACAAAGTGCGCTTCTCGTCCTCCGACAATCCGTTGTAGCCCGATTTTGCAATCTTGTCCAAAATAGCGTCTATCTCCTTCTGTTCGTTATGTTTACGTGCGTTGTAGTCGTAGTCCGACTCTGCGCGCTTGTAGCTGACCTTCATTTTCGGCTTGCGCTTGAACAATCCTGTAAAGCCGTCGGTGATCCGGCCAACCCATCCCGAAATGTCGGTGCCGCGGCGTAAGACCAAAGTGTAGCACGCACCAAAGATGGCGCCGCCAATGTGCGCAATGTGGCCGCCCGCGTTGCCGCTCTCGAGCATTGCAAGGTCCGAAATGATGCAGAACACTGCTATCCACTTGATTTTCACCTGCCCCAAAAACATCACATAAACAGTGTAGTTCGGAACATAAACCGCTGTGGCTAAAACAATTGCATATACGGCCGCCGATGCTCCAATGGCCATCGAATGAACGCCATCGAAAACAGGAAAAACGTTGAACGACAGTATGTAAAGCAACGCCCCGGCCAAACCGCCGCAGATGTAAACGTTGAGCAATTGGCGCCCCGTGAAGTACTCGCTGAAAATGCGCCCGAACCAAAACAACCACAAAAGGTTAAACAGGATATGCAGAAATCCTTGATGCAGAAACATATATGTGACCACACCCCACGGATGGCGCAGCAAATCGTGCAAATCGGAATAAGCCGCAAGAAAGCCCACCACAGGGTTAGCTTCCTGAACACCAAACATCATAATAACAATGTCGGCCACTTTGACAACCACAAACACTGCCAAATTGATATATATCAACTTGTTCAATGTGTTACTCTGCTTAAACTGTGACCAAAAATCGTTCATTTTTTGTTTAATCGTTTAATTGGTAATTTTTGACAACGGACTACAGACTACGGTCAAAGGACGCATTGTCCACGTATCATTTTCTGTTGTCTTACGTCTGTTGTCTGATGTCCATTTATTATTAATTCCTAAATCCTAACTCCTAATAATCAGAGTCCCGTAATCCGCTTAATATCATTCAGTTTATTCAACGCTTCAATCGGCGTAAGATTGTCGATGTCGAGATTTTTTATTTGGTCGCGGATGTCTTTGAGCACGGGGTCTTCCAACTGAAAGAAACTCAACTGAATACCCGACTGACTCTGCGGTTTGACATCGGTCTCGACGCTGCGGCGCGATTTCTCAAGGTCGCGCAGAATGTTTTCGGCGCGGGCCACCACGCTCTTCGGCATTCCTGCCATCCGCGCAACGTGGATACCGAAACTGTGGTTGCTGCCGCCAGGCACCAACTTCCTCAAAAACAGCACTTTCTTCTCAACCTCGCGCACCGAGACGTTGTAGTTTTTCACCCGCTCAAACGTCTTTTCCATCTCGTTAAGTTCGTGATAGTGAGTGGCGAACAGCGTCTTGGCGCGATATTTCGGGTGGTCGTGAATGTACTCAACAATGGCCCACGCAATGCTGATGCCGTCGTAGGTTGATGTGCCGCGGCCCAACTCATCGAGCAGAATCAGGCTGCGCTCGCTGATGTTGTTCAGGATGCTCGCGGCCTCGTTCATCTCAACCATAAAGGTCGATTCGCCAACCGAGATGTTGTCCGACGCGCCCACGCGGGTGAAAATGCGGTCGATGAAGCCGATGTGCGCCGACTGCGCGGGCACATACGAGCCAATCTGCGCCAGAATGACAATCAGGGCCGTCTGCCGCAGCAGCGCCGATTTTCCCGCCATATTCGGACCCGTGATGATGATAATCTGTTGGTCGTCGTCGTTCAGCACAACATCGTTGGCCACGTATTCCTCGCCAGGCTGCATCTGCGTCTCAATCACGGGGTGGCGGCCGTTGCGGATTTCGAACGTGCGGCTCTCGTCAACATCGGGGCGGCTGTAGTTTCGAATCTGCGCCGTGCTTGCAAACGACAGCAGACAGTCGATTTTCGATAACAGGCTTGCATCCAATTGGATAGCCGACACAAACTCCGACACGGCAAACACCAAATCACTGTAAATCTTCTGCTCAAGCGCTAGAATCTTCTCCTCGGCGCCCAGAATCTTCTCCTCGTACTCCTTCAGTTCGGGCGTGATGTAGCGTTCGGCGCTCACCAGCGTCTGCTTGCGAATCCACTCCTCGGGCACGCGGTCTTTGTAGGTGTTGCGCACCTCAATGTAGTAGCCGAACACGTTGTTGAAACTGATTTTGAGCGACGGAATCTCGGTTCTTTCGCTCTCTTTTTGCTGAAGTTCAATCAGATAGTCTTTGCCCGAATAGGCGATGTGGCGCAACTCGTCGAGTTCAGCACTCACGCCTTCGTTTATCACGCCGCCTTTGGCAATCTGCACAGGCGGGTCGAGTTGAATCTCTTTCTCGATGCGCTGACATATTGACGCACAAGGATTTAACTGCTCGCCAATAGCCTGAAGCGCCGCCACACCCGACTGCTCGCACACCTTTTTCACAGGCCCGATGGCCTTCAGAGCGTTCTTCAGAGCCAGCATCTCGCGCGGGTTGATGCGCCCGAACGTCACCTTGCTGATGAGTCGTTCAAGGTCGCCAACGTTCTTCAGTTCACCTTCAACAGTCTGCTTAGCCTCAACATTATCAATAAAATAGGTCACAATCTGCTGACGTTCGTTGATGGCCGTCACATTCTTCAGCGGCAGCGACACCCAACGTTTCAGCATTCGCGAGCCCATCGGCGTCAGCGTGTTGTCGATGATGTCGATAAGGCTATGACCGTCTTCGTTCAACGGACTGAAAATCTCAAGGTTACGGAACGTAAAACGGTCAATCCACACGTACTCGTCCTCGGCAATGCGGCGGATTCCCGTGATGTTGCCGATTTGCGAGTGTTGGGTGATATCGAGATAGTAAAGTATTGAACCAGCGGCAATTGTGCCCAAAATTTGGCGGTCGATGCCGAACCCTTTGAGCGACTGCGTCTGAAAATGCTTGAGCAGACGGTCGGTTGCGGCCTGCTCCGAGAACACCCACTCGTCGATGGCGTAGATGTAGAACCCCATCCCGAACAGTTCCTGAAACTGCTCCTTGGTGCCGCGCTTGTAGATGATTTCTTTCGGTCGGAAACTCTGTATCAGTTTGTTAGCATACTCAACGCTGCCTTCGGCCACATAAAACTCGCCAGTTGAGATGTCGAGAAACGCAATGCCCGCCATCTTTTTTTCGACGTAAACCGATGCCAGAAAGTTGTTCTCGCGGTTCTCAAGTATGTTGTCGTTTGTCGATACGCCAGGCGTAACCAATTCAGTAACACCGCGTTTCACAAGTGTTTTACAGAGTTTCGGGTCCTCAAGTTGCTCGCAGATGGCCACCCGCTGCCCCGCCCTCACCAGTTTCGGCAGGTAGGTGTCGATGGCGTGATACGGAAATCCAGCCATATCAATGGGCAGCGTCGAACTCGACTTCTTGGTGAGCGTGATGTTCAGAATCTTGGCCGCCTTCACGGCATCTTCGCAATAAGTCTCGTAGAAATCGCCCACGCGGAAAAGCAGAATGGCATCGGGGTGCTTGGCCTTAATCTGGCTGTACTGCTTCATCAGCGGCGTGTCGAAAATGTCTTTGCCCATTTCTGTGATTTTAATAACAAGCAAAACTAACCAATCGCACGCGAAATGGCCTTTGTGGCAAGGCGGATTTTTTAAATGGTTGTTAACAATTCTGAAGCGGCCGCGAACATTGTTCTGCAAAAATGGGCGTCTGATTTAACCCTGCGGGGTTTTGCATTTGTTTCCGCTCAGATTTTTTTGAAATCTCTTTCTCGCACAGATTACACAGATAACACTGATTTACACAGATTAATAATGATAAGCTAAAAAAGTGGCACCTTCACCTTTTTCTGCTCAAACAAATGTCGTGTTTTATGGTTATTCAATATTTATTTCTTTTTGATTGTCTTCTTCGGATAATATTAGTGGGCGAAATTTTAGATTTTTTGTGAGTTTTCGCCCACTTATAAATTAAATCTAGGTCGGGGAGCACCAAAAATGCAGCAAAACTCTCCCTCGGCATTTCAATCCTTCAATCCTTCTCTCATTCAATCCTTCAATCCTTTCCCTTGGCACACAATTTGCTATTACGAGAATCCACCATTTTTATATGGTACAATTGTTTAAACAACAATTTCACTAATTTCGCGCGATTTTTTTGAATTTATTAAGATGAAACGTAAAATCACCATTGGCGACATTACAATGAAACAGGCCGCCGACAAGGCCGATTACGCCTTCTCGTTCCGCGAGAAGATTGAATTGGCCAAAATGCTTGACAAAACAGGCCTTTCGGTCATTGAACTTGCACCTATAACCGACGGCAAAACCGACTCGCTGCTAATCAAATCGCTCGCTTCGGCGGTGAAGAACAGCGCCGTGGCCGTGCCGCTCAACATTAGCGAGGCCGACACCGTTGAAACCACTTGGAACGCCTTGAAGGGCGCCGCTCACCCGAGATTGCAGATTTCGGTCCCAGTGAGCACCGTGCAGATGGAATATTTCTGCCATAAGAAACCCGCCGCCATTGTCGAGATGATTGCCAGCCTGACCAAGCAAAGCCGCGCGCTCTGCCCCGATGTTGAGTTTGTTGCCGAAGATTTTGGCCGCAGCGATATCAGTTTCCTTTGGCAGGCCATTGAGGCCGCCACGCAGAACGGCGCAACCACCGTCACCGTGTGCGACGCCGCAGGCAACCTGCTGCCCGAAGAGTTTTTCGACCTTGTGAAACAGGTGAAAGAGCACCTGCCCGCCGATGTTCGGTTGGGTGTTCGCTGCTCAAACGAGTTCTATTTGGCCGACTCGTGCGCCATTGCCGCCGTGCGTGCGGGTGCCGACGAGATTAAGACCGCGCCCTTCGGCAACTTCACCGTCTCGCTCGAAAGGTTTGTCAAGATACTGAACGTGAAGGCCGATGTGTGCGACGCCTGCTGCGACGTGCGCGCCACCGAACTGCACCGCGCCGTTGAGCAAATCAAGCGCCTGTGCCAGACCAACCGTTCGAAACCCACTTCGTTCTCGAACATTGCCCCCACCGAGCGCCCCGACATTCAACTCACCGTGCGCGACTCGAAAGAGACCGTGCTCAAGGCCGTGCAGAGTCTGAACTTCGACCTGACCGACGAAGATGCCGACAATGTTTACAACGAATTCCTGAAAGCCGCCGCCACTCACGAGACCGTTGGCGCGAAAGAACTCGACGCCATTATCGCCACAGCGGCGTTCCAGGTGCCACCGACCTATAAATTAGAGAATTACGTTATCAACTCGGGCAACATAATCTCGGCCACCTGCCACATTCTCTTGAAGAAGGGCGACGATGTGCTCGAGAGCGTCTGCATTGGCGACGGCCCGATTGACGCCGCTTTCCAGGCCATTGAGAAAGTCATTGGCAAGCACTACGAACTCGACGACTTCCAAATTCAGGCCGTGACCGAAGGCCGCGAGGCAATGGGCGAAACCGTTGTCCGCCTGCGCTCTGAAGGCAAAATCTACTCGGGCCGCGGAATCTCGACCGACATTGTCGGCTCAAGCATTGCCGCCTACCTGAACGCCGTCAACAAGATAGCATTCGAAGAAGCATAAATCGAAAATTATCAGCATTTTACAGAAAATCACTTAAAATGAAACTTTCATTTTCAACACGCGGATGGGCCGATATGTCGTGGACCGAAATCCTTGACAACGCAAGCCTGATGCGCTTTTCGGGTATCGAGATATACAACGTTTTCAAAACGCCTGAATTTGTGGCCAAAGGCGGGCCGTTCCACAAGTACTCGCTCACGGCTTCGCTGCGCGATTTGCGCGAGAAGAAACTCGCCATTCCCTGCTTCGACAGTTCGCTCGACCTTTCGGAAGACAGCGCCGAAATGATTGACGAGATGACCGCTCTCATTGGCATTGCCGCCGATATGCGCAGCCCATACGTTTGCGCTTTCGCGAAGAAGGGCACCGTTGAGCAGGTGAAGCAGAACCTGACCCGACTCATTCCTGTGGCCGAGGCCAAGGGTATCACCATTCTGATAAAAACCAGCGGAATATACGCCGACACGGCGCTGCTGCGCGATTTGCTCGACTTTTTCGCCTGCGACCAGATTGCCGTCATTTGGGATGTGCACCACCCCTACCGCGACAAGGGCGAGACGCCTGCGCAGACAATCACCAACCTTGGCGCATACGTTAAGCACGTGCACCTTCGCGACAGCGACGACGCCAACCGCTACAACATCATCGGCGAGGGCAACTTCCCCATTGCCGATGTGATGAAGGCCCTTTCGTCGGTCGATTACGACGGGTTTATCTCACTTGAGTGGAAGCCAGAGTGGATGCTCGACTTCACCGACCGCGACGTCATTTTCCCGCACTTTGTCAACTATATGAGCCAGTTCGAGAACACGCGCGGCAAACGCAGCGAACTCTACCCGAACCACGACGGCTCAGGCTACTACATTTGGAAGAAGGACGAACTGCTCAGTATGACCTTCTCGCAGGTTTTGGACCGCGTGGTTGAGGAATTCCCCGACCAGTACTGCTTCAAATACACCACTTTGGACTACACCCGCACCTACGCCGAATTCCGCGACGATGTTGACAACTTCGCCCGCGCGCTTGTGTCGCTCGGCGTGCGTCCAGGCTCGAAGGTGGCCGTTTGGTGCACCAACATACCTGCTTGGTACATAACATTTTGGGCAACCGTGAAAATCGGCGCCGTGCTTGTGACGGTGAACACCGCCTACAAGATTCACGAGGCCGAATATCTGCTGCGGCAGTCTGATACTCACACACTTGTGATGATTGAGAGCGCTTTGGACTCGAACTATCGCGCCATTATCAACGAACTCTGCCCCGAGATTGCCACCAACACTGCAGGAAAGCCGCTTCACTGCAAGCGTCTGCCGTTCCTGCGCAACGTCATCACCGTGGGATTCCGCCAGAAGGGCTGCCTGACACTGCAGCAGGCAATGGACCGCCACGACCTTGTGCCGTTGGAGGAAATCCAGCGAATGGCCGCCGCCGTCAAACCCGACGACGTGTGCAATATGCAGTACACCAGCGGCACCACAGGCTTCCCCAAGGGCGTGATGCTGACGCACTACAACGTGGTGAACAACGGCAAGTGCATTGGCGACCGTATGGGCCTTTCAACCGCCGACCGAATGATGATTCAGGTGCCGATGTTCCACTGCTTCGGAATGGTTCTGTCGATGACTTCGTCGATGACGCACGGCACCACAATGTGCCCGATGCCCTACTTCTCGGCCAAATCGTCGTTGGCGTGCATAAACCAGGAGCACATAACCTGCTTCAACGGCGTGCCCACAATGTTCATTGCAATGTTCAACCACCCCGACTACCGCAGCACCGACTTCTCATATATGCGCACAGGCATTATGGCAGGCTCAGGCTGTCCGCCCGAACTGATGCGCCGTGCCGCCGAGCCGTCGGAGATGAATATGCGCGGCATTGTGAGCGTTTACGGACAGACCGAATCGGCGCCAGGCAGCACAATGTCGGCTTGGACCGACTCAATCGACGTGCGCACCGAGACCGTGGGCTACGCCTTCCCGCACGTGCGCTGCAAGGTGGTTGACCCCGAAACGGGCCTTGAGGTTCCGCCCAACACCAACGGCGAGTTCTGCGCCAAAGGCTACAACGTGATGAAAGGCTACTACAAGATGCCCGAAGCCACCGCGCAGACCATTGACGCCGACGGTTGGCTTCACAGCGGCGACCTTGCCTGCGTTGACGAGAACGGAAACTACAAAATCACAGGCCGCCTGAAAGATATGATTATCCGCGGCGGCGAGAATATCTATCCAAAAGAGATTGAGGAGTTTATCTACACCCACCCCAAGGTGAAGGACGTTCAGGTTATCGGCGTTCCCGACGAGAAATACGGCGAGGAGGCAATGGCCTGCATTATTCTGAAAGAGGGCGAGGAGATAAGCGAACCCGAGATGCGCGAATTCATTATGGGCCGCCTTGCCCGCCACAAGGTTCCGCGCTATATCGATTTCGTCAAATCGTTCCCGATGAACGCCGCAGGCAAAATCCTGAAATACAAGATGCGCGAGGAGGCTGTGGAGAAATTGGGGCTGAAGAAGAAATAAAATTCGCAGAGAGCGCAGAGGAAACGAGAGAACACAGAGTTTAAATAGCAAGGCTGCCTGATTGGGCGGCCTTGTTTTGTTTTCGGCAAGCACCCCGCAACCATTTTACCTTCAGCAACGTCTGCATAATAGTGCAAAAAGTTTCTTAACTTTGGCAAATGGCGTTTAGTAAAACGTGCTATACGTGCGTTTTAACGATGAAGTAAAACGAAACATTGTATTGTCTCGATTCAAAAATTTTACAGGAGAGAATTGTTATAAAGTGTTTGAATCTATGGTAAACGAAACTTTGAAAAAATAATATGAAATCATCAGAGTCTAGAAAATTCAAAAACAGAACTACTTATTATGGAGAGTTTATTTGTTGGTTGCTTATTCTTATTGTCTTTGTTGCAGTGGTAATAGACACTTTGATATCGTCAGAACAAGAATTTGTAGAACGGATTCTTAATCGAGAATTAATAGGAGATGCTCATCAAAGAGGAAATATTTTGATAGAAAAATTTCTTGTAAGTAATTTTGGAAAGGCAGGAATACAAGTGGTAGCAGCTATTGGAATTTTATTGATTAGCAATAAAATATATAATATTATTAGTGCATACCGCCGTTTATTATTCCGAGAAAAACTAATCCGTGAAGGCCTGCGCGCCCCCGATGATTATGTGGATGATTACGTACGAATTCCATTATGGAAGAAGGTTGCAAACCTGTTTACCAAAAAACGGAAAAAGAAATACCCTTCGGAGCGAGAAATGCGCGATTCACTAAAGAAGAACAAATACTATAAGGAGTAGGGCAAATCGGTTGTCAATCAGTGCGATAAAAATCTGCGAACCCCGATAGCTATCGGGGCCGTTCAATCTGTGTTCCCGATAGTTATCGGGACTGCGTTCAAAAAAATCTGTGCGAAAATAAAACGTGGTTGGCGGCCTTGCAGGGTTAAAATCGGGTGCACAAAACGTAGAGACGCGGCGCGCCACGTCTCTACAGGTGGCGGTGGTGGGCAGGGTCGTCTGTTCGAAATAGTTGTTATTTGCGGGCAAAAAAAGTATATTTGCGTAAACAGAAATAAAAGATGGGGAAAAAACTATTGTACCGAATTCGGAACAATTAGACAAGTGGCGAAAATCTGTCGAATTATTTGAAACACAACCTACTATGGCAAAAATCAACGTTCAAGACACAGAGATAACAGTGCTGTCGGTTGACGACCAAGATTACATATCACTGACCGATATGACCAACGCAAAAGATGGCGAAAGCCGCGCTGCCGACATTATAAAGAATTGGATACGAAATCGATATACAATAGAATATCTTGGCACGTGGGAGCAGATTCATAACCCCAATTTTAAAGTGGTCGAATTTGACCACTTTAAATCGCAGGCGGGATTGCCAAGTTTTGTGATGAGCGTGTCGGAGTGGATTGAGAGCACCAATGCAATAGGCATAATCGTGAAACGCGGAAAGTATGGTGGCACATACGCCCATCGTGATATCGCGTTTGAATTCGGGTCGGCAATAAGTGTACCATTCAAATTATACCTTATTGAAGAATTCCAGCGCCTTAAAGCCGACGAGCAGAAAGTGCTCGGTTGGACTGCCAAACGTGAATTGGCCAAAATCAACTACCATATCCACACCGATGCCATCAAGCAGAATCTGATACCGCAGGAACTCACCCCGCAGCAGAAATCGTATGTCTATGCCGACGAGGCCGATATGCTCAATGTCGCCCTTTTCGGGATGACAGCCAAAGAGTGGCGCGATGTCAATCCTGACCTGAAAGGCAACATCCGCGATTACGCCACAATCATCCAACTCATTTGCCTATCCAATATGGAAAACCTGAACGCAGTGTTCATCAACAAAGGAATGAATCAGCGGGAAAGACTGACCGAATTGAACAAAATAGCCATTCAGCAAATGCGGATTTTGGAGGATGCCGAAACGAGAGAGTTGCTGAAATAGATTGATGCGCCCGAAAAACGCATTAAAAATACCGCGAGGGCTGCCGGGAATGGCGGCGGTGCGGGGTAATGGGGTACCCTTAGCGTAGAGACGCGGCGCGCCACAGGCATTTGTGCGGCAAGAAAAATCTGTGTACCCCGATAGCTATCGGGGCCGTTAAATCTGTGTTGTCTGCGTTCAAATGAATTTATATTTTTGCGGCAAATTTCGGATACGGAAACAAAGAATTAAAAATTTATATAAACAACAGAGTGTCAGTTGGTTATTTGTTTTTGAATATCTAAACTTCTAACCGCTTAACTCTCAACTTTCAGTAGTTATGTCGAAGAATTTTGTAACAGTTGACGGCAACGAGGCTGCGGCGCACATTGCGTACGAGTTCACAGAGATTGCCGCAATCTACCCCATCACACCGTCGTCACCTATGGCGGAGCACACCGACGCGTGGTCGGCGAAAGGACGCAAAAACATTTTCGGTCAGCAGGTTACGCTGATTGAAATGCAGTCGGAGGCGGGTGCCATTGGTGCCGTTCACGGAGCGGCGCAGACAGGCTCGCTTGCCACAAGTTTCACATCGAGCCAAGGCCTTATGCTTATGATTCCGGTGCTGCACCGCATTGCGGGCGAGCGTCTGCCGGTGGTTCTGCACGTGGCCGCACGCACGGTGGGAACGCACGCAATGAGCATCTTCGGCGACCATTCCGACGTTATGGGCTGCCGCAACACCGGTTTCGCAATGCTCTGCACGGGCAGCGTTCAGGAGGTTATCGACCTTGCCGGAGTGGCTCACCTGGCCGCCGTCAAGGGGCAGACGCCGTTTATGCACTTCTTCGACGGATTCCGCACGTCGCACGAGATAAACACCGTGGAAATGATTGACACAAAGGCTCTTGCCGATATGCTCGACCGCGACGCCCTGCAAGCCTTCCGCTCGCACGCGCTCAATCCGGAGCACCCGCTTATGCGCGGAACGGTGCAGAACCCCGACGTCTTCTTCCAAGTGCGCGAGGCCTGCAACCCTTACTACGACGCGCTTCCGCAGATTGTTGAGGATTATTTCGAAAAGATAGGCGCTCTGACAGGCCGACACTATCACCTGTTCGACTACTACGGCGCACCCGACGCAACCCGCGTGGTTATTGCTATGGGCAGCGTTTCGGGCGCAGTGAAAGAGGCCGTTGACAGTCTGAACGCCAAAGGCGAGAAGACAGGCTTTGTACAGGTTCACCTTTACCGTCCGTTCAGCGCCGAGCATCTGCTCAAGGCTCTGCCGCAGAGCGTCAGGAGCATTGCCGTGCTCGACCGCTGCAAGGAGCCAGGAAGCGCCGGCGAGCCGCTGTTTGAGGACGTCTGCTCGGTCATCCTGAACAGCGACAGAAAAATCAAGGTTGTGGGCGGCCGCTACGGTCTCTCATCGAAAGACACCGACCCGGGACAGATTCTGGCCGTGTTCGCCAATCTGTCTGAAAATGAGCCGAAAAACGGCTTCACCATCGGCATCACCGACGACGTTACGCATCTGTCGCTGCCAACGCTGCCGTTCGACAATCAGGGCGGCGACACCTTCAGTTGCAAGTTCTGGGGCCTTGGTGGCGACGGAACGGTGGGCGCCAACAAAAACACCGTCCACATTGTGAGCGAGTGCGCCGGACTCTACGGTCAGGCCTACTTTGAGTACGACGCCAAAAAGTCGTTCGGCGTTACCAAATCGCACCTGCGCTTCGGCAAAAACCCCATCGAGAGTTCGTACTACGTGAAGAGTGCCGATTTTGTGGCCTGCCACAATCAGAGTTACATCGGCAAATACGATATTGTGTCGGAAGTGAAGCCGGGCGGCACGTTCCTTCTGAACTGCACCAAAACCGACGCCGAACTTGAAGCGTGGCTTCCGGCTGACGTGAAACGGACACTGGCACTCAACAAGATACGCTTCTGCGTGATTGACGCCACCGACATTGCAATGAATATCGGTCTGGGCAGCCACACCAACACGGTGCTTCAGGCCGCCTTCTTCGCCTGCACGGGCATTATCAAGGCCGACGTGGCGCTCGAGGCTATGAAAGCCGCCGCCCGCAAGACTTATTTTGCTAAAGGCGAGGAAGTTGTGAACAAGAACGTGGCCGCCATCGACAAGGGTGCCGCCGGCGTTCGCGAGATTAAGGTTCCGGCTGCGTGGGCATCGGCCAAAGAAGTGGAAACCAACGTTATTGACAACCGCCCCGCTGTGGTTCGCAACCTGCTCGAGCCCATCAACGCGCAAAAGGGCGACGACCTGCCTGTGAGCGCTTTCGCCGATAACATCGACGGCACTCTGGAAATGGGCCTGACCGCCTACGAGAAGCGCGGCATTGCCGTGAAGGTGCCCGTCTGGAACACCGACAAGTGCATTCAGTGCAACCGCTGCTCGCTCGTCTGCCCGCACGCCGTCATCCGTCCATATCTGCTGAACGAGGCCGAAAAAGCCGCCGCACCCGAAGGATTCAAAACGGTTGTGGCCAACGGAAAGGCGAAGGCTATGGGGCTTCATTTCGCCTTGAGTATATCGGCGCTCGACTGCACAAGTTGCGGCAGTTGCGTGCAGAGTTGCCCGGCCAATGCGCTTGAAATGCAGCCGGCAGTGTTCAGCCAACAAGACCGCGACTGCTTCGATTACGGATTGACAATCAGTCAGAAAGGCGATATTTTTGAACCATATTCGATAAAGGGAAGCCAATTCCGTCAGCCGCTGCTCGAATTCTCGGCAGCCTGCGCGGGTTGCGGCGAGACGCCATACGCCAAACTACTCACCCAACTCTTTGGCGACCGCGTGTTCTGGGCCAACGCCACAGGCTGCTCGCAGGCGTGGGGCTCGGCAATGCCCGGAATCCCTTACACGGTGAACCACCGCGGCTTCGGCCCCGCCTGGACCAATAGTCTGTTCGAGAACAATGCCGAACTCTGCTTGGGAATGTATCTGTCTGTCAAACAGCGCCGTGCATTGCTTAAAGAGAAGATTGTGGCTATGGCCGCCACAGCGCAAGGCGACCTGAAAGAGGCTTGCGGCCAATGGCTGGCAACATTCGACGACATTGACAAATCGCGCGAAGCAACTGATACACTGATAGATAATCTGCAAAAGAACGCCGACGCGAAAGCAGCCGACATTCTGGCTCAAAAAGACGTTCTGTCGAAGAAGACCTTCTGGATGTTCGGCGGCGACGGCTGGGCCTACGACATTGGTTTTGGCGGCCTTGACCACGTGATTGCCGGCGGTGAGAATATCAATGTATTTATCATTGACACAGAGATTTACTCGAACACGGGCGGACAGAGCAGCAAGGCAACGCCGATGGGCGCTGTGGCAAAATTCGCCGCTTCGGGCAAAAAGAGTCGCAAAAAGGACCTTGGCGCCATAATGATGACCTACGGCAACGTGTATGTGGCTCAGGTGGCAATGGGCGCCGACCCGAACCAACTGATTAAGGCCGTGAAAGAGGCCGAGGAGTACGACGGACCGTCGATTGTGATTGCCTACACGCCTTGCGCGTCGCACGGAATCTGCATTGGTATGCACCGCGTTCAGGAGGAGATGAAGCGCGCCGTTGAGAGCGGCTACTGGCTGCTCTACCGCTACGACCCGCGCCGCGAGCACCCGTTCCAACTCGACTCGAAAGCACCCACAATGCCTTACAAGGAGTTCCTGGCCGGCGAGGTGCGCTACAACTCGCTCACCCGCAGTTTCCCCGACAACGCCGACAAACTCTTCGAGCAAGGCAGCCACGATGCCGAGGAGAGGTATAAGAGGTATTCGGAGATGTGATTGAAAAGGTAAGAGGGGGAGAGTTTAGGGTTTAGATGATTGAGAAGGTTTGGTGCTGATGCGCTGAACCTTCTTTTTTTGTGCATATCGGCACCCGAAAACACTTTTTTCGCCCCCGATTCAAAAAAAATCGCCCGGCAGATGCCAAAATCATTAAATAGTAACTACTTTCAAGCGGTTTTTTGCAAAAAACGTATTTATGAAATCACACGAAATTGACTACAAAGTTATCGGGCACGACATTCAACTTGTTGAGGTTGAGCTTGACCCGGGCGAGACAGTGATTGCCGAGGCCGGCACAATGATGTATATGGAGGACGGCATTGAGTTCGACACCAAGATGGGCGACGGCTCAAACCCGCAGGCCGGATTCTTCGACAAGCTGCTGTCGGCGGGCTCGCGGATGATTGCCGGCGAGTCGGTTTTCATCACGCATTTCACCAACCGGGGCTTCGGCAAACGCCACGTGGCCTTCTCGGCGCCTTATCCGGGCACCATTATGCCGGTGAACCTTGCACAGTCGGGCTATAGCATCATTGTGCAGAAAGACGCCTTTTTGTGCGCCGCGCTCGGCACACGCATATCGATAACCTTCAACCGCCGTCTGGGCGCGGGTCTGTTTGGTGGCGAGGGCTTTATTCTGGAGCGGCTCGATGGCGATGGAATGGCCTTCCTGCACGCCTGCGGTGCCGTGGTTGAACGGCAGCTCAACAACGAGACGCTGCGCGTTGACACGGGCTGCATTGTGGGCTTTGAGCCGCAAATCGATTACGACATACAGGTGGCCGGAAACCTGAAATCGTCGCTGTTCGGCGGCGAGGGCTTGTTTGTTGCCACATTGCGCGGCACGGGGCGCGTATGGTTGCAGAATATGCCAATCCGCAAACTGATAAACGCGCTGATGCCGCAGTCGGCCAATGCTCGCAAGGAGAACCAAAGTCTGTTTAACAATCTTAATAATCTGTTTGAGAGATAAAATCATTGGCTTATGGACCAGAAAATCAGCATTATAAACGACTGGACACTGCACAAGCTGCTCACCGAGCTGCAGGCCGGCAACATCAAAATTCCGCGTTTCCAGCGCGACTATATCTGGGAGAAATCGAAGGTGGTGAAACTGCTCAATTCGGTTTATCACCAGTATCCCATCGGGTCGCTGTTCTTTTGGAAGGCGCCGGCCAAATACGCGTTTTTCATCCGCCCGTTCGACATCGACGACATCAACGACACCAAAACCGAGGGCGATTTCCAATTCATCCTCGACGGCCAGCAGCGCATTATGTCGCTTTTTGTGGCGCTGATGGGCAAAACAATGGCCGACTGCGACTACTCCACCATCTGCTTCAACGCCGAGCGCTGCGAGTTTGTGATTCCGCGCAGCCAGCGCGAGAAAAGCAACGTTCCGGTTTGGCGCATCATCGACGACAAGGCCTTTGACGAGACGATTGCCGAACTTGGCAAGAACCGCAAAGCCGCACAGAACCTGCAGCAGTGCCGCGAGATTTTCCTGAGCTACCCGATGAGCATCGTGCTCACCACCAACACCGAGATTGACGATGTGGTGGAGATTTTCGAGCGCATCAACCAGGGTGGCAAACACCTGACAATCTTCGACTTGATTCACGCAACCACGTGGAGCGAGAAGTTCGATTTGAAACAAAACATCGACGATTTCAACACCCAGCAGCGCATCAAACAGTTCGGGCGGCTGGGCGAAAAGGTGTTCTCGCTTTCGCTGACAATCAACGCTTTCGGCGATGCCCGGAGCCTTTATCAGCTCAAGCTCACACCCGAAATCTGCCAGAAGATATGGCCGCGAACCAAAGCGGCACTCACCAGCGCTCTCGATTTTCTGAAGCAGATGCGCCTTTCGGGCGACCTGACAATGTACCACAATCTGATTCCGACGCTGCAGTACTACTTCTTCGCATCGGAGGCGAAAACCATCGACCCGAGCCACCAGAAAACGCTCGAAAAATGGTTCTGGGACTCGAAATTCTCGAAACGCTATTCGGCATCGGCCGCAACCCGTCTGCGCGAAGACGTTGAGTGGATTAATTCGCTAATTAACAACGAAATCTGATATGAACAGATTGCTTTTGGCCGCGCTGGCCTTGTGCTTTGTGTGCTGCAACCGCCAAACCGACTGCCCGCCATTCCCCGATGTGTGCCGCGACTGGCTGCCTTATCACGAAGGCGACGAGGCCACGTTTGGAGCCGGCTCGGCACGGCAGACATTCACGTTCAACGATGTTTTCGCCACACAGCAATACACCATCGGCACCACCGAGGCCTGCAACTGCGAGGCTTCCGCCCACGCCAATTCGGCCATCGACTCGGTGGCAAACCTGCAGCTTCTGTGCTCGGCCGTGAAAGAGAGGATTCGCTACAAGTTTGTGTTTGAGTTTCAGCACTATGGCAAGATGTCGAGCTACTACGTTCCGGTGGCTATCGACAGATTTATCTTCAGCATCCGCAACAATGGCGATTTTGAGGGCGCCACAATCCGCAACAACGTCACCATTGGCAGCCAACGACTTGACAGCGTGCTTGTTATAGAAAACGATACTGTGGCTTTAAACAAAGCCGACATCTACCGAATCTACCTTGTGCACGGCAAGGGTGTGGTCCGATACGACCGGCGCTCAGGCAACAATTACACTCTCACCGGCTTATAACTCAACCAATTATGGCAGAAACCAGCAACTCATTGGTAAAAGCATACGGCTCGGCCGTTTTTGGCATCGACGCCACCACCATCACCGTCGAGGTGAACATATCGACAGGAATGACCTTTCACCTTGTGGGCCTGCCCGACAGCGCCGTCAAGGAGAGCCAGCAGCGCATCAATGCGGCATTGCAAAACACTGGATTTCACTTTCCTGGCAAGAAAATTGTCATCAATATGGCGCCGGCCGACATCCGCAAGGAGGGCTCGGCCTACGACCTGACGCTGGCCGTGGGCATTTTGGCGGCATCGGGACAGATTGACGCCGCACAGGTTGAGGATTATGTGATTATGGGCGAACTCTCGCTCGACGGCAGCCTGCAACCAATAAAGGGCGCTTTGCCCATTGCCATCAAGGCGCGCGAGGAGGGTTTCAAAGGCTTCATCCTGCCAAAGCAGAACGCCCGCGAGGCCGCCGTGGTCAACAACTTGGAGGTTTACGGAGTTGAAAATATCCGCCAAGTGGCCGATTTCCTTAACGGGAAACTGCAACTCGAGCCAACCATTGTGAACACCCGCGAGGAGTTTGCAAACAGCATAAACCATTGGGACTCTGACTTTGCCGATGTGCGCGGGCAGGAGAACGTGAAGCGCGCAATGGAGATTGCAGCTGCCGGCGGTCACAACATTATTATGATTGGCCCCCCGGGAGCCGGCAAAACAATGCTGGCCAAACGTCTGCCGAGCATTCTGCCGCCGTTCACACTGCACGAAGCGCTGGAAACCACAAAGATTCACTCTGTGGCCGGTAAAATCGACAAAGACACCAGCCTGATGACCAAACGGCCGTTCCGCTCGCCGCACCACACCATCAGCGATGTGGCGCTTGTTGGTGGCGGCACGTTTCCGCAGCCGGGAGAGATTTCGCTGGCTCACAACGGCGTTCTGTTTCTCGACGAATTACCTGAATTTCAGCGCACTGTGCTCGAAGTTATGCGTCAGCCATTGGAGGACCGCGTGATAACCATCTCGCGCGCACGGTTCACTGTCGAATATCCGGCCAGCTTTATGCTTGTGGCAAGTATGAACCCCTGCCCTTGCGGCTACTACAACCATCCCGAAAAGGAGTGCACCTGCACCCCGATGATGCGCCAGAAGTATATGAGCCGCATCTCTGGCCCGCTGCTCGACCGCATCGACATTCACATTGAGGTGGTACCCGTGCCGTTCGACAAACTCTCGGGCAAGGAGCAGCTTGAGACGAGCGCGCAAATCCGCGAACGCGTCACCCGCGCCCGCGCCATTCAGCAGGAGCGATTCGCCGATTATCAGGGTGTCCACTGCAACGCGCAGATGAACACGCGGCTCATTCGCAAGCATTGTGTTTTAAGCGCCGAGTGCCAGCAGATGATTAAGAACGCAATGGAGAAAATCGGGCTTTCGGCCCGCGCCTACGACCGCATTCTGAAGGTGTCGCGCACCATTGCCGACCTTGCCGGCGAGCCAGAAATCAAGCCAGAACACCTTGCCGAGGCCATTCAGTACCGCAGTTTGGACCGCGATAATTGGGGAAAATGATTGAATGAATTGTTGGGACGTGGTGTGCCGCGTCCGAAAAACCGAATCACATACAAAAAAAAACGCCGCAATCTCCGATGAAGGTTGCGGCGGTTTTTTATATCGTCAATGTGATGATTTTAATCGTTAATATCTCTTGGGTCAAGATCAAAATCAAGGAAGAAAGTCACACAATCACCATCGGGGATGTCAATTATGCTTTTGAGAAGCATATCGGCGCTGCAACCGCCTACAGCCTTAATAGTATGTTTTCCTTTTTCAACATCAACGGCAAGAATAGAGCCATCGGTGTCTTTCACATCGCAAGGTAACGATAACCTTTTGTCAGAATAGGCATTCTCCAAAGTGCCGCAAAGTTTATCGTCTACATAAACATCGACACCGAAAGGTCCGCAATTCACAATCATTTGAGCGTTGGTGTAGAACAACACTTTTGTCTGACATTCTTTGTTGTCGTCTTTTTTGCAGCTCGCGAATGCCGCAAGAATCAGCAATACTGAAATTAATTTTTTCATAAAGATTTGTTTTTTGTAGTGTTAATATAAAAATGCCGCAACCCATTGTTGGATTGCGGCTTGTAGATGTTCTCTGTTTACAGCAGAGCGTCGATTTTTGCTGTCAGAGCCGGTTTTGCGGCTGCGCCAACCTGCTTGTCAACCACTTCGCCGTTCTTGAAAAACAACAGCGTTGGAATGTTGCGGATGCCGAACTGCACCGGAGTGTTCTCGGCTTCGTCAACGTTCATTTTCACAATCTTCACTTTGCCTTCGTATTCGGCGGCAAGTTCTTCAACTATCGGTAGCAGCATTTTGCAGGGGCCGCACCACTCTGCCCAAAAGTCAACTACCACAGGGATTGCCGATTTCAGAACTTCAGTCTCAAAGTCGGCGTCGGTTATTCTTTGTGCCATAATTGTAATTTTTGTTGTCGGTAAATGTAGGATTTTTTGTTGAATCGTTGAATTGTTTAGAGGTTAGTGTTTAGTTTTAAGTTTTCGAAGTATTAAGTTTAAAGTTTAGAAGTTTAGCGCTTCGCTGTTGAGAAGGTTTAGTTTTTTTTGACTACAGACAACAGTTCCAAGACCAAACTTGTCACTTATAACTTCTAAAACTCCTAACTCCTAACTCCTAATCGTCCTTCAATAAATCGGGTCTTAGGCGCCGGGTTCGCTCAAGGGCCTGCTCGTATTTCCAGTCTTCAATTAGGCGCTCGTTGCCCGACAACAGCACTTCGGGCACTTTCCAGCCTTTGTAGTCGGCAGGGCGCGTATAAACAGGTGCCGAAAGCAGATTGTCCTGAAACGAGTCGGAAAGAGCCGATGTCTCGTCACTGATGGCGCCCGGAATGAGCCGCACCACCGCGTCGGCAATGACGGCTGCTGCCAGCTCGCCGCCCGTCAGCACATAGTCGCCGATTGATATCTCTTTGGTAATCAGATGGTCGCGCACACGCTGGTCTATGCCTTTGTAGTGTCCGCAAAGGATGATTATGTTCTGCAGCTGCGACATTTGGTTGGCCATTGGCTGGTTGAACATCTCGCCGTCGGGCGAAGTATAGATAATCTCATCGTACTGGCGCTCACTTTTCAAGTGCTCAATGCACGCCTCGATGGGTTGGATGGTCATCACCATTCCGGCGCTTCCGCTGAAGGCGTAATCGTCGCAGCGGCGGTGCTTGTCGGTCGAGTAGTCGCGCAGGTTGTGGATGTGGATTTCGGCAATTCCCTTCTTCTGTGCCCGCCCGATGATGCTCTGGCTGAACGGCCCGTCAAGAATTTCGGGAACAACGGTGATAATGTCGATGCGCATAGCTGTACGGTTTTGTTCGTGACAAAGGTAATACGAAAAAGTTTAGAAGGTGAGACCGTTTAAAGCCACGTGTTCAGGTTTGGCTCCACCTCTTGAATTTTCACAAAAAAATGTGCGGCTGCACACCACACATTCTTTAAAAACCTGTATGTCTTCCAACTGTCAATAAATCAGCATCGAAATCAGATAAGCCACAAGCGTTGAAACCGACACGCAAATCAGGCCAGGCATCATAAACGAGTGGTTGAGCAGGTACTTGCCTATGACGGTTGTGCCCGAGCGGTCGAAGTTGACGGTGGCAATGTCGGACGGGTAGTTCGGAATGAAGAAATAGCCGTAAACCGACGGCAGCACGCCCAGCAGCACCCAGCCTGGAATGCCGAGCGAATAGGCCAGCGGCAGCATTGCAACCACCACCGCGCCTTGCGAGTTTATCAGCACGCTCACGCAGAAGAACACCAGCGCAATGGACCACGGATACTGTGCCACAATGCCCGAGAGCATCGTCTTCATTTCGGTCAGATAGTTCGAGAAGAAGGTGTCGGCCAGCCACGCAATGCCGTAAATGGCCACCACGGCCACCATTCCCGACTGCCACACTGGACCAGCCACGGCCTTCTTTGGCGATGCCTTGCAGAAGATTATCATCAGCGCGGCAGCGGCAATCATAACTATCTGAATAACAAGGTTCATCGCCAGCGGCTTTTGATACAATTCGGTCATTCCGAACGATTGAATGCCCGACTTAATCAACTGGTCGGGGGTAATGACGGTGCCGTCGGCAAGGGTTGTGGGTGCCGCGCCTTTCACGGCCCGCAGCGTGCTGTACGACGGCAGCACATTCTGGAAAATGGCGAAGAAAACAATCACCGCCAGTGCGCCAAGGAAAATGAAAACGGCGTTTTTGGCCGATTGCGGAATCTCTTTGTCGAGCGTTGTGGCCGAACTGCCGTAAATGAACTTATACTGCTCAGGGTCTTTCAGTTTGGCCTGGAACTGCGGGTCTTTGTCAAGGTCGAGACCTCGGTGGTACGAAGCGGCGGCGGCGGCCATCAGTCCGCACAGGCACGACGGAATGCTCACCATCAGCACGCCAGGAATCGAGACATCGAAACCGTTGGCGTTCGAAATCGACACAAAAGCCACTACTGCGGCCGCAATGGGCGAGCAGGTTATGCCCACCTGCGACGCTATGCTGGCCACGCCGCACGGACGCTCAGGGCGGATTCCTTTTTTCAGGGCAATGTCGCAGATAATGGGCATCAGCGTGTAAACCACGTGGCCTGTGCCCACCAGCACTGTCAGGAAGAAGGTGCAGAGCGGTGCAAGAAAGGTTATGCGGTCGGGGTGCTTGCGCAGAAGTTTCTCGGCCAATTGAATGAGCCAGTCCATACCGCCCGACGCCTGCATTATTCCAGCGCAGGTCACGGCGGCAATGATTATGTAAATGACATCGGTTGGCGGTGTGCCTGGTTTCAGCCCGAAGCCGAAAACAAGAATTGCCAGACCAATGCCCGAAATCGCGCCAAGCGCCAACGAACCGTAGCGCGAGCCAACCCACAAAGCGCCAAGCACAATGCAGAGTTGCAGAATGATTGATAGTGTTGCCATAAATTTACGTTTTGAATTATTGCAGCACTAAATATAGGGTGTTTTTTGCTTGGTTGAACCGATATAAAGCAAATCAATCCACCACAATGTTGTCCGTTGGCACTTTACTCCAAGCGAATAGGCTTAAAATTTCTGTAACAGACAGCTCTTCGCAACATTCGGTAAGACCGGCCAGATGGGCGATTAGGCCTAATAATTGCTGCGGTGTGTAGCGCTGGCGCAGCGAACCCATATCGGTTCCGGCGTTGCGTTTGGCAAGACGGCGTCCATCGGGAGCCACAAGCAGCGGAATGTGTGCAAACTGTGGCACGGAGTAACCGAGCAGACCATAAAGGTAGATTTGCTGCGGTGTCGAAGGTAGAAGGTCGCAGCCGCGAACAACCTCTGTAACGCCCATAAGCGCATCGTCGGTTACAACGGCAAGCTGGTAGGCAAAGTTGCCATCGGCTCGGCGGACAATGAAATCGCCGCAGTCGCGGGCCAGATTGTAGTGCTGCAAGCCGTAATGGCCATCGGTGAAGGTGCAGTCGGCATTGGGCACGCATAGCCGTGTGGCGGGCTTGCGTGTGGCGCTCATTGCAGTGCGCTCGGCGGCCGTGAGTGCTCGGCAGCGGCCGCTGTAAACCACCACGCCATCCGATTGGTGGGGCGCGCTGGCGGCCATAATGTCGGCGCGGGTGCAGAAGCACGGGTAGAGCAACCCGCGAGCCTCGAGTTTCTGCAGTTCGCGCTCGTAAACGGCATCGCGCTGGCTCTGATAGTACGGACCGTTACATCCGCTGCGGCTTCCGCCCTCGTCCCACTCAAGCCCCAACCAAAGCAGGTCGTCCTCAATCTGCGCGGCATACTCGGGGCGGCACCGCTGGCGGTCAAGGTCCTCAATGCGCAGCAGCCACTTGCCACCCTGGCTGCGTGCCGAAAGCCACGACAGCACGGCGCTGTAAATATTCCCTAAATGCATCCGCCCGCTCGGCGACGGGGCAAAACGACCTTTCATTGTTAAGGATTGAATGGATTCTTGCACAGATTACACAGAAAACACAGAATTTATTGAATTACAGCGGGGTGTCACAATTTGTGATACCGACAATCTTTTGCAGTTGTACTTTATTTTATAAAACTGTTTGTGCTGTCGGGTTTAGGTGCGAATTGCTTGAAATGAAATGTGTTATCTAATACCATTTCCTCATTTTTAAAAACATCTTTATAGATATGGAAGGTGGTATCATTCAATATCGTTCCATATTGTTTAAAAGTAGCATATTTGCCATCGTGGTCGTGAGCCCAACCTTCAAAAACAATAGTATTGCCTTCTATTTGGAATATCCCCCATAACAACTTGTTGCCAGAATATTTATCGTAATAACTGCCGTCGGCATACTTTTCTTCAAATTCGCTTAACTCGCTTTCCGACAGGGAGAATCGATAGCCATTGCACGAGACACCATTCCTATACAAAAATTGTGTTGCCGCCCAAACTTCTCCTGAAATGGTGTCATATTTAATGTAATACCCGTCGGTTCTCAACTCGGATCCTGTATAGTTGGTTCGTTTCATTGATAATTTCTCATCACGGAAAATTATTTCTTCGAAACTGCGTTCACACGATGAAAAAACAACTGCCAAAACTATCGCCGAAAGGATTAAAATTCTGTGGTTCATAATATTAAGTTGTTAGTGATTAATAAAAACCTGTGAAAATCAGTGCTATCTTGTGTCATCTGTGCGAAAACTCCGTGCGGAAAACCTGCGTGAAAAACCCCGTGCTAAAACCTCACGCAAAAGCCAACGCCGTTGCCCGTTACGCCGAAGTTGATTGTGGCCGACGCCTCATCGTCCTTGGGCGGAACATACTCGGTGCCCATCAGGCGCAAGGCCTCGCGCGACTGGCGGTTGTAGTTCATAAAAATCGGAATCGAAATGGCGGCCATACAGCACCCTGCCACCGACATCGGAATGTTCGGCGAGTCGTCCCAAATCATACTCACGAGCGGATAGGCCACCAGGACGCCGCCCACCACGCAGAAGAGTTTTCCGAAGAACATCGACTCCTGCGCCTTACCGAACATATCGGCGGCGGGCTCGTTGGCTCCGCAACCCACAATCAGACGGTCGAGACTGACGCGCGCGCTATCGACATAAAAGCGGTTGAGTCCGCAGTGCTTCTGCACTTTGACGGCGCTTGCAGGAATTGAATCCTGCGCTGAAAGTGTGCCAGCGGCAATCACTAACATACTGATAATGAGCAGACGTTTCATAGTGTTTCTTTTATTTGATAATCGTTGCGGTCGTTTGAACTGCGCGAGACGAGTTCGCCCAAAAATCCCGTCAGGAAGAGTTGCGTGCCCAGAATCATACAGGTGAGCGCCAGATAGAAATAGGGGCTGCTGGTGACGAGCGGCGCGGCAATGCCTCGCGAAAGCGATATGAGTTTGATTGCGCCCACGGTGGCGGCGGCAAAGAATCCCAAAAGGAAGACAAACACGCCCAGTGTGCCGAAAAGGTGCATCGGTTTTTTGCCGAATTTGGTCATAAAGAGTATCGACATCAGGTCGAGAAAGCCGTTTATGAAGCGCTCAATGCCGAATTTGGTCTTGCCGTACTTGCGCGCGCGGTGGACGACCACCTTCTCGCCTATTCGGCCGAAGCCTGCCTGCTTGGCCAGCACGGGAATGTAGCGGTGCATCTCGCCGTAAACTTCGATTGACTTCACCACGTCGCGGCGGTAAGCCTTCAGGCCGCAGTTCATATCGTGCAGACCAATGCCCGTGGTGACGCGGCCCACCCAGTTGTAGAACTTGCTCGGAATGGTTTTGGTGATTGGGTCGTGGCGCTCTTTCTTCCAACCCGACACAAGGTCGAACCCGTCGCTGACAATCATCTTGTACATTGCGGGAATCTCGTCGGGGCTGTCCTGCAGGTCAGCGTCCATTGTGAAGACCACATCGCCCTCGGCCTCGCGGAAGCCGCAGAACAGAGCCGCCGATTTGCCGTAGTTGCGGCGGAACCGAATGGCGCGGATTGAGCCGTACTCTTCGGTGAGTTTATGGATTTCGTCCCACGAGCCGTCGGTACTGCCGTCGTCAACAACAATAATCTCGTAGGTGAAATTGTTGTCGTACATCACTTTGGCTATCCAAGCCACAAGTTCGCTGATTGATTCCTGCTCGTTGTAGAGCGGTATTACAACACTGATATTCATTGATTTAAATTATTAATCTGTAGTAAAGGTTTTGTTTTGATGATGTTGGCCAGAATCAGGCTGAAGAAACCCGCGCCGATGAGTTGCATAATGAACATCACAAAGGCCATTGAGCCGCCCGAGAGCGATTCGTTGTACAACTGCATCATTGCCGCCGTCTGCTCGTCGTTCATCCCCCACTGCTGCCGCAAGACGGGCTCAATCTGGCCGATAAGGCTCTGAAGGTCGTCGGGTGCGATGCTTGTGTAGTAGAAATATCCGAACACGGCAAGCACCGTGGCGCTGATAACATTGAGTTTGCTGACGTAGAGCAGCGCGCGGCCGTAGTTGAACTTTTCGCCTTCGACGGTCTCGCGGTACTGGCGGCCCGAGAGCATCACCACAAACGAGAAGATGATGATGTTGAGCCACGAGACATTGTCGCCTGGCGTGTGGCAGATGCCGCGCAGGTGAGCAATGAAGATGGTGGCCGCAAACGACAGCCCGATTACCGCCCCAACCTTCAGAATGAATAAGTTGACTTCGTTTTTGTCGGTCATAATTTTGTGTTTGGGTGCAAATATATGCAAAAGGTGAAAGTTTAGTGTTGAGAAGTTGAGTTTAAAGTTTTTCGGGACTTGGAGCCTCGCCGTTTAACGGGCTTTGGCAGAAGGCTGACAGAGCGGCTCGGATGATAAAAACAGCCCAAAGAGGTTTTTGTTGGAAAATGATTGTAATTTTGCCATCGGATAAAAAAACAACACAATGAAAAAAACTTTGATTCTTTTAGGAATGGCCGCGGCGCTGCTTGTGTCGTGCAAAGACAAAAACAACGATGACAACGGAGCGAAAGCTCGCGAGCAGGCCCGGCAGGACAGCCTCAACGCCAACAAAAAGGTTGACAATTTTCTCTACGACATTATGAGCGATTACTATCTGTGGAATAACAATATGCCCAGAATGAAGAAAGACGAGAGCCGCTACCCGGCCGATTTTTTCGAGAGCCTGCTGTACAGAACGAAAGACCGTTGGTCGTTCTGTGTTGAGGATGGAGACTCTTATATGGCCGAGGTGGAAGGCTCGCCTTACTCAATGGGCTACTCACCTCAGTTCTGGCCCTACAACAACTATAAGAACGTGCTCATTGTTGTTGAGTATGTTTTCCCAGGCTCACCCGCTGAGCGCGCCGGACTGAAACGCGGTGACATTATTCTGGAAATCGATGGAGAGCCGATGAACGTGGACAACTATTACGACCTCTACTCGAAGGAGCAAGCCACATACACACTTGCCAATTACGACCCGGTGAAAAACGAACTTTACCTCAATGGCCGCAAAATGACGGTTACAGCGGAAATTATTGAGGCCGACCCGTCGGTTTACGACACCATCTTCAATGTCGGCGGCAAGCCGGTCGGGTATTTTGTCTATACATCCTTCATCCAGAACCCGTCTTACTATACATCAATCGACGCCGCTTTCGACCGCTTCAAGGCTGCTGGGGTGAAAGACCTTATTCTGGACTTGCGTTACAATGGCGGCGGCGATGTTCCTACTGCCGGATATTTGGCTTCGGCCATTGCTCCGGCAAGCGTGATTGGCAAAGAGGTGCTTATCAGATACGAGTACAACAACTTCCTGACAAACTACTTCAAGAAAAACGACCCCAGCAGTTTAGAGCTCAAGTTCCCCAAAAACGACCACAACGCCGATATGCAGAACCTCTATGTGCTTGGAACCCGCGGAACCGCCTCGGCAAGCGAGATTGTTACCACCGGCCTGATGCCTTATATGAACGTGACGCTCGTGGGCGACACCACCTACGGCAAATGCACAGCAATGTTCGTCTTCTACGGCGGCGACGAGGGGCTTGAGGATTTGGGCAATTGGGTTTTTCTGCCTGTCACTATGAAGTACGCCAATGCCAACGGCTTCACCGATTTTGTCGATGGCCTGATTCCCGACTATCTGGTTGAGGACGACCTGCTGGCCGGCTATCAGTTTGGCGATGCCAACGACCCGATGCTTGCCACTGCGCTCGATGTTATTGCAGGTTTGCCAGTCACAGCCAAAGCGGCACAAGTAATGCCGTTCAAGGTACTCGACCGCGACCATTCTGTTTTCAGAAACAATGCCATTTTAAAGCCGACGCTGATAAAATAACGTAACCGGAAACTAAATACACTACACAAACAGAAAACGTAAACAGTCAGTCAGAAAAGGCTGCTGTTTACGTTTTTTGTTTTCGTTTACTTTTCCTCCTTCACGCCCTCACTCCTTCTCTCATTCAATCCTTCAATCCTTCAATCCTTCACGCCTTAAATCATTCCGTTCCCCGCCTGTTAAAGAGCATAAACCCAAGATTGATTTGGAAGTGGAACGGCTTCTCCTCTTTGTAGTAGTAGCTGCCAGTGGCGGCGAGCGGGCCCACCGGCGTGTGCCATACAAAGGCGGCGTTGCCCATAAAGCGCGGCATCGGGAACTCCTCGCTGTACGATGTCTGGTAACTCTGCGTGCTGATGTAGCGATAGGGCTGGAAAACGTGCATCTCGGTGCGCAGCTGCACCCTGTCGGTGAAGTTGACAACCGGCATCAGGCCGAAACCCACCCACTGGTTGGCGCGGTATTTCTCAAGAATCTGCGCCTGGCACTGCGGGAACGGGTTGAAAGGCTCGGCGGTGAGCAGCGAGGCTATGCTGTTGGCAAAATCGGGTTTATTGCTGATGCTGGCAATGGTTTGGAATCCGAGGCTGAAATAGCGGCCGGCGTTCAGATAGCGGATATGGTGCAGCCTGACGGTTCCCCACTGGTGGCGCGCGCTCACGCTGCCGGCCGACTCATAGGGCTTGGCCGTGCTGCCCGGGCTGTACTCCTCGTTGCCAAAAATGTAGCTGCCCTGAATTGAGAAATAGCGCCCACTGCTGGCGTACTGGCGGAAGTTGAGCATATTGTACTCATATTTCAGCTTCAGGTCAAAATAGTCGGTCTGCGTCTCGTCGGCGTTGTCGCTCTTGGTAATGTTGGTCGATTGGAAATAGTTGTAGTACATTGTTCCCAGCGCCACGCCGATGGTTGCAATGCCGCGGTTATAGACCGGCACGCCGAGGTCGAGGCCCACATACTTGTCGGTGTTGATGACCTGCGAGAGCGCCTCGCTGTCGAAGAAAAGCTCGTTGGTAGTCTTGAAGTAGTCCCAGCGGCTGTAGGCTGCGCGGAAATCGGCAAAGAACGGCGGCATACGCTGTATGATGTTGCGCGGCGACAGGTCGATGCGGAAAAGCGCGTTGGCCGAGTTGTAGAACTGGCCGGCCGCCACGTTAACCGAGGCGTTGTAGATGTTGCGGTGCATAAAGACGTACTCGGCGCCCACCTGCGCGAAACTGCGGTTCGATGACGACAGATTGCCGCCAAACTTCACGTTGAACGACTTCTGCGAAGACACATCCAATTTAAGGTCGAAATGACCCGTCGCATTGTTGTACTGCGCCTGCGGGTAGATTGATTGCAGAATCTTGTCGGATGTGAGCCGGAAGTAGCCGCTCTCAAGTGCGTGAAAATCAAACGTATCCTTGCCGCGCTTGATGCTCTGCTCAATGTAGCCCGACGCCAAATCGTCAACGCCGCTCACAATCACGTTGCCGAACACCAGACCGGGCTCGCCCCTGACAAACTCGGCACGGCGCTGTGCCAGCGAGTCGGCACTCACACGGCGGCTCACCAACGCCTTGATTGAATCGATTTTGGCCATTGTGGCATTGTAGCCGATGGTTGAAATCTCGTCGAACTTTTCAAAATCCATCAGTCCGTACTGGCTCAGCTTTGGGGCAATGAGCACGCCCTTGCCGGGAATGGTGAAGTTGGTCTTGCGCATAAAGAAGTTCATTGCGAGCAGCACCACATCGTCGTCAGTCGGTTTTTCGGGATTCTCGGTCACGGTGCAGCCGATAATCACATCGGGGTGGAATTTCTCGTCCATCAGGTCCGACGGGAAGTTGTTCTGCATTCCGCCGTCGAAAATCAGCTCGCCGTCGATGGTGAGGGGCTTGAAGTATCCAGGAAAGGTCATTGAGGCACGGACAGCTTGTGACAGATTCCCTTTGGTGAACACCACTGGGCGGTTGTTGTGCACATCGGAGGCCACGCAGAAAAATGGCACAAAGAGCCGGTTGAAGTCGTAGCCGGCGCGGGCCGCTCCCTGGGCGTAAATCTGCATAAAGCGGAAGTCCATCTGCTCCGGCTCGATGATGTTGGTTGGCAGCACGGCGTTCACCGATGAGCCGTCGCGCTTGAGCCTGACGCTAACCCACTCGGCGCCCTCAATCTTGGTTTTGTAGTAGTACTGCTCCTCGGGGCTCATATCGCCTTTCGACCAGCGCAGAAACTCCTCCGACTGGAGCAGCTCGGCCATCTGGTCGGGTGAGTAGCCTATCGCGTAAAGCGACCCGATGATGGCGCCGATTGACGTGCCGCAGATGTAGTCGATGGGGATGTTGTTCTCCTCGAGCACCTTGAGCAGACCCACGTGGGCCAGACCCTTTGCGCCGCCGCCGCTGAGCACCACGCCCACGCTCTGCGCGCTGGCCGTTGCCGCTGTCAGGGACAAAAACATCACTATTGACACCAGTTTTTTCATCGATTCATAATCAGAACTGCAAATTTATTCTTCCGTGCCGATTTTGCGAGGAGGAACAAGCAAATTTTTTGCCAATCTTGAAGTTTTATTCCTGACGATTTCATCATCGGCATTGTGGGCGGAAGAAAGGTGAAACCGACATTATCTGACGGCAATTGAAAAAGTGCGATACAAAAACAGCGAGGTTTCGCATAAAAAATTAATCCTCAATGCATATCGAACCACAATTTTTATCATATTTAACCGTTTTTTTGTTACACAACTAACTCTAACGGATGCACAAACACAACATTACGAAGCCATTAGCGGCGCTTGCGGGCGTGCTTTTGGCGTGCGCCCCTGCTCAGGCGCAAACCATCGATGAGCGGATGCTCACAATGGAGGACGTGGTGCGGCTGGCTCAGGAGAAATCCATTCTGGGAATGTCGTACCGCAACTATTACCTGTCGTCGTACTGGAGTTTCCGCTCGTTCAAGGCCGAGTACAGGCCCGCGCTAACGCTCAGCAGCGACCTGCTCAACTTCGACCGCTCGATTGTTGAGTTGCAGTCGTACGAAACGGGTGAGAAGGCCTTCCGCACCAACTACTCGATGAAGAACGATGTGACGCTCTCCATCACGCAGAACGTTGCTCTGACGGGCGGCACACTCGCGCTCTCCACGTCGCTCAACAGGCTCGACCAATATGAGCCCAACCGCACGACATCGTACTACGCGCAGCCAATCTATCTGTCTTACACACAATCGCTTTGGGGATTCAACCGATTCAAGTGGAACAAGAAAATAGAGCCGCTGAACTACGAGTACGCCAAGCGGCTCTACATTGAGAATATGGAGCAGGTGGCGCAGACGGCCGTCAACTATTTCTGGAACTACGCCAGCGCCAAGGCGGGCTACGAGCGGGCGCTCAAGGGTTTCGACGAGAGCAAGCGGCTCTACCAGACGGCTCTCACGCGGTTCGATATGGGCACCATCGGGCGCGAGAAACTGCTGCAGTTGGAACTGGCGGTGCTCAACGACTCGCTGGCGCTCAGCACCAACCAACTGCGTATGCGCACGGCGCTCAACCAGCTCTGCTCGTTCATCGGCAGCCCCGAGAACGCCACCGTGCTGCTCAACATCAGTTACTCGGTGCCTGTGGTGGCGCTCGACTATGAGGAGGTGCTGGCGCGCGCTCTGGCCAACTCGTCGTTTGAACTGAACCAGACCATTCAGGGGCTTCAGGCCGATGAGGAAGTGGCGCAGGCCAAGGCCAACCGCGGAATGTCGGCGTCGATGCACGCGCGGTTCGGAATGAGCGGCACGGCGGCCACCTTCGACGAGAGTTTCGCCACTCTGAAAGACCAGGAGGTGGTGGGCCTTTCGCTCACAATCCCCATTATGGACTGGGGCCTGGGCAAGGGCCGCGTGAAGATGGCGAAGGCGCAGTCGGAGCGCACCCACAGCGAACTGGAGCAGAAGATGGTTGATTTCCGCCAGGACCTTTTCACGAAAGTGACCGAGTTCAACAACCAATACAGCCAGTGCGAGATTTCGCGCCGCGCGGCCGAGATTGCCGAGGAGTCGTACAACATCGCCCTGAAAAACTTTGGTGAGGGCACAATATCGGTGACCGATATGAACCAAATCCGCACCGAGCGCGACAACGCCCTGAACAACTACATCTCCAACATCGGCAACTTCTGGAACAGTTATTTCGGCATCCGCAAGGCCACGCTCTTCGACTACCTGACGGGCACCGACATCAATATTGAATTTGACAAACTACAGGAATAATGAAAAATAAAGGATTCGTTCTGGCCGCTCTGGCGCTGCTCACGGCAGCGGGCTGCGGCTCAAGCAAGAAAACCGACGACGCTGAGGCCGAGATGGCCCGCGGCAGTTACTCGGGCGAGAAAAACAAGGTTACGGTGGTGCGCCTGGAGCGCCGCACGTTCAACAAGCAACTGGTGTGCAATGGCAAACTCGACGCTCAGGGCAAGGCCACGCTGCAATTCGCGCAGCAGGGAACCATTGAGCGCATCAACTACCGCGAGGGCCAGACGGTGGCCGCGGGCGCGGTGGTGGCCACGCTTGACAAGCGTCAGGCCGAGCAGCAGTTGAAACAGTCGCAACTGGCCTACGACAAGGCTCTGCTGCAACTCTCCGACCGCCTGCTCGACTACAACCTCACCATTGCCGACACCGCCACAATGCCCGAGAACCAGCGCCGCGCGGTGTTCATCAACACGGGTTTCTCCGATGCCAAACTCAACTTGGACGATGCCCGCCGCAAACTGGCCGACTGCGACCTGCGGGCTCCGTTCGCTGGCAAGGTCATCGACCTGAAGGGGCGCGAGCACGAGCCAGCCAGCGGCGCCTTCTGCACCATCATCGACGACAGCCGCTACCAGGTGCGCTTCAGCGTGCTGGAAACCGAATATCCGTTTATCCGCGTGGGGCAGAAAGTGCTGATAACGCCGTTCGCCAACACGCAACTCATCATCGACGGCAGCATTCTGGCCATCAACCCCACGGTTGACAAAAACGGCCAGATTGCGGTGACGGCCACCGTGAAAGGCGAGCCAGGTCTGATTGACGGAATGAACGTTAAGGTGGTGGTTGAGGACGCCATCCCCAACCAACTCACAGTGCCCAAGAGCGCCGTTGTCATCCGCGACGGGCAGGAGGTGCTGTTCAGAAGCGAGAACGGCCGCAGCGTGTGGACCTACGTGCGGGTGGTGATGAGCAACTCAACCGAGCACATTGTGGAGCCGAACACCGAGCGCGGTGCCGAACTGAACATCGGCGACAGCATCATCGTCTCGGGCAACCTGAATCTGGGTGATAATGTGGAGATTGAGGTGGAGGGGAATTAGAAATTAGGATTTAGAAATTAGGAATTATTATATGGTGTTGGGTGTTGGTAGGGACGCACCGCGTGCGTCCGCCCCCGATTCACCAGTTAAACAAAAAAAACGGACACCGCTTTGCGGGAAATTGAAATAAAATTTAAACAAAATTTATAAAAAATTGATTATTAAAATTTTGTAAGATTTTTTGAATAAAATTTTATAAAAATTTCCGCCCGTCAGGGCGCTAAAAACAAAACAAAATGAACCACAAACTATTGCCAATCGCCGCCCTCTGCGCCACAATGGCGGCCTGCAACAACACCGACACAAACGTCACCGACCGAATTGAATTTCCTGGAACCGTTGACAATGAGGCGTTTGCCTCTAACGTGGAGTCAATTTCGGTAGTAAATCTTCAGATGGAAGACAACTGGACATTTGTGGATATATTGTCTGTCTGCCTGTCCGACAACAATTTGTATATGCTTGATGATTCAAAGATGCATCTGTCGTGCTTCGACCGCCAGACGGGCGAAAAACTGGCAGGCAGGCCAATCCTCGGAAACGGGCCTGGCGAGATAAACTATTTTAACTCACTGTTCTGCATTGGCGACACGCTCTGCATTTACGACGACAAAGGCAACATTCTCCAGTACGACCGCAATTGCAAATTCATTGGTAAACTACACGAGTTCAGCGATATAAGTTCGCGTTACAAACTTATCAGGTTCAGTAGCGGAAACTATGCTTTTGTGTCTATCAGCAATCCCGACGCTGCCGACAACAACGCTGCCATAATGCTTGCCGACAAAGAGTTCAACATCACGTCGCGGCACTTTGATGTACCGCAGGCCCAAATACTCATTATTGGTGGCTCCGACCCTTGCTTTGTTGTTGGTGACACACTTCGCACCACTTTCTACTACGACTGCCATCTCTATGCGATTTGCGGTGGTACCGAAAAGGTTACCGAATTTGTCGTGCCAAATCCGATAACTCCCGAAAAGGCTAACGAATCGTTTGCAAGTGGCGATATGGCGGCACTTCATAACTACGATGGTCAGTTCTACACCGCTGGCGGGTCTGGACACTTTATGATGTTCGGCTATCGTATTGGTAATGAAAATTATAGAGCGATGGTCGATTATCGAAAAAACAAGGCCACATCGATGTTGGTAAGCGATGTTGAGGATAATTTTGAATCTGCCTCCAACATTGTGAGCAACCTGATTTTGAAATCAATGCCCCTTAAATCTGCCGACGGTTGCATCTACGCATTGTGCAAAAACAGAGATTTTGCCAAAATCCTCGAGGGTCACGACGATGTTCTCGACGCCCGCTTGCAGAAAACCCAAGCCGAATACCGCGCCTATCTCGACCGCAACGCCGAGTATATGAAGGACCTTGAGCCTGAGGAGCGCGATGCGGCAAACGTGATTTTGAAAATTAAACTGA